>NZ_KE386941.1:1724780-2326123 GCF_000429705.1 Alteribacter aurantiacus DSM 18675
CCCATTCCCATCATCTGATTTGGGCCTCCTGGCATCTGACCCATTCCCATCATCTGATTTGGGCCTCCTGGCATCTGGCCCATTCCCATCATTTTGTTATTTCCACAATTACAGCCCATGAAACCACTCCTTATTTCTTTTAAACGCACTCTTGTAGCTTATGAACCACCGGATAGAACCGTGATAACTGTCCAACACTCACCATCTTTTTTTTGACTCATAAAGTAAATCAGAACAGTCAGAAAGAAGGTACATTGATGGCTTACATTCAACCGATTCATGCAGAGTTAACGAACGGTATTACAATGTCCATAAGAACCGCTCACACAACAGACGCCAAAGAAATGAATGAACTCACAAAGCAAGTGATCAAAGAAGATAATGGCCTTATCTTAACGGAAGAAGAATATACGATAACACCAGAAGAACAGGCACGAAGGGTCCAATTTTCCCACTACTCCCCTTACCACCTCCTTGTGATAGGCAAATCAGAAGGAACCATTTGTGGCATTGCTTCATTCGAACCGGAGCAGCCGATAAAAAGAATGCGTCATCACGGAAACGTAGGGTTAATTGTTGCCAAACCCTTTCGCTCACTTGGCGTCGGTCGCAAACTAATGGGCTCTTTGATTGACTGGGCATCCTACCAAACACCCATCCACAAGCTAAACCTTGAAGTTCTCGGAAACAATGAATCTGCAATTGCGCTTTATCTTCGACTTGGATTTGAGCCTGTTGGTTGCTTTTCTAATCATATCCAAAATAAAGATGGAACCTTTTCCGATGTGTACCGAATGGAGCTTCCTGTTTAACCCAAGGACTGCATGATTTATCCTTTCGATCGTGGTATGATAAAGCAACATGAAAAAAGCTGGAGGTTTCACAAAATGAACGTTGTTTTAACCACATTAAATGCAAAATACATTCACACCTGCCTTGCGTTGCGATTACTAAAAAAGTACGCAGAGCCTGACTTTCAAACAACCATTTCAGAGTACACAATTAAAGATCCGGTCATGAACATTGTGTCCGATCTCTACAGCAAAAAGCCCGATGTGATTGGGTTCAGCTGTTACATATGGAATATCGAACAAACCATTCAAGTTATCAAAATGATTAAAAAAGTCTTACCTGACACTCACATCATTCTGGGTGGACCAGAAGTGTCTTATGACACGAAACAGTGGCTTGAACGGGTGCCTGAAGTTGACTTTATTGTGATCGGCGAAGGTGAAGAGACATTCAAGCATCTTTTACAAGAAATTGAGGCTGGGAAAAACGGCTATCACTTTGTGTTTGGCTTAGGCTATCGAAAAGATCAAGACGTTGTCATTAACCCCGGTCGCGGAAAACTCGCCCTCGATTCTATCCCGTCTCCTTATCGGTTAGATGAGGACCGGGACTCTCTTGGCAAGCGGGTTGTTTATTTCGAGACGAGCCGTGGGTGTCCCTTTAGCTGCCAATTCTGCCTTTCTTCTATTGAAGTTGGCGTGCGTTATTTCAATATTGAACAGGTGAAAGAAGATCTTTTATACCTCATTGAAAATGGGGCCAAGATGATCAAATTCATTGATCGAACCTTTAATATTAAGCGGGATTACGCCCTTGAGATGTTTGACTTTCTAATTAAAAACCACGGGGGCTGTGAGTTCCAATTTGAAATTACAGCCGATATTATGCGACCGGAAGTATTGGAATTTTTGAACGAACACGCGCCTCCAGGAGTATTTCGTTTTGAGATTGGTGTTCAATCAACCAACGATGCGACGAATGATTTAATTAAACGTCGCCAAAACTTCAAAAAACTTGCGCGAACCGTCACTCTTGTAAAAGAAGGACAAAAGATTGACCAGCACTTGGATCTGATCGCTGGTCTTCCTGAAGAAGATTACAATAGTTTTAAACAAACCTTTAATGATGTATTTGCCCTACGTCCGGAGGAGCTTCAACTTGGCTTCTTAAAGATGCTTAGAGGGACAGGCATGCGTGCCATGGCTGAAAAATTCGAGTATCAGTTTATGGACGATGCGCCTTACGAAATCCTGTCAAACAACATCCTCTCTTTTGATGATATTGTCAAAATGAAAAGAGTAGAAGATATTCTCGAAAAATATTGGAACGATCATCGAATGGACAACACGATGGAGTTTTTAGTGGAAAAGACCTTTGACACTCCCTTTGATTTTTTCCAAGAGTACGGGAATGAGTGGGATAAGCAAGGGTGGTCAAGGATTGGTCATCAGTTTGAGGATTTGTTCATAAGGCTTGATCACTTTTTGGAAAAATCGACCGCACCTCACCGACATATTGTGCGGTCCTTGATGAAGCTTGATTACTTGCTTCACCATAAGCATAAGCCACGAAAGCGATGGTGGGCGACAGACGTGAGTAAGGAAGAGCAGTTACGCGTGCACACGTTCCTTTCCGACCAACCTAGTGCTGTTTCACAATCATTTGCCGAGCTTCAGCTTTCGGATAAAGAGCTTCATAAACATACGGTTGTAACAAAAGTAGAGATCGATGTGAATCGTTACTTCATTGATGATACAATCACCGAAGGGCACTTTTATTTGATCGTGTATTACAACCCAAAATCGATGGTTGCTACACCTTTTACATTAGCTGAGTTGCCCATGGAATCAAAATACAGTTTGAAGTAAGAAGGAGGCCTTTTGGATATGCTCAAATGGGCGTTTCTCCTCATCGTCGGTGGTGCTGCTTTATGGGGGACCATCGGTATTTTTGTGCAAGGCTTATACGACCTTGGCTTTACGCCGATTGAAGTCGTTGCCATTCGGGTTATTGTAGCCTTACTTGTGATGACCGTGATCGTTCTTGTGAAAAGCCCACGCCTGATGCATGTACGCGTGAAGCATCTGCCACTTTTTTTGGGAACGGGCATTTGCAGTATCGTCTTCTTTAACTGGGCGTACTTTACAACTATTCAAGAGATTAATTTATCCGTCGCTGCCGTTCTCCTTTATACAGGGCCTGCTTTTGTGACGATTTTGAGCCGGATTTTCTTTAAAGAATGGATTACAATTCAAAAAGTCGTGGCGCTTGGTATGACTTTAATCGGATGTACACTTGTGATTGGATTGTTCCCCCTTCATGCAGAGCAACTCTCTTTTTACGGTATTATTGTGGGAGTTGGCTCCGGATTTGGATATGCGTTGTACAGCATTTTTGGTAAAACAGCCTCCACTCATTATTCATCTATGACGATTACGTTTTACACCTTTCTATTTGCGTCGCTTGCTTTGTTACCAACAACAAACATCAGCCTGGTCATTGATCGTCTGAACGGAATCGAAGGGCTCCTTCTCGCTCTTGGACTCGGAACGATTCCAACCGTGTTTGCTTATCTGTTATATACCGCGGGGTTGAATCAAGTGGAATCGAGTAAAGCTTCGATTGCTGCCACGGTAGAACCGGTTGTTGCTACTATGATTGGCGTGTTTATTTTTCAAGATCAGCTTACCTTATGGCAAGGGATCGGCATGCTTTGTGTTCTTTTGGCGGTCTTCATTATTCAACAAAGACGCCCGATGAAAAAAGGAAAGCTAAGAGATTCAATCGCCTCATAACTTACGGCGTTTAACTCCTATCTTACAAGGGAAAAGAGTTGTAAGAATAAAAAGGGAGGGCATTGATCGTGGCAGATAAAAACGTAGATGTGGAAAAACGACATGAAGATGTAGAAAAAAGACATGACAGCAGCCGTGTTGCTTCGACCTTTATTAAGTATGCTGCTTATTTAATCATTTTCTTTGGAATCCTTTGGTTCCTAATTAATTACATCTTACCGCAATTCTAAAATGATAGTTGTTTTCAAATAAAAAATCATGAGCCCTTTAACGGGGCTCATGATTTTTTTTGGGTACAATTTCGAGTCCTTCTTTACCTAGAATATGCTGAATGGCTTGACGGTAGTGTGAAAACGTCCTTTCTTCTACTTTCACTTTGTTCCGTACAAAGGTTTGTACAAGTGATGAGGAAAAGCCGCAAAAATACGTTTCCGCTCCGAGAAGTTGTACAGTAGCTCTTAGCTTCTCAAATTCCGTTATAATGACTTCATCTTCAACTACGGTTACTCCCGAAAAATCAAAAATTAAATAGTCGGCACCTAACTTTACACATGCGGACAAGACTCGCTCCCTTAAGTGATCGAACCGTTTCTCGTCGAATGTCCCGATTAATGGTGCAAACAAGGCGTTTTCCAATACGACAGGCAAAATCGGTGTGGACATTTCTTCAATTAATCGTTCGTTTCGTATTCGCTGATTCTCTTCTTTTGTCACATCACGCCAAAAAAGAATATATCCGTTATGCTCCCCTTCATGGTCGTACAACTTGTTTACTAGTAAGTTCGCCATGTAACCAAAGATCGGGATTTTAGATTGATGAGGAAAGATATTTCTTTTCATCACACGAAAGAAATTGGACGAAGATGGATGCAACTCTTGAATGGACATACCGATTAAGTCTTCTGGACTTTTTATATCGGGAATGAAAGGCAATAAGTTATTCACAAGTTTTTTAGCATGATCGTTCATCCATGTAAGTTCCATCTCTCGGTTCGTAATAAAAACATTGTCCGTCAAAGAACCCAATAACTTTATTGTATCTATTTGCAGGTCGTTCACTTTCACCATTTCTTCTTCTCCCCTCTGTCCTTCCTCTACTCTGCTGTTGCCCACGATGCAGCTATTTCTTTTGTTTGAGCCATCATTTTCTTTCGTTCTTCATCCGAGCATACGAGTACCCCACCAAAAAAGGTGTGAGAGACAAGCTCAAGTCCACAAAATCGGAATATGGCATCGTCTGTTAAACGAACCACACGTTCATGCATACCGCTTTTTTCATACTCCTCCGATGGTGACCCTGTTGTACATATAAAAGCTGCTTTTTTTCCGTTTAATAAAGGTATCGGCGTCTCTCCATTCAGACGATAAGCAAATCCAAATGAAAGGACTCGGTCAATATAGCCCTTTCCGATGGAAGGGAAGCCACCCCACCAAAAAGGAAATAAAAACGTAACTGCGTCTGCCCAATTAAGGTAGTCGTGCTCTTGTTGTATATCCTCTTTGTAGATGCCTTTAAACGTATCCTTATATTCTTCAACAGTAAGGATTGGGTTAAAGTTCATTTCATATAGTGAACGTACGACAACACGATGACCATTCTTCACTAATTCGTCTTGATATGCACGTAAAAGGCTTCCATTGAAGCTATCGTTTGAAGGATGCATAAACACGAGTAAATGATTCACTCCAGCCACTTCTTTCTATGTAATATGAGAACCTCCTCATATATTCCCTAACCTCCGCTTAATCAAACACATATTTTCCGCTTTTTATTTTGAATTTGCTCACTCATTCACTCAGGGTCAGACCCCTGGAAATGATTAGAAATCTAAAAAAAGGTCCCGGATGCGGAACCTTTTTCTTTAGGCTGTTTGTTTTGCTTCTTTTTTTGGCTGGTCCGTGTCGTAAAGTTTAATTTTCACAAACATGTACGGAGCGATTAAGAGTCCCCATAGTCCAATGAGCATATAGCGGATTCCGTCTGCGCCGAGTGACGTTCCTAGAACGACTTTCCCGCCTTCTTGGATGAGGAACAATCCTACTAATCCAATGATAAATGCTAATCCTCTTTTTACCCAGCTGGCAGGGATTTTCATGTTAAGGTGTCTCGCTTCAAGTAAGTACCCGATCCCTGCTCCAAGTAAGAAGCCACCATACTTCAGTCCTTCTGAAGAGGGAAAAATGACCATAAGCACTAGAGGCAAAACAATAGCCCCTATCCATTTCATTTTTACTGGCCAAGACACAACCCACCTATCTGTTTTCACATAAACCACGAGGATAAAGGCTGCAACCGCGACACCTGTGATCACATCGGTAGGCCAATGTAATCCCACATATAAACGGCTAATTGAAATGGCCGTAACGAGCAGGATCGCGAATAGCCAAAACACCTTACTTTTCAACCAAATGGCGACCATTCCCCAAAGGGTTGCTGAACCTTGGGCATGACCACTTGGAAAACTATCATATGGATAATGGCTGCCTACTTCTGCCGATGCCACATAAAGAGAGTTCACCCCTTCGATCCCTACAGGTCTTAGAACTGCAAACATTGCTTTTAAAAATGAGTTTATGTAAACAGAGAGTAAGAATACGTAGACAAGCCTAATGCCAAACGCTTTTGAAAAACACCAATAAACAAGTGGAACCATTAAAAAATAGAACAATTCGTTTCCTAAGAACGTAAGTATGTATGCTAATACGTCTAAGCTTTGTGTTTGCCACTGTGTTAACGATTGTAAAACACTTGTTTCCCAATGTTTCATCATGTACCTCCTTTCTTTCATTTACGATAAATGAGTATTTGTTCCTATTATACTTGAAGGAAGAAGGAGGAAAAAGGCATTTTTATGGATTATTTTTCTTGATTATCTACACATTATTGGGACTAGCCATTTTAAATTTCACTAAAGTGATTCGATAAAATCGTAATCGGATGCTTTCGTTTAGTTGATTATTCTCTTCTTCACTTGAATCGTGGTTAAAACAGACGTGGTCTCGTGCTTTACCTCTTCCAACAAAGCAACATGCTCTCCATAACAGTAAAAAGGCTTGGACATGGTGGTGTCATGTCCAAGCCTTAAACGCTTCTTCCCTTTTGGTTGTGATTGTTTTAAGTATACACTCTGTTTATAACAGCAACAGTAGTATGGAAAACGTTATTTAACATATTGCTTTAACGGGGTTTCGGCAGGTTTACCGAAGTAGTAGCCTTGACCCAAATCTACTTTCGTTCTTAAAAACGCCCACTCTTCTTCGCTTTCAATTCCTTCGGCGAGAAGGGTAACTCCGATATTTTGAGCCACTTGTGAGATTGTTTGAATTTCTTTCTGTTTGCTTTTACTTTTGTGACAACCTCGGATTAATTCTCGGTCTAGCTTTGCAAAATCAGGGGTTAATTCACTCATCACATCAATGGTCGAGTAACCGGATCCAAGGTCATCAAGAGCCACCTTCACTCCAGCATTTCGGTAATAGTTAAGGATCTTCTTTAAATGTTTCATGTTTTCAATTTCCTCTGTTTCCACAACTTCAAAGACAAGATCTTCAGGTCTAATTTGATATTCTTCAACGGCCTGGAACGTGGTTTTGAGACAAAATTCCGGGTCATAAATCGAAGAGGGTAAGAAGTTAATAAATCGTTTCAGTCCATGGTCAAGCATCATTGAACTTGTGCGAATTGCGTTCATTCGTGCTTCTCCGTCCAACATGGCATGCATGCCCGCTTTTTGTGAAAAAGCGAAAAGCTCTCCTGGATTAAAATGATACAACTGACTTCTTGGTCTAAGTAAAAACTCGTATCCGTAAACCTCTTCGTCTTCCGCCCTCACAATCGGTTGGAGAAAAGATCGAAAAAGCTTTTCTTGAATAATTTTCACAAGTCTAGGATTCATCACCTTCATATACATTTCTTCAAAGGGGATATAATCACTAGGGCTCTCAGTTATAAGAGACAAGCTGCATTTCACTGCTAACTTCTTCTTGTTTGGCAATGCGGTTTTTAGGTAGTCCATCGTATTTTGTAACGCGTGCCAATCGTAAAAAACGAGGTCGAGTTTGCCTCTACGTAAACTAGATTCATATCCTTTTGCAATAACCAAGTTTTTTAAATCTAAAAGGAGTTCGGGTTGATTCGTATATATGCTTAAAATCCCTTCTTTTGTTAAGGGAATTTTACTTGTACATAAGTAACATCCGCTCATTTCACCACCTGCTTTCAAAGGTTGTAACGTAATCTCTTCTTGTCTAGTATTCAATACCCTATTGAGGTGCATTAAAACCGAAACATTACCATATGATGTCTTTTTTTTCGCAAGTGTAATCATTCCATTATTAAAAAATGATTACAACATGAATAAATGATGAATGGGTCTTTCCGTTTACGCTATTGTCTGCTATGATACTACTAATCACAACAATAAATCAGAATATTCAATTTTAATTTCTTGTTGTGATGATGAGGTTTTGTCGAATTTCCGTTTACTATTTAAGGAGGATGAGAAATGACATTAACGCAAGAAGAAGTAGTAGCAAATTTGGAGGATTCTACTGGTTGGTCTCTTGATGATGAAAACTTCATAAAGAAAGAATTTACTCTTCCGTCATTTGGTAAAGCCGTCGCCTTTGTAAATGAGATTGCCCGGTTGGCTGCAGATCGCGATCATCATCCTCAAATTACGATTGATCACAAAAAAGTAACCCTTCGTCTGTATACAATGGATGTAGGAGGTCTGACTCAAAAAGACTTTGAATCGGCTTACGCATTTGACTACACAAGTTCAAAATACGTAAGCTAATTGAAAACGTCCACCGTTTCTGGTGGACGTTTTTTGTTTATTTCCCAAGTGACTCCTCAATCCAATACCTTGATCCATCTTGGTTTCTTCTCATAAACCCATATTCAATTAAGTACCGCCTTAGAGTGGCGAAATCATCATAGTAGTCTTTTAAGATAGCACTTACTTCTTTTTCCGAATAAGACTTAGAAGCCACAAACTTCCCCGCTAAGTATCTTAGAATAACAATTTTCCGCTTCTCTTTCCTAGGAAATTGTTTAATGCGTCCCGTCTGTTCATCAATATAGGTTGCCATAAATATGGCTTCCTCTTCTTTACTCGTTTCCCATCGCTCATCCACCATTTTTGCCCCCTTATGAACATTCGTTCGCCCTTCCATTTCTTCATATCGTTCCATTAGCGTCAGAAAAACTTTCGCTTGTTTTGCTTTTTCCCTAAATTTAAATCGGTACTGCCTAACCGTTGATACGCTACCAAACCCTAACTGTTTCGCAATATGTTCATCTGTTTCTCCTGCCATGAATAGGGATAGAACGTCGTTTTGCACATCTGAAAGACCAGTCTGTTTTTTCCCCAGTCCGAGTAGCTCCTGTTCAATAGAACCATGAGTATCTAGGAAATGATTAGACGCTGCCTTTTCAGCGTCCATAAATTGACCCTTCTCGTGAAAAATAATGCCCCTCTCGAAATACGTTCCACATATCACACATCGATATCCCTCTTCTTCATAGACCCAACCGGTTTTTAATTCCTCAATTGTGGCTCGCCAAAAAGACTCATGCATCATCCTCCACCTCCTTCTTTATTGTATCAGTATGTTTATTAATATGTAAACAAATTATATAAACGTTTATAATTTTAGCTCTTATTTCTTTATCGATGTTATTATGGTAAAATAAATAAGAATTCAAAATACGGAGGATCTTTCATGCGCTGGATATATTTGTTCTTAGGAACGGTTTTGGCTGTTATCGCCCTTTATTATATTTTCACACATAAGCAACGAAACGCTTACGATGATTACGTTATTTATACACCTGAAAAAGATAGGAAAAAAATCCATAGTGGTTCCAAGCTTTATAAAGTGGCACTCTACTTCTCGTACGCAGTTCTTTTGCTAACCATTCTTCTATATGTAGAGATTTTTAGAAGCTTTGAATTGTCTACGATCATTTTTGCGATCCTTTTTCCTTTGGGCTTAACCGTGTTGGTCAGTTTGGATAAACTCTTTGAAATTCGTGGTCAAGGTATTGTGTTCGCCGGTTACCAAGCAAATTGGGGAAAAATTAGACAGATCGGCTGGGGAAAGAAACGGAAAAATCGGACACAGCTCATTATGGAGCTTGATAAAGGTACAAAAATACGGACCTCGATTGCCAACGAAGAAAAAGAACAGCTCGAAGAATTGCTTGAAAATTATGTCACGTTCGATAAATAAAAAACGCCATCGTCAATGCTGTTGACGGTGGCGTTTTTTTAATCACAGCATACTACTCTCTTCCCTGCCACTTGCAAGTCGTTTAGTAATGGCTGTGTGTCCGGTAAGGTGTTCAAAAGATCAAGTAATTGCTCGTAAAAAGGGTGTTCACGATTTAAGCTGTAGTAGATCCATTGACCTCTACGACGCTCATTCACTACGTGAGCGTTTTTTAATTTTCGTAAATGCTGACTAATGGAAGGTTGGCTCATTTGGAAGATCTCCACAAGTTCACATACGCAACATTCGTCTTTATATAAGATGGCTAGCATTTTGAGTCTCGTTTTATCGCCCATGAGCTTGAATAAAGTAGCCGCCTCTTCAAATGTACGTTCTTTTGTTTGCATGGACATCACCTTTCATAAGGAAATAGTTATATATAGTTTACGCGGGCTACATGTCACTTGTCAATTTTGCCTTTCATTACGAATGGTCTCAATCATGATTCGAAGGGCCTTTTCTTGAACATCCAAGCTCATGCTTGGTGCGTGTGATGTAACCACCATGTCAGGGGTTGCAGGCATATGGACAAAGCCCGTGTGTAAATGACTCCCCTGTTTTTTGGCGTACAACAGAAGTTCATAAAGGGTATTATTGCATATGTATGTGCCGGCAGTGTTAGATATTTGGGCCGGGATTCCTGCGTTTTTTAAACGATCGGTCATGGTACTGATCGGAAGGGGCGAGAAAAGACCGTCTGGTTCTCCTTCAATTAAAGGTTCGTTTTTAGGCTTTTTTCCCGTATTATCACCGAACTTCCCTTCTCCTTCCGTGTGTTGAACGTTAATCCCGATTCGTTCAGGTGTAATCATTGCTCGTCCTACAGCAACACCTAGGGAAAGGACTACATCCGGATTCACTCGTTCCACTTCTTCTATTAATTTCTGAGCACACGTTCGATAGACAACTGGTAAAAGAATGGTATTGATTTCTACGCCTGAAATATCCCATTTTGATGCTGATTTCACCAGCTCTTCTGTTGGGTTTTTCGTCAAATCTCCAAAAGGTTCAAATCCACTGATAAGCATCTTCATAATCGCTCACTCCTCAACCCTATTGTATCATGATTCAACATTCACCTCTTTCTTAAAACATGTGCTCTCTTTTTCAAATAAAAAATCGATAACGACTATAGGGCTACCATTTTTATGGTAACCCCTTCACCTATTAACCTTCATCTTTGCTCATTCGCGTAGTCACTTTCCTATGGATACTCTTGATGTACCGGTAAATATTGAAGGAGGCGCCTCCGGTTTGGAGACCTTCAGTGTACGATGTGAACTTTACTGTTGTTTATGAACGTTACGAAAAACTCATTTATTCTCTTGTGCATAAGTACAAGCTTCACTATGAAAAAGATGAATATGTACAGATTGGTAGAATTGCGTTATTTAAAGCTTGGAAGCGATTTGATCCTGGTAGTGGCCCTTTCCCTTCCTATGCGAAGCGCTACATTGAAGGCTACTTGAAGGACGCGATTCGAAAGGACGTTTATTATCAAGATAAATGCCAGTTGTGTGAACCAGTCCTTCTTCAGAGCGTTTGTCCCCCTATTGATGATGAATCAGTAGAAGAGTTGAAACAAGTGATCAACACATTCGGTCTTAGTGACCGTGAAACGATTTGGGTCAATGAAAGCATATTGGCAGGCTACAAGCCGAGGGAGATCGCCGTTCGGCACGGGGTAAGTACAGGAACCGTTCATTCATGGCGCAAACAAGCGTTAAAAAAGATGCGAACTATTTTTTTCTCCTCCCCTCCCCATTTTTGAATCTTACACACTACTTAAAGGGTGAAAGGAGGTGATCAGATGGGAGCAAGAGTAAACTCACGATTGGCACTTAGTTTTGTTACAGGGTTTAATGATGTTGGCGAAGAGATTGTTCGTGTTCGTCAGTTTCAAAACATTAACCCCACTGCTGAGAACAGTCACTTATCCAGTACGGCCGAAGCATTAGCATCACTGCAACAACACCCTCTTGTAAAAGTAGAGCGGGGCAACACGTATGAATTAGCAGCTGAATAAACACATTCTACGATTTGAAAGGAGAAATTGAATGAGTAAACGACTTGAACTTCAATTTTTAAACATGGAAGGACGTACGGTCACACTTGCCGTAGAAGATCCGGTTGAACCTACAAACGCGCAACAAATCAGCGATGTGATGGATGATATTTTGGATGATAGCATCTTTATGACAACAGGGGGACCCCTTGTAAGTAAACGCGGGGCCCGGATCGTCGAACGAACCGTAGAAGCGATCGATATCGATTAGTCGCAAGGATTAGAGATCGTTGAGCGGAAGGGCATCCCCCTTCCGCTTTTTTTAGAAGGCACTGAAAAAGTTCGAATTTAACTTCTTCAAAGTCTTCGAAGCAATGAGCGTAACGGTTGCCTGGTTTAAGGGCCTGATACGAGTGGGTTTCTAGAAACAGACGCGCAACCGAGTGAAGCCATTGCCATTGTAAATATAGGCAGTAAAAAAGTCGGGGTGTCCTTTTTCGGTGGCCTCCTATTTTAAGCAAAGGAAAATCGAGTGAAAGGAAGTGAGCCAGAATGGAGATGGACATGTGGCTAAGTGCTTTAGGCGACTACGGCTTCCCGGCAGCAGTGACATTCTATTTACTCTATCGAATGGAGAGAAAGCTCGACCAAATCAATCGATCCGTTCTTCTTCTCTATCAAAAGCAAACGCCTCCTGCTATGGAACGAGCGTTGACCGCACTACCACCAAGGACCAAAAAACACTAACAAAGCGAGCGGGGTCAGACCCCTGGGTGTTATTCCCAGGGGTCTGACCCCGTGTGAACTTGTTCACAGAAAAAGTCTAGCATATTGGTGCCTTTCATTTCATAGAGTCTAGTAAAGGAGTTAAGGTTGCTATATTTTGAAGGAGGTTTTTTAGATGGCTACTGTATCATTTATTGAAAAGCGTCAAGCGTCGATGGTTGAGAGGAACCCTCGGTTTTCTCAGGTACAAGGTGTTGGAGATAAGAAGGCAGATCAACATAAAGAAGGCGTCGATGGATGTGTTGAACTACTCGATCACCTTACAAATCATATGTTCACTGCTCTTGTTGTAACCGGTATCCCTTACCTTTTATTCATCGTGATTGAAGCCTTTCTTCGGTTGTCTTAGCCGGACGTGATCTTTTTTCCCTGGAGCTGCAATAACAGCTATGCGATCCAACTTATCTTGAAGAATCGAGAGATCCCAGTTCAAAAACGATTCTTGTTCGATTCCTTGAACGACATATTCCGTAAATGACCATACATCTTTTTTGATTAAAGCGGTCCCATGGGTTGCCACTTCATACAACGAATCGAGTAAGGCCCCGAGGATGGCTGAATCCTTGCCCCCATAAAGTCTAATTTGAAAATAGCTTTGATATAAATAATCATGAAACACGTACACTTTTTTAAGGACTCGGAGGTTTCCATCTTTATCATACACATGGTTTTCCATGTACGATTTCGAACATAGTGTTGCAAGCAGGTGACCTAGATGCTTAATCCCTTCGATCGCCGTAAAGGGATCATTTACACCAGGGGACAAGGAGCGCACGCTAATCTCTACTAGCTTCACAATACCATAGCGAACATCTTGGATGCTTTCTCTTTCTGTGCCAATCACGACGAGTGGGCGGTAATCCTTTTCATGAACATTCTTTTTTTCACTGTACACATTCATTAGTACAAGCCCGCCAGCCAAATAATCTCCGTGAGAATAGAGCATCTCAACAATCGCACCGTCTTCTTCCCCTTGGTTTTTAAGCCCCTCAAAATCGATCCACTGGATATAACCCGATTTATCCGACCGCACTTTCGTACAAGGCCGAGCAAGAATATCATGATCTTCCCAATCGTCCCATGGATCATCAGGCTTCGCATCTGAACGATTTTCCCAAAAGCGATCCATCACATCAACCGTATCTTTATAGATGCTTTGGATGAGGTTGCGAATTTGAATCCACTTTGCTACGTGATGAACAAAAAACACGAAAAATCCGACTGCGACTATGGCAATTACAACCGCGAGCACGGGAGAGACTAGCACATCGACATCAGATGCCCCCACTTGTTTTGTAAGTAATAATAATACAATTGCGTAAAGAAATCCGCTAATGAACACACCTAAAATCCGTTGGGTGTGCGGATCGGTGATAAAGTTTTGCAAGGACCTTGGTGAAAATTGTGTTACATAGGTTGTCATCACTACGAGTATCGATGAAAACGAAATGGATGTCATTGTTAAAATAGACGCTGCAATTGTACCTAGGATGGTATAAGCCAAGTCAAAATCAGATAAAAGGATAGGAGGGATCTTCTCTAAGAGTTGAGGATTCATCCAAATATACTGATCGATTTGATGGCTCACAAAAGATAAAATGATCGCGATAATGCCATAAATGGTCGGGATAAACCAATAGCTCCCCCGAATGAAAATCCACACTCTTGTCACCATACACGCCTCCTTTTCGGGTAGTGTTTGGCAATTGTAGGGAAATTAAACATATAAAAGAAGCGAAAAGAGTTCCGTAGCGCGTGAGTAGACCGAACGTATTGGTGATGAGGAGAAACGAGTGAGTACAACGAAGGGATATGAGGAACAAAAAAGACCCGGTAAAGATGCACTCTTCTATACCGGGTCTAGCTTTTAGATTGGCGTTACATATAACAAAATGGATAGAAAATGCGTGACAGAGGCTGCCAGAACGAAAAGGTGCCAAATGGCGTGATGGTAATGAAATTTTCGCCAAATGTAAAAAATCGTTCCTACCGTATACAAGACGCCACCGGTCACAAGAAGAACAATGCCGCCCATTTCGATGGTCATGGCGATCGGCTTTAAAGCAAAGACAACCATCCATCCCATGGCAATGTAGAAAAGGGTGGACAAGAAGATGAATCGTTTAACAAAGAACACTTTAAAAACAATCCCGATGGCTGCCATTGCCCAAACAATCGATAACAATATCCAGCCAGTTGCCCCATCCACAACGATAACCATTAAAGGTGTGTATGTCCCGGCGATAAACAAGTAAATGGCCGAATGATCAAGAATCTCAAACACATTCTTAGCCCGCCCCTGTTTTAAGCTGTGTAAAAGGGTGGAGCAAACGTACATCAATAGAAGGGTGACTCCATAAATCGTGAAACTGATAACATGGGATGCGGTACCATGTATGCTCGCAAACACGATCAACAAGGTAAGAGCGGCAAGGGCAAAAGCCGCGCCGATTCCATGTGTAATTGCATTTGCTATTTCTTCCCGCTTTGTAAATGTGTGAGTTTGTGCCATAAGCAAAACGCCTCCAAATTTTTTAGTAGTCAAGCACGTTCATGTAGGAGGACCAATTTTGCCGAGCCTTATGAAAAATGTGTTTAGGTCTTCATAAAGGATTAAGCAATTTTGGCCATCAGATTGAGCCCTTTATGGCTTCAATCTGATGGCGTGAGATGACTTCAAGTTCGTCTGCCCTAGAGCTAGACGGAAAAAAGGTTCACTCATGAGTATCCACATGGAAAAAGACAGGTTCTTAAAAAGAACTAATCGTTACATTCGCTCGCTAATGGACGTAACCTTCCAGCTATCGTCTTCTTTTTCAAAACCTAACTCAATGATCTGTTGTTGCTCACTTCCACTGCTCACAAAGGAATGGATCGTATAGTGTACAGAACAGGTTTCATTCTCTTGATCGTAGTTAAAAGAGGTTTGTTGAAGGAAATCCATTTGTGATAACAGTGAATCTTCATAATGAAACGACGTGATAACCTCCTTGTCACTGAGCACATGCAAGACGTTATTTTCCTCGTCTGATTCAACTTGATCTGAAGTAAGGCCGGACAGTTGTTCATAATCCTTTTCATGCATGGCTTGGAATAGAGATAAGGCAAGGTGGTCCATCTCTTCTCTTAGGGCGAGCTCTTCCAATTTGTTCGTTTCTGCTTCAAATGCTTTGGTCTTATAAGTAAGTATATCATTTTTGAGACGATCGTTCTCTTCTTGAAGATGATCCACTTCATCATTTAGGTCCTCAGTTTGATTTACGTATTGCTCGAGTTGTCTTACAAGGCGCTCATTCGTATCAATAAGCTTCTCAATATCATCCGTCTGTCCAAGCTCTTCATAGTCCTCTGCCGAAAACTGATCAGCGTCTTCTGAACACCCGACAAGGAGTAGTACAGAGAAAAAAAGTGGAACCCACAGTTTTTTCATGTTTGTCACCTGCGTTCGTGTTAATTTTAATACCTTTATTATACAAAAGTTCGATACAAGTAAAAGATTTCCTTTAAGTATTTGGTTAAGTTACCATTTTACCTTACAAATGAGCCATCAGACAAGAGATGGTCAAACATGAAGAATAAAATTGTACCGTTTCGTGCTGTAAATATAGTCTATTATTTTTTTACTAGTAGGGCTTGCTCCCATACGCTTTCTCTATTGTGATCATAAGATATCTTAATAGATTTTTTAAAAAAATAATAGAGAGGGTGTTCTCATGACGAAACGTAAAAAAACGATTCCTATGATCGGTATTACAGGAAGTGCTGGAAAAACAACGACCTCCTCCTTTGTGAACGCCGTTCTACAAACGAGGTGGCGAGTGCTTGCCAGCCGTAAAAACTTCAATACGCCAAAGCATATTAAACGTAGGGTGCGCCTTTTGAAGAAAAAAACCTATGATGCCGTTTGTTTTGAGCTCAGTATGGCACACGGAACGAGAGAAAAGCACTTTTTGTACTTTCGGCCAAATATAAGCGTCATTACGAGTGTAGGGACGGCCCATTTTGGTCCTCAAGGAAACAATATTCGATCGACTGCCAACAATAAATCTAAAATTATTCCTTATACCAGCCCCGATGGGATGTTACTTATTAATGCTGATGATCGTCATTCTGCTCTCCTTAAAACAAAAACGTTCAAGGGCAAATTGATCACGATAGGAATTAGAAATCGTGCTACTTATCGAGCGACTAACGTTATCTATCAAAAGAATGGCATGTCATTTTCCGTTATGTACAAGGGTAAAAAAGAGACGTTTCACATTGCGATGTTGGGCGAACACAATGTCATTCATGCACTATTCGCGATTGCCATTGCAGACCGGCTTAACTTCACTGCAAAACAAGTAAGAAAGGGATTGAGAAGTGCTAAAAAGCCTCCCCGCCGTTTGCAATTATCTCACTTGAAAAAGAGATCCATTCTACTCGATGATTCCTTTAACGCAAATCCAGATTCCGTGAAAGTGGCTGTTGATATTCTTATGAAGGTAGAGAAGAACAAAAAGAAATATACCATATTAGGAGACATGCTTGAACTTGGTTCCTATACCAAACAAGGTCACCGAGCTATCGGCAAATATTTAGCCTCCAAAAAGCTAGCCGGTATTTATCTTCAAGGTGCTTCTACTTCCTATATTGGTCAGGAAGCAATCAAGAACGGCTATCCAAAAGAAAAGGTTCGTCATTTCAATTCAAAAAGAGAGTTAATGAGATTCTTAGCTGCAAACGTTGATTCGAACAGTGTATACTTGGTTAAAGGTTCTGGTGGGTCAAAGATGTCTATAATCAGTCGACACTTGCGTCAGTTGAAGAGGTAATACAGCTCACAAGGGACATCCCTCTTTGACACCGAAGAGGCTGAAGGAAATGATTGGTAGAGATACCCTACTTTTTTCTCGGTCAGTAACCCCTCTCCTATTCACCCTCGGGAACGCTCGTCACTTCAACTAGAGCTGCGTTGCTGTCACCCAGCTGCTACACATGACAAAAACGGACCAGTGGCAAGTATTGTCCAGCCTTGAAAACAATAACTCACCCAAGCATATTAAAGGTTATGTATCCCTATTGAAAGATAAGAGCTATGATGCCTTTTGTTTTGAACTCAGTATGGCACACCGAACAAGAGAGAAACACTTTTTGTACTTTCGACCAAATATAAGCGTCATCACGAGTGTAGGGACGGCCCATTTTGGCCCTCAAGAGAACAACATTCGATCGACTGCCAACAACAAGTCCAAGATTATTCCTTATACCAGACCGGATGGTATGTTACTTACGAATGCAGATGATCCTCATTCGGCTCTTCTTAAAACGAACACGTTTAAGGGGAGTTGGATCACGGTAGGCATGAGGAACCTTGCGACTTACCAAGCGACAAACGTTGTATTCCAAGAGGATGGTATGTCTTTTTGTGTTATGTATAAGGGTAAGGAGGAGACGTTTCACACTTCAATGATGGGCGAACACAATGTGATACATGCGTTGTTCGCTGTTGCGATTGCAGAACAACTCGACTTTTGTGCGGAAGATGTAAAAAAGGGATTGGGAAATGCTGAAAAACCTCCACGTCGCCTTGAATTATCTAGGTTGGATGGTCAATCCACTTTACTCGATGATTCCTTTAATGCTAATCCAGATTCCGTGAAAATAGCTCTCGACATTCTTATGAAGGTAGAGATAAATAAAAAGAAGTATGCCATATTGGGAGACATACTCGAGCTTGGTTCCTATACCAAACAAGGACACCGGGATATCGGAAAATATATCGCTTCAAAACATCTGGACGGTATTTATCTTCAAGGTGATTATTCCTTCTACATTGGTCGTGAGGCAATGAAAAATGGCTTTCCAAGTGAAAACATTCACTACTTCAAAACAAAAAAGGGTTTAATGGAATCGTTATCAGCAACATTTGATTCCAACAGTGTGTATTTGGTAAAAGGGTCATGTGCATCCAAGATGAGGATCATCAGTGAGCACTTAAAAGAGTTGAAGAGATCGTAAAACCGACAAGGTCTGTCCCTTGTCTTTTTTTGAACAAAAAGAAGTCTGTTTCGTGATGAAACAGACATAAGAAACATCGCATGGGTCCCGCATAAATGAATTACCAGAATAATAGAGCTCCTAATGCAAAGCCGCCTATAGCGGCTAAAGCAACAGGGTATACATACGGGCGTGGCCTATAATATCCATAGTAACCATACCCGAAAGCCCCAAATCCGCCTTGAGGTCCTCTACCTTCAATATAAACATTACTTCGAGTTACACGTACAATCCTCCCAACGTGTTGTCGACCGCAATGTTCTACGATTCGTACGTTACGACCTTGATTGCGACTGCATACATTATAGTAGTGTGTATATCGTGACAACGTATCCACCTCCTCTTATAACACCAGTCACAATCAGTGTATTTTTATAGAGGTACTTTGGTTTGTACAAACATCACGACTTATCATTATTTTCATTGGAAAGTAGGTTAACCTGTGGAAAACATCTATACGTATACAGATATGCTTGCCTTTTTCGGCGTAACAGTTGCTCACCCTGGAGGAACATTAATGACGGAACGGGCCACCGATCTGATCCCGATCTCACCAGGGATGAAGATTGCTGACATTGGATGCGGACTCGGTGATACTGCCCGATTTTTGGCTTCTGAAAAAGATGCGATTGTTTATGGCATTGATGCACACCCTCTGATGATCCAAAAAGCCCGCCAGCGACACCAAAGTGCCTTTGATCAAAAGAAGCTCCACTTTCTTCATACCGACGCTTCTCATATTCCGTTTCCGGACCATTCGATGAATGTGATTATAGCAGAAAGTGTACTCAGTTTTACGAACGTTCATGACGTATTAAAGGAATGTAAGCGCCTCTTAAGGCCCGGTGGCTTTTTTGCTTCTCTTGATCTTGTTTGTGATCCAACCTTTCCACTTGAATCAAAAGAAGAGTATGGTACATTCTACGGCATGAAGCAGTTATTCACTGTAAAAGAATGGCACGATCTACTAAGAAGTTATAACATGGACGTTCAATACACACTTGAAGAAGATCCGCTCACCTCTCCATCCAACGGTGACATTCCAGAGCTCCTATTAAGTGATGACGTTCCCCTTGAGTGTTACGAAATGATGGAAAACCACATTGCCATGCTTGAGAATAACCGAGCATTCACACGCTACGCCTACTTCATATGTAAAAAAGACGATCAAATGAACATCATTTAAAAAAATTCGGGGGTCAAAAAGTTCGGGGGTCTGTCCCCGCACAGTTTCACACCTTTTCTTGACAACATAGAAAGGGCGGGCCACAAGGTTCATTGAAACCTTGTGACCCGCCCTTTTCGTTTGCATTTGATTTGAACACTCCGTGAACCGTTGTTCACGGAGTAAACGAGCTCAATACTTATTCAGTTAAAAAGGATTCTCTTATTTTAGATCAAAACGATCGGCATCCATTACCTTCACCCAAGCCGAGATAAAGTCGTTTACAAACTTCTCTTGGCTGTCGTCTTGTGCGTACACTTCAGAAAGGGCACGAAGGATGGAGTGTGATCCGAAGACAAGGTCTACTCTTGTTGCTGTACGCTTTAACTCACCTGTTTTTCGGTCGCGTCCTTCATAGTAGCCAACGTCTCCGTCTTCTACAGGCTTCCATTCCAGTCCCATATCAAGGAGGTTCACGAAGAAGTCATTTGTGAGCGTACCCACACGATCTGTAAAGACCCCGTGCTCTGTGCCACCGTGGTTGGCTCCAAGTGCGCGCATTCCACCTACAAGTACCGTCATTTCTTTGGCTGTCAAGTCGAGAAGCTGTGCCTTATCTACCATCAAATCTTCCGGCTTGATACTGTACTCTTTCTTCTGGTAGTTACGGAAGGCATCTGCTGGCGGCTCCAACACTTCGAAGTTTTCAACATCAGTCTGCTCCTCAGTGGCGTCTCCGCGACCAGGAGAAAACGGAACTTTGACATCAAAGCCGGCATCTTTTGCCGCTTTTTCAACAGCTGCGCTACCACCTAAAACGATTAGGTCAGCGAGACTCACCTCTTTGCCGAATTCTTTTTGAATATTTTCAAAAACGGATAGTGCGTTGGACAGCTGCTCCGGCTCATTAGCATCCCAGTCTCTTTGAGGAGCAAGGCGGATTCTAGCGCCATTCGCGCCACCGCGCTTATCGGAATCACGGAACGTGCTAGCAGAAGCCCATGCGGTTTTCACAAGTTCGCCTACTGAAAGATCGGAGTCAAGAATTTTACCCTTTAACTCTTCAATATCCTGATCAGTCAGGTCATAGTTCCCTTTAGGTACTGGGTCTTGCCAGATAAATTCTTCTTCCGGCACTTCCGGACCAAGGTATCTGTCGCGAGGACCCATGTCACGGTGCAACAGTTTAAACCAAGCACGAGCAAAGGCATCGGCAAACTCATCTGGATTCTCATGGAAATGACGAGAGATCTTTTCGTACTCAGGGTCCATTCGCATGGCCATGTCAGCCGTGGTCATCATTGTTGGAACCTTTTTCGATCCATCTTCGGCATCCGGTGCAAGGTGTTCCTCGTCCACATCAATAGGAGCCCATTGATAAGCACCGGCAGGACTCTTAGTCAGTTCCCACTCATATCCGAATAACAGATCAAAGTAGCTCATATCCCACTTTGTTGGAGTCGGTGTCCAAGCCCCTTCGATCCCACTTGTGATCGTAAATGCACCATGACCGGTTTCATGTGTGCTCTTCCAACCGAACCCTTGATGCTCGATCAAAGCGCCTTCAGGTTCTTCGCTTACATGCTCTTCTGGGTCTCCTGCACCGTGGGCTTTACCGAATGTGTGACCACCTGCAGTAAGGGCAACCGTTTCATAATCGTTCATACCCATACGTTTGAACGTATCGCGAATGTCGTCGGCACTCTTACGGGGATCTGGCTCTCCATCTGGGCCTTCTGGGTTAACGTAAATGAGACCCATCTGAACAGCAGCAAGAGGATTTTCCAAGTCACGCTCTCCAGAGTAACGGTTATTTCCGAGCCACTCCTCTTCAGGTCCCCAGTTAACATCTTCTTCAGGAGCCCAAATGTCTTCACGGCCTCCACCAAATCCAATCGTTTTTCCGCCCATAGACTCAATCGCTACATTCCCCGCGAAAACGAGCAAATCCGCCCAAGAGAGTTGGTTTCCGTATTTTTGTTTAATTGGCCAAAGCAGTCGACGGGCCTTGTCCAAGTTCCCATTGTCTGGCCAGCTGTTTAATGGAGCAAAGCGCTGTGAGCCACTTCCCCCGCCTCCGCGACCGTCTGCCATACGGTATGTACCAGCAGCATGCCAAGACATACGAATAAAGAACGGACCATAATGACCATAGTCTGCCGGCCACCAGTCCTGGCTATCTGTCATAAGAGCATGAAGATCTTGCTTCAAGCTTTCGTAATCGAGTTTTTTAAATTCTTCTGCATAGTTAAAATCTTCTCCCAATGGGTTCGTCTTCGTGTCATGCTGATGAAGAACGTGCAACTCCAACTGGTTAGGCCACCAGTCCTTGTTTTTTGTTCCACTAGAAGTCTTGCTCGAACCACCTTGACCCGTAAATGGGCACTGACCTGCATTTTCATTATTCTTGTCCATACGTAGTTCCCCTTTCTGATTTGAGAAGAGTTGTCGAAAACATTCGTGCTTTCATCGTACAAACGTAAAATGGAGACAATATCGGTTCTTACATTATAATTATAATAAATTACTCCCCAAATAAAAAGTAATATGCAAGGGTAATTTGCAGAAAATTGCAATTTAAACGTTTTCGAAAGTTTTGGGGTCTGTCCCCGTACAATTTCCAGTATCCTCTTGACGAAGTGAAATATACCAAAAAGAGGTTCCATCGATGACATTCATCATCTGTTGGGAACCTCTTTTTTGCTATCTATTTAGTTCTAAGTTCGTATTGCTGTCGAATGCCTGTTACACGCTTCTTTACTCTTTTCATGACACGAAGCGTTTTATAAATGAATATAACTAGAAAAATGATTACCGGGGTTGTGTGCATCCCTTCCTGCTCTCCAAGTGACACTTGGATCGTTTGCCACAGCAAATAAAAAAAAACACAACGAATAGAGTGATGACTTTTAACATGTATGGACTCAACAAATCTTTCATCTGTTCCTTTTCTTCATATGACAGTTTCATAGGCAGACTAATGGCTTGTGGGTAATAGTAAGATGGCACTGACAACACAACAAAAAAAGCACTTATCCCGGGCAAAAGATAAATCAATCCTTTTCCGCCCTCACTTCTTACCTCCCCGTTCAACCCAAAGTTGCTCGGGATCTGGTCAGGCAGTAAGGGCCAGTAACTCATAGCAAGACCAAACATGGCCAAAACCATAATGCCATTAAACACGAATAAGAAAATATCACTTTTTTTCATTTCTGACCCTTTCTTATTTTCTAGTGAAAAACAGTGGTTGATAAAGTTCGGGGGTCAGACCCCGCACAATTATAAAAACCCTCCGCTTCCCATTCGAATCATTTCATTTACTACAAAGGAAAATGCACTGAGGAAGGCAAGACCGATTAAGAATCCCCTTAGTTGCAACGCAAAAAACATTTTCCAAGACTTCCTTCTTTCCCGAATGAAGAAAACCGCCTGTACGATTGGAGAAATAAAAAACCACATGATACTTGAAATCAACACAAATTCTCCTTGGCTTTCTACAAAAGGTTCCCTCTCCTCCTCTTGCTCTACCAAAAAGCTTTCGTATGCTGTGTTTACGTGGTCTGGCATGGACTGATACTCAGCACTACTGATCGGATAAAACTCGTATTCCCAATTCACGTCCCCCACAGGCTCATCCATCTCAACATTATAGGGCTGAAAGTATTCACCTGCTTCGATAAAATGCCAACCTTCAAAGGGGTGAAGAGGTTCTCCTGTTTCAGCAGATAATGGTTCAATTTTATAGATAGCCAACAATGGTTCGTTCATATGATTTTTTAGATAAAACTGAACCCTGTATATTTTATTAAATCCTAAAAAGCCCACGTTACGTTCACTTTGATTCAAGTAAGGCGTAACCCGCCCATCTTCTCCTGCTGCGACTCGTTCTGCTTGACGCTCGTCAAACCGTTCATGCCATTCGATTTTATCGTACTCAGCTATGACAAAGATCAAGCCGATGAAAAAGAAAATCAAAATCGATTGATGTACAGGCGCAAAAAGGTGCGGTTGAATCTTAAAAAATTTCCGAATGTCAGGATTCATTCCATAGCGAATGCCCGCAATCAATACACCTGAGAGAACACCACTTACAATAATCGTAGGAAGAAGGGGAACTAAAGTAGCATAAGACTGGGGAAAAATTAATAAAACGATGAAGCTAAGTGCAACTACAACAATGAGTAATACCATCGATACCATTATTTCTGTTCTCCTTGTCTTTCATGATCTTCGAGCTGATATGGAATGCCGTTTAGGTTTACCCATGCTTCGAGTTCATGTTGGGTTTCATCCACATGGTCATGAGCGACCATGAATGTATACTTACTTTCACTTACTCTTGGAGGTTTGTGTGTGATCACAACCGCTCCTTCGTTCTTTTTAAACGTGATAAGCCGAATGTAGTTTACTGGAAATTGGCCAAAACGCCCCACACGTATCTCTTGGTCGTGAATTCTCATGGTTGCGTGCATGAGTTTCGTGTGAGGTAAGATCAGCCTAACGGCAAGACAAACCATACCAATAGTAAACATAGTGATCGTCACTGCATTTATTCCATCACGATAGGATAGGATAGCGGAAACCCCTATTAATGAAAACCCAAGATAGGAAAAGACTTTTAATAATGCAGTCGACCGCCCGGGCACTTCATATGTATCGATTACTGGGCGATGATACGTTTCTTGTTCTCCCGATCCACTCGCTCCAAGTACTGCGGTGATTTTATCGTCAACACTCTCTAAAAACGAAGCGTGATACTTTCCTTCTATCCTAGTTCTCAACTTTAATATGAGTGGATAAAAAAGAAAGAAGGTTACAGCGGGAAAGACAAGTGTGTTCATGGAGATCCCAAAGATCACCAACACGAGAAGAAAAACCGGGATCGTAAAGAAGATATAGTGAAGAATGGTCTGGTATCCCTTCACCTTCCCTCGGTCCTTTTCTTTTACAGAGACTACTTGGTGGTGACCCTGCTCTATAGAGGCCATTTCACAATGAGTGCTCATGAGTCGATCCAGGTTTGAATCTCTTGTTTTTCTCACATCAGCGAAACCTCGAATGAACCAGTCCATAAAGAACAATTCTTCGTCTACTCCCTGATTCCATTTGTCGGAAACCGTATAGATGGTTGCTTCGGCGTGTTGAGTCCGAAGTTTATCCATTCTGTCATAGTAAAGCTTCCAGAACACTTCCCAGTGGCTCACCACCTCTTGCCGTAATCCATCTTTAATTACGTTCGTTTTCCTTAGTTTCCTCTCGTCATTCCTACATGTTTTCAGCGCATCCAACAGGTGATCGCTCGGATGATCAGAAGGGGAAGGCGGATACCCTTTCTTTTGTTGCTCAAAGGCTTCCTCTAAGAAGATTAATCCGGTCAGATTACGGTGAATGGCTACTACCTTATGGATTTCACTAATCACAGCCTTGTCTTTCACACTGTTTCCTTCACTGTCTTGTACATCAAACTCTTGGTAAAAGGTCAGCTGAGGTTCAAAGCAAGCACCCATCATCCAATATGTTTTGTTTTGAAATTCAATCTTCTTGCTTTTATGTATGGGTAAAATGTCATTCCCTGTTTCCCGATACGCTTGGCTTTCTTTCCACCTTGCTCGTTTAAACCACGTCACTCTCGTCTCCTCCTCACAGTTAATACAGTCTATCTTACTATAGGAGACTACCAAACTGTAAAAAACCAGTAGAATTAGGTCGAACTAACCAAAAACGTTCAGGGGTCAGACCCCGCACAATTTTTCTTAACAATTATTTTACATACATTTTTCTGAACAAATCTGAATTTCAACCGATAAAACTATATGTGAGTATAAAATCGAGAGACCAACCGGAGGACAACCATGACAATGACAGAAGTACAGCAATTATTCCCTAGTGTTGACGGGAACGAAATGGATAGAGGACAACTATTAGAACATATCCACTATATTCTTACTGAAATCGATGCGTTAAAAAACCCTGAAAAGCTGACATTAGGTACCATGCCTAAGTACGATCAGTCTTATTATCAGTCGCTAACAGTTAAAGCTTCCATTCCTGAATCTGGTTTTTCGATTGACCATACAATGAAAGAGTTACTGGACATGAGCCAAGGTCATCGTTTTGTAAATCGTAATTACGTTGCGAATGCTGCGCCTCTACCAAACACCGCTAGCATTTTAGGAAACTTCATGATGGTTTTATTAAATGGAAACAACTTATGGGATGTGGAAGGTCCTACAGCTGCAGCGGCTGAAGTAAAGACGGTATCCATGCTTTCTAAAATAGCTGGATATGACCCTTTATTGAGCGGCGGATTTACAACTTGGGGCGGTCAAGGAGCCGTGTTTCAATCATTAAGACTAGCTATATCCAGGCAATTTCCAACATCTAACCAAACAGGGACGCCACCAAATCTCTATTGTTTCGCCTCAGAGTTATCTCATTACAGTTTATACAAGTCAGTTGAAGCAACCGGCATAGGTACGAATAATCTTATCCGCATTAAAGTCAATGAGGATTTCTCTATGGACTTGATCGATCTTGAGCAAAAAATGGAAGAGGTCATTTTAAATGGAGGTAACCCCTTCTATGTTCTTGCAACAATGGGGACTACAGATACATTTGCCATAGATGATATTCAAGGAGTCAAAGACGTTACAATGAGACTAGCAAAGAAACACCCTATCTCACCAGCATATATTCATGCCGATTCAGCCATGGGGGGAATGTATACCTTTTTTAATCAGTATGATTTTAAGTCAAACCCTTTATCTTTTAGCGATACAACTAGCGGTGTGTTAAAGGGTTATCAATTGAAAATGAAGGCCATACATGTTGCAGATAGTATGGTTTATGACTTTCACAAGCTTGGGCAAACACCTTATATCTCAAGTGTATTTCTTGTGAAAAATAAATTTGATTTACAATACCTTAACATTGGGGAAGAAGAAACACCTTATGTTGGCAATCGAGCGTTTGGTACGTACCACACAGGGTATACACTCGAATGCTCACGAATGGGTAGCTCCATTACGATTTACGCGTCCCTTTTAGCATTGGGAATGAAGGGGTACCAAACGCTTTTGGCTCATTATATTGACGTCAACATAGCGTTTAGACAAGCATTGACAGATACATTTCCGAGTGTAGCCATCACCAATTCCATTTCTCCTATCACCACGTTTCGCTTTTATGAAGCTGATCCTATGTGGTCCTTTGAACGTCATGGAGGGTTGACAATGGAGAAAATGAACGAGATTAATCTATTTAATGAAAAGCTCTCTGATCAGTTTGGAGAAAATAGAGATGATATCTATTTTGGTAGTACAAAAAAACAGTGCCTTGTTCAAGCAAGTGATTCGACTAGCGTCCCAATATTTGCTCATAAGTTCTTCGCTATTTCCCCTTACACTACTGTAAAAGATATACACGTTTATATGCATTTTCTTAAAGAGCACCATGACAATGTGGTAAAAATGAATGTCATCGTGTAACCACTGTTCTTCATCTTGGCCGTTTTAAAAAAACCGCTTGAATCCGATCTGAGCACGATCGGTTTCCAGCGGTTTATTTACTTTTGAGTTAGACTTTTAACCCTGTGGTCATAGATTGTAGGTCTTTTGCGAGCTTGTTAAGCTCTTTTGATTCACTTGTTAACCCTTCTGTTACGTGTAATTGGTTCATCGTACTCTTTTCAATTTCACTTGTTCGAGCCGAATGATGTTGCGCAATGGTAGTTAGATCGTTGATGGAGGCAGACGCTTCCTGTGTCCCTGCTGAGATTTCTTGAGAAGCTGCAGCCACACTCTCGATTTGAATAGCCATTTGCTCGGAGTACTTATTCATGCTTTCAAAGATGCTTTGAGTAGCGTTTGCTATTTCTTTTCCCTTGTTAACTTCTTTGGTACCCTTTTCCATAGAAACAAAGGCACTGTTTGTTTCTTGTTGAATTTCTTTTAGGATGTCCCCAATTTTCATTGTAGAATGACGGGATTCTTCAGCCAGCTTTCTTACTTCTTGTGCTACGACTGCAAACCCTTTACCGCCTTCCCCTGCTCTTGCTGCTTCTATAGCAGCGTTTAGGGCTAGAAGGTTGGTTTGTTCTGATATTTTCGTAATGACATCTAAAATATTTGTAATTTCATCAGAACGAATTTTTAATTCTTCTACAATTTTTCTTGAGTGATCAACGGAATGATGGATCATTCTCATTTGTTCACTCACTTCCTCGATGGACTTTACACCTTCATTAGCAGAGGACGTCAATTCCTTTGAGGTTTTTGTAACTTCATATGTAGCACTTGCAATTGAACCGATTTCCGATGCAATTTGTTCAACGGCACTTGCCGTTTCCATCATGGATATTTCTTGTTGTTTCACGCCACTTGCCATGGTTACGACATTTTCATTTACAAAAGTAGAATCTTCATTTAGTTGGGTCGCCCCCTCGGCCACAGTAGTAGAAGAGTGAAGGAGTACAGTTGAAGTCTCTGCAATTTTACCCAGCATCCCTTTTAACTCCGAAGCCATCTTATTGAATGCTTGATTCATTAGACCAAGGTCATCTTCTCTTGTAGGTAAGGAAATATTCAAATTCCCCTCCCTTAGTTCGTTTAAGCCTGTCATTAATTCCTTTAATGGTTTAGACCTGTTTCTCATCCAGATTACCTGAATGATGATGGCAATAATAATAGCTGGAATGAGTATGATTAATGAACTTGTGATAAACAGAGCTGTCCCTTCACCTACTGAGCTGGCATCCACATCGACTGCGAAAAAGGCAAAGATATCTCCTTCATTGTTAGTTAATGGATATAGTGCTGTAATCCATGTTCCAAATGGATCTTCATAGATTTCGGAAACAGCCACTTCGCCTGATTGGTTCAACCTCTGTATCGATTCTCTAATATCAAGAGGATGTTCCCACAAGTCCCCCACTGACACCCCTCCAGCAACGAGCTCTTCCGTAATATGAGTAGGTGTACCAATAATGGCTGATTGTCCCTCTTCATTAAGGTCAGTGCTAAAAATATACCCCTGAGCGACATTGGGGTTACTCATCGATATAGAATCAAAAAAAGCTGTCAGCTCCTGTTGTGGCTGAGATTCGTAAGACATAAGTCCAACCGCAGATTCAACTGTAGATAGGTTTAATTCCTCTCCCCAACTCTCAACCACCCTTGACGCTTCTTCTTCAATTTGAGTGGTCAATACCTCCCTTTGTACAAAAACATTTGTAATAATTAAAACAGTACTAATGAGTAGCATCATAATGACGCTGCTCAAAATAAGCTTCGTAACAAATGGAAGCTTCTTGAAAAAAGACATGTTTTCTCTCCTGTCGCCTTCTTGGCTGGTTTGTAGAGGCAATCCCTCTAATAACTATATCGTCAAAAACCCAACATCTTTTATAAGTAACTGGTTATATCAATAAAGAAGTCCTACATATTCAAAACGCTCAAACGTTCAGGGGTCAGACCCCGCACAATGTGCTCTGTTCGCTTGACACATTAAAAAGGTTTGAGGCGAATGGGCCTCAAACCTTTTTAATCATCCTTTAAGCGTTTGGCGAAGGGTGTTAATCTCACTAATGATTCGTTCTTCATCAATGGTAAGGCATTCCCCTTTTTTAACAACTTGAACACCGTCAACGAATACGTCACTCACGTCATTTCCTTTTGCTGCGTACAACAGGTGTGACTGAGCTTCTCTCACAGGTTGGAGGTGAGGTTTAGCTGTTGGATCGACCGTAATGAAATCCGCCTTTTTCCCCACTTCCAGGGATCCGGTTTGAGGCATGCCGAGTGCTTCTGCACCTATACGGGTCGCAAGGGACAACACAGTCTCCGTCGGGAGGAGCGTCGTATTTTTATGGGTTCCCTTTTGAAGAAGCGCTGTAATTCTCATTTCTTCAAACATATCAAAGTTGTTGTTTGACGCGACCCCATCTGTGGCAATCCCCACTTTTATCCCTTGATCGAGAAGACTGGCTACATCCGCCACTCCTGAACCAAGCTTCAAATTACTAACTGGATTGTGGGCCACTCGAACGTCTTTTTCTTTTAACACCGCCCGCTCCTCACTATTTAGGACCACACCGTGTGCCATAACCGTTGGCACGTCAAACAGCCCGCTACGCAAAATATGTTCCACTGGTCTAGCCCCATAGCGCTTCTCAATCTCTTCAATTTCACCCTCTGTTTCAGATACGTGGATGTGCCCCATAACACCGTTCTCTTTCGCCATTCGAGCACACTCCTCGAGCGCCTCAGGACTGCACGTATAGGGACTGTGCGGAGCAACCATTGTCGTTAGTCGTCCGTCTGCAAAATGACGGTAGGTTTTAGCAAATCGTTCTGCCTCTTGTAAATTGGCTCTTTGTTCTTCTTCGGTCCCGAAGCTAAACACCGTGTGGGAAAAAGCACCGCGAATCCCGGTCTCACTAAGTGCATTCATAATACTGTCACTATCGATTCCCGTTGGATTGAACATGTCTGAAAAGGTCGTCGTACCGGACTTTAGCATCTCCAATACGCCCAACAAGGCGCTCGTTCGGCCAATTTCCGGGGTGAACTGCTGCTCGAGAGGCCATATTTTTCTCTCCAGCCACGGCTTTAACAGCATGTCGTCCCCAATTCCACGAAGAATGGTCATCACAATATGAGAGTGGGTATTGACTAGGCCAGGCATCACCCACTTCCCTTTTAAGTCAACAACCTTATCGGCTCTGCTCTCTTCCTCCGGGTTTTGGTCACCTATGTACGAAAACTCTCTTCCATCCACAACGAACATGCCGTTTTCGTAGCAATCATGCTCACCATTTATCGTAAAAATCCTTCCATTTATATATGCAGTTTTCACAAAAATATCCTCCTATCTGTCTCACCTTGTTAGTATTTGGTCATTGGGAGAAGTTATTCCTTTTCCTATTTTGTCATACCATAAGGTAACTGTTTGCCACAAGTAAAATGGGGAATACTTATGATATGGAAATTACTGTTACTTAAGGAGAGGAACCAATGACTTTACTTCTACCAGACTGGCTTTATTTCATTTTCCGCCTTGGTCTGATTGTCGTGTTTGCTCTTGGATTCAGTGTGATCTGGACGTACGTGTTTTATAAACTTACAGGTAACCCGAGAGGTTGGAAAATCTCTTTAATGATCGGGATTTGTACATTCGCATGCCTCGTTTTGTTTGAGAGTCAATTCGAGCGGCACTATGTAGAACAAAATGAATCTGTTGTTTCTGGAAGTGGTAAAGTGATGGCTGCCACAAAGGGGAACGAAATTGTCGTAACAAACGACCCAAATACCGTCATTCTCACTTCCCGTCGTTTAGCCGAAACGAAGGAGTACGAATTTCAAACGAATGATTTATTTAATGTGGCCATGACACTCAACTACGCAGGAGAGCGCACGCCACTCGAGTACCTCCAAAGCATGCATGCCGATTGGGCTCATCAGGATTTTGAAACGATCGGACCCTATTTCACCTCTGCCACCTTCTTTCGCGATGTGTTTGAAAAACAAGCGTCAGACCTGCTTCAAGAAGCGCTCTTAAACACTTCTGCGTCAGAGCTCACGGAAGAAAAAATGGAAACGATCATACATGATATTAAAACATCCCTCCCACACGGTGACTCGATCACCCTTACCCTAACCACATGGGAAATTCTCGAATAACTGACAAGGGACAGACCCCGGGAAATGATTTCCGAAGGCACTGAAAAAGTTTGATCTTTAACTTTTTCAGTGCCTTCGAAGCAATGAGCGTAACGGTTGCCTGTTTTAAAAGCCTTATACGAGTGGGTTTCTCGTATCAGGCGCGCAACCGAGTGGAGCCATTGCCATTCAAATAAAGGCAGTGAAAAAGTCGGGGTGTACTTTTTCAGTGGCTTCATCCATTTCCCGGGGTCTGGCCCTCTGATCATACAATCACACACTCATTTTTTCTTTTTATGGTATTGTTGAAGTGATTATTAAATTGAGGAGTTGTAAAGTTAGGTGACCATTCAAATTCATGAATTATGGAGCACAGTAATCAATTTGGCACCTCTCTTCGTTATCATGGTGCTGCTTTATTTTATAAGTGAACGATTTGTCCACGAACATTCTTCTAAACTAGTTAAACGATTGAGGTACATAATTGTAGGGGCTCTGTCTATATTACTTGCTATATTCATAGAATCAACGTATGAGTATTACTTTATTTACGGTAATGAAACCATCATTACAGGTGACCAAAAAGTCATAATGGCTAAGAGTTCTAATCACATGGTGTATACCACCGATGACGACTTGATCGTTGCTGAGTTAAATAAAATTCAAGAAAATCCAAAATGGAAGTACACGTTATCTTCCAGAGAGTCCATCACTGTTCACGTCTCTATCCTTATAGGTGAACCAGATATCCACTCTGCTCGGCAGATGTACACCGACTGGACAAAAGCCAGTGATGAACAACAATATGGACGCTTCCTTCCCTACTGGTACTTCATCGAAGACCTCGACCGTTTGGAAGGAACCCTTGGTAAACATTTGAATAAAGTTAAATCCTCCGAAGTGTCAAAAGACCTTATTGAGGAGATCCTTTATTCCACCCCCGTTGGTGAGCCCCAATATGATCAATACATATCCATTACTTTAGAAGATTACACTGTTCATTAGCATGTGAAAAAATCACAGAGGGACAGACCCTCTGTGATTTTTTCACATTTCGTACCATTTAGGAATCGTGCGCGTAAAATGGTCGTGATCGTCAAGCACTTCATAAGTACGATCTAAAAACATCCGCACTTGAGACGGGGTGTGTTCCTTGCACCACACAATAGCGGACACGAGGTGCATGGCACTATACAAAGCATACAACTCCCAAAACCGTTCGTGATTGTCTTCCTCTTGAAGATATCCATCGACTACGCCTCTCGTAAACGGCACACTTACTTGTTTGGAAAAGAAGCCAAGTTTATGTAAATCATGAAGAGGATCGCCCCAATCCATTCGTTGAAAATCGATAATTCCAGAAAAGGAACGGTCATGGATTAGGATATTCGATGGGTGGAAGTCGTCGTGTTGGAACCGATTCGGCCTCCCCTTTAATAATCCTACATTCCTATGAATGTAGTTTCGTAAGGTGTCTTTGATCGTGAATTCCACGTCTAGTGCTTCCAGCTTCTTTAAGTACCGGTCGCTCTTCTTCTTTTTTACCACTTCCCACGGCAAAACATCCGCCGGTGGTTCCAGTGCATGAAGCTTCTTCAATTCCCTTCCCGCCACCATACCGATTCTATGTTGATCAGCAGCAGGCAACCGTTTAAGCGCTTCTTCACCGTCAACACCTGGCAAATAGGTTAATACCAAGTATCCTTTTCCCGCTTCCTTACACCTACCGTAATTAATTACCTTAGGGACCTTTTTTGATAACACCGACACTCGTCGAGCAGTCTCAAATTCTTCTATTCTATTAGGAAGGTTCTCTTCAGGGAAGAGTTTGATCAAATACGTCTCATCAACGACCACTTTCTCATCCGTGGAAAACCCTTTCTGAATAGGGCGGATGGTTTTTGCATTCTTGATCAATGAAAGATCCATTCGCTCAGCCTTCATCATGCCACGACTCCTTTACTTCCCATTCAGGATAATGGGTCACTTCAAGTTTGAGCCCTTCTTTCTTTAACCACTCTATTGCCTTCACTACAAGTGGCGAGACACGGCCTGGATCAATCTTCAGCACGTTAAGCCAAGCAGTACCTTCAGAATCCTGTCCATCAAAAAAAACAAGATCTTCCTTAGCATCCTCTGTTCTTCTTACCAAATAAAACACAGCAATATGGTGGATTCGATTCACATCCTCCCATTCCCACGGCATCATAAAATCAAATGTCCCGATCTGGCCCATAACCTCACCTCGCATCCCCGTTTCCTCATAAAATTCGCGACATACTGCATCTGTTAACGATTCATCCTCTTCCAATTGACCACCGGGTAAATCATACCGATTCGCATAGAGACCAAGACCTTTTTTGATCACTAATAACTGATCGCTTTCAACACATATCCCATATACACCAAACGCTCGATGAAAACCGTTTTTCCCCATCACACAACACCTCCCATTATGTTAAACGTAACACGTGCGTCACATTAGGAAACTCATCACAGCTCGTAAATCCGCAGCGTCTGTAAAAGAGATCCGCTTTCTTTGTGTCTGTATAAAGGGTCAATACGTTAAAGTGCTCTTTTCCATGACGAACTAGGGCCTGGAGCAATGCGTTTCCCACCCCTCTTCCACGATAAGAGGGGCTCACATAAAATCGCCTGACTCTCCCAATTTTTTCGTTTAAAAGATAAGGATCTCTATTTAACCCACCAACAGCCACCACTTCTTTGTTTGGAAAAAAAGCAGCCATTAACACCTCACCAGGTTGATCAAACCGGTTGGATCCGCTTTCGTACTCGTCCACAAGCCTCCTTAGAAACCGAAACCCTTCACGTTCACTTTCTTCAAGTAACGGCTTTATTACATCCACTCCATGGACCACCCTTATATCCACGTCACACACCACTCCCCCAAAACATAATAAATCCTAGCTTCTTTTGCGACCAAAAAATGACAGGGCATTTATCATAACATTCATACATCTTAAAAATCTATAAAAAATATCCGACAAGGGACAGACCCTGGGAAATCATTTCCCGGGGTCTGTCCCTTGTCCCTCATTACTGAGGGGCTGCTTTTTTTGCTTTGAAGAACAGGTACAATACGATGAGCGCAAAGCCCCCAAGGGTTGAAACACTCAACGCGATTAAATGTGTCTCTTCTTGAAATTGCATCTGACTCAACACCCATTCCGGCACTAGGAGCACAAGAGCAACAAAGATCAAGATCCACGTCTTACTCCAAATAGACATGAAGATAAGAAGTCCCATTGCAAGAAGGAAAACAACGACTCTCGCCCATTCAGGAAACACAAACGTCGGTGTAACCACCACTTGATTTAAGAAAATCAACGCAAGAAACAACACACCAGGTACCATCCCTACTGGCAGAAAAACGAAGAATTCTTTTTTCTTTGATAGTGTTCTCGCAGACAGGTACTTTAACGTAACCGCAACACCCAAGAGGTACGCTAAAGCAATAATCGGGTATCCGATGATCTGTAATAAAGAATAGGAGAGATCACCACGAATGGCATCCCCCATTACAATAAAGGATAATCCACCTGCAATAACGAGAGCCCCAATGTTAAACACCGACTTCACATCCACATCCATCTCACCGGATAACTCTTTCATATATTTTTTGGGGCTTTGGCCAGTTATGTGGCTCACATCTTTTCCGTCTTTCTCCGCTTCATGCAGGTGATCCCTCAATTCTTCTACCGTTTCATTGATCTCTTTTTCTTTCTTCCCACTGGCAATAAGGTACGTTTTTAGATTCGTTAAAAAGGCTTCACTCCCTAGCGATAACTTGCTCATTTCTCTTCCTCCCTTAGCAATTCATTTACACTTCCCGACATCTTAGTCCATCTCTTTTTGAACTGTTCAAGTTCTTCCTCACCCTTATCCGTGAGAGAATAATATTTTCGTTTTGGCCCTCCAGACGGCAACGGTTTTTGCGTGGTTGTGACCCACCCTTCTTTTTTCATACGTAAAAGTAACGGATAAATACTGCCTTCACTGACCATTGAAAAACCGTAGGAATCGAGCTTCTCAATCATTTCATACCCGTATACATCTCCCTTACCGATGATCGACAGAAGGCATCCTTCCAATATCCCTTTTAACATTTGACTGGAACTCATCACACACACTCCCTTGTTTTACAAGGTAGTAAAGAATAAAAAAAGACCTTCAACTACATTGTATTACAATATAGCCAAAGGTTACCATAAAATAGAATTTATTCAAGAAGATTTTTCCTTTCTCTTTTTCCGCCACACGATCACATACTGGCACAGAAAGCTCGTTGCTAATCCGGCCCAAAAAATCGTCAACGAAGACAACAAACTTCCACCCATAGTGATGTCGTACATGGAATCAATAAACAATAAAATAAGAAAAACATAAAACCCGATTACCGCCGCTTCTTTCCATGCCCGTTGCTCATCATTTGTTGCTTGTTTAAAAAACATCGTCCACACTCCCCCATTATTTCCCCGACTGACGGTGATAATTTCGTATAATCATTCCTTGCGAACGCTGCATCCCGAGTCGCTCGTAAAAGGGCTGAAGCTCCTCGTCACACATCACGTCAATCATATAAATCCCCTTCAACTCCTCCAGCATCCGCTCAACCAACGACTCACCAATCCCTCTTTCTTGATATTCAGGAACCACTTCCAAAAACGGAATATAGCTACTTAGCACCCCGTCGGTGATGGCGGTGATAAACCCGACTACGCGGCCATTGCTTTCATCGATTGCCAAAACCCGTTTATCACTGTTCTGGAGTAACCGAAGATGCGTCTGTGGATCAGGCACATCGGGCCACCCAACAAAGAAGCCAGTCAACATGCCCTCGTGGATCCCGTCTACTCCTGTTTTGTATACAATCACTCTACCATCCCCCTTACTTCATTTTCTTCATGACGATCCTTTCCACAATCGACCACGGTACGATCGCCTTAAGGAAAACACCAACCTTTACACCTTTTCCTACTTGATAGCGAAATTTCGGCCTTTCTCTCTCACAAATCCGCTCAATAAGCCCCACCACATCCATTGGATCAGCGGCTTGTTCAACCGTCCGTTTCGCATTTTCATAGAGTTTCATTATGTACGTGCGATAGTCGCTTTCTTTTTCCACATCGATTCCTGACAGTCCTTTCTCCCAAATCCCCGTTTGAAAAGAACCGGCTTCAATTAAGCTCACATAAATGCCAAAAGGGAGCAACTCCAATCTTAGGGACTCACTAAAACCGGCAAGAGCATGCTTTGACGTAACATAGGGAGCAAGTCCGGGGAAACCGAAGCGCCCGCTGATACTACCCAAGTTGATGATTTTCCCACTTTTGGCCTCTCTCATCATTGGAAGAAATGCTTTTGTGACGCGAATAGCGCCTACCACATTCGTATCCAGCTGCTGCTGCCAAGCCTCCATTTCAACTAGCTCTGTCATTCCGCCCGTTGAAAATCCTGCATTATTAATGAGAACATCGACTTTGCCGAAACGGTTTTTGACCTGTTCAGCGAACACGTCAACCTGGTCTTGGTACGTCACATCTAAAAAGTGAAGCTCCACGAGATGTTCACAACCTCGTTTAACCGCCTCAGCCAATAGTCTCTCCTTACTCTCTTGATTGCGTACCGTCCCTACTACCTGGTACCCTTTCTCAGCCAGGGCGAGCGCAGTCAAAAAGCCAAACCCTGAGCTCGTCCCTGTAATCACAACCACTTGATTGTCCAACTGCCTTACCCCTTCTTTGCCTCGTTCTTTCCTTTTTTCCACTCCCGTGCGTTCACCGCCAATCCAAACGCACCAACAACGGTAAAGAGAATCGGCATCATCACGTACGACCCTTCCATATCTTCAAAAAGGAGTCTGTAAATGCCTACGCCTAAAATTAAGAGGCACCCTAACGTACTAATCAACATTCTCGTTTGATTGTTCATTTCCTTTCACCTACCTGCATCTCGATTTGCACTTTTATGTAGAGACTGTGCCTTACCATCCTCATCATAATTCGGGTCTTTTTATACCCACTATTTCGGCTATGTATAAACTATATTAATCGTACCATAATCATCATTCGTTGTTTGAAAAATCATTTTTTTCAAATATTCTTTTGTAAACGTATAAAGCTGCACTAAGTACTCACCTCGGGCCAAAAAAACGAATAAAAGAAACCACCTCCTAACATTTACGTTAGAAAGTGGCTTCTTACGTTCATTATTTTATAAAACGATGATTCCCAATGGTTTTCACTTCTTCGCGGGCGTGCATGAATTCACTGTTTGATGTGCTTGGGTTAAAAAAGAACAAGGCATTAGGCACGTGGTTCTCTCCTCCAAGGGCTCTCTTTGCTGCATTGATCGGTCCATTTTGAGGAACCGCCGTAGCAAACGAACCGTTCGTTACAGGAGCAAACTGATTGTTTTGATGAAGCACTCCATGTACACTATTTGGAAACTGGCTGCTTGACACGCGGTTTAACACCACGTTTGCGACCGCAACTTGCCCTTGTAGCGGTTCACCTCGTGCTTCCAAGTGAACGATTTTGGCTAAATCAACCAGTTCTTGTGACGGAATTACAACCGCTTGGCCGACCTGCAATTGGTTTACGTTTGTGATGGAACGATTAAAGGCACGAAGCATCTCTTGAGACAGGTTATGATTGGACGCAATGCGGTAAAACGTATCTCCTGATTGAACCTGGTAAACCGATTCCCCCTGAACGCTTGGCGTCGGCGCTGGTGCCGGAGCCGGACTTGTTTCTGTTGGCTCATCATTACCACCTGGAACCACAATCACTTGCCCTACTCGGATCAGATTTGGGTTTGTAATGGATGGATTGAGCTCGAGCAAATGGTTGACCGTCGTCTGATGACGCCTAGCAATGCTAGTTAGCCCATCTCCGGACTGGATCGTGTATGTACCGGACTTGTTCGTTTGTCCGCCTGAATCTCCTTGACCTTCAGTAACCTTTAACGTTTGACCAACATGGATCGTGGTGGAAGATAAGCTGTTTAACGCCATCAATTCGTCAACAGTAAGACCATTCGAGTTGGCAATTCGCCAAAGGGTATCCCCCGAACCGACCGTTACGCTGGCGGACGTAATGGCATGTCCTCCTCCAAACACCATAACTCCTGCTAATGCGAGTGAAACCATTTGTTTTTTCATTCTTTCCCTCTCCCCTGTGTCTAATTGTTGTGCAACCAACTTATTAGAGAAAAAAGGCGGATAATCCTTCCAAATGGTGTCGACTTAACCTATTTTTAATTGTTTTGTAATATTTGTTGTCATTTTACAGAGACTTTTTTTTGCGTTAGAGCCTAAAACTCCGCAGCCCGCTGCTCCCTTTCTTTTGTAAAAATTAAGAGTGAGTAGAGTTTAAAGAATAAGCCTTTTATTCTATAGACTTTTTCTTTTGGGTAAAAAGCATTGCCCTTCGAACATTCCGGCTACACCTATTCACATGAAATACAAATCGTCGATGACAGTTAAGAATTCACACGAATATGTGGCTACCAGAAAAAATTTAAAATTTCCTCTTGAACCTACAGTTACGTGAGGTCCTATAATAAACGTATACATTTACTTGGGAGGAATTGGTATGAACAAGAAGAATACATTTTCCATTGGTGAGTTTTCAGAAAAGACAGGGGTATCTATACGAACATTACATTATTACGATGACATCGGTCTACTTCAACCAGAAAAGAACCCTTCTTCTGGACATCGTATTTACAAGTATCAAGATATTATCCTGTTACAAAAGATTATTAGTTTAAAGATACTCGGATACAGCCTCGATAAAATAAAAGATCTTTTACATGAAACGAGCTTTACCGTTGAATTAAATGATAGTTTATCTCTCCATATACAAGCATTAGAAAAAGAGAAGGAACAACTTGAACGATCCATTCAATCCATTCAACGAGTGAGCAGGATTGTTGAGGAAGAAGGTGAAGTAGATAGTGCGATATTATTTAGCCTTATTCACGAGACACATATGGAGAATATGCATAAAGAGTGGATGGAACAGCACCGGTTAACAGATGTGGCTAAAGAGATAGAGAAGAAGCCCGTGGACGATAAATTAGCGTTAGATCAAACCTTTATTCAATTGTCTAAAAACGTCAAACAACTTTACGGAAAACCGGTGGACGACCCCAACGTTCAAGCAGCCGTTAAGGACTATCTAGAAGCGTCGTTCGCATTCTTCGGCGAGGACCTTATGCAAAAATTAGCCGACACGGAAATGGAAGAACAGGACATTCAACAGTTAGAAAACATGGCCCCCTCCCCGTTTACTGAAGAAGAGCAGATTTGGCTCACGGAAGCGATGGATTATTATGTGAAACAAGTAGAAGAAAATGAATCTCGTTGATACTTGGACGTTGAAGGAGCTTTAAACCTATTTTCGAAGAAGAGGTTGGAAAAGAACGAGAAAAACAGGTGCTAGACACTGGAATTGTACAACGCACGATTTACGGTAAGGAGTAATTTCATTTCTCGTAGCTCTTCAACTATCCTCTTAACAAGCACACCCGATCGAAAAAATGGAGTTGAAACGATCATGAACGTTACGGAGTTTACAAACGAAAAGAATTGGATCGGTGGCTACTACGAGCTTTCCACTGAATTTCATCCAGCGGGAAACGACAAGCGAGTAAATGACGCTCTGAAGGCACTAGAGAAATGCCACTTCTTTGATGGGCCATGGGAAAAAAGAGAAGACTTCCAAAAGGAAATCATTTCTTTACCTATCCAAATTGAAGAAGACAGTGTTACCTCTTTTTACGGAACAATGACTTCTTCTGATGGTAATACGTTACCTTGCTTACTATCGATCACCAGAAACGACGAGTCCGATTGGTTGGACATTTCGATTCCACAAGCCATGTTTGAGAATCTGTACCTTTATGACTATCCACTGACAAAAGAACGGAACCCTTGGTTAGAAATCGTGGATGAGACATTCACATTATTAGCAGAGGCCATCTATCACGTTTCCCCATTCGACTTGGCTATGATTGGTGAAGAGATCTCAGGTTATGTAAACCAAGGTAACATTACCGCTGAATCCTTAAAGAGAATGACGTTTATTCTTCCAATTGAACTGCAAAACAGCTTAGGAGTAAAAGGAAAGGGGAAAAAACTATCTAATCAATTGGTGTTGTATGAGGTTTAAAGGCGTGGAAGTATTAAATAAAATGAGTATTTCGCTAGCTCAGACAATGAATAATTTTAAAAAAGCATACTAGACATCTGCTTTTTTTGATACTTTCTTATTGAACTAACGCTTCCGTTCGTTCAATAAGCCGATAGTAGAAACAGTAAATGATGAAGATGTAAGACAGATAAAAGCAAACAACAACTAATAACAAAATCGATCATAACCAAGTGAATCATCACGGACAATCGCTCCCGTTTAAGTAGAACTTTTAATTTAAATGCTCTAGTCTATATGATTTTATTTCCTTTACTTTTCCAGACCTTGCAGCATTACTAAACATATATACATCGCAGAAATCAATTTTTGTACCACTTGCTAATGAAATCACACCATTTATTGAAGCGAATTTCCCGTGAGTTATCACTTGGTAAATTTCAAGGCAATCAATAATGTTTTTATTTTCTTCCTGCAAAGTAGTAATGAATGAACATTGCCCTTCTATTTTTTTATTATCTTTTAATTGGAACCATATAATAGATTCATCGGCATATTCCTTAATGATTTCATTTTGCTGTTTTAATATAGCTACTGTAAGATCAATAACTATTTGTTTTCTTGGGGCATTATCACATCCTTTTGGAATAATGAGCTTCATATCCTCTGGGGAACCGTTCACTTAATTCACCTCTTGAAAGACCTAATTATAATAGGTTTATTTTACTTGTGTTTTGAACAATCTTTATTTAAAGCAATAATAACCAACATTCGATCTTCACCTAATGCACCCGTTAATTTAACAAACGTCAATACTTTTTGTTTGCATAGCTTCTTGCCATTGATGAAGGGAAAAATTTTATTTTATATTTCTTTTTAAGTTCATTCTTTACTTTCTCTGATAATTTAGCACCTTGTTTATTATGTTCTTCTTCCATTGCAATACCATTGAAAATTAATTTATCTATATCCCAGTCAATCCATTCTCCGTACTGAGTTCCCCATTTCATCAATTCGCTTTTTAATTCATTTGAAATGGGAAAGACTTCTAAATCAAGGTTACAACCGCATTGATTGCACCATACAGAGTCAGCTCCGACATCACCTTCAATTTTTAACTCGTATGTTTCTTTTTGCTCGCAAAAGCAATGCATCTATTAAGTCGCTCCTCTATATTTCAATGTTCCTTCTTCAACTAATCTGTGCCGTTAGACGAATAAGAAATGAACGACAAAGCGATCGTTATAATTTAAATCATATTATTTAATGATAACCATTGTTCCAACCGTTGTACTCCAGTATTATAATCAATCTCTTTATTGTCGATAGAAAATATTCTTGTTCCAAATAGATCTAATGTTAATTCATCTTTAGGGGTAATATTTTTAAACCCATACCCTTGAAAATCAAAGAATATATCCCATACATCTTCTAATTGTCTTTTAAAAGCTATCGCCTCATAATCATAGTTATCTTCATAATAACCTAAATGCAGATGATGTTTATCATCATACGAAATATCCATTCAGTACCCCTTTTTCTTTATCTAGAATTATTAATTCGGTAGTTGGAATCAAATTACCTTCTTCCACTGTGGCCTTGCTCGAATTGTTCATCTTTACTTATTAGCGTAATACTTGTTATACACTCTCATTTCACAATCATCGTTATCTATGCATAACCAAAGTTTCATCTTTTTTTCGTTCCCGTCACCTTCGTCAGTAGTAACCGTCTTATACTCAATCTCTTCCTCGTTTGTGTTCCCGCACTCATAACATTCTCTAGCCATTTCATTCATCCTCCTATTCTTTTACTTTAATAGTCTTCCTTTAAGAATAATGAAATTGTTCCTTTAAATTAATCTGTTTTTATAATAATATAATTATTCAACTTCCATTTAATCCTTCTTCAACTAAACTCCGCGATAGTTTAAGTACTCTAGTTCACAATATCTTCCTAATTTTAACATGTATTTAATTTATCGATTTCTTTATAGCTATTCTAGCTAAAAAACACTCCTACTAAATAATACAGAAAAAAACAGACAGTGAGTACTCCTGGCTGTTTTCTTTACATTAACTAATTTCTTTACTAACATGTTTTAAAAGATCTTTTTAAATATCTTACTTTATCCCAACCCCCTACTTTACAAACCGATGATTCCCGATCGTTTTCACTTCTTCACGGCTATGCATGAATTCCCTAGTCGATACATTTGGGTTAAAAAAGAATAAAGCCTCAGGCACATGATTCTCTCCGGACAACGCTCTCCTTGCTGCTTCAATCGGTCTCTCTTGAGGAATCGCAGTGTTAAACGTGCCGTTCACCACAGGTGTAAATTGGTTCGGTTGATGAAGCACCTCATGAACGGTGTTTGGAAACTGCGGGCTCGCTACCCGATTTAACACGACGTTTGCCACAGCCACCTGACCTATAATCGGTTCACCTCGAGATTCCAAGTGAACGATCTTGGCTAGATTGATCAACTCCTGGGATGGAATCACCACTTCTTGTCCGACCCTCAGCGGGCTAACATTCGCAATCGAACGGTTAAAAGCGTGAAGCATATCAACTGATAGGTTATGGTTTATTGCAATTCGATAAAATGTATCGCCAGGCTTTACAATATAGATCGTTTCCACTTCAATCGTTGGCACTGGCGGCAGGCTTGGACTCTCTTCTTGCGGCTTTTCACCGATCGGAATCACAATGACTTGGCCGACGCCGATCACGTTCGGGTTGGTAATGGACGGATTGAGTTCAAGAAGGCGACTGAACGTCGTTTGATTACGACTGGCAATCGCCGAAAGGGTGTCGCCCGAACGAATGGTGTACGTACTTGTCTCGCTTTTTGTCACCGTTAACGTTTGACCGGGGTAAATCGTATGGCTCACCAGGTCGTTTAATGCCATCAGTTCCTGTACAGTAAGACCATGGGTAGTGGCAATTCGCCAAAGGGTATCTCCAGGCGTTACCGTCACACTGCCGGACGCCAACGCATGACTGCTTCCAAAAACCATCATCCCCGCTAATACAAGTGATATCAGTTGTTTTTTTATATTTCCCTCTCCCTAAATGAACGATTAATAGAGGAAAGCTAGAGTGCCTTCTTTCATCGTTTCGCAACTCAAACAAGCAGGCTACTCGTGCATAATGGGGTCACACAATTTACACATGGAGTGCCCGTTGAATGTGGCATCACAAACGGACGATAGAAGAAAGACTCTAGCATTCACTTATCCTATGCTTTTTTTACTAGCATTGACACGGGTATCGTTACTAGAAACGTAATAAGTCGGCATAACAACTAGAGAGAGTTCCATTAGAAAAAGCCCAACCTGAGTCGGTTGGGCTTTCACTATTATTTGTCATCGTCGCGTTTGTTTCGCTTCACAAAGCGATCGAGCATTTCAAGAAATTCTTCATTGCTCATACTGTCCATGCGATGACGGTTTTTACGAGATGGGAACTTCGGAGACTCTTTGTCGTTTTTCCGTGATGAACGTTCTGTTTCATCCTCCTCCCACTCTTCAATCGGCTCCAAATATGTTGGTTCGTCACCATGTGGATCATCTTCATGGCCGTATTCGTTGTAATCGAGTTGTTCTTGATCTTTTTTACCTTCGTCCAGTCTTTCATAATTGGTTCTCGTTCCTTTATTCGTATCTTGCACATCGAGCAAATATGCCGGAACAAGCTGACCATCTGGAGTTACGTACTTTTTATTCAAGTTTCTTGTTTCTTTATCAAAAAAGCTGTAAATGACCGGGATAAAGAATAGCGTCAGGAACGTACCACTGATCAGTCCGCTGATCACGGTAATGGCGAGTGGTTGCTGAAGCTCTGTTCCTTCTCCGATTCCTAGAGCGAGAGGCACAAGACCTAAGATTGTGGTCGTAGCCGTCATGAAAATTGGACGGGCCCGGTCTTTTACCCCTTCCACGATCGCATCATAACTTCGAAGCCCTGCTTCTTTACGCTTATTAATATAATCCACCAGTACAATCGCGTTGTTGACGACGATACCGGCCAACACAATGAACCCGATAAAGCCCATCACACTCACTGGTGTTCGCGTCAATGTAAGTCCAATTGCCACTCCAATCACAACAAGAGGGACACTGAACATAATCACTAGCGGATAACGTAACGATTCGAATTGTGCTGCCATCACCAAGTACACGAACACGATGGCTAAAATTAAAGCGAGTACTAAATCACCTAGAGCATCGTCCAACAGTTCTTGATCTCCTGTTAACGAAACCGTTGTTCCTTCGTCCAAGTCCAAGTCATCGATCGTAGACTGAACCAGTTGACCGATTTCACCAAGGTTGTATTGCGTGCCGTATTGCAGGGTAAATTGCACCGCTTCTTCTTGGTTAATCCGATTAATTTGAACCGGTCCGTCCCCTTCTTCAATGTCAGTGATGTCACTCAAGGCCACATATTCACCTTCATTGTTACGAAGAAGCAGATCTTCTAACGCATCCAAGTCTTCGACAAATTCTTCTTCATACTGAACGCGCACTTCGTATACATCATTCTCAGTTGTAACGATTTGAGTGGCTGTCGTACCACGCATGATCGAGTTGACGGCGTTGGCAATTTGAGCCGGGGTGAACCCTTCCTCACGAGCCGCTTCGTCATCGATTAGGATTTGAACTTCTCGAACCGTATCCGTTCGATCATTGCTCACTTCCTGGAACTCGCTCATATCTTGGAACTCTTCATAAATCTCCTCGACCGCTTCGTCTAGTCGAGTCGGGTTTGTGTCACTTACATTAAACGTAAAGGTATTCGGATTTCCGCCAAAGGAGGCTTCCAACTGAATGGATACTTCTTCAGCGTCCTCCGCTGCCCGTTCAATATCACGGCGAAGGGACTCCGCAAATTCCATTGTAGATACGTCACGGTCGGCAATTGGTACCATGGATACATAGATGAACCCTTCATCCGATCCACCGCTGCCCATCACATTATCTTCTTGCCCACCTGAACCTGTCACACTCGTATAATCTCGAATGACCGATTCTCCGTCGAGCACCTCTTCTACATTTTCAATAACGGCAAAGGTGTCTTCAAGAGGTGTGCCGTTTTCCATTTCAATTTCCACTTGGAAAAAGCCTTCATCTGTTGCCGGTAAAAATTCAGTTCCAACGGTTGTTACACCAAACCCTCCCCCTACTAATAGAAGGAATGTAATAAACAACACCCCAAAACGGTGGCGAAGAGACCAACGGGCTGAACGGTCAAACGCTTTAACAAAGCGAGAGTTCTGGCGCTTTTCCTCTTCGTTTTCTTTCGGCTCTTTTAACCAACGTGCCGCAAGCATTGGCACGACCGTTAAGGCTACGGCTAAAGAAGCAAATAAACTAAACGAAACTGTGAGAGCAAATTCTCTGAACAAGTTTCCTACGATTCCGGTAATGAAAATCACCGGTAAAAACACGGAAACCGTCGTCAAAGTCGAAGCCGTAATCGCACCGGCGACCTCTTTCGCTCCATCACGAGCCGCTTGTGTAGGGCTCTTCTTCATACTCAAGTGCCTGTATATATTCTCGATGACGACAATCGAGTTATCCACAAGCATCCCGATTCCAAGAGCTAGTCCCCCAAGGGTCATGATATTCAAGGAGAAGTTCGTAAAGTAAAGCAGTACGAACGTCACAATCACGGAAAATGGTATCGCAATTCCGATGAGTAACGGTGTTTTAAAGCTGCGTAGGAAGAAAAACAACACGAGCATCGCGAACACACCACCGGCAATGAGCGCCATTGACACGTTTTGAATCGCATCTTCAATAAATTCACCTTGATCAAACAGCATCGCTGTATCAATATCTCGGTAACGATCTTCTTCTAAAAGGTCATTGAGTCGATCGTTAAACGCACGAGATACTTCCGCTGTATTTGCGTCCGCTTGTTGCTGAACGCTAAGGAGTATCGATCCGTCTTGATTCGTTCGGGTAATCACATCTCCTGATTCAGGAGTCAATTCAACTGTCGCAATATCCGCGACTGTAACGTCATCTCCTGACTCCAAATCCTGTGTCACAACGACGTCTTCAATGTCTTCTACACTCGTAAGTTCAAACAATACTCTCGTTGTGAGTTCGAAATCCCCACTTCTGACACTCCCGCCCGGTTGCGTCACGTTATGAGCTTGCAAAGCGGAAACGACTTCATCTTGCGTAAGACCAAACTCTTCTAAATCGTCTTGATTAAGTGAAATTTGAATCTCGTCGACCACGTCACCCAACGTGTCGATTGAACCGACACCATCAATCTTTAATAATTCTTGCTCCAAATCCCCGACAAGGTCACTTAGCTCGGAAGCGTCCGCGTCAACACTTGATAGGGACATTTGAATGATTGGAAACTGCGATGGATCAAACTTCAAAAACCGCGGATTTCCTGCATCATCTGGTAAAGGCGTTTGATTCATATTCGTAATAATATCGTTTTCAACATCGTCAATCGACGTGGCCCAAGAAAACTCCAATAAGGTGAGGGAGGAGCCTTCCATTGAAATGGAACTAATGTTGTTTAAGCCAGGCAAGGTGGCCAAACTTTCTTCCATCGGCTCGGACACTTGGTTCGCTACTTCTTGCGGGGAAGCATCCGGATAACTCGTTACGACAGCCCCAATTGGGGGGTCGATGTCCGGAATCAGTTTTAACGGAATATTAATAAGTGAAATGATACCAAGAAGTAAAAAGAGTGTCATCGCGACAAGCGTAAACACCGGTCTTCGTATGGAAAAATTCGTTATTTTCATGTAGACGTCCCTTCTTTCTCTTCAAGCATGATGTCTCTGAGCTTTTTATACACATCACGGAAATGAAACAGATCGTTTTCCGGTATTTTCGTTAAGTATTTCGTCATGATCGTCTGTCTGGTCTGTTCCATATGTTCAAGAAGTACGATGCCTTCTTTGTCCAGTTCAAAAGGAACGGTTCGTCTGTTTTCCGTGTTTTCCTTTCGTTGTACAAGGTTCATTTGTTCGAGTTTTGAAAGCATTTGGCTCACAGCGCTCGGCGACACGTTTAAGTGATGTGAAAGATCCTTCACATACTTCACGTCGTGCCTTCCGATTAAATATAAGAGCACCTGTTGATTAGAAGACAGGCGATTATCGTATTCAGTGCCGAATTCGTGCTGAATCATCATCATCACGTCTACCACGAGCTGCTCAATTTCCAATACGGTTTCTTCTATTTTCATGCGGACCTTTCCCTTCGTAAAACTAAACAATTAAGATGTTAAACGATTAACTTTCTTAACTATAATCGGTTCCCTTTTTCAAAGTCAAACAAACAGGTGTGAACAAAGTGTGAAAGTTTGGTTTGGTGGGTCGATGCTCGCGATGGAGGTGGAGGGGGGGATCTTTCGGTTTTCGGATGATCCACTTATTTTTCGTTTGACCCATTTATTTTTTATTTGATCCACTTATTCTTCGTTTGATCCAGTTCTTTTTCGTTTGATCCACTTATTTCTGAATCGCTCCAGTTAGCAAGGTCGACCTCCTCCACCCCCTCCACTCACCCCGAACGATCCTACCTTATCAATTCCGCCACTTCCTTAATCGTTTCAGCACATACCTTTTGATTTTCTTTCTCTTGCACCCCAATCGTGTAGCTGAATTGCCCCTCCTTAAAGGATAAAAAATGGAGTTTCGCATCCTCTAGGTATCGATAATATGCTTCTTGTCCTGTTTTTAGCTCAATGATTGTGCTTCCCTCATGTATGTCATCCATTATTTTTGCGCTTGGGTATTTGATGTCCATAATAAAATCTTGATGTGGTATGTTGCTTATATCAATATAATGAAGTCTTAATTCGTGATGATCTGTTATTTTCCCAAAAGAATGAGTGGGTTCAAACAGTTTTTTTGTAGGAAGCGACACGTGAACATGATGCGTCTCTTGAAATTGCTCCACGGCTTCTTCCATAGATACATATCCGTTTTCAGAGGCAAACTCTTTTATCTTCTGCTCCTCATCGTTACTTGCTTGTACCCAACCTCCACAAACGAAAGCAACCAACATTCCTACAATGACTACGACACTGCTTTTTTTCATATTAACCTCCAACCTTCATCGATCCATTTTCAAATCTTGTTCTTCATGAGTATGCCCTGAGGTGAGCCACAACACGCTGTTTTTTAGACCCTTCATCACGGCAGCTCGACATTTAAATGAACCCCTTTTTTTGTTTAAACGCATAGGTAAAAGGGAATCATCAGCTAGACAAATCGATAGGAGGGAAATCATGAGTGATTTAAAACAAAACATAAACAAGGGAATTGGACTCGGAACAGCACCTCTTGGGAACATGTTTCGCAACGTTTCCGATGAGGAAGCACTGGCAACAATTCAAACGGCGTGGGACGAAGGCATTCGTTATTTTGATACAGCCCCATTTTACGGGTTCGGACTTTCTGAAATCCGGTTAGGAGAAGTGTTGTCCAATTATGAGCGGAGCGACTTTATTCTTAGCTCCAAAGTAGGCAGAATTATTTTAAATGAGGAAGAACAGAAGTCTGGTCTCTTTGAACACGGACGCAAAAATAAAATGCTCACAGACTATACAAGGGACGGAACACTCCGTTCGATTGAGGATAGCCTTAAGCGCCTGAAAACCGATCACCTCGACATGGTCTTTGTTCATGACATCTCCCCTGATTTCCTTGGTGATGAGTGGACAGCGAAGTTTGAAGAAGCACAAAATGGGGCTTTCCCCGTGTTGGACGAGCTTCGTGAGGAAGGTGTAATTAAGTCGTGGGGACTTGGGGTCAATACGACTGAGCCAATTGAGAGATTGATTAAGCTAGATGAGGTTCAGCCCGACCTTTGTTTATCTGCAACCCAATATACGCTCATGCAGCATGAACAGGCTTTGGATAAGATGATGCCCCTTGCAGAGAAGAAAGGAATGGGCTTTGTTATCGGCAGTCCTTACAATTCCGGCGCCTTACTTGGCGGTGATTACTTCGACTACGGCGAAATTACGGAGGAAAAGAAAAAGCAAGTTAGAGAATTAACAGAGATCGCAGACAAACATGATGTAAGCTTAAAAGCGGCGGCACTGCAATATTCTTCCGCCCACCCAGCAGTAGAAGCTGTTATTCCGGGCTCTACTAGAACATCCCGTATTAAAGAAGATCTATCGGCTCTTGAAGAACGTATCCCTCATGCCTTTTGGGAGGAGCTAATTAGTAAAGGGCTTGTTTCTGAAAAAGCACCACTGCCTCAAAGGTAACTTCACAAATAAAAAGGCACAGCTGGCCATCCTCAAGCCTGCTGTGCCTCTTTTAGATTTAGTCACTTCCTACATAAACCGTATCAAGAAACTGTCTGCCGTTGTCTGTCATTTTTGAGCCGAGCCTACCTCGGGTCTTTTCTACGAACCCTCTTTTTTGCAACAGGTCCATTCGGTAGCGTACTTGTTGCTCTGATAAAGGGAGAGCCGTTTCCTTACTATATTCGGAGATTCGTTGGCGACTGATGGAGTGGCCTTCCTGTTCAATCTTTTCAATGATTTTCATCACTGTTACCAGCTCTTTCTCCTCAATCGTCGAGCCAGCCTCAGAGTCGTCTGAATACACGCTTGTGGACAGACCTCCGTCTCTTCGGCCGAACCGCTTCGATTGGAAGAAACTTTCGTTTGGAATGTCTTTTCGCCTGATCACGTGATCATCACAAACGGCGAGCATGTAATCGATCGTGTTTTTAAGCTCACGAATGTTCCCATACCACTGATACTGCTTTAATTGATCCAACACTTCCGCTTCAATCTTCACATCCATTCGTCCCGACTGATGCATAAAGTACCGAATCAACGCTTCCATGTCATCTTTTCGCTTCCTCAGCTCCGGCAAGTGAATGAACAGCACTTTTAATCGATGGTAAAGATCTTCACGGAATTCTCCCCGTTCAATCAGTTCGAGCAAGTTCCTGTTCGTCGCGGCAACAACCCTCACATCGACAGGAATGATCTCGCTCCCCCCGATTCGTAGCAATTCCTTTTCTTGCAAAACACGAAGCAGTCTTGCTTGCACCTTTAAACTGATGTCGCCGATTTCGTCCAGAAAGAGCGTTCCACCGTTCGCTTGTTCAAAAAGCCCTTTTCGTCCGCCTTTTTTCGCTCCTGTAAAAGCGCCTTCTTCATACCCGAATAGCTCGCTTTCAACCAAGTCCTCGGGAAGGGCACTGAAGTTTACAGCGAGAAATGGTCCCGTTTTCCGGTTCGATTCGTGATGTATCGAGCTTGCGAACAGTTCTTTTCCCGTCCCGCTTTCTCCTTCAATTAGGATGGTAAGCTGGGTTTTGGCCAACTTTTTGGCAATGGTTTTCGTTTCAAGGAGCTGCTCGTTTTCTCCGATGATATCGTCGAAGGTGTATTTGGCGTAATGCCCCCGCTTTACGAGCTCTCGACGAAGCTTACGTTCCATCTCGATCGTTTCTACGGCATTTTTAAATGTGGCCACCGTTGTGCCGTCCGAATCAATCGTGAACCGGTGAACGATCACGTCTGCGTACTCGACAGTAAAATAGCGGTTGGCTTCTTTTCCACCTTTGTTTAAAATAAAGTCTACCAATTCGCCGTTTCCAATCACGTCACCGATTTTTTTCCCGATCACACGGCGACCTTCGTACCCAAGCAGCTTCTCAAGAATGCCGTTAAATACCGTAATTTTGCCTCGCTTGTCCACTGCTAGAATCCCGTCATGAACGCCGTCAACAACCTTTTTCAGGTGTTCGCTCACTTGATGGGCTTCACTGGTCGCGACTGCTAGGCGACGGCTGAGCTGAATGATCGTCTGTATGTAGCGCGTGGACACTTCTTCTTGTTTTTCTTCCAAAAGGCCGAGCTTTCCAAGAAGGGTAATGATCGTTGTCATATCAATAAGCCGCGGACCAATGTTGATCACTTCTTTAATGCCAAGAGGAACCAATTCCATTTCGCCCGGAGTGATGGCCAACGAGACATCCTTGACCATTTTTTTACCAGGAAAATAAGGATAGAGCTTCATATGGTCAATACCTAAGTTTTTAAGCGATTCGATCGCTTCGTTCACCGTTTCAGGGAAGTCATTCACGTAGAGGGCTTCCGTACCCTCGGGTATTGAAAACAGCTGATCGATATTGTGAAAGTTCACGATTCGTTTCGCCGTAATCGTATGACAATTACGACCGATAAAGGGGGCGACTTCTTCTTCGATTAAATAAGAAGAGAGCAACACGACGCGGTCAGTAATCACGCGGTCAATGCCTTCGTCCACAGCGTAGCTTTCAATTTGCACAAATGTTCCGATAAATTCAGACAGCTGAGCGACAAGGGTTTTTCTCGTCTCTTCAGAGCCTGCTAAAACAACCATCTTTCTCTCTGTCATCTCCGCCACCCCTTTTTGTTCTTTTAGTATAGCATATGTGGGTGAATTGGTTGGTGGAGGAGTAACCATATTGAAGTGGGGTCGGTGGTGTGTCGGTTTTTTGGGAAGGGCGGCGTTTAGTCGAGTTAGCTCCTCCCTCACCTCCACTCCACCTAAAAAAACCAAGCCCCCGACATCCGCCAGGAGCTCCTCTCAACCTCTATTCAAACGTGCCTTTAACCAATAGCTCGTTCTTCTTCATCATCCACTGCCCTTTGGCCATCACCGCTTCAATCTCTAACGATTCCCCGCCCACAAGAAGCAAGTCTGCGTCATACCCTGGTTCAATCCGGCCTTTACTGCTAAACTTGTACGCATCGGCCACGTTTGAGGTAGCGACTTTGATCGCGTCTTCAAAAGGGATGCCCTCTTCAAGAGCAGCGTCTCTCACTTCTTTGTACAAGCTCGTTACACGGCCGATTTTCAGTCCGATCAAATTGCCTTTTTTATCGAATTCAGGAAGGCTACCCTGCCCGTCCGATGTGAACGTGATTTGCTCGATCGGCACACCTGCATCAAGCATTCTCTTTAACCCTCGACTACATTTCGTTTCATCACCAGCAAGGATTTCTTTCGTTGTGCTCGTCGTAAAGTCCACGTATCCGCCTCGCTTGGCAAAAGCGATCCCCGCATCGAGTAACGCTTCGTTTCGGTTAATGTGAGTGGGTACAAATTGCGTGATCGGAATGTCCGTGGTGTCTACCACTTCTTCAATGAGCTTCAGACGATCAGGACTGTCCCCAAGATGCACATTTACCACCCCGGCCTTACCAGATAAAATGCCGCCGACCCTCGCGTCACTGGCAATGCGCGCCAGCTCCTCACGAGTTGGTTGTGAAGAACGATGATCGGAAATGGCAATTTCACCGGCACCGATAATTTCCTCGATTAAAATGATGTCCTTCTCAATGGAGCCAGTCAGTGTCTTGACTGGCACTTGGTACGATCCGGTCTGACAATACACGGTAATTCCTTCTTCTTTTAACCCTTTTGCCTTTGCAATTAAGTTGGTCATCGTTCTAGTCGTTCCGTCTGTGCCGATCACGCCAACAACCGTCGTTATCCCCCCAGCGATGCAATCTGAGAGCATCAGTTCAGGAGTCCGGGTTTTAAAGCTACCTTCTCCCCCACCACCGGTTATATGTACATGAGAATCGATGAGACCAGGGATCAGCTTTTTCCCCGAACCATCTGTCACTTCACACCATTCTTCGTTGATTTCAATGTTATCTTCTATCGCTGCAATTCTTCCGTCTGCGATCAAAACGTCTTTCACGCCGGCAAAGTTCGGAAGATAAACGCTTACATTTTTTATCGTTTTAAGCATTCTTTCACCTCAATTCAGATGTCTTTTGTGGAGCTGTCCAATTAACGCCTTTTTTCCTTTAATAAATCGTGCTACATCCCGATTGCCCGGCGCATACAAAACGGCGCTCACGTTTTTCTGAGGATGCCATATGGCCGAATAGGTGCATCCATCTTCCCACACGAGCCAAGGAAGAACGGGGGCTTTACCGCTTTTTTGTAAAAGGCTGTACCATTTCGTTGCCCGCCTTCGCTCTCCTTTAAACATATTAAAGAAGGGGTCCCCTAATTGGCAAAACAGCTTTGCTCCACCTAACAACCGGTTCCAATCAGGAACACCAAACATCTCTGATACAGTTCGCCTCGTCACGCAGTTTACCGGGTGGTCTTCATGCACAATGCCCCGCCAATCCTGTTGCAAGTGCATGGCAAGGCCTATTTTCCCTAGAGTAACTCCAACACCCCATCGACTTGTGGAGGCGACATGGGAAAATTCTTCCTCATCAATGCCGAAACGGAAGAGCAAGGAGCGCTCGATTTGCGTTTGCAGCTCACAAGAAAAGCTCACTCCCATGCAAACCTCCAATTCTCTGTCTGTTAATAAAAACTGCTCTGCAGCGCCTGTTGCAAACATAGGAATGGATTCGAACGGCTCCAACAGCGGTGTACTTTCAATCGATCGATCGTTTCTCTCACCACCATATAAAAAGCCGGTCTTTCCATCGAACACAGCAACGTGTCCGAACAGGTCATCCTTTTCGTTACTGTTTGATTGATCATACCTGTTCAAAACATTCACCTGTGCTCCCCCTTTTTCCTTTTGTGCGTTCTCCAGTTGTTAATCGTACAAATGACAAGCTACGTAGTGATCCTCGTCCATTTTTTGCAGTTCAGGTCGCTCATCATGGCAACGTTCATGGGCTTTCGGACACCGGCCAACAAAGGCGCACCCTTTTGGTGGGTCCACGGGTGACGGCACGTCCCCTTGTAAAATAATCCGTTCTTTTTTCTGACGGGGATTGGATATAGGAATGGCCGAGAGCAACGTTTGCGTGTACGGATGCAAGGGATTCTCAAAGATCTTATCTGTATTGCCGATCTCTGCCATTCGACCGAGATACATGACGGCCACTCGGTCACACAAGTGCCTGACCACGCTCAAGTCGTGAGAAATAAACAAGTATGTGAGGCCGAAGTCTTCCTGCAAGTCTTTGAGTAAATTCAAAATTTGCGCTTGAATGGATACGTCCAGTGCCGCAACCGGCTCATCAGCGATAATTAGCTTCGGGTTTAAAATGAGCGCTCTCGCAATTCCTATTCGCTGTCTTTGTCCGCCTGAAAATTCGTGAGCGTAACGCCTGATGAAACTTCGGTTTAGTCCGACCACATCCATCATTTCTTCAATTCGTTTTCTACGTTCTTTTTTATCCTTCACCCCGTGGGCCTTAAGGGGCTCTGCCAAAATGTCTTCCACCGTGAGCCGCGGATTTAGTGAGGCATAAGGATCTTGAAAGACCATCTGCATGTTTTTACGCTGGGTACGAAGTTCTGATTTGGACAAGGAAGCAATGTCGGTCCCTTCGTACAGCACTTCTCCATCTGTTGTAGGCACGAGCTGGGTAATTCCTCTACCCGTTGTGGACTTTCCACAGCCGGACTCGCCAACAAGTCCGAGGGTTTCCCCTTCGTTTACCGTAAACGAAATGCCGTCAACGGCTTTTACGTAAGTGACTTTCTTTTTGATGACGCCTTTTTTTTGGGGAAAATGAATCTTAAGATCCTTCACGTCCAAGAGTGGTTTGCCCATCTTTTGCTTCCTCCTTTCGTCCATGTACAGGGTCATACAGCCAGCAACGAGCATCGTGCCCGTCTTTCATTTTAAAAAGCGGCGGATCTTCTTGGGTACAGTGGGGCATCACGTGGTCGCAGCGTCCGGCAAATCGGCAGCCTTTTTCAACCGAACCAGGTACAGGCACTTGGCCAGAAATCGAGTAAAGGCGATCGATCTTTTCATCAACTTTCGGCAACGAACCGAGTAGACCGACCGTATACGGATGTTTCGGATCATTAAATAACGTATCCACATCCGCTTGTTCCACGATCTCTCCAGAATACATCACCACTACCCGGTCGCACATTTCCGCAACTACACCTAAGTCGTGAGTAATAAACATAATGGCCGTGTTCGTTTTCTCCTTTAACCCTCTCATCAAATCAAGAATTTGCGCTTGAATCGTTACGTCCAAGGCCGTTGTTGGTTCATCTGCAATCAATAGCTGTGGCTCACACGCAAGACCGATCGCGATCATCACTCGCTGACGCATACCACCAGATAGCTGGTAAGGGTGACTGTCATAAATCTGCTCCGCTCTTGGAATGCCGACGAGCTTTAACATCTCAATGGATTTTTTCCGAGCTTCGGCATGTGTCATTTTATAGTGAAGCAAGAGCACTTCGTTGATTTGCTTTCCGATCGTAAAAACGGGATTCAGAGACGTCATGGGCTCCTGAAAGATCATCGAGATGTCATTTCCTCGAATCTTTCGCATCTCCCGCTCTTTTTTATCCAAAAGGTTTTCACCATTAAAATAAATCTGACCGCCTGAAATGCGCCCGGGCGGAGAAGGAATCAGGCGCATGATGGAAAGAGAGGTGACACTTTTTCCACACCCGGACTCCCCTACGACACCGAGCGTTTCTCCTGCTTTAATGGAAAAACTGATGCCGTTTACGACTTTCACTTCTTTTCCGTCACTCTTAAAGCTCACTTCCAAGTCTTTGATATCAAGTACATTCGTCATTTGCATCACCTATTCTTTCAACTTCGGATCGAGGGCGTCACGAAGCCCGTCACCCAGAATATTGAAGCTAAGTACGGTAAGAACAATCGCAAGCCCTGGGAAGAACGTGGCATGGAAGACCGTACTGCTGTTATCTTTTGCGGCACTTAACATGGATCCCCACTCAGGTGCAGTAATGTCTCCTCCAAGACCTAAGAAGCTAAGAGCCGCACCAATCAAGATCGCCACACCAATTCGCATGGTCAAATAAACAAGAACCACCGACAGAGTACCAGGGAAAATATGCCTCATAATGATGACAGGATCTCTTACTCCAATGGATCTCGATGCTTCTACGTAGGTCATTTCTTTTAATGCGAGTGTAGACCCACGAACAATTCGCACAAATACCGGTACCGTAAATACGGCTACGGCTAAAATAATGTTTGTAATCCCCGCTCCTAAAAAGGCAATCACGGCGATGGCAAGGAGAATACCTGGGAACGCAAGAAGCACGTCGGTCATTCGCGTAACGAGACTATCTACCCAACGTCCGTAGAAGCCGGCAAGAAGCCCCAGTGCCGTTCCGATAAACGCCCCGATCGCTACGGAGACAAACCCGATCAAGAGTGTATCTTGTGTTCCGTGAATCACACGACTGAAAATATCACGATTTTGGTGGTCGGTTCCGAAGAAATGAATGGACGACGGCGGTTGGTGCTTGTACACATCCGTGAGCGTCACATTCGATTCGCTTACGTTCAAATACGCTAGGACCGGTTCCGCAGCGGCTCCAGCTTGTACTTGCACAACAGAGCTAACCGGACCGGTTTGTATGCGGATTGCCCCTTCCCCTTCTCCAACGACGGTTACTTCCCCACTTTCACTCACTGTAGCAACCTCTTCATTTAGTGAGGAAAAGTGAAGACCTTCAATGGCTTCCGCGTCACTCGCCGGTGCATTGAAACCGCTCGATTCCTCTTCTTCTTCCGTTTCGTACAAACGAAGAGCAAGTTCATGTATGTCTCCTTGGTCAGTCAACTCTTCTCCGTCCGTTAAAACAGCGAGAACGTCAAGTTGAAATTGATCTCCCGGTGTGAGTACTCCTTCAGGTTGAGAAGGAATTAATCGAGAGATGACCGGTTCTTTTCCTTCAAGAAGGGATTCCCCTTCGACCACGACTTGGAACGACGAGCTCACGTCCCCGCTTTCGATCGTGGCATTGGTATAGCCAGATGTATTGGCATTGACGTTTATTCCTCGTTGCGAGCGTCGGATTGAAGCAATTCGACGGTTTTCAGACTCCGCTTGAAGCTGAGTAACCTCGCTTCCTTCAATCGTGGAGCCGTCCGTCATCACCCCTTCCACGATCACAGATGCGTTTGTAAGTTGATCAAGGTCAATGCCCTTTTCCGGATATTGAGACGTAACTGGTCTATGAGGGTCGTATGGTGCCAAAAAAGACCCGAAAATGCCGACAAACAATATGACAACAACCACACCTAGGGCAACGACCGCCATCTTTTGCTTTAAAAACTTAACGAGAAATTCCCTGAAAGGAGAATAGGATTTCGGTTCATTTGTGTTCATCTTCTGCCTCCTTTCGATCAGTCATAGCGGATTTGCGGATTTAAGAATCCGTAGCTGATATCTACGATTAGATTGATAAGTAAGAATTGTAGAGAGAATAATAGAATTAATGCTTGAATAACCGGATAGTCACGGGACAAAATCGAATCAATCAAGTACGATCCAAGCCCAGGCCATGCAAATACTTGCTCAACCACCACCGCTCCTCCGATCAAGAAGCCGAACTGGAGACCAGCCATTGTCACAACAGGAATTAGGGCGTTTCGGAGCACGTGACTCCAAATGACGACCCGTTCTTTTTGCCCCTTCGCTCGAGCCGTCCGCACGTAATCTTCTCTCATGACTTCAAGGACACTAGAGCGGGTAAAGCGGACAATGGTCGCCGCTACACCAAACCCGAGGGTGATCGACGGCAAAAGGATATGCAAAGGCGATGCGGCCCCACTTGTGGGGAACCAGCCTAACTGGACTGCAAAAATCTGCATGAGCATAAGTCCAAACCAAAATTCAGGAATACTAAGGGCTGTTATTGTAGAAACCATTCCGGCTCTGTCCCATATCGAGTTTCGTTTCGTAGCAGAGATAATCCCAACGGACACCCCGATGAGAATGGCCCAGAACATACTGAGAATCGTGAGTACAAACGTATAGCCGAAGCGGCGCATCACTTCTTCAGATACGTCAGCCCTTGTCCGATACGATTGTCCAAAGTCCCCATGGACAACCATGTCCACCATGTAACGGCCGTATTGAACAGGAAGCGGATCATTGAAGCCTTCTCGCTCTCGTAAGGTTTGATACGTTTCCTGGTCAATCTCCGCTCCATACATGATCCGGATGGGATCACCAGGGGTAAGATGAACGAAAAGAAACGAGATAATCGTTATGATAAATAAAATAGGAATCATACCTACTAATCTTCTAAGTACAAATTGGAGCATGGTTTCACCTCTTTCTTTTACAGGGTCTAGGCGTTATGTTGTGCGCGGTGCGGTTGGTTGATGGGTGTGGCGGTGTTGCCGATCAGGTTGCGCGGGTTTTGGTCAGGTTGCGCGGGTTTTATCGAGCCTTATCTCACGTTTATCGACCTCTATGGCTCGTTTATCGACCACTAATGGAAATTTATCGACCTCTATTGGCGTTTTATCGACCTCTAACCCGATTTGATCGACCGTTCGACACCAAACGACACTTCTCGCCCCTCTCCGCTCCGCCTTCCTCCACTCTTCTCTCTTTTTTCAAAGGAAGGGGCTCCTTCAACGAAGCCCCTCTGCATTTTTTACCCAAAATCAATTAGCGGATTTCAGCCAAGTTCAAGTGAACCGCTCCGGAAGGAAGAACATAAATTCCGTGTACGTTCGTTCCTTTTGCAATTAACGCGTCCGGAATGTGCAAGAACACCCATGGTGCATCATCGTAAATCATCTCCTGAATCTCAGCGTACGTTTGCATCGCTTCATCTTCATCAGGAGTAGAAAGGGCGTCATCAAACAAACCATCCAACTCTTCATTCATGTAGAAACCGGAGTTGTTGAAGTTAGGTGGTACACGATCAGAAGCAAAGTTTGGACGTAATCCGTAGTCTGCTTCACCGGTCCCTGGAGACCAACGTCCGATCCAAAGGTCCGTGTCTTCACCTGCATCAAGCATGTCGAAGAGTGTACCTGATTCGTACGCTTCCACTTCAACATCAATGCCGATTTCAGCTAACTGAATCGCTACATATTCGGCCACACTGATAAATTCGGTGCTGTTTCGTGTCCAAAGGGTTGCTTCAAATCCATCTTCATATCCCGCTTCCTCCATTAACTCTTGAGCCTGTTCCACATCATACTCGTAAACGGACTGACCAGCATACCCGTAAACGGCAGGCGCAATGGCAGAGTCAGCTACACTACCGTAACCATCAAGTACCTGTGCAATCAGGCCGTCCTTATCAACCGCATGGTTCATGGCTTGGCGAACGTTTACGTCGTTATAATTGTCGTTTTGGAAGTTCATCCCGATGTAGAACACATCTGACGTTGGTCCAGTGTAAAGATCAAGATCTTCATCACTTTCCAGTTCAGCTGCATTAAGAGTTGGGATTGGCGTAATCACATCAACCTCACCTGTTCGAAGCATGTTGACTCGTGTACTTGCTTCTTGTACCGGACGGAACGTAATACCGTCTACACGTGCCGCTTCTTCTTCATTCCAGTAATCATCGAACTTTTCTACAACCACGTGCTCGCTGTCACGCCATTCGACGAATTTAAACGGTCCAGTTCCAACGGCTCCTTCACGATCGAGGTTGTAATCAGGATCTTCCAAGCGTTTGTTAAGCTCTTCTACAGATTTGAACGCTGCTGACGAGTGCGCCATATATGACGCCATAGCCGAGTTAGGCTCGTCCGCCACAATCGTTACGGTGTAATCGTCTTCTACAATCACATCTTCAACGAAGGAGAAGAACGAAGACCTTGCCATTCCGTTTTCTGTGTCACGAACGAAATCAATGTTTTCTTTAACCACTTCGGCATTGAATTCTGTTCCATCATGGAACGTGATGCCTTCACGTAAGTAGAATGTAATTTCAGTCGCATCATCGCTATACTCGTAATCTTCTGCCAGGACTGGGACGATTTCCATATTTTCATTGAATCGTAGTAGGCCTTCCATCATCGTACTTTGAACAGTCGCAGAGTTTCCGTCTGTCGTATTGTGCGGATCCATCGACGTTGGCTCGGCTTCGATACCGACAGTGAGTTCTCCACCGCTCGTATCCGCGTCTCCTTCTACGTCTTCTTCTTGATCGTCATCCGTTTCTGTTTGCGTTTCGTCTGTGCCTGTGTCTTCCTCACCTGTGTCTGCCGGCTCTTCTCCGTTACATGCAGCCAGTACCATTAATGATGCAACAGCAGGTAAAAGCAAATGCGTTCTCCATTTCTTCACTCTCGTTTCCCCCTCAAGTTAATTTCATATACAACTTTTATACAATGCAATTCTCGTGCCAACATTCGATTTTTTCTAAAAAACAAGCCCCCTTCTGCACAAACCAATGATAGATAAGGGAAATCCACAACGAGTCCCATCATTTATTTTTCAGAATATTCCACCTTATTGGTTGTTTTGGTTTGTTTATTGGTTAACTCTTATGTTTATGCATAATAAACAATATAATCGCCCTCAGTGAATAAATCAACAACTTTTTTTATTTTTATACAAATCTCTCCCATCCCCTTCCCTTTCCATGGCAGTGCTAGCACGCCGGTTGAACCCCCATAGCCGTCAAATTAAGGATTGTGTGTATTAAATCAGTTGAAGAAAGGTGTACCCGGAATGTTCTTCGCTTTCCGCGGCGGTGCCGGCGAGCCTCCTCATGCTTCGCACTGCGGGGTCTCTCCTGGCTCCCACGGCCGCAGGAGTCTTCGAACATTCCGGCTACACCTATTCACGTGGTCAAAGTCAGGTGGTCTGTGACAGTTACATCGATTATTGGGATTCACCAACTAAGTAAAGCAACCTATTTTATTGACATATAGAAGCCAATCGAAATTTATGTAGGAAGTGAAAAAAGAAAGGGGCGGGAGCGAGACACCTTTTATAGTGTTAAAGAACACAATAATGGAGGAATAAAAGCGGATACTCTTACAGGTTTGAATAAGCTGTTTGTTTAATAAAGATCATCATTTAAAGTGGAAAATGGAGAGAAAGGTGGCGCGAGCGTTTCCATCACGAATAAGCTACGAGTTGCTTCGACGCAGATGCTTCAGAGCATATGCTTGTAGAGGAAGAAGCAGGAAGCTCTTCAGCCGAAGACCCCGCAGGGACTAGCCCTTCTGCTTCAATTTTTCTTGTATAAAAGCAACAATACTTCCGAAAGCAGCTTTAAAGAACAAAAAAAGCTTTGCCAATGTAGGATTGACAAAGCTTTTGACTCCGATATTTATTTAAGGGTCTAACATGTGTTTTCCGGTTACCCAATAAAGAAGAGGACAACAGCCACGACCATAAATAGAGCACCTACGCTTGCGGTAATGCTGTTTTTTACCGCTTGAGATTTCACCTTAAACGCGAGTAGGGCCACGATCCCAAGAAGGATAACAAAGAACAAAATACCATCTACGATCGGATGAATGACCGTGAATTGAATCGTTGTTTGTTGATAAATTTGAAAGTTCAGTAGTAGTGCGACTGCCCATAATAGAACAATACCACTAACGCCTAATGCGATATAGCGTGCCATAGTAACCACTCCTATTTCATCTTTTCCAAGATTTTGTTTTATTTTTTGACAATTATCCAAAAATTCCATTGTATTCCCACATATTTATTGTACAATGAAGGAAAGTTTTGGAGGTGGGAGCAATCCTCATGAGTGTTTTCAAGGATTTTTTACATAACCTGTTTTACATCCTGACTCCCATTTTTCTTTATGTAACTCTTTGGTCAGGCTTTGGTTTTCAGCGTAACCGCAAACTTACTAAATTATTCTTTTTTGCCTTGTGCATAAGTTCCATGGCGTTGTCCATGACCTTTCCTGTCGTACTGAATAACGGAGTCACATTCGACTTGAGGCATATCCCTTTGGTTATCGGAACGATTTATGGCGGTGCATGGATGGGAGCGGCTCTTCTCGTGTTCCAACTTTCGTACCGTGTGGTTTTGGTCGGAACAGAAGCTGTGTTTTTTGCCATCTATTTCAGTACTTTAGTATATCTTGTTTACCTTGTTTTTTCAAAGCATTATCATGCGTTTTCATTAAAGAAAAAAATATGGTCATTCAATTTGGTTCTTTTAGCCATTGTAACAACAACGATCGCGTTTCCTTCAACGATTTTTGCTGATTCACGATCCGAAATTGCGTTTTATATGGTTCAATTCTTCGCCATTTATGTACCTGTGTTCTTCCTTGTTATTTATACACTTGAAAAGATCTTATTAAACGACCGATTGAAAAAAGACTTAAGGAAAAGCGAACAGCTGAGACTGGTAAGTGAACTCGCTGCATCCGTCGCCCACGAAGTTCGAAATCCCATGACGGTCGCAAGAGGCTTTATTCAACTTCTTCATTCGAATGCCAACTTAACGGAAAATGAAAAGAAATACATGCAGCTGACCATGTCAGAAATTGACCGAGCACAAATGATTATCAGTGATTACCTGTCATTGGCCAAGCCGAAAGATGCGAAGCTACAGACGATCAACGTGGCGTTTACGTTGGATAAAGTACGTCACACGATTCAAGCATATGCCCTTATGAACAACGTTTCCGTGTTTTTGGATGTCCCGTCCAACCTTAAAATTAAAGGTGATGAAAGCGAGCTCACCCAAGTGGTGTTGAATTTAGGAAAAAACGGCATTGAAGCGATGCCAAGGGGCGGCAAATTATTTTTGTCCGCTGTACATACCGGCCAGCACATTCGAATAAAAATTGCCGATACGGGAAGCGGCATGACCAAAGAAGAAGTCCAGCAGCTTGGTAACGCTTATTACTCAACAAAAGAAAAAGGAACCGGGCTTGGTCTTATGGTGTCTTTTAGTATTATTCGCTCTTGGGGCGGACATATTCAAGTCAACAGTAAACTGGGCGAAGGAACAGAATTTGTGATTCAGCTTCCTGTTGTATCAGCCTCAAAAGATGAAACAAAAACCAAAGAGCCTGTGATGTCATAAAAAAACCTGCCGCGATTGCGACAGGTTTTTTGTTTTATTCTTCTCCTAAAACCACTTCATCATAAAATCGTTCGTACGTCTCACGATCGGCGGCTCCTTCAATCGTATACGCGACTTCGCCGTTTTCGTAGTGAATGACAGTTGGTGTAGCGTCGATATAGCGATCAAAACCTTCTTCAAACACCTGGACATTGAACAAATGCAAATCAACGTCTTTCTCTTCTGCCATCGGAATAATTTCCGGGCTTACACGACTACAAGCGGGACACGCGGGACTGAAAAAATAAACGGTAAAGTCTTCTCCGTTGTCCATTTTTTCTTCCAGCTCTTCAGGTAAGATAATGTTCTCATACATTGGGTTATCCAACGTATCGATCGTTTCCGGCGGAAGACTGTCGACTCCGTACGGATTCCCTTCAGATTGCTTTTGATTTTGATACGACGTAACAAACGCAAGAGCACCGAAGATAATCACGATGGCAACCCCGAAAATGATGATTTTTTTCATGCTGTTCACTCCTTTGATTTAACCAATACTACAACCATGAGTACAGAAATTAGCGTAAATGCCACAAACGCAAGGAAAGGAATGGTAATAAATCCGAACACGTTTATATACTCGTAATTACACGGAACGGCGCCACAAAAATCGGACGTCTTTTGTAGTGCAGGTATTTTTTGGACACTATAATGATATAAGGAAATCAATGCGCCAATGACACTAAGTGGTAATGTATAGATTGCTTGCTTCGCATCTTTCTTTACCGTTGCAATGGCAAGCGTAATCGCAAGTGGATACATGAAAATACGTTGAATCCAGCAGAGCTCACACGGAATGAACATTCTTATTTCCGAGAAATAAAGAGATCCAAGGGTCGCGATAAGTGCAATGGCCCATGCAACAAAAAGTCCGTTTTCAACGATTTTGTTGTTTTTCATTGATGCATCTCTCCTATTTTAACATATGAACCTATCATAATACGAAATCGACGATTCGTATAGATGAGGGCATCCTTGTTCATGGGATTGTAAGAACTTTACTCGGAAAACAGCTGATCACAACAGTCCTGACCAAAATAGTGAACCACTTGTTCAGGAGGCAATGGCTTGCAATATAAGTACCCTTGCATTTCATTACAATGGTTTTCTTTAAGAAATGCCAACACGTCCTCCGTTTCAACACCTTCAGCAATAACATTGATGCCGACACGTTTGGCAAGGTCGATTAAAGACGTCACGATGGCTTCATCTTTGCCATCAACGAGCACATCCCGAATGAATGTTTGATCAATCTTTAAGGCATCGACCGGAAAGTGCTTCAAATAACTTAAAGTGGAATATCCTGTTCCAAAGTCATCGATTGATAATTGAACCCCAAGTCTCTTTACTTCTTCTAAGACATGATCCCCTTCAAAAAGCAGGAGACCTTCCGTGATCTCAAGACTTAAGCTACGGGGAGGCAGGCGATGCTCATCTAAGATTACACTTAATCGGTCAGCAAATTCCTTATCACGGCACTGTAGAGGGGAAACGTTAACAGACATTCTTACCTTGATCCCCATATTACGCCACAAGGATGCTTGCTTACAGGCTTCATTTAACACCCAATACCCGATTTCTTTAATAAGACCGCGCTTTTCAGCTATTGGAATGAACGTAAGAGGAGGAATGCTCCCTAGCGTTTCATGCTCAAGCCGCAAAAGGGCTTCAACACCAATCACCGTTTTATCTTGTAAATTCACTTGAGGCTGGTAAACAAGAGAAAATCCGTCCGATTCCAAAGTCGATCGCAGTGCCTCTTCAATCAAGGCCTCCCCTTCTCGCTCTTGCTCAAGAGCCCGTTCCGCTTTTTCTAAAAGGTCATCCGGGGCTATCACCCCATCATTTACCATATGAATGATTGTGCATTCATAAGGATAAACCGAGGCACGGATCTTTTCTTTCATATCAAGAACAGCTTTTTCAGCATGCTCTCCGGTCTTGAAACACGCCCACGTGCGTTCGCCAATCACATACGTACTCACGTGGTCACTATGTAATTCCTTCCGTTTTTCAGAAAGCTCTTCACCCATACCTGAAACGATGAATAGAGCGAAAGGCTTCGTTCTATATTTACTCATCACCTCTACTAATGCCCGTTTATTCATAGCTTTTGTTCGATCGTCTATGTAAGAATACGTTTCATAAGCCGATTCAGTCGGTTGTAAAATCAAAATGGAAAGCTTGGTTTCTGACACATCATCTTCATTCATCTCAAGGGAAGTCTTCATGTATGGAACAGCCGAACCGTCTTTCCCTTGAAGCCACACTTGATTGGAGGACTCATGTCCATATACGAAGCGCTCGTAATTGTTTTGATAAACAAGATGGCCGTGGTGGCCGGTTAGCTGCATAAAAGAGTCACTGGCATACTGAATCAAGCCCGATTCGTCAACGACCATATAAATCGTTTCCGAATCGAACGTCTGATTTAATCGTTCGATAAAATAAGCTACACTTTGTTCTTGCAAAGGTCTCTGCATAGGTGTCTCCCCCTCTTTATTTACAGGTCAAAAAAACCTTTCATAAACGAAGGTCGGTTGCACTACCAGCTCCGGGTCGTCCAAGTGCCCACATAAAGACGACCGTTCCCAGCTCCCTCTGTATAATTATTGTAATGTTTAGACAAATCCATCCACAAGGGTCCATTATACTTACTTTTACAGTACTTTACAAAGACCGTTTTTCTTTTCCAAATGTCGGGTAGTCTAATCATATAGGAATCAGGGAAATGATCTATCATTTCACTAATAAAAGGGAGTGTTTTCGATGCCAATGGAATATGTTCAAGTAAACAGTCAAGTGATCGACTCCATTGCTTTTGATGACGTAAACAATCAATTGCATGTACGTTACCAAAACAAAGACTATATCGTTTTTTATGAAGTAAAAAAAGCAGACTACATTGCACTTCAAGGAACCGCGAATACAGCCGAGTTTATCGATTCCAAAATCGCCCTCGATTATCGATCCGAAAACATGACCGACTAACCCACGCACACCACCTCCATGATTAAATCCTGTAAATGTGGAATTCGCTTACAGCATTCGATAAAATGGAGGTGGAAGGAATAACCAACCATCTTACAAGGAGGATTATGATGAAAATAGGGGTACCTAGAGAGATAAAAAACAACGAAAACCGGATCGCATTAACACCTGGTGGGGTCCTATTATTAAAGCAAGCAGGCCACGACGTATTTATTGAAAAAGACGGAGGAATTGGAAGCGGCTTCAACGACGGAGATTACCTTGAAGCTGGGGCTGTGATTCTCGAAGACCCATCTGAAATTTGGGGCCAGGCAGACATGGTGATGAAAGTAAAAGAACCGCTTGAATCTGAATATCAATACTTCCGAGAAGGCTTGATTCTGTTTACATATTTACACCTGGCCGCCGTACCGGAGCTTGCCAAAGCCTTGACGGAACACAAAGTCACGGCCATCGCTTATGAAACGGTTGAAGTCAACCGAACACTTCCCCTTCTTACGCCAATGAGCGAAGTGGCAGGGCGAATGGCAGCTCAAATCGGAGCCCAGTTCCTCGAAAAGCCAAGAGGCGGAAGCGGCGTCTTACTGTCAGGTGTACCAGGCGTAAAGCGTGGTAAAGTAACCGTGATCGGCGGAGGTGTCGTGGGCACAAATGCGGCAAAAATCGCTATGGGACTTGGCGCCGACGTTACGATTATCGACGTGAATCCGGAACGACTCCGTCAGCTCGATGACATTTTCGGAACGAAAATCAATACGCTTATGAGTAACCCAATCTCCATTACCAACGCAGTAAAGGAATCAGATCTTGTGATCGGAGCTGTGCTCATTCCCGGTGCCAAAGCTCCCCGGCTCGTAACAGAAGACATGATCAAAGACATGTCGCCAGGCTCGGTGATCGTCGATGTGGCTATTGATCAAGGCGGTATTTTCGAAACCATCGACCGAATCACCACTCACGACAACCCAACATATACAAAGCACGGAGTTGTTCATTACGCCGTCGCTAACATGCCTGGGGCCGTTCCACGAACGTCTACGATTGCCTTAACAAACGTAACCGTTCCATACGCCGTCCAAATTGCCAACAAAGGCGTCAAACTGGCCATAGAAGCGAATCCAGCCCTAAAGCTAGGAGTAAATACCGCTGGCGGACACGTCACATACGAAGCCGTAGCCCGAGACCTAGGATACGAATACAAACCAGTCGACAGCGTATTGTGATTGACTGAATGAAACAAAAAGGCTGTGACATAAAGTAGGGGTAAGAGAAGAATCCGAACAATTTGCTAACAGAGCGGATGGAATATACGTAGACTCCTGCGGGAAGAAAAGCGAAGATGAGACCCCACAGGGCAAAGCCCGAGGAGGCTCAGCCGCTTCCCGCGGAAAGCGGAGTATATTTCAGTAGCGGTTTAGTTGCACCGCATATATTGTTCGGATTTTCCATTCTTATCTACACTTTTGTCCCAGCTTCTTGTTTATGTTAAAAATCTTCAAATCATCACCTATCCTCTATCACGCCTCTTCCTTCACAACCAGCTCCAACTTTTTTGTCACCTCAACAAGCTTTCCAACCTGCTCGATCGCATCCTCAATCGAGGCATATTGATCCTCTACCGAAGCCAACACTTCCTCCACTGCTGCTGAAGATTCCTGTGTATAGCTGCTAACTGTGGCAGACTCGTTAATGATGCGCTTTGTTTCTTCGTCCACTTCCTTCATTTGCGCCTCTACCTCTTCACTTTTGCAGGCAGACTGGGTGGCATGCTTCATAAGCTCATCGAACCGCTCTCTCGCTTCCACCGTCTCCTGTACATTCGTAGCTACAAGCTCATGATTTTTTGTCATGTCCTCTTTTACCCTTGCGATATCCTCTTCGATTTTCGTTAACTTCAAGCTGATTTTTTTCGTCGAGTCATTCGAGTCTTCCGCAAGCTTCCTCACTTCATTGGCCACAACCGCAAACCCTCTTCCCGATTCCCCGGCCCTGGCCGCTTCAATCGATGCATTCAACGCCAACAGATGTGTCTGATCAGAAATCCCTTTGATGGAAGCCACCATACTCCCAATCTCCTTGCTCTCTTTATACAACGCCTCCACCACAGCCGTTTGCTTCTCAAATCCACCCGAAATTTGCCCCATCCTCGCCGACAAATCATTCATCCGCTTATGCCCTTCCTCAGTGGACCGAACCGTATCACTAGATAATCCATACATGGACTTAGCCGCCTCATTCACCTTTAAAACCGCCGCTCCCGTATGCGTGACCGACTGATGAATATCCGTCATGCTCGCAGCAGAACCTTCAATCCCCCTGCTCATCTCATGAAAACTCAACGTAATCTCTTTTGAAATCGAACCCGTTTGAATCATCTTTTCATTCACACGACCCGTTGCCTTCGTCAAAGACACAATCGATTCCCTAATCTCATGAAGCATCCCCTCTACGCGCTCTTTCCCCTTCATGATATGCCGCTGCTGATCACTCATATCCCGTTGCATACTCTCACCCATCTTCGCCTGCGCCACAAGAGCAATCGTCGTAATCACGAACAAAATATTCAACGACACCAAGATATCATTGCCTAGGCCTAAAAACATCTCCTCACGAAAGGTGAGAAAAAAGTAGTTTGTAAGAGCCAAACCACCTGCAGCGGCTAACGCAATGGCGCGGAAGTTATGGTAGAGTGTCACAAAAGCCACACACACATACACCATCATGTAATTCGATAGTTTAGGTGAAGTAGACACCATAAAGAAAATCAAAATCAAAAAATTCACAACAACGATATATTGAACGTAAGCCGGAAACCAGCCCTTAATCGTCACAACAGAGACAACCCCTACTGCCAAAAAACCGACAATCACGTAAGTAAGTAACCCTTCCATAGGGACTTGTGCTGCAATATTACTTACTAAACCGATGGCATACGCCACCCACAGTAGCTTCATCATCAACCTATTTCGTTTTTCGTAACGCTCTCTCTTCTCCCCCATATGCCCACCCCTAAAATCTCATGAAAAATCTCTCTTTTTCGACACTTTCCATTATCATACAATGCAAGTAAAGCGCTTTCAATCGAATTGAGAAATCATCTGTAGGTCTTTTTCATATAATTCATTGAGGATACCCATCCATGTTTAGAGCTCTGCTTAACGCTAATCGCCCCCTTTCCGCGGCGTTACTGACGAGCAATACTGGGTCTGTTCCCATAGCCGTATAAACGTAATGGTAAATTGAAGTAACTAAGTAGAAATAGGTGTAGCCGGAATGTTCTTCGCTTTCCGCGGCGGTGCCGGCGAGCCTCCTCGCGCTACGCACTGCGGTCTCTCCTGGCTCCCACAGCCGCAGGAGTCTTCGAACATTCCGGCTACACCTCTTCACATACTCAAATTTATATCGACTGTGACAGTTAAGAGCTTAGGCGGCGCGCTGTTTCTATAGTTTTTCAAATCATGTTCTGTCGTTCAAAAGTTGATTTTAAAGTAAACGATAAAGCTAAAGAAGGATCAATACTTTTACAGTTTAGTGAACATGTTGCTTATTTCGTTGCAGGGAAAAAGCTATTTTTGTCGAACTTAGAGGTAGTAAAGGAGGATAGACGACGGATAATCGGATACCTGCACGTTTAATATTCTCAATATTCTTACATATGAAGAAGAGTTTTGCAGAAACCTCGGAGCATTAATTTTATAGAAAGGTTGTGACATTTTATGAATGCGCTTACAAATATAACAACTCGGATGATGCAGCGGTACCTTCCGGATCCATTTTTGTTCGTTATTGTTTTGACATTTGTTGTTTTCGGGCTCGGACTGCTTCTCACACCAAGTACTCCTATGGACATGGTGGCTCACTGGGGCGGGGGGTTTTGGGACCTACTTGAGTTTGCCATGCAGATGGTTTTGATTCTTGTAACCGGGTATGTTCTTGCTTCAAGTCCGTTTTTTAAACGCGTCCTTCAACGGCTAGCGAGCCTTGCGAAATCTCCTGGACAGGCTATTGTCATCGTAACTCTCGTTTCTCTTATGGCAAGCTGGATTAACTGGGGATTCGGACTTGTAATCGGTGCGCTCTTTGCAAAGGAACTGGCAAAAAAGGTGACCACCGTGGACTACCGTCTACTCATAGCCAGTGCTTACAGTGGATTTATTGTGTGGCACGGAGGACTGGCAGGTTCCGTTCCGCTGACGGTTGCCACAAGTGGAAACTTTACTGAGGATCTGATCGGGCTCATCCCAACCAGCGAAACGATCTTTGCCCCTTTTAACCTAATTATAGTAGCGGCTCTGTTTATTACTGTGCCGATTCTCAATCGCCTGATGATGGATCAAAATAAAGCTGTTAACGTGGATCCGTCCCTGTTGGAAGACGACGAAACAGCGGCGACTGTCGAAGATGACCTTCTTGGTACAGACGAGCTGACGCCGGCGAAACGGCTGGAGCGAAGCAGGCTTGTTTCTCTTGTAACAGGGATTATGGGGATCATTTTCCTTATCTATTACCTTGTGCAAAACGGATTCGATCTGAACTTGAACATCGTTAACTTCCTGTTTTTATTCCTCGGTATTCTCTTACACGGGACGCCGCAAAATTTCCTGAATAGTGTGGGCAGTGCGGTGAAAAATGCGGGCGGCATTATTATTCAGTTTCCATTCTACGCAGGCATCATGGGGATGATGGTAGCCTCAGGGCTAGCAGCGGATGTTTCCCAGTGGTTTGTGAGCATTTCCAACGAAACCACGTTTCCTCTCTTTGCATTCATGAGTGCAGGAATCGTTAACTTTTTCGTTCCTTCCGGAGGTGGCCAGTGGGCCGTCCAGGGACCAATCATGCTAACAGCCGGCGGTGAACTTGGCGTCGACGCTGCAAAAACCGCGATGGCTGTTGCGTGGGGAGATGCGTGGACGAACATGATTCAGCCGTTCTGGGCACTACCCGCACTTGCCATTGCCGGTCTGAAGGCCCGAGATATCATGGGCTTTTGTGTGATCGTTCTATTTTTGAGCGGGATCATTATTGGGCTAGGACTGGTACTGCTTTAATTAAAAAAAGAGAGCTGCTCTTGTGCGGCTCTCTTTTTTACCCTTGAGTCAGTAAATTCTCAGGAAGGAACAGAAGTGTAGTCAATGAGGTTGGGCAACCACATCCTTTAGTTCTATCACTATCACTCTGTTGTTCTATCATTACGATTGTCTTCTCACTAAATTGATTTTCTCCACCCATTCTTCACGCTTATTTACTACTAATTTATATTCTTTGCCACTTATGGTTGTAACAAGCAATCCATTCGGTGCAATCAGATATGTATTTCTTGTTGTAACATTGGCAATATCTTTTAAATCTATCACAGTCTCTTTACTTTGAAAGTTAATCCTATGAGGGCGATGAATTAAGGCATGCTTTGTTAAAAATAATTTCCCGCCAACGCCTTCAATCCCTTTGAAGAGATTGGCATGTCCTTCATACTCATATTCTTCCGGCATAAGATCTCTCCCTCTTCCGTTCATTATCTACTGTTTTGAATAGACATTCTCAAACCGTTCACATACAACTAACATATCTGGCGAAAATTCCATCTTATATTCTTTTAGTAATTTGGTAAAGAACGATTCATGCGCTTCCCACCAAAAGCGATAGTCTCCTTCCCCTTCTGCTAAAGTAAATTCCTCAGTTACCTCATTCATAGGAACAATGTCAACAGATTGAGTTTGGATGACTGCGACAGGTTCTTCTTGACCATCTAGAACAATATTATATTCACCCACTTTGGGTAGAGATTCATTCTCTAACTCATAAAACAAGTAACCAGAAGTTGTCGCAACCTTCTTTCCTTCGACAACTAAACTTGCCAACCAATCGGCAGAAGCTCCGAATTGAAAAGCATCTTTATATTCATTTCCAATCTTATTATTTGTTAAGCAAAACTCATTCCAAAATTGCACTACCTTATCATTCATGACCATTCATCCTTTACATAACTATGGTGAATCTTAATGTTATGCCAAGTCTTTTTCCAATTCTTCTTCCTGACTCTTTCTTCATAAATGTTAGCTCGTTCTTTCGTTTCTTTAAAATACGGTGTTGGCTTTATTTCTAAATTCAACACATCATCTATCCCACAAGGAGCAGTAAGAATAAGCCTGTTATTCTTGTCTATTTTCACTCCAAGAGCAGTTGCTGTCTCTGGAAATTTTGAAATTGCGTCCTCTGAAGAAGTATAAGGTGGAATATTATTGACAATGTGCATTCTGGCTTCGTTTTTAACCGACCAAGGTATATCAGGCAAAAGGGCTCGCAATTTACCTTCTAATTTCTTTTCGGTCATCTCATCAACATTTTCTTCGTCAAAATAGATAACATCTACATCTGGTAGATCCGTTCTCTTGTCAAAACCATGAAGCGTATCCCAAATTTTAGAGCGTACAAATCCTGCACATATCCACCAATCTGGCAAATTCAGTGTACTCGCAGCCTTAATGATTTCCATCATTCGACCATCATTTTGTATTACATTTACGATATCTTCTTGGTTTTTCAACACCTAATCTCCTCCTTACATACGAACGTACATTCTTATTGTATCATATTCATAAAGGATAGGGAGATTATTCCATTGTTTGTTGAACTTGAACCGTAGTGACTTATCTTACAGATGCAAAATTTCTTAAGCTTGCGGCCAATGTATGAGTAAACCTCTGTTACGAGACAATCGTAAATTTCTCTTCAAATGCCTTGGATTTTTTCTCTAAATCCTCCTCACTCGGAACGGCTTCTAAAATGGCCTGTTGATCGTACACCTTTCCACCCTTAATAATCGTGAAGATCTCCTTTGTATTTTTAATATTATCAAGGGGATTCTTCTCCAAGATCACAAGGTCAGCAAGGTAATTCTCCTTTATAAGCCCGACATGCTGTAAACCAATCGACTGAGCTGCTTTATTTGTTGCAGCTTGAAGGGCTTCCATCTCCGTTAACCCTATCTCCACAAACAGCTCCAGCTCTCGATGTAAACCCATCCCCGGGTATGTCCACACACCTGCTGGGCAATCTGTTCCTGCTACTACTGTTCCACCAAGATCATGATACGTTTTTGCTATCCGCTTAATCGCATTATTTAAAAATCCCATATGTTCTTTATACATTTCTTCATTCTGGGCTAACTCTTTCCAATGCTCCGTTAACCCGCACGTCTTCGTAATCTCATTTTCAGGATCCCACGAATGTGGCATAAGTTGAATTTGATCAAACACAGTTAAGGTTGGACAAATCTTCACTTGATAGGCCAGTAACTTTTGGCAAACGTCATCCACCTTCTCTTGGTTTATATTCTCCCAGTCAATATCAAACCCTTCAGCCTGCATGTTCCAGCCCCGATACATTGCCTGCACAATCCCTGAAGCATGCTCAAACCATGTAACCCCCAGTTCAGCTGCTTCCAAGGCGTTGATTGTTGAGTGAATAAGATCACAGCTTACTTCCAGATTATACTTTTTCGCTTCCTCAACCACCGCTTTCATCACCGGCTTTGATAACAATCCATAAACTTTTATAAACTGTGCCCCTTCACGAACTTGCCTCCTCACTTCTTGTCTACCTTCTTCAGGGTCTTCTGTTACGAAATTTGCAATACCTGTCGGCCCCCACAGTCCAGGCGCACCATCAATCATACGATCTGCTGAATAGACACGCGGAGTTGGTGCATCGTTTTCAGCATGAATTAAATCTTCCAACTGAATAACATTTCCCGCTGTGTTTCTGACTGTAGTTACACCAGAAGCGACAAAATGCGGAGCAAAGCCATCTTTTATATGACAGTGCATATCGATTAATCCGGGAATTACAAATTTTCCTTGCAAATCATACGTTTCATCGTATTTTTTACTCACTTCACCGCGGAAAATCTGTGTAATCCGCTCACCTTCAACTTCAATTGATCCCTGAAATACACTCTCTAATTCCACATCTATAATAGAAACGTTTTTTAATAAATACCCCATTAGAAATCCCCCTTAGATTTGTGTATGTTTATAATTAAACAAAAGATTCATATAAATAGAGACTAGCTCTAAAAGCTTCTGAATTAATTGAATTAAAATGGTAACTCACTATCCCCAGGATCCTCATCCCATGTTTGAATCCATGCATTCGGGCATCGCTGTTTTAATTCAGTGATAAACTCTCTTTTTTCTCTTGGTGATATTTTTACACTCCCAGCAACCGATGTTTTATAAAATATCTCAATAGCATCTCTTGAGGACAATATTCTATAACCAGTGAAAATATCTGTTGTAGGTGAAGCCTTCGATATATATTCATAAGGAATTCGGCTTCTTGAAAGTCCACCTTGTACTAATAAATAGTCTTGATAAAAAACATATTTAATTGAAAAGACGCCCCATAAACCAAAGCCAATGATTATTAAGAATGTAGAAGTTAGAAGTAGTACCCCTGTTAAATCAGTTCCACCTTCAAGGTATATTGGAAAAAAAGATGCCAATCCAATAATGAGTAACACTAAGAGCATAAATTTAACAAAAAAGGTATCAATCTTGGAACGAAAAATCAAAAGGTCATCTCACCTGCCTTGTAGTTGTTCAAGTAGAAACCCCACCTCCTATTTTTCATTTTTATGTTGTTTGAGTAATTCAATTATCTCTCTATTTTGTTCATTCGCCTTGTTTAATTTACGCTCAATTGCAAATAACGTCGACATTAGTAGACCAAAAGCGATCAACCAGAAGATTAACATTGGACTATCTCCTTTTCTAGTACTTTAACGAAACTCCAATTTGTTTACGTACATTTATTCACAACTACTACGTTTTAACGGCAATATTCTAAAATAAATACTCCTCTTTATCTGTAAATTCATAGATAAAAGGTGAAAATAAAAGAGCGATGAGCATGATGGATATCACATAAATAAGCGCTCCAATAAGAGAATAAGGGTAAATAAAATGAATACCTACTAGCGTGAAAAAGGTAATAATAAAAGTTATAACTTGAGATTGCTGTAATTTTCTCTTCGTGATTTGTTGATGTAAACCACACCTTGGACATTCAATCTTTCGGAAATGTAACAGGAGTTCCTTCCACTTAAATGAGTATCGACAGGACCAACATGTTGGCAACTTCATAAACTTAACCTCCTTTATTTATCCATTTCTCACATAAAGGACGACTCTACTTGTTCAAGTCCAAGAACTTTTCTTCCCATAATCTGTATATCCCAACTTTACTTTAACATAAGTATCCAAACACTTCTCTTTCAAACCGAACAAAATACGTTGACACAGCAAAAAGACGCATGTGATTTTGTAAAATCACGTGCGTCTTTATTTGCTAATTAAACCTATCAGCCTTCTGTTTTTTCCAGAAAACTAAAACTTCACACTACCGGCCCAATCCATGATTCGGTTTACGTGAGTGAGGTTTTCATGTTCGGTTGTTTGACTTCCGCCTGAAATGTAGATGGCTTTCATTTCTTGTAAGAGTGCTGGGGCAATTTCATTAATGAAGTTATCTCCAACAGATACCGTTTCGGAAGGTTTCACGCCGTACTCTTTTGTAAGTTCGTTGAAGTAGTGGTCCGTCAGGCTCGGCTTTTTAGCGGATGTTACCACTTTTGAAAATACACCTTCAAGATCGAGCTCACTGAACAAGCGGCCAACATCATCGGCATCGCTGTTTGTCATAAGAACGATGTTCGTTCGTTCCTTCAATTGAAGGAGAAACTTACGAAGTCCTGGAATTGGATCGAGTTGGAATTCGTCTGTGACCATGTATTCTTTCGTTTCACAATAGCGAGTGTAGCAATCTTTCACACCATAATGCTTGGCACATGCAAACGGGAGCCACCAGCCGTCCCCAATCGCTACGATCGTTTCGAAGTCGAATTCAAGGTCCCCTTGATATGTCTCTTTTACCTTTTCACTAGGCCACTCCGATCCGTCCCAATTGTGCGCTTCGACTACACTCAACGTCATGGGATCGACAGTTAAGATGGCGTCTTCTACTACATCGTATGCTTTTCCAACTTCAAGCACGTGCTCCCCATTTTTGGATCGTTCATAGTCGCGCCAAAACGCTTCTTTATTTTCTTCTGCAACATCTATTGAAAGACGCTTCGCATAATAATCGAAGTGGTCGGTTCCTTCATATAACGTTCCGTCCAAATCAAAGATATATAGTTTTTCAAGCCCCATTCCCTACACTCTCCCTCTATCAATTTCAACTAACACTACTGTTTAGAGTAATATGTTTCCGACCCTTTCGCAAGGTTCTACAGCATTTTACCCAAAAAGGAATCGATCCTTGTCGAAGTGCGATAAAAATGAACGAAAGATGACCCTTTTGTAAAATTTGTAAAGGTACTGTGGATTTCTGTAAAGGTTCGGTTAGGAAACGGTAAAAGCTATAGTCTTGACGAATTCCTTCCTGCATAATGACATCTGTAAGCCAAAAACTTACATACTTTGAAAATGAGAAAAGAGGGGTTTTGCAAGATGAAGAAGTTATTCACAGTATTAATGTCTTCTGTTATTGCTGTAGGGTTGGTTGCCTGCGGCGAGAGTGAAGGAGCACAAGAAGAAACAACGTCAAATGACACAACGGATACGGAAGAAACAACGGAAGACGATGATGCGTCTGAAGATGACGCTTCTGAAGAGGAAGAAGAAGCAACTGACCGTCCCGATTCCATCACAATGGGATTTGTTCCATCTACTGATTCCGATCAAATTGCAGCAACTGTAGAACCACTTGCAGAGCGCCTTTCTGAAGAACTAGGTATTGAAGTTGAAGGTACAGTGATGACGAACTACTCCGCTCTGGTTGAAGCGATGGGTAGTGGACAAGTTCAAGTTGGTTTCATTCCAGCATTCGCTTATGTACTAGCGAGCGAGCGTCATGACATTGAAGTTATTCTTAAGTCCATCCGTAACGGTGAAGACAGCTACCGCGCTCAGTACTCTGTAAGAGCTGACTCCGGTATTGAGAGTTTGGAAGACCTTGAAGGTAAAGTTTGGGCATTCCCTGACGTTGCTTCTACAAGTGGATACCTCTTCCCAGCGACTCAACTTCGCACGGAGCTGGGTGTAGATGAAGATGATTTCTTCGCTGACCTACTTGAAGCAGGTTCTCACGATAACGCATTAATCACAGTACTTGAAGGAAACGCAGACGTAGCTACGACGTTTGAAGATGCTCGCGGCGTTATTGCGGATGACTACCCTGAAGTATTCGACGAAGAAACAGGTCTTGTACAACTTGCATTTACTGAGGCAATTCCAAACGACACGATCTCTGTGATCCCTGGTCTTGGTAGCTTCAAAGATGAAATCCAAGCAGCATTCATGGCTTTCAACGATGACGAAGAGATGATCGAAATCATGCAAGAAGTTTACCGTTGGGACGGCATTTCAGAAGCTCAAGACGGTGACTACGACATCGTACGTGAAGCTTACGAGCTATTCTCTGACGAAGTCGATCCACTTAACTAATTAATCATCTGATGACAATAGGAAAAAGAGGAGAAGATCTCTTCTCCTCTTTTCTATGTCTCGCTTTTATAAAAGGGGAACTTTTCCACTTACACAACTTACAGGGGGTTTACAAACCAATGATCGAATTTAAAAATACGTCACTTGTTTATCCAAACGGCACGCAAGGACTTAAAGATGTAAACATCAAAATCAACGAAGGCGAATTTGTTGTCATCGTCGGACTCTCAGGAGCCGGTAAATCCACACTCATCCGAAGTGTAAACCGCATGGTGACGCCGACCGATGGCGAACTTCTCGTAGACGGCGAAGATATTCTTTCCTATAACGGACGCCAGCTTCGCGATCTTCGTACAAAAGTAGGAATGATCTTTCAAAACTACAACCTCGTAAAGCGATCGACTGTAATGAAAAACGTCATCGCCGGTCGGCTTGGCCATACGGGCACAATGCGCAGTATCTTAAACCTATATTCCAATGAAGATAAATCACTTGCATACCACAACTTGCAGCGTGTTAACATCTCTGAAAAAGTACACTCTCGCGCCGATGAACTTAGTGGTGGTCAGCAGCAACGTGTAAGTATTGCACGAGTGTTAACGCAACAACCAAAAGTCATTCTTGCCGACGAGCCAGTAGCGAGTCTTGACCCTCCTACTTCTCACCAGGTCATGACGTATCTAAGAAAAGTAAACAAAGAAGACAAAATTACGACCCTTGTAAACTTGCACTTTATTGATATGGCAATGGAATATGCGGACCGTATTATCGGCATGCGCGCCGGTGAGGTTGTATTTGATGGTCCGGCTAGTACGGTAACTGAAAAGACATTCGAAGAAATTTATGGGCGTAAGATTCGTGAAGAAGACATGGTAGGAGGAGATGAAGATGACGAAAACAACGGCTAATCCAAGCCAAGGCTCTTTTGATCCATCAAACCCTCCTGGGCTTCGGGCACAGCAAGCAAAATGGAAATTAACGTTTGTGTTTGCAGCCATTGTTCTCGTCTACATGTTTACGTCGTGGCAAACGGGATCGAGCCTCATTGATCTTTGGTTTGGGATGCCTGACGTCTGGCGCATGGTCGGTGAACTATTCCCTCCAAACTGGGGATATGCTACAGAAACGTGGGGCCGCCTAAGTGAAACGATTCAAATGGCGATTATCGCTACCACTGTTGCCGGTATTCTATGTATTCCAATCAGCTTGATGGCTTCATCAAACATCGCACCAAATAAATGGGTGTATAACATCACAAAGCAAATCATGAACATTCTTCGTACGATCCCTGACCTTTTATTAGCGGTTATTTTTGTAGGGATCTTCGGAATCGGAGCCTTCTCGGGAATTATGGCCCTCATTATTTTCTCACTCGGTATTTTGGCCAAACTATTGGCGGAAACCATTGAAGCGATTGACAAAAACCCTCTAGAAGCCATTCGCGCATCTGGCGGTAATACGATTCAAGTCATAGTATACGGGGTTATTCCACAAATTCTCCCACAATACACGTCCTTTACACTGTATGTGTTTGAGATCAACGTCCGTGCCTCTTTGGTACTTGGGTTTGTTGGTGCCGGTGGAATTGGTCAGCTGTTGCAGCGTTCGATCAGCTTCTTCCAATACGGTCGCGCCATGATGATTATCATTATTATTTTCGTAGCCGTTGTTATCATTGAATACATTAGCGGAAAAATTAGAGAGGAGATTTTATAATGGCACAAACCACAACACTTACCCTACCTCCTAAGAAAAAAATTCCGCGCAAGAAAGTGATTCGCAATTGGATTATCGTAGCTTTTCTCGTCGCTATGTACGCTTGGACCTTTTCAAGCATCGGAATCAACTGGGGACAGATCTTCAGTGAACGTACGCTAAACAACATGACTCGCGTCGTTCCACAGCTTTTTTCACCTGAATGGGCCGTTGCACCAGACGCACTTCGTCTCATGGGTGAAACCCTTGCCATGGCCTACACAGGAACTTTGATGGCGGCTCTCTTGGCTGTTCCATTCGGCTTCTTCGCTGCAAAAAACATGTTCAACAGCCGCATCATTAATACATCAGCGAAATGGTCCCTCGATGCGATCCGTGCATTCCCGGAGATTATGCTCGCTTTGATTTTCGTAGCCGCAATCGGACCTTCTCCTTTTGCCGGGGTTTTGGCGATTGCCGTTGGATCGATTGGGATGCTCGGGAAATTGTACTCTGAAGTGATCGAGTCAATCGACATGCAAGTGGTAGACTCTCTTGAAGCAAACGGTGCGAATAAACTGCAAATCTTGTTTTACGGGATTATCCCCCAAGTCATTCCCGAGTTCTTGTCTTACGCCATTTATCGATATGAAATCGACGTTCGTTCGTCTACGATTCTCGGTTTGATCGGTGCTGGTGGTATCGGTATGATGATTCAGATTTCAACGATGAACCGAAACTGGGACGAAGTAGGAATGGCCCTCCTCATCATCATCGCCGTGGTAACGGTGATTGACTACGCCAGTTCGTCTATTCGTAAGCGGATTGTGTAATGCGTTTAGTGAGCAGCCTTTTAGAGGCTGCTTTTGTTGTGATTAGGGAGGGATGATTCGCCCTCAATATGAGTTTTTTCACCCTCAATATGGATTTATTCGCCCTCAAGATTAATTAATTCGCCCTGAACCATCCATTCAACAAGAAAAGCAGCTACCGTAGCAGCTGCTTTTCTTGTCGTTTTACATGAGACGAACATATTTTGTGTGTTCCGCTCGTTCTTTCATAACTTGGTTATACATTTGTTCATAGTTCCACTCTCGTTCAACTTCGTCGTCGGTATATGGCTCTTTTTCGACGGTGACTGTGTAATGGAATAGCGTAAATAGCATTGTGTAACCACCTCCTCTAACCCCATCACTAACGTATGTGATCGTTGCTTATCTGATACGGCTTTTATTACGAATTCCGAAATATTGAGTCTAAAGTCATATCGTTTTCGGTGAGGAAGAGGTGCGATGACCTGTGACTGGGATAGCTATCCGGGGAATTACATGGGCGAACCGGAGAATACTGACCCGCTACCCGGGAATTACGAGGAGCTACCCGTAAAAACAGTGCGCCAACCCGTAAATAAACGCAGCTATCCCGGGAATCACTTCATTAACTGACCTCCAGCAACGGCTTTAATGAGGAATTACGCGCCAAGGGGTGCTATCCCGGGAATTCCGAGGGCGAACCGTTGAATTCTGACGCCCTACCCGGGAATTATGATGAGCTACCCGCGAAATACGCTCGCGAACCCGTAAATAAACGCTGCTATCCTGGGAATCGCTTCATTTCAGATCTCCAACAACGGATTTAGTGAGAATCTACGCGGCGCGTGGTGCTATCCCAGCAATTACGCGGACCAACCGTTGAATTCTGACACCCTACCCGCAAATTACGAGGAGCTACCCGTAAAAACAGTGCGCCAACCCGTAAATAAACGCTGCTATCCCGGGAAACACGCCACTTCCAAACCTCCAGCACCGACTTTGTTGACTCTAATAAGAGCTTCTTCCCCCACCATCAACAAACTTACCTTTGCTGCCCCCTCTTCCTTTCCCAGCAAACAAAAAAAAAGACTCACAAGGCCAAACTTGCCACGCGAGTCTTTTTCCACTTAAAGTCCTACAAAACCAAGGTAAACAACAACAATAACCAGGATCACGAACTGGACCCAGAAGATTGTTTTTTGCGTTCCTTGGAGCGTTCCCTTCTTCGTACCGGTAGAGATTTTCTCCATCGTAAAGATCAAGAAGATCGCTAAAATCCCTTTAATGGCTGTGCCTAAGTAGAAGTTCCAGAATAGGAGCGTTCCTCCTGTCACGAGTACTAAAATGTAAAAGAGTCGAAGTGACATCTGAACGATTTTAGCACCTTTGGGACGATTGTTTTTTAACAAAACAAGAGCCACAAAGAACAGCACGAGCATGACGAACCACATAAGGGAATGGGTATGTAGCATAGCTGAATAATTCACTATATTTCCTCCTCTGACATTTATCCATCACTTTAAGTAGTATATCGTTTTCTATCTTCCAGGTAAAGAAGATGTGTATGTATTCACAGGATTGACACGTTGCCAAAGCAAAAGACCAGCAGTCCTTCTACTGGCCCAACTCTCATTTAGGATGGAATCCGTTCTTTGACCACATTCATCATGTAGCCAATGTTTCGAACGGTTTTCACGTATGTGTGGTTCTTACGGTGAGGTTCAATTTTGTTACGGATTCGACTGATAAAAACGTCGATGATGCGCTCGTCCATCTCTGTTTCGTCTGCGGAAAGCTCTTGAAGAAGACGTTCCCGTGACAAGGCTTTTCCTTTGTTTTTAGCCAAATAGTACAAAAGTTCAAACTCTTTTTTCGTTAAATCAACCGGACGATCATTCTTGTATACAAGAAAATGGTCCGGATCTATGGTTAGTTCGCCGTTTTTAATCAAACGGGATTGTTCTTGATTGGATGACGACTGCACGTCGTCATGACAGCACTTTGTTCCTCTTCTGATGGTCGATTTCACCCTTGCAACCAATTCCTTTAACCTGAGTGGCTTGGTCATGTAATCGTCGGCACCTAGTTCAAGACCGAGTACTGCGTCCAACTCTTCGCTTTTTTCAGACATTAAAATGATGGGGGTCCAATCATTTTTTCCAAAACGTAAGTCCCGACAGAGATCGAGACCACCATATCCCGGCAGATCAAGCTCGGTGACGATCGCATCCGGTTGAATGATTGACGCTTGCTTAAGCCCCTCTTTCCCTGTCTTCGCTACATACGTTTTAAACCCTGATTTTTTAAAATAACTCTCAACCATATCAATCGTTTGTTGATCGTGTTCAATAATTAGCACTGAGTAAACCACAAAGACCCTCCTCTACACCAACTAACCCTAACAAATCTTGCCTTAGTTCAAATCAAATCGTTTTCCATTTACTTCATAGATAATCCATTCGGCAATGTTCGTACAATAATCTGCGATTCGTTCGATGTAACGAGAGATAAACGCGAGCTGCGTAATTTGTTGGGTGTCTTTTTCATTTGAAACCGTTATTTTAAAGATCCCTTTTACAAACTGCCCATATGCCCGATCAACCTCATCGTCCATTGCAGCAATTCGCTGTGCGCTAAGCATATCCCGTTTTTTATATGCTTTTAACACCTCCTGCAACATATACTCCGCCTTTGTAGCAAGCTCAAGCAATGCTTCTACATGGTTGGTACATGCATCAGAACGTGTTAAACGTTGAGCAGCTTTTGCCATATCTACAGCCAAGTCGCCCATTCTTTCCAAGTCACTGGATACTTTTAAGCTAACAATAATACGACGAAGATCGGAAGCAACCGGTTGTTGCTTCGCAATCATCAATGTGGCACGCTCGTTAATTTCTAGCTCAAGTTCATTGAGGACCTTGTCATGTTCAATGATGTCTTCCATCAACGAGTAATTGTTCTTATCAATCGCCTTCATCGTATCAGCTAGGGAGCGCTGAACCAAGCTCCCTAGCATCATGACTTCTTCTTTTAAATCCCCTAACTCTGTAACAAATCCGCCTCTGACAGTCATGTCACTCTCTCCCTTTTAACCAAATCGACCAGTAATATAATCCTCCGTGCGCTTATCTTGCGGGTTCGAGAAGATTGTATCAGTATTGTCATACTCGACGACTTCACCATTTAGGAAAAAGGCTGTCTTGTCGCTGATACGAGCTGCTTGTTGCATGTTGTGGGTCACGATAACGATTGAATAGTCCTTTTTAAGCTCTTGAATTAGCTCTTCCACCTTTAGTGTAGACTTAGGGTCGAGTGCTGACGTTGGTTCGTCCATTAAGATCACTTCAGGCTCTACCGCCAAGCATCTAGCAATACATAGACGTTGCTGCTGTCCACCTGAAAGGCCCATTGCAGACTCCCCTAAACGGTCCTTTACTTCGTCCCAAAGACCTGAGCCGCGCAAACTCTTTTCAACGATTTCTTTTAGCTCTGCTTTTTTCTTTACACCGTGAACACGAGGACCGAATGCCACGTTATCAAAGATCGACTTTGGAAACGGATTAGGCTTTTGGAACACCATTCCTACAGATGAGCGTAGCTCAACCAAGTTCACGCTCGGATCGAAGATGTTCACCCCATGATAATCGATGGCTCCGCTTGTTTTCACGATTGGCACAAGCTCCACCATTCGGTTAAGTGTTTTTAAGAACGTGGACTTTCCGCAACCGGACGGACCGATAATCGCCGTTACGCCGTTCTTTCTAATATCCAGGTTGATGTCTTTTAATGCTTGATCGTTTCCGTACCAAAGATTCAGACCTTTTGCTGAAAAAATGCTTTCCTCTTTGTTAATGTTTTCCTGAACGACTGGACTCTTCTTCTTGTTTTCTTTTACTGCCGTTTGAAAAGCTGTCATCGTACATCCCCTCCAAAATGGAATTTAATAAGTAACTTCGGATTTTATAAATTAAAACATTTCGTTTTTACGTCTGTAATGGTTTCTGAGTAAAATCGCACTCAAATTCAAAAGGATAACCATCATAATTAACACCAATGCTGTTCCGTAGGCAATCGGACGAACCGCTGCCGCTTGAGCGTGTTGCGTAGCCAAGATATACAAGTGATACGGTAATGCCATGAAGCTATCGTTCAAACTGGACGGCAAGTTACGGGAAAAGTAAGCCGCTCCTGTCAAAATAATCGGTGCCGTTTCTCCGGCAGCTCGCGCAAGACCTAAGATTGACCCGGTTGCCATACCTGGGATGGCTGACGGCAAGACGTTGTTACGAATGGTCTGCCACTTTGTTGCTCCTAGTGCCAAACCGCCTTCACGAAAAGAGTTCGGGACTGCCTTAAGTGCTTCTTCAGAGGCTGTGATGATCCACGGCAATACCATGATCGCCAAGGTGATCGCTGCTGTGATCAAACCAACTCCCAACCTTAATGTCGAAGCGAAAATTGCAAGTCCGAAAAGACCATAAACAATTGATGGGACACCGGCAAGGTTACGAATACTCATGCGAATGACACGAACAACCGGACCTTGCTTTGCATATTCATTTAAATAAATCGCCGCTCCAATCCCGATCGGAACCGAGATGAGAACCGTTAAGGAAGCTACATAGAACGTTCCAACCAAAGCCGGCCAGATCCCGCCTTCCGTCATGTTTCGTCTTGGCGGCTCCGTAATGAACGACCAACTAATCACGGATGCTCCTTCTTTTACAATCGAAAACAGTAAGAACAGTAAGGCTACAATCGTCATGGATGCGAAAAACCCGCAAATCCCGAACCAAAGTCGTTGTGACATTTGCTTACTCATTGGTCAGTTTCCTCCTTTGACGGGAGATCAGTAAATCTGCAATCAAGTTGACTACGAATGTGATCACGAACAAGATGAGTGCAAGTACGAACAAGGAACTGTAATGTAAGCTACCCCACGAAACATCAGATCCTTCAATCGCGATGTTTGCCGTAAGAGTTCGAACAGATGCCAAGAAGTTTGGTACCGTGATACCCATGAATTCAGTCATCGGCATGCTGATTGCGTTACCAGCCGCCATGAGTACTGTCATCGTCTCACCAACCGCTCGCCCAAATCCGAGCATTACTCCGGCTAAAATACCGGATTTCGCTGCCGGGAATGTCACAATCTTAATTGTTTCCCATCGAGAAGCACCTAGTGCATACGCAGCTTCTCGGTAATCTTTCGGTACACTTCTTAACGAATCTTCTGCAATACTTACAATTGTCGGTAAAGCCATGACGGATAAAATTAAGGATGCCGTCAGTGCCGTTCGTCCGTTTGATAAATCAAACACATTGGCAACGATTGGCGATAAAATAACAAGGGCAATAAATCCGAGCACAACCGATGGGAATATAGCAAGTACTTCAACTACCGGCTTTAAAATTTCACGCACACGTTTTGGTGCAATTTCTGCAATAAAGATCGCTGTAAAAATCCCCCATGGTATCGCGATAACTAAAGCACCGATCGTAACCATAATTGAACCAACAATAAACTGAAGTGCTCCGTAGCCGGCCCCTTGTGGTGACGACGGATACCAACGTGTTTCAGTTAAATACGTGAGAATCCCCACTTCTTGTAACGCGGATGACCCTTCTCTAACTAGGAAATAAAGGAGTAATAATAAGACAAAAACCGCAATTGAACCGAAAACAAAAAACATCTTTTCTATCAAAAAGTCCAGCGTATTCGCTTTAAACGACTTTTGTGTAAGCTTTTCTTTATTAACCACTTTCATCTGCTTTATATCTTCTGATTGCTTTTCTGCATGGCTTGACAAAGCGTTCCCCTCCAATGCATGGATACTTGTACGTGTACTGTTTCATATCAATGTAATCAATTTAAAAATGGAAGGAGGAGCTCTCCGCTAAGAGATAAACCCCTCCAGGTGTAATCCTATTACTGCTCGATACCTAAATCAGAGAACGTCGCTTCGTTTTGCTCCATGTACTGGCTACCGATTTGGTAGAATCCAGTATCATAACGCACATCGTCAGCTTCTTCGTCGTAAATAACCCAGTTTAGGTAGTCAAGCATGATGCCATCAGGTGTTCCGTTTACGTAGAAGTATAGTGGACGAGCAATCGGGTAGATCCCTTCGTCAACGTTGGACTCTTCGAATGGTGTTACATATTCGCTATTTTCATCTTCTGCTACATTTACAGCGTCAATGCCTTCAACATACCCAATTCCAATGTAACCAACTGCTCCCGCTTCTTGCTCTACTGCTTCACGAATAGCAGAAGATCCTGGTAGGAACTGAGCGTTGTCAGCAAAGTCTTCTCCGTCCATTACGTTTTCGTTAAAGTAAACATATGTTCCAGAGTTCGATTGACGAGAAAGGACTGTAATGTCTCCACCTTCGTCCCAACCTACTTCAGACCAATTTGTAATTTCGCCAGTAAAGATATCTTTAATTTCTTGAATTGTTAGATCTTCAATTGGGTTTTCTTCGTTGATCGCTACTGCAAGACCGTCTTGTCCTACAATAAATTCATAAGGCTCTGCGCCATTTGCTTCTGCTTCAGCAAACTCGTCGTCCGTCATTGGGCGAGAAGACTGAGCAATATCCACATCATTATTGATCATCGCTGCGATCCCTGTACCTGATCCTCCACCAGTTACAGATACATCACCAAGCTCGTTAATGTCCATGTAACCTTCTGCAAAAGCTTGACCTAAGTTAACCATCGTGTCTGATCCGCGGATTTCAAGGAATCCTTCAGGTCTCTCATCGTCACCAGCTGCTTCTTCTGTTTCTTCAGCTCCATTGTCTGAACCTGCGTCAGCGTTGTTACCATCGTTTGTTTCTTCTTCCCCGCCACCACAAGCTGCTGCAACTACCATGAATCCTGCTGCTAATACTGATAAGCCAAACTTTTTCATCGACAATTTCCTCCTCGTATCGAGTACATTCTTTTTTATGTGTGAATCTCTCTCTCACAATTGCTAGTATAAAAGAGAAATATTAAGGAGAAATAAACCCTATGTAAATCAATTGTGAAGGTATTGTAAATTTGGTAGGGAGATTCGTAGAATTGTTGGGTGGGGTCTGTCCCCGCACGATTTTGTGTGATTTTGTGGGATGGTGAGGAGTTTGGGAAAAACCAAATAATAAGAGGTAAAGATTATTCAGGGCGAATAAATCATTGTTGAGGGTAAATCCTCCCGAAAGTACCTCGCCAGATTCTCCCCCGCCTAAATCACCACTACTAAAACACAAAAAAAGCTGCCCACCTGGGACAGCTCCTTTTCACTTAGTTTTTCAATTCAATCACTTTTCCGGTCGCGGCCAACTCCACCGTTCCATCAAACTCCAGCTTCGCTTCTTTTACCAAATCAGGGTGCTCCCCGAAATGAGGCAAGTGCGTCAACACGAGCTGCTTCACACCTGCTTTTCTTGCCATCCGTCCCGCTTCCGTACTGTTCATGTGACCGAAGTTGGTCGGGTCCTGATCGGCGTAAAAGCTCGTTTCCGCAATCAACAGGTCCGCCCCTTCACTGAACTCCACAAGGGAATCCATATAGGTCGTGTCGGCTGTGAAGACAAACGACTGCCCGTCCGCCTCTACTCGCATGGCAAAGCACGGCACAGGGTGATCCGTACGACTGAATGTGAACGTCATTTCCCCTAAGTGTAAGGCCTCTCCCTCATTATAAGGCAAGCCTTCCACCGCGGGCTCTTTCGTTAAGGATGCAAAAGCGGCCTCGTCCTCTCGATGTCCGTACATGAGGAGACTGTCACTCGTACGACCGATCGCTTTATCCACAATGCGCGCATACTGCATCACGCCTAGATCCGCCTGGTGATCGGCATGATAATGACTAAACACCACCGCGTCCACGTCTTTTAGTTCTATGTAGTTTTGCAGCTGGGAAACTGCTCCGCTTCCGCAGTCAATCACAACCGTCATATTGTTGTGCTCGACTAAATAACAGGACGTCGCTTCGCCTTTTTCCGGATACGCTCCCCAAAAACCGATTACCGTTATTTTCATAGCAAGATGGTCTCCTTTTTAATGTTATTTACACACAGTTCTTTCACCAATCCAAAAACCGCTCCCGCTCTTCTGGTGTTGGCATACGACACGCTTCTCTTTTTCCGAACCAATTCAACCGGTTCCGCGCAATCAGATTATACACGCTGTCTCGGATCGGGTACGGAATTATGATCAAGGGATACGCGAGATTCCATGGCCTCGTGAGCTCCCGAGCGATCCTAAGAGCCGCTCCCGACCTCATGTGGAACTCTTCTTGGTCTTCATCAATGAGAATCATACTGTCCACTCCGCGCGGCACATCGTACTTTTTCAAAAGCGCCTGCCCCTCTTCACTTTGCAGCGACGCAAAAGAAAATACGCGGCGAGGGTCCCTCGGGATCATAAATTGCACACTCCCATCACAAAAGTTGCACTCCCCATCAAACAAAATGACCTTTCCCAATCCAATCACCCCTCAGTTCAGTCTGTATCTTCAGTTTATCACAACCGTTGGGATGCTAACCTGTTTAAACCAGCGCACAACCTGTTTAAGTGCCTCGTTGCTTCTCCCTCCCAACCCCCAAACCAGGAATTCCCACCTCTAACCCGGTAATCCACACCGCCATGCCGTAAATCCGCACAACGAACCCGCGAATCCCCCACCTCAACCCGTAAATCCCACGCTCCAGACAACCCTCCGCCCTAAAAACGCTCCTCCCCCACCCCAACACAAAAAACCCCCGATACCACCTAAATGGCATCGAGGGCTTTTCTTCATGTATTGACTTACGCTTCTTTGACTTCAGGGTACACGCTCACTTGTTTGCGATCGCGACCTACACGTTCAAATTTTACAACGCCGTCAACTTTAGCGAACAACGTGTCGTCTCCACCTCTACCTACGTTTACACCTGGGTAAATGCGAGTTCCGCGCTGACGCACAAGGATAGATCCACCAGTAACAGACTGACCGTCTCCACGCTTAGTACCTAAGCGCTTAGAGATTGAGTCACGACCGTTTTTCGTACTACCTACCCCTTTTTTCTGGGCGAAAAATTGAAGGTCTAATTTCAAGAACATGGTTTTCACCTCCTGGAGATCTGGATGTACTCCCCGTATTGTTCCTCAAGCATGCGAAACGATACAACGAGTCCCTCTAAGAGCAACTGCACTTTCTCAAACGTATCGGCACCGAGATCCCCCGGCACCCGACAGCTAAGAAATCCACCCTCGCTTCCCATCTCGACAGGAAGCTCAAGCTCGCAAAGCTCAGCAATCGCATTAATCGTCCCAAACGACAAAGCAGACGCTGCCGCACACACAAGGTCATGACCATGTGGGCCCGAATCAGCATGTCCCTCCATCGTAAACGACGATACATGCTTATTTTCATCCCGCTCAATCGACACTCGAATCATAAGAGCCTCCGATTAAACAGTGATAGAGTCAATAGTCACTTTTGTGTAAGGCTGACGGTGACCCTGCTTACGACGGTAGTTCTTACGCTTCTTCATTTTGTAAACGATTGTCTTCTTGCCACGGCCGTGTTTTTCAACTTTACCAGTAACAGAAGCTCCCGCTACTAATGGAGAACCAACTTTCGTCTCGTCACCACCAACTAGGATTACTCGGTCAAATGTAACTGTATCACCTTCAGCAACGTCGAGTTTCTCAACGAATACCTCTTGGCCTTCAGTTACCTTCACTTGTTTACCACCAGTTTCAATAATTGCGTACATCATGCGCACCTCCTTAATTACTCAGACTCGCCATTGCAGGTGCTTTCTATCCCTCAAACGAGGGGCAGTTCGCTTAAAAACCTGCTCTGCGCGGTTGCAGTTCTTTGGGTGCAACCAAACAACTAACAAGAAACATCATACCACATCACGAAAATCAGTGTCAACGACCAGTTTGACGATTCCAAAACCCGTCCGCCTCATCCACCGAACCCGCGAACCGCACCACATACCCAGCACTTTCTGATCGGGTAAAAAAAACACGAACGCCCGCACGCGACTCAAGCACTTTTTGGTGTTGATCAGACTCCAGATACGCACACAGCTCGTCGCTCGCGCTGATGACAACCGCTTCTGTGTCTCGCATCTCAAGAAGCTCCCTTTCAAGCGCAAAATACAAGCTTTGCGCCGACCGTACGAACCCCTTCCCTTCACAAACCATACACGACTCCGTCAGCCTATTCGCCACCGTAGAGCGCGCCTTCTTCCTCGTCATTTCCACAAGCCCAAGCCGCGTAAACCCAATCACCGTCGTCCGCGTCCGGTCCTGCTTCAAGGCATCATTAAGGGCTTTTAACACACGCTCTCGGCTTTCATCCTCTTCCATATCAATAAAGTCCACAATAATGATCCCGCCTAAGTCTCTCAGGCGAAGCTGCTCCGCCACGGCCACCGCCGCTTCTTTATTCGCTTTCACCACCGTGTCCTCGAGCGACGTTTTCCCCGTAAACTTCCCAGTATTCACGTCAATGACTGTCATGGCTTCGGTTTCTTCTATAATAAGAGAGCCGCCACTCTTCAACCACACCTGCTTACTAAACACGCGCTCCAGCTTTTTTTCCAAGTCAAAGGTCGTAAAAATCCCTTCCTGCTTTGCGTGCAGGCGAACCTCCGCCTGCTCAAACGGATTCATCTTCAACCAGCGGGTCAAAAACGTGTAGTCTTTTCGGTTATCAATCGTGATTGTCGTGTTCGGACGGTGAGCGTAGTTCCGCGCCACTTGCAGCATCATCGATCCGCCCTCAAACACCAAGGCAGGCGCTTTTTTCTCTTTCGCCTCGTCCAGACTTTCACTAAGCAATTCCCGAAGCACGTCCAATTCCTGTTTCACTTGCGCCATCGTAAGCTCTTTCGCCGCCGTTCGAATGATCATTCCCTCGGGACTCTCGACTGTTTCTTGCCCGAACGTACGCCACTCTTTTCTCAAGTCATCGTCCCCAAGGCGCTTTGAGACCGCAACGTAATCAGAGTACGGCAAATACACAATCGATTGCCCCGGCAACTGAATGTATTCCGTCAGCTTCGCCCCTTTCGTGCTCATCTCTTCTTTTGCCACTTGCACAAGTACTTCCTCACCTTGCTTAACTGCTGAAGCCACAGGCTTTGTACCGCCCTCAGTCTTTCGAATTTCTTTACTATGTAAATACCCGTCTTTCCCTACACCAATGTCCACGAATACCGCTTCCATCCCAGGGAGCACTTTCGTAATTCTTCCTTTATATATGTCGCCTACCCGCGCCGTTTTCGTCGGCTCCTCGACGAGCCACTCCACGATCTTCCCATCTTCCACGATCGCGCCGCGTTTCTCATCCGTAATTGTGTTCAATATAATCTCAAGCACCGCACGTCTCTCCGTTTCCTCATCTAACTACCGCTATTATACATGAACAAAGGAACCGCCGGCAAAATCAGGGCCAGGTGGGGACGGTTCTTTTGCTTCTTTGCTCGCCAACGGAGGGCTATATGATGAATCTTTGAGCGGATTTAATGAATCCTTGTGACTTTATGATGAATTTCTTTTAACTTATAATGAATCCTTACACGTTTATAATGAATATTCCCGAAATATAATGAATCCTGACGATTTATAATATGATTATTGATAATTAATTAGGAGATAACATGTCACATTTGAACTCATCCATCAGAACTATTGTTTTTGCCGTCTGCTTAAATATTTTTGTAATGCTAATATTTGCTATTAGAGATAGTTTCTCTGTATCTGATATAGAAAATATTGCTGTTGCCGCAATAATACATTCTATCATCATAATACCTACAACGTATATTGGTTGCTTAATTGGAGGATTTATTTATGCTTTATTAGGTAAGCTCAAAGACAATACTCTGTTTAGTCTATTCATTTTTGGATTACTCGGTTTATCACTTTCACTAATTTTGTATCCTTTCATGAATGAAGAGGATATTTTAATTTACTTCCTCTATAGTATTATGTTTGTTTGTTCTAGTATTTTCTATTATATATGCAGAAGAAGAAAAACTGCACACCCAAAACAGACAGACATGTAATGAAAGTACAAGTATCCAAAAGTGCCTTGGTGTGAGGTGTAGTTGTGTGCGAGGATTGGAGAAGAGGGGACGACTCCTTTTTATCTTAAATGGGTATTTCGTTAGCTCAGAAAATGAATAGTCTTAAAAAAGCAGACTAGACATCTGCTTTTTTTGATCCTTTCTTATTAAACTACCGCTTTCGTTACTTTAAGTATACCTTTTCACGAAGTTAACACAAATAGGGTATCGTTTAAATGCACACTATCCTTGTACAGTGCAGCAAATGGATCTATTGTTTTTTCGTCCTTCTTTCTCAAAATTAGCTCCTGTTGGTTGAACACAGGCTCTTGAGAGTTATCTACTTTTTAGTTAACTGTCTTATCGTTCTAATCATAATATGTTTTCAATTCCTTATAAATATAGCTAGCTATATTTTCAGGAAAATAAATAGTAAACTCATGTTTGTACTTGGCTAAAAAATGATCATTACCCACAAGATTTAAAAGGTTTCTAATCGCAGGAAATAGGTTATTCATTTTGTTTACAATTTCTTGTATTTTTTCTCTGCTTGCAGCGTCATTATACTGAATAGCATTTCTAATCGCTTGAATTAAATACCATGTTTCTCTATCCATCTTCTCCTTGTATTCAGGTTTATGAAGCAACTTAATCTCTTTCAGGATTTCCTTGTCATTTCTAAAGTGTTTTTCCCATATTTGAAGTTGTGATTTTTCCCGCCTGAATAAATCAAGCATAATAAAAGCAAATTCATTTAATTCTTCCTCAGAAATACCTTCAATTTTGTACAACCTCTCCATTCTCGTAATTACTTCTAATTTATCATTTAATTCCGCTTGTTTTTTTTCAATTAATTGTTTTTGAACCAGCAATAACTCTCTATTATTTAATTTCTGATCAGTCATCTGTTCTTTTATTTCGTTTAATGATAAACCAAAATGTTTTAAAATCAATATTTGCTGAAAAAGTTCCCAGTCTGATCGTGTATATACTTTTCGACCATTTTTATTTAATTTTTTGGGGGTAAGTAACTCAATTTTATCGTAGTACCTCAATGTTCTCACCGTTGTACCTGTTAATTTTGCAAACTGACCAATTGTCATTTCCATGTTTACACCACCTTACTGAATTATAAACTGTTACGTAAGGTCACAAACAATACACCTGTTAATTAATTCACAAAAACAAATCAACTAGTTTAAAACATGCTTTTTTTTATTACATAAAAGTTTGCTTACGACATAACGTCACAATTTATGATTGGTTCTATAATAAGTTTGAGAGGAAGGTTATCTATGGAACAACAATCATTATTTCGAAATCGTACTTTTATATTTCTGTTTATTGGTAGTTTTTTGGCGCTAATAGGGTTTAGTATGTTTTTTATGACAACAACATGGTTTGTCATTTCTGATTTAGGTTCTGCTAGTTCATTGGGACTTATTCTTATTGCCATTACTGTGCCACGTATACTCATGATGGCATTTGGAGGGGTTCTTGCTGATAAATTCAAGAAGACGACAATAATGTTCAGTACGAGTTCAATCCAGGGAGTTTTGCTAGTTATCATATTTTTATTGCAAAATGCAAATCAATTAACATTTCTGTACTTGATCATTTTGGGGTCCATTTTTGGAACATTAGATGCATTTTCTGGACCAGCTGGAACCTCATTAATCCCGAAAATAGTAGAAAAAAACCAAATAAAACAAGCTAACGCTATTATTCAGGGATTGGGTCAAATTGCCTTTGTTATTGGCCCTGTTATCGCTGGAAGTATTATGGAATTCGGTGGCGTAACGACAGCTTATTTAGCCTCATCTATTATTGTACTTTTATCTGCCTTTTTTATGTTCCCACCTTTCTTAAAAGAAGGTCCTGTAGTTAATACAGTAAAACAAACACCATTTAGAGATCTCATTGAAGGGATTTCCTATGTAAAAGCAAGCAGATTTTTAATTACCGGTATCCTTATCTTAATTACGTTAAACTTTTTTGCCTTCGGAGCGATAACCATTGCAATCCCAATTTTAGTTGAAATGTATGGAGGGACACCTATTAACCTTAGTTACATTGACGCTGCTTTAGGGGCTGGGATGCTGGTAAGTACAGCAATAATTGGTATGATCAAAATACGACGCAGGGGATTAACATCAATTGCAGGCTTAATTGCAACTTTAATCGTAGCTCTAGCTTTTAGTCAAATTCCTAATTTGTATATTTTAACAGCCTTAGCGTTCTTCATTGGATTTACAATGTCATTTGTATTTATTCCATTTTTCACCTCAGCACAAGAAGATACTGATCCCCGCATTATGGGGAGGGTCATGAGTATTGTCTTTTTAGCCATGAACGGGTTTGATCCACTTGCCTATGCGAGTGTAACTTTACTCGTTTCCAGAGGATTTGATATTCAATTAGTCATTCTGTCCTTTTCTTTTTTTGGATTAATTATTGCTCTTGCCATTTTATGGAGAGGGCATACGTTCAGAAGTTACAAGTCTGACTATTAATTGACCCTCAAGAAAAGACCACTTCTAAAGTGGTCTTTTTTTAGGTTTTATAAATATAGTCCATTACAATTCTTACTAATATTTATTTGGTTGGGAGATAGATTTATGCACTACTCGTTATTTAAAGTGTAATCGTTCATAAAGTCATATGGAAGGACGCTTGTTGAACAGTATAATAATTCTAATCTATAAGTGTCTCGTTTATTCGCTAGAAAAACTAATCCTTGTTAAAGGATTCTCCACGATCGTTTAAGTATTACACTTCACAATCAATTCCCTAATTTCTACATACATATGAAACACGTATTTAAGGAAATATTTCATGATAGTGACACACAATATACGTGTCACCTAATGAAGCTCATAGTACCTTTCACAAAGCTGAAAGTGGTGCCTTTCGTGAATCCCCAGTAAATCAATACTTTGAATGACATTTGGATAATCTGCAATCGGATCGGGATACCGAATATGGCCGGCTACCTCTTCCGTTATCGATAAAACCTGGGCTTCTAACTTCTTTGTTTCACGATTGGTACATCCAACAAGGTCTGCAAAAGTCATCCTTTCTTTTGCATTCTTCGGTGGGAGAAGCACAAAAGGAGATTTCATGGATTTCCCCTTTCTTTTCTTATAAATAATATAAATATCTTCACTTCGTGTAGGGAACAGCTCTGAGCTTTTCATTTTTGCTACTGGACTACACAATGGAAGATAAACAGTATTCAACTGCCTCAACCGCTTAACCATTAGATAAAGATGGTAGTAGGTCTCCCCAATTGACCACTTAATCTTGAGGGCGTGTCCACGGATTCTGTAGGCAATCGATCTTGGATAAAAAAGTGTCCCTTTGCCCATAAATACGATTTAAATGATATTTCATATGTAGACTCTCCATAGACCCTCCTAACAATTATATTCCAACAATTACGTTGCCCAATGCCAATAACACAGCCAGACATGACACAGAAAATAAAACAAAATAAAACGTCCTTCTTTCTGGATTTTTATTCATAAGCTGTAGATGACTAATAGAGAGAAACAATGCCAGAATTAAAAAGAACTGAACCATAGACGATCTGCCAGTAAATCCTGCCCACACGACAAGGCTCATGGATAAAGTAATTAAGACCAATAACAATACCTTAGAATTAGATTTAACATTTTCAAATTTCAGAGTATTTCTCATACACTACCTCCTTGCTCATTTCTATAAATAGATTAAATCGAGTATTCTTTCATAAGCAAAAGGCAAAATCGAAGCAACGAAAATACCTCCTACCGTAAACGTTGTTGCTAAAACTCTGTATTTTAAGATCGAAATTTCGTTTCTGTAAAAAGCTATACTTAATACTTTAATCATAGAACGAACCGTAATAAAAATGATGACCGCAGAGAAAATACTCCCTAGAATAACCGGCATTTTTAACCTCCTTAACAATTTTTTCAAGCTTACTCTTCTTATACGGAACACAAAGGGAAAAAGTTCCAAACTCTTGAAAACAGCCTGCCCTTTTTAAACGAACCTGCTAAAATACTTCAAGAAGAAGCTTTATTAAGTGAAATGAGTATTTCTAGCTTAGAAAATGAAAAAATCAAAAGCGGAATTCATCTGCTTTTGATTTTTCGTTCCTTCTTTAACTAACGCTCCCGTTAGCTTCATAAGTTTAAAGTGGTTTTAATTTGATTAAAGTGGTGGTTATCATGCTCTATTAATCCTTTGAAATACTCATACAACGATAATGAAGTTTTTCCGATTGTGAAATTTCTCTCCCAGTTTTCATCAGAAAGTTCTTCTATCGCCTTACATAAAACAACTCTTGTAGAAATAAATTTAATTATTGTTATCATTTGAACTTCTTCCCTTGTTTTAAATGCAGCTCTATTATTTATTTCTTTCGCTTCTGGTCCTTTAGGTAGTTCTTCTTCAGAAAATAAGTAAGGTATTCGTTGTTGTATTACGAATTCATCCCAAGGTCTGAAGTGACCAATTATTTCTGCAATAGTCCATTTCCCTTTGCCTATCGGTGTTCTCCATTCATTTTCACTTAATTCGTTTAAAGACTTTACAAATTCTATTGATTGTTTATAATGCTCTATAATTTCTTTCTTATATTTGTTCACTAATCCACCTACTCTGTATTATTGTTAGACCTAATGTTTTAAATATTCAAGAATCCTCCCCATTTGTTCGATAAGAATAGTGAAAGCCTCTTTCACTAATGCTAGCAGTTTATTCAATAATACTTTTACTCATTAACTTCTATTACGATGCTTTTGTAATACTCCTCATTGATATACATATCCAATTTCCAGTCAAAACCCAACCTCAAGAACATCTAAAAGTTCATCATGAACCTGCTCAGCACCTTCTTTTATGTAATAATCCCCTTCCCAGGTAGGAATAATGATCGATCCATCATCCAATAACCAGATCGAAAACTGCTCTTCAGCATCAAGATCTTCGATAAATAATAACGTATAGTTTGCCTCAAAGTGTAACGCCTCGGATGTAACATATTCTCTATCGATCGACTCGAACGATATTTCGTTTAGGATGTCTAATGCTTGTGTTACCTTATGTTCTTCTTCGATTATGGCATTGGTTTCTTCCGTTGAGATTCCTGCTTTGTCGGTACCACCAACATAAAAGAGTTCGATCTCCTCAAGACCCGGGAGCTGATCCGCTCCAGACACACTAGCTACTTGATTTCCGCAAGCGGTCATTACGAATAAACTAATTAGAATGGCTGTAAAAATACTGCTTTTCATAATGGTTACTTCAACCTCTTTCCGATCATGTAAAACGCGCAGATTTCCCGACCTCTAACGATTACTCTTCTCATTAGTGGAGGAATCTCTACCCACTATATTGGAGAATGATTTGATAGATTGCTACGCAACATCCTAATATACTGGCTTTCATTTTAGATCGATGGTTTCTTTTACTACGGAACAAGTAGAAAAAGACAAGGATAAATCCCAATGGAACCCACAACTCAAATACGCCACCTGCTGTATTATAACTAAAAACCGGAACAATTATTGCACTTATTAGGAAGTAAACGAAAACGGTATAACGCCGTGTCTCTAGTTCCTTACTCCACTTTACCAACAAGAAAATGACGATTATTGCAATCATTGTAATATGTAAAGGGGGGAGGAAAATACCAACATCCCCAATTTTGAAATGCATGTTATACCACCAACCTCTCTAACTCATACTCTTCAATCAGCATATAAAGGTGAATTGATTAACGTGTACTTCTTCGCAAACGAAGAGAAAGAAACACCTTGAGTCACGTTTCCTTTTTCGAACAACATGGCCCCCCGATCACGCGTGCCAACATACTCCCATCCATCATCAATCATGATTTCAATAAAAGGATCTAGGTTGTTGAAGTCTACTAAATAAATATTTGGATTTTTCCATACGATGACCATTTCTTCTTGAGTAAAGACCTTTTTAGAAACGGCTAAATAGTAAGGGATTGGATTATTGTTTTGAATCGAAAAATCAATTCGCGTGAGTGCAAGAACCAAAACGATGGTACTTAAAATAATGATGATCATTTTTCTTTTCATGTACATGTCTACTCCTTGATTTTTATTTCTTAAGTCATTAGGGAATTCCGTGGTAAAAAACAAAGCCCTTTCTGACACACTTTATTATACATGATCTGACAAATAATTTGGATATTTATGTTAAAATGAGGTGGGTGTTTTTCTTTTGAAACTAGGTGGGAACCCTTATTCCTTGGCAAGAAAAGATCCGTCCTTATGTCAATTTTTTATCAAAAGGTGTTGGTTATTGTGAAAAGAACGTTGTTGAGTACGATTTTGTTAATTGCTTTTGCATGTGCGATAGTCCTAGTACCACAGGTCCGTGGCGCCGTTGTGGGAGCCGTGATGAGTCTAAGCCACCTTCACTACGATTATGTAGAAGAAAATGGGGTGCGGGTATATTATCAAGACGCTGACCAGGCGGAGATCCTTACGAATGTCCTTCCCGAGATCCAACTTAATACAGACGAATGGTTTTCACACGAACATGAGGATATGCTTCACGTGGTCATAACACGTGAAAGCAGATGGCCTCATTTGTTTTTGGCGGCAGCAAACGGCGTTTATTTTCCCAGCCAGGCAAAGGTGTTTTTGGATGGATCACTGGAGGAAGATGAACTGGTATATGGATTTTCCCACGAATACCTCCATCACGTGATGTTTGATCTTTTAAAAAGTGACGGTGCCGATCCAACTTCCGTCCCTAACTGGTTTCATGAAGGAGTTGCAGAAGCGTTTGCTTACCAATTTGCCCAGCTTCCTTTTAGTGACTCCATGAACTGGTGGGATGTGGTCCCATATGAGGATATGAGGATGGACAGAGGGGTCAATCCGGCCATTCAAACTGAGCGTTATCGTATTTCTCATTTCACTGTAGAGAAAATGAAAGCTGACGAAGGTTCGGACGTGGTTGGCAACATTGTCCGAGATGTTGCCAGCGGGGCACGTTTTGAAGAAGCTTTTGAGCAGCATACGGGGGAAACTCTCTCAACCTATCACACTCATTTTAAAAGTGAGGTTGAGAAAATCATGACACTGGGGGAAATGCGTTTTACAGCTGAAAAGGCAGAAACAATTAAAGCCCTTCATGCATTTGATGACGCTCAGCCCCCATATTACTATGCTGCGAATACGGTTTATGATTATTTAAACGAACTCTATTACGAAGAAGGAGACTGGCAGAACGCTCTCGAGATGCGATTGAAATCAGCAGCGTATGTTCAAGATCATTTTGTGTGGCGGGATATAGCGGAACTATCTTTAAAGACCGACGAGTTGGAGAAGGCAGAAAGATATGCTCAAAAAGCACTCGTTGCAGCCGATGAGGAATGGGAAGAGGATAACAATTTGTGGTATGACGAGTGGTTTAATGGTGAGTAGGAAGTACGGAGCGGGGGCGGTTCCTTTGCTTCTTCGCGCGTCAACGGAGGGCTATATCATGACTCTTTTTTGGTGATTTAATGAATCCTTGTGGCTTTATAATTAATTTCTCTAATTTATAATGAATATTCCCGAAATATAATGAATCATAAAAAAACCGCTCCTTTCGCCATATTGAATCTTTTTCCAACTCCATGCGTAAATAATGAAAAGCCACTTTTGGGGAGGGATTCGCATGGTGAGAAAGGCGATGCTCTTTTTATCAGCAATTGTATTTACAGGGGTCGTAGCTGGCTGTTCAAACGACGAGGTGCAAGGAGATGCTTGTTGGGGTGAAGGGAAAGAAATGGAAAACTCTCTCAACGAAGAGGCGTCACATCCGACTCCGTGTTTTGACCCGTTGTTTGACGAAGAATCAAAGATATTGGTGCATACGTTTCCGTCAGACGAATCGTTTGTTTACCGAGAGACGTTAGTCGAAAACATGGAAGTAGGTATCGACCTAACGATTCACCCGTCAACCACTACCGTCTCTTCCGGTTCCTTTAGAGAAGACGTGAAGCAAGGGGACGGATACGAAATCACAAAGGTTTTGGACACAACCGTGCGAACAGAGGATGAAAACGACCTAGTCTTTTCGGCAAAAGGAACGTACGATGAGACCTACCAATTTCATATTTCCTTATGGGATCCGGAATACAGATTTACTGACGATGAAAAAGTTCAGATGATCGAAGGTTTAATAGGAGATATTCGCTAATCATCAGAGAACAAATTCCACCTTTTTTGAATTATTCTGTTTGGAGGAGATTCGATGTTCATTGTAAACGTTGAAGGTGCAATTATTAAAAATGGGAAATGGTTAATTATTGAGCGCAGTAAAAAAGAAGAGCATGCTGGAGGCTTACTTTCTCTCGTTGGCGGAAAGGTTGATATTGAAGGGAATTCCCTTGATGTATTAGAAAGAACCGTAAAGCGTGAGATCATTGAAGAAGTCGGGATAGAGATAAAAGAAACGGTCAAATACGTTCATAGTACGTCCTTTGTAACGGATAACGGTGATAACGTGATTGATATTGTTTTTCTTTGTGAACACGAATTTGGCGAAGCATTTCCAAAAAGTGTAGATGAGGTTGAACAGGTGTTATGGCTTTCTGCGGAAGAGATTTTTACTCACCCAAACTCACCAGATTATTTAAAAGAAAGCATTAAGCAGGCAATGACAGTAATGACTCCTCAATAAATTCGGGATTAAGAGAACGTGCCTTTCCTATTTGGCAACAAAAGAACCGTCCCCACTTCACCAAAAAGCTCCCTTTCTGCTTGGTTTAAAAAACCGTGCCGATTGGGAGCATCCGTTTTGTTTTATTAAAGTAAGCGTCAATGATTGTAGATTCATTGATTGCTTTACCGGTCTCTTTTAACACAATCATGTGTGAACAACCGCGCCTTAACTGTTTGATTACATCAACCACCCGCTCGTCTTCTTGCACAAATACAGGTCGAACGCGACTTGTGAGTGAGACTTTTTTTTCAAAGCGTTCAATCAAAAATCGCATAAAAATAAAGTGTCGCTGCTTCCATTCTAAATAGTGATGGACCGTTAAAAAGCCGAGAACGACAATTAAGTTCAAATGAAACGGCAGCACACTAATGGCCACAGACCAGAGAACGGCCAAAAACACGATCGACGAATAAAATGAGGTTTGAAGGGCTTTTCTATACGGTAAAAAGGCCGTTTGGAACACAAACAACAGCTTTCCTCCATCCAACGGTTTGACCGGAAGGAGATTAAAGCTTAAGATCGCCAAGTTGTGAAACATAAAAATGGAATGGTCCGCGTACGTCCACCATTCAAAAGAAAGGAGCAAGAAGCTTAGCCCGATCATCCAAATGTGCTGTACTGGACCTGCCAAAATGACGAGTGCTTCTTCTCTCGCGGGCCTGTTTCCATACTCTTCCGTCTCCGCTACACCCCCAAAAGGAAGAAGTTCGATTTTTTTTAGCCTCCAACCAAAATGTCTTGCCATCCATCCATGACCCATTTCGTGGACAAACACGATGAGAAAGACCATGACCACTTCTTTAAAAAAACCTGTAATAATACCTGTTCCGAGTACCAACCAAAACAGTGGGTGAATTTTAACAATCCTTAGTAAATCCATCAAGGAGCGATCACATCGATCGGATCGACGAAACTTTCTCCTTCTTTTAAGGCAAAGTAATACACACCCACACTCTCATCATCGACCGCCGGGGACACATACCCTACCAAATCTCCCGCATCCACATGGTCGTACAACTTCACTTGAATGTTATCAAGCATTCCGTACCACGACTCGCCCCCATCATAGTGACGAATCACCACCGTTTTCCCCCACTCCTGCTCCTCGTCCTCACCTAAGAACGTAATTACCCCACCTCGAACCGCTTCAACCGCTTCATCGATGTCCGTTTCTACGTAAATGCCTCTCCCGTTTTGTTCAAAAGACTCGGCAATCGTTCCCGTTGCAGGTAGAGCCGAAGCATATTCAATATCTTCCCCTTCAGGAGCCGGTGCTACTTCCATGCTTGGCGGCAATAGAGCCAAAGGACGGCCAAACTGATTTTCGTACCAGTCACCTACCGTAGCAAATTCAAACTCTTGGGTAAAAGACTGATGAACGAAGGAACGAGCGCTGTCAAACTGACCCGAAGGCATACTGAACAAGATCGCCACGACTAAGAACAAACACACACTGGCAAGCAGTTGAAACAGAATCGTTTCTTTTTTGAAAATCGGCTCGGACTCTCCACTGTCCCTTCCGTCGGGTCGGTAAAAATCCGTATCTTCCCTCGATTCATCATGGCTCGTTTGCACCCAAGGAGGATAGCTCGATCTCTCCCGACGCTTCTCCCCTTCACGTTGCCTTCCCGGCTGGCGACTCCTTCTCTTCATCTCCATCAGCTTTTTAAGCTCGCTCGTTCGCTTCTTCATCTCAAAACTCCACCCCGATCCTCACTTTTCATGTATCGATGAGTCATTACAGTTCGTCCACTGATACACTATATGACTTGTCCGGAGGGAATATGCGAAGCCGAAAGACTCAATGAAGAATTGGTGCCAGGCACTGTGCTCACAACTTCACTCAGGGTCAGTCACCACGTGTATACCTTCACATAGTCCGTAATTTGGAATTTTGTGTTAATTTATTGCTGGTTGTTTTATAATAAAATTGGTGGAAATACATAGGAGAATTTTATAGGAGGATATAATGTGAAAAAACTCTTTGCTTGTTTATTAATGGTTCTTTTTCTCTCTAATGGGATGTTAACTACTCATGCATCCGCTCATACGAAACAAGACCAATTGGATACGTTGTTAAAAGACATTCAAGAGACGTATCGTATACCTGATCTTTCACTCACTGTCGTCACTGAGGAGGGTATTTATTACGAAGGAAGTCTCGGTGAAAATGTAACTTCTGAAACACCCTTTCTCATAGGTTCGATAAGTAAGCCGCTAACGTCATTAGGGACCTTTGTCCTTATTGAAAAGGGGACTCTTACACTCGATGACCCTGTTCACGAACATCTCCCTTGGTTTTCTTATGACACACCTTACTCTGAACCCATGTTAGTTCGGCACCTTCTTGAACAAACAAGTGGAATGGCGACAGAAGAGACAGCTTTAGCATTAGACGTATTTGACCGTGAGGCAACTGCTGATGTTGTCGCAGCAGCTGCCAAAGAGCTCGCTCATGTTTCACTTAACCACCGACCTGGAGATACGTATGTATATGACTCCGCGAATTACCTTCTTTTAGGTGCAGTCATTGAAGCTGTATCAAACCAATCGTTTGCTGATTTCATGAAGAATGACGTCTTTCAGCCATTATCTATGAGTCATACATCAGCAGAATCATCTGTTCCAGCTACCCTTGTACCTGGACATACGTCTTGGTTTACCATTCCTAAACAAAGTGAAGGTTATTTTGATCCAGCGGGAGCGCCATATGGATACATGGTATCTACGTCTTCTGACTTGGGTCACTTTTTATCTTTCCTAATGAATGGAGGAGACATTATTTCTGATGAGAACAAGGGAGTGATGTTGCAACAACCGACGGATTCGAACTACGGGTACGGCTGGCGGTTTGTTAATCCTTTTTCAACTAATACATTCCCTTGGCACACTGGTGCCACACCAGATCAACGGGCAGAAGTTTTCTTTAATCCTGATGATAAAATTGGTGTTGCTCTTCTCGTAAATAAGTACCACCAGTTAGAAGCAGAAGCTTATTTATCCATTATGGAACGTGTTCGATCGATATTAGCGGAAGAGGAAGTACTCTCCCCCTTAACTCCGTTATCGTTATTCACCCAGCTCATCATGGTCGGGGTAATCGGCGGGATTATCCTTTTATTATCTCTTGTTCTGGTATTCTCTTATAAACAGAAGCCATTAAGGTTTCCCTTCATTTTTGGAGTGCTCTGTATTCTTCTTGGTCTCGTTTTAATTCCTGTTTTTTCAATATCGATTCAAACACCATGGCGAACCATCGCACTCTATACACCTGATGTAGCGCTACTCACACTTGTTTTAACCGCTCTTCTCCTTTCCTTAGGAGTGATGTTAGTATTTTTCGGTTATAGGCAGCGGAAAAAGAGCCTTGAACGAACAGAAATTCAAGTCGCTTAATTTAGGTCGGTTAGGTTGTTGGGGTCTGACCCCCTGCTCACCATTTCACTCAACGTTCTTCACACAATTTCACATGCACAAATGGGCTGTTTTCCTGATATACTGATTTCATTCATATACAGGAGGCAGATAACATGAACCTTTTTGTTGAAAGCTTTGCAGGTCTTCTCTCATTGGCTGTCGTCTCCGTTCTTTCGTTTCAATCCTTTGAATTTATTCAGGCGATCGCTGATGTAATCGCACAAATTAGAAAGCATTAAGATGATCTCACCGGTTGTAGCCGGTGAGTTTTTTTGTTTGCTTGTGGCAAGTTACGGAAGGTTCTGTTGCTTCATTGGATGCAACAGAACCTTCCCTTTTCCACCCTCCATTTCTTTTTAACACTTACGAGCCATATGCTTGAATGTATGGGCCCAAATCTTCGTTGTGTTTCTCACTTCGGTTGTGAGAAACTGTCTTGACCGTTGTACCCAGTCGCTGACACTGCTGTCTAACTCCCCCCTTTTATCCACTTCAATATGTTAATATATGGTACGATGAAGGAACATATTGGAGGTTCGAAATAATGAAGATTTACACATTCGTAAAAGAAACAGGCAAACACGTCACTCAATTCGACTCAGACTTTGTGATGTCTCGTATTGTGGTTACGGACAGTGAGACGCGCATCGGCTGTATGCACCTTGGAACGGCTGGCGTGATCGGTGGGCATGTGGCGGCTGCTGATCAGCTTCTTCTTATTGTTTCAGGCAAGGGAAAAGTGAGCGGGCAGGAAAACGAATGGGTAGACGTACATTCTGGAGACGCTGTTTATTGGCAAGTGAGTGAGTGGCACGAAACCCGTTCAGAAACGGGTATGACTGCCATTGTAGTAGAAGCAGAAGAGCTCTATCCGGGGAGGTTCATGAACGTAAAGTAGATGTTATGTAAAAGGTGCCAGGCCCTGTGTATATAACTTTACACAGGGCCTGGCACCATACCGATGCGGAGGTGGAATAATGAGCAATCGAAAATTCTATAAGTCTACGACTGACGTAAAGGTGAGCGGCGTTCTTGCTGGGATCGCCGATTATTTTAACTGGGACCCGACCATGGTGCGATTGGTTTTTGCTTTGGCTACCTTCTTTACCTCCATCGTCCCTGGTGTGATTGTCTATCTGATTGCAGACTGGGTCATGCCAAAGGATACGGAGAAAGAATACGAGATTTAAAAACGGTGCCAGACCAGTCAAACCGACTAACCATTATTAGAATAGGATGTGGAGCATGATAAAAAAGGGTTTTGTTTCAGGCATGATGTTGGGGACATTTTTACTTGGGGCGTGTGTAGCTGAAACAGGTAAAAACACATTGATAGAAGCGTCCTTAACCGACCGAGAAGAGGCGATTCTTGCCGGATCGGAGGATGCCTTTGTGTTTGATTTTAACGTGGATGGCACATATAGTGAAGTGGAGCTCCGGATGGAAAGGTATGATTTCGGAAAAGTTGCGGATTCTCCTGCGTTTTTAATCTCCATAAACCTTGAAGGCGAGGGGTCCATTGTGTTTACATCCTCGCATTTGATTGACCAGGAGGACGCTTTGTTTACAACAAGCGTATCAAGTGGTGATTTAATCGGAACGCATCAAACCGTGGAGACGATCTTCAGGGACGGAGCTGATGGAATGGCTAAAATTTCACAAACCCATCTTAAGCCAGAAGTTCCGATCGAGGGTGATATGGTTTTGGCAACGATTCTGTATTCCTCTAAAGACACAATGAGCTCTCTTCCTGATGGTTATACCGATGACCCTAAAGACTACCAAAAATACCTTGAAGAATATGATGTAGCGTATGTCCTGAAAAGTATATTTCGATAAGTCATGACTAATTTAATTGGTCACAGACCCTGTGTTCACATCCTCACACAGGGTCTGGCACCGCTTGTTTCTCTTCCACCTTCACAAGCGTACTTCCTTCATAGTAATAAACAAACGACTTCTTCCCTTCACCGTCCAACACCTGGGGCAAAAAGTCATGGATATCGGCAACACCCATGTTTTCTTCGTCCAACAACCACTCACACGTCTTCCAATCAAGAATGCCTTCTTCCTTTTTCACGGGAGTCGGATACGATACCTGCTCCGGAATGTCAGCTACAAACAGATGCATGCCACCGTACGCTTTTCCATCCACAACCCACTCGATATCTCCTTTGTGAATGACTGCTGATAAATCAAGGTCTGTTTCTTCCTTTACTTCTCTCAAAACCCCTTGTTCCCGCGTTTCTCCCTCTTCAATTTTTCCACCCACACCGTTCCATCGTCCCATCCAAGCGCCTTTTTCACGGTTGAGCATCAACACGTGGTTTCCTTGTTTAATAAAGCAAATCGTATAGTTGTACATCTTTACCTCCTGTGTCTAGGTGGGGACGGTTCTTCTACGTCCTGGGAAGCGAAAGAACCGTCCCCAGTTGGCCACTCACTCGGCCACTCAAACCATCGCCCGTGGCCTTCTGTTTTTCCGATTGTGTGCGTTTCTTCTTTCCCATCTATGATGGCGTCCATGTGAAGGAGCCCGTCCCACATGTTGTTATATACATGAAACACGTCCCGCTCCTCGCCGATCGTTCGAATGTTTTTCTCTAGCTCCTTTTTAACATCAACCGGGATTTGATTGGCTACGTGTGTGTGAAATACAACAAGTGTTGAATCATCACTCACTTCTTTCGCTAACTGAGGCAACATTGCAACGCCGTCTCCTTCGACCAATCGAATCGGGTCCTTTTTCATCACTTCAGACGCTGCTTCAAAAAGCTCACGCCGTTCTTCATGCTCAGGCCAGATTAACGCCTTCAACCACAAGTAGTCTTCCTCGTCGTTCATGTGATTAACGTGAAGGTCGACCCCAACTTTGGATGCAACCGGAGGGCTCTTAGGTAAAAGAGTCGGATCCCCCGTGAAGCTCGAGTGAATCTTGACCGGTGAATCGGCCTTGCCGTATGTGTCTTTTCCTCCATACGTATACGAGTAACGATCCCAATGAAGTTGCAGCCCTGCACTCGTCCCGATTTCAATCATGGAAAGGGGTTTATTTGTCCTTTTCCAGATCGAACAAAACACGGGGTAAAGGTACGCACATCGCCTGATTTCGTTTGTCTGCACACGTTTCGTTTTCAAGAGCTCCTCAATCTCAAAACGATGGGTCGTGCAAAACTCCTTAAATCGATCAAACGCCACGGATCCATTGGCATAGTCGTTTAGAAGCAGCGGATCCTCCCCTTTTAAAAGAAGATAGTGAACGGCACCGAAAAACAAATTCGGTATCGGCTGGCCTGCACCTGCTTGTCCGGCTACCGTGAGTAACTCCTCATCGTTCGCCACTTTTCTGCTTAGCTCCTCATAAAGAGAACTCGAGCCTTTACACTCTTCTTCAGCAAAACGAGTAAAACGTCCTGACAGGTTCATAGGTACTCCCTCCTCCATCCTTAACAAGATGCGTCATCTATGTAAATCACAACCAAATTTAATAAGTTTACTACTATTTATCTTTCAAAACCCTATTGTACTCGTGCTAGGAACTAGGTAGGATATAAAACAAATATTCAGATAACTCATCGTAAGTAGTCGCCTTTGTGTTTCCAAATCAACTGGCTATAAAGCTTCTTGTTTAGCAGTTCGAAAAAGAAGAGCGCTTTTTGGTAGCATTCTCTAATGTCTTCCTCACCGGCGTCGAGCGTTTCAAAGCATTGGCCTTTGTAGTAATAAAATTGGCCGAGAAGAGACATGTTTTCTTTTTCCAACGACTTCTCGATCCCTGTTTCAATCGTCGCAAGGGAGTCTTCCACTCGTCCCATGTCGTAGAGGGTTTTCGATTTGTTGTACATCACTCGGATTGTAAAGATGTCCGGAGCCACAGACGTGACAGAAGACGATCGCTGGTCATTTTTTAAGATTTTATCGTAGTAATAAAGGCTTTCTTTGTACTGTTGGTTCGTTGCAAGCAAGTACGCAATCGAATTGAGAATGCGGTCGTACAAATTCCCTTTTGATTGAACAGTGGTTTTGTTTTCATCATGGAGTGTTTTGAGAAGGCGAATGGTCTCTTCTATGGTCACACGCTTCGTTTGATAAGCGGCTAAGTGATAGTGCCACTTCAAGTAGCTGCTCATCCAAAAGCACGCCATCCTCTCCTCCGTCATTTTTTCACAAAGGAGATGGTAAAGAGCTTCAAATTTCTGCTCACTGGATAGGTGCTCAATGGTCGTGATCAAGGCCTCGTGCTCTTCCATATCTTCTTCTAGCATCACTTGGATGAAGTAATCCATCGGCACATGCAGACGGGTAGCCAAATGATAAAGCGTATCTACTCCGGGAGCGATTTGGCCTCGCTCGATTTGAGAGACGGCCGATTGGGTGCAAATGCCTTCAGCTAGCTGCCTTTGGGAAAGGAAATGCTGTTTGCGAAGTTTTGTGATCTCTTCGCCTAACGTTTGTTTGTTCATGTTGTGTCACCTTACTCTACTCTTTTTTACTAGTTTACCAGATCTTTGAAAGGAGGGTTGTTTTATGTTGAAAAAACTCGTTGCGATTGCTCTTGTTGTCGGTTTTCTAAGTGCAGGAACGGCAAATATCGTCTCTGTTCAAGCTTCTTTTGACCCAGCGCCACAGGATTTGCCTTACGAAAGCTAATTTCATTTTATAAAAAAGGAGAGGGTTGTTTTGAAGAAATTATTCACAGTTTGGTTAGCACTCGTTTTACTAGCGATTCCCGTATCTGTCGGGGCAGATGCAGGGGGGAACGATCAGAGTCAGGATTATTTGATCCAATTCAACGGACCTGCAAGTAAAGGGTTGATCAAAGCGTTCGGTGTCGATGAAGGGGACATTCTACATACATACGACCACCTTCCAGTCGTACACGTGAACTTGACTGAAAACCAGGCACGAGGCCTTGCCAATCACCCGCACATCACGACAGTTGAAGAAAACGCTGAAGTAAAAGCGCTTGGCCAAACGGTTCCATGGGGCATTCCACACGTGCAAGGAACTGCGGCTCAAGATGCCGGATACACGGGTGCCGGTCTTAAAGTAGCGATTCTTGATACGGGGATCGACCGTAACCACGAAGACCTGTTTGAGAACGTAAAAGGCGGTCACTCCGTGTTTACAGATGCTGCAAACCGCGACCCATTCTATGATGCTGACGGTCATGGTACACACGTAGCAGGTACAGTCGCTGCTGTTGATAACGACCTTGGCGTTGTAGGCGTGGCTTCCCAAGCTGAGCTATATGCGGTAAAAGTACTGAACAACTCTGGAAGCGGATCCTATGCAGGTATCGCTGAAGGGATCGAATGGTCGATCAACAACGGTATGGACATCATCAACATGAGCCTTGGTGGTTCCCAAAGCTCGTCCATCCTGAAACAGTTCTCTGACTTAGCTTACGAAGAAGGACTTCTTGTCGTAGCCGCAGCGGGTAATAGCGGAAATCGTGGTGGAAACAACGACACAGTCGGCTACCCGGCGAAATATGACTCTGTGATCGCGGTCGCTGCCGTCGATCAAAACAACAACCGTGCTACATTCTCTAGTACCGGTCCTGCTGTTGAAATTTCAGCTCCCGGCGTGAGCATTCTCAGCACAACGCCAGGCAACAACTACGCTGCGTTCAACGGAACGTCCATGGCTTCTCCTCATGTAGCCGGCGTGGCAGCTCAAGTTTGGCAGGCGAAACCTGAACTATCAAACGTTGAGCTTCGTAATCTTCTAAATGAAACAGCAGTGAACCTGGGCAGATCCAACCAATTTGGTCATGGTCTTGTTCAGTCGCTGGATGCGATTCAGCAATAAAGCCCAACGGTTCCAATGCTTCCTACGAAGCATTGGAACCGTTTTTGTTTTCCAAAAGCGGTGCCTGGCACTGTGTTCATAAAATCACATGGGGTCTGGCACCGTCATTCTTTCCCCAATCATAGTAACCATGCTATGATCTGTTTAAATTGCAGGTACCAGGCACTGTGTTCACTACGTCACAGCCTGGCACCATAAAGAATGGAGGCCTCTATGGATACGTTATCGTTAACGACACCATTAAAATCGAAAACCTTTACTATAAAAAATCGTTTTTTCAAAGCAGCTATGAGTGAAGCCCTTGGCACATCCCAAAACAACCCAACAGAGTCACTGATTCACTTATACAGTCGCTGGGCAAAAGGCGGTGCAGGTCTTCTGGTCAGCGGTAACGTGATGGTCGATCGAAAAGCGTTAGGGGAACCTGGAAATGTGGCCATTGAAGACGAACGAGACTTAGGCCTATTAAAGAAGTGGGCAAACGCTGGCACGCAGCATGACACGCACTTTTGGGTTCAGTTAAATCATCCGGGGAAGCAAACACCAAAATCCGTATCAAAACGCCCTGTTGCCCCTAGTGCTGTCCCTCTCTTAGGCGGTGCAAATGCCTTTAACAAGCCTCGCGCACTTACTACAAATGAAATTGGGGACATCATTACGCGTTTTGGACGTGCGGCTAGCATTGTTAAAAAAGCAGGATTTACAGGGGTTCAAATCCATGCGGCCCATGGGTATTTAATTAGTCAATTTTTATCTCCACATCATAACCAGCGAACAGACGAATGGGGTGGAGATCTAAACGGCCGCATGCAATTTCTAGTTGAGGTTTATAAAGAAATAAGAAAGCAAATAGGCGATGATTTTCCAATTGGCATTAAATTGAATTCAGCTGATTTTCAGCGTGGTGGATTTACTGAAGAAGAGTCCATGAAGGTGCTCAAAATCATGGACCGCGTGGGGATTGATTTGATCGAGATTTCAGGTGGAAACTATGAAAATCCGAAAATGCTTGGTGGAGACGTGAAAAAAAGCACGAAGGAAAGAGAAGCCTATTTTTTAGAGTACGCTGAAAAGGCAAGACATCTCGTGCAAGCGCCTCTCGTTGTAACAGGAGGTTTCAGGTCTGAGGAAGCCATGGTAGCTGCCATTGAAAGTGGTGCGGTAGACATGATCGGTATCGGTAAGCCGTTTGCATTAAACCCTGATTTGCCGAACCAAATCATCAATGGCTCCTACGAAACCGTAACTACAAAGCCAATTAAAACCGGCTTTAAACCATTAGATAAACAAATATCAAGCATGTTAGATCTCACTTGGTATGAGCAACAATTGGCGCGAATGGGAAAAGGGAAAGATCCCGATCCCGACCTCTCCCCATGGAACACCCTTATTCATATGATGACGACCCACGGTGCGACCATGATTCAGAAGAGGCGCGCTTAATGGGGATGGTTCAAAGGCACTGAAAAAGTTTGGTCTTAAATTCTTTCAGTGTCTTAAAAGCAAGAGCGTAACGGTTGCCTGTTTTAAAAACCTGATACGAGTGTGTTTCTCGTACAGACGCGCAACCGAATGAAGCCATTGCCATTCAAATAAAAGCATTGAAAAAGTTGGGTTGTACTTTTTCAATGGTCAAGAACGGTTCTTTTACTTCTTATGAAGGAAAGCAAACGTCCCGCTATTACTAGAGCGCCTTTCTATGCTTAATATGTATGAATGATGTTAAGAATATTTGACAGATGCTCTTCCAAAATGCCGATCCAAATGATTTTTGCCTTTTTCTTTCTATCGTTATCCAGTTAGATAAGGTTGTCTCTAATGAGTATTCCGTTACCTCAGAAAATGAATAATGGAAAAAAGCAGACAAGGCATCTGCTGGGGCCTTTCTTCTTCAACTATCGCTCTCCGTTAGTTGAAGAATTTTATTGATTTAATTCCTCCCACTTACTTAAATACATTCGTTCCGAGAGTTTTTTGTGATTTTCTATTTTACAGATAAATTCTAAGCTATTACCGTCTGGGTCATTAAAATGAATTTTAGCATGTGCATAGTTCTTGTGAGGCATTACAAAGGGTTCAGTAGGTTCAAATCCAAAAGCCTCTCTGGGTTTATAGCCTTTATTGTTGAGCCAATTAACAGAGTCTTTTAATCCTTCTAACGATACTTGAAAAGCAATATGTCTTATCGAAGGATGATATTCAAGTTCCACTTTATCGGTTTTCCACAATCCCAGCCAACTTTCATCTTTTACAATCCATAAAAATGCCAACCTATTTTCAACGATATGGTCAAGTTTAAGCCCAAGACCAGTGTAGAACTCTATCGAACGTTCTAAATCGCTTACTGGTAAATGTGCTTCATATAATCCCTTTATCATCATTCAGAAACCTCCAAATTTAATTGTTAAACTCCCATGATTGGTTACTTCAACAACAGTAGGAACTGCTAATGCAACAGTTCCTCCACAAACGCTTCCCGTTTGTTCAACAAGGTGTCATTTAGTTAATAATTTATCTTTTGAAACTATACCCCACTTATTTGCTACAAGTTTATCTATATATTCGCTAACACTAATCTCTTCCAACTCCATTACAAGTGGTTGTAGAGATACATAGCATTCATTTGTCTCATAATTTATCGTGACTTTTACAACCTCATATCCATTATGAAATCTTGAATCAAAGCCTGGGTCATCAATAATATCTCCTTTAACAGGACGAATAGTTGATTCAAATGTTTTCATTACTATTTCCGAATCACTATTTTCTTCTTTTGCAGATGTTACAAAAATAATCATTTTGATTTTCACAATTTTCCCTCTCTTTAACCATGAATTATTCTCCTCGAACAATAACAGTAGGAACTGCCATTACAACAACTCCTCAACAAAAGCTCTCGTTAGTTGGAAAAGACTCTAATTTATTACGATCTGAATTTCTGCTTCATTTTCTACTACTAATTTATTCAATAACTCATTTGCTTGTCTTGTATATTCTTCTACATCATCCTGTGGTTCACCTAACATTCCCTCTACGTAGGCTGTCACATAAAGACTAATTTCCTGTGATTTTTCGAAGTAATTCTCAAAGTATTCTTCTGGTTCCATGCCCAGTTTAGAGGACTGAGACTCTGCGAATTCACGTGTGTCACTGGAAAATTCAGTATCATCTTCTTCAGGAGGGTAAGCCGCAGTGACATTTTTACATTCTTGATTTTCTTGTAGCTCCTGAGACAAATCAAGGTCTAACTTCCTAACTTCTTGCTCGGCTAACTTCGCCTTTATTGTTCCATGGAGGTATTCAAAACCTTATTAAACAATTTCTCCCCGTTAGCGACAAAAGGGCGGCGAACTTTTGAACTAACGCTCCCCTATAGCTTAAGTACAGTATTAAGTGAAATCTTTAAATACACTCTTCTTGATTCGGTCCCACTCTCTGTAAATAGTGCTAAAGTATACATCATCTCGACTTTGACCTGATGAAAACATCCTATCCATTAGCACAAAAAAAGCTGCCATCAATGACAGCTAACCTCTTCAATAAAAGAATATAGTTGTTCAAGAAGAATAAGATAAATTCTTAATTTTCTTTTGGGAGTATAGCCAACCTATTGCGTCCTTAATATTCTCAGCGATATATTCAATGTCAATATCTTTTATTTTGTCATAGTGTTCGTTTAAAGCTGAATTACCTGCACCTGTTTTGACAAGTATTTTAATACAATTGGCTTTAGAAGCAGCCATCATATCACTCCACCTGTCACCTATGACCACACAATTTTCTAGGTTTAATTTATATTTATCTGCACTGTTAACAAGCATACCTGTATTAGGTTTTCTACAATTACATCCCTCACTATGGCTGTGAGGACAAATAAATACATCATCAAAGCCAAATTGAGAGAGTTCCTCAACAAATTCCTGTAAAGATGCTTTTCCTTCTGATATTCCTGGTTGATTTGTAAAGGAGAATACTTTTATTCCATCACCCTTCAATTTGTTTATTAACTCTTGGGAGTATGAAAACAATTCAAACCTTCCTGGATAATGTACAGTGTCATCACCACCAATTGTACCGTCCCGGTCTAAAAATATAGCTTCTATACTATAATTATTATTCATTAAGATACTCTCCTTGTCGTTTAGTTGAATATTCAACAACTATTCTTTGAGTTCAGAAGAGATTAGTCATTTAATCGAACTCCCAACTTTTTTTACCACAAAAAACCATTTTCATTGTTGCAGTTAGCGCCGGTAGCTCCTTGATGTAGAACACCCTTTAGTTTGTTTGAAACCATCAGTTACCCAAAGTAATGATGAAAACACCAAACAACAAGAAACATACTCACAATTCCCCAAGCTGTGGTACTCCACATCCAACGAGTGATGGATTTAGCTTTTGTTGAACTTTCCTCGCTTTCTATATTTGCTTTTATAAAAGCGACCTTACTTTCCATACCTTTTTTCATAGAAATGAGTGCAACAAACCCGATTAGTATGAAACCAATTGTTATCCAGAGTAATAAGTCCACGATCTATTCCTCCTTTTAAGGCTTCCTTTCACAATCTTCTTTATTCCATGATCATCCCGGTTGTTTTGACATTCTTCCTCAACTATACCAAGCACTAACTATGATTGATGAGGACAATCTAACATCAAACATCCTTTTGCGAACCACTATTCATTTTATCGTAGTCTTGTTTCAACAAAGAATACATATATAAATCATCGAATTTTCCACATGAAAACTCATAACTTCTCAATAACCCTTCTCTGACAAAACCCAACTTTTCTACTAATTTTTGTGAAGATTGATTAGGTGGCTCGATGAGTGCTTCTACCCGTTGCAAATTCATATGTTCATATCCGTGACTTATAATCGCTGCAACAGCCTCAAAAGCGATCCCTTTCCCCCACTGGTCTTTACTCAATTCAAAGCCAATTTCAGCACGGAAATGCTGAGATTCAATTTTATGAAAGCCGCAACTGCCAATCACAATCCCTTGGTCTTTTGAGGTAATTCCCCATCTAATACCTGTTTTATTTTTCTGTATGGATTGATACCATGAAATCTCATCCAAAGCATCGTTTATGGATTTGAAAGGTTCTAATCCGTAATACTTCATTACTTCTTTATCAGACAAATAATTCAGAATGTCTTTCGCATCCTCGTTTGTCACTTCTCTTAATACTAACCTTTTAGTCTCAAGTACAGGAAATGGATCAGTGGTCATTACCGTCTCTCCTCATTATGTGTTACTTAACAAATCCAATTAGAGCCCCCCAAAAAGGCTTATCGTTGTACCAACGTTTAATTGATTAATATCGTCCACAAAAAGTAGCAGATGTCTTTTTAATTTAAAACAAACAAATAAACCAATAGCGCCACTCCTGCAATCAACCCCGACAACGTCATGATTTTTCTTTGCCGATCGTTCACCCTAAGTCACCTCGCCATTCAAAGGCGGTTCTGTTGCGTCCAAATCTCGGAGCAACAGGACCCCAAATCTACTTTTCAATCACAAATACCCCACCACAGTGAGAGTGCTTGTGAAACGTCACCTTGCACGTCCCCCTGAGTGCTTCTTCCAACTCATCTGCCACAAAATAAAACTCATCACTGTCCCAATGGTGAAGGTTCGGTTCACGACACGCGTGTAACTGCTCCCGCGTCTCAAAGGCAACATCACCAATAAAAATCTTTCCGCCTACTTTCAAGAGCGGTAACAGCTCTTCGATCATTCGCACTTTCCCCTCGTCACTCAAGTGATGAAGAGCATAGGTACTCACCACCGCATTGTAGGTTTCTTCCTTTACGATTGAAGGCAATCCTTTGGCAAAATCCCATTCAATCAACTTCGCCCCAGGCATTTTCTTACGTGCAATCGTAATCATTTCACTAGAAAAATCAATGCCTGTAATTCTGTGACCGGCTTCATACAGGCTCGTCGTAAGAACCCCTGTTCCAAAGCCAATATCCAAAACGTCAGCCTTCTCTTGCTTCATCACTTCACTGTAAATGCCGTTGATGTTTTTTTGATATCCAGCGAAGGGATACTCGTCCTTTTCCTCACTTACAATGACGTCCTGATCGTAGGCTGTAGCCCACAAATCAAATCCTTGTTTGTTCATCATCGTGTTCCTTCCTCCCTTTGCAGTAAGGGGACGGTTCTTAAGATGCAAAAGAACCGTCCCCACGTTGCCACCACTTCACCAGCGATACGACGTAGATACGATCGTTTCAAAAAAGCCAATACGGTAATACAGCTTTCTTGCCCCTTCGTTCTTTTCGTCTACACTTAAAAACAAAGAGTGGACCCCTGCTTCTTTTGCCTGCTCAATTGTGTGTTCGATTAACGCTGATGCCACGCCTTGTTTACGAAAATCGGCGTGAACGGCCACGTCTTCCAGCCTATAAAAGGTCGTCCCTTCAATGTGATCCCAAAGAATCGCCCCGGCAACACGATCATCAATCGTTAGATATGCCGCTTCCATGTTAAAGTCGCCTAGATATTCATCCAGCTGCTCTACAGGCTTCTCCCACTTCCCGGCCAAACTTAACACGCGGGCTACCTCTTCATAATGGCGGTCTCCTTTTTCCAAAGAATGTACTACTGTCGAGCTAGCTCCCTTTTCAAACCCTTGAACATCAATGTTCATTTCGATTTGACGGGATCCTTTTTTCCACTCTCTTTTTTTTGCCGTACGTAAAAGAAGGTCGTTACTCTCATTAATACTCAAAATGATAGTGTCAAACTGTTCAGATATTTCACCTTGCAATTGTCCGAAAAGCCATTCAAACACACGCTCATCATGATTTTCTTTCGTAAACACCGGTCCAATGACATACGCTTCTTTGTCTCCTGGTTCGTATAAAAAACCGAAAAATCCAACAGGCTCCTCTTTCTTTTCAACCACAAAAAGCGTGTCCTCGTAGGTGTTTCCCCATTCGGCCACTTCCGCTTCAAGCTCCTCCAATCCTTTCACTCTCGGATAAGAAAGCCCTTGCGCTTCTTCCTTCCAACTCAACTGGCACAATTGATCGATCCATTCCCGATCGGCTACATTTGCTTTTCGAATTCTCTTCATTCTCTTTTCCTCCATTTATGTGCAACACATGACTGCTTTTGCCACATCTTTTTCTTTGATCCAAATCGTACCGTCTCTTACTTCGTACATAATTGTAGCATCCTAAAGCCGTTGAACCTGGCTTTCACTATGGTCCCCCCAATCTACATAAGGGCTTTTCTCCTCTGAGGCAAAAAGACCGAAGCACATCGCGCCTGCAAGAAGGATCCGTTTAATAGGTTCTCGTTTTACCGTCATCACCCTCGATCATTAGGTTTGGCCCGTTGAAATTACCCCCACCAATACGACTAAACCATTCGCTTACATCCATGTCTTTTGAAATGGAAACAACCTTCTTCTCTGAACCATGCAAACTAGCTTCATAAGGCCCGTATTCATTTAGGAGCGTTAGAATATCATACACGTCTTCAAATGCACTGTAGTTCTCCATAAACGAAAGTGAAAAATGCACATCATCATGACTGTGATTCGTAAACGTGAGCTCGCACTCGACTTTCACTCGCTCGCCACCACTTCTATTAAACTCACAAACACTTTCCCCACTATCATAACTAACCGCATACACCCCTGATGCAATCGTTCTTTCAAAGGCGGAAGCGGTAGCCACGGGCAAGACGCTCACGAGGACCAAACTTAATAGAGAGAGTCTGAGTTTGTATTTATCGAGTGCTTTAACGAGAAACACAACCCCAGCAACAATCATCGCAACGTAAAGCCACCCAAGCCACATGATCCCATTTGTTGTACTTACCGGAATGCCCATTACCGACATTGAGTGAACCCCGGGCTGGTAGTTCACGTGAGGAAATGGGAAATTGAGTGCCATCACAACAATAAACAGAATCATAGACGTAACGAAGTAGCCTTTATGTATAATCAAGGCATCCCCTCCTACATAGTCGTATAATCGTAAATCTCCTCTTATTTTAACATATAAATCCAATTAAAAAGGATGAATCGCATGTGCGATTCATCCTCATCATTTTATCATTTACGCAGCTGCCGGCTTACGGACAGGGTGCTTTTTGTTTCCTTTACGGGTAAACAACTGCTGGCGGATATAAGGAATCACCCAACGGTCACCACCAAAGCGACCTGCGTTATATCCTGCAGCGAGTAGGAAGATGGTAAAGAGCATCATCCAAGGGTTAGAAGAGATGGTTCCAGCGAACATAAACGCGAAGTTCATCATAATCCCAAAGAAAGCAGCAGCGGTAGTGAATACACCTAGAATCAAGCCAAGTCCCACAAGGAGCTCTCCCCAGGCAACCATAAAGCTGAACACTTCAGCATTTGGTACAGCAAAGCTTTGAATGAAGGCGTGGTAAGTCGGATATTGCTCAATCACCGCTTCGTTATTTACGACCCCCATCAAATAGCCTTCTGCACTAAACCCACCGGTTACTTTTCCCCATCCGGCAGTAAGCCAAAGCCAACCAATATACAAACGAACAGCAGTTAAGATCCCAGCAGCGTAACGGTTTTCTCTCAAGAAATTCATAAACATGTGAACATTCCTCCTAAAGTGTGGTAAGACCTTGTGTATGTGAAGAATTTCACATACACTGATAAAAAAAGAGTTTGGTTTCAAAAGTACCTATCATTTTCTTTTCATGGGGCCTGTTGGTAGAGCTCCCAGTTTACTTGCTCATTATTTCACATATGAAGTTAAATAGAAGTGCAACTTACTAAAGGATTGTTTGTGATCACTATTTCCTTTCACTTATAGTATACCCCGAGAAAGTTTGTGATGAACATCACAAAGGTGAACAAGCTGTGAACGATTGGTGTCTGGTTTGTGAACTGGTGAGCATTATAATTATTATTCTACTACTAGCTTTTTTGATCTCTCTATCATTACGAAAAACGAGCGCCTCACTAGAGACGCTCGTCTAAGTCCTTCTATTCTTCTAAATCCGTGACCGCACCTTTTGACGCGCACGACACGAGTCTTGCATACTTGTTCAACACGCCGCGAGTATAGCGAAGTGGTGGGGCCTGCCAATCGGCAAGACGAGCAAGCAATTCCTCGTCACTCACATCCACGTTCAACTGTTGCGCATCACTGTCAATGGTTACCATATCCCCTTCTTTTAACAAGGCGATTGGTCCTCCCACTTGTGCTTCAGGGGCTACGTGACCGACAACAAGTCCGTGAGTTCCACCAGAGAATCGTCCGTCGGTTAACAAGCCGACTTTTTCTCCAAGTCCCTTACCAACGATGATCGCGGAGATGGAGAGCATCTCACTCATCCCAGGACCACCTTTTGGTCCCGCGTATCGAATCACGAGCACGTCTCCTGCGTTAATTTCATTTGCCAAGACCGCTTTCGTTGCTTCTTTTTCCGAATCAAAGACGCGGGCCGGACCGGTTAATTTGCTCACTTTCAGTCCGCTCATCTTTGCAACGGCTCCAGCTGGTGCAAGGTTTCCTTTTAACACATACAACGGACCGCTTTCTTTAAACGGCTCGCTTACGGGACGAATGATTTCTTGCCCTTCGTGAAGTGGAGGTACATCTGCCAAGTTCTCGGCCAATGTTTTTCCGGTTACTGTTAGGCAGTCCCCATTTAATAGACCCGCTTCATGAAGCAGCTTCATAACAGCTGATACCCCACCTACTTGGTGAAGGTGTTCCATGACGTATTTTCCGCTCGGCTTCAAATCTGCAATGTGCGGCACTCGTTCGCGAATGCGTTCGAAATCGTCATACGATAAGTCCACATCTACTGAATGAGCCATCGCCAACAGGTGAAGGAAGGCGTTCGTCGATCCACCAAGGGCCATGACTACTGTGATGGCATTCTCAAAGGCCTCTTTTGTCATGATATCGCGTGGGTAGATTTCTTTACGAAGAAGCTCAACAACCGCCTCTCCTGCGCGGTAGCAATCACCGTGCTTGTTATCTGTTTCAGCTGGATTGGATGCACTACCCGGCAAGCTCATCCCGAGTGCTTCAATAGCCGATGCCATTGTGTTTGCTGTGTACATCCCACCGCACGAACCGGCGCCTGGACACGCGTGACACTCAATGTCATGCAGGCCGTCTTTATCCATTGAACCTGCGTTATGCTTTCCGACCGCTTCAAAAACGGACACGATGTCTATATCTTTATCGTCTTTTGATTTCCCTGGTGATATGGTTCCTCCATATACGAATACAGCTGGCAAATTCAAACGACCGAGAGCAATCATACACCCTGGCATGTTTTTATCACACCCACCGATCGCAACAAGCCCGTCCAACCGCTCTGCTCCGGTTACGGTTTCGATGGAATCGGCAATGACTTCTCTGCTCGGAAGGGAATATCGCATCCCTTCATGTCCCATGGAAATCCCGTCCGCTACCGTGATCGTGTTAAAAATCATCGGTGCGCCACCGCCATCACGGGCTCCTCGTTTTGCTTCAATCGCGAGTTTGTCGATGTGTACGTTACAAGGGGTTACCTCACTCCACGTACTGGCAACGCCGATCATCGGCTTTTTAAAGTCCTCGTCTTTGAATCCTACTGCTCTTAGCATCGCCCGGTTCGGGGCGCGATTATCGCCTTCACTGATGTCTTTACTGCGTATTCTTAGATCTTTGTCTGCCATTAGTCAAACTCCTCTCTCTTACTGTGCTGAATGAAAGTTTTAGATGAATTATCTCCACATTATACAGAAATAAAATAATTTTTCTATATTATTTAAAAATTCGTAGTTATTTTTTTATGAGGACACCTTTCCTACAGTTTCAAACGGCTAGAAGATCATAAAAACGGATGGCAGTTATAAAGAAAGTGATATAATGTTCAAGTCACATGTTGTGATCTATTTTTATTATTTTTTATACAATACAAGCGTATAGTATTTTAACCATTTATTTTTTAAGGAGGCACATATTGAAGTTAGAAGGAATACAATCACATCTACTGATTTGTAATGGTAAAAGCTGCATGAGAGGTGGAGCGGATCATGTAACAAACGCGATTAGAACATGCATTGAAGTCGAAAAGTTGACCTCTACAGTGCACACCACTCGCACATTATGTAACGGCATGTGTAAAGAAGCCCCCGTTGTCATTCATTATCCAAGTGGACAGTGGTTTACACGGATGACGCCAGAAACCGGAAAGTCACTTGTCCACGCCTTGGCTGCTAATGAAATGTATATCCCCCACTTATCCCATACGTATGAGAATGACTGTTTTCGTCCTTATCATAAACCTAGATATAACGATTAGAAGAAACAACAAAAAGCAAATCAACTATACTAGTTGTAATACCATACAGGGGTATAGTATTCTACTAGTAAGCCACAAAGAATGAATCGAGGAGGACTTAATTTGGAACAAAACTCATTATTGGTTAAAGGCATGTCTTGCGCACATTGTGTGAAATCTATACAAGAAAGTGTAGGCGCACTTGAAGGAGTACAATCTGTTAACGTTTATTTACAAGATGAGAAAGTTGATGTTGAGTACAATGCTCAAAAGGTTTCATTGGTGAAAGTTAAAGAAGTAATAGAAGAACAAGGCTATGATGTTACTGGAGAATTAGAAAGCAGCTCATCAAGTTGCGGCTGCAATTAAATAACAAATTTTTTCGTTATTTAATTGCAGAATGAGACTGAGATTTCTACTAACATAAATACCCCTCTGAAGTATTTTCTCATAACTATTCTTACCAATGGAACGAACAGAACGATCTCCCTAAATTCTACTGGATGCCATCTAAATATTGAAAGAACACGAAAAACCTGATTCCACCTAAACGATGGAATCAGGTTTTTATAAATTTAGTAAAATTAAGCCCGAATTAACATACCTATTGAATGGTTTTTCTATGCTGCTAACTGTCTGCATTCCTCAGCGCATTTAAAACAGGCTTCTGCACAATGTTGACAATGATCATGATCATGCTTTTTACATTCGTTCCCGCATGCTTCGCATATTTGCGCACAAACTTCAGCCAGTTCTTTAGCAAATGGTGTTCCTCTTCCCAGTGCCTGCTCCAAGTAGCCACAGATGTCTGCGCATTCTCTGTCTAGCCGGATGCACTCTGCCATCATCGCCACATGATCCTCTTTCAGACACGAATCAAAACAATGATTACAGGCTTCCATACATTCATGCAAGGTTTCAATTAATGAACGGTACTGTTCATGAGCCATTTTTATTCCTCCTTAAAAGGTTCGGTGCTCGTTACTACTATTTCCTTTTAAAAGGTATTTAAACGTTTAGATCCTAGTGGTCACCGTGGCCATCGCCTGAAGCTGAAACAATCTCCATTCTTTCATCAATGATGCCTTGTACTGAAAACGCAATCGCGTCAGTACTTCCAAATACATAACCATGATTATATGGCCCTTCTGTTGGATCATCTTCAAATGTCGGCTTCATTTGCGCCAGGTACTCATAAACAGGATCTGTCATTTCTCCATCTTCAAGCCAAATCATAGGTGCATGTTTTCCTAAGTGAGCTAGGGGACTCCCCGGTATGGCTAACTCTGGAGTTGAAGTGGAAGAAAAGGTCAGACCATGTCCAGGTTCTGTAATTCCCCAGCCAAAGTTAGTATCATCATCATGATAAGAAGCAAACGCAATTGACAGCTCTACAGCATTTTCACCATCAATGCGGTTTACCTCACCAAAGGATTCAAGTTCTTCTTCGACCGAAGAAGAAACGACTTCCTCACTTCCCACAATATAAATAACAGCATGATCCCGCTTTTCCAAAGCTTCAACGGTTGCTTCAGGGATAGAACCTGAATCAACATACAAGAGAGGTTCATCCATATGGGAAATCCAATCCCCTGCAACCATTGTCATCAGCTTTGCATCTTCTTCTGAAGAACCGATAATAACAGAATCCGGAAGACTTCCTACAAGCTCTGCGTAATGGTCGTCGATAAGTGCAGCAAAGGAAGCCGGATCTTCAGCATCCAAATGTTCGGTCTGGTAGGATTCTAACTTATCCAGCTCATCATCAGCCATATCCCCCATTACCATCACTTCCGTCCCCTCCGAATTGCCTTTTGGTTGGAGGCGTTCGATTTCCTGTATAACCTCATCTGAAATTGTGCCATCATAGTAAAGAACAGGCCCATCGTTAGGGTGGTGTACCAATGTTAAGGAAGCTAATGAAACCTGCCAGTCGTCTAACGGTGCAAGAATAACTGTGCCTGGCTGATTTTCTTCATGAGTAGCTGGCCAAATGGTTTGAGATGCCATTACAGAAAAGATAACCGGGTCATCTTCACTAAGTCTCGTGACATTCTTCGTATTTTCAACCTGTAAGCCGAGCGTAGATTCCTCATTCATATTTTCCGGGGGAGAGGCATCGTGTGCACTTCCCCCATTTTCATCCTCAGAATCCATGTCGTGATCGCCATGTTCATCTTCCCCTTCACCATGACCCATATCGTCATGATCCATTTCCTCTTCCATGTGCTCGTCCATATCGTCATGATCCATGTCACCGTGATCATCATTTTGAGGAGCACAAGCTGCAACAAGTAATCCTGTAGTTACCATTAAAACACTGAGAGTATACCTTTTTTTCATGAGTAATCCTCCTAAAATTAACAACGCTACCTTTTTTAAATCCTGAATCTTATTAAAGACACCCTACCCACACACCAATTAGACCGCATCTACACCTTACCCTATAAATTTAAAGAAAGTATGAAGAACATCCATTTTGCCTTTTAATAAAGAAAAAGTTTCAGGTCGTTAACCTGAAACTCTAGATCTTCTTCTTTAAATAGATGGTAAAAGTTGTCCCTTCATTTACCCTACTTTTCACATCTATTGAACCTTTATGTTGTTCAATGATTTGTCTGGTTATCGGCAAACCAAGACCACTGCCTCCATTTTTTGAGTTTCTCGCTTTATCCACACGATAAAACCGATCCCAAATGGCCGACAGTTCTTCTGCACGAATACCTTCACCATTATCAGCAACCGTTACCTTCACTTCTTCTCCCATATCTTCTACAGTGATGGAAATCGTGCCTCCACTTGGAGTGTGCCTGATCGCATTCTCGATTAAATTAAGAAAGGCTCGCTCCATTTGATCAACATCGAGTTCTACATGTAACTGTTCCTTATAATGGTCTATCTTTAACGTCAATCCATTTTCTTTAATCGGTAATTCGATTTTACTCGTCACATCTGAAATAAACTCAGACAGAATTGTTTCCTGATAGGAAAAGGATTTATTATTTTCCTCAAGTTTCATCAAATGAAAGAGACCCTCTACCAGCCTTTCCATACGTTGTGCTTCCTTATAAATAATCAGCGATTGTTCTTTAACCTGACTATCCTTTGTCTCCTTTAAAATAGCTGAATAGGCTTTAATATAGGTTAGTGGTGTACGAAGATCATGGGATACATTGGACAGGAAAGACTGCTTTGTGTCCCGGTATTGTTTTAACTGAGAGGCCATAGAGGCAATATCTTCGATTAAGTAAGATAATTCATCTCGTTCTTTTCTCTTAAAGTGAATATCGAAATTTCCCTGGGCAATTTGCTTTGTTGTTTCCTGTAGCTTCACAAGTGGCGAAGTTATTTTTTTGGTGTAATAGATAACCATTGCACCTGAGAAGCAAAGAGCTGCAATGCTCATTAATGTAATCAGGGTGACCAGGCTGTTTTTTATCGTATCAAACTCCCCTGTATCTTGATCTAGAAATAAAAAGCCTGTAATCTCCCCATCTGAAGTTAATGGCTCAAAAGCCCAAATGTGAGGGATATGCTGCTCCATTGTTTCTACATGACCTGCATCCCCGTGGCTTGTATATCCCATATCATTTATCCATTGTTTATAAGTGTTTAGCTTCTCGCTGGACATGGAATTGGAGATGCTATATACGGATAAGTCTTCATTAAAAATAATAAAGGAATTCTCACTATTTCTTTGTTCCATTAAAATGATGTGTTCCAACGTTGAATCACTCGAATCAAACTCAAAAGCTTCTCTGTGTGCTTTAAGCCTCTCTGTCACTTCTCTCTCTAACTGATTTTGGTAAAAATCTTTAGAGATGAAGTAATAGGAGATCCCCATAATTACGATCATACCTGTCGTTGCAAGTAGCAATAATGACGCAAGCTTTGTTGAAAGCTTCATGAAAGATCACCGATATCAGCTGGCGTTCGATAACCAATTCCCCATACTGTTTCAATGACTTTATCCTCTAACCCTGCCGCTTTCAATTTCTCCCGAATGTTTTTAACGTGAGCGTCAACATTTCGATAATCTCTTTCATCAATATGATCCCATTCCAAATAGAGAAGTTGTTCTCTTGTATACACACGGCCAGGGTGCGTAAAAAGCCGTGCGAACAGGCGGTATTCCTTTCGTGTAAGTGGTACCTCTTGATTTTGATAAAGCACACACATATCAGCTTCATTTAAAACGAGGCCAGCTTTCTTGATCTCGTGTTTGTTCATTGCCAAACTAGACGTTCTTCTTAGTACTGAATGGATACGAGCTTTTAGCTCTAATGGTTCAAATGGTTTTACAATGTAATCATAAGCCCCCGAATTCAACCCTTTTACAACCTGTTCTGTTTCACCCAGTGCTGATAAAAGAATAACAGGTGTCTCATCATGTTTCGCTTGCAGCTTGTTCAAAACGTCGAATCCGCTCAACCCAGACATTAAGATATCTAATAAAACGAGATCATATGAAGAAAGGTTTAACATTTGAATAGCTTCCTCACCAGAAGAAGCCTTGTCTATTTCGAACTCATTTGATTGGAGACAAAATATAAGAAGCTCTTGCATTTTAACCTCGTCATCAACAATTAGGATTCTCTGCATGTTTCCACCTCTTTACCTCCGTAGTTACCATTCCACTTTTCTATTTTAACGCGAAAGTTTGAAGAAAGATTGAAGAAATCGGTGCCTGTCACTCCCCGGTATTTGTCGAATCGATAGGTCTTTCCATTCCACTCAATGAAGATGGGGCAACCCATGGTTTGTTTTAACACCTTCGGATAATGCTAGGTACCGTGAAATTCCGATCTAGCTATACAAAACAGACGAAATGGACCGTACATGGTAAGACATGTACAGTCCATTTTTTATCCTATATCATTTAGCTCAAAAATTAAGATCTATTTCCGCCAAAAAGTAGTACAGTTGGCCTTTTCTTTAATGTTAAACTCAATCATCTTCTCAAGCAGGGAATAATCAACGGGCGCCTTCCAAGGGATGCGGATCAGTTCCTTTGTGTAGTCATACCCAGCTTTCACAATTTCATCTTCTACATGAGTAATCGTCACACTTTCAGGGGCGACAGCTAAGTGCTTTTTCGATACACTAAAGCCAATAATAAATGTCCCGTGATCCGTAAACATCGGTTGCTTCCATTTTATTTCGGTTTCTAATTGTGGATAGTTATTTTTTATCCAAGAAAGTACCTCTTCCGTTCTTTCCCGATGGATGGGGTCATCAATTCCCGCCAAAAAATCTGGAAAATTTTCCATGTTGCTTCCTCCTAAACTTTCATATAGTTGGGTGGGGCCAGGCACAGCCGATTTTCATGTAGGCTCTGTTGCACCCCTATCCTGCTTTCGATTTAAAGTATTTAACAAATGACTCTACATTTCTTAAATTGACACCATAATCAATCAACGTTAATCGATAAGACGGTTTACTCTCTATCCACACTCTCGTTAATAAATCTGAAACAGTTTCAACCTTACATTCCAACTTTTCACCAAATGAATAGACCGACGTCTCTTTCTCCCCCCGAATCACGCCTTCCTCTTCATTTACAAATGTAAGTGTTGTTTCTTCAAGCATAGATAAAGCCTCTTCGCATAAAGAAAACGTATCTTCATAGGGCATACTCACTAGAATCTCCCTTCTCTGCTTCAGTCTGCCGTCTGCCTGTCTGAGGTTTTTATGCATGAGAATATTAAATGTACCAAGTGTAAGAGCCATAATAGCCCCAAAAGAAAGACCGGTTACAAGGGCAATTGGAACAGAGAAAAAGTAATAATACATTCCTGCCCCAAATGAAACAGACATGACCACAAACACGAGAGCCATTCTTATCATAAGATCCTCTCTCTTTCTACATTATCTTGCTCCGAATTTACCAATCGTACGATGGTCTGCCGCCTAGGATAGGTCAAAAAAGTTAAAAATCAAACTTTTTTTAGTTTCTTCATGAATGATGCAAAACAGGAAGTATAGGGCACAATTACTTCCACGTTTCGTCCAATTTATCGGAATAGAATTCTATTGCTTTTTTATAACTCAAAATCTCAGGATCTCTCGACGTATCGATTAAACATTTTAGTAATAGCTCCATAGCTTTACTATGCTCATTCAAGTTATATAGGGTCATTGAATAAAAAGTCTGCATGGCTCTATTTTCAGGAAATCGTTTAATCCCTTTTAAAAATGTACTTTCCGATTTTTTATATTCACCTAATGTCCGATATGTACTACCTAAACCTAGTAATGCCCCTTCCAAATCCGTTGGAGACAAACCAATCTCAATCGCCTTTTCGTAAAAAGGGACTGCGCTAGCTTCTTCTCCTAATAAGTCAAAACTCCAAGCACACTGATAATGAATAAAAGGGTCATCTGGATACTGATCTACCAATCTCATTATCAATTCGTTTGATTCTTTGTGATCTCCACTTTTCCTTAAATCAAGGGCTTTGTCTACTTGATTTTTCACTTATTTCATCCCCCATGCCTTTTTCTATCTTCCAATCCTCCCTGTTCGTTTACGTACACATCATGTCATTCATCCAGATGGACCTTTTATGGTCATACCGTACACGTTTGTCTAGCGTGCTGAAGTGGTGGATACTCCTTTGTCATTTTAACCATGTAGGTTATCCATTTTCATTTTTTTATATCTTCTCTCATTTAATATCCAGCTTAATAATCCAAATGTCAAACCAAATAAAAGGGACGGGATGATGTGTTCCGAAAATACAAACAGGTAATTTTGAAACATGTAGAATACATATCTAGTGATAAGAAACACAGTAGCCCCCAATAAGATTCCATATAAGAAGATATAGCCCCACATCCCCAGTTTCCTTGTTTCTTCCCATTTCTTCATTTGTTTTTCTTTGGCTTTGGCTCTGTTAAAGATAGTAACCTCTCCTTTTTTAAAAATCATGATTTCACTAACAGTGATGAATCTTTTTTTTAACCGACCTACGCAGAACTACATTCCATTTAAAGCTTTGAGCAAAGATATATTATTTTAAGCAAAAATGATATCTAGTTGAATTAGTATAAAAGTAAAAGCCCAAATGATTAAAGATCCTATACTTAGAGAGAGCATTGACCTTTCTATTGGAGTTAATGTTTTTCCTTCTTCTTTTCTTTTTTTAAGGTATCTGTGTAAATAAAAAGAAGATACCGCTATTCCAATAAACGCTAACCCTTGTAAAAAACTCAAAATTGTTAAAAGCATATTAAACACCCTATCTTTTAGTTTAGTTGATTTTATGAAAGAACCGGTGCCTGTCACTCCCCGGTTTTTGTCGAATCGATAGGTCTTTTCACTCCATTAGAAAGCTGACCTATGGTTTCAATATTGTTCGGGTAGTGCCAGGCACCAATGATAAAGATTAAAACTTCAAGTACCCTTATGTTTGTAAATGAGTCTTAAGGTTATTTGTGATATCAAAGATAATAATGATATTCACTATTGTGAGAACAATCACAGTGATTAGTGAAATACCCCCTAACGAGAAGGACCACAGAAAAGAGATTAATATATAAATGGTATAGACAATGAGAATGAGTATACCAAGTACTAACAAAGGCTTGATCTTCTTCAAGTACCCTACTATGGAAAGCATACTGGAGAGATGAACAAACCAGTTTTGCAATTGGAGGAGTAACAGATAAGAAAGCTAAATAGAGTGGTGTGTATGTTCTTTTACCCATAAAGGAATGCTAGGTCTCCTCCACAATTACCTTTTCCTAATTTTAACATACTCACTATCCCACTAGGGTGAGCACTGTGTCTTCACCGTAGAAAAATGATGATTTTCTGTAGAATAAACGGAGCTTTCTGTAGAATTAAACCCTTGTTAAGTAGAATTAATCCTCTTTTATGTAGAAAAAACTAATTACCTGTAGAATCTTTCCCGTCCACTCCCCCTTCACCCCATAATAAAAAACCGTACCAGCATCTCCATGCTGGTACGGTTTTCCTTATGAGGACGGCATGCCGTGAACCGACTTCACTTCAAGATACTCTTCAATACCGAAGTCGCCCCACTCCCGGCCAATTCCTGACTGCTTGTATCCGCCAAACGGGCCGTTGAAATCTGTGTCACCGTCATTCACTTTAATACGCCCTGCTCTTATTTTCGACGCCACATGGCGCAATGTCTCTGAGTCTTTTCCTACCACGTAGCCTGCAAGTCCATAAACCGTGTCATTGGCCATGCGGATCGCTTCGTCCAAGTCCTCATACGTAATGATCGTTGATACTGGACCGAAGATTTCCTCCTGGGCAATGACAGAATCATTGGAAACATCGGTGAAAACCGTCGGACGAGCATAGTATCCCGTTTCAAGTCCCTCTGGTTTCCCAGTTCCACCTACAAGGAGCTTCGCTTCTTTTTCACCTTTTTCAATATACGATTGCACCGTGTCCCACTGTTCTTTTGACACAAGAGGACCTGTTGCAATTCCTTCCTTACGAGGATCGCCTACAGGGAATGTCGGTAATAGATCCACGATCGCTTTTTCAAAGTCTTCTTTCATAGATTGTGGGATAAACACTCTCGTTCCAGCCGAACATACTTGTCCAGTGTTGGTCATGATATTGGAGAGGGCTGTTTTTACTGCCGTCTCAACGTCCGCATCGTCTAAAACAATCACAGGTGACTTGCCTCCAAGTTCCAGTGCCACTTTCTTGATCGTTTTTGCAGCATTCTTCATGATCGTCTCACCAACTTCACCGGAGCCGGTAAAGGAAACGAAGTCGATGTCTGGGTGAGAGCTAATACCGTTTCCGATCACGGAGCCAGAGCCATTTACCAAGTTGAATGCTCCTTTAGGAAGGCCCGCTTCATCAATAATTTCTGCCAAGATCATGGCTGCAAATGGGGTTTTTGAGGCCGGCTTTAACACAACCGGGCTTCCCGCAGCTATAGCACTGGCAATTTTCGTCGCCGTTTGGTTTGTAGGAAAGTTCCACGGCGTAATCAAGCCGCTCACGCCAATCGATTCTTTCATAAGCGTATGACCGCCACGATCCTCCGTGAACGAAAAGTCCTCAAGAGAGTCGATCGCCTGCTTGAAGTGACCAATGCCCATTTCATAGTGGATTTCCTCTGAAATGGAAAGCGGTGCTCCGAGCTCGTCGGTCATCACTTCGATTAGCTCTTCTTTTCTTGCTTCGTATCCATTGGCTATCTTTTCAAGCCATTCTATTCGCTGTTCTTTTGTTGATTGTGAAAAAGAAGGAAACACGCTACGTGCCGCCTTAACTGCTTTGTCCAAATCTTCCTCCGTGCCTGAGCTGATTGTGCCCATCACTTCCTCTGTTGCCGGGTTAATCACGTCAATTGTTTCAGAACCGGTCGACTCGACCCATTCACCGTTAATATAATGATTAAGCTGATTTCGCATGGGACATGTCTCCTTTTTAATGTTCTTATACAGCACGGCTATTCCCGACATGGAGAAATCTAAACAAAAAAGTGCCTGTCACTACCCAGTATTTGTCGAATGGATAGGACTTTCCACTCCACTCAAAAAAAAATGATTTTGACCCAAGATTTCGACACCATTCAAGGAGTGACAGGCACCGCGGCGATCAATAAAGCCTCTTAGAATAACTTTCATTGAGACGATCTTGAATCGAATCGACACTTGTATTTGGAAGATTCGCATGTTCAAATAGCATTTTGGATGCAGACGGTAATAATCCTTTCTCAGTCCAAGAGCCAGGATCCCAAAGTCCAGAACGAATAAAGGCTTTTGCACAATGAATGAAACACTCTTCAACCTCTACCCCAATACCCAAAAGGGGCTTCTTCCCTTTGATCGCCATCTTATTAAGTAAATCATCATCCGTTACGATTGACGCTTTTCCATTCACCCTTAAGGTCTCACCCAATCCTGGTATAAAAAAAAGAAGACCTATTCTCGAATTTGATAATAGATTTCTCATTGAATCTATTCTTTTATTCCCAGGCCTTTCAGGTATGATTAAATGCTTTTCATTTATCACTTGAACAAACCCTGCATGATCACCTCTTGGAGAAACATCACAAAATCCATACTTATCAGAAGTTGACATTACCAAAAATGGTGAATGAGAAATAAACTCCAGACAATTTCGGTCAAGATAAGAAATGACTTTCTTATTCACTAGCTTACTTGGAAAGCCGATCAATTGGCGTAATTGCTCTTCCGTTTCAATTTTGTTTTTAAAACAATAATCTTCAGTCATAAATCAGTCCACCTCTAGTCATTACGAGCTATATTACTTTTTAAACAGGAAAATTAATAAAGATTTAAAGAGAGACCATGAAAGAGCAACCTAGCTAGAAACTATGCTTTCGGGCGTTTACTTCTATTTTATTTTGTCTTCAAAAATGTCAACATTTAATGTCTTTAACACTTCAATAGCTTTTGTTATTGGTAATTTCAGTAGCCTAAACTCCTCTGATAGTATTTCTTGAATTTCCTCAAGTGATGATAGTACTTTAACTTTTGTTTCCCCACTTGAATAACGAATCCCAAACTTGTTATTTACTAAAGAAACGCTTCTTTGTTTTCCAGTCTGATAGAGCTGGCACCTTAAAATAGTCATAAACGGGGCTGTAGGTTTATAAGATCTCTCTATTACCTCATCAAAGTCACGAACGTTCGCTTCCATTCGAGAATGAAAGTGCCACGTCTTTCCGCTTTGTTTACCATTTATGTAACGAACATATTTATACCTTTTTCTCTGTGGCTCTTCCGGTAATATATATACTTTATCTGTACCAAAAGGAGAGATGTTTTCAAAATCACTCTCAAAACGTACTGGTTTAAAAAAGGGAGCGGTAGCACCACAATCCACATAGAAACGTTCTTCATCAATGTTCACTATGATCCCCATATGTTCTTTTCCAAGCATAACGTGATAACACTCAAAGCCTAACCCCTTTAGTAAAGTCATGAGGTTAGCGTTTAACGTGTAGCAAGTTCCCCCATAGTTATGTTCCTTAAAGTTTTGAACAAATAATTCAAGTGAAGGTAATTCAACATTACGATTATGATTACTAAAAGATAGAAGCTTGCTGATATTTTCAAAAGGAAACGTATTTAAATGAGCATGACAAATTTGTTCTAAATAACGATAAGATGGTTTTTCAGAGCGTAAATTAAGACAGTTCAAATAATTTGTTATAGAATCACTAATGTTAACCACGCCCTTCTATCTACTAAATTCCTTTTGCACATTCCATTTATCCACTAATTAGCCACAAGCAACAGTCCATTTATAATAAACAAACGTCATCTTTTTTCCGTTCATTAAAAACGTTTCATCACTTGTTTCGATATGTTTAAACCCGTTCTTTTCCAAGACTTTTTTTGAACCAATATTGGTCGTTGTTGTCTTCGCTAAGATCTGATTAACTTCTCGCTTGTTAAGGGTTTCTAGTAGCAGCTCCAATGCCCGATAAGCAATTCCTTTTCCCGTATAGGACTTTCCAACTCTATAACCGATATGAGCTGAATGATCAGACCTATCAATATCTACTAGGTTCATCCGCCCTAGAATTAAACCATCTTCATTTTTGATTAAATAATAATAGGATTGTCCTTTCGATTGTTCATCAAGTAAAGATTCGAGTCTAGTTTTAAAGGTTTCAACGTTGTAGTAGTCCTCTCCACGACTAGGGACCATCGTTTCAAAGTAATCTCTGTTGTCCCGTTCAAATTGATACAAGTCCTCAGCATCCGCTGCCTGTAATTCTTCCAATTTTATATTCATAAACATTCCCTCTATTTCTTATCTATTGATCCTGTTATTCTTCGTTATATTCCTCTTTAAGCATCGCCATCAGGATTTCATCAGAATATGTACCGTTCATATATAAGGATTTCCGTAACACGCCTTCTTTTTTAAATCCCGCTTTTTCATAGGCTTTAAGGCCTCGACGGTTATGAGAAAAAACTTCTAGCTCCAAGCGATTCAGATTCAGTTCTTCAAACGTAAATCTTTGTGCCAGCTTTGTTGCTTCAGTCCCATATCCCTTGTTTATCGTATTTTTCTTATGAAGGGATATTCTAAACCCGGCTTTCCTATTGTCTTGATCTACATCTACTATACAAAGATCACCGATGACCTCGTGATTATCCAACAAACAGATGGCAAAATCATAGCGTGTAGGATCTTCCCTAAACTGATTATACTTCTCTTTGATTTCATCCAATGTAAATGTCTTACGAGTTCCGGTCATATATAGAAATTCCTCATCTAGACACGACGCATAGATGTTTTCCATGTCTTCTTCTTTAACCGCTCTTAAATAAATTGAATTCCCCTTAATCATAACCGCTCTTCCCCTCTTATCCTTTAAATGCAAATTACACAAGAGCTCTCTTAACCAGAGATACCTTTGATCAAACGCTCCCATTTTTCTTCAATAATCTCTTGGTTTGATAAAAAACTAGTCTTCGTTTCACGCAATTCAAACCCCATTTTTATATAAATCTTCCTTGCTGCTTTTAGCTCACCATTCGTCCAAAGAATGATCCGGTTATATCCCTTTTCTTTGCTAAACGTGATGGCTTTTTCCACAAGCTTCTGTCCATATCCAGTCCCTTGAGCAACGGGTTCTACGAGGAACAAGCCCAACTGTGCAGTCGTATCATCATGTTTCTTAATACTGATAGAGCCACTTGGTTTTCCATTTACATCTAAAATAAAGATGTTCTCATGAGGGTCTCCCCTTTCAATAAATCCACCTATACTTTTCAATACGAAATCTCGAAATGATAAATCATACTTGAATTCTCTATGATACAACTCGTAGTGTGAGTTTATTATATAGTCTTTATCCTCCGCTCTATATGTACGTATCACTTCATCACCTTCCTACATCGGTGCCTGTCACTTCCCGGTATTTATCGAATCGATAGGTCTTTCCACTCTACTTAAGAGAAATGAATTTGCCCTATGGTTTCGACACCGTTCGGGGAGTGACAGGCACCGCAATACAATACTAGTTCGACGCTTCTTTAAGAGATTTGCCTATAGCCTTTTCAGTTTTCAAGAAGGAATGGATCTTCTTATTTACTTCATCAGGTTTATCCAGATTCGTTGCATGGTGGGCGCCCTTAATCATAGAAATCTCTGAATTTTTGATGAAGGCGTTTAACGTTTGTTGCTGTCTATGAATAAGCGTATCAAATTCGCCGTAAAGGATAAGAGTAGGACACTCAATGTGATGCAATTGATCTCCGCTTTCCATTCTAGTTACAGCACCCCAAATGCGAACCCAATTTCCGTAGGCCATCCTTGAAACGGTCTCCTTGATATATTTTTTATTTTCAGGATTGTATTTCGATAATGCTCTCGCTTGTAGATTTCCTAATAGGTTCATAGAAAAGAGACGGTTCATCACTCGATTCACAGGAACCATCATTTTTTCATACCAGTTATATTTGTTTGTAAACGGTGTCCCTAGCAAAATGAGGGAGGAGACTCTTTTTGGATAACGAACCGCAGTCTGTAGAGAAATATGCCCCCCCATAGAAAGGCCGCATAAAGACGCTTTTTCCAAACCTAAATGATCCATCAAGCCAATCACGTCATCACTAAAATCCGTTCCGTTCACAGGTCCATATGGAAGAGACGATTGGCCATGCCCTCTCACATCCCAAAGGATGACCCGGTAGTATTGTGAAAAATATTCCAATTGCTTTTCCCACTGTTTGTGGTCCCAAGAAGCTCCGTGGGTGAAGATCAATGGATCACCTTTTCCTCTTTCCTTATAGTAAATAAGTGTACCGTTCAAGTTCACCGTATGCATGATAGCCACCTTCTTATTTCAATACTCTCCATATTTTTACGTATAATGATTGAAATAAGTTTCATGTTTAGAACTCAATATTCAGTCTTAGCTTTATTATCACAACCCACAGCGTAAGGAAATGCCTACTAATATACTTGTTTTAGCTATAACTGCTTCACTGAGCAGTATCCCAATACTTCCTCATCACATCACGGGTCCAATCAGGCTGCTTTAGGCTACTTTTCGGCAAAAATTCTTCCATCACTGGTTTAATGTCAAGAATCGGTGTACCATCAATACAATCCAACCCCTTCACGATCATTGATCTTCCTTCAACCTCAAGAAGTTCAACAGTAGTTAGTCCAATCCGGTTTGGACGGTTTTTACCTCTTTGTGCGAAGATGCCAGTAAGAGGATAGTCTTTATTGTTTCTAGGATGCCGCGCACCTTGTATGATTTTATCTTCTTTGACTTTATGAAAATAGAAGACCACCTCTAAATGAGAAAATGAATCAATAGATGCTATTGCGGAATCTGGGAGTTCTTCAGCTAATGTAATTGTCGTGACAATGGCACCCCATTGATCATCCTCTACCTCTTTGCGCTGATTTGATGCATATGCGATTGGTTTCATTGTTATCTCCATAAAACTTCACCTTTCATGAAATAAGGATTGACTGCGAGAGTCTCAAACTTTTCACAGTAAAAATGAGTCATGGTAATAGAAAAAAAGCTCTCTACTAAGGAAGAGCTAAAAAGGAGGTGGTGTAAGAAAAATCATTGTTTGCAAGCACACATTCTCTTATCCCATGGTTTATCAATTAATTTATACAAACCCCTCTAATCAAAATCTCCATTTAAAAACGTCATATGCTCTTTCTCTTGCCGATAGTATTTCAATCGATCTTGTAACGATCCTGTATGAAATTCAAACTTATGACCATCCAAGTCAGTAAAATATATGGACAACTTGTCCCTTTCGTGCCTCTTACGGCCCTCTTGTATATTTACATTTAAGCGCTTTAATTTTTGATACATATCTTCAAAGTCTTTTTCTTCAATAGAAAAAGCAACATGGGTGTATGACTCTTTTATTTCTTGACGGGGAATGTCTTTTTCTTCATTGAGGGCAAGCCATATGCCATTTAAATCAAAGTAGGCCGTTCTTTTCCCTTTCACTAACAATGTTGCATCAAAGACCTCGTGATAAAATGTGATCGCTTCTTCTAAATTTGAAACTGAAAACAACAAATGATTCAAGCCTTTTATCATCACTTCTTCCCCCCTTAATCTAGAACGGTACATCGTTTAGCTTGATTGGCGTTTTCTCTCCCCGCTCCCAATCTCTTCGAGTGATTCCATAAACCAACGAGTCGCCGATGGTACCATCCTCATTTTCCCAAGAGTCTCTTAAATACCCTTCCTTTTGGAAGTTACATTTAGAAAAAACTTTTCTCATACCGTAATTATCGTGTCTCGTATAGGTTTCTATGCGAATTCTCTTCTCTGACCCTTTAAATACATAGTCTACGATCCAGCTTACACACTTTTTACCTATTCCTTTTCCTCGCACAGACTCACATAACCTTATGTCATAAAGCATTGGAATCGTATCAGAAATGTCTCCAATTATAATAATTCCAACTTTCTCTCCCTGCAAAAGTACCCAAAATGTTTCCCTGTCATCTTCATACCATTTCCCATGAAACCGTTTATGAATGTCTAATTTCGATGGCCGTGGATCTCCGTGAAAAGGCCAAGTGTTACTCGTATGTAATTCCACAAGGTCGTTTAAATCATCATCAAGTTTTCTAAACTCTATTTGCACCGTACATACTCCTCATTACCTGTTTACTATTTGATTCAGTTCATTGTGAGCAGCTGCTAACCATGGGTGGACTACCTTTAGTGATTCTTTTCTTTTCCATAAATAATCAATATAACAAAAAGCGGCGTGAGACAATGAGACATCTAGCTGTCTCGTAATGTCGTTTAGATATGGCGGAACACCTGGTTGATCCCACTCGATTTTATCCGCCACAAACAAAACAAGATCGAGTGTGCTTGGCTTTTTCCTGAGTGTTGTGTGACATTCAACCGCCTGCAAGATGGCCTCGTTTTCGATAGTAACAGCTCTCTAGCCATTACCTTTGAGAGTTTTTGATGTGCAATTAAGGGAAAAATCTTTTCTTCCTCTACCACCTCTAACCCCAGTTCTTCAGCCAAAACCGCTCGCTTTTGGTTGGGTATGATTACACTCACATCGTGCAAAAGACCTGACTTAAACTCCAAGTCAGGATCTACGTTGTACTCTATGGCAATCTCTTTCGCTTTTTGCGCAACATTTATCGAGTGTTCCAATGTTAGTGGAAAACCATGGTCGTAAAAAAACGTTTCTACATCTTTTTGTAATGATCCCGTTATTTTCATATCTTTAACAAACGTGTTTAATGGCATATTGCTCACCTCTTTCCCCGACGAAACGCGCCGTTATCTTTTCTAAAGTCACATTGCCAATGGTAGGTTGTCGCCTTAATCCACTCTCTACTAAGCCTAAAAAGTAGTCTTTATGATCTGGATGACATGCAATCAAATAGGGTTCTTCACTCATACCCGAAAAATCATTCCCTTGAAAATCAATAACAATGCCTCCCGCTTCTTTAACCATTAAGATTCCAGAATACAGATCTTCACCCTCGGAGTTATACAGGATAATGCCATCTAGCTGACCTTTTGCCAACATACACCACTGTAAGGTGGGTGCCCATAGTCTTATCATCCTTTTACAATGTAGGTCGATGTGTTGTCTTAACCTTACTGCTCGCTCTTCATGCTGTACCTTGTGGCCTTGAATCCAAGCCACATTGAACTTTTTAGTGTTCTCTCGCTTTTTTATGGTTAGTCTAGCCTCATTACAAAAAGCACCTTCGTTTAAAGTTGAGGTATACAGCCGATCGACAATCGGCTCGTAAATAACCCCGAGCACTGGTTTATTTTGGTACAAAAGCGTAATAGAAGATGAAAAAACCGGGAGACCAATCGCAAAATTATTCGTCCCATCCAATGGATCTACCTGCCATAACCAATCACTTTTTCGCCCATTATACCCGGCTTCTTCACTATGAATGCTGTGATCCGGAAACACTCGGTTTAATTCCTTTAGTATGATTTCTTCCGCTAGGTAATCCACTTCCGTCACAACGTCTCCACTATCATCTTTTTCTTCTAACGTTAATAAACTGTCAAAACGTTCTTTTGCTATATTGCCTGCTTCAATGATCACGTTGCTAGCAAGTGACTTTGCTTGTTTTATAATCTCTTCCATATGAGCCTCCGCTTCTATGTGTCACGACCTTTTCAGTTTATCAAATATTTATACTATTTTGTTAAATGAAGGAATTAAAACCTTACCTCATAATAAGGGGACAAAAATAGCCACTCCCATTGGGAAGTGGCTATTCACAAGAAGATTTTCATCCCACTGATCTATCTGAACAAGCTTGAGACCAATTTATACATTTTAAGACTTTAATCTCCTATAGGAAAAATGCAACATTTTATGCACACAAATAGGTGGTAAACCATATAAGATAATGAACATTGCGACAAGGCGCGCCTCCAGGCAGCAGACCCCAAAGGTTGGGGTCTGCTGATTTGTGAGTTGTAATGGAAATTGAATTCTCACGTCTTCTTTGAACTACTATTACCTTCATTACCCCTTTTAAAATTTCCTGTTACCTTTGCCATTATTAATTGTCTTTCCTTTTCGTTTTCAGCAGCGTTCATTTTTCTTATAAATTTGTCTGCATCTTTTCCTTTTAAAATCTTCACTTGTTTACCTTCATAATCCAGAAATACTGTATTGTCTTTAGTGACTCGAAAATGAAAAGGATCTTCGCTTAAACGATTTCGTTTATCTATACCGCCCACTGAATTCCCCCCCTATGACTTTCTTGAATTTCACTTCAAGGTTGGGTAAAAATGATTCGCCTTTTGAATGACACTCACCTTTAGTTCAATTACAAACGATTACTTCTTGTGCAAAGTTCGCACAAGCCCACTCCCCTTCTCTTTTCATTAACTCATAGGTAGAATCCCGGTCCGTTGGTGGTTCTTCTATCCATTTTAGTAGGATAAGAATAATAGATTTCTTATCTGGAAAGTGGTGGATAACAACTTCAGCTTGTTCGCGAAGACGTGTCGACCAAATCTGACCACGAACCATCACCATGGAATAAAATGTTCGAATAAGTTTACGAGCGAAGCCTTGTGAAATGATTTGCACCTCTTCATCTGAAGCTAATATAAATTTATTTAATGTCCGCGTTAGACTCTCACAAATATCTCCATTAAATGCAATAGGGATCTCTGGTGTAAGTTTGTAGGGACCAAACTGTTTACCTAAATCCTCTCCATATACACAAACACAGAGTTCCTTAATAAAGGCATTTTCGTAGTAATTAAAGGGATCAAGAGTATATTCGACGTTTGCTACAGCCATACCAACTTCTCGAACATTAGATCGATATTTATGTGATAGTTCCTCACCTAGGCTCTTTAGAGCAGCAGTCTCTTTGGTACTCAGTTGGCATTTGAACATAGCGATAAGATCTAAATCCGATCTTACAGCGATGGCTTCACCTCTGGCTACGCTGCCGTACACATAAACGCTGTGCAATTTCTCAGGAAACGCCTTTCTAAGACAGTCTATCGATTCTCGAATACAAGGCAGATAGACATGATCAATTTTATCCTTACTTACATCGCTAACGATAAACCCATTAAGATCTAGCCCATATCCTGCTTTTAAAATCACCGCTCATCACCCGCTTCCCTCTACCAAAACATTTCATTTGAATTGTCCCCAAGTTTATGTCGCCCAAGGTAACACGTTAATCATTCTCCCTATTGATAGCTTTCTCTATTATTCTTTAGGCGTAACTTGAATGGCAATATACGTTAAAACAACTAATATTCCACCCAATAAACCTGCAGTCATACCAATTGGATCTATAAAAGCTACAGCATATCCACCTAAAATGCCAAGAATAATCAATACGAATAAAAAAGAAAATAGCATGGGTTTCACTCCTTTATTCAACTTGAACGATAATCCACATTCATTAAACGAAACAGAGGCACCGTCTCTTCATTAGCCCAAAGCTAAATTTAATATTAAGGGCGATAACACAAGAAGAATGGCTGTTATGACAAGCCTCGTGCTTACACTCCCGGGTAGCTTTTCTCTTCCTTTCCCCTTGTACCAGCCACTAAATTGCAATCGATTACGATATAAAATAAAGACAATTATAAAAACACCAAGGGTCACTCCCCATCCAAAGTGATCCGTATCAATTCCGATACTTGAATAAATAGCAATAGGAACGGCCCCTAATAGAATTGTCAAAAACGTAAAAATAATAATCACTCTCACTAACTCTCCAACACCACTCGCACAAAGGCTCACTCCAGTTTCATTTTCTTCAAATCAGTGCCTGTCACTACCTGGTATATGTCGAAACAATAGGCCTTTCCACTCCACTTTAGAGAAACGATTTTAGCCTATGGTTTGGACATTGTTCGGGGAGCTACAGGCACTGTTCTGATTAATCAATTCGATTCTTTAGATTATAAACAAATTGTTTAACAGAAAACTTGCTTATGTAATATACAGACCCTATCATTACTACTACAAAAGCTATGAAATTGATCGTCATTAACAAATCCCCAACTGCGGTTTGCAGGACATTATTCAAGATAAATGACACAGCAAAATAAATAATGGCTAAAAGAAAAATCATTTTTCTGCTCAACTTAACCCTTCCTTTCTTATTGTTTTTATTAAAAAGTACGCTTTCTAACACGTGAAACCATATAAGATTATTATTCTTCTCCCCTTAAGACACAACTAAAAATGAAAAGGAAAACGCCCATTCCCATCGTCCAGTTCATGAGCGATTGATGAAAAAATGTCGTATAAACCATGTTTAACGCAATCACTATCACACTAACTATCATTAAAATACGCGATGCCAATGTTGCTAGACAGATTGTTTTTCCAAATAATTCAATGATGACAACCACTCCTTTTTGCACTTTAACTACCTTATATCTTTGTTACAAACTTCGTTTCATGAAAATTTAAAGGTTCTGAAATCACCAGTATCAGATGAAAATTTCAGAAGGTCTCCATCGGTGGGAATTCCTTTGAAATAAGCACCAATACAACCTGTCGTACACCTGTGACCAGCAATAAGGATATTTGCTTTCTCGTTGCCATATTGATTCTCAATTTCTTTCATAAAATCAAACACTCTATTAATAAAACAACTCGGCTCTTCCACACCTTTATAAATAGAAGGATCAGGTATTGGACCTGCCATTTGTACACTACTTGTATGTAATCTGTCAGCTTCTCACAAATCAAAAACATTCAATCGATCGTCAACAGTGACTTGAGATCTCGTCACGATTTCTGCAGTTTTTACCGCTCTTTCTTGTGGCGAGGAAAACACAAGATCAAAACGGACATTCTTTAGTTTTTCCTCTAAAACCTTTGCTTGGTGGACCCCAAATTCGTTTAACGGCAAACCCATTCGTCCCTGCATCTTACATTCTTTATTCAAATCTGTTTGTCCGTGCCTAATCACATAAATCTGTCCGGCTTCTTTTAGATGATGGTTTGTTTTTCTTTCGTAAATCGCATATAAAAAGGTATGACACCAGAATAAACAATCAGTGCCACAAGGGTGACAACAGCAGCTAATGTCCACGAATTTGAGACTATAGCGATAGTATGCATGATAAACGGCAATGGTGTTGCCAATACGCCAAGCTTCCAATTACTATACTTTGTGGTATGTTGAATTTCGCCGCACTGAGGACACTTAATCTTTTTTAAGAAGAAAAACAATTCCTTCCACGTAAATGAATACTCACACGACCAACACTTCGGTACCTTCACAACCCCACCTCTTTATCTAGTATTCTCTCATTCAATTTTAACATAAATATCCAAAGGCTACCGTGTAGTGGTGTCAGGAATTGGGATAAATGGCGATGATATCGATCGTACTTTGGTATAATTGAGGAGTATTAAAACATAGAAAAGGAGTGTGGCACGATGGTTGGAGTAGAAATGAACATGGTGGTGCGAGACAGCTTAAAAGCATTGGAATTATACGAAACGATCTTTGAGATTGAACGAGTGGAGGTATCTAACCTTCCTCGCGGTGAAAATGAAGCGGTTTTCAGCCTTTACGGCTCTCGCTTTCATTTGTTAGATGAGAATCCGGAATTTCATTTAATTGCTCCAACTCCTAACGATCCTAAAACGAGTTGGGTGAATGTGATGGTCCCGGACATTAAATTGACCTATGAAAAGGCTATGAATGAAGGGTGTACAGAGATTCAACCGGTAACTGAACTTCAAGATCACGGAGTATCAAACGCGATATTCACGGATTCATTCGGGTATATCTGGATGCTGCATCAAGTACACAAAGAAGTCAGTCATGAGGAACGTATCCGACTTTGGGAGGAAAAGAAAGAGAAAGAGGAATAGAAGACTAAAAAATAAAGGGAATGGAACAGAAAAAAGACTGTGACAGAAAGTCAGTATTTAAACCAAAACCCGAACAACTCGCTAACAGAGCGGATGAAATAAACGAAGACTCCTGCGGGATGAAAAGCGAAGGTGAGACCCCGCAAGGCAAAGCCTGAGGAGGCTCAACCGCTTCCCACGGAAAGCGAAGTATATTTCAGTAGCAGCTTATCTGCACCGCATATCATTGTCCGAATTTTATTTGGTAAAACACTTCTGTCCCAGTCTCATTTTTCACTAGTGTACGATTGCCAAACTAGGATCGTTCCAATCACAATTTGGGCGACACCTAAAAAATAGGGAAACCATCCCACCGTATCATTAAGAACCGTTGCAAAAAGACGAAGGCACTGAAAAAGTTCGATCTTTAACTTTTTCAGTGCCTTTGAAGCAATGAGCGTAACGGTTGCATGTTTTAAAAGCCTGATACGAGTGGGTTTCTCGTATCAGGCGCGCAACCAAGTGGAGCCATTGCCATTTAAAAAAAGGCAGTGAAAAAGTCGGGGTGTACTTTTTCAGTGGCCTCAAAAAGACCTGGTGGAGTCTCCCAATAAGTCATTGAAGGCATATACAACGCTATGGCCAAATGCATAAGGCCTAACAAAATTGAACCAGACAAAATCAACATTGAACCTATAAAGGCAGTCTTTCTTTGTTCCATTTTTCCTTTCCTCTTCCCTTAGGTTAGAGGGCAAGTTTGCTACGAAAAACGAACCCTTGCTTCTCTACTCATTCGTTTGTACGATCATTCTCAATTTCTCTGTGACGTCCGATGAGGTTACATAAAATGCATCCCCTTCAACGAGATACATGAAATAGCTATGTTCCCCTTCTTCTCCAAGCCATAGGTGAATAGGGTGATATGGAAGATCATCCCCATAGCTAATGATAAGATCATAATCAGGAATGTCCTTTAAAGGACTACTGTCCGTTTCTACAGCAGACCTGACCGCACTCTCGATCACTTCCACAAGTTCCGGTTCTCTGATAGTGATCAATTCTTCATCCGAAAAAACACCAAGGGCTTCTGAGCGGTAGACGGTGACTTCTTTGACCGGTTCATCGAGAAGGCTCATCGTCTCAACACCTGCACAAGCAGTAAGGATCAAGAGAAGGGCTAAAACAACGTTCTTCACCGTTTCCCTCTTTCCCTTCCCTCACCACGTAGCTCGGCCACGAGGACGTAACGCTCAGGAGCACTTCCGATAAACGTAAAGGGATAGCACGTGCTTACTGTGAGTGTGGCTCTTGGCTTTGGAACGATGACGGTGCGATCATCTTCATCTACAATCCGGACGTTTTTTACTTTGTATTCAAACTCCCCGGCAGCTGTGGTGACGATGAGCGTGTCATTCACGCCCACTTCCCCAAGCTCCCGAAAGACCGTGTCTCGATGTCCTGCTAAAACGGCGTTGTCTGGTTCCCCGGGCAATACGCTTCCCGCGAAATGTCCGACCCCTTTTTCGAGCTCGTCTTCATCGGTGCCGTGATAGATTGGTAGTGTTGCTTCGAGTTTGGGAATATAGAGTTCGCCAATCATGTCTCCGATTTCGGGACGTTCAGGGTAAAGAAACGCCTGTTCCGATTCTTCCGCTTCTTCTTTGTGTTCTGGATCTGAAGCAATTTCGACCGCCTCTTCTTCCAGCTCCACGGGCTCTATATCCTCCACTTCCACCGCATCCGCTTTTCCGTTTGAATAAAGAAAATAGCCCTTCATGAACGTGTATGTTGTGGAGGTGGTAAACCAAAAGCCTCCTGCGATCATGGCAAGACTTAAAGAAAGAAGAATGAATCGCTTCATTCTTCTTGTTTGTTGTTTATCCATGTTTAACACTGAACCTGCGGTAGAGAAGCATTCCACTCATCATGATGAAGAGCCCTGCTGCTACACCTGAGGCGGTGCTGGTTGCCGTTTTTGGTAGCTTCGCGCCGTGCTCTGTTTTCATAGGTGCTTTCTCCACATGGGATTTCTCTGCAGGTGCCTTTTTCACAGGTTCGCTCTTTTTAGCCGCAGTCTCTTCCACAACGTCATGTGTCTTTTTGAGGTCGTTTCCTGTGCCATTGATCATTTCCCAACCGAACATGTCGGCTGTGAGAAGGATGTCAGCGAGAAACTCCCCTTGTTTATTGTAAAGCTCGATAAGGAGATCGTAGCCGTTCGTTGTTGTCATCGTCATCAAGGATTGAAGAGATACGGCGGTTTTCTCGTCGCCTTTGACGAAGTAGAACTTCACATCCATTTCAAAGAGGTCAAGAAGTTCCGTGAAGATCGCAAGAAGCTCGGCAATTTGGTCAGCTGAAAGTTCAGAGGCTTCGTCAAACTCTTCGAACGCCATCATACGATCAGCGAGGGCTTCAAGCTTTTCTAAAAAGGCTTCGCTGTCTGTATTCAAGCTTTCCAAGTGGGCAAAAAGACGTTCTAATTCCTCAATTGTAAGACCGAATTCGGCGAATAAGCCTTCAAGATCTTCAAGCTCTAGTGCCCATTCATCGCCGTAAAGGTAATCCCAAACCGCCCAGTCAAGTTCTTCAATATATTCGTAGTTATCGATTGAATCTCCGTTTTCGTGTAAAAGGGCAACTAGCTCGTCATATGTAAGCTCGTACTCTTTTAACAGATTATTGAGAGTGTCTTCAGTGATTGGTGTTTGTACGTAGAAGTATAAGTCCCAATCCAGGTCTTCGACGAATTTGTATCCTTCAAGAATCGACTGACCTCCTTCAAGTTCACCGTTTTTGATGAGGAGTTCCGTCGCTTCTTCTTCACTCACCCCATAGTCTTGAAGAAGGCTTTTGAGTGACTCTTCATTCAAGACAGGTCCCAAGAAGTATTCAAGATCCTCCATGTCCTCAAATTCATCAAGTGTAAAGTCAAAGAAATCCAAGTATTCTACGAGTTCACTTTTCGTCCATCCGATGTCGTTTAAATATGCATTCAACTCTTTCTCTGATGGTGCAGCACTTCCTATAGACGGTAACACAACAAGGAACAAACCAACCAACAACGACATGACTAAACCTTTCACAACCATTCCTCCTACATATTCAATTGTCTATTTCGAGATTAGTATAATCCTGTTTTTTGTGAAAAGATAGCATTTTATTTCTTTTTTTGACAGAAAATTTCAGCAAAAACTATTGACAAAATGATAGTTTATTATCTAGCATTCGTTTGTATTTGAAAGCATTCTGTAGCTAACCTACGTATTCCATAGTTTTTAAAAGTATAAGGCCGTTTATAGATAAATATAAGAAAAATCATATGCAGTGTCAGTAAGGAACCTTAAGGAATCGTTTTTTCAGAAGAATAGTAGAGGATGTTTAGTGGACCAACGTGTATATTCAGCCATTTATTTTGCACACTAAACAAAAAAAGGACATTTATTCCATGACCCAATTTCAAACGGTTCATTTCGTTTTTATCATTCTCCTTTCAACAGGTCTCTTTGCTCATGTTCAGATAATTCCTCTGCTATTAAATGTAGCAGGGAGGGATGCATGGATTACTCCCATTTTTGCACTTATTCCACTACTTCTATGGGTTTATGTTATCTCAAAAAAAGTAAGGGTTCTTAATGGAAAAAGTGTGACCGAATATGTAAGGAGTAGAACAACAAAAAAAGTTTATTTTGTTATGATGGGGCCTTTTGTTGGTTATTTCCTCTTTCAAGCAAGTGTCACCACAGCTGACCTTGTCTATTGGAGCCAAAATACGTTCGTACCTTTTCTTCCATTTTCACTGATTGCATTTGTTCTCGTTCTTCTTTGTACCTATGCCGCATCTCGTCAATTTTCAGCTTTGGCGATCTCGAGCTTTTTCTTGTTGCCACTCGTGGCTATCTTAGGTTTTTTTATAGCCGTTTCAAATACATCAAAAAAAGATTATACACTTTTGCTTCCCCTTATGGAAAATGGGGTACTGCCAGTTCTTGAAGGAACCGTTATTTCGTTCCTCCCTCTTTTTGAACTTGTTTTATGTTTGTTCTTTTTGTCCTGGCTAAAAAAAAGAGTCAGCTTTGTTGCTCTCATTATTACCGGGGCGATTCTTGTTGGACTGATTGCAGGTCCTACAGCAGGAGCCATAGCTGAATTTGGTCCATCTTATGCCACTTTGTTTCGTTATCCCGCTTATGAACAATGGCGTCTTCTTACTATTGGTAAATATGTTTCTAACGTGGATTTCCTTGCCATCTTTCAATGGTTTTCAGGTGCCATTATTCGCATTGGACTTTTTCTTTACCTAACCGCCTTAATCGTGTCTAGAAAAAAGAGTCCGAACAGGAAGACAACTTACATCTGCGCCATACCCATCTTATTAGCAGTGTTCATGCCCATGAAACAGCACCTCTTTTATCAATGGGCCATTGGGATTGTTGTCCCTTACCTCATTGTCTTTATGTATGCATATAGTCTTATTTTTCTGATTTGGTTAAACGTGTTGGAACGTAAAAAAGGAGAGGTTTCCATTGATTCATAATCGGCTCTTTTCAAAACTTGGCCTTCAAGAAGCCTTTTACAGCTCATCTGATATTAAAATACAGCAATTTTCCGATTACGATTTACTCATAGCTTATTGCCAACCCATTACAGACACCGATATGTTTAGTACCGATATCTTGCCGGAATTACTTAAGAGCACACCAAAACCTGATCGGCTAGATAGTGTTAAGGTACCAAAAGATAAATGTGATAGAGAACAACTTGCAGATTACCTGTATGAGGGGTATGTTTTTGTCTGTTTTCAAAACGAAGAAGATGTATGGTTTATTCATGCTGCTGAGATGCCCATACGTCAGCCTGAAGAATCTGTTTCCGAAGTTTCTGTAAGAGGGCCGAAAGATGGATTCGTTGAAGACATCTCTACAAATCTGGGTCTTATTCGAAAGCGATTAAAAACACCATCATTGGTTATGGAAGAGTTTACAATAGGGGAAAGATCGAAAACAAAAGTTACTTTCGTATATTTAGAAGATATCCTAAGTTCAAAAATAAGAGATGAAGTTCGAGATAAGTTGTCTGCAGTAGATGTCGATCTTCTAACTAGCAGTGAACAATTGGAAGAATTGATCATGGATCAGAAGTTTTCGTTGTTTCCTCTTTTCAATTACACAGGAAGAGCCGATTTCACGGCAAATTCCCTTGCATCAGGACGATTCGCACTCGTGGTTGATGGTGCACCTAACGTTCTCCTTGCTCCAGGGAACATTAGCTACATGGTTAAAACGGCAGAAGACAGCTACATGAGTTTTTATTACTCTTCTGTTCAAATCCTTTTAAGAGTGCTAGGACTTTTAATCACCGTATTTCTGCCTGGTTTTTACACCGCCCTAACAATGCATAATTTATCTCAGATTCCCTTTCCTCTTCTTGCGACCATATCGATTTCTAGAATTGGATTGCCTTTTTCTAACTTTATGGAGATTCTTGTGATGCTTACCATGTTTGAACTGTTTAAGGAGGCAGGTGCGAGGCTCCCGAGGGGTGTTGGACAAACTGTCGCTGTCCTTGGAGGGCTTATTATTGGAGACGCTGCCATTCGTGGTGGCATTACCTCTCCTACCATGCTGGTAGTGGTGGGGGTAACAGCCATATCAAGCTTTACACTCGTAAATCAATCCTTAGCAGGAAACTTATTTTTGATTCGACTCTATGTCTTACTTTTCAGCTGGTTAGCTGGTCTCTTCGGCTTTTTTATAGCTTCACTATCCCTTCTCATTTATCTATCTTCACTAAAATCATTTGGGATTCCTTACCTTCAGGCTGGTATGGGAAATAGCTGGGGAGAATTTATCAAGGCATTTGTAAACCTACCAGCAAGTAAACTTCGGCGAAGAAACAACCAACTTAATCCAAAAGATTCAACAAGACAGGGGGATCATTCATGAAAAGAATCCTTCTTCTCATTTGTATTACTCCTGTTCTTTTACTTGGGGGTTGTATTGATTTCAAAGAAATTCAGCTTCAATCCTATGCTGTTTCATTTGCGGTTGACTATAAAGACGATCAATATGAATTATTTCTTCAGTTCCTTGATTTTGGAAATGTGGCTAAAACAGAAGATGCCGAAAATAAGGCACCGGTGTGGATAGTAAAAGGAACAGGTACAACGATTGAAGCAGCACTAGATCAAATTTACAGTTCCGTTCAAGTGCCCATCAATTATGATCATATCAACACAATCCTATTAAGCAAATCAGTACTCGAACAGCAATCAGAGAGGATATTGACATTCCTAACAACTCGCCATACCTTACCCTATACTTCTTACGTATATGTTATCGAAAAACCTGCAGAAGAGATTATGACAACAGATAACATTTTTGATTATCCGATGCTCTATTCTCAAATGAGCCAACCCGAAGATATGCAAGAGTTATATTCCACTATTCCGGCCATTAGACTACATGAAGTCATGCGTAATATTGGTGAACCGAATACGGTTGTTATCCCTACTATTGCTCTTGACACAAGCACACTTCACGAAGATAGAAATCCAGTAACAAGTGCCTTTTTTTCAGGTGGCGCGTTCCTACAAGACCATGCGTATTTAGGGTGGCTATCAAGAACAGATCTTAAAGGATATATTTTAGCAAATAATGAAACCATCCGGTACCTTATTGAATTTGTGGAAGACGACCAAAACATACTAGTGGAAGTGACAGAGCCTAGTGTAAGCTTGAAAGACGAAGACGGTAAAACCTTATTAAATGTGAAGTATAAGCTCGGTATTTTGGAAATGGGTATGAAATCCAAGTCACCTGTTGAAATTCAAAATAGGATTAAAGAAATAATAGAACAAGAAATAAAAAAAGCAGATGACAAAGCTAGTGCACTAGGAGCAGACCTATTTGGGGTAAAGGATCACTATTTTAGAAAAGGTACTTTAAAAAAAGAGAGCGATCATTCGCTTTCAATTGATCAAATTAACATCCATTTTTCTGAAGTAAATTCCATGAATAAAACACAATTAGAGCTAGATAGGAAAAGTAATCGGCTTTTTTTGCGGTAGGTTCAGCCGCCACAAATAAATGATCCGAATGTATTAGCGAATATAAACAAGCAAATAAAACGCAATCGACAAAGAACGTTTTTTTGGTAAATAGAGAATGACTTATAGATTGAAGGCGATCTTAGTTATTAGAAAAATGAAGAAGTGGATGAATGAAAAAGATTATTCTCGTACCTATCGTAATTTTATTTGCTTGGATCTCTATTAGTCTCCTCCAAACCCCTGTATTGTACGGTCAAACGGAAGACCAGACGTGGACCGCTTCTTATACAGTGGCTAATTCCATTAAGAATCAGTGGGAAGGGGATCTAAAATAGAAAGAGGATAGTGGGTCGATTAGCCAAATCAGCCTCTTGGTTGATGCTGAACATCGGACGTCTATAGATAGTTGCTCCCGTTGAGATGAGAGAAGTCAGTAGGTATTCGTAGTACGGCACCACTAAGTGATCGTCAATATGAACTGTTTGTTCAATGGGAGAGGGATGGTGAAATATTCGAAGAGTGGATTGAGCTACCGCCCCGGAAAAGATTGTTTGTGATACCGAAGCTAGAGTAACATTCTAATTAAAATAGAACCTCCACCGGACTCCTTCCAGCAAAGGTTCTATTTTTCTTTTTCCATGTCTACTACGTTATATTTTGGGCGACTTACTAATGCTAGAAAAAGCACGATGGCAAAGAAGATGCTCACGATAAAAGCACCTAGTGTGAAGCCACCAGTTCGAATGAGATCCACGACCAGCCACAGAAAGCCCGATACAGCCCCAAGTAGACCTAGCATGATGCAGATGGGTCGTACCATGTGAAAACTCCTTTATCTGTTTGCAACCCAGCCGGAAATGCCGGCCATGATGTTTTTTAACACGTCAATCGAGCCCATCACGTCACCTTCAAGCTCGAGAGCATGGTTGGCGTCTTTGACGAGAATACCTTGGATACGGGGATTGCGGTCAATTTCATGGAACCGCTCCCGTTCAAAGACCGGGTCTCGATCTCCAATCACGAATAGCCCCGGATGCCAGCTCCCTACAAGGGATGCATAAACGTCATCCCTTTGAATAAGGGGCGTTAGCCATACAGGTTTGACTCTTGCGAAACGCTCATCTTCAAGAAGATAGGAAAGGGCAATCGTGCCAACGGATTTGGCTACAACTACCGTTTCTTCATAAGGAGAGCGGCCGATCACATCGTCGATCACCTTTCGAATATCGTCGGTAAAACCTTCTTCCGTGAGTGCCTTCAATTCTTCTCTCGTGTAAGCATAATTAATGTGGAGAATATCAAATCCGTTTTTGTACAAAATGGACGTGGCGTAGTAAAGTAACGGTCCTTGGGTGGTGTAGGCAGCTCCAGGTAATACAATGGCAAGACCTGACGCCTCATTTTCCTGCTTCATAAAAGAAAAAGGGATCATTCCACTCTTCGTGTTTACTTCTCCGTTCTTTACATTCAAAGCCTCCACCCCTTTTATTTGATTGTATGTTTTTCATGTTTTAAAGCAAGCTGGACTTTCATTTGTTCAAGCTTTACTTTCTCTTTCTCCAATTCCACCTTTTTTTCCTTCAAGCGGAAGTCTCTTTTTATGGCGTAAGCCCCGACGGCAAGCCCAGTGACAGCTACCACTCCAACAAACCCGAAAACGATGAACATTTCCACCATGTTTCCCCCTCAATTCCCATTAGACTTTCGAAAGCCATAGAGCATTTGGTACCCTCGTTTTTCGTAAAAATCATACGACTCTCCTGTTGATAACAATTCAAGCCTCGTTTTAGGATATTGCTTATGTACAAAGCTTAGAAGCGATTTGCCAATCCCTTGCCCACGATCATCCTTACTCACAAGAATCTCGCAAACATACAAACTCACAGTGAAGTCTGTCAACCCTCTAATGTAGCCGATGACGTTTCCCTCATCTTCCGCTACGTAAGCCACGTTCGACCGATCCCAAGCCTCTTTCATCTCTTCTTCACGTTCATTCAAGTTTGTCCACCCTTGCTCTTCGTTTAAGCGGACGATGGCAGGGTAATCCGTCCTTTTGTAGCTTCGGATACGAATGTGTGTTCCGTTTTTCAGTTTCATGTCGTCCCCCAGTGTGCGGCCTACTCCCTCAAGTGTATTCGTTTTCATTTTTGTTGTAAATCGTTTCTTGGGTAAACATGCATGACCGGGTTTTTAGGACATATAGTTTAGTACAGACGGGTTGGACAGATGAGGATTTTGTTTTGAGCCACTTATGTGGAGTTTGATCCAGTTATTTGAACTTTGAGCCACTTATTCTCGGTTTGATCCACTTATTATGAAGTTGAGCCACTTATTCTTTTTTTAATCCAGTTAGCCCCTTTCCACCCACCTATTCCAAAAGAAAGAAGGGATTCATAATGAATGAAAAGCCGAAAAAAGACTCGATTCTAAAGCATCATGTTGCAAAATCGTCCGCTCCTCAGAAATCTTCCATTAAACCAGCCCGCAAGACAATCAAACGTTGGGTAAAATACGGTTCCACCAGTTATGTGGTTTATTGGGGGTGACATGATGCTAAAGGCACAAGGATTTCTGCTTTTCCTTGCCTGGAGCTCCGATCATAAAACACTTCTATTGTACAAGCATTCCTTTTCCACTTCATCCCCATCTCTTCGATCCACTCGTGTATATGGCTGTATCCTCGCATCAGCGTGTCATTCGTACACGTAAGTTTGGCATAGTCGTTGGGCGGCAACGTAAATCCGATCATCCCCTTTGGTATGTCTCTCCACTCGGTCACTTCAAAGCAAGCCCAGTATACAGACAAGCTTTCACTTTCAAAATGTGGACTAAAAAGAACATCCTCTTTCCCTAAGCCATTAATCTCTTTTCTTCTTTCCCAACACTCATCTTGAATGCGTATCGCTTCCTAAGGAAAGCAATCAGGAAACGGACCACAAAAGCTCATCCCTACAAACCGGAACGTTTGATAGATAACGACCTCACAATGCATCGGATCTCTCCATCCTGATCACCTTTTTTAAATCTAATATGGCTTGCGTATGCATTCCTTCATGAAAGATTGTCCTAATGAGAACTTGTTCAACGGTTTCCATCCCCATTTCAATTGGAGTAAAGGTTTCTGCCAGACGTCCTCCATACTCTTCCAATATTTGATCCGGCTGATGTTTTAAGCGATCTTTTAATAGGGCAAATGAAGGTGTATTCTCTGTAAAGTACCCTGGTGTTGTGCCAAAACCGAACGAGTGATTATAGTGGTCCACCTCTTCATTCTTTTCTTTTGTTAATGCTTGAATCCATAAATGTTGGTCTAAATAGACATGCCCCAAGTTCCAGCGAATATTGTTGTTGAATCCACGTGGTATGACTTCCGCTTCCTCCTCGTTCACATCTTCTACGAGTTGAAGTAGCTCCTCACGATACGACTTGAGTTGGTTAAATAGAATCGTGTGCCGTTTCTCCATAAAAATCCCTCCTTGCTTCTTTTTAAACCACTTACACACTCGCTCGCCTTTTCCTTCTTTTACATATTATTTTTAAAAAATGAAAGGATAAGAGCGATAAGGAGGATGAGTATGAAAAACAATCAAACGAACCAAGAAGTATCAGAAAACTTGCCACCACAACTAAGCCATGGCGGGCATGAAGTGTTTGATGTACACGAAGTTTTAAGCGCGGTAGTCGGATTTCTCGATCAGTACAAAATGTACGAAACGCACATGAAAGACAAGGAACTTCTCGATCTTCTCTCCCGGCATCATTCGTACATGACGGATGTGTACAATACATTGGTGGAAGCTTTCCAAACAGGTAAAAAGCCGGCTACTCCGATGAACGTGTATAACATGACGGAAAACAACAATGTGATTTACGGATTATCTAGCACCACGCCGGTCACTCCGATCGGTACTGTCAATGAAGTGTCCGACAAAAGCTTGTCATCATATATGCTCGGTCAGACGAAAGCTCTTGCATCACTCATGGCCATGACCGCCCTTGAGATGACGAATCCTGTTGTTCGCCGCGTCGTCGCAGACAGTGTCCCAAATGTGATCGAGATGAGCTATGAAGTTTTTCTATACCAAAACAAAAACGGCTATTATCAAGTCCCGCAGCTTCAGGAACAAGATTTGACTAAAATGACCGAGGCGTATGGATCTGTGAAGAAAGAAAAGTTAAACTAAACGGAGCAAGGGCATGGAGAACGTTCTCCATGCCCTTGCCTTATCTAATACCTAGGCTCCACAGTCTCAAAAAACAAAACCCCATCATATTGCTCAGACGGAATCATCCGAAAATCAAAAAAGCCGTCACTATATGCCTTTATGCGTTCGCGAGGCCACTCTTCGTTCGTCTCGTTAAAGTCTATAAACGCTACCTCATAGCCATAGTCACTTAACACATACTCCATTTCTTCATTCTCTTTTGGCTCAACATCATAGGTGTTTCCATCAAAAAATGCGATGGCTCTTTGATTAAAATACAAGCCCATAAAATAGGCTTCTTCTCCCCACTCTTCGGCTGCCAATGTGCCTAAAACAAGAGGAGGAGGTTCAAAATCTTGAACCAAAGATTCATCAATCATTTCAATACGCTCAACATTCTTTTGGATGTGGCCATTATGAGCCCAAACAATGATCTTCTCCTCTTTATTTTCTTCGTATAACTCCTTTAGCTCCAAAAACATCCCTAAGTCCCTGCGAGAATAATAGGCTTGATGAGGTGTTTGTTGATACTCGTCAGTTAAAAAGTCGTTATGGAAGTAATGCTCCAATACATCTATCCTTCCTTCTATCAAACGTCGTACACCTTTATCCAAAAACGTCCCTTTAATAAGAAGGTCCTTATAACTGTCCAAAATGAGGTCAGCTTCATTTTGGTCTCCCATACTCGCTTTATTCATCATTAAACCTTGCATAAAATAGATAAACCGGCCTTCCGTCTCTATGAACGCTCGATCTAGATGATTCTCGCTAGTTGCTTCTACCTTATCCCTCATATAGCTGTGAAAGGCCGATTCACCAACCCGCCTACCATTTAAAACCGGCCATGGATCGATTCCATGCACAGATCGTTTAGGATCTTCTCGAATAAAAGAAAGCAGGGACTCCATGCTAGACGATTGCCAAGCCTCATAAATCATACCTTCCATCGCAAAGTGATCGTCTAAACTGTGACCTTCAATATTAAAAAAATCACTTTCCACCTTTCCACTTTCCAACGCTAAAACAGAAAAGCCGTGGTGTTCAAACAAGTATTTTACTAGTTCAACCTTCACATCAGTAAACGTTTTTGAACCGTGAGTAGACTCTCCAATAAAAACGATGTCTCGGTCGTTTATTACCTCATCAAGATAAGAAAAATCTAGCTCGTCAGATTCATCCTCTTTTATTGGATATACTCCAGCTGGCGGTGAACACGACACAAGAAGTAGGATTAAGCTCATAGAAACGAATAACACTATCCTCACATCCCCCACCCCCTTGGACTATTACCGCTCATTAGTTCTTGCTTTCAATAAAGTAAGTATCATACGAATCTTTCAATACATATCCTAGCTTTTTTGCCAGTTCAACAGATTCCTGGTTCGCCCCGTCCCAGCTCGGGTGTTTCCCTTGATCTAGGCACTCCAACATCAGGGCCGCTGAAACAATGGATGCTAACCCTTTTCTTCTATAGTCAGGATCACTAGCAACCTCAATTTCAATGCCATCATCATAGATACTAAAGGAAGTGGCAGCCGAAACGACACGTCTTTCGTGTAAAATGGCATATCCCATTCCTCTTTGAATGAAGTCATCTTCGGAATTGAATTGACTGATAAAGTCTTCTGAAAGATCGTGGAAAGAAGCCTTTTTTACAATTTCATCGTCCACATTCTTGATTTCATAGTCTTCTGGTAGCTCAGACATGATGTTCTGGATGTGTTCTCTATCAATATGTTTACGGTCCTTTTCAAACCGGTATCGGCTGAATTTTTCAAATGCCCCTTGATGAACGGTTTCGATCATTTCTTTCCATTCATCAGATTCCACAATGGCCAACGTAAAATCCGGTAGATTCAAAAGTAACTCATTAACCTCTTTTGTATGTGGGTTCCCGGCATAAAAGACGAAAATCCCAACGGTGATCTGAGCCACGGTGGGATTTTCAAGATTGTCGACCCATCCCGTACCCATATGTCCTTGAAGATATGAGAGAACAATTGTACTATCCATTTCTTTAAACAATGGTCCCATATTCTCCCGTGCATGTTGATCTGCTTTATAAATCATTCCATTCATTCTTTCAAATAGAGTTAAAATTGCGACAGTTTATAGTTTATCATAGGTGTAAATATTTAGCAGTTAGTTCTGTGTATAAAACATAAGTGTATTTTATAAATGGTGACTATTTTGGTTGACCGGGCAAAGAAACTGCTACTAAATAGTTGTTCGGAATCTGCCCTAAATACTTTCTTTATGTACCAGCTTTTCTCGGAGCATTCTTCCTCCTTTCGCATACTTCTCACTTTAATTTATTATGCTTTAATTCAGCCACTTCCTTCTCTAAATTGCTAATTCTCCTACTTAATCGATAAAGTACCGGTGTATACAACAATGCGATTACTAGAATAATAGTCCAATCCATAGTGGCACCACCTTTTTGATTTATTAAGCCAACCGTTACTACTTATCTGAAAGAACATTTTCTCATCTATACCCGCATTCATTTAGCCTACTATAAAAATACTTACACCAACATGGAGAGTACCTTATTGCAGATATAAAAGGTGCTTATTCAGCACTTTAGTATCTTAATTTAAAAGTAAAGAGCTTAGACCCAATCCCTAAATTTGTGTTGCCGTTTTGCACCACCCCTAATCACTCTCTCAAACCCATCAGTTTTCCTATCACACCCTCACTCGAAAGTTCTCCAAGCAGCGATGTTAAGTCTTCAATAGAAGGAGCGTTTTCTTGGTTAAACCTATAGCTTAAAATCCCGATCATCGCAGATAGTGCATACTCCAATGTATAGTCGAGCTCAAAGCCGTCTTTTGCTCCCTGTACGACAAGGGTTTCTTTCATTAGGGGCTTAATGCTAGCTTTGATCCTTCTTTGAAAGGCCGGATCTCCGTGGTCTCCAAGCAGGATGGTAAGATACTGTCTGTGCTCGGAATACAGACGGATCAGTGCTTCAAGAGGAAATGGATCGCCTGAAGAAGAAAGCTGCTGCATCGGCACTTCCTGCAACTTTGAAATTAAACTGTTTTCCAATTGCTCCAATACGTCGTACACATCCGTAAAGTACTCATAAAAGGTGGACCGATTATAGCCCGCTTTTGCTGTAATTTCTTTAATCGTAATTTTTCCGATTGGCTTTGAGGAATAAAGCTGCCAGAAAGCATCGGTCAAGTTTTGTCTCGTTTGAGCGGTAATCGCTGGATTCTTTTTCATAACTCTTCTTCCTCCAAGGGGTCACAAAATCCGACAAAAGCGTCAAACTGTCGGTTGATCGGTACGTGCGTACACCATATGCTTAAATCATACGACATATTGTCGGATAAATAAAAGAAATGGTTGGTGATGATCGATGACGGCGATAAGCATCCAGAATCTTACCAAGGATTACGGAAATCATAAGGGAATTTTTGATGTTTCATTTCAAATAGAAAAAGGAGAGGTAGTTGGCTTTCTCGGTCCAAACGGGGCGGGGAAGACGACAACGATTCGCCATCTAATGGGATTTAGTAAACCGCAAAGCGGAACGGCTTCTGTTCTAAAGTTGAATTGTTGGAATGAGTCCAAAGAAATTCAAAAGCATGTAGGTTATCTACCTGCAGAGATGGCTTTTCCCGAAAACATGACAGGCACGCAACTTATTCAACATAACGCTAAAATGCGAGGTCTTTGTGACCTAAAAAGGTCTCAACAATTAATAGACATGTTTAACCTTGATCCTTCAGCACCCATCAAGCGAATGTCGAAGGGAATGAAACAAAAGGTTGGCATCGTTTGTGCCTTTATGCACGATCCTAAAGTTCTCATTCTAGATGAACCAACAACAGGGCTTGACCCTTTGATGCAATCGGTCTTTGTTCAGCTTATCCGGGAGGAAAAACAAAAGGGGAAAAGCATCCTCATGTCGTCCCATTTATTTGAAGAGATAGAGGGGACCTGTGACCAGATTGTCATGATCAAGCAGGGAAAAATCATTTCCATCATGAATGCTCAAGAGTTTAACAACGCTGATAAGACCATATTCAAAGTAACATTTCAACATATTGAAGACTTTCAATCCATTCAGCACAATAATTTCAATATTTTGGATATTAATAAGGAAGGCTTGCAGCTCGTGATCGAGATAGAAGATACCCAACTAAACAATCTGATCCGTGCACTGGCTGCTAAACATGTGGTTTCCATTCGTGAAATGAAATACTCACTGGAAGATAATTTTATGAACTTTTACAGAGGGGAGAACCACGACCATGTTCAATAAGTCTTTATTCATTCACTTGATTAAATCAAATACAAAAGTATTTCTCATCATAGCGGGTTCACTTTCTGTGTTAATCGGGATCATCATGAGTGTCTTCACGCCGGAAACCATGAATGAAATTGCCCAAACAAGCATGGATGCGCCTATTAATCCATTAGGTGATATTTCAACCTTAATCGCTTTTACAGCGAATCAGTTCTTTGGAAACTTCGCTCTCATTTTCGCCATGATCTATTCCATTATTGTTGGCAATAAACTGATAGCAGAGCAGGTAGATAAAGGCAGCATGGCATACCATCTGTCAATGCCTATCACAAGAACCGAGTACACTGTAACCAGCCTTATTTACTTCGTTTCCTCCATCACCACACTATTCGCACTGATCTTTGGGGTAGGAATAAGCGTGGCGGAGCTCGTACAGCCAGGTGAGCTTCCATTAGACACGTTTTTCATGCTTACGTTAGGATCTTTCCTTTTACATCTCGCTATAAGCGGTGTCACGTTTTTTGCCTCTTGTTTATTTAACCGGTCAAGCTATTCCTTAGCGCTCGGTGCAGGCCTAACAATCTTTTTCTTTGCGGCGAATATGCTTTCAGGCATGAGCGACAGTTTATCAATCCTTGAAAATGTTACAATCATTACCCTTTTTGATTCGGATGCGATTATTCAAGGTGGGAGCTATGGCGCGCATTTATTTATACTTGGAGCACTGGCGCTTGTTCTATACCTCATGGGAGTAGGGGTTTTTAAACGGAAAGATCTACCGTTGTGAAACAGCTTTGTTAACGTTCAATGTTTGATTTAGTATGGCAAAAGGACTTCCGTGTATTCGGATTTCCTTTTCGTTGCATTTAGTGGTTTCTTTAACGACTGCTCCCATGATTCTATATAGAAACCTTCACAATCTAATATCAGATTTTTTTGTGTGTAACTATTCTTTTTATCAAAGTCTTGTTTCAACATAAAATACATATATAAACCATCAAATTTTCCACATGTATTGTTTCATTCACTTAAACGCTATTTCCATTATACGTCAATCCTCACACAAAAAAGCATGGGGTTTCATCTTGAACCCCATGCTCCTTAGTATGTTATTATTCTTTCTCGGCAACCCCAAGCACCTGTCGCGTCATGTCAAGATACTCTTCACTTTCTGATCGGATCGCAAACTCCGCCAGCTCTACAGGATAAGCTGCGGTAAGCTCAATGACGTGCTCGGCCATACGTGGCCAGACATAACCACCTGCATCTTTGTAATAGTGGATCAGCTTATGAAGAGCGTCCTCTCCAAACGTTCTGTAGTGGGCAACAAAATCCACGGAAGGATCACCAACGAAAGCTTCTGTCCAGTCGATAAAGCCTGTTACGGCTGCGTTTTCGTTAATGAGGATATGGCCTGCATGAAGGTCACCGTGAACAAATGCTTCTTGTTTTGGCCAAAGAGCCTCATCGTCAAGCCACGCTTGCCAGCGACTCCACAGTTCAGCGTTCACACCGAATTGAGCTTTTACTTGCTCCATTCGGTTTTTCATTCGTTCTCTCAGCTCGTCTGCTTTGATGACAGTAAGCCCGAACTGGAGAGCCACATCCCTATTGGTTTTATGAAGAGAAACGAGTGCTTTTCCCAGGGTTTGTTGGAACACTTCGGGTACCTGTTCGGGGTCCATTTCCCACACATAATTTTGAATCTCATGATCCACAGTTCCGGCCGGCTTTCCAGTAAGCCTTTTATAGGCAATAAGTTCGTCTGTGCAGACCTCCCACTCCGGTACTTCTACAGTCACCTGTTTTGCTGCAAGCGTGAGGATCTGCTTTTCTTTTTCAATCGAAGGAAGCACGTCTTTTCTTCGAGGCATTCTTAATACCCAGTGCTTCCCGTTTAGGTCCTTTGCAAATGCGACTTGAAAATCCAGTCCCGATTCGTTGATTTTAAGTGAGTCTCCATCGACGATGATGCCGTTCTTTTCTGCTAATTGAATGATGTGCTTTTTTTTGTTTTCCATACCTACACGTCCTTTTTTAAAAGTGGCATGTCAGTGGGGGGCACGCTTACTGAATCCTCATAATAAAAAGACACAGGTGGATTCACCTGTGCCATGATTGTATGCTTGTTTTCACTGTACAATGAGGTCCCTGTAAATAGACAGACCGGTCCCGCTAACACAAAGTGGTTTTCTTTGAACTATTTAATTACTGCTGGTTCAAAGTGCGGAAACGTAGTCTCATTGATGCTGTCACAGGGAAAACCTCCATCTCTTAAAAGGTACCAAAATCGTATCATAGAAATCGGTCGTGAACAATGCCAATTTTAGTCATTGAAGACTTCTTTCCCACCTACTATAGGTAGGATCAGCTTACTTCTCGTCGGCAGTAATGAGAGTTCCGTCCCGCCTGTCGGGCGGATCGTATAGTCATAATCACTGGCGATAAGCACGACACCGATCCGGTTTCCTTCTTTAAAGACATAATCGTGTGGCTGCATATCCCACTCAAACGTATAATCACGACCTGGAACAATGCTAACGGAACGCTCCTCACCGTGTATATTTTGAGGATCCATCCACCCACGTGTGATGATTTTAGCAGCGTCATATTCATCATATTCCACGAGCAGTGCGGTCAAATTGGCCACTGGCTCGTCAATGCTCGTACGGATGCTTACCTCAGGAGTACCACTCATATGAGTATCCTGCTGAAGGACATCCGTTGTATACACAAGTCTGTTTGGATGATCCGAGTCCGGCTCAGCCACTAGCGTATTCGCTCTCGTCTGCGGGTCGTCTTTAAGTGACTGTCTATCATGTGGTCTGTTTGGAACCGGTGCATTAGAAAGAGTGCCTGCGCCGCTTCTTTCATCGTCTCCGCTTAAATACAGCGTTGTTGTTTTGGCATCAACATGAGGCCAGTTTTCCTGCTCCACCCACGTTCTGTTTTCACGCTGAATGTTCACCATCTCTTCATCCATAATCCCGTTCTCAAGACCATAAAGCCAATAGTCAAACCAGCGGTGCTGTTCCTGTTGCCATCCACCTCCTGGTGCACTGTGTCCCCCTTGGTGCAACCAAAGCTTACGGTTCACATCGTGTTCATCAAGGGCTTCCCACCACTGGGCAAACTGCTTTGTTTTTACGTTCCAGTCGTTAAGACCATGAGCCAATAGAACACTTGCTTCAATGTTCTTTACACCTGGAAGGTAGTTTCGTTCAGCCCAGAACGCATTGTAGTCTCCGGTAATCCGGTCCTCATCTTCCTCCATTTGTTCTAGAAAAGGTGCGCAAATGTCAGCATTGTCACGAGTAGCAACAAACCTTGCAAGAATACTCGCATCTTCACCTTGATAGCCTCCTGGCGCAACAACCGCACCATTAGCTCTAAAGTAGTCATACCAATTACTGATGGCTACAATCGGTACAATTGTTTTTAACCCTTCCACACCTGTTGTGGCTACACCGTTTGGCAATGTGCCGTTATACGAAGCACCAATCATACCCACGTTCCCGGTCGTCCAATCGGCATACACTTCTTCACCTTCTTCATTAAAGGCACGGGCACTGCCATTTAACCAGTCAATGACCGCTTTTGTTCCCAAGATCTCTTGATAATCACCCGTCGTTGGGCAGCCCATCGCTGCTCCGCTCCCGATACTCTCTCCAAGGACCACGGCATAGCCCCTAGGAACATAATAGTTTCCGAGATTCCCAAGATTTTGAGGGCCTGCATTTGGTCCCCGCCCTCGCCCATTACCTGGATGGGGGACAGGATTTAGCTCGACATCCACATCAAAAAAGGGCACAGACCAGTCCAATCCTGCTCGGTAAGGACTCATTTCATAAATAACCGGCACTTGAATGCCTTCTTCAGTGTTTGGTCTCATCACACGAATGGATACAAGATCCTTTTCCCCTGTTCCATCACTGTCCACCGTTGTTTCAACCATCAACTCTTCAATGATCGCATCTTCAGTGGAATAAACCGGTTGGGTTACACCCTCATCTACGTGTATGTAAGTCGAGGAGGAATTTGTTTCAAGAATGGTCCCATTTAGAAGAAAGTCATTTGTGGCAGAGCTTGCCGGCTGGATAAAAAGGGATAGTAATAGCAAAAAAGAAAGCATTCCAATCGTATACGTTTTTCTCATTTTACTTGCCTCCTATTTTGTTGTGCCTTTCACCTGTTCTGTTTCGTCTCGACCTCCTATTCCGACAGGCTCAAAGGAGAACTCTTCCAACAAAACATAGCACTGATATTCTGACTATTTTGTCAAAAATTGCAGAGTATTTCGCCTTCCTAATAATCGAATCCTTTCACCCATCATAAAAGACCCGACAAATGGTTTGTCGGGTCTTCTAACTGGAAATTAAATCAATCTTTATTCATATAAGTAGAAGTCAGACAATCAGGATTCCATTTCCTTCCTTTTTTGATCAAACCACTGCTTTGTCACAGCAGAATCCTTTGCATTGATGAATAAAAAATCATCGTCTTTTTTCAAAAAGAGATATGGAGACGATCCTGTGTGAACAAACAACCTTCCTCTACCCAGTTCCTTCATTGTAAAATGACCTCTCCGTCGCTCCAAAAATGTGTATCCATTCGTTCTCGCCAATATTTCGGGAAGATCTTGCACTAATGCAACATCCGTCACTTCCTCCAGCTTCCACTCAACACCGTACGTTCCGCTCACAGTTACCAATTGGTCAGAAACAACCAAACGAGGCTCGCGCGCTCCCTCAATAATTATGGCTGCGAATACGATGATCGTAAAAGCCATCACACTAATAAAGATGTATAAGTCCCGATTTTTCGTTTTGGAATTGTCCAGTTTGCTAAGCAGCAGCATTTGGATAAAGAAATAAACAAACCATACAAACCAAGAGCTAACCACTGCCAGACCCGGGTCAACGAAGAATGCCAGTACAGCTCCTGCAAGAAGAAGGTAACTCGAGTTCATTAACGCTTTGCCCACGGCTTGAGGATATCCGTTTTTAATGAGGCGCTGTTGCTCTTCTTCAGGTTTCGTATTAAAACCGGATAAGAGCATATACACGCCTTTTTTATAAATAAAGTAAGCGGGAATCCAAATGATTAAAAAACTGAAAAGTTGAATGATGATCGCAACGAGCATCGCAAACCTCCTAGACTGGTTTGAAACACCCATTCAGTCATTTTTTATCTTCATGATGACAGGGGTTTTTTACTCTTTAATTTTCTTAACCTCCTCATACCACGCTTCAGTCACATCAGAATGCTCCCCATTTATAAAAAGGAACTCATCATTTTTCTCCAAATAAAGGTAAAGTGGAGCGTCTGTTTGGATAAACAACCGGCCACGACCTAGCTCTTCCAAGCGATAAAGCCCTTTTCTTGTCTCTCCACTTGAAAACCCTGCTATCCGAGACCGAATCGGAGGAAGCTCTTCTACCAACTGCACGTCGGTCAGCTCAGCAATCTCCCACTCTACTCCGTGAAGTCCAGTCACGGTAACCGTCTCATCTGTGACGATGAATACAGGTGTTTGTTCACCTGCCACGTATATCCATGCCGCAAACAGAAGGACACCTATCGTCACTACAAACGATCCGATCATAATGTAGCGGTCTCTTTTATGATGTTTCGTGTCATCCAATCGATTGTGTTTGATCATATTGATAAAAAAGTAAACAGTCCAAACCGTCCATGATAACCCCAAGGCATACATAGGGTCGATAAAAAAAGCGAGCGCTGCTCCACCTAGCACGATATAACTTGAGTAAAACATCGTTTTCCCTACTGCTTGTGGATATCCAATCTCGATCAGACGCTCCTGATCTTCCTAGGGCTTTGTATTAAACCCACTCAAGAGCATATACACTTCCTTTTTATAGACAAAGTAACCGGGAATCCACATTGTTAAAAAACAAAATACTTGTAATGCGACAACAAAAATGAGCATGAGTGACCTCCGTATCGTTTCTACCTTTATTTACGTCCTAACATATGGGTAAGTTTCAAAGAATAAAGCCGGCTTGTTGGTTATTCAGTTGGTGAATTTCTATCAATCAAGCAAATTCCAGGTTTATTTACCAAAAAAAGATTGAAATGATTGACAATTACAAAAATAAATGTAATTATGAGGATAAGATGATTTGGAAATCCAAATCATATGATAAACACAAATCACTCCACACTAAATTCAAGACGAAAGATAGGTGACCATCATGGATCAAAAAAATAAACGCGAGGTTATGGAAGTCAATTGGGCCCAGCAAAAAGTATTATCAAATCCTTTGCGATCTCGAATCGTCGCGCTGCTCTTCGAAGAATCAATGACACCTAAACAAGTCGCCGACTTAGTAGGAAAGAACCCAGGAACGGTTTACTACCATGTTCAACAGCTTTTAAAGCACGACATTCTGGAAGTCGAGCGTGTGAACACGGAAAAAGGAATTGTAGAGAAATACTACCGGGCAAAAGCGACAATCTTTAAAAACCCTGAGAAAGAATCTCCACCAGGGCACGTAGATGGGAAAACAGCAAATGTCTATTTGTCAAAAAAGCTTGCGGATCAGTTAAGTGAAGAGATTGAGGAGCTTTTCTTTAAGTACGGTCACCTCTCTTATAAAGAGAAAGACCATGAAGAACAATCACCATTTACGATCGAATTTTTAATTAAAGAATCCAATGAGGAGGAGACGGAATGACAAGTAAACTGAAGCCTTTTATGTTAGAAAGGAATTTCTTAATTTTACTCGCAGGTGTATTTACCAATGGGTTAGGAAGCGGGATGTACTCCGTGGCCGCCATGTTACTTGTCTTTCAATTGAGCGGCAGTGTTCTTTATTCCGGCTTTGCCTTTTTTGCCATCACGTCTGCAAGTACATTGGCCTTTTTAATTGCCCCCTTCGCAAACTACGCAAAATATAAACACGGCTTAGTTTATAGCAACCTTGTAAAAGCGGTCATGTTGTTTACCATCCCTCTCCTTAGCTACACCATTGGGTTACACGTGTGGTATGTGATTGGCTTGCTATTTATCACCGCCCTACTCACTCAATATACATATCCGATCGAATCGACCATACTACCGATCATCGTCGGAAAAGACAATGTGGTTGAGGCGAATTCCTATTTGCAGACGATTCGCGAATCGATGGACATCGTGTTTATTGCAGCTGCAGGGATCATCATCACACTTATCGGCACGGTTCCAGCGATTACGATTACCGCCTTCTGTCTTGTCATTGTCACCATTTCATATGCTTTTTTCACTTTCGAACAACCGGAAATGGAAAAACCCCAGTCAATGGGATCAGCCGTTGGTGTCTATATTGCCGACCTCAAAGGTGGAGTTACCTATATTAGACATTCCTTGATTCCTAAAATGATTGTGTCGATCGTCTTTATTAACATGGCCATGGTCATCATGACAACGAACTTACCGGCCTTTACACTTTTGAAAGGAAATGGCGTGGAAGCGGTCTATGGCTTTTATTTAGCCTCTATGTCGATCGGCATTATGATCGGAACGATTCTTTCTCCTAAACTGAAACACTTTGATTTTGGAAAGTTAATTATCGCTATTTTTATCGGGACAGGCGTCATGTGGATCGGTGCCTCCGCTTTACCACTAGTGCCATCGATGATTCTCTTTTGTATTGGTGCCATTTCGATCGGCATTTTGAACATCCTTGTCTTTTCAACCATTCAACAACAAGTGGAAACGGCGTTTATCGGTAGAGTGGTCACTTTGTTAACGAGTGCGGCGTCTCTTGGAATGCCTGTAGGGGCTCTTATTGGTGGCGTTTTGGGGGAAGCTCTAACACCTGAAATTCCTGTATTGATTTGCGGGATCTCCATGATCGTCTTCAGCCTATTCTGGTTAAGTAGTTCCGTCTTGCGGAAACTTCCAAGTATCGATCGCGTGAGTTTGTTTTATGATCGGAAGGTTGAGGTGTAAGGATAGATTAATATTTAGATACTTTTACTCGTTCAAGGGGAAGTTGCCACAAACATCGAGCTTCTTCCTCTGTCATTCGAGTCCATTATCCACAATTAAGAACTTTTACTGTAATAATTAGTTCGAAGAGGCTGGGACAAAAAAATAAAAAAGAAGATAAAAATCCTGCATTATGTAGAATTCTGCCGTTGATTTAAAAGCGCCCCCTTTGGATCACGAAAGGAGGGCACTTAACCTTTTGAGTTTATTTATAATTTCGTATTGTTTAGTGTCATAGTTAATTCCTTGAAGCTCTAAGCGAATAAAAGTACCACAAAATAAAAATTATACCTACGACAAAGCTCAAAATAGTTAAAAGATCTATTTGTGGTAGGTTGTTTAAGGTTTGAGAAAAGAGTGCTCTTGTATGAGGAGAATCATAAGAACTAACAATAATTGATGCGCTAATAAACTTTGTTGCGTAAAAGATACTAGATATGATGATGAGCATACAGCCAAGATTAAATTTCCACAAAATAATTTCACCTCTGTTACACAGTAAAATAATTTAGAGGGTAGGTAAAGGGTTACACTTTTACTTTTTAAATTATAAGCTAGTTTGCATACTATTAAATGTTTGAAATGAAACACGTGTTACATAAGTCAGGAGCAGTATAAAAACGGGCGTGGTATCTCTACCTCAGAATTACTACATTCCTTGTCTAAAAAGGACTTTTCATAGAGTAACCGTTGAACCTTTACTATTTCGAAGTAACCCTCAAAAAGTACCCATCCGGGTCGACTAATTTAAATCCTCTCACCCCCCATTCGTATTCCTCAATGTCAACGGCAATCGGATAGTTGTGGGCCAAACACCTTTCATAAACATCCTCCAGGTGGTCGACCACAATAATGAGTTCAAACCCCTTCCCTTTTTCCATTCCGCTCGTCCTATTAAAGTAATGTTCCTCATCCAACACACTGTCTGCGGTCACGAGAAGGGAAAAACAATCGTAATTAAAGCGGCCACATCGCTCATTCCTCCCAATCATCTCCAACCCAACAATCTCTTGATAGAAAGATAATGATGTTTCGATATCCTTTACATAAAGCTCGACTCTGAAAAGAACCGTCATTTCCCTCACTCCTTTTTTAAGCTACAAGATTATTTTTATTGTAAATCTTTTTTCAAATTATTGACAAGATAAGCTACTCTGTAATACTATATACTTGTAGTAAGTGATACTAAGTACCATTAACTTAAATAATATATAAATAGGTGATGCATTTGGAACATAATACAGAAATGCTTAAAGGGGTTCTCGAGGGTTGTGTGCTTGAGATCATCAGTCGTGGCAAAACGTATGGCTATGAAATAACACAGCAGCTAAGAGAGCTTGGATTTACTGATGTAGTTGAAGGCACTGTTTATACCATCACCATGCGTCTGGAGAAAAAAGATCTGGTTAACATTGAAAAAAAACGATCCAATGTAGGCCCACCAAGGAAGTTTTACACGCTCAATGAAGCAGGTCAAAAGCAACTTGATGAGTTTTGGGTAAAGTGGAATTTTATCTCTAGTAAAATGGCAGAACTGAAATCAAAAGACATAAAGAGATAAGAACGTATACCTAAGGAGGAAACCCCATTGAACTTTTTTGAAAAAATAACCGGTAGCGATATGAACAAAGCCATCAAAGAGTTTGAAACCCGCGTAAAAGCATTACCACCTGAGTATCAATCAGCATGGAAAGAAATCATTAATCACCTTTGGATCCACTCTGATTTCACTGGACGTAATTTGATGCCGATCTTTGAAAACGTTCTTGAACTGCTTGAAGTAGCATCAGCAGACGGGCAAGGCGTGGAAGACGTCCTTGGAGATAATCTCGAAGGCTTCTCTACAGCCTTTGTGGGTGACGAAAGAGCAAAGACATATCGAGATCAATGGCGTGAACAGCTCAACAAAAACGTAGCCAAAAAAGTAGGAGGATCGAAATGAATATTAAAAAAATCATTGAAGGAAAAAGAGAATGGCGAGCCCATGTCGTACGCGTGAAATCACTCCCTAAAGATTACCAGATCGTTTATAAAGAAATTCAAATATACCTCTTTAAAGTTGGTCCTATTGAGCTATGCGAAGGGAACGGACTTCTCTCAGACATTCTCGATTTTTTTGAAGAAGGAGTGCTGGCAGGAAAAGATGTGCTTGAAATCACTGGAACTGATGTCGCTTCCTTTTGCGATGAGCTACTGAAAGATTCTAAAACGTATGCGGATCTTTATCAAGAATCCATGAAAAAACGACACACGTGATTAAAAGGTAAAGGGAACAGAAACTACGCTCTGTCCCCTTACCTTTTACAAGCCTCTTTTTCAGACCAAGTCCCATCATGTCTTTAGTCTATCGATCCAGTCATGTCCTTCTGGAAATTGATCATTCAATGAATCTTTCAACCAATTAATTTCCCTCTTACTCATGATTGGTAGAAGCGTCTCTAAATCAAACACGTCTTTTTCCCTTATGTGAGAGCTGCCTCCTTTATATAACAATTGGATCTCAGGCCTTAAATAAGGAACACCTTCAGCGGTTTGTAACCCAATCTCCTCAATTGGCCGCGTGATCGTCTTTTTTCGCTTATAGAGCCAATCCCCTCCATGCGTATCAACGATCATTACTTGAAAATTCCACGTGTCACTCCCTATTCTCTTAACCCAAAGATTATCAAAATAAGACGGTAACACTTCATTTCGCTCCCAAAGAGTCAGTTCACCTTTAACCGCTTTGTACAATTCCCACCGCTCCGTCAAAGCCGCATTAAGTTTATGAACATCGTCCCTTACTATAACAACGTCGATATCGTCATGGTCTCTCGTTTTTGCACCCACATACAAGTCAAGCGCCCAACCACCTGCTATCCACCATGGTATAGACAGGGTTTTGAATAACTGCTGAATGTCCTCTATTGGTAATGGTTTCCATATAAACTGCTTATTGACCATAATGAACACCTCATCTATGTGCAAATTAAACTCAGAATAAAATATCATTGGATATTTATGTTAACATAAATATAGTGAACATACAGATTTTTGAAACAATGAAAACAGGAAGGTTCATTCATCTAATAAAGGGAGAGCATCATCCCTTATGAAGTAAAATTCAAGGAGAGATAAACATGAGTGTAATATCTGCGATAGCGAAGGCTTTTTTACAATTCGGAGCCATTTCAGTAGTAGTTTTATTGGTTCTAGTCCTTGGCATTTTCTATTTATTTAAGACTGTAAAAAAGAGTAAGGAAGAAATGTAAATCCCTACATCATTTGAAATACGTTTAGAGGATCACAAAACCAGAATGCTGCCACGTGTGAGAAAGGGAGAGGAAAACATGACTTTCACAAAAGAGTTTGTCGAGATTGATGGGCATCAAAATGGGCTGTTTATTGAAACGGTCGATGATGCAAACCCCGTCCTCCTCTTCTTACACGGGGGACCTGGTTTTCCACAAACACCGATTATCAAACAATCGGGACTGAACTGGAAGGAACTGTTTACGGTTTGCTACTGGGAACAACGAGGCACGGGAATGTCTTACAACGCTTCAACACAAGGCGAGATTACCTTAGAAAGGCTGATCACGGACGGAATCACTGTGACGGAGCATCTGAAGAAAACGTTTAATAAAGAAAAGATTTATCTATGCGGACACTCCTGGGGGACCCTCTTGGGAAGCATCATGGCTCATCGGTACCCTCAGCATTTCCACGCTTACATCGGCATTGGGCAGTTGGGAAGACACTTGGAATCAAACAGGGACACCTATGCGTTTTTGCTAGAAACAGCCATAACCAAAGGGGATAAAAAAGCAGTAAAAGATATTCGTTCTGTTACCTTTGATGAAGACTTTTATAAAAGTAAGGGGTACCGGAGAATACTCGGCCGTTATTTAAATCGATTCGGTGGTGGAACGAAGAAAAACGGCTACTCTAACTTAGAAGGAATCAAAGATTTACTCGGATTTCGCCACTATACTTGGAAAGAGCGCTTCAATATACCAAAGGGAATTTTCACAAGTTACGACGCCCTCTCAGAAACAATGGCAAAGTCGGATACAGCTTCATTAACACCAACGTTTGAGATCCCTTTATATATCATCCATGGAGTAGACGACTATTCAACGAGCTACAACGAAGCGAAACGCTTCTTTGAAAAAATTGAAGCCCCTTCAAAAAAGTTGTTTGCTTTTGAGAACTGTGCCCACTCCCCTTTTATAGAAGATCAAGATCGATTCATCAAGATTTTAAAAACGGAGGTGTTGGATGACTCCATATTAGTTTAAAATTGAGAAAGGTGGTGGCGACTTGGGAGTAGTTGAAGTCTTAGCTTTTTCTATTGCAACACTTTCTTTTTCTCTAGCTATCTTTTCAATGGGTAAGGTTGAAAAACTAGAAAAGAGAATAAAAGAGTTAGAAGATAAAACGAGCGCATAGCTTTTTAGTTGAAGGATCTTCAGCTCGATTCAAGGAGATGAATACTCAATAATGGGCGTTATTGTTTCAGCGATTTTTATAGTGATCTCTCTCTATTTAACCCACATCATTGGTGAAAAATCAGTAAAGTTCTTAAAAGATAGAAACCTAAATAGAGAGGTAAGTTGGTTCGCTTATGCCTTCTCTTTTATCGCATTATTCTTGGTGCTTCGGGTAATCGATCACAATACCGATCTATACATCTCTTTTTTCACTGATGCAGTTGGTGTTATTGGCAGCCTGAATCTTTTATACCTTATTTCTTTACTTATTTTAAAGAGATTTAATATGAAGTGGTATCAAAAGTTTGGGAAAGAGTTAGAAAGGTATGATAGAAATCTTTAATCGTGTAGGTTGGAGAATAGCATTTTCCTTATAACTAATTGGTGGAATGGTTATCATCGAATGAGGTTCATATGAGGAAGTCTTAAAGCAGTACCAAAGAAGTCCTTTTAGAAAGAGTGTTGGGATGGGGGCGTTAAACTTGAAACGAGGTAAAACAATTGGGTTTGGTTCGGTTTCATTATTGCTCTTTATCGTTGGGATTTTATTTTCCTTATCATTCGGTAATCAAGAATCTATTGGAGATCGAATTTTACGATTTATTGGATTAAACCCCTGGTCAAACGGTGACACAGGGCTACACTATACAATCTATTATTCACTTATTTTCTATCTACCTGCATGGATGATCGGTTTTACGTTCAACAATGACTTGGGGGCAAAACTAGGTAGAACTCTCTCACTGATTATGATGGTATTCATTCTATTAAGTTTGTTTTTTATTGCTGTTTAGATAAGGTGTCTAGAAATGAAAGACAGATGGAGGTAGGAAGTTTGGAAAGTAAGAGCAAACACTTAAACAACATACAGTTAAAAGCTTATCGTAATTCTTCGTTTATCCTTTTTCTTTCGTATGCCTTTTTTGTCGTTTTAAATGATATGGTATTAAATCTAGATCTTGATTATAAGTATATTTTCACCATAACATTCGTTTTAATGATTTTTGTTTTCTACATAACCATTTTCACAAGCAACCTTAGAAAGAGTAATTAAAATGATTATACTCTTAAATCAGTGTAGTAGGCTCCGCTTCACGCTATTCGCCCCCTTTCTGCGGCGATGCAGGCGAGCCTCGGGCAAAGCCCTTGCGGTGTCTCTCCTGACTCCACGGCCGCAGGAGTGTCGCTACTAGCGTTTAGCTACGCAAAGCAAATTGAAACGGCAACTCATCAACGGAAAAAACAAACGTTAGTTAGTCTGAAGTATGGAAGGTGATGTTAAGATGTTACTTACTATATCTCTCTTAGTATTGATCATAGTAGGATTACTACTTAGTTATAACGGAGTACATAAAAAGTCCAAGCTCCTTCTATTCATTGGTGTGATAGCGTTGGTAGCTCCATTGTTTTACTTTGTAGGTTGGACTCCGTTCTTACCTCTTGTTCCAGTCATTGCGATCGTCATGACCATTCTAGTTGAAAAATTCGTGTTAGATTAATAAAATACATACGGTAGCTAACGTATAATTCTCTCTAGGTGTTTGAATGTCAATACATAATTGGAAACCATTTGCATTTTTAACCTGTATATATAAAGATTAAAGTGATCCTACAAAACGGTGCACAAAATGTCGGATGACGAAATAGTACTCCTGTTATTCTATTGATGAAAGGAGGTCAGGAGATGGATTTGCTAAAGGGTATGAATAATGCCATGAATTATATTGAAGAAAACCTTACTAACGACATAAACTTCAAAGAGATATCAAAATTAGCTCAATGTTCCGAGTATCACTTTAAACGAATGTTTTCCTTCCTCGCTGGAATGGCGTTATCCGAATATATACGCCGGAGACGACTAAGCTTAGCAGCAGCTGAGCTTCAGAATAGCAACATAAAAGTAATCGACGTTGCGATGAAATATGGTTACAACTCGGCAGATTCCTTTACGAGAGCTTTTGTCAGCTTACATGGTGTAACACCTTCTGAGGCAAGGAGCAAGGATCAGTTAGTAAAAGCATTTCCATTCATGACCTTCCAGTTATCAATTAAAGGAGGACATGAAATGAATTACCGAATTGAACAAAAAGATGCATTTAACATTGTAGGTATTATGAAACGAGTACCCATTGTTTTTGAAGGTGAAAATCCGGAAATAGCAGCAATGTGGCAATCGTTAACAATCGAAAAAATAGAGGAATTACAAACGCTCTCTAATGTCAATCCAGAAGGCATGATCCAAGCGTCTACTAACTTTTCTGAAGGACGTATGGAAGGAAAAGGAGAATTGGATCAGTATATAGGAGTCGCAACAACCAAAGAAAACCCTCAACATTTTGTAAAACTTGACGTTCCTGACCTAACCTGGGCGATATTCGAATCAACAGGTCCATTCCCTAGCACCCTTCAGGAAACGTGGGGAAGAATTTATTCTGAATGGTTCCCGTCATCAAACTATCAAGTAACAAAAGGACCTGAAATCTTGTCTATCAAGAGCAAGGATTTATCTTCACCTACCGTGAAATGTGAGATTTGGATTCCGGTTTTGAAAAAATAGTTATTCACTTTTATTTGTATAACAAAAGGCATGGAGACCACCCTCCATGCCTTTTTACATTCTCCCCTACTCTTTCACTGAGCCAGACGTAAGACCCGCTACGATTCGTCGCTGGAAAAGGAGTACGATGATCACAATCGGAATCGTCACGACAACCGTTGCGGCAGTGATATCGCCCCATGGAATCGTGTACTGACTTTCATACATGGAAAGCCCGACTGGAATCGTACGCCAGCGATCGGCGGTGTTGATCGTCAACGCAAACAGATACTCGTTCCACGCAGCGATAAACACGAGAATCGCCGTCGTAAATACACCTGGTGCCGCCAGTGGGAAGATGATCTTTCGAAAAGTTTGAAACGGTGTTGCCCCGTCAAGCTTGGCACTTTCCTCGAGCTCGTACGGAATCTTTTTAAAGAACGTCGCCAAAATCCAAATCGCCAACGGCAAACTGACCGTAATGTACGGAATCACAAGGCCAAGGTAGCTGTTACGAAGGCCAAGGCCTGTGATTAAGTTGTAGATCGGTGAGATGATCGCGATTTGTGGGAACATAGCCGCAGCCAGTACGACTCCTAAGATCACTCCTTTAAAGCGAATCGGAAGCCGTGTTAACGCGTATGCCGCGAGAGAAGCAACAGAAATGGCGAGAACCGTCGTTAATGTGGAAACGGCAAAGCTGTTCCACATGTACAAGTGAAGGGGCCGCGTGTTAAAGGCGCTTATATACGATTGAAACGTGGGATTCGTTGTGAACCAGTTGAATCCGGAGAAGATCTCGATCGGCGGCTTGATTGATGTGAGAAACACCCAAATAAACGGAAACATGATCACGAATACAAAGAGACTTAAAAACACGTAAAACTTGATTCCTGCTTTCTTTTCCATCGTCGGTATCCTCCTTTATCCTCTGCCGCCACGACTTTCAAACAAGTCGGAGCCGATGATTTTTATAAATAGTGTGCTGATGATCGCCACTGAAATGAACACAATTACCGATAACACGGCACCTTCACCGAAGTTCTGCTGAGCAAAGAGAACCTTATACGCATAAACGGAAATCGATTCTGTTCTGTTTGCCGGTCCTCCCCCGGTTAATACATAAATGAGGTCAAACACACGAAACGCATCGAGCGTTCTGAACAACAGGGCTACGAGAATCGCCGATTTAAGCATCGGTAAGGTAATCTTGATGAACGTCTGAATCTTATTCGCTCCATCCACTTCTGCTGCTTCGTAAAGCGTTCGAGGAATCGTTTGTAGCCCGGCTAATAACAGAAGCGCCATATACGGCGTCGTCTTCCATACGTCAGCTAAAATGATTGCAGCCATAGCCCCGGATCCTGTACTGAGCAACACAGACGAGTCAGAGATAATGCCGAGCTGGGCAAAGTAATGAGACACGACGCCAGACTGACCGTCGTATAAATACCGCCACATCATCGCCCCAACGGCCGTTGGAATTGCCCATGGAATAAGAACGGATGCTCGAACAATACCTCGTCCGAAAAACGCCCGGTTTATTACGAGTGCTACAGCGAGACCGATTACAAGCTCGAAAAACACAGAAACGGTCGTAAACAAAACCGTGTTCCACATGGCTCGCCACATCCGGTCATCTTGAAGGTACTTTCCGTAGTTTGTAAGTCCGATAAAGTTCGGTCGAATCAGGCTGCGATCTGTTGTTAATAGACTAGCCCCAAGTGACGTCAGCTCGTCTTCCAATCCTTCATCCGATGTGGTTTCAATGAACTGTTGAATTTGCGCCCGTCCGTCCTCGATCGTTTCTGTGTAAGATTCGGCGAAGTCATTTGGCAGCCTCGCATACCGAAGATCCGAATCGTTTACAGGCTGAAACATCATCACCATATCGTCCACTTCATCGTACTGTTCAGCCATTCCGTCCAATTCAAGAAGCTCTTGGTGGTGAGAGGCAATATCCATTTCTAGCTGTTCAAGGTACGCTTGCACCTCTCCTTGGGCTGAGGAAGCCAGAGATGACAAATCACGCTCAAGATAAAATTGATTATCCACATACGTTTCCAAGTCGATTTGATAGTTTAGTGTCGTTTGATTTCGGGTCGGATCATTTAATCGATAGTCAAAAAGACTGTTGTAAAACGATTGGGCGATTGGCCAAAGGGTAATCACTGAAATCAAAATAATCGCCGGCAAGACCATCAAATAACCGAGCTGTGACTCCGTTAAACTAAACCCCCGCTTCTTTTTTTCCCCCATGTCTGTTCCTCCTTTATTAACCAAATTGTGAAATCGTTTTCAGCAAATTGTAAAAGAAAGGCCTTCAATTGAAGGCGGTAAAATTCCTATACAACAGTGTTTACGTCGACTGTCGAATGATCAATTGAAGAGGAAGCATCTCGGTTTGGGCTTTCCCTTTACGCTTATGTTTGATCATATCGACCATCAGCTCCATCGCTCTGGAGCCCATCATATTGATCGGCTGTTCGATCGTCGTAATTCCCGGATCAATCAAATCGGCAATCGGTTGATTGTCATACCCGACGACCGCAAGATCTTCAGGAACCCGGCAACCAAACCGCTTCGCTTCTTGAATAATACCGGCCGCCACTTCATCTCCTCCTGCAAAAATAGCCGTCGGTTTGTCAGTCATGGCGTAGATCCGTTGAAAAATGCTTTTCCCATCTTCAATTCCGTAATAGCTAATAAAATTCCAATCCTCTTTGACCGAAAGACCATGTTCTTCAAGTGCCTTCATAAAGCCTTGTTTCCGGTCATATGTAAGTTCAATGCGATCGGCTCCGCCGGCGTAGGCAATTTTCGTGTGGCCTCGCTCGATCAAATGCTTGGCACCCAAGTAGCCACCGAGTTTTTGATCACACTTGACGGTAGGCATAATTGCATCGGAATCGTATTCGTTGCATGCGATAATCGGCCCGTACTTTGTAAATGGCTCTAGCTCGGCCCATTTGTTTTGCATCGATGCCATGATGATTCCGTCCACTTGCTTCGTTTTCAACAGTTTTAGATGTTCAATTTCTCGCTTTGAATCGAGCCGGGAATCACACAAGATCAGTTGATACCCTTTTTCCCCTGCAATCTTTTCCATAGAATCGACCAAGTGACTGAAAAATGGGTTTACGATTCGTGAAATGATCACAGCAATCGTATTCGTTTTTTGACCGCGCAGTCGTCTGGCTGATGAATTCGGAACGTAACCGAGCTCGTCCATTGCAGCGAGAACGGTCCTTCGCTTGTCATCGTCTACGTATGGATGGTTGTTGATCACTCGAGAAATCGTACTCGGTGAAAGCCCAGTCCGTTTTGCCACTTCTTTAATTGTAGCCATGTGCATCCCCTCTTTAGTTCCATTTAACGGATGTAAGATCCCTGTGTACTGCCGTTTTTCACACGACTTTTAAATTTAGATTGAGTATATTTCGCTCCAGGCGGACGCTTTCCGCGGGCATCACTTCAGCCTCCTCGGGAAAAACGCCCTGCGGGGTCTTCAGCTGATGCTATTCCCGCAGGAGTCGCCACCCTTCGCTCCATACGTTACTCTGTATAATTTCAAAAACAGCTTATAAATAATGGAAGTGAACGTCCTCGTCCACTTCCATTCACCTGCTCGTTACTCGCTTAACGCTGCTTCCATTTGTGTTTGCATGTTCGATGCTGCTTCCTCTGCGCTAATGTCTCCTGCGAGCGCTCTTGACAGCTCGATTTGCATGATGTCTGAAATTTGCGGATAGATTGGCGTGATCGGTCTTGGTACGGCATTGTCTAGCGTGCGAACGAATTCTTCGTCTGCAAAGAGCTGAGCCACACCTTGAACGTCGCTGTCTTCATAAAGTTCTGCGATCGTTGGTGCAAGTCCGCCTTCCATAGCTGAGATCTTCTGACCTTCAGGGCCCGTCATGAATTTCACGAATTCCCAAGCGGCTTCAGGGTTTTCACTGTAACGGTTGATCATCGTCATCCAGCCACCAAGTCCAGCAGCACTTCCTGCATCACCGGCTGGTAAAAGGGCGAATCCAACATTTCCTGCAACACGTGACTGATCTTCGTCCTCCGTCATCGATTGCATGTAAGGCCAGTTACGGGCAAATACGGCTTGTCCTTCAAGGAACGCTGTGTGCGTTGCCGGCTCGTCAAAGTTTAAAATGTTACTCGGAGAAGACTCCGCGTCAACAATCTCCTTCATTTTTTCAATCGCAGCCACAGTCTCCGGGCTGTCCACCGTTACGTTTTGGTCTTCATCAAGCACTTGCCCACCGTACGCGCTAATAAACTCGATGGCGTTTACAACAAGTCCTTCGTATTGGTTCGCTTGCATCAAGTAACCAAACTCGGTCCCCTCTTCGCCCGCATACTCTTCTGCCATCTCAAGGAGCTCGTCCCACGTAGTCGGTGGCTCATCTACAATGTCTGTGCGGTAGTAAAGAAGTCCAGCATCTGTAAATTTCGGCATCGCCCACTGACGACCATCAAAATGACCCGATTCTACCGTCCCCGGGAAATAAGCATCCATATCGATACCATCTTCTTCAATAAAACGATCAAGTGGGAGAACGTATCCTGCTTGAGCAAACTCTGCCGGCCAGATCACGTCCGCATCAAATACATCGATTGTCGCGTCCCCTGCCGAAAATTCTGTTACGTATTGGTCGTGAGACTGTCCCGTATCGGACGGCATATCACGATATTCAACTGTAATATGAGGAAATGCTTCTTCAAAGGCTTCGATTAAAACGTCGGTACTACCTGTGGCATCATTTCCGCGAGCATAGGTAATGGTTACTTCTTCTTGATCGCCAGCTGCTGCGTCACCTTCGTCAGCGTCATCGTCTCCAGCTTCGTCGTCATCGTCGGCCCCGTCATCTTCTTGCTCCGTGTCATCCCCGTCAGCAGGATCCGTGGTCGCATCCGTATCCTCATCGTCTCCACATGCTGCCATCATAGCAACCATCGACATGGCAACCGTACCCGTTAAAACCTTCTTCCAGATCTTCATTTCATTTCCCCCTTAAAGATAAGTATGTTTGAGAGTTCATGGATGTTTTGATGATCGAAATATCTGATAACGATTTCATACTTTTCTTAAAAAAGAGCATTTAACAGAGGTTGGATTAATCAAAAGTCTCGTAAATGCATGTGAAAGTATGTAATCGTTTTCATAGATTTATTATATGAGTGTATGAAAACGTTTTCAAGTACTTTTTTGTTAAAATTCAGAATTTTATGTTTCCATCCTTAAAGTGCATATTATTTAGATGCTATATGAAACTTTTTCCATATTCACTCGTATATGTAGAAACACTTTTTTTAAGGAGGTCATCATGAAGCGAAGAATATACACTCTTCTTTCACTCTCTGCTCTTCTCGTATTTACAGCTTGTGAGAACATCTCAACCGGGAGTTCATCAAACGAATATGGGCCATATGGAGAGAAGTATTTTTCCGAACAGGACAGCTATTTTCCGACAGAGGAATGGCGTTTAGCAACACCTGAATCACAAGGCATGGATTCTGGTAAGCTCATTGACGTTTTTAGTGAGCTTGATGATTATTATTCCAACTTGCATAGTGCCATCATTATCCGCAACGGCTATATCGTTGCAGAAAAATACCACAAAGGCTACACACCGGAAATAAAACAATGGATCTATTCTGTTACGAAAAGTATTATGTCATCACTGGCCGGTATTGCAGTCGATAAAGAGCACCTTCATTTGGACACCAGTCTGACAGATGTTTTTTCAGACTACTCTCTGGAAAGTCCAAAAGAAAAACAAGACATTACTTTGGAACATCTTTTAAAGATGCGTTCAGGATTGGAATTACGTTACAATAGGAATTATTTCAGCTTAGAGGACCCCCTTCAGTTCATGTTAGACCTACCGGTGAAAGAAGAACCTGATAGCTCCTACAACTACAGTGGCGCTGATTCCCATTTAATTTCGGCTATGATTCAGGAAACTTCGAATACACGAACGGTTGATTTTGCACAAAGGTACCTGTTCGATCCCTTACATATTGAAAATGTTTATTTTACTGAACTAAATGGCATAGCAGCCGGCTCAAACGGCCTCGCCATGACGCCTCGAGATATGGGGAAGATCGGCTTGCTTTATTTAAATAATGGCAACTGGGACGGGGAACAGGTAGTGCCAGAATCATGGATTGAAGCATCCACAGAAACAACTATTCTGGATGAAACATTGTATGATAGTCACTATGGATATCAATGGTATGTTGATACTATTGAAGACGAAACGGTTTATTATGCTCAAGGAGCCTATGGTCAGTATATCGCCGTAATGCCTGACTTGGATTTGGTTACGGTCTTCACATCAGGGTATTCCCCTTCTGAGAGAAGCAGTCTTCCAAGAATGTTTGCACCGATCATTCAATCCGTGATTTCTGACACATCGATTGAGGAAAATGAGGAAAAGTGGACTGCTTTATCAGAATACCTCCAACCGGAAGCGCTGAATGGAGAAGGAATTGTCAATCATTTACCCGTTAACGTAAAAGAACTGGACGGTAACAGATACAACTTAGAACCTAATGACTATAAATGGGATGAGATCACGTTTACGTTTAATGACGATGATATGATTCTAAGCATCCTAGAGGGAGATAAAATAGCTGAGATTCTCATTGGTTCAAAAAGTGGCCCCCGTGTAAGCCATAATGAGATTATAGGAGCCGTCCGAAGTGAAGGAGAATGGAAAGAAGACAGCCTCTATATAGATTTTGATCGAATGGAATATCTCTACTCACTCTCATGGGAATTGACTTTTAAAGGTGAAGATTTTGAGAGGCTGATCTTGACTGAAAGGATCTCATATGATGAGGAAACTGTTATTGAAGGAGAGATTTCGATAGATTGACGGGTTAAGGGAGGGGATTTACGAGTTCAGCTAGTTAATTTACGACTTAGCATCCTGGATTCCCCGGTACTTGTTATTTATTTACAGCTTCACGATTGGAATTCACGGGTGAGATCCAGACAAGCATTTCTCGCACCTCCACCACCCTCATTCACGGGTTCGGATCCTGGATTCCCCGGATCGGGGTGAGTTATTTACGTCTTAACATCTTGGATTCTACGGAACATGTAATCTATTTACGACTTAGGCATCAGATTTTACGGGTTAGCCCATCCTCCCGCCTTCCGAATAAACACAAAAAACCCCCAAGAGCACCATTTGCTCTTGAGGGTTAATCTTATCTACAATCTTACGCACGAATGCCAAAGAATTTTTTCACTTTCGTAAACATGCCTTTATCCTCATCAAGGTTCATGAGAGGAACGGACTCTCCGCTAATGCGACGGGCGATGTTTCGGTAAGCCAATGAAGCACGGCTTTTTGGATCCATCGCGATCGGTTCGCCGGAGTTTGATGCTTTGATCACGTCATCGTCATCAGCAACAATACCGAGAAGATCAACAGCTAAGATCGACACAATCTCGTCCACTTCAATCGCATCACCCGTCTTAATCATTTGCGGGCGAATACGGTTTACGATCAGGCGCGGTGCGGATATCTCTTCTTTCTCCAAAAGACCGATAATGCGGTCCGCATCTCGTACAGAAGAAATCTCCGGTGTCGTGACCACAATTGCTTGATCGGCACCAGCCACAGCATTTTTATATCCCTGCTCTATTCCTGCAGGACAGTCGATTAACACGTAATCGTAATCTTGCTTCAATTCCTCAACCAGCTTTTTCATTTGTGCCGGCTGAACAGCGGACTTGTCCTTTGTTTGAGCTGCAGGCAAAAGAGACAGACTCTCAAAACGCTTATCTTTAATGAGGGCTTGATGAAGGCGACAATCTCCATTCACGACATCTACCAAGTCATAGATAATCCGGTTTTCAAGACCCATAACCACATCAAGGTTCCTAAGACCGATATCCGTATCCACCAAGCACACTCTTTTTCCGTTCAAAGCAAGGGCTGTCCCCAAATTTGCGGTCGTTGTCGTTTTACCGACACCACCTTTTCCAGAAGTAACGACGATGGCCTCTCCCACGTTCGATCTCCCCTTTCTATGCACACATGATCCTTCGTCTATCTATTATTCTACCACGAAAAAACCAAATGGCTATTATTATCATTCAGGCAAGTCATCCGAAATATGAGGGCGGACTTGACCTACTTTTAACATACGATCAAGAACAATTTGGTCGTTCTCATCGATATACGCGCATTCCATTTCCCTTACTCCGTCCCCTTCTTGCTCTGGGGGCCTCGTAATTACATCAGCAATGCGAAGCTGGGATGGGCTCATCTCACCGGCACAAATGACCGCCTGTTTGTTGTCATTTCTCCCTGCATGGGCGACCCCACGAAGGGCACCGAGTACATAAATGTTGCCCGTAGCTTTCACGGTCCCCCCGGGGTTTACATCCCCAATCAGAACTAAATCGCCTCGAACCTCAATGACTTGTCCTGAGCGAACCACGCGTGCCAGTCGTGTAATCTGGCTGTCCAATCGCATTTCTTCCGCTTCCTCTTTTGTGATCACATCGGTTTCGATTGTATCAATATCCGCTGAAATATGATCGTTAAACTGTTCTTGAAGCATGGCGATTTGCTCTTTTTCCAAATAGCGTTTGCCAGTCACGAGCTTGATTCGCACACGGGCGCTATTTTCTTGTGGTTGCGGACGCTCCGAGAGCTTGTCTGCCAACTCTTCCATCACATCTTCAAAGGCGCATTGATCATTTAAGACAAATGTTAAGCCGTCTTTTGTTCCTTTTATGATGACGTTTTGCTGTTTCACTTGCTTTTGAGTCATGATCAATCACCTCTAACCTGTATTTGAAAAAAACGACAGATGTTCGTTTACATGAAGATACCTCAAGCTTCCCATCGATAAACACCTAGGTTGCTTTTTATTTAAATCGAATCTTTTAAGCTACGTTGAACGGAATACACTCCCTTTCCGCGGACTCACGGTGAGCCTCCTCGTGGTTCCCACTGCGGGGTCTCACCTGTCTCGTGATTCCGCAGGAGTGTCGCATATTCCGTTCAACTCCGCCTCTATTTCTTTTAATAAACAAGATGTTCCTAATTAGGCGTGACAGAAAGGAAGTATTAGATGAAAATACGAACAATACGCGTACAGAGCGGATGAAATATACGTAGACTCCTGCGGGAAGAAAAGCGAAGGTGAGACCCCGCAAGGCAAAGCCTGAGGAGGCTCAGCCGCTTCCCGCGGAAAGCGAAGTATATTTCAGAAGCGGCGTATTTGCACCGCATATAGTATGTTCGTGTTTTCATTAATAAAAACACTCCTATCCCAACCTCATTCCTCCACCATAAAACCCTAGCCTACAGCAACTCCTGCTTTCTTTTTACCACATATAAAATCCACTTGCGAATAAAAAAGCCAGTTGCTACGAGAATCAAACCGTTAAACACGAAGGTTGGCAATAACCTCATGTAGAAAAACATATTATGTGGCTGGCTCGCAAGCCCCATCAACGAATACATGCCGTACACAAAATACTCGAGACCGACCACAGCGAGAAGAGCCATGAAAATCGTCATACCAAGGTTTTTTTGAAAAAACGGAATGGAAAAAGACACTAAGTACACCATCACAGCCATTCCAAACGTATACACACCTAGAAGGGGAGAATAGATAACGTCATACAAAATGCCAAAACCGATCGCATAAAGCATCGCCGCTCCACGCCCTTGCAAAATGCCAACAAACACGATCACAAGAAGCACCCATCTTGGGATTAATGTATAACTAAACCCGTGCAAATCCGGTGCAAAGATTTGATAAACCGTTCCCTCAAGTACGAAAAACAAGAAGAGGACAAGAAAAATGGAATATCGAATCATCAGTCATTGTCCTCATTTTCAGGATCGATATCAGATTCAAGAGATGCCGCTTCACGTTCCACGACCATCACGTAATCGAGCTGATTAAAGTCGGCAGAAGGTTTCACGTATGCTTGTTGCGTCAAGCCGAACTCATCTGACTCATATTCCACGATCTCACCAATCACAAGGTTTCTCGGGAACACACCACCAAGTCCGGAAGTGACAACCGTCATCCCCTCTTCAATTTCAGCATCAATATCGATTTTCGTAAACTGAAGATAGCCGGATTCATCGCTGATTCCTTCAATGAAGCCAAACACCGCTTCTTCTCCGTCTACCATGGCACTGATCCGGTTCGTACGGTCCTGGTCACTCAACAGCTGCACCGTTGATGTGAGCTGAGAGACACTCCGTACTTTACCAATCAAACCTTTACTCGTCATCACTGCCATATCCTCTTCAATCCCGTGTTGCGCACCTTTGTTAATTCCTATGTACTCGGTCCACCGATCAGGAGAACGGCTGATCATCATGGCCGAACGCAAGGAAAAATCATAAATCTCCGGGTCGTCCAACAACTCAAGAGACCCTTGAAGCTCCTCATTGTGACGACGAAGCTCAGACAATTCCACCTGCAGCGCCGCATAATCGTCCAAATGAGACTTTAACACTTTATTTTCTTCGTAGATTGTTCGCATATCATTGATGCTCTCAAAGAAACCCGCTACACCGTGAGCGGGTCTTGAGAAGGCAGACTGAACCCAGCCAACACTATCATTGAGCAACTGCTCGGGGAGCGAGGCAGAACGCCTTTCGCTCATGGAATACCCGACCAATGCCACTAGCACAATGATGCAAACAAGCAACGCAATTAACCGCTTGTTTGAAAAAAATGGGGCCATTCAGGACACCTACTTACCCTTTCCGATTTGATCGAACGGTAATGCCAGCTTTAGAGCGGAACAAATGCAGATTTTCAAGCGCTCTACCGGTACCGATCGCCACACAGTCCAACGGCTCCTCAGCCACAAGGACCGGCATGTTCGTTTCTTCACTCAACACACTATCAAGGTTACGCAATAGCGCTCCCCCGCCCGTCATCACAATCCCACGGTCCATAATATCAGCCGCAAGCTCCGGAGGGCTCTGCTCAAGCGTATCCTTCACCGCTTGTACAATGCTCGCCACCGTATCTTCCAACGCCGCCGAAATCTCAGCCGCCGTAATGGAAATCGTCTTCGGAAGACCACTCACCAAGTCACGACCACGAATCTCCATATCTTCCACATCTTCCGGCTTTCCAGCAGAACCGATCTCAAACTTAATCGCCTCAGCCGTACGCTCACCGATCATCAGATTGTATGTCTTCTTCACATATTGAACAATATCATCATCCATCTCGTCACCCGCAATACGGATTGACTGGCTGGTTACGATACCACCAAGTGAAATAATCGCCACTTCCGTCGTACCACCACCGATATCAACGATCATGCTACCCGTCGGCTCCCAAACCGGCAAGTCCGCACCAATCGCCGCCGCAAAAGGCTCCTCGATCGTATAGGCTTCCCGAGCACCAGCTTGTTTCGTAGCGTCTTCCACCGCTCTCTTCTCAACAGCCGTAATCCCAGACGGCACACACACCATCACATTCGGCTTACGCGTAAAAATCGAACGATGACGCAAGGCCTGTCTAATGAAATACTTCATCATCGTCGCCGTCGTATCAAAATCCGCAATAACCCCGTCCTTCATCGGACGAATCGCAACAATATTCCCAGGCGTACGACCAATCATATTCTTCGCATCATTACCAACAGCCTCAATCGTACCAGCGTCCGAACGAATCGCCACAACAGAAGGCTCCCGAACAATAACACCCTTCCCCTTCACATACACAAGCGTATTCGCCGTACCCAAATCAATACCTAAATCCTTCGAAAAACCACCAAACATCTATGTATTCTCCCTTCCTATTTCAAGCCCGCTACGGATAAAAAAAGAAGAACAACGCACGCGCTCCGAACACCATTCGTGACAAGCCGCCTCTTCTCCCCTGCACAGTACCCAATCCGCACCGATGCCAACCGTTAAAAAAAGTAGTGATGGTATTGCTCTCTAAAAGTAACCCGGACCCTAATCCGGTTTAGTCACAAAAACCCATACGGTTAATTATACTCAAAAACACTACACTTGAGTAGCATTTTCACAAGCAGTTTTAAAAATCGTCATTTCAGCCTAACTGTAACATGCCCTTGGCAGCGTTGCCAATCCTAACCCACCTAAAAAAGCCCTTCCCACCAACTCCTTTTCCCCGATCCGTTTTTTCCCCACCTCCGGAGATCTTTCGATATTCGGATCATCCACTTATTTTCGTTTTGTCCGAGTTATTCTCAGATTGATCCACTTATTTTAACTTTGTCCGGGTTATTGGCAGATTGATCCACTTATTTCAGCATTGTTCTAGTTAGCCTACAAACACCTCGTTTAGAAGCTGAAGCGAACGAAGAAGCGTTAAGGTCCTTCGCGTTTCGGACCATCCACTTATTTTCGTTTTGTCCGAGTTATTCACAGATTGATCCACTTATTTTAACTTTGTCCGAGTTATTGGCAGATTGATCCACTTATTTTAACTTTGTCCGAGTTATTGGCAGATTGATCCACTTATTTCAGAATTGATCCAATTAGGCATAAGTACCTCCTATAAACGAAAAAATGGACCGAGAAATCAGACCGCCCCCTCCACCAAAAAAACACCCGGCCCAAAAACGGAGCCGAGTGCTTTTCATCTACTTAAATTTTACCCATTCCATAAACCAACCCCACGTTCCTAGCCACATCAGCCAAATACGTCTTCCCGTTGGCGATCGCATCATTAACATCCATGGGCCCCGGAACCAGACTAAATACCGCATCGATCCCGTGCTCGTACACCTTTTCATACCCGTCCCCACATATGCCGCATAAAGCGATCACGCTTGTGCCCGACTCTTTTGCCGCTTTCGCCACACCAATCGGCGTTTTGCCATAAATCGTCTGACCATCGATTTTCCCTTCACCGGTAATCACCAGATCCGCATCTTCAACTCGCTCCCGAAAGCGCGTTTCCTTCAGGGCAATATCTACCCCTTTTTCAAGCCTCGCGCCGACACTTCCAAGGAGCCCCGCCCCAAGACCACCCGCTGCACCGGCGCCAGGAACGTTCACGATCGTTTTCCCGCTCGCCTCTTCAAGCTTATTCCCAAAGTGAGCGAGTGCCCCGTCAAGCTCGACCACCATCTCTGGTGTGGCTCCCTTTTGCGGTCCATAAATGGCACTTGCCCCTTCTGGTCCCGTTAACGGGTTGTTCACATCACACGCCACAACCACATCAACGTCTTCAAGGCGACGGTCCATACCCGACAAGTCCATTCGATCCAATTCAACCAGAGCCTGTCCACCACGCTCCACTTCCGTCGCGTCTACTTTCAGCAACGCTCCTCCAAGCGCCTGAATCATCCCGGCACCACCATCATTCGTCGCACTGCCGCCGATCCCGAGAATGATTTTGTCTACACCATGATCGAGAGCCGCTTTAATCAGTTCACCAGTCCCGTACGTTGTCGCAGTGAGAGGGTTTCGCTCCCCGATCGCAACAAGAGAGATCCCCGATGCTTCTGCCATCTCCAAAATGGCGGTTCCTCCATCACCGGAAATCCCATACTCCGCTGTCACTTCTCTTCCGCCCGGCCCTGTAACGGTTGCAGTATAGATCGTTCCCTCTAAGGCGTCCACAAGGGATTGGGTCGTCCCCTCACCTCCGTCAGCCATTGGAATGTGATCGAATTGGATGCCACCACTCCCATATCCTCTTTTAAATCCTTCTTTTATAGCCACCGCCGCTTCTTTGGCAGTAATGCATTCTTTAAACGAATCAGGTGCAATCACGACTTTTAACATGTTCATTCTCTCCTTTACCTAGTATAGATGGTTACAAAATGTCCCTGAGAAAGAGAGCGTTATTCCGTCTGTCAATATTTCTAGACGTAATGCAAAAAGACCTCTTTCACTAGAAAGAGGTCTCACACAGGCATTGAAAAAGTTTAAGATCCAACCTTTTTCAATACCTTCACACATATCCTTTTTCTTTTAACGATACAAACCGCTGATCCCCGATAATCACGTGATCCAAAATCTCAATCCCTAGCACATTTCCGCACTCCACCAACCGCTTCGTCACATCAATGTCCTCTCGGCTCGGAGCGGGATCCCCACTCGGATGATTGTGCAAACACACAATGGACGCAGCCGAGTAACGGAAAGATTCTTTGAAAACCTCCCTTGGGTGTACAATCGAGGCGTTCAAACTTCCAATAAACACAGTGTGCTTAAAAATAACTTGGTTCTTCGTGTTGAGATAAAGACAGACGAAGTGCTCTTGTGTGAGGTGTCTCATGTCATCCATCACAAAGTTCGCCACGTCTTCAGGAGAACGAATCGCGTACCGCTCCTCAGTGGGTAAATTGTGAATACGCCTCCCCAGTTCAATAGCCGACTTCAACTGAACCGCTTTTGCGTTTCCAATTCCGTGAATGTCCACAAATTCGTTAATGGAAGCGTCTTTCAACAGTTTTAGCCCGTCAAAGTGCCTAAGCACGCGTCCTGAAAGCTGAAGCACCGACTCTTCTTTCGTGCCTGAGCTTAAAATTAATGCGATGAGCTCCTGATTTGTTAACGCATTCGGCCCTTCTTGAAGCATCCGTTCCCTGGGCCGCTCGCTTTTCGGCACATCACGAATCATCATTTCCGTCACACACAACACCCTTTCAACCATGGCATGACGGCGTTGTCGCGTCACAGGTGCTCGTGCGATGATGGTTTACGCTTGCCAGTCACCCACGATGTCAAATTCCTTTAACACGCGGATCGTTTTTGCCAGAGGCAACCCTACAATGGCAAAGTAATCTCCCGAGATGCGTTCAACCAAAACGGCACCGAGACCTTGAATCCCATAGCTGCCCGCTTTATCAAACGGTTCTCCACTATTAATGTACGCTTCGATTTCGTCATCTGAGAGGTCAAAAAAACGAACGCTCGCTTTCTCGCAAACGGTACGCGTTTGATCACCTGAAAGAACAGCTACACCGGTATAAACGTCATGAGTTCGTCCGGAAAGCATACGAAGCATGCGACGCGCATCTTCTTTGTCCTCAGGCTTTCCAAGAACCTTCCCGTCAATAGACACAACGGTGTCAGAACCGAGTACAACATGGTCCTTATTCTCTTTAAACACCGCTTCGGCTTTTTGGGTAGCCAGTGAAACGACGAGTTCTTCAGATGATAGTGATGGATCTACAGTTTCTTCTACTTGGCTGGAAATCATGTGGAAGGTGATCCCTGCTTGCTCGAGCAGTTCCTTCCGGCGAGGTGATTGTGAGGCGAGTATCAATCGAGTCATTTTAGCTTCCCCCTAGTGGCGCATCGATCCGCGTCTTAAGGGTACAAACATCATACCACAAAAAACGACACCGTTACGCAGAATGAACGATGGTCAGACATCCATCTTTATGGGGTCAGACCCCCGGAAATTATTTCCGGGGGTCTGACCCTGTGTGAACTAGTCTCAATGTGTTATTCTCCGAAAATGAGTTCCGATGCGGCGATACCGGGCTTTGTCATTTCTTTTGGATCGAGAATTTTATCGAGCTCTTCTTTTGTTAGAATGCCTCGCTCAATGCAGATCTCTCGAACGCTCATGTTCGTTGCGATTGCTTCTTTTGCGATTCGCGCAGCAGTCTCATAGCCTACGTGCGGATTGATGGCGGTAATGATTCCTACGCTTGTTTCAACCATCTCGCGGCATCGTTCCACATTTGCCGTGATCCCTTCAACCGCGAATTCACGAAATACACCAATCCCGTTTTGCAGAATCGAGAACGATTGAAGAAGGTTGAACACTAATACCGGCTCCATCACGTTCAACTCCAACTGACCTGCTTCTGAGGCAAGGCTAATTGTGTGATCGTTGCCGATTACTTGGAATGAGATCTGGTTAATTACTTCGCACATGACCGGATTTACTTTACCCGGCATGATGGACGATCCGGCCTGGCGTGGTGGCAAATTGATTTCGTTAAACCCAGTACGCGGTCCGGAGCTCATAAGTCTTAGGTCATTTGCGATTTTTGACATGTTGATCGCAAGAATTTTCATCGCACCTGACAGTTGCGTGTATGCATCCGTGTTTTGCGTCGCATCCACCAAATCATCGGCACTATGAAACGGCATGTTCATGTCTTCTGCCAAGTATTCTGTTACTTTTGTTATATATTCAGGCATGGCATTGAGGCCTGTCCCTACAGCGGTCGCACCCATATTGATTTCGTACAAGTGATCGACCGAGCTTTGAATTCGTCTCAAGTCTCGAGATAATAATCGGCGGTAAGAGCCAAATTCTTGGCCAAGACGGATGGGCACTGCGTCTTGGAGGTGCGTGCGCCCCATTTTGATCACGTTATCAAACTCCCGCTCCTTTGTACGGAGTGTTTCGATGAGCTCGTTTAACGCCGTGATGAGTCCTTGGCTTAAGTTCAAACAAGCAATGTGAATCGCTGTTGGAAACGTATCGTTCGTGGACTGAGCCATGTTGACGTGTGTATTCGGGCTCACCTTTATGTATTCGCCTTTTTTACCGCCCAACAGCTCAATCGCACGGTTTGCGATGACTTCGTTTGCGTTCATGTTAAAGGACGTACCTGCTCCACCTTGGATGGAGTCGACAATAAAATGATCGTTCAATTTCCCCTCAATCACTTCGTCCGCAGCTTTAATAATCGCCTCAGCAATGTCTTTATTCAAAACACCAACGTGACTGTTCGCGCGAGCAGCCGCTTTCTTCACGTATCCGAACGCTCGAATGAGCTCCTCGTGGGGTGGATATCCGGTAATTGGGAAGTTCTCCTTTGCCCGCACCGTCTGAATGCCGTAATAGGCTCCGGCCGGAATTTCTTTCTCTCCCATCAAGTCGCGCTCAATTCTAATCTCGTCTGTCATGTGTTTTCATCTCCCTGATTCTTTCGTAAACGTCATGTTTATTGTATAGAAAAAGACCGGTTTTGGTAAGTGGTTTCTTTAGTATGAGCGTAAAAGGAGGAGAAGTTGCACGGATGAGAGGGATTTTGGCCAGCAGAGAGGCTCAGTGAGGCCGTAGTTTCAGTGTGTTCCATGTTCACAATCGGTGGATCGATCTCATTTCTTTTTATCGAGCTCTATTCGTGTTTTATCGTCCACTATTGCTGTTTTATCGTGCTCTATTCGCGATTTATCGTCCACTACTCCACTTTTATCGAGCTCTAATTGGTATTTATCGGCCATTCGACACCGACCGACAAAATACGCAACCCTACCGCAACCCGCCCCACCCTCCTCCACCAAAAAACAACCGACCTTCAAACCGGCCGGTTGCTTTGCACGAAACAGTTATTCAAATTTCTCTATAAGCTGCTCATAAAGCATCGTGCTTTCCAATAAACGTTGCTGGAGATCCCAGCCGGTGGCGTCATCCCCTTGAAGGGCCTCCACTGCCTCGCCCATTTTCGCTGTCCAGTTTTTGGCGGCGAAGATGATCTCGTCCGGTTCATCGAGACTCTCGATCTGGGCGTTCCATTCGTTCCACTCGCCGGCCAAGCCGTTCGCTTCTTGAGGGGAGATGGTGTCTTCCCCTGTGGTCAAGCCGACGCTCAGTTGAACGAGCTCGTCCACGAGTTGGGTGCCGGCGTACAAGTATTCGGCGGTTTCTTCAGAGACGGACGCGTCACTTGAAATCACATGGACCTTCGTGTAGGTATCTCGGCCGACGCCTTGATACACTTGGGCCAGTTCGTCTATGTTTTCCTTCGACGGCGCAATTCCCATAAACAAGTACATCGGTTCCGTGAGTGTGGTCAACACGGCAGGGTAGCCTTCTGATCGTAGGGCTTGAACGGACTCTTGTCCTTTTTCCGAAGTAGAAAAGGCACCGCCTTGTACGACGTGGACGGTGAGTCCGGGGATGCCGCCGGTGAAGGTGTCGTCGGTGATCGATCCGACGGGCTGCATGGTGGTCGTTTCTTCAGCTGGTGGTCCTTGGGCGGCCTCTGGTGCAGCTGAGCTTGCTTGGTCCATTTCGCTTGTTGAAAAAAGCGTGAGGAGCATGAGGCCAAAGCCTGTCCCAACAATCACGGCGCTTAAGACGATGGCGAGCATTTTTCCTGGGAGTCTAAGGTCGGGCCAGGAGAACGTTCGCCTGTTGGGCCTGTTTTTCTTCCGCTTGTTTGGCGGGAGCTTCGGGCCTCGGTCTCGTTTGCCGTCATCCCAAAACGGGAGGCTTAAGGCATGTTTTTCTTTACGTCGCTGTTCAAAGTCGACGATATTGGTTTCTGGTACGTGCTTTTGTGGGGGCTCTTGTTCGGCGAGCACCCAGTGAAAAGCATCGTCTTCTTGCGGTTGTTCCACTTCTGTTGGTGCGGCGTCTTCTTCTTCACGAAAGATGATTGTCTTTTCGCCATTCATCCGAACCGTAATGACATTTTTTTTATCCAACGCGCCCAAACCCCTTTCCGGTGATCGTTATACTTTACTCTATTAACTAGCACCGATTGGTAGAACTAAAACTTCGTCTGCGCGGCGATATTCAATTGGATGACTGTTAGTCTAAAAATGGCTGGTCTCTGTCTTCGAATGGTGGATAATCTCCTTTTGGTGCTTCATGCTCCAAGTCCGTAAGCTCTGGATAGTAATAGGTGGACACGATTACGTGGAAGTCGAGGTGGTCTTCACCATCCACGATCATTCGTCCGTCCGTCGTGTCTTCTTTTGAAAAATAAACCGATTCCACATTTGTAATGCGCGTGAGGTGATCGAGCTCGTGCAAGAAACGAACGAGATGGTCGTATGTATCCACGCGAACATCCATGTGGGCCGTTTGCTTATACATGCCTTCAATCGGCTCACCTTTCCACTCACCAGGAACGAGGACTCGCTCTTCTTCAATTTCTTCGATCGGGTCTTGCTCTTCGCCTGATTCTACGTCCAATTCTTCGTCTTCTTCCACAACTACCACCGTTTCCGTATGTTCAATCGTGGCTGGGGTACTGCTTGTCTCTAGCATGTCGTGAACCGGTTCGTCTTTGTCCATCGTCAAATTCATCATTCGAACACCGGCTACTTCTTCGGCCATGTTGATGTCCATCAAGAATTGATCCGTCAACGATACGACGGGCAGGCGGCGCTGCAGGTCCGTGGACGTGGTCGTACGGGCCGCTTGTTCTTTTTCCAACTCGGCCCTTTCCGCCTCAAGCTGTGTGACGAGCTGATCTTCTTGGTGAAGGTTCGTTACCGCTCTGTCACGGGCTTCAAGCTTAGGGTTCAAATAAGAGGAGAACGCCAAAAAGCTAAATCCGACGATCAACAAAACAGCTACAGCCGTGTATGCGAGTAGGCGATTCGTCTCTCTCATTGGTCATCGCCTCCGTTCTCTTCGGTGTTCATTTCCAGATCAAGGTCGACTTCTCCGTTATCATCCATTTCGAGGTCGATCACTCCATTCCCTTCTTCTGTTTCAATGTTTACATCCACATCAATATCAATGTTCACATTTTCGTCATCCTCATCCTCTACAGGTGGCCCAGGTTCCGTTCCCGTCGGCGGCTCCGTTTCTTCCTCGTCACCATGAGCGCGAACCGCTTGCGGATCAAGAGTAACCGTTATGCCCGCTGTATAGTGAGGCAAGTACACTTGTGTTGTGTTTGTTTGGGTAAAAAAACCGGTGGTCGCGTCTTCCTCTTCTTCATTCTCGAACACATCTTCTCCGTCTACAAAATGAAGCGTTACTTCTGAAATGAGAGCCGATTCCTCAAGAGACTGGTGGTAATAGGCTAAATCTCGCATTTCATAAAAAGCCGCTTCTAAATAAACATCAAAAGGGAACGCGTAATCAAACTCCACAAGGTACCCTTCCGGAGGCATTCGTGACACAATGTCATGAACGACGGCAGATGACGGCACTGCTTTATCCTCAAGGGTTTCAATATACAGGCTCAATCGTTCTTGGTCCGCGTTGGATAACGTATGTATTTCTGCTTGTACTTCTGCAGAAGCGATTCTCGTTTCTTGAAGATGAGCTTCAGTCACAGCGAGTTCGGATTCCACTTGGGAACCAATTACAGCGAAGATCGCCGATGCCACAAAGCAGGCCAGAAGGAGACCTCCAATCACGTAGAGCAAGGACCGGTCTTTTCGTTCTTTTTTGGGAAGCAAATTGATTTCTACTGGCATTGTGACGACTACACCTCTTCTTTCAACAACAGCCCTACCGTTTCATGATAACGTTCAGGAATATGTGTGTCGGTATTTGAAATTCTAAGGGCGGCACGATCGTAGCGCTGGACAGGGACGTCCAACTGACGCTTCAAATCTTCTTCAAAGTGGGATAAATAAGGATGATCTCCGCCAATGCTAACTTTTGTAAGGCCCACTTCACCTTTATGATAGGACGATTCGTAATAGTTTCTGAGTTTTCGGATATCAGAAAACACGTCTTGCCAAGAGGAAAGGATCTCTTCTTCTTTTCCTGTCCATTCGTATAATAGTTCTCCTTCAATCGTGTCCACGCGCCACTGCGCGCTGTCCACTTCCCACTCCATGTGACGAGTGATCGTTGGCATGTCTTTGTTAAACACGCTCACACTCACGTGGCTCGGATAGCAATGAACAGTCAAAAGATGTTCGTTTGGTTCGTTGTATCTTGCGTCTTCGTAAAAGCGGTAAAAAGCAAGAGGACTCACGTCTGCGGCTACTGGCTTTACTTTGCATGCTTCAAGAAGCTTCGTATACTCGGCGACCGTTTCTTCTGGCGCTGCGACTAACAGAAGGTGGCGCTTTCGTTCGTCACTGTCTTTTTCCGCCCAGTCAAAGGCCGGTTCTTCAAAGGGTAGATGAAGCTTCTCTCCAAGTTCCATGTACAGGTGTCCGGTAGTTTCTTTTTCTGGCACGGAGGCGTCGATTGTGTGTTCACGAATGACGAACAGGGCGTCAGGGACAGTGAACACGACCTTTTGCTTTTTTAACCCCCACTCGTCTACGCATTCTTGGAAAATGGTGAGGAGTGTGTCCCACTCTTTGATTCGGCCGCCTTCTACGATGCCTTTTGGTAGATAGCGCTCTCCGAAGTCGGTGACGGTTTCGAGGGATTCGTTTTTGCCGCGAACGTAGCGGATCGCGTGGTCTTTGAAAGTAATCGCCGTCCACGTTTGTTTTTTAATTTTTGACATCTCTGACCCTCACTTTGGTTTGGTGATTAGATTAAAATTTAAGATTGTATAGGGATTATTTTTTAATAGAAAGAAGTGTGGGATGGAGGCGGAATGTCCTTCGCTTTCCGCGGGGGTGCCGGTGAGCCTCCTCGAGCTAGCGCTCTGTGGGGTCTCACCCGGACTCCCACTCCCGCTGGAGTCTCGGACATTCCGCCTCCATCTACTTCTTTGCCAAGTGATGCTTAAATGTTAAATATTTCGGCTCAAAGGGAACCTTTCAACAAAACTCTTATTCTATTAAACATCTGCTGTTTTAAGCTCGTTATTTGCTTTGCAGTAAAACAAATGGAGCGAAAGGCGGCGACTCCGACGGGAATAGCAAAGAGCATTGCTTTTTGAGTGTGGTACTGCTTCAAAGCAGTAGCCACCCCTCAGTGCACTTTCCACGGGCATCACTTCAATGAATATGATTAAACTTAATTTCATCTTAAGTGCTGTGTCCTTTTGACTTGCGTACCTGAACGCCACCAGCGACACTCCTGCGGCAGTAGGAGCCAGGAGAGACTCCGCAAGGGCTTTGCCCGAGGAGGCTCGCCGGCACCGCCGCGGAAAGGGAGCGGATGGCGTGAAGCGGAGCCTTATGTACTGACACAAGGAAATACTCATTAAAAAATAAATGTATTATAGATACACGATCCGTCGTTAAATCTAGCAATTCTAGCTCTCTGTAGTATTAAAAGATCGACATGTACCATCTCCAGATTTCTTCGCCGTAAAAGTAGACGAGGATGGAGCCTAGGGCGATGGAGGGGCCGAAGGGGATCGATGACTTTCGGTTCATCCCTTTGAACAGAACACCTACAAGACCTACAATAGCTCCGATCAACGAAGCAAAAAAGATGCTCATAATCACGCCAGGAAACCCGAGAACCACACCGATTACCGCATAAAGCTTCACGTCTCCTCCTCCCATCCCTCCTCTAGAGAGAACAGCAAGAGCAAACAAAATCCCAAACCCGGTAAGCATTCCGATAATGGGAATCCACCACGGATAAAGGTCAGCAAACGTAAGCCTGAGAAGAAGCAACGGTACAAAGAAAAACATAAGCACTTTATTTAAAATCAAGTAGCTCGTCAGATCACTCACGGTGATAATCACAAGCATGGAAACAAATAAGAGACTTACAATTAGCTCAAAGCTCACGCCCCAATGGAGGTAGCTTAAGAGAAACAATCCACCGGTGGCAAGCTCCATTAAAGGATATAGTGGGGATACTCGCTTTCCACAGTCGCGGCAACGGCCTCGTAAGATCACGTATGACAAAACAGGGATTAGTTCCCACGCCGATAACGTGTGACCACACTCCGGACAGCGAGATCTAGGCTTTGAAATCGACTCTTTATTCGGCATCCGCATGCCCACAACATTGAAGAAAGAACCGAAGATTAAACCTAGTAAAAACACGTAAACACTAATAAGCGTCTCCAATCGTCACCACCAGCACTTTCTATAAGTCGAAAAAAATGGAATCTACTACTATTATAGGGGTTTTTGGGTTGAGGGGGAATAGGATTATACAAGTTAATAAAAGCCCTCAATTTAATTGAGGACTTTTACATAGTTATTATTAATCAACTTAATCAGCTATAGAACTTCTACCTTCACTTCTAATATGCTCTATAGAAACCCCTGTTTTTGAAGATACGACTTTTGTTGAACCACTGGTCGATGTGTTAAAAACTACATCACCATCACCCTCACTATGAAGAAACTGTACATAATAAGAATACGAATTACCTGTTTTTTCAATAATTACAAACCCGTCATGATAGTCACCACTGCCATCTGGATTATCCGGCATTTTATCAACATAACCTAATTGGACTAAACCTTCTGAACCTTGTGTTGCATTACTTATGTCTATGACCTTATTACCTTGTACATCGTTTGAAGTAGCATAAAGCCTTGCAGCATTTGCAACAGTCTCAGCATTCGCAATATGCGCATCTTTCTTCGAGTTATCAATAATCCCACCAATTGCCGGAATCGCGATTGCTGCAATAATCCCCAAGATCACGATTACTGCTAGTAACTCCACCAACGTTAAACCTTTTTCGTTTCTCAACAACGTTCTAAGCTTTTGTTTGTACTTGTTCACTTTAGTGAACCCCCCTTAAGGTTTTTAGTTTGTTGAGTGACACTTTTTCGCGTACATTGTTCGCATTCGTAATTGGGAACTGTTGCGTCAAACAGGTATTCCTGCGAGAATGACATCCATCGTTGCCCACCAAAATTGATCTTTCAGTGGACGAACATCCTCCCTGTGGAAAGCGTCCGCCTAGTGCAACATTTCTCGCTTAAAAACCGACAATGTCACAGAATTTGTGTATAAAAAAACCGACACCACTACAAAGAGAGACTTGCTTTTATGTATCCATCTCTCTTCGCTGTGTATGCCGGTTGCACTACTCGCTCCACACCGCCCAAGTGCCCATATACAGACGGTGTTTCATAGCTTCATAGGACTATGTTGTTCACTATAGTAGTATTATAGTTTATATTTCCTATTATGAAAAGCCTAAACCTACCTCAAAATAAAAATATTTCCTATTTTTCTGTGAATATTTACCCAATTGTGTCAAAGATCTCGAACATGGGGATCGCGATGGCTGCTACGATCACGCCAACGACCACTGCCAGACCTACTATCAACAACGGTTCGATCGCCGTTTTTAATCGCTCCGTGGCTTGATCGACTTCCACTTCATAAAAATCGGCCACTTTCCCGAGCATTGAATCGAGGCTACCGGTCTTTTCACCTACCACGACCATTTGCGTAACGAGAGGAGGGAAAATCCAGTGCTTTTCCATTGGTTCGGCCATAGATTCTCCTTTTTCAAGAGAGTTTCTCGAATCGCGAATCACTTTAGCTAATACTTCGTTTCCTACGACTCTCTCAACAATCGACGTGGCCTGGAGCACAGGGACTGAGCTCGAAAAAAGAGAGCTTAACGTCCGAGACATTCGCGCAATTGCCGCTTTTTGCAAAAGACCTCCAAAGATCGGCATTTTAAGTAGGGCATAGTCAAGGTAGTATTTGTACCGCTTGTCTTTTGCCATAACTGCGATCCCAACACCCATCCCTAAAACAAGTAACATGAGCAACCACCAAAATTGCTGCATCGTCTCTCCGAGGGTCAACACAAAAGCGGTAATCCAAGGCAATTCTGAACCAAAGCTTGAAAACATATCCGCAAATGTAGGCACAACAAAGGCCAATAAAAACACGACCACACCAAAAGCCACAACGCCCACCACCGCAGGATAGGAGATCGCTGATATGACTTTTTGCTTTGTGGCGTGTTGTTTTTCATAATAAACGGCTAGGCGATCGAGAATTTCTTCAATGTTCCCGCCTGCTTCCCCGGCTTTGATCATGTTTGTAAAAAGAGGGGGAAACACGTGTCGCTGTTTTTCTGTAGCTTCTGAAAAAGAAGCCCCCGTGCGAATGTCTTCACTTACAGTCGAGAGTCCTTCTTTTAACAGCTTGTTCGACGTTTGTTTTGCCAAAATCTCAATACTGTCCACAAGGCTGAGTCCCGCATGAAGAAGGGTGGAGAACTGCCTTAAAAAGATCACCAAATCTTTTGTGGTTACCCGCTGGAACAAGCTCACATCTTTATAAAGCCAGCTGTCCAACGCTTTTAGTTCCATCACGTTGACGCCCTTTTCCTTGAGCTTAATCCGCGCGTCTTTTTCTGACTCACTTTTTAATTTTCCGTTTACAAGAACGCCGTTTCGGTTCCTACCACGGTAACGATACATGGCCATAATCATCTACCTACTTATGTATAAAGATGCCGCTTCTCGGTTAATTTTCCCGTCGCGAAGCAGGTCGTTCACGTTCATTTCAAGAGTTTGCATTCCTTGGGCACGGCTCGTTTGAAGCACCGTTGGAATTTGAAAGATCTTCTCGGTTCGAATCAAATTCTTAATCGCGCTGTTGTTTAACAAAATCTCCGTTGCAGCCACGCGCCCTCGACCGTTTGATGTTTTGATTAAACGTTGAGACACCACAGCTGTTAACACTGAAGCCAATTGAATTCTAATTTGTCCTTGTTGCTCTGGTGGAAATACATCGATGATTCGCTCGATCGTGTTTGCCGCATCGGTTGTATGAAGCGTACCGAGTACCAAGTGCCCCGTTTCCGCAGCAGTTACAGCGGTCGCAATCGTTTCTAAATCACGCATTTCCCCTACCAAAATCACATCAGGATCTTGCCTGAGCGTGGCTCGAAGCCCGTTTGCAAAGTTCTTCGTATCAAACCCTACTTCACGCTGATCGATGATCGAATTCCCGTGCTTATGTAAATACTCAATCGGATCTTCGAGCGTAATAATGTGGCGCTTCATATGGGTGTTCATATGGTTAACCATCGCAGCAAGAGTCGTCGATTTCCCCGAACCAGTTGGCCCGGTCACAAGAACGAGCCCTTGAGGCTTACGGGCAATCGTTTTTAGTACATCAGGCATGTTCAAGTCGTCCAACGTGGGAATCGATGTGGGAACGATCCGAATGGCCAGGCTAATACATGACCGTTGAAAATACACGTTTACGCGAAAACGGGACACACCGGGAATGCCATACGAAAAGTCGATCTCCCCTTTTGACTCAAACAGTTCCCACATGTCTTCAGGCATGATCGCCCTTGCCATCTGTGACGTCATATCAGGCGTTAGGGACTCTTCTTCACATTGAATCAACTCACCATTCACTCGAAAAACTGGACGTACACCAACGGTCAGGTGAACGTCAGAGGCCTGTTTTTCAAAAGCTGTGATGAGTAACTTTTCCAACCGCTCCTTCATTGAAAACTGCCCCTCTCTCTAATCGTCCAAAGCGACCCGAAGTACTTCTTCTAAGGTCGTGTCGCCTTTTTTAGCTTTCAACAAGCCATCTTCCACAAGAAAAATCATATCGTTTGCCATTACGTATTCTTTAATGGCTGTCATAGGTTGGTTGTTCAAGACGAGCTTTCTAAGTTCATCGTCAATCACAAGGACCTCATGAATCGCCATTCTTCCTCGGTACCCCATATCATTACAGGAGGAGCAGCCTTTTCCTTTGTATAAATAATCAATGTCGATCCCTCGCTTTACAAACCACGTTCGCTCTTGCTCAGTTGGTTCATAAGCTTCAGAGCATTCCGAGCAGACTCGTCTCACAAGGCGCTGGGCAACAATGCCCGATAACGAATTGGTCACAAGAAACGGTTCCACACCCATATCAATGAGCCTTGGAATTGTGGATAATGCACTGTTTGTATGAAGAGTACTCATAACCAAATGCCCGGTCAATGACGCTCTGACCGCAATCTCCGCCGTTTCTCGGTCTCGAATTTCCCCGACCATCACAATGTTCGGATCTTGACGGAGCATGGAGCGAAGACCAGCCGCAAACGTAAGCCCGACTTTCGTATTCACTTGTACCTGATTAATGCCTTCCATCTGATACTCTACGGGATCTTCGATGGTCATAATGTTCACTTGGTCATCGTTTAAAGCATTTAAGCCAGCGTAAAGGGTAGAGGTTTTTCCAGAACCGGTTGGCCCGGTAATGAGCACCATCCCAGACGGCTTTTTTAACAAGTTTTCAAAATGATCTTTGTTCACTATATTGAACCCTAAGTCGTCAATACGCGTGATCGCTTGATTCATATCCAAGATACGAACCACGATCTTTTCTCCAAACACAGTCGGGAGAGTTGATATTCTTAAGTCGACTTTCTTTTTATCCAAGCTTACTTTTACCCGTCCATCTTGCGGTAAGCGGGTTTCTGTAATGTTCAGGTTTGCCATGATTTTTACACGAGCCACTAGGGCGTTTTGAAAATGCTTCGGTAACGCTTGTTCCGTTCGTAAAATTCCGTCAATTCGGTAGCGAACGAGAATTTTCGTTTCATGAGGATCCACGTGAACGTCACTCGCCTCTTTTTGCAAAGCACTAGCAAAAAGTTGATTCACAAGGCGAATCACAGGCGCATCATCGTCTTCATCAATGGACTGGCTTTCTCGTGCCACTGGCTCCTCTTCCGATTCCTCGACCGCAAATTCCTTCATTGATGGCTCGAGCTCATAATACTTGTAAATCGATTGTTGAATGTCTTTCTTCGATGCAATCGAAGGCTCGATCGTAAATCCCGTATGCATTCTCAAGTCATCGATGGCCACGAAATCCATCGGGTCGGCCATGGCTACTTTCAGCTTGTCCCCTTCTTTTTGAAACGGTAACACCATGTGGCGCTTCGCCATTTCTTTAGGTACCAAATTGATGAGCTGCCCGTCTACTGGATGACGATTCAATGCCACATGAGGAATGCCGAGCTGAAACTCGAGCACTTCAATGAGTTCTTTTTCCGTGACGAGCCTTTGTTCCAACAAAGCATCCCCAAGTTTTTGGGATCGTTTTTTTGTGGAAACGACGTGTTCGACTTGTTCTTTTGTTACGAGTCCTGCTTCGACTAAAATATCTCCTAAACGGCGATGCTTCGTTCTCATCGGCTCCTCCTTATGGCTAAAGCCACTGAAAAAGTTACCTTTCCCAGTGGCTTTTGGCTGTTAATATCCCTTTATCTCCTCATCCTCTTCTTCATACACGCCACCAGGTCCAGTCGGACTCCCCGGTTGACCATTGGCCGGATCGTCTTCACTGTCAGGCCATGTTGGATTGGTTTGATTATGATTGGGGTCTTGGTTATTCCACTGATTGTTGTTTTGGTTGTTATTAGGGGTCTGGTTATTCCACTGATTGTTGTTCTGGTTATTGTTTGGACTCTGATTATTCCACTGGTTGTTGTTCTGGTTGTTATTTGGATCCTGGTTGTTCCATTGGTTGTTGTTCTGGTTGTTGTTCTGGTTGTTATTTGGATCCTGATTGTTCCATTGATTGTTGTTCTGGTTATTATTTGGATCTTGGTTATTCCACTGGTTGTTGTTTTGATTGTTATTAGGGTCTTGATTGTTCCACTGATTATTTGGGTCTTGGTTCGGGTTTTGGTTGTTCCATTGATTGTTCGGATCTTGATCGTCGTTCCACTGTCCGTTATCCCAGCCGTTCGGATCAGTCGGATCAAAGATGATGTCTTCGTCGATCTCATCTTCCTCCTCTAACTCTTCCAAGCTCCATTCTTCGAGACGATTTTGAGCTGCATAGTAATCTTCTGACACAACCTCTTCGTCCGGCTCTTCCTCATCAAAGCGGGCAATGGTTCTCGTCGTTTTCACTTGATATCCAGAAGCCCCTTCATCAATAACTGCTTTATCACCCACTCGTCGCTGGCTGGAAAAACGCACCCGTGTCTTCGGTTCGATTTGGGAAATCTCCTCCACCTCAACATGGATTCGATACGGAAGTTGAAGTCCGTGGAGTTCCGCCTGGAGCGTTGTACCATTCATACTTAATTGAAGTTCATAATCCGTTGCGTTTGGGTTAAAAAACACGAGATCTCTTTCATAAGGAACCACGTTCGTATCAAACCCTAAAGGAACGCCTTCAAGGAGCTCATGACGCTGTGAACGCTCCATCACTTCAAAGTTACTCGAAAGGAGAGCCTCGTAAATGGCGGAAGACAACAGAACCAACTCTTCTCCTTCAATAGGATCTATCCCACTTGTGTCCATCGATTGAAGCAGAGAAAACGAACCCTCCGCAGGGATCGTCACAGATCCCATCGCCCCAACCCACTGAACGAGTAGTTCACTATTGTAAACGGTTCGAGTAGCCGCATTCAGCGGGCCTTCAGAGAGCCTGTGCTCTTCATAAACATAATCGTGTACATGCTTTACCGTATCTTCTGCAGGAAGCTTGGCAATTTCTATTTCAATATCTTGTGCGAGCGCTTCCGTATTTACAAGCATGGTAGGTTCTTCAATAAATACAAACTTGTCGATATGCTTTTTCAGTTCATTTTCATTGACCGAAACAATCAGGCCATCGGCATACCCTTCGCCGTTAAAGACGCTCTCAACGGTTTCTTCCACATGAAAGGTAAACGTTTCATGTGGAAGCGTAATCGCTTCATCATACCACGTCAGCACCACATCGGCTTCTTGTAGCCACCCCGTCGTTTCCCCTTCCAAAGCCAACACGGCCTCGTCTTCACTCATCTCGCTCACATCTACACTAGCCAACTGGGTTTCACGATCGAGTCGCTCTTTTTCCCAAAATGTGCCGTAAACGAGGGAGCCTGTATAAGAAAAGAGAGAAAGAAACGCGACACTTCCGACTAAAACGAGCAATGTTGCTGCAAACCACTCATGAAATTTCATGACGTCTCCTCCTGTGATTTGAGGCCTTCCAAAAGGGTAAAAACGAACCTTTTGTCTGCCTTCTGAATTTAATGTTTGTCTTGATCAAGGGAGTCAAATAGACGCTGACGTCTTTTTAAAAGAGACTGCTCCTCATTTTTTTGTTGATCAACGTTCACTTCCGCTTTCTTTTGAAGTGGTCGCTTATGTACCGGTTCTTGGTCATCTTGTAAATTTACGTTTGTGTCTTTATCAGTCGAACGATCGCCCTTGCCTTCTACAGAAACCTCAGTGTTCGTCTCATGAACGCCGGTCTCCTCGGGATCGTTCTCCAATGTGTCATCCTGATCCGTCCCTTTTAATCTCGCACTTACAACGAAAGAAATAAGCACAAGAACGACAAACAATATAGAAACGATCATCCACCATTGGTATAAATCAAGAAGGGTAAACGCTCCAGCTGTGATTAATCCTGCACCAATCACGAGAAGAGCCGTTACTTTTCTACTGAACACGGACGGTAAAACCATCATGATCGGAATCAGCAATAAGGTTCCCGCTGCCACGAATATATACTCTATCAAAATGTCATTCACCTACTTTAGCTTTCTTTTTCTCATATTTTCATTTTATACCAGTCTTTACAACATTGAAAGGATACAAGATGCAGTATTTCGCAGTATTTTTCCATCAACTTCACATCATTGTGGGTATTTCGACACACGACCGGCTAAAAAAATGCCCGAAAAAAGAAAGATTCTTTTTCCGGACATGAAGTCATTTATGAGAACTGAGCCACACGATTTCGCCCTTGTTGCTTCGCCCCTGTATACATGGCCCGGTCGGCGTTTCGTAAAACAGCCATGGCATTATCATCTGGATCTGTTTTGCCAGCCACACCAATACTCGCTGTGACTTGGATTAAGGTTTTGTTCCCTTCAGTCAAGTCATTCTCTACAACGAATGGATGATTTTCAAGAGCCTGTCTTAATGTTTCAGCCAAGCTTTTCGCAAAGGAAAGGTTTGTATTCTCTATTAAGATAACAAACTCTTCTCCCCCGTACCGAGCTACTGTTCCAGCACTTCCTACGGTATCCTCGAGCACATTCGCCACCTGGCATAGGACTTCATTTCCACTATGGTGACCGTACGTATCATTGACCCGCTTAAAATGATCAAGATCTAAAAGAATGATGGCAAACTGTTGATCGACGCTCCCTTGTTTATCAAACTTTTCAAGGAGCAGATTCTCAAAGTATCTGAAATTATACAAGTTGGTGAGGGCGCAACGCTCACTTTCTTGTTTCGTTTTTTCATAGTTTCTCGCATTTTGCACAGCCACCGCCAAGTAGTTAGCCATAAATTCCAAGATCATCACATGGCGCTTTTCAAAGGCCCGTTTTCTCGCGGACGTTAAGGTGATGACCGCGACACACTCTTGGTTACGCATAACAGGAACAGCAATGACGGACTCTGTGTTGGCAAGAACGTCTCGGCTCTCCAGGTCTGCCCATTCACGATGTTTGTCAAAATGAATCGTCTTGCTTGTTTCCGTGACTTTTGTACTCAATTGGTCGACGGGCTTTCCTTCAAACGGTTCAGTCGACTGTCTGAACCGAATCCCGTCTTGGGGATTGTAATCATAAAGGTGAATCGTATCTACAGGGAATATGGTTTTTAAATGTTCAAAAAACAGATTGATAATTTTATTTACACTTAAGTTTTCATTGACTTGGTATCCGTACAAACTCACTCTTTTTAAAAGATCATTGGACGTTTCCAAACTATGATACTGTTTAAGAATTAAACTCACACTTACAAAAGGGATACCCATTAAAAAGATGGCAATAAACCCAATCTGGTTATACAACATAGCAAGGGTGAGACCGACAGGGACGATCATCACAGCCGACACGGCTTCCCACTTTAACCCTTCGTCCCAAAAGCTGACATCCCGCTTTGTTAAATATTTGATAGCTACGTAAATGAACACGTGGTTAGCGACAAAGAAGGTGACGGCGTAGCCAATAGCAGGAAGGACCATGTCTCCTGTAATGCGCTCTACATCCCCCGTTGTTCCTCCAAGAAGGTAAAAGACCCCGGCAGACACCAGGGATACACAAAGGAAGATAACTGAATTAAATGGAAAGCGATACATTTCTTTTTTTGACAAACGAAGCATGGACAATGCTGTAAACAAAGCCAATTGCGTCACTGCCATTTCAATCAATAGCCCAAAATGTAAAAACACGGCTAAGGCGATCCCGTGTAGTGGTATAAGTGACGTACTTTTTATTCGAATCGGAAATAAAGATACTAAAACAATGAGTACGGCAAAAGCAAAAAGACCAGCCATATTTTCATACGGGAAGGTTCGAAGATGATCGATGATGAAAAACAAAAATATAGGAAACACAATGATCCACAATGCCCAAACTATCTGCTTCCGGTCTTTTTCCATAACGATTCCTCACTCCCTTTTGCCTCGTTTTCGTTTCGATCTCTTTTTCCACATCAAAGACGAAAAGGATTTTTTTACCACATAAGAGTGGTTAACCATTATTCTATCATAAGATGTTCACTATTGTTAATACTATTGTCTTATTTTTCGGAACATTTATTAAAATAGGGCATCTTTTTGTGGTCAATTAGACCCATCATTTATTAAAAAAGGTCGGATTTTCCCTACAAATCCTTGAGAACCTGTAATTAAAAGGGGGCCATTGTAATCACCAATCCAGGCTACAGGGTCGTTAACGATCGTTACCTCTGCAACATTCTTTGTAAGCTCGTCCACAGTCGCTGCTCGCTCATCGTCGAATGTGGTCACGACTACTGTAGTGAACGCTTTTTTTAATGTCTTTAACATACTCGTATAGTCTTTGTCTTTCATCACGCCAAATAAAACAGTAAACCTGTCGTCCGGATAAAGTTCGCCCACAGTTTTCACCAAAGCTTCAATTGCCTGAGGATTATGTGCCGTATCAAGGATTCGTCGTGGGTGCCCGCTCACTTCCTCCAACCTTCCTGGTACGTTTGTGTCCTTCAATCCCTCTCTAATGGCTTCTTCGTCCACCATCATGGCATAATGCTGCTTCATATAATCAAGAGCCATTACCGCGAGCGTGGCATTGGTGACTTGATGGTCTCCGCACATGCCAATGGCAAGGTTTTCAAGTGATTGATAGTTTGACGTAAACGTAAACACGGTTTCACCTGCCGTACGTGTTACAATGTCTCCTCGTCCGTAAATGCCCGCTTCATAGACTTTCGCATGCTTTTGACTAGCCTCTATCTTTATTTCTTCCAAAGCCTCCCCTGTTGCTCCCGTAAATACAGGCACACCAGACTTGATGATCCCTGCTTTTTCCCGGGAAATATCGCGAATGGTGTCACCAAGCCATGCTTCATGATCCATCCCTACGGTAGTAATGATCGATACAAGAGGGACGATCACGTTTGTTGCGTCTCGTCTTCCACCCAATCCGGTCTCAATGATCGCAATATCGACTGGTTTCATAGAAGAAAAATAGTAAAGAGTCGCGGCCGTTGTTCGCTCAAACTCCGTTACCGTTGTTGCTAGCTCAGCTTCTGTTTCGTTAATGGCTGGGGTGATTTCGTTGATGCACCGCTCGAATTCCTCGTCACTGATTCGCTCTCCATTGATTGCAATTTGCTCTGCCGGTGTTTCCCAATAAGGAGACGTATATGTACCTGTAAAAAAGCCCGCTTTCGTTAACATGTTTTGCAGAAACGCCGTGGTCGATCCTTTTCCGTTCGTTCCCGCAACATGAATGGTTTTCACTCTTCGCTCAGGGTGGCGAAGCTTCTCCATTAGACGTTCCATTCGTTCTAATCCCAAGTTGATGGTAGACATGATGGTTGCTCCTCTCAATTGTGAAAATAATAGTAATCTGATACCATTTTGAAGAAACCGCAAACAAAATGCAACGTTGAAGGAGAATTCACATGCAATACGGATGGCTCGTTTATAATAGCAGTTTACTTACACCAAAGTTTATTGATTACGCTGAGTGGATGAACAATGCTGCCAAAAAAGCTGGCGTCACGTTGGACCTCGTATTAAACAGTGAGGTGCTCGTCACCATCGACCAAAATGGCGCAAGAGTTCTACAATTTCCCGAGCACCTCAGTCACCCAGACTTTGTCCATTTTGCCGATAAAGATTTGCACCTTGCCAGGCACTTGGAAGGGGCCGGTATTCCACTGTTTAATTCAAGCAGTGCCATAGAAAAGTGCGACAACAAAGCCCTGATGCACAGCGCTTTGGCCGATCACCGTATTCCTGTACCTAAAACGATTGTCGCCCCGAAAGTTTTTGACGGCTGCACACAAGGAAACGACCGTTACACAGATTACATCGTTGACCAACTGGGACTTCCTCTAGTGGTTAAAGAAGCATATGGCTCGTTTGGTGAACAAGTATACAAAATCAACTCACAAGTAGAATTAGGAACAGCCATCACAAAGATTGGAAGTAAAGAGGCGATTTTTCAAGAATTGATCGAAGCAAGTGCTGGGAGAGACATTCGACTGAATGTGGTTGGAGATCGTGTAGTTGCTGCCATGGAACGGACATCAAAAACAGATTTCCGTGCGAACGTGACCGCTGGTGGGACGACAAAACCTTACGAACCAACAGAAGAAGAAAAAACATTGGCAGTCAAAGCCGCCCAAGTGATCGGCGCCGATTTTGCCGGTGTGGATTTGTTGTTTGGTGAAAAAGGACCGATTCTTTGTGAGATCAACTCAAATCCCCATATCAGAAGCATTTACGAATGTACAGGTGTGGACGTGGCGCCTTTAATGATCGAATATATCATAGAGAAAGTAAGCAATTAAAAAAGGCTGTGTGCGGAACCCGCACACAGCCTTTATTCATTTAACGACCTGTAAATCGCCTCTCCGATATAACCAATCGCTTCTTTCCCAAGGCGGTTGTTCGGTAATTGATCCAATAAAACCGCTATATACACGTCTTCTCCCCTCACGTTCATGATTCCTACATCATGTTCCACTCCCTGTAGCTCACCGGTTTTATGGGCTAGAGTAAAGGACGATTTGCCTTCAATTCGATAAGGCAACTTTCCCCTAAGCTGTTGTTGTTTCATTGTGTGTATCGCTTTTTTACTACTTTCCGACGTGAGGATCTCGCTCGTGTTGGACAAGGCTTTGAGCATGGCCACCATATCTCTCGCACACGTCGTGTTGTCCACCCCTCTTTTAGCACTCTCTACATCCATAAACGATCGACGCAATTTCGTATTTGTGCAACCTAATCTCTTAATTGTGTGGTTGATCTGGTCTTTTCCGAGCATATTGATCAAGCAATTGGATGCCGTGTTATCCGACTGAGTAATCATCAAAGTCATCAAATCGCCAATAGAGAGAGACTCCACTGAGTGAAGATGTTGAAGGACACCCATCCCCCCAACCCGCTCACTTGGACGAACAGTGATTCTGTCGTTTTCGTTTAACTGCCCCTCGTCTATCAGACGATACGCTTCTATCATAATCCCAAGCTTGATCACGCTCGCAGCCGGTACGACGCGGTTTTCGTCCATAGCGATTGTATCGCGTGGCGATTCAATGAAAATGGAGTATGTGCCCTTTAGTTCGGTCACACGTTTATGAATCGTACTGTAGAGTTTGCTCATTACACTCCCCCTTTTTAGAAACGACTGTTATTGTAGGATTACGCTATTTTAATTGGCGTTTCTTTTACTACTCTGTGAACCAATACCGTCGTAATCACCGCTATAATAATGGACCCTGCAATTGCGATTGCAATAGGAGGTACCGGTAGATTTAAATTGAGTAACCCCATAACAGGTCGCGGGGTATTAAAATTCCATAACAAGTCATTTAAAGAAACGATTAAAAGACCAACCAAAATCGTAACAAATCCACCGGCGCCTCCGTATCGATAAAACCCTAAGCCAACAAGCCAACCTACAAGAAAATAAATCGTGACTACGAGAAAATAAGCGCTCATCGTCAATAACCAACTGTTTTCACCAAGTGGTGATAACTGAATTTCGGAAAAAACAGTAATATTAATAAAGCTTATAATCCACGTGCCAATCGCTGTAATACCTATGATCGTCATGGTTAGCCCAAGGGATGAAAGGAATGCCCCTTGAAAGTACGACCTTCTCGTCACGCCATGTTTCACATACATGGGTAGGAATGCTAAGCTTGAAAGAATCCCACAAACGAGCATAAAGATCGTTGCTGTTTGAAACGTAAAGGTCAGTAGCGACATGGACCTTAATTCCGGCTCATGGACAAACCAAACAACGGCAAAGTAAAAAGCATAGACAATGGGTAAGTACCACGCAACCCATTTCATTTGGATAAAGTAAAGATCAACCGCAATCTTCTTCCCCATTTTATTCATGGTGGTCATTCCCCTCCTTTGTTAATTGAATAAACAAGTCATGAAGTGAAACATTTCCTACTTCCAACCCTTTTTGCTCCACATCAACTTCTTTTTCTTTCGGTAATTCTCCGTACACCATCACCGATTTTGTGCCCCCAAGCTGTTGTTCACTTAACACATGAAGTCCAGCCACGACGTCGTCAACTGCCCCACTCGAACCTGTCACAGAAAATCCTTTTTGTAAAAGAGAATCGAGTTCTTCTTGAACGAGCAATTTTCCTTTGTGAATCATGAGCACTTCGTCAAACAAGTATTCCATTTCTGAAACTAGGTGGGTAGACAAAATGAATAGCCTTGGGTTGCGCGCTTGCTCTTCTAATACCTCTTGATAAAAAAGTTCCCTGGTCGGTACGTCCATCCCTTGGTATGCCTCATCGAAAATGGTAATTGGTGTTCGACTTGCTAAACCGATTGTGACATTAAAGGCAGACTGCATTCCCGTTGATAATTTCCTTAGAGGTTTCGTTGTTGGCAGTTGAAATCGCTCTACTAGTTCTTCTGCATATGTTCGATCAAAGGTAGGACGATAGCGCTCTGCCACTTCAAAGAAATCGTTAACAGTATCGTATTCGTCCTTGTAGTCTGTTTGATGTATGAACGTTACTTGAGCCACAGCTTTCTCGTTTTCAAAAATGCTTTCCCCGTCTATTTTTATGTGACCGCTCGTTTCCTTTTGGTAGGCAGCCAATAAAGAGAGTAAACTCGTTTTTCCAGCGCCATTTCGACCGATCAGTCCATAGGTTTTTCCGTCTTCCAATGTAAAGTTCAATCCACTTAATGCTTCAACGTCTTTATAAGACACACACAAACCCTTTGCCTCTACTTTACTCTTCATGATCCACCCTCCCTTTCAACTTCTCTATGATTTTCACAATTTCACTGTCTGACAGCTTCAGTTTATTTGCTTCTTTTAACATGGGTATTACAAACTCCTCAGCAAATCCTTCTCTTCGTTGATGAACCAATTTTTCTTTCGCCCCTTCCGCCACAAACATGCCTACACCTCTCTTTTTGTAAACAATCTCTTCTTCTACAAGGAGGTTAATGCCCTTTGCAACCGTAATATGATTGACCTTATAAAACTGAACGAGCTTGTTCGTAGATGGAATTTGGTCATGCTCCATTAGTTGCTCATTGATGATCTGGTCTTCAATGACTTCTTTTATTTGAATAAAGATCGGCTTTTTATCATCTAACGATTTACTCAATGCCTGAGTCACCTCCATGTACCGTTATATACTTATATACTTGTGTATATAAGTATATGTGTCGTGCAGATATATTGTCAATGAAAAAAGCTAACTCCGCTAAATTTGAAATAAGTCGCTCAATCCCACATTTATCTCCGCTAAATGAAAAATAAGTCCGCCATTTACACATTTATCTCCGCCAAACCAAAAATAAGTGCCTCATTCGGGTGGCGAAAGATCCCGATCCCTTGCGCCTTGGCCTCCCTCACAAAACCCCAAAAACACCAAAAAACCGCCCACTCCAACTAGAGAGGGCGGCCCACATCCTTTAATTCTTCAACTCAGCAATTCGCGCGTCTACTTTATCGCGCTGCTCGAGGTAATCTTTTTCTTTTTCACGTTCGGCTTCAACAACGGCTTCCGGAGCTTTCGCAACGAAACCTTGGTTGCCAAGTTTCTTTTGAACTCGCGTTACTTCTTGGTCAAGTCGCTTGCGCTCCCCTTCCAATCGCTCAATTTCCGCATCCAAATCAAGAAGTCCCGCTAGTGGCATATACAATTCAACGCCGCTTAATACGCTACTCATAGATTTTTCAGGAGCTGTCATGTCCACAGCCATTTTTAAGTCACTTGGGCGACAGAAGCGTTCGATGTACGTCTGACCACGCTCAAGCTGGTCTAAAATCTCAGCGTTATCCGCTTTGATCTGAAGCTCTACTTCTTTACTCATCGGTACATTCAATTCCGCACGAGTGTTACGTACGCTACGAATGATCGCTTGAAGAAGCTCCATGTCTTTTACAGCTTGGTCGTTAACAAGAGACTCTTCTTTCACCGGCCACTTGGCAACGGTGATGGACTCTCCTTCGTGAGGAAGGTGCTGCCAGATTTCCTCTGTAATGAACGGCATGAATGGGTGCAATAAACGTAACGTTTGATCAAGCGTATAAGCAAGTACAGAACGAGTCGTGTGCTTCGCTTCTTCATCGTCACCGTTCAATGGAAGCTTCGCCATCTCAATGTACCAGTCACAGAAGTCATCCCAAATGAAGTTGTACAACGCACGGCCTACTTCACCGAACTCGTACGCATCGATGTATTTCGTTACGTGCTCAATCGTTTCTTGAAGACGAGTCAAGATCCACTCATCGGCGATCGATTTTTTCCCGGTAATGTCGATCTCTTCATACTTGAGACCATCCATGTTCATCAAAGCAAAACGGGATGCGTTCCAGATCTTGTTTCCGAAGTTCCAGTTCGCTTCGACTTTTTCCCAATAGAAACGAAGGTCGTGTCCCGGTGAACTTCCTGTAGACAAGAAGAAACGAAGTGCATCGGCACCGTACTTGTCGATCACATCCATTGGGTCGACTCCGTTACCAAGGGACTTACTCATTTTTCGTCCTTCCGCATCACGAACGAGGCCGTGAATCAATACATCTTTAAACGGACGCTCGCCAGTAAACTGGAGGCCTTGGAAGATCATACGGGCAACCCAGAAATAAATGATGTCATAACCGGTTACGAGCACATCCGTTGAGTAGTGACGCTTGAAGTCAACGGCGTCTTCGTTCGGCCAACCCATTGTTGAGAACGGCCAAAGAGCGGATGAGAACCACGTATCAAGTACGTCTTCGTCTTGCTCCCAGTTTTCAATGTCTTCAGGTGCTGTACGTCCAACGTAAAGTTCCCCTGTTTCTTTATGGAACCAAGCCGGAATTCGGTGTCCCCACCAAAGCTGACGAGAGATACACCAGTCACGAATGTTCTCGATCCAGTGCATGTATGTTTTTTCAAAGCGATCCGGAACGAAGTTGACTTTTCCTTCTCCTTTTTGCAACTCAATCGCTTGCTCCGCTAGAGGGCCCATTTTAACGAACCATTGTGTAGACAAATATGGCTCAACGACAGCGCCGCTTCGCTCGGAGTGACCAACGGAATGCATGTGGTCCTCAATTTTAAACAAAACGCCTTCGTCTTGAAGGTCTTTCACGATTTGTTTACGGCATTCAAAGCGATCCATCCCTTCGTACTTCCCGGCTTTGTCATTCATCACGCCGCCTTCATCCATAACAAGGATGCGCTCTAGGTTGTGACGGTTTCCGATTTCAAAGTCGTTCGGGTCGTGTGCCGGTGTAATTTTAACCGCTCCAGAACCGAACTCCATGTCTACGTAATCATCAGCAACAATCTCGATTTCACGTCCAACGATTGGAAGCTTCACTTTTTTCCCGATCAAGTCTTGGTAACGCTCGTCTTTCGGGTGAACGGCAACAGCTGTATCACCGAGCATCGTTTCCGGACGAGTCGTTGCCACTTCAATGTGACCACTGCCGTCAGCAAGCGGGTACTTCATGTGGTAAAAGCCGCCTTGAACGTCTTTATAAATAACTTCGATATCAGATAGGGCCGTTTTTGTTTGCGGATCCCAGTTGATGATGTACTCGCCACGATAGATTAGGCCCTCTTCGTATAAACGAACGAACACTTCATTAACCGCATCAGATAGACCTTCGTCAAGGGTAAAGCGCTCGCGGGAATAGTCGAGGCTAAGCCCTAGCTTTGACCACTGCTGGCGAATAAAGTCAGCATACTCTTCTTTCCACTCCCAAGACTTTTCCAGGAATTTTTCGCGACCGAGGTCGTGACGAGAAATGCCTTCTTCGCGCATTTTCCCTTCTACTTTTGCTTGTGTGGCAATTCCAGCGTGGTCCATTCCTGGAAGCCAAAGAGCGTCATACCCTTGCATACGCTTCGTACGAATCAAGATGTCTTGTAGTGTCGTGTCCCACGCGTGTCCAAGGTGTAGTCGCCCTGTTACGTTCGGAGGCGGGATTACAATCGTATAAGGCTCCTTGTTCTCGTCTCCTGTAGCTTCAAAAAACTTTCCGTTTACCCAGTACGGATACCACTTGGCTTCAGTTGCCTGCGGATCATACTTCGGGGGCATTGATGTTTCGTTATTCATGTTTATTCCTCCTTAAAAAAATTTGGCGTTATGTGTGTTTGGCTTCTGCGGAAATACAAAAAAGCCCCCTTCGTCAAAGGACGAAGAGAGCTGACGCTTCTCGCGGTACCACCTTTGTTTACACCGGCAGAAAAAATCCCAGCGTACACTCAAGTGACCATAACGGGGTCTGCCGGCTTTTACTACTAACGAACAGGCGTTCACAAAAGCAACTCCGGGGCGACCTTCCATCCTTACATCCAAGAAAGCCTTTCAGCAAATGGCCTTCCTCTCTGGTGGGTTCACGATGTACTCTTCCCCATCACGGTTATTAACTATCGTTATTTTACTCTAAGCCTTGGCAACTTTCAATAGGCAGACGCACAATCTTTACATTCATCATCGTCTGGATCTGACTTTCTTATACTCTTCTTTGTTAAAATGCCTTCCCGCATATCGTACACATCGGTGGCAAACCGCACTCCAATTGGGTCATGGGTTGCCACGACGACGGTTTTTCCTCTCAAAAACCATTTGTGCAAGTGGGAAAAAATAAGGAGGCTGTTTTCAGGATCCAAGGAAGCAGTAGGCTCGTCAGCAAATAAAACAGCCGGATCCAACATCAGCCCCCGGGCCAATCCTACACGCCGCTGCTCACCACCACTCATTTGAAAAGGCAGATGGTCGATCCGCTCCTTTAATCCCACCTCTTCCAAAAGGGCACGTCCTCTTTCCACTTCTTCTGTGGTTACGTTTTTCATCAACGCTAACGGAAGTAATACGTTATCAAGAGCCGATAACGTTGGGTGAAGTCTCGGGTACTGATGGACAAAGCCGAACGTATGTAACCGAACACGAGCCCGCTCCTTCTCCGTCTGTACTTCGTTTCCATTTAAGAGCACCTTTCCTTCCGTTGGTTCCTCTAACAAACCGAGCACGGCCAACAGCGTCGACTTTCCACTCCCAGACGGTCCAGTAATGACGGTAAACGTCTGTTCACGAACAACCATGTCAGCCCTTTTAACTGCAGTGACCACGTGATGGCGATCCAAGCGATACGTTTTTTTCACATTGGCACGAATCATCAACTCTCACCTTCCCGCACCATCCGATAAGGCTTTTGCTTGTAAAGGGATCGCAGACACAGACCAGAACCGAATAGGGAAATCAACATCGTTACTGCCATTGTGATTCCTCCTTGAAAAAACAAATCCGTTTTTTTAGGTAAAACAAGCGGAAGCTCACTCCAGGCATACAAAAGCGTCTGGTGATCGTACAAGAGACCGAGACTTGCACAAATCCCAATCACAGACCCGGCACCTGTGACTACAATCACTTCATACAAAATGAGCTGAACGGACTTCCCCGTTGGAATCCCCATCACCCGGTACATCCCGATCTCCTTTTTCCGCTCGGTTAACATGGCAGAATACAAGGTAATCGACTGAAGCATATTCGTCACGACCACAAGACCGATTAAGGCATAAACTACATTTCGGAGGGGACGCACGTACGAGGCCACCTCTTTTTTGACACCCGAACCATAATGAACGTTCGTTTCCGGAAAACGGCGGGTAATAGCCCTTCCAATCTCCGTCACACGATCAGCTTCTGCTTTTACAAAAATAGCTGAGATCGCATCTTCTTGGATGTGTACATCGAGCACCTTGTTTTTAATCATCTCATGGGCACTCCCAAGGGTCATGTAGATGGTTTCGTCCACCTTTGTCCCTGTCGGAAATAACACATTTTTCACAGCAAAAAGCTTATAGAACAGCTTCACCTTCTCTTGTATAACCTCATCTTCCACATGAAAAAGAAACCGATCTCCACCCGCTTTGGTACCAATCACCACTTCCCCGTCCTCCAGCGGATCGGATTTCACCATAAACGAAGACAAAGTAAAGTCCCGACTAGGATCAAAAGCGACGATCGGAAAGTCTCCTTCCGTCCCGCAACAAATAGTGGAAACCGTAGACAAATAGAGTTCAGGCGCTACCACCTCGACGCCCTCCAATCCTTCTACAAAAGGCAGAAGCTCATCGCCCGGTAGCACGTGGCGTCCGTAAGGCTCGTTCACATCTTCTTTTGAATGAGTCACAATCAGATCCGCACCGACTCTCCCTTCTGTCGTTTGCACGCTTTTTTCTATGCTGTTAAGAAAATAGACACTTGAAAATAAGATGAAGGCGGTCAGGGCCGTTCCTGCCATTAGCAAAAGAGTTCGGCCTGGATTTCTCCGCATGTTTTGCTTTACTACATGCCATTTATTCATCCCAGTCAGTCGTGATCTTTAGCCATGATGATGCGTACGACCTTTACCCCGAGCCACCCTAAGCAGCCAAGCCACATGAGCTCGTAAAACACAAATGGTGATGATAACATGGACAATCAATCCTTTCCATCCTTCTTTTTCCTTAGGGTGTTCAACCAAAGGCTTCCTATACACACTTGAAGTGCCTAGTGCATAAACTGACAGCAAACAGTGTACGGAAAAAAGGAGACGATCGTATGTCCAAACCGTTTAGTCGAGTACGTCTGCCTTTGTGGGGACGAAGAATCATCGATGCCTTTTATCAATGCCTCTTGCCCATCATCTTCTTTCAACTGATCCGCACCCTTTTGTTCCCGAGTACGTTTGATGTCATCTTACTTGCGACTCTCGCCATCTTCTATTTTTCAACAGCCTATGGTTGGTTTCAATAACAAACGAGCGACCTGAAGTTCATTTGGGAAGCTCGTTTTTTGTTTTCACTTAACACGACACAAGAAGATGGAGGATCCTTCGACTATCGGAAGATCCACTTATTTTTCGTTTGTCCGAGTTATTCCACGTTTGATCCACTTATTTTTCGTTAGTCCGAGTTATTCCACGTTTGATCCACTTATTTTAATTTTAGCTGAGTTAGCTCCTCCAGCACCTATGCAACTCCACCCAAATAGCCCCCCAATCCCAAACAAAAAAGGACGATCCTCACTCGGATCATCCCCATTGTTGGTCTTCCGGTTCTTCTCGAAACAACGTCTCCTGCAACCGATGAACCCTGTTCAACGAAAGGATCCGTCGTTCAAGGTGCGTCACAAGCTGAAGCTGCGTTTGTTCCCTCTTTTCGTTAAGGTATAAGTCCACAGAATGAAAGATACTCTCAGGGAACGACAGGTAGCTCATGAGCAAATGACGCTCTTCATCAAACAATTCGAAATGCCGTTCGTACGTGCCTAGCCAATGAATCCCTTCACTCGTATCCCAAGGCCGCGTTTGGAAATAATGGCGAAATAGAATCGCCAAATCTCTCGCCGGCGTATCAAGCACGGCTCTTTCAAAGTTTAAGAAGTACCCTGATCCGTATTGATCAAACAAAACATGACTCGTGTTTAACCGCCCATGACATAAGACGCTTCGAAAGCCTTTTTTCTCTTTACAGATATCCACCCACGATGAGAGGTGCTCTTCGGCCGACTCCGCCATTTGCACCATTCTGTGGAAGTGGGTGAGAAACGTAAGCTCAAATGGGGACATGTACTGATGCGTCTCAATTTTGTCCGCGAACCTTTCCATTTCAAGCCGTCTGAGTTCCCACCGGCGTTTCAGCGTATCAAAGCTTTGTTGAATCACGTCTTCAGAATACTCCTGATTTTTCTCCGTAAGACCATGCAACTTCGCAATTTCCTCTAAAATGACATCTTCTTTACTCACCGGGTGTGTAAAGCGCTCCGTGTTTTCATACCAAGGCATCAAATAATACGCTGCATCGCCCCGACGGACGAGATAATCACCGTACTTTGTGGGTATGATCGGCACAGTGTAATGAAAGCCGATTCGCTCCAATCGTCTCATCACATGAATAAACCAATCTCCCGCTCCCCTGTCCATCGCCGTTTGCTTTAAGGCAAACACACCGTGATTGGTGTACACTTTGCGCACGTTGCCAAAGGTCTCCATTCGCTCGGGGTAAAGATCATAGTGAAAAAGAACGGAGCCTAAATGATCGAACGTCTTTGTGGTCGTCAATTGGCCACCTTCTCTCTTTTTCCATCAAGCCACGTACTGATTGTCGTCACAAGAGCCCTTGACTGTTCCCACGTGTCATACATCTCTTCCAAAAGGCGCGTCGACTCCTCTTTCGTCTTCACATAACGGAGCTTTTCGACCGTTTTAATAAACTCCCATGGTAAGACTGCTTCTTTTAAGAGTCGCATCATGATGGCATCATCAAAGCTTTCCTCTTCTTTAAGAGCAGTCAGCAGCCGATTGGTGCTCTCTTTTCCGTATACGGATACATATTCTCGTAAAAAGAACGTAATGGATCGGTAGCCAACCTCTGGCGTTTGACCAAGAAACGACCAAAACAACTGTCCAAATATCTCTTTCCCATTTTTAACCGACCCAAGAGGATCGATGATCGGACATTTTTCAAGAGAAGATACTGGCAAGCGCTCGGCTTTTTTAAACCTCGTAATCGCTTCGTCCATCGTCTTTTTTAGAATCGATTGAACGATAGGGTCAACTGTTTCAGGTAAATCTACGACTGCATGTTTAATCACTTCTTCCGAGAGATGCGTTCCTTTTGCATCCCGCCAATCCATGGTATAGCCTGTATTGATCACACCGGCGATGAGGCTTGCCAGCTCCTCTTCCCTTCCTTGATATGAAAAAAGGGACGTGACCTCGTCGTGCAAGGTCAGCCACCCCTTTGTACAAAGGAAAGACATTTCGTGATCTTTCGTCCGAATCATTCTGTTTGTAAGACAAATGCCTTTGTTATCCAACGCTTCTCGCCATTGAATGTGCCAATTCATCGTATGATGGTTTTCCCACCATTTGATCGTTTTGACACCTTTCTCTGTTCGAAACGTTTCCCCCGGAACAATCCACTCTCCAACTGAGAAGCCGTACGCTCCTTTTATTTGTTCAAGTTCAACCATAATCGTCCCCTCCTATGAAGAGGTAGGTGATGAAATTCGGTTAGGAATGTAGAGAATTTGCCCTTCTTCTACACGCTCTTCGTTCAATCGATTTTGTCTCATAATCTGACTTGAAGGAATCTTGTAACGAGCCGAGATCGTATCCAGAGATTCCCCCGCTTGAACGATACACATGCGAAGTCTCGTAAACGCTTCTTCGTCATCTCTCGCAAGCACCTTCGTGAGGTAAAGAGCATTCTCTTCTTCTCTTGTACCGTACGTTTTTTCTTCCTCTTCGGGCTCCTTTTCAACCTCTTGTTCTTCTTCCACTGCTTCATCCTGATAGGCGTTTGCGGTATAGCGCATATCATTAGCATGAGCATACGCATACACGTCTTCCTGTTGTTGCTCCTGCTCCGCTTCTTCTTCGTAAGAATCCTCTTCTTGGGCTTCTGCATAACGGTTTAAATAAACCACAGGCTCTGAAGCCTCTTTTTCCTCTTCTGCTACATCTTCCCCGCGCACCTCTTGAACCTCTTCTTGTTCTTGAGGTCTCACCGATTCAAAATGGAAGTCTCTCGCCTCTTGCTCCGTTTCTTCTTCCGTTTCATCCACATAGGATTCTGCGCTCGCAAACTCTCCTCGCATACCACTAATGGACACGTCTGCTTGAAGTTCAATACAACCGTTCCCTGGCAAGTCATAATCAAAGGAGTCTACATTTACATAGACTTGATCCACGTCCTGAATTCGGCTTCTCGGAATTGTTACATCAATTGGAAACGGATGACGTATGGTTCCTAACCCTTCATCTGATACACGCACTTCTTCAATAGAGCGAAAAGATACTTGCTCAGACAGACTTGCGTTTCGCTGTTGCTGGTCTTCATCCACTTCATTTCCGGGGCTGTACTCTCCTGTTAAGACCAAATTCCCTTTTACCGTGACATAGTCCTCAGTCTCTTGAATCGTAATATCCGGATCCAATGATAATGAAAGCACGCTGTCGATTTCCTGGCCGCGATTCAGCCACACTGCTTCCTGAATCGAAAATGATAAGGTTGACGCCTGTTCATTGGCCACACGCTTCTCCTCCTTTTATAGAAAAAACTCTCTTTTTCCGCTTCGCTCTAGGGTGTTCATTCTTTGTCCACCATGAATGAAAGACTCGCCATTCATACGTTACAACTCTATGAGGAATGAGGGGGATTTATGCATTGTTTGTTAGGGTGAACAGGTTGGAGGGGCAATTGACGTGGCAGGGGGCATCATTCCCTTAATGAACAAAAGCGTAAGCGCCTTGGTCACGAGCGATAAAGAAAACTTGGCATTATGCTCTAAGTACAATTATTTCATCATCAGATTGAAGCCGCTCTTTGGCTTCAGCTGATGGAATGAAATGACCTCGAGCTCTTAGGCGCTAGCTCTAGATGCGGAAGAGGTACAACTAAAAAAGGTATTCACATGGAAGGAGTAATACAATTCCTACACAAGCACAAAACCATCCGGAGAATCACTTCTCCGGATGGTATCCTGTTTTAATTAAACAGTTACTTCTACAATGTTATTCTCATCATTCAATAAGTTTGAAAGCTCTTTTTCATTAACTTCAAACCCGCCCTCGCGGTATCTATTTTCTACCAACGATGCTTCAACTTTCGTTCCATTTACCTTTAACGTTTTTTCATCTGCAGCTTTGTTCATTTTAAATGTTACCGGCTTTCCGTTTACCAGGAAGTCAACGGTTACACCATCGTACTCATCAGGCAAAACAGGGTCAATTACGAGGTTTCCGGCATTTCTGCGAATTCCGAGACAGTTCGAGATGAGCTGGTTTAAGTAAATTCCCGGCCCGCTTGAATAAATGCGCCACCCTCCTTTAACCTTCACATCACCACTTCGCAGACGTCCGAATTGTTCCTGGGCTTCATATCGATTGTTGAATTGCCCGTCTGAACTACTAAAATACGCGTTGCTCTGACGGCGTTCTGCGTTTGGAACAACATCCTGAATTCCGACAGGATTGATTTTAAACAGACTCTTCCATGCGTCTTCCTTCTTACCGAGCTTTGCCATTGCCTCCACATAACGAATGTGGGCATGGACATATTGGAGGCCAATTTCTCTTCCGAAATTCGCTGCCTGCTCGGCACGTTTAAAGTGCTTGCTCACACCACCTTCATAGTGGGCGGGGCGATTCATTAACCTTACTCCATCCGGGCATTCAAATTGTTCTTTAATCAAGTTGTACTGTTTTTCAGCCTGCTCCTTTGATACGAGCTCACCAATCATACTTCTCGTCATCGGAAGAAGGCGATAATGAATGCCGGTTACATTGTCTTCCGGATGAACCATGAGCTTAGGGTTCTCTTTATCTTCCATGTACAGGAACCCGGGAATAATTCCATTACCCATTCCCAGCATGTATTTGTTAAAATCTTCTTCAATTCCAGTCACCAGTTCCTTAAGTTCCCCTGCTTCTTTATCATTTACACCTTCCAGTGCTTTTGAAAGCTGGTTCATTACCTGATAAGTAAGAGAGACAGTCCAGCTGCTTACCATGTTTTTCTTAAGTTTGGCATTCGCAGGCTGTAGCGTATCATCCCAGTCACCATCCCCATAGGCAGACAGATGAGTGTCATGGAGAAAATGAGATTTAATATAGTCAATCTCTTTTTTCGCATGCTCAAAAATCGTTCCCTCATGTTCAGTAAACGTAAACACTCCACGTTTTACATAAGGTACTTTTTCCTGAAGGATACCACAATCCTTTGTCACGGTTAAGTAATCACTTAATACTTTCAACGGCCATACAATGATGTCGCCGTGACTTTCTTCACTTTGAATATTGTAGTATTTATCAAACATGAACCACTGAGGCCAGTTTCCTGTATCTTCATACTGGTGGGAATAAACCTTTTTAAGAATATCTTTGACCACATCATATTTTTGCATCGCCATAAAATACTCCGTTGGTCCCTGACACACATCACGGGTTCCCCAGGCTGCGCCACCATACTGCTCCAAACCGTGAGGAACCATGTAGTGAACAAGCATGTTGTGGGTATACCACCAGACGATGGTGTTCATTTTATTAAGCTCTTCATGACCTTCCTTCTCCATGTTGAACCCATTCATAAGATCACTGAAGAAAGCACGGTATTTTTTGCTTTCTGCCTCTACATTTCTGAAGGACTCGGGGCGGTCACCATCGTGAAGGAAAGCTTGAACGAGAACGGAAAGCTCCGGAGTTTCACTCGTTTTTGTAACGACCAGAGACGCTGATTGTGTAGAAATGTTATCTCCCAGCATCTGCTCATTTCCGGAGACAACTTCAGCTCCTGAAAAGCTCATTTTATAGGCAAGCTCCGGATAAACCTGTGTACTTTCAGCATTGCTTCCTGCTGTGAACGTCAATGATTTTCCGTTATCACAAATCTCAAACTGTGAGTCATATTCATTGTTGCTCATTGTCACCTGGCTTGTAAGCATATACCGGTATGCTTTTCCACTGCCGGACCGAACAGTAAGCGTTACGTCAGGTGCATCAACGGTAGTGAAGTTTGTGACTTCAAATAGCTCTTCTTCCGTTTTATAATACCATCGGCAGTAATTAAATCCGATTTCAAACATTGACGGCATTCCGAGGAGCCGGTACTTGCCACCAAATTCTACATACATTCGCTGACCGGATGTTTTCATTACATTCAACGGATTACGCGCCTGGGAAAGAAGCTTGTTAAACGTTGTGTTGCCAATAACAAGCTGAGCATTGAACAGACCATACATATAAGAGGTGGTTGATAAAGTTTCCGAACGAAAATCCGTGCTCTGGCCACTCATAATGATATGACCGTGAGGACGCTCTGTAATCAATTCCTTTTCTTTCAGTACAACATGCTCATGTGTATCAGTGAAAAAGGAAAGCAGCTGGTTACCCTCGTACTCTTCGTGGGAACGGTTCGGAAAAAGGCTTTTAATTTCCTCTTCTTTCATAGAAACTGTTTCAAGCGGTTTTCCAAATTTCGAAGAAAGCACCGCCCTTTCAACAGATACACTTTCAGTCGAAGCTTCCTCCTTTTTCATCAATTCATTCCATGCTTCTAATACCTCTCCGGAAAACTCCAGGCCCGATACAGCTTCAGAGTGGTTTTCCTTAAACAGTCCGTAAAAAACAACATGAGAAGAGCCTGAAAGAGACAGTTTTTCTGACTGAAGTCCCGTAAAAGCAAACTCATACTGGTAAATCTCATTTGGAAGGCTGGTTCCTTTTAGAGCTGCAGGCTCATTCGTCTCCTTATAGCTGAGCCCGAAAAATTGAAAACCATCAGTAAGATAACCTTTTGCACCCGTAAGAGCTCCCTGTTGCAGGTAGGGAAAACCAGTAGACTGTCCCTGGTTCTGCCGTGAACAAACAACATATCCTTTGCTGTCATCTTCAAACACTTTATGATCAATGTACTGGGACAGATAGGCTTCATTGTTCCGAATAAATCCTTTGTCACCAATCCCCACGTCCTGGGTATAGATAACATCTGCTTCAATCCCTTTTCCATTAAGGTTTACCTGCCAGAACCAGACCCCTTTCTCTGAAAGACGGAAAGTCACATTATAATCCACACCTTCAAAATCACCTGTCCATGTAACAGCCTCTTTAGTAAATGAGACTGCACTGTCAGACTGAATGCCCAGCAGAGGGGTGTACAAAATCTCTTTGTCTTTGAAAATACGAAGAAAGATATTGTTCATCGACCCGTCAATTGGATTCGACAGCCATTGATTGACCATCAACTGATGATAAGAGGCTTGAAACAAATCACCGCTGTTTAAAAACGTGAATGTGTAATCCCCGGCATTTATATCGAACGATGTTTTCACAATCTGATTTTGGTTTTTTGTCTTTGTCATTTCAGGTCCCCCTGGTTATTTAGTCAATTCAAGTTCAAATGCTGCCGTTTTCCCATTTTCACTGTCCGTTCCGATAAATACAGTGAATGAACCTGCATCACTGCGGTAACCAAGGTCCGAGTGGGTATAACGCAACATCGTTTCATTTATTTTAAATGTGATTTCCTGTGATTCACCTGACTTCAGGAACACTTTTTTAAACCCTTTAAGTTCCTTTAAAGGACGGACAACTTCGCCAACTTCGTCCTTGATGTACAGTTGCACTGTCTCTTCTCCGGCATACTCTCCTTGGTTCGTTACAGTAACCGTTGCCCTTATCGACTCGTCAGACCGGACCACATTGCCCGATAAGCTTAAATTACTGTAGAAAAAGCTTGTATAACTTAACCCGAAGCCGAAAGGAAACAGAGGTTCATTAGGAATATCCAGGTACTGGGAGACGTAACGCTCTCTAATGTGCGGTGCTTTTTGCGGCCTTCCTGTATTAAACCTGTTGTAATAGACCGGTACCTGTCCGACAGCATAAGGGAACGACATGGTTAACTTACCTGACGGGTTCACTTCTCCAAAAAGAAGATCCGCTACTGCGTCTCCTGCTTCTGTTCCCGGGTACCACGCTTCAAGCAATGCATCAGCCTGGTCTGTCACACCATGTAAATCAAGTGGTCTTCCATTAAAAAGAACAACGGCTACAGGTTTGTTGAAACGTTTCAATTTTCGGACAAACTCCACCTGTGCCAAGGGTAACATAATGTCGGCGCGAGATCCGCCTTCCCCGCTCATCTCTGATCGTTCGCCGAGTGCGGCAACAATAACATCTGCACCTTTAACTGCCAGTTCAATTTCTTTCCACTGCTCTTCGGTTACTGCTTCTTCGATCCCGCAGCCTGCAGCAACGGAAACGTTATTTGCTCCAATTTTCCTTTTCATTCCTTCTTCCATGGTTACCGCTTCATCTCTCGGGCCTTTCCATGACCAGGGCCCTAACACATCACCACTTGAAGCAAACGGTCCTACAAGTAACACCTTCTGCTCTTTTCCAAGTGGCAGAACACCTTCATTTTTCAGCAGCACGCACGACTTTGCAGCAAGATCTCTTGAAAGCTGCCGATGCTCCTTGGAAAATACAAGTTCTTCCTCCAGTTTTACGTCAGCACCCCGGTGAGGTTTTTCAAATAACCCGAGCTTGTCTTTCAATGTCAGGATCCTGAGAACGGCTTCGTCCACAAGACTTTCTTCCAGCTGTCCTTCTTCCATCAGTTCCTTTAGATTATTTGCGTAGCAGGCGGTCATCATCTCAATATCAACACCGGCTTCGATGGCAAGCTTTCCTGCCTCTTTCTCATTTGAGGCTGTCCCATGGGGAATAAGTTCCTTTACTGCACCCCAGTCAGAAATCATCACCCCGTCAAAGCCCCATTCATCACGGAGAATGTCCCGCATCAGTCTTTTGTTGCCAGTGGCAGGGATCCCGTCGACGATATTAAATGCTGTCATCACCATTTCACAGCCTTCATCAAGCGCTGCTTTGTAGGCTGGAAGATACATCTCCCGGAGCTGCCTTTCAGACATATCTACGGAGTTGTAGTCTCTTCCTCCTTCTGAAGCTCCATATGCCGCAAAATGCTTCACACATGCTGCTACCCGGTGTAAATCTTCCTTCAGGTTGTCTCCCTGGAAGCCTCTTACAAAGGCTTTGGCAAATTCACTGTTGAGGAATGGATCTTCCCCGGTTGATTCCATCACACGTCCCCAGCGAGGGTCCCTAACGAGGTCTGTCATCGGTGCAAACGTAACGTGAACACCTGATACAGCAGCTTCTTTTGCTGCAGCCTCTGCGCTTTTCTCTGCAAGGTCAAGGTTCCACGAGCAGCTTATGCCTAACGGTACAGGGAAAATGGTTTTATAACCATGAATGATATCTGCCATCATTAACAATGGGATACCAAGGCGGTTTTTCTTTAAATGAGCTTCTTGTATGCTGCGCACTTCCCCTGCTCCCGAGGCTCCAAGTACAGAACCGCTGTTAATGATCGTTTCTTCTTCAATCCCCAGGTCTTCCATAGGACCAGTTATTTCCCCCCGCTGGGCTGCCCCTTCGTAGAAGAAACCTGCAAGTTGCATCAACTGAGCGATTTTTTCATCCTGCGTCATTTGTTCAAGAAGCTGTTTTACATCGGTTTGATTCATCAGCACTCACGCTCACTTTCCGTCAGGCCAGGTATAAATACAGTTAACTCATTATCCACCTTGGCATGTTTGTTCGACCGTATTAGATAAGTGTCTTCTTCATCTTTTTTAACCGTATAAGATTCATGTGAAAGGATCGTTTTGTCTGTTTTGATCCTGATTCTGTCTTCAGCCTGTGTGAGGCGAAAGCGTATTCCATCAGGCTCAACTCCTGCTATTTCTGCAGTGGAACTGACAATGTTAACATCGGCATACTCTACGTTATACGGGAGCATAACTCCTTCTTTAGCATGCAACTCCACTTTTTCACCGTCAAAAAGGGATAATCCGTCTTTATATACAGTGAATTTTTTATCAAATCCATCAAGATTCAGTAGGTGAAGAAAACGTTCCCCAGCATCGTTTTTAACTGAAGTCATAAAGATTCCATGTTCCCTGCAGTCGTGGGTGAGTCCAGGCTCTGCTCCGAGTCGGTGAACACATTTTTTAAAGAATTCAATATCGCATGTCATTGCCGCGGCAATAACGACTGCTTTTCCTGCGCCTGCCTCTGTTTCGAAGCCGGTCACATGACTGGTTCCGTACACAGTGAGAATTGGATCACCACTTTCCAGTTCAAGTGCCTGGGCAAAATGAGTTCTGATTTCACCCATTTGTTCAGCCCATCCTCCTGAGGCAACAGAAAGATAAAACCGGTGGTCTCCTCTGTGTTCCCCGATGACAGTTGCTCCCAGGGCATCAGCCAGCACCGAACAATGATGCCCTTCCATATCAAGCTGAGGTACTTCACCGTAAAGGAGGAGCCTGCCACCATCTTCAAGATAAGTAACGAGTTTGTCCTGAATGTCCTTGGCCATGTACTTTGCAGAAGGCAGGACAAGTACAGGTATGTCAGCAGGGCTGAGAGGTTTATTTTGAACATCTGCGGAGGTGAAACGGAAGTTTGCGAGTAGCAGAGCTCTTCCCAACGCTTCCCATACATTCCCCGCTCTGTTTTTTTCAAGGTTTTCTAAAAGGTCCTGTGTCTTTTTACTTTTGGGATAGCGGTACTCTGTCATGTAATAATCAGGAATAAATCCAAATGTGACTTGGTCCCGTTCTTCATTCATCGCTGCCAGTTTGTCAGATACAGCCATAATCGCTTTCATGGACTGCGCCATCCTGTCAAAGGTGTAATTGAATTCCCCTTCAGGACTGACTGGTGCTGCAAATCCGTGCCGCTCACCTGTAGAGGCGATCCGGTTGTTCCCATCAAATTCAGGAACATCGAAGCGGCCGTTCCTGCCGCCGCAGAATAAATAATAGTTCAGCAACCGGTTTCCCTGAGCAATACACATCCGTGCTTTAAAATCAGCAGCTGAAGGGTCGTAGCGTTCCCCGACCATCTGACCGAAATTACCGTCACCGCAGTTAAACTCAACAGATGTAAGAGGTTGGTGCGGAAGGTTGACGGCTTCCATAAAGCCGTTAATTAGATAGAGATCCTGAAAAGTATTCATATCCAAATCACCAAAGTAAATATCAGACCCTGCAAGCAGATCTTCATCCTGAATATAAGACTCATAGAGTTGACTGATACCAATCGGATAGGTAAAGCCGCGTCCCCCACCTGTACCATGGATATTTACGATATAGGGAATGTCCTTCACATCACTCTTTTGTGCATAGTCTTTTAAAGTGGCTATATACTTCGCAAAACGGTGACGCATAAAGTAGCCCAGGTCCTTTTGCAGGTACAGAACGTAATCTTCTTTTGGCGAACGAACCGCTTCCACAGCAGCTTTAAGGTTACTAAGATCAAAGGGGTATCGCTCTCGGAGTTTTTGAGAATCATAGTTTTCGTGAAGCCACTCTCTAAAACCGGTGATCACGTTTTCTGTAAGATCCGGAACATTACTCACCCAGGAAAGCATGCCGACTTCATTATCCAGCTGAAGGGCAATGATTGGCCCGCCATGCTGATAAAGACGAGGCCGGAGGATCTCCATTACGTGGTTGTACCATTTTCTTGTCTCTTCCAAAAAACCGGGGTAGAGATAATCAAGGGTTGGAGTCGTTACTTCTTGTCCATCCCATCCAACAGGAACAGACTCCGGGTGTTTTTCATAAACCCAATACGGGATCCCTTCGTTTTTCATTTCCGCCATGATGAAAGGACCTGGTCTTGCAAAAAAGTACAGCCCATTCTCGTGGCATAGATCGATAAATCCGGCGAGGTCAAGTTCTTCTTTTGTTTCTCCTGTCAGATCGACTTGGCCTTCTGCCGGCTCATGGCACAGCCAGGGTATGTAGGATGCCACTGCATTTCCCCCAGCCATTTTCAGTTTATCTATACGATCCTGCCAGTCTTTTCGATCCAGCCGGTAGTAGTGGATTTCTCCGGACAGGATGATTTGAGGTTTTCCGTCAATGACAATTTGCTTGTTTGTAATTTCAATCAACGTTGCTTCCTCCTCCATTGGCGTTTATCTTTTTCTATAGTCCATAAAAACTTCTCAACCCTAAATGGACTTTACGCGCCCTTCGTTATCAGCTGATATGCCAGGTGAACACATTTTACGAAAAATCTACTTTTTCTGCTTTTTTAAAACCCAGGAGGTCTTTTCCTTTTTTGACGTGCTTGTTTTTCATAAACAGTTCCCAGACCAGTCCGGAACGATGGTTTTCGATCATCAGCAGTGTAATGCCTTTATCAATCCCGATTACCCTTTTTGCATACCACTCCGGGTTCACATCAAGGTTATAAGCATCGTTAAAGCCGTATTTACCCCAAAGCTTGGGGTGATTTTCGTAAAAATAGTGCAGAGCTTCAATGGATTCTCCCGGTGTAAACACAATCGATCCCCCTGCCGCTGCCGGAGCGACTGTACCGTCGTTTTTCACCTTTACGTTCTCGTGATACGGTGGTGCTCCCGGCCCGCAGTAACCCTGAGGTCCTTCGCAGGCTGTCAGTCCCCAAGATTTTTCATGGAGCGTTTTCAACCCATCGGGATTATCACACGCGTACTGTTTTTGGGCGAGGGTTGCCTTGACGGAATTATCGTACCAGTCGATTCCGTCTTTATCTTTAAGTCCCCTGAACTGAAACCAGGCGTGGGAAAATTGATGAGTGAAAAGCTGGCCGCCGGGTGAGTTATAAAACTCATACTCTCCATAGCTGCCTTTTTCCCGTTCAAAACCATCATAGATTTTCTCCGGTACCGGATGGGTAGGGGAAGCAACACCCAATATATACTGAGTCATCTGCTCTGCATACATATTCCAGTGACCAAATCCGCCTGTATCTTCGTTATAGCCCATATAAAACCAGTTATTATCCTCGTCATAATACATGGTCCAGTCAATACGCTCATAGATTTCATCTACAATCTCTGCAATTTCCCCGCCAAAGTATTCGGCAGAAGTAATGGCGCCGTTCAGAAAAAGCGTTGTATCAATAATGGAAGGACAATCGTGATAGTGTTCATATTTTTTAGCTGTTTTCATGTTAAGGAAGTGATAAAAGAATCCTCCCACATGCTCCACGTTGTTCCGAAACGTGATCAGTGTTCCTTTGGTCCGTTCATATCCCTGCTCTTTCGTAATCCAGTTACGCTCAATTCCGATAATAAGAGCGGTAAGACCGAAACCGACAGAGGCAATACTCGCCACTTCCTTGCTATCCTCACCCGTCTTATCGAGGATCAGTCCGTAACCGGGGCTGTCGGGATCAGTGTTTGCTTCATCATAGAAAAAGCGGAATGATCTTTTCGCTTCCTCTTCAATAAGATTATTAAATGTCATATTTTACACTCCTAACGGTTGTAACTCTATTCACCTGCGATACCTGAACGGTCTACACCTTCAACAAACCATTTTTGTGTAATCAGATAGATAATTAAAAGCGGCAGAATTGTAAGCATCGTACCTGCCATCTTTATGCCTTCATTTATTGAACTTCCTCCGCCTTCACCTCCACCCTGGTTCATCTGTTCAAAGGTTGCTACAAATCTCTGAAGTTCAAGTGGAAGAGTGGTCATGGCGTTGCCAAAATAAATAGATGCCAGATAGGTTTCATTCCAGTACCAGACAAAGGAGAATAAAAACGAAATGATAATGGCCGGTCCTGCCATTGGGATGGCAATTGTCAGAAAAATCCTTGCCTGTCCCGCCCCGTCAAGCTGGGCTGCTTCCTCAAGGGATTGGGGAAGCATTTTGAAAAATTGATAAAAGATCAGGATAAAAATCGCACTGTTAATTCCCTGTCCGAAAAGTGCAGGTAAAATGAAAGACATGACACTTCCCAAAATACCAATCTCGTTAAAGAAGACATATTGAGGAATCATCGTTACCTGTGGAGGAATGATAAAAGTCGCAAGAACAAGACCAAACAGGATCCTTTTTATTGGAAAGTCAAACCTTGCAAAGCCGTACCCGACAACTGCCGCAACGACAGTTTGAATGAGTGCAGGCAGAGCGGTTACGTACAAAGTCTGTCCGAAGGTTGGCAAGAAGTTAAGGACACTTAAAGCCTGTTGGTAATTATCCAGATAAAGTGTCGACGGAATCCAGTTAACAAGCGGATTTAAGATGTCATCCAGACTTTTCAGGCTGTAGGACCCCATATAAATCAGAGGGTACAAATATACAAAGCCGATTCCGATTAATAGAGCATAAACGATGAATTTCATCATCAGCCCATCTGAGCCATGCGTGCCAAAAAGCAGTTTTTTGCTTTTGTTTTTGTAGTAGGTTTTGTTCCCCCGACGAATTTTTGCAACGAAGCTTGTCATGTTTGTCCCTCCTTACGCATATTTCTTTCTCCCTCTGAGACTGATAAGCAGTACTGATATAAAAAGAATGATCGTAATTAACAAAAAGTAAATCCAGGATAGTGCCGAGGCATAGCCAAACCCGGTATCGGTTCTGAACATATTATCCTGAATATGTTCAATAACCGGGTTAAGTGAAAAGATCGAATACGTCACGATCGTATAAATGAGATTAACAATGATCATCGGAAACAGACTCGGCAATGTGACTTTCCAAAAGCACTCCCAATTTGATGCACCGTCAATTTTGGCCGCTTCATAAATTTTGTCATCAATCTTCTGCAGTGCAGCGAGAAATATAAGAATCTGAACCCCGGAAAACCAAAGAATCATGATCAGGTTTTGCATCAGGTAAATCACTGTCGCTGCCAGAAAGCCTTCTCCGCTTGAGAGAAGCGTCTGAAAAACAGCGTACTCCTCAATCGAAGGAATGGAAGTAACTCCCTGATCCATCAGTTCATGAATAACCGGGCCGCTGATGATAATAACAGGGAGGAAAAAGACGGTCCTGAAAAACATTCTGAATCGTACTTTTTGGTTCAAAAGCAGAGCAATGATTAATGAAAAAACAATAATAATGGGTACAGACACGACAATTTCACGAAAAAAGATAAGCAGTTTTTGAGTAAATAACGCATCCATCCCAAAGGCATATTCATAGTTTTCAAAACTGATAAAGGTTGTCTGAATCCCCGCCGGGGTAATTCTTACATCCTGAAAGCTTAAATAAAGAGAGTACGATAGAGGCACAGCAGTAAACAGGAGGAAGCCGATCACCCACGGAAGGATAAACATGAAGCCGGTCATACTTTTACGGTTTTTCATCGACAGCTGCTTCATGACCCTTCCTCCTTATTAATTACGCCAAAGTATGATGGCTCTATGTTCACGCCGTCTACTTGAACCTGCTCACTCGTGTAATTGACCACGATTGACAGGTCATTCGAATAACCAACTTCCACAACTCCCGGTTCATGGACGGTCCTGCTTACAATCGTTTCGTTCTCCACCATGCCGAGACTTTTATGAACCTCGTCATATTGCCGGACCACTTCATCTTTCCAGTCATCAAAACGGGAAGTATATAAATGACGGGAAGGAGTGTCCACCAGTTCATTTGAAGATTTCGTTGTCAAATAGAACGAAGGATATGCGCCGAATTCAATCATTCTCAGGAGTTCTTCCTGAGGATTGTGATTAAAGTTCGAATAAGGTGCGTAGTATGGTACATGCCCTTTTAAGACGATTTGTATAAAAGGGATGGTGTCAGTGGTGAGCAGGTAGCTGGACGAATACATCGGTATATCAAGATAGCGGTCCGTATACTCCCACACATAATCGTTAGGATTATAAAAAGAAATCCCATTCATGTTTTCACTAAGGTCTGAGAACAGCTGATCATACATTCCAATCATATCGTTCCTTGAGGACGGGGCTGCTCTTGTATAGTCTGAGAAAAGAACCTGTCCACTTGTATCCACCGAAATATGCTCGATACCATGCTCCTTAAACTGTTCAATATCCTGTCCGGCATACTCTAGTGACTGACCGGGACGAAGATAAAATGAACTTTCATATCCATCTTCCTGGATAACAGGCTCCCCGCTGATCCTTCTCGCCACTTCACTTCGTCCCCCAAAGCCAGCGGCTCCTTCATAAGCTTTTGTAAAGTCAGTATAGAAAGACATCGGGACACCCATATCTTCCAGTGCAGCACGAGTATTTGTAAAGTCAGCACCGCTCCCCAGACTGCTCTCATAAGGGAATTTCGCCGGTAAAGCTCCCGTCAGCCCGCCTTCTGTCCATCCACGGTAGACAACATGGAGGGAATCTGCACCTTCCTTCTGCAGTTCCCGGACGTGGTCTTCAATATCCGTAACAGGTGTCATTGGAATAACAGTATCCCGAAGCACTCCGGCCTTTGCTTCACCACCAAGAAATTCAAGACGCACATCTACCACGTCCTCCCTGCTGTTTAAACGATCATTTTCAAACAGGTAGGATTGATACGTTTTTGCCATACCTACATAATCAGCATCCTCATCACTTAAGAATGAAATCCGCTGTGTAATATCGAAGTCATTTCTATCTTCCTGATAAGCCGTAAAACCGCTGAGGTCACGGCTGGTAGGCTGGAAGTATTCATAACGGTAATGGTATTGGGAAGTGACCCAGTAAAAATCAGTCGACACTCCTGATGGATAAGCCAGGACTTCTCCATAATGACTGCCGTCTTCCACCACGGTAATAAAGCCATTTTCACCGCTGCCGTGAACCACTCCATACACCGGGAGAGAAAGTGTGTGTGCTGGAATAACAGCAGAATCTTCCTGCTCTGACGAAAGTGTTCTTCTGTAGGCTTCATCTCTTCCATAAATATGACTGCGGAACGGGGCATCCACAACAGGCGGATTTTCTTCGAACCTTATAAGAGCACCACTGCCATCGGGAATAAATAAATACCCGTCCATACCATTTTGATGAGAGGCTCCCAAAAACGGATAAAGGCGAAGAGACAAAAGCTGTCCACTCTCTTCCTCTTCCGTTATCCCCTCCTGTGGAACGTGGACGAACAGTTCCCCATCCTGAATTTCCACATGCAGGTAGAGTTCAATACCTGCGTCTTCAAATTGAACAACCGCTTCGAATCCATGGTCCGTCATTGTGAGTTCAGAAACCGCTCCATCTGCCGCCACATTCGCAGTCTGGTTGTTGCTTCGCACATCCAGGTAATCGATCGTAACTGCCGATTGAGCCATGTTTGTCCACGTCTCATTCAACCGGTAATCATCAGGCTCATCAAGACCGGAACTCCATATATAACCGGTTTGTACGTTTTCTACTTTTATCGCCAGCGTATTTTCTTCAACATATAATCGTAACTGCTCATTTTCAGCAATCGGAATGTATCCATCAAGCGACTGGTTCGCACGCTCATTGTCCGAATCAATTTCAGGCCGGGTAAAATTATTTGAGTCAAACCTCAGATCGTGTTCGGCAAGCTCGATAATATCCTCAATTTCTTCCACTTCATCATCGCTCTGACTCATGGCATATACCTGTACAGGAATGATAATGACAGCTAAAAGTACAATTATTTTTTTAAACACGGAGAATCACCTCCTGAATAATGCTGTATACAAAACTTACGACTTGATCCATTAGAATATAGATAATAAAGAATACAAGAACCATGATTACCATCATAAAAAGGGTCACTGCAATGTTGCGGACCGTTTCAAAGAACGAATAGTCATGCACTGTTCGTATCATTGTAATTAAAATGAAGAGTGACCATCCGATGATGATTTGCATGGAAAATGTGTAAATAAACGCTTCATTCAATGTAAGGATATTTGAGATGAGCGTGATTGGTATCATTCCCACAAAAATCGGTCCAAGGGAATAAACCGTTCCAATATAAATGTCCCTGAGCCTTCCTTCTCCGTCATTGATCGTACTGACAAGGTAGTTTGCTGTAATAAATAACGCAAGGGGAATAAACAAGGTTAGAAACTCACTGAATATATTTACCGGTTCTGTCCTTATATCTGTAAAAAGAAACCCGGTTCCAAGTATCATAAACAAATACAGACCAAACAGAATTCCGTAGAGGATCGTGGCGGATAAAATGGTTCCCCGCTCAGATTCTCTTATGTAGTAGAAGCTGTCGATCGGATGTCTTAAAAAGCGGAACAGGAATAGAAGATCACTTACGAGCTTACGCTTCTTAAAGGCACTCTTTTCTTCTCTTAACGGATCGAGAATTTTCTTTTTCCGATCAGCATAGATAACAGCCGATCTGAGGAAAAACACGCCTAGAATAAGAGTAAACACCAAGCCCAAATTGCTTTGCATCCATTCGTTTCTAAGCTCCCAAAATGCATTTGAATAGCCGGTTTTATTATGGCCCTGTCTGTATTCTTCCAGAGCGTCTACATACTCCTGCTGCTTAAAGTACGCTTCTCCCATTGCCGTATGAGCCAGACCAAAGGATGAATTCAATCGCTGAACTTCATTCCAGTAATGTTCACTCTCCACATAATAGCCTTCTGCAAAAAGGGCGATTCCGCTGTGGAGCATTTCTGTAAAGGTACTTCTTTCAAAAAGCTGAACGGTTCCCCGTTCACTGTCTGTCACAAAAATTCTGCCGTAGTTATCAACGTCAACTGCAGAGGGGCTTGTAAACAACCCCATCCGGTTGGAACCATCATCCCTGCCCCCAAACCTGAACAGCAGATTTCCAAAACTGTCGTATTCATAAATACGGCCTCCACTGCTCACAACGACCATATTATTTATCGGTCCTACTGCAATATCAGTAAGCTGCCTGACACTGGAAATATCTGAATCCAGCATATTTGCGCCTGCAATATTCAGCTTTCTTATCACTTCAAAATCGGTTCCCGCAGTAACCGAGTAAACAAGTCCCTGGTCATCAAGAGCTACGTTTGTTGGAGCAGGCGGGACACGGAGAAACATTCGTTCTCTCTGTCTTTCCGTTGTAAGGAGATCCTGGATACTGGAAAGGACGCCTGTATCTGTCCGGTTTACACCGAAGTATCCGAGAAAGCCGCCTTCACGGTTCATTTGAATGATTCCGTTTGTGGATCCCTCTCCCACCACATACATATTTCCTCTTCGGTCAACAGCCACTTTTTGCGGTTTGTAGGGAGAGCGCGATCCAAACAAAGGGGATTCAGGACGCCCAAACTCTTCCTCAAGGTTTCCATCGGCTGAAAAACGAAATACTTTCTCAGCTCCATAGTCAGCAACAAAGATCTTACCTTCTTCGTCCGCATATACCCCGGTCGGCTGAACCAGGACTCCTTCGCCGATTTGCTCTACTGCCCGGCCGTTCTCATTAAAAACCGTGATGAGCTGTGTTCCTGAATCAGCAAGATAAACCTGATTTTCTTCATTCACAAAAATATCTTCCGGGCTGATCATTTCAGTTCCGCTTCCAAAAAGACCTACAGGGACATAAGCGGTCTGGGTTTCAATCATCCTTCCTTCTGCTGACAAGGTTTCTGTTTTATAAGGGACTGAAACAGAAGCAAAGGAAGCAACGGGAAAGAAAAGAAATAAGAATACCATTACGAAGCTGATTTTAACTTTACTCACTCCCTCATCCCTCCTTCTATTTAATCCCTGAATGGGCCATCGTGTTCATAACCTGGCTCTGCAGAATGATGAAAATAATTAAGTTCGGAATGAACATAATCAGAGCAGCAGCTGCAGCCATCCCTTGACCCGCCACTGTATTTCCCGAGTCATTGGCTGCCAGAGTGGACATAAAAAATGCAAAAGTCTTCAAATTTTCATCGTTTACGTACAATGTTGATGTCTCAATATTGTTCCATACCATCTGAAAGGACAAAATGGTGATTGTTGCGATTGCAGGCTTCACAAGTGGAATGATAATTTTAAGGAAAATCTGAATGTCATTGGCGCCATCTATTTTAGCTGCCTCTATCAGCTCATCAGGTATCTGATCGATAAACTGTTTTACAAGGAACAATCCAACCGGCATTGCAAGAAGCGGAAAAATGTGAACAAGAAAAGTGTCCAGTAATCCTACATTCTCTATTAGGAGATATCGTGGGATAACGACCGCAGCCGGTACAAACATTAATGCCAGCGTGTTAATTTCAAATATCGTTTTCTTTAATCTGAAGTTCTTTTTTGATAATACATAACCGGCCATGGTACTTATCAGGATTGTAAGAACAACCACTGTAAGGGTCACGGTAATACTGTTAAACAAATACCGGGAAATCGGCACACCAGTCTGACTCGTATTATTGGCCAGGTCGATAAAGTTTTGAAATGTCGGTTTTTGAACAAAAAACCGTGGTGGATATGCAAAGAGCTCATCAATCGGCTTAAATGCATGAGAGAAAATAAAGACAATCGGCATTGCCATAAAAACAGACAAAGGTATCAGAAACAAGTAAAACTTCAACTGACTTCTGTGAAACTTAGAAGGATTAATTTTAGTACCATGAAAGGAAGCCAAGGCGATCACTCCTCACTATGAATGGCTTGTCCATTTAAGTATTTTTAATCTTTCTCCCCAAACAAACGCCACGCAATTTTTGAGAAGATATAAACAAACAGTAACAACAGTACTGAAATGGCTGCGGCATAACCCATTTCATATCGAATAAATCCATAATCCTCTAAATGATTTACCATCAGCTGTCCCGAGTATTGTGGTGTCGGGTTTGCTCCGGAAAGAGCTACACCGATAGCACCAGCCTGAAACGTTCCGACGACAGCCATTACTGCTCCGAACAGCATTTGCGGCTTCATGGAAGGGATCGTGATGTAGATAATTTCCTGAAACCTGTTTCTAATCCCATCAATGTAACCTGCTTCATAAATCTCTTTGTTAATGTTTAATACACCTGAGAGCATCGCCAGAAAGCCTACTCCCATACTCCCCCAAAGGGTTACCACCATCATGATGGTCATCAGATGCTCCGGGGACTGTAAAAACTGAATCGGTTCGAACAAGACGCCGAGCGTTATGAGCAGACTGTTAAGGTATCCCGTCTGGTCCCCGCTGAATATGATCGTCCATACAACAGCCATGGCAATCCCGGCTGTCATTGATGGAGAGTAGATAATCAAAGCCAGTATCGTCCGGGGAAGCTTTGGGATCTGAGCCAGCATCCATGCAAGCAGGAATGACAGGATGTATCCTCCGGGTCCTACCACCAGAGCAAATTGGAGTGTGTTCGGTAAGACGAACTGCATGAAGACCCCGTCCTGGGTTATGACGCTTACATAGTTTGAAAGACCGATAAATGTCGGCCGTTCAATGGCGTTAAAATAGGAAAAGGACAGGTAGACAGCCGCTAATACCGGCAGGATAATGAACGTAACAAAGAATAGAATGTAAGGTGCAAGAAACATTGTTGTGCTCAAATGATTTTTATTGATTTGCATCTTCCATCCACCCCTCTACCATTTCTATTGTCGGAATTGGATACGGCCGGACAACTTCTCCGTTTTCCATGTAACCGAACTCCTCCATTTTTCTCCTCATTTCACGGTCGATATTAATTACGGCATCATCTACCGCTGACCGGGTGTTTTCCCCGTCGAAAACTACCGTGTTCCAAACATTGCTGATTTCCCGTTCCACCATATAGGTGTAAGGTGTTTTCGGAACTTCTTTCAGGTATTCCCATTGATCAAGAATCACTTCTTTATGCTCTTCAGGCCATGGAAGCTGAGCAAATGATTCAAGATTTGCAGTGTTCCACATATATTCAGGCCCGTAGGTGATCTGCAGATTTGTTGCAAATTCAGTCTGGGTCTCAGTCGACATCCACCATTTGAGAACTTCCCAGGCCGCCTCCTCTTTTTCGCTGTTTTCAAAGATCATACCGGCCTGGCCTGATCCTGTTGCCCATCTTTCCACTTCTCCGTCTTCCTTTTCAACCCCCGGGTAGAGAGCAATATCCCACCATCCTGAAATCTCAGGTGCTGCTGCTGTCAATTGAACATAAGTTTCAAAGTTTGAGATTCCAACGGGTAAGGTAGAGTATCGAAAATGGTTATAAAAGTTCGGTACTTGAAGTGGAAGACTGTAAATTGTATTTAACTCAGCCATAAATTGAATCCCTCGCAAGGAAGCATCCGAATCAATCACTGTACCGATCCCATCTTCTTCATATAAGTCACCCTGGTTCTGATAAATAAACGGTGCTGTCGCCATAAAAGGCTTAAAGGCTACTGCCCCGGCCATCGGCGTATAAAAGTTCAAACCGAAACGCTGAAGCTCAGGCAGTATATCCGTTACATCGTCCCACGTATCAGGAACCGGAATGTTCAATGCATCAAGAATATCTCTTCTGTAATAAAGAACATAGAAGTCCTGGGTTTCAGGAAAACCATAAACCCCGTCCTCCACAATTAAAGGAAGAAATGCCCCCGGGGAAAAATCAGTAATATACTCGTCAAAATCATCAAACTGTCTCAGGTCAACAGCAGAGCCACGGATCGCAAGTTCATATGGCAGCCAATTGCTGATACCGATTGCAAGATCCGGCTGACTGTTTGCGGCACTTGCAAGGATCAATTTTGACTCGTCGGGCATTAAGGAAAACTGTACTTCTATCCCTGTTTGAGGTGTAAACGTCTGATCTGCCATATGCTGCAACAGTTCCACATACTGTCTCGGACGGTTTACCCAGACTTCAAGTGTGTCTTCCTCAACATCTCCGACAGTCATGTTGCTGCTGTCCCTGAAAGAATGGAAGAAACGGGACACCGACTCTGTTGCCCTTGTTATTAATCCGGCTCTCGGCTCGGGTACATCCTGATCTCCATGGACATAAAAGCGATCCATCAACAAAGGCTGTTCCCGTAAGTCCACATTTACTGTTCCCAGGATCTGAGCTACAGACGCTGACCCTTCTGACAATTCTGTCAATCGAAAAGGAATTTCATCCGGTGATTCAGCTAGAGCCCTTAATCGTTCTGCAGCCATATCCAACTGCACAACATCTACGTATTCTGTTCCGTCTCCAATAGCAAACAGCCTTTTTTGTTCGTGTTCAAGTTCGTCTGCCCAGTCGAACAAGATTTCATCGATTTCCGGGATATACTCACTTATCCTCCACCCTCTCGCCCTGTCCAGCTGGTTTCCGGTAAGTTGCTTGATCGATAAAGTAAGAGATTCTATTTCCTGCATCATGTTTTCAATCGTCATCAGCGTCCTGTTTACCGGGGACGCATCTGCAATGAGAGTCAGTGTATTTGCACCCTCTTCCAAGTAAAACCAGTAAGGCTGACCTTCATCATTAGATAACGTTTCATTTGTCCATCGGTTGTTGTTATGAAATCGATATCCATACATTTCCTCAAAGGGCACTTCACCGTTGATGAGGACATTTCTGAAGACAGGCCCTCCATTCCCTTTGTCCTGCAGAACTTTCAGTGTGAGCTGATAAAATCCGTCTCTCTCAACTTCCACTTCCCACGTCACGCTCTGCCCGCTCTCTTTCCAGGAGTCTCCCCCAAACGTGTTTAGCAGCCTCTGGGTCGTTTCATAAGGGACAACCGAAACATCCTGACTGTTTACCGCACGGATGAAAGAACTGTTTTTATGTAAAGGGTGTTCAGCTTCCACAGTGTATTTTTGAGTCCCTTCACCTGTGTCGCCTGAGTATGCTGACAGGTAATCTTCGTAGGAGGGAGGCTCTTCAACGTGATTAATATAGACATTGCCAAGAAGCATTTCTCCCCTGATGTTTGTCAGGGTTATTTCATTTCTGCCTTCTTCCAGGTAATACTTTAATGGTTCTGCATGTAAGTAGCTCGAGTCGTTCGCTTTTACATAATGCCATTGATTGAGCATGACTTGGGAAGGAACAATCTCATTACCGTAACGGTCTTCCTCAAAATCAGAAGATTGATCCTGCCAGGTTACAGGGAATAGAATTTTTCTGCTTTCAAAGAATGGATACTCACCGTTTATTTCAACCGCACCTTCTATTGGGACAATCCCGTCTCCAAGAGGAAAATAATCAAAGGCCAGTTCATAAAGCCCTTCTTCATCGGTTTCTACTTCAATGGTGACCGACTGCTGATCCTCCCAATAGAACGTAGGTCCTCCATATTCGTGACTGTCTTCTTCAGGGAGCAAATCATCGGGGTCTGTTTCTAAAAATTCAGAAGGAGGGACAGACTGCTCAAATGGAGCAGTCCTGCCAATTCCTTCTTGTTCCCATTCATTGAGGAGTATCGAATACCTCGGTTCGGTTAATTGTTCCGCCGGCTGATCAATCAGCAGCTCTTCACCGGAAGCCTTGGTAAAAGGTGTGAGTATTAACCCTGTTATTGCTAGTGAAAAAATCCCTTTTTTCCATTTCATATTTGAATCCTCCCCAATGAATCGTGGTTATCTTTTAACGGTTAAGCGTTTCCTGTCCTTCTTCGTACTTTTCATTCGCTAAATCATTGATTTGAGAAATGTAATTCTCAATCTGAATTTCTCCTTGAATTCCTGCATCCAGGAGATTCGCAATGGTAGCGTTAGGTATTTCATCATTGAGTGATACACCTGTTGGTGCTTCCCACCGTGAATCTGTGTAACCAGGTACTGTCTTTACAGGTTCAACAATGGCATCCTCGATGTTTTCATAAGCTTCAAGTATTCCTGGAACAGCAAATCCTTCAAAGTAGACATCAAGTACTTCCTGGTCACTCGTAAGCGGCATTGTGTTTACAATTTGTCCTTCTTCCTGAGCAATTTCAAGTCGCTTCATAAAACCGTCCTTGCCGAATGTCATCCACTTGGCGAAAAGGTAGGCTTCTTCCGGATGTTCGGTAGACTGGGCAATTCCCATGTAGTCATTAACGAGTACAGGGTTCCCGTTTGGTATTCCTACAAAATCCCAGTTATAATCAAGGTTCTGGTTCATCTCAGTAATTCCCCATGTTCCATCCCACTTGAAGCCAACACCTCCGTTAATCCATACTTGTTCAGGATCCTCTCCATTGAAATTCGCCTGCTGATCTTCACTGAGCGTTTCATAAGTAAGGTTATTGGAGATTAAGGATTCAGCGAAGTTAACACCTTCGATAAATGCCCCGCTGTCCAGCTGATAACCTTCATCACTGTATGTGTACCAGCCAAGGGAGCTGTCTGCTGCAGCCGGGTACCAGTCAACAATGGACCATGGGTGATTCATTCCTGCAACACCGCCATTTACATCCGTTACATCCCGGACGAGAGAAGAAAAATCATCAAGAGGCAGTCCATATTGAGGGACATCCAGGTTCCCCTGTTCAAAGAGGTCCTCATTTATAAAGTATCCAAGAAAGTGCTGTCCCGAGGGAATCGCATAAACGGAATCATCGTATGTAACGGATTCCTGCACCGGTTCAGGGACCAATTGAAAGTCCTCGTCTGAACTTGTAAACTCTTCAATATTCATCAGCCAGTCATTCGAAAGCCCCGTTGGAATTTGAGCCAGTAAAAATACGTCCGGCATGTCACTGGCACTTGCCGCTGTGGATAACGAACCATTCCAATCTTCCGGACTGATTGATTCATCAATTTCAACTGTAATGTGTGGATACTCTTCTTCAAACGCATCAATCATCATCCGGTCAAGATTGAGTTCCTCTTCGGTCCCCAGTGCCCAGCTCGCAAATGACAACGCGACAGGCTCTCCCTCAGTATTTTCACTTCCTTCTGTATTTCCTCCAGCATCATTGTCACTGCACCCAATCGCGACTGAAGCCATTGCAACTACTGACAACCCGGTTAAAAATTTCTTCATCTTCATTTCCCCTTTCAATCTTTGTATTATTTAGATTAAAACTCTGTTAAGAGTTAACCTTAACGAAACTGATAACTACTTACACAGAGTCCCGTGGAATAAGCTCAACGCCCAAATCAGAGGTCTGTATGTTTTCTTTTTTGCCGAGCATGTCAAACAATGTTTCTGCAGCATGAATGCCCCATTGTTTTTTTGGTACATGAACTGTAGTAAGCGGAGGATTAAAATACTTGGAGATGCTCAGGTTATCAAAACCTGTTACAGCGATATCTTCCGGCACTTTAAGTCCGTGATCCTTTATGGCATTAATTGCCCCCATCGCCATCTCATCGTTAGCACATAAAAACGCTGTCGGGTATATCTCGTTTTTATTAAGATACGTATGCATGGCGTCGTAACCGCTCTTCTCTGTGAAATCTGCACGAATCAAATGATCTCTATTAAAAGGAATGTCCAGCTCCCGGGCTCTGTCTAAAAACCCTTTCAATCTCATTTCACCATCGTAGGACTCTTCCGAACCTGCCATGAAACCAAGATGGGTGTGATTTTTTGAGTTAAGATAGTCCACCACTGCCTTCGTACCTGCCTGATTAGGAAGCGTGATGTTACAAATGTGCTGGTGATCAAGCTCCCGGTCAAGAACAACCATTGGAAGCTTTTCAGAAGCTAGCTCCGTAAGCAATTCATCATCCATGTGATAATTCAGAATAATCGCACCGTCAACATTCTTTTCGATAAGAAGACGATGGCGGTCTACAGAAGCACAAACGACCATTTCATACCCCCGTGACATGACCACTTCATGTATACCTTCCATCATGCTGGTGAAAAAAGGTCCTGTGAATCCACTTAAAAACAATCCAATTGTTTCCGTTTTTTGTTTTTTAAGATTTTTCGCCATGCCATTCGGTCTGTAGCCGATTTCTTTTGCTGCTTTCAGCACTTTTTCCCGCGTTTCTTTCGTAATTAGCGAGCTGCCGTTTACAGCGTACGAAGCTGTTGTAACACTTACACTGGCCTTTTTGGCCAAATCTTTTAGTGTAGGCACAATTTCATCTCTCCTTGTTTATTCGTCGGAAACACTCATTCCCGGGTATATGTGTAGAATCGTTTAATTGAAACGTTTCAATTAGATTTGAAAAAGTCGCAAAAGGAATGTAATGAATACAATCCGTAACACTCGGTGTTGAATTGAAACGTTTCAATTAAGTGGTAAATAAAAAGTTGATATGTAATTGAAACGTTTCAATTATAAGTATAAGCCCAAATGAAAGCGATTTCAATAGTTTTCTGATTTTTTTTGCGAAATAGGGTGAAAGTTGTGGAAATTGGGTTTTAAAGAGGATTGGACCGGGAAGAAATCTCACTAGCTTTTTGTCTGCTTTGTCAACCACTTGTACAATTCTTCCTTTTTATACGTTTCAGTCCAGGCGTCATGACCAACGCCTTTATAAACCGTAAGTTTTGCGTTTCCTCCCTCATGCTGCAAAGTTTCAATAATTCTTCTTGTTTCCACCGGTGGTACAATGTCGTCATTCTCACCGTGAAACGCCCATATAGGGATACGTAAAACCTTAGGCAATTTTCTGAATAATTCCTCTGCAGAGTCCGGTTCTAAAACCCGTTTCCTTCTCATGTCCGGTATGGAAAAGCCTCCGCACACTGGAACAAAAGCAGAGAAGCGGTCTGGATTTCTCATCAAAAGGTGCCATCCTCCAATTCCGCCCATACTCATTCCTGTTAAGTATAACCGGTTTTTATCAACTGGGAGTTCTTTCACCAAACTGTCCATTAATGAATCAAGAATTGAAACGTTTGACGTCCAATAATCGCCTAAAGGACACTGGGGAGACACAACAATAAAAGGAAACTCCCGATTAGCTTCTATAATCTTTGGTATTCCGTGTACTTTAATTGTATTTAAATCATCGCCTCTCTCCCCTGCTCCATGAAGAAACAGGATCATAGGCCACTTTTCATTGTTCACCCCCTTTATATTTTCAGGGAGGTGTAGTAAATAATGAATGGTTTTACCGTTTCGGTAATATGTTTTGGGTTTTTGCACTAGTCATTGCTCCTTTATCAACTGGGATGGTGAAAAGACGGATACAACCGGGTAATGATCTGATGGATATCTTCCATTTTCATTGGCTTTTACGATCTCTGTATACTGGTGATTCAAGTCTGATGAAAAAAAGATAAAATCGATTGGTTCACCTGCGGTTTTTCCTTCGAAATTATGAAAGGTGCAACATTGCTGTCCCATGCTGGAATGGACATTCGTCAATTGCTCATTTTCGTTAAGAATGTTAAGAACAGTGTTATGCCCGCTTACATTAAAATCACCCATGAGAATTTGGGAGTTGCCTTCTTTTTTGTCTTCTTTCATTTTATTCAATAGAAGCTCGATTCCCTTTTCACGTGCCTCCTGACTTTCATGATCCAGGTGAGTATTATAGACTGACATCTGTTTGCCTGTGTGGAGGCATTCCATTCGGACCCACGTACATATCCTGGGGTAAGCAGAACCCCAGCTTTTACTTCCTTTTTTTTCTGGAGTTTCTGACAGCCAGAAAGTGTGGTGAAAACGAAGGTTGATTTTTTTCGTGTTAAAGAAAACGGCACAGTGTTCATCTTCATGGCCGCCCCTTCTTCCTTCTCCTGCGGCTTCATAGTCTGGGAGCCTCTCATTTAAATCAGATATCATATCCGCGGTGGCTTCCTGCGTCCCCATAATATCAGGTTGTAGTTTCCGAATAACGTCTGCCACAAAATCTTTACGGTGAATCCAGCTATTTTCACCATCGCTTTCAAGATCGATCCTTAAGTTAAATGTCATTACATTAAGGTCCATGTTTTCCTCCAGTCTTTGACGTCTGTTCTAATAAAAGGATTGGATTGATGGCTAAAAAGAATGCCTTGATAAAGCTCCTTCTTGCTCATGTAGTAAAAATCACTAAGGAGACAGCTTTCTTTTTGATAACTTTATCATAAATATAAAATTCTGTAGACAGGACCTTACTTTTCGGTGTTAACGTGCAACCTAGAGGTTTGGCGGGCTAAGGAGAAAATCATCTTCCCATAGGGAAGATGATCTCTCTATCATTTTTGTTTAAGAAAAACATTCCACTCATCAAAAAAGACCCTTGGCACGAAGACAGAGGGTCTCTATCACTTTTAGTTTTCGTTATGAATGCGCTGAAACGCCTTTTCAACTGCTTCAACCGTACGATCAATGTCTTCGTCCGTATGTTTTGTGGACAAGAACATTCCTTCAAACTGGGAAGGTGCGATCGATACTCCTTCTTCCAGCATATAACGGAAGTATTTAGCGAACATGTCCAAGTCAGAGCTTGACGCATCAGAATAGTTTTTAACCGGACCATTGTTAAAGAAGAAACCAATCATTGAACCTGCACGAGTGATCGCACAAGGAATTTCATATTTGGCTGCCGCCTTTTTAATGCCCTCTTCAAGGCGAGCCCCAAGACGATCAAACTCTTCGTAATCAGCCTTAGTCAACTGATCGAGTGTTTCAAATCCAGCCGTCATGGCTAGTGGGTTACCCGAAAGCGTTCCCGCTTGATAAATCGGACCTGCCGGAGCGATTTGTTCCATAATCTCTTTTTTACCACCGTAAGCGCCTACTGGGAGACCGCCTCCGATTACTTTACCAAGACACGTAAGGTCAGGTGTTACCCCAAGCTCTCCTTGAGCACAGTTGTATCCAACACGGAATCCGGTCATTACTTCGTCAAAAATAAGGAGAGAACCGTGGTCTTCCGTTATTTTACGTACCCCTTCAAGGTACCCTTCTTCAGGACGAACAACACCCATATTCCCTGCCACTGGCTCTAAAATAACACCAGCAATGTCATCGCCAAACTCGTCAAAAGCAAGCTTCAAGCTTTCAAGATCGTTATAAGGAACCGTAAGTGTATTTTGCGCTACGGATTCCGGTACTCCTGGGCTATCAGGAAGTCCGAGAGTGGCTACACCGGACCCTGCTTTAATGAGCAAGCTGTCTCCGTGTCCGTGATAACATCCTTCAAACTTAACGATTTTGTTTCTCCCCGTATAACCGCGAGCTAAACGAAGAGCACTCATCGTTGCTTCTGTACCTGAGTTCACCATACGCACAATTTCAATAGAAGGAACGCGGTCAATCACGAGTTCTGCGAGCTTTGTCTCGATTTCAGCCGGAGCTCCGAAGCTCGTGCCTTTTTCTGTGACCTCTTTTAATGAAGCAACAACGCGGTCATCAGCGTGACCAAGAACGAGTGGCCCCCAAGACATGACGTAATCGATGTACTCGTTACCGTCGATATCCCAAATGTGTGATCCTTTTCCTTTTTCCATGAATACCGGGTCCATGTTTACGGATTTGAAAGCACGTACTGGGCTGTTTACGCCCCCTGGCATGACTTTCTTCGCTTGTTCAAACGCTTTAATGGATTTGTCCATTTTCATCGTCAAAGACCTCCTCTACGCTTTTAGCCATTTGGCTGCATCTTTTGCATGATACGTTAAAATAAGATCAGCGCCTGCGCGCTTCATGCTTGTCAGTTTCTCCAACACAACGGCTCGTTCGTCGATCCAACCGTTTTGAGAAGCGGCTTTCACCATGGAGTATTCCCCACTTACGTTATAAGCAACGATTGGGTATGGGTGACGTTCTTTCACATCACGAATGATATCTAGGTAAGAAAGAGCCGGTTTCACGATCAAGAAGTCCGCTCCTTCTTCTACATCGGACGCTGCCTCGCGCATGGCTTCAAAACGGTTGGCTGGATCCATTTGATACGTTTTGCGATCACCTGATTTTGGTGAACTATGAGCCGCATCACGGAACGGACCGTAGAACGCGGACGCATATTTGACCGCGTAGCTCATGATTGGAATATTTTCAAAGCCGGCTTCATCAAGTCCTTCACGAATCGCCGCCACAAATCCGTCCATCATGTTTGATGGGGCGATAATATCCGCTCCCGCTTTCGCTTGGGATACTGCCGTTTTTGCTAGCAATGTTAAGGAATCATCGTTTATGATTTCACCATCATGAACCACACCGCAATGGCCGTGATCGGTAAATTGACAGAGACACGTATCAGCAATCACCGTTACATCGGGATAGCGAGCCTTGATTTGGCGGATCCCCTCTTGAACGATGCCATTATGGTCATACGCTGAAGAGCCTACCTCATCTTTATCAGCCGGCACACCAAACACGATGATCGTTTGAATACCAAGCGCTACAACTTCATCCACTTCTTCATCCAAGCGATCAAGGGACCACTGGTATACGCCTGGCATGGAAGGGACTTCGTTTTTAATATCACTGCCTTCTTTCACAAAAATCGGATAAATGAAATCTTCTGTATGAAGGTGTGTTTCTCGTACCATGTTTCGAATACCCGCTGAGCGGCGTAAACGACGGTGACGCTGAAAGTCTTTCATTTTGTTATTCCTCCTATATGTTTCGTTGGATGGCCCAAAGAAGGGCTTCCGTTGTATACTCCGCCGGGACAATGGCATGGTTAACGCCAAAAGACGTGAGCGCTTTTTCTGTAATCGGCCCGATGGCCCCAATGGTAACCGGCACCTCTTTTTGCACCTCTTGAGAAAAAAAAGCATTCACAGTCGAGGGACTTAAAAACGTAATCACATCCACCTGACCTTCTTTCACAAGGGACCAGAGCTTGTTGACCTCGGTTTCCTCAGGATTCGTATAGTAAGCGATCGGGGCATCGATGTGAATCCCCGCCTGGCCTAGTGTCTTTTCAATTACGTCCCTCGCAAGGCTGCTTTTTGGAAAAAGTACACGACAACCACGTGGTAATGACGCGACCAACGCGTCGGCCAAATGATCTCCATCGTAAGTGTTTGGAACGATGTGGGTCGTAATTCCCTTTTCTTCAAGCAAGGCTTTTGTTTTTTTCCCTACACAAGCAATGGTCTTTTCGTTTAACAACGACCATTCAATGCCCAGGCTCTTCATGATGTCTAGTGTATGTAAAATTGCATTGGCACTCGTAAACACAATCGTGTCGTATTGGCCAAGATTGGTTAAACACGTGCCAAGCTCAGAAGACGTACCTGCCGGATCTACGCGAATCAGCGGAGTTTCAACAGGTACGCCTCCGAACGCTTTGATTTGTTTGGAAAAAGAGGCTGCTTGATGTGCAGCCCTAGTATTTGCAATGGTCAGTCCTTCAAGTGAAGGGGCGCCGGTCATTACAGGTCAAGCTCCTGCTTCACTTTATCGAGGACTTCTTTTGCTCCTTCATTGAGCAAAAATTCGGCGACGCTGTTTCCAACTGCCACTGGATCTTCGCCGGTTTCCGTCCGCTTAAACACTTGCTTTCCGTCCGGAGAAGCAATGAGCGCTGTTAGCGTTACACGACCGTCATCCATAAGCTTAGCATGACCGGCAATAGGTACTTGGCATCCCCCTTCAACCGTGTGAAGAAACGCTCGTTCTGCAGCGGTCGTTTTCGCTGTTACATCGTCATTGATTTTTTTCAGCATATCAATGACTTCTTGGTCATCGGCGCGACACTCGATGCCCAGGGCCCCTTGTCCTACAGCTGGAAGACATACTTCAGGGTCTAAAAATTCCGTTACAATCTCATCGGTCCAGCCTACACGCTCAAGACCGGCAGCAGCTAAAATGATCGCGTCAAAATTCTCTTCTTTGAGCTTTCGTAAACGCGTATCAATGTTTCCGCGAATCCACTGGATTTCAACATCCGGGCGTTCTGCGAGAACCTGTGCTGCGCGACGAAGACTACTTGTTCCTACAATCGATCCTGCAGGAAGTTCCTTTAGGGTTTTACCACTTTCAGAGATAAATGCATCACGAGGGTCCACTCGCTTTGGCACGGAAGCGATCGTCAAGCCGTCCGTTTCTCCAGAAGGGAGGTCTTTGAGACTGTGCACGCTCATGTCGATTTCTTTATCGAACATGGCTTTTTGAATCTCTTTCACGAACAAACCTTTGCCTCCCACTTTTGAGAGCGTCACATCAAGAATACGGTCTCCTTTTGTAACGATTTCTTTGATTTCAAATTCGTATGGGACGCCTTGTTTTTTCAGTTCTTCAATTACCCATTTTGTTTGTGTGATGGCCAAGTTGCTTCGTCTTGAGCCGATAATGATTTTGCGCATAAGCTACCTCCATGATGGAAAACGTTTTTAGGTCTTCTTTCAGTCTTTTTCACATTATCACGTTCTTAAAGTCAATACCATAAATGGAAATCTGAATAAGAACTTGATAAGAAATAATTCACCAATAGTACTAAAAATGCCACGATGTTCAACATGGCGAGCCCGTAACCGCGCTTCTTTTTCACAACATATTGAAAAAGATATACGCCGTATACGGCAATCACAATAAAGCTAGAAACCACCTTTAAGTCGGCCCAGGGAACCGTATCGAACTCAATCCACGCCCAAATGATTCCAAGGATCAGTCCAAACACCATCAAAGGAAAACCTACAAGTGCGAAAACATAAGAAAAGCGCTCGAGCTTCGCCAAGTCTCCAATGCGAAACATCCTCTTCCCCCACTGTTTTTCCTTGAGCATATGGTGTTGAAGCGTGTACATAATCGAAAACGCGAAAGATAATGTAAAGGAACCATAAGATAGGAGAATGACACTCACATGAATCACGAGAAGCTCCATAATCAAAAGATTTGTAAGCTGATCAGAAGCGTCTCCCGGCGGAACAAAAATACTGATGGTCATGATGATAAAACCGACTACATTCACAAAGAAAATGAGAAAGTCCATCTTAAACAGTCGGTTTAAAATCAAAGAAAATGTTACCAGTATCCATGCGTATAGAAATAGCCCTTCAAAGATCGTCATCAAGGGCAGGCGGTTATATTCGAGCATCCTGAGAATAAAAAAGAACAGCTGAAGGGACCAGACAATAGAAAGCAACCAGAAGGCAATGCGATTCACCTTCTGGTTGTTTTGTATGAAATCAATAAAATAGCCGAGAACACTCAAAAGATAAAAAACAATAATCAGCATGTAAACGGAATTCAAAATCATAGCTTGTCCTCTCTGGTCATTAGGAACGCGCTAAAGCCTTTACCGCAGGCTCTCTCTTTTGTTCGTTTAATAGCTCAGCCTTACGCTTTTGAAGATTCCATTCCCGTTCAGCTTTATTAATATATATATTCGACTTTGGCATTGTGTTTTCTTCTAGCTCGTCTTCAAGTCCGAAAAGCTTTGTTACGAGTGCGAGAGATTCCTCTGCACTTTCTTCTTCTGGAAGCTCCTTAACGACGGTGATTGGATCGCGAAGCATTTGATTGATAATGCTCTTCATATGCTTTCGGATGACTTTTTTCTCACGCTCAGTCAAATCCGTAAGCTTTCGTTCCAAGCTCTCCATCGTACCTGCTTGTACAGCAAGAGCTTTTGTACGAAGGGCACTAATAATCGGCACAACACCAAGTTGGTCAAGCCAGTGACTAAAGGCAATAAGTCCTTCTTCTATCATCAACTCAATCTTTTCTGCCTCTTTTTGACGCACTTCCAAGTTGGCGGCGACGATGCCTTGAAGATCGTCAATATCATATAAATAGACGTTTTCAATCTCGCCTACTCTAGGATCAATATCGCGTGGAACAGCAATGTCTACGAGAAACAACGGGCGTCCGTTACGCTTTTTCGTCATGGTAGCCATCGTTTCTTTTGACAACACATATTCAGTAGAACCGGTAGAGCTGATCAAAATGTCCGCAGTCGTTAACGCATCGTCCATTTCAGCCATGGAACGAGACACCCCTTGGAACTTGGTTGCCAGTTCTGTCGCTTTTTCTTGGGTACGGTTCATCACGGTAATATCGCTTACCCCGCTTGTGTGAAGGTGCTTGGCCGTAAGCTCACTCATCTTCCCAGCACCAAGGACAAGAACTTCTTTGTTCTCAAACCCGCCGAAAATCTTCTTCCCTAGCTCCACAGCGGCATAACTCACGCTCACGGCGTTTTCACCGATGCTTGTTTCAGAGTGTGCTCGCTTCGCAAGTGTAATCGATTCTTTGAAAAGGTGGTTGAAAATCGTTCCTGTCGTTCCCTCGTTTTGGGCAACGGTGAAACTATTACGGATCTGTCCTAGAATTTGCGTTTCCCCAACGATCATGGAATCAAGTCCACACGTCACGCGATACAAATGCTCTACAGCACTTTCGTCTTCACGAATCTGTAAAAACGGCGTAAATTCTTCTTTTGGCATATCAAACCAATCAGACAAGAATGCTTTCGTATAATAGCGTCCTGTGTGAAGCTGGTCCACAACCGCATAAATCTCCGTACGATTACATGTGGAAACAATCACACACTCAAGCATACTTTTCGATGACCTAAGTTTGGCAAGTGCTCCTTCTAGGTCATTCTGAAAGGTAAATTTCTCTCGTATTTCAACTGGAGTTGTTTTATAATTCAAACTGACAACAAGGATATGCATCGTTTCACCCCCGAAGTAACTAGCTGTTCCTTGCAATTACGTTACACGTTCATATCTAAACAAACCTTATCTATTGTATCACGTATTTACATACAAGTGAAAGGCTTCTCTTACATACTGATTATATTATACCATTGTCGATAACTGTTACAAAATAAAGGTTTGAACAGACTGTGAAGTTTTTATGTAAATAGGGAAAGAACTTGGATCTACTGGCAAGGATTCTCTCCTCATTCTATTTTACCCTTAATTGCTATTTCTAATCTTGTCTGTTTTGATGTCGAAAGGTGTGTCCAAATGAAAAAAAGAAAGAATCTCGTACCAGGACTCGTTTTAATTTTGGCAGGAGTGTATTTTCTCGCACAGCAAATGAACTGGGAGATCCCATTGTCCAATACGCTTTTCTCTTGGCCTTCCGTTCTCCTTATCATTGGGCTGTTGTTCTCTGGTCAAGGCGTGAGCAATAAAGATGACGGCCAGCTCTTTTCCGGATTGATCCTAACAGGACTTGGCATTCATTTTCATGGTGTTCATACATATGGCTTATGGTCTCATCATTGGACTTATTTCACGTTTATTATTGGGGTGGCTTTTTTAGGAAAGTATTTCTTTACCCGTCGCGACGGGTGGCTGCCTGGGGTCTTTCTTGTGGGGATCAGCATTTTGAATGAGTTTTATCAGGGCACCGTTGTACTCATTCGAGAGTCTCTTGGTGTGTTTGCTTCCTATTGGCCTGTGTTGTTGATTGGAATTGGCCTTTATTTGATGTTTTTTAGGAAGAAGTAGCTTTAGAGATGTTTTCGTTTCGATTAGGTAGGCGGTCCGGAGTGCCAAACCGTTAATAGTGGCGCAAAGCCGTAAATCATAGGTGGAAAGCCGGGAATCCCCCTCATCAACCGGTAAAACCCAGACGCTAAGCCGTGAATACGACTACCAAACCCGTAAATAGCCACTGCTTACGCCCGCCCCTCCATCCCAAACCAACGAAAGAGAAGGACTCACTAGGTACTCTCCCTATTGAATCCTTCTCTTTTTTACATTACTCTCCACCAACGAGATTCCAAGCTGCATAAACAGCTCCTTCTACCGGTTCACATGTTGGCGTAATCGGTTTTAAAGGCTCACGTTTTATCAAGTGGGCTACACGGTTAAAGAGCGCTTTTTGTTTTAGAAATAAGCTTCCCGTGCACACAAGAATGACTTCTTCTTTTTCATTAAAAAGGCGGCTTCTTACGTTTAGGATCGATTGGCTAATGGCTTGGGCAGCTTCATTAAGCAATCCACCGGCCAAGACGTCCCCTGCGTCATTCAACCGAAATACAACTGGAGAGAGCGACGCTACCATTTGTTTAAAGTCGCTCCCTTGATTGAGAGCGGAAACAATGTCTCTCGGTTCACTCACGTTTAACGCCGCGAGCACCTCCTTAGAAAAAGGTGATAACCCTTCTCCCCTATCCGATTCCTTCATCACAGTTTTAATGGCAGCGTGCCCAATTCCATAGCCCGATCCAGAATGGTCGAACAAATACCCCCATCCATCGGCACGTACCACCACGCCACGTTGATTGACCCCATATACAATCGATCCAGTCCCAGCAATCGAAACAACGCCTTCTTTTCCTTTCGTGCCTGAATACAAGGCACTGATAGCGTCATTGGTCACGCTCACGATGGTGCTCTCGGGGAAGTACCGTTTGATATGGTTCTCAATAGAAACGCGCTCTTCACCTGATAAAGCGGAATACCCCGACATTCCGTAACAAACGGACCTTGTCTTAAGGCAAAACTCTCTATCAATAGGGCCGATCAGCTCGTCCAACCTCTTCAAGATTGTCGCCACCCCTACACCTGTCGGGTTAGTCGGACCGCTTGAAAAAGTCGCCACAGTTTCACCGTCTCGGCTTTTTACAAGTACCTTCGTTTTCGTCCCGCCTCCATCAATGCCTATTGCGTACTGCATGCGCGTCACCTTCTTCACTGTCCCGTTTTCGAATGGCATCTGCCAGAAGATCAACGATATGCACCGCTCTAACCGAATCTGTGAGCCTTTCTCGTTCGATCCCTGCCTTCATTTGCAACAGGCACCCTGGGTTTGATGTCACAATAACCGAGGCATTCGTTTCCGCTACATCGACCATCTTTTGGTCTAAAATACGCATCGCCATTTTTGGTTGGACAAGGTTATAAATCCCCGCAGATCCGCAGCACTTGTCTTTATCAACCATCGCCACATACTCGATCCCGTTGACCTTACGAAGAAGCTTCTCCACATTCCCTTTTTCTTTCATTACGTTTTCAAGGTGACAAGAAGGTTGATACGTAACCACCTCATCTGAGAGCTCAAGAGGACCCAGGTCTAGACTTGCAAGAAGAGTACTAATGTCCGTTACTTTATCTGAAAATGCCTTCGCACGTTTTTCCCAGTCTGCTTCTTTTCGTAATAGAAATGGATAATCTTTTAATCCGGCACCACACCCACCGGCGTTTGAAATGACCGCATCCACATCTAGGTTTTCAAAGGCTTCAATGTTTCGTTTAGCCAGCTGAATCGCTTTTTCTGTTTCTCCTCCATGAGCATGAAGGGCACCGCAGCATTCCTGTTTTTTTGGTGTGACGATTTCACACCCTGCCGTCTTTAATAGTAGTCTTGTTGATTGATTGGTTTCATAAAACATCGTCCCCATCAAACACCCATTAAAGAAGGCGACCCGTTTGGTTTGTTTTCCGAACCCTTTCTCCACTTCTTCCCATTCGTTCAGTCGCTTGGGAGGGACCGTTTTTGGAACGACTCTCTCCATTGTCTCCACTTCACCTGGGAAAAGAGTGAGGAGCTTGGAAGCACGGACAAGTTTTTGTGCTAGGGTCTTTTCGTATAGCCAACGTAATTGGTGAACACGATGCATCCTTTTGCTAGACATGAAAAGATAATTAAAGGTCGCTTTTCTAAGCATTTTTACAGGTAAAGAATAGGATTTGTGCTCGTTAATGACCGTTCTTGCTTGTTCAAGAAGGTGACCATACTGGACACCTGACGGACAAACCGGTTCACAAGCTCGACACCCTAAGCATTCGTTTAGCTGCTGTTCCACCTTTTCATCCGGTTCAATACGCCCTTCAACCACGCCTTTCATCAGAGCAATTCTCCCTCGAGGAGACGAGGCTTCATTTTGACCGGAGTTTATGTACGTGGGACATGAAGGCAAACAAAAGCCACAGCGGGTGCAGTTCATCAATTCATCATAATCCATCTGTTCTTTAAATGATTTCTGTAAGTCTGTGGTCATTTCGCTCCCTCCCTTGCCAAGACAATCCGCTTCTTTGACTCTTTGGCGAACACTTTACCAGGATTGAGCAAATCCTGTGGGTCGAGAGCTTTTTTAATCGCTCTCATCGCTTCTACTCCTGCGTCCCCAAGCTTCCAAGCCAGATAAGGGGCTTTCATCTCCCCCACACCGTGTTCTCCCGTAATCGTCCCTCCAAGCTCAACAGCTTTGGCAAAAATATCAGCGAACGCTTTTTCGACTCTCTCCATTTCTTCCAGGTCACGCTCATCCGTCATACACGTAGGGTGAAGATTCCCATCCCCCGCATGACCGAATGTACAGATCTCAACATTGTAACGCTTCGATGTGTCGTTGATAAAACTGACCAGTTCCGCAAGCTTTGAACGAGGGACCGTCGCATCTTCCAAAATGGTCGTTGGTCGCCTTCTCGCAAGGGCAGTCAGGGCAGACCTGCGAGCTTCCGTAAGAGCAAACGCCTCTTCCTCACTTTTGGCAAGCGTAACCGAAATGGCCCCTTTTTCCTCACACAGCCGTTTCATTGTATAAATATCTTTCGCAACAACGGCTTCGTCCCCGTCTTGTTCAATTAAAAGAACCGCTTTGGCCTTGGTAGGTAATCCGATTTTAGCAAAAGACTCAACAGCCTCTAACGTTGGCTGATCGATAAATTCAAGAGTTGCCGGAATGACTTTGTTCGCGATAATCTCTGACACGGTTTTTGCCGCTGTCTCCAAATCTGAAAACAACGCGAGCATTGTTTTTTTATCCTCAGGACGAGGCACAAGCTTTAGCGTTGCTTCCGTTATAATGCCGAGTGTCCCTTCCGAACCGACGAGGAGCTTCGTCATATCATAGCCGGCTACATCTTTGGCGAGCTTTCCTCCCGTGCGGATCACTTCACCATTGGCCAAGACCACTTCCAATCCCATCACATAATCCTTTGTCACACCATACTTCAAACCCCGAAGGCCGCCTGAATTTTCGTTGATGTTACCGCCAATCGTGGAGATCTTCATTGAACTCGGGTCAGGTGGATAAAACAAATCAGCCCCTTCTGCACGTTTGACCACATCAAGCGTCAATACACCAGGTTGGACGGTCATCGTCAAATTCTCTTCGTCAATCTCCAATATGCTATTCATGTGGGTAAACAACAGAACGATGCCACCTGAAGTAGGTGTCGTACCTGCGCACAAATTCGTCCCTGAGCCCCTTGGTACTATCGGAACGTGATACTTACTACAAATACGCACAATCTCTTGCACTTCAGTTGTGGATGTAGGTCGAATAACACCGTCTGGTTCCGCTTGAAAGCCAGGTGTTGCGTCATAGGAATAGACGTAACATTGCTCTTTTGAGCTTGTAAACCGGTCTTTTCCTACAACCTCAATTAATTCTTGTTCCATTTCTTTTGGCAGCATCCTAACCGCTCCCTTGTCTATTTTTCTCCAGTATAAAAAAGAAAACGTCGGTTTACTATGGCGTTTCATCCAAAAAACCGACGTCTTATGTATTATTTTTTAGTTGTTTATCCAACCAAACGGGTACAAAGATAAAGCAACAAGAGATCTTCGACTTTCTTCCAACTGCAACCGGTCTGCTCTTCCACTTTTTTCAATCTGTAATGAAGGGTATTAATATGAATGTGCAGAGAATGGGCCGTTTGCTTTAATGAAAGATTGTTTTCAAAAAGAGCCTCAAGCGTTTCAGTGAGTGCCGGCTCAGCTGCGAGCACAGAAACAACCTTTTCTTTTAGATGTCCTTTTGTTTCTTCAGACAAATCATGCAACACAAGAGACAATGTCAGCTCATCATAAAATTGAACCGATCCCACATCACAACTCTCTACAGCAGCCGTCGCTTCTGAATAGGCTTTTTGGATCTCACCTGGGGTTGACATCTCTTTACTGACTCCTACTCTCCTTATCGTAATATCGTAAAAGCGAAAGTGATCGGTCAAGTTCTTGATCGCTTGTCTAATCAAATCCTTTTGCCTGCCTCGTTCTTCTAAAAGAACCAAGTACTTGGACGATCCCCATCTGCACAGCACATCACCGTTTTCCAGGTTAGGAGGATAAGGTGGGTCCAACTCATCAGAGCCCTCGGCTTCAAGCAACACACAATAGCGAGGAATCTCTATATCAACGCCTAGTAGCTCTCCTCGATTGGATAGCTCTTTTGTGACGTGGTTCGCTTGGAGCCAATCGTGTACAAATAGCTCTGTCCCCCTCCAGTTCGCGTTGGACACATCAGACGTATACACTTGATGAACGATGAGCTCTGTCATTCGTTGAATCAACTCGGCGTAGCCCCCGACTTCCGATTCGGGTCCCGTAATTCCAATTACTCCGATCACGCGTTTTCGAAACCGGATCGGTAACGTAATCCCGGCTCGAACATGTTGAAACTTCCCTGCTTGGTGTGTTGAGATTACTCTTTTTTGGCCGCTCATGAGTACCTCTTTCGCCACTTCATGGGTCGCCCCTACACGCGTGTCATCGGTAGCCGCAATAATGATCCCCTTTTCGTCCATGACTACAATTTCCTCATTCAACACCTGAGACACATCGTCTACTACTTTTTCTGCAAGTAATGACAATAGCTTCATCTTCTCCTCCTCACGACCTAGTCTATACCGCTATTTTACCATAATGTGAGAAGGTGGAGGTGAGAGTGCCGTGGGCATTGGATCCCCTTCTCTCCTCCAAAAAAGAGCTGCCTCGGACATGACATCCAAGACAGCTCATCCTATTATAGTACTTTGCTTAAAAATTCTTGCGTTCGCTTTTCTTTTGGATTGGCGAAAAAGTCCTTGGAGTCACCTGTTTCCACGATTCGTCCGTCGTGCATGTAAACCGTACGATCGGCGACTTCACGAGCAAACCCCATTTCATGGGTAACCACAATCATTGTCATACCTTCTCGTGCCAACTGCTTCATTGTTTCAAGTACTTCTCCTACAAGCTCTGGGTCGAGTGCGGAAGTTGGCTCATCAAAGAGCATAATGTCTGGCTTCATTGCAAGAGCGCGGGCAATGGCCACACGTTGCTTTTGTCCACCCGAAAGCTTACCAGGATAAACATTGTACTTGTCTCCAAGGCCTACTTTATCGAGAAGCTTCTTTCCATCCTCTTCCGCTTGTTTTCTATCGATCTTCCTCACCATAATCGGCGCTTCCGTTACGTTTTGAAGAACGGTCTTGTGAGGGAACAAGTTGAAATGCTGGAACACCATTCCCACCTTCTGCCTTACTTCGTTAATGTTATGGGTTTTAAGCTCAATCGTATCTCCAGCAAAAATGACTTTCCCATCATCTTTTACTTCAAGGAAGTTCAGGCAACGAAGTAACGTACTTTTCCCAGAGCCACTAGCTCCAATCAAGCAAACCACTTCGTTTTCATAGACTTCCAAATCAATATCTTTTAACACATGTAAATCCCCGAATGATTTATTTAATTTTTCAACGCGAATCATTTCCGACATGTAAAAAACCTCCTTCTACCGATCACTAGCTGCCATACGATGTTCGATTTTGTTTACAATCCAAGTGAGAATCATAACAAGGACCAAGTAGTATACAGCAACGATCATGTACGTTTCCATTGTGTTAAACGTCCCTGCGGCAATTCCTTGTGCCCGCCTAAATAGCTCAGCTACCCCTACAAAGGCAGCAAGGGATGAATCTTTTAAAGCAATGATAAACTGGTTGCCAAGAGGAGGTACAGCTCGTCTCATCGCTTGAGGCAAAATGATTCGCCTCATCGTAAGATTTTTTGTCATTCCAAGAGACCGCCCAGCTTCCATCTGTCCTTTTTCGATGGACTGAATGGAGCCTCGGAAGATTTCCGCAATGTATGCGGAGTTATGTATCGCCAGTGCCAACGAAACAGCCCAGAACGGGGACAGTTGAACGATGTTCGTCAAACCAAAGTAAAAAATGAAAATCTGCACAATTAACGGGGTACCTCGAATTATCGTGATATAAATATCAGCAATGACCTTCAAAAACGGGTTTGATAGTTTGACTAAGGCAATAAACATGCCGATGACAGTTCCGATAATCACAGCGGCAACAGAGATTCTTACAGTAAGCCATGCTGCTTCCAAAAAAATCGGATATGTTCGAATGAGTTCAGAAAAAAACGTATCTAGACTAAATACATTACCTGCGATCATCACTTCCACCTCACTGTTATAAGATTGGAAAATGTGCACGATAACGTGCACATTTTCCCGACTGTATTAATTTTCACCGATGTTTTCGTCAAAGTAACGCTGGTTAATTTCCTCGTACTTTCCACTCTCGTGGATCGCTTCCAATGCTTCGTTGATCGCATCCAGGAGATCTTCTTCATCTTGACGAATAGCTACAGCCATTTGTTCTTCATCGATCAAATCGCCTCGCAATTCAAGGTCAAGGCCTTGATCTTCAATGTTAATGAGTCCTACAAGACGGTCCGTTACAACCGCATCATGGCGACCTTGAGATAAGGTTTGAAGAGCAACAACATCAGAATCATAAGTCACAATATCCGTTGTGTAATCTTGAATCATCGTGTGGTACGTTGTTCCTTCTGCAACAGCTACTTCCGTATTTTCATCGATATCCTCAAGTCCTTGGATATCACTGTCTGAACGGGTATATACTTGTGCCCCTGAGTAATAATACGGATCAGAAAAATCAACGTTCTCTTGTCTCTCTTCCGTTATTCCCATGCTTCCGATAATGGCATCATAGCGATTATCTTGAAGTCCGAGGATAATAGAGTTCCAAGAGATTTGATACGGTTCACCTTCAAGACCCATCTCCTCGGCAATGGCCATTCCGATGTCTACGTCAAATCCTACTAAATCTCCGTTTTCATCGATATAACTAAATGGACGATACTCTCCGGATAAAGCAAAAACGAACTTTCCGTCTTCCAACGTGAGGTCGTCATAACTTTCTCCTGCATCCCCGTTATCGGATCCCCCTTCTTCCCCTGTTACTTCTTCATCTCCATCGCCACAGCCGGCTAATACAACAGTGGCTGCCAAAGTAATCGGCACAAACCCTCTTTTAAGTATTTTTTTCATCGTAATGATTCTCCCCTTTATTATGTTTTCCTCCAGTTGGAGGGTTGATCACCAAACATTAGAAATGTTACGACTTTTCCGAGTGTAGTAAGATCATAGCAAATAACCCTCAACTCTCACAAAATGGATAAGATTCCATCCTAAGTTAAAAACACTCCAATCTTCCACTTGGCTCTCGAATTATGTACAACTCGTTATATTTCCTCGTCAATCCTCTTCTTTTCTCTAAAACAAACGCTCTCTATGAAGAAAAAGACAAAATGAATGACAACTTCCTTTTCCCTAAAGTTGGAGTTTTGAAACGTCAATGTAACAGGATCGAAAAGGAGTTGAGGTTTAGATCGGGCGTGTAAATGGACGAACTTATTTTCCACTAGGCTAACAAAAACAAATTTCCTATCTTTAAAGTAATCCCCACCCTACAACAGAGTGTCTTATATCCTTTTTTAACACTTTTTCCAATTCTCTTCTTATCAAAGATGACAACTTTAAAATTAAGTTTTTCGTGTTTTTACTTTTAGTAATAACGATCATATAGTTACTTTCTAATACATTTTTCTGGAGATGAATAATTGTTATTTACTAGAATATTATTGTTGATCACACATAGTGGTTGTTCTTTCGATGTGAGCGAATATAGCGAAGATGATAGAGCTTTTAAAATTGTATTCGAACTGATTAAAAAACTGTAGCTCCTATAAAATCAGCTGATCTTCATGGCATATTTTTAGTATAAGAGAAGTTGAAAGCAGTAGTGCCCAAGACAACTGTGGCAGTGACGAGCGTTTGCATCGTGAGTTTTCTGCGAGTTGCTTCGACGCAGATCACTACGAAGCATTACTTGCAGAGGAAGAAGCAGGGTGTTTCTACCGGCTTGCAAGCACCGCCACGGAAAGCGAAGGGCACGTATGCTTCAACCATATATCAAATGATAAAAAGAATAATCACCCAAGAAACACTAGATAAAACAGCCGAGTGCATAACATTTATTTGGAAACCGGTCTCTTAGCCGGCCACCAGTTCTTTTCCCCAAAAATCACAATCATCACAGGGATAAAAAGAGGCAGCATGATAACCGCGTATAATAATAACCCCGTTAAAACAAGAGTACCGATTTGCATAAGCGATAGAACACCTGATGGCATCATGGCACCAAACGTTCCCGCAAGAATAACCGCTGCCGATAGAACGACCGTGCCAATTTGCTCCATCGAATAAAGAATCGTTTCTTTTAAATCAACGTTATTTTTAATGTCTTCTTGAAAGCGCGCCATCAAAAAGATCGAGTAATCCACACCTAAAGCCATGAGCATGATAAATCCAAAGAACGGCACTGCCCATGTGATTCCGTTGTACCCTAACAAAGTAACGAAAACAAATTCCGTAAATGAAATGGACAACAGATACGTGAGAACGAGAGAAGCCAAGATGTATAACGGCATCACCAGTGACCTTAACAGTACGACTAAAACGATAAAGATTCCAATCAGCATAATCGTTGCTGTTCTAAGAAAGTCCTCATTGGAAATAGACTGCAAATCCCGGTTCACACTGGACAAGCCGGCCACTGCAATAGGCTGATCCTCTAACGGTGTCCCTTTTAAAGCCAATCGAGTACGCTCTTCAATTACGTCAATCGTATCCATAGCCTCATTGCTGTATGGATTCATTGAGAAAATCACATCAATTGTTGTGACCAGTCGGTTTGGGGTCAAATACGTATCCCACACACTTTCGAAATCTTCGCTCGTCAATGCTTCTTCTGGGATAAAAAATCCTTCCAACGGGTTTTGAGGCTGAGCAGCAATCTCTATGAGAATCTCTTCGATTTCAGAGAGACCATCCTGGATGTCTGATAACCCGTCACTGATTTCATATAATCCATCAGCAATGTCCTCAAACCCTTCTCCAATCTCCGCGAACGCTTCTGTTACTTCTCTTTGTCCTTGAGAAATGGCATTCGCACCACTTGCAAGCTCACCTGCTCCTGAGCCAAGTTGCCCTTGAGCAATGGCTAACTCCTCAAGTCCACCTGACAATTCAGCAAGGCCGGATTCAAGTTCAGTGAGACCTCCTACTAGAGGGGTGAATTGGGCTCCTATTTCAGGAGGGAGAGCATCCGTTGCACTAAACAACTCATTTCGAATCTGTCCTACACCGGCTTCTAGCTCTTCAGCACCCTGCAAGGTTGAGCGAGTCCCCTCTTCCGTTTCAGTCAAACCGGCTTCAAGTTCTCTCGCTCCTGCTCCCAGTTCTTCGGTCCCGGCTTCCAACTGCTCCAATTCAACAGTGTCCCCTTCTCCTTCTCTTACTTCTTCAACAAGCGTATCAATGGCCTCTTGAATCTCCTCAAGCCCTTCAATCGTTTCACCCAATCCATCCCCTAACTCTTCCGCAATCGTCGGGATGCGAAACTCATCAATCACGTCTCCATTCGGCTGAGTCGCACTTCTCACTTCTTTGACTCCATCGATTTTTTCAAGCTCACGAGTGACTACTTCCACGTACGGCAACCATTCAGAATCACTCCAAGGCTCATCCTGAACGAGAGTCACCGTAGCAGGAAACATATCTCCCTCTCCGAACTTTTCTTCAATAATTTGAAACGCTTCGACCGATTCAAACTCATCCCCGATTTCATCGAGCGAGTTAAAAGATGTGGCATTGTCAAAAGAGAGAATCGCCGGAACGATCAGAAGCGCTAAAAGCACTAGCGTCCACCCTGGTCTGAAAATCGCGAATCGCCCAATCGCTCCCCACATCCGGCTTGGTTTAGGCTTCATTCCAGCCTTAGATGGCCAATAAAGCTTTTCGCCGAGGGTCAGCATCGCAAGGGGCACCCACACCCATATCGCTCCAACAAGAACGATAATCCCAATGCTCACACCCATAGCAGATCGATATAAATCAAACCCTGCAAAACCGATCGCAAAAAAACCAATAAAGCCGGTCAAGGCACTGGAAAATACCGTCGGCCCCACTGCTTTAAACGTCCGTTTCATTGCTATAAAACGATTTCCTTCTGCTTCAATCAGTTCAACTTTAAACCTGTTCAATAAAAGAATGCAGTAATCCGTCCCAATCCCGAACAAGACCGCCACAATAAAGATTTGAGTAAAATTTGATACAGGAAAATCAAACACGTCAATGAGGTACGATACAATGCCAACACTCACCACGTAAGACGCCCCTACCGTAACAAGAGGCACAAGCGGCGCTGCCAAGGAACGAAAAACCAACAGTAAGATAATGAGAACGAAAATAACCGTAATCACTTCTGTCGTCGCAAGACCCTCCTCAGAGCTGATAATCACATCATCCTCGATCACAGAGGACCCGGAAATTAACGTATCGACTCCCTCTGCTTCAAACGCACGTTCCAACTCGTCTCGAACCAGAGGCACATCACTAAAGCTCATATCCATCTGCACAAAAGAGAGAACGGTCGTACCGTCCTCACTTAAAAGCAACTCTTCAGACTCCTCAGAATCAAAGGGAGTAACCACTTCATTAACAGCGATACCTCCAATATGAGAGCCAATTCCCCCTAGAGTGCTTTCAATCTCAGATAACTGTTCATCTGACAAAGGTGTTTCGTCTTCATAGACGACAAGCACCGTTTCCCCAGCGGCACCCTCATTTTCTTTCATGAGTTGATCAGCCGCTTGAGAAGGATACTCTTCCGGGATCGAAGCTTGCCCCCGCTCACGTACTAACTCATCCATGTTCGGTGCTTGTAAAAATAAAAAAACAGCAATCACAATCCATAAAACGGGCATGGTATAGATGAGTTTTTTCATTAAGTTACTCCTCTCCACTTTGCATCAACGTGTTGATCTTTTCGTACACATTCAAAAAAACCTCGACTTCTCCTGGCTCGAGGTGTTCCAAATAAGATGATATAAAGGCGGTCATCTCTTCTTCCGACCTCCTATAAACCTCTGCACCCTCTCTCGTAAGGGACAGATACCATACCCGGCGATCTGATTGATCTTGCTCTCGTTGGACCAGACCTTTTTTAACAAGACGATCCGCTTTAAGGGTAACGGCACTTTTATGTACACCAGTTAATGCAGCCACGTCCTTCGGTTGAAGAGGTCCTCTAAGGGCCAGCTGACGTAAAATACCAAACTGCTCTATGGACATAGGCGTCATGATTTTCTCTGCCATTAACGATTCAATTCGCTTGGTGGAAAATAAATACACCTCTTCGTATTGCTGGACCAACCTTCTTAATTGCTCTTGATTTAGTTTCATGTGTGAACTCCTTTATGCTTTAAAAAGCCTGAGATCCAGCGACGAATCCCATCGGCCTATTCTATTCAATCTTAATTTGTTTATACCCTAAACTATTGATAAAGTAAACAATAATAATCCGCATAAAAAAGAAGCCCTTCAAATTTGAAGAGCTTCTTATGTTTAGTTAAAGTGAATTACTTTAATATATCAGGCTCCGCTTCACACAATCCGCTCCCTTTCCGCGGCGGTGCCGGCAAGCCTCCTCGGGCTACGCCCTGGGGTCTCCCCTGGCTCCCACAGCCGCAGGAGTGTCGCTTCTAGCGTTCAGCTACGCAAAACAAAAGGACACGGCACTTCACATTAATTAAAATACTGACTATACGTATAGTCTTTTAGTTAAATAACGTTTCGCTAATTTCTCGCCATGCTTTGTCTTTTCCAAGACCAGTTTCAGCCGAGAACAAGACGAGGGGATCGTTAGGATCCACACCAAGTTCTCGTTTAATCATGGCTAGCTGTTTTTGCTGCTTCCCTTTTGGTATCTTGTCTGCCTTCGTAGCGACGACAATGATTTTCATACCAAAATGCTTAAGCCATTCATACATCATGCAATCATCTGCAGATGGCTTGTGACGAACATCAACGAGCTGTACAACGCCTTTAAGTTGATCGCGCTCTTGGAAGTACGTCTCCATGAGGCGGCCCCAAGCATCCCGTTCTGACTTGGATACTTTGGCGTAACCATATCCCGGTACGTCCACAAAGTGGAAGCGCTCATTGATTCTGTAAAAGTTCAGCGTCTGTGTTTTACCCGGACGCTGAGACGTTCTAGCTAAAGCTTTACGCCCAATAATTTTATTTACAAACGATGATTTCCCTACGTTTGAGCGACCCGAAAGGGCCACTTCCGGAAATGGACCCGGTGGAAACTGGTCCGCTCTCCCTGCACTAATGATTAATTCTGCTTCTGTTACTTTCATTTTTTTTCCCCTGCCAATGCGTGCTTCAACACTTCATCCAAGTGTGAAACAGCGATAAATGTTAAGTCTTTTTTTACACTCTCCGGTATATCTTCCAAATCTTTCTCGTTCTCTTTCGGCATAATGATTACCGACAATCCAGCCCGGTGGGCACTCATGGATTTCTCTTTCAATCCACCGATTGGAAGGACCCGACCTCGGAGTGTAATCTCTCCAGTCATCCCAACTTCTCTTCGAACCGGACGCTCTGTTAAAGCGGAGATGAGTGCTGTGGCCATCGTAATTCCCGCTGAAGGGCCATCTTTTGGAATCGCTCCTTCAGGTACGTGAATGTGAATGTCGTTTTTCTCATGGAAGCTTGGATCAATATTTAGCTCTTCGGATTTGGATCGAATGTAGCTGAATGCCGCCTGAGCCGATTCTTTCATCACATCACCCAATTTACCTGTAAGCGTGAGCTTCCCTTTACCAGGTGATAAACTCACTTCAATAGTAAGAGTATCTCCCCCGGCCGAAGTGTATGCAAGACCTGTTGCTGCACCGATTTGATCTTCCGCTTCTGCTTTGCCGTAACGGAACTTCGGTTTACCGAGCATACTTTCAACCGTCTTTTCGGTCAATACAACTCGCTTCTTTTCACCTGATACGATCATTTTTGCCGCTTTACGGCAAAGGGTCGCCAGTTGACGCTCCAAGTTACGGACGCCTGCTTCTCGTGTATAGTAACGAATGGTCTTTAATATCGCTTCTTCTTTTACTTGGAACAAGCCTTTTGTAAGACCGTGATCTTTCATTTGCTTAGGAAGAAGATATCCTTTCGCAATTTCAAGCTTCTCCACTTCCGTGTAACCTGGAATATGAATTACTTCCATTCGATCCATTAAAGGTCCCGGAATGCGTGAGATATTGTTTGCCGTTGTGACGAACATCACTTTGGACAAATCATACGGCTCTTCAATAAAGTGGTCACTAAAGGAATTGTTTTGCTCAGGATCGAGCACTTCCAGAAGGGCTGAAGCCGGATCACCTCTGAAGTCATTTGCCATCTTATCGATCTCATCAAGTAACAAGACAGGGTTCACGCTTCCTGCTTTTTTCATCCCTTGAATGATTCGTCCAGGCATGGCCCCTACATACGTACGACGGTGTCCACGAATCTCGGCTTCGTCTCTCACTCCACCTAACGACATTCGTACAAACTTCCGATCAAGAGAACGGGCAATAGAGCGAGCCAATGACGTCTTCCCTACTCCAGGAGGTCCAGCTAGACATAAAATCGGCCCTTTTAGCTCTTGGGTCAATTCTTGAACGGCCAAATATTCAAGCACACGCTCTTTTACTTTCTCTAGCCCATAATGGTCTTCATCAAGAATCTCTTCTGAACGGTGAATATCCAAGAGATCTTTGGTCTCTTCATGCCAAGGAATGAGTGTGAGCCATTCCACATAGTTACGAATGACAGAGCTTTCAGCAGAACTTGCTGGCATTTTTTCATATCTGGCAAGCTCTTTGTATGCTTTTTCTTCAACTGATTCAGGCATTTGGGCTTTTTCGATTTTTTCTTTCAGTTCCGCGATTTCGCCTTCTTTGCCTTCTTTATCGCCAAGCTCTTTTTGAATGGCTTTCATTTGTTCTCTGAGGTAATACTCTTTTTGCGTTTTCTCCATCGATTTCTTAACTCGTTGACCTATTTTCTTCTCCAAGCCAAGTACTTCTTTTTCGTTGCTTAAAATACGGAGTACTTTCGTCAATCGCGCTTCCACATCATATGTTTCAAGAATGTCCTGCTTTTGAACAATCTTAAGAGGCAGGTGAGAAGAAATGATATCTGCCAATCGCCCCGGTTGGATGATATCTGAAACCGACGCAAACGTTTCTTGCGAGATTTTTTTGGAAAGCTTGATGTATTGCTCGAACTGTTCAAGAACATTACGCATAAGTGCCTGTTCTTCAACCGTCGCTTCTTCACGTTCCTCTGCAAGTTCAATTTCCGCTTCGTAAAATTCGTCTTGCTCATAAAATTCCTTAATTTCCCCGCGGGCCAGCCCTTCTACAAGGACACGAATCGTTCCATTCGGGAGCTTGAGCATTTGTTTGACTTTTGCCAACGTCCCTACTTGATAAATATCATCTAAACCCGGCTCGTCTACTGAAATCTCTTTTTGAGTGGCAAGAAAGATTTGCTCTTCTTCCACCATCGCACGCTCCAGTGCCTGTACCGATTTATTTCTCCCTACGTCTAAGTGAAGCACCATCGTCGGATAGACGAGTAGTCCCCTTAGAGGTAGCAAAGGTATATTCTTACGTTCACTATTGCTCATATGTAATCCACCTCCGCGCCAATCTGTTCCTACTGTTATTACTACTCTCTTTTGTATAGGAATAAACGTGACAACCTTGTTCAATTTTACTCTATTGCCAGATTAATGTCTAACAATCCTTTTTCCCTACTAGCGTGAACTCAAACAAATTAAGGGTGGCTCAAAAGGTGATTCCCATCTTTTAAGCCACCCTTTTGTTAAATTTGCGCTTGTCCCATGGATACGGCCGCTGCCGGCAAAACATTTTCTTCTTCCTTTTTGTCTTCTACCAACAAAGCCACTTCAAGGACTTCTGAAAATGAATCGACCGCGTGAATCGTAATTCCCTTCATTTCCATCAAGATCGCTTGGAGGTTTTCTTTTGGAATGATTACATCGGTGGCACCTGCCTGCTTGGCCGCCTCCACTTTCGCTACTACACCACCAATGGGCTTCACGTTCCCGTGTATACTCAATTCCCCTGTCATCGCTACTTTATGGGAAATAGGTACATTGTGAATGGCAGAATAGATAGCCGTTGCAATCGAGATTCCTGCAGAAGGTCCATCTACAGGCGCCCCTCCAGGAAAGTTCACATGAATATCATAATCGTATGTGGCAATCCCCATGTGACGAAGAACAGTGACCACATTTTCAACGGATCCCTTGGCCATACTCTTCCGTTTAATCGTTCGGGTGTGATCACCTGTGCTTTCTTCTTCGGCAATCCCAGTAATATTAATCGATCCTTTAGTCGGATTCTTCATGACCGTGACTTCAATTTCTAGAAGAGCTCCTAAATTCGGACCAAACACGGCGAGTCCATTAACAAACCCGACCTTGTCTTGGCGGTGAATTTTTCTTTCCGGCCTTGGTGCGCGCTGACTGGAATGAATCACCCATTCGATGTCACTTACAGAAATGGTTTGACGGTTTTCACTCGTAGCCATTCCTGCAGCAATTTGCATGATGTTTACGGCTTCACGACCGTTTGTTGCATACTTCGAAATAATTTCATACACTCCGCTATCTACGTCACAATGAATACGCAGGGCTGCTTTCTTCGCAATCGTTTCAATTTCAGGAGGTGTAAGAGCTCTGAAATACACTTCCATGCAACGAGATCGTATGGCCGGAGGAATATCTTGCGGATTTCTCGTCGTAGCCCCAACTAAACGAAAATCAGCTGGCAACCCATTTTGAAAAATATCGTGAATATGCTCAGGGATTTGTTGGTTCTCTTCACTGTAATACGCACTTTCAAGGAACACGCGACGGTCTTCCAGTACCTTTAAGAGCTTATTGATCTGAATCGAGTGAAGCTCACCGATTTCATCAATGAACAACACGCCACCGTGTGCTTTCGTAACCGCCCCGTGCTTAGGCTGAGGAATACCCGCTTGCCCCATGGCACCTGCCCCTTGATAAATCGGGTCGTGAACGGATCCGATTAGAGGATCGGCTATCCCTCTTTCATCAAATCGAGCCGTAGCACCGTCCAATTCAATAAAAACGGACTTCTGACGAAACGGCGTCAACGCACTCTTTTTTGCTTCTTCCAAAACAAGACGGGCAGCCGCTGTTTTACCCACTCCCGGTGGACCGTAAATGATAACATGCTGAGGATTCGGACCACATAAGGCCGCTCTTAACGACCTGATTCCATCCTGCTGACCCACAATATCATCAAACGACTGCGGCCTCACCTTTTCCGCTAACGGTTCACTTAACGTAATGAGACGCATCTTCCTTAACTGATCCATCTCTTTTCTTGACTCCTTATCCACACTCACTCGTTGGGAACGCTGATTCTTAAGCAAGTTCCAAAAATACAACCCAATGACGACTCCAAAAAACAACTGTATTACAAACGCTAATCCGGTAAAAGACATTTATGGTTCCTCCTACTCGATTATTCTGTGATGCTTAGTATTGCCTTTTAAGGTCCGTATAACCTTACTTCACCAACTAGGCAATAATTAGCATAGAACCCAAATTGAAGGCCCTGAAAAAGTTTGATCTTTAACTTTTTCAGGGCCCTTGAAGCAATGAGCGTAACGGTTGCCTGTTTTGAAAGCCTGATACGGGTGGGTTTCTCGTATCAGGCGCGCAACCGACTGGAGCCATTGCCATTCAAATAAAGCCAGTGAAAAAGTCGGGGTGTACTTTTTCACTGGCTTCCCATATTGAGTTGGAGGGTGGGTTGTGAGTGGTTTATCGATCACATTTGGGATTTGTTCATGACTTTGAGCCGGTTATCAATCACTTTCACAATTTATCCATCACTTTCACTCCACCATCCTCTCCCCCAAAATCACAAAACAACCCCCTCCAGCATCACCGGAGGGGGTTGTTAGTCAGTGTTTATGCACTTTCTCTTGGCTTTTCTTGTTCTTGAACGACTTTGCCGTCCTTCGTTTCAAGACGCGGACGAGCCTGATCACGAACGGTTTCAGCCGTGATTACGCATTTAGCGATATCGTCACGAGATGGCAATTCGTACATCACATCAAGCATCATACCTTCAATGATAGAGCGAAGACCACGAGCACCCGTTTTACGTTCAATCGCCTGTTTGGCTACTTCAACTAGGGCATCGTCTTCAAACTCGAGCTCAACATCGTCAAGGTCGAGAAGCTTTTGATATTGTTTAACAAGAGCGTTTTTAGGCTTGGTCAAGATTTCAATCAAGGCATCTTCATCAAGTGGACGAAGGCTTGAGATGACCGGTAAACGGCCAATGAATTCCGGAATCAATCCGTAACGAAGTAAGTCTTCCGGAAGAATTTTAGCAAGGTATTGGCCTTCCTTTAAATCTTCTTGAGAAGCATCGGATCCAAAACCAATGACTTTTTTACCTAGACGGCGCTTGATGATTTGCTCGATCCCGTCAAAGGCACCGCCGCAAATAAACAGAACGTTCGTCGTGTCAATTTGGATAAATTCCTGATGTGGGTGCTTACGTCCGCCTTGAGGAGGGACGCTAGCAGTTGTTCCTTCAAGAATTTTCAATAGAGCCTGTTGAACCCCTTCTCCGGAAACGTCACGTGTAATCGATGGGTTTTCGGATTTGCGGGCCACTTTATCGATTTCATCGATATAGATAATTCCACGCTCTGCTTTTTCAACATCGTAGTCTGCCGATTGGATCAATTTTAGCAAGATGTTCTCCACATCTTCCCCAACGTACCCAGCTTCAGTAAGAGACGTTGCATCAGCAATCGCAAACGGCACGTTCAAAATACGGGCCAACGTTTGAGCTAGAAGGGTTTTACCGCTTCCTGTTGGTCCAATTAGGCAAATATTACTTTTGGCCAGCTCAACTTCATCGTTTTTCTGAGTCGAATTTACACGCTTATAGTGGTTGTAAACGGCTACAGAAAGCGATTTCTTTGCTTGATCCTGCCCAATAACGTAATCGTTTAAGATCTCACGAATCTCTTGTGGTTTTGGAATATCTTCCATTTCCACTTCTTCCTCGCTGCCTAGTTCCTCTTCTACAATCTCGGTACATAATTCGATACATTCATCACATATATACACACCAGGACCGGCTACGAGTTTGCGGACTTGGTCTTGTGTTTTACCACAGAAAGAGCACTTAAGTTGACCTTTTTCTTCATTGAATTTAAACATTCCGCTTCACCCCTTGTCTTTTTTTCGAGGACGTACACTTGTATTGAGACGGAGAAAATCCGATTGTAACAATAGCTAAGATCTTTTGTATGTTCTCATTGTACGTTCACTCACCTGTTTTTAATCATAGGTGAGCAAATCATTTCAAATACGTCCATCCATCTCTACTGAATAGTGATCCTATTGTATCACAAGACCTCGAAAATCTGTAAATATGACATCTTGCAACAAAGGTATTCAGCTTTGATGTGAATGTTTTTCAAGCATAATGCAGTGGATTTTTCCTGTCAAACAAAATGAATTCTATGTATAACGTACTCTTATGTATCCTTTTCCACATTTGGCCTCATTTAACCTTTTAAATGAAAGAAAAGAAATTCTACAAAAATTGGCTTATCTCGCACTGAATCTGTTTTATGTATGTATAGAGCAAGGTACGAGTATTTTCGTACCTTGCTCCATCTTTTCATTATGCTTCTTTTGTTTTGCTTTCTTCTACTAGAAGGTCAATGGCTTTACGGATTTGTAGGTCACCTTTTAGTGTGTCAAGGCCGCCTTGCATTTGAAGGATTTGCTTAAGCTCATCCTTTGAACGCTTATACGTTTCTGCCATCTTATCAAGCTCAGCTTCCACATCTTCGTCAGATGCTTCTACTTTTTCAGCTTCAGCGATCGCTTCTAGTGTAAGGTTCATGCGTACGCGCTTTTCAGCATCGTCCATGAATTGTGCTTTCATGCCTTCTTCGTCAGTACCTGAGAACTGGTAGTACATGTCAAGAGACATACCTTGACCTTGTAGACGCTGACCGAATTCTTGAAGCATACGGTCGGTTTCTGTTTCTACCATTGCTTTTGGTACATCAATTTCAGCATTTTCAGTAGCTTGCTCTACTAGAGCGTCTTTTTTCTTCAAGTCCGCTTCTTGCTCACGGCTCTTTTGAAGGTTATCTTTAAGTTTTGTTTTTAGCTCATCAAGAGATGCTACTTCTTCGTCAACATCTTTCGCGAACTCATCGTCAAGTTCAGGAAGCTCTTTACGCTTGATGTCGTGAAGAGTCACTTTGAATACAGCAGGCTTTCCTGCAAGCTCTTCAGAGTGGTAGTCTTCAGGGAATTCAACGTTAACTTCTTTTTCTTCGCCTGTTTTTGTACCAACAAGCTGATCTTCAAATCCTGGGATGAATTGACCAGAACCGATTTCTAGAGAATAGTTCTCCGCTTTTCCACCTTCAAATGCTTCTCCGTCAACGAATCCTTCAAAGTCCATAACGACAGTGTCGCCTTCTTGAACTTCGCCGTCTTCAATGGCAACGAGGTCTGCATTCTTCTCTTGAAGCTGTTTGATTTCATTATCAACATCTTCGTCTGTAACTTCTGTTGATTCAGCTTCAACTTCAAGGCCTTTGTATTCGCCAAGCTTAACTTCAGGCTTTACTGTAACAGTAGCCTTGAAAACAAGGTTTTCGCCTTTTTCCATGTTTTCGATGTCGATTTCTGGACGATCAACAGGATCGATCCCTGTTTCTTGAACTGCTTCTCCATATGCTTGTGGAAGAAGGATATCAAGAGCATCTTGGTATAGCGCTTCTACGCCAAAACGCTGTTCAAACATAGAACGAGGTACCTTCCCTTTACGGAATCCAGGTACGTTTACTTTCTTAACTACTTTTTTGAATGCTTCATCTAGGGCTTCATTTACACGCTCTTTATCAACTTCAATTGTAAGAACGCCGGAATTACCTTCTAATTTTTCGAATTTTGCAGTCATATATATTCCCTCCAACATCTTTGAAAATACTACTTTTTACTTTTCTCGCGGTTTGCAACCATTATATTATAACACACGTGATTTTCTTTTCAATCATTATGTAATCGGATCGGTAGATTGAAATAAGTGGGTTTCAATCGATCGAATATGCTCTATCGCAGCATTCACCGGCTCTACAGGTGTTTTGTACACCATGGTAATGTCTTCGATTTCCAAATCTTTCTCTTCGTCTTCCATAAGCAATTGAATGCCAAGGTAATGAAGAGCAGCCGCCCACACTTTTGCATCTAAAGGCTCCGGTGATTTCGGATAGATGGCAAACAAGTAATGCCACCACACTTGCATGACCATTTCAACCACCGTGGGATTCTCTTGACCGAGGTGATTTTCAAGCACTCTTAACACTTCATTTCCGAACCGCTCGTGAAAGACGTCTTCTAAATCACTTATGTGTATGTTAAATGTATCGCCAAACTTATGTACACGGAACTGTCCCGTTATATTCATGTCTTTCATCATTTGCAAAACATAGCTTTTTAAAACAGGGTCATTCTCTTTTTCAGCCAAGAACGTTCTGTACGCCTCGACTACCTTTTCCGTATTGACTTGGCTAAGCTTCTTTAATGCGCCCCACTGTTGATTTGGATCTCCTTTTTCAAGTGTTTTAATCCACTCATCAGGTGAACTGAATTGGTCAACAGGTTCTTCTTCCTCAACCATATTCGTCTGATGGTGGTTTGTCATTTGCCTTGAAAACTCAAGAAGCTGATAGAACGATTCTGCCATATTCGGTGGTAGCTTGTCCTCAACCATTACCGACTCCAGCATCGTGACCACTTCTTCGTATTTTCCAAGCTGAACTAGAAGAGATACATACACTTGAAGAACTTCATAATATTGCCCAATACCTTCTTTAAGCATGGATTCACAATACTCTTTTGCTTCATCAAGTCGATTCAACTCAATATTCGTTATCACCAATCCGTAGCGTGCCTGAGGGTGTGTAGGTTCCAATTCAGCTGACTGTTGGAAATACCGAAGCGCATCATAGTGCTTCTTTTCCTTTAGTGCAGCCATCCCTTTGTCCACCAGACGTGCCACCAAGCCGGGGAACATAATGACATTATCATCCTGACCCTGCCCCTTTTTTTGCTTTCCCATACTCCGTGCCACCTTTACCATGTGCAAAGTTATTACCTTTCAGTTTATCAAGTTAAATTCGGAAAAACAAATATAAACAAAAAAAGAATAAATATACCCACACCGCTCAATTGTTTTTCTCTCTCGTGCATTTAGAGGTTTCCACTTCTCGTTTTAGGTAAATACATACTATAATCCATTTTTTCATTTGAAAGGGTGATCGCGTTGTTCGAAATTGGTATTTTATCTATTGTAGCTGTGGTCACTTTGTATGTTGCCTCAAGAAAAAAACCACAATCCCGCCCGAGACTAATCACGGTTAAATCAGAACGCGCCATTCTCCAATCCGCCGTCGAACAACAACTATACGATGGTCTCACCTTAAAAGGTTTTTACGTGAGCTGTCACATTCCTTGCGGGAATACAAGAATCCCACTAGCCTTAGAGCCATATCGCATCGCTGTCATCCCACCTGATATCTCTCCCTTAAGACAACTTTTTCTCACTCAATACATCCGAAGCTGCGGGTGGAAAGTAGTGACCTTAAAGTCCACAAACATTGAAGCAGGTATTAAACAAATCATGTGCCAAGTTGTTGGGAAAAGCACAAGAACCCAAGGTGAAAGCAGTATAGAACAAAAACCTTCATAAGGAATCAACCTATACGGAGCTTTGGTCCAACTTTTGTTTGGACCATTTTTTTGTTTAAGGCCTTTCACTCATAAAACCACTAATCATGGAAAAACTAAACGTCTACATCCATGAGTTAGGAGTTTTAGTCCATGACAACACATGAAAACGAGCCGTTCCAAGAATACAACCCAGCCCCACTATCCGACGAGATGCTCAATGAAGTAAGGGCACTTGAAAATAAACTCCGTGAGCAAGCGGCAGATGAAGTCATCTTAATTGCTTATTCGCACAAACAGTAAGAAACCAAAAGCCCGCCGGAGACAATCTCCGACGGGCTTTTGTATATGTATGTTCTTTAGTTGCGTTAATGGCGTCCCAGGAGAGATTCGAACTCCCGACCGACGGCTTAGAAGGCCGTTGCTCTATCCAGCTGAGCTACTGGGACAATGGAGCGGGTGATGAGAATCGAACTCACATCATCAGCTTGGAAGGCTGAGGTTTTACCACTAAACTACACCCGCATCGCTATTGTTATTCAGTCGCTTTTGTTTGTGGCGACAAATATTAATATAGCTTATGCCGGAAAAAAAGTCAACAAACTTTTTTAATTTAATCTCTTTCTTCGTGATCCTCACATGAGCAAATCGTTCACCTTACTGCTTTTAAACTGGAGAGTCAGACCTCCACAATGTCACTTCCGACTTTAGAGGCCTCTCTCCACAACACTTACTTATCGTTGTAATGTTTTACTTAACTCCGGCACTTCCTGCCCATCAAGTGTCAAATACGTCACGCTCGCCTCTTCTTGGTCAACCTCAAGAATGACATACGTACCTACATTCACTTCTCCTCTTGGAAGACGAATGCTACCCGGGTTTAAGAAAACCATACCTTCTTCAACAAACGCCTCTGGCACGTGGGAATGTCCGAAACAAACCACGTCTGCTTCTGTTTCTTCTCCCTTATACTTCAATTGAAGGGAAGACATTTTTACATTTAGCAAGTGACCATGACCGGTGAAAACACGAATGCCCTTCGCTTCATCAACCCGCTCTTCAGGAAACTTGCCCGTGAAGTCACAATTGCCCCGTACCGTATTTACACCCACGAGCTCAGAAGCTTCGGTCTCCAATTCAGAGTCACCACAATGGATGATCATATCCACTTCTTCTCGATGACGATCGATAACTTGCTTTAATTCCTTACGCCAGCCGTGGCTGTCGCTTATGATCATCGCTCTCATAACAGACCTCCTGTTCACCTTAACTGAGTAAAGAATCCCATTCAGAAGCCAACTTTTTTAAAGCATTGGCCCTGTGACTGATTTCGTTCTTTTCATCTCGGCTCAATTCAGCCATCATTTTCCCGAGTTTAGGTACATAAAAAAGAGGGTCGTATCCAAAACCATTCTCACCTTGAAGTTCCATTGCAATTTGACCTTCGCAAGTGCCTCTCACAACATGACATTGGTTTCCTGGCAAGTAAACGGCTAGCGCACATACAAATCGCGCTGTGCGCTCCTCTTCTGGAACACTCTCTAGCTCAGCCAGCAACTTCTGATTATTCGCTTCATCGTTCTTTTCACTTCCCGCATAACGAGCAGAATAAACGCCTGGTGCACCGTCTAACGCATCCACTTCAAGGCCGCTGTCATCAGCAATAACCGGAATTCCTAATGATTTCCCGATTGCCTCCGCTTTTTTGATCGCGTTGTCTTCGAATGTCACACCATCTTCAACAACGTCATCAGGCTCTTCCACGTCTAATAAAGACGTTACTTGAATCCCTTTTTTGGCAAAAAAAGCGTCAAATTCTCTTACTTTACCAGCGTTTTGTGTGGCGATGAGTACTTTTTTCACACTCATTCTTCGTCACCTTTTTGTGCTAGGTGTCCTGCCGTCTCTCCAAGCGTTTGTTTTTGGATGTCAAAGAGTTCTCCAATTCCTTTTTCCGCTAAATCGAGCATGTCATTTAGTTGTGCTCTTGAAAAGGTCGCCTCTTCACCTGTTCCTTGAAGCTCTACGAATTCGTTGTTTCCAGTCATGATCACGTTCATATCTACGTCTGCTTTTGAATCCTCAGCGTAGTTCAAATCCAAAATGGCCCCTTCTTCTGTGTCCATCCCTACAGAAACGGCTGCTAAATAATCGGTAACGGGAAACGTTTTAAACATTTTTTCGTCCATGCCTTTTTGAAAAGCCAAGCACATGGCTACGAAAGCGCCGGTTACAGATGCCGTGCGGGTACCACCGTCGGCTTGAATCACATCACAGTCAACCCATACTGTTTTTTCACCCATCGCCTCAAGGTCGACAACAGAACGTAACGCACGACCAATCAAACGCTGAATCTCCATCGTCCGTCCAGTGAGTTTCCCCTTGGCTGACTCTCGGATGTTTCTCGTCTCAGTCGCTCTTGGCAACATAGAGTATTCAGCCGTAACCCAACCTTTGCCTTGCCCTCTCATAAAGGGAGGGACTCTGTCTTCAATACTTGCTGAACAGATGACTTTCGTATCGCCAAAAGAAATCAAAACTGACCCTTCCGGATGTTTAATATAATTTGCTTCTAGTTGTACCTCACGCAATTCATCGTTCTTTCGTCCGTCAATACGCATGAAAACACTCCTTAAATTGTAGTTGCTATGTATGTCTTTTACATGACTGTTTTCTTCATTTAGGTCCATCTTTAAAAAGCTAAACATAAGAAAAGAGGTGGCGATTAGCCACCTCCTTATGATAATCGTTTCTTAATTCAAATTCAAATGCTCATCAACTTAATATTTTCCGGTGTTGACTGTTTCAGGTCGAGTAACAGGGGCCGTTAGCATGTCACCTGTGCTCACCATTAATTCGTCGTTATCGTTCACTTCAATTGCTACTTGCTCTACATCCTCTTGCTCAGTCAGAGACAACACAAGCATGTTTACAACGTGCTCGGAAACAGCTGTACCTTCAAGTTGAGAAAGGACACCTTCGTTAAAGTTCAGTGTCACTGTGCCATTTCTTACTCTCGGCTTCTCAACAAGCTCGGCTTCCGATCTAAAGTCGGTCAAAAGGGATGTAAGCATATCCGGTCCTTTTAACAGTTCATCAACAACTGCCGTATGAGTATCAACCGACGCTGGTACTCGACGAGTAACAGGGACATAGTAGGTTTGCTCTTCATTTTGCGACAAGAAGTAGACTGTCACAGCTTTTGTATTGGAGAGGTCACTTACAGATCCCGTTTCTAGGTTAATGCCATGTGCACGGCTATATCCTTCCGCAATTGGCGTGCCATTCTGAGGCATCACTTGCTGATCTTCACCGTTTATTTTAATTTGAACGCGCTCTACATCTTCAAACTGAGTGGCCGTCCAAGTAACCGACTGCAGGATTCTTAGTTCATCTTCCGGACGATAATCCGTAAAGTCTACTGAGAAATCTACAACCGCGGTTCCATCTCTTGTTACTTCCGCATCAAGCACTTCCGTTCCAGCTGGAAGTACAGCTTGGAATCCATTTGGAAGGAGTTCTGTTACAGGACCATCTTTAACTAGGTACGAAAGAGATTGCTCTAATTCATCTCCAGATTCAGGTAACGCGAACGTTTGAGGAGTGACCATACCGTTTTTATCCATTAAGTATAGCTCACGCATGGCCGTTTCACTCATCATTTCTCCGCCTTTTTCCTCCATTTCATCATCGCTGTGCATCTCCTCTTGATCCATGTCATTGTCTTGCATCATACCGCCTTTTTCGTCGTACTCATCCTCTTCCATTCCTTCTTCCATATCCATCTCTTCGTTAGCCTCTACGACCTCCGAGCTTTCTTCTAATGCATCAAGCATACCTTCCAAGCCGAGACCCTCTTCATCGTCCACATATTGTGGTGGGTCCACTTCTTCGAATGTTTCTTGAGCCTCATCCTCGGCTCCGCAAGCAGCCACTACGACTGCCGCCAGCACTAGCATCCACCAAGGTTTTTTTATTAAACGAAGCATACTTTCCCCTCCTCAGGCAGTTTGTACTACCATATATACGAGCCTTCCTTTTTTTTAGACCAACTTGTTTCATTCGGAAAAAAAGGATGGATGCTCTACGAAGGAATATAGACTCAACGAACAAAACACTCTTCGTCCTCTGCAAACCTAAGCTATGAGATATCGAGGTTACGGGCTCTTCTGCTTCAATTTTTCTTGTATAAAAGCAACAGTCCTTCGAAAAACAGCGTTTTAGAACTAGGCACTAAAATGCACAAATTGAAGACGGTACACACTTCCCATTACACAAATAAAAACCCCGCAACCAATAGGTTTACGAGGTTTTGATTAGTTCACTGTCTTGCTCTCGGCAAGAGTGATATGGTGAACATCATTTACTTTTATACTAAGCCAATCGTTTGCAATTTCTTTAAACGTAGCCCCGGGACCTGTTGAAAAGAAATGGTGCTCAGGCTTTCGGTTTCCTGTATACAACAATTCATTGTGATAAAGAAGGCCACTTACTTCCCGAGCTGTCTCGTCACCGGAACAAATCACTTGAATACGCTCACCCACTACTTTGTTAATCACACCTTCTAACAAAGGATAATGCGTACAACCTAAGATGAGACTATCAATCCCCGTTTCGACAATCGGTTCAAGAGTTTCTGAAACAACACGCTCAGCCTCTTCACCGTGAATAACCCCTTTTTCAACCAAGGGCACAAACCGAGGACAAGGAAGGCTTTCCACTTTCACCTTGTCATTGATACTCATTAACGTTTTTTCGTATGCACCACTGAGGATCGTACCAACCGTACCAACGACTCCTACGTGATCATTTTCGGTAACTTTGAGTGCTGCAATGGCTCCTGGATGAATAACACCAATCACCGGAATGGAGAGGACCTTTTTCGCCTCCTCCAACACGACAGCGGTAGCGGTATTACATGCAATAACAAGAAGTTTAATATCATTTTGAAGTAAGTAATCAATCATCTCCCACGTATACTGGCGCACTTCTTCCACCGGTCGTGGTCCATACGGGCAGCGGGCTGTATCACCAATATAGATGATCTCTTCTTTCGGCAGCTGGCGGATCATCTCCGAGACAACTGTAAGGCCCCCTACTCCGGAATCGATTACTCCAATAGGTTTATCCAACGTACTTTTTCCTTCTTTCTTCGTTAAATAACTAGATTAACTTTTTATTGAGATTGAGACAGACGTGTGATTGGAAATCCGAACGCAGGTGCGGTGCAAATCAACCGCTCTGTTAGCGAACAGTTTGGACTTCAATCAAACCACTTCACTTATGTCCCACTATCATTAGCTTAAAACGACTTCCACGTTTTCGCATCTTTTTTCATTTCATCGAATAAATAGCTCAAGCTTCGATCTAAAAAGTCGACGTCTTCCGGTGAAAAATCGTCTAAAATTCCTTGCAAATACGCCTGTCTGCGGTTAATTACTTCTTTAATAATGGTAGCGCCTTTATCAAGAAGATGAATACGAACCACACGGCGATCATTTGTATCTTTCACTCGTTCGACGAGTTCATTCTTTTCCATACGATCCACAAGGTCCGTCGTTGTGCTGCATGCAAGGTACATCTTGGATGACAATTCCCCGATAGTCATATCACCATATTCATGCAACCATTGAAGTGCAACAAACTGCGGAGGGGTTATCGGAAATTCATTGAGAATTTCTCTCCCTTTTTGTTTTACAATGTCCGCGATCATTCGCAATGATTTTTCAATATCAGCAACTTGCTGTTTCTTAATCGTTTGTTCTGCCATTGTATCCCCCTCCTATAGACCTTTTCGTAGGTCAATGCTAAATTATGTACTCTCACTCTTCATTCTTTGTACCCATACACTTGTATTACTACCATTTTCTTAGTTTTTCTCCCTCTTTTCAAGTGTTTCTCTCGAAAAGTCGCAGAAAGTTTTATTTATCAAGTAAAAAGTAGGAAGATAAAACAATAAAAGTTGTTTTACAAAAGGTCGGATTCTACACTTACGCGATAGTTTTTTTATTAAAGAAGTGCAACGATTGATTGCGAATCTTTGGGACTTCGGATGATCCACTTATTTTTCTTTTGATCCACTTATCTCAAGTTTGATCCACTTATTTTTCTTTTGATTCATTTATCTTCCATTCAATCCACTTATCTTCCGTTTACTCCAGTTAGCACTTCTCCAACAAAAATCCCATTCTCTCCCCCCACCACAAAAGCACTTCAAATGAATAGAAAGAACCTCCGCAATCAAGGCGGAGGTTCTTTCCAACAGTTCTATTTAAAGAATGTCTTTTCAACAAATGACTTAACGTCTTCAGCCGTTTCCATAGCCAACGCTTTCTCAGCTACTTCTTCCGCTTCTTTCTTCGTCATTTTTGAGATTTGACTACGTGCTGGTAATACGGATGTTGCACTCATACTGAACTCATCGAGTCCGAGTCCAAGAAGAAGAGGGATTGCCACTTCATCTCCAGCCATTTCACCGCACATGCCAGCCCATTTTCCTTCTTTATGAGCAGCATCGATAACCATTTTAACCAAGCGAAGAATCGCCGGGTTGTATGGTTGATACAAGTAAGACACCTGTTCATTCATTCGGTCTGCCGCCATTGTATACTGAATCAAGTCGTTCGTTCCGATACTGAAGAAGTCTACTTCTTTCGCAAACGTATCGGCCATAACGGCTGTAGATGGAATTTCTACCATGATTCCAATCTCAATCCCATCACTTACGTCTGTTCCCTCGCTTACCAACTTCTCTTTTTCTTCAAGAAGGATCGCTTTTGCTTGACGGAACTCGTCAAGAGTGGCAATCATCGGGAACATGATTTTCAAGTTACCGAATGCACTTGCACGTAAAAGGGCACGAAGCTGCGTACGGAACATATCATCTTTTTCAAGACAAAGACGGATCGCACGGAACCCAAGGAATGGGTTCATTTCTTTTGGCAGATCAAGGTATGGAAGCTCCTTGTCTCCACCAATGTCGAGAGTACGGATGACGACAGGCTTGCCGTCCATATCTTCAACGACTTTTTTGTATGCTTCGTACTGCTCTTCTTCAGTAGGTAGTTCGTCACGGCCCATATATAGGAATTCGGTTCTATAAAGACCAATTCCCTCTGCACCATTGTTGATTACACCTTCAAGGTCGTTAGGTGTCCCAATGTTAGCTGCAAGCTCTACATGGTGCCCATCTTTTGATTCAGTTGGGTCATTAACAAGCTTGGCCCATTCTTTTTTCTTTTCAGCGAAATCTCCTTGCTTCTTTTTATACTCGGCTACTTCGTCATCGGTAGGGTCAACGATAACAGTCCCATCGATTCCATCAACAATAACCATCGTATCGAAGTCAGCAGAAGAAGTGATCTCTTTCGTGCCTACTACTGCAGGGATTTCCATGGAGCGAGCCATGATCGCAGAGTGGGACGTTCGACCACCGATATCCGTTGCGAAACCTTTAACAAACTCGCCGTTAAGCTGAGCAGTATCAGAAGGCGTCAGGTCATCAGCGATCACGACAACCTCTTCATCGATTTCAGCAAGGGATACAAGCTTTTTCCCAAGAACGTGAGCAAGGACACGCTTGGAAACGTCTCGGATATCCGCTGCGCGTTCCTTCATGTATTCGTTGTCCATGTTTTCAAACATGGAAACAAACATGTCGGATACTTCTTTTACAGCGAAGCCTGCATTTACGTTTTCATTATTTACCTTCCCGCGAATCGCATCAACAAATTCAGGGTCGGATAAAACAAGAAGGTGTGCAGAGAAAATCTCCGCGTGCTCTTCACCAAGGTCATTTAACGTCTTTTCTTTAATCTTTTCGAGTTCCCCTTTGGCTTTCTCCAAAGCTTGATCGAACTTTTCTAGTTCATATGAAACATCATCAACCGTTGTTTTTTCAACGGACAGGTCCGGTGTTTCAAGAAGAAAAGCCTTCGCAATGGCGATGCCGGAAGAAGCTCCGATTCCTGTTAATGTTTTAGACATTACTCAGCAAGTCCTTCTTTCATTACTCCCTCAAGACCAGCAAGCGCTTCATCAGCATCAGGACCTTCTGCTTTGATTGTTACTTCAGCGCCTTGTCCAACACCTAGGCTCATTACACCCATGATGGATTTAAGGTTTACGGATTTTCCGTTGTGCTCAAGTGTTACTTCAGACTCGTACTGACCTGCTTTGTTTACTAGTTGTGTTGCTGGACGAGCGTGGATACCTGTTTCAGCTGTGATTTTAAAATTCTTTTCTGCCATGAGAAAACACTCCTTTAAAGTTTAAGTATTATTTTGTAATTTTTATTATATCTGCATCCCCAAAGGAAACAGACCCGTGCTTTTGAAGCTTGACTGCTTCACCTTCTTGAAGGTTTGTGAATACGATCGGCGTAATCAAAGACGGTACTTTCTCTTTAATTTTGTCCAAATCGACTCTTAATAACTCTTGACCTTGCTTTATTCGGTCTCCTTCTTGAATGAAGGTCTCAAATCCTTCACCTTTTAGGTTGACCGTATCAATTCCAAAGTGTATCAGAATTTCATGTCCGCTGTCAGCTTCAATGCCTATAGCATGTTTCGTAGGGAAGACATTCACTACTTTACCATTAACGGGAGATTTGACAAGACCATTTTTCGGATTGATTGCAAAACCGTCACCCATCATACGACCGGAGAAAACTTCATCTGGAACCTCTGTGATTTCCATGATCTCACCCTCAATTGGGGTAACAACCGATAATGAATCTTTCTTCCTTTCTTCGTCCGACGTGTCACCAGGAACAATTTGCGTATTGTCTGTTTCTTGTTCATCTAGATCTTCTTGGACTTCTTTTCCATCAATCAAATCTTTGATCTGCCCTTTGAGTGTGTCCGATTTTGTACCAAAGATGGCTTGTATATTATTACCCACTTCCATCACACCCGAAGCGCCTAATTTTTTCAGTTCATCTTTATTTACATCACTTTTATCCTTAACCGTTACACGTAAGCGAGTAATACACGCGTCAAGAGCTGAAATGTTTTGTTTTCCTCCAAGAGCGGAAAGGACATCTTTCGCAAGACCTTGTGAAGGTTTTGCACTCCCTTTCCCTTCTTCTCCCTCGTCGTCTTCGCGCCCTGGCGTTTTAAGGTCGAACTTGCGAATAGCAAATCGGAACCCGAAGTAGTATAGAACTGCAAATACTAACCCGACTGGAATGATCATCCAAGCATTTGTGGAAAGGTTCCAGTATAGAACGTAGTCGATAAAGCCTCCGGAGAATGTAAAACCTGCTTTTACATTTAACAGGTCCATTACTACGAAGGACAACCCCGCAAACACACAGTGGATCAAGAACAATACCGGTGCTACGAAAAGGAATGCGAACTCAATTGGTTCAGTAATACCCGTAAGGAAACTTGTAAGAGCTGCAGAACCCATAATTCCGGCTACTGCTTTCTTTTTCGCTGGACTTGCCTCATGGTAAATCGCAAGTGCCGCCGCAGGTAGTCCAAAAAGCATAAACGGGAATAGCCCAGCCATAAACGTACCGGCTGATTCGTCTCCTGCAAAATAGCGGGTCATGTCACCTCGAACCACTTCTCCAGCTGCATTTGTGTACGTACCAAACTCAAACCAGAAAGGCTGGTAAAAGATATGATGCAAACCAAAAGGAATAAGCGCACGCTGACCAAACCCGAAGATAAACGCTGCCACTGTAGATCCTGTTTCAGTAGCAAGGACACTTAAAAAATCAATTCCTTGCTGGATTGGTGGCCATACAAATACGAAAACCACCCCTAAAACTACACTTACTGCTGCTGTGATAATGGGTACAAATCGTTTTCCGGCAAAAAAGCCAAGGAACTGTGGCAGTTCAATATTGTAGAACTTCTTATACAGATAAGAGGCCACAAGACCGATAATAATACCACCGAATACTCCCATGCCTAGGGTTTCTATCCCCAGTACCGCCTCGGTCTCCACACCTTGGTACTCTGCCATGATCCCAAGTGTTTGGTTCATAATTAAGTAACCAATTACGGCCGCGAGACCTGCTACCCCATCACCATCCGATAGCCCAATAGCAACCCCAATAGCAAAAATCAAAGCCAAATTGGCAAATATAATGCCCCCTGCCTCTGTCATCACAGGGATGTTTAGTACATTTTCGTGTCCCAGGCCAAGTAAAAGTCCTGCGGCTGGTAACACGGAAACCGGGGTCATTAATGAGCGCCCGATTCGTTGAAGCAATCCAAAAAGATTACTCATCCCACTCTCCTCCTTCAATGTAATGGCTTTCAAGAAAGCTGGTAAGCGCTAACAAATAGCGCATTCATAAGCACACAAAAAAAGCATGAGCAAAAGCTATATACGAACCCCGCAGTGCATAGAGTACCCCTATCAATTAAGGTAGGATTACCCTGCTATGGATTCATATACACCTGTTTACTCATGCCTGATCGTATCAGTAACACGTAAAGTGTGTACGTTTATTGATTTGTTAACCGTTGCAAATGAATCGTGATGTAAACGATTTCTGCTTCGGGTATAGGTTTGTGTATGGCTTGTTGAATGATTTTTACCAACTTCCATGAAAGATTATAGCACACAGGATATTCTTTTTTCAATACCGACGCTAATTTTTCATGAACATCCACACGATCATCATCAATGACTCGGTCAATCACTCGTCTCAGATGACTGACGAGCCTTGCATAATCAATGCTCTCTTTATCAATCTTCACATCAAGCTGACTTTCAATTACGTGAACGAGCTTCGTAATCAATTGTGAATGCTGATTGATTTCTTTTAAGGAACGGTTTGAAACTGCGCTATGGATGTGAAGCGTAACGAATCCAATTTCACTTCTAGGTAAATGAACATCGAGCTTTTTATTCAAATCATTGACCACTTCTTCAGCGATTTTAAACTCTTTTGGATACAATAGTTCCGTATCATGAAGAAACGGATTTTTAATGTCCAATCCTTGTTCAACCCGCTTTATGGCAAACGCAATGTGGTCCGTTAAAGCAATATGAATATGTTCATGAACTGGTAAGTCCAACTTTTCTTGAATGTCACGTATCGCATCATTAATGGCTTGTACAATAGTCGGATCCACATGATGAAGGAGCTGCTTGTACAGCTTTTGTTCCCTTTCATTTTCGAGTTTGAATACCTTTTCATATTGTTGATCAGAAAGAATATCGCCCTTCTTTTTTGAGAAGCCGATGCCATTTCCAATAAGGATTCGTTCACTCTGATCTTCACCACTTACGATGACGACGTTGTTATTAAGCACTTTTTTTATCGTGTAAATCAATTCCATACCGCGATACCATCCTTTTCAGCACTAACTTTTATCATAATAGGACCAGGTCCTTACGTCAATGAAAAAGCTTTCAAAGATAAAGCAAACCTTCAAGAATAGAGTCAAAAAACGAAACCGGCTCCTTTTGACAGGAAGCCGGTTTACATTATATTTTCAATTCTCCTAGACGGACCAATTCTATGACTGCTTGCGAGCGCCCCTTTACCCCAAGCTTCTGCATTGTGTTAGATATATGATTTCGTACAGTCTTCTCACTAATGAACAATTCTGATGCGATTTCTTTAGTTGTCTTATCTTGGACTAATAGCTCGAATACTTCTCTCTCACGTTTGGTTAATAGTGGTTTTGGTCGGAAATCGTGCTCTTTCAATCATTTCACCCTTTCTTGCGTGGGCTGCTTTATCGTCGATTGGTGGGATAGTATTTAGTCATGTTATCTTATGTCACTTAAAGGGTGCTTGTGACTTTGGATTAACATGAATGATACACAATTTACTCCCATAAGGTCCCAATAGCACCCTCATAGGATGATCATGCAGCAAAACACTGTTTATATGAATACAAGTTAGGCCTTTGGATCTCTCGGATATAAACCTAACTGTTTCGTAGGCTGGTCATAGAACTGCTACCATTGTCAGATCGCTTCACACCACGTTAGTTGAGAATAGGTACCTTATCGTATGCAAAACGCTATGCCTACGTCACGTAAGCATAGCGTTTTTATTATATTTATTTCTTTATTCTCTTTACGCATGTTCTAAAAGAGATCTGGCCTGTTCGTTCCAAGGAAGGGACTTTCCGGTCTTCTGAGATACTTGAACCATCCGTCCCCTCCCAGTCATGCAAATGTCACCTTTTTCGTTGGTAACCTTGTAATGCAAATCAACCGATGAATTCCCAATTTCCGCGACTTTCACACTAACGAGAAGGTTTTCGTCAAAGAAAACTTGTCTTATGTAATCGCAATGAAGATCTGCCGTTACGGGAATACCTTCTCCACCATTTGAAAACCACTCTTCACCAAGTCCAATATCTTTAAAAAAGCTGATTCTACCTTGTTCGAAGTAAACAAAAGATACGGTGTTGTTCATATGACCAAAAGCATCCGTTTCTGAAAAACGAACGGTAATCGGGTAATTATAATGAAAACTCTCGGACCATTCTTGAAGATCGTTAATATAGCTTGGTAATGCCATTCCCTTCACCTCATTTTCGTAGTATTCAAGCCATCGTACTTTTACTCGGAAAGATAGAGCGCATCTTATCTATTCTTGGATTTCTCACCTTTATCACACTCACTCAAGTCTCACCCGCCAACACAATGAGTGAGTATTCATTCATAAACCTTCCTATACAAAAGGGCAGAAACGATTCTGCCCTTTCGCTCGTTTTTAGAAGTTGTTGTCACTTCCAAAAAAGTTTTTAAATGATTGTAGTGTTGTATCGCGGTTAAGTGCTGCGATTGACGTTGTAAGTGGAATGCCTTTCGGACATGCCTGTACACAGTTTTGGGAGTTTCCACAGTTTGATAGTCCCCCATCACCATCCATCAACGTGTTTAAACGCTCAGCTTTGTGCATTGCACCAGTCGGGTGAGCATTAAACAGTCTCACTTGAGAAAGTGCTGCCGGTCCGATGAACTCGGATTTGTCGTTCACGTTCGGACATGCTTCAAGACAAACACCACATGTCATACATTTAGAAAGTTCATATGCCCATTGACGCTTCGCTTCAGGCATACGTGGTCCCGGACCTAAATCGTACGTTCCATCAATTGGTACCCATGCTTTAACTCGCTTGAGTGAATCAAACATACGGCTACGATCGACAACAAGGTCACGTACCACCGGGAATGTTTTCATCGGCTCGAGGCGAATTGGCTGCTCAAGTTGGTCGACAAGTGCTGTACATGATTGACGAGGTTTCCCGTTAATCACCATGGAACAAGCACCACATACTTCTTCCAAGCAGCTTGCTTCCCAAGATACAGCCGTTGTATCTTCACCGTTCGCATTAACCGGGTTACGACGGATTTCCATCAACGCTGAAATCACGTTCATGTTTTCACGGTAAGGAAGCTTGAACTCTTCTTTATAAGAACCACCTTCACCGTCTTTTTGTCGCGTGATAATCAAATGGATCATTTTTTCACTCATGACTTCACACTCCCTTGCTTCTTAGACGTGTAATCACGTTTACGCGGCTTGATCAAGGACACGTCTACTTCTTCATATTCAAACTCAGGGGCTCCTGTCGCCTTGTTAAATTTCGCTTTCGTTGTTTTCAACCACTCATCGTCGTTACGATCCGGGAATTCCGGCTTATAGTGAGCTCCACGGCTTTCGTTACGGTTGTAAGCTCCTTGTGTAATCACACGAGAGAGGTTTAACATGCCATCAAGCTGACGGATGAACGCCGCACTTTGGTTGCTCCACTTCGCCGTATCGTCGATGTTGATTTTTTTGTAACGTTCCATAAGTTCTTGGATCTTCTCATCCGTTTCGAGTAGGCGCTTGTTTTCACGAACAACCGTTACGTTATCGGTCATATATTGACCAAGCTCTTGGTGAAGCTTAAACGCATTTTCATTCCCGCTCATACTCAAAATGGTATTGAATTCCTCTTCGTCTTTCTTAAGCTGGTTATCAAATACCTGACTGCTCAAGTCTTCAGCCGATTGCTCTAAGCCACTGATATAGTCAACAGCTTTTGGTCCAGCAACCATACCACCGTAAATAGCAGAAAGAAGAGAGTTTGCTCCAAGACGGTTCGCACCGTGCTGGGAGTAATCACACTCACCGGCTGCAAAAAGACCTGGAATATTTGTCATTTGATCGTAATCAATCCAAAGACCACCCATCGAATAATGAACTGCCGGGAAGATCTTCATTGGAACTTTACGAGGGTCATCACCCATGAATTTCTCGTAAATTTCCATGATTCCGCCAAGCTTAACGTCTAACTCTTTAGGGTCTTTATGGGACAAGTCAAGGTAAACCATGTTCTCGCCATTGACACCGAGCTTTTGATCCACACACACAGAGAAGATCTCACGGGTAGCAATATCACGAGGTACGAGGTTACCATAGGCTGGATATTTCTCTTCCAAGAAGTACCACGGCTCACCATCTTTATATGTCCAAACACGTCCACCTTCTCCACGAGCAGATTCACTCATGAGACGTAGCTTATCATCTCCTGGAATAGCCGTTGGGTGGATTTGAATGAATTCTCCGTTTGCGTAATAAGCGCCTTGCTTGTATACAGCAGCTGCGGCATACCCTGTGTTAATCATGGAGTTCGTTGATTTACCGAAGATAATTCCCGGTCCGCCAGTTGCCAAAATGACAGCGTCTGCTTTGAATGACTGCATTTCAGATGTAGCAAGGTTCTGAGCCGTTACTCCACGACAACGTCCGTCGCTTTCATCCACGATCGCGCTTAAAAATTCCCAACCTTCATACTTCGTTACAAGTCCGCCTACTTCATGACGACGAACTTGCTCGTCCAATGCGTATAGAAGTTGCTGTCCTGTTGTCGCACCTGCGAAAGCGGTACGGTGATGCTGTGTTCCACCAAAGCGACGGAGGGCAAGAAGTCCTTCTGGCGTACGGTTGAACATGACACCCATACGGTCCATCAAATGAATAATTCCTGGCGCTGCGTCACACATGGCTTTTACAGGGGGTTGGTTAGCTAAGAAGTCCCCACCGTATACGGAATCATCAAAGTGCTCCCAAGTGGAATCTCCTTCACCCATTGTATTTAATGCACCGTTAATGCCCCCTTGAGCACAAACGGAATGAGATCGCTTTACGGGTACTACTGAAAACAAATCTACTTTCATGCCGGCTTCTGCAGCTTTGATTGTAGCCATAAGGCCTGCTAAGCCACCGCCGACAACGATGATTTTACCTTTGCTCATACAAAACACTCCTTCTCATAGTGCGTGTTCAAATAGAGAGTTCTCTTAAAGCAAGAAAGTGGTTTCTCCCCTGCTTGTTCTCATCGCATTGAACAAGGATTTACATAACGAATGCTAAAATGGATCGAATACCAACGAATGTAAGAAGTACGAATATACCTAAAGTAATGTACGTGGAAATTTGCTGAGAGCGTGGTGAAACTGTAATTCCCCACGTAATGGCAAACGACCATAGTCCGTTAGCAAAGTGGAACGTTGTAGCTGTAATACCAATGATGTAAGCAACTAGGGCAACTGGATTAGCAACAATATCAGCCATCATGTCAAAGTTAACTTCTTGACCCAAGGCCGCGGCAATTCGGGTATCCCATACATGCCATGCTACGAAGATTAATGTAATGACACCTGTCGTACGTTGCAAACGGAACATCCAGTTACGGAAATAACTGTATGTACCTGTGTTATGTCTGGCTTGAAATGCAATATATAGACCATAGATTGCGTGGAATAAAATAGGAATAAAGATAATGAAAATCTCCATTGCGTAGCGGAATGGAAGCCCTTCCATAAAAGCTACTGCTTGGTTGTACTCTTCTTCTCCTCTTACGGAAAAGTAGTTCACACCCAAGTGGACAAGTAGAAAAAGTCCAACAGGAATAACTCCTAATAAAGAATGCAATTTGCGCAAGAAAAACTCTCGATTTTGTGACATCGGTTTCTTTCCCCCTGTAGGTTTAATTGTTCTGAACAGGATTTCCCCAAAAACTGACTAACTAACGCCTCCTTCTTCCGTCTATCCTTCCGACATTTTCTGCTAGTAAACTATGAAAATGCCATAAATATGAACATCTTGTGACAATGTTATTGTACTCCCTTTTTTGACCGAGCGTCAAGAAAGCGGATACAGTCCTCATTTTAACAGAAAAGCGTTCATAGGAACACAATCTTACTAATTTTCTGATATAAAATTTTGTGTAAAGCTGAACAACATTTGATTCCTATAGCAAAAAAGCACATTCTTAAAAATAAGAACATGCTTGATTACTCTTTCGTAGCTCGACAATACTACTTTCCTAATATACCTTTTTCGTTAACCAATGATAATTCGCTCGGTCGGATACTTAAAGTGAGTTTTCTGTTCTTGTCGACGAATGGAGAATAAAAATGCCACAAGTCCAACCCGACCAATAAACATCAAAATCATTAACGTGTTTTGACTCGCCTGTGTGAGCTCGGAGGTAATTCCCATCGACAATCCACACGTTCCGAATGCAGAACTCACTTCAAAGACGATGGCCATAAGTTCCACTTGTTGCATGTCTTCAAAATGCGCTAATAGAACAATGGAAGAAAACAGACCAACGACGAATACCGATAGGACAATAAATGCTTTTTGACGATCTTCCGGGTGAATTTCTCGACCAAACGCCTTAACGTCACTTCGTCCCATCGCAAAACTTCGAATCGTTAAAAACATGACCGCAAGTGTGGTTGTCCGAATGCCTCCTCCTACGCTGGAAGGACTTGCTCCGATAATCATAAGACCAGACAACAGCAAAAGACTCGCTAATCCCAGCTCGGAAATGTCCATTGTAGCAAGTCCCCCACTCCTCGCTGTAGTTGAGTTAAACAGTGAGAAAAAGAACTGCTGGTGCCAAGCCATTCCGTCATAGAACTCATTTCTCTCAAGGATCCAAAGACCAACAAACCCGATAGCAAGAACGATGAAGTAAGTGGACACGGAAATCTTGGTAAATAAACTAAACCTGAACTGATTATCCTTCGTTGTTAAATATTCTTTGACTTCCATCAAAACAGGGAAGCCGATCGCACCTGCTATGATTAAAAGGATGTTGACGAGCTGTACAAAATAATCATCAACAAATGGAATTAACGATTGGCCCGTCACATCAAACCCTGCATTTGTAAAGGCTGATAAGGCTCCAAACGCCCCTTGATAATAAGCTTCAAATGCTGTGTCAAAGTAATTAAGATAGTATGTACCTAAGATAAGAGCCCCGATTAATTCAATTGCTATGGCCACTCCTAGTATACCTCTCATCAGTTTCACAAGACCGCTAAAGGCAATCTGGTTGTGGTCAACCATGATGAGCATACGCTGAGAAAGTTGGATTTTACGACCGAATATCATCCAAACGAATGTTCCGATCGTCATAACGCCAATTCCGCCCAGCTGAATAGCCAAAGCGAGGAAGAAGACTCCCCAGCCACTGTATGTTTCCGATACGTTTACTACCGTTAGTCCTGTTACACTCACAGCACTTACGGATGTAAAAAGAGCTTCTGAATAGCTAATATTCACCCCTGGCTGCGTGGAGATAGGCAAAAACAACAGGATGCTGAACACAAACATGGCTACTACATATGAAGTTAATATAATCCGAAACGGTGTCAATAATTTCGATAAACCAAGCTTCATCCCATTGAACCTCCCATTTTAGTCGGGACTTAGTATACCACTATATGGATGTTCCCGCTATGACATTTTTTGATCTTTTTAACCAAAACCGTTCAAAATCCTTATCCTGTTTTGGCAGGACTATGATAAGATTAAAAGATAGCACTAAGCCAATGACATCGTAGAACATTGGCAATGGAGGAAGTCTACAACTATGGCCGGTAACAAAACACAGGAAGAGACTCAACAAGTAGAAGAGAAGGTAGAACAAGAAACACCAACGTCTGATCCTCGGTTCAGCTACGACCTTTTACGTCATGCATTATTGCCGGAACTACTTGGAAAAGACGAAGAAGCAATTCTCTATTGGGCAGGCAAATCTCTTGCTCGAAAATATCCCCTTACTGACTTTGACGAGATGCAACGTTTCTTTTACAAAGCTCAGTGGGGCGTTTTAAAGAAAGTAAAAGAAAAGAAACACGAAACGTTGTTTGAATTATCCTCAACGAATCTAACAGCTGAACACGCACCTGTTTCTTTAGAATGCGGCTTTCTTGCTGAACAAATACAAAAGCAAACAGGATTTATATCAGAAGCTGCTTATGAATTGAAAAAAAAGAAGCCACTTCTCTTTCAAATTGTCGTTCGTTGGGACCACAAAGACAAAGAGCAATAAAAGTCGAAAAGAAAGGTGTCCAACCAGGTTGGACACCTTTCTTCTATGTTTCTCTATGCTTTCACTCCGACTCGCTCATCAAGCTCGAAGAACGTATGAAGAGCTTCTACCACTTTCACCATGTTCTTCTCTTCGATTACAGCCGATACTTTAATCTCAGACGTGGAAACCATTTCTACAGGAACGCGTTGTTCAGCGATGACTTTAAACATGTCTGCTGCCACTCCCGGATTTGAAATCATACCTGACCCTACAATGGATACTTTTGCAAGTTGATCCACGTAACGAACTTTAGTGTAATTTAGGGCATCACGGTTTGCTTCCAATACTTTCAATGTATCCTTCAACGCTTGTGTATGAACAGAAAACGATACATTCACTCTTTGGTCTTCCGTCACTTGTTGGATAATGATGTCCACATTAATGCCTGACTCTGCCAAGGATGTAAACAGGGTTGATAAGGTATCTACCTTGCTAGTCATCCCTTCTACAGTAACTTTCGTGACGGCACTCTCAAATGCAAGTCCGCGCACGACTAAATTCTGTTCCATTGATGCTTCCTCCTCTACTACCGTTCCTTCTTGATCGACCATGCTCGAGCGCACGATTAAAGGAATCGAGTAGTTCTTTGCGAATTCTACTGCTCTAGGGTGTAGGACGCCTGCGCCCAAGTTTGCTAATTCAAGCATTTCATCATATGAGATGCTTTTTAGTTGCCGTGCTTTAGGTACAACTCGAGGATCGGATGTGTAGACTCCCGTAACGTCAGTAAAGATCGTACAGCTTTCAGCGTTTAGTGCCGCTGCAAGGGCTACAGCCGTTGTATCTGAACCGCCACGACCAAGAGTGGTAATCTCCCCTTCAGGTGTCATTCCCTGAAAGCCAGCCACAATAACCACTTTTCCGTCGCTTAAATGGCGTTCTAAGTTCTCCGTTTCAATATTCGTAATACGGGCATTTTGATGGATCCCTTCTGTGCGGATCCCCGCTTGCCAGCCTGTTAGGGAAACAGCATCAATTCCCATCTCTTTAAGGGCCATGACCATTAAGGAAATGGTGACTTGCTCCCCGGTGCTCATTAACATATCCATTTCTCGTTTGTCCGGGTCATCGCTTAATTGATAAGCTAAGTCTACCAAGGCGTCAGTTGATTTTCCCATTGCTGAGACGACCGTAACGACTTCATGCCCTTCGTCTTTCGCCCGTTTGACTCTTTCTGCAGCTCGCTTAATTTTAGCTGCATCCCCTACTGAAGTGCCTCCAAATTTCTGAACCAATGTGGCCAATCAAAACGCCTCCTCCAAATAAATATAACAGCCGATGGCAAAGTCGATACAATCAGGTCTAGAGAAACCACTCTATCTCCATAAGACAATTGAATCCCCCAAAAACGCTTTATTCCTTTAAGTAACTAAACTAACCTAGGTATAAAAAAGCAGCAGGAGGATCACAATCCCACTGCCGCATCGACTCGAAAATAATAAATAAGTAACGTGTCGTCCGGTGAGATAGTTCTCCACACAACCTTACGTTGTATGACAGCCTTGCATTTTTTAAATACAAGTCCAGTGAAAAGCCATTGAGCTGCTTTTTCACTTCGGCGACCGTTCCTTTCCAGCTGTTTCATCAGGGCTCAATCCCCTCAGCAACTGTACTCTTCACGTTCGCTCCTCTACCAATCACTCTGTTGTTTTGTTTGTATTTTGATGTTTACGAGTGTAACAAAGATTCTTCTATTTGACAACGGTATTTTACTTTTTTTCTTTTTCCTCATCCAATCGTTGTTTCAGTTTAGTCGCAACAGCAGCTGGAACCCCTGCTTGTCTGATTTCTTCTATTGAAGCCTCTTTCAAACGTTTAACTGATCCGAAGTGCTTTAACAATGCCTTTTTACGCTTCTCCCCAATACCATCTATATTGTCCAGGATAGACGTGAACATGGTTTTCTTCCTTACATTCCGATGGAAGGAAATAGCAAAACGGTGCACTTCATCTTGAATGCGTTGTAGAAGATAAAATTCCTGACTCGTCTTTTTCAACGGCACCACTCGGGGCGGATCTCCGATCATCAATTGTGAAGTTCGGTGCTTTTCATCTTTAACAAGACCGCACACAGGGATGGATAAACCGAGTTCATCCTCAAGCACACTTTGAGCAGCAGAGATCTGTCCTTTTCCCCCGTCAATCACAATCAGGTCCGGGAGCGGTTGTTCTTCTTTTAATAAACGGAAGTACCTTCGCCGAACCACCTCTCGCATGGAGTCGTAGTCATCTGGACCTTCCACTGATTTGATTTTGTATTTACGGTAGCTTTTTTTATCTGGTTTTCCGTCTAAAAAAGACACCATCGCAGATACAGGATCCACACCTTGAATGTTGGAGTTATCAAACGCTTCGATTCGATGTGGCGTATCGATATGAAGGGCTTTACCCAGCTCATCCACAGCAACAATCGTCTTTCGTTCATCTCTTTCGATTAAATCGAATTTCTCTTTTAGAGCTATCGAAGCGTTTTTCGTTGCCAGCTTGACAAGCTCCTTCTTTTGCCCTTTTTTCGGCTTCAACGCTTTCACATCTAAAAACTCACTCACCAACGCTTCATCCACTTCTTCAGGTAAGAAAATTTCTTTTGGTTTCTTATGCTGTTGATCGTCATAAAATTGACCGATAAACGTGTAAAAGTCATCTTCTGCTTCCTGATACATGGGAAACATCGACACATCCCGTTCGATCAGCTTCCCTTGTCTCACAAAAAATACTTGAATGCACATCCATCCTTTATCGTAAGCAAATCCAAATACATCCCGATCAACAAGATCAGTGAGAGCCATCTTTTGTTTTTCCATTACCGCTTCGATGTGCTGGACTTGGTCGCGGAGCTCTTTCGCACGCTCGAAGTTCAACTCTTCCGACGCTTCATGCATCTTTTTGAATAGCTCATCTTTTATTTCTTTATGCCCTCCGTTTAAAAAGCGCGTAATTTGCCCTACAAGCTCTTTGTTCGTTTCTTGCGTGACCTCATATTCACAAGGTGCAAGGCATTGCCCGATATGATAGTACAAACACACCCGATCCGGCATCGTCCGGCACTTCCTTAACGGATAAAGGCGATCGAGGAGTTTTTTCGTCTCATTTGCAGCAAAGGCATTCGGATAGGGTCCAAAGTACTTTCCGCCATCCTTTTTTACCTTTCTTGTAGTAATAAGGCGGGGGTGCTCTTCGTTTGTCACTTTTAAATAAGGATAATGCTTGTCATCTTTTAACAGAACGTTATATCGCGGTTCGTATTTTTTAATCAAGTTTTGTTCTAGAACGAGCGCTTCAATGTTTGAGGAAGTAACAATATATTCAAAGTCACGTATTTCACTTACTAGGCGCTGTGTTTTCTTGTCATGGGATCCGGTGAAATAGGACCGGACGCGGTTTCTGAGAACTTTGGCTTTCCCTACATAAATGATGGTACCGTGCTTGTTTTTCATTAAATAGCACCCGGGCTGGGCTGGAAGGAGGGATAGCTTTCCTTTCAACGTTTCCATGGCCAATTTCACACCCTTCAAATGTATGTTCGTATCGTTAACTATAGCACATGGAAGTTGGTGGAGAAAGAAAGGTGGGACGTAGGTTTCAGACAATTATTTGTGGGAGTAACATTACGATCTCATGAAAGCTTTATAACGCTCACTTCTCTTGTTTAGGCATAAAAAAAGAGGTCCATTTTACTTAGATATGAGAATTCATAGGCGGAGAATTTCCTCCTAATGTAGGTAAAGGAGGTTAAAAAGCGGAGATAAGCGGAGAAATTCCCGTTAACTGCTCTAAATAAGACAAAACCTAAAGGTTTGGATAATATAAGGGGAAAAACTCCCCTTATTATTAAAGAAATATGGGTATTTCTCAATTTAGTCGGAATTCCTCCCTTTATTTTCGAAACACAGTGAAATGATCATCCACTTATAACAGTGCTTAACCAATATTTTCTGTATATCAATTTGTAAGTAAAAATGTAGTGTCTTTTGCTGCGGTACACTGGCTATTGTATCTATCCCCGCATTTTAATAGACAAATTGCATTACAAGTCCCCCAAAAATAATTACCGAAATCCCTTTATATCAACAAAAAAAACCGCCCCTAAGGACGGCTTTCTTTATTACGCATGTTTGTTTAATAGTTCTGCTAAAGCTTCTTTTGGTTGGAAGCCTACAACTTGGTCGACTACCTCTCCATCTTTAAACACTAGAAGTGTAGGAATGCTCATAACGCCAAATTTGCTTGCCGTTTCTTGGTTTTCGTCAACGTCAAGTTTAACGATTTGTGCTTTGTCGCCCATTTCAGCGTCAAGCTCTTCAAGAACTGGAGCAATCATCTTACAAGGACCACACCATGGTGCCCAAAAGTCTGCTAGTACTAAGCCTTGGCTTGTTTCTTGACCAAAGTTGCTATCTGTTACATTTTTAATTGCCATTAAAAATTCCTCCTCGACGGAACTGAGTTTTCACTCGTTTAGTATATCATCTTTTCATTAAATGTTGCGAATGAACGCAACAGTTCATGAACACTACAATCCATATTGTACCTAATGACCACTTTTCCCGCAAAGATTCTGCTTGATGGGCTTAAAAAAAAGCGGTTCTACACTTTTCCTATTCCTTCTGCTCAACTAAATGTTTGTAATTTATCCAACGCTGGTTGATATCCTTTTGCGGCACTTAATTTTAAGGCAATGTAGGACAACCACACACCATAGATAAACTTAGACGAGATGTCAGCAACTGTGTATAGGATATGCCTCGTAACAACGCCAGTAGGTGTAAACGATATGGCGGGCATTAAATATGCAAACAAATAAATCGTCCAAGCAACCACTTGAAAATAAAAGAGTCCCTTAACGAGTTTTTCAACGTGGACAGGTACTTTTTCCCGATCAACAAAATACACACGATATAAGACGATTAAAAGCGGTACATATGCAATCGATCCAACAATAAACCATAGCCAATATAGAGCAGAATCGGTTACTTCAAACATTTGACCAATATACCCTGTAAGTACCATCACGGCACTAGCGACGACAAAGATTAAGGTATTACGTAAAAACACTTTCCCTTTAATCCCAAATACAAACATGGGCTGTGTTAAAAGGAGTGGCAATGTAATAAACCAGTTAAAGTATCGATATCCATTCGAAAACGTCTGCTCCATCACATAAGCTGACCCTTGCCACGTAAAGGCATCATTCCAAGAAGAAAATTGCCTAAAGAGATTTAGGGATGCTGCAGCCATAATGAAACATGACATAATCGTGGCTGTTCTCAAGCGAGGATGGATGTCTTTTTGAGCGAAAGCAAAATAGACCAAACCGGCAGCATGAGCCACAAAGCCTAAGGTAAGAACATGGGCGACGATATCATGTTGCATGATGGAATAGTTGAATACATTCTCAAAGTTAATGCCCGGGTGATTGGAAAGTGCCATGTGGATCTCCTTCAAAGTATGACTTTTCCATAGTTTGCTAAATGTGTTGGTGAATTATGTATGTAAAGTCGATCAGATCAATTGAAGGAAACTCGTTGAGGAGGAGCAAGGTGGGGTAGAGTTTTTGGGGGATTGGAAAGCTATTCTTTATCACAAACGACAAAAACATGACGTGTGATAGCCGGAAAGTTCGAAGACATGAGCGACCGTAGGAGTCAGGAAAGACCCAGTATCAAAGGATAAGAACCTGTTTTCAAGAACAGTTGCGTTCAGAAAAACCAAGACCAAGCAAAGGAATTTTGTTCGGTAATGATTTTTTTTTGAAGAATATGGCTCTTGAATATCAAAGAATGGAGCGAAAGGTGGTGACTCCAGCGACGAGCGCTTACTTCACGAGTATGCTTCGAGTTGCTTCGACACAGGCGCTTCGGAGCATATGCTTGTAGAGGAAGAAGCAGGAAGCTCTTCAGCCGAAGACCCCGCAGGGACGAGCGTTTACAACACGAGTATGCTGCGAGTTGCTTCGACGCAGACGCTACAAAGCAATACTAGTAGAGGAAGAAGCACAGTTCCGGTGGAGGCTAAGGCGATGCCCGCGGAAAGCGTCCACCTGTAGCGGAATTCCTCCATAGTAAAGAAGCGATACAAGATATAAAAAAGATAAAGAAAGGGAACCGGTCCATTTTAATACCTCGTTCTCTTTTTTTCATTTCTAATTCATAAGCAACTTTAAGATTCTATGGGATTTTACAAACTACCGTATACGCCGTCGGGAGAGACCCTACAGTGCAAAGGACGAGGAGGTTTACCTTTCTTCACCTTATGAAAAGAACCTCACCACAACGGGCAAGGTTCTTCAATAAGGTCTATTAAGATTTTACCATCACGGCTTTAAACTCTTCAGTGAGTTTAGGAATGACGTCGAACAAGTCACCAACAATGCCGTAGTCAGCAATGTTGAAGATTTCTGCTTCAGGATCTTTGTTGATAGCAACAATGATCTTAGAGTTGGACATACCGGCAACGTGTTGAATCGCACCAGAAATACCAACTGCAATGTAAAGGTCCGGAGTTACAACTTTACCCGTCTGACCAATTTGTAGGGCATAGTCACAATACTCTGCGTCACAGGCTCCACGCGAAGCTCCAACTGCAGCTCCAAGTACGTCTGCAAGCTCATCTAACATGGCAAAGTTTTCAGAGCCTTTCATGCCTCGTCCTCCGGCTACAATGACGTTCGCCTCGGAAAGGTCAACTCCTGAAGCCGTATTTTTCACTACATCTTTAATAATCGTGCGCAAATCTTTAATGTCTACGTCAAGGGTTGTTACGTCACCTGAACGAGACTCATCTTTATCAAGAGCAGGAATGTTGTTTGGACGAATCGTAGCAAAAACAACTCCATCAGCGATTACTTTCTTCTCAAACGCTTTACCTGAATAGATCGGACGGGTAAAAATAACTTCTTCCCCTGCTGTTTCTACCGCCGTCGCATCTGATACTAAGCCGGAATTGATACGAGCAGCCAATTTAGGCGCAATGTCGCGACCAATGGATGTATGACCAATGACAATACCTTCTGGGCTTTCTTGCTCAACAACCGCTTGAAGTGCTTGACTGTAACCATCAGGCGTATAGGACGCAAGCTTATCGCTTTCCACGGCAACGACACGGTCCGCCCCATATGCGATCAATTCATTTCCTAAGCTGCTTACACTTTCCCCTAAAAGAACACCTACGATTTCTCCACCGCCTGAGATTTCCTTAGCCGCAGCTACTGCCTCAAAAGATACATTACGAAATTCTCCGTCACGGATTTCTCCTACTACTAATACTTTTTTCGTCATCGTAAAATCCTCCTCTGTTTATATCACTTTTGCTTCGTTTTTAAGTAAAGAAACCAACTCTTTTACTTGATCGTCCATTTCACCTTCAAGCACTTTACCCGCTTGTTTTTCAGGTGGCAAGTAGCGGTCTACGGTTTTCGTTTTTCCTGCTACATCGTCTTCGTCCAGATCAAAGTCGTCTACTTCAAGAGTTTCAAGAGGCTTCTTTTTCGCTTTCATGATACCTGGCAAAGAAGGATAACGAGGTTCGTTTAATCCTTGTTGAGCGGTTACGAGTACAGGAAGGGCTACTTCAACAATCTCCTGGTCTCCTTCCACATCGCGTTCAATCGTTGCTTTTCCGTCAGCAATATCAATTTTCACAATGGATGTTACATGAACGATATCAAGTTTTTCAGCCAGACGAGGTCCTACTTGACCGGATCCGCCATCAACTGCGATGTTTCCACCCAAGATAATGTCATACTCTTTATCTTCAAAATAAGCAGCAAGTAACGCTTGAGTTGAGTATGGATCTTGATCTTCCACATCCTCATTGTCGATTAAAACCGCTTTGTCAGCGCCCATAGCAAGGCCCGTACGAAGTTGCTTTTCTGCCTCTTCTTCTCCAACGGTTACAAGGGTTACTTCTCCACCGTGCTCGTCGCGAAGCTGAATGGCTTCTTCAATGGCATATTCGTCATAAGGGTTGATGATAAACTCCGCACCGTCTTCTACAATTTGACCGTTTGAAATTTGGATTTTTTCCTCTGTATCAAACGTACGCTTTAAAATGACATAAATGTTCATTCTGTTCCCTCCCAAATTATCACTATCTTTTTAATAAATTGTTGCATTTTCATTAATAGAAATTATGGTTGAAGCCTCCGTCCTTTTCCCTTTTCCTGTTATGGTTGCAAGCATCCCACACAGAAATTTCGGGGACTTCAGCTTTTACATTCCTTGTTTAAAAGCAACATGACTACTATATAAAATGATGATTATCGATTGTTAAAAGCCGGTTTGCGTTTGTTCAAGAACGCGTCAATACCTTCTCTCGCATCTTCTGTTTGAGAGACTTCGCCAAATCGTTTCGCTTCTTCTTTTGCCCCTTCTTCGGGACTTCCGTCAGAAAGTTGGATAAGTTCCAGCGCAAATGCCACTGCGATCGCGCCTTTTTGGGCGATCTTTTCAGCAAGTGCTTTCGTTTCTTCGAGAACCTGCTCCTCTTCAAAAGCGGCATCTGCTAGACCAAGTTGCACGGCTTCTTTCCCCGATACTGGGTCAGAGGTGAGTAACATCTCTGTGGCCTTAGATTTGCCTACAAGCTTAGGCAGTCGTTGCGTTCCAGCAAACCCGGGTACTAGCCCAAGTTGTAGTTCCGGTAATCCGAGCTTGGTTTGTTCTCCTACATAGCGGATGTGACAAGCCATGGCCAGCTCTAACCCTCCACCTAATGCCGCTCCATGAATGGCTGCGAGAATCGGCTTTGGATACGCTTCCATTTTGTCGAATACACGTTGGCCTCTTTCGGCCATTTCCTGAAAGGTGGCACCGTCTTTTCCTTGAGTAAATTCTTTGATGTCAGCTCCGGCTGCAAAAAAGCGACCTTCACCATGAACGATGATGACCTTTACTTCTTCATCATTTTCAAATGTTGTGAGTACATCATCCAGTTCCACAAACATCGGCTGACACAAGGCATTTGCCGGAGCGTGCTGGAGTGTGATGTACCCGATCTTGTTTTCTTTGGATGTGCTGAGGTATTCATAAGTACTCATAACGATTCACTCCTTTCGATCTCAACTAACCATATTCGACATAAAAACGCTTACACCTTCGTGTAATAAGAAAACCTGCAAAAACAGTGTCAGGTTTTCTTTCTCGTACTACGGCCTTCTGAGTCCGGACATGAGCATTTGATTCAAGGACTCTGCCAATGGGACAAGTTCATATTTATGATCTTTCATCACCCAGTTTGTGACCACTTCGTCGATGGCTCCGAAAATGACTTGTCTTGCCATACGACGATCGAGTTCTTGTGAGAAAAAGCCTTTCTCCATTCCTTCGACCAAGATAGAGTCAATCAAGCCAAGGTAGCCTTTAAGAATCTCGTTAATTCTTGATCGCAAGGCTAGATTCGACTGTCTCAACTCAAGCTGAGTCACAATCGCAAGATCGTAATCTGCCTCTAATTGCTTTAAGTGCATTTCAATAAGAATCTTCAGTTTTTCTTCTACTGACGTTTCTGTTGCGAGCCTCTCTTGAATGAGGTGTACAAAGTTGCCCATCTTCTCTTCAAATAAAGAAATCAAAATATCTTCTTTATTTTTAAAGTAAAGATAAATCGTTCCATCAGCCACTCCAGCTTCACGAGCAATCTTTGAAACCTGGGAATGATGATAGCCATTTTCAGCAATCACTTTAACAGCAGCATTGATGATTTGATCGAACTTTTGTCCTTTTTTCTTTGCCATAACTTCACTTCCTCAGCCAATCCTATAAAAATGAATGACCATTCATTCACTATATGCTTATTCTAGATCATTCGACTTCGTGTGTCAAATAAAAACTCCAAATTTCTCGCGACCATTGACCATCATTCCTGACAACTTTTGGAGAATAAGGAAAGGGAACTTGGTTATAGTAACAAACGTGCCCAATCTTTGGCAACAACCCTTCTAAGGAGCTGGCTTTTATGAGCGTAAAAACGGAGATCGATCCCTTCCGCCCGGCAAAAATCTATTTCTATTCTTCGTTGTTTTGGCTAGGCGCCGGACTGACATATGGACTTATCTTATCATTAAAATTCATTTGGCCAAACTTCCTCGCCTACGGACCACTCCAAATCATCTTGCAATACGGCAGGATTCGTCCGATTCATACAAATATTGTTCTGTTCGGTTGGCTTACGATGGCCAATGTTGGCGCACTGTTTTATATTATTCCGAAGTTGTGTCGTAACCGCCTCTCTTTTCCCCGTCTCGCCTACGGATCTGCATTCATTTGGAACGCAGTCGTTTTTGCTGGCACCGTCGTATTGACTCTTGGTTATACGACAACAACGGAATACGCGGAGTGGCCGTTATGGATCGATATTATTGTTGTATTAATGTTCGGGGCGATTGCTTTTATCTGTTTTGCGACCATCGCCAATCGGAATGAAAAGCAACTTTACGTGAGCCTATGGTACTTCATGGGTTCTCTGATTTGGTTGATTGGCCTGTATATCATCGGCAACCTTCCATACAAAATGCTGAGTGGTGTGCCTCAGTTTTTAATCTTTTGGTTTTACGGTCACAACGTCATTGGACTCTGGTTTACAACAGTTGGGGTCGGCATTCTTTATTACCTCCTACCTTTGTTAACCAAGAACCCTCTATACAGTCATAAGCTGTCTCTCATTGGCTTTTGGACGATTGCTACATTTTATGTGTGGAATGGTCCTCACCATTTGCAAAACGGGCCAATTCCCCTTTGGCTCATGAAAGCCGGCGTCATTCCATCTGTGATGTTGATTATCCCGGTATGGTCTGTTTTGGCTAACGTCTTCGGTACGTTAAAAGGGAAGTGGCACGCCGTTCCTCATAACGTGCCGTTAATGTTTGTTGTAGTAGGGTCGATTTTTTATTTAATTACTTGCTTACAAGGCCCTTTTCATTCTTTACAAGGACCAAGTTCAGTTATTAAATTCTCAGATTGGGTGCCAGGTCATGCGCATCTTCCATTGTTCGGAGCGTTTTCATTTATCGCTTTTGCCATGATGTATTACGCAATTCCCAAAATCATTGATCATGACATTCATTCTAAAAAGCTGATGGGTGCTCACTTTTGGTTTAGTGTCGTTGGGATGTTTTTATTTGCCTTTAGTACATGGACGGCTGGTGTATTGGAGGGATTAGCTTGGATTGAAGGGGCACAGTATGGAATGCAGTTTGTTGAGATGCTTGTTGGTATGAGGCCACTCTTTATCATCCGTGCCATCGCCGGAGCTCTTATGCTAGTTGGACAGATGATCTTTGTGGTTAACCTAGCTGTTACGATCGGGAAAGCCCGTAATGCTCAAAAAGGGCAAGAGAACAGCGCCTGATGATTAATGCATCTAATAAAATACCTATCCATTTTATCAGTGCCGTCATGACTAGAGAGGAGACAACAGCATGAGTGATAGTGCAGACGAAAGATCGATGCTTCCCTATATCATTGGAGCGACAGTGTTATTTTTTCTAGGGGTTTTCGGGACCACCTATTTACCTTTCTTTGACGATCAAATGCAGGCACCGAATGAAAACGCTGAAATTCGTAATTATTCTTTAGATTCTGCTGAGTACCGCGGACGTGAAGTATACATCAGGGAAGGCTGCCACACCTGTCATACGATGTATGTTCGACCGGTTCTTGCCGATAGTTCTCTTGGCCCAATCTCTCAGCCGTCTGATTATTACTATGAAGCTCCAGCTATGCTCGGTTCCAAACGAACTGGAGCCGATCTTATGTGGGTCGGCAACCGTTGGAATGAAGATTGGCACAGAGAACATCTACTTAATCCACAAAAAATGCTCCCCGGAAGCATCATGCCACGCTACGATTACTTGAGTGACGAAGATTTAGAAAACCTGGTTGCCTATCTAATGAGCCTAAAGCCTTCTCCTCAATCAGAAGGACGGCCTGTGGATTAGAGATAAAAAGGAGGACCCACGATGAGTGACGAGCATCATAAAGATAAAGATTCGATCGATCCGAGCGAAAAGCTAAAAGAACAAAAAGAAAGTGGCGAACCCATTCAGTCGACCGACCACGGACCTGGCGGGATACGCATGGGAAATGCGAAAATCCCTCCTTTTTTAATGATTACGTATGTCGTGCTGGCCTTATGGGCATTTGGATATGCATTTACCGCTGTCCCTCTCAACCAAGTGAGTGAGGCATCTGCTGATGGGGAAGCGATCTTCCAACAGAGTTGCCTCGGCTGTCACAACGTTACAAATGAGCCTAGTGTCGGGCCCGGACTTGAAGGTGTATCTGAGCGTTATGATAATGAAGAGCTACAAGAAATCCTCGTGAACGGAATAGGAGAAATGCCTTCTCTTCCCGCACTTGGTTTGAATACAGAACAAATTAAAGCAGTAAAAGAATACATTCTTGAATTGTAAGAAAGGAAGGGCTAGCTATGACCAAGCACCTTGTTGCAACTTTCGAAAACCTCAGTGAAGCTGAAGAAGCGTTTCACGAACTACTCCAAATTGTCCAAAGAGAAAATATTTCCTTTATTCATAAAGATCATCAAAATCAAGAACAAACGAGTGATATGACAATGGACCATCCGATTAATGGTATCTTGACCGGTGGTGCAATTGGTGGGGTTGGAGGCGCTCTGATCGGAGCTAGTCTCATGGCTTTTCCAGGGCTTGGCGTCCTTTTTGTAGCAGGACCTATTTATGCTGCTCTGGCTGGTATCACTTCTGGAGGGATAATTGGTGGACTTGTTGATTTAGGAATTAACCGATATGAAGCGGAAAAAATCGAACAACACGTGCACGCTGGGATGATCGTGATGACAGTCGAATGCGAGCTTCCTCAAGAAGGAAGTGTGCGTGAAATTCTTCATCGCCATCAAGCCACATACATTACAGAAGAAAAAACACTGGAAGATCGGTTTGAATAAAAGAAAAAGGCCCTTTGCTCAAGGACCCGATAAGAGGCGTTAACTGCTTTGAACCTGCGCTTCTTTTTCTTGTTCACGCTTGGCTTTTTCTTCGTCTACAAGAGCTCGTCTCAACACTTTTCCAATCATTGTTTTTGGGAGCTCTGTACGGAATTCAAACTGTTTTGGCGACTTGTACGCAGACAGATTTTTGCGACAATACTCGTTCAAGTCTTTTTCTGACAATTCTTTGCCTTCTTTTAATACCACAAAGGCTTTCACCGTTTCTCCGCGATAAGGATCAGGAACACCAATTACAACAGCCTCTTGAATGGCTTCATGCTCATAAAGAACTTCTTCCACTTCTCTTGGGTAAATGTTAAAGCCACCTGCAATGATCATGTCTTTTTTACGGTCAACGATGTAAAAGTAACCTTCCTCATCCATATAACCCATATCACCCGTAAGAAGCCAACCATCTTGGAACGTGGCTTTCGTTTCCTCAGGACGATTCCAATACCCCTTCATCACTTGTGGTCCTCGAATCACAAGTTCTCCGATTTCGCCAGGCTCCGCTTGCTCTCCTGTATCTGAATTGAGTACGATCGCATCTGTATCCGGCCAAGGTAGTCCGATACTTCCGCTCGGGCGTTTGCCCCACATCAAATTAAAGTGGGTGACAGGTGATGCTTCCGTCAAACCGAACCCTTCACTAAGCTTTCCACCAGTAATCGTCTCGAACCGCTGTTGAACTTCCACAGGCAATGGAGCAGAACCGCTAATGCATACATTTACGGAAGACAGATCATAGTTGTTTACTTTCGGATCATTGATCAAACCGATATACATGGTCGGCGCTCCCGGGAAGATCGTAACTTTTTGTTTCGCAATCGCCTTTAACGTTTGAGTCGTATCAAAACGTGGCATTATCACCATTTTTGAGCGATCCATAATGGAAAAGTTCATACCCACCGTCATTCCATAAACGTGGAAAAATGGAAGAGCACAGAGAATCACTTCATTTCCATGATTGATTTGGTGCATCCACCTTAAGGCTTGTGTTGTATTAGCTACAAGGTTGTAATGAGTTAACATAACACCTTTAGCAACCCCTGTTGTCCCCCCGGTGTATTGAAGAAGAGCCAAGTCTTCACTTGGGTTTACATCCACTTTGATTTCCTTTGGTTCGTTCTCTTTCAAAAAGGATGCAAACGAGTGGGTTTTAGCATTATACGTAATATCCACTTTAATGCCGGTATTCTTCTTTTGAATAAAAGGGTAGATCAGGTTTTTCGGAAACGGCAAGTAATCTTTAATTCCAGTTACAATCACGTGCTCAAGCTCGGTTTTCTTAATCACATTTGCTACTCGAGGGTACACAAGGTCCAAACAGATCATGACCTTCGCGCCGGAATCGATCATTTGATGTTCCAGTTCACGCTCAACATAGAGCGGGTTCGTTTGAACAACGACCGCACCTGTGAAAAGAGCGCCATAATAAGCGATGACCGATTGAGGCGTGTTAGCGAGCATGATCGCTACACGGTCGCCTTTTTGTACACCAAGCTTTTTTAGTCCATTTGCAAAGCGCAGTGCACTTTCATGTACTTCTGCAAAGGTCATTTCTTTTCCCATGAAGTGTAGAGCTACTTTAGTCGGTGTGTCTTTAGCTGCGTCTTCTAAATAAGCTTGGAGCGGCTTTTCCTCATATTTTATCTTTTGTGGAATTTCTTTTGGATATTGTTTTAACCACGGTCTTGCGAGTTGTCCATCCATGAAAAGGCCTCCTTGAACATCTCACCTTCTAAAGAAACACGCAATACGCCAACGGTCAAGCGTACCTAGCAGACTTCAAAACAACTGACGTTCCCCTTAGCCAGCGTGAAGTTGCAAGATATGACATTTTTCCTCTCTATCCCCATTCTAATGAAACCGATTACAAATGCAAAGGATTTTGTTTAAATTTTTGAAATTTTTATTCATATCCTAATAAATTGGTGGTTGATTCATGTTTTTAACAAACAAAAAAAGAGTGGTATGCCCTATCGTAAGGGTACCACTCTTCTTTTAAAATTCTCGACTTTACACCAAGTCCGAAACTTAGTTGTCTGATGACGCCTGTTTCTCTTTTTCTTCTTCTACTAATACTCGGCGTAAGATTTTACCGATCATCGTTTTAGGCAGTTCGTCTCTAAACTCCACGAGACGAGGAACTTTGTATGCTGCCAGATGTTTACGGCAATACTCCTCAAGCTCATCTTCGGTTAACGTTTTGCCGCTTTTCAATACGATGAACACCTTTACCGTTTCCCCTCGGTAAGGGTCCGGAACACCGATGGCACAAGCTTCCTGGATTGAAGGGTGTTCATAGAGAACTTCTTCAATTTCACGTGGATAGATATTGAATCCACCTGCAATGATCATGTCTTTCTTACGGTCTACAATGTAGAAGTAACCTTCCTCATCCATGTAGCCCATATCGCCACTGAGGAACCAGTCGTCTTTAAAGGTTGCTTGGGTTGCTTCGGGATTGTTCCAATACCCTCGCATCACTTGTGGACCACGAATAATAATTTCCCCAATTTCATTTGGTTCTGCTGCTTCTCCTGTTTCAGCTGACAAGATAGCTACATCCGTGTCAGGCCATGGAATTCCGATACTGCCAACTTTCCGATTTCCCCAAATCAGATTCGCGACAGCTACAGGAGATGTTTCCGTAAGTCCGTACCCTTCCACCAGACTTCCTTTTGTTACTTTTTCGAAGTTGTTTTGTACTTCGATCGGAAGTGGAGCCGATCCGCTCATACAGGCTTTAATTGAGCTAAGATCAAACTTCCCAATATCTGGGTGATTGAGTAGACCAATATACATGGTCGGAGCTCCCGGATAAATCGTTGCTTTATGTTTTTCGATCGCTTTAAGAATGTCCTTCGGTTCAAACTTTGGCATGATCACCATTTTAAAAGCCATCCGAATGGCAAGGTTCATGACGGTTGTCATCCCGTACACATGGAAGAATGGCAAAGCCGCAATGACGACTTCTTCTCCGGGCTTCATTTTATACATCCAATGTTTACACTGTAACGTGTTCACAACCAGATTGTAGTGAGTAAGCATAACACCTTTTGCAGGTCCCGTCGTACCTCCCGTGTATTGAAGGAGGGCAAGATCTTCTTTAGCATCAACCGTGAGTGGGATTTCTTTTACCTCACCTTCTTTTATCACACTTACAAAGGAGTGAAGACGGTCGTTGTACTGGAGGTCAACTTTAATCCCCGTTCGCTTCTTTTGGATAAAGGGATAAATCAAGTTCTTTGGAAATGGAAGATAATCTTTAATGCCTGTTACAATGATGTGCTCCAAGCTCGTTTTATCCTTCACATTAGCGACTTTCGGATACACCAAATCCAAGCAAATCATAACTTTTGAACCGGAATCGTTCATTTGATGCTCAATTTCCCGTTCAACATAAAGTGGGTTTGTTTGAACGACGATGGCACCTGCAAACAGGGCACCGTAATAGGCAATCACCGATTGTGGTGTATTGGCAAGCATAATCGCCACGCGATCCCCTTGTTCAACTCCCATTTTTCTAAGTTGATTAGCAAGTTTAAGAGATTCCTCATACACCTTTGTGTACGTCATCTCTGTACCCATAAAGTCCAAAGCGACTTTATTTGGAAACGTTTCTGCAGACTCTTTCAAATAGCTTTGCAATGTCCGGACTTCATAATCGATCGAACGCGGGATTTCGTCAGGATAATGCTGGAACCAAGGCTTTTGCTTTACTGTTTCCATTTTTTTCTCCTCCCTTATACTTATTAGAACTCAATTAAAAAGCAGCGCTTTTCAATTCACGTCTAATAGTGACCTCTCCTTTCTAAAGGATTCCGTCTTTCGGATGGGGATGGAATGGGAGTGGCGATCTCACTCTTCTTCTCACCGGGACATTCTCCTCTCTTAGTCTCATTCTAATGAAAACGCATTCATTTTAAAAGCATTTTGTTTGAATTTTTTAAATATTTCCTCTCATTTTGTACTAGGTCTTTTATCCCTACCCTGTTTTTAGCACTATTTCATCTATATGTGCTGAAAATAGAAAAAGACGATCAGGTTTTGACACTGATCGTCTAAGAGGAACGTGAAGGAACAATTACGCAGTATTCTCTTCATCGTTTTCTATAAATGACTCATGAAACTTATGTCATATTAAAAGACCAAATAAATAATTCCCGCAACCATAAAAACGGCGCAAAGAACAGCTAGGATCTTCCACAATGTTTCCATTTCTTCTGTTCACCTGCTTTGTAAAAATTACGAACGAATGCTCGCCCCAATCACGTAAGATAAGGCAATGGATAAAATAAGAGAGAGTAATCCCACAGCTTGATTCCCGTTTTTAAGCTCTGTATCCACCTTAAATTTTGGGGTCATAAATTCAAAGATAAAGTATACAAACACCAAAAGGACAAACCCGTAAACACCCCAAGCTAGCATCGTAAAGACCGTGTCGTTTGCTTCTATTGAATAACGAAACACATTGGCTACTCCGAAGATTTTCCCTCCGGTTGACATCGCGACTGCCACATTTCCGTTACTGATCTCATCCCATGTTTTATAACGTGTTACAAGCTCAAACACAGCCAAGAAAACGATAATAGCCATCACTGCCACACTATAAACGCCTGCTGTATACAAAAAGTCGTGTTCAAACATGTTTTCCATCGATACATAATCTCCTTATTTAAATTGAACGAGGGTTACACCCGAGCCACCTTCGTTCATGCCCCCCATTCTAGTTTGGGTCACACTACGGTGTCGTTTGAGCTTCTCTTGAACCCCTTTTCGCAAAGCTCCAGTTCCTTTACCATGAATAATCGAGACTTGATTGTATCCTGCCAAAAGTGCATCATCCAAATATTTATCTACCAAGAGCATGGCATCTTCATATCGTTCGCCTCGTAAATCCAGTTCCGTTTTTACATGAGCATCCTTCCCTCGAACGGCAGCCAATGGGGATTTTGTCTCTTGCTTCGGTCTAGACATATACTGAAGGTCTGTTGCTTTTACTTTCATTTTCATCATACCTAGCTGAACGTAAAACTCTTTATCATTCACTTTATCTACGATATGACCTTTTTGATCAAAGCTAATCACTTTGACTTCATCACCAGGAAGAAGTTTGTCCGCATTAGCGATTGGTTTTTTTTCTTTGGTCTTTTTCTTCCCTTTTGATTTCAGCTCCGGTGATGCCTCATCTAGCATTTTCTTCGCTTCAATCAACTCGTGATCTTTAATGGCGAGGTTTGTCTTTTGGACTTCACGCAGGTATTCAATAATCTCATTTGCTTCTTGTTTTGCTTTTTGAACAGCCTCGTGCGCTTTTGCTTCCGCTTCTTCCATTGCCCGCTCTTTATCTCGTTCAAAGCGCTCATATTCTTTTTCAAGGTCACGGTGAAGCTTTTCTGCTTGAATACGATGTTCGTTTGCTTTTTCCTGTTCACTTTCTGCCTGTTTACGACTTTCATCAAGTGAAGCAATCATGTTTTCAATTTTATTCGTATCCGCACCGATTTGGCTTTGTGCTTCATCTATAATGTCTTCACGAAGACCTAATCTGCGGCTTATGGCAAAGGCATTACTGCGACCAGGCACACCAATCATCAGCCTGTACGTAGGACGCAAGGTTTCTACATCAAACTCCACACTCGCATTCATGACGCCTTCCCGATTGTACGCATACCCTTTCAGCTCGCTGTAGTGCGTCGTTGCGGCAACTCGAGCACCGACTTTATACACGTAATCCAAAATGGAGATGGCAAGGGCCGCCCCTTCAGTTGGGTCCGTTCCTGCGCCGAGCTCATCAAAAAGGACAAGACTTTCATGATCGAGTTTATCAAGAATGTCTACGATGTTCGTCATATGAGAAGAAAACGTACTTAAACTTTGTTCAATAGACTGTTCGTCTCCGATGTCGGCAAAGATCTGTTGGAACACAGCCGCTTCAGATCCTTCATCGCAAGGAACGTGAAGACCGGACTGGGCCATTAGGGTTAAAAGACCGATTGTCTTTAACGTTACCGTTTTACCACCCGTATTCGGTCCAGTAATCACAAGGGATTGAAACGCGTTTCCTAGTTCCACATCAATCGGAACAATCTCATCACCTGGAATAAGGGGATGACGGGCTTTTTTAAAGTCAAGACGCCCCTCGTCATTAAGCGTGGGCTGGCTTCCTTTAATTTCACGGCTGTAATAAGCCTTGGCAAATAGAAAGTCTACTTCCTCCATCGTGTCTACGACGAGTTTGAGATTGTCCTCTTCTTCGCTCACTTCTCCCGTAAGTTCATGAAGGATCCTTTCGATTTCCTGACGCTCTTTTACTCTTGCTTCTCGGAGTTGATTATTAATAGATACAACTGCATCCGGTTCAATAAACAACGTCGCTCCGGAAGAAGACTGGTCGTGGATCAAACCACCGAATTGGCCCCGGTACTCTTGCTTAACCGGAATGACGTAGCGGTCGTTTCTAATTGTGATGATCGCATCAGAGAGCATTTTTCGGCTGTTTGCTGATCTTGTCATCGATTCGAGCTTTGAACGAACGCTCGACTCGTGATTTCTAATCTGTTGCCTGATCGAACGAAGCTGAGGACTCGCGGAGTCAAGCATCTCTCCGTTCTCGTCAATCGATTGTTTAATTGATCGCTCCAAGTCTGTAAGGGGGATGATGTCTTCTGCCATTGAAGCCAAGATGGTAAGGTCAATCTCATCTTCTATACATTGTTCGATAAAACTCTTGAATCGGCGACTTCCGTAAATGGTTGACGCAATGTCAAGGAGCTCTTGTTCATTGAGCATCCCGCTGATTGCAGCACGTTTAATGGAGGCGCGAATATCACGAATTCCCCCAAGAGGGGCTTGTCCCTTTAACCGTAATATTTTCGCCCCTTCAAACGTTCCATTCTGAGCGTGGCGAACTTCTTCCAAATCCGTACTCGGCATGAGCTTTTCAACACGTTTTTTCCCCAAGCTTGAGCTCGCATGTTGCATAAGCTGCTTTTTCATCTTGTTATATTCTAAAACTCGGCAAACCCTCTCCATATAAGGGAACACCTCCTGTATATCTATCTATTTTTGTTCACGTAGGCCATTAGTGACTCCGGGTCCCACGTGTTCACGACTGTTTCTTTTTTCAACCAGCCTCGGCGAGCTGCTTTTACTCCAACAGGCATGTGATCGAGCATGTCAATCCGATGAGCGTCCGTATTGATAGCAACTTTCACACCGGCATCTTGCGCTTTCTTTACATGCTCTGATGCAAGATCAAGACGGTTCGGATTCGCATTTAACTCAAGAATCGTATCCGTTTCTTTAGCCAGTTCAATCAACTTATCAATATCGACAGGGTAACCACCTCGACGACCAATTAGCCTTCCTGTCGGATGAGCAATCATAGCCACATGGGGGTTTTGAAGGGCATTGGTCAACCGCTCCATGATCGTTTCTTCCTTTTGATTAAAACCGGAATGAATCGACGCGATAACAAAATCGATCTCTTTTAACACATCATCATCATAATCAAGCGTTCCGTCCGGCAAAATGTCCATTTCAATGCCTGTAAAGATTGTAAAATCATTGTATTCATCATTAAGCTTACGGATTTCCTCGTGCTGACGTTTCAAACGTTCAACAGAAAGACCGTTTGCTACACGTAGAAATTTCGAATGGTCCGTAATGGCCATATGAGTATAGCCTCGTTCGCGGTTTGCTTCGACCATTTCACGAATAGACTGGGCTCCGTCACTCCAAGTGGTGTGCATATGCAAGTCCGCTTTGATCTGTTTATGTTCAATGAGCTCCAGATCTTCTTTTTTTGTTTCTAGCTCATCAAACCCTTCACGTACTTCAGGAGGAATGTAAGGAAGACCGAAGTGGTCAAAGAACGACGCTTCATCTTTAAAGGTTGTCATTTCCCCTGTTTCAATCGATTCAACGCCATATTCACTAATTTTTTCTTTGTTGTCTTTTGCACGCTGACGCATAAACACATTATGGTCTTTGGATCCTGTAAAGTGATGCAAAGTGGTGGCAAATGCTTCATCTTTAACCATACGAAAGTCTACGGGAACAACGAGATTGTCCTCATATTCCAGCTCTAAGCTGATCTTGGTTTCCCCGTGTCCGACGATCTGCTTAATATTGTCCATTAGGCTGATCTGCTCGCCTACACTGTCCGGGTTATCAGTGGATATGATGAAGTCCAGATCCTTAACCGTTTCTCGTCCTCTTCTAAAGCTCCCGGCAAGTTCGAAACGATGAATATCTGTAAAGCTGTTCAACCGTTTTGTTACTTCTTCTGCAACAGGCATTACAAGGGATAAAGGCAAGCGATCCGGCCTTTTTCCGAAATCCTCCAAGGCAGCTAGAATCTTTTCTTCTGTTTTGGCCCCAAATCCTGCCAACGCTTGAACTTTGTTTTCTTCACAGGCTTTTTTTAATGTTTCTGCATCTTCAATACCAAGCTCTTGATACAGTTTTCCGATCTTTTTTCCACCCATGCTTGGTAGCGCGAGCAACGTGATTAACCCTGACGGAATCTCTTCTTTGAGTTCATTCAGAAAAGAAGACTCTCCTTTTTCCATTAATTCTTTAATTATACTCGCCGTGCCTTTACCGATCCCTTTGAGCTTAGACGGATCACCAATCTCTTCGATCGTCCCTTCGTCTCTCTCTAGTGCCTGGGCGGCCTTCCGGTAGGCTGATACACGAAAAGCATTTTCGCCTTTTATCTCTAAATAAACAGCAATCGTTTCGAGCGTTTTAATAATGTCTTTTTTGTTCATTTCTGACATGAGTATTCACCTCATTTTTTATATAACTAACCTCTATCATCATATCCAACTTCAGAGTGTTCCTGCAACCGGATGATACTGCGTGTTTTAGAGAGCTAACTCGACTAATGCTTTCGTTAACTCAATTAAAACCCTCACTAACTCGACTAATTCTCACACAGCCTCTCCCAAAAAAGAAAGACTCCCTTATGAGAAAAAGGAAGTCTCTCCGAAAGCTACGTCCAGCCATAATTCCTTCAGCTGATTCGAAATGATAGGTGTGTATTGGAAGATCAATTGTGCCAAGGTGGAGTTGGCAATGAGCTCTTGGATAAAATCAATCTGGATTAGCGCACCTAAGTGGACTAAAATAACCGTAATTAGGAGCCCTTCCAAAAGCCCCAAGATTCCTCCAAGCCACCCATTGATGGTATGTAGGATTGGCAAGTGTGCCAAAAAATCAAACATGGAACCTAGGATTTGCATCACGATCTTCGTCACAAAGAAAAGAATAGCGAATGCAATTCCGTTGTAATACACTTCTTCAATAGAGAAGGCTTCCACTAAAAGGGACTGCCCCCCATCGCCGAAAGACGGAAACGGAATCCATAATCGTATGTACGAAGCGAGTTCCTGATAATACATGTACGCAACAATAAAAGCGACAACAAATCCAAACAAATGGACAAGTTGAAGAATAAGTCCTCTACGGAAGCCGACAAGGAAGCTTCCGATAAGGATGATAAATAACAATAATGTGAGCATCTCTTCTATTCCCCATCTTTCTCTTTTGTGTTATGTTTCTCCTCTTTAAGCTTAATAAGCTCGTCTCCTATATTTAAGGCAGCCAAAACAGCCAGCTTACCCGAATCTAAATAAGGGTTCTTCCCTTTAATTTCTTTCATTTTATGATTAACAAGACTGGCAACTTCTTTTACGTGATCGGGACTTTCTTTACCTACGATCGTGTATTGCTGCCCATAAATTGTAACGATTGTGCGACTCTTACCCGTCCCTTCTCCCACCAACGACAGCCTCCATTCGTCATAATTATCCTAAACTCTATCATAACATGTAGAATGATGATTGAAAATATTTCATATTCGTTACATCGAACATGAATTTGTGTTAGAACGTTTTCGACGCGAATGGCTGTCTACTTGTAGTTCATTAGCTTAGCGGTTTTGAAGCGACGCCTGGATAAAAGTTCACCTTTAACGGAATGGACCTTTATTAACTAGGAAGGGTTTTCCACATTAAAGTAGAAGTAAAACTGAGATCTTTTTTCACAAACAACTTGCTCGTTCTAATCACATCTTTAATTTGCTATACTCGTACATAGTCAATATTAGGAGGATGGTCTTTATGAGCCATGAAGTGATCAAAGTCTCAAGCACCCAATTACATAAAATGAAAGAACACTACAAAGCCTCACTTAAACCGAACACGCCGCAAAGCGCGGCATTTGCAGCAAAAGTAGGTAGCTGTACAATCACGGCCTACAATTCGGGAAAAGTACTGTTTCAAGGCGGAGCAGCCACTGCAGAAGCGTCACAATGGAAAGGCGCCGGCACGACCGTCACAAAAGCGAAGCCATCTGCTTCTGCTAAAAAATCGGTCGATGTGCACGACTATCAACCTCCATCGAACCTCCAAACCCGTTCCTTACTCGGCAGTGACGAAGCAGGAACCGGTGATTTTTTCGGTCCGATTACTGTCGCTTGCACATACTTGACACCAGACCAGATGAAAGAAGTCGAACACATGGGAATTCGGGATTCAAAAACGATCAAAGACCCTACTATTCAAGAGCTGGCTCCTGAGATTATTAAACATTCCACATACAGCCTCCTTACCCTATCAAACGAAAAATATAACGAGCTTCAAGCCAAAGGGTATAATCAAGGCCGCATGAAAGCAATGATGCACCATAAAGTCATCGAGAACGTGTTGAAGAAATGTGCAGACCAAGGATTGCAGCCAGAAGGTGTTTTTGTGGATCAGTTCTGTCAGCCAGGCGTGTACTTCAACTACCTTAAGCAAAGCAACAAAGCATGGGACTCAGACAAACCGATTTACTTTGCAACAAAAGCAGAAAGCCTTCACGTAAGCGTCGCTGCAGCTTCAGTCATTGCACGGTATGCGTTCATCCGTGAAATGGACAATTTGGAAGCTGGCCTTGGCCTTCACGTACCTAAAGGGGCGAGCGGAAAAGTTGATCAAGCGGCCGCCGCCGTGATCCGAAAGTACGGACGGGAAAAGCTACGCATGTGCACGAAGATGCATTTTGCGAATACGGAGAAAGCTACGAAGTTGGTCTAAGACCAGTGCGTTTGTCGAATTCTCTTTAAATCACCAAACGTTCTTCATAAAACGTCCAAACTTCTTTATAAAAACTCTGAAATGCTTTATAAACACTCTCAAATTCTTTATAAACGCGCCTAAACTCTCCATAACCGTAATCAACCACGAACTACGAAAAAACCCGGTCGCAAACGCGACCGGGTTTTTGGCTATTATTTAGCTTCTTAACGTCGCACCAAGCTCTGCTTCGAGCTTTTCAACAACGCGATTATGCACTTTACTCACATCTTCATCTGTAAGCGTGCGCTCCGGGTCTTGATACTTAAGGGAGAATGCAAGAGATTTCTTGCCCTCTTCTAGGTTTTCACCTTCGTACAAGTCAAAGAGTTTCACACCTTTTAGAAGTCTTCCACCTTCATAACGAATGACTGCTTCAAGCTTTCCGGATGAAATTTTTTCATCTACTACTAGAGCGATATCGCGATCCATGGATGGGAAGCGTGGGATTGGTTCATAACGAACGTCCCCTTTTGTTTGGTCAGCCAAACGATCCATGTTCAATTCAAACACGTAGACGTTTTTAAGTGACCATTCTTTCGCTGTTGCCGGGTGAACTTGGGCAAGGTAGCCGATGTCCGTTTTTCCAACAAGAACGCGTGCGCCACGTCCTGGGTGCATGCCCGCAATCTCTTCTTGCTCAAATGTGATCTCTCCGTCTGCATCAAGTTCTTCAATCAGCCCTTCTACAAGACCTTTGACTACATAGAAGTCGACCGGCTTTCGTTCTTGTTGCCACTGATGTTCATGCCACATTCCCATGATCGCTCCAGCGAGGTGAAGTTTTTCATTTGGCTGTGTGGTAACCGTTTCTTCAACTGTGTGGAACACAGATGAAAGTTCGAACAACGCTACGTCTTGAACGTTACGGTTTTTGTTGTGGCTTAAGGCATCCAGCAAGTGCGGAATGAGCGTTGTACGGAGTGTGCTTCGATCTTCACTCATTGGTAGTGCAAGGCTTACATCATGCTTGATCCATGATGGACGCAAATTCGATTCTTTTTTCGCTGTTGTAAGGGCGTATGTGACTGCTTCGTTCATACCCGCACTCTCAAGGTAACGGCGGCTTTTTCGTTTGATTGTTTGCTTCTTTGTTAGTCCTCCTGGGGTTGTTACACTGTCAGGAAGGGTTGTCGGAATGTTGTCGTATCCGTACAATCGGGCGATCTCTTCAAGGAGATCCACGTCGATTGAAATGTCTTGGCGACGGCTTGGGATTTCCACGTTAAAGCCTTTAGCCGTTTTTGTAAACGAGAAGCCGAGTCTGTGAAAGATTCCTTCAACTGTTGTTGTTGTGAGATCTGTGCCGAGCTTGCGATTCACTCGCTCAAGAGATAGTTCTACTTTTGCCGGTGACTCGTCACGACCGTCTACTTCTACTGGTCCTTCGAGTACGTCCCCGTCAGCGAGCTCTGCGATCAGTTGGGCTGCGCGAAGGCCTGCTTTTTTAACACGGGCAGGGTCGACGCCTTTTTCGTAACGGGTGCTCGCATCACTGCGGAGTCCTGTGTGCTTGCTGGCTTGGCGAATGACGGATCCGTTGAATACGGCTGCTTCTAGGAGAATCGTCGTTGTGCCATTATGGACTTCGGAGTCTGCTCCTCCCATGACGCCGGCGAGTGCGATTGGTTTTTCACCGTTTGTGATGACGAGGTGATCACTGGTGAGTGTGCGTTCTTGGTCGTCTAGGGTGACCATTTGTTCTTCATCATGAGCGCGGCGTACGCGAATGGTTTTGGAGCCAATCAGGTCATAGTCAAACGCGTGAAGCGGCTGTCCGTATTCAATTAATACGTAGTTGGTTACGTCAACAACGTTGTTGATTGGGCGAATCCCGGCTGCCATCAAGCGTGTTTGGAGCCATAGTGGGGACTCTTTTATTTTGACGTTTTTTATGATCGTCGCGCCGTAAAAAGGTGTGTCGTCTTTATCATCAACGGATACACCGATGTAGTCGCTCGCCAGTTCTTGTGCTGTGTGAACGCTTGGCTGTGGAAGCTTTGGTTCACGATCCAAGATTGCTCCTACTTCATAAGCGACACCGATCATGCTTAGGCAGTCTGCGCGGTTCGGTGTAAGGTCAAGTTCAAGTACTGTGTCGTTTAAGTTCAGCTGTTCCAGAGCGTCTTGTCCCGGTTTCACGTCGTTCGGGAATACGAAGATGCCTGTGGCGTACGCTTTGGAAACGAACTTCGCTTCAATACCAAGCTCTTGCAAGGAACAGATCATTCCGTGGGACGCTTGACCGCGAAGCTTGGCTTTTTTGATTTTGAAGTCTCCTGGCAAGATTGCGCCGACTTTCGCTACGGCTACGTGCTGGCCTTGACCGACGTTTTTCGCTCCGCATACGATTTGTACAGGCTCTTCTTCGCCAATGTCGACTTTACAGACGTTTAGTTTGTCTGCGTCGGGGTGTTTTTCGCACTCAAGGACGTAGCCTACAACGACGCCTTCAATGCCCTCACCTAATTTGTGTAAAATGTCGACTTCCACTCCGCTTCGGGTCAATTTCTCCGCAATGTCAGCAGGTGTATAGTCATCTATGTGTAAATACTCTGTTAACCAATTGTAAGATACTAGCACACGTTCGTCCTCCTCTTATTTAAACTGTGATAAAAATCGCATGTCGTTTGTGTAGAAATGACGGATATCATCAATTCCGTAGCGAAGCATCGCTAGTCGTTCAACGCCCATACCAAAGGCGAATCCGGAATACACTTCAGGGTCAAAACCACCCATTTTCAATACGTTCGGGTGTACCATTCCGGCACCTAGGACTTCAATCCATCCTGTTTGTTTACACGTACGGCACCCTTCGCCATCACAAATGGCACAAGAAATGTCCACTTCAGCAGATGGCTCTGTGAATGGGAAGAAGCTTGGGCGTAGGCGGATCTTGCGGTCTTCACCGAAGTAGTTTTTAGCGAATGTTTCAAGAACGCCTTTCAAATCGCTCATGCGAATGTTTTTATCGACCATAAGTCCTTCAATTTGCATGAACTGGTGAGAGTGAGTCGCGTCGTCTTCGTCACGGCGATACACTTTACCAGGGCAGATGATTTTAACTGGCCCTTGTCCTTCATGCTTCTCCATCGTACGGGTCTGCACAGGAGACGTTTGCGTACGTAGTAAAAGATCGGATGTAATAAAGAACGTATCTTGCATGTCACGAGCCGGGTGATCTTTCGGCAGGTTCAAGGATTCGAAGTTGTAGTAATCGGTTTCTACTTCCGGCCCTTCGGCAACAGAGAAGCCCATGCCGATAAAGACGTCTTCAACCGTTTCAACAACAGCCGTTAATGGGTGACGATTGCCGCGGCGAACAGGACGTCCTGGTAGTGTCACGTCAATGGATTCTTCTTTAAGCTTTTTATCAAGAGCTTCTTTTTCCATACGGCTTTCTTTTTCTTCAATGGCAGTTTTGATTTCGTCACGGACTTCGTTTGCTTTTTGTCCTACTTTCGGGCGTTCCTCGGCTGAGAGCTTGCCCATTCCTTTAAGTACTTCCGTGATCGGACCTTTTTTTCCTAAATAAGCAACGCGAACGTCTTTTAAGTCATTCAACTCGCTTGCTTGTTCAACTTTTTGCAAGGCTTCCCTTTGCAATTCTTCTAAACGGTCGAGCATGTTCGATTCCTCCTTGTATGGGGTCATGATTTGTTGGTGTTTCCTGAGTGAAGATAGAACTTAAAGCTGTTTCAATTTCACCAGGATTTTTAGCTTCGTTGAGCGGAATACGCTCCCTTTCCGCGGACTCACGGTGAGCCTCCTCGGGCGATGCCCTGCGGGGTCTCACCTGCTTCGTTATTCCGCAGGAGTGTCGCATATTCCGCTCAACTACGCAACATCTTTTAGAATTGATTGAGAAGTTTGAATGAATCAATTTTTCATCCACTATCCTTTTGGAGACATCCTGCTTGCTTAATTTCCAGCTGTATTTCTTACCTTGACTGAGCAACGTCTCTTACCTTATTGAACACAGCCTTCGCAGCTACTTCTCGTTTTTTGACAAACAAAAAGAGCCTTTCATCCCTGTAAAAGGGACGAAAGACTCGCGGTACCACCCTCATTAGTAAACGTGCGTTTACTCACTCGATCAAGTAACGGACTGGGTCCGGGCTACCTTAATAAAGCCGATGCTTTATGTTCCGGTGCCAACTCCGGAGTGAATTCGGCTGTGTCTTCGCATCAAAGTGCTCTCAGTCTATGGCACTTTGTCCCTGAATGCTGACATTTCAGCGTACTACTCTCCATCACAGTTATTTGCTGCTTCAATTGTATGGGGATATTATATCCTTTTTCTATTTTTGTTGCAACGGCTCTAATAACCATTGTTGCCACTTACTGATTTTTTAAACGAGCTTCAAGTGATACAGTAAGATGCCGGCGGCTACACTCACATTCAAGGATTCGGCTCCTCCGTAGAGTGGAATGTAGATGTTTTGGTCCGTTTCAGCGAGAAGCGCGGGGTCGACTCCTTGTCCTTCATTTCCGACCAGAAGGGCAAAGGATCCTTGTGGCTCAATGGCTGAATACGTACTACCATCAAAAGACGTGCCAAAAACAGGGACGTCATTTTCTTTACTCAGAGAGATCGCTTCGTGCAAGTCCATCTTCTGGATAGGGATATGAAACAACGACCCTTGAGTAGAACGTAACACTTTGCTGTTATATGGATCAGCTGTGCCTTCTGATAATACAATGCCGTCGACTCCTACTGCATGTGCGGTTCGGATAATGGTTCCCAAATTACCGGGGTCCTGAATTCTGTCAAGAAACAGATACTGACCTTTTTCCAATGGGAGGTTCACATTTTCTGGCAGTTCACAGACAGCTGCAAACCCTTGAGGTGTTTCCGTTTCGGATAGTTCTTTCATCACTCGTTCCGTTACTTCAACAGGCTTCACGTCAGCGGCTTTCCACTCTTTCGGGATTTCCTCGTCCTCACGTACGATCAGTTCTACGAACGGAAGATTCGCTTTTAGTGCTTCTTCTATGAGGTGACGCCCTTCAATCATAAATAAAGCGGACTTTTCTCGGCCTCGCTTTGTATGGAGTTTTTTCCACGCTTTAATTTTTGGATTTTTAGGTGATTCAATTCGTTCCATTTTGTTGCTCCTTTAACGATTTGTGCTCTCATTATCGCACAGCTTGATGTTTTTTACATAATTCTTCTTTTAAATATCATACTATACATGAGACTACATCCAAAATTCGTTGGATTGTTTCAGGATTACGACACCTTGAAAGGATGATCTATATGAGTTTTAATCTTCGTGGCGCGATTATGCAAAATATTCAAGGCAGCGATGAGCAAAAAGTAGAAGCAACGATTCAAGACGCGATCCAAAGTAAAGAAGAAAAAATGCTCCCTGGTCTTGGGGTTTTGTTTGAAGTTTACTGGAACGAAGCAAACGAGCAAGAGAAACAAGAAATGATTCAGCAAATTTCTCAAGGGTTGCAAAAGTAACCCCGGTAACCGACTTCTCGCGATGAGGTCGGTTTTTTCTCTTTAAGAGGAGGGGGAGAAGTTGTTTAAACAGGTTGGTGCGACTTTTAAACAAGTTAGCATTTTAACAGGTTAGTCCTCCATTTAAGCATGTTAGCGCGCCATTTAAACAGGTTGGCGCAGCGTTTAAACAGGTTAGCCCCTCACTCACCATCCCCACCAAAAAAAAGACAGCCGCAGCTGCCTTTTCCCTTAATCTTATTCAAATGTAATCTTATTTACCGTCTCTCTATCCATCTTCTTGATCACTTCGACAATAAGCTTTACTGCATTTTCGAAGTCATCACGGTGGAGAACAGCTGCGTGAGTATGGATATAACGCGTCGCAATTGTAATGGATAGGGCCGGTACACCGTTTGCAGTCAGGTGAATGGCACCTGAATCGGTTCCACCGCCTGGTACGTAGTCAAATTGATACGGGATCTCTTTGTCGTCTGCCGTACCAGTTACAAAGTCACGAAGACCTTTGTGGCTCACCATGGAAGCATCATACATGATGATTTGAGGACCTTTACCCATTTTCGCCAAAGCATCACGATCACTTACACCAGGCGTGTCACCGGCAATCCCTACGTCTACACCAAAGCCAATGTCAGGCTGAATGTGGTGAGCAGATGTACGGGCTCCGCGAAGACCTACTTCTTCTTGAACCGTACCTACCCCATAAACCGTATTCGGGTGATCTTCATTTTTAAGCTGGCGAAGAACCTCAATGGCAATCGCACAGCCAATACGGTTGTCCCAAGCTTTAGCCATAAGCATTTTTTCATTTTTCATAACAGTGAATTCGCACACAGGTACAACTGAGTCTCCAGGACGTACGCCGAACTCTTCTGCTTCTTCTCGGCTTGATGCACCAATATCGATGTACATGTCTTTTTTGTCTACACTCTTTTTACGAACTTCCGGTGGTAAAATGTGCGGAGGCTTCGAACCAATTACCCCAGGGATATTGCCGTCTTTTGTCATGACCGTTACTCGTTGAGCAAGCATCACTTGCTCCCACCAGCCGCCGACCGTTTGGAATTTCAAGAAGCCGTTATCGTCAATGTTTGTAACCATGAAACCGATCTCATCTAAATGTCCCGCTACCATAATTTTAGGTCCATCAGCTACAGATCCTGTTTTCTTTGCAATTAAACTCCCCAGCCCGTCCGTTTCAATTTCATCAGCAAAAGGCTCGATATGTTTTCTCATCACGTCTCTTGCTTCGCGCTCATTACCTGGAATGCCATTGGCATCAGTCAACTCTTTGAGCATCTTTAACGTATTATCCATCAAAAGTCCCTCCCAAATTTGTTTAACAATTATGTATCTTCAAATAGTATAACGTTTTTACTAAGTTAGCTCAATCATTTCGTAACCCTCAATACCCCTCTTGCTGCCTTTTGTAATTCACTTCATTTTTGTCCAGATAAGCGGTCAATAGATCCTCCTCTGTAAAACCGAGGTGTGCACCGAGACGAAGATACGCATTAAAAAAAGCCTTGTAATTAGAGAAATCCCTTGTTTTTTGAACGTCAACCAAACTAGATTGAATCTCTAAAAAATCTTCAGTAAGCTGCTCGTTTGAAGCTTCCTGATCTTCTGGAAACAAGTACTCCACATGGTCGTCAAAACCAAATTCAATCCCGATAGACATAAGAAAATGGACCCCATCTACATATTCTTCAAGAACCACACGTTTCTCTGAAGGTGGCTTTTCACTCCAGAATTTAAAACACCTTGTTTCGTTCGCCAATTCACCAAGCTCTACAGAAAAAGCTAAAAGCTTTCGTTCCACAAGAGATTCTTCAGTTAAGCCATGTTTTGTTTCAATATGTTTGTCTAATGCTTTTTGCATCTCAAATAAACGGGTAAAATCCATATACGTCACTCCTTGTTGGCTGTATGTAAACTTTCTGCTACATGAACAAATAAAATGATAAAATAATTTAGATGATATTTGAAACTTTTTTTGAGTTGGCACGTACACACTAGTATTAAGAAATGATTTCGTGCATGATAGATACGTTTTAAAAAGGGAGAGATCTTTATGCTGAGCGTGATTTTGTTTCGAGTCCTGCTCCTGATTGCTGTTTCCATACTCATTTTCAGTGTGATTAAATATGCCATCGATCCTCGTCGAAAACTAGAGATAGCCCATAATAAAGGCGGGTTTTATTTTCTCGATGATTCGGATAATGTGAGAAAAAACTTCTTTCTCACCTATGGCCATGTCATGTTTGAAGGTGAGAAATACTTAGGAACGGTAGATGACTCTTTTGACGTGACATCCATTACCGTTTGGACAGAGGAAAAAGACAGGCTAAAAGGATTACGAAAAACTGACTTTTTGTTTATCGAAAAAGAAATATCCATCCGCTATCCACACGCCAAAATCGAGTGGAATAGCCCAATCAAAGAATTGTTAAAGAGAATGGACTGAATAGCCAAGACATGAAAGGGGTTTATCGGCGTATACCGACGACCTCTTTTTCTTTTGTATGATACTTGGAACAGTTTCTCACTTTCACTTCAGTCAGATCCTTTATCTTTTACCTAAACCACTTGATGTATTTTTTTGTGAGCTTCGGCACTTTTCCTTCAAAGAGTCGCTTTTGCCAGTATTGATCGGCGACTTTTGAAACCATTTCTCCATGACTCGGATAAGGGTGAATCACGCTTGAGAAGTCTTTGATTTTATGACCATGCTGTTTTGCAAACACGACTTCCTGCATCCAATCTCCGGCTAACGTTCCGATTGCATGTGCTCCTATAATGTTCCCTTTTTTGTTCGTAATGATTTTAAGGAAAGCATCTTTGTCTCGTTCAGCCACAAAGCGGTCGACATTTTCACCTCGAGTGGTGTAAATGTAAATATCCCCTTTATACTTCTCCCTCGCTTCTTTTTCCGTTAACCCTAAGTGAAACACTTCAGGGTCGGTATAAATGACATAAGGAGCGTTGCTGTAATCAACACCTTGCTTGATCCCGAAAACGGCGTTCGCTACTACCGCTTTCCCTTCCAACCCTGCACCGTGAGTAAAAGGAAAGTCCCCAATCACATCACCGCAAGCAAAAATAGTCGGCACGGACGTCTGCATATGTTTGTTTACTTGTATGTGAGCGTCTTCCACTTTCACACCTGTTTTTTCGAGGTCCAAACTGTCTACATTCGGCTTTCTACCGGCTGCAATCAGAACGGCATCACAGACAACCTGGTCTGTTTCACCGTTATCACCTTCTACGTAAAGGATCGTTTTCCCATCGGTTTCTTTCACTTTTTTTACTTTGCTTGAAAAAATAAAGCGAATCTGATCCGATAAGTGTGCTTTCGCAATCTCTCTAATCTCTGGTTCTTCACGTTCCATCAAATTAGGAGAATGGTCAATCACCGTCACCTTTGAACCGAAACGGGACATGGTTTGAGCGAGCTCAATTCCCACCGGTCCTGAACCAATCACAACAAACGTCCCTGGTACCGTTTCTTGTTCAAAGATCGTTTCATTTGTTAAATAAGAAACGTCTTCAATTCCCTCTATAGGCGGAATAACCGGTCTGGATCCTGTAGCAATGACAACCCGTTTTGCATAAATGGTTGTTTCTTCATCTATGATGATCTCGTGATCTGACTGAAACCGGGCTGTGCCTCGGTATTCATCTATCCCCAACGAGCGAAGCCTCTCCCTACTGTCATGGGGCTGGATATCTGCGATGGCTTCTTTCACTCTGGATTTGACCACAGAAAAGTCGATTGCTCCCGAAAGCTCAAGGCCAAACTCCTCAGCTGCTTTCCTTGCAGCATGTATCTCTTTTGCTGCTTTTATATATGCTTTTGAAGGTACACACCCGTAGTGAAGGCAGTCTCCACCAGGTTCAAGATCCTTTTCAATAATAGCGACTTTTGCTCCGAATTGGACTGAGCCAATGGCGGCTGTCAGCCCTCCAGACCCTCCACCAATCACAGCTACATCATACTTTTTCATCCTACTCGTCCCCCTTTTTTTTTCTCTAGCCCAAGTAGTAAACGAACTTTCTCTTTAAAAAAGAGTGGTACGAGCATCACAATAAAAAATAAACCTATAGCAAGAATCCATGTACTTGCTCCACCATCGACAAAACTTGATCCAAGGAAAGTAAACGCAAAGATACCAGGGGTCATACCGATGATGGTTGCAAATAGAAAGGGTGAAAACCTAACTTTTGATACCCCTGCCGCATAGCTGATTAGATCAAAGTTAAATAGAGGAATAAGCCTTAGTACAAGCACGTAAAAGAACCCTCGCTTTTCAAGCTGTGTTTGGATCACTTCCCCTTTTCCTTTCCATTCCTTCCCGGCAATGTTTTTACCTAGCTTCCTAGCTACAAGAAAAGCGACAGCCGCACTTCCACTTGCACCAATCAGCGTGTAAAGGGTCCCAAATAAAGGTCCGAAAGCTAGTCCACCGGTTATCGATAAAACCGATGCGGGAAATAAGATTAGAGGACGAAACGTATAGGCAATGATGTAAACGACCGGGGCAAACCAGCCAAACGATAAGATCCACTCTCTTAGCCACTCCGGACTAACATTCAAAACCTCTTGATTGACGACATATAATCCAACCAATAGTAAAGCGATTCCAACATAGATTAGAACCTTTCGTTTCATATTAGCCTCCCTCCCGCCTTCAAAGCAATGAGCGTAACGGTTGCCTCATTTAAAACTTGATACGAGTGGATTTCTTGTAACTCAATTGAGTGGAGACATTGCTAATCAGATAAAGGGACTGAAAAAGTACTGTTGTCACAGGAAAAATTCAGTAGTTTTTCAATGTCTTCTTAACACCGAAGGGTTTTCATAAACGAACCATCAATTCGATTTTTAACTAGCCACGGTATTTTTCCATGAATGGAGAATTTCCCGTATGTTAGGAGTCCTTCTCGATGACCGGTAGACAGGATTGCCAAGTACCGTTTTTGAGGCGTAAACGTTTTAAGTGTCTCCCCTTTTAAATACCGGTTCACATTTTCGTACAACTCGTTTGCTTGCCTGATTGCGTATACACCGTTCTTTGGAAGATGAGGATAGCTTTGTACCGTGATACAATCGCCCGCTCCGAAAATAGCAGGATCTGATACGGACTGCATTCGATCGGTTACTAGTAAAAAACCTCCTTCGCTTTTCTTCACATCCAAATCCCGAATAAGAGGAGGTGGCTTAGGTCCTGCCAACCAAAGAATGGCTTCCCCTTCATATTCACCATTGTTGGTTTTCACAAACCTTGTGGTCATTTCCTCAGCTCGTTCGTGTTCAACCAAGTTGATTTGTTTCTTTTGAAAGAGACGTCTTATTTTTTGTTTAGCGAATTCGGCTTCACCTTCAAAAACCTCTCCTCCTGTAAGAAGGGTTAGCTCTTTAGAGTTCAACTCGTTTTTCTCTCTCCATGCATGAAGAGAAAACATCAGCTCCACTCCCGCAGCTCCTCCACCTACGATAATCGTTCGCGGTGAATGACGAATACGTTCTACCACTTCCAGAAAGTGAAAATTCGGTTTTAAAGATAAAGCGTGATCGTGAGCCCCGGGAATGTCATCTTGGACATGTGAGCCCACATTCACACTCAACACCTCATAAGGGATTTCTTGTCCGCTACTTACGATCACACGCTTGTTCACTTGGTCAATGCGATCTGCTTTGTCACACACAAACCTCACGTTATGATCTTTACAAAAGTCTTGTAAATCAATACGAATTTGTTTTAATGAATAAATTCCTTCCAAAAAACCCGAGAACATCCCAGAGTAATACTGATAACGGTCAGCAGACACGAGAGTACAGGAGGTGTCTTCATGGCGATCTTGATTATGTTTCTTTATAAAGGAAAGATTCGCATGTCCACCACCAACAAGAACGATATCACCCATTGTTATGCCCACCGTCTTTCTTTGGGTTTGAGAGCACCTGCTTTGCCTCAAGCATTCGCTGCATTCCCGTAATGATTTCTACAAACAAAAACACGAGAGTCGTGTATAAAAGGAAGGTCGGAAAAAGAATCATGAACGTAAAAAGAATAAACCCTTCCGTTCGCTCAGCGAGCCCCGCCTGATAATAAAAAGACTTCATCCCACTTTTTTCTGACACTGCTCCAACCGTTAAAAAAACCGTCATGGAGAAAATAATTGAAACACTCAAAAGCAATAACGCCCACATCACATCTGGATATAAAAAAGCGAGACCTAAAATAACGCTAATCTCAACAAGGCGATCAAATGTGACATCCATGACTGTTCCAAAAGGTGTGGACTCGGTTTTTCTTGCCATCGATCCGTCTACTGCGTCCAAAAAACCAGAAATCCATAACACCAAAACAGCAACAATCGGCATCCCAAAGTAAACAAACACCCCCGATGAAACACCTATAACAAACGCCGCCACTGTCACCTGATTAGCAGTTAGATTTAGCTTTAATAATTGGTCCGCAGTCTTCCCAATCATTGGTTGTACGTATTTTCTTGCATGTGTGTCAAGCATTCGAATCGCCCTTTTCTCTTTGGTACGTTACAAAAGAATTTTTATCCCATGAAAGATAAACGGTGGTTCCAACCTGAAAGATTCGGTGACTATGAACAGTCGTCCTCGTATGCTCAAGCAAGACATGATGAAACGTCGCACCGTGCAAGTGCCATACTCTTTCAACCGTTCCACGGATCCCATGCTCGTGGCCACTCCATTCATCTTCAGCAAAAAGGTTCAAGCTCTTCGCGGGAACGAAACCGTCTTTAAGTCTCAGACCGTCTGTAATAATATTTGTTACATGGCGAGATTCAGGTCGTTCCATTACATCGGTTGGAGAGCCTATTTGTAAAACGGTTTTCTCTCCTAAAACCGCCAGCTTGTCTCCCATAAACGCCGCTTCATCTCGGTCATGAGTCACAAAAATAGCAGTCATATTTTCGTCTTTTAAAAGATTCCGAATCCAAGCCCTTAAAGATAACCTTAGCGTTGTATCAAGACTTGCAAAAGGCTCGTCCAATAACAAGAGGTCCGGCTTAATAATCAATGCACGGGCAAGGGCAATCCGTTGCTGCTGTCCACCTGAACACTCAGAGGGATACCGATGACCATAATCGTCAAGCTCCACCTTTTCAAGCATGGTCAGACCTAGTCGGTTTCGTTCCTTTTTTTTCATACCTCGAATCCGCAGACCATAGGTGACATTCTCCAGCACCGTCATGTGTGGGAATAAAAGAGGGTGCTGAAACATGAGCACAACCGATCTCTCTTCCGCCTTTACGTTACTCATATCCTGACCGTTAATCCTTACCTGTCCGGTCGTTACCTGTTCAAGACCTGCCAAACAGCGAAGCAATGTACTTTTTCCCGTACCAGAAGGGCCTACCAAACTTAGTATTTCCCCCTTATTCAAGGAAAGCGTCACATCTTCAAAGATCGTTTGACCTTCATACCTTTTTTGAAGTTGTTCGATATGTAAAAACGACACGGTTTATCCTCTCCTGTTCCAATGAGCCCGGTAAGGCGACAGTAATCGTAAACTAAGTTCAACTCCAATTGCCAAAACAATAGGCACAAGTGCAAACAATAAAGAAAAGGCCGCAAGTACCGTATCGTTCCCCGAGCTCACAAAAGGATAATAAAGCATTGGCAACGTCACAACCCGTCCACCACCAATAATCACTGTCAACACATACTGACTCAATGAAATGACCATCGTTAAAAATACAGCCGCTCGAACACTTGAAGAAAGTTGAGGCAATTGGATATGCCAAAATACTTGCCAAGGGGAAGAACCCAGAACCTTACCTTGTTCTTCCCACCGAGAACCCATTCGTTCAAATGCTGCACGGAAAATGCGAATCGAATATGGAACAGTCGGAATGAGGTGCACGACAACGACTCCCGTAAACGAATCGGCTAGCCCAAGTCTAATCATCGTAAAATGGAGGCCCATTGCAATACCCAATACAGGCACAAGAATAGGCAGGAACAAAAAGGTGTCAATGATGCTTTTTCCCTTGAAGTTCCTTGATGCTAACCCTTTGGCGGCCGGTATAGCAATCACTACGTTCAACACGACAACAACGGCTCCAATCCCTACTGTAACTAAAAGAGCCCTCATTAACGTTTGATCAGAAAGCACGTAGATCCAGCCACTCAAAGTAAAATCACGAGGAAGAATCATACCGAATCGCCAAGGTGTCGACACACTTTGCAAAAGGAGTAGGATAACCGGCGCTACAAAAAGTCCTACAAAAATGGTAACCCAGAGGACCTTAACAGTTTTTTCTCTCATACTGACCTACCTTCCCACATGCGCTCTCGAAGTCTCTTGATCCGCCTTCCCAGAAAATAATAGATCATCATCACACAAAGGGTGACAATCCCCATTAATGCAAATGCTGACGGTCTCATCCCCCAGTCTCCTCCGTAAAACCAGTTATAACTTAGTACTGGAAGCATGTGAGGGTAAGTGGCACCTATGAGGTATGGAACTTCAAACGCACCGATCGTAAAGGCAAATAAAATCACAAATGTCTCAAGCATCGTCGGTTGTAGATACTTCCATTCCACATCCAAAAACCTTTGAAGTCTTCCTCCGCCAAGCGTCGTAACGGCATCTTTTAACTGGTGATTCATTTCATAATACACTGGAAGCATCATGAGCATAACAAATGGAATCTCTTTCCACACATAAGTCAAAATCAGCCCTACACCCCGCTGATCATTTGTAAGAATCATAAATTCCCCCGGGTCTGATATGACCCCGATTTGGAAGAAAAATGAGGCCACCCAACCGCTTTGAGAGAAAAACACGATGATCAAATAAGCAGCTACAAAGTGGGGAAAAAGCATCGGCAGCCAGGCAAGCCACTTCCATTTGTACTTGGCAAGATACAAGTAAAATACCTTTGCCAATGCCGTTCCCACTACAAGAGAAAGTAGTGTAGATGTCATCGTTACAAACAGGCTGAACCGCACACTGTCCCAAAATGCATCGTGAGAAAATAAGCTTGTATACGCATCCGTTGTCCAGTATTGGTTCCATCCATCACGAAAACTGAATAGAAGACCCTGTAAAATGGCATAGACCGTCAATCCGGAAATGAGTAAGGCCGGAAGTAACAGTAAAATCACTCTCTTATTCGTTAGAAACCACGTTCTCAAACCACTTCCCCTCCAACCAAGGTACAACATGAGCATCAAGTTCAGGCAAAAAATGCTCATTCAATAGTTGTGCATCAAGAACAGAATCACCTCTGTTCACAGCCTCGAAGAGCACCCGGTCTTCCTCGTTTAATAAGCTCATGTCCAGCACAGTATTTTCACCCCAACCTTCAGGATTCAACTTTTCAAGTTGAGCTTCAGGTGAAAGGAGCTCATTAATCACGACCATAGCTCCTTCTGGATTGGGGGCGTTAAATGGAATGGACAAAAAGTGAGTGTTCCCAATTGATCCACTTTCCAGAACAAACGTCCGCGTCGTTTCCGGAAAGCTTCCTTCATCGACCTTATTGACTACTCTAGCCTCGTTATAGCCCATCGTCATCCACACTTCCCCTCTTTGGAAGAGACGATCGAGCTCTGTTAAAGAAGCGGGGTACGTTTGACCTTCCCTCCAGAGGTCCTTTTCAATGTCTCTTAAATATGACCATACGCCTTCCGCTTTTTCGTCAAATAGAGGGTCTTCCGCACTGAGCTCGATCAGGCTTTCCGGGTCATTAAATTGAGCGTACAATAAGTGTCTCAAAAAAGCGTTTCCCGTAAAATCAGTCGCTTCAGGATAGGTGAATTTGCCAGGGTTTTCAGCGATCCACTCTTGTAATTCGTCAAACGACTTTGGCGGCGTGTCAATTCGATCGCTGTCATAAGCAAACACGAACTGTACTTTGCCCCACGGTGCTTCGTATCCCTCAACTTCCGTCCCGAAATCGAATTGGTGATCAAGACTATTTTCATCGATATACTCAATCATATTCGGTAGCTCTTGAGCAAAGGAGCCGTAAAGTAAGTCACGCTCTTTCGCATTACGGAAGTTCTCTCCATTTATCCACATCACATCCACTGATCCATTATGTTGACCTGCTTGTCGCTCTGTTTGCAACCTTTGCAAAACATCAGGGGCATCCATTGGTATTCGATTAAGTTCAATGTTATATGCGTCTTTAAGTTTTGGTGCTGCAAAGTTGTCTATGTAATCATTAATCCCTTCGTCACCACCCCACATGTAAAGGCGGACTTCGGTTCCGGTTGCGTCATCAATGACCTCTTCCCAATCCTTTTCAGTCGCTTCTTGACCCGCTTCTCCATCCGAAGTGGAACAAGAGGCCAAGAAAACCATTAGAATAAGAAACACAATTTTCTTCATCTCTTCTCTCCCCAGTTAAACATTGTATAATCACCATACCATTTCCAAGAAAAAAAGCATGTAATTTTGCTTACGTTTTAAGCTTGTAAAAGGGTGGATTTATTTATTGTCGTTTCCATGTTAAGCTTCTACATGTCTTTTTACTAAAACAAAAACCTGCCTCAAAGTTATCCAACTTTAAAGCAGGTTGTATAGCATTATTCCGACATTCTTGAACGGGACCGAGATGTAAAGAATTTATCCCATTTATACGTGGTCGTCCCTCTTTGTCCCATCAAGTAGAAGATGATTCCTAAAGCTGTGAGGGTAATGATTGATCCTGTTAACGACATTTCACTAATCGCTTGACCGAATGCCGTGAATAACATAGCCGGCAAAATTAGTCCGCCAAAGGAGTACTTCATATACTCTTTAAACGAAGACGTCATTTCCATCAAGTATAGACTTAACAAGTGAAAGTGTACGAATGGAAGCATTCTTAAGATCATCACTTGCCCATGAGTAAGCTGTCGATTCTTAAAAATTCGTTGCTTCATTTTGGAGAAGCGGTTTTGAATGGGTGGAAAATAGTTGACCACTTTGTAAAAGAAGAAACTCATCAAGGTAAGACCAATCAATGAATACAAACTTCCGTAAAAAAATCCGAAAAAATACCCTCCGGCAATGCATACGACAATCACCGGTAAAAATAAAAACGGTCGGATGAGGTGAAGGAGAATAAAAATCAGAGGGGCTAGCCAGCCAGCACGTTCAATGATTGTGGGTATGGCTTCAACAAAATCATTCATGGTGTATCTCCTCCTCTCGCAACTCTACTTCATTCTTATGTTACCTTTAGACAATCTATGATGGGAGCATATGGCTTCCATTCTTTATCCAAACAAGACTTCCGTAAACCATATAAGGAACACGAATAAAGCAATGTGAATGGCAACCAACAATGGTAGGCCGATGGAGAATGTCTTCTTCCTCGTTTTATGCCTAAACATCTTTGAGGCAATTAACATACCCAGAGCTCCTCCAAAGGCTGCCCAAGTAAATAGAGACTGCTCAGATGTTCGTCTACCATTTTTTTGTGCCTTCCGTTTATCTTGTCTCATCACAAAGAATGCAATAATAGTAATAACCACATAATACCACAGAAAATACTCAATGACGCCTTCGACCATGAGCAGTACCGCCTTTCAGCTTCTTAACTACTTTATTCCCTCTAAACAGAAAAGCCACTCTCAATTGAGAGTGACTTTTTGTTTTCAAGCTCAACCTTATTTAAGGTTTGCTTTAGCTTTTTCAGCAAGTGCTGCGAAGCCTTGCTCGTCGTTTACAGCAATATCAGCAAGCATCTTACGGTTCATTTCGATACCAGCTTGCTTAAGACCGTGCATGAAACGGTTGTAAGAAAGACCGTTAATGCGAGCCGCAGCGTTGATACGTGTAATCCATAGTTTACGGAAGTCACGTTTCTTCTGTTTGCGGTCACGGTAAGCATATTGTAGGGACTTCATTACTTGTCCTTGTGCTGATTTAAACAAACGGTGTTTGGAACCGTGGTAACCTTTAGCTAGCTTTAAAACTTTTTTACGACGACGACGTGCTACATATCCGCCTTTTACTCGAGCCATCGTAATCCCTCCTCAATAAATAATTCTATCAATACGTTCATTTCAGTTAAATCCAGTTCAGGCTAATGCCTGTAACGGCGATGAACCGTTATTATCTTGGCAACATTGCGTCGATGCGCTTTTGGTCACCTTTTGATACCATTGCAGCTTTGCGTAGTTTACGCTTTTGCTTTGTTGATTTGTTAGCAGCAAGGTGGCTAGTGTAGCCTTGGGAACGCTTCAACTTGCCAGTTCCCGTTCTCTTGAAACGTTTTGCTGCGCCACTGTGTGTTTTCATTTTAGGCATTTGCAAGTCCTCCCTGTTAAGAAAGATAGTTGTTGTTTGTTGTCGTTGTAGGTGTTTGCCCTTTAACAGGCAGATAAAAAATGGTCGTTTGTGTTGTCTGTCTCTATTTAATCAAAAGCTTACTTTTCGTTTGTTGGTGCAAGCACTAAGAACATGCTGCGACCTTCCATCTTTGGTTTCGACTCGATCGTTGCAATGTCTTTACACTCTTCTGCAAGTTGCTCAAGCACCTTTTTACCAAGGTCGGAGTGAGTAATCGCACGTCCGCGGAAACGGATTGCTGCTTTTACTTTGTCACCCTTACTTAGAAACTTGCGAGCATTACGTAACTTCGTGTTGAAGTCATGCTCTTCAATGTTCGGGCTTAAACGAACTTCTTTCAAGTTAACGATTTTTTGGTTCTTACGAGCTTCTTTTTCTTTTTTCTGTTGCTCGTAACGGAACTTACCATAATCCATGATTCGGCATACTGGTGGTTTCGCGTTTGGTGCTACCATTACAAGGTCAAGGTTAGCGTTTTGGGCCATTTCCAACGCCTCACTCTTTGATTTCACACCAATCTGATCACCGTTAGCTCCTACCAATCGTACTTCACGAGCACGAATAGCTTCGTTAATGAACATATCCTTACTAATATTGAGCCACCTCCAAATTGATCCGGATCAAAGCAAGACTTGCTACAACACCGTTATGCTTCCCGTTAGGAACACATAAAGGCAATGCAACACTATCTCTACACAAAAAAGGTATGAGCGCATAAAATCGCCCACACCTCTACTGGTTATGTTTAATCAGTGATAACCTGTCAACTTGTGTCAATCAGGTGAGAAGCGGGCGCTTCTGCTTGCTTTGTGTCCATATTTTGTTCACTAAAGAATAATATCACACTCTTTGTTTCCATGTCAACATCAAGTATGGTACATCCTTTATCTGATGTATGATCTAAGTTGTTTCCTGTGACATCATATCGCATCCACATTGAAAAAGCAAGTTTTTACGTATTTAGGCTTGAATCATATATACGTGCACGCTCGAAGGTGCTTTCTTCAACACTGGAATTGTAGTTTAAACATACGGGCCCTCTGCTTTCCGTGGCGGTGCTGGCAAGCCGGTAGAAACATCCTGCTTCTTCCTCTGCTAGTAACGCTTCGCAGTTTCTGAGTCGAAGCAACTCGAAGTACATTCACGCAGCAAACACTGGTCACTGCCACAGAAGTCTTGGGCCATGCTACTTTAAACTTTTCTTGTAAAAAAGCAACAATACGATTGAAAAAAGCGTTTGTTTAATTAACGACGTTCACTTATATCTTGTTGAATTTGACCTACGAACTCGTCAAGGCCGACAACTTCGGTTTCTTTTTGTCCGTAGCGGCGCACGTTTACGCTGTTTGACTCGATTTCTTTATCTCCAAGAACGAGGAGATACGGAATTTTTTGCATTTGCGCTTCACGAATTTTGTAGCCGAGCTTCTCATTTCGACCATCCACATGAACACGCGCACCAGCTGCACGAAGTTTGTCTTCTACTTTGCGAACGTACTCGTCATGGACATCACTCACTCCAATAAGTTGTACTTGAACAGGTGACAACCATACAGGAAGTGCGCCTTTGTACTCCTCAAGTAAGAAAGCAACAAAGCGTTCCATAGTAGAGACGACCCCACGGTGAATCACGACCGGGCGGTGTTCATTTCCATCGTCCCCTACATAAGTTAAGTCAAAGCGCTCAGGTAAGTGGAAGTCAAGTTGAACAGTAGAAAGAGTTTCGTCTTTTCCAAGGGCTGTTTTCACTTGAACGTCCAGTTTCGGACCGTAGAATGCCGCTTCTCCTTCTGCTTCTACATACTCCACTTTCATATCGTCCATGGCTTCTTTCAAGAGAGCCTGCGCTTTTTCCCACATTTCATCGTTATCCACATACTTCTCAGTGTCAGCCGGATCGCGGTATGACAAGCGGAAGTAGTAGTTGTCGATGCCAAAGTCACGATACACGTTTTGAATGAGTTCTACGACACGGATAAACTCTTCTTTCATTTGATCCGGACGACAGAAGATGTGAGCATCGTTCAATGTCATCGCACGAACACGCTGAAGTCCTGCAAGAGCCCCACTCATTTCATGACGGTGCATCGTTCCAAGCTCGGCGATACGGACAGGCAGGTTCCGGTAGCTGTATTTTTGATGCTTGTAGACCATCATGTGGTGCGGACAGTTCATTGGACGAAGAACAAGCTCTTCATTATCCATTTTCATAGATGGGAACATATCGTCTTGATAGTGGTCCCAGTGACCGGATGTTTTATAAAGCTCTGAACTTCCTAAAATAGGTGTATAGACGTGATCGTAACCAAGCTTTTCTTCAAGATCTACGATATAACGTTCAACGGTACGGCGAATAGTCGCGCCTTTAGGAAGCCAAAGAGGAAGACCTTGACCGACTTTTTGATTGACAGTAAAGATACCGAGTTCTTTTCCAAGCTTGCGGTGGTCCCGCTCTTTTGCTTCTTCAAGCATTTTCAAGTGCTCATCGAGTTGTGCTTGCTTCTCGAAAGCTGTTCCGTAAATACGTTGAAGCATTTTGTTTTTGCTGTCTCCGCGCCAGTAAGCCCCATTGATTGTCATGAGCTTCACTTTTTTCATCTTACCTGTTGATGGCAAGTGAACACCACGGCAAAGGTCGAAAAACTCTCCTTGCTCGTAAATACTAATCTTTTCGCCTTCCGCAATGTCTTCCAAAAGCTCTAGTTTAAGCTCATCGCCGATTTCTTCATAGCGACCAACGGCCTCTTCTCTCGTTACTTCTTGACGAACGATCGCATGGTTTTCATCTGCAATGCGCTTCATCTCCTTTTCGATCTTAGGAAGATCCTCTGGAGTTAATGTGTGTTCCATATCGATGTCGTAGTAAAAACCACCTTCAATAACTGGCCCAACTCCAAGTTTCACGTTATCAAACAGCCTCTTAACTGCTTGTGCCAATATGTGTGCAGAGCTGTGTCGAAGAATTTCCAGGCCGTCTTCACTGTCTAGCGTAATAATTTCAATCTTTCCTGATTTATCGATTGGCGCTTTGAGGTCGATTGGATTTCCATCGAGTTTTCCTGCCACGGCTTTTTTCTTAAGTCCGGGGCTAATGGAAGCAGCAACATCTTCAGTTGTGGTTCCCTGTGGAAACTCCTTCTCTTTTCCATCTGGAAACGCCAGTACAATAGCTTGATTTACTTCTGCCATGTTTGTGTCACTCCTTTTCATTTTTGCCTGATTCGTTCCATAACGCCTATATGCCTTTACATTGGCTCCGTGGCGGTCCGAATTCAGAAATTAATTTTCAGAACACAAAAAACACCCATCCCAATAAAGGGACGAGTGTTGTGATATCTATACCCGTGGTTCCACCCTGATTCCTGACAGCATACTTCTCCTATCAGCTTCATTTTATCGGTAACGGGGTGCCCGTCAATAGTTAATAGGTTCATAAACCGTTCCCTATTGAAGTTCAGAGGTGGTAACCCTGCTTTTCATCACCCGGGAAGCTTTCAGCCGATGGCTTCCTTCTCTTATGAGCTGTAAAAACGGATCGTGCCCTCATCGTAACTTTTGTTTTCGTATGTCCTTATGTTACGTATTATAATCACCTGTCTCCTGAAATGCAACAGCAGATTATGAGGTTTTATCATTCTTACCACGATCGATCGTTTTCATTCACTTTCTGAGTACGATTGCTCACAAAAGCAAAGTCGTTCTTGGAATATAGCGAGCAATGTACGAACAACATTGCCCTCCTCTTTTTTCCCTTCAGAATAAAGGAAAACTCGCTCAGGAGCCATGCTTACTAACGGGCTGATAATTCTTTCACCAATTGGCAAAGAGTCATCAAAGGACACTTCGTCATCCAATAAGCGGAGAATATGAGGAAGTGTAAACTTTTGACCGTCCGTATCATAAATGGACACAGGCGTATCACCGAGCACTACATGAACCGATGAATAAAGAGGTTGTTTTTGAACGAGGTATTGCCTACATGACTCTACCATTAGTTGATAATCTTGTTCCATCTTATACTCATCAATAGCTACTTCTACCGCTTCTGTTAATTCTTTTTTTAGTTTTCGCAAACGAAATTGCAGGAACGACTCAAACGAAAAACGTCTCGATTCTCCAATCATAGAACGAAGCAAAAGATATAATTCCTGTTGCAATTCGTTCATACCAAAATCCACATGCAAATCTGAATGTACTCCGTTCATAATCTCTCTTGTAAGAGAAATAATATCTTCAATTTCTTCCGGCCCTTGAAAATAAAACTGATGTTTAACGACTGATTCCAGCCAAGAAGCCAGATAGTGCTTTAACGTGAAATTCGTCATAACAGCTGAAATTGAAGATAAAGCCAACGTGAGCCTCTCATTATTATGACATTTGAACGTGATGGTCACACCCGTTTCATCGTCATTTTTAGAAAGGAATACTTCATCATTCAACTTATCAAAAGTACGTAGTGACGTTGACAGTTGCTCAAAACAACGTTCGGATTGTTGTTTCGTTTCAAATTCGATCGTTACCAACGGCAGCCCCTCCCAAACGTGCAAATCGAGTTGAGGGTCGTGGCGTTTACCTGCTCTGCTTCTTCAACTCTTTGCATACATCTACTACATGTATATGGGGCTGTCCAAAGTTTATGTTTATCTGTTTTTACTTTTAATGTTTTTGTTCTTTTGGTTACCCGCCAGCCTACGTCATTGCTGGAGGCTCGGACAATATCTCACGGTACCTTCTCTTACGTGATAAGAGTTTAAATTTCCAAAATCCCATGCATGACATTTTATTTGTGCGTAAAACTCCAGAAAAAAGGCTGAGACAGAAGTGTTTAAAACCACTTTCTATATGTCTCAACCTTTTCATACCAGCTCTATTGAGATAAACTCTCTGGTCTACGTTTATAATTTTTTGTCATCTACGCTGTTCAAGTAGGCTTCAATGTCGTCGATTACTACTTTAACAGTGCCATCTGAGAAAGGTGAGCGAAGGTCCGCTTCTTTTACGAGTGAGGTAAAGGATTGGCTTCCTCCTGCTTTACAGAGGGTCAAGTAACTCTCCCAAGCCCCGTCCCAGTCCTCGTTCATGACTCTCCAATATTGAAACGCACAAATTTGAGCTAACGTGTAGTCAATATAGTAAAAAGGCACTTGGAAGATATGGCTTTGCCTCTGCCAAAACCCTCCGTTTTCAAGGTAGCTGTGATTTTCATAGTTGCGATGTGGTAAGTATTTTTTCTCTATGCTTCTCCATGCCTGTTTTCGATCCTCGGGTGTGGCTTTCGGGTTTTCATAAACAAAATGTTGAAATTCGTCTACTGCTACCCCATATGGAATGAAAAGTAATCCAGAAGATAAGTGATCGAACTTGTACTTTTCTACATCCTCTTTAAAGAAAGACTCCATCCACGGCCAAGTAAAAAACTCCATACTCATGGAATGGATTTCTGCTGCCTCCATTGTAGGAAAATTGTATTCCGGTACAGTGAAGTGTCTACTTTCATAGCCTTGGAATGCATGACCCGCTTCATGGGTGAGAACATCAATATCACCTGATGTACCGTTGAAATTGGCAAAAATGAACGGCGCTTTGTATTCACTCAAATAAGCACAATACCCTCCGCCTTGTTTTCCCTTTTTACTTAATAAATCCATCAATTCATTCTCTTGCATGAAGTGGTAAAATTCTTTCGTTTCCGGGGATAATTCTGAGTACATGTTTTCACCATTGGCGATGATCCATTCCGCATCACCTTTAGGTTTCGCATTCCCCGTCCGGAAGCTGAACGGCTCGTCATAATAGTGGAGTGACTCCACACCGATCCGTTCTTCTTGCCGCTTTCTTAATCGCGTTGCAACAGGCACGATGTAATCGACCACTTGTTTTCTAAAGTTCGCTACCATCTCTTGATCATAATCGGTCCGACTCATTCTCGCGTAACCCAATTCCACAAAGTTTTCGAACCCTAATTTATGAGCAATCGTGGTTCGCACGTCCACAAGTTCGTCATAAATGCGATCAAAGTCATCTTCTCGCGCACTCATGAATGCGTATCTCGCGTTCGCTGCTTCTTTTCGTACGTTACGATCTTTATCCAACTCAAAAGGAGTCAACTCGGACAATGTCCGTTCTTCTCCGTCAAATTCAATTTTCGCTGAAGCTATAATTTGATTATATTCAGTAATCAGCTTGTTTTCTTTTTGCAAATCTTCGATAACCGCTTCGTCAAAGGTTTTCAAGGAGAGCTCAGCAAGCATAAATAGTTGCTTACCCCACTTTTCTTCAAGATCGCTTCGATAAGTGGCTTGAACCAACTCTTTATAAACATCCGACTCATACCCTTGAAGAATAGGAGTAATTTCGTCTATGTAATCTTGTTCTTTTTTATAAAATGAGTCGTTTGTATCGATAGAATGACGAATGTGAACCAATGAACAGTGTGTATCCACTTCACTTCGTAACTTGTTAATCGCAGCTAAAGATTCGTCTTGTTCTTCAAAACTTCCTGACTCTTTAAAGGATTTTAACAGTTGTTTGAACTGTTGTTCGATCTTTTTTACATCCGGTCGATTATAAGTCATGTTGCTAAATATCATGTGAATCCCTCCTATTTTTCTCGTCCACATCTTCTCATTCGTGATTCACCATCATGAATCCTTCTATATCGGAACATGAAAAATCCGGGAGCCAAAATGAGCTCCCGGAATGTGTTCTAAATTAATTTTGCATAATAAAGTCTTTGGCCGCCTTTTCGTCGCCTTCAAACACACGTAATGTGTTGTACTTTGTATCACGCTGGGCAGGGGTTTTTCCTGCTTCACGGATCAGACGAAGAATGAGGTTAGTATCCACTTTGTGCGTAGCACCTGCAGCTGAAACAACGTTCTCTTCAATCATCGTGCTTCCAAAATCGTTACAGCCATATGTTAATGACTTCTTACCAACTTCTGGCCCCATCGTGACCCAAGAGGATTGGAAGTTTGGTACGTTATCAAGGAAGATACGAGAAATCGCCAAGTTTTTCAGATACTCTTCAGGTGTTACTTTTTCAGCCTTCATGTTTGTATTATCCGGTTGGAACGTCCATGGAATAAAGGCAAGGAAGCAGCCCGTTTCATCTTGAGCATCACGTACTCGCTTCAAGTGAAGTGCACGCTCTTCCATCGTTTCACCGAATCCGATAACCATTGTAGCGGTTCCGTGCATGCCAACCTTCTTCGCTGTTTTCATACACTCGATCCACTCTTCCCATGTTCCTTTAAGACGGCTGATTCGTTTACGTGTACGATTATCAAGAATTTCAGCTCCACCACCCGGTAGGGAATCAAGACCTGCTTCATGTAATTCTGTTAATACTTCCTCTAAAGAAAGTCCGGACACTTCAACCATCTTCCAAATCTCAGCAGGTGAGAACGAATGCATCGTAATATCGAAACGCTTCTTAATCTCTCTTAAAAGATTCGTGTAATACTCAAATGGAAGGTCAGGGTTGGTTCCCCCCTGCATCAAGATCTCCGTTCCGTCTACGTCTTTCGTCTCTTGAATTTTTTGGAAAATAACGTCATTATCCAAGACATAACCATCTTCATGTCCTGGTGGACGATAAAAGGCACAGAAGCGACAATACGTGTCGCAGAAGTTTGTATAGTTAATATTTCGGCCAATAACAAAGGTCGTGATTGGTTCCGGGTGCCATTTTTGCATCATTTCGTTTGCAACTTCACCAATCTTTTCAACTTCATTGCTTTCATACAGTTCAATTGCATCTTCTACTGAAATTCGTTCACCGGACCGCGCTTTCTCTAAGATGTGATCCACGCTCATATCTATATCCCCCATCCTGATTAAAGCTTATGTGTTAAACTGTCGCCACTGTTCACTGAAGTCGCTTTTAGTGAACACAGCGTGAAAAATAAATGCTTCTTTTGTACAAACCGTCTAAATAAAAGAGTATGTTCTTTCGTTACCCTAGTAAACTCTTATTGCTATCGTAACATATAAAAGGTTCAAATAAACAGGAAAAAGAAAGGGCTACCACAGCTAGCTGAAGGTTCTGCGGTTGTCCCCTTCCATGATTACTTCCTCGTTCAAGTGACGGATTCGCTCCATAATCCGCTTGGCTTTAAGCTCCTCAATATTCTCAACACCACCGCGGTTTGTGTACGTAAGGTGTGCTTCGAGATCATCAAGGTCATAGTTTGATGTAAAGACGGTCGGTAGCTTCTCCATCATTCGATATTGCAGCAATGCCCCGAGAATATCGTCTCGAACCCATGCGCTCATCGTTTCAGCACCAATATCATCGAGAATGAGTACTGGCACTCGTTTGACGGTCTCCAGCTTGTCTTGATAGCTACCATCAGAGATTCCCTGCTTCAACTCGCGGAAAAAATCAGGTGTATAAATGATCATCGATTCAATTTGTCTCTCCGCAAGGGCATTACTCACCGCACCCATGAGATACGTTTTACCGACCCCAAAAGATCCGGTAATGTATAACCCTTGTCCCGTTTCTCCCGGATTCGTAGCATGAGCAAATTGGAAAGCCTTTTTTATTGCTGTTACTCTCGAAGCATTGTCTTGATCAATGTCCTTAAACGTAACCGCGACGATTTCTTTTGGAATATAAAGGCTTTTGATGAATGCAGCTTGTTTTTTACGCTCGTCTGCCTTTCTTTTTAAAGGACAAGGCTGATATGAAAGTTGAATGTCATCTCGATACATTTTTAATTCAGGCTGGTATCCCTGCATCAAGTTCGGGCAATTTTCCAACCCAGGACAGTCATCGCAGTTTGCCCATTCCTTTTTGTATTGAAAAAGATCGTTTAAATGTCGTTCAATTTGACTTTCAGTCAACCCTTGTTGCTTCGTTAGAAAAGACTGAATTCGTTTATCTTCCAGCACTTCTTGCATCAATGCTTCAAGGCGTTTTTCAAAGTTGCCTCCATCTAGCTTTCGAATGGATTTCCCTATTTGATCCATCTATGTCCCTCCTTACGTATTGTCCTTTTCAAATTGTTGCATCAGCTTGGCCAACTCTTCTTTTTCCCGATCCAAATCCACTTGGCTCTCTGTTTTTTTCGATGCTTTTTCTTTCGTGTTTTCCTTTTCTTGAGCCAACCACTTTGGCAACCGTTCTTTTCGTACCTGTTTTCCAGCGGTTTGACGCTTCCCGCCGTAATTTTGTTTTTCAGCTACTTCTCTGCGGTTTTTATGCTCCTGCTTCGCTAGCCCCATTGCTTGTTTCACCGTTTTAATGTTTTTCCGGCTCCACTGACCAGCAATTTTATCAGCAAATCCTTTTGTTAGCTTCATGTCGTTGACCATAAGAATATAGTCAATTAATACATTAACCACACCTGGCTGAAGATGGTAATCAAGCATTAAATTCTCTACAATCTTCATATCAGCCGGAGGCACTTTCGCACCTTCACTTCTGTTTTCGAGCAATTCCATAGGAGAAGTGGTCTCGTAATAATGAATCATTTTTTCTTCTTCAGTAGTTGGCGTATCTTTCTGAGACACGAGATGCTCTGGCTGTTTTCGCAAGGCCAAGCTCGGTGGGTCTTGACTATAAATCATCCGATACCGTCTTTGTATGAGTTTTCTTAGTTCTTCTGAATCAAGTTGATCGTCATGAATCATCGTGTCTTGAATGAATTTACTCATTTCAATCGGTTCTACTTTATATACAAAAGCGAGCTGCGTAATCGTTCGTTTTATCGGCTCTTTTTCCAATGCCTGTTTATTAATAAATGGAGGAAGATTCGCAAGCATCAGGTCAAAGTCAAAGTCTTTTCCTTTTAGATCATAGGCCTTTCCCTTTTCTTCTTCTCCACGAAAAGAGAGATGATCTACATTTAGCCCTTCTTGGTAGGAAATCATTTCAGATTGATGGAGGGACTGAAACACATCATCGAATGAACGTGTTACATTTTCGGTTCCATCCAAATCTTGTCGTTCTAAAGTAAAACGATTCCTGATTTTTCTATATTGTTCTTTTCCCAATCGGTTATACAAAAAGACACTGAGCATGCCATCTCTAAAGAAACCATCTGGTGTAAGAGGCTTTTTCAAATCGTAAATATAGACCGCTTCATCGACGTCTTTTTTTCGATACGTAGACATAAGTCCAATCGCTTCGAGCTTTTTACGTTCCGAAAACAGCTCGTTTAGAGGTCGACCGGTAAGGACCATTAAGCTTTGATGCTGCTTTTCCTCGCCCATCCCGTATTCTGCCTCGGTCCATAGGGTTAGATAAAGGCTATATGCCAAAGAACCAATTAGCGGCTGATAAAGTAGGGTTAAGGTGTCACGGTCTGTATCGTGTAGCTTGTCTTTCATTTGTACACAGTAACGGTCGATGGGCAAAAGTTCTTTCCAGTGCATAAGCGTCCATTCCCTTGCTTCAAAGTGTCTTTTCCTATTGTACCAAACAACGCCTCTTTGCTCTATGTGATGGTAAAAGTTGTACAGGTTGCTCTATGACATTGCGTCCTACCGCTTCAGGCGGAGACTTCTTTGTTCTTTAATTACGCAAAAAAAGAGCTCCTTGAAGGAGACTCCTTTGTTGTTTCAGGATTCTTTATCGCCTGAGCGCTTTAATAGCTCTTTTAATTCATCTACAAAAACATTAATATCTTTGAACTGACGATAGACCGAAGCAAATCGAACATATGCCACGTCATCAATAGCAGCGAGTTGCTCCATAACCTGTTCGCCAATATCATGACTATCCACTTCAGAAATACCCTGATTTCTCAACTCGCGCTCAACTTGATCCACAACCGTTTCAAGCTTTTCAAGAGGGACCGGACGTTTTTCGCATGCACGAATCAATCCTCGAAGAATCTTTTCTCTTGAGAATTCTTCCCGATTTCCATCTTTTTTCACGACAATCAGTGGCGTTTTTTCCACTCGCTCAAACGTCGTATAGCGATAGCCGCATGATTCACACTCTCGTCGTCGCCGAATGGAACGCCCCTCATCACTCGGACGGGAATCGAGTACGCGAGTTCCGTTATGTTGACAGCTTGGACATCTCATATAATCCTCTCCATTCCTGTCTCCCGTTAAAACCCTTGCGTCAGGTTGTCACCTAATCCGGCACCGACAAAGGTCAAGCGTCCATTTAAGTTCTTATACAGTTCGTAAATTAACTTTCTACTATAACCAAAGTCTACAGGTAGCGCCGTGTCTGTGGTAACTGAAAAATCAACGGCTGTGCGGTATGGCCTAACCATGATCACAGTAGCCACCAAAAAAACCTTCTTACCGGAGTCTGCACGAGCGATAATTTCGCCTCGTTCTTCAGAAACAGATTGAACCTGAAGCCCTTGACGTTGGTTGATCATCGCTTGGACTTCCTTCATTACTTTATCCTTGGACGATTTGTAATAGTGTGTTTGCAACTTTTCATCCGGGTGTTTCTCACGCGTTTCCGTATGTGTACTTATGTATTTTTGCATTGTATCTTTAAATCCCATTATACATCCCACCTTAGCATCTTAAGAATAGCAGGAAATAACAACATGTTCAATATTATTGGAAAATTGGTTCGAACCTTGTCACCTAATCTTTATTTTTCATTAGGAATGTTTTGTCCGCGGCGCAATTATAGATGAAATGAAGGCACTGAAAAAGTTCGATCTTTAACTTTTTCAGTGCCTTCTGATGAAATAGGAGGGGGTTTAACTGTGGACTTCTTATCATATGTAGTAGATGAGGCTTTGATTGTGATCCCCGTGTTAATGATTTTGGGCAAAATCATTAAACAGACTCCTCGTGTACCGGATTGGCTAATTCCTTATATGTTGTTGATCCTAGGAATTACCTTCACTACGTTCCTTATGGGACTTTCCATAGAGGCGTTTATTCAAGGTATTCTCGTTACGGGGGGAGCTGTATTCGGTCATCAGCTCATTAAACAAACACGAAGAGCAAATGGACAACGGCATCACAAAGACCATACTTAAGCATGACCCTGTGGGGATCATGCCTTTTTTGGTTTTTCAAAGGAATGATAAACGACGCTTTGGTGGAGCCTTTGGGCATCGGATGATCCACTTATTTTTGGTTTGATCCACTTATCCTCACTTTGATCCACTTATTTTTCGTTTGATCCATTTATTACACTTTTGTCTGAGTTAGCTCCTCTGCCGCCACTTTCGTCTGCTCTCCCCCATCTCCCGTTAACAAAAAATACTCCTCAAGCATTTAGCCTGAGGAGTATTTCTCTTCATTCTATTTAGTCGTTGCAGTTAGTGCTCTTTCCGTACGTGGTTCACCGACTTTAATCGGCCCCATGCCTCGGGGAACTTCTACCGCTTCAGTTAATTTAGCATCTAAATGTTTTGCAATGTAATCTGACGCCACATTCGGATCAATTCTGTCTCCGCACGTATAAACGTCAATGCTTGCATAACCGTGCTCTGGGAAACTGTGAATCGTTAAATGAGATTCACTAATAATAACGACTCCACTTACCCCATGCGGTGCAAACTTGTGGAAAGCTACTTCCCTTACTTCTGCACCTGCTTCAAGTGCTGCATTTACAAATAATTTTTCGATAAATCCCATGTCATTGAGCTTTTCAATGTTGCATTCCCAAAGCTCCGAAATGACGTGTCGTCCCATGGTTTCCATACCGAAATCCCCCTTTACTATATTTCATGCCTTCCTTACTAAGCATGGAGGAATGTGACCACTACGGGGGAAAGTTAGTCCAAAGAGGTCCTAACCCTTAAGTGATGTGTGACACCATCACCTAGTAACGATCATCCCTTCTATTGCTTTTATTCGAAGATCACGAAAAACAGTATACTTCCTTTGCATTTTTTTTGCAATGGTTTTTTAGAGGGAAAAATGAGCCAAGGAACCATGGTACAAACGGTATTTATGCAGTAACTTCCGATTCAGCCTTAAGAGCTTCACCTACATACTCAATTACATCAACAACACGGCAAGAATATCCCCATTCATTATCGTACCAAGCAAGGACTTTCACTTGTCGGTTGTTCAGAACCATCGTAGATAGACCATCGATGATCGATGAATTTTCGTTTCCGTTAAAGTCTACGCTTACTAAAGGTTCATCAGAAAACCCTAGAATACCTTTTAGTTCGTTCTCAGAAGCTGCCTTCAATACATCATTTACTTCCTCAACAGTCACATCCGTATAGAGATCAACAACCAAGTCCACAAGAGAAACATTTGGCGTAGGGACACGAAGAGCCATTCCGTTTAGCTTTCCTTCCAATTCAGGCAACACTTTTGAAAGGGCTTTGGCAGCTCCTGTCGTAGTAGGTATAATAGATTGTCCGCAAGCTCTTGCACGGCGAAGATCTTTATGTGGATTATCAATATTTTTTTGGTCATTCGTGTAAGCATGAACGGTCGTCATCATACCGGACTGAATCCCAAAGCGATCGTTTAAGACTTTGGCTACCGGTGCCAAACAGTTTGTTGTACAAGAAGCATTTGAAATAATGTTGTGCGTATTTGGGTCGTAATCTTTTTCATTGACTCCATAAACAATCGTAATATCTTCATCCTTTCCGGGAGCTGTGATGACAACTTTCTTTGCTCCTGCTTCAAGGTGATAAGAGGCTGTTTCTTTTGATTTAAATTTACCAGTCGCTTCAACGACAATATCTACTCCAAGTTCCTTCCAAGGAAGTTCCAACGGATTCCTGTTATTCAATAATTTCACTTTGGTACCGTTTACAATTAAGTGATCATCAAATGCTTCTACATCTCCCATAAACGGACCGTGTACAGTATCATGTTTAATCAAGTGAGCCAACGTTTCGGCAGGGTATGAAGCGTTAATTGCCGCTACGGATAATTTAGTGTCTAATACTGCCTTTCGAAAAACCATTCTGCCGATTCGGCCAAAACCGTTAATTGCGATTGTCGTCATTAGAAAAGGCCCCTTCCATCGTATATGTGTTATACTTTATATCCTTAAAATCATTTTTAGTATAACATATATTATGCAAGCAGTACTCTTTTTTCGAATAATTTTTCGCGAATGTGCGTTTGACTAGTTTACTAAGTATTTAGCTGATCGAATGGTCTTACAAGAAATGAAATCTCACTAATATTCATGCTTTTATTTCCCAAAATAAAAAGAGCCTAAGACAAAAGTGTTTTTTGAGTCAAATCGAACAATGGTATGCGGCTTATATTACGCCGCATACCATTGTTCGATTTCTACAATAAACACTTACTTTTTGTCCCAGCCTCTTATGACCCCTAAACCACATTCCATTCTTTTAAAACAGCTCTTACTTCGTTTTTTGTATCTTCGATGGATCCACTGTTATTGACCACTTTATCTACGTGCTCTTGTTTTTCATCCAATGGCATTTGCGAACGAATTCTACTTTGAGCTTCTTCCTCACTAGAATCGTCTCTCTTCATTAACCGTTGAAGCTGCGTGTCAGCATCCACGTATACAAGAAGGGTTTTATCCACGAGATAGTCGAGCTCACTCTCAATCAGCAACGGAATATCAAGTACGACGTGATCGTGTCCTGATTGTAAATAATCGTCCCGACGCTTCTTCATTTCTGCTCGCACAGCAGGATGCACGATGCTGTTCAATTGCTCTCTCTTCTTCTGATCGTTAAAAATTATGGCACCTAATTTTTTTCGGTGAATATTACCGTCCTCATTAAGAATCTGTTCACCGAAAGCTTGTACAATTTGGTTAAAAGCCTCTTGCCCGGGCTCAACGACTTCCCGGGCAATTACATCGGCATCGACCACCGGAATATTCCACTCTTTAAACATAGCGGACACGGTGCTTTTCCCGCTCGCAATTCCACCTGTTAATCCGATAATCATCTGAATGTTTCACCTGCTTTCCTCTTATAATTTCCAAATCCCTAATAAGATAAGTACGAGTCCCGGAATAAAGGAAAGGCTTTTCATCCACCTAGCATCTGCAAAAACATATCCGCTTCTCATACCGAGTGTTAAACATAACGCACACATTGAGGCTACACTGACTGCCATCAACACAGGAGAAAAACCGATTAGTGCTGCACCAAGACCGGCACCAAAAGCATCCAGGGAAAGAGCTAAGCCAAGAAGAAACGCTTCTCGCCCCGTAATGGTTCCCGAGTTATCCAAGTCAGCTACCATCGGCTTTCTCAGAACTGTAATGACAATACCAAGTTTCTTAATTTCAAAGTTAAAGATGTACTCACGTTCTTCTTTTGTTTTCCGATCTTTCTTAGCGGGGTTGTAAATTTGATACAACGCCCAAGCTCCAATCAAAATAAGAATAAAGCCCCCAATTGTTTCAGCGACACCTGGGCTCATCACTCGTGCAATAGCTGTACCAATCGTCATCGCGATTAAAATTGAAGTTGCAGAGCAGAGTGCGATGAAGACAAGGGATCGAAGAGGCAATTTCATTTTTCTCAGACCATATGTGAGACCTACACCGAAGCTGTCCAAGCTAACAGCGAAGGCCAGTAGCAGTAAAGAAAGTAATTCCACCATCCTTAAGGCTCCTTCCCATAACCATCGATACGATAGTATATGGCATGAGCCCATCCAATGTACGAAGGAATTTTAATGAACGTTATCCCGGCTGACAGCTAGGACAAGTATGGGTACCACGACCACCAACGACAGATCGTTCGATTTCAGCTCCACACATTTTACACGCTTCACCGGTTTTTCCGTAAACAAATAGACGTTGTTGGAACATCCCCATTTCACCTTGACCATTCACATAAGATTTGATAGACGATCCCCCTTGCTGAACCGCTTCTTTTAACGTCTTCACTATCGCCCCGTGAAGTTTAACTGCTTCTTCATCCGTAATCGTATTGGCTCTTCTTTCAGGATGAATTCCTGCAAGGAAGAGGGCCTCATCTACATAGATATTTCCAAGGCCCGCCAGAACGGTTTGGTCCAAAAGAGCGGACTTGATAAAGCGTGTCGTTTTTAACAACTTCTGTCTTAAGTGGATAGGCGTAAAGGCTTCTGTAAAAGGTTCAACCCCTAAGTGCGAAAGAGGGAGGTGATGAAGCTCCTCACCTCTTTCAAAGAGATGCATCGTTCCGAATTTACGAACGTCCCGGTAACGTAGCTCTTCGCCACTCGTTAACAAAAACTGAACATGTGTATGTTTGTCCTTTTCTTCACTTGAAGAATAAAGACCATAACGACCTTCCATCCTTAAATGCGACACGAGCGTCCACGAGTCCAAGTGGAACAAAAGGAACTTGCCTCGTCTTCCGACCCCTTGGAATGTCTCTCCTTTAAGCATGTCTGTAAACGCCTGTCTGTCATCCGGTCGTTTAATCATCTTCGGCCAATGAATGATCACATCTTCAATTGTTTTTCCTACCACGAGCTGTTCAAGGGTTCGTTTGACTGTTTCTACTTCCGGTAATTCAGGCATCAACATTCATCCTTCACATTATTTTGCATCGTACCATGTGCTTCCGTATGAATAGTCCACTTTCAATGGCACATCGAGTTCAATGGCATTCTCCATCACTTCAGGCACAAGCTTTTTCATCGTTTCAATTTCATCCTCGACAACTTCAAAGATCAATTCATCGTGTACGGATAATAGGAGGCTTGATTTGAGGTTTTCCTCTTCCATCCTCTCTGCAATATCAACCATCGCTTTTTTGATTACGTCAGCAGCACTACCTTGAATCGGCGTGTTCATCGCTGTACGCTCCGCGAAACTTCTTTGGTTAAAATTGCGGCTTGTGATTTCAGGCAAATAGCGGCGGCGGTTTAACATCGTCGTCACATAGCCTTTGTCTCTTGCTTCATCCACAATGTTTTCCATGTAATTTTTAACACCAGGGAAACTCTCGAAGTAACGATCGATAAAGCTCTTCGCTTCTTTTCGTGTAATACCGAGACTTTGAGAAAGGCCATAATCACTAATTCCGTATACAATTCCGAAGTTGACCGCTTTGGCTGTTCGTCTCATGTTGCCCGTCACCTCGTCCCGAGCGACGTTAAACACGTCCATAGCCGTCTTTGTATGGATATCCATGTCTTCACGGAAGGCTTTTACCAATGTTTCATCCTGACAAATATGAGCAAGAACACGAAGCTCAATTTGAGAGTAGTCCGCCGCAAAAATAACGGCATTTTCTCTTTCTGGCACGAATGCATGGCGAATTTTACGCCCTTCTTCCAATCGGATCGGAATGTTTTGCAAGTTTGGCTCCGTCGAGCTTAAACGGCCCGTTTGAGTTAAAGATTGATTAAAGATGGTATGAATTTTACCTGTCTTCTTATGGATCACCTTTAAGAGCCCTTCAATATAAGTCGAATTCAATTTTCCAAGTTGACGATATAATAGAATTTTCTCCACAACTTCGTGCTGATCTTGAAGCTTTTCCAAAACATCAGCTGAGGTGGAGTAGCCGGTTTTCGTTTTCTTAATAACAGGGAGTTGCAGCTTTTCAAAAAGGACTTCTCCTAGTTGCTTAGGTGAATTTATGTTAAAAGTCGTTCCTGCAAGTTCATGAATATCTGCTTCAATTTCAGCTAATTTCTTTTCTAGCTCTGCCCCCATGTTTTCTAATTCACTTCGGTCAACAGACACACCGTGCATCTCCATACGTCCTAAAATAACACTCAATGGCATTTCCAAATCGTAAAACAATTCTTTTTGTTCATTTGCATTCAATTCTTCATCCAGTTCATCTCGCAGCTCATAAATGGCTTTTGCTTTTCTGCCCAGATGTTGAAACAAGGCTTGCCCTTCGGCTACTTTTCGTTTCTTCCCTTTTCCATACACCGCCTCGTCATGATGAACACGTGTACTCTTTTTTCTTTCTGAGACATCTGCCAAGTCGTGTGCACTAGTAGAAGGATCGATCAAATATGAAGCAATCTGAACATCAAACTCGACCCCGTCAAGAGCAATCCCTTCCCAACCGAGTGCTACAACAGAGCGTTTTGCATCATACATATATTTGCTATGGCCTTGATCTTTTGCCCACTCTGTAAATACATCATTTTTAAGGGCTACCTCAGTAGGAATAAAATACGTTCCGGTTTCATTCGAAATACCAAATCCTACAATGTCGGCTTGGTGGTAATTCTCATCCAGTGCTTCAACCACCAATGACGATGGAGAGACAAGGATGTCTTTTGTAATCTCAGAGACTTCTGTAACGCTCAGCTCTTCCATCTCTTCTGCGTCGGCTTCTTGATCTCCATCGAACTTTTCAAGCAGGGACTTGAATTCCAAGTCTTTAAATAAAGCCACAACCTTCTCTTGATCATGGTCGCCCATCTTGGTGTCTTCGAATGTGACATCAACCGGAACGTCAAGCATAATTGTTGCCAGTTCTTTACTCATTAACGCCTGTTCTTTATTGGCTTCAAGCTTTTCTTTCAGCTTTTTGCCGGACACTGCATCCAAGTTCTCATAAACCCCTTCTACTGTTTGATGGGCTTTAAGAAGCTTGAGTGCCGTTTTTTCTCCTACACCGGGAACGCCGGGAATGTTATCAGAACTATCACCCATGAGTCCCTTCATATCAATGATTTGAATAGGTGTAATCCCGTATTTTTCATCTACTAATTTCTCGTCGTATGTATCCATATTCGTGATACCTTTTTTCATCATCGCTACATGAATGTGATCGTCTACCAGTTGAAGTAAATCTTTGTCTCCTGTATACACTTTCACTTCCCAATTTTCTTTTGACGCTTGTTTACTTAATGTACCGATAATGTCGTCAGCTTCATAGTTTTCCTTTTCGTAATGCTTGATTCGAAACGCGTCAAGGAGCTCTCTCATGTATGGAAGCTGCTCGGAAAGTTCAGGAGGCGTCTTCTCACGCTTCCCTTTATATTCTTGAAACGTTTTATGCCGAAATGTTGTTTTTCCCGCATCAAAGGCTACAAGCATATGGGTTGGTTTTTCTTCTTCTAATACCTTTAAAATCATAGTCGTGAAGCCATAGATGGCATTTGTATAAATACCTTTTTCTGTGTTTAACAAAGGTAGAGCAAAAAAAGCGCGATAAGCTACACTGTTTCCGTCTACTAGAACAAGTTTGTTCAAGGATAACACCCCAGTTTTTATTATTAACGGTCATGTCACAACCGTTTAAAGTCGTATGCCTATTTTATCAAACTTGAGAGAGAGAAGGAAATTGAAGGTGAGGTTAGTCTGTTTTTTTCCTTGAAGGGAGTAGCCAGATAGCTCTTTATTTCACGAAGGGCCAGTTATAACATAAAAAAAGGCCGGAAGCTCAGGGGTGGGCTTCCGGCTAAACAAGGGGATGTAACATAAATGCAATCAAGAGAGATTACATTCATATGAAACAGTACATGTATACTGTACCGAATCACTTTTAAGATGAAGTGTAGAAATTGTAAAGTTCCTGTAAAGATTTACATCTCTTTCTTATCTTCAACCTTCTTTTTGAAGAACGTGACTTTAAACGTCGTTCCTTTATTCACTTCACTTGTCACGTCCAGCTTCGCTTTGTGTGCTTCCGACAAGTGTTTGACAATAGCCAAGCCAAGTCCTGTTCCACCAGAATTTCGTGAACGCGCACGGTCCACCCGATAAAAACGTTCAAAAAGCCTTGGTAATTCTTTTTTGCTTATTCCAATCCCTGTATCTTCCACTTCCAACAAGACAGTTTGAGACTGCTCGCGCAACCTCATGGATACACTTCCACCTTCACTCGTATACGAAATGGCGTTGTTGACAAGGTTCAAAATGACTTGCTTTAACCGGTGAGGATCTCCTTCAATCATTGGGTCCCCTATCACCTTTGTTTTTAACTCGATTTTTTTCTTGTCTGCTTGATCTTGAAGCATCACTTTCACATCTTCAATCATCTCTTGAAGGTCTACCTTTTGCCAATTTAACTGGAAATGGTTCCCTTCTATCTTGGAGAGTTCGAGGAGGTCTTGAATTAAACTTTCAAGGCGGTCCGACTCCTTCGAAATAATGGTTAAGAACTTTTCACGTAACGTCGGATCTTCCATCGCACCTGCCAGTAGGGTCTCTGTGAATCCTTTTAACGATGTGACCGGTGTTTTCAACTCGTGAGATACGTTAGCCACAAAGTCTTTACGGGCTTGCTCGAGTTTCTTCAGTTCAGTTATATCATGAAAAACAAGAACGATACCTCGAAGTTTTTCATTCGATCCTATAATTGGGGCACCATACACGTCAAAATGACGCATCTCAATCCCGATGGGCAGCTCTAAGTGTCTTCTCTTTCCCCTTTCGGTAAGAAAGATTTCTTGAACGAGCTTAATTACTTTTTTATGCCCAATCGCTTTGTAATAAAGCTTGTGAAGCCACTGGTCCGTGTCCTCTTTAAACAATTCTTTGCATGAGCGATTCACCAGAGTGATATCGCCTTTTGCATTGATTAAAAGAAGCCCACTGCCCATGTTTTCAATGAGCGTTTCCAAATGTTCTTGCTGCATTTGATAGGTTTTCGTTATTTGTCCCAAGTTTTCAGCCAAGACGTTTAACGACCGATTTAAATGACCTGTTTCATTGGCTTCCCCTTCAAAGGTTCTCGCTTTGAAATTTCCTTGTGCCAATTGCTTGGCCACTCTCGTTGCTTCTTCAATCGGCGCAATCATTTGGTTGGTTAACTTCGATGTGAGAGAGAAGATGATTAAAAAGGCAATCGAAAAGCTAACAAGTAAAAAGATCCAGATGCTTCGATAAACTCGGTTCATTTCTCCAAGCGTGAGACCAAGCCTTAAGTAACCAATCGTTTCACCGTTTTCTTCCAGTCTTGTCGCATAATACAAAAGTTCTTCCCCTACCGTATTGCTCATCCTGATTTCTTTGCTTTCCCCTTCACTCACCGCTTGCTCGATTTCCGGTCTGGTACTATAATCTTGGTCTTGCCCGGGTGGATCTGCTGATTCTGCAATGACTGTTCTATCTGCATCCAACAAGGTAATCCGAACGTCCAAGCGGGAAGCGAGGATCCCCATGACCTCTTCCAATTGAGCAGTATTCTCCATCCCTATTTCCTGGACATTATAAGCAACAACACCAGCTTCCTTTTCTATGCGATCTCCCATCCGTTCAAAGTAAAATTCTTTGAAAAGAGGACCTAATAATGCCCCAAGGCAAGCTAGAACGATAAAAACGATAACGGTTAAAGGAAAGATAAACCGCGCGCGGTAACTATTCATTCAGGGCAGGCTCCTCCAACTTATAGCCGAGTCCTCTGATTGTTTTTATATAAACAGGCTTTTTTGTGTTCGGTTCGATTTTTTCACGAAGATGACTGATATGCACATCCACAATACGAGTGTCCCCTACAAATTCGTAATTCCAAACCGCATTCAACAACTGGTCCCGTGTGAGCACACGACCTTTATGGTTAACCAAGTATAGAAGAAGCTCAAATTCCTTTGGTGTAAGCTCCATCGGTTGATTCTTCAAGAACACTTCGTAATTATCAGGAAAAATCTCAACATCACCAATTGTAATTTTGTGTACTTCTTTTTTAGATTCCGATTCTGAAGAAGTCACTTGAGTCCTGCGAAGAATCGCTCTGATTCTTGCTACCACTTCTCTTGGACTAAATGGCTTCGTTAAGTAATCGTCAGCTCCGAGTTCAAGACCAAGAACTTTGTCAAACTCATCGTCTTTCGCAGTTAACATAAGAATTGGAGTCATGATTTTGTTTTGACGGAGCTGTTTACATACTTCCAAACCGTCCATTTCTGGAAGCATCAAGTCGAGAACAATGAGATTAAAGGTTTGGTTGGCAGCTTCATCTAATGCCGATTTCCCATCCATGGCAGTGGTTACTGTAAAGCCTGCCTGCTCTAGATTAAATTGCAAAAGGGTAACAATGGATTCCTCATCGTCTACGACAAGTACTTTTTGAGACATGTATAATTCCTCCCGCGCCTGTCTTTAACCCCCTGTAGTCAAAGCAGAACAAGATAATATATGTACTGTTCCATATTTCTTTAATGATGATAAGAGATGGATAACCATCCTTTCTTTCATATTACTATATTTTTATATTTTTACAAAGACTATGTAAACATATGTGAGTAGCTAAATTCTCTAGTCATCAAGAGATTAAAATATGATTATTCCTTTACATTCGAAGTTGCTAGGAATTAACATCCATTTATATCATTCCTAATATTTACAAATAAACAAAAAACCGCCTCTTTATAGAGACGGTTTTTTTAAAAGTTCTCGAACGTTCCTGCATCTTGGGTAACAGGCTTCCAAGGGTATGGAGGGCATGCAGTTATTTCCCCTTTTACAACGGTTCTTCCCTCTTGATCTGTACCATTGACTGCTAAGGTTACCCGGTGTTTTTTCTCATCTATATCCGTTACTTCAACGACGAGATTTAACGTACCGTAATGATAAAGTGGTTCTGTAAACTCAAGATTTTGACTAACGATTGCACTTCCTGGACCTGGCAGGTGCATGGAAACCGTTGAGTGAACAATCCCATTAATCATCAAATGAGGAACAATCGGCTTTTGAAAAGGTGTGCGGGCCGCATAGTCATGCTGAATATAGATTGGATTTGCATCATCGGATAACCCAAGATACAAAAGTATATCTTTATCTTCTATCTTTTTGGAGACTTCTACCTTTTCTCCTACTTGAAGATATTGAATGGTCGTACCGATTTTTCTTTTTTTCGTAAACACAGAGACATCCCTCCTGATTGAGTGTGGGTTCTTATATGAAGTTTACCCAATTCGTAAGCGCTTACAATTCTAATATAATAATGAACCCGGTTTGAATAAACCGGATTCATAATCAGTCGTTCCTTCGCAAAAGGCAGTCACCTTACTATTGATAGTCAGTTCCTGATCTTTACGTTGTTTCGACTTTATTTTACAAGAGATAAGATGTTGTTTACAGAATCAGCAGATTTTTTAAGCTCAGCTTTTTCTTCTTCAGTAAGATCAAGCTCAAGAATCTTCTCGATTCCACCGCCGCCAATGACAGTTGGGACACCTAAATACATGTCACTGTAGCCATATTCACCTTCAAGATAAGCAATCGTGGGGAGAATGCGCTTTTTGTCTTTAAGGATGGCTTCCACCATCTGTACAATGGAAGCCGCGGGTGCATAATAAGCACTTCCGTTGCCTAAAAGGTTTACAATTTCTCCGCCACCCTTACGCGTACGCTCAACAATGGCATCAAGACGCTCTTTTGAAATCAGCTTTTCAAGCGGGATTCCTCCTGCATAGGAGTATCGCAGCATTGGTACCATGTCGTCACCATGGCCACCAAGTACGAATCCGGAGACATCTTCCACACTTACGTTAAGCTCTTGGGCCACAAAAGTACGGAAGCGGGCTGTATCAAGAACGCCGGACTGGCCAAACACACGGTTTTTAGGGAATCCGGACTCTTTAAACACAGTGTAAGTCATCGTATCAACAGGATTAGTTAAGACAATAATGTAGCAATCCGGAGAAAATTTAACGATTTCTCGCGTCACTTTTTTCATAATGTCCGCGTTTGTGTTAACAAGGTCGTCACGGCTCATTCCGGGTTTACGTGGGAGTCCAGCTGTAATTACAACAATATCAGAGCCGGCAGTATCTTCGTAGTTGGACGTACCGACAATATTGGAATCGAAGCCTTGTACAGGAGAAGCCTCCAACATATCGAGTGCTTTTCCTTTTGTTGGATCTTCATTGTTGGGGATATCTACTAATACAACATCACCTAGCTCTTTTTGAGCAGCCATAAGTGCTGTCGTTGTTCCTGTAAATCCTCCACCAACAACCGTAATCTTTCTGCGTTTAATTGTCATTTTCTTGTTCCCCTCTCACTATTGTAATGTTGTTATGCTTTTTCCTAAAGGTGACTCCTTTTGAAATGCACTTGAAATTAAGAAAATTAACATGTAGCGGAAAGGATGGGCCAATATTTATAGCCTCGTTTCTTCAGACTACATGAACGTCTTTTAAACAACTTTTATGAAAGAAAGAGGGCGTTCCATCTATCAAAAGACGGAACGCTTTTTCTATTACAGGTTTTTAATTAGTTCTTGACCGAACTCGGAACATTTCACTTCCGTAGCTCCATCCATTAGACGAGCGAAGTCATACGTTACAACTTTGCTTGCAATCGTCTTATCCATAGAGTTCTCGATCATGTCAGCAGCTTCGTTCCAACCTAAGTGGCGAAGCATAAGAACACCGGATAATAATACGGAAGATGGATTCACTTTATCAAGACCAGCATACTTAGGTGCTGTTCCGTGAGTCGCTTCAAAGATCGCATGACCACTGTCGTAGTTAATGTTTGCACCAGGTGCAATTCCAATTCCACCTACTTGTGCAGCAAGTGCATCAGAAACGTAGTCCCCGTTAAGGTTCATTGTTGCTACTACGTCAAATTCTTTTGGACGAGTAAGAATCTGCTGTAAGAAGATATCAGCAATGGAATCCTTTACGATGATTTTGCCAGCTGCTTCTGCTTCAGACTGAGCTTTGTCTGCAGCTTCCCGACCGCTCTCTTCTGTAATTTTGTCGTATTCAGCCCATGTGAATACTTTATCGCCGAATTCTTTCTCAGCAAGCTCGTAGCCCCACTTTTTGAATCCGCCTTCTGTAAATTTCATAATGTTTCCTTTGTGAACAAGTGTTACACTCTTGCGACCTTCATCCAATGCATATTGGATTGCAGAGCGCACAAGACGATGAGTCCCTTCTTCAGATACTGGTTTAATACCGATACCAGACGTTTCTGGGAAACGAATTTTCGTAGCATTAAGCTCATCACGTAGGAACGCGATTAACTTCTTCGCTTCATCTGAACCTTTTTCATATTCAATACCTGCATAGATATCTTCAGAGTTCTCACGGAAGATAACCATATCTGTATCCTCAGGACGTTTAACCGGAGATGGAACACCTTCGAACCAACGAACTGGACGAACACATGCAAAAAGGTCAAGTTCTTGACGAAGAGCTACGTTTAAAGAACGAATGCCTCCACCGATTGGTGTTGTAAGAGGACCTTTGATCGCGATGAAGTATTCACGAATCATTTCTAACGTTTCTTCTGGAAGCCATTCACCTGTTTGATCAAATGCCTTTTGTCCAGCCAAAACTTCTTTCCACTCAATTTTCTTTTCGCCATTATAAGCTTTATCTACAGCTGCTTCAATTACACTGGAAGCGGCCGCCCAAATATCAGGACCAATACCGTCACCTTCAATGTAAGGAATCACCGGATTATTTGGTACGTTAAGTACCCCATTGTTTACTGTAATACGTTCTGCCATTTGTAAAAACCTCCTAAGTGTCATTCATTATGTAATGAAAGAAAAATGCACACCTCTACTCCTTTCGTCATAGAGGTCGCTTTTCCCTTCAATTTTCTCTAAAAAATTCGTAAATTATCGTTTTTCAATCGGTACCCAAGCCTGCTTATCCGGTCCTACATACTCTGCACGAGGACGGATCAAACGGTTGTTTTCATATTGCTCAAGGATGTGAGCTAACCATCCGGACACACGACTTACCGCAAAGATTGGCGTAAATAAGTCATGCTCAATACCTAGGCTGTGATAAACAGAAGCGGAGTAGAAATCGACATTTGGTAAAAGTCCTTTTTCACTTGTCACAATCTCGTCGATCTTCACACTCATGTCATACCATTTTGTCTCACCCGTGATTTTAGTCAGTTGACGACTCATTTCTTTCAAGTGCTTCGCACGAGGGTCGCCATCTTTATAAACACGGTGTCCGAATCCCATAATCTTTTCTTTGTTAGCTAAAGCTTTATGGATGTAGTCTTCTACTTTATCTTCTTCACCAATTTCTGAGAGCATTGCCATTACACGCTCGTTTGCCCCACCGTGAAGAGGACCTTTAAGTGCACCAATCGCTGCCGTCACACCTGAGTAAACATCAGAAAGTGTCGCTACACATACGCGTGCTGTAAATGTGGAAGCGTTAAGCTCGTGGTCTGCGTGAAGAACTAACGCTTTGTTGAAAGCTTCGATTGACGTCTCGTCCGGATCTTCGCCGTTTAGCATGTAAAGGAAGTTTGCAGCATAGCTTAGTTCCGGCTTAGGTGCAATCGGCTCCTTGCCTTCACGAATACGAGCGAAGGCTGTAACTATCGTTGGCATTTGAGCTTGGAGCTTCATCGCTTTTTTACGATTCGCCTCCTCTGTCATCTCATCTGCATCTTCATCAAACAATGCTAGATTCGATACAGCCGTACGCAATGCTGCCATCGGATGCACCTTATCGATTGGATACGTTTTCAATTGTTCTAGCACTTGATCTGGCACAGCTGAGTAGCCGTTCAACTCTTTTGTAAACGAATCAAGCTCCTCTTGAGATGGGAGTTTGTGATTCCAAAGCAAGTAAACGACCTCTTCAAACGTGGCATAATCGGCTAAATCGTCGATGTTATATCCGTTATACGTTAATACTCCATCAATAATAGAACTTACGCTGGATGTTGTTGCTACAATACCTTCCAAACCTTTTGTCGTACTCATACCAACCTCTCCTTTAGTTCATTATTTTTTCGTGGACTTACTCCTTATTCCCTTAACGATTCCCAAAAAAACTTCATCAGTCGTTGATCATAAAGGTTTCTTAAGCGGATCAAGGCATTGGGGAACATTGTCGCAAATTTTAAAGGGATTTGTTTTAGTAAAATAACATTCACTTTCAATCTCCCTCGTTCAATCTCCTATGTAAGTCATATCCCCCATCGATGGTAAGCGTTTTCTAGAATGTTTTCAAGGAGTTTAAACTCTTGTAGTTCAAATACATTTTTCAACAGTCAACTAATATTATAACGATTTTTTACAAGTTTGTGAACTTTAAATTATTAAATCAAAGCAAGATTCTAACTTATACTATTATTTTAATTTGTTTGACAGTTCACGTACAGTGACAATTTCACCCACCCATCGAGGTGAAAAATGACACGATTCTCATTGCCATATACGCAATTCCCGCCCCAATGAGTGGCCCTACAGCAACACCGTTGAACAGGGCTACAGCCAAAATGGTTCCAAAAACGAGAGCAGCTGTAATGTGAGGATCGTTTTGTAAAAGCTCTACCCCGTTAGCAGCAATAATAGCAACAAAAATACCCGCTCCTAGAGCTATCCATGCATAGGATGATCTTGTTGCTTCCACGAGTTCCTTAAATCCGATTTGACCTGTCACAATCGGGACCAATACGGCGATCGTAATAATCGTCACGCCAATGTGGATGCCTTTTTGTTGAAGTAATGGGAATGCTTTGTCTCCTAACCCCACCCACTTAATTAATAACAATACAACAACTGCAATGATGAGCGATTGATTTTTAGCGATGAGACCTATACCTAATAAAACGAGCATGAATAATGTTGATGGTGCGAACATAGTAATTCTCTCCTTACCTATTGTACAAGCCGGCATGTCTTCCCATTCTTCATCATAGTATGGAGAAGAGAGGAGGCGAGATTTGTGCCTAAATGGACTGCTCCCTTAATTCGGGCCGGTGTTGTTATAGCTTTTTCACTCCTGTTTCTTTTAGGAGGATACTTGATTATCCGTTTTTTATATCCTTTTGTTATCGGTTTTATTTTAGCTCTCCTTCTTCTTCCTCTAGTAAACAAAGTGGAACGAGGGTTCGGATGGTCACGCTCTGCATCCGTACTCTTGGCTATGATTGGTCTTATTGTGGCTCTTCTCGCCTTTGTTACTGTAGCTGCTGTTGAAGTGGCCAATGGACTGATCTATTTATCCGGTGTCCTCCCTGGTTACATAAAGGACATGGCATTTACTATTGAAAATTGGGTCATGAACACAGCCCTTCCTATTTACGACAAAATCAATCACCTTGTCTTGTCTCTTGACTCCGGTCAACAGGATACAGTCACTCAGTCCATTCAATCCATTACAGGAGAGATAACGCAAAAGGCAAGTGAATTTATCCAAATCCTTTTAAACGGCTTTGCAGAGTTGCTATTAAGTTTGCCAAATACGATAACGATCATGTTGTTTTCAATTCTTTCGGCATTTTTTATTACAAAGGATTGGCCGCTTATTCTCAGTTGGTACCACCGACTCGTTCCAGACCAGGCCGTCCGTTATGTGAAAAGAATGTCAGAAGAGTGGAGAAAAGCCATATCCGGTTATGTGATTGCGCAGTTTATTCTCGTTGCCATGACAGGAACAATCGTTGTCATTGGACTTCTCATTCTCGGTGTAAAACATGCCATTACCACTGCCGTATTAATCGCCATTGTAGATGTGTTGCCCTACCTTGGGACGGGGATTGTATTTATTCCTTGGATCTTATACAGCTTCTTTTCAGGTGATTGGTTTATGTCGATTGGCTTAAGTATTATATACGGTATTGTCGTGGTTCAAAGACAAGTTGCAGAGCCGAAAGTGTTATCGCGGCATATCGGGGTCCATCCGTTACCTCTCTTGATTACATTGTTCTTAAGCTACCAACTTCTCGGCTTTGCCGGACTACTACTTGGTCCAATGATCCTCATTATCCTTCAGTCCTTGGTTAGGGCAGGTATTATACATGAAGTCGTTCGTTATGTTATCGGAAATGGAAAAACGTAATAAACAAACCGGCTGTGATAAACAGCCGGTTTGTTTGTCATCTTCACATTAAAACTTACGCCCGCGATAAAAAACAACATTACCCGATCGTATGGAGCGTTCAAACATCCGTTGCAAGAAGCCTTTAAAGATCGCACGGGTTTGTGGAATTAGTAAAAAGAATCCAAGTGCATCTGTAATAAAGCCTGGGGTAAGAAGAACCACTCCCCCTACCAAAATACAAATACCATCTAGTAAAACACCGCTAGGCACCTGGCCTTGAGTGGTTTGCATTTGTGCCGTTCGGATGGCGTTTAACCCCTCTTTTTTAGCAAGGGCGGCTCCTAAGATCCCTGTTGCAATTATGAGTAAAATCGTTGGGATGATCCCGATGGTGTTGCCGGAAAGGACCAACACTCCGATTTCCAAAGCAGGTACCACAATGAGCAAAAGTAAAAATAGTTTTCCCATAAAAGACCGTCTCCTTTAATGTGTATCTATAGCACCCAAGACGTGAGACGTACATGTGACTACCCTTTTATTTTAGCTATTTTTAAGGGTTTTGTCGAGGAAGGTGAGAGCGTCCAATCGAGACTCGTTCGTTTATAGGGGGGCGGGCAGTAAGAAACTAGAGGTTTCATTATATATTCGAGATATTCATTATAAATGGCGAAGGATTCAGTATATGTTCAAAAGATTCATCTTAAACCGGCCTGGATTCAGTATATTATCTGAAACATTCATTATAAAAGGCTCCGCGCTCACTCACCTTCAACGTCCTCATGTCTCCCATCATGCCTGCCCCTAACTTCTCCAAGATTCATACAAAAAAAAGCCGGCTTCATTTTCAATGAAACCGGCTCTATTTATAATTTTACAGTACGCTTGCTACACCTTTGTAAATGTTTCCGTGGCTTCCGTCGACTGTAATTTCGTCTCCGTCTGCAAAGAGGTCAGTAGCCCCTTCTACTCCAACGATGACAGGAATTCCAAGGTTTAGACCTACTACTGCTGCGTGAGAAGTAAGTCCTCCTTGTTCTGTAATCACAGCAGATGCTTTTTCGAACGCATCCATCATGTCACGGTCCGTGCTAGTTGTTACAAGGATTGCCCCTTGCTCCATCTTTTGAACAGCTTCGCTTCCGTCTTTCGCAATGACGACTTTACCGGAACGAGTTTTACGTCCGATCCCTTGTCCTTTGGCAGCAACTTCACCTACAACGTGGACTTTCATGATGTTTGTCGTTCCTCTTTCACCAACCGGTACACCAGCAGAGATAATAACAAGGTCACCATGGTTTACAAGGCCTGTCTTCAGAGACTCTTCAACGGCGGAAGAAAGCATTTCGTCCGTTGTTGTAGCCTTAGGTCCCAGTTGAGGGTGCACGCCCCATACAAGGCATAATGAGCGGCATACGCGCTCACTGTGAGTGATCGCAACGATCGGGCTTTGCGGACGATACTTGGATACCATACGCGCCGTGTGACCACTTTCTGTTGCAGTTAAAATCGCCGACGATTGCAAGTTAAGAGCAGTGTGCGCTACAGATTGACTGATTGAATCCGTGATCGTGTGCTCACTTTCTTTACTGCGACGACGAAGGATATCTTCGTACTTAAGAGCAGTTTCAGCTTTCTTTGCAATGTTGTTCATTGTTTGAACAGACTCTACAGGGTATGTTCCTGCTGCCGTTTCACCAGAAAGCATAATAGCATCAGTACCATCAAAGATCGCGTTCGCTACGTCACTTGCTTCCGCGCGTGTTGGACGAGGGTTACGTTGCATGGAGTCAAGCATTTGAGTAGCTGTGATAACCGGCTTACCAAGGCGGTTACACTTTTTGATGAGTTCTTTTTGAACAAGTGGTACATCTTCAGCCGGAATCTCTACTCCTAGGTCTCCACGAGCAACCATCAAACCGTCAGATACTTCAAGAATTTCATCGATGTTATCGACACCTTCTTGGTTTTCGATCTTCGGAATGATTTGAATGTGAGAGGCATTGTGCTTTTCAAGAAGCTCACGAATCTCAAGGACGTCAGAAGCACGACGGACGAAAGAAGCTGCGATAAAGTCAACGTCTTGCTCGATACCGAAGACGATGTCATTAGCATCCTTTTCTGTGATTCCCGGTAGATTTACACTTACACCAGGTACGTTTACACCTTTTTTGTTTTTTAACAAACCACTGTTAACGACTTCGGTTACAAGTTCACCGTCACCGATGGATTTCACGCGCAGTTCAATTAATCCATCATCCAATAGAAGAATAGAACCTTCGTGAACATCGTCAATAAGACCTGGATAAGTAATGGAGATCTTGGAAGCATTCCCTACTACTTCAGTCATGGAAACAATGACTTCAGAACCGCGCTCAAGCTGGGCTTGTCCACCTTCTAAAGTTTGTGTACGGATTTCAGGTCCTTTTGTGTCAAGAAGAATCGCGACTTTCTTTCCCGCTTTTTCAGCAGCAGAGCGGATGTTCTGGATACGAGCACCGTGCTCTTCATAATCACCGTGTGAAAAGTTCAACCTTGAAACGTTCATTCCCGCTTCAATTAAGCTGGATAGTTTTTCAATCGATTCACTCGCAGGTCCAATCGTACATACAATCTTTGTTTTTCTCATATTAAAAATCCTCCTCGAATATCTTGCTATCTAACACTAGTGTACACACAAGGACAACGGGTCCAAGGCATTGTACACAGAATCTTAAATGGAAAGTTCTTGAGACAATTTATACATCTCTTCATCAATCGTGTGTTCTCTTGACAAAGCTTCCTCAATGTCATGAGAGACGAGAACATTTTTCTCAATACCAACCATTTGTCCTTGCTTTCCGTTGATTAGGAGTTCAACCGCTTTAGCTCCTAAACGACTTGCGAGAACACGGTCGGAAGCCGTTGGTGAGCCTCCACGTTGGATGTGACCTAACACAGTCACTCGTGTTTCAAAATTCGTTTTTTCTTGAATTTCGCGACCAATATCTACACCAGAACCTACGCCTTCAGCAACAAGAATGATACTGTGCTTTTTACCACGTTCAGCACCGCGCTTAAGTCTGGATACAACATCATCCATGTTGTAATCTACTTCAGGAACCAAGATGGTCTCGGCACCATCCGCAAGTCCTGCCCACAAAGCAAGGTCCCCTGCGTCACGTCCCATCACTTCCACAACGTATGTACGTTCGTGAGAAGTAGCTGTATCACGAATTTTATCAATGGCGTCAATCACTGTGTTTAACGCCGTATCAAAACCAATGGTATAGTCCGTTCCAGCAATGTCATTATCAATCGTTCCCGGAACTCCAATTGTCGGGAAGCCATGCTCCGTTAGTTTACGAGCACCTTGGAAAGAGCCGTCTCCCCCAATAACAACAAGGCCTTCGATACCGAACTTGTTAAGCTGTTCAATACCTTTCTTTTGACCTTCCAATGTTTTGAATTCTTCACATCTAGCTGTATAAAGCATCGTTCCACCACGGTGGATGATATCACCTACAGAACCTAATTCCAATTTTTCAATTTGGCCACTAATTAAACCGGCATATCCTTGATAGATACCATAGACTTCAAGGTCATGGTAGATTGCTTTACGAACAACTGCACGAATGGCTGCGTTCATCCCTGGGGAGTCCCCACCACTTGTTAACACTCCAATGCGCTTCATTCGTTTCCTTCACCTCTTCATTTAACTTTTATGTGTAAAGAAAGCTTGCTTAAAAACCGGGACAAAAGTTTCACATCTTTATCCTAAGCTTTTCTTATACTATCCTTGATTGGCGTTTATACTCATATCGCAGTAATAAAAATAACACTTTCAAAACCTTATAGCAATAGACATCCTTACCCAAACAAAACAGCCGCCCCGACAAGGGATGGCTGCTTTCCTTAATTGGCGCCATTGGTACCGTTTACATAGTCGTAAGGTCCAATGTTTTTAAATTTTTCGTGACGTTTTTCAACAATTTCACTTTGATCGATTTCTGACAATTCTTTAAGGGCATTGGTAAGCGTTTCATCAATATACGTTGCCTGTTGCTCGATATTTCGATGAGCGCCCCCTCTTACCTCAGGAATAATGCCATCAATAAGCTTAAGTTCTCTTAAGTCCGGCGCCGTGATTTTCATTGTTTCAGCTGCTCGCTGAGCAAGGCCTGAATCCTTCCACAAGAGCGCGGCTGCACCTTCCGGGGAAATAACAGAGTAAGTCGAATTCTCTAACATATAAATGCGATCCCCTACACCAAGAGCCAAGGCACCACCACTTCCGCCTTCTCCGATAACAATACAGATAACAGGAACACTTAGGTCTGCCATTTCGATAAGGTTTCGGGCAATGGCTTCACTCTGTCCTCTCTCTTCAGCTGCAATACCAGGATACGCTCCTTTAGTATCGATAAAGTTAATAATCGGTCTATTAAACTTTTCCGCTTGTTTCATCAAACGCATCGCTTTGCGATAGCCTTCCGGATGGGGCATCCCAAAATTTCTACGAAGATTTTCTTTCGTTCCTTTACCTCGCTGGTGGCCGATGACTGTGACCGGCTGACCTTTGTATTTTGCAATTCCACCTACAATGGCCTCATCATCCCCGTACAAGCGGTCTCCGTGCAACTCCAAAAAATCTGTAAACAAACGCTCGATGTAATCAAGCGTTGTCGGTCTGTTGTTGTGCCTTGCAATCTGCACTCGATTCCACGGGCTCATATTCCCGTAAATGTCCTCTTCCAATTGCTCCATTCTCGATTCCAGCTTTTCAATTTCTCCTGAAAGATCAATTCCCTTTTCAGCAGTAAATGATTTCAATTCCGAAATTTTGGTACGTAATTCCGTAATCGGTTTTTCAAATGGTAAATCTTCAGCCATGATTACACCTCCTGTTCATTCGGCTCTTTTTGTTCTTCAACTTCACCCTCACTCAAAGGTGAGTGGATGCTCAGTATTGTTTTAAGAGTATCCTTCATGTCTTTACGCTCCACCACTCGGTCCAATTGACCATGTTTAAGGAGGAATTCTGCAGTCTGGAAGTCTTCAGGTAATTCTTGGCGAATCGTTTGTTCAATGATTCTTCGACCTGCAAAGCCAATCAATGCTTTGGGTTCAGCAAGGTTAATATCTCCGAGGGACGCAAAGCTTGCTGAAACACCACCAGTAGTTGGATGTGTCATAATTGAAATAAACAAACCGCCTGCATTATGCAGCTTGTTTAAGGCAGTACTCGTTTTTGCCATTTGCATGAGGCTGAAAACGCCTTCTTGCATTCTTGCTCCGCCCGATGCGGCGAAAAGAATAAATGGCATGTCCTCTACAATTGCTCGTTCAATTGCACGAACAATTTTTTCACCTACAACCGATCCCATACTCCCCATGCGAAAACGAGCATCCATCACGCCAACAACGGCTGGATAGCCGTCAATCTTCCCTTTTCCAGTTACAATAGCTTCGTTTAAACCGGTTTTCTCCCGGTCGGATTGGGATTTTTCAGGATATGACGGGAAGTCTAGGGGGTCTTTAGAAATGATATTTTGGTCAAACTCTTCGAAAGTACCCTCATCAAAGATCGTATCCAAACGATCATAAGCTGTTAGTCTATGATGAAAGCCACATGAATCACAAACACTGAGATTCTTTTTAAGTTCTTTTGTATACATTATGCTTTTACATTGGGGACACTTCGTCATCAGGCCTTCCGGTACCTCTTGCTTTGCTTCTTCGGAAGGTATGGTTGCATATTTCTTTTTCTTCTTTGAAAAAAGATCCCGTAACATACATATCACCTCTTTATCCATCTCTAAATAAGATCCAGCTTCATTATTCAAAAGGGTATTCTTTACCTGTAATTCGTAAATTTTTTCCATCATACCACTCAAGGATAGACGAATTCAAGATTGTTCGTGTTATCTTTATCTTCATTATTCTTTTAAAACCGACTATTTTCGAGGTGTTTTGAAAGGGCTTGAACAGCATCCTCTTCATTTCTACTCGTAATTGCCTCTAAAATTCTCTCATGCTCATGAATGGCATCCTCAGGACGCCCGCTCCTGGAAAGGGATTCTTTTAAAGCTACTTTGCTATACTCTACTAAAGGTCGCCAAATATTTAGCATCAACTTATTATGACAACTTTCAACAAGCGCTTTATGAAACAAGTAATCTTCTTCTACAGGAATAACCCCATCAGCCCACGTTTGTTTAGACTGCTCGATTAGGTGCTTCAACTTCTCCATTTGTTCCTCAGTAGCCCTTCTGCATGCTAATCGGACAGCTTCAATCTCAATGATCGACCTCGTTTCAGTTACATCTTGACGAGCTCTTGTGTCTCTTAAGAAAAAGCTCGCTAGTATTTCAGCCAGCCTATGTCCTCCAGCTCGTTGAATAAACGTCCCCTCACCTTTACGAGTCTCAATTAAATCCAATAGCTCCAAAGCACGAAGAGCTTCCCTCACTGAAGATCGACCAACTTCCAATCGTTCTGCAAGCTCTCTTTCGGAAGGGAGTTTGTCTCCTGGTAGAAGGTTATCTGTATGGATGATACGATCCAACTCTTTTAAAATATTCAGATATACTTTATTAGCTGGTGAGGTCATCAAGGTCCACCTGCTTTCGTTCACAATTGTAGAAGATGCCCTAAAAGGCTTTCGTGACCTGATAAGACATCTTCCAAAGCATCAATGGCATAAAGGAACCACTAATTTATTTACTTTCATCAATCATAGTTAATTGTTTCGTCTTTTTTTCTACATCATCTGGGTTAACTTTCTTTCTTGCTACACCTGTTTCCATCGCTGCAATCGCTACACTCTTTGCAACAGCAGGAGCTACACGGGGATCAAATGGTGCAGGAATCACGTAGTCCACATTCAATTCACTATCGCCAACGAGGCCGGCAATGGCCTTAACTGCAGCTACTTTCATTTCTTCGTTAATATGAGTAGCATATACGTCCAAAGCTCCGCGGAAAATGCCCGGAAACGCTAAAACGTTATTCACTTGGTTCGGGAAGTCGGACCTTCCTGTACCAATAACACTTGCGCCAGCTTCTTTTGCTTGGTCCGGCATGATTTCCGGTGTAGGGTTAGCCATGGCAAAGATGATCGGATCTGGATTCATACTTTGTACCATTTCTTTTGTAAGGGCTCCTTCTACAGATACACCGATAAATACGTCCGTATCTACAATCACATCTTTTAAACTTCCTTCAAGTTTCCCTTTGTTTGTTACTTGTGCCATTTCGTGTTTAAGATCATTCATGCCTGATGAACGTCCTTCATAAATGGCTCCTCTTGAATCACACAAGATGACCTCTTTACATCCCATGCTCAAGAGCAATTTTATGATTGCAATACCCGCTGCACCAGCACCGTTAATAACGACTTTAATTTCGGCCATGGACTTTCCAGTAATCTTTAAAGCATTTAAAAGTCCAGCTGCTGTAACGATCGCTGTTCCGTGTTGGTCGTCATGAAAAACAGGAATATTCATTTCCTTTTTTAATCGTTCTTCAATCTCAAAGCATCTCGGTGCAGCAATATCTTCTAAATTTACTCCGCCGAAAGTAGGCTCCATTAACTTTACTGTTTGGACAATCTCGTCCACATCATTTGTATTTAAACAAATAGGAAAGGCATCTACACCTGCAAAAGATTTAAACAACACCGCTTTTCCTTCCATAACCGGAAGTGAAGCTTCCGGTCCGATGTTTCCCAAACCAAGAACAGCAGTGCCATCGGAAACAACAGCAACCATATTTCCTTTCATGGTGTATTCGTACACAGTTTGCGGATCTTCGAAAATGGCTTTACATGGTTCTGCAACGCCAGGTGAATAGGCTAGTGACAAGTCCTGTGCATTTCTCACTGCCACTTTTGATACTGTTTCGAGCTTCCCTTTATGCACCCGGTGCATATGTAATGCTTCTTCTCGTAAAGTCGCCATTCTTCCACTCCTTTTTGATTTCTCATTCCTGTTATTGTAGTAAAGGGTATAGTCCCTTTTTCTATTTCCGTGGTGGTCTGACCACTTTTGGACAAGTTTCATTATAACAAATCCTGTCCACTTATACACCTATTCTTGTTTTACTACGACATTTTTTTCTCCTAATAAAGATTTAAGCCTGATCTGTAGACTTTTTTCTCCTGATACATTCCACTCATGATTTAATCTGTACACCTTTTTTAGCTTTTCATCATATAACACAACCGTCATATCACCTGGGTCATCTTTAAGCATTCTCTTTAGCCTTTCTCTATAACCTGGATCCTGATGATCATGATCAAGCTTCAAATAAAGGACGCTTTCTTTTTCACTCTTTTTCCCTGACTTCAGTTTATCGAGTAGTGTCATTTTATCGCCATTCAACTTCATTTGACCGTTGTGGCAGCTTGTTCGTCCTTCAAGAAAGACCAACTTTCCTTTTTCAGCAATGGATCTGTATGCTTCAAAAACAGTTGGAAAGAGAGTCACCTCTATTTCACCCGTTTCATCAGAAAGGACGGAGAAAGCCATTTGTTGCCCTTTTTTCGTCTTAATCACTTTCGTTTCTTCTATAAGACCGGCAATGCGTACGACGGTGCCTTCACTACTGTTCTCCAATGTATGTTTAATGGTCGAACGCTGATACCCACCCAAAACACTAGAATAGGAGTGGACAGGATGGTTTGATGCATAAAAGCCGAGCACTTGCTTTTCAAAGCTTAGTGACTCTTGTTCTCCAAAAGGAGGCACATCAAAGTAATTGGGTTTTTCAACAGGTTCATCAAACAGCCGGCTACCCTTTTGGTTATTCGCTTCGTTTAGCTTTTCCCCATACTCAAGAGCTGCATCCAGATTAGCCAAAAGACCGGCACGGTGTATACCGAATTCATCACAAGCTCCTGACACAATAAGAGCTTCAATGGTTCGCTTTGGTAAAGACCTCGGTGGAATCCGAGCACACAAATCAAACAAATCGTGAAAAGGCTCTTTTTTCCGTTCAGCCATAATCGCTTCAATGGCTTGAACGCCAACATTTTTAATGGCATTTAAACCAATACGGATGTCATTTTCTTTCGCAGTAAAACGAGAGTCACTTTTGTGTATGGACGGTCCTTTAATTTGAATTCCTTTCCTTCTGGCCTCTGAGATGTATTCCGCCATCTTGTCTTGATGGTGCACAACTCCTGACAAAAGGGAGGTCAAAAAAGAAGTAGGATAATTCGCTTTTAAGTAAGCAAGCTGATAAGCAATAATACTGTATGCCACCGCATGGCTTCGGTTAAATCCGTAATCAGCAAAGCGCACGATCAAGTCATACACCTTGTTTGCATCCTCAGTTTCATAGCCTTTCTTTATCGCCCCTGATACGAATTGTTCACGGCCTTTCTCTAGTACCTCACGCTTTTTCTTCCCTACAGCACGACGAAGAATATCCGCTTCTCCGAGAGAGAACCCTGCCATTTTTGAAGCAATCTGCATGATTTGCTCTTGGTAAATCATCACGCCGTATGTTTTATGAAGAATTGGCTCTAAATCCGGATGGGGATAGCGGATCTGCTCCTCTCCATGTTTTCTTTTAATATAAACAGGGATGTTCTCCATTGGACCTGGACGATATAATGCATTGACCGCTACGATATCTTCAAATTCCGTAGGCTTTAGCCTTTTTAACACACTTCGCATTCCAGACGATTCAAGCTGAAAAACACCACTGGCATCCCCTTCCGAGAGCATAGCAAACACATTCGGGTCATCAAAAGGAATCGTTTTAATATCAATATTCACCCCATGGTCCTCTTGAATTAAACGAACGATATTCTTAATAAAGCTCAAATTCCGAAGTCCCAAGAAGTCCATTTTCAATAAACCCAACTCTTCCAATACGCCCATCGGATATTGGGTGAGAAGCATGTTATCATTACCTGTTTGGACAGGTACAACGTCGGTAAGTTTTTCTTTGCTAATGACTACCCCCGCAGCATGTACGGACGTATGTCTTGGGAGTCCTTCGATTTCTACTGCAATGTGAAACAATTCAGCTAGCTCTTCATGATCGTCAAGGAGTTTTTTGATCGCAGGAACGTCTTTTTTCGCCTCTTCCAATGTAATGTTTGGCTTTGAAGGAATGAGCTTTGCCAGTCTATCGATTAGGCGCGAAGGCGTTTCTAACACACGCCCACCGTCTCTTAATGCCGCTTTTGCAGCTAGGGTTCCAAACGTTATGATTTGTGCTACATGATCTCGTCCATATTTCTTGGCAACATAGTGAATCACTTCGTCTCTTCTATCATCAGGGAAATCGATATCAATGTCGGGCATAGATACCCGTTCAGGATTTAAGAAACGTTCAAATAAAAGATCATACGCCAACGGATCAACATCCGTTATTTGAAGTACGTATGCAACAAGAGACCCAGCAGCCGAGCCACGCCCAGGGCCGGTAAGCATGCCTCGATCATGAGCGTAGGCCATGAAATCCCAAACGATCAAAAAGTAGTCATCATAATTCATTTTATGTATAACAGAAAGCTCATACTCAAGCCTTTCCCACACTTTTGTTTCAGGGGAATCACCGAAACGATTCTTTACCCCTTCTTCACATACCTCTCTTAAGTAGGAGCTTGGAGACTTTCCGTCTGGCACAGGATAAGCGGGTAGAACCTGACTGCCGAAATTGATTTTCACATTGCACTTTTCAGCAATCTTCAGAGCCGTTTCAACTGCTGTTGGCCAAGCATGAAAAATAGCCTTCATTTCTTCCTCTGTCTTCAAGTAATATTCAGTAGAGGAAACAAAAGAAGGCAGCTCCGCAAGGGTTTCTCCACGCCCGATCGCTTGAACAACAGAATGCGCACGTTCTTGTCCTTTACGTACGAATTGAACGTGATTGGTAGCTACAAAAGGAATTGCCTTTCCCCCATCCTTTTCCCAATTACGAAGTTGTATAAGTAGTTCTCGTTCTTCTGCTCGTTCGTGCATTTGTAACTCAATAAAAACATGGTCCTTGCCGAACGTATCTTCCAGAGCAAAGAGGGTTTCCCTTGCTTCTTCCCCTTTTCCATCACGGACCAGCTGTTGTACAATCCCTCCATCGAAGGGAGAGATCGCAAACATCGTCTCTGCGTCTATTTCGTTGAATGAGGAAACAGGAAGAACGGGCACTCCCTTTTCAGCGTGCTCATACGCCAGCGACGTTAGACGCATTAACGTTTCAAACCCTCTGTTGTTTTTAGCCAATAACACGAGCTGAAACAAGGCCCCTCTTTGACTTTTCGCCGTAAGCTCCACACCTAAAACAGGTTTTACACCTTGGTTGTGGCACTCTTTGTAAAAAGGCACAGCTCCGTACATTCCATTTTTATCCGTTAGGGCGAGGGCTGGCATTTGGAGCTCCTTTGCACGACTAACCAACTCTTTGATCTTTCCCGCACCATATAAAAAACTATATTCGCTGTGGACGTGAAGGTGAACAAAACTCACCGGCACCCCTCCTCTCCTTTGTATTGTTTTTACTATTGTAACGCAAACAGATGTTTGTGACACCTAGGACGAATATCTATCATAAGTTTATTTTATTTCCATAGACATGTAGTAATGGTTGTACAAAACCGGTGCGGGGGGATTGACGATGGATAGGGATTTTTTAGCGACGTTGATTATTGATTTTTTTGTGGCTTTCGGTGTCATTCTCGGAGGCTCGATTGTAGGTGGCATCGGCGCTTATCTCATTGGTAAACCACCAATGTCCATTATGCACGACCTCGCCTCTAGCTTGAAGATATGGGCACTTGTTGCTGCCATTGGGGGTACATTCGATGCGATTTCAAGCTTGGAACGTGGGATCTTCGGGGGAACGCATGCAGATATTGTTAAAACACTATTTATGATATTCGCGGCCCTTTGCGGTGCCCACAGTGGAACTGTACTTATCCAATGGATTACTCAGGAGGGAATTAAATGAGAATTCCTCCATTTTATCATGATAAAAGCTGGCAACGTTTTTTTGCCGGAGTCATCTTGGGGATGTTAATCGGGTGGCTCTTTTTTTTATATAATTTCGGCTATGTTCACGAGCATTTGCGAATGGAGATTGGGAAACAACGGTCAACGATCGAAAGCCACGAAAAAACAATCGAAATTCTTCGAAAGGATCAAGATGAACAAAATCGTCAGCTACAACAAATGCTTACAGTCCAAGAGATTAAAATAAATTTTCTAAACGAATCCGAAGTGAATTTAAGTGAGCTCACACTTTTCGAATTAAAAGGTGCAGTGGAAAGTGAGCTCGAACTGGTTCGGAACAAAAGCCTTGAGAACGTTCATATGACAAAAGATGTTCTAAAAAAAGCAATCGAAAATAAACGATTCGGTATCAACGAAAAGTATTATCAGTTGAAAATTGAAAATACAACGATATACTCGGTATTAGAGCTTGATATTACCATTCACTCGGCAGAATGATCTGTGGCAATTTTTTGAACCTTTACGAAAATTCGTTCCCCTTCTCCAAAAAGAGGTATAATGGTAATAGAAACCAATCACACATACACAGTCGCACACATAGCATATAAATGGTGAGAAGGAGGTACTTACACATGAAAATCATGAGCAGAAGTAAATTGGCTAAAGAAAAGGTACAACGAATTCAAGCTGGATTTTCCGCTTTCGCCGAGACGCAGGAAGTGACTGACCTCATTCGAAAAGAGATTAAATCTATGGGACTTGACGTCATTGAAGAACAAACAGATGCAGGTTCTTGGTTCATCCCTAAAAAAAGAGCGTGACGCCACTGTGATTTACAGTCGCGTCCGCTCTTTTTTTCTACTCCTTGTATCTTTCGCAGATTTCGTCTAATTCTTTCAAAAGGCGTTCAGCCTCATCCCATGAGTAAGCCGTTGCACCAGAGGCCATCGGATGCCCCCCACCATGGTAACGTGCCGCCAGATCATTAATAACAGGCCCTTTTGACCTAAGACGAACACGAATTTCATCTTCCTCTTCCACGAAAAAGACCCATGCCTTAACACCTTTTAATGTTGAAAAAGAGTTTACGATACTTGCTGTCATTCCCGCATCAACTTTGTACGTTTCAAGGAGATCCTTCGGAAGTTTAATGTAAGCAGCGCCAGAAGGCATCAACTCTACATTTGACAAAACGTACCCCTCCATCCGAACTAGATCAATGGATTTTTCGTACATCGCATTGTATAACGACGTTCTTGAAAAACGGCCTTCAATCAATTTACCAGCCCAGTAAAACGTACGATCTGTCGTGTTTGGGTGCCTGAATCGCCCAGTGTCACCAACGATCCCTGCGTATAGAAGACGCGCGGCTTCATCACTTAATCGCGCACCTTCTTTGCTCCATTCTTCAAAAAGCTCACAAATCATTTCTGATGTGGAGCTCGCCTCAACATCCACCCACGATTCGTCTCCATAAGCATCCACTTCAGGGTGATGATCAATTTTAATTAACGTCTTCCCATCTTTGTAACGCTGGTCGTCAATACGAGGAACATTGGCTGTATCACATACGATGACAAGGGCATTTTGATAGTCTTCGTCTTTAACGTGATCCATTTTTTTAAGAAAAGAAAACTCTCCGTCATCCTCCCCCGCTAGGAGAACCGTTTTCCCTTCCGTGTTTTCCAAAATCAATTCTTTTAGACCTGCCTGTGAACCAATGGCATCCGGGTCCGGTCTTACATGTCTATGTATAATAATCGTTTCGTATTGTTTAATTTTTTCAATGATACGTTGCTTCATTATCCAATCTCCTGTTCAATTTGACGTGATTAGCTTTAGAGTATCTTATATTTACACATTATACAATGTTGTGAACAACCTTGATATAAAAACAGAAAGTGTGCTATTTTAACTAAGAAAGCGTTCGTGATATTCGCAGCATCCATAGCTGTTAGATAAAAGGAGATTTTTTATGCTAATTCCTATCATCATTGTCGTTTCCTTTGTTTTGTTCGTTTATTTTAAAGTTCAGCAAACAAAAGCTCGCGGCTTGATGGAAAGTCGTTGGTATTCTTCCAAAGCCAGTGTGGCTGTCGGAATCGCCATTGGTACGTTCGGCTTAAACGCCATGATTAACTTGGGTACGTCCGTCGCAACTACAATTGGTGTCATTTTCATCATCTATGGCGGGATCAATGTCTTTTTTGGATTAAAAAATTACAAGACGTTCCTCCCATATGCTCGAAAAGAAGTAGAAGAGATTCGGAAGCAAGAATCAAAAGAACAACCTGCTAAATAAAATGAAAAGACTGTTGCCGAAATTCGGCAGCAGTCTTTTTTGAGGCTAAAACATTAAATACCAGCGTTTTCACCTTTAGCGATCGATTAACTGAGCCATAATCATGGCCTTTCCGACGATCTGATTTTCGTGGAAAATCTCCACATCGACCTTACCGAACTTCCGGCCGACCTCCAGCACCTTCGGATAAACTTTCATCTCACTATCGATCTGTACTGGTTTGATAAAAAAGAGGGTAATGTTCTCTACAACAAGATCCCCTTTTTTATATTTCCTTAGCACCCTGCTTCCTGCTTCTGTCACAATCGTTGTCATGACCCCATATGAAACGGTACCAAGATGGTTCGTCATTTGTGGTGTCACTTCTAGACGATAGACATGCTCTTGTGAAGACGATATGTCCTCAAAGTGGCGCGTAACGAGATCCTCAATAGTCTCTCCTACTTGCGGTTGTCTTTGAATCATTTGTAATGCTTTCAATACATCTTGTCGACTGATTACTCCTAAGAGCCTTCGACCGGAATCGGTTACCGGGAGAAGTTCAATTCCTTCCCAGACCATTCGGTGAGCTGCTGATGCTACAGATGTTTTGGACGTGACCGCTATCGGCTGTTTCGTCATTACCTTTTCAATTTCTACAAACGGACTTACACCCATCACATCTTTTGCTGTGACCATTCCTAGAAGCTTTCCGTCTACTTCATCAATAACCGGATAGCGGCTATGGCTCGTTCGCTTGTTTAACTCATGCCACTTTTCAACAGTGTGTGCATTTGTCATCAAGTATGTTTCGTCATGGGGAATAAGGATATCTTCTACCATAAGAATTTCTTTTTTAATTAATTGATCATAGATAGCCCGGTTGATCATCGCTGCAACGGTAAACGTATCATACGTGGTGGACATAATCGGCAACTCAAGACTGTCCGCCAATGCCTTTACTTCATCATTCGTATCAAACCCACCTGTGATTAAGACAGCTGCCCCTGATTCAAGGGCCATCTTGTGCACTTGCTCACGGTTACCAACGATAAGTAAATTCTCAGGCTCCACGTATCGCATCATGGCTTCCGCTTTCATGGCACCGATTACAAATTTACTAAGGGTTTTATATAAGCCGTCTCGTCCACCGAGGACTTGTCCGTCCACAATATTAATAACTTCCGCAAACGTCAGCTTTTCAATGTTCTCTTTTTGTTTTTTTTCAATCCGAATCGTACCTACTCGCTCAATAGTGCTAACGATGCCTTGGTTCTCTGCATCCTTTATTGCTCTGTACGCTGTTCCCTCGCTCACTTGGAGGGCTTTGGCAATTTGCCTAACGGAGATCTTACTTCCCACATCCAAGGTACGAATATGTTGAAGGATCTGTTCATGTTTTGTCATCCTGCTATCCACCCCATAAGAGCTGTTCCACTCTTGTTTAGTCATCTGTACTAATACAAGTATACTTTGTCAGCCCTGGGGTTTCAAGCTCATCAGTAGGTTCCGCGCAGTTTTTTTCTCTGGCTGTTTTCCTTCACTTTACGTTCCTGTCCTTCATCTCTGTTGTCCATCTGTCTCTCTTTGTCTCGTTCTTTAAGCCAAGCGTAGACGTTTCCTCCAAGTACAATGAGTGCAAATGCGAGCCAGGCAAATGCGAAGTACACAGCTAAGCCTTCTCCTAAAAAAGGAATTCTAGGCAATGCCAAATATAGCAATAAAAATGTAAGTAATACACATAAGAACAATCGTGAACTTTTCATTAAAATCACCTCTGTTCTAGCCTATGACTTGTCTTAGTAAGACAGAACGGGCGATTTTGAATTGAATTGTTTAAATAAAAAAGCTCCATAGCCGCCAACTTAAGGAATTGAGTAAAGTTAGTAAGCATAATAAAGGTGTAGCCGGAATGTTCTCCGCTTTCCGTGGTAGTAAGGTGAGCCTCCTTACTTTGTTCCGGGGGTCTCACCCATAGCCGTCAAGTTAAGCAAAATTGGCGGCTTTTTTTGGTTATTTGTCTTATTGATCATTCACCCTCATTTTCTCACATAACAAATAAGCTTCCTTTTGGAAGTTTTTTTGGCAAAGATATTCCGTTACAGGTGGACGCTTTCCGCGGGCATCGCCTTAGCCTCCTCGGGAAAGGCGCCCTGCGGGGTCTTCGGCTGATGCTATTCCCGCTGGAGTCGCCACCTTTCACTCCATTTTCTACTTTAACAAAAGGTAATCTTTATAAAATAAACAGCTTATTCAAATCTGTAAAAGTATCAGCTTTTCTTCCTCCTTCCTCGTGTTCTTTAAGACTTGAAAAGGTGTCTCACAATTCTTCTTTCTACACTTCCTACATCGTCTTCGAATGGCTTCTGTGTATTGATGAAATAGGTTATTTATCTTAATTGGTGATCCACTTGTTCGGAAGAACTCTTCGGCACTCTCACGTAATCCTTTCATGCATTTCATCTCACTGACTTCAATCTCTTCGTTTTCATATAACGCACTTCGCGCTTCAAATGTAATCATACTAGACATCAGAAGTGCAATGAGTTGGCCATACAAGTGGCACTCAAAGCGCTCCTGTTTAATGTTTTTTACTTTATGAATGCCATAATACGTTATCACAAATGATATGAACTTGGACATGTGATCAGGTGTAGCCGGAATGTTCGCAGACTCCTGCGGCAGTGGGAGCCAGGAGAGACCCCGCAAGGGCTTTGCCCGAGGAGGCTCGCCGGCACCGCCGCGGAAAGCGAAGAACATTCCGGTTACACCTTTCTTCAACCTATTTACTACAGTCAATCCTTAAGTTGACGGCTATGGGGGTCTCACCTTGGCCCCGACTACCACAGGAGTCTCGGCCATTCCGGCTACACCTTTTCACATGCTCACATTTATAATTTTTATGACAGTTAAGAGTTTTTGTAAATCACCCTTTCATATGATAGTTGTTAAATATTTCGATAAAGTAAGATGAGAAGACACAGCGTTTACAGGTTTTAATGAGGTGTTATTTGCTTGGTAATATTACTCTTTTCTTTCTTGTAAGAAAAAGAAAGGCAGCGACTCTGCTGGGAATAGCAAAATCATTCCTTCATGATCTGGCTGACTACACCTAATCCCACATTCCAGTTCAAATCGTCAATAACAGTTGAAAAGATCCACACAAATGAGTTAACCATAAGAGTAAGTATCATTTCGTATGCATTAAAAAAATGAGCGGGCTCTTATACGCCCACTCATCCTTACTGTTTATAATTCCAGTTCATCGCCAGGTCTCATAACGTGACCTGCATCATTGCCCAATGCATCAGCAAACGCATCTGGATTTTGTTCAATCACCGGAAAGGTATTGTAGTGAACAGGTACAACTTTTTTTGCTCCGATCCACTCCGCCGCTACAGCAGCGTCCCCAGGTCCCATCGTGAAGTTGTCCCCAATTGGTAGAAAGGCTACATCAATGCGGTACTTTTCCAATAGCTTCATGTCAGAGTAAAGAGCAGTATCCCCAGCGTGATAGATGGTCTTTCCTTCGGCGAAAAATAAAATTCCACTTGGCATTCCCGTATAGATGATTTCTTGTTTTTCCTCATCCGTATAAGCCGAACCGTGAAAGGCTTGGGTTAATTTCACCCGTCCGAAATCAAACTCATGAGCCCCTCCTATATGCATTGGGTGAGTGTTAACCCCTTTCCAGCCCAGATAGGTTGCCAGTTCAAACGGAGCTACAACAAGGGCATCGTTTCTCTTAGCAATATCCACCGTGTCACCGACGTGGTCATTGTGTCCATGTGTGAGTAAAATGACGTCTGCTTTCACATCGTCTGCTTTCAAGTCGCACTGGTCGTTCCCATTAATGAATGGATCGATTAAAATCGTTTTGCCATTCGTTTCAATCTTTACTACAGAATGTCCATGAAATGATACCTTCATTATTTCTCACTCCTTCTACAGTCATTATTCGTTATCAACCATTAATTACCCTTTTGTCCGAACATTCATGCATCGATTTCATTGTCTATGTTAGAATAGACCAAGCATATTAAGAAAAAAATAGGTTCAGGAGGCTTACATGACAAATCGTATAGAAGCACTAAAATCATGGATGGCATCACACCAAGCCGATGCTGTTTTTTTACAAACACGGGCAAACGTTTTTTACACAACCGGTTTTGATACTGACCCTCACGAAAGACTAGTCGCATCTTGCTTTTTCCAAAACGCAGACCCGCTCGTTGTTTGCCCAGGAATGGAAATGAACCAAGTAAAAGAAGAATTTACAGGTGACATTATCGGATACTCGGACACCGACAACCCCTGGACCATGTTAGGAGAAGCTTGGAGCAGTCGCCTTGATAACATTAAGACCATCGCTGTGGAGCGAGGCATTTCATGGGAACGCCTAAAAGCATTGCAAACCGCGTTTCCGAAAACTTCGTTTATAGAAGTGGATGAGGCATTGGAAGCAGCGCGCCTGATCAAAGACAAGCATGAAGTTGCTATCCTTAAAGAAGCTGCTCAATTAGCCGACTTTGGCGTAAAAACGGGTGTGGCTGCTCTAAAGGAAGGCGTTACAGAAATGGAAGTGCTCGCTACGATTGAATATGCTTTGAAGAAAAAAGGGGTTCGTGAAATGGCCTTTTCTACCATGGTTCTCTTTGGTGAAAAAGCCGGCGATCCTCATGGAAACCCTGGAACGAGAACGTTAAAAAAAGGAGACGCGGTTTTATTCGACCTTGGCGTCATTTGGAAAGGGTACGCATCGGATATCACTCGTACCGTCTTCTTCGATCACGTAAAAGATTCTGATCAAGCAATATACGAAACCGTACTAACGGCTCAAATGAAAGCTCTCGAGTTATGTAAGCCCGGAACGCCGATTGGTGAACTGGACCAAACCGCGAGAGGATGGATTTCTAAAAAAGGATATGGGGATTACTTCCCTCATCGACTCGGCCACGGTCTCGGAATTCAAGTGCACGAGTTCCCATCTATGCACGCGAATAACACAGAGCCTTTAAAACAAGGAATGGCGTTTACAATAGAGCCGGGCATTTATTTACCAAATCAAGCCGGCGTCCGTATTGAAGACGACGTCTTTATTACTGAAAATGGCTATGAAACCTTTACCAAATACCCGAAAGAGCTTCAAATTGTAAAAAGTAAACAATAGCGGTTTCACAAAAAGAAGGCTTTCTCTTAATCAGAGAGAGCCTTCTTCTTTATCGTTCCAAACCCACGTGTACAAACAGCGATCACGATCAATCAAGGACGCTCTAAATGACGAAATGTCTTTATAACCGAGCTCTTTTAATCGTTTAACCATACCCTCTACATCGGCATTTTTATTAAGAGACAGCGCATCAAAGACATTCAATACATCTTCCTTTGCTTCCTCTCCCTTTGCAACAAATGAACCTTTCTCAAACTCATAGGAATGAGGGTTTTGATACTCCCACTCATACTCCGTACCATCTGCAACAAGTGTGACTTTCACTTCACTGTATGCGAGGAGTTCATCTGTTATTGTTTGCGCTTGAACCGGACTTGTTACCACATTAATCATCATGAACATTGTCATCCATACAAAGATCCGTTTTTTCATCGATCTCACCTCTATCGTCATTTTGAGGTGTTTTCCTTTGTTTTATTCATTCGACTTTCGATGTTTATGAAGAACATCAATTCCGCCAGTCACTTCAATGACAGTTCCTGTTACCATATCTGCATTCGAATCGGCTAAGAAAAGAACCGTTCGGGCGATGTCTTCTCCTGTTCCTGAACGCCCTACCGGTGTAACCTCATCCTTTTTGGATCTCGACTCTTCAATCGAGGCCTCTTTCATCTCACCTATAATTTCCCCGGGGCATATCATGTTGGCAGTGATTCCATACTCCGCTTCTTCAATCGACAAGCTTTTGGTCAACGATACGAGTCCTACTTTAGAAGCTGCAAAGGCTGATCGGTAAAGCCAGCCTGGGGTGTGCTCAGCTCCTTGGAAGCCATAAGTAATAATTCGGCCAAATCGTTGTTCACGCATCTTCGGGACTAATCCTTTTAGCAACTGAAAGGCTGATGTGAGGTTTCCATCCATCATCATTTGCCATTCATCATCAGTGTAATCCATCAATTTCTTTCGCTCAAAAATGTACGGCCCTGCATTTAGTACCAGAACATCCACTGTACCAAAGCGCCCGAGACTGTTATGTATGATCGTTTGAATGTCCTCTCGATTTGTCAGGTCGCCTTTTACAAATTGAAACCTACCTTCAAACTCGCGAAGTTCATCTCGAAAACGAGCAACGGCTTCCTCATCACTTCTGTAATGAATGGTTGTTACATACCCTGCTTCCAAGAGTTTTTCTGTTACTTTTTTCCCGAGACCTTTTGATCCTGCAGTAATTAGTGCATGGCGCATAGGTTATCACCTTTCATTACTAGTTCATACTCCCATTATAATCTTGGAAAGGTCCGGTGTAAAAACTTATGCCGTTTTCACTTCTCATGGACTAACGTGCGAGCGTCTTGATCACGAGCCATAAAGGATGCTTGACTCATCGTCCTCAATGGCGTAAGTCATGATATTTTTATGCCGAACGTACAAGCTTGTAAGCTCGTAGAGGAGTCGAGCTAAAACGTAGAAATGATTAACCCATACGTCCTATAAGGAGGAAGATATTCATACTGGATAAAAAAATCATGAAAGTGAAGTGCCTCACTCCCTTTCATGATTAATGAAGTGCTACTCCGTAAGAATTGTTGCTAGTTATTCGGGATGAATAATGTAAATCCTGACTGTACGCGAATGAAAAAATACATTCATCACCCTAGCAACAATTCTACAGGAGCAATACTTATTTATCCTTTTTCTTCTTTTTCTTTTTCTTTTTTTCAGATAAATTCTTTTCTTGGTTTGGTTCTTCTGCAAACTCTTCATTGAAGGTTTTGTGCTCAGGAGAATGTTGATAATAGGAATCCATCAGCTGGTTATGGGTGGCCATTTCTCCTTCATTATCATACAACCCACCTGAAAGTTTGTTCTTCTTAGGCATGCGGTTACCCTCCCTTCATTTATGGATAGTATTTGACCATCCTGAATGTTTTATGTTTGAGAGAGGGGAAAATGGTGAAGACATCCGCATGTATAGAGCATACTGAAGAAGGACGATTGTGGTCTTTAAAAAACGCTTTTTTCCCTAATACGACTATAGGTTTGTTATAATTAAATTATAGTAAAATATGGAGGAGATGATCACAAATGGCGATACGTTATTCAAACATTTTGGTGGCAGTTGATGGTTCTGATGAAGCAAAACGCGCTTTAAGAAAAGCAAGTGTAATGACAAAGGAACAAGACAGTACGTTATATATTGCTCACATCGTAGACACTCGCACCTTTGCTTCTATCGACCATTATGATCGCACCATTGTTAAAGAAGCAGAAGAATATGCAAAGAAGATGCTCGATTCCTACAAAACAATTGCTGAAGAAGCAGGGCTCCAAGATGTACGACTCGTAACAGATTACGGCTCTCCAAAAGTAAAAATTGCCAAGGATTTAGCCACCAAATATGAGATTGATCTAATTGTCACCGGTGCCACTGGATTAAATGCTGTCGAAAGGTTTTTAATCGGAAGTGTGTCGGAGTATATTACTCGTCATGCACGCTGTGACGTATTGGTTGTAAGAAGTGAGGTTCCTTCCTAGAAGGTAAATCATATAAAGTCGTGGTGTACTTTTTCAGTGGCTTCAGAAGTGAGTAAGGACGGAGGCATATGACATATACATTTGTTTTTGATAAACGCCTAAAAATCTACATCCCTAAGGTCTACACAGAGTGGAACAAACTGGACCGGTTTACTCAAGAAGAGATTCTATATAAGTGGGAGCACTCCCGTGGTCAAATACCAGATCTCATCAAAGAACTGGATCGCAAAATCGAAATCAAACAGCAACGTTTGTACGAAGAAGAGGATTTTGAAAAAAGTTGTCAACTTAATGACGATATCTCCTATCTTGCTTCAATCATAAACGACCTCTGGATCTGGTACAGATCAACAGAGGTCGTTACCGTTAAATCATCGTAGTTTTTCAAGAAGGTGGCGCTTTTGATAAAATTGATGCGCCCCTTCTGCGATTTGTTTCGTGAATTGATAATTAAACGCTGCACCAGCAAAAATCCCGAACACCGGAAGGCCTTGCACCACTTTTTTTCTAAGGACGGATAGCAAAAACAGCTTAATAATGTTTTGTAGCGGGCGTTGCATCCATGCATGGGAAACCACATCTTCTTCCCCATCATAAAAGAGCCACTCTTCATCAGCAGATGCCGCTTCTTTCTCCAGCTCCCCCCAGACCTCCTGTTGCAAGTGACGAGGTAAAGAAACCATATGAAACACCTTAAGAACAAACATCATCTCATAAGGCTTTCTTAAATCGTACCCATAGGTCATGGCCACTCTCTGGACTGTTCGCAAGTTAATCGCTAAGAGAAGAGGTAAATCGGCTACCGTAAACAGTAACCCCCCCATCCCTGTTAAGCTTCCCTGCCCTAAAGAAACCAACCGTTGCTTTGCCAGTTGCTTTCTTGCTATGAATCGAAGTTGGTCTATCGAAAGCTCTTTCATATCACGAATTTCGCTGATGTTGTTGTTAAAGATTCTTGCCTCTGTTAGGAGGTATTCAACGGTTTGCTTTTCATATCTTGTTTGCTGGATCGCTGATTGAACATGAAACAACACATTATCAGTAATGGTAAGAAGCTTCCCTCTCCAACGGTGATCAACTGCCGCATACGCTTGGTTCATCCACTTATGGTATGTAAGAGAGAAGTCTGTACCCACTTCTTCAAAGTACGTCGCTTCCCATCTCTTTATGTCTTCCAACGCTTGTTCTTCTCTAGAGTTATACATTGTTTCAGCCTCACTTTAGTGGTCTGTCTTCATTTTCCGCTTGAACATCGGATGGTACTGCCAACCGTCTTCACTTTGCCCTTTGGTCATCTGAAGGGCATTGAGCTTTGCATCCATTTCTTCGATTGCATTAAAAAAGATCGATTCAGGCATTTTCCCTGAGACAGCACTTCCCAGTCCTTTATCCATATCTCCAAATTGACTTAATATGCAGTGCTTTAGAGCTACTACTTCCTCATGCTGAGCTGAAAATCCTGCTTCAAAGGCGGCTTCATTAATCATTTCTACACTTAGTACTAGGTGCCCCATCAGTTGACCTTCATCTGAATACTCTGGCGTGATGGCATCGTGAATCGTTCTTGTTTTACCGATATCATGAAGAAGACACGTGGTTAAAAGTAAGTCTTTGTTCAAATGAGGGTAAACAGGTAGAAGCTGCAAGGTACTATGACATAGAGATACAACATGCTCTAATAAACCGGCATAATAAGCATGATGCATCACCTTAGACGCTGGAATCGTCGTAAAGGCTTCTCGGACTTCTTTGTTACCAAAAATCTTTCTTATGATGGCTGCATACACATCGTGATGAATATCGTCGATGACCATTCTTAAGTCCTGCCACAATTCTTCTCTTGATGTAGTCGACTTTTGAACAAGACTTTGGATATCGATGTTGTCCTCTTCATTCGCAATTCTCACTCGATTGATTTGAAGTTGTTTTTTTCCTCTGAAGTGTCTTACGGTACCATCTATCTTTAGAATGGTTTTTCGATTAACTGCATTTTTTTGTTGCTCTGTTACATCCCACATCTTTGAAGGAATCGTCCCCGACTCATCCCCTAATAGAAGATCAATGTATTCGTCTCCATTTGCAGCTACTCGTACTTCACGTTCTTTTACGAGGAAAAAACCTACAAGACGTTCTCCTTCTTGGACGCTTGCGATTGTTTTCATGTTCAGCGTTCTCCTCTCCGCTTCCGTTGTTGCTATCTTTTATTATACTATTTCACCGATGAAGAAATGTAGTCCCTTTATTTTAATGGTGACTTCACTCCCCACTTTGTAGCGGGATAGGGTACCGTTACTATTTGGTCTATTTCAATGTCGATAAGGAAATGGTTGAGCACTGGACTGCCCTTCCTTTTCCGCGGCAGTTCAGTGCTCAACCTTTCAAAGGTATAAAAAACAACCGGAGCCACAAAGGTTCCGGTTGTTAAATGAAATTATTGAGTTAAGCGCACTGTGTCTCGTGCAATCATAACTTCTTCGTTTGTTGGAATGACAATAACTTTAACTGGAGAGTGTGGGTAGTTAATAAACGCTTCTTCACCACGAACTTTGTTAAGTGAAGGGTCCCAATACACGCCCATGAACTCAAGGCCTTTTAGAACCGCAGCACGAATGGTGTCACTGTTCTCACCAATTCCAGCTGTAAAGATGATCGCATCAAGACCGTGCATACGAGCAGCATACGATCCAATGTATTTGTGAATACGAGATGTGAACACGTTCATAGCAAGTTCAGCACGCTCGTTTCCTTCATCCGCACTTGTTTCGATGTCACGAAGGTCACTTGAAAATCCTGAAAGGGCAAGCATTCCACTCTTCTTGTTTAGTACTTGAATAACTTCTTCAGCACCCATGCCTGTCTTCTCCATAATGTAAGGGATAAGAGCAGGGTCGATGTTACCAGAACGAGTTCCCATTGTTACACCTGCAAGTGGAGTGAATCCCATGGACGTATCAATGGATTTGCCACCATCGATTGCCGCAATACTTGCTCCATTCCCTAAGTGGCAAGAAAGAAGGCGTAATTGGTCGAGTGGACGGCCCAGTATCTCTGCCGCACGCTCAGATACGTACTTATGGCTTGTCCCGTGGAATCCGTATTTACGAATACCATAGTTCTCATAGTACTCATATGGCAAGCTGTAAAGGTAAGACTGTTTAGGCATCGTTTGGTGGAAAGCCGTATCAAAAACTGCAACAGCAGGTACGTTAGGGAGAACTTCCTTAAACGCACGGATACCAACTAGGTTTGCCGGGTTGTGAAGAGGTGCCAGCTCAGATACTTCTTCAATACCTTGTGTAACTTCGTCCGTAATCACAACAGAATCGTTGAATTTCTCTCCACCGTGAACGACACGGTGACCAATTCCATCAATCTCATCAAGAGATTGAATAATATTATGTGTAGTAAGCTTGTCGAGAAGAATCTTAACCGCTTGAGCGTGATCTTCAAGATCAAGAATATCTTTTTTCTTTTCACCGTCTACTTCAATGGTAAAAATGGAATCATTTAAGCCAATTCGCTCTACAACGCCTTTTGTTACAACAGTTTCTTCAGGCATCTCAAGCAATTGAAACTTCAAGGATGAGCTTCCTGCATTAATAGCAATTATTTTTGACATACATAAACCGCTCCTTCTTTTCCCTATTCTCGTTGAACAGGTGTTACTATGCAACGACAAAACGAGGTGTTTCTCTCATTTAGTCTTGTTGTTATATTTTCACCATCACATATTAAACCACTTCAAACCGGATATTGCAAGCCCCTGTATTACTAAAATCGCAACACAGGACTATAACACATCATCTTCATCTTAACCTTTATCAGGGAACAAACTGCGTCCCAACTACTTTTATACTGTATCCGTTCAACCAACAAATTATGAAACATCTTAGCCAGCTGAAAAAATGAAATTTTTATTACAAAAAAGTAAGCGCATACCTCAGTCTATTGTTCTTTTTTCAAGTGGGAAGAAAACCAATCATCAATGTTTTTAACCATGTCCCTAAGGGCGGATTTATTTGTGAACGAAGGCATTTCAGCCAGTAATGCTTGCCTTGGAGGAACAATCCCTTCTCCTCGTTTACGAACAATAAAAATGCTCTTCGCTTGTTGTTCGTTTTTAAACATGGACTTTGGCAGTTGAAGAAGGGAATATATGATCGCCTCTTTCTTCAAGTACGTGTGCAACGAGTCTGCTTCTTCACTTTCAAATAAGAAGTTTGGAATAAGGAAGAAACAAAAACCACCAGGCTTAACGTGATTCAGGCTTTGTTCCATCAATAGGTGATGAACAAATGAATGTCCTGACTTACTCTTAAGTTCATACTCTGATGCTTTTTTATCATCGGGATAAAACCCTACAGGGAGATCTGAAACGACAACATCCACATTTTTAACGTATGCGGTAGCCACGCTGTCTTGATGAAACAGATCAACATCTTTTTGTTGCATATTGGCATTCACGTATGCAAGCTTAATCAACGTTTCATCAGCATCTCCACCAATGGCATGAAATTGTCCTTTTGCTTGATTCATCACGCCAGTTAACAGATTAGCAGACCCTACGGCCGGGTCCATAAGTACGTGAGTTTTGTTTTTATCTTTTAGGACCTGCTCTACCAAGTGTCCCATGAACAAGCTTACAGCATCCGGTGTGATAGCATGATGAGGTTGAGTCGCTTCTTTCATCCCTTTAAGCACAGCCAGTTGAAATGCTTTTCGAATCTCTTCCGGCTTTAAGGAATCCATTTTCGGCGACGACTGAATTGCACCTACTAGCTCTTCTTGCTTTCCATCCGGTAGGGTAACAGTCGACTCCCCTGTCATGATGGATTCACCTGCTTCGCACAAGGCCTCCAAGTATGGTAGGTCTGTTACTTGTTGTATGATTTCAGCCACCTTATCCATGGCTGTATATAACTTTTCTGTATTTGTTTCTGCTTGCATCACTTAGTTCCACTCCTATCGTTCTTATCTTTTCCATTTGTTCATTTTAACAGACGTGTTTATTAGCGCAAGAAAAAGAAGCCGGCATCGTCCATTGATGCCGGCTTCTTTTAGCAGAGTAATTATTGAGCTTTTTTTGCCGCATCTAGAGCAGCGTCGTAATCCGGGTGGTTCGTAACTTCAGGTACGTATTCAGCATAGGTAATTGTGTCGTTTGCATCCACTACAAAGATGGAACGAGATAACAAGCGAAGTTCTTCGATCGCCACACCATATGCTTTACCAAAGCTTAAGTCACGGTGGTCAGATAGGACTTGAAGGTTTTCAATCCCTTCAGCAGCACACCAGCGCTTTTGAGCAAATGGTAAGTCTACACTGATTGTAAGGATCTCAACATTGTCTAATTGTCCTGCTTCTTCGTTAAAACGACGTGTCTGTTGCTCACATACTCCCGTATCAATAGATGGTACAACACTAATGAGTCGAACCTTTCCTTTGCTGTCTGACAGCTTCACTTCTGAAAGGTCATTGGCTAAAACAGTAAAATTCGGTGCTGTGTCTCCAACTGAAACGTGGGATCCAAGTAATGTAACTGGTTTTTCTTTAAATGTTACTTGTGCCATGTTAAGCCTCCTCATTTAATTACACTTGAAAGAGAGAAAACTGAACTCTTTAAGTGCCTTTTCATTCACTCTTAAGATACATACATAAAATACCACACATCGTGGCCTCTTAAACAGTGATAACCCTTATATAATCAAAATAACATAAGAAAGCCTCGCAAGCATCCTTCCTGCGAGGCCGTTCCATTTTAAAAATCAAGTGATTCGCCGCTTTGAGTGGAATTGTTATTCTTTGGGCGATTTCCGGAACCTGAATGATTATTTTGCTGCATCATCTGTTGGATCTTATCCACTACTTGTGGCGCTAAATCAAACAGCTTTTCATACAAGTGCGTGCTTTGGTCCAAGTGAACCATCTTCACCCCTTGAGGATTCACAATCAAGAAAGCAATAGGTGTAATGGACACGCCACCCCCACTACCGCCTCCAAATGGATGTTTCTCTTCACGATCGCCATGACTGCCACGAGTTTCTACGATAAACTCACTTCCTCCAGCTGCAAAACCAAACCCAACTTTACTTACAGGCATGATCACGCCACCATCAGGTGTTTCTACAGGGTCACCTACGATCGTATTGACATCAACCATTTCCTTCAAATTCTCCATGGCTGTTTTCATTAACCCTTGAATTGGATGTTCAGACATTCATATCCCTCCTCTGTTCAGATCCTTTTTTAAGCTTAAAAGGTCTTCCATTTCTCCAGTGTCGGTACACTTTGATGGTTCCGAGAATAGCATTCCCGATTCGGAAAGATAACATGCATTTCAATTCTGTCCTTGATATTGCTTGATTAAATACAGGCTGAATAGCTAATTCCGGGAGAGAACGAACCTTAAAATAGTTACCAATTAAACCAACAACATTTCCTTTAATCCCCCACAAGACTCCTCCGATACTTCCGGTCAATGCAGCATCCGAAGTTCCTACAACCGACTTCCATGAAAACTGATTAATGGATACAGTGGCTAAAAAATGACGCAGAATCGTGTGAAAACCTAGCACATGAGTAAGGAATTCATTAAACTGCCTCATGTCATATACAAAATCATGTATGGACATTTTTTCGTTCGTTTCTTCATGTCCTGCCGAAGAATCTTCTTCTTCCTGCATCACAATTGTCGGTGTTTCTTTGTCCACCGAAATGACGGGAATTGTATATGTGTACCTAAATACTTTCCAGAGAATCGTTTTTATTTTCAACTCGTCATTATCTCCATCGTGAAAATAATTGATGTGTACGTGTAAGTTCGAAAAGAATAGCAATGTAAAAATGAAAATGCCAAAAATACCAAGGATACCAACAATCCACCACAACCATGTCAAAGAACACACCTCCGCAACCAAAGTATAACTACCGAAAATATAATTTTATGTTTTAAGTGCCCTTTTAAGTATCGACAAGGACCAAGAAAATAAACCTGCCCAATAGGACAGGTTTACTTTAAATATTTTATGATCGTCTGCTTTTTCTAGGCTCTAACACCACAACTGTATCAGCAAACTTGTCATGAATACCTTGTTTACGACCATCAAAACCGATAACCACATAAAGAACATTCGTAATCACCAATGACCTGTGTATGAAACGTCCTGCAACTTCACGAATAAGCACGTCTCCCCACGTCAGCTTACCGTGTTTAACAGATATAACAGAGAGGCCGAATATGAGCTTCCCTAATGTTTGGCCAAGTATCTTCGTCATAATGGTAAAATAACTATACGTAATGATCGCACTGACTAAACCGGCTAGTGAATAAATACCAAATGTGAGGCCATCCAGTCCGATAAAAACAAGAGCCCCTCCAACAATGAGGCCATTTAAGCTAGCAACGATGATGAGATCCACTAAGTACGCCCAAAACCTCATCCAAAACCCACCATAATAGACAGGCTCTGATGAAAACGTTACTTCTTCCTTTTCTTCATGGACGGGACCGAATGGATCATCCTCAACCACTTCTTGATCGTTCTTTACGACTTCAGTGTCAGTTAACTGGTCTTCTTCTTTTTCAAATTCTCGATTATCACTCATTTAACCACACCTCAATTCGTATATAGATACATCAGGCGAGGTGCATGAGACTGATGAATCCATTCTTTCATAGAATACATTGAAAGCTGATCACCAAATACGGATTGAGCCGTAGCTCCAAATAACGACGGAAATCCAAGTGGCTGACGATATTCAACTACGTCGATATCCCCTTTACCAATGTCTTCTCTGAACGCTTCAATGACATCGTCTAAATCTCCAAGTCCATCAACCAGGTCTGCCTCGTACGCTTGATTTCCTGAATAGATTCTACCATCCGCAAGCTCTTCAACTTGACTTCTTGGCATGTCACGGCCATCTGCAATGATATCTACGAAACGCTCGTAAGACTCATCAATGAGGTCTTGAAGAATCTGTCTTTCATCATCTGTCATTTCTCTTGTTGCTGACATGATGTCTTTATATGGACCGCTTTTAATTACTTCTGATTGAATGCCCAAGTCCTCGGCCAGTTCCGCTACGTTCAAGGACTGCATAATAACTCCAATCGATCCGGTGATCGTTTGAGGGTGAGCATACACTTGGGCAGCTGGTGCAGCAATATAATAGCCACCGCTCGCAGCCATACTTTGCATGCTAATGTAAACGTCTTTCCCGTGTTCCTCTTGAATTTCAACAATCTTATCGTGGATTTGGTCGCTTTCCATTACGCCTCCACCTGGCGTATTCACGCTAATAATGATACCATCCACGCTACCATCAGTTGCTGCAGCATCGAGTTGTTTTAAAAAACGATGATGATTATACGTTGCGGATTCAAATAAAGACGGGGCATCATAACTACTTTGGATTACTCCGTTTAAGTGCACCACTACAATCTTTCCGTTTCCATTTCCTCTTTCAAGGATGTGTTCGTCCACATCGTACTCTTCCCCTGCAAAAAGATTGTCCCAATCTGTTGAAAAGGCACTTAAAGCTAGGGTAAAGAAACTTGATCCAATAAATAGTGCTACAGCAATACCAACTGCAACCCAGCGTTTTCCACTCATCTTAAAACCTCCATTATTTATGTTTTGGTACGAGCCTGACAAAAGTAAGTGTTTAAAGTAGCATCCGAACCATTTGCTAACAGAGCAGATGAACTATACGAAGGCCACCTGCAGTGTACATAGCACAAGGAGGCTCAGTCGCTTCACGCAGAAAGCGAAGTATAGTTCAGTAGCGGCTTTTTGCACCGCATACCATTGTTCGGATTTAAAAACACTTCTGTCCAGCCTCTTCTTCCTCTATCCCTTTATCTCCGTTAAAGGAATAGGACAAATTCCGACTTTCTTGAAGGATTTCTTCTTCTTATAAAGAAATTAAGTAATGACAGGGTAAACTACATCACACACCTGTAGCATTCACAGAAAGGAAGATCCATCATGCCAGAGAGAAGAAATGTTTACCTTCACTATGTAGAAGAAGAAAAAACAAAAGAAAAAGTCGAACGCCTCAAAGAAATCGGCAGAAACAACAACTTCCGCCTTGTTGATAACGTTAAAGATGCCAATATCATTGCCAGTATCGGTGGTGACGGTGCCTTTTTGCAATCTCTTAGACGTACGGATTTCCAAGAAGATTGCTTATACCTTTCCATTAACGACGGTCACCTAGGTTTTTATTCCGACTTTGACCTCGAAGACTTGGAATCCATTGAACAAGCCATGCAAAGAGATATGATTGAAGTTCTTCGATACCCTGTACTTGAAGTTACGATTGATGGGCAAAAAGGTTTCTATTGTTTGAATGAATGCTCCATCCGTTCCAACGTTATAAAAACCTTCGTCGTCGATGTGTTTATTGACGATCTTCATTTTGAAACGTTTCGTGGAGACGGCCTCGTCATTTCAACTCCAACAGGAAGTACAGCTTATAACAAATCATTAAAAGGGGCGATCGTTGACCCCCGCCTTGTTTCCATGCAGTTGACGGAAATGGCCTCCCTAGATAACAACAATTACCGTACACTCGGATCTCCGTTGTTATTAAGTGGCGATCGTGAGCTTGTCCTTCGTGTCGTTCAAGATGGGAATGACCATCCAATCATGGGTGTCGACAATGAAGCATTAAGCATTCGCCACAGTAAAGAGATCAAAGTAAAAGTCTCAGACCGTAAAATTAAGATGCTTAAGCTTAAAGATAACTCGTTCCTTCACAAAGTGAAGCGAAGTTTCTTGTAAGAGTATCAAGGGTGAGAGGATGATTCGTAGTTGCTACGAGTCATCCTTTCTTCTTTTTACTTCCCCTCGTACATAACGGAATTATCGACTACGGTTTTTTTCACTTTCACATCAAGCCACTCGTCAGGAGTCAGGTCAAAAAGATCTTGATCAAAAATCGTAAAGTCTGCTTTATATCCTTTTTCAATGAGTCCTGTTTCCGATTCTTTGGAAATGGCCTCAGCACTTCCAACCGTAAACAAGCGCAAGGCTTCAAATAGAGTTAGCTTTTCATTAGGATAGTAGCCTTCGTGACTTTGGCCGGGCTTTCTTCTTGTAACTGCAGCATGAACCCCAAGCAATGGATTTGGTGGTTCAATAGGTGCATCAGAACCCCCCGCACATTTAATACCCATATTTAAGTACGTATTCCAAGCAAAGGCGTATTCCAGTCTTTCAGAACCGAGTCTTTCTTCCACCCATGGAAAGTCAGATGCTACAAACCTTGGTTGAATGTCCAGCACGACAGGGAGCTTTTGTAACCTCTTCAAAAGATCCGGTGCCGTTACTTGAAGGTGTATGAGACGGTCTCTTTTCCCTTTAGGACACGGGTGTGCTTCGATGGCATCAAGAGCGTATTCCAAAGCAAGGTCCCCTATGGTGTGAATCGCAACAGGCATGTTCAACATCCGCGCCTCTTTTACAATATGACGAATCTTTTCTCTACTATAAATGGCAACTCCGCTTGTAGATGGGTCGTCGCTGTATGGCTGCCTCAATAAAGCTGTACGTCCCCCGAGGGCACCGTCTGCAAAGATTTTAACTGCTCCCATTTCAAGGGTGTTATTCAATCTTCCATAACTGAAGCCTCTCTCGTTTAGAAAAGCTGCCACTTCATGATGAACGAGTAGGTTCGCACGAAACTTTCTTTTCTCACCATCGATAATCTTGTGGAACGTTTGAATGGTAAGAAGGGAATCACCATAATAGTTCAGATCCTCCGTATGGGCACCGGTAAAGCCTTGTGACCACAAATCTTCCAATGAGTCGGACAAGGCACGCTCAAGATATGTACTGTCTATGCTCGGCATCACATCACGGACATACTCCTGTGCTTGGTCATGTAAATAACCGGACGGGAGTCCTTCTGTATCCTTTTCAATCAAGCCTCCCGGTGGGTTCGGCGTGTCTTTATGAATTTTGGCAAGTTCTAACGCATAAGAATTCACAAGCATCGCATGGCGACATACTCTTGTTAGCACAATCGGGTGCCTTGAAGTAACTTCATCCAATTCTGCCCTGTGAGGGACGACAGCTGGTGTGAACAGGTTTTCGTTGAACCCTTCTGCAATTAGCCACTCCCCTTCAGGAAGTTCCTTCGCTTTTTGTCTTAGTAGTTCCATCAGGGTGTTTACACTAGTGACTTCAGACAAGTCAAGGCGTTGTAGCTTTTCACCGTGCCCAATCATATGTAGGTGACTATCCACTAGTCCGGGGTAAATAACACCACCGGATACATCTTGGTAATCTGTAATACTCTCTTCGAACTTTCGTATAAGAGACTCTTTTTCCCCTACTTCTTGAATAATGCCGTTTTCAACGTAAACAGCTTCTTGGATGTCGTCTTCTGTACGTAAAGTTCGGACTTTTGCTCCGTACCAAAGTGTCCCCATTCCATCTCTCTCCCCTGTTGCAAAATGTCAGTTGAATCGTTTTGGGATAGTATTCCAATCCCACTCATCATACCCTTGTTTTTACCTAAAATCAATGAAGGTGCAAGGCATCATGTGAGGCATTTTTTTAGATGTTTGGCACCGCAAACATAAAAAGGGAGTATCGCCCGGATACCGGTGATACTCCCATCAGCCATAATATTTATTATTTTTGGTACCCGCCAAGTTGTTGCTCAGCTTGTTGAACTAGACGCTTAGTGATTTCTCCACCCACAGATCCGTTAGCGCGAGCAGTTGAATCCGGACCAAGTTCGACACCGAACTCTTGAGCGATCTCGTATTTCATTTGATCAAGAGCTTGTTGTACACCAGGGACTACTAATTGGTTAGAACTTCTGTTGTTTGCCATGTTTGTCACCTCCCTTGTAACAATAGAATGCTACAAGGTGAGAGATTACATGCACGGAGAAAATGACCAATTTGTGGTAAAAAGAAAAGCGTTTAACCCCTAGATGAAGACCCATTTTTTTTAACTAGTTGGTCTTAAAACAAGTCCTCAAATTCTTTATCCGTTTCTTCACTGGCAGAAAGCTTTTGCTTGTATGTTCTCTCCACTGCATCTTCAACCAAAGCATCGATTTCCAAGTTGCCTTCAAATCGATTGGCTTTTGTACGATTTGGCTTGGTCTTCGTTTGCGGTGGTAAAAAGATCGTACAACAATCTTCATAAGGTAGAATCGAAAGTTCATACGTATCAATCTTGTGTGCAATATCAATCACTTCTAACTTATCCATTGCCACAAGTGGCCTTAAAACAGGCATGGTCGTTACTTCATTGATCGTAAACATACTATCTAATGTCTGACTTGCTACTTGCCCCAAGCTTTCACCGTTCGCAAGAGCAAGTGCTTTATTATTTGCTGCCACCTTCTCAGCAATTCGAAGCATCACTCTTCGCATAATGGTCATTTCATACTCGCCTGGTACCACTTCATGAATTTTCTTTTGTGCCTCCGTAAAGGGAACGACATGTAATGTAATGTCCATACCGGCATAGCGAGAGAGGACCTTCGTCAAGTCTTTCACTTTTTGAAGGGCACGTTCATTTGTAAAAGGAGGGCTGTGAAAGTGAATTGCCTGTAAATCCACCCCGCGCTTTAGCATCTGATAACCGGCTACAGGGCTATCAATCCCCCCTGAAAGCATCAGCATCACTCTTCCTCCTGTTCCTATAGGAAGGCCACCTGGTCCTTTTACTGTTTTGCACGTAAGGTATGTCGCTTCTTGCCTTACCTCGACTTTCACTTCAACGTCAGGGTTATGAACATCCACTGTAATCTGGTCCGTATTTTGCAAGATGTGTGAGCCTAGTTCATAGTTCAATTTTTGCGATTGAACAGGAAACGTTTTGTCGATTCTTCTTGCTGACACTTTAAACGTTCCTACTTCATCAGGGAGAGCGTCTTTGATTGCAAAAAGGGCAGCCTCTTTAATTTCTTCGAGCTTATTATTCGTTTTTAAGGCCGGGCTAAGGGAATGAATACCGAACAAGTCTTTAAGAGTGTCCGAGACACCTTGTACATCTTCTCCATTTAGCTCTACAAACATGCGTCCAAATGATCGTTTTACTTTTACGTTCTCGAAATTTCTAAGAGCTGTTCTTACATTGAGTTGAAGTCGTTTTTCAAAGTGACTTCTGTTTTTTCCCTTTAAAGAAAGCTCAGCATAGCGGATTAAAATATGGTCATATACTGGTTGCATTACTTGTTTACCACCTTTAAAAGCGAAGGGATCATTTCCTTCGTGTAATCAATAAATGTAGACATTTCTTCTTCCGTGTTTTCAAAAGACAGAGACACTCTTACGCCACTCGCTGCCCGTTCATGAGAAAAACCACAAGCCAATAATACCCTGCTTGGTTCAGCAAACTTTGAGGAGCACGCGCTTTTTGTTGAGACGTAAATCCCTTTTTCACCGTATGATTGAACGAGAACTTCAGGTTTTAATCCTGGAACTGAAAAATTGACAATATGAGGTGCCCGCTCACTTGGGGTGTTCATATACACGCCGTCAACCGATTTTAATGCTTCTATTAACTTCTCCGTCATGCGGTATAAGTGATCGGTTTTCTCCCAGGCAGCTTCTTGAGTCATTCTCAACGCCTTTACCATGGCTGTCGCACCGGCCACATTTTCCGTTCCAGCTCTTAGTTGATGTTCTTGACTGCCCCCAGCAAACATAGGAGATAATTTCGTCCCTGACCTGGTGTATAGCATTCCCGACCCTTTTAAGCCGTGAAACTTATGTGAAGACAACGAACAAAAGTCGACGTTTGCCTTTTTAAGATCTAACGGCACTTTGCCAACACCTTGAACGTGATCCACATGGAAAAGGACTTTCGGATGTTCTTGTAGTATTTTACCAATAACTTCTATCGGATTAATCGATCCCAATTCGTTGTTCACATGAATTAAAGAAACAAGGGTTGTATCAGGTCTAATTGCTTTTTTTACATCTTCAATATGAACAATGCCGAACCGGCTCACAGGTAAGTATGTGACTGTAAACCCTTCTTGTTCCAGTTGTTTGAATGTTTCATAACTGGAAGCATGCTCGACTTCCGATGTGATCAAATGCTTTCCTCTTGATTGATGCTGATAAGCTGTTCCTTTAATTGCTAGATTATTGCTTTCTGTTCCACCGGAAGTGAACAACACCTCTTTAGGATGAACGCGAAGCAACGCAGCCGCACGTTCACGTGTTTGCACAAGAAGGCGCTCTGCTTGTTTACCCGCCGGGTGCAAAGACGATGGATTCCCAAAAAAATCGACAGTTGCTTTTACAAACGTATCTACAGCTTCCTTGTAGGGACGCGTTGTTGCACTGTTATCAAAATAAATCATTTATCGTTAACTCCTTTATAACAAGTGAATACTCTCCAACAGCTTATCATATCATAACTCTTAGTCTTTTTATTCTCAACAGCTAAAAACGCTCTTTTACAATACAAAATGTGAAACGTTCTTCCATATCGTTGACAATTTGCTTAAAACAGAAAAAATTCTTTTAATTTAAACTGTTTACAACATTCGACTTTATGATAAAATTACGTTTGGCTTTATCGCTTTAAAGCCCCAAGTCCATTATCTTCCAACATGAATGACGTTTCCAGGAGGTTTCACCTATGAATAAGAAAACGCTTACAACAAAAGAAACATTTACCATCGGTTTGATGATGTTTGCTTTGTTTTTAGGAGCAGGTAATCTAATCTTCCCTCCCGCACTAGGTCAAGAAGCAGGTTCATCAGTATGGACGGCCATACTCGGGTTCCTTGTAACCGGTGTAGGGCTACCGATCCTCGCAATCGTGGCTATCGCTAAATCTGGAGGGGATTTGCAGAAGGTATCAAATAAAGTGAGCCCTCAATTCGGTTTATTTTTTCCATTGGTTGTGTATTTAGCCATCGGACCTCTGTTTGGGATTCCTCGTACAGGTAGTGTTGCCTTTGAGATCGGGGCAACACCTTATACAGGTGAAGGTCTACAAACCACTTCGCTCTTTATTTTTACATTATTCTTTTTCGGAATCAGTTATTGGCTTTCTTTAAATCCTTCAAAGCTTGTTTCCAGAGTTGGTAAATACTTAACGCCTGCTTTGGTCGTTCTCCTCACCGTTCTTGCAGTAAATGGTTTCCTGAATCCTGTCGGAACAATCCAAGAACCTACTGAGAGCTACATGCAGTTCCCGTTTTTCAAAGGATTTCTTGAAGGTTACTTGACGATGGATGCAATCGCTGCTCTCGTGTTCGGTATTGTTGTGATCTCTAGAATGAAAGAACATGGGGTCGTTGAACCAAATGAAGTGGCAAGAAAGGCCGTTCATGTAGGGATTATTGCAGGAATCGGGCTTGCCCTTGTATACTTCTCACTATCTTATTTAGGAGCAACGAGTGTAAGTGAAATTGGCATGATGGAAAACGGCGGGCAAATCTTGACGGCCGTTTCAGGTATTCTTCTGGGTCAAGCAGGTGTCATTCTTCTTTCATTAGTCATTGTGATTGCTTGTTTGACGACTTCCGTCGGATTGATTTCCGCTTTCGGTGAATATTTGAAACGTGTTCTTCCGAGCATCCCTTATCCGCTTACAACAGGGATCATTGCTCTTTTCAGCTTGCTGATGGCAAACATGGGACTCACAAAACTCATTGCATTCTCTTTACCAATGCTCATTATGATATACCCTGTGGCCATTGTCTTAATTATCCTTGTTCTTACAGAGCAAGCCTTTAATAAAAGACGAGGTGTATTCATGGGAGCTGTCATTGGGGCTGCTCTAGTTAGTATTCCAGAAGGGTTTATTACTGCCGATATCCTAACCGCACCGTTAACATCCGTTCTCAGCCTTCTTCCGTTTTTCGAACTAGGCATCGGTTGGATCATCCCTGCGATTATTGGCGGCACCTTAGGCTACTTTGTTTCAGAAGATCGAGAATAGCGTAGTACATTCGAGGTACCCATGTAGTGAGCAATCACTTCATGGGTATTTTTTTAATAAATGAGGAGCTTGCAATGATTCTTCCTAACGAAGGAGTGGAATTCTTCCAATATTGAGCTTATTTCTTCCAAACAGAACGTTAATTCTGCCATAATGGTGATTATTTCTGCCAATCGGAACGTTATTTCTGCCTCGAGCCTCCCAAAATAAAAAAGAAAGCATTGAAAAAGTTAAAGACCAACTTTTTCAGTGCCTTTATTTGAATGGCAATGGCTCCACTCGGTTGCGCGCCTGATACGAGAAACCCACTCGTATCAGGCTTTCAAAACAGGCAACCGTTACGCTCATTGCTTAGAAGGGACTAAAAAAGTTAAAGACCAACTTTTTCAGTGCCTTCTAAAAAAACCGAGTGTGATTTACACACTCGGCTGTAATGTTTCTTCTTTTTGGACGTTTTCCAATACATTCGGGTCAATTGGTTTGATTGCTTTCAGGCTCATCTCCAGCGCTTCTTCATATTGATAATTTCGGAACGCTTCTTCGGACTGGAGCAACAAGATATTTAAGCGATCATTCTGCCTTCTGTAGCGGTTTCCATATTGGATCACCCGCTCGGCTAAGGTCGCTTTTTCAATCACATCATGTAAAATTGCCATTACGTTCTCGATATGATCATGGGCTTGATCTACGTGATGCGTCACCTCATCTATGGATAAGGGAACCTCATCTATCTTATTGGAAGCTTGTATGAAGTATTTTTCAGCCGTATCCATTTCCTCAAGAATATCCCTTGGCAACCCAGGAATGTTGCTTTTTTGAAGTTTTTTCTGACCGCTGATTAGCTTTTGTCTTAGATGTCTTAGTGTCTCTTCCGCTTTTCTTTCGTCACTTCTCATGTCTTCAAGAACTTCTTTAGCATAAAACAGGTCTCGTTCTCCGGCTTCAAGCTTCTCTTTAAACTCCGACACCATTTTTCTTAATGCAGTATAAGACTGCTTTTGGTTCTCGATATAATCTTCAATCATGACGAATTGCTGAAGCAGTTCTTTCACTGTTTTTTCAATTTTCAAATGTGATTTGTAGTCTTCTTCCGTTATACGGTAGCTCATTTTCACTTCTTCGGTTTCAACTAACAATTGACGGAAGGTCTCTGGAAGTAAGTCCACTCGCTTGGCTAATTCATGAACTTCCTGAGTAACAACTTGCTTAGAGAGTGCTTCATATTCAAGCGTTTCGTATATGCCCTCGATTTCGCTCTGAATATCTTGAATGGGCTCTTTTACTTCGTCTACTTTTACTTCTTCCAATAGAAGAAATAGCCCGTCCAACTCTTGTTTCATCTTCGTGATTTGGCTTCCAAAACTAAAGTGTTCAATAGCAAAGCCCTTTGCTTCCATCTCTTTTAAACCAAGGGACAGTTCAGTGAGTTGCTTTGGTAATTCCTTTTCCAATAAAACGAGATAAGGAGGAACGTCTTCGATTAAACGATTGATCTCTTTTAGAGATTCTTTCATTGCTTCAAGGGTCTCCCTTGCAAGAAGGTAATTCCCTTCAGTTGTCTGCTCTTGGAATACATCAAAGGAGCCATGAACTTCTTTCATCATCTGATCGAGCTTCAGGCCAGCTTCTCCTAGTGTACTTCGCTTCATCCAAAGCTTCTTCTTCGTTTCATCATAGTAATGTTGTACTTCGCTGATTTCTTCTCTGTTTCGTTCTTCACTTTCAACTAATTCATCAATCTCTTTAATCATGTTTTTCATATGGGTTTCAATTGCGGCTAGAGTATAATCGACTTCCACTAACAGCTTTTTCCCTTTTCTGAACCGGTACTTGTTCACTGACTCTTCAATATCAAATAATTTCTCTTCCACGTCAGGAAGCTGGTGTGTAACAATGTCATCCCACTCAGAACGCCAAGCTTCGAATCGTTGCTCCGTTTCTCCAGACATAGTCAGACCTTTAATTTTCGAGATTTCTTCTGTGACAGGCTCATTCATAATTTTCATTTTCCATTGTTCCAACCTGTCAACTTCTTTATAGATCTTCTTTCTTGAAAGCGCTCCAATAATGATTAAAATGATAATGATTCCAATAAGACTATATATGATTGCAGCTGTCATAGGAAACCTCCTCTGTATCTTGCGTTTGATTATGTATGTCATGTAAAAGACTGATTGAATTTGTCGAAAAAGCGCTACTGCTTGTTGCAGTTATCACTTATGTTCCTTATAATATCATGGAAAAATATATATTTGAGCGATTTTATTGGATTTTTTTTAGTTCTTTCTGACTTTTTTCTTTTTGTTGACAAAATCTGATCGATTTTTACAAAGGGGTGAACGATTGATGATTCAACACGACGGTCATGTACACAGCGCTTATTGTCCTCATGGGACAAGCGATTCTTTCGAAGACTATGTTCAAAGAGCAATAAAATTAGGATACAAAGGGATGACATTTACAGAACATGCCCCTTTACCTCCATCGTTTCAAGATCCTGTTCCAAATCAAGATAGTGCGATGCACCCAGACCACCTTAGATCGTATTTGGAAGAGCTTCAGGTCGTAAAAACGAAGTATAAAAATGAGATTGATATAAGAATCGGCCTAGAGGTAGACTACATTGACGGATTGGAAAGAGAGACCCGTTCGTTCTTGAATGATGTCGGGCCTTTTCTTGATGATGCCATTTTGTCCGTCCACTTTTTAAAGATAAATGATCATTATACATGCCTAGACTATTCACCGGACATGTTCTTACAAGCGGTTCATGACTGTGGTTCTCTCGAAGCCTTGTACAACCTCTATTTCAAAACAGTCTTGCAGTCTTCAAAAGCTGACTTGGGTCCATTTAAACCGAAACGGATTGGGCACATTACATTGGTCAGGAAATTCCAAAAGCGCTATCCCGTTTCATTTCCATATGTACCAAAGGTTTTGCCTATTTTAAAAGAAATAAAGAAACAAAACCAATCGCTCGACATAAACGGAGCCGGTTTCATCAAGCCCCTTTGTGACGAAAGCTACCCTTCCTTTGACGTTCTCAAAGAAGTAGAGGAATTAAATATTCCGTGTGTATACGGTTCAGACGCACATGCAACAAAACAACTCGGAACCGGAATCATTGCTATTCGTGATCGTGTAACATTAACATCACCAAAAGCCCTATCCTAAAGGACTCTCCTTTAGCTCTCTTGGAATCTCACCATTGAACAGTGGTGAGAGCCACCTCGTTATTTCTTGGTAGTAACGGCTTAAGAAGTGACCTTCATGAGGCATGAGATGATAGACCTCTCGTATATATTGCGGATGGAGAAAGGGTAGAATGAGCATCCCTCTAAATTGCAACACCCAATAATCATTTGGTGGGTGACGAAATTCCCCTTTCTCGTAGCCCGTTTTAATAATCTTTTTATATAGGGATTTTTCCTTTGTTAAATATGTGGTCATTAGTTCACGAACTAAAATCGTATCAAGTGTAATTTCTCTGTGGACGAACCGCGCCAAGTGGTGTCTTCTTTGCTGATAAGCCATGACGTCCCACATAGCAGACAAGAGCACCGCTCCAGCTCCGGTTTCGTCAATATGTTCGATGTGCCTCTCGATTGATTCAACAAACCCTTCCAGAAAGTCTGTCATTAAATGTTCCAACAAACCTTGTTTACTTCCAAAATAGTAAGAGATCAATGCGACATTTGCATCCGCTTTTGATGCTATATCTCTAACTGATGTTCCTGCATATCCTTGAACATTGAACAAATCAATGGCTGCCTTGATTACTTTTTCTTTTGAGGCCTTCCTTGATGGCACAAATGATCACTCCAGACATTAAACCAAATTTCCTTATTCTATCGTAATTCGAACAAAGCAGACAAAATTCCTGCAAAAACGCTAAGCCTTTCTTTTTCACGTCCTCTTTTATCTATGATATACTTTACAAAATTTCATTTCAGGAGGGTTCTACATGTTTGAATCTAGCACTTACCAAGGTTCTCTTGAGAATCAATATAACACGCTTATTACCCAGCTTAAGGGTCTTTTATATGACGAAGATGATTTAATTGCCAACTTAAGTAACGCTTCCGCTCTCCTCAACCAGTTTCTTTCAGATGTGAATTGGGTTGGTTTTTATTTATGGAAAGAAGACGAGCTTGTCCTAGGTCCGTTCCAAGGCCTTCCCGCTTGTGTTCGTATTAAGAAAGGAAAAGGCGTATGCGGCACAGCAGCTGAGAAGCAAGAAGTCATCCGAGTGGACGATGTCCACGCTTTTCCGGGGCACATTGCCTGTGATGCTGCATCGAAGTCCGAGATCGTCCTTCCACTTGTTAAAGATGGCAAGCTCATTGGCCTCCTTGACATTGATAGCCCTGTAAAATCCCGCTTCAGCCAAGAAGATGAGCTTCTTCTTACTCGTTTTACAGAAACACTTGTAAAACACATATAGTCTCTATCCCTTTACTACAAAAGCTGTACCAAAGGTATTAAACGACCTTATGGTACAGCTTTTATTATTCCTTCAATTCGCTTGCCAAGCGGACCTGACTTTTCCCAGAATTTTTTGCTAAATAAAGGGCACGATCAGCCATATTAAACAGTCGTATACGAGACTTTTCATCTCCATAGGACCACGTAGAAACCCCACATGAAATGGTGACTCGAGGATCTGTCTGTTCTTTTACTTTATTGTAAATCCGCTTAGCTACCTGCTCCGCTCTAGCCTCATCTACCTTTGGTAAGTAAAGGGCCATTTCCTCTCCGCCCCACCTCGCTGAAACATCGCGGTCTTTTGTATGTTCCTTTAACACCTTGGCTACTTGAATGAGCACCTCGTCCCCCACTTGATGTCCATATGTATCGTTAATGACTTTGAAATCATCAATATCCATAAGAATAAAGGAACCGAACGCATCACTTTCCATAGACTCTGTTAATTTTTCATCTAAGTACGCTCGTGTATAAAGCTTTGTCAAATAATCCCGAATCACCATTTCTCCAAGTTCTTCATGCAACATGGCATTCATGATTGCTAATGTGGAATGGTGGACGAGAGACTCGACTAACTTATAACTTTCAAACGAGAAGCCATACTCTTCTTTTTTCAGAAGAACAACAGCACCTTTAATCGTTTTATCATGGACCATCGGAATGACAATGATGGATTGAAACTCGAAAAACTCATTACTTTGAACACTTCCTTGTAACACACCATCTTCATTTAATTGATTGACATACGTTTTAAGTACATTCCTTACATCTAGCTGTTGAAACGCTTCCGTACTCCCATTTAAATACTCCATCTTTTCATCTTTATACATGACAAAGCCTACTTCATCGCAACGGAAGGACTCTAGGAAACTTGTACGCATGTATGCTAAAAGATCACGTAAATTAAGCTTAGAATTCAGCTTAGCTGCTGTTTTATTTATCATTTGAAGGTTCGTTATGTGCTCATTGGATTGTTCGTATAATCTGGCATTTTCTATTGCATTTCCACCAGTATCTGCAAACATTTGGATAAACCCTAACTCATCTGGTGAAAAAACAAGGTTAGCTGTAGATATCAATGTAAGGACTCCATATATGCTTTGCTTTCCTCTTAAAGGAACATATACATACGTGCTACTTGAAGAAAGACAATCCGTTACTTGGACTCGACCGGTAAGATATGCTTCTATTGCTAGACTATTGTCATCACTAATATCCAAAGGTTTCACTTGAAGCGAAACACCCTTCATATCAAGATCATGGGTGAGCAATAATTCTGATTCAAATGTAGGATACGCCTCATGTAACGAAAACACCATCTCCTTTAAAATCCCCCGCACATCCATAGAAGAATAGAATTTTTGGTTGACTTTAAGTAACAACTCATTACGCTTCTTTTCTTCAATCATCGAATTGTAATCAAGCAACCTTTTAATCCAAGGAGTAAATGCAGAAAGAAGTTCTGTTAATTCCGTCAAGTGTTTTAAGTGACATTCTCCTTCTTCTCGAAGCATAAGCAACATACCGAGTGTGGCATCTGTAGATGATATTGGTACGGCTACAAAATCATGATAGGTGTGGTCATTTTTAAATAAAGTCCTACCGCCTAAGTCTTGCTTGTTAACAATAGTGAACCCCTGCACCCTTTTTTCCCTAAACACCTCTGAGAAGATAGGTTCCGAAATTCCGTAGCTCGCATAATCCCATTGGGGGGTATCGGTTGTTTCAAACGGAAGATAAGCATTTAACGTATTGTCATACAAGTATAAAGCCAATGTACAATCTTCCATAAGCTCAGAGACCGTTAATAACAAACGTTTAGCAAATAAATGAAGGCTATGGTTATAATCTGTATCGGACAATACGTCAATGACGCGCTCATGAACACTTTCTCTGGTCGAGGCATATTGGTAGCGTCTGTTTGTTTCATCAAGTTGCATACTCATGGACACCGTTTGTTTAAAGCCGTGTAAGAAAGCTTTTACAGCAGATGCTTGGGGATGATCTAATGGAAGCAAAATGCCAAGGTAGCCATCCCAAACTCCTTCATCTTGGTTAATTGACACCGTAACAGCATCCACTTTATACCCTTTATATATGTATGGAAAGCCTTGCTCTCTATACTCGTCTTCTATTGAATTGAAAGCAAGGATCATTTCTCTGTCTAATGTTCCTAGTTCTTTCATCGTCCAAACCTTGCCTCTCTTATCAGCGATGAAAAGTATGGCCGGATCAAAAAGGTCAATAAATGAGGATTCTTCTTTTTCATTAATGATATAATAGAAGATCTTTGAGAAATTTATTGACTTTGTGGGCATTTGATTCACCTCCGAATACACATCCATTTACCCATGCTCATAGTCATTATACCCTTGATTCAACGATTTGCACTTTTTTAATCTAAGTTTTTCAAATATTTTTTGCACCTCACACGATCTCCTTTCTCTAGATTGTGCTCGCATAAATTCTTGATTTTTGATTATCCTCTTCTTTAATAAAAATATGGTTTAAGCTTAATCGTGACGCAATCGCTCATCCCTGTGTTTCTTGTTTACAAAAACAGCGTTTATTTAAGACACCCTTGACTTTTCCCCTGTGACGTTATACACTGTTCTTTGTGCAAATAAGACAGCCAAAGGTGAACATTATATAGTTTCATTTTATTCCCGTTATGTACGAGGTGCATCGTGTAACCTCCAGCTGTCGAGGCGATGGTGCATGAAAATAAAATGACTGTGTAATCGGGATCGCCACTTACTGTTCTGTTTCACAAATATACGTTTTACGAAGGAGGAGCTAATTATGGCTCGATATACTGGACCATCTTGGAAGCTTTCTCGTCGTTTAGGTATCTCTCTAAGCGGAACTGGGAAAGAACTACAAAAGCGCCCTTACGGACCTGGTGAACACGGTCCTAACCAGCGCAAAAAAATGAGTGAATACGGACTTCAGCTTCAAGAGAAGCAGAAGCTTCGCCACCTTTACGGAATGAACGAACGTCAATTCCGTCGCATGTTTGATGAGGCAGGAAACATGAAAGGGATCCACGGTGAAAACTTCATGATCCTTCTTGAATCTCGTCTTGACAACCTTGTTTACCGTGCCGGTCTTGCACGCACTCGTCGTCAAGCTCGTCAATTGGTTAACCACGGTCACATCGTTGTTGACGGTGGACGCGTAGACATCCCGTCTTACCGCGTAAAGCCTGGTCAAACAATCACTGTTCGTGAAAAGTCTCGCAACCTAACTGTAGTTAAGGAAGCACTAGACGTAAACGACTTCGTACCAGCTTACCTTGATGCTAACACTGATAACCTAGAAGCAACTTACACTCGTCTTCCTGAGCGTTCTGAGCTTCCAGCTGAAATCAGCGAGCAGCTTATCGTTGAGTTCTACTCTCGTTAATAAGTTGACTAGCTTAAAAAAGCAGATCCTTTTGGGTCTGCTTTTTTTGTGGTTATAGGGGTAGATTGGAAATGATGCTGCCTTGAATAAAGGGGCTTGAACGAGCCTCTAAACTAAACAAACCGGTCCCTAAATAGGAACCGGTTTGTTTTGGATACTACCCTTCGTAATGAACGAGGAAATTCTTCTTTTTACCACGGCGGATGATTGTGAACTGACCGTCGATCTTATCTTCATCACTCATCGTTTTATCCATCTCTTGGCATCGGTCTCCGTTAATGTAGACCGCTCCGTTTTTGATGTCCTCTCTCGCTTGTCGTTTTGATGGAGATACGCCTCCTTCAACAAGAACATCGATGAGGCCCTTCCCTTCTTCAATGGTGAATGAAGGGACGTCTTTAAACCCTTGTTTCACCTCTTCTGCAGAAAGTGATTTAAGGTCTCCTCCTCCGAATAACGCCGCTGAAATGTTCTGAGCCTGCTTCACTGCGTCTTCACTATGAACAAATCGAGTCAATTCTTCAGCAAGGCGCTTTTGAGCTGCTCGTTCATGCGGGCGTTCGGCTACTTCTGTTTCTAAAGTAGCGATCTCATCAGGTGTTAAGAACGTAAAGAATTTCAGAAACTTAATGACATCATTGTCGTCTGTGTTTAATAAGAACTGGTAGAATTCATAAGGGGACGTCTTTTCCGGATCAAGCCAGATCGCTCCTCCTTCTGTTTTACCGAATTTTGTACCATCGGCTTTTGTTACAAGTGGGATTGTAAACCCGAACGCTTTTGCTTTTTCGTCTTCTTCCTGACCATACATTTTTCGAATAAACTCAAGGCCTGACGTAATGTTGCCCCACTGGTCGCTTCCACCTATTTGAAGTTTGCAATTCTCTTCTTTGTACAAATGGTAGAAGTCGTAAGATTGAAGAATCATGTAGCTAAATTCCGTAAAAGAAATTCCTGATTGGATACGAGACTCCACGGAGTCTTTAGCGAGCATGTAGTTCAGACTGAAGTTTTTTCCTACATCACGCAAGAAATCAATCACACTCATTTCACTGATCCAATCATAGTTGTTTTTAAGCTTTGCGCCGTTTTCGCCGTCGAAGTCCAAGAAGCGTTTTAGCTGTTCGCGGATTTTGTCACTGAATCCTTCTACGACACTTTGTTCATTTAATGTACGCTCTGCTTTTTTACCACTAGGATCGCCGATTAAACCAGTTGCCCCACCAACAAGTGGAAGCGGTTTGTGACCTTCGAGTTGAAAGCGTCGAAGGGTAATGATTGTCAGCAGGTGTCCGATATGCAGACTATCCCCTGTAGGGTCGAAACCGCAATACAAGGATACTTTCTCTTTATTAAGCAAATCCGTAAGTCCGGACTCGTCTGTCATTTGATTAACCAGGCCGCGGTACTGAAGTTCTTCTAATAACGTCATGATTTTTCACCTCTATCTTAATTTTAAACACAAAAAAAGCTCCTCCCAAAAAAGGGACGAGATTCTCGCGGTACCACCCTCGTTGAAAATGATTGATGTCATTTTCCACTCACGGATAACGGTCCGCTAGCCGCCAATGGACTTGGAAGCTCAGAGATGTAATTCACAAAACGACTGTGTTCCGGTTTTCACCAACCACCGGCTCTCTAAATACAGGGAGACGTCTGCTACTGCTTTCTCTTCATTGCTTTTAGCTATATTATTTATCCATTTTTATCATAAATCCGTACAGCTGTCAAACCTACATTACGACATAACCATACATATTGTATTAAATAAGGATCAATATATGCTATAATATTGTTGACTTTCTAGGGGGTTTTAAACAATGTCAGATAAAAAATTTTCATTCGGAGATTTATTTCGGCGGCGTGAAACCAAATCGGTTTTAAAGGGCTTCCGTGTAACATCTCAAGTTGTTTGGAATTTATTTTTAATATTTATCGTAATTGGTTTAATGAGTATTTTCTTTGTAGGAGGCGCAGGTGCTGGTTATTTTGCCTCTCTGGTAAAAGACGAGCCTATTCGAAGCTACGATGAAATGAAGGAAGACATCTATGATTACGAGCAAACGTCCACCATTTATTTTGCTGACGGTATCGAGGTCGGGGAAGTACGTTCTGATTTGGAACGACATCCAGCAGAGCTAGATGAAATTTCTCAATACTTGATTGACGCCGTTATTGCAACTGAGGATGAATATTTTTACGAGCACGAAGGAATTGTACCTAAAGCTTTGCTAAGAGCTACATACCAAGAGTTCGCGAATTCTACTGTTCAAACAGGAGGAAGTACCCTTACTCAACAACTCATTAAAAACCAAATCTTATCCAGCGAGGTTTCGTTTGATCGTAAGGCAACAGAAATCCTTCTCGCCATGAGATTGGAGCAATTCTTTGAAAAAGACGAAATTCTTGAAGCTTATTTAAACATTGTTCCATTCGGACGAAATGCTAACGGGCGTCAAATTGCTGGAGCTCAGTCAGCGGCCCAAGGAATCTTTGGCGTAGATGCGGATGAACTAAACATACCACAGGCTGCCTTTATTGCTGGCCTTCCACAAAGTCCGTTTGGCTACACACCGTTCACTGGGGCAGGTGAAGTAAAAGAAAACTTTGATGATGATCACCCTGGTGTTCGTCGTATGAGAACAGTACTTGATCGAATGCATCGTCACGGCTACATTGATTCTGAGGAGTATGAGCGATATATCAATTATGATATTGTTGCCGATTTGACTGAGAGAACGGAAGACAACTATGAGCTTTATCCTAAAGTTACGTATGAAGTGTTAAGACGAGCAACTAGTAAATTAGCTCAACAATATATTACAGAAGCTGAGATTGATCTTTCAGAAATTGAAGATGAAACCGAACGCAATGAAATTATTAACGAATATAGAGAAAAAGCCGAACGAGAGCTACGCGGTGGAGGGCTTCATATTCACACCACAATTGATAAAGAGATCTATGATGCGCAAGCAGAAGTTGTGAAAAACTTTGAGCATTTCTACAGTGATCTAACAGTTGAAGATACAGACTCTGAAACCGGTGAAGAAATTAAGTACGATGCCATGCAAGAACTTGGCGCGACACTTATAGAAAATGATACGGGTAAAATAATCAGTTTCGTAGGTGGACGCGACCCAGACCAACAGTTCAACACAGCAACACAGGCTAGAACATCCGTCGGCTCCACAATGAAGCCATTTACATTTGCTGCATTAATGGAATTAGGAGCTGTTCAACCAGGGTTCATCTCACCAGATGTCCCTTATGAAACACCGTACGCTGAGCACCCTGTTACAAACTTTAACAACCAATACAGTGGACTTATGACGATACGGGAAGCACTGCAACGTTCAAGAAACGTTCCTGCTGTAAGAGAATACAACCGTGCAGATGGTAACGACATCCGTCCATTTTTGACGAATAATAATCTAGTTCCATCTGATCAAGAAATGTATGAAGTCCTTCCATTAGGCTCTGAAGTAATCAGTGTCGAGAACAATACAAACGCTTATGCAACTTTTGCTCGAAACGGAAAATATAAAGACAGCTATATGATTGAGCGCATTGAAAGAAACGACGGTGAAGTTGTCTTTGAGCATGAAACCACCGAACGTGATGTTTACTCTGAACAAACTGCTTATTTAAGCATTGATATGATGAGAGACGTCCTAGAATCCGGTGGAGGTACTGCTGCAGCATTACCTAGCATGCTTAATTTCTCAAGCGACTTGGCTGGTAAAACAGGTACTTCTCAAGGGGTACGTGATGCTTGGTTTGTAGGCTCTAATCCGAACATATCCATGGGTGTATGGTTTGGCTACCGAGATAACCTACAACTTCCTTATGAAGACTCTAGTCAAGGATCTCTAAGCTACTCACGAAGAGTTCAAACGATGTGGGCAGAACTTGCGAATGTAGCGTATGAGATTAACCCTGATCTTATGGATCCAGGTGAGAACTTCCAAGAACCAAGCGGTATTGTCCGACAAGAAGTTTGTGGGATTTCAGGGCTACTCCCTTCCGATTTGTGTCGTGAGGCCGGACTTGTTACAACAGACTTGTTTAACGCAGAACACGTTCCTACAGAGCGTGATGATAGTCTTGAAAGAGTTCGATACGTTAAAGTCGGTGATAACAACTATAAAGCGTTAGATTCTACACCTTCTGAATTCACCCGATCGGGCGTTTCTGTTAAAGAAGAATACTTCGATTTTGATGGTGATCTTGCTGAATTCCTACCAGATGATTGGGACACATTAGTCCCTGATGAAGATGCACCAGATAACGGTCAAACGCCAAGTACACTAAACAGTGTCACTACTTCAGGCAGTTCTGTTCGTTGGAGTGCTCACTCTGATGATGACGTCATCGGGTATCGTGTGTATAGATCTTCATCAGCAAATGGAAACTTCAGTAAGGTAGACAGCGTCCGTTGGGATGAGTCCTTCTCCTACTCCGGTTCTTCCGGTTACTACGTTGTCACCGCAGTAGATGTAGCTGGAAGAGAGTCAAGTCAAGGCTCTCCGGTCAGAATTGGTTCAGGTTCTTCAAGTAATGATGATGATGATGACGATGACGACGATTCTGACAGCAACAGAGAAGATGACAGCGACTCGGACAGCAGTGATGAGGAATCAGACAACGATAATGACAACGGTAATGGTAACGGTAACGGTAATGGTAACGGTAATGGCAACGATAATGGCAATGGCAACGGCAACGGCAACGATAACGGTAATGGTAACGGTAATAATGAGAACGATGATTCTGATGATGAGCCGGATGATGAGCCAGATGACGAACCGGATGACGAACCGGATGACGAGCCGGATGATGATGAGGAAGATGATGAGCATGAGGACGATTAATCATCTGATCACCTTTTTAAAAAAGTAATTTAAAGTACAAAGTGATTGACACTAGCTACGAACATTGCTTCGAGGCTGCCCCAAAGGAAACATGTATCTTTGGGCAGCCTCTTTTTTATTTACGATAGTGTGAATTTTTTGTCATTTCTCCAATGTTTTTCTTGATTATGATATAGTGAAACAAGAGTAATGCATTTTAAAAGAGGTACGATTAGTGGAAAAGGTGGGTTGCCCGTGGAGCACCGAAAAACATACCACTCCTACGAGATTACAGACCGTGACAAAAACCTTTTAGTTGAAGGTCCAATTGAAAAAGAAACACTGGAGCGTTTAACAATGGATGAAGGCTTAGTTGCGTTTCGTCCACCGGACAAGCAAAAGGAAGCCCTTTTAAAAGTTATCGAAATGCCCGAAAGCAGGATTATCGTTGCAAGAGACGGAGACAAAATCGTTGGCTATGCAACCTTTTTATACCCTGATCCTCTTGAGCGATGGTCAGAAGCCAACATGGATAACCTGATAGAGCTTGGAGCCATTGAAATATCCTCAGACTATCGAGGGTACAACCTTGCAAAAACCATCCTTAAGGTTTCAATGATGGACGATGCGATGGAAGATTATATCACCATTACAACCGAATATTATTGGCATTGGGATTTAAGAGGTACAGGATTATCTATTTGGGAATATAGAGATGTGATGGAAAAGGTCATGAAAGCAGGCGGTCTCGAATGGTACGCCACAGATGATCCGGAAATCTGCTCTCACCCAGCCAATTGCCTTATGGCCAGAGTCGGGAACCGTGTGAATAGCGAATCTGTAGAAGAGTTTAACCGCATTCGATTTAAGCATAAATACATGTTCTGATTTTTTCTAAATTGGGGGAAAGCCTTATGATGTTAGAAGAAATAATGAAGACCGATGTGGTTTCCGTAAACGCCTCCACGTCATTAGGGGAAGCATTTAAACTAATGGAGAAGCACAAAATTCGTCACCTACCTGTTATCCAAGAAGATGGGTTCATAGAGGGTATTGTATCTGACAGGGACTTACGAGATGCAAGCCCTTCCATTTTTAATCCTTCAGAAAGTGTCTTTGCTGAAAAGAAAGTATCAGAAATAATGAAGACCGATGTTATTACGGCTTTGCCTACAGACTTTGTAGAAGATGCCGCAACGGTGATGGTCGAAAACCATTTCAGCTGCTTACCCATTGAGCACGATGACCATCTTGTAGGAATTATTACAGATTCCGACCTTCTAAAAACACTAGTCCGTCTAACTGGTGCAGACCTACCTACCTCTCGCTTGGAAGTAGAAGTTCCAAACGTAGCCGGTATGCTTACTGAGGTTGCGAATTTGATTAGCGAAAAGGGTGTTAATATTCAAAGCGTTCTCGTATACCCTGGGAAAAATCCAGATAAAAAAATTCTCGTCTTCCGAGTCCAAACAATGGACACAAGAAAACTTGTTCAAAGTATTGAAGACCATGATTATCTAGTCAAATGGCCGCAACTTAACTCGGGGATGACTCTATGACGGGAAAAGCAGTGTTTGTTTATTCCCAGGAGCAATTATCTTATCGCTTTAACGAAAATCACCCTTTCAATCAAAAGCGCCTTGAAACAACGAATGACTTACTTTTTACACTCGGTGCTCTAAAAGAAGAGGATATCGTTAAACCAAGGTTAGCCACTGAAGACGAGTTGCTACTTGTCCACACGAGAGATTATGTAGAAGCGGTAAAAAAAGCGAGTTCGAGTCAAAGTCAGGCTTCATTTGCTTCCACGTACGGTCTTGGTACGGAAGACACGCCTTCCTTTCCTTCTATGCACGAAGCAGCATCGTGGTTAGTAGGAGGTACACTGACTGCTGTTGACTGTATCTTTAACAAGGGATACGACCATGCATTAAACCTTGGTGGAGGCCTTCATCATGGCTTTAAAGGAAAGGCTTCAGGATTTTGTATTTATAATGATAGCTCCATTGCCATAGAATACATGCGAAAAAAATATGATGCCCGTGTCCTTTATATTGACACCGATGCACATCACGGTGATGGTGTTCAATGGGCTTTTTATGACGATCCCAATGTATGTACGCTATCATTACATGAAACTGGACGCTATTTGTTTCCTGGAACAGGAAGCGTAAGTGAACGTGGTTCCGGTGAAGGATACGGATATTCATTTAACGTCCCTTTGGAAGCGTTTACGGAAGATGAATCTTGGCTCCAATGCTATGAAAAGGCCATTACAGAGGTTGCAGAATATTTTCGCCCAGATGTCATTATTACTCAAAACGGAGCGGACTCTCATTTCTACGATCCTCTTACACACCTTTGTTCAACAATGAAAATCTTTCATGAAATCCCTAGGCTTGCCCATAAGATTGCCCATCAATACTGTGAAGGGCGCTGGATTGCCGTTGGTGGCGGCGGTTACGACATATGGCGAGTTGTTCCTAGAGCTTGGTCTCTCGTTTGGTTGGAAATGACCAATCAGACCGAAAGTGTGATCCACTCTCCTATACCAAAGAGCTGGATTGATCGCTGGCAAACATCATCACCTGAAAAGCTTCCAGAAACGTGGTTTGATGACTATTCCATTTACCCCGACATCCCCCGAAAAAAAGAAATAGAAAAGAAAAACGAGCGGACCGTTCAAAAAGCGCTTGAGCCTATTTTTAAACAACATAAGAATGTACCGTTATAACAAAAGAAGCTGGGACAAAAAGCGTGTGTTTAGCTGCTAACCCAAACAATTTATACGATTTATTCGGGTTCACTTAACTAAAATGCTTCTGTCCTCGCTTCTTTTTCAACGTCTATTTCATGCGACTAAGCATGCTCTCAACTATTTTTGAAGATCGCACTGCTGACTGCTCGACAAACGTTTCAAAACTTCCAGCTGCTTCGCCGTTTGCTTTATCAGAAATAGATCTGAGTATTACAAACGGTGTTTGGTTAACCATGGCCCCATGAGCCACCGATGCCCCTTCCATCTCTACGCATGTCCCATCAAAGCGTTCGCGAAGCTCCACTACTTTCTCTGGATCGGCAATAAACTGATCTCCACTTAGGACCACTCCTTTTTTAACATATCCCTCATTCAAGGAAATGGCTGCATCATAAGCGAGAGACACAAGACCTTCGTCAGCAGAAAAAACGGAAGAGTACTCAAACATAGGCACTTCTCCACGTTCAAACCCCAGTGCACTTGCATCCAGGTCATGCTCAATACACGAAGTAGATACAACTAAGTCGCCAACTTCCAACTCAGGATCCAATGCGCCAGCTACGCCAGTAAAAATAATGGCTTCTACATGATAGATGTCAATTAAAAGCTGTGTGGTGATCGCTGCATTTACTTTTCCAACCCCACAACGGGTAATGACAACCTGATGTCCGTGCCAGCTTCCTTTATAAAGCGTTAAGTGGGCTTTCTTTTCTTCCGTAAAGGACGTGCCTTCTTTTAAAAAGTAATCAATCTCTTCTTTCATCGCTCCAATAATTCCAATTCTCATATAAAACGCCGCCTTTCATCTGTTCCATTTCTCATCATATTGTATAGACAAATCCTAAAACTGTCTATTCTTGTTCCCGATTTTCTATAAGAAGACGAAAAAAAGTCCGGAGAAAACGTATTTCCCCGGAAATTGTCGAGTGTTAGAACGACTCTTCCGGATGATACTCCGGATCTGAAATCACAATCACAACACGACGATTTTGTCTTAAGTTCTCTTCTGTTGTATTCGGAACAACAGGTCTTGTATCTCCATACCCAACAGCCATAAAACGACCTGCATCCAAGTCTGAATCGTTTGTAAGGTGACGGATCACACTTGAAGCTCTTGCTCCTGACAGTTCCCAATTAGAAGGGAATGTGGATGTATTAATTGGGCGGCTATCCGTGTGTCCTTCCACCTTTACAATGTTAGGAATCTCTCCTAACAACGTACCCACTTTATCTAAGAATGGCTTAGCTCCACTTAGCACTTCTGCCTGAGCTGAGCGAAATAACGTCTGTTCCTGTAGTACAAGAACAACGCCTCGTTCATCACGTGAAGCACTTATCTCTTCTTGAAGTTCGTGGGTTTCCAAATACTCATTTACTTCTTGAAGGAGCTTGTCCAACTCTTCTTTGTCTTCTTCAACATCCAAATCAAGCATCAATTCCTCGATTTCAGTCAAATCATTAGGATTTACTTCAGTATCTTCTGAGGGATGCTCTGCAGGTATAAGGGAAGGGAAATTATCAAATATGGCACGGTCTTGAAACGATTCGGCCAAAGCCTGAAACTTTTGAGAATCAACGACGCTCATAGAAAAGAGAAGGATAAAAAACACTAGAATAAGTGTCATAAGGTCTGAAAAAGTGACCATCCATTTTGGTGCACCTTTTTCTGACCTTTGAACTCTACGCCTGATCATAGGCGGCCTCTCCTTCTTTAACCTCTTCCTCTTTTACTTTAGCTTTCTTCGGTAAAAAAGCACTCAGTTTTTCTTCCAGTACTTTCGGATTTTGTCCTGACTGAACACCGAGGATCCCTTCAATAATGATTTGTTTAATGAATACTTCTTCCTCGGTTTTATTCGCAAGCTTGTTTGCCATTGGCAAAAACACTAAGTTTGCCAGTAGTGTCCCATATAACGTGGTCAGAAGTGCAATCGCCATATTAGGTCCAAGCGTTGCGGGATCATTTAAATTCTGTAACATCAATACTAAACCTACGAGAGTTCCAATCATTCCCCAAGCCGGGGCGTACTCTCCAGCTTTTTCAATTATGTATCGACCTTTGCGGTGACGCTCTTCCATGGCGACTACTTCAGCCATTAAGATATCCTTTATGGTCTCTTGCTCAATTCCGTCAACCGCTAATAAAACACCCTTTTCAATAAACGGATCGTCCACTTCCTCCAAGCCCATTTCAAGAGAAAGAAGACCCTCTCTTCTCGCTTTCGTGGACAAATCTTTAAAGGTTGAGATCAAATTACTCAAATCATAATCTCTAGCATGAAAAGCTTCTTTAAAGACCTTTGGTAAGAGAGCAAGATCCTGCTTAGTAAAGTTAATCATAATGGCAGCTGATAAACCGCCCAATACAATGACAATAGATGTCCATTGAACGAAAAAGTGAAAGTTCCCCGCTCCAGCGTTAAAAAAGATTGCAAATAAGATCATGGTAAGACCAACAAATATACCAATCGGCGTAAAGTAATCGAGCTTCTTCATCTTTCTCCCCCATATTCTCTATCATCCGATTGGTACTTTGTCTATATTAATCGGATGACTTCGTCGAATCACGGTACTCTATGCGGTGTGGCAACAATACAACATCGTCATTTACTTCTTCTTTATTCATATACTTCGTCAACAATCTCATGGATACTGCACCGATATCATACATAGGCTGAACAACAGATGTTAACGTTGGACGAACCATTGATGCAAGTCGAGTATTGTCAAATCCGATTACTTCAAAGTCTTCCGGCACATTAAATCCTTTATCTTGAGCACCATGGATCACACCTAATGCCATTTCATCTGTAGAGGCGAAGATTGCCGTTGGCTTGTCATCCAAAGAAGTAAGTGTGCTCATCGCTTCTAAACCGGAATCGTAAGTATAATCACCAATTACCACATAATCATCATTTAGTTCCAATCCAGCATCGGTTAATGCGCGCTTATATCCGGCAAATTTTTGGTATCCATTAATTGGGTCTTCCAGGGTACCGGATAGCATCGCAATTTTCTCGTGACCTTTATCAATAAAGTCTTTGACAGCATCGTAAACACCTTGCTCATAATCAATGTTTACACTAGGAAATTCCCTCTCTTTATCCACTGTTGCAGAAAGAACAACCGGTACAGGTGACTGCTTGAATTGCTGTGCATGTTCTTCCGTAATTTCGCCACCCATAAAGATCAGCCCGTCCACTTGTTTTTCAAGAAGAGTGTTAATTAAGTGAATTTCTTTCTCTTTATTTTGGTCAGAGTTACACAGAATGATGTTGTACTTGTACATGGTGGCAATGTCTTCAATCCCTCGTGCCAATTCGGCGAAGAAGATACTTGAGATATCAGGAATAATAACCCCGACCGTTGTTGTTTTCTTACTGGCAAGCCCTCTTGCCACCGCATTGGGACGATAGCCTAACCTCTCGATCGCTTCAAGCACACGCTTTCTTGTTGTAGGTTTCACATTCGGATTTCCATTGACTACACGGGATACTGTTGCCATCGAGACTCCCGCTTCTCTTGCTACATCATAAATTGTAATATTCATTTATAGTCCTCCTTACATCAATTACCATTATATGGTTTTCATGTTTTCATAACGTAATGCTATGATACGACACTTTAAGGAGGGGCGCAAATTCTTTATTTATATCGACAATTTGGGCCCCTACGTTCACCTTAATCCTAATATTTCTTATGTTTTTTTAAATATTTACCCTGTAAATATGAAAATAATGTCTAATTGTATTGGATTGTTTTTTGTACAATCTTTGGATTTGACCCGTCACGTTCTTTCATAATTGTGTATTGGAGTCGCTCCGTTCTTCCATTCTCTACAATGTCCATTTCCACAACAGATTGTATGGTACTGTGTTGAATCACTTCTATGCTCATAGGGTCCGCATCTAAAATCGAAGGCCATCGTACATCGGTCACAGCTGCCAAGTAATTCCCGTCTCTGCTTAAGCTAAGGTCCGTTATTTTTCTAGCTACAGTGTCAGAAAGCTCATTGGATAGGACATGTTGCAGGTATTCGTAAAGCTGATTCTTTGTTTTAAAAGATTCAAATACAACCACGCCATCTTCGGTTCGCTTTGTTTCTCTTAGGGGCTTACGAATATACGACTCCGCCTCGGACAAGAAAGTAACGAGTGTCTCCTTTTCCTTTGCAGTCACTGCTTGGTTGGTAAATTGCGTGTACTCCATTGCACTATCCATTTCACCATCTTCACCTGGATTCCCACAACCTCCAGCCATTAAAAGGAACACGATACAGATAGCCCACATCACTCTTTTCATCGTCTCACACCTTTTTTTTCTTAGGGTGACACTTTCACACTCTACATATACATGAACCTTCTAAAGGAGATCTTTGGTGATGCGGGCCTGTCCCCATAGCCTGCAACTTAAACATAACTAATGTGACCCCCAGGGTTCACGCATAATAAAGAAGCTTTCTCTCAAAAGGTTTTTTAACCATGGATAAATTCCCGTTACAGGTGGACGCTTTCCGCGGGCATCGCCTTAGCCTCCTCGGGAAAGGCGTTCTGCGGGGTCTTCGGCTGAAGAGCTTCCTGCTTCTTCCTCTACAAGCATATGCTCCGAAGCATCTGCGTCGAAGCAACTCGTAGCATACACAAGATGTAAACGCTCGTCGCTGGGAGTCACCACCTTTCACTCCATTCCCTACTTTAATAGAAGATGAGCTCTATAAAACAAACAGCATATTCAACCTGTAAGAGTATTGGATTTTCATCTTCCTTCATCGTGTAGTTTTAACACTGTGTTTTAATAACTTTCTACACAAGCGTCTTTGTTTTACTTGATACCTGCTCAAATGATCCCGTAAACTATTATTCGTCATAAACGAAACGAACTTGGGCATGTGATGATGTGTAGCCGGAATGTTCACAGACTCCTGCGGCAGTGGGAGCCAGGAGAGACCCCGCAAGCGAAGCGAGGAGGCTCTCCGGCACCGCCGCGGAAAGCGAAGAACATTCCGGCTACACCTTTCATATACTGGTTTCCTTCAATAATTCCTTAAGTTGACGGCTAGTGGGTCTGACCCCGCACAATTTTATGTACATTCAAATGGAAGAGAGGTATTGTGAAGAAATTCACTATTTATGGTGTGACACAGCAAAAGCCGCCTCGGTATCTGTAATACTGAGAGCGGCTTGCATTCAGTCAAGACTAGCCTTTTACGGCTTTATGTTGCGGTTTATATAGACCTGACTCTTCAAGCTTAGCCATGAAATCGTTGAATTCATCAATGTCCATTTGCTGAGCTGAATCAGATAGTGCTACAGCTGGATCTGGGTGTACTTCAGCCATAACTCCGTCAGCCCCGATTGCCAATGCAGCCTTCGCTGTTGGGAGAAGCAAATCTCTTCGGCCTGTTGAGTGAGTAACGTCAACGAATACTGGTAAATGTGTTTCTTGCTTTAGAATCGGTACTGCTGAAATGTCCAATGTGTTACGAGTAGCTTTCTCATACGTTCGAATACCTCTTTCGCAGAGCATGACGTTTTTATTTCCTTTAGACAAGATGTATTCAGCAGCATTCATGAATTCTTCAATTGTTGCTGAAAGACCACGTTTTAGTAGTACCGGCGTATCCACGCTTCCAGCAGCTTTTAATAGCTCAAAGTTCTGCATGTTACGTGCACCAATTTGAATCACATCTACGTAGTTCACAGCCATTGGAATATCTCCTGGGTTAACAATTTCACTAATAACAGCAAGTCCGTGCTTGTCTGCTACATCTCGCAAAATCTTAAGTCCCTCTTCGCCAAGTCCTTGGAAGTCGTATGGTGACGTTCTTGGTTTAAACGCCCCACCTCGAAGGAATTTCACTCCTTGTTTCTTAAGGGCTGCTGCAACAGCGTCCACTTGCTCGTAACTCTCTACGGAACATGGACCTGCAATCAATCTTTGCTGTCCGTCCCCTACTCGTTCACCATTAATGACGACCACTGTATCATCAGCTTGTTTCTTTCTAGAAACCAATAACGCTTTTCTGTGATCATCTTCTTGAAGCTCCAAGCTTGCTTTAAAAATTTGCTTAAAGATATGTTGAAGGGTCGATGTTTCAAACGGCCCTTTATTATTTTCTGAAATCATATCTAGCATTTTACGTTCTCGAACAGGGTCAAAGCGATTTAGACCCTGGGCACTTTTTACTCGCCCAATTTCTTTCGCTAACTTTGCTCTCTCATTTATCAACTCCACCAATTGCAAGTTGACCTCGTCTAATTCTTTTCTCAACTCTTCTAACTGTTCGTTACCCATAGCTGATAACTCCTCTCCTTTTGCATCGTGTTGACCTTATTCTTTTCGATTAGGGACTATTATAAACGATACGATTCTTTCTGTCACCCCATTTTTCTTTATAACTTAAACGCTTTTAAGCGCTAAAGTGTTTTAGCCTTGCCATAGAGCGATTTTTGACAGAAAATTTTTTCTTCTTTTTTTTATTTTGTTACTATATGCGTGTCTACGTCATGTGTGACAACTACCTATTTTTGAATTATCCCATTGCTTAAAATAGACATGTGCTTTTTAACAATGTGAAATATACCCCCAAGTTAGTGTGTAAGGCTCCGCTCCCTTTCCGCAGCTGTGCCAGCGTGCGTCTTCGGTGAATGCTGAAGGCACTGTTGGGTTTCGTGAACTTCACATAAACCACCTCGCCCAGAACACCGTCCCGGGAATCAAAAAGATCCAACTCCGAAAGGTATAAGCATGGAAGAATGGCTAAATCTCATCACAAACCAAAAAGACCACCAAAAGGAATCCTTTCGATGGTCTTTGGTATTTATTTATCTAACGCTTTTGATAAAGTATCCTTGGTTACATTCCAATGAGACGCGTGCCATTTTACCTCTCCGCCCTCAACTAAAAAAATTTGGGGGGATTCGTGCTTTACATTTACATGGTTCGCAATTTCATTCGAGAGAGGGCGTGCTTCTTGTACATTTAAATAATATACTGGAACACTTTGAGCCTCTTCGCTGAACTTTTCTGTTTCATCAAAGGCCTGCGTACTAATCGGACACGTTGTACTGTTTTTTAGGAAATAGAATTGTTCCTCGTCACTTAGAAGTTTTTCCCACTCTTCTACTGTTGTGATTTTTGTCATGCTCATACGTAAGAAACTCCTTTATGATTGATCAGATTCTGATTTAATTTTTTGTTTTTCTTTTTCTTCTACCTCACGTACCAGTTCTTCTACAGAACGCTGAAGTTCTTCCACTTCTTTTTTCACACTGGCAGCAATTTCTTCTCCTGCTCCTTGAAGATCATTTGTTAAGCTTTCAGCGGATTCAGTCAGCTCTTCAACATCTTTTCGTACCGCTCGTGTTAACTCTTTGACACGGTCAACAAGCGTTGTTGATTGTTCAGAAACGGTTTGAGCAAAGTTTGATGTACTCACCTTGGCAGTAGAAGCAATCTCGGATGTCTTTTCCTTTGCCAATTTAGCACCTTCATTGATATCATCACGAAGTTCTTTGCCTGATTTTGGAGCTAAAAGAAGTGCAGTCGATGCTCCAACAATACCACCAAGCAAAGTCCCGATAAGAAAATCCTTTGTATTCATATTGCTGCTTTCTTCACTGCGATTCGTCATCTTTTATTCCTCCCCATGTTTTCTCATTGTTTTTTCAACCGTATTTGCTTTCATTTCTGCTTCAGCTCGCTTGGCTTTCCATTTTGCCAACACATCCATAGCTACATTTGCCCATTTAACGGTTTGTGCCACTTGCTCCGAGTTTTCATTCGCACGCTGACTAACAGCGTCAGACATTCGTTTCACGGATTGGTTAACCGTTTTAAGAGAGTCACCCAACTCTTTCGCTGAATCAAACACACCATTCAATGAATCGGACTTTCTCTGAATATCATCTGCGAGCAGATTTGTTTTATGTAAAAGTACGGTTGATTCCTTAGAAATACCATCAATCTGCTTTTCCATTCCTTCTACTGTTCCAGCCACGCTCTCGAGCGTCTTTGTCACCGCCTTTAAAGTTGAAATCACAAAAATAACCAACACAGCAAAAGCACCAGCTGCGATAAAGGCGCTTACATACAATAACCATTCCATGTGAACTCCACCTCCTGTGCATCATTAAAACATTGCCCATGTACATTATTCTACATTTTTTGTGTATATTCCTCTAGGAAAAAGAAAGATTTGTTATAGTTCCACACCCTTTTTACGTTAAACTAAAGAAGGACAATAGTCCTTACATAAAATAGAGGAGGAAACAAGATGAGAGATCCCCGTATTCAAACATTAGCCAAAAACTTGATCAATTACTCCGTTAATTTACAAAAAGGTGAAAATATTTTAATTGAAAACTTCGGAATCCAAAAAGAACTTGTTAAAGCATTAGTTGAAGAAGCCTATGCTGCTGGAGGGAATCCACAGGTTCTTTTAAAGGACCATGATATTAACCGTACCCTTTTTACAGGTGCTTCAAACGAACAACAACAACTCCAGGCTGACATTGAGGCTTTCGCCATGGAGAAAATGGATGCCTATATTGGCCTAAGAGCGGGAGATAACATCACGGAGCTGTCTGATGTTCCTGCTGAAAAAATGAGCCTTCACTCCCAAACTGTCGGTTCAAAAGTACACCGCCATATTCGCGTACCTAAAACAAAGTGGGTTGTTCTACGATACCCTACATCCTCGATGGCACAACTTGCAAAAATGAGTACCGAAGCATTCGAAAACTTCTATTTCGATGTTTGCAACCTTGACTACAGTAAAATGAACGAAGCCATGGATGCTCTAGTTAAGCGCATGAACAATACCGATCAAGTCAGAATAACCGGAGATGGAACCGACCTTACATTCTCTATTAAAGATATCCCGGCGATAAAATGTGCTGGAAATATGAATATTCCTGACGGAGAAGTGTATACATCCCCTGTTAGAGACTCCGTTAACGGAACGATTCGCTATAATACAGCTTCTCCTTACCAAGGGTTCACCTATGAAAACATTGAGCTCACGTTTGAAAACGGCAAGATCGTCAATGCAGAAGCGAACGATACGGAGAAAATCAATCAAATTTTTGACACGGACGAAGGTGCCCGCTTTATTGGCGAGTTCGCTATTGGCGTAAATCCTTTCATTAAGCACCCAATGCAAGACATTTTGTTTGATGAAAAAATTGATGGGAGCTTCCACTTCACTCCTGGTCAAGCCTATGACGATGCGTATAACGGAAATGATTCGGCCATTCACTGGGATATTGTATATATCCAACGCCCAGAGTACGGTGGTGGGAACATCTACTTTGATGGGGAACTTATTCGTGAAAACGGTCGCTTTGTCGTAGAGGACCTAAAATCATTAAACCCTGAAAATTTAAAGTAGTCTTAATCCCATAGCTGACCGCTCCTTTGATAAGGACGGTCAGTTTTTTCTATGAATGAACCTACCACTCTTTAATCAAGCACCATGGCCTATTCATGATTTACTAGGGAGTGTGGCACCACCATATCCTATTCGTTCTCCCGCTACTTAAACGCAAATAATCACACACGAAAAAAGCGAATTCAATTATATAAATTGAATTCGCTTCGTTGTTTCGTCTATTTCGCAAGTCGCTCGTAAGCACCCTGGAATTTCTGTACGTCTCCGGCTCCCATGAACAAGAGGATGCCTGTTTCGTGCTGCACAAGCTGATTAACAGATTCTTCATCAACGAGAACAGCCCCTGGGATTCGATCTTGTAATTCTTGAATGGAAAGGGCCTGCGCTTTTTCTCGAGCAGATGCAAAGATATCACATAAGTAAACCTTGTCTGCTTCTTTCAAGCTTTCAGCGAAATCGTCCAAGAACGTCCGTGTGCGAGTAAAGGTATGCGGTTGGAAGATCGCAACCACTTCCCGGTTAGGGTATTTTTGCTTTGTCGCTTCAATTGTCACAGCAATTTCAGTTGGATGGTGAGCGTAATCATCAATCAGAACTTGGTTACCAAACGTCTTTTCACTAAAACGACGCTTTACACCTGTGAACGTTTTGAGGTGCTCTTGAACAATGGCTACATCAATATTTTCATATTCACAAAGAGCAATGACACTAAGTGCGTTTAAAATATTGTGGTTTCCAAAGCCCGGAATTGTAAATGATCCGTAAGCGGTGTTTCGTACAAATACGTCAAAGTGTGTACCTGTAGAATCGACTTGAATGTTTTTCGCTTGGAAATCATTTTGCTCACCCAGTCCGTAATAAACCACCGGAACTTGAGCGGTAAGCTGTTGTAGATGCTCATCATCTCCACACGCTATGATTGCCTTTTTCACTTGTTTAGCCATATCTTGAAAGGCTGAGAAAACATCATTTACGTCTTTAAAGTAATCAGGGTGATCGAAGTCTACGTTCGTCATAATCGCATAGTCCGGGTGATAGTGCAGGAAGTGCCTACGGTATTCACATGCTTCAAACACGAAATATTCACTGTTTTCTTCCCCTTTACCCGTTCCATCACCAATCAAGTAAGAGGTTGGTTTAGCCTGTTGCAATACATGAGACATTAAACCTGTCGTAGACGTCTTGCCGTGAGACCCTGTAATTGCAATGTTTGTAAATCGCTGAATGAATTCACCTAAGAATGTAGGATAAGGTTGAACCTCGATCCCCTTTTCTTTTGCTTCTTGCACCTCTTCATGGTCTTCTCCATAAGCGGCGGAGGCAATAATCGTCTGACCTTCTTCAATGTTCTCTTTATTAAAAGGAAAAAGAGGAATTCCTTTTTCTTCAAGCGGCTTTTGCGTAAAGAAAACTTTATCTACATCCGATCCTTGTACATCATATTTCATATCACTGAGAATTTGCGCAAGGGCGCTCATTCCCGATCCTTTTATCCCGATAAAATGAAACATTGTCATAATTGGACCTCCAAAATTGAGTAATCACATAAATGGTGCCCGATTGCGTTTAAGCCGTTACCTAAAGTATATGCCTAAGCGTCCGTTTTCGGGAATACCTTCTAAAAATACTAAATCATTATATCAGATTAAGAGCTTTTCAACCATGGCTCTACCTCGTTGTAATACTAGTGTAACCTTTTCCATTTTCTTTTGATCTAAAACCTTTATTTAGATACGTGATGCGTATCGGATAAAATCAATCCCATACTCTTTTAAAAAACGCTTCACCTTCACATTCTCCACATCTTGAGGATGAGAGTCAATGGCATCATTCACCTGTTTTTCCACCCGATTGACTTCTCGTTGGTCAATCGAAAACCCTGGACCAATGATTTTTGTGCTGAAACCTACCGGGGCAAGCCTCATAAACCCATAATCCCCCTCAGTAACATTCGGTGATATCAAAAAACACTGTACTTCTTGTTCGACCCCAGTAATTAACCGTTCCACGGTTATGCTTTCGCCTGATACTTTATTTACTTTAACAGGCTCGAGTGTCATTAACATGAGGTGTCCGCATAAATCGAGCATCGGCTTTGTTAGATCATTTTTAGATTCTCGTACGAACATATCGAATACCCTTGACCCAATTACCGTCACGTAGTCAAACACAAACCAATGCTCAAAGTGAAGCTGATAGGTTTTGTCCAATTGTGTGTTGGATAATCCGGCTTTATGTGTGAACAGATGCTTCGCTCTCACCTTTTCTCTTAGATTGGCATGCTTTTCAACATACGAAAACAACAATCCATAAACGTCCATTAATGCTTGTTCATAAATGGTTTGTTTCTTCTTTTTCATTTGTTCAAAATCAACGATAAAGGAGGCTTGCTTTCGATCCATTTCAATGACCTGCCTTTCCGAACAAACGAAAAGGCCGCGGCAGACAAACTGACGCAACCTTTTTCGTTACTCATTTAAATCAATTCGCTCCAACCGTTCGTTTGGGCGATATTTACGTCCGAGTTTGGCTTGATGTTCCCCATCAAGCATCACATTATCACCAGTAAAAGGAACGTTCAGTTTGAGTAAACTGCTTCCAACACCATATATATCAACTGGAGCATGAATTTCCTCGTATCTTTCAATACGTTCTGAGTCAAAGCCACCTGAAGCAACGATCTTAACGTGTTGATACCCTTCCTTATCGAGGGCTTCTCTTAACGCAAACAGAAGCTTAGGGTTCACGCCTCGAGGATCAAACGTGCCTAACAATTCAGGATTTCTCGTGAAATATTTGTCTACAAGCGTATTGGATGTATCTACCCGTACCCCTTTTAGCTTGTCTCCAAACTCACGTGCTACTAACAAAGAATCGGTAATCACATCGTTGTTGTAGTCCACGAGAGCCATCAGATCATCTTCTGGGTACGTTTCGTGATACGCTCTACTCGCTTTGACAATATCCCCTTTAAAGAGTTGAATCAAGGCGTGAGGCATTGTTCCCATTCCCTTTTTTCCCCACCATTCATTCATGGCATGAGTGGCTTGAGCTCTTGATCCACCTATGTATGCTGCATATCCATCACCTGATTGCTGTGTGTAATGATCATCACGATCTCCCATGAAAATAACAGGCTTGTCTTTTCCACCTGATCTTGCGGCTCTGACCACGCCATACACATTCGTGGCAACAGATGTACGTCTAGCCAAGATTCCATCGATAACCCCTTCTAGATAACCGAAGTTTTGGTATGGCCCTTTAATGGTCATAACCGTTTCAAAAGGTTCGATCTTGTCTCCATCTTCCAATGAATGAATTTCAAGCTGATCGGGGTCTTTAGCGAATGTTTTTAGCAGAGCAATCACTTCATCCGTTCCGCAAAGAACAGCGTGTTTTTTTTGAAAGAACTGCATTAATACTTCATTATTGGGAAGATATTTTTCAGCGATTTCTTTTGTTTTCAAAAAATAAACGGCAGAAAACCAGCCTTCTCCGATCCGTTCGTCAAACTTAAACGTGTTGTTTGTTAGTCGCTTGATTTCTCCGTTTAACTTCAAGTGAATTTCCTTCATCTGACTACTCCTCATTTTAAAAAAAGAGGGAGATTGCGCCGACAGGTTAACCTGTTCGGCGCAATATTCATCCTCTTAGTGGTATATTGCATGTCGTCTTTTTTCTTCAATCACTGCTTCTACGATCTCAATTAAATCCTCTTTGCTAACGCCGCCAACCCCATCACGGATGACGACCAGTTGTAATTGCTCTTCTTCCTTTAACATGCGAAGCCAATGCGGTGAAACAAATTGAACTAGATTTACTAATGGAAGGTGCTCCATGTCAATCCCTCCTGAGACTAGTTTTTTTGTTACCTTTGCTTGTTCTTCATGTTACGGAACGTGCATATTCATTTGTGCGAAAAGAGGACCTAAATAGACATCTTTCGTCCATTTACTTGCTATTGTATATAAAAAGAGTAAAAGAGTGTAGTCTTATTTTACCCTTTTTCTACAAACTTTTCTTCCAAATCTTCATGAGTTAAGTAAACATCTCGAGGTTTGCTCCCTTTAGCAGGTGAGATTATCCCCCGTTCTTCTAGCATATCAATGAGTCTGGCAGCCCGGTTGAACCCCATTCTGAACCTTCGCTGTAACAACGAAGATGAGGCCGCCTGTTGATCAATAATGAAACGGCATACCTCTTCAAACATCGGATCATCGGCTTCCATTGCTTCTTGTGCTTGTAATTCTTCACGTTCAAACAAGAATCTAGGTGTACCAGTCTTTTTGACATGCTCTGTTACTCGTTCGATTTCATCGTCAGAAACAAATGCTCCTTGAAGACGAATCGACTTAGATTCACCGTTTCCTAAGAATAACATATCTCCCCTACCAAGCAACTTTTCTGCTCCTGAGGCATCGAGAATGGTTCTTGAATCCGTTTGGGCAGAAACGGAAAAAGCAATTCGTGTTGGAATGTTTGCTTTAATTAATCCTGTAATAACATCAACAGAAGGGCGTTGTGTAGCAACGAGAAGGTGAATACCACATGCCCTCGCTTTTTGAGCGATACGGCAGATCGCGTCTTCAACCTCTTGTGGAGATACCATCATCAAGTCCGCAAGCTCATCGACCACAATAACGAGGTAAGGAAACACCTGATCTTCTTTCCCTTGTTCCCTCATTTTCTTATTGTAACGCGCTAAATCTCTTGAACCGGTCTCCGCGAAACGCTCATATCGCTTATCCATTTCTTCCACAGCCCACTTTAAGGCCTGGGTCGCTTCCTTTGCATCCGTAATTACCGGAGCCGCCAAATGAGGTAACCCATTGTATGGGGCAAGCTCAACCATTTTCGGATCGATCAGCAACAACCTGACATCCTTTGGCGATGCTTTGTACAGAAGGCTAAGAAGAATCGCATTCATACATACACTCTTACCTGAACCCGTTGCCCCTGCAATCAACCCGTGAGGCATCTTTTGAAGATCCGTTACGACCGGTTGTCCTCCAATATCTACACCAAGAGCTGCTGTAAGAGGGGACTCACTTTGAATATACGAACGACTCTTCAAAATATCACGTAAAAATACAGGGTCAGACTTCCGGTTCGGTACTTCGATTCCAATTGTGTTCTTTCCAGGGATCGGCGCTTCCATACGTATATCTTTAGCCGCAAGACTTAATTTAATGTCATCTTGCAAATTTGTTATTTTACTTACTTTAACTCCCGGTTCCGGCTGTACTTCAAATCGAGTGACAGATGGTCCACGAGTAACGTTTACAACTTTTGCCCTAACATTAAAGTATTCAAGGGTTTGATTTAAAAGAGCGGATTGTTCGGTCAAGGCTTGATCGTCTTCTTCACTTCGTTTTGGAGGAACTTCTAATAAATGAAGTTCAGGAAGAGCCCCTTTCCCGCGATTTTCCTTTTCTTTTCTTTCTTGTTTAACTCTGTCTCGTTGGAACATCAACACATTAAACGGAACAGAAGAGGGTTTATTTTCTTGTCTAGCCGGCTTTTCTTTTCTTTTCTCGTCCTTTGGTTGTTGCTCTTCCTTTTTAATGGCGTCAGGTGCTTCTAAAGAAGCAGCAACCTCACGTTGTCCGTCTTCCTTTTCCATCTGTTTAACGGACTCGTTGTCGGTCACTTCCTCAACTTCAGCATGGTTAATCGCTGGAGATACAGACGAGATGTCTTCTTCATCATTGAACAGCTCATCATCGGTTGCTCCGTCTGGCTCATCCTCAACTTGAAGATCCTCGTGCCATTCCTCGTCATGCTTTTCATAGGAGTGGGACGACTCTTCTTCAGTCGCTTCATGTTTTTCAACTTCTTCATAAAAAGGAGCCATCTCTTGTTCCGGTTCCTCAACCTCTGGTTCTTTTTCAAAAACAGGCCGTTGAACGTCTTCAGTTGTTTCATAAGCTGGCATTGGAACCTCTTTTGCAACAACGTGTTGTTCGCTCTCTCTTTCTTCTTGTTCCTCTTGTTGTTCTTGTTGTTCTTGTTCTTCTTTATCCATATCCATCAAGTCGCGATGTTCTGATTCCGTGAGGACGCGCGAGATCACATCTTCATCCAATTCCTCTACGGCTTCTATCTTATCTTCTCGAGATCCTTTTGGCTCAATGCCTTCAAGTCGTAAAAATTCATTCAACACATCTTCACGATACTTTTGTAGCTTTTCTTCTTCACGTTTACCAAACCCGAATATCGGTGACGGAATCTGCCTTACAGAAAAATCCCTGCCTCCGAACTTGACTTTTTCTTGCTCCGACACTGTGGACTTGGTGACGGTTTCTTTCTTTTCAAAGGCAGGCTTCTTTTCCTGCATCGGTTCAACTGGTTTCCAATCCCGATGACGCTTCCTGTCTACCTTAGGCTTCTGACTTTCGTTCTCTTTATCCCCTTTAGGCTTTGGTGTGTACGTCGCATCCATATGTACGTCTTTTCCTAAAGGTTCTTCATCTTTTACAACAGGAAATCTAAACGCTCCTGTCTTCGGGTATTGATGTATAATCTTAGGCTCATCACTTTTGTTCAACGGGAGAGTGGTGTTCTTTTTAAAATTCGGTTTTGCGTTTTTTCCTTCATGGGAAGGTTCAACTGGTTTCTCAATAAATTCTCCTTCTTCATCCCCAGAGAAAAAGCCTTTCATATCGTCTATCCATTTCTTAAAGTTCTTTTTCATTATCATCACACCTTTTTTATCTATATCTAAGTTGTATACATTCGTAAGGTATTCTTAGTTTAACAGAAAAGCTCTCATACCGTAGCCCTAATCACTGAAACACTCGTGTAATATCTCACGACAAATTCCACAGTTTGAAGCCGGTTTTTGGCTTCATCTGATGGAATGAAATGATCTCGAGCTCGTAAGCGCTGGAGCTAGACGAATAAAAGCTTTACACAGAGTCGTTATCCACATATAAGAAAGAAAAAATAAATTAAACAACGAAAAAATCGACACCAGCTGATGTCGACTTTCTCGGATTATAGTGAAGCATCAATGTTGTTTTTTTTAAACGCCTTATTAATCGATTCAATGATCTCATCTGTAACCGTTATTTCCCCTTTTCCCGATACTTCTCCGTATTGAGAAAAGTTAAAGATGTTATAGCCCACTCGTTCTTGTGACTCCTTATCGTAGAAGTATGTCACATCGTTTTTTCGAACCCACAGGTGTTTTTGTTTGTTCAGATCTGTCATTTGCACGAGTAATGTATCACCAATCGCGTCTAAATTATAATAGGCTTTCACGTCTAATCACTCCCTAATCTTTTGGTTTACGCTGAGCAAGGATAAAGATCGGCTCCAATTCCCCTTCTTCGTACATAAATGGAAGGGCTGTAATAGGCGAGGTTCCTTTCGCGTAAAAAGAAAAGGCCATTTGGGCAAGAACATCATATCCTCGCTCATTTTGAATATCTCCAAAGATCAAAACATCTTGATGTGGAATGGAAACCGTAAGCTTCCCTTTTGCTTCTTTGTTCATGTGTTTTAGTAAAGCGTCATTTAAAATGCGACTTGCATCGTACCCATCATTCATGTTCACAAAGTAAAAGGTATTTCCGGCCACCGTGTCCGTTTTCATAGGTGCGTCCAATGATCGCAAGTTAAATAATGCAGCTTCTTCAATCTGCTTTTGGTTTAAATGATCAGTAGCTAAATGCTCTTCATTTAAAAGAACATACGTTTTCCCCAAGTCCAAAGCATAATAGATTCGAGATTCTGCTGTATGCTCAGTCGTAATCAACTTGACACCTTCTGATGTTTCTTCAGGAAAAGATGTGGATCGGATCACAGGGAAGATTTTGTCTTCTTTTCCCATTACCCCGACCGATGAACTCATCGCACTCACGCCTTCACGAATGTAGTGAAGAACTTCTTCCAGAGCTTTCGTTTCGTCTTTCTTAAATTTATCGGATAAAGGATTCAACGAAACAGTGATTCCTTTTTTTGTTTGTTTATCAGCTACTCGGTATGCTTCTTTTTCACGATCGTAAGACGTTATAAACGGATCGTTTTTCAAGTTTTCATCAAGTAGTCGTTTTATCGCTAAAGGTTTCATAATACCCTCCTGTATTCGCGGGATTCTAATGTATTTTAACACGTAGGACCAGAGATACAAAGGAATTGGGTTTAGTGGTGTGATAAGGCAACGCCAAAGGATCATTCGTAGAGAAAATAAAAGCACTGAAAAAGGTATGGTTTCCTTTTTCAGTGCTTTTTTATAACTTATTTAGCGTCGGCTTTCTCGATAAACTGCTTAATTTCTTCTGGGGTTTTGCGATCTTTACTAACAAAACGGTCTACTTCTTTACCATTTTTAAAGAAGAGAAAGCTTGGAATACCAAAAATCTCAAGCTCCTGACATTGTTCAATGAATGTATCCCGATCCATTTTATAAAAAGAAAGGTGAGAGAATGTCTCTTCAATTTCAGGTAATGCCGGCTCAATCACGACACAGTCAGGGCACCAGCCTGCTGTAAACATTATTACTGCCCCGTCCTCTTGCTTTACTTCTTCAAATTGTTCTGTTGTTTGGATTGAAATCATGTTTAGCGCCTCCTAAGTTTGATTAATTTTCATGTCTCCAAATTGAATAAGCCCTCTTTTTCTCAAGTACTCTGATAATAAAATACTAATCAAAGCTGGTCCAATAAAGTGCATGAGTAAAACCATTATTGCCACGTCCCATGTGAATCCCATCGTGTTAAAAGCCATGATCTGACCTACAAATCCGCTTGTACCCATTCCCGCACCTTCTTTAGAGTTTTCCATTTGAAAGATGACAGTGGATACCGGTCCTAGGATAGCAGCAGCCATTGTTGGCGGAAGGAGAATCCATGGATTTTTAACGACGTTAGCAATTTGGAGCATGGATGTGCCGATGCCAAGGGCAATGAGTCCGGACAACTTGTTTTCCCTGTAACTACTAACTGCAAAACCGATCATTTGAGCAGCACAGCCGACTACGGCGGCTCCCGCAGCAAGTCCTTCAAGGCCTAAGATGATGGCAATGGCAGCACTTGAGATCGGCGCCGTTAATGCAAGTCCCATTAAAACGGCGACAACAATCCCCATCACAAACGGTTGCTGTTCCGTGGCCCACATCACAAGCTGACCGAACCCTTGCATCCCAGATTGAATACCAGGGCCGATCACTGTTGCAACCGTGACACCAGTCATGATCGTGACAAGTGGGGTCACAATGATGTCGATTTTCGTTTCTTTTGATACAAGCTTCCCAAATTCCGTAGACAAAAGAGCGGCAATAAAAGCACCAGCCGGTCCACCTAGTTCTGCTCCTGCTGCGCCACTAATGACTGCAGCAAACAATACGAGCCTTGGGGCTTTTAATCCATATGCTACCGCAACCCCAATCGCTGGTCCCACAAGACTCATAGCTGTTTCCCCCACAGAGACTAACCATGGAATATGTAATTGAACGCCAACAGTCTGAATGATTAATCCGATAATGAGTGAAGAAAACAGTCCCAGAGCCATATAGCTTAAAGCATCAATGATATATGACTGAAAAGAAGGCTGAATGCCTTTCTTCTTCAAAAAATCTTTCATGTCCACTTGTCACCTTTCGCCATTAAATAAAAAAGAAGAATAAGGGTTCCCCCTTATTCTACCTAATTACTCTTTTGTTTGCACAGACTGGACCATTTTAAACATCATTTCAGCATCATTCAATACATCTTCTAGTGGACTGATTGAAGTTGCTTTAATGCTGTTGTAGCCGGCCATCACCTGATACGTTTCATCCTCAACTTGTTGAATGATCAAATAGCCTCGGTCACCATTTGAATGATAAAGTTTCACATATTCCGGCTCGCCGTTGATTCGCTGGGCTTCCAAAAGCTCCTCTTCCGTTTCGAAGTGACCCACGTCTCCTGCAAATACAAGATAATGGCGCTCGTCATTAGTTAACACAAGGTTGTACAAATCTTCATCTTCAACAGAAAGATGGTTTGGTTTATATATAGATAAGTAATTGTTTTCGTAGTTTGTTTCGCCAGGAGTGGCGTCCATTTTCGCTTCAAATGTTTCGTCCGCGCTTGCCATCACGTCTTCTTCAGTAACCGAACACGCCGAAAGGATCAAAACAGCAGACAAAATGAGAATCGAGAAACGTCCCTTATTCAAAAACACACCAATGTACCTCCCACTTTAGATTCATATTTCTCCACAAATCCATGATATACCTAACCAAAAAAGCCTGACAACCCTTTTTCGACAATTTATGCACAAGAAAGGTTTTCCTTATTCTTTGGCAAGGATGGTGTAAGCGGTTAAAATAGAGGAGAAATCATTCAATAGAGGAGTGTTTACAGTGGAATTGACCGTATATTTAGCAGGACAAATTCACGACAATTGGCGTGAAGAAGTAAAAAACAAAGCAAAAGAGCGCAACCTTCCATTGAACTTTGTCGGCCCAATGGAAAACCACTCCAGGTCTGATGAGATTGGTGAGGAAATCTTGGGAGAGCAGCCCGATGCTATTTATAAAGACGATCGCGCATCGGACTTTAATAATCTGCGCACGCAAGTCCTCATGGGAAAGTCAGACATTGTCATCGCCCTTTTTGGTGAGAAGTACAAGCAATGGAATAGTGCCATGGATGCTTCGACTGCCATCAGTCTGAACAAACCATTGATCATTGTTCGTCCTAAGGACCTTCATCATCCACTAAAAGAGCTATCCAACAAAGCGAACGTTACAGTGGAAAAAGTGGATCAAGCCCTTCAAGCCATCGAATATATTTTCGATACAGAATAACTTTTGAACATATGATTCGGTGCTACTTATCCAGTAGGATTTAAACTTCTTACTGGATAAGCTACACCTGTTTATGAAAGAGGTATTGACCATAAACCAGCTTCACAACGTGGCTGAACATGTCAGCTCGCGAGACAAGACCTGACGTAAGGATGCCTACCGTTCCATCCCCTTTTCTCACATCCGTTAGCCCTGTGTATGCGTCAATCACATCCCCTAGCTCTCGTCCCCTTCTCACTTTTTTTGCAAGACCAGCAGGCAAAGGAATACGAGCACCGCCTCCAATAAACACACGACCTTCTCTTGTGGCTAGGGCTCCCCAATTACAAAGATACATCTCATCTCCCTCTTCAATAACACCACCTTCAAGACCAATCCCAATATCCGCTCCCGCTTCTTTCACTAAGAAATAAGCTCTGTTCATGGCTCCTTCTTTCGTTTCCACGTCTGTCATGGGTTGAGCTGATACGTGAGAGGGGACCGTCATTCCCTGCACGGAATACTCTTTATCCAATACACTCTTTACTGCTTCAAGTTTAGCCGGGTTCATTGAACCTACCATTACTACCTTCACATTCTTTACACCCTTTATAAAAAGAGAAGCTGCCTCTCTTTTAAGAAGCAGCACTCTCCATTTCTTTTATGAATTTGAACGAATCGCTTCGACTGTAGCCTTGTCCGTCTTTCTGGCAAGTGTCTTAATCAGTTCTTTTGCCGCATCATAATCGTCAATGTGGACAATGGAAGAAGAAGTATGAATGTAACGTGAGCAAATGCCGATCACCGCTGACGGTACTCCGTTACCTGAAGTGTGAACACGCCCTGCATCCGTCCCTCCTTGAGAAATAAAGAACTGGTACGGAATGTTGTTGGACTCGGCCGTATCTAAAATAAACTCTCTTATTCCTCTGTGAGTGATCATCGTACGGTCAAAAATTCGGAGTAGCGCTCCCTTACCTAAGTGACCAAAGGCGTCCTTTTCACCAGAGGCATCGTTCGCTGGACTCGCATCCATAGCATAGAAAATGTCAGGCTGAATCATGTTCGCAGCCACTTGGGCCCCGCGAAGGCCGACTTCTTCTTGAACCGTTGCACCAGAATAAAGCATGTTCGGTGTTTTCTCGTCTTTTAATTCTTTTAATAACTCAATGGCAAGTCCACAACCGTATCGGTTATCCCATGCTTTAGCAAGGATCTTCTTCTCATTGGCCATTCGCTCCATCGGACAAACAGGGACAACTTGCTGTCCTGGTTTAACGCCAATCCGTTCGGCATCGGCACGGTCATCGGCACCAATATCAATGTACATATGCTTAATGTCCATTGGCTTCTTTCGTTTTGCTTCATCTAGCAAGTGTGGGGGAATTGAACCAATCACTCCCGTTACAGGACCGTTGTCTGTAATGATGTGAAGACGCTGTGCTAAAAGAACTTGACTCCACCATCCCCCAAGGGTTTGAAAACGAATTAACCCTTTGTCGGTAATTTGCGTAACCATAAATCCTACTTCGTCCATGTGGCCGGCAACCATCACTTTAGGTCCGTTTTCGTCCCCTTTTTTCACACCGAACACGCCGCCCAGGCCGTCTTGAATGACTTCGTCGCTGTACTTTTCAAGCTCGCTCTTCATGTACTTACGGACTTGATGTTCAAATCCAGGCGCGCCCGGTAACTGAGTTAAAGTCTCAAACATTTGATACGTTTCTTTATTCATAACAATCTCCCTTCAGGGTTCTTAAGTATGTATATCTTCTAGTTTAACGAAATCGTAAAAATCTTTCCACTTTTTCGATGAACGAAATAAAAGGATCAAGATTTGGCATTTTTTTCTCCATTCGCTATACTTAAGATTGGGCACACAAATGAACAATAACCATATAAACTAATCATTCGCTTAGGACGGTGAGCAAAATGAGTTGGAAACGTTTTATCGCAGGTGTAGGAGTCGGTGTTGCTGTTGCATGGTTTGCTAAAGATCAGCTAGAACAAACAAGCTGTAACCTCTCACCTGAACGAGCACTTAAACTGGTCAAACGAAAAATGAAAGACTTCGGCACTATCGATGGTTCTTGGATTCATATGATGGCGGAGGATTTCAAAAGCGATAACCTCACCTATTCTGTGTATCGTGGCGGGGTTTCATGTACCATTGACGGAAAGCTTCATGCCTTCGAGTTTCTAGTCGACGCTTCTACAGGAACGATATTAAAATTAAAAAGACAAGAAGATTAGTGAAGAAGTCCCATCTCCGTGGTGGGGCTTTTTTTATTCCACAGCTACCATTCCTATATCAAAAGAACTATAAAACGATCAAAAATGACACAGTTATCTCAAAAAACAGGAAATAGGACCCTTAAATTAAATATCTGATTATTCTAAATTTTAGTACTTCAGATTCAAGGAAGAAAATACTTTTAAGTGGAAATTATTACAGGAAAGTGATTTACAGGAATCTTTTGCGTAGGGAGGACGCATGTAAAAAGAACTGTATCTTACACCAAGTAAATCTATCAATTTAGGGGGAATGAATGTGAAAGCTACTTTCACACGTACGATGTTGTCGTTCTTAGCTGTATTGTTGATTGTCTCCTCGTTTGCACCTATGGGTTCTGCCAATAGTGACCGTGAGCTCGAGACCGGGGAACTCTTTGGTAGTTACGACCTATCTTCAAGTGATGAAGTAACAGTCATTGTCGAGTTGGATGAGCCATCGATTGTTGAAGCAAAAAGCAAAGGTAAATCACAAACGAAAGGAAACTTGCAACGTGTGCGGGAAGACGTAATTGATGACGTACATAGTGCTGCTCCAAATAGTGATGTTAACCGCGAATACGATTATGTATTCTCAGGGTTCTCTGTTGAACTTCCACAAAACGAGATTGGTAGTTTGCTAAGTGTAGACGGGGTTAAAGCCGTTTATCCGGATGTGGAGTATCAGGTGGATGCGTTTGAATTTGAAGAAGTAACAAGCGAGACATTCTCACCTGCTATGTTTGATAGTGCTCCTTTCATTGGATCAGAGGATGCATGGGACTTGGGTTACACAGGTGAAGGAGTAACTGTAGCCGTAATTGATACAGGTACAGATTATACTCACCCTGATCTTGCTCACGCTTTTGGAGATTACAAAGGATGGGATTTTGTAGATAACAATGATGATCCGCAGGAAACACCTCCTGGTGACCCACGTGGTGGATCTACGACTCATGGCACCCATGTTGCCGGGACAGTAGCAGCAAATGGACAAATTAAAGGAGTTGCTCCTGAGGCAACACTTCTTGCTTATCGAGTATTAGGTCCTGGTGGTTCAGGTACAACTGAAAATGTTGTAGCAGGAATTGAGCGCGCTGTGCAAGATGGCGCTGATGTAATGAACCTTTCATTAGGAAATTCATTAAACAACCCTGACTGGGCTACTTCAATTGCTCTCGATTGGGCAATGGCTGAAGGGGTTGTTGCTGTAACTTCAAATGGAAACTCCGGCCCGAATAACTGGACAGTCGGTTCACCCGGAACATCACGTGAAGCGATTTCAGTAGGCGCTACTCGTCTTCCTTACAATGTGTTTAGCGCAGAGATCTTGACTTCCGAAGGCGTTGAATATACGAGTGCTAAAGTGATGGGCTTTCCTAATGAAGAAGAACTTCTTGCACTAAACGAAAAAGAGTATGAGTTTGTACATGTTGGTCTTGGTTCCCCTGCTGACTTCGAAGGTAAAGATCTAAACGGAAAGATTGCATTGATTTCCCGTGGAGAATATCCATTTGTTGATAAAGCAACAAATGCAAAAAATGCCGGGGCGGTAGGAGCTATCATTTACAATAACGTAGCTGGTGAACAACCCGACGTACCAGGTATGGCAGTTGCGACGATTAAAACTACTTTAGCAGACGGACAAAAGTTGCTTGCTGAACTAGAAGCAGGGAACAATACGGTTTCGTTTAACATTGAAGAAACCGGCGAAGTCGGAGAAACCGTTGCAGACTTTTCTTCCCGTGGCCCAGTAATGAACACTTGGATGATTAAACCAGATGTTTCAGCACCTGGTGTAAACATTACAAGTACAATACCTACTCACAATCCTAACAACCCGCATGGTTATGGAGCATCTCAGGGAACAAGTATGGCAGCGCCTCACGTAGCTGGTGCGGCAGCCCTTGTCCTTGATAAGTACCCTAACTGGAGTGTAGACAACGTAAAAGCTGCGTTAATGAATACAGCTGAAGACATGATCAACCCAACTACTGGAAAAAGCTACCCTCACAACACACAAGGTGCCGGAAGCATTCGAGTGGTCGAAGCTCTTACTACTGAAACATTGGTAGCACCAGGGTCTCACTCTTTCGGTAAATTTGTAAAAGAGAACGGCCGCCAAGTTGAGCGCCAACACTTTGAAATTACGAATCTTTCTAATGAGCGTAAGCGTTACACAATGAATGTTGAGTTCCATGATCCTAAGGCAGCTGATGGAATTAAAGTAAACACGAGCAACAACCTTCAAGTCCAGCCTGGTAAAACACAAAAGGTGAACATGAACGTTCAAGTGAATGCAAGTGGACTTAAAGCTGGATATTACGAGGCTACAATCACATTAGCTCATGGTTCAGAAGTGATTGAAGTCCCATCCATCCTCTTTATAGGAGAGCCTGATTACCCACGTGTAACTGGAGCATCATTAAGTGGTAATAGTGGTAACTACACAGTAAGCTCTACTCTTCCCGGGGGAGCGGATAAACTAGAGTACAGCCTTCTTCATTTGACACCAGCAGGTGGAATTGGTGGTTCGATAGAAACTATAAAAATTACTGAAAATGTAAAAGCACCTGGACATTCTTTTTCATGGGATGGAAATTTGAAAAACGGTAATCAATTACCGAACGGTCAATACGTTCTAGGTGTTAACGCTGAAAAAGGTGGTATATCTACTGTTAGATATTACCTCGTAACTAAAAACTAGACTTAATAAGTAGAGACCGCACCCGCGGTCTCTTTTTATTTACCTAAAACAATAGTACTAAAATTATTTTAGTATTATTATCCTCTTACGTAGTCACTTAGACCTAAACACCACTATTACCAACACTTTCCTCCAAACCCTAAACTTTTCTGATTTTTCCCACTTTTGTTACTTTTGTCCGACGACTCGGTAATATATTCCCTGTAGACTTTTAGATAGACGAAATTTTTTGTCAATTAGGGGTGAGGAAAGTCGGAGGAAAACCTTCTTTTCTAAATTGCCTACTAATCATCTATGTATAGGGGGAATTGAACGTGAAATCATTTTTCACAAAATCCATGCTTTCGGTTCTAGCCGTTTCGCTAGTAGCTGGAGGTATTGCACCACAAGGATCTGCGAACACGCAGTCCAGTGAACCGGCTGAACTTTTCGGTAGCTATGACTTAAGCTCATCCGACAAAGCCACAGTCATTGTAGAACTTGACGAACCATCTTTACTTGAAGCAAAGCACACAGGTAAAGGGCAAACTAAAGGGAACCTAGAACAATCCCGCGAGCAAGTGAAAGAAGCATTGGCTTCCATCTCTCCTGACAGTGAAGTGAACCGTGAGTATGACACCGTATTCTCCGGCTTCTCTGTTGATATTTCTCAAGAAGACATTCCTTCTCTACTTGCTGTAGAAGGTGTCCAAGCCGTTTATGAAGACGTTCATTATGATGCAAATGAATTTGATCCTGAACTCATCGACGAAGAGTCCTTCTCTCCTGCAATGATGGACAGCGCACCATTTATCGGAGCACCAGAGGTTTGGGAAGATCTTGGTGTAACGGGTGAAGGAATTACTGTAGCGATTATCGACACTGGTGTAGACTACACTCACCCTGACCTTGCAAGTTCTTTTGGCGACTACTTAGGGTATGACTTTGTTGATAACGATGATGACCCAAATGAAGGTCCTGGGCAATATCACGGTACGCACGTTGCCGGTACGGTTGCTGCTGATGGCGGACCTAATGGTGAAGGTATCGTAGGTGTAGCACCGGATGCATCACTCGTATCTTATCGTGTACTTGGACCAAATGGCGGGACAACAGAAGACGTTGTTGCTTCAGTTGAACTTGCTGTCCAAGACGGTGTTGATGTGATGAACCTTTCTCTAGGTAACAGCTTAAATGATGCTGACTGGGCTACTTCTATCGCACTTGACTGGGCGATGAGAGAAGGTGTTGTAGCGGTTGTAGCTAACGGAAATTCAGGTCCGAACAACTGGACTGTTGGATCTCCTGGTGCATCTCGTGATGCGATTAGCGTTGGAGCCACTCAACTTCCATACGATGCTTATAATGCAGGCATCTTCACTTCAGACGGAGTAAGCTATCCTTCTGCGGAAATCATGGGCTATCCAACTGTTGAAGAACTTTTAGCTCTTGACGGTGAAGAATTTGAATTTGTTCACGTAGGTCTTGCTGGACCTGGTGATTTTGATGATGTGGATGTAGATGGAAAAATTGCTCTTATCCAGCGTGGAGAATATCCGTTTGTTGATAAAGCACAGAATGCTAAAGATAACGGTGCTGTAGGTGCGATCATCTACAACAACGCTGCAGGTGTTCAGCCAGAAGTGCCGGGACTTGCGGTACCAACAATTATGACTACACAAGAAGACGGCGAAAAGCTTCTTGCTGAGCTTGACGCAGGAAACAACACAGTTACTTTCGACATTGAATTCGATCAAGAAGTTCCAGAATCCATGGCAGGCTTCTCTTCAAGAGGACCAGCTGCTCCAACCTTTATGATCAAGCCTGACGTATCTGCTCCTGGAGTAGGAATCGTAAGTACAATGCCTGAAGCATTTGGCTATTACGCTTCTCTTCAAGGGACAAGCATGGCAGCTCCACACGTTGCCGGTGTAGTAGCGCTAATTCTTGAAGCAACGCCTGAGCGTACACCACAACAAGTAAAAGCAGCAATCATGAACACCGCTGAACCTGTATTAGATCGTGACGGCAACCCGTACCCATTCAACTCTCAAGGTGCCGGAAGTGTCCGTCCTTACGATGCTATTACAACTGAAACATTAGTATCACCAGGTTCTCACACGTTTGGCGTATTTGATAAAGAAAACGGACGTCAAACAGAGCGCCAGCACTTTGAAGTAACAAACCTTTCTGACGAGCGCAAACGTTATGAAATCGATGTAACCTTCCACGATGGCGAAGATCACATCCAAGTAAACACAAGCAACAACCTGAACGTTCAACCTGGACGAACTCAAAAAGTAAATACGGTTGTTCAAGTTAATGCTTCAGCTCTTGAAGCTGGATACTACGAAGCAACAATCACCCTTACTCACGGTGACGAAGTGATTGAAGTACCAAGTATCGCATTTGTAATGGAACCGGATTACCCACGAGTAACACACTTGTTCCTCGGTGTAAACCCTGATGGTACAATCGCTGGTGAAGCTTACCTTCCTGGTGGAGCTGATTACTTTGAATTTTGGGTTTATAAAGATGGAGAAGAATATGAATACATCGGTGCTCCTGTAACTGCTGAAAACCTTCGCGCAGGCTACTTCCAATTTACTTGGGACGGACTTGCTCCTGATGGCAGCGAACTAGAGCCAGGTGATTACGATCTTTACGCGTATGCTGAAAAAGCTGGAGAGGCTGATTACGTATACGGCGGTACTCTAACCATTGAAGAAAACGGCGAAGTTGAACTAGACTTAGCTCAGTAATACGAAAGAGGAAGCCAAACACGGCTTCCTTTTTTCTATGCTTTCAACTATGGCGGAATGCTAAGTGGCTTCAAATTCATTTTTTATAATCAATGTTAAAAAAACGTTCCATAATAATTGCAGACGACAGATACCTTAGTTCGTAGTTAATTTAAATGAAGCACAAATCCTTTTACAACTATACCATCGTTCATGAGCTCTAAATCCAACTCCGGTACATATTTAAACCCACCCTTGCTATTTTGCTTTTAATTGCTTATTCTTCGGATTGCGTATTACGAAGTTTGCCAACCAATTCCTCCCTCTCATATCAACTTTTGCTTAGGTATGAGAATTCATAGACGGAGAATTTCCGCCTAATGTAGGTAAAGGAGGTTAAATAGCCGGAGATAAGCGGAAATATTCCGGTTAACTGCTCTAAATAAGACAAAATCTAAAGGTTTTGGATATATAAGCGGAAAAACTCCCCTTATTATTAAGGAAATATGGGCATTTCTCAATTTAGTCGGAATTTCTCCCTTTATTTTTCAAACACATTGAAATGATCATCTACTTATAACAGTGTTCAACCAATATTTTCTGATTTTGCAAGTAAAAATTTAGTGTCTTTTGCTGCGGTACACTGGCTATTGTATCTATCCCCGCATTTTAATAGACAAATTGCATTACAAGTCCCCCAAAAATAATTATCGAAATCCCTTTATATCAACAAAAATAGACCTTCAAATTTCCATACAATTTGAAGGTCATTTTGTTTTACATTTTTAATGTTTGCGATAGTTAACGGAACCCGTTACACAACGGGGGCCTCATCCTGAATCTATTCATTCTCACGATTCCTAAGAACCGCTTCCTCTACCACATTCTCTTCGTTCCACTTCAATGCCCGGTATTTGTAGTCGTGGTAAAACAAAAACCAGGCATTCTCTTCTAATGCCTTGGCAATATGAGCTTGTTTAGCGGAGATCGTGTTCATAGGGTAGTCATCATAGGCCAACACCCACAGAGGGTTCCTGTGAGCGTGTGTAGGCATCGTATCGGCCATGTGGACAGCTTTCTCTCCTTCGCTCTCCAGTTTCAAAATCGCATGACCGTCACTATGACCTCCAGTATGGATGAGACGCACGCCCGTAATCGGCTCTACCTCTTCTTTATAAGTCTGAACCTGGGATTCAATCGCTTGCCAGTTTTCTTTATAATAGGTGGCTTTTGAGCGAATGTTTGGCGCCTTCAGCTCTTCCCACTCCGTTTCGTTTACGTAATAGACCGCGTTCGGGAAAACCGACACAAGTTCTTCTCCTATCCACTCTGAAGTCCCTGATGCATGGTCAAAATGCATATGAGTCATCAGTACAATGTGAATATCATTAGGTGTGAGGCCAAGCTCGTCTAAACTGACCCTAACCTTCGACTCCTGCTCGATACCGAAGTTGCGCTTTTGCTTGTCATTGAATTTTCCGTTACCGATCCCGGTTTCTACAAGAATGTTTTTTCCGTTCACTTGAAGCAACATGGGGTCGGTTCGCAGTTCAATTTGATTTCGTTCATTGACCGGGTACTTTTTTTCCCATAAGGGTTTTGGTACGACGCCAAACATGGCGCCACCATCCATGTGGGTGACCCCTCCATTTAGCCATGTGATTTTAACCTGACCTACTTCGAGCTGTTCCAATGCCATCATGTCATCCCCTTGTGTAGAGTTTGATTATCGTTTCCAAACGGCTTCAAGGCGGTAAATCGGCTGGCCTTTACGTGAGAACCTTTCTTCGTATTCTGTCATGACGTTTCCTTCAAGGCCATCTTCATGGAGGTCCAAGCTGATGTTTTTTAAAGAAAAACCGAATTCCGAGAAGCTCTGTAGTGAATATTGAAACAAGATACGGTTGTCCGTTTTGAAGTGGACTTCGCCTCCATCTTTCAATATTTCTACATATTTCTTCAAAAATCCTTCATGTGTTAAGCGACGTTTTGCATGACGATTTTTCGGCCATGGATCGGTAAAGTTAATGAATAAGCGATCCACTTCATTTTCCCCGAAAAAATCGGTAATCTCTTGAACATCTTCTTTTAGCATGTTGACATTTGGAAGCTCAAGTTGTTGCATAAGTTCAAGGGCGCTAATAATAACGCTATCGTATTTTTCAATGCCAATCACATTAATCTCTGGATGCTGGTTCGCCATCCCTGTGACAAACTGTCCTTTCCCGCTCCCTACTTCAACGTAGAGTGGATTGTCATTGTTAAAGTAATCTTTCCATTTATTTTTATGATCTGCAGGATTCGGAATAATGAGGTGTGGGTTATTCGCTATTTCTTCCGGTGCCCAAGGTTTATTTCGAAGACGCATTCGTTATCGTCACTCCATTTCTTCTTTTTTACCATCATAACAATACCACAATTTAAAGTACCACTGGAATGGAAATGATTATTATCCTTAAAATAAAGGAATAAACAACTATGTATACGAAGGTATTGAAAAAGGTAAAGATTTATTTTTTTCAGTTCCTTCCAAATATACCTTGAGGAGGCGATACCGTGTCACAGACAGAAACGATTACAAAATTGAGAAAACTGCTTATTCATATGAAAAACCGAGAGCACACAACGGAGAACGACTTTGAAAAAATGCAAGGATTTGTAAAAGAGCTTAGACATGACGAGATTAATGAAAATTTTGAGGGCAGCATTGTTGAAATGGACGCTTTTATTGATGAGCGAACTACCAGTTCTAATTTGAAAGAACACATTCAACTTCATCAAATGAACATCGCCCGTTGGATTGAGGAATTGGAGATGCTTAGAGATGGCGACGGAGGCGTGACGATTGATTATGAGCAGCGTGAAGGTAGAGAGATATAATCGCGAATAGAAAAAGGATTTTCACACACCCTATTGTGTAGACAGCGAACAAAAAGGATGTGTGTAAAATGCCAATGAACTACCACCATCAGCTTCAGTTACTTGTGGATATTCTGAAAAACCAAGACACGGAGCACTTCGGTTCGAGAGACGAATATGCCCAAATTGAACGGTTAGCCAAGTCCTTATTAAAGAACAAAGAAGTCCAACATGAAGTCAGGGACATGCTCGCAACCATTGAAAAGTACAGTACCGATCATCAAACGAGTGGTCAACTGGAATCCTTGAACGGCGAAGAGATTCAACAGTGGATTCAAGGAATTGAAACCTCAGAGCATAGCTTCTTATACCCGGACAGATTAATGTAGATTAACGATAAAAACCTTGTCGCCCTAAACGGGAACAAGGTTTTTATTCGCTTATTCTTACATTTACTTTAGTTAACACATCAGTCAAAATCGTGTTCCATTTATTTAATTCCACCAGCTGGCGTTTTTCACGATGATACAGCACACTTTCAATGCTTTGAGCCACCATGTACCAATTCATACGCTTGATTAGTTCAGGGGTTAAGGAACACCCGTAGGAGTCAAGCCACGCTTCCCATTCATTACGTGGTACATATAAGTAAAGCAACGCAGACAAATCCAGAGCGGGGTCTGCAACGTTTGCTCCGTCCCAATCAATCAAATAAAGTGAGCCATCTTCACTCACGATCCAATTGTTATGATTCACATCAGAGTGACACACAACATAATCGTCTACATGAATGTCTTGTATATGATTACGAAGCCAGACAAAGGCGTCTTCTACCACCGATTCATTGACTCCGAGGTGGTTCGCTTTGTCTACCAAGTCTTCCAATAAGCGATCTGGTGTTAAAGGCTCGTTCCCTAAACGCTTGAACATGTCGAGAAGCTCTTTTGACCGGTGGATTTTTCCAAGCAGTCTGCCTATACGTGAGGAATTCATGTCAAAAGACTTTAATTCCCTGCCATTCACCCATCGCTGCGCGGTGATTACATCCCCACTTTCCAGACGCTTCGTCCAAAGGAGCTTTGGTACAATCCCTTCTGCAGAAAGAACCGCCAAGAACGGTGAAGAATTTCGCTTTATGAAGATTTTTTGTTCGCCCTGTTCTGCAACGTATGCTTCTCCTGTTGCACCACCGGCAGGACGCAAATGCCATCCTTCACCCATCAAGTGTTTCAATCGTTTCACCCTCAATTTCATCGAATCCAGAATCACAGAAGTATTTTTCATCATATCACGAAATGAATCAAATAAGAAGACACAAAAAGTCTTTTATCATTGTAATGAAGTTTTTCCTTTTCTTCAAGAGGATGTTCTACATAAAACCATCCTACGTTCGTGATTTCTTTAATACAACCAATTCATAAGGTTCGATTTCGGAGTGATCACCTATGATAAACGATGATGAAGACACAGTCGCCACATGGTTGCTAATTAACTTATCCCACCTTCCAGGAGATGGGAGGTACAAAGGGAAACGCTTTTTGGTTGGATTAATAAATACTGCGATATCCTCTGAGTCACCTAATAGAAGATACCCAAATATCGGCGCTGGACTCGATAAGATGTGTAACCGCTGTTTAATGTCCTTTTTATCCTCAAGACGAAACACTGGATATGAGTGACGAATCTCGATTAAGGATTTAATAAAGCGGATATTGGCCTTTTCTCGCTCCCTTTGCGTCCAATCAAGCTTGTTAATCTCATCTCCTGAGATATAGCTATTCTCATCCCCTTTTTTCGTTCGAAACCATTCTTGGCCCGCATGTAAAAAGGGAATACCTTGACTTAATATCGTCAACCCCGTTGCTAGTTGATGAATCTTCTTCTTCTCCTCTTCTATTTCTGATTCATTCGTGTTTTGAAGTCGATCCCATAACGTGTGGTTGTCGTGACACTCCACGTAGTTCACACTTTGGCTAGGCTCATTCACCTTACAGTCTCCGAAGTCGTCTCGGCACGAGCCTGACACGAGCTGCGGCAGACGTTCAATGAAGCGGCCATGCCCATTTGCATATCCCGTGTCGTGTAAAAAGAATAACTGGCCTTTTAAGCTATCCCGAAAGAAATCATTAAAGAAACCAACCCCTGGGAGTTGCCACGATTTATCCATCGTAGCCTTTTGATCGGAAGGAAGCGGTGTATCCAACTCCCATCCTTCTCCGAGGAGCAAAATCGTTCTGTCGTATTCATTGCAAAGCTCCCGCACCTGCCGCATCGTCTCAACATCCATCGCACCCATCAAGTCAAACCGAAAGCCATTTACTTGATATTCGTCAAGCCAATATCGTATAGAATCAACAATGAACTTTCGGACCATCTTTCTCTCCGTAGCTAAATCATTGCCTACCCCTGTGCCATTTCCAGTCGTACCATCTCCGTGATACCTAAAATAATATCCAGGTACCAGCTTATGGAACGGAGAATCTTCCTTTAAGTAGACATGATTGTATACGACATCCAAGATTACATTCAACCCATTTTGATGAAACGCTTGAATCATCTCTTTGCACTCTTTGATTCGGGTCAAAGGATTCTCAACATCTGTTGCATAACTACCTTCTGGTGCCTGAAAATACAGTGGGTCGTAACCCCAATTGTACTGACCGTCAGGGTTGTTTTCATCCACCCTCGCAAAGTCATTAATAGGTAAGAGTTGAACATGGGTGCAACCAAGTTCCTTAATGTATGACAAGCCAGTCAAACTGTTATCTTTAGTTACTGTATGCTCTTCTGTCAGGCCTTTAAATTTCCCTTTCGCTCTGACACCACTATTCCCATCGATCGTCGCATCTCGTACGTGGAGTTCATAAATAATCGCATCCGTTACTTTTGAAAACGGAGGATGACTATGCTTTAAAAACTGTTCCGGGTTCGTTTTTGACAAATTCACAACGACACTCTCTTTGCTATTTGCAGTAAGGGATTTAGCATACGGATCATTTACTTTTATCAAGCTTCCGTTAATCGCAACTTCATAATGATAGGGAAGTTTGTTCAAATCTCCTTTAACAGTCGTGGTCCAGACCCCTTTTTTACTTTTTTTCATTTCAAAATAATTATTATTTAAATATAATTTCACGTTTAAAGCTGTAGGAGCCCACACGGAAAATGTCGTTTCATGTTTCTGATATATAGCACCTAAAGTCGCATTTTCAACTGCAAAATGTTCCTCAAACCACCCTGTTCGAACAACCGATCCAGCGTAAACAGGGAAGTGCTCATTCCCCCAAACCAATGTTGCTTCCTTTCCTACTGGAAGAGGTTCTGGAAACAAAATGGAGGCTGTATGAGATAAATGGGTATCCCCTAAATGTCCTCGAAGTTTGTTCCCTTCCCACATCAAGGTTGGCGTTTTATCGAGTAAAGTTTCTACGTTATCTGTATTCACTGTTAGACGTGTCACATCGTCAATCCAAGCTACGGATTTTTCCAATTTAATTCCTCATTTCACCTTGATTTTCTATTAATGTATGCGATGAATCTCTTAATAAATAACTATTAAATACGAGGTGAAGTAGCCATCTTATATGACATTTGATTCACTCATTGATAATACCATAGCCATAATTTCAAACCTTCAAACTATTGAAAGCGTTTACAAATAAAACTGCATATATAATCATTGTTATGGGCAAATAATGAATTCGACAAATTCCCTTAAAAAGCCCTACAAATGACGAAAAACATTAGCAAAATTTTAATATTATTTAAGCAGGAAGTCTGTTAAATTAGGAGAATATTATAAAAACCGTTGTTTAAGCTGGAAAAAACCAAGAACCTTCCATGTTTGTTTGCGGTAACAAGGTTCACTCCACGAAAATGAATGATTATTCATTTTGATGTTTATTTAGAAAGGGGTTCGTCGCCGTTGTATAACATCTCAGATAAAGATGTGTATCTATTCCATCAAGGAACACACTATCAGTGCTATGAATTTATGGGTTGCCATGAAATTGATTACAAAGGAGCAACAGGATTTCGTTTTGTTGTTTGGGCACCTAATGCCAAGTCCGTTTCCATCTCAGGGGACTTTAACAATTGGAGTGGAGAAAAACACGCTCTATCCAAAATGACTGACCAAGGGTTATGGGCAGGGTTCTTCACAGATATTTCATCTCAAACACCATATAAATACGAAATTCGAACACAAGAAGAAGCTACCATTTTAAAAAGTGATCCATATGCCTTCTTCTCAGAGGTTAGGCCTAATACGGCGTCTGTAACAGTCCCGGAAACTGACTATCATTGGGAAGATAACCGCTGGCTTACCGATCAAAAGAATGTTAATCCTCATGAATCACCAGTTAACATCTATGAAGTTCATGTAGGATCATGGAAAACCCACGATGATGGTTCTTTGTACACATACCGTGAATTGGCTAACGAACTTATTCCTTACGTTAAATCACTCGGTTATACGCATATCGAGCTCTTGCCTCTTTCAGAGCATCCTTTCGATCTCTCTTGGGGCTATCAGATAACAGGTTACTATTCTGTCACGAGTCGATACGGCTCGCCAGAAGATTTTAAATATTTTGTAGACCAATGCCATCAACACGGACTCGGAGTCGTAATGGACTGGGTGCCTGGACACTTCTGTAAAGACGATCACGGTCTTCGCATGTTCGATGGAACCCCCATTTATGAATATCAGGACCCTACTAAAGGCGAAAAGCGCAGTTGGGGTACCCTTACCTTTGATTTCGGTAGACCAGAAGTACAGAGTTTTCTTATCTCTAATGCCATCTTTTGGCTTAATGAGTACCATATGGACGGAATTCGTGTAGATGCCGTCGCCAGTATGCTCTACTTAAACTTTGACAGGGGTGATGATGAAGAAAAAATCTACAACTCATACGAAGGTGAAGAAAATCTCGAAGCAATGGCTTTTATCCGTAAATTGAACGAAGTCGTGTTTAAGTACTTCCCAAACTGCCTAATGATGGCTGAAGATAGCTCGGACCTGCCACTCGTTACCGCACCAACGTATCAAGGTGGACTTGGGTTTAACTTCAAATGGAACATGGGTTGGATGAACGACACATTAGAGTACATGGAGCATGATCCGCTTTATCGTAAGTGGCACCATCAATTGCTCACATTTTCATTTATGTACACCCATAGTGAAAACTTCATTTTGCCACTTTCACATGACGAAGTTGTACACGGCAAAAAATCATTACTTGATAAAATGCCTGGTGATCAGTGGCAACAATTCGCAAGTCTCCGGTTGCTCTACGGCTACATGATGGCTCATCCGGGTAAAAAGCTTTTGTTCATGGGTGGGGAATTCGGTCAGTATGCCGAGTGGAAAGACCAAGAGCAGCTTGACTGGCATTTGTTTGACTATCCGCTTCACAATACCCTTTTCACCTACGTCTCCAAACTTAATCATTTTTATTTGGAGAACAAAGCGCTATATGAACAAGATCATCACCATCAAGGTTTTGAATGGATCGATCCTCATAATATCCACCAAAGCATCATATCGTTTTTACGTCGTGGAAAGAACCCCGGTGAAGAGTTAATCGTTCTTTGTAATTTCACACCTAACGTTTCTTACGACTACAAAGTCGGCGTGCCTAAGCCGGGAAAATATAAAGAGGTGTTCAACTCAGACGATCAAGAATTTAGTGGCTCAAACCAAGTCAACAACGAAGAACATTTTACCAGTCCGGAAAAATGGCATGGTCACTCACAACACATCAAAGTGAAAGTTCCCCCACTGGCCATCTCCATTTTTAGAAAGATAGATGAAGGGGAAACCAAAGAGGAGGAATTGTAATGAGTAAAAAAGAGTGCGTTGGAATGTTGTTAGCTGGAGGAGAAGGTAAGCGTTTAGGTTTACTTACTAAGGATCTTGCAAAACCTGCTGTTCCCTTTGGAGGGAAATACAGAATTATCGACTTTACACTTAGTAACTGTGCAAACTCTGGCATTCATACTGTGGGGGTATTAACGCAATATTCCCCTCTCGACTTAAACAAACACATCGGGATCGGCAAGCCTTGGGACCTCGACCGCCAAGCAGACGGGGTATCTATTCTTTCACCTTACACTGCAAAAGAAGGCGGTAGTTGGTATTCAGGTACAGCTGATGCGATTTATCAAAATATACACTTTATCGACCGTTATGATCCGGAGTACATTCTGGTGATTTCCGGTGACCATATTTATCAAATGAATTATCAAAAACTTCTTAAATATCACAAAGAACAAGAAGCAGATGCCACGATCAGTGTGATGGAAGTGCCATGGGATGAAGCTTCCCGATTCGGTATCTTAAATACAACCGATGACTTGCGTATCTACGAATTCGATGAAAAACCAGCCAAGCCTAAAAACAATCTGGCTTCTATGGGAATTTACATCTTTAACTGGAAATCATTAAGAAGCTACCTCATGGAAGATGCGAAAAACCCAACGTCTTCACATGATTTTGGTAAGGATATTATTCCTGCTATGGTTGATGATGAACGCCGTCTCTTCGCTTATCAGTTTGAAGGTTACTGGAAAGATGTTGGAACGGTTCAAAGTTATTGGGAAGCAAACATGGACTTGTTGGAAATGGATGAAATGGTGTCCTTGAACAATCGTGAATGGAGAACGTACTCCCACGACTCCAACTACCCACCGCAATACATTAACGGTAACACCAATATCACAAATTCTTATATCAATTCAGGTTGCTGGATTCGTGGCACGGTTGATCGTTCTATTCTCTTTGAAAACGTCGAAGTAGATTCGAAGAGTACGGTTAGACAGTCCATTCTTCACCCTCGTGTAAAAGTCGGAGAGAACTCGGTCATCGAGCGAGCGATCATTAAAGAGGACACTGTCGTTCCTCCAAACTCCTACATTTGCACACCAGAAGGAGAAGAACCTTATGTCATTGATAACGAAAACGTCGGGATCGTGACCGTAAAATAATGGTTTATCATTCTGCGGGAAGTGCCTAAATCACTTCCCCACCAGAAGGATCTGAGTGATCATTTTGACTCAGCATGCCATTAAACCTACAACCTACACTTGCTTTATAACCAAAGGAGGAATTCTACATGGAATCCATGATGGGCTTAATAAACCTAGAGCACGAACACGACTTTTTAAATGAATTGACTTATTTCCGATGTGGCGCAGCCGTTCCATTTGCTGGCCGCTATCGTTTAATTGATTTCACCCTTTCGAATATGGTTCGCTCAAACGTCCAAGATATTGCTATTTTCACACGTAACAAATATCGATCTTTGATGGATCACCTTGGCACTGGCGCCGATTGGGAGCTTGACCGAAGACACGGAGGATTGTTTATCTTGCCTCCTGACTGGAACGATCCAACTGACATCTCAAAAGGAGACCTTTCTCACTTTCATAACAACCGAGATTACTTTAACAGAGGGAAGTCCAACTACGTGATTGTGAGCGGCAGTCAATATCTTTCCAATGCGGACTACAGTGATGCATTTGACTATCACTTGGAACGAGGAGCCGATGTGACGTTGGTCACTACTCGCGTCGATGAGTTGGGACCTGAGCATGATCCTTGCCTTCGCATAAACCAAGACGACCAAGGATGGGTATCAGACATTACAAATGAACGAAGCAACCCTCATGTATTTACAGGGGTCTATATTATTAAGAAAAGCTTAATGCTGGACCTCGTTGACGAGTGCATTGCCCACCACAAGGATCACTTCTTTATTCACGGTGTTAAAGAAAATCTTGAGAAGCTAAATATCCAAACCTTTGAACAAACAGGCTACTCTGCCTTTATCAATTCAATTGAAAGCTTTTACCGACACAATATGAACTTGTTAAACCCTGAAAATTACCGTGAACTTTTTTATCAAAATGCGTTTATTAAAACGAAAATCAGCAATGAGCCACCTACCAAATATCAGGATATCTCGGAAGTTAAGGATTCCCTTCTTGCTAACGGTTGTGAAATCAACGGAGAAGTGGAAAATAGTGTATTGTTCCGTGGAGTCGTCGTAAAACCAGGTGCCAAAGTCATCAACTCTGTCATCATGCAGCGTTGTACTATTGAAGAAGGCGTTCATTTGGAAAATGTCATTTTGGATAAAGACGTGACGGTGACAGAAGGGCAAACGTTTATCGGTTCCCACGAAAAACCATTCGTCGTAGCTAAACGAACAGTAATGAGCTAAAAAAAATAAGGTTCGGTTTAAATCGAATAAGTCGTTGTTTCATCAGTAGCGGAACTTATTCTGTTGATGGACCAACATTAAAAAAAGCGAGAAAAATTAAGACCAAAAGAGGCTGGAACATAAAGAAAGTGAATGAAATGAAGTCCGAACCATTTGCTAACAAAGCGGATGAAATATACGTAGACTCCTGCGGGATGAAAAGCGAAGATGAGACCCCGGAGGGCAAAGCCCGAGGAGGCTCAGCCGCTTCCCGCGGAAAGCGAAGTATATTTCAGTAGCGGTTTAGTTGCACCGCATCCCATTGTTCGGATTTAAGATCATAACAAACATTTCTGTCCCAGCCTCCAGAGAGGAGAAACGATGATGACAAACATTTTATTTACAGCATCGGAATGTACCCCATTCATTAAAACAGGAGGCTTAGCCGATGTCATCGGTTCCCTCCCACAATCGATCAACAAAACTACAAACTCCCATGTAAAGGTCATGCTTCCCCTGTATGATGAAATTCCAGATCACTGGCAGTCACAAATGGAACTAGTTACAACCATTAACGTCCCAGTTGGTTGGAGGAATCAAGAAGCATCCATTTATACACTAGAGCATAACGGTGTAGATTACTTTTTTATTTCCAACGATTATTATTTTACCCGTAAAGGGGTATATGGATATTACGATGATGGAGAGCGTTTCGTCTTTTTCAGCCGTGCCGTTATCGAAGCCTTACCATACTTAAACTTCACTCCGGATATCATTCATGCTCATGATTGGCAAACGGGTCTTGTTTGTGCATTCGCAAAGATATTGCAGCCGATCGAGAACCTTAAAACCGTCTTTACCATTCACAACATCCGTTATCAAGGGATTATGCCTCATACTATGTTTGGAGAGATGTTCAATTTGTCCATGGATCACTTCGGGGGAATGGAATGGAACGGGATGCTTAACTGCATGAAGAGCGGTATCTTCCATGCGGATAAAGTCACAACAGTAAGCCCTACCTACGCAGAAGAAATCAAAGACCCATACTATGGAGAAGGGCTACACCAGTTACTACTTGAAAGAGATGACGATCTGACTGGCATTATTAATGGCATCGACACGAATGATTATCATCCCTTAAAAGATCCGTATATTTTTTCAAATTACCGTCATTCCAGAGGGAAGAAAAAGGAAAACAAAGAGTATTTACAGGAGATTCTAGGATTACCGATCGATGGGGAGAAACCTTTTTACGTGATTATTTCAAGGCTAGTTGAACAAAAAGGCTTCCATCTTATTCAACGAATTTTGGATGAATTTTTACAAGAAGATGTTCAAGTCGCTGTTCTTGGAACCGGCGATGGTGAATTTGAAGGCTTCTTTTATCATGCAGCCGAACGACACCCTGAGCGTCTGTCTGTTAGCCTCACCTTTGACGAAAAGCTTGCGCGACAAATGTATGCAGCAGCTGATTTCTTTATCATGCCCTCCCAGTTTGAACCGTGCGGCCTAACCCAGCTAATCGCTTTACAGTATAAAGCTGTACCGATTGTACGGGAAACAGGAGGACTAAAGGACACGGTGCAATCATTTAATGAAATTACCGGAGAAGGTAATGGATTTAGCTTCCAAAACTACAACGCCCACGAGCTACTCGAAACATTGAAACATTCGTTACGCGTCTATCACAACCCAATTCAATGGATTCAATTATTAAAAAACGTCAACAAGAGTCAGTTCAGCTGGAAAGAATCCGCCATTCAATATAATCAGCTTTATGCCGAGTTCGAGACGGCCAACATTTATTCATAGGGAGTGACTGACGTTGCCACACTTAACAACCGATAAATGGATTGCAGCGATTAAGCATAAGACAGAAAAGGTCGGAGGCATTTCCATTGGTGAAGCCTCCGAGCGCGATTTGTTCTATGCTATTTGCGCGATCGCTAGTGAAGAAATGAACAAGAACTGGATCGACACGCAGGAAAAGTACCGAGAATCCGAGTGTAAACAAGTTTATTATCTATCCATGGAGTTTCTTGTGGGACGTCTTTTGCAGAGTAACCTTCTTAACAGCGGCATGCTCTACGAATGTAATGCCGCTCTTAAAGCGATGGGCTTTGATCCAGATAAAGTATATTCAGTCGAACCTGACGCTGGTCTCGGTAACGGAGGCTTGGGAAGGTTGGCTGCTTGCTTTCTCGAGTCGATTGCATCTCTTAAATTCCCAGGCCACGGCTGCGGTATCCGCTATCGCTACGGCTTGTTCGAGCAACGGATCATTCATGGGCATCAAGTCGAGCTACCTGACTACTGGCTAAAAGAAGACTACCCTTGGGAAACAAGGAAAGCTGAAGAAGCAGTGGATATTCATTTTGGCGGCGACATTCACATGTTCAAAAAGAATGACGGGACGTTAGAATTTAAATACGAAAATACTGACAAAGTAACCGCCGTTCCTTACGACGTGCCAATCGTTGGCTATCAAAACGAAGTGGTGAATACCCTTAGACTCTGGAGCGCTGAATCGAATACTGGCTCATCAGACTTACTCACGAGCAAAAGCTCTCAATATTATCATCACCTCGATCACAAACATTCGATCGAACAAATCTCAGGATTCTTATATCCTGACGATTCTGGTTATGAGGGAAAAATTTTACGACTAAAACAGCAATATTTCCTTGTTTCCTCAAGCCTTAAAAGCATCATCCGTCAGTATAAAAAAACAGGTCGCAGATCTCTATTGCATTTGTCCGATTACATCGTCATTCAGATTAATGACACCCACCCAAGTCTAGCTGTCCCTGAACTCATGCGTATCTTAATGGATGAAGAACGGTTTGGGTGGGATGACGCTTGGGAGATTACGACTAAAACCATTGCTTACACCAATCATACGACGTTGAGTGAAGCTCTTGAAAAATGGCCAAAGGACATGGTGAAGTCTCTCCTTCCTCGACTTTACATGATTATAGATGAAATCAATGAACGCTTTTGCAAGAAAGTGTGGGAAGAGCATCCTGAACTTCATAACAAGATTCATGAGCTCGCCATCATTGCCGACGATCAAGTCCATATGGCTCGCCTCGCTATTGTTGGAAGCTTTAGTGTAAATGGAGTAGCACGACTTCACACAGAGATTTTAAAGAAAAAAGAGATGAGTAACTTTTACACGCTCTTTCCCGACAGGTTCAATAATAAAACAAACGGAATTACTCACCGACGCTGGCTGTTGCAGGCAAATCCGGAACTATCAACTTTGATCAGTGATGTCATTGGACCTCAATGGATTCAACGGCCAAATCACTTAATCAGTCTCCTTCGTTATACAAACGACGTTCCTTTTCTTGAGCGAGTGTCTGAAGTAAAACTTCAGAACAAAGCTCACCTTGCCCGCTTTATCCATGAAAAAACAGGTATTGTTGTAGATGAGCATTCCATCTTTGATGTTCAGATTAAACGATTACACGAATACAAACGACAACTGTTAAACATCTTCCATGTTATTCATTTGTATAATGAGCTAAAAGACAATCCAAGTCTTGATATTACCCCTCGTACGTTTATCTTTGGGGCCAAAGCAGCACCTAGCTACTACTTTGCTAAAGAAGTCATTAAGCTCATTAACAGAATGGCGTCGATCATTAATAACGACACTTCTATTCAAGGAAAACTAAAAGTGGTCTTTCTCGAAAATTACAATGTGAGCTTAGCGGAAAAAATCATTCCTGCAACAGACATAAGCGAGCAGATTTCCACTGCCAGTAAAGAAGCGTCCGGCACTGGAAACATGAAAATGATGATGAACGGCGCTCTTACTGTAGGGACACTGGATGGGGCCAACATTGAAATCCGTGACCTTGTTGGGGATCGTAATATCTTTATTTTTGGTTTGACGGCCGATGAAGTACTTGAATATTACCTTAAAGGTGGATACGTGGCTCGCGACATTTATCACACAGATGATCGGGTTCGCCGAATCCTCGATCAATTGAATGAAGGAGCTTTTGGATCTCAAGAAATTGAATTCAAAGACATCTTCTATCATATCTTGTACCACAACGATCCTTATTTTGTGTTAAAAGATTTCGATGCTTATATTGAAACGCACGAACTCGTGGAGCAAGCGTATCGTAATCAAGCGAAATGGATGCAAATGAGCATGACGAATATCGCTTATTCGGGTAAGTTCTCAAGCGACAGAACCATTCAAGAATATGCTTCAGAAATATGGAAGCTAAAGAGAATGGAATAAAAAAAAGCCGTTCTACAGGATCTTTTCTTCCTGTTAGGACGGCTTTTAGTTTGTTAACTAAGTTTTTGGTCATCACTTTGCTCTCGAGGGTGGGATTCTGTTGTGCAGTGGTTTAACAAAACTTCTGTTACCTTTAACTGCTGATGCTTAATCGGTGACTTGTGACGCTTTAACTTTTCATACCACCCGGGAAACGTTCGCTTATCAATCATAGACACTTTCGTATCCACACGAGGCATATCGATATAGCTATCTTTGGCTACGACGGCTGTCTTGATCGGATAGGTCATCCCCTCTTTTTGGAACACTTCATATATGACCGATTTCATCCGCTTGATCGGGATATGAGGATGAACAATCCTCTCCTCACTAGGCTTCCTATCTTTAGTCCAATACCTGTCATTAAAAGGTTTGTAAATCGTGTGATCGTCCCCTCCCAAGCAGTGGATTAGCCACATTTCCGTGGGCGTAACGATCATCACTTCCATCTCAACCTCTGCTCTTCGAATGGCGATTACCGGCTTGTAAAATAACATATATGTGTCCGGCAGTGATTTCACGAGCATGGCTAGAAAGGGATCGTACTTTAAATCTCTATTCAAGTATGACTTCTCGTGTATCGTGGACGTGGCCCATGTGAGTTGGAACGAGTATAGTTCTTCTAAGTAAGCTTTCTTTAACGCTTCAATCGAAGAGATTGGCTTCCTCAAATGTGGAAAAAACGATTCATCCTCCTTAGGAGCAATGGAACCTTCCTGTTTCTTTTTTAAAAAAGGAATCCATTTTTTCCAGACTGCACGATCTTCCCCTTCAATTCCAAAGCTGGAGTTTACAATTTCTTCATATTCGTAAATCTTTCGTTCATGCTTTCGCTTTCCCCAATCCATTTTAAGCCTGTCCCATCGGTCTGTTTTAAGCCGATTAAATCGACTGGAGTACCTGTACACATCACTCTCGTATCTGGATATACAATTGGTTAATTTCACGAGCTGCGCCATCCGGTTCTCCTCCACTTTGTTCTACTATGATGATTTTACCATATTTTACTGCAGTGTAATGGAATCGACTCGTTCATATTTTGGTTTAGCCTGGGGATGAATTTTATAAAGCACCACTTCTTGTCCATCCCAACCGATTTGTGGCAAATCTGTGGTGAGATTTTGGAGTCTAAGAGGCTTTTCTCCTGTATAGGTTTTAGCTAACGTAATGTGTGGGGTAAATGGCCGCTCTTCAATAGGAAAGTCGTGTTTCTTTGCTATATCCTTCATTTTCTTTTGCAAAGCCATAAGGGGCTTCGAGTACGCCAGACCAGCCCACAAGACTCGTGGTTCGGCCGGCCTTCCAAACGAACTGATCTCCCTCAACGTAAGGGCTACACTCTCTTCTTCTTTCAGCTTTTCTTTCAATACTTCCCACAGTTGTTCTCTCTTTTCATTTTCCCACCCACCAAAAAACAATAGAGTGATGTGAAAATCTTCAGGCTGGGTTACGCTCTTGAACCGAGATTCAACATCAAAATGCTGTTGGGCTTCCACAAGGGGTTCTACCACTTTATCAGGTACAGGCAAACCAATAAAATAATGATCTTCTTTCATTAAAATTCCTCCTTTTGCGAGTGATGTTGCGGTATGATAAAATAAGAATGTTTAATTCCGATATGTTTGATACGATTTAAAAGAAAATACGTTTACAGTTAGTTTTCATCATAAACGAAACTTCATGCACGATGAAAGGATGATGGTGATGAAAGTTGTAGAAAACATGGCCGAACTTATTGGAGATACGCCATTGGTCAAATTGCAAAAGTTAGCGCCTAAAGATGGAGCTGACGTATACCTGAAGCTTGAATTTATGAATCCAAGCGGAAGCGTAAAGGACCGAGCGGCCTTTAATATGATCCTACAAGCGGAAAAAGACGGTCACCTTAATGAAAACAGCGTCATAATTGAACCTACTTCCGGTAATACGGGAATTGGTATTGCCATGAACACCGCTGCTCGCGGGTACAGAACCATTTTAACGATGCCTGACACTATGAGCCAAGAGCGTATTAACTTGCTCAAAGCATACGGTGCTGAAGTGGTGCTGACACCAGGGGATAAAAAAATGCCCGGTGCGATTGAAAAGGCACACGAGCTCGTAAAAGAAATTCCGAACAGCTTTATGCCTATGCAATTTGAAAATGCGGCCAATCCAGACGCTCACCGTAAAACAACGGCACACGAAATTAAAGAAGGCATGGATCAAATCGGAAAGTCCTTAAGCGCATTTGTGGCCGCTTCGGGTACCGGGGGAACGATTACAGGTACAGGAGAAGAGTTAAAGAAATTCTACCCTGATGTGAGTGTACACGTCGTTGAACCAAAAGGATCACCTGTCTTATCCGGTGGAAAACCAGGTCCTCACAAGCTTGTAGGAACGAGCCCGGGATTTGTCCCTCCAATCTTGAACGAAGACGTTTACGGTGAAATTTTCACGGTGACAGATGAAGATGCTTACGATGTGACTCGTCGCCTATCAAAAGAAGAAGGAATTTTGGTCGGTCCATCCTCAGGAGCCGCTTGCTATGCTGCTCTTGAAGTGGCAAAACGCCTTTCACCTGATGATGTGGTCGTTGCCATTGCTTGTGATACAGGCGAACGTTACCTGTCTACAGATTTGTTTGTGTTTGATCAAGAATAAAAAAGAATTCCTATAGGCTGACTGCCTATAGGAATTCTTTTTTTGTTACACTACCCTCTTCTCCATTCTCACCATGACAAGTAACAACATGGCACCAATCAGTGTGGCTACACCGTAAAAGAGGTAAACATAAAGGATGTTTTGCCAGTCGATAAGAAGACCTGCAAAGAACGTAAAGAAAAAGGCGCCTAGTCCATTTCCCACTGCTGCATACAAACTGACTGCTGTAGCTTTTACTTCTTCCGGTGCAAGGTTGCGAACGTATTGAAGCGCCGCTGGAATAAAGAGACCGATACTGAGGCCCTGGATGACCGTTGTCACGTAAATAAGCTCAGGTGAAGGTCCAAGGAAGTAAAAGATCCAGCGCAGCCCAGACACGAAAGCAGCTACAAAGAGGATCACCATTATTCCCTGCCTTTGTATAAGAGCGCCTGCCCACCTCATGAACGGAATCTCACTCCCCGCTGCCAATAAAAAGGCAAGTCCTACGCCTGCTAATGACCCTCCAGCAAATTGGATGAGCAATCCAAAGTAAAAATTGTTCGCCATAATCGGTCCAAACACAAGAAACGTTACAACTAGAAACAAAACAAACTTTGGCACTTTCACAAGCTCTTTTAGTCCTGATAAAAGCTCCACCCTCGGAAGGGCAGATTCTTTTGGCATCTTCACTGCAAAATAAGCACTAATCCATAGGACCAAAGCAAACGCATAAAAGATAACCGATTGACCAAACCAGTCCGAGAGATTTCCCATTACCCAAACAGAAAGGGCAAAGCCGGCTGCTCCCCACATTCGGATTCTTCCATAGTCCCCGCCCCTTTTATGGACATGGTTCATGACCATGCTATCGGACAAAGGGATGATGGCACTTTGAAACAAAGCTAAAAAAGAAGCGATAAAAATAAGAGCCGGATAAAGTTCCGTTGTTACATACATCAACCCGATAGCCCCTGTGCCAATCACGGCTATAGTAAGAAGGATCCGCGGGCTTCTTGTATAGTCACTAAGCATTCCCCAAAGTGGTTGTGCGACGAGCATCGTAATAGGGCCGATAGACATGATAGTCCCGATTTGCCCTCCTGACAAACCGACTTCATTTTGCAAATACACGCTTAAAAGGGGGAACAGCCCCCCGATAGCGAAGAAAGATAAAAAGTAAAACGCTCGCATATGAAAAAGCAAGCGTTTTTCTTGTTGGATAGTTAGATCGTTCACCTGTAACAGCAACCTTTTTTGTTATTTTGCAAGTTCATAGATGGCTTGAGCGTATATGGATGTTGCTTTTAACAAATCTTCAATATGGATCGCCTCATCTGCTTGATGAGCCAAGTCTTCACGTTTAGGGAAAAGCGGACCAAAAGCTACGCCTTCGTTCAGAGACCTGGCATAAGTGCCTCCACCAATCGCTAATAGATCTGCCTCTTCTCCAGTTTGATCTCTATACACTTGAGCCAAGGCCTTAACAAGCTCAGACGACTCTTCGACCATATGAGGGGTTTCATGAGTTTTTACTGTTCCAATGAAGTCTTTCTCATTCAGCTCTTGATCGAGGATCTTTTTTACTCCTTCAAAATCCGCGCCTTTTGGGTAACGGAGATTAATGCCTATCGTGGCCTCTTTTTCTTTTTCATAATGAAGGACACCTAGATTCATTGTCAGGTCACCAAGCTGGTTGTCGCGATGAACAACACCTAGCTTTTCTCCGCGAGAGTCACGAGCAAAACGCTCACCTAATAGAGAAAGAAAGTCTCCCCCAGACTCATTAAAAGAAGCGTTCATCAAAAAGCGAGCAAGTTCCAAGCCCCCGTTGATTCCTTTATCAGGTTCCATTCCATGGACGGATTTTCCTTGAACAAACAATTCCACCTGTTTGTCTGAAATCATCGTCGCTTTTCCTGAAACACGCTCTTCTTTTACAAATGAATCAAACTGTTCTTTTAACGTTTTGGCCGCATCGGATTGAATAAGAGCAACGGCACTTTCTGGTACCATATTTAATCGATGTCCACTTTTAAACGTAATGAGCTCGTGCTCTCCAGTGGGCTCATCGTCCTGAAGCGCTCTTTTATAAAACAAATCACAAATGCCTTTTTCTGAATAAATGATCGGAAAGTCCGCATCAGGTGCAAAGCCCATTTGTGGCATCTCTTCTTCTTTGAAGTAACGATCTACACAGCGCCACTCGCTTTCTTCATCGGTTCCAATGATGAGTCGGACTCGTTTTGAGAGTGGTATGTTCAGTTCTTTTACGAGCTTCAAGGCGTGATAAGCAGCCATTGTCGGTCCCTTATCGTCAATAGCTCCTCTAGCGATGATCTTTCCATCCACAATGTGAGCCCCATACGGATCGACGGACCACCCTTCTCCTTCAGGAACAACATCGATATGACAGAGAATACCAATGATCTCTTTTCCTTCGCCGTATTCGATATGTCCCGCATACCCTTCTATGTCTTTCGTTTTAAATCCGTCATTTTGACTTTTGGTTAAGAGCCAATTGTATGTATCTGCAATTCCTTTTCCGAAAGGTTGTCCAACTCCAGACGTATCAGGGTCAAGGATACTTTTTTTCCTGAGCAATGCTTGTGTATCTGCGATAATAGACTCTTTTCTCTGTTCAACAAGTTCTTTCCATTCGATTGTCATACTCGTCCTCCTTAGTGCTTCCTTCTTTCTAGTATACGTTCTTCTTTGGTTAGTGGGAAGTCACGGGATTATAACAGATTATTTATGGGCCTTTTACATAACTTTAACAAAAAAAAAGCCATTTTTCGCTTTACGAACATATCGTTCTCCGTTAGAATATAGGTCAAAGGAGGGGGACTTCTGGTTGAAATCTGTTCATTGATGATAACTCAGATGCCCGAACTCCAAAGCATGCCCTAACAATCACTTATGAATGACCCTTTTAAAACAGCATTGTTTTAAGCTGAAACTGAAAGGGAAGGACATTAACAGAGCAATACAGCAAACACGAAAAACCTAACAGCTCACCCGACTTCTGGTAAGAGAGTAGCAATTCGATTGTAGTAGTCATCTGTTCAAATCCACGGTCATGAACCACACTCGCACGAATACATATGAAATTGAGCGAGTATTTGGCCGGAAAGTACCTTCATAAGGAGTGGTTTTTTGAAAGCTTCGACTGACCGAATGTTGACAAGGATTAAGTCCATGTACCTTTACATTAAAAAGAGGGGGAACGTCACCACACTGGAACTGGTTGAAGAATTCGGAGCGACTCAGCGCACCGTTCAGCGCGACTTAAACGTGTTAGAGTATAACAACTTAGTAGAAAGCCCCAGTCGAGGGACTTGGGTTGTGACAGAACGAAAAACGAAAGTCTCATAAATTCAATCATAAAAAGGAGATCGAGAACCTTCTCGACCTCCTTTTTATTTAAGATAAATCGGATCATCTAAAACCCCTTATTAGACTTCCTCACCCCTAAGTAAAGCCAACTCCTCATCCGTAAGCTCACGGTATGTACCGGGTTCAAGAGTCTCATCTAAAACAAGAGGACCAATCGTTTCCCGCTTTAAAAACAACACTTTTCTCCCAACTGCTTCAAACATACGCTTGACTTGATGGAATTTCCCTTCCATAATACCAAGCTTAATCTTCAATCCTTCACCTTCATCGAGCACTTCTACGGTTGCAGGTTTTGTCTCATACCCATCGTCCAGCGTAACCCCACTCTCCAATGCTTTGATTTGCTCTTTGTTTAACGGCTCATCAATTGTCGCCACATAGAGCTTCATTACCTTTTTCTTTGGGCTCGTTAGCTGATGAGCAAGCTTACCATCGTTTGTTAAAAACATCAGTCCTACTGTATCTTTGTCCAACCTTCCAACAGGAAAGGGTTCATAAACAAGATCTTCAGGCTCCAGAAGATCAACTACTGTTCGCTCAATTTTGTCCTCAGTAGCTGAAATAACGCCTTGGGGCTTGTTCATCATCAAATAAATGAACTCTTTATAGTCAAGTTCTTCCCCGTGAATCGTGATGCGGTCTTCTTCAGGATTGACATGTGTCTTACCATCCTTTGCCGGTACCCCTTCGACGAGCACACTGCCTTGCTTGAGGAGCTTTTTCACGTCTTTTCTTGATCCGAAACCCATGTTTGCGAGTAATTTATCAAGTCTCATTGTCTTCGATCTCCTTTATTACTTGTTTCCCGAATCCACCCAATTCACCGTCCAAGTAAGCACCGATTACCCCGGGAATAATCTGCCTTGCTCCTTGTTCAATATATTGTGAGTCCACTCCTTGATCTTTCAATTGTTTCTCCAATCGAACAACCGCTTCAATCGCGACCTTCGTAGCAGCTTTGTTAACGTCAAGGACATGTTTTTCATTTCCTCTGACCACGGTAAATTGATTTCCTAATACGTCTGAAACATCTCTGTGATCTCTTTCATGCGGCGAATCAACGACCACAAATCCCTTGCTGTCTTTTTTTAACTGATCCGCTTGAGTAATGAATTTACAGGGGACTACGTGACTCTGTTTAGGAACGTGGTTTTCAACATCTCTTTTCATCAAAGCCGTTGCAGTGACGTAAAAGCAGGTCTTTGGATGAAAGTATTCCTTGTATTTTTTGATAAAAGGCACAACCTCATTCTTGGGCAAAAAAAGCCACACGCTTTTGTGAGTTCTAAATTGTTCAGGAGCTAACCATTTGATTCGACTGTCTTCCTTACCAACTTCTGTGACTCGCTCTTTTGTTCTTGAAAACACATATACTTCTTGGTGTTGAGGCATTGCAGATAGAACGGATTGAGCTAATTTCCCTAACCCGACAAAGGCAGTCATCACACACTCCCTCCCATTATCTGTAAAAAAAGAGAGTTGTTAAGAACAACCCTCTTTACATTTAATGATCTTCGCCAAACATATAATGTTTTGTCCGAATATTGACGTTTAACACAATTCCTACCGCAATCATATTGGTCAGTAAGGCGCTTCCTCCGTAACTGATAAACGGTAAAGCCAGACCCGTAATTGGCATTAGCCCAATGGTCATTCCGATATTTTGGAAGACTTGGAACACGAGTAAGCCTACCACACCAGCCACTAAGTAGGACCCGAATGTGTTATTGCAACTAAACGCGATGATGACCATGCGATACAAAAGAAGGAAGTAAACAACGATTAGTACCGTAGCTCCCACAAACCCGAATTCCTCACCAATTACTGTAAAGATAAAATCCGTATGAAGCTCAGGAATTTCTCCTCCTTGAGATTTCGCCCCTTGTGTAAAGCCCATTCCATATAGTTGTCCAGCTCCGATTCCTTGAAGGGCGTGGAAGAGCTGGTACCCAAGACCACTCGTATCACCCATAGGGTCTAGCCACGCATAGATTCTGTCTAGCTGGTGCCCTTTGATGAAGATCGAAAAGATATGAAAAAAGTAGTTGTGCAATATCACCAAAAACGAAAGACCTGCTACAACTATGGACGTTAAGAGCCCGATCATCCGCCATGTAACTCCCGACATCAAGACCATCGTCATCATAACCGCTGCAATGACCAATGCCGTTCCCAAGTCAGGTTGAATGAGAATAAGAAAGAACGGTGGCAAACCAACTGCCGCCACTTTTCCGATGATTTTCAAATCACCCATGAACGTCTTTTCTTTCGGTCCTTGAGTGATATGATACAGCAAATGAGCTAAAGCAATAATCACAAAAATTTTCACGAATTCCGATGGCTGAAACAAAAAGTAATCGGGGTGCCCGATCCATCTTTGTGCACCATTTCGATTAATACCGAAAAATTGGACGAGTAAGAGTAGAAACATCCCAAAACCATACAATGGGATGGAGAAATTCTTAAACATTTCATAATCGATACTCATGGCTGCAAGCATGAGTATCGTACCAATGGCAAACCAAACGACTTGTCGTCGAACGAAGAACGTTGGGTCAAGTTGTGCATATTGTTCCGTTGTCCCACTGTATATAGCCATTAAACTGATACACATAAGAACAAACAAAAGGAAAAGCAATGTAAAATCAAGTTGTTGTAACGAAGATTTCCGTTCTTCCATCTATTATCCACCTACATTTTATCTCGTAAACTGCCGAACAGGTCGGAGTGGCGTGACATTTGAAGACGCAGCGGCTACTTCTTGTTCTGCCTCTTCGTACTCTGCCTCACTACCCAATCGCTCAGAACGTTCTTTTTCAGTTTTTCTTGAGATATTTGCTAAAATTCCGAGCGACATAAACGTAACCATTAATGAGGACCCTCCGTAACTGAGTAACGGAAACGGAATTCCTGTGATTGGGAGTAACCCGCTCACAGCCCCTGCGTTAAAGAGAATTTGAATGGCCATTTGAAAAACAATACCAAAAGCAAGAAGACTGCCAAAGGCGTCGCGACATCGTGCCCCGATTACAACACCTCTCATGATAATTACACTCAAGCACGCAAACACGAACAAAATGCCTAAAAGACCAAGCTCCTCACTTACAATAGCAAGGATAAAGTCTGTATGTGCTTCCGGCAAATAAAACAATTTCTGTACACTTTGACCAAGGCCCGCACCGGTCACTCCACCATGGGCAATGGCGATATAAGACTGGATAAGTTGATACCCGTCTGCGAAGCTATGTTCGAAAGGATCGCGAAAACCGATGATACGATTCATACGATATTCAGCTGAGCGGGCGTAATAAACAATCGCTATCGCACCCAGCCCACCGATCCATCCAAGATGAAGAAGTCTTGCTCCTGAGCAAAATACAATCAGACCGGCTACGGCAACTATGGATGTGGCCGTTCCTAAATCAGGTTGAAGCATGATCAATCCAAATAGAAAACCTACTACAAATAGTGGTGGTAATAAGCCCTTGAATAAGTCATTTATGTAAGCCTGTTTTTTGGAATAGACATAAGCAAGATAAATAATGACAGCAAGCTTTACAAATTCGGAAGGCTGTATACGAAACGCTCCTGCCCCAATCCACCGTTGAGCCCCGTTCACGTTTATTCCGAGTGGCGTTATGACAAGCAAGAGTAAAATAACCGACCCTAAAATGAGAAGCGGTGTCAACTTCCTGAAGTGGCGATACGGAAAGAACATCAAAAATAAAAATAACACCGTTGAGACCGCAAGCCACATTAGCTGACGTTCAAAGAAATAGGCATAATTTCCGTCGGGTAACTCGTACCCTCTTACAAAGCTTGCACTGTAAACCATGATTAGACCAAAAGCCGAAATTAATGCAAGCGTCACGACCAAGATCCAATCAATATGAAACCGTTTTTTAGACGTTTCTCCCACGCCCTCACCACCCTTTTTTCTGTCTTTATATTCATTCATTTCTTCTCACAGTCTATTCTCAGTTCTTCAATTATAGCAGAGTCCACCCTTGCTAGAAAGGGACTAGACGCCTGTAATCATGAGAAAATAAGGAAAAATAAACACTAGCGCGAAAAGAGGAATGATAGGGAGAAAACGGTGTCACCTCATGACGTATCATAGATTTTCTTCGGAAGAGATATACAATGACTATTCGGTCTTCGAATCATTCAACCATTTCTACTATTTTATATTGAGTTATGATTTTTTTCTATGTGCATCCTTACTAGGGTGAAAATGGAAAAATCGGGATGAAAAGAGCTACACAAAAAAAACCGACGGATCACTCCGTCGATTTTTTTTTGCTTTATTTATCCACGCAAGGACTTCGATACACTTGCTACGCGCTTACCAAGGCGCTTTGCCATCGTAAGGTCTCTTTCATCCGGCTGATTGCTGCCATCTGGTCCGGCAACCGTGGAAGCGGCATAAGGTGAACCACCAATCCCGTCCGTTGTAAGTTGCTCGGGGTTTTCGCCGTATGGTAAACCTACGTAAATCATTCCAAAGTGCAATAGTGGAATGAGGGTCGTAATAGCCGTTGTTTCTTGACCTCCGTGAATCGAACCACTACTAATAAAAGTAGAAGTTACTTTCCCTTCTAAATCGCCATTCATCCATAAGCCACCTGCTGAGTCGATGAATTGTTTCATTTGTGCAGGCATCGAACCGTATCGAGTCGGAATTCCCCAGACGATTCCATCCGCCCATTTAAGGTCATCGTGTGTTGCAACTGGCAAGTCATCTTGGTTGTCTTGAGCTTGAACGTAAGCATCCTGACCTGACATCGCTTTTTTTACTTCGTCAAATTCAGCTATGCGGACAATTTTCACTTCTACGCCTTCAACTTCTTGCGCCCCCTCTGCTACTGCCTTTGCCATTGTGTGAATGTGCCCATACGCACTGTAAAAAGGAATTAATATTTTAGTCAATGTAAATCTCTCCTCTTTTGCTTGAGTTTATTTAACTCCCTTTTCGGGAGGTATATCAGATACATAAGGGGATATTCCACCTTCTAACGAAAACTAAACGTCTTTTAAAAAATAAGTTAATTTATTTTTTAATGTTACTTACTTATAGTTAGTATATTAGGTTAACACCTATCAAATGTCAAGGAAAATATGTTATACTTGATCACAAGTGAGAGTAGTCTCCCCTTGAAAAGGGTATAAAGACGTTGAGCTTCCCTTTTCTGTGATTACTCGAAGGAGATGAAAAATGATGGAACAACATCATCTTTGCCCTAAATTCGAATCTGCGTTTCAACTGTTAGGCAAGCGTTGGAACGGATTGATTATACGTGTACTTATGACCGGACCAAAACGGTTCCGCGAAATATCCGCTGTAATTCCGAATATGAGTGACAAAATGCTTGTTGAACGATTAAAGCAGTTGGAGAACGAAGGCGTTGTGAAAAGAGACGTGTATCCTGAAACACCGGTGAGAATTGAATATGTGCTCACGGAAAAAGGACAATCTCTTGAAGGTGCAATGGATGCCTTCCAATCATGGGCTGAAAAATGGATGAACTAACAAACGTCCCCGCAAAAGTTGCGGGGACGTTTTTGTATAAAAAAACCCATTGACCACGATGGCCAATGAGTCTTTCTTTTAAACTCTACTTATGCATCTTCGCTAGCTTTCCGTTTTCTTTGTAAGAACTTGAAACGATGCCCCAGAATCATCCCAGCAAGACCAGAGCGTATGCCAAGGAATCCGTAAATGGCGATACCAGCTCCAATGGTGAGCGGTAAAATAATGAATGTCGCTCCTCTTGTATCCATCGGTAAAGCAAGTTGAATGAGCATATTAAGCCCCCAAACAACGATTCCCATAGCAGTTGCAAAACTTCCTATAAGAATCATTCGTTTAAAGAGTAATTGATAGCTGTATTCCGCATACTTTCCAATAGCCCAGGCATTGACCCCGACTGCAGCCGAATAGCCAAGCGCTGTTGCATATACGGCACCTACAGGACCTACCCATCCAATGAACAGAGCATTCGTTACAAATTTTAGGATGATACCTGCCGATAGTGCGATAACTGCATATTTTTGTTTGTTGATTCCTTGAAGCAAGGAAGAGGTAACAGCAAAAATAGAAAACAAAACAGCCACAGGGGCATAATGCCTAAGCATTTCCCCACCTATAGCCAAGTCTTCCAGTCCAAAAAGTGCACCGTAAGCAGGATATGCAAGCACGGCCAAGCCGACGGAAGCGGGAACACTCAAAAACAAAATAATTTGGTACGTTTGAGTAATATGCCTTTGAAGACGATCTTTTTCATTGTTCACAAACGCACTCGTCACTGTTGGAAGGATTGCTAGAGACATGGCCGTTGCAAGTGCTACCGGAATTAAAATCAACTTGTGAGAAGCCTGTATGAACGCACCGAAATATTTATCAATCGTTTGTCCATCGAATCCCAAGTTGATCAATGCATTATTAAACGTAAATAAATCAACCATTTGATATAAGGGAATTGACAATCCCACAAACGAAATTGGCAGAGCATAGCGTAATAGCTCTTTATACATCGTTGTTAAAGGAAGCTGATGGTCTGTGGTACTTTCCTCTACATGTTTTTTAAAGTTGTCACGACGCTTATACCAATAAATCATTAAAACAGCTAAACCACCCAAGGCTCCGACAAACGCCCCGAATGTGGCAAAACCAACAGCTGTTCCTAATTCCCCGTTCCACACATTGATAATTAAAAAGGTTAAAAGCAAAATGAAAATAATACGTACGATTTGTTCAATCACTTGTGAAACCGCAGTTGGTCCCATGGATTGAAACCCTTGGAAATAACCGCGAATCAAAGACATAACAGGAACCACCAAAAGGGCGACACTTACCATACGTATCGTAAAGACGGCATCTGATATGGAGTTTCCTTGAAGATCATCTGGATCGAGAACACTCGTTGCGATAACAGGTGCCAAAAAGAATAGCACTAGAAAAGCAACAAATCCCGTCACACCCATGACTACCAATCCAGACTGAAACAACCGTTGTCCGGTACGGTAATCTCCTAGTGCGTTGTACTTCGATACAAACTTTGATACCGCTAAGGGAATCCCAAGCGTGGCTAAGCTAAGTAAAACCGTATAGGGTACATATCCATATGAGTATAAAGCCAGTCCTTCAAGACCGACAATCGCTTGAAAGGGAAAGATATAAATAAGACCAAGCATCTTCGATATAAAAATGGAGGCTGTTAAAATCATCGTCCCCCGAATCAAATTACGTTCAGACATCTTCACTACCTACCAATCATTGAATTTAAACACTGCTAGCATTTTATCATACTTCCCAAAGAAAGTGTGCGGGGTCTGTCCCCTGAACAATACTCAATAGGTATTGACAAGGATTGACCCCTCTATATAGATAACAAGAATGGATGCAACGATAGGCATTCCCCACAACCTTACATAATTGTTCAGGGGACAGATCCCGTCACTTAATAAAAAACGAAGGAGGCCCCCTTTTTCGCAGGGCCTCCTTGTAGTGTTATTTGTTATAGTACTCCGACCATTTTTCATTTCCGAGATGATAGACTTCTCTCCACCTGTCGATTCCTTCATTGTAGGCATTCGACCAGTTTTCAACCCCGGTATTGTAGCCGTAGCTCCAATTCTCATTCTTCCGATTGTAAAACCTACTCCACAGGTCTCTTCGGACCGAAGATTCAATCTGCTCTTCTTCAACAAGTCTGTCAATAATGACCTGGGCATTGGCCCACTCATCATTTGATTTTTCCATAATGGAGTCTTTCAACTCATTTGCCTGGTCTTTAAGCTCTGCACTTCGTTCATTTACTTCATCCATGGCCGCACGCTTCCACTCATTCCAGGCGTCCATCATCCTGCGATATTCTTCTTCCCAATAGCTTTCGAGTTCCTGCTTGGAATCTACAAATGTGAACTCGCCGTTTCCTGCTTCAGCTACATCAATCAAACTCTGATAATCATCGTCTTCCACTTGAAATCCAATTATATTGATGATTGGCTCAATATCCTGATCGACCAGTTCCTGCGCTGCTTTTACCGGATCACCGCCGCAAGTTTCAATCCCATCGCTGACGATATAGACGATAACGTCTGTTGCATCTTCTGGTATATCATCCTGGGAGTCTTCAATCGCTTTAGCAATCGGTGTCCAACCGACTGCATCCACGTCATCAAGAACCTCACTCAATGCATCTGCATCGGTTTCTCCATGATAAATCGTATCTGTAGAACTGCAGGACAGTTCTTTACCCGCATTCGTGTTATCGCCTTCGTGTCCATAAACACGGAGGGATGTGGTGCTGTTTTCAGGTAGCGTCGCTACAAAAGCTTCAATGGCTTCTTTCGCTTCATCCATACGCGTCCCGCTCTGGTTTCTGGCGTTCATGCTCCCGCTTGCATCAAGCAGAATGGAGAAGTGGGACGTTGAAGGAAGTTCATCTTCATCTGGCGCCTCTTCTTCCGGCGTTTCAGAATCCACTTCAATATCCGGGTTAAAGGCGATGACCTGTTCAACATCTTCATAATAAGGCTCGTGAATAAGGCTCAAAATCGCTTCGAATGCCTCTTCCTCGCTCGTGTGTTCATCGATGTGAGAAAGCTCCTCCATTACAGCGTCAGCATCAAATTGATCTCCGTGGTAAGGACCTTCCATTCTCATCAATTTTTCTTCAACGTCCGTAAGCTCCCGTGATAAGTCTGAGATTTCGTAATACTCAGGCTCTAAAGGTTCCTGAGCTTCCCCACCATCATCAGCTTCCTCCTGATTCTCCCCGCCGCTCTCGTCTTCTTCAACGGCTGTACTTTCTTCCCCTAGCACTTCATCTTCAATGACTTCCTGATCCCCATCTGATGAACAGGCACTTAACAGTATCAAGAGACCAGCGGCTAAAAAACGATACTTCATCCCAATTCCCTCCAGCTATATCATTTTCATCAAGGCATTTATATCATTCATTGTTCGCTATATGGGCTTTTACTAGGACCGGCCTGGCTTTATGGCCTGTACCGTCTCCTGACGCATCAACTTGCATACCCCAAGGAAAATGAACAACAGCCTTTTATAATACGTTCAACAAAAGTGATACTAACATAATTATCCAAAAAAATCGTGAGTGAATTTAACTATTCACTTGCTCTAAATGGCTATAAGAAAGGTCGAATGGCCTACTGAACTAATAATAATGGCTCAAAACGCTACTTATCTGACCCTTACTAAATCCCCATTACCCTTCTTTTACTGTTTTTACCTTTAAAATTACAATTTTCTAAAAAATAATCTGGAAAAGTTTCGAGTCTGTGGCCTTACCAATAGAACCCCCACCACTCCACAAGAAAAAGAGCCGACGGGTTTGTCGGCTCTTTTTCTTATGGATCATCCTTCAATTGTTTTGAAGTAACACTTTCTCGTACGCGGTCCGTCGAATTCACAGAAGTAAATCCCTTGCCATGTTCCAAGGATGAGATTCCCGTTTTGGATGATCACGGGCTGTGAACTACCAACAGTGCTCGCTTTCAAGTGAGATGCTGTATTTCCTTCTGCATGACGGTATTTAGGGTGTTCCCAAGGATACACTTCATCAAAACGCATGAGCATATCGTGCTTGACATCCGGGTCTGCATTTTCATTTATCGTAATTCCTGCTGTTGTATGAGGGCAATACACATAAACGATCCCCTCTTGTACTCCTTGCTCTTTTACATAAGCCTCAACTTGGTTTGTTATATCAATCATTTCATCTCGCCCGTTTGTTTGAATCGTAATTTGTTTAACCAAAGTAAACACGTCCTTTATGAGCCTGTTTCCTTTACTATTCCTCAAAAGAGAGACTTGTTAAACTATTCACCACGAGCGTGAGCATTCGTTGCTTTAACAGCAGCTTTGATGGCTTCTTTATACTTTCTTTCATTCAACACTTCCAAACCAGCAGCTGTGGAGCCACCTGGTGAAGCGACTTGATCTCTTAAATCTTGTGGGGAGTGCCCTGCTGCTAACATAGCCGCTGAGCCACTCAGCATTTTCGTTACAAGCGACCTCGCTTGTTCTGGAGTTACACCATTTTCAACAGCCGCCTCTTCCATCGCTTCTACGAACGCATAAACAAACGCTGGCGCACTTCCTGTTACTGCGGTTAGATCGTGAACTTGTTGTTCACTCAGCTCCGCCGACTCACCAATGGCTTCTAGGATAAACGCAATCATGTCACGGTGCTCAGGGTTTACGTGATGTCCACATGTAAATGTTGAAATGGACTCACCAATTTGAGCTGCCGTATTAGGCATAATCCAACAAACCGGAGTACCCTTTGGAAGTCTTTCTTCCATAAAAGTCGTATCAATGCCGGCTGCCACTGTCACGACCAGTTGACCATCAATAATGTTTCCAAGACGTTTTAAAATCTCATCGTGAGTGGAAGGTGGTGAAGCTAGAAAAATCACATCGTGATCAGCCACTTCTTCTTCCCAGTTTGAAGACGCATGGACACCGTAACGCTCTTTGAGGGTATCAAGCCGCCCTCTGTCTTGACGATTTGTTAATGTGATTTTTTCAATTGCCGGATGGCGCTGCTTTAAAATACCTGAAAGGACAGCTTCAGCCATACGACCGGCACCAATCATTAGGATTCGAGTTGGTCTCATGCGTTCTTCACTCCTTATTAGCTTTTAATTAAAATATCATGAGTTTACGATTTAGAAAAGTATGCTAGACTAAAAAATAATGAAAAAATGGAACTTTTTTGTTTAGAAAGCAGGCGTTAACCATGAACAAAGAAAATTTTGATGTGATTGTCATCGGTGGAGGACCATCCGGTTTGATGGCTTCTGTCTCTGCCGCAGAACACGGTGCCAAGGTTCTCCTTCTAGATAAAGGATCGAAGCTTGGTCGTAAACTTGCCATTTCAGGAGGCGGTCGGTGCAATGTAACCAATCGTGCCGATGTAGAAGAAATCATTAAACACATCCCAGGAAACGGTCGCTTCATGTACAGCCCTTTCTCGGTCTTTAATAACGAGGACATCATCTCCTTTTTTGAAAACTTAGGAATTGAACTCAAAGAAGAAGACAGAGGACGAATGTTTCCCGTAAACGATAAAGCCATCACGGTTGTAAGAACCCTTCTTGAGCGTATTGATTCTCTAAAAGTGGATGTGCGAACGAACACTGAGGTAGCCGACGTACTTTATCACGACGATCGTGTTGAAGGGGTCAAATTAAAAAACGGCGAATACATTACCGCAACAAATGTGATTATTGCCGTCGGAGGCAAGTCCGTCCCCCACACAGGAAGCACCGGGGATGGATACCCTTGGGCAAAAAAAGCTGGACATACTGTCACGGACCTGTACCCAACAGAAGTACCGATTACGTGTAACGACAAACTTATTAAAGATAAAACGTTACAAGGATTGTCCTTACGAGATATTGAACTAAGCGTGATTGATCCGAAGAAAAAGAAAGGGATTGTCACTCACGATGGGGACATGATCTTTACCCACTTTGGAATCTCCGGTCCTGCAGCTCTTCGTTGTAGCCAATATGTTGTGAAAGCAAGAAAGAAGCATAAAGGAAAGGACGTTCCCCTTGAGGTGAATTTGTTTCCGGACAAGCGAGGAAATGACGTCATCGAGGACATCGATCGTTTCCTTAAATCGGAACCGAAAAAAGCCGTTAAAAATGCTCTAAACGGTTGGGTACCTGATCGGATGCTTACGGCTCTTTTTGAATTGTCCGGTGTGGACCCGCAACTTACTCAGGCGAATGTATCAAAAGAGAACATCCGTGATTTAGCCAACTTGGCTCAGCACTTCCCCCTTTCAGCCAACGGCACTTTGTCGATCGAGAAAGCGTTTGTTACAGGAGGCGGAGTGAGCGTAAAAGAAGTCCAGCCAAAACGGATGGAATCCAAGTTTAAGCACGGTTTGTTTTTCTGCGGAGAAGTCTTAGACCTTCATGGCTATACAGGTGGCTACAATATCACTGTCGCGTTCTCAACCGGGTATACAGCCGGTCGTGCAGCAGCGATGAATTTGTGGGAAGAATAGGACTGAGCGAGGCAACTCGATTGATAAATCTCAAAGTCGATGAACAAATCGGGTAACTCGATCGATAAATTCCAAAGTCGATGAATAAACACGGTAACTCGATTAATAAATTCTCTCTGCAAAAAAGAATACTTCCTAAAGAAAGAGTCTCGCCCATTAGCGAGACTCCTTTTTTCAATTATCTATTCCCCAAGCGATCCCCCTGGAGAGAAGAATTCGTAATGAATGCGACCTTCGGAAATCCCCATTTCCTTTAACGCACTGAACACTGCTTTCATAAACGGTTCCGGCCCGCACAAGTAAAAGTCGGAATCGCGCGTTTGTAAATTCTCTTCCAAAAATGTTCGATCGATAAATCCTGATCCTTTTACATACTCACCGCCACCAGCCTCTTTCTCATAGCAAACCCCGTACTTAAGATGATCGTGATGCTTTGCCAAACTCACCAGGTGGTCATGAAACGCATGCTCTTTCTCACTTCTAGCCCCGTGAAGATACGTAATTTCTCGATCCGTTCCCCTCTTCGTCAGGTGATTTACCATACTTATGAGCGGTGTCATCCCTACCCCACCGCTAATAAAGACAACAGGACGATCTGATGATTCATCCAACGTAAAGTCACCAGCTGGTGCCGTAAGAAGGAGCGTATCTCCTTCACTTAGTTCTTCGTGAAGATAGTTGGACACTGCTCCATCAGGGTGGAGAGGACTTCCTCCTTCTTTTTTAACACTGATTCTTAAGTAATCGTTTCCTGGGGCGTCCGAGAGACTATATTGCCTCATTTGTTTAAAGCGGCTGTTGATCGGCTGAACCTGTACCGAGGTGTATTGGCCCGGTTTAAAATTAGGTAACGGTTTTTCATCCACTGGTTTTAAGTAGAAGGATGTAATGACGCTACTTTCCGGAATTTTTTTATCAAGGATGAACGCCCTAAACCCTGACCATCCCCCAATTGGCGCAGATGCTTCCTCATACATTTCTTTTTCCACATTAATAAAGATATCAGCAATGATGCCGTACGCTTCTGCCCATGCTTGAATCACTTCTTCTACTTGAGGAGACTCGCCCAAGACCTCTCGCATCGCCTCTAGCAGGTACTTTCCGACAATCGGGTAATGCTCAGGTAATACGTTCAAACTTCGATGTTTGTGAGCAATTTGCTTTACTGCAGGAAGCAGTTCTTCCAGGCGTTCAATATTAACAGCCGCAGCATACAATGTGTTTGCCAGGGCCATAGGTTGTTTTCCTTTTTTCTGATGGGTTTCATTGAATATATTCAGTAACTCCGGGTGTGCTTGAAACAAGTTGTGATAAAACGTTTGCGTCACTTTTTCACCATGCTCTTGAAGAATTGGTGCAGATGCTTTCACAATCTCTTTAGACTGGGTACTCAATGTATTTGCGCTCATTTTGGATCCCCTTTCACCCTCGTTTTAAATAAGTATTTTAAATACATATTTATTGTATCACTTAAATCAGTATCTAGAATACACATTTAAAGATTGCCTTAAATTGTTCACATGTGCTTTCATTCGGGAAAACATAACCGCAATATGGTATGCTTGCCTATAACAACGAAGTGGGAGTGAGCACGATGCAATTAACAACCTATACGGACTACTCCTTACGTCTCCTCCTCTACCTTGCCGTTCAACCAAAAGAACAATTATCAAGTGTAAAGGAAGTAGCGAAAACCTATAACATTTCATATAACCACCTTACGAAGGTAACCTATCAGCTCGGTAAGTTGGAAATCTTGGAAACGGTGAAAGGGAGAAACGGAGGCATCCGACTTGCCAAAGATCCTAAAGACATTAATATCGGTTCGGTCGTCAGACAAACAGAAGATAATCGAGGGTTCGTGGAGTGCTTTGACGAGGAATCCAATCAGTGCATTTTAACCCCTGCGTGTAAATTAAAAGGTGTGTTAAAAGAAGCGATGTCAGCTTACATGAGTGTTCTCGATCAGTATACGTTGAGTGACCTTACCGTAAATGACCAAGTGTTAAGGAAGCTGTTCAACCTGCACACAAATTAAGAGAGCATCCAATTTGGAATTGGACACTCTCTTTTTTTAACGGTCTGATGATGCTTTTTTCTCATCCCCTTTAGCCGGCTTTTCCACAAATAAGGTGATTTTTGGTTCCCCACCTTTGCCTTTATAGATTCTTTCAATGTAATCTTCCGTAATGGCTCTGATTTCTTTGTGCAAAAAGAGAACCGGAATAATATTAAAGAAAACAACGAAAGCCAAGATTAAATCGAGAAACTGCCAGACAAATTGCAGTCCGCCAATGGCCCCAAGATAAATCGCTCCAATATAAACGACTCTCATCATTTTGGCAGCTTTTAGACCATACAGATATTCTGCTTGCTTTTCCCCGTAAAATACGAGAACCCCGATCGTGGTGAGCACGAAGAACAACAGAAACACAGCCACAAAGCTGCCTCCAAACGTATCACCAAACACGGAACCTACAGCCACATTAATCATATTCGATGCATCGTTAACATCTACATCAAGCCATGCTCCCGTTGACAGTACTGCCAGCCCCGAAAGTGTACATAAAACGATCGTATCCACAAAAACACTGAAGATCCCCCACAAGGACTGTTTGGAAGGGTGGTCCGTCTGGGCCGCAGCGTGTGCTATCGGTGCCGTACCAAGACCTGCTTCGTTTGAATAAAGACCTCTGGCTAGACCCCATCGAAGGGCTTGTGCAATTCCGGCGCCTGCAAAACCTCCGGCAGCTGAAATAGGCGTAAAGGCATGAACAAAAATGAGTGAGAACACACTTGGGAGTTCTGTCACATTCACAATCAAAATGATCATACAAACAAGGATGTAGGTAATGACCATGAACGGAACCACTTTGTCGGTCACTTTTCCGATCCGTTTAATGCCTCCAAGTACAATGAGGGCTACCATAATCGTAATTGCAATCCCCGAAGCGGATGTAGACCAGCCAAACGCCCCTTCTACTTGAGTTGAAATGGAGTTTGACTGAACCATGATGCTTGGTATGATCACGATCATTAAGGAAAAGGCAAAAAGTGCCGCAACTTTATTCCAGCCTAGCGCTTTTCTTATGTAATATTGCGGCCCACCGACCCAAGTTCCATCTTTACTCACTTCTCGGTATTTCAATCCCAGAACAATTTCAGAATACTTTGTGGCCATTCCGATAAGAGCAACCATCCACATCCAAAACAACGCACCTGGTCCACCCAAAGCAATGGCCACGGGTACACCTACAATATTTGTCGCACCTGCGGTTGAAGCAAGGGCTGATGTGAAAGCCTGAAACGGGGTAATCGTCCCTTTTTCATCGGGCTTTTTAAAGATTTGACCAATGGTCTGTTTGAGTACATGGCCAAAAAAGCGAAATTGGAAGAACTTCAAACGGTACGTTAAGAAAATCCCACCGCTAATAAGAATGATCGATAGCAAGTATGTCCATAAAAAATCCGAAACGGTTGCTATCCATACTTCAAGTGTCTCCAGCAACTCAACCAACTCCGTTCTTGAGAATAAATATCTATTTCCCAAGGGGTTACCAAACCGAAACCTAAATCTTGAAAAATAAGTAAATAGACACCCTGTTAGACCTGGCGAGGCTAGTAATGGTCATCGTTTCATAAAATCTGATGCTATAAACACGAGGAGGCATAAAGCAGAGGTAGATTTTGTCGATGAAACCTTTTCATAAAATGCAACGTATATTCATTATCTCAGGCATAACTATGCTATGATCATTTTAGAAAATGTTTATACGGAGGGATGACCATGTTTCGATTTTTTAACCGCGTTCGTACGATTGTTTCATCTGAATTAAACGCCCTTTTAAACAAAGCTGAAGACCCATCCAAGATGCTCGATCAGTTCATCGTTGATATGGAAAAGGATATTGCTGATGTAGAAAGTGCAGTTGCTAAACAAATTGCTAATGAAAAAATGCTTCAAAGGAAATATGAAGAAGCAGCCTCTTACACTGCCAAGCGAGAGGAACAGGCACTCGCAGCACTTGAATCAGGGGATGAAGACCTTGCACGCAGAGTACTGGAAGATAAAAACAAGCAACAGGCTAATGCTGACTCATTGAAACAGTCTTATGAAGAAGCGCAGAAGCTCTCAGCTGAACTGAAAGATAAAATGAGAGAAATGAAAGCCGAGCATGATGAAATGAAGATGAAAAAGGATTCTCTCAAAGCCCGGTCTGAGAGTGCAAAAGCCCGTGCCAAAGTAAACCGCGCGATGTCCGGAATAGGAGACAGCGCAAAAAGTGGTTTCGAGAGAATGGAAGAAAAAGTGCTACAAAATGAAGCGGAAGCAGAGTCTTCAGAAGAACTGCGAAGCTTAAACAAGTCTCTTGACGATGAACTTGCAAGTCTCGAAACCACAAGCTCAGTTGATCGTGAATTAGCAGCTTTGAAAGAAAAGATGCAGAAGAAAAACGCGTAGGAACAAAAGCGGAAGCGCCTGGTCACGAGCGTCAAGCATTTCATTCCATCAGTTTGAAGCCGCTTTTTGGCTTCAACTGATGGAATGAAATGACCTCGAGCTCGTAGGCGCTGGAGCTAGACGAATAAGATTTTTATTAAGAGTCGTTATCCACAGGTAAGAAAACCGCTAAACAAAAACAAACAAAAAGGCTGTTCGACCAGGGTCCCCCCTTGACCGAACAGCCTTTTTTACAGTTTAAAATTTCTTTCCTCCACCGGAGCGTCCGCCCCCAAAGCTTCCGCCTCCGCCTCGGCGAGAGCCTCCTCCACCAAAAGAACCCCCTCCTCCGCGACGACTTCCGCTTCCAAAAGAGCCACCGCCACCACGGTTGGACCCTCCTCCACCGCCAAATGGACCAGATCCTCCAAATGGAGAGTTGCCATTCCTGCCGGTGCCTGTAGGAAATCCGCCTGTTCTTCTTACAGTCGTTGCTCTTCGCCTAGCATTTCGCTCTCTGTCTCTTCGGTTAAGTTCGCTCGTCAGTTCTCTAACAATCTGACGAACCACTTTGGCCTCAGCCACAACGTCTTCATATCTTCCTTTTTCCATGGCTTCAGTGACGTTATCCTCACACGCTTTAAAGCGTTTTCTGTATGGATTCGAAAACAAGGATAAGCCGTATCTTTTATCAGCGGTGTTAAATGACCCTTCTACTTCCCGCCATTCCCGTTCAGCTCTCCGTTTTTCTTCTACTCGCTTATCCACTGCCCCTGAAACCTTTCGTAATATTTTTTGTTCATTACGAATGTTCTCTTTAATCATCGTTAGATCGAGAGGTAACATCGTGAGTTCTTTTGACAAAGCCCCCAAATGGTCGTTCATTATAGAAAGCTCTGACGTGTCATCTGGCAACCTTTCATCTTCCACAATAGAAAAGAGTCTATCAACTTTAGTTTTCATGTCTTCGATTGTCTGCTCAACTTCCGCCTTTTCTTCCACAAGCCGATCAAAAGTGAAGAAGCATTCGTTGTAAAGCTTCTCTATATAGTCCATCTCTTTTTGCAGATTCTCAGTCAATCCATCCGCTTCTTTGTACCGCTGTACATCACTTGAAATTAATTTATCTATTTGTGCAATTGTCTGAAGTCCTCGGCCTGCCCGGGTTAACAGTTCGTTAAATGTACTATGGAGGTCTTTCCAGTGCCGCTCAGAAAAAGAGGATCGGAGCTTTTCGATTTCTGCGGAAAAAGCTGACTCCTTAGCACGATGAGATTTCAGCGTGTTTTCAAAAGCCGGTAGCTCCTCAAACATTTTGTCTCGCATTGTGATTATATTTTGTGTTCCTTCCTTTGCTTCTTTAATCAGAAGAAGGATACGATTATTCGCTCTTACTGCCGCAGGTACGACTCCGTCCTCAATGTACTCTTGGAGCTCATTAAACGTGTCTTCAGCTTCCTGAAGCAGACTGAACGGGTCAAACTCAACAATCATAAGCTTTTCACGAGCAACCAACTCACGTACATCTTCTTTTGCAGCAATGATCGATTCCTCAATTTGAGGTATCTCATGGACCAATTTTTCCTGAGTGTTCACTTTTTCTGCAAAGCTTTCAACTTCAGGCTTAATCGAAGAGAGGGCATCTTTTGTGTTCAAATAATCGAAGCTGTAATCAGAAGCTTTTAATTCATCGAGTAATTCCTTAACTTTATGCTTATCTGCTTCAAGGCTAGCCATAGGAAGAGCGCTTTGTTCTTTTAGCACACCAAGCTTTTTCCCGGATGCCTCGACTCGTCCATTCAATTCATTAAATTCCGTCCCTACTCGGAGTTCTTTTTCAATGAGCCTGTCGATTTCCTCCTTCACCTTGGCGAACTGCTCGCCTTCATCTATTACATCCTTCTCTAATCCTGTCATTTTACTGTAAAAAGACAGCTGGTTTAAGATTGGAGGTTTTACTTTGGCTACTTCCTTTGCTCTTTGTTCATTTTCCGATATAAACGTCTGAACCTGAACGAACAGACGATCAAATACCTCTTTCGTTTTTCCTCGTGTTAACCCTCTCTTGTCATCTGCTTTATTTAAAAAGGGATAGGCCTCACTAATGACTTGCTTTTGCTTCTTAAGCACGTCTGTCTTTCTACGCTTTGCTTTACGTTGCCTGAATAATAAGAAGAGCCCTCCTGCTCCAGCAGCACCAATCAGGACGATAAAGAAAAAGGTGGCAACTCCACTGCTCTCGGCTTCCGTCGGCTCATTTTGGCTCGCTTCAGTAAACTGAACGAGCTCATTTACACCTCCAGCAACATTACCATCCATCGCTAAAGGCATAAACGTCTCTTCAAGCAGATGCTCATAGCTGTTAAAGGATGACAAAACGGCTTCTTCAAAGCCAGCAGTTAAAGGATTAATGTAGACTTCACTTTCATCCATTGCCAGTACAAGGATGGCATCATACCCTGTCATTTGATTTTCGATATCCACGCTTAAATCTTCAATCGAAGCACCCTCCAGAGAAGGAACGGTATATATGTAATAATTAAATTCCGCATCTCTATGTTCCTCCTCCAGATTCTCAGTCTCTGAATCTGTGAAAAATTGTCCATTATCTTCAATAGTCACATCAGCAGCAGTAACAGAAGGCACGACAAGTAAAGCGGACCCAAGCAACATTGTACAGATCCAGTTTCGCAAACGTTTCATACACATTCCTCCAGTGATCACTATTTCTCATTTATTTACAGAAATAAGGGGCCATAAGTTTCAATAAAAACCACTTATAAGCCCTATATCATCTATGAGACTTGATACGTGTTAAGCTATTTTTGACTATGGTTCATTACAACATATTGATATATCCTAATTTTAACATGAGAACGTAAGGTATTTTCGAGAAATTTAGAGATGCCCAATTACCTACAAAAAAGCGACGGATAAGAGTTGTTTACTAGGGTAGAATCGTGGGGGGTCCCTATCATTAATTGGCTACACTATAAAAGGTAGGACTCATAATACCCTTGATTTAAGTTAAGACTGAAGAGTAAAAATAATAAGGAGGATTGCATGGTACACCGAATCGCAGACAGTCTTATACCTGCAGTATGGCAACGGCGATTACACATACTGAAAAATGGGCTCCCTGATGTGTCATACAGAAAGAATATTATTATTTTGGGAGCGGGAATGGCCGGTTTAACTGCCGGATATTTATTAAAGCAGTCTGGCAATAGCGTTAATATACTTGAAGGAAACAGTCGTGTAGGGGGGAGAATTCATACAATCCGTGAACCGTTTTCTGAAGGACGTTATTTTGATGCAGGTGCAATGAGAATCCCGAATGACCATGTACTCACGTTTGAACTTATTCGGCAGTTTTCCCTTCCGGTTAATAGTTTTATTGGAGAATCCAACAATGAACCTCTCCTGTTTCATTTTGCATTATTTATACGGTTAAATCGTTAATCAAATAATAAGAGGGATAAGCCCAGTATTACCGAGCTTATCCAGTTTTCCGCCTTACACCGGTACATGATTACTGCTTATTTTGCTGAGTTTGTTGTGGTTGCTGGGTTTGTTGCTGAAGTTGGTTTTGTGACTGCTCCATTTGTTGGTTGATCTGTTCAAGAACGTTAAAGGACTGAAGAGACTGTCCAACATCCTGAAGCGTTTGAGTTGCCTGCTGTAATGATTGTTGAAGCTGCTGGAACGTTTGCTGTTGTTGTTGCTGAGCCTGGTTAGAAAATTGCTGAAGCTGTTGGGAAAGTTCAGAAGACATTTCCTGCATCTCTCCCGAGTTTTGTCCAGAATTTTGTTGTTGCCCAGACTGAGTCTGGTTAAGCGTTGCCTGAATGGATTCAAGCTGCTTCTTTAAAGGGGCAAGCTCGCTTCCGATTTCCGCGTCCACAACCCTTTCAATTTCCGATTTTTGAGCACGACGTTCCTGACGTTCTTTAGCGGCATGACGAGCGACTTCTTTAGCTCTTTGTGATTCAATTTCACGTTCCATAGCAAATTCCTCCTTAAAATTGTGGTGATTATGGTCTACCGGGATTTTAGCATGCTGTGGTTCAGGTGCAGTGTTGCGAGCACTGAGCGTCCAAACAACAGCAATTCCGGCAAGAACCAGCAGTGCGATCAGAATAAATTCGACCATTTAACTGCCTCCCTGCAAATGAAATGCTTAAACGCTTGTCTAAGCACAATAGTTATTATGGGTAAAGGCACGTGAAATATAGGGTCTAATATATTCCAATTCTTCTAAAAAAAGCAGATGAACTACTCAAGCACAGGAACAGATACATTCTCAGTTGAAGAACTGATCACCAACATGAATAAGGTGGAATTTAGTAACGACATTTGTTTCTATATAAAGGTACCTTTCTACGACACCATATGCCGTACTGTTGAACTTTTAAGGTTCGCCAGCTTTTTTTTGAAAATTAAAAGCCTCAATTCCCTGTAGGGAACGGAGGCTTGCTATTTTATTTATAGTAATGGACTATTTTTCTTATTTGTCATTTAGATTACTTTATCTAAATAACGGCAATTCGCTCTTCATTATAATTGCGACATTAAATAACCCCCGACGCTTAAGCGCCGAGGGTTCGATGTTAGTTAGCTACGATATTTACGAGCTTTCCTGGTACGGCAATAACTTTTCTCACCGTTTTACCTTCAATATCTTCTTTTACTTTATCAAGAGCAAGGGCTTCTTTTTCCATTGCTTCTCGATCCGCGTCTTTAGCGATGACCATTTTCGAGCGGACTTTGCCGTTCACTTGGACAACGATTTCCACTTCGTTCTCAACAAGCTTGCTTTCGTCGTACGTTGGCCATGCTTCATACGTAATTGTTCCTTCATGACCTAGCTTCTCCCAAAGCTCTTCACTGATGTGAGGAGCGATTGGTGATAGCAACTTCACAAAGCCTTCCATATATGCTCTAGGCAGCTTATCCTGCTTATAGGCGTCGTTGATGAACACCATCATTTGAGAAATGGCTGTGTTAAAACGAAGGCCCTCACAGTCTTCAGACACTTTTTTCACTGTCTGATGATACGTTCTTGTTAGAGAGCTGTCTTTTTCGTCCATCTCAACAATCGATGGATTCAGTGCACCGTTGTCTGCGACCATCAAGCGCCACACGCGGTCCAAGAAACGTCTCGCTCCGTCAAGACCCGTTGTGCTCCAAGCAATCGAAGCATCAAGAGGCCCCATGAACATTTCATATAGACGAAGGGTATCTGCACCATGTGACTCAACGATTTCGTCAGGGTTTACAACGTTTCCTTTAGACTTACTCATCTTCTCGTTGTTTTCTCCAAGAATCATCCCTTGGTTGTACAGCTTTTGGAACGGCTCCTTCGTTGGTACCACACCAATGTCGTACAAGAACTTGTGCCAGAAACGAGCGTATAGAAGGTGAAGTACCGCGTGCTCCGCGCCTCCAATATACATGTCAACAGGTAGCCAATGCTTTAGCTTTTCAGGATCGGCCAACTGCTCTTCGTTGTCAGGATCGATGTAACGAAGGTAATACCAGCAGCTTCCTGCCCATTGTGGCATCGTGTTTGTTTCACGACGACCTTTTTTACCCGTTTCAGGATCGGTTACAAACAACCAGTCTTCTGCGTTAGCCAGTGGTGACTCTCCAGTACCGGATGATTTGAATTCTTCCATTTCAGGAAGAGTAAGTGGTAGCTCAGATTCAGGTACGGCTTTCATCGTACCATCTTCAAAATGAATAATCGGGATCGGCTCTCCCCAGTAACGCTGGCGACTGAACAGCCAGTCACGTAATCGATACGTCACTTTCTTATCGCCTTTTCCATTTTCACTAAGCCAGTCAATCATTTTCGTAATCGCTTCTTCGTTGTGAAGACCGTTTAAGAAGTCAGAGTTTACGTGAGCACCGTCACCGGCATACGCTTCCTTCTCCACGTCTCCTCCTTCGACAACTTCAACGATTGGCAAATCAAATGTCTTCGCAAACTCATAATCACGCTCGTCATGACCCGGTACTGCCATTACAGCTCCAGTTCCGTAGCTTGCTAGAACATAATCGGCAATCCAAATCGGAAGTTTCTCACCGGAAACCGGGTGAATGGCGTAAGCTCCTGTAAAGACACCCGTCTTCTCTTTTGCTAACTCCGTTCGCTCAAGATCACTCTTTGTCCCTACGTCACGCTGGTATGCCTCTACTGCTTCTTTTTGATCGTCCGTAACAATTTGGCTTACAAGCTTATGCTCAGGGGCCAACACCACGTACGTTGCACCAAACAACGTATCAGGACGTGTTGTAAATACAGTAATTTTCTCGTCAGATCCGTCAATACCGTAATGAACATCGGCTCCTTCAGAGCGACCAATCCAGTTACGTTGCATGTCTTTTAAGCTCTCTGGCCAGTCTAGATCGTCAAGGTCTTCAAGCAAACGATCGGCGTAGGCCGTAATTTTAAGCATCCACTGCTTCATTGGACGACGCTCGACTGGGTGACCTCCGCGCTCACTTACCCCATCGATGACTTCTTCGTTAGCTAGAACGGTTCCAAGTGCCGGGCACCAGTTTACTGCTACTTCATCAATGTATGCTAAGCCTTTTTCATAAAGCTTGATGAAAATCCACTGTGTCCATTTGTAATACTTTTCGTCGACAGTATTGACTTCACGATCCCAATCGTAAGAAAAGCCCAATGCTTTAATTTGACGACGGAACGTATCAATATTGGCAAGGGTAAAGTCACGAGGATGGTTTCCTGTGTCCAACGCATATTGCTCTGCCGGAAGTCCGAATGCATCCCATCCCATTGGGTGAAGGACGTTGTACCCTTGCATGCGCTTCATTCTTGAAAGAATATCTGTCGCTGTGTAGCCTTCCGGATGTCCTACATGAAGTCCTGCTCCGGATGGATATGGAAACATATCAAGAGCATAGAACTTCTCTTTTCCGATTTCATCTTCTGTTTTGAATGTCTTTTCTTGATCCCAGTATTTCTGCCACTTTGGTTCGATGTCTTTATGGTTAAAAGCCATGGTGACAACCTCCTCGTTTAGTAAAATCAGTGTACCGAACGCCCGTTCAGAAGGATTCCAAAGCATATAAAAAACCTCCCATCCCTGGCGCAATTGCAGGGACGAGAGGTTGGATTCAACTTCCCGCGGTACCACCCATGATTAGTACGTGTGTACTCACTTCATTACACCTATAACGCAGGCAAAACGGAATAAGCTCGCTAAAGTCCACTTATTCAACTCAAAGGCGAGTTCATGAATGGCACGGTTGACTTGCAGCGACCGTCAACTCTCTTTTGCGTGCTCCGTTCATTACTACTCCTTGTCATCGTCAGTTCAACATATATACTTGTTATTCTATGAACTCCTAAGCCCTGTGTCAAGGCTATTTATCTAGAGGATTCACGTTATGTTTGCAAAATAAACATGAACGCACAAAAAATCATGAAACAGATTCCACATTCCGCTCTCCGATTTTTTTATCCGATAAGCCACGATCATACAAAGCTGTTGTCACAAAACTAATCAAAAACAACACCACGAGGGCATAAAACAGGACACTCATCCCAAAAAGGTCGGCCATGACGCCTCCAAAGAAAGGACCAATCAAGCGTCCTCCAGTTCCGACACTGTTTACAATGCCTTGATAAAACCCTGCTTTTCCTTCCGGGGCAAGTTGATGAGCAATTGTCGGCACCGCCGGCCAAACAAACATTTCTCCCAACGTAAGAATGACCATTGCCACCACAAATGCGGTAAACACGTCTGCTTGTGATAAAACCACATAAGCACCCATAAAAATGACGAGGCCCACATAGATTTGCGCCTTTAGTGAGTGCACCCATTTCTCTATGAAAAATTTGATCACTGGCTGGAAAAACACGATCATCGCTCCATTAATCGTCCATAAAATACTGTACTGTGTTAACGGAATTCCTAAGTTTTGCGTGTGAACACTAATCGTCGTTTGCCACTGAACATAGGCAATCCAACAGATGAGGAAGCCACCACACATAATGAGTAGGGCACGGAATCGTTTTTTGTTCTCCACTTCTTGACTTTGTTCAAACACGTTTGTGGTTTGCCCTTGGCCATTGTCTGCCTGTAAATGTCTAAAAAACAACAAAGCAAGAATAAAAAAGCCTAGATACATCAATCCGTTTCCGAGAAAAACCAGGTCAAAACGATAGCTTGCAAGAAGGCCTCCTGAAGCTGCGCCAACGGAAACACCAACGTTTTGCGCCACGTACATGGCGTTAAACGGACGTCGACCACCCTCCGGCCACACTGCACCTGCCATCGCATACATGGCAGGAATAATCACACCTGCACCAAATCCAAGACCAAGCATTAAAACAACATATTGATAGAAGTCATTAAACAGAGCAAGGGTAAAAGCACTTGCCATCGTAATCAACACACCGAGCATAATTGTCTTGTACCCGCCTATCCGATCGAACAGTTTTCCACCAATGAGGTTTCCGATAATTCCCATTACCGCATTTCCCATAATGACTATACCTGCAACGGAGAGGGATTTTCCTAATTCCATATGAATGTAAATCGTGTTTAAAGGCCATAAAAAAGACGCCCCCGTTACGTTAATCGCCATTCCGATAACGAGAAGCCAGACCGCTTTTGGCATTCAGGTACCTCCTTACTATTTCGTATAACTAAACAAATTGTAGAGCAGGAAAACAAATAAAGCAACGATCTTTTTACTCAATTTGTAAATTCCCTCTCCCCTGCAAATGAAGCCATTGCCACTCCAATATAAGGCACTGAAAAGTTGGACTTTACTTTTCCAGTGGCTCCTTATCTATGATAGGATTACTACTAGAAAACACGAATGAAATGAGCGGAACGGATGCATGTCTCTGATACGAGTGGGTTTCTCGTATCAGGTGCGCAACCGAGTGAAGCCATTGCCATTCAAATAAAGGCACTGAAAAAATTCGATCCTTACCTTATCCAATGACTTTCTAAATTCTCCTCAAGGAGGCTATTATGATGAATTTGATAGATTTACGAAGTGATACAGTAACAAAACCTTCAGCCGAGATGCGTGAAGCTATGGCGAATGCGGTTGTGGGAGACGACGTATATGAAGAAGATCCAACCGTCCTGGAGCTTGAAGCCTATGCTGCCAAACTCACGGGAAAAGAAGCCGCTCTCTTTGTAACAAGCGGCACACAAGGAAATCAAGTGGCTGTGTTAACCCATATGAGACAAGGTGAAGAAATCATTATGGATGACAGAGCCCACGTCTTTTTATACGAAGGTGGAGCGACCGCAGCCCTTGCCGGCGTTCAATCAAGAACTCTTCCAAGTGACAACGGAAAAATGAAGATAGAAGAGATCGCAGGTGCCATTCGCATGAGTGACGTTCACTTTCCGGACACGGGATTGATTTGGCTTGAGAACACCCATAACAAAAGCGGAGGACGAGTGCTACCGATCGACTACTTGGCTCAAGTAAAAAGTCTAGCAGACGAACACCGCATCCCCGTTCATATGGACGGAGCACGATTATTTAACGCTGCTGTAGCCTCCGATGTTGAAATTAGTCGCATCACTGAGCACACGACTTCTGTTCAATTTTGCCTATCAAAAGGATTGGGAGCTCCGGTCGGCTCGATTCTTGCGGGTGATAAAGAGTTCATTTCAAGAGCAAGAAAATGGCGGAAGCGTCTTGGTGGCGGATTACGACAAGCAGGCGTATTAGCCGCCCCTGCTCTTTTGGCTTTAAAAAACGGATTGGACTTTTTAAAAATCGATCACCTACACGCCAACATGTTGGCGGAAGCGGTCGCCAAGCTCGATAGGGTGAAAGTTGAAAACGAAGTTGAAACAAACATGGTTCTTGTGAACACGTCTGAAACTGGTAAAACAAGTGAAGACTGGGTTGCTGAAATGAAACGTCAAGGTGTACTCGCAGTCCCCTATGGTCCACTCACCGTCCGCCTAACGACTCACCGAGATTTAACCGAGTCAGACATGAAACAGGCTATTGCCGGCATCACCAATGCGTGGAAGCAACTGAAAGGATGAACAACCGTTGAATAATGAAACACCTCTCCTTTTTGGAGATAAGCGATATTACACATGGAACTACCACCTCCGTCAAGAGTTCGGGGAAAAGATCTTTAAAGTTCCTCTCGATGCCGGTTTTGATTGCCCGAATCGTGACGGAAACGTCGCCAGTGGCGGCTGTACGTTTTGTAGCGAAAGAGGATCAGGGGATTTTGCCGGAGACCGAAAAGACGACCTTATCACCCAATTCACCACAATTAAAGAACGTATGCATACCAAATGGAAAACAGGAAAGTACATCGGCTACTTTCAGGCCTATACGAATACCTATGCACCTGTAGAAGAATTACGGGAGATGTACGAAGTCATTCTCAAACAAGAAGGTGTTGTGGGACTTGCCATTGCCACTCGCCCAGACTGTCTGCCTGACGATGTAGTCGAATACTTGGCTGAACTTAATAAACGCACTTACCTTTGGGTCGAGCTTGGTCTGCAAACAGCACATGACCGAACGGGGATGCTCATTAACCGGGCACATGATTATCAATGTTATGTAGATGGGGTGAACAAACTCCGAAAACACGGCATACGCGTTTGTTGTCATATCATTAACGGCCTACCTCTTGAAAGCCGAGACATGATGATGGAAACAGCTAAAGAAGTGGCAAAACTTGATGTGCAAGGAATCAAAATTCACCTTCTTCATCTGTTAAAGCGAACGCCGATGGTGAAGCAATACGAAAAAGGCATGGTCGAGTTCATGAGCGAGAAAGAATATATCAATCTGGTTTGTGATCAGCTCGAAGTGATTCCCGCAAATATGATTGTCCACCGCCTGACTGGAGACGGACCATCAGAACTTATGATCGGACCGATGTGGAGCTTAAATAAATGGTCTGTTTTAAACGGCATTGATGCGGAGTTGAAAAGACGAAACAGTTGGCAAGGAAAGCACTATGAAGGGGCGGTTGTAAAATGAAAACATTAGCAGGCGTCCTCCCTTTCACTCGGCACCTCTTGGAAAAAGCCGTTCCTGAAGGGGGGCTTGCAGTTGACGCTACTGCCGGGAATGGCCATGATACGGTGTTTTTGGCCAAACTTGTAGGAGAAAGTGGCACGGTTGTGAGTTTCGACATTCAAGATGCGGCGATTCATGCTACTCAAGCGAGGCTGGATGCTGCAACGAAATTAAATCTATCTGAGCGAGTGACCCTTGTAAAAGACAGCCACGAAAACGTCTTAGAGCACCTTGATGAGGACCCTCTCGTTCATGGAGCTGTATTCAACTTAGGCTACTTGCCTGGAAGCGACAAATCCGTCACGACAACGCCATCATCTACGATTCGTGCAGTGGAACACCTATTTTCAACCCTCGCCCCTGGCGGCGTTATTGTTCTTGTGGTCTATCATGGACATGAGAAAGGAAAAGTCGAGCGTGATGCTCTTATTGACTTTGTACGCGGGATTCCACAGGAAGAGGCACACGTACTTGAGTACCGCTTTACCAACCAACGAAACAACCCACCATTTATTGTGGCGATTGAGAGACGGGGTTAGGGTGAAGTGATTGATAAATGGGCAAAGTGATGAGTAAATCTCAAAGTCGATGAACAAATCACTCAACTCCATCCCCCAACCATTAAAAAAGCAAGCATCCCCAGCGGATGCTTGCTTTTTTACCCTAAAATCATAAGTAATAATGTCAACGTCACAACACTCAATAGAGTAGAAATAAACGTCACTCCCGATACGAGCTTTGGCTTTGCGTCAAACTGAACCGCATACATGACGATTGTTGCCGCTGATGGCATGGCAGCCGAAACAATCAGCACTTTCGCCAATAATGGATCCATCGGCATTGTGAGTGTGATTCCCCAAGCTATTAGTGGCGACACGAGCAAGCGAACAATGACAGCATAACTGATCTTTCCCCACTCAAAGTTGCCCCACTTGATGTTGGCCAGTTGCATACCTAAGATAATCATCACCGTCGGGATTGTCGCAGCCGAAATGATATCGACCGTTTGCATCCCATTCTCAGGGATGGTTACATCAAATCCTTTTAACAAAACAGCCACAATCACGGCATAGGTAGCCGGCATTCGAAACACTGCTGTCATGGCCGTTTTCATTCCGGTCCCACCACGGGCAGCGTAATACACACCAAAGAAATTCATAATAATTGATTGGAAAACAAGAAAACTGACGGCGTAAGCAAAGCCCGCCTCTCCATATGCAAAAAGAATGATTGGAGCTCCGTAATTTCCTGCATTCATAAAGGCTGTTGATAAAATTAAGCCACTCTCCATAGTAGATGGATAATTCCTCAAACGAGCATACACTTTATTTATAAGAATAAGTGCAAACAAAAGAACCATGGAAAACACAATCATATACACATATTGCAAATCAATATCCGCTTCATAAAACGTTTTAAACACCAAGGCCGGTGTCATCACGTAGATGGCTACGGTAGACAACGGCCTAATATCAAGCTTTTGCCACTTCTGTACAGCAAAGCCAATCGCAAATACACAAATTACTGGTAATACGACGGAGAAAAAGATTGTCAAGCGCTATTCATCCCTATCCCTCTCAATCACGTGTTGCTTTTTTGCCGGTACATCCAGTTGTTCATGTAAAAAAACAAGCTCTCCATTCCGCCGTGTTTAAGGATCTGCCTGCTTTTTTGACGAAATAACCGGTCTTTTTTAACCTTATCATCAGCCAAGTAAATGGCAATCAGACCTTTTCTGATAAACCGATGAAACCGCTCATCGGGGAGAATTTCAATCCCATTTCCCGCTTGGCGAAAAAATTCACCGAGGCGGTCGAACAATTCACTCTCGCTCTCATAGTAACTGCAAAAATTGAGATCCCCTTCTCGTTCATCTTCCTCTTGATCAATATAATAATCAAGCATAATATGAAGACCTTGCATCCACGGAAAATACCCTTCCTTGATATGATCGACCTCAACAGGTGTTAGCTGTCTGTTTCCAGCCGCATATGAGGTTAAGCAAAAAATACCGAGGGTCGATCCTGCACAAGCAGAAAATTCATACCAGCTCATGTCCGGCACAGTGCTTCGGTGTTTCTCAAACCACGCTTCAAGTCGCGGTACACGCTCAGAAGGTGTCACATGCTTGTGCACCTGCAAATCTACATATAATGAAGCAAGTTCAACATTCGCTTTTTTCACCGCATGATAGGAAGGAAATGACCGCGTAGCTTCCTGACATGTTTTAACGAGGGATTGCAGATAGCCACCGTCCTCTTTTTCCACTCGAAAACGGTAGTAATCCCGAGGCTTTGCTCCTGGAGTCAAAGCGTCTGGCATACTTTCATGAAGGGCTGTGAAATCTTCTGGATCCAAAGATGTACTCCGATCACACAAATTATCCAAGTAGTCACTGATCAGCTGGTACGCAACGATAAAACGAATCGCTTCCACCCTGTTTTCACCTGCAAGAAGTCCGTAAATAGCGCCCCCTTTACAATGAAACGCCTTTTCATCAATTCCCATTAAAGCTTGAGACCTTAATTCCGGATCCGGGATTCCTTCAGCGAACGTCCTCCACTCCTTCAGTTGCTCTCTCACAACTGGAAGTACTTTCGTGTAAACCTGATACAGCAGTGTCCATGAACGAGTTGGTACTGTCACCGTTATTCCCTCCATTTTTTCATTTGCTATTTATAGCATGTGCAAACGAGCAGTAACAAATGCCAACATATGGAGAAAAACATCTTCTTTTCCAGGATCATTTAGTACCTCATGATAAAAATCAGGCCATTCACGGTACGCTTTATCATCAATTTCCAATGTATTGAACCAGCGCTCCACTTCCTCCTTATTCACGATCAAATCATCGCCTCCCTGCATGACAAGCAAAGGCAAATTAGGAAACTCACGCGCTTCATGATGAGCACGATCGATCGCTTTGACGAGCTCTGCATAATAGCGTGCGCTCACATTTTTAACTAGCATCCCGTCTTGTTCGTCTCTGTCTCTCATCCACGGATCTCTGGTTCCAGAGCCTGGAGCAAGCCCTGAAGGAAGAGACACGGTCGGCCATACCCGTGTAAGAGACTTGGAGATTGCCCGTTTATAAAGGGGAGGAGTATTGGCAAGTCCAAGACATGGTGAGGACAAAACAAGCATATCCGGTCTTAGAGAAGAACTCACTTCCGATTGGACTAAGAGGGAAATCAAACCTCCCATACTATGACCAAGTTGGATGACAGGCAAGTCATACTTTTTCGCCTCTCTCATCCATGGAATTACAGCCTGAAAGTAATCATCAAAACTGTTAATGTGCCCTCGTCTTCCCTTCGTTGTTCCTTGTCCGGGCAAATCACCCATGATTACGTGATACCCAAAACGGTTCAGCTGACGAACGAGCCACTCATAACGAACGTGATATTCACCAGCCCCATGAACAATGACAAATACACCTTTGGCTTCTTTGTCCTTCACTTCCCATTTCCACATAACATGTCACCCTTTCTTTTCTCTATCTTGGCTCTTTTAGGATATCCACGTCAAGCGCCGCCTCTTCTATTCTGATAAAATGAAATCACATCCATAAGTTGAGAGGAGAAAGCCTATGAAAATCTATCCTTATAAAGACCATTATCCCGTGATCGATCCATCTGTTTTTTTAGCCGACGGCGTTGTCATCACTGGGGATGTTTCTGTAAAAAAAGATGCAAGCATTTGGTTTAACACAGTCATTCGAGGAGACGTGGCCCCGACTTACATCGGTGAACGAGTGAACATTCAAGATAACAGTACACTACACCAAAGTCCTGAAAATCCTCTCGTATTAGAAGATGGTGTCACAGTCGGTCACCAATGCATCCTACATAGCTGTGTAATAAAAAAAGACGCTCTTATTGGCATGGGCGCCACGATCCTTGATCGTGCAGAAATCGGTGAAGGTGCGTTTGTAGGTGCCGGCAGCCTCGTCCCTCCCGGAAAAAAGATTCCTCCCCGTACGTTAGCATTGGGAAGCCCCGCAAAGGTTGTCCGTGATCTCACAGAAGATGACGTAAAGGATATGGAACGGATCCGCCGAGAGTATGTAGAAAAAGGGCAGTATTATAAAAGCCTAATAGAGAATGATTGATTGACTTTGAGCCTCCTTTTCGGGGGCTCTTTTTTTTAAGCTAGCAGGAGCAACGAGCATTCTAAGTTGGTTATTTTCACACTTAACTCCGCTAATTCAGAAATAAGTACGCCAATTACACATTTATCTCCGCTAATTCAAATATAAGTACGCCAATTACACACTTATCTCCGCCAAACGACAAATAAGCGGATCATACGAAACGCGAGAGACCACCGCACGTTGCCACCTCAAGAAATTCATTTCTATCCTGTTCTTTTTTCTTATCAAAAGCTTCACACTTCCCTTACTCTATCTTAATATTTCCCTAATATGCTTGAAGTAAAGATTGTAACAGGGAGGAATTCCATTGGTTAAATCGCTTGAATGGATTTTTTCAACAGACCGTTCGATTTTTAAGGCCATTAACCGCTGCAAAGAACAGACCCATTACCATTTTAGTATGGGCCTTCTCACTCACCTTGGCGGCGCAGTGATAACCGTCACACTCGCAGTTTCGCTTTTAATCGTCTCTACTCCGGAATGGAGAGGGGTGGCCATTCAATCTGCTCTAGCCCTGATAATCAGTCACCTCATCGTAACGACGCTTAAGAAAAGCTTGAAACGAGCTCGCCCTTACCTTGTGGTTGGCGATTCGTATGTCATTCGTAATCCCCTTCAAGATTCATCATTTCCGTCAGGACACACAACTGCCATCTTCTCTTTGTTTACACCTTATATGTTTTACTTTCCGGGTCTGATCTTGATTTTGTTCCCTTTAGCACTGATTGTTGCCATTTCAAGAATATCGATAGGCCTTCATTATCCGTCTGATGTCATTGCAGGTGCTGCTCTTGGTTTTACAACGGCTTTAGCCCTTTATCAGGTTTGGATGTTTTTAGGTTGAGGATTCTTCAACTGACATAGCGTAGGCAAGCACATGGCCAAGAGTGTCCATTTAACCAAAATAAGAAATGAGGGGATCGATTGTGAGAATCGCGTTATTTACAGATACATTTACACCTCAGGTGAACGGTGTTGCGAAAACATTGCAACGTCTCGTCCATTATTTTGAACGTCAAAACATTGAGCATGAAGTATTCGTGCCTGATAGTGTCAATGAGGAGCCGTTGTTTGACGGCAACATTCATCGGTTTGCGAGTCTTCCCTTTTTTCTTTACCCGGAATGCCGGTTGGCCTTCCCTAACTTGTTGACGATGAAGCAACAGCTTCGTTCATTCAATCCTGAGTTACTCCACATTGCCACGCCATTTAACATGGGGCTGTGCGGCCTCAGATACGCCCGGAAATACCAGGTCCCCTTTGTGGCATCATATCACACTCATTTTGATTATTACTTGGACTATTATAAATTAGGTTTCGTCATGCCTTGGATGTGGCGGTATCAGCGCTGGTTTCACGAAGGGGCAAAAAAGATATTCGTTCCTTCCAAAGAAACGATGAATCACTTGCAACAAAAAGGATTTGAACATTTGGAACTTTGGCCTAGAGGGGTTGACTGTGAACGTTTTTCTCCGAACAAAAACACCCGCGCTTTTCGAGAACGGTTTAACATTACGAAAAAGAACATCCTGCTTTATGTTGGCAGAGTCGCTCCGGAAAAAGACGTGGCTGTGCTAAGCGAAATGGTGGAGAAAATGAACCCTACGTTAAAAGCCGATACTCAGTGGGTTGTGGTCGGTGAAGGACCGATGCTTGAGGAAATGAAAAGTCGCCACAAAGGTGACGTGTTGTTCACGGGGTACTTGGATGGCGACGCTTTAGGAGAAGCGTATGCGGCAGCGGACCTCTTTGTTTTCCCTTCTTCATCTGAGACGTTCGGAAATGTGGTGCTCGAGTCCCTCGCTTCCGGTACTCCTGCCATTGTTGCAAGGTCTGGCGGGGTTCAAGAGATCGTGCAGCATAATGTAACAGGACGTATTTGCGATGTGAAAGATGTGCGAGCGTTTACTGAAGCAACGGAGCAACTTCTTATGTCACCAGCGTCAAGACGTATGATGGGTGCTCGTGCCAGAACGTACGCCCGATCTCAGTCGTGGGACGGGATATTCTCCACACTCGTTTCACAGTATGAAGAAGCGATTCATACAAAGGTTAAGCAGAAGCTGGCTTAAAGGGTAGTGGTTTGAGGTTTGCGTATAGTCGCATAGTGGCGGATTGTGGCGAACGGTCGATATATTCTCCTTAAGGGTTGATAAATGACCAGTAAGGCACGATAAAACACGGATAGTGGTCGATACTTCCGGATTAAAGCTCGATAAAACAGAAATAGAGCTCGATACAACTGACACAGTGCTCGGTAAAACGCCAATGAAGTTGATACCAGCACCATACTGCTCTACCTCCTAAATGAGCCCTCTTCCATCAACTAGCCATCGATAAACTCTTCCCCCAGCCACAAGCAACACTTCTTCAAACAATAAACCCCCCGATGAGTAAACAACTCATCGGGGGGTTTTATTATCACTTATTTACCTTCTTTAGCGAAAGCTTGTTCTTTTAACGTCTCTGCTTTGTCCGTACGCTCCCATGGAAGGTCTACATCGGTACGGCCAAAGTGTCCGTACGCTGCTGTTTGCTTGTAGATTGGGCGACGAAGGTCAAGCATCTTGATAATTCCAGCTGGACGAAGGTCGAAGTTTTCGCGAATCACATCAACCATCACGTCTTCGCTTACTTTTCCAGTATCGAACGTATCGATTGCAATGGAAACTGGCTGCGCTACACCAATGGCATAAGCAAGTTGTACTTCACAACGATCTGCAAGTCCAGCTGCAACAAGGTTTTTCGCTACATAACGAGCCGCATAGGCCGCTGAACGGTCCACTTTCGTTGCATCTTTACCGGAGAACGCTCCTCCACCATGACGAGCATATCCGCCGTACGTATCAACAATAATTTTACGGCCAGTTAAACCAGCGTCCCCTTGTGGGCCACCAATAACGAAACGACCAGTTGGGTTGATAAAGTACTTCGTTTTCTCATCGATCAAGTTCTCAGGAACAACCGGTGCGATCACGTGCTTCTTTAAGTCTTCTTTAATCGTTTCAAGAGTGACTTCCGGATGGTGCTGTGTAGAAATAACGATCGTATCGATATGAGACGGATGACCGTTCTCATCATACTCCACCGTTACTTGGGTTTTGCCGTCAGGACGTAGGTAAGATAATGTACCATCCTTACGTACTTCACTTAAACGACGGGATAGTTTATGAGACAAGGAAATCGGTAGAGGCATTAGCTCCGGCGTTTGATTGTCCGCATAACCGAACATCAACCCTTGGTCACCAGCTCCAATGGCTTCAATTTCATCATCTGACATTTGACCTTCACGAGCTTCAAGAGCTTGGTCTACCCCTTGAGCGATGTCGGCACTCTGCTCGTCGATGGACGTGAGAACGGCACACGTTTCATAGTCAAAACCGTACTTCGCACGCGTATAACCGATCTCTTTGACCGTCTCGCGAACCACCTTTGGAATATCTACATATGTGGAAGTAGAGATCTCTCCTGCCACGAGAACTAACCCTGTGTTTACGGATGTTTCACAAGCTACTCGTGCGTTTGGATCACTCTTCATAATTTCATCTAAAATAGCGTCGGAAATCTGGTCACAAATTTTGTCCGGATGTCCTTCTGTCACTGATTCTGATGTAAATAAACGTCTTCTTTTCTCTGCCACTGCATGTACCTCCTTGACCTATTCTGAAAATAGGATATGTGTATTGTAGTGACGGTACTCATTCTCCCGGCAGAATACTCCGGCCAAACACGGGCCAAAGCTGACTCAAAGTCAATAAAAAAACCTTTCCCCGATCGAGGAAAAGGTTAGATCCATTCGCCTTTACCCTCTTATCTTCAAGACATCCGTCTTGCAGGTTAGCACCGTTCACCAGTATGTAATCAGGTGGTGATGGTTGCTGGGCTTCTTCGGGCCTGTCCCTCCGCCAACTCGGGATAAGAGTATCCGTTCGTATGCCATAATAACCGATTTACCTAACACTGTCAACAAAACAGACACGTGTTGTCAGAGGAAAACATTGGTGCTCTCTCGTCACTATGGAGATTCCACGACGTACAATAAAAAAGATCATTCTCTTCTTTATTATATAGGCTCAACAATTCATAGAAAAATGAAAATTAGAGCACGTTTTCTTGTAAATAGTATAGACTATTAAAACTAATGTGTTATACTAATTACAACATAATGACTCATAAATGCGTTAAACATAACGTCTAATGAAGAAAGGTTTGGTGTGAAAATGAGTACACTTCAGTTTGAAACAGAACTAGAGCGAATCATGAAACAAAATCACGTCCACAACAATCTCCCTGCTGCTCGCCTTATGGAGAAAGCACTAGAGAGAAATGAAGGATTAATAACGTCAACAGGGGCTTTTCGAGCAACAACGGGTAAATATACCGGTCGCTCTCCTAAAGATAAATTCATCGTCAACGAACGTTCTGTTCAAGACAAAGTGGACTGGGGAACAGTCAATCAGCCAATTCAATCAGACGTTTTTGAGAACCTTTACATTAAAGTGCTAGATTATCTAGGACAAAAAGAGGAATTATTCGTAAGGGATGCTTATGCAGGCGCTGATCAACAACACCGCCTCCCGATTCGTATCGTAAATGAATTTGCTTGGCATAACTTGTTTGCCAAACAGTTATTCATCCGTCCTAACCAAGATGAGCTAGAGACGTTCATCCCTGAATTCACCATAGTCTCTGCTCCAGGATTCAAAGCCGATCCAGCAGTGGATGGAACAAATTCAGAAACGTTTATCATCGTATCTTTTGAGAAACGTACTGTTTTAATCGGTGGAACAGAATATGCAGGAGAAATGAAAAAGTCTATCTTCTCCGTCATGAACTACCTTCTGCCTGAAAAAGATATCTTCTCTATGCATTGCTCGGCAAACGTCGGCCGTGAAGGAGATGTAGCCTTGTTCTTTGGCCTATCAGGTACTGGTAAAACAACCCTTTCTGCTGATACGAATCGTAATTTAATCGGAGACGATGAGCATGGTTGGTCCAGTAATGGTGTATTCAACATTGAAGGTGGTTGCTACGCCAAATGTGTAAATTTAAGCGAAGAAAAAGAACCGCAGATCTTTAATGCCATCCGCTTTGGCTCCGTCTTGGAGAACGTGGTGATTGATGAAGAGTCGAGAGAAGCTGATTACGATGACATTTCCTATACAGAAAACACACGGGCCGCTTATCCGTTAGAGGCGATTCCTAATGCGATGATCCCTAGCGTATCCAGTCACCCGAATACGATCATCTTCTTAACGGCTGATGCTTTCGGTGTTTTACCACCAATTAGCAAGCTAACGAAAGAGCAAGCGATGTATCACTTCTTGTCAGGTTACACGAGCAAACTTGCAGGCACCGAGCGTGGCATTACCGAACCTACAGCAACGTTTTCTACTTGCTTTGGCGCTCCATTCTTGCCTCTTCCGGCTTACCGTTATGCAGAAATGCTCGGTGAACGAATCAATCAACACGATGTGGACGTCTACCTTGTAAACACAGGCTGGTCAGGAGGTCCATACGGCATCGGAAAGCGAATGAACTTAACGTACACGAGAGCCATGGTCCAAGCTGCTCTTCAAGGAGAACTTGCTAGTGCGGAAACAGAAACCGATCCTCACTTCGGTCTTCATGTCCCGCTACACTGTCCTGGAGTACCTGATGAAGTCCTTCTTCCAAGACAGACGTGGATGGATAAAGAAGCGTATGATGCAAAAGCACAAGAGCTGGCTCAAGCTTTCGAAGCGAACTTCAAGAAGTTTGACAACGTGAATGCAAAGATACGTGAAGCAGGACCACAAACAAAATAAAGAAATGAAAAACGATCCGGCGCTCATGTCGGATCGTTTTTTTTAATTTTCGGAAAGAATGTGCCCCGATATCGGTTCCGAAATTGTAACGGGTTTGACCGTCTTTTTTCTCCTAGAACGTATTTTTTGGAAGACTTGTCCATACTATGTAATATCTAATCGTAGAGGATCACCAAAAATGAAATCTGCAAAAGAAGAAAAGTTCACCGCGCATGCCCAGGAAGCACTGAAAGGTCTTTTCTTAGGATTGACCATGATGATTGTTGTTTTCCTTTTGCTTCATTTTGTGTTCGGTATTCAAGCGTTTCAAAATTAACAACACCAAAACCACTTCCAAAAACCTTGGAAGTGGTTTTTTATATGGCTTCTCACAACCTCTCGCTGTCTGTCATACACTATTCCATCAGCGAATACCCATTTTCATTTAGGAGGACAAAATAGATGACGATGTTGAGAAGAATCAGCCTACTTTTATTTTCCGGCCTGCTTATTGCATCCCTAGCCGCATGTTCATGGGGCGAATCAGATAAGGTTCGCGTAGCCGAAGTCACACGCTCAATCTTTTACGCACCTCAATATGTGGCCCTATCAGAAGGTTTTTTTGAAGAAGAAGGGCTTAATGTGGATTTGACGACCACATGGGGTGGAGACCAAACGATGACGACCCTGTTATCTGACGGAGCAGACATTGCCCTAGTTGGAGCGGAAACTTCCATTTACGTATATGCTCAAGGAGCGAACGATCCTGCAGTTAACTTTGCCCAACTCACTCAAACAGACGGTACATTCTTGGTTTCACGTGAAAAAATCGAGGATTTTACATGGGATGACATGAAAGGTTCTACATTCTTAGGTCAGCGTCGAGGTGGAATGCCGCAAATGGTTGGAGAATACGTGCTCAAAGATAACGGCATCAACCCTCGGACAGACTTAAACCTGATTCAAAATATCGACTTTGGTAATATCGCTTCCGCTTTTGCAAGCGGTACAGGGGATTATGTCCAGTTATTTGAGCCTCAAGCAACCCTTTTTGAACAAGAAGGAATCGGGTATATCGTCGATTCTTTCGGTACTCAGTCAGGTGAAGTTCCATACACCGTTTATATGGCAAAAGAATCCTTTCTCGAAAAGAACGATGAAACAGCCGAACGATTTACAAGGGCCATCGCTAAAGCACAAAAATGGGTTCATGAGCAACCTGCAAGTGTAGTCGCAGAATCGATTCAACCCTTCTTCGACGACACCCCTCTTGATGTGATCGAAAGTGTAGTAGAAAGATACCGCAGTCAAGGGTCATATGCTCAATCACCTTTATTAAAAGAAGAAGCATGGTATCACCTACAAGCGATCATGGATGAAGCGGGAGAGCTTCCTACAGAAGTGGAATACCGCACACTAGTAAATACAGACTTTGCAAACAGGGTGGAATAACCTGCTTTTTTGAAAGGGTGGTGACCGTGGCTTTACTTGAGATCAATAAAATTGAAAAAACGTACTTTTCCAAAACGTCGGTTACTGAAGCGATTAAGGATATTAATTTGGCTGTGGAAAGAGGGGAATTTATCTCCATCATTGGACCGAGTGGTTGTGGTAAAACAACCCTTCTCTCCATGATTTCCGGCTTATTAAAACCTACATCTGGAACCATAAAGTTAGACGGGAAACAAATTACAAAGCCGACGCCTGAAACTGGTTATATGCTTCAGCAAGATTATTTGTTTCCTTGGCTTTCTATAAGGCGAAACATTACATTGGGGCTTAAAACGATGGGCCTTTTAACAAAAGAAACCGAATGTCATGCTCTTCATTTACTCAATGAAATGGGGCTTGGAGAATTTAAGGATGTGTATCCTTCTCAACTTTCAGGGGGGATGAGGCAGCGTGTGGCCCTTGTTCGCATGCTTGCCACACAACCTAAGCTACTTTTATTAGATGAACCTTTTTCAGCCCTTGATTTTCAAACGAAACTAAAGCTGGAAGATTTGGTTCATTCTACGATTAAAGAGCATGAAAAAACGGCGATTTTGGTTACCCACGATATTAGTGAAGCGATCGCCATGAGTGACAGGATCGTCATGCTCAGCCGACGCCCTGCAACGATACACCGCATTTTCAAAGTTCCTGACGCGTTGAAAGGCCTTGAGCCTTTTGAAGCAAGAAATACGGCGCTCTTTAACGACTTGTTTCAAGACATTTGGGAGGAGCTGGAGTCCTTTGAACACAAAAGAACTTCATAACGCTTATGTCCAAGGGTTAAAGCGTGAAAAGCGTTTTGTGAGGATCACTCAGCTTTCCATCCTGATTTTGTTTTTTGTGTCTTGGGAGTTTCTCACAAGCCAACGTATTCTCGATCCCTTGCTCTTCAGTTCCCCATCGAGAGTCTGGAATCTCCTTTTAATTCGAATTTCGGATGGTTCCATTTTCGTTCACTCTTCGGTTACGTTGTTTGAGACCGTACTTGGATTTATTCTGGGGACGGCCATGGGGACAGCAATGGCTGCTATGCTTTGGTGGTCCCGGTTTTTATCTAGAGTAATGGACCCTTATTTGGTCGTATTAAACTCCATGCCGAAAGTTGCTCTCGGTCCAATTTTAATTGTCGGGTTAGGTCCTGGGTTTTCATCCATCATCGCGATGGGTGCGTTGATCTCGGTCATTATTACAACCCTTGTTGTATACAATGCGTTTAAAGAAGTAGATGAAAACTATGTGAAAGTCATTCGATCCTTTGGAGCAACGAAAAGAAAGTCTTTCTTCTCCGTCATTTTACCCGCATGCTTTCCGACGATCATTTCAACTTTGAAAGTAAACGTCGGTCTTGCGTGGGTCGGGGTAATCGTAGGGGAATTTCTCGTTTCCAAACAGGGTCTTGGCTATATGATCATTTACGGATTCCAAGTCTTCAACTTTACGATGGTCATGTTGAGCTTACTGATCATCGCTGTTCTCGCTACTTGCATGTATCAGCTGGTGGAACTATTGGAACGAAAGCTCTTAAAGTATAGAGGCTAAAACAAAAATACGAGGCAGGGACAGAAGTGTTTTTATGAATGAAAATCCGAACAATAGAGAGCGGTGCAAATAAACCGCTACTGAAATATTCTTCGCTCTGATAGCAAATTGTTCGGATTTCACTCTAATCACTTACTTTTTTCCCTGCCTCGTTTTTTATATAGCCGTAAGGAAGCGTTTTGTTACTTCTTCTAAGCTTAAATGCAACACATTATCTTTCATGATAAAGCTGTACTCGTGGTTCGTTCGCACATTTTCCGGCAATGATTTTAACAGCTTCGGACCTTTTGTTTCGTGGTAGTTACTGCGAGTCACAAGGTCATCCACATCCGCATAGTACACATTTTTAATGACTGTTTCCTTTTTTCCTCTTACACGATATTGACCGACATAATGGATCTCCTTTACGATCCCACCTGTCTCTTCAAACACTTCACGTTTGGCAGCAGTAACCGCATCTTCCCCAGGCTCTACCTTCCCTCCAGGGAACTCCAAGCCTCTGGATGGATGAATCGTGAGAAGCCAGTTTCCTCTAAATCGGGATACGACCCATACATTTTTCGGTTGGTGAGAAAAAGGGTGATCGTCCGTTGAGAATTCTACTTCGTTGTTGTAATAATCTTTAAATGTATGAATGTTGCCCACTATCATCACTCCCAGATGATTCGTCGGCACTGACTAGGTTACAAATTCCGACGTTTATCGTTATTGTATGAAATCATACGGTGACTGTCTATGATTCTGCATATGTTTTTTCCTTCGGACGGATAAAGAAGACAGTCAGGACCACTCCAATTAATGAAACACCGGCCAAAACGGCGAAGAGTAATGGATGAGAGGCTTTCATTAAAATAGCAATGATCGGTGGTGCAAGAGCAATTCCTACAAAGCGCATGCTTGAATAAATGGAAGAAATGGTTCCCCGTTCTTCTTTTCCAATACCTTCTGTAACTAGGGCATCCATACTCGGTAACGCGACTCCGATGCCGATCCCACTTGCAAACATAGCGCTCAATAAAACATAAATATCTTTACTGAACGCTACCCAAACATTACACACAGTAAGAAGAATAAGCCCTGCAAACGTCGTCCATTTCATTACATTTTTTTCTTTACCAATCAATTTCCCTGTAACATAAGATGCCAAACAAAGAGCGGCCAAAGGAATTGCAAGAATGATCCCCTTTTTCACTCCTTTTATAGCATGCTCCTCTTCTAAAATGGTCGAAAGATAAAACAACACGCCAAAAATCACAAACATACATATACATCCGATAGCAAAAATGGTGTAGAGCCAACGCCCTTCGTTGTGAAAAATCTTCTTTACTGAAATCACGAAGTCTTTAAATAATGGAGGCTTTTCCTTCTTTTTTGGTGTTTTTACCAAAAATGTCATCAGTAGAACCGACACGAGACAAAAAACAGGAAACGCCAAGAAAGGTGCATACCAAATGAGAGTAGCGAGTGCCGCTCCTAAAATCGGACTGAGCACTTTACCAAACGTGTTTGACGTTTCCACTACCCCTAAGCCATTACTCACATCTTCTTCTTTTGTAAAAATATCCCCAACAAGGGGCATCACGATCGGGGCAGCTCCTGCTGCACCTACTCCTTGAAGAAAACGTCCGATCAAGATTGTCGCATAAGGATTCGGCAACTGCCAAGCGGCCCAACCGGATATGGCACCTCCAACCGCAGCAATTAACAAGCTTGGAATTATAATTCGCTTACGTCCATATTGATCGGATAAAAAACCTGCAATAGGAATTAGAATAATTGCCACAACTGAATAGACCGTAATAATCATACTTACCTGAAAAGCCGATATGTTCATTTCTTTTTCCATCGTCGGCAAAACAGGAATAAGCATAGAATTCCCTAAAGTCATGACTAAGGGGATCGATGCAATCGATATTAAGTCCCACGTCTTTTTCTCCTCCATCAACAAAGCCCTCCCGCTCCTGCACATCTACATGTAGTATGCAAAGAGAGGCTCTGTTTTATGAAAGGTTACATTCCAATCAGCCTTCTGGGTCGATATTTTTCACTCGAACGTACTCATCAGGACGATTCATGTTAAAAAATGCTCGTTCCCACTGTCTCTCACTAACGCCATTTAGATCATTGAAGGTGACTGATTTAACTTTCAGGTGAGAAAGCACATGCTTTAATGATAATCTGTTCTCTTCAAGTGCTTGTTCCATTATGGGTAGTGACGATTTACGATACAAAGCCAAAAGAGGTTGATCTCTCCCTCCAGCACGAGGGATGATCACATCAGAAGAGGCATTAGATTGATCGATCAGCCCTAACACAACCTCTTCATTCATGAGAGGCATATCACAAGCAACAACCAAGTTCCAATCTGTGGTACTCCATTTTAACCCCGCATGAATGCCTGCAAGAGGACCTTTCCCCGAATGGTGATCCTTAATAAAGGAGACGTTTAAAAAGCGATACAGGTCTTCTTGATTACCTACTACAACCGTTTGACTGCATGTGGAAATAAGAATGTCTTTTACACGTTCGATCGTTGGAATCCCTCCAACGGTCAATAAAGCCTTGTTTGTCCCCATCCGACTTGATTTCCCGCCTGCAAGAATGACACCTGTGACTTCCCTCACGACGGATCTCCATATCCTTCTTCTTGGGCAATGTAATCGAGGTGCAACGTGAGAAGGTCTATCATCGCAGCCGAGTGAAGATGAGAAGGTTTAATGATTTTTACGTAATTTTTGCAGCTATCGCATAGTTCCAATTCTGATGTTTGTTCTTCTTGAACGGTTACGGTATACACTTCTTTTTCTCCACAATGAGCACACGCGTGACGTTTTTCTTGCCACTCTGTTTCACACCTTGGGCAAAGGAACATGCCTTCTTTTTTTAACCGAATTGGCTCAGCACAGCATGGACAAGCGCCACCTACATTCATCTTGTCTACGAAACCCTTTGAACGCTCTGCAATCAATTGTAAAAATGGCCGTAGCCCTTGTTCCGCTATATAGTGAGGAAACCAAGCCGCAATTTGGTATTTGTCCGCTTCTTGTTGAAAATAATCCGTGTTATAGCGGAGGGCTTCTTTCATCCAACGTAGGGCCGTCTCATCGTCCTCTAACCTCTCGGCACAGCGATCCAAATCCGATACAAGGTCTTCGGAGTACGTTTTTAAAACCGCTAGTATTTCCGCTAATGCCCATTCATAACGAGAGACGGTTAAGGGAGTTTCTTCAAGTTGAGACAAGATGGGGAATTCTTTATCAATATCCTCTTCCCGAATCCGGCTTGTCCAGTTTTTACTTAAAGATTGTTTGATACGATTCTGTACCTCAAACATCTCTTGTTGTAATTGAACATATTCCTCTGACACAATAGATGGATCCATTCATCTCACTCCTGCCTATGGTTTTCTTTTATCAAATGTTTTGATCTGTTAAACTAACATTAGTAAACAAAAGGGACTGAATCTTTTTCAGTGGTCCCAAACCGTCCGGGAGGCTTTCGCTCATGCAAATGAGGTTGGTTATTGTCGCATTTCTTTTTATTATCATGGCTATAGGATTTTATTTCTTTTCCCAAGACGAACAAGGCCTCTCCATTGGCTTTCATGACGAGAGAAGCTATACTCCTGCTCATCATCACACTGACCGTAACGTTGAGATAAATATAGATGAAATTCGACGTACATATGAGAATGAAACCGATCCAACCGAGTGGGGCGAGCGAGTAAGTGGGGTGAAAAATCGGATGCTCACCTCAGACTCTGTGATCGCTCTCACGTTTGATGCGTGTGGTGGACCTTTTGGTAACGGTTATGACGATTCTCTTATTACTTTCCTACGAGAGCATGATATTCCTGCTACTCTTTTTGTGAACTTCCGCTGGATTGAGGAAAACGAAGAGGTATTTCTGGAACTGGCGGGTGATCCATTATTTGACATTGCCAACCATGGAACCGAACATCTCCCCCTCTCTGTAGCCGGAAAAGGGGCGTGGGGGATTGAAGGTACATCCTCTGTAGATGAAGTCATTGACGAGGTCATGATTAATCAAGAGAAAATCGAGTCCTTAACAGGAAAAACCCCAACATACTTTCGATCTGGGACCGCCTATTACGATGAAAAAGCAGTTGCAATTGCAGAAGACCTTGGTTTGACTGTAGTGAATTACGATGTCTTAGGTGATGCCGGAGCTACATTTACAGCTGACCAAGTCAAAGAAGCCCTTCTGACGAGTACTGAGGGATCTATTCCTCTTCTTCACATGAATCAGCCTTCATCGGGAACGGCCCAAGGTGTAAAAGAGGCGATTCCTCTTCTTTTGGCAAAAGGGTTTTCATTCGTACATCTAGATGAATACGAATTAACAGAATAAAAGCTTTATCACTTAAAGGAGTTACCTACATGACAAGCAAAAAAGGCATTCTTTTTTATAGTGCAGTCGCACTTTTTAGCATGATTTTTATCGCTGTAGCGGTTTGGGTGAATCAATCGCTCTATGCTGGAGTGGTAAATCAACCGATCATCATTACAATGGGACTATGTATATTAGGGCTTGCTGTATTCGAGCTATACAAAAAAACGTTTGAACAACGTCACGCTCTTTCAACGGCTGTTCTTTGTGTCACATCAGTTGTGTTTTTGATCGTTATTTTTCCAAGTCATAGTTACGAAGCTTCCGAACAGCAGCTCGTGGCTGAACTGTCAGATGAATGGAACGAGGATGTTCGCTCCATTGGTGTGATTACCCCCTCCTTTACGGGCAATGAAAGGCCGAGTGTCTTTGTGACTCGTTTTTACGTCCATGGTATAGAAGCGAACGGTGAAGAAGTGTTCTTCTTCGTGGACCCTGCCTCAGGCGAATCCACCCAATTAGAAACGGCATCATAATCAAAAGCCCACCGGCATGTGTCGGTGGGCTTTTGGGTGTATCGTTATGCTGTTTTATTTACCCGCCAATCACGAGCATCCACAAGTATAGTCCGACCAATGTGATAAACAATGTTGGTACGGTAAGAATCACACCTACTTTGAAATAGTATCCCCAAGAGATTTTCACACCTTTTAATGACAAAACATGAAGCCACAACAGGGTAGCAAGTGACCCGATCGGCGTAATCTTTGGTCCTAAATCAGAACCGATAATATTTGCATATATCAATGCATCCCTCATTGGTCCTGTCACATTCGCATCTTGGATGGCGAGAGCGTTAATCATAACCGTTGGCATATTATTCATCACAGAAGACAAAATGGCTGCAATAAAGCCCATGGAGATGGTAGCCACGAACATTCCGTTATCTGTAGCACCTTCAAGAACACCAGCCAATACTTCTGTAAGACCTACATTTCGAAGACCGTAAACAACCACATACATGCCAATGGAGAAGACAACAATGGCCCACGGTGCGCCTTTCATCACCGTTCCCGTGTTCACAGCAGGGCTTCGACGCGCCATAATTAAGAAAAAGATTGCAATGATTCCTGCCACAAAGGAAACAGGAAACGTCATTTCCTCACCGGAAAACGGGCCACTGATATAAATAAATTCACTCACAAAGTACCCAACTAAAAGAAGGCCTAAGACAAACCATGAAAGTCGAAACATCTTTGGGTCTTTGATCGCTTCTTTTGGTTCCTTTAGCATCGACATCTCATAGTGCTTTGGGATGCTCTTTCTAAAATATAAGTACAACACCAAAATACTTGCGCCAAGAGCAAAGAAGTTCGGCACAACCATGTACATGGCGTATTCAACGAATCCGATCCCAAAAAAGTCTGCCGATACAATATTAACCAAGTTACTTACGATCAACGGTAAGGAGGTGGTATCAGCGATAAATCCACTCGCCATAATAAATGGTAATATCATTGCTTCTTTAAACTTCAGTGCTCGAACCATCGCCAAAACAATTGGAGTCAGAATGAGAGCCGCTCCGTCGTTCGCAAAAAAGGCAGCAACCACCGCCCCTAATAAGGACACGTAAACGAACATTTTGACTCCGTTACCGTCAGCCACTCTTGCCATATGCAAGGCGGACCATTCAAAAAAGCCAATTTCATCAAGAATAAGAGAGATGATGATAATGGCGATAAATGTAAGTGTCGCATTCCAAACAATCCCGGTTACTTCAACAACATCTGTCAGGCTGACAACTCCTGCAATGAGAGCTAGTACTGCACCAATGGACGCAGACCATCCTATTGACAACCCCTTTGGTTGCCAAATAACGAGGGTCAATGTAAGAATAAAGATTAGACTTGCTATCATAACTTCAGACATGAACGTTCCTCCTAATATATAAGTGTTTGCCTATATAATAAAATAACAATATGTAACCTGTCCACGCAACCATTATTTTTTAGCTTTCTTTAAAAGAAGGTCATTATAATCCTTATTAAGGCGAAGTTACCCCTACTATCAGATTTTTTGAGACATTCTCTCCGCCTGGTGAAAGCTACACACTCTTAGCTTTTCTCTCGTTTTTGGATCTCGTGTACCCTTATCTTGCTTTACTTTTAAAAAATCATTAGAAAATGCCTGAGCAATCTTCAGTCGCTCAGGCACCTTTTATTAATCTTGGTTTTGAACTAAGATCCAAACAATCTCTTGGATACGGATAAAGAATGTGCCGCCTTCCTGTTCAACGACCACGTGATCAGGTTTTGCATCAATTAGTTTTCCTCTTACACTGCCTTGAGTCGTTTGAAAAACGAGCTTACTGCCAATAACAGACTGGGCTGTTTCAAAAACGAACGGGTCGTAGTTGACTACGTATTCAACTTCTCCTTCTTCTTGACGAACCTCTTCATGATCGTACCCTTGCCCATGGTGGTCGTAATATCCTTGATAGCCTTGATGTCGGTCATACATCCAAGCGTCCCTCCTTTATTTTTCCCACTCACAGTGTATGCCCATGGGCAGAAAGGGTGCTTTTACACCAAAAGAAAAGAGCATCTCTAAAATGAGATACTCTTCATTCCTAACTGACTTTTTTATCCTCAGCATAAGTCTCAGCTTTCGATTCTTCTTCTGCCATTGCATCAAACTGAATTTCATCGCTGTCAACTTCTTGTTCAGAAGGAGAACTTTCTTGAGCTGACTTCAAATCTAACGTTCCGTTTGTAAACGATTGAAGAAGTTGTTGCATGTCTCCAGCCAATGTAGATAATTGTTCAGATGAGGCTGTTATTTCTTCCATCGTTGCGGTTTGTTCTTCTGCAGCAGATGCCACATTTTGAGAGTATCCTGCTGATTCTTTTGAGATACTAGCCGATTCTTTGGCAGCCACCAATAGCTCTTCCGTTCCTTCGGATACTCTTTCAACGGCAATATTCATCGAGTGCATTTTGGCAGATACGTCTTCAATCGCCCGGTCCAATTCTGCAAATGCTTCTCCTGCTTCTTTCACTGAAGATTGACCACCCGATACGGCTTCAAATCCCTCTGTCATTGACATAGCAGAGGCTTCAATATCCGTTTGAATATCTGTTATGAGTGTATGGATTTCGCTCGATGATTGAGTTGTTTGCTCGGCAAGCTTTCTTACTTCATCGGCAACCACCGCAAATCCCCGACCATGTTCTCCTGCTCTCGCTGCTTCAATCGCCGCATTTAAAGCAAGAAGATTCGTCTGTTCGGCAACACCTGAAATGAGATCTACTATAGAGCCGATTTTGGCCGACTTGGTAGCTAACTGTTGAATCGACACGCTCGTGCGATCCGTAATGTCTTGAATTCGATTCATCGCTTGAATACTATCTTCTATAATGGCTTTTCCACTTTCCGCTTTTTTTCTAGAGTCAATTGATGCTTCATTTACTTCTTCTACATTGTCAGTAATTTCTTCAATACTCATGGAAACCTCAGATACGATGTCCTCGTTTTTCTCACTAAACTCAGATTGAGATTCTGCACCTGCGGCTACTTCTTGTATGGATTCCGTAATTTGCTCTGTTGCTTTACTTGTTTCTTGGGCACTGGCCGATAATTGTTCCGATGAAGCTGCAACGTGATCACTCATCGTCCCCACTTCACCGATAAAACCTTTAAGGTTGTTTGTCATCGTATTGATAGCAACACTTAATTGACCAACCTCGTCTTTTGATTTCACTTCCAGAGGTTCTATGTTGACGTTACCTTTGGAAATGTTTTCAGCTTGAACCACTACTCGTTTTAAAGTGCGTGTAATTGTTTGACTTGTGATTGTAAATAAAATAAATCCAATGATTAATGCAGCACCTGAAGATATGGCAAACACGAGTCTCGTATGACTGATTGAATCATAGACCACCTCTGAAGCTTCCGTGGCATCAGACATGATTACTTCTGAAAAAGCAAGTAGATCTTGAACGATCTCTTCCCTAAGTTCAGTAATGGCCCGAGCATCACGATTGGATCCACCAGATGTGGCTGTCGAAATTCGGTCTGCAACTTCTTCAAATTCAGCGTACCGTGATAAAAAGTGCTGAAACGTCGCTTCATGCTCCGGGTTTGTAAATGATCCGTCCAATGTCTCCACATGGGAGCGTAGCACATCCGTTTGGCGTTGATAATACTCTTCGTTCAACCGTCCTGTTCGGATGCTATCCGATAATGCAATATATTGCGACCTTACGACAGAACCTAAGTTTGTAATCAAAACGGATTGCATATTGGCTTCTTCCGAGTATTCCGTTTGAGTTTCGATATTAAAAAGAAGCGAGAAGCTGTATGCAAACACACCTATAAACAAGCACATAATCAATGTAAACACACTTAATATCTTGTGCTTGATTTTCAAATTACCCCATAAACCCATCCTCTTACCCCCATCTTGTCCCTTTAAAGTTATGACAATATTCGACTTTCATCATACCAAAGAGGGGTGTCTACAGGCATACTTTTTTTCCATAATTCTGAACTTCGTATATTTACCTAGACAAACTCAAGAAAAGCCCTATTTCTTGAGATTTTTTAAGGAGATTAAAGAAGGTCCTGAAAAAGGTGGGATTTTCGTTTTCATTTATCTCACTAGATTGAAGTCATCATCTATATCAGATAATAGTCGCTCGTAATTTCAATACATGCTATGATACTTGTATTGTAAAATCAAAAGCCTGCTCAGATTTTGATGAATGGTTCAAATCATATGGTTTTGATGAATCGTCAATGATTACCCCCATCGTTATACGTTTAAAGGAATTGTATTTTCCTAAGGAACGGATTCACTTATAATAAATACATAACATACGCTACCGTCTCGAGGTGACACGATGTCCACAAAAAAGAAAGTATACTTTTTAATCGGTTCATGCCTTCTTCTTACACTTACCATTTTGTTATCCTACTTTTATTCTCAAGATGACTTTAACCAGCCTATGCCTGCTGACTTAACAGATCCAACCACTGATGAAATGGAACAAGAGGATGACTTGACAACTAGCACAGAAGAAGAGGAACAACAAGATGAAAATTCCGATCTTCCGCAAGAAAACCTTGTGGAGGCATCCAGCGAGGAAATGGTGGATGCCGTTACTGATTCTATTAATGAAACTGGTATTATGACTGCCGGAGCTACATCTACCACTGAGTCCAGTTATTATTATCATTTTTGGCTTAAACAAGAAGTGCAACACTACTTGAATGACTCTGGGTTATCCCGCTCTGAACGCCAAGAGGATGCGAGCTACCAGGCAAAGGAGCTAATGGCTTGGAAAGAACTGGCCGAGAGCGACTTTGACTGGTCATATAATGAAGACCGTTTCATGTCTCATACCAACCGTAAAGAGCTTGTACGAGAAGACACAAAAATTAATCGTCTGATTCTCCAAAAACTAAGGGACGAGAATGACGATCTCTTTGTTCGCCATGCAGAATCGAATTATCTACGCTCCTTTATCTGGCATGAGATTAAGGATCAATTAAAAAATGATGATCCCCAAGAGGACGGAGAAGATGACAATGCTTACGAACACCGTTTATACCGTCAGTTTGCATCGAAAATCATGGACAAACTGGAGTAAAAGGTTTGTCTTGAACGCTAGTAACTAAACTAACGCATTATGGTTGCAATCGCCTTCTCGGTGGTTGCAACCATTTTTCTTTCTACTCAAAAGGTGATGGGGGATTGGGGATGGTGAATCACCTCTCTCCTCATTTACGCCATCCTGTATTATGGGTTTATCGTCCTCTAATTTTGGTTTTTCGTCCTCTACTTCGATTTTATCCTCCTCTATTTGCCATTTATCGTCCTCTACTTCGATTTTATCGAGCCTTATTCAGACTTTATCGACCAAACGACACAAAACGACATTCCGCTTCAACAAACCACTTTCCCAACTCTGAGCATTATGGTTCGAAGATAACCGCCTTTACCTAAAAAAAGAGAGGCACCCGCCAATGCAAATGGCATTGAAGTACCTCTCTCACTTATTATTGGTTTATTGAACCTTCTGTTTTATTGCATTATAGATAAGAAAGACTCTTCCTAACCTCATGCCACTCTTCACGTAAGACTCCCATTCGGATGGAATCATAATACCGACCTTTATAGAGCCTCACCTTCCGAAGTCTTCCTTCTAGCTTCATTCCTATTTTCTCTCCGACCTTAACCATACGAGGATTTCCGGACCATGTTGTAAACCCGACTCTTACTAACCTCATATGATTAAACAAGTGTTCAATCCAAAGGGCTAAAGCCTCTGTTCCTAGACCACTATCCCAGTATTTCGGATTATAGATCGCGATCCCTATCTCCAACCAGTTTGAATCTTTGTGTTCCCAATAGTACATAACTGTACCGATGATTTCTCCGCCTGAATCGATGATCAGACGGTTATCCTCAGTACCAATAGTATGAAGTTGTTGTCGTGCAAATGTCGGGTAGTCTGGCCGCTCAAATGGGAAGTATGGAGCATCCCCTTTTTTCCACTCGGGATCTTTGTTTCCATACATCATTTCCCATAAGGGGAGGATGTCCGTCGCTTGAACCGATCGCAACGTTACGTGTTCCCCTTCAATCTTCATACAAATACGCTCCTTAAGGGAAGCTTCCTGTCTATCTCCCCAATTGATGTCGCTTCCACTCCCAACCCTAAAAACGAATGTCCTTAACAAAAGAAGCTCTCTTAAAAGGGGTTTATTCCTTTTAAGACAGCTTCTTATATACAAAGTACCACTTTATTTTCAGAAGAATCTTATGAGTACACAAGACCTGGTTGTCGACTCATTACCCACATTCCCTTCAACCTTCATACTAAAACATGAATCAGGAATTAAACTCATGAATCTCCGATGCTTTGAGCTGATTTTCGGCCCTCCGTTGCTTTCTCAAGAGCCTGATTGAGATCGGCTAAGAGGTCGTCTACGTGCTCAATCCCTACTGATAACCTTATTAGATCAGGAGTTACTCCCGTTGAACCGATTTCTTCGTCTGAGAGCTGTTGATGTGTGGTTGATGCAGGGTGAATAATTAAACTTTTTGCATCTCCAACATTGGCTAAGTGTGACCACAATTTTACGTGGTCAATCAGTTTTCTTCCTTCTGTACGCCCTCCTTTAATTCCAAAATTCACAACGGCTCCGAAACGGTTATTTAACAATGCGGACGCATGTTCATGAGAAGGATGTTCTTTAAGTCCAGGATAGGAAACCCAATCTACTGCAGGATGGTCTTGCAATTTTTTCGCCAGAGTTAACGCATTTTCACAGTGCCTTTCGATTCGTAACGGCAATGTTTCAAGACCTAGTAAAAGAAGAAAGGCGTTAAAGGGGCTTAGGCAAGGTCCAAGATCTCTTAGCAGCTGGACTCTGAACTTTACAATAAAAGCTGCCGGTCCAATATCCTTTGCATAAGTGAGACCGTTGTAACTCTCATCTGGCACATTGAAGGATGGGAATTTGTCCGACTGCCAATCGAATTTCCCACCGTCTACGACTACTCCGCCAATCGATGTACCGTGTCCGCCAATCCATTTCGTAGCGGAGTGGATGACGATATCAGCCCCATGAGAAATCGGTTTAACCACGTAAGGCGTGGCAAATGTGTTGTCAATAATGAGAGGGATTCCGGCCTCATGAGCAACATTAGCTACGCCATTGATATCAAGAACATGAAGACTCGGATTTCCGATTGTTTCTGCAAAAACGGCTTTCGTATTTTCATTGATTGCTGATTTGATGTTTTCTGGATCTGATACGTCTACAAATCTGACCGTAATTCCATACCGAGGAAGGGTTGTAGAGAAAAGGTTATAAGTTCCTCCGTACAAGTTACTAGCTGCAACAATTTCATCCCCTGCCCCTGCAATGTTCAATATAGAAAGAGTAATTGCCGACATCCCGGAAGCTGTTGCCACTGCACCAACCCCTTCTTCCAGAGCTGCAAGACGTTTTTCCAATACATCGACAGTGGGGTTTGTAATCCGGCTATAAATATTCCCTTCCTCTTGTAAAGCAAAGAGTTGCTCAGCGTGATCGGCATTATCAAATACATAAGAAGTCGTCTGATAAATAGGGACGGCTCTTGCTCCAGTTGTTGGATCAGGAGACTGTCCACCATGTAGTGCAATCGTTTCAGGCTTAAAGGTTTCAGCGTTACTCATTTGTTATTCCTCCTTGGTTTTCATGTATTAGAAAAATCAGGTCATTGATTAGATCAGCACACGTGTTTCATGACGGACCCGAGTGTCTTTTTCACCTCTTTTCAGGGCTTCGTAAATGATACTTCCCCACTTTCCATACTCTGTTAAAAAACCGTCATGACCAAATTCCGTATCTACTTCTTCGTATCTCACTTCTCCTCCCGCTCGCTTCCATACTTCGCTTAATCGGCTAATCTCATTTGGTGGATACAAAAGGTCCCCTTTAAATGCCACAAGCGTTACTGACTTTTGATAACGAGAAAGAATGTCTACAAGTTCCATAGGTCGGTTGCGTTCAATATCATGCTGGTCCATCGCCTTTAAGAGATATAAGTAACTATTTGCGTCGAAACGCGTTGTAAATTTGTCTCCTTGATAACGAAGGTAAGACTCAACTTGATAAGCTACCTCAGTGTGGTTACTGCCCCATCGATCTTTTTCTTCTCTGTGAAAGCGTTGGTTAAATAAGTGATCGGAACGGTAGGTAATCATACCAGTCATCCGTGCAAGGGAGAGTCCGTTTACAGGCGGATCGGTAAACGCATATTGACCCCCTTGCCATTTCGGATCGTCTGTTATCGCCTTTCTGGCAATGGTATTAAAAGCAATGCCGTAGTCACTCAGATAAGGGGTAGCTGCAAGAACTATTAATTGTCCTACGTCTTTTGGATAAATGAGTGACCATTCAAGCGCTTGCATACCTCCAAGGGAGCCACCAACCACTGCTTTTAATTTAGTGATACCAAGTTGATCCAAGGCAATTCGCTGTGCATAGACCATGTCTCTTACGCTAACGAAAGGGAAACGAGTCCGGTAAAAGTCCCCCGTTTCCGGGTTTTCTGTCACCGGTCCGGTGGATCCATTACATCCACCAATGACGTTGAATGTAATGACTTCGTGTTCATTAAGGTCAATAAATCCCCCTTCATCAACTAATCCACGCCACCACCCTGGGTCTTCTTTTGTTCCCGCAGTATGCTGATTTCCTGTTAATGCATGACAGATAAGGATCGGGTCTCCCCCTTCAATTCCCGCTCTTTCATAGGCAAGCTTTACTCTCGTCAGTGTAATACCCGATTCGAGAACAAGTTTTGGAATGATGATTTCTCCACATACCGTTCTGGTCGTTCTTGGTTGATCGTCTTGCATGTTGTACCTCCTCTACAATCGTTGAAAAGTAAAAGTCTCTCCGTCAAAGACAGAGAGACTAAGTTGCATCGTCTCTCTTATCTTTCAAGGTATCTTGTCACCTTGTAGGACTTGGCACCTTTTTTTGACCGAAAGTCAAAACGGTTGCTGGGTTTCATCGGGCCACTCCCTCCACCACTCTTGATAAGAGAATCATTCAGTTGTTGTCATTCAGATGCCTTTTAAAGACAAGATAAAACAAAACTCCCCCGACCAATTCATTGATCGAGGGAGGGTTATTCGAAAGAAAACAACAAGAAACCCTGTTGTCATCTAGGTCCTCTCATCTCTCAAAGCAGGTCGCTTTGCAGGAATTAGCACCTTGCACATCCGTGCTGGTTGCCGGGCTTCATCGGGCCAGTCCCTCTGCCTCTCCAGATAAAAGTTTATTCGTTTATGCAGTTAATCTATGTGATTGTTCGAAATTGTATCACCCATTTTTAGATTTGTCAAAACATTTCATCATTTTACACAACATTGTGCGGGGTCAGTGAGCCCATACCCGTCAACTTAAGGATTGAGTTTAGAAAATCAGTTGATGAAAGGTGTAGCCGGAATGTTCTTCGCTTTCCGCGGCGGTGCCGGCGAGGCTAGTAGAATCTCCTGCTTCTTCCTCTGCAAGTAATGCTTCGTAGTAATCTGCGTCGAAGCAACTCGCAGAAAACTCACGATGCAAATGCTCGTCACTGCCGCAGGAGTCTGCGAACATTCCGGATACACCTGATCACATGTTCAAATATATCGTCCCTTATACTTCAGAGCTATTGGTAGGTCAATAACTAAGTTGAGCAATGTATTTTACCAATACATTATAATTAAATATATTTCGTTGTGTAAGTATCATCTTTGGTTAAGAGAGAAAAACAGAAGAAGCCGCCAAGTTTGCTTAACTTGACGGCTATGGGGTCAGACCCCAGGAGGTTAGACCTCTACGCGCTTTTTCCATACTCCGAGCATGAGTGCTGTGACTGCTGTTCCAGCAAGGATAGCAATCAAATAAAGCGGCCAGTTTTCAACTAGAAGCAGGACGAAGATTCCTCCGTGAGGGGCTTGAGTAGCTGTTCCGAATAGCATCGCCAAACCTCCTGCTACTGCGGAGCCTGTAATGATCGACGGGATCACTCTACCAGGATCGGCTGCCGCAAACGGGATTGCTCCTTCGGTAATAAATGAAGCTCCGAGAACATAGTTCGATTTTCCCGCATCTCTTTCTTGCTTTGTAAACTTCGATTTAAAAATGCTTGTGGCTACTGCAATTCCAAGTGGCGGTACCATACCCGCTGCCATAATAGCCGCATGAGGAGCGTAGTTCCCACCTTCAATCATGGCAATCCCAAACGTGAATGCCGCTTTATTGATCGGACCTCCCATATCAACAGCCATCATCGCTCCAAGTAAAATTCCCATCAAAACAATGTTTCCTGTTCCAAGTCCACCAAGCCAATTTTCAATCCCCACTGATAAAGCATTCAGTGGTGTAACAATGTAATACATAATGATTCCCGTAAAGAATACGCCAAACAAAGGTAAAATTAAAATCGTTCGAATGCCATCGAGTGAAGGAGGAATAAAGGCGAATACACGTCTGAACAAGAGTACAAGGTAACCGGCTAAAAACCCGGCAATAATACCGCCCAAGAAACCGGCTTCAAAATTCACTGCCATTAAACCACCGACCATACCTGCTGCAAACCCCGGACGATCAGCAATGCTTCTTGCTATAAAGGCAGCCAACACTGGTACCATTAAGAAGAAACCGTATTCTCCACCAATCATACTCAATAAGTCACCAAATGGATGAGTTTCTTCTGCCCCTGGCTCGTTAAAAATAAACGACAAAGCGATTAATATCCCACCAGCCACAACAAAGGGTAGCATATTGGATACACCATTCATTAAATGACGGTAAAACCCCGGACGCCGATCCTCAGAAGCACTCTCTGATTTTTTCCCACTACCGCCGCCTTGGAAAAGAGGAGCCTTTCCGCTAGTCGCTTTATTGATCAGTTCCTCCGGTTTACGAATGCCATCTTTCACAGGTGCATCGACCAAAGGTTTACCTGCAAATCGCTCTTTTTCAATTTTTGTATCGGCTGCAACAATGACACCAACCGCTCGTTCAATATCTTCCTGTGTGAGTCGATTGCGTACTCCATCAGAACCGTTTGTTTCGACTTTGATGTCGACGCCCATCTCTTTGGCTTTTGCTTTAAGACCGTCAGCAGCCATATACGTGTGAGCGATGCCTGTTGGACAACCCGTAACCGCTACAACATACGTTTTATCTGACACGGTACCGGATTGTTCTTCAGCAGCCTCTGCTCCTAGCTTTTCTGTTTCTTTTTGATCGACGGCTTGTAAAACAGCCTCCTCTGTATCCGCTTCCATTAATGTTTGACGAAAGTCTTCGTCCATAAGTAAGGTAGACAATCTTGAGAGCGTTTGTAAATGTTCATTGTTAGCCCCTTCTGATGCGGCAATCATGAAAAACAAATGGCTCTTTTGCCCGTCTAACGCATCATAGTCCACTCCTTTAACGGAACGACCAAACGCAATAGCCGGTTCTTTGACGGCTTTCGTTTTCGCATGAGGGATCGCTACACCCTCCCCTATGCCTGTGGAGCTTTGATTTTCTCTGTCATGAATGGCCTCTTTAAAAGACTCTAAATCTACTAATCTATCAGCCTTATTCAGTTGTCCTGAAAGTTCATCAATAGCCCCTTTTTTATCTGTAGCTGATAAATTGAGGACAACCGTGTCTTTTTTAAGCAAATCGGTAATTCTCATGTTTTACCCTCCTTAAATAGATTGAACAGCGATCGTTGCCGCTAGTTCATCGATCTTGTTTTTTGTACAAAAGCCTTTTGAAAATGCCGTCGCACTTCCCGCTGCTACACTATATCTAAACGAATCTTTCAAATTTTTCTCATTGGCAAATGCGTAAAGAAATCCTGCTACCATGGAGTCCCCCGCCCCTACTGAATTAACGAGGTTCCCTTCTGGTGCATCCGCCACAAAGGCGTCATGTTCATTCACAAACAGGGCCCCTTTTGATCCTAATGAAATCATTACATTCTCTGCACCGTCTCGTACTGCTTTTCTTCCAAGTAATAACGCATCGTCAAGATCATTAATCGATTGCTTATAAAGATCCATCAACTCAGCTTTGTTTGGCTTAATTAAAAATGGTTTCGCCCCCAATCCCTCACGAAGCGCTTCCCCACTGGAGTCCAGAACGACTTTCACGCCTCTCTTTGACGCTTGCTGCCCGAGCTTTTTGTAAAAATCGATAGAAACGCCCGACGGAACACTGCCGGATAGGACGAGGATGTCTTTTTGAGTTAATCGTGACAATTGATCTTCTAGTTGTGAGAGGTGTATCTCACTAAGAACGGGTCCTTGACCGTTGATTTCTGTTTCCCCGTCAGCTTTGACCTTCACATTGATCCGTGTAAGGCCTTCTGTAAAAATGAAGTCTGATTGAATTCCTTTACGTTCCACCTCTTCTTTTACAAAAGCGCCCGTAAATCCGGCCAAAAATCCCAGTGCCTTTACAGGAACACTGACGTTTGATAGTACCTCTGCTACATTAATTCCCTTACCACCCGACACTATCTTGCTTGAGGTAGCTCGATTGGTTTCTCCAACCTGCAATTGCGGTAACTCAAGTAAGTAGTCCGCTGAAGGGTTTAATGTGACTGTATAGATCATGAACCTGCCACCACCTTAACTGTTGTTTGTTTCTCTAGTTGTTCAATCATGTCATGGTTTGCTTTTTCAGAGGTGATTAGGGCTGCCTCATGTAAATCTGCCACTTTTGAAAAGGTTACATCACCCAATTTTGTGTGGTCAGCTAACACGTACGTTTGTGTAGATCTGTGGATAGCATGTTGCTTAATTAATGCTTCTTCAGGATCCGGTGTAGAAAATCCAACTTCTTCATCAACACCATTGGTTCCAAGGAAGGCGATATCGAATTGATACGACTGAATCGATTGCAAGGCTCCCGCGCCTACGAACGCTCGCGTACCCGTTTTCACATATCCTCCAAGTACGTAGGTTTTCAAATTTGCATCCACAAGGTCCGTAATGATATTCAGTCCGTTCGTAACAACAATAATGTCTTTATCCCTTAGAAAAGGAATCATGGCTTGAGTTGTCGAGCCCGCGTCAATGTAGATCGTGTCTCCATCCCTCACAAGCCTCGCTGCTTCCTTTGCAATACGCTGCTTTTCTTCAGCGTATTTTGTGCTCTTTTCCAAAAGGGAGGGTTCATCTTTCCTCCGAGTAACAAGTGATGCACCACCATGAACCCGCTTGATTTTATTTTGCTGTTCCAAGTCCGTCAAATCTCTTCTAATCGTGGACTCAGAAGCTCCAGTCACATCTACAAGTTCCGAAAGCTTGACGACTTTCACCTCATTCAACCTCGCGAGAATGGCTTGATGCCTTTCAAACGTAAGCACGTTACATCACTTCCTTCGTATATTCTAACCACAGTGTAACTGAAAGTACTTTCAAAATCAATCATTTTCATTCAAAAACAATCACATTTTCATTGTTTTATGTCCAATACGATCAAAACCGATCAATAACTTCCCTTCTCAACCACCACATTTACACAATTGTTCGGGGGTCAGACCCCGTAGCCGTCAAATTAAGGATTAAGTGTAGTAAATCAGTTGAAGAAAGGTGTAGCCGGAATGTTCTTCGCTTTCCGCGGCGGTGCCGGTGAGCCTCCTCCTGCTTCGCACTGCGGGGTCTCTCCTGGCTCCCACGGCCGCAGGAGTCTGCGAACATTCCGGCTACACCTAATCACATGTCCTAGTTCATATCATCCATGATAAATAATAGCTTATCGGTTCGTCTTCCCTTTACAGAGCGCTTTTATTGTCACTTGTATGGCCAACTCATTGCACTTTTAATGGCTAGTATGATTACATTTGAAGCAGTGCGTTATATGAAACAAAGAGATTGAATTTAGTGAGATAAAATGCATGAAAGAATTGCGTGAGAGTACAGGAGGAAAATAAGCTGATATTCTTACAGGTCTGAAAGAGCTGTTTGTTTAATAAAGATCACCATTTAAAGTAGAAAATGGAGTGAAGGGTGGCGACTCCCAGCGACGAGCGTTTACATCACGAGTATGCTACAAGTTGCTTCGACGTAGATGCTTCGGAGCATCTGCTTGTAGAGGAAGAAGCAGGAAGCTCTTCAGCCGAAGACCCCGCAGGGACGAGCGTTTACTTCACGAATAAGCTACGAGTTGCTTCCACGCAGACGCTACAAAGCAATACTAGCAGAGGAAGAAGCACAATTCCGGTGGAGGCTAAGGCGATGCCCGCGGAAAGCGTCCACCTGTAACGGAACATATCTTTGTCAAAAAAAACTTCCGAAAGGAAGCTTATTTGTCATGTGAAAAAATGAGGGTGAATGATCAATAAAATAAAGAACCAAAAGCCGCCAATTTTGCTTAACTTGACGGCTATGGGGTCAGACCCCACCCAGAAATGTTGTTGAAAACGCCTTCTGTTTTTAGAAAATAAACACTTTGATAATGGGGGTTTTAGGGTGTTGGGTTGGGTATGGGGCTGTGTTATACTTCGAATCGTCTTGAAAACGGGAAAAACACGCGTTTGACAATTACTAAAGGAGGTTTTCTCTCTATGGCTCGTCTTTTTGAAGGAGTTCGTATAAAGAACATTGTTATTATCTTGCTTGGTACTTTGCTTTTTGGTTTTGGAATTATTCATTTTAATATGCAGAACGGGCTTGCCCATGGAGGGTTTACCGGGATTACATTACTTATTTATTATCTTTTCACGATCGAACCTTCCCTTACCAATCTCTTACTTAACATTCCGTTGTTTTTGATTGGCTATAAGTTGTTAGGTCGCGTGATGCTTATATACAGCATTATTGGAACGATTGCATTATCTGGATCTCTTCGATTGTTTGAGCTTTATCCAATTACAGAGATACCGCTTCAAAATGACATGATATTGGTTTCCTTATTCGCAGGTGTGTTTGTTGGTGCAGGGCTTGGATTTATCTTCCGTGCCGGTGGAACAACTGGTGGGGCTGACATTCTTGCCAGGCTAGCTAATCAGTACATGGGTATGAGTCTTGGTCGGTTCATGTTTACGTTTGATGCATTCGTTATTACAATCTCGCTCATTCATTTAAATATGACACAGGCAATGTACACGCTTGTAACAGTTTTCATAGCAAGTCGCGTAATCGACTTCATTATTGAAGGTGCAAGTGCCGCCAAGTCCACCATGATCATTTCTTCTAAAACAGAAGAGATCTCTAAAGAAGTGATCAAGCGTATGTCTCGAGGATCCACCGTTCTTACGGGAAAAGGAAGCTTCACACAAGATAACCGCGAAGTGATGTATTGCGTTGTTAACCGAAACGAGCTTATTCAATTAAAAGCAATTATTGAAGAGATCGACCCTTACGCCTTCTTCTCTATCAATGATGTAAAAGAAGTTTCCGGTGAAGGATTTACATTTGATCAATCACAACGACGAATACAATCAGCTAAAAAGGAAAAGGCAGTGTCCGAAGACAACCTTGTTAGTCAATAGCACTCAAATAGAGCCATTTAAAAAGTTCGATTTTCAATACCTTTCTAAAACAGCCCCGGGGTCCAATAGACTCCGGGGCATTGTGTGATAAAATTTATTTTTCGCAACTGATTTTCAAGTGAGTATATTCAGCATATAATCAAAGTAGCAGTTCATCCTTTTGAGAGGGGCGACCCATGATGGTTCGTAGTATTTATTTGTACGCGGTTATGCTTGTAACATTGGTTATGATGATCGGAGGAAGTGTATCAGCCATTATGAATATAAGTGATTATTTTGTACCTACACCTTATTATGAATCTTACTCGAATTTCCTCTCCATGCATCAGCACAACGTAAACGAAGGGTTCTCAGAAGAAATGACAGAAGAAGAACTGAGAAACCGCTATGAATCAGAAAGAAGTGACCACCTCCAAATGCAAAAATCGTATGCTGCAAACGGCTTTTTCAAAAGTTTGGCCTGGGTCTTTATTCCCCTTCCAGTATTTCTAATTTCACTCAATCAATTACGAAAAAATAAACCAGCCTCTTAATTGAGACTGGTTTTTCTTTATCGTTTTAACGACTCTTTACAAGCATCTTAATGGCTTCTTCAATCATTTCTTCCCTCTCAAGACCGGAATCAGCATTCTCACGTAGACAACGCTCCAAGTTCTTTGCAACGATATAAGCCGTTGCACGGTCCATTGCCGTTCTTACCGCAGTCATTTGCGTAATGATGTCTTTACACTCTTTCTCTTGCTCCATCATCCGCAGGATCCCTCTCACTTGCCCTTCCACTCGCTTGAGCCTGTTTTTCATATCATCAGAATACTCCATTTATTACATCACCTCAACATCTTCCTTTTTATGTATTTACATACGCCGAAATAACCAGTATATAGTAATCATAATATATTTATTTCCTTTTTCAAGAAAAACAAATCGTGAAAGACTTATCTAATCGCTGTATTTGTATAGATTGTTGCTTTTTTATTATTTTCTTCATCACTAGAATTGTTGTTGAACCATACGGGCCTTCGCTTTCCTTGGCGGTGCTAGCAAACCGGTAAAACCTGCTTTTTCCTCTGCTAGTACCGCTTAGTAGTTTTTGCGTCGAAGCAACCCTTCTCTTCTTTTTCTACAAGTACTGAATGTAAACAACCTAATAAAGCTTCCCGAACATGGATACAGCACTCGCGACCAAGCCTTTATCTATCATCATATTAATTAGGAATTATTGGTATCCTATATAAATTATGTGAAAATCCTTCACATTCTCAAAAACATACAAGGTCTTGTGTGAAAAAGTAGAAAATACCAAAACCGTATTGTTTATCTTTACACGGGGGTGTACTATTTGCTTAGCAAGTAATCAAATTAAACATTCAGGGGGAAATAAACATGAAAAAGTATCTTAAACTTACATTAGCAAGCGTATTGGCACTTAGCGTACTAGCAGCATGTGGAGATGCAGACGATGCTGACACTGAAGTAGAAGACACTGATGGTGTTGAAGAAACTGAAGTTGACGACGCAGATGATGCTGAAGAAACTGACCTAGAAGACGATGCTGAAGGTGAAGACGAGCTTGACGTTGAAGAAGACGACGCTGAAGGCGAAGACGACCTTGACGCTGAAGAAGACGACACTGACGAGTAATCAATTATAAACAAAAGAACCCGGACATTATTCCGGGTTCTTTTCTTTTTCACCATGATAACGTTTTCGATAATAATCCCGCTCCAATTTATAAAGTTGGCGCCTCACCGCATTCCAGTCTTCGTTTGTTAAAGGCGTTTTGCGAAGCCGCTTTGAAATGGCGTGAATGCTCTCCAGATCGACATCTTCGCCTTGTTCAAACATTTCTCTTAACTCCCTAATTTCTTCCTCCATCTCTTGGATTGTGTCATCCCACGAAAAATAAAGGTGTATGGGTTCAAGTTCCTCTGAAAGAAGATGTTTAATAAAGTACACTTGCTTACGCGGGCCGACCATTGAAATATCTGTAGCATGTAGAGTGATTTCCACTTTCTCTCCTTCTACCTCCACGATCATATACTTCATTCTTTTCGAGATTTTCCTATTAAATATTCTCTCCAAAACATAAGACAATGTCACAAAACACGTCCAGATGAACCGGTTTGGTGACTGAACTTCTACTGAGATGTCATGATCATTTAGGATCGTTTCAATTTCCTCTAGTACATCGTCATACTTTCCTTTTCGAATCATAATGGCAAATTGACTTTGCTCATGCATCTTTAATAAGTTCGGAAGCTTGATAATTGGAATCACAATCACAAGGAGTGTGGAAAGAAGGCCAAGTGTAAATGCATATGGATAACCCATTAACACTTGTTTGACAAACATTTTATCTTCGCTTCTGTTTTCCATTTTAGTCGAAATGTACCCGACTACTAAGGGAAGAAGAATAAAGATAGCAACAGACGTGATTCTTATGATTTGATCATCATCTGGCAAGAAAGGAATAAACAATTCTGCAAGATCAGGAAACAGTACAGACAAAAACACATAAAGCCAATAGAGCGATAACAGCCCCATCAAACTGACTTTCGAGTTGTCTTTTGAAGGGATTCTCCCGAAAAAAGTGAGTGTGGCCATACTGAATACTTTACTAAGGAGCTTTGCCATTCCGGTAATGATAATTCTAAAATACGGCATAACATCACCTTTTCTACATTAATAACTGCATTTAATGGTCCTCTTTTTGTTTGTTTACAAGTGCTCCCTTTCTTCTGAAATAACGAAACACCACGTATCCTATTAGTGCAACACCTAAGATACTGTAAATAATCGTTTGTGCATTTTGAAACCATTCGGCCATTTTCTCTAAATTGCCTAATGAACCTAAGTAAAACATTAAAAAGGAGAGAGGGAAAAATCCAAGAAAAGTAAACACACCAAAGGCTACAGGTCGTATCTTGCTAAAACCCGCAATATAGGCGATATACCCCATCCCTAACACCCTTCCAACGGCAATCATCCACTCCCCGTAATCTTGAATCCATCTTTCTGCAGTTCGTACTTTATTTTTAGATACCTTCTTCCGGATAAAAGGTTCATATTTAATACTTAAATAATAAGGAATATAGCTAAAGGCCACGTAAATAGCAGAGCTCCCTAAAGATAAAAGAAAAAGCTCCGGTAAAGTCGGGTTTAAGATATATCCGTATACGAGGACAAATAATGCTGCCGGAAAAGGAATTGATATTGCCTCAATGACAATCCCTAAAAATAGCCCGATAAACCCGATACTTCGCAACACTTCCAAAATTGTCTCAACCATAAAACCACTCCGTCTCCGCTCTCGACCTGCTCTCATTTAAAATACCCTGTTTTTCCTACTTAAAACAGTAGACCTGTGACCAGTTGGGCGTTTATCACATATAGTAACTATAAAAGAAGGAGGAACGTTTATGACCAAAGCCACAGAGACCGTACGCCTCGGTGTATTAATCTCTCCATCTCAAAGTAAAGTGCTTAAACGAAAGATGAAATTGGATAAACGATACAGCTTTCTGTCCGCCTTGGCTTCAGAAGCATCCGAACTCGACAATATGAACGTGTATTATTTTTCTCCTGAAGACGTTGACATAAAGCTAGGCAGAGTCACACGGGCCTTATTTTGGGATAAGACACTAAAAAAATGGTTTGAATGTTCCGCAGATATTCCTCAGGTTGTCTACGAACGGATTTATGTGAAAAATGACGCCGTGGAAAAAGTTCGCAGTTATTTTAACAAGCAATGCATTCCGTTTATTAACTCGGAAGCAAGCTTCAATAAGCTTCTTTGTCATGAAAAGCTTGCTGTTGACAAGAGTGCTTCACCTTACTTACCACCAACCATTAAAGTGAGAAGGTTAGAAGACATCCACCGCTTTTTGCAGCGTCACAAAGTCGTTTATTTGAAAAAAGTAGTTAGCAGTTTAGGTAAAGGCGTTATTAAAGTAGAGAAAAAAGATGATAAGACCATACAATACAGTTATCATAAAAAGCGATTGCGCTCTGAAACCATACACAACATTCACGAGCTTACTCCAGTCCTGGATCGCTTCTTTTACAATAAAACATACATTGCCCAAAAAGGAATCGCCCTTTTAAAAATCGATAACCAAAGTATCGACTTTCGTGCTGAGGTACAACGAGGAGAAGACGGGCTTATCATTAGCGGAGTGTCTGCTCGGGTGGGGCTTGAGAATTCCCCGATTACCATTCACTCAATCGCTATTCCCTACGAAAAATTCCTGAAAAAGAAGCTTGAGTACACAGATGAAAAAGTGGCAGAAACCGTCAGAAAAGTAGAAACGTTCCTCCGCACGATCTACACCGCTCTTGAAAATGCGTATGGATCATTTGGGGAAATCGGGATTGATTTTGGGATTGATACAAATGGAGACATTTGGTTTATTGAGGCCAATTCGAAGAGTGCCAAAGTATCCTTTGAAAAGTCGTACGGTGAAGATGGTTTAAAAGCAAATGCCTCTCGCCTCCTTGCTTACGCCGCTTCCCTTCATAAAAGTGAGGTACGTTCTTAATTTTATAATAATCAATAAAGCCCGGTCGGAGTTTGTGTGCTCCAACCGGGCTTAAAATCGATTAATGGGTAACCGTCACGACACAATCTTTTGTAGCCGTGATGGATTGACCTTTATGGTTAAACGCGAGTTGATTCCCTTGTACAAGGGTGTACACTGTTTTCGCTTCTTCCATCTCTACCTGCACCACATTGCCCTGATAATAAACATGGAACGTGCACCCTCCCCATTCTTTCGGGAGATTTGGAGCAAAAGACAATCCTGATTCTTTGACTCTTACACCGCCAAATCCGAACACAATCGCAAGCCACGTGCCACCCATATTTGCCATATGAAGACCGTCTTTCGTGTTTCCATGTGTATTATCAAGATCCAGTCTTGCCGTTTTCATAAAGTAGTCGTAAGCTTTGTCCACCTTCCCAAGCTTGGCCGCCATGATGCTGAATACACAATAAGACAAAGAAGAATCATGAGTCGTCACCTTCTCGTAATAGTCATAAGATCGTGCAATCGTTTCTTCATCTGCCGTATCCTCGAGTAAGAAGTGAGCAAGAATTGTGTCCGCTTGCTTACACACTTGGTACCTATATAATGTTAAAGGATGATAGTTCAACAAAAGCGGGTAGTGATCACTCGGCGTGTTCTCAAAATCCCAAACGGCTTTTTGTAAGAAGGTATCGTCTTGAGGGTTGATGCCTCTTTCTTCATCGTAAGGCAAGTACATAGTTCGGGCTGCCTTTTCCCAGCGGGCTGCCTCTTCTTCGGTCACACCGAGCTTTTCAATAAGGCTGTGATCATAGTCTTTTAATCGATCAAATGCTTTTTTGGCCCATTCGAGGTTGTATTGTGCCATTACATTCGTAAAGAAATTGTTATTCACTATACACGTATATTCGTCGGGACCTGTCACATTATCAATCCGAAATTCGCCTTTGTAAAAATGCCCCGTATCTAGCCATAAACGAGCCGTCTCCATCAAAACTTCCGCAGAGTACTCTTTGAAAAACTGTTCATCACCAGTCACAAGGTCGTATTGAATAAAGCTGTACGCGATATCTGCACTGATATGATATTGTGCTGTACCGGCCGGGAAAAAGGCTGAGCATTCCGTTCCCGTTATGGTCCGCCACGGAAAGAGGGCTCCTTCTTTATGACCTACTTCTTTCGCTCTTTCCCTTGCAGAGTCAAGCAGAGAGTAACGGTGAAGAAGAAGTTTTTTCGCCATTTCCGGATGCGTCATCAAAAACATTGGAAGCATATAAATTTCCGTATCCCAAAAATAGTGCCCTTCATATCCTTCACCTGACAACCCTTTTGCTGCAATATTACTGACTTCATCTTGTCCCGCTGATTGAAGGAGGTGAAACAAGTTAAAACGAATTCCTTTTTGTAACTCTTCATCACCTGAAATCGTAATATCGGCTGTACTCCAGAATTGGTTGAGATCATTCTCTTGCCTTTTGAGATGTTCGTAAAAAGGAACATGTCGCTCTTCATTCAAAATCTCGATTGCTTTTTCAACCGTCTGTTCACCGTGACGAAGGGTATCCGTGTAAACAATGGATTTCACAAACGATACAGGCTCATTAATCGTGGCCGTGTAAACCTCTTCAATCCCTTTATTATCAAGTGTGAAATCGTAATCATATTTATCAAAATAAAAAGAAGTCGATGTGGCGCACGCTACTTTTAAACAAGATTCATATGTTTCATTTTCTACAACAAAGCATCCATTTGCCTCTTTGACTCCAGTAACTTTTGATCTTTTTGAGTGACCAGACGCCACTCGCGGGTCATTCGGATCGGAAAAATTGGCTACGTCACCATTTACACGAGAGACCATTTTTATGTCTACAGGTCTGGAAGTTAACGGTTCTACGGTCCATTCAATCGTGTAAAACTCACGAGTGTGAAACGATACCAGCTTTCGGCTCGTGATTTTCACTACGTCACCTTGATTGGACTTCCACTTCATTGAACGCTCCACGAATCCTTTTTTCATATTCAACGTTCTTTTATAATCGGTCAAGTCTCCATGAAATAAAGAAAAGCGCTCTCCATTGACGTGCATCTCGACCGTTTGTGCATCGATGACATTCAATAATTTTTGTTGTTTACCTGGAAATCCGTGAAGCTTCTCGCCATATTCAATGTCAGTGATATCATGGAAAGCATTCAAATACGTCCCTCGTATGGAGGTCATCCCTTCTTGATATCCTTCTTCAAAATTTCCTCTTACTCCGATATATCCATTCCCCAACGAAAACAAGCTTTCATTCGTGAGTAGTTCTTGATTGTTTAAACTCGTGTTTTCAATTGTCCAAGATTCCATCTCGTCCACCTCCACCTTCCCATATGTATCCCCTTACATTATGGAGAAAGATTAGACCGTTGTGAAGAAAAAAATCACTGGATTGTTCAATTGGTTATGAAGTCGCATAATCACCTACAATCCTCCATAGAACTACGGAAAATGTTTACTAAAATACGGAAAAGGTCGTTTAGCGCTTTTGTTATAGGGAAACGGTACTAATAGTGCGAACAATCGTGTACTATTTCCCTTGTCCAAGTATATACTTCCACTAACCTGTTTCACCCGAAAGTGAGGGATTGTAATGTTAATTGAAAAAAACATTCTTATCCGGAATGTGATGCTTGAACAGCTCTTTGATGAGCGGTTCATGAAGAAATATACGGATTTCAAAGACTTTGACACGATGGTGGAAGCAAGTAACATATGTCTCGCCTCAGGAAAAGCACAGAGAGAGATCGAAACCTGCCGCGTGTGGTCACAATTTGTAAAAGAACATACATCGTTTTCCGATTGGCGCGCCATGAGAAAAACCGCAACGGATCAATATCGCTATCCCTCACCATTTCAAAAACGTCAGAATCCTTACTAAAAAGAGGATCCTGCACCACAAGTGCTGGATCCTTTATTCGTGTCTTACTCCAAAGTCAGCTTGATCAGCCTGTCATCCTCCGATGACGGATTTCCTCTTCCGTCTGTATTATTCGTAATCAAATACAGGCTTTCTCCTTGAGCGAAAACATCCCGAATACGTCCTTCCCCCTCAAAGAGTACCTGCAACTCATTCTCTTCATCGTCCAACCAGTAGACACGTTCACCTCTTAGTCCTGCAATGATTAACGTGTCTTGCCAATTAGTGATTCCTGAAGGAGCCCACGTTTCTTCTCCGGAATGAACAATCGGTGTTTCCATTCCGTTAGCTTCTTCATCACCTTTAATAATTGGCCAGCCGTAATTCTTTCCCCCTTTTATAATATTGATCTCATCGTGGGCTACAGGTCCATGTTCAGAGCTATAAAGGGTTTCTCCAATCCACGCAAGACCTTGAGGGTTTCGATGCCCAGATGAATAAACATAAGAATCTTCCCGAGGGTTATCATCCGGAACTTCCCCGTCCGTACTCACTCTTAAGATTTTACCAGCCAAGCTCTCTTCGTCTTGACTAAGCTCCACTACGTTTGCATCCCCCGTCGTTACATACAAGTACCCATCCTCACCAATTGCCATCCGGCCTCCATTATGAATGCCGTCTCCCGGAATGTTGTCTATGATGATGTCAACCTCATTCCATTCCCCATCATCTTTATTCACTTTAACGACACGGTTGAAGATCCCTCCGCCGTCTCCTTCATACGTATAGTAAAGAAATGCATCTTCTGATTCATGAAAGTTTTCTCCTAGTACAAATCCCAGAAGCCCACCTTCACCTTCCGCCCAAATAGGAGAGGAGGTGTTTACTTCCATTCGTTCCACATTGCCATCCGTACTGATTTGAGCAATCGCTCCGCCTCTCTCCGTGATATAAAAAGTTCCATCTAAGTAGCTGATATCCCAAGGTACATCCAGTTCGGTTGCCACTGTTTCAACCTCAATCTCCTTATCCTCCAGAGAAGATTCACTAGAATCCGCCGTTCCTTCATCTGTTTCTGAAACACCGTCCTCCGTCTCTTCAACAGCATCCTCCTCCGTTGCCTCATCTGCACCACAGCCACTGATCAAAACAGCTAGTAAACTCATCGTTATGATTCCCTTTTTCATCTCTCAACCTCCTCTTTTTATCATTCCCCTGACCGGGTATACGAAACAGCCAAGCGGAACATTCGCCTATTTTTACCTTCCTTACTATAATAGAAACATCCCCATTACAAGGAGGCTTTCCATGAACACGCAAATCAAACTCGCGAAACGTCCAAAGGGACTACCCGAGAAAGAAAACTTCGCTTTTGAAGAAGGACCGGTGCCTTCTCCTGAAAGTGGTCAAGTCTTAATTCAAACCATTTATGTTTCTGTCGATCCCTACATGCGAGGAAGAATGGAAGATACAAAGTCGTATGTAGAACCTTTTCAAGTTGGTAAAGTCATCGACGGCGGTGTTGTCGGGAAAGTAGTAGAGTCAAAGAGTGAAGACATAGAAGAAGGAAACTATGTGATTGGTCACCTTGGCTGGCAAGAATATTCAGTAGCAGAAGCCTCTACGGTCCGTGTGATTGACAAAAATCTCGCCCCTCTTTCGTCTTATCTAGGAGTATTGGGCATGCCCGGTTTGACTGCTTATTTCGGGATGACGGACATCGGCCAACCAAAAGAAGGAGAAACGGTCGTCGTATCTGGTGCTGCCGGAGCTGTAGGCATGATCGCTGGTCAAATCGCAAAGATTCACGGAGCTAGAGTAGTCGGTTTAGCCGGTACGGATGATAAAGTTCAATACTTAAAGGACAAAGCTGGTTTTGACGAAGCGATTAACTACAAAACAACTCAAGACCTCCACTCTGCCTTAAAAGAAGCTTGTCCAAATGGCGTTGATGTTTACTTTGACAATGTGGGTGGTCACATTTCGGATGCGGTTTATCCACTCTTAAATGACTTTGCCAGAATTCCTCAATGCGGGGCGATTTCCTCTTATAACAAAGGAGGAGATGACACTGGCCCACGTATTCAAACCTATATGGTCAAATCGAGAGTTCGTCTGCAAGGCTTTATTGTATCAGATTATGCAAAGGAATTTGATCAAGGTGCTAAGCATCTAGGAACGTGGTTGAGTGAAGGGAAGCTAGTATATAAAGAAACAATCAATGAAGGATTCGAAAATATTCCGGACGCTTTCCTCGGTTTGTTCGAAGGAAAAAACATTGGTAAACAACTGATTAAAGTAGCAGAAGAATAAAACAAAACCGCGCTAGGAGGACATTCCTTTAGCGCGGTTTTTAGTTTTAGTCTCCAAAAAATACTAATTTAAAGGTATAGGGTGAAGCTGATATACCCTTTCATCAAACGTATAAACTCAATTTAATCCCTTTTTTATTATAGGATGTAAATGAGTTTCAGGTGCAGTCATCCATTTATCCAATATGAGCTTTCAAAACTTACGCTTCGTTGCTTATTTTTGAGTTTTCAAAGTGCTCCTTCTCTTTTTTCACAGCATAGATATGATGACCGATGGCCATCAACAGTAAAATAGCAGTCAATACAGCAAAATAAGCATTCCAGCCGATTACATAATAGAAACTGTAATTTCTTAAGTTTTCAATATAAATGTTTGCCGGATCCACAAAAGGGCTTACGATAAAGTGATAAATTGCAACCGAACATAAAAATGAAACAATCATTAAAGTGAAAATGTACACCGTGGTTTTGAACTTTGTCATCTGTATTCTTTCAATGATCACAAAGAACAAATAACCGACACTGGCGAAGATAAACAAAAATAAAATAACGAGGGTGATAACCAATGTGGCTTCGTTAATCATATAGAAAGCCTCCTAAAATGTGCTTATATTCAGAAATTTAAACCTACCTTTATTGTACCGTGAATTGCTATACAAAAAAAGTATTTCATCCAATTTTTGTTACTTAATAACTCTTATCGCTTTCGGATAAAGGGTATACGTCACCGGTGTAGGTTCGATGATTTCTCCGTCACATTGAACCGTTAGAGGACGGTCACTCTGCAGGGTCACCTGCGTTCCTTTATGAATCGTAACGCCTTTTTTTCCAATGTGAGATCCTTTCAACACGCGTGGAAGAATGCAAATGGCCGACAGCTTATGTACACCATGAAGAATACACACTTGAAACTGCCCCTCCCGACCATTAGCCCCCGGACAAATGTGGATACCTCCACCATAGTATGGAAGGTTCGCCGTTGCTACTAACCACACTCGATCATAGGTAAACGATTCCCCGTCGATCATAAGAGTGACAGTGGTAGATTGATAGCTAAATAAAACACGGATCACACTCACCAAGTAGGAAAGACTCCCCATGTTCAATTGATTGAACCATTTTTTATAGAATGCTGCATTCGTCACCCGGGCCACTTCCCCATCGAATCCCGCTCCACCGGCTGTAACAAACCAGCGACTTCCCGTATAACCCACATCAAGCTCTTCGACTCTTCCTCTCACAATCGTTTGCCATGCCTTTTTCGTATCCTTGGGAATGTTCAGCGCTCGAGCAAAATCATTCCCCGATCCTGCTGGTAGGATTCCAAGCACTACCTTTTTATCTATGGTCGCATTTAATACTTCATGTACGGTTCCATCGCCGCCGATAATCACTACAATGTCTTGCTCCTTAAAAGAAAGAGAAGATACCAACTGCTTAAAATGACCCGGGTATTCTGACCACAGGACTTTATAAGGAACCTCTTCTTCTATTACAGCTTGTTTCATGTCTTGCCAGATCCGTTCCCCTCGACCATTTCCCGCATTTGGATTGACTAAAAAGTAGATCATCTGTTTCTCTCCCTCACGATGGCTAAAATGACATGCTAGCTTCAATTTCAGCTTGGTATGTTTTATCAATCCCTAGAGGACCATTGGTTGCTCGGTGCAAAGCTACTCTTTTTTACTGGTCAAAAACCAACCAAAAATACCACCAACCCCAATCCCAAAAATGAGTATTGAAGCTACATTGTCAAAAACGAAAAAGCCAACCACTGTCATCATGATGATAAACAAAGAAATCCAAAACCAATAGACTTTCATCATTTTCACCCACCTTTCTAGTTTCTTGGATTGTATAATCAACCTTTTAAATATACCGGTCTTATGTATTGAAAAGATGACATCCATCATCCGTACAAAAATGTAAAATGTCATCATTCTATTAATCTCCTGTTCGTTCGAATACTCTAACAAGGCGTTCGTATAGGGACAATATTAGACTCCTATAAAGGTATTTTATAACTCGACTTTTTATTTTATTATACAACCCCAAAAGAAAGTGTGGGAGTTGAATTACAAGAAGCCTCCCCTTACAATGAAAAGAAGTCATTGAAAAAGTACGATCTTTAATTTTTCCAATGACCTCCAAAAAAAGGACAGTGAACACAAGTGAAAGAAGGTGAAAGACATGGACAAGTCGGTTACTCACACCTATTATAAAACTCAAAAAATAACGAACAGTATTGAGCAAAAAACGATCGAAGAAAAGCGAATGATAACGATGGATAAAGAGAAAATTACAACGCGCCACAGGGAATTTCTTTTTAAAAATGTTTTTGACGTCTCCTTTCGTTCCCTTCAAGGAGAAGAAGGCCTCCTCTATTTGCACACCAACCAAGGTGTTTATTCGTATATGGTTAAGTCGGATCCCTCTGAATTCATTGCTGCATTTAAGGAATTGGATAAAGAGTAACCCCCACCTCTCTCTTTCCACTTCACCTCCCTTTCCCCCTTTGTCTTTATTTTCAAAAATTTTCAATTTTTGATATGATAAAAGAAAAAGGGGTCCGAACACTCGATGACAAACCAACACCCATTACTTCAGCAACTTAAAGAACAGGTCAGCACGGTACTTGTAGGAAAAGATCGTGTCGTTGAATTGATGACCATTAGTTTAATTAGTGGGGGACATGTCCTCCTAGAAGACGTGCCAGGCACAGGAAAAACGATGCTTGCCAAAACACTGGCAACCCTCATGGATGCCACATTCAACCGTGTTCAGTTTACACCTGATGTACTCCCGAGCGATGTGACCGGTATTCAGTTTTTCAATCCAAAAGAACAAGCCTTTGAGCTAAGGCCTGGACCTGTGATGACGAACATTTTGTTAGCTGATGAAATTAACCGGGCAACCCCAAGAACACAATCAAGTCTTCTTGAAGTGATGGAGGAAACACAGGTGACGATTGATGGTGAAACCCTGCCAATCCCGGAACCTTTTATCGTCATAGCCACACAAAATCCAATCGAATCCCAGCAAGGAACGTTTGCCCTCCCAGAAGCGCAAATGGACAGATTTTTGATGCAGATTCAAGTTGGATACCCAACAAAAACAGAAGAAAAAACGATGCTACAACTCTATAAAGGAAAGAAGCCTCTCGATTCCATATCTCCAGTCGTATCTAAAGATCATATTCTCGAATTAAAAGAAGAAGCAGGAAAGGTTTCCCTTCACGACCCGGTAGAAGACTATCTGTTGGCCATTGTTTCCGGCACAAGAGAGTCTGAAGACGTAGAAGTAGGGGTAAGCCCACGGGGAACGCTTGCCTTTATGAGAGCAGTTCAAGCACGCGCTCTGCTTTTCAACAGATCCTATGTAACACCAGAAGATGTAAAAGCTCTCGCACCTTATGTTTTAGGGCATCGCTTAGTGTTAACGTTAGAGAGTGCCATGACAAAAACGAAAGAAGACGTGATGAAGCGGATATTGGCAAAAGTCGAAGCACCCGTTGAGCAAGGGTATGTGAAATGAACAACCAGTGGACAACCGATTTCAATTTCGCGAAATCGTTCACGGTTCTTTTAGCCACGGTTCCTTTTCTATTTCTACTAGCTGTGATTACAGGAGACATGTTGCTTATAGGTCTGGCCGTCTTTTTTACGTTTTTCGTATACGTTAATAAATGGTATCTCACTTACATAGCATCACACCTTTTTATACCCCATGACGTCCAAGAAGTTCGCATGTATCCCGGCGACCAAGACACACTTTACATTCCTTTTGAAAACAGGGGTAGAATTCCGATCTTTAACGGAAGTTGGGGTTATTACCTGTATGATCACGAAGAGTCTGTTGAAGTTGTGAGTAAAAAGGATCCTTCCTCATACACGCTACCACTTCACGTGCCGTCAGGAAAAAGGCGCTTTTTCAAAACAGAAATAAAGGCAGTGAAAAGAGGAACATCTCAAGTCAGATCCATTGAAGTCGTGCTTTATGATGCGTTTCGACTCAGTTCGGTTCGAATGACATATCAATCCTCTTTTCGAGGAGAAGTCATCGTGTATCCCGAACCTACCGCTACAAATGGCTTAGATCAGCAACTCGAAACGATGAAAGGAAATCATACGAAGCCTCACTCCTTGTATGAAGAAATGACGATGACCAGAGGTTCAAGAGATTATCGTCCTGGGGATCCCTTTAATAGAATCAATTGGAAAACAACAGCCAAATCAGCTGCATTGCAAACAAACATCTATGAAAAGGTCACCTTGGCCAAATGGACTCTGGTTCTCAACATTCGTTCCGGTGATTCGTTGGTTCCTACAATACCTAGTTTGGAAGATGTGTTAAGTGACGTAGCTTACACGATGATACAAGCGACCAGCCAAGGGATTACCTTTGAATTGTTTATAAACATCAAAGTACCTGGGTCTTCTACCGGCTTTCATTTGGAAGACGATACAGGAAAAAAACATTTGATGCAGGGCTTGGAGATACTCGCTCGTTTACGCCATGGCCAATTGACCATAAACGAAGAGCTTATGCTTAAACGACTCTTTCATCACTCGTTCGAAAACCCTGGTGCCATCATTCACTTTGGACATTACGGAGAGAACGACATGCGTTATTATTCCGAAGCATCAAAGACAGGGACGAGTATTACCATAATCGCTCCAAGGCGCGGGGAAAAGGGAGGTGGCCAACGTGAGAAATTGGCAACGTAACCTGCCCATGGGTCTTCGATTGTTTTTGGAGATGATGTTTGTTTACTTGCTGTTGTTCCCCATTTATATGGATACGATAGGCTTCCCTCCATTGCTCCCGTTTTTTATAACGGTAACATTCGGAGCCCTTTTATATGGTGTAACCATTTGGCGGGCAAAAAAGCCATGGCACGCTTCCTATGCGATTCCCATCGTAGTAGGCCTTAGTATGCTAACAGGCTTTCACATTTCGATTGCCCTCTTTCTTGGATTTGTTTTGTTTTGGCGGGTGACGGTACACCTTTCCGAAGACATGGAAGGTAGCGAGATGAAAGTGTTGTTTTTCACCATTTTTACAGGTCTGTTTTACTATGTTTGGTTACAGCAAGCACCTTTACGACACGTCCTCATCCTATTCGTGATGGGTCAATTCTTCGCTACGGTCATTACACTGGCCACAGTGAACACTCTTAACGCTTCAGGTTCCGGTCAAAAGAAGAGACACTTCAAGTATGTTGGCGCTCTATTACTTGGAATCGCATCCTTAGGTTTTGGCGCTGCCCTTTTCACTCCGGTGCTTACGTCTGTGTTCCTGTTCCTTGTAAGAACAATTACCGCAGCCGTAGGATGGATCCTTAGTCCAATCCTGTTTTTATTTGCTTCGATTACACCGACTGATGTGCCTGAAGAGAGCTTGCCTCCAATGGGTGAAGAGTTAGTTCCTGACGATGAAGAGTACATTCCAATTAATGTAGATGAAACCTTTATTGGTTCCATGACCTTTTACTGGATCTTAGCCGCCACCCTTCTTTTACTCGCTTTTCTGTATGTAATGCGTAATCTCAGAACAAAGCAAAGGACTATCGAAAAAGAAGATTACCAGGACACATCGATTACACCCTCCACCTCCGACAATGGATGGACGTGGTTTAAAAACAAAGTGAAACCGAAGCACGAGATTCGACGTTCGTTTTTAAAGTTGGAAATGGCTTTAGGGAAAAAAGGTTATGGAAGGATGTATCCTCAAACAGCAGAAGAGTGGCTTGCCACGATTCCCGTTGACCCTGAGGAAAAAGAACACTTAACCACTACTTACCAGCGGGTCCGCTATGGGAAAGAAGAGATTACTTCTGAAGATAAACGAGCCTTCCATCAAACGGTAGCGTCCATCATTCAGCGTGTGAAAAAGGAAAAGAAAACAGATTGATAAGGCTTCTTACAATTGGTTTTTTAGAATGACCTGAGCAATACCATCGCTCGCCTTAGTCGTAGTCGTTTACATTCTAAATGTTTTCCTCATAAAAAAAGACCTTCCGAACAGATCGTTTGGAAGGTCTTCTTTCATTTTCTATTTTGCAAACTGTTCTTCTTCCGTTGACCCTTTAAGTGCCGTCGTAGAAGATGTTCCACCTGAAATCACGTTTGCTACTTCGTCAAAATAACCTGTACCTACTTCACGCTGGTGCTTTGTAGCCGTGTAGCCGTATTCCTCGCTTGCAAACTCTGCTTGTTGAAGCTCGGAGTACGCAGCCATTCCTCGTGTGCTATATTCTCTAGCAAGTTCAAACATGCTATGGTTCAGCGCGTGGAAGCCAGCAAGTGTAACAAACTGGAATTTGTATCCCATTTGTCCTAGCTCTTCTTGGAACTGAGCAATCGTCACATCATCAAGCTTCTTTTTCCAGTTGAACGATGGCGAACAGTTATAAGCAAGCATCTTCCCAGGGAACTTCTCATGAATAGCATTGGCAAACTTCTGAGCTTCTTCCAAGTTCGGCTCTGACGTTTCACACCAGATAAGATCTGCATAAGGAGCATACGATAGCCCTCTTGCAATTGCTTGATCAATTCCGTCACGCGTTCGGTAAAACCCTTCCGCTGTTCTTTCACCAGTAATAAACTCGTGATCAGCCGGGTCCACGTCACTTGTAATCAAGTTTGCCGCATTAGCGTCTGTACGGGCAATAATCACGGTTGGAACATCCATCACGTCGGCTGCTAGTCGAGCGGAAATGAGGTTACGAACGGCTTGCTGTGTTGGTAGAAGTACTTTTCCTCCCAAATGTCCGCATTTCTTTTCAGAAGAGAGTTGATCTTCAAAGTGAACGGCAGCAGCACCTGATTCAATCATCCCCTTCATCAATTCGAACACGTTGAGCTGTCCACCAAATCCAGCTTCCGCATCCGCTACAATCGGAACAAACCAGTCCGTGTCCGTTTTCCCTTCGCTATATTCAATTTGATCAGCACGCTGAAGGGCTTGATTGATGCGCTTTACCACACTTGGTACGCTGTTTGCCGGATACAAGCTTTGGTCCGGATACATTTGACCGGACAAGTTGGCATCTGCTGCAACTTGCCAACCACTCAAGTAGATAGCTTTTAGACCAGCCTTTACTTGTTGGACGGCTTGGTTTCCAGTGAGGGCTCCAAGGGCGCGTGTAAACGATTCTTCTTGTAACATCGTCCACAGTTTCTCCGCCCCACGACGAGCAAGGGTGTGTTCAATTGTAATTGATCCTTTCAGTTTATCTACCTCTTCTGCAGTGTAAGGACGCTCTACTCCTTGCCATCTGCTATCTGTATTCCACTGTTGGTTGATTTCCTCTACTCTTTTATTCATTTTGACATCTCCTCCGATTTTTTATCAAGATATGGGTAAGCCATTAATGTTAAAAATTCAGTAAAATTCTTTTGTGTAACCAGCTGCTCAAAAATATTCCGAGCAAGAGGAAACCTACTATCTGAAAATATTTGATCACCTTGCGTAATTCTGATTTTTTCAAGCTCTTCATCAACGAATTGAGTGACCATTTCTTGCGTAATCTTTGTTCCATCTGACAGCTTTCCTTCTGGATGGTGGATCCACTGCCATACTTGCGCTCGAGAAATTTCAGCCGTTGCCACATCTTCCATGAGGTTGTGAATTGGAACGGCCCCAAACCCTCTGAGCCACGCTTCAATGTATTGAAGACCAACACTTATGTTAGAACGCAATCCTTCTTCCGTTATATCACCTCTTGGGACAGCCAAAAGATCATCTGCAGTAACATTGACATCCTCACGCTGTTTAGAGCGTTGATTCGCCTGTGGCATATGTTCGTCAAACACTTTTTGCGCAACAGGAACGAGTGCAGGATGCGCAACCCATGTGCCATCATGACCATCAAGCACTTCTCGTTCTTTATCTGCCCGAACCTTCTCAAGAGCAACCAAGTTTGCCTCTTCATCGTTTTTAATCGGGATCTGCGCAGCCATACCGCCAATCGCATGAGCGTTTCGCTTATGACATGTCTTAACTACATACAGTGTATACGCTCTCATAAAGTTCACCGTCATCGTAACTAAAGAGCGATCCGGCAAGATGTACTTGTCATGGTTGCGCAACTTTTTAATGTAGCTAAAAATATAATCCCATCTTCCACAGTTCAAACCGGCACTATGCTCTCTTAGCTCATATAGAATTTCATCAGCTTCAAAAGCACCATGGATCGTTTCAATTAATACCGTTGCTTTGATGCTACCTCGCTCGATTCCCAACTCATCTTGAGCAAAACAGAACACATCGTTCCACAACCTTGCTTCTTGGTACGACTCCAGCTTTGGTAAGTAGAAGTATGGTCCTAGTCCGCGGTCGAGAAGTTCCTTGGCGTTATGATAAAAATAAAGTCCAAAATCAAATAAAGAGCCACTCATGGGAACTCCGTCAACCTCAACCGCTGTTTCATTTAAGTGCCAGCCGCGAGGGCGAACAATCAAAGTTGCCGTAGTATCATTTAATTTGTATTCCTTACCATTCGGAGCTTTAAAATCAATGGTTCTCCTAATTGCTTCATACAAGTTCACCTGTCCTAGAAGTTGATTTTCCCACGTTGGGGCGTTCGCATCTTCAAGGTCGGCCATAAATACACGTGCTCCAGAATTCAAAGCGTTAATAACCATCTTTTTATTACCGCTTGGCCCGGTAATTTCAACCCTTCTGTCTTGAAGGGGGCCGGGCACATCATCAACTTTCCACTCGGAATCTCTTAATTCTGCTGTTTCTTGTAAAAAGTCCGGAAGCTCTCCTTTATCGATCCTGTTCTGCCTTTGCTCCCTCTGTTTTAATACAGGTTGCCGATCCTGTTCAAATTTGTTGTGAAGCTTAAGCAAAAACGAGAGAGCTTCTTTTGTTAGGATGTGATTGTAAACGTCATTTGTTGATCTCGTAAATTGAATATTTTCCTGTGTCATAGGAACCTCCTCTATTACTCTATGTTTCCGTTACCTAGGCAAAAGTGACAGATTACTGCACCTGTACCATAACACTCTTCACATTCCATGTGGCTATCACCTGTCTTTTGTTTTGCAGCTGTCTGACACTTCTTACAGCCTACATCACCGTGCCCGTTACATTTGTGACAATTCATAATGAAATACCCCTTTCCGCTATTTGGTTTAACTGTTATGATACAGTTTATATTATGTTATGTATTATATAACAGTGTGTTCAAAAAAAACAACCCTGTTTTTCCCTTTTTTTATTATTTTCTGAAAATAGGGCTAACGGAGGGGGCTCGTTTTACATGAAAAGCCCTTGAGAGCGGCTAACTCCGCCAATTTGAAATTAAGTACGCTAATTACACAATTAACTCAGCCAAACCAAAAATAAATACGCCAATTACACAATTATCTCCGCTAAACCAAAAATAAGTGCGTTATTCGAAGGCCGAAAGATCTCTTGATTAGGACTCTTCATTTCCCACTATGCAAGAATCGAATCGTCTAGGCTAGTTGGACGAAGTAAAGAAGGTCGATTCCTTATCGACATCCACCTCGACCTTTTCTCTCAAAAAAACAGCCTCCCTCAACGGAAAGCTGTTCCATAACACGCATTTATTTATTTATTTGTTGGAATACCCGTTAACTCTGGAATGGGAACCATTTCTCGTTTTCGAGCTTTAAATGTAGCAAGTTCCCGCACGCCAAGTGACAATAAGACGTCCATTGATTCTTTCCAACCATATCCGAGCTCCTCAGGCGAATGTGCATCGGATCCGAATGTAAAAGCCACTTCTCTATCGTGTAACAGTTTCAACATGGCCGAAGAAGGGAAGATTTCCCCACACTTACGTAAGCCTGAAGTGTTTAGTTCCACCACTACTCCACTCTCTGCAATGACTTGCGCAGTTTCTTCTAAGAGAGGAGTCAAGTCTGATTGTGCTTTGTGGTTCAAGCCTTTGATCGCATCAATATGACCGAGAATATCGAACATGCCACTTTTGGCAGCTTTTTGAACAAGCTTTAAATACTTTCGATATTCCTCATCAACACAAATCTCACCTCTATGCCACCTGCGGGGGTCGTAAACATGAAACCCATCGAAATAATGAACAGATCCGATAATATAGTCTAGAGGATATTTTTCGTATATGGAAATATAGCGATCCTCTAATCCTTCAATATAATCGGACTCTACACCAATTCGAACGTCAATCTTATTCTTATACTCTTCTCGTAACAGTAACATCTCTTCTACGTACACAGGAAATTGTGATTTTGCCATTGTCATATTCGGGTTCGCATGATCTCTTTTATCCATAAATAATGGACTATGATCGGAAAGGCCAATGTGATCAAATCCCTTTTCAATCGCTTTTTCAACCACTTCCCTTAACGTACCGGATGCATGACCACAGCGGTCGTGATGTGTATGATAATCGATGTACATGAAATCATCCTAACGTTTTTTTAATTTCTATATCAGCTGTTGGAAACGCCCTTGTACTTATATCGAACTTATGTTTATTTTAGAGCCTGTGCTGTTGCAGCATTGGCACGTTTCTTCATAAATTCTGAAATCACTTCTGCACTCATAACCATCAAGAAAATGACAATGGTTACCATTAACGCTTCATCGTAACGGGACATCTGAGCTGCTTTAACAAGTTCCCATCCAATTCCTCCGGCTCCTACCACTCCAAGAATTGCCGAATATCGAATGTTTACATCGAGTCTGAACAAAGACCAAGCAATGAATGCACTCAACATCGATGGAATGACACCTTGTAAAATAACTTGAACCTTAGATGCACCTGCTGATTCAAGGGCTTCAACAACCCCCATATCAATTTCTTCCAACGCTTCGGCGTAAACTTTCACAAGCATTCCGATGCTGTTTATTGCAAGGGCCAAGACCCCCGGTGTCGGACCAAGTCCAACAGCTACGATGAAAAGTAGTGCCCAAATTAATGCTGGAACAGCTCGAACAAAGCCTGCAAACGACTTTATAGCAAAACTAAGTGGTTTAAACGGTGTCAGATTCTTTGCTGCAAAAACAGCAAGGAAGAAAGAAACCAATATTCCGATGATGGTCCCTAAAATGGCTACTTGAATGGATTCAATAGCTGCTCCAAAAACATCAATAGGTTCATTTAACTTAGGTGGAAACATATTCCCAAAAATATAAGTAAGTCTTTCAAAACTTCTCATCAAGCGTTCCGGAACAATATCCAGTTGGAGCATACTGAAGATAAAGAAGGCAAACGCAAGAACTGTAAAAATTGTATTCTGAACTTTCTTCTTTTCCATATGCCTATTATTCTTCATCATAAGATACGCTCCCTTAACTTAGCCGTTACGAACTCTACTAATAGAATCAATGCGAAAATCATTAATATAGCCATGGCTGCTGTTTTGTACTGAAACAGGCTAATTGAACTTTGAAGATAATAACCAAGCCCACCTGCACCAACCAGCCCCAAAATCGCTGCTTCACGGATATTCATATCCAATTTATACAGGGACCAGGATACAAAACCTGCTTTAAACTGTGGCCATACGGCTTGTCCCATGACTTGGAGCCAGCTTGCACCTGTAGCACGGACACCTTCAATTTGATCCCTGTCCATACTGTTTAGTACTTCTGCATACGCTTTTCCAAGGATCCCAATTCCCGACAAACCAATCGCAATCGTACCTGTGAGTGGTCCAAGACCAATTCCAGCTACGAGAATAATCGCCCATACAACAGCAGGAACAGAACGTAAAAACGCTGTAATTCCTTTACTAATCGCAGCAATAATCGGATGAGGCGTCAAAAAATCGGCTGCTAATACTCCCAGCACAAGGGAAAATAAAACAGAAATCACCATACCGACATAGCTCATATAAAGAGTATCCAATGCCGGCCCAATCAAACTACCAATGGCAGAAAAGTCCGGTGGAAACAGGTCTGTAAACATAAACACAAACATATCATATGTTCCTGTCACAATACTCAAAGGATTAAAGCCTGTCCCCCAAAGGGACCATAAGGCTAGTAGAGTAATAACTCCGAAAACTGTGGCTTGACTCTTAAATAGGATCTTCTTTCTTTTCCTATATTCGCTGTACAAATCTTTAGTTGGCGGTTTATGACCCTCTCTGTCCGTTTGAATCGAGGCTGCCTTCATTTCAAACCACCGCCTCTTGCTTCTTCGTCTTCTCCTTCGAATATAAAGCCTCTATTGTTTCATCTGTTAGTTGGGAGGCTGTACCATCAAAAAAGACTTCCCCATCTTTAATTCCAATAATACGATCAGCATATTCCTTTGCAAAATCAACTTGGTGCAAGTTCACAAAGGTCGTGAAACCTTCTTCTCTACATGCCTTTTGTAAGTAATCCATAACAACTCTTGATGAGTTAGGGTCCAAGCTCGCAATGGGCTCATCAGCTAGGATAAGCTGTGGTGTTTGGTTGATCGCCCGGGCAATGGCCACTCGCTGTTGCTGACCTCCACTCAGTTCATCTGCACGTTTAAATGCTTGATCTTCCAAACCTACTCGTTTTAAAATATCCAAAGCTTCTTCCACATCCTTCTGATCAAAAAGACCAAAAGCTCCTTTAACAGAAGACATGTAACCCAATTTTCCGTGAAGTACATTACGGACCGTCGGCAACCTCTTTACCAAATTGAAACCTTGAAAGATCATTCCAATATTTCTACGAATCTTCCTTAAATCTCTTTTTCCCGCTTTTACAATATCTTTTCCCATGAAGAGAATTTCTCCACCTGTCGGTTCACTTAGGCGATTAATAGATCGTAAAAACGTACTTTTCCCTGCACCACTGGGGCCAATTATGACGATAAACTCACCTTTATATGCTTTAATGTTAATATTTTTTAACGCTACCGTTCCGTCCGGATACGTTTTGTTCAACTGCTTTACTTCAACGATGGTTTCTCCCATAATGAATCCCCCTAGTGTGTGGTGTTGGTTCAGGTCTAACGGTTTAGTTCATCAATTCTTCAGGTGACATACCTAATGCTTCGGCTGTTTCTCTCATAATGTCAAAGTCACTATCCGTTGCTTCAATCCATCCTGCTTCAAAGTTTGCTGCGGATAAGAATTCCTGAAGCTCTGGCTGGTCCACCATGTCAAAGAAAGCTTGTTCCAATTCTTCTTTAAAGCTTTCCGGTAAGTCAGCCAAGTAAGCATCCGGTCCTCGAGGAATATCTCCTGTTGTACTTACAATCTTAATATTGTCATAGTTTGGATGATCGCCATGTGTATCTTCCAAGTTACCAATAATAAAGTCTGCCACACCAGCTGCATCAACATCTCCGTTCAAAACGGAAATGAAAGCTGAATCATGTCCACCTGCAAATACAACGTTACCGAACATGTCATCCACTTCTTCATTTGTAATACCTAATTCATTGATCATATGCGCCTTTGGGAAAAGGTGACCAGAAGCTGATGTCGGGTCTACCCAAGCAAAGTCTTTCCCTTCAAGGTCTTCCAAGCTATCAATCTCTGACTCTTCCAATGCTATGATAATCGAATTGTAAGCAGCGTCTTCCAAACTATTAATGCCCATTGCGAAAGCCTCGATGTCTGCACGCTCATTCGCTAGTACATAAGCAAACGGTCCAAAGTGAGCCGTATGTACGTGTCCAGCTCTCATCGCTTCAATCATCGCTGTGTAATCTGTACCGTGGAAAAACTCAACCTCAATTCCTAAACGCTCTTCTAAGTATTCGCGCATAGGGTCCCAACGGCTCTCAAGAACAGAAGGATCTTCCCCAGGTACAAGTCCGTACACGAATGTTTCCGGCCAGTCTTCCCTTGAATCGGAAGCAGCAGCTTCTCCGTCTCCACCGTTTTCATTGTCTGTGTTGGTCGTATCTTCATCTCCACACCCTGTCAGCATGACCGACAACCCGAGTACACCTGCAAAACCTGTGATCAATCCTTTTTTCTTCTTCAACACAATCATCTCCTCGATTCTTTAATAGAAGGATATAAAGCGCTTACAACATTGAAAAAATCAGGGTAAGTTTTCTGAAATTTTCTTAGGTTCATCTTAAAACAGAATTGTAAGTATGTCTAGACAATTTTTATTAAATGATTGTAAATTATAATACTGTGGAATTATAATAGAGTTATACTATTTAACAGAATCGGGTGACAATTATGGTCAATAAGTCCTCCTCTATTCCTTTATACGTGCAAGTGAAGAGCATTTTAAAAGATGAAATTTCTCATGGACATTACCACCCTGGAGATAAACTACCTACCGAAAAAGAGCTTACATCTCGATTCGACATCAGCCGAATGACCCTCAGACAAGCCATGAATGCCCTTGTTGAAGAAGGGTTGCTTTTAAGATTAAAAGGTATTGGTACTATAGTACAAGAACGCAAACTTGAACAAACACTCACCACACTTAAGAGCTTTACTGAAGATATTATAGAGCGTGGTATGACTCCTTCCACAAAAGTTATATCCTTTCAAAGAGAAAAAGGAAACCTTGCAGCCGTAGAAAAACTCGGCCTCACACTTACTGATGAACTTTGGGTAACAAAACGGATTCGATACGCTGATAAAGAGCCTTTTTCAATCGAAAAAAACATTGTCAGTGCTCAGAAATTACCCAATTTGACAAAAGAAATTATGAACCATTCTCTGCACAATCATATTAAAGAAGAAGGATATAAGATGGCTAGAGCAAAAACAACAATAGAAGCAGCCATTCCTTCTGAAAAGGAAAAAGAATTACTTCATATTAAAGACAATAGTCCGATCCTAATTGTAGAGCGCATAACCTACTTATCCAATGGTGAAGTCATTGAGTGGTCCGTCTCAAAGAACCGCTCCGATCGCTACAAATTCACCGCGGAACTCCGAGGAGAGGTATAGGAAATTTTACAGAAATTTAACACAAAAACGATTGCCGAACCCTGTCGAAGACGATAGAATTTACATTGACAGATTAAATGACTACATGGGGGTTTTGGGAATGAAGAAAATGTTTGCAGCCGGCCTTGGGTTTATGGCCTTATCATTAGCCGCTTGCGGAAACGGTGATGACGACACACTTGTAATGGGGTTTGTTCCTTCATCTGATTCCGACAACATTGCTACAACAGTTGAACCGTTAGCGGAGGAATTATCTGAAGTACTTGGTCGTCCTGTTGAAGGAAGTGTGATGGTTAACTATTCTGGTCTTGTTGAAGCAATGGGTAGCGGCAACGTAGACATCGGTTTTTTACCGGCTTTAGGATATGTTCAAGGTGAAGAGCGTTATGGGTTTGAAGTGATCTTGAAGTCCGAGCGTAACGGCGAAGATTCTTATCGCGCTCAATTCGTTGTTCGTGAAGATAGCGGGTTTGATCGTATCGAAGACTTAGAAGGACAAACATGGGTTTATCCTGATCCGGCTTCTCCGGCAGGGTTCTTGTTCCCGGCTACACACTTGGCTGAGAACTACGCCGTAGATAATGTTCAATCTTTCTTTGGCAATGAAGTACAAGCAGGATCCAACGACGGAGCACTTGTAAGTGTATATGAAGGCGAAGCGGATGTTGCTACGACTTTTGAAGATGCACGCACCGTTCTCGAAGGTGACTATCCGGACATTATGGATACACTGAAAGTCATCGAATACACAGACCCAATTCCAAACGATACGATTACATTAATTGAAGAACTAGACGAGGACTTGAAGCAGGAAATCAAGGAAGCGTTCCTTTCCTTTAACGACAACGAAGAGATGATACAGATTATGAATGACGTCTATCGTTGGGATGGCATTATTGAAGCAGACGCAAGTGATTACGATATTGTTCGCGATGCTTATGACCTTTTCCGCGACGATATTTCTCTAGATTAATAGCATGATAAAAATCCCGCTCCAAAAATGGAGCGGGATTTCTGTTACTTGCTTCGTTTAGCTACAAACAGTTCCATTAATACCTTTGTTATGTTTCCTGGTTCCCCTGTACCGACCTTTTGATTGTCGATGGAAGTAATCGGCATCACTTCAGACATTGTACTCGTGAGAAATACTTCATCGGCATTGAACAATTCTTCTTTACTAATCTCTCTCTCTTCCAACTTTATTCCGGCTATTTTACAAATATCTAGAACAGCAATTCTCGTAATGCCGGGGAGGATTTGCTTGGATAACGGCGGGGTGACAACCGTGACCCCTTCTACAATGAACATGGTAGATTGTGTACCCTCTGTCACGTAGTTATCTTTTATCAGAATGGCTTCAAAACATCCCGCATCCGCCGCTGTTTGTTTCGCAAGAATATTAGGTAGCAAGTTAAGAGATTTAATATAGCAATTGGCCCAACGCTCATCAGGGTGCGTAATCACCCCAACACCTTCTTCTGCCTCCTTTTTCCGCGGAACCATTTTCTTTACGGTCATGGAAATGGAGGGTTTGACCTCACTACCGGGAAACAGATGATTTCTTTCAGCGATGCCCCTCGTTATCTGCAAGTACACATAGCAATCAGGAATCCCTGCTTTTTTTACACCTTCTTCTATAATACTTCGTATAGGTTCGATTCCGCCTTCAAGATTAATCCTAATCGCTTCTGTACTCTCTTTAAGACGCTCTAGATGTTCTTCAAGCATAAAACCTTTTCCATCATAATAGCGGATCACTTCATAAACACCATCACCGAATTGATGGCCTCGTTCTTCAATAGGGATGGCCAATTCATCTAATTCTACATACTTTCCGTTTATATATCCTATACTCACTGTCATCCACCCTCTCCTTATCTGTTATTTTACCCTCTTTCTCTATAACCGTGAAGACGATCATTTAATCCTTTTCTATGTTTTAGAACATAACTCTTGTAATGAGGTACCCCTAGAAATCTGTAGATCAAGGGGGATGCTTTCTAAAAGCTATATAATTCCTCTTTTAAAGACCAATACTTCCTCCAAAAGCTCTTTTATTTCTTCCACAGAACAGCTTATTTCTTCCATAATGGAGCTTATTACTGCCACAAACAGCCAGAATTCTTCCAAAAGTACTGTTATTTCTTCCACAAAAAATCAGCCCCGAACTAATAGTATTGATTTCTTCCAAAAAACAACTTATTTCTTCCAAAAAGGAGCTTTTTCCTTCCACAAACATCAATAATTCTTCCAAAAGCACTATTATTTCTTCCCACAAAACCACTCGTTAAAAACAAAAACAAGACTGACTGTGCATTCCACCTCAGTCAGTCTTGTTTTCTTTATCTTGGTAAAGTAAATTCAAGTACTTCCGCTTTAAACAATTCCTGTCCATCTTCTCCATAGAATGGGCCGTATTCAAGCTCAAACTCATTATATAATTCGAATTCATCTTTATAAAAGAGAAAGACTTTCATATCTTCAGTACTCTGGCCTGGCTCAAGTAACGTTTGGATACTCGGTTCCAACATTCCCTCTGACATGTATCTTGCTCGGTTTGTATCAACCGTTAACATGGTACGAGTTGAAAATGTGCTGATTGTTGCGTCAGACTGATTGTCCAATTCAAACAGTACCGTTAATGCCACAAGACCATCACCTGTATCGGTAAAGGCTTCTTCAAAAGAAGCAGTCGGCTCAAGATCAGTGTATTGAACACCTTTTAAAGTCACTTTCACATCATCAATTTGTTCTTCTTGATCAATCGCGGTATCTTCAAAAATAATCGTTTGTTCAGCAATATTATCTGTAGCTAACTTACTTTGGTACAAATCAGGGCGAGAAGAAACCTCATCACCTTGTTCACTAGAATATATAAAATCAAAAACCCCTTCTTCACGATAGCTTCCGGAGTATTGGTCGTTGTCGGCTGCTCCGCCTGAGATCACGAATTTGGGATTGGTCGTTGTTAAGCGGTCAAAATCATCGTTGGAAAAGGCGAAAGAAACAAAACCTGATACGGTTTCACCAGCACCATATTTGGATACTTCGTCTTCCATTTCTGACTGAAGAATATCTTCGTCCTTAATAAACAATCTCGGTTGTGAGACCGAATAATCATATTGATCATTCATTTGAATACGTAATGACATCGGGTAAAACATTGGTTCGTCTCTTTGGTTTTCAATTTCCACAACGGCTGTAACCAAGTAGCCGTCAATTTCATCGTCAAAAGGAATCGTCATATTCCTGTTCATATCTTCTATTTTAACAATTTGATACTCATCAACACGCACAACAAACCCGTCCATATCGTGCTCATAGCCCGCATTCGTATTTGTATAAATAACTTCAATATCCCCCTCAGACAGCTCAGGAATAGAAGGGTTTAATAGACTGTCTTCCGATCCTTCTGCATTAGAGGTTTCTTCCTCTGGTTCATTTTCTTCAGCTTCCTCTGTTACATCGCTTTCATCTTCAGTACTCTCTGAATCAGGCTCGTCACTGATATCCTCGTCCTGCTCTTGTCCTTCATCATGTTGCTCTTCCGTCTCTTCTTCCTCCATCTGTCCACTTTCTGTTTCCGTCTCTTCTTGCTCAACTGCACTAGTAGAATCATTACCATCTCCACAAGCACTTAACACCAACGACATGCTTAATACAACGCCTACATAAACACGTGTCTTTTTCATCGATCTTCTCCTCCATTGTACAATATGAAATTTTTAGTATTTATTACCTTTTTCTGTATACCCCTATTTCTATAACATTCAAACTTCTTCGAGTGCGGAAATAATAAAAAAGCGAAAAAAGAAGCAAGAGCCCTTTAGACTCCTGCTTCACATCAAGATCTCCTGTTCAATTTGCTTCATTTTGTAAAAATAACCTTGCTTCTCCATCAGTTCATCGAACGTACCGGACTCTTCGATTCGCCCTTCATTCATAACGATAATTTGGTCCATCCGTTCCAGACCTTTCAAATTATGACTGATTAACACGAGGGTATCCTCTTTGGCTTGGTCGAACACTTCACGTAACACCGTCTGTTCCGTTACGCTATCCACAGAGGAAACCGGTTCATCTAACAGCCATAAGTGAGAACCTTTCAACATGGCTCTTGCGATAGCCAGACGTTGCTTTTCTCCACCAGACAAGTTTCCACCCTTTTCATAAACCCGATCACCTAAGTTAAAGTGGCTTAAATTCACTTTTTCCAAAGCCTCTTCAAGCTCAATTTCTTCCAGGTCGTCTTTTGCAATTCTCAAATTATCTTCAATCGTTCCATAGAAAAAGTGATTTTCTTGAAGAACGACGTTTGCCGTTCGCCACACCTCTTCTTGAGCAACCTCTTTCGATGATTGACCATCGATTGTCATTTCGCCATTTTGGGGTTGGTGAACCTTCAGTAACAGCTGTAAAAGAGTCGATTTACCGGAGCCACTCGGCCCCACAACTGCTGTTTTGGAACCTCGAGGAATGGTAAAGCTTACACCATCAACTGCTGGCCGTTCCTCCCCCTCGAAGGTAAAGCTCACGTGGTTCCCACTCATAGAAAAAGCTGAGTCTGGAAGCCTCTGGTTATTCGATTCTTTGTTGACAGGTTGATCACCTGTAACATCATTCAGCCTCTTGGCAGACTGCCGGCTTCCTTCATAATGAGTGTGAAACGAAGCCATAGGAGTAGAATTCTCAAACACAGTCAAAGAGGTTAACACGAGTAACGCCAGAAACAGACCGTTTAATTGACCGGTGGTAGCCAAATAGGCGCCAATACATAAAACCACCCATGTGACTGTAAGAGCGACGGCTCCGTTTACCGATTCACTGTAAGCCGTTTGAACGCTCTCTCTTTCTTGCTCGTCCACATACGAATCCGATGCCTTCAAAAGTTCCTGTTCTTGGCGATCCAACCGCTGGTGTATTTTCAAGTCTCGAAACCCATATAACAATTCCGCTACCTCTGTCGAAAATGCTCCTCGTTCCTCCCTCACATGCCGATAAACATTCCTTTGCCGATATGCAAACCACGCCGGGATAACAAAACCGGTCAAAATCAGCCCGACTACAATGGCTAATGCAATATACACAGAGAAAAACAACGTAAATACGATCGTACTCAAAAAGATCGTAACCATCACCACTGGCGGATAAAAGACCCGGAGAAAGAAGAATTGAAGGTTCTCTACATCCCCTACAATTCTCGCTAGAAGATCTCCACTTCGAAATTTTTGAAAGATTGCAGGTGCAAGTGGCTCCAGCTTCTTGTAAAAATGAACTCTCATATTACTGAGTATTGTAAATGTAGCTTTGTGAGACACATATCTTTCACCATAACGACTTCCGGCTCTTAAGAAACTAATAAATTTCAAAAACGCGATCGTCATCGTGAGTGTATACAAAGGGGGGACGAGAGCCGCCTTTGACACTAAAAATCCGCTAGAGGCAAAAAGGGCAACTGCAGCCACCCCAGCTAGAAAGCCGTATAAAATCGAGTATAAAACGTCTTTCTTTTCACGGGAAATCATGGAGAACATCACGCTCAAGTCCCTCATTCATCCACACCTCCTTGTTGAATCGATACCATCTTCCGGTACTCTTTTGACTCTTGTAAAAGGTCAACGTGCGTTCCTTGTCCTTTAACTCGACCGTTCTCCAATAGAATAATCTGATCAGCCTGTTGGATCGTATGAAGACGGTGTGCAACCGTAATGACCGTAGCCGTCTTGGATAACTCCGAAATAGCCGATTGCAGAATCCGTTCTGTCTCAAGATCAAGTCCGACAGTCGGCTCATCAAATAGGATCAAAGTCGGTCGCTTTAAAAACGCTCTTGCAAGAGCCACACGTTGCTTTTCCCCACCACTAAGACCACGACCACCCTCTCCAACCGGTGTGTCCAATCCTCGTTCCAGCTTTTCCACAACCGTGTTCAGTCCTGCCTGATCAGCTGCTTCTTTCACTTGTGTTCTTGAAACCGTCTCTTCCATACCGAGGGCGATATTATCAGCAATCGATCCAGCAAATAAATAAGGATGCTGAGAAATATAACTCAAGCCACTGAACCAGTCTTCTTCATTTAATTCTGATCTCGGTGTTCCATTAACGAAAATTTGACCGTTCGTCACAGGAGCTAGGCCAGACAACAAGTGCAACAAGGTCGTTTTTCCAGATCCGCTCTGCCCAATAATGGCCACGTTGCTACCAGAAGGAATCGTCGCATCTATCTCATCAAGCGAAAAGCCGTCATCCACGTACTGAAAATGAACTTGATTTAGCTTAAGTTCTGGTGGCTTTGAGTAATCATAGCTTTGACTCCCCCAGATCACCGGTTGTTCAGGCTCATCGATTTCTTCTTTGATCCGCTTTGTAGCTGCCATACTTCCTCGACCTGAATGAAAAGCAGCCCCGAGATTTTTCAATGTGTTAAAGAATTCAGGAGCAATGGTGAGTACAAGAAAAGCTGTGAAAAAAGAGATACTTTCATAAATCACGAGACGGAGCCCTACTTCAACAGCAATGAGTGCAATACTTAACATCGCGATAAATTCAAGCATTAATGAAGATAAGAAAGCCACCTTCAGCACATTCATCGTCGCTTCCCTAAAACGCAAGCTACTCTCTTTTATCTTCTCTTCTTGCTCTTTTCCCCGCCCGTATAATTTCAACGTCACAAGACCTTGAAGAGTATCAAGAAATTGTCCAGAAAAAGCCGTAAGCTCTTCCACTTGCTCATCTTGTTTTTTCTGTGTCACCTTTCCGATCAGAATCATACAAAACGGGATGAATGGAGCGGTAATTAAAATAATCAGTCCCGAATAAGGGTTAATGATAAAGATCGTCACCAAAAGCATGAGCGGCACGATGTACGTAAGAATCATCTGCGGAATATACTTGCTAAAGAAGCCATCCACTTCATCGACGGCATCGAGCATCACGCTTACTTTTTTCCCGGACTGTCCTTGTAAGGAGGCTTGCATGGGGTTAGTCGTAAACTTCTTTAGTAAGGATTCTCTGAAGTCTTGCTTCACCTTGGACGCCATTTGAATTCCCGTGCGATTGATCGTGTAGGTAAGAACTGAGCGTAGCACCAAGACCCCAATCAGTACGCCTAAAAATGGGACGGCCCATGAAAAGGATTGTCCTTGTAGAAATACGCCATCTACAACAAGCACGATCAAATACGCTTGAGCAATTATGACGGCTCCCATTAGAAAACTCGATATATATAATTGATTTACTTTGCTTCTTTGAGCAAATGCCAGTTTTTTAAGTTCTTTCATTAAAACATCCCCCATTAAGGTGGTTGGTTAATCGGTTCATTTCACTTAGCCTTCCTATCGTGACACGTTTCTAGTATTCTTTGTTGATTTCTTGTTTGTGAACATTTTCACATAATTCCTTTAAAAATAAAGTCCTTCATTTTTAAAGGAATCACCAATCATCTCTATATTATAAACGATTGAGCGTGTTTTTACATACTAGGTGCTCTTAAAAAAGGTGACAGGTTTGTGAATGCTGGCTTTAAACAGGTTGGTAGGCGATTTGAACAGGTTAGCACGTCGTTTAAACAGGTTCATCCTCCAATCAAACAGGTTAGCGCGGCATTTAAACAGGTTTCCTCAACATTTAAACAGGTTAGCGCGCCACCACGCCCTCAACACACCTAAAAAGACGACCCATCCCATGGGCCGCCTCCTAAACCATACTCCACCGTTATTTCACCGCTAAATGATCCTTCAATTGATCTCTAAGAGATCTCTTCAAAAATTTCCCCACAGACGTTTTCGGAATTTCTTCCAAGAAGACAATGTCATCCGGAAGCCACCACTTCGCAAATTGCGGCTTCAAATACGCCATCAGGTCCTCTTTACTTACACGGTCTCTCTCCTCTTCCTTAAGGACCACGCATGCTACAGGGCGTTCTTGCCACTCAGGGTGTGCCACCGCTATCACACTCGCTTCGAACACAGCTTCATGTGCCATCAAAGTATTTTCAATATCAACTGAAGAGATCCATTCACCGCCACTTTTAATCAAATCTTTCGTGCGGTCAACAATCTTTATTACCCCTTCTTTGTCGACCGTTACAACGTCACCTGTATGAAGCCAGCCGTCTCTAAACGCTTCCTCCGATCGCTCGTCACGGAAATATTCATTGGCAATCCAAGGACCTCTAAGCATAAGCTCGCCCATATCTTCCCCATTCCATTCCACTTCCCCGTGCTCACCAACGACCTTCATTTCAAGGCCGGGTACGAGAAGACCTTGCTTCGCTCGTACATCGAGCTTTTCTTCTTCATTCAAATCAGCTTGATAGCTTTTCAATTTCGATACCGTCACAAGTGGACTCGTTTCAGTCATCCCGTACGCGTGTAAAAACGGAATCTTGTATTTTGTTTCATAGGCACGAATCATACCGAGAGGCGCTGCTGATCCGCCACACAATACCGCTCTCAAACTGGACGTATCATAACTCCCGCTCTCTAGCTCATTTAATAGCCCCAACCAAATGGTCGGAACTCCTGCTGTAATTGTTACTTTTTCCGACTCGATAAAGTCCGCCAAGAGCTTAGGAGTAAACTGCGGACCAGGCAAAATTTGCGTAGTCCCAAGCATTGTTGCTGCAAAAGGCAATCCCCAAGCATTCACATGGAACATAGGAACGACCGGCATACAACGATCTTCTTCAGAAAGGCCTGCCGTATCTGCTAATCCTAGAGCAAAGCAGTGAAGAACAATCCCACGGTGAGAATAAACGACGCCTTTTGGATTTCCCGTAGTTGCTGAGGTGTAACATAAGCCCGCCGGTTCGTTCTCATCAAGGTCCTTCACGAATTCAAACCGCTCGTCCCCTTTTTCAAGTAGTTGTTCATAAGAATAAAGAGACGAGTCTTCTGAATCCGGCAGCTCCTGGGAATCGGTCATGATGATGAATGCTTCTACTGATTTTAGCTGGTCTCTTACTTTTTCCACAAGAGGCCATACATCTTCATCTACTAAAAGAACTTTGTCTTCCGCATTGTTAATGATGTAGACAATATGTTCTGGGCTCAACCGAATATTAATCGTGTGCAGGACGGCACCCATCCCCGGGGCCGCAAAATAGGCCTCAAGGTGACGGTGGTGGTTCCACGCCAACGTTCCAACACGATCTCCTCTGTTTACACCGAGGTCTGCAAGAGCAGAAGCCAGACGTCTCGTCCGCTTCCCAATCTCTCTGTAAGTAAACGTTGATACCCCGCCTAATGTTCTTGAGATGACTTCCTTTTCCGGAAAAAACTGCTCCGCTCTTTCCATCATTGACCCTACTGTAAGTGGTACATTCATCATCATACATTTCCCCTTTCAGCGTTTAAGTTGGTTGATTAAATCCTCTGTGTGTTCCCCTCTCATAGGAGGTTTTGAATAAGGAATCTCTTTACCTTGAGAAGGATACGTGGCTACTTGTCTCATGCCATCCTCCGTTTCCCAAACAAGGTCTTTCCCCTGAAAATAAGGAGAATGCCTTAACTCACCAGTTTCATGACAGGAGTGAGGCAGCAATCGTGTTTCAAACCAAACTCTGTCCATTCTTTTAACGTCCTTTCGGAAAAACATGACACAACTTCTAGATAAACCGGATTCGAATGTGATGCGTTTGACCAATGAGCCCTCAACCAGTCCGGTCTTCCAATCGCCTCACAGAAGTTACTCCAGAATTTTTCTTCTACAGCGGCCAAGGCAACATAGCGATCATCTTTCGTTTTATAAAGGCTGTAGCAAATGAGTTCTCCATCGAGAATGGGAACCCCGTTTTCCCTCCCGGTTTCTTGTTCAAACAAGACGTGATTGGTCATAAATGAAATCATCTCATCGGCCAATGAAATATCGATGTACGATCCGGTTCCGGTTTTTTCCCTTTTCCACAAAGCAGAAAGGATTCGTTCATTTGCCACCACAGCCCCTACAAGGTCGGCAAAGGTATTGGTCGGGTGGACCGGCACACGGTCTTTCCCTTTAAGCTGAGCAAGAGCTCCACTTACAGCCATATAATTCAAATCATGGCTTCCTAGCTTACTTGCAGCTCCCTTTTGCCCGTAGCCGGTAATAGAGCAATAAATGAGGTCCTTATTCTTTGCTACTGCACTCTCATAATCAATCCCTAGGCGACTCGTCACTCCTGGCCTGAAGCTCTCCACCATAACATCAGCATCTTCGATCAATGAAAGGGCTATATCCTGTCCCTCTTTCGTCTTTAAATCCAAAGTTATGCTCTTTTTGTTACGGTTATTGGCCAAAAAGACGAGACCCTCTCCATTTATAAGATGTCCTGTGTTTCTGGCCGGCTCTCCATTGGGGGGCTCAACTTTTATGATTTCGGCTCCAAGGTCACCAAGACGAAGGGTTGCGTATGGGCCTGGTAAATAAAATGAAAAATCGATCACTTTAATACCTTCTAGCATGCTTCACCTCCCCCTGATCGTTAGTCCAGTCGTTCAATGATCGTTGCGTTTGCCATCCCATATCCTTCACACATGGTTTGAAGACCGTAGCGACCGCCTGTCCGCTCCAGCTCGTAAATCATGGACGTCATAAGTCGAACGCCGCTTGCCCCTAACGGATGCCCTAAAGCAATGGCTCCACCGTTTGGATTCAGTTTTTTGGGATCGGCCCCTGTTTCTTTTAACCACGCTAAAGGAACGGGTGCAAAGGCTTCATTCACTTCGAAAACATCGATGTCTTCAAGTGACAGACCTGATTTTTCAAGCACTTTCTTTGTAGCTGGAATAGGACCTGTTAGCATGAGTGTGGGGTCTGACCCCACAACCACACGGGTATGGATACGGAATCTCGGCTTTAATCCAAGCTCCTCTGCTTTTTCACGGCTCATAATAAGTACAGCGCCTGCCCCATCACTGATCTGACTGGAGTTACCGGGGTGAATGGTCCCCTCTTCCATAAATGAAGGGTTCAGCCCTGCCAACTTTTCTGCAGTCGTTCCCTCCCGCGGTCCTGTGTCTTTAGTGATTTCTTCTACAGTTCCATCAGGCAGGGTTACGGAGACAGGGACAATTTCATTGTCAAAGTACCCTTCCTTTTGTGCCTCTAATGCTCTTCTATGGCTTTCAGCCGCAAATTCGTCCATCTCCTCACGGGTAAAGCCCCACTTTTGAACCATTTTCTCAGCAGAGATCCCTTGATGAACGATTTCGTATTTTCCGGTCAACTGTTCACTCGGCTTAGCCCCTTGGAAGTTTGACCCCATTGGCACCCGGTCCATGTTTTCAACACCGGCTGCAATGACCACATCCATGTCTCCACTTATTATCGCTTGGCTCCCAAAGTGAACGGCCTGCTGGCTCGATCCACACTGACGGTCGATCGTAGTGCCTGGAACGTGCTCAGGAAACCCTGCAATCAGAGCCGCTACTCTACCAATATCGCCCGCTTGCTCCCCGGACTGGGTTACACAGCCCATGATCACATCCTCTACGATATCAGGCTTAATTCCCGCTCTCTTCACCACTTCCTTTAAAGCGATCGCAGCGAGGTCATCCGGCCGAACATGTTGAAGCACTCCTTTTCGCCTTCCTACCGGTGTTCTTACTGCTTCTACAATGACAGCTTCTCTATTCATTAAGATTAATCTCCTTTCGATCGCAATCTATAAACCCATATTTTTAGCAATGATTGTTTTCATGATTTCATTGGTTCCCGCATAAATCGCAGATACAGGAATGTCTCTGTAACGTCTAGCAATCTTGTATTCTTCCATATAGCCGTACCCACCGTGAAGTTGCATACATGTAGAGGCTATGTCTTTTGCCATCTCTGTTAGCTTCCATTTTGCCATGGACACTTCCGTTACTACGTCTTCCCCGGCAATATGTCTTGCAATAAGTTGATCTAGAAACGTTCGACCCATTTTAATTTCTGTTGCCATTTCAACCAGCTTAAACTGTGTGTTTTGAAACTTACTCACAGGCTGTCCGAAGGCTTTTCGGGATTTCACATAGTCCATTGTCATCTCTAGCATCTCTTCGGCAGCTACTTGAGCTCCTATTCCAACGAGGAGACGTTCTTGCTGAAGCTTGTCCATCATATATAAGAACCCTTTTCCTTCTTCACCAAGAAGGTTTTCTTTCGGGACCTTGCAGTCTTCAAAAATCAACTCGGCCGTGTCCTGACTATGTAGACCAACCTTGTCGAGTTTTCTTCCTCTTGAGAACCCTTCCATCCCTCTTTCCACCACGAGAAGGCTGACCCCTTTATGCTTCGGTTCGGCTTTTGGGTCCGTTTTACAAGCTACAACTACGAGATCTGAATGAATTCCGTTGGTTATAAACGTTTTTTGCCCTTTTAAAATATAATGGTCCCCATCTTGGACCGCCGTTGTTTTAATGTTTGCCAAATCCGATCCTGTTCCCGGTTCAGTCATGGCAAGAGCGGTAATGATTTCACCTGACACACACTTAGGTAACCAACGTTCTTTTTGTTCTTTAGTAGCAAAAGCAGTCAGGTACGGAACGACAACATCATTATGAAGGCCGATCCCGATCATGCTGGTTCCGACTTTCTCCAATTCTTCATTGATGACGACCGAGAAACCCCAGTCTACTCCGGATCCGCCATAGGCTTCTTCCACATCCGGACATAGGAATCCTTGCTCCCCCATTTTCGTCCAAAATTCCCGTGGCATCATCCGTTCTTCTTCCCATTGGTCATAGTGCGGATAGGCTTCCTTATCCAAAAACTTTCGTAACGCTTGTCTAAACATGTGATGGTCATCTGTTAAATAGGGATGATTCATTCTTTCTCCTCCTTTTTTTACTTCGGTTGCATACGGATTGCCCCGTCAAGACGGATGACTTCTCCGTTCAACATTGGATTTTCAATAATGGCTCCTGCCAATTTCGCATACTCTTCCGGTTGTCCAAGACGAGAAGGGAATGGGGTCATCTTCCCAAGAGCGTCTCTTGCTTCTTCAGGTAAAGAGGCAAACATTGGCGTGTTAAACAAACCAGGCGCAATCGTCATCACACGAATGCCGAACGAAGCCAGTTCCCTTGCGATTGGCAACGTCATACCGACGACTCCCCCTTTTGACGCACTATAAGCAGCTTGACCAATTTGACCATCAAAAGCGGCTACTGACGCCGTATTAATAATTACGCCTCTTTCTTCACTACCCATTAATGTATTCGCTTTCATTTTGTCAAAAGCTAAACGGATCACATTAAATGTACCGATCAGATTGACTTCAATCGTTTTTGAAAAACGCTCCAAGCTGTGAATCCCTTTTCTCCCGATCACTTTCTCGGCAGAACCGATGCCAGCACAGTTGACTACAGTGTTGATTTCACCAATTCGCTCAATACCTTTGTCCAAAGCGCTGTTTATGTCTTCTTCTTTCGTCACATCCCCTTGGAAAAAAAGAGTTTGGTCACCAAGCTCATCGACGAGCTTTTCTCCATTCTCGATGGAACGGTCAAAGATGATCGCTTTTCCCCCTCGTTCTACTGTGTACCTAACAACGGCTTCCCCGAGGCCGGAAGCTCCGCCTGTCACAAAAGCAATAGTGTCTTTCATGTTCATACAAAGGATCCTCCTTTTTTTCTGTTAAAGAATGAATGGACCAACGAAAGGAACGCGAAGATGCACCTTCTTCTTTGAAGAAAGTGCATGTATTTTTCCGGTTAGCTTTTCATTTTAGGATCAAGAGCATCTCGTAATCCGTCACCAATCATGTTAAACCCGAGTACGACAAGCATGATCGAGAATCCCGGAAATAAAACGGTCCACGGGGCACTTTGGATGTATTGCCTGGAGTCAGATAGCATCCTTCCCCATTCAGGAGTCGGAGGCTGTGCACCGAGCCCAAGGAATCCAAGAGCTGCTGCTTCTAGGATAGCCGTACCAAATCCGAGTGTAGCTTGAACAATTATTGGAGCCGTGCTGTTTGGGAGTACATGGTGAAAAAGAATTCGGGTACTCTTCATTCCTTGAGCCTTCGCCGCAAGGATGTATTCTTCTTGCCTAATGGAAATTACTTTTGATCGTACTAGACGACCAAAGATCGGTATATTAATAATCGCAATGGCAATAAGTGCATTTTGCAAAGACGGTCCAAGCACAGAAACGATGGCAATGGCCAACAAAATACTTGGAAAAGCCAGCATGATATCAAAAATTCGTGAAATAATCATATCAATCCATTTTCCGTAAAACCCGGCTACAATCCCGAGTAATGAACCGAAGAACATGGCTCCTGTTACGGCAAAAAATCCGACCATTAAGGAAATTCTCGCTCCATAAACGATACGAGAAAAGATATCACGACCGGAATAATCCGTTCCAAACCAGTGTGCTGCAGATGGTCCTTGAAGGCGATCTGCCGCATTCATGCTACTAAAAGAATGACTTGTTAATAGTGGTGCAAATATTGCCATAAAGATAAAAAACAAAACGATACAGAGACCTACAATCGCCAATTTGTTTTTTCGGAGTTGCCAGTATGCTTCTCTCCATGGAGAAATTGATTCTACTCTTGATAGCTGAGGTTTCTCCGGACCTTGCATCGGACTCGATGGTTTGGCAGTTTCCATAATGTATTCCCTCCCCCGTCTAGTATTTGATTCTAGGATCTATATAGCTATAGAGGAGATCCACGACCAGATTAATTAGAACGAACATCGTAGCGATAACAAGAATGCCCGATTGAATAACGGGATAATCACGATTGCCTATAGCTTCATACACATATCGACCAATTCCAGGCCAACTGAAGATCGTTTCCGTCAGGATCGCCCCTCCAAGTAAAGTCCCTGTTTGAAGACCGACTACCGTTAAAACAGGAATAACCGCATTTTTAAACCCGTGGCGGTAAATGACTGTAAACGTGCGTGAACCTTTTGCTTCAATTGTACGGATGTAATCGTGTCGCAACACTTCGAGCATACTTGACCTAGTCATACGGGCAATAATCGCCATTGGGATCGTACCAAGAGCAATGCCGGGGAGAATCAAATGTTTGAACGATGTCCACCACTGATCCAACCGTCCATTGATGATCGAATCAATCAAGTAAAAATGAGTGGTTGTTTCGACTGGGTCCCTCGGATTTCCTCTCCCAAAGGCCGGTAGCCACCCAAGTTCTTGGGCAAAAATCCACTGTTGCATCAGCCCAAGCCAAAAGATCGGCATCGATACCCCTACAAGTGCAATAATCATCGCTGTATAGTCAAAAAGAGAATTCTGCTTCCATGCACTAATAATTCCTGCGTTCACTCCGACGACAACTGCAAAGATCATAGCAAAGGTGGTCAGCTCAATGGTCGCAGCCAAGTACGGACGAATCTCACTTGATATCTCGCCTCTTGTCCGAAGTGACGTTCCAAGATCTCCTTGCACAAGACCTGCCATGTAATTTCCGTATTGGACAAAATACGGTTCATTGAGTCCCAGCTGTTCTTCCAACTGAGCAATCGCTTGGGGAGTAGCCTGTTCACCAAGGATCGTTTGGGCAGGGTTACCTGGAATGAGGTGGATTATGGAAAATGTAATTAAGGACATCCCGATCAACACTGGAATGAGCATGAGTAATCTTCGGATCGTATACGAGAGCATCGCATTCACCTCTAACTTCCACTTATGTAAATAAGATTAAAAGCGCAAACGCCTTGATCACGAGCGATAAAGAAAACTTGGCTTTTTGCCATAATGGCGAAAGCCTTAGTTGCACTTATGCTTGAAGTACAAGCATTTCAGGCCATCAGGTTGAAGCCGCTTTTTGGCTTCAGCTAATAGAATGAAATGACCTCGAGCTCGTAGGCGCTGGAGCTGGACAAAAAAGTTATTCAGGTTAAGTAAAATATAATACCTTAACAGAAATATAGGATCAGAGAGAGGATCCTCTCCCCTCTCTTTCTCCTATCCTAATTGCTTATTAGTTTGTAAGCTCGACTTCCAATAATGCTTCACTTGTTGATGGGTGTGGTACATACCCTTGTACTCGGTCACTTCCTGCAAGAACAGGTGTTGTGTGAACAAGCGGGATAAGCGGAGCATCTTCGTGAATGACTTCTTGCGCTCTTTCATAAAGTTCGGCGCGCTCGTCTTCGTCAACGCTTACTTTAGCCTGGTTAAAGAGGTCATCCGCTTCGTCGCTACGGTAGAATGTACGGTTACCACCAGGGATTGCACTTGAATGCAACAGGTTTCCGAAGAAGTAGTCCGGATCACCGTTTGTACCAGACCAACCAAGCATGAATACGTCTTGCTCACCTTGCTCTGTACGCTCAAGGTACGTCGCCCACTCCATGGACACAATGTTCGCTGTTACACCAATGTCAGCGAAGTTCTCTTGGATTACTTCAGCCGCACGCTGAGGATCTGGCATGTAAGGACGTGCAACCGGCATTGTCCAAAGGTCGAATTCCATTCCATCGGCGAATCCTGCTTCTTCTAAAAGCTCTTGTGCTCGATCTGGGTCATACGCATATTCTTCAATGTTATCGTTGTAACCCAAGTAACCTGGAGGAATAATGTTCTTCGCTGGCTCAGCTAGTCCGGCATAAAGAACGGAAATCAACGTTTCTTTATCAACAGCATGGTTAAACGCCTGACGAACAAGAACATCGTCAAATGGCTCTTTGTCCATGTTGAATCCGAGGTAACCAATGTTGTTTGTTGTACGCTCGAATACCGTTAAACCATCTTCACCTTCAATGATCTCAACGTCATCCGGATCGAGTCCGTCCATGATGTCAATCTCACCTGTACGTAGTGCTGTAAGTCGTGCGGAGTTATCAGGGATAACCGTGAAAATTAAACCATCAAGCTTCGGAAGACCTTCTTGCCAGTAGTCTTCGTTTTTCTCAAGAACAATCTGATCGTCACGGCTCCAGCTTACAAATTTGAATGGACCCGTTCCTACAGGGTTTTCATTGATTGAACTTCCATAGTCCTCAAACGCTTGAGGAGAAGTAATAGAGAAGTAGCTCATCCCCATGTTTTGAATGAAAGAACCGAGCTGCTCATTTAGAACAAACTCTACTGTGTGATCATCAACCACATTAATTTCAGAGATTACGTGACCGTCATCTCCTTGGAATCCACCAAACTGAGTGCCGTACACACTGTAGGTGTAACCGTCATCAGCGAAGTGATACTCGTGATCAGGGTCCGCCCAGCGCTCAAAATTCAACTTAACAGCGTCAGCGTTAAAATCCGTTCCATCGTGGAACGTCACTCCCTCTTCTAAGTAAAAGGTAAATGTCAGACCGTCATCAGAAACGTCCCAGTCATGAGCAAGACCTGGTCCAATTTCAAAAGAGTCATCATCAAACTTTAACAAGCTTTCATAAATCTGCTCGGTAACACGGGAAGATTCCCCATCTGTTACACTTGCATAATCCAGACTCACAGAGTCTCCACCACGTGCAAAGATTAATGTCTGGTCTTCAGCAAGATCAGCTGAACCCTCTCCCTCGTCTCCTGCATCGCTGTCATCGGCATCATCATCCGATGTTTCTCCTGCATCCGTGTCATCTCCAGCTTCCTCGCCGTCAACGTCTTCGTCTCCGCCACAAGCAGCCATGATCGCTACAAGTGAAATGGAGAGAAGCAACAACCAAAGACTTTTCTTCCCCATCTTGTTTCCCCCTTCATTTTAAAAGCTTAAATTATAAAACTCGTAGTTCGTCAGTTCTTTACGGTTTCATCGTAAAGGTGACAAGCCACAAAATGGTTAACGGAATATTCTTTAAACTCAGGCCGTACTTGTTTACATACATCCATCGCTTCAGGGCATCGAGTATGAAATGCACAACCGGATGGTGGATTGGAAGGACTAGGTACATCCCCTTGTAAAATAATGCGCTCTTTTTTCACATCAGGATCAGGGTTCGGAACCGCTGACAGAAGTGATTTTGTATACGGGTGAAGCGGATTATCGTATAAGTCCTCATTATCAGAAAGTTCTACCATCCTACCAAGGTACATGACACCAATTCGGTCGCTAATATGTTTAACCACACTCAAATCATGGGCAATGAACAAATAGGTAAGACCAAACTCTTCTTGTAAGTCTTCCATTAGGTTCAAGATTTGTGATTGAATGGACACATCAAGAGCCGAAACAGGCTCATCACAAACAATAAGTTTCGGATTGACAATTAATGCCCGGGCAATACCAATTCGCTGTCTTTGCCCCCCGCTAAACTGGTGGGGATACCTAGATGCATGCTCTCCTGGCAGACCAACAACTTCGAGAATCTCCCTAACTTTTTTCAATCGTTCCTGCTTATCTCCGATTCCGTGAACAATTAGAGGCTCTCCGAGAATTTTTTCTACTTTATGGCGAGGGTTCAACGAGGCATAAGGATCCTGAAAAATAATTTGCATATCTCTCCTCATTTTCCTCATCTCATCATAGCTCAAGCCGAGGATGTCTTTCCCGTCAAAGATCACTTGCCCTTCAGTAGGTTCAGTAAGTCTGAGCAAGGCTTTTCCCGTGGTAGACTTTCCGCACCCGGATTCCCCTACAATTCCTAAAACCTCTTTCTCGTAGACGGTGAACGAGACGTCATCAACAGCCTTTACTTCGCCCACTTTCCTTGAAAGAACACCACCGGTCACATCAAAGTACTTTTTTAACCCCTTTACTTCAAGCAATGGTTTAGGCATGAGTTGTTTCCACCTCTTTCTTTTCGTAGAGGAAACAACGACACGTATGTGCTTCACTCATTTCCAGAAGGTCCGGGTTCTCTTTAAAACAGCGCTCAAATGCATGTTCACACCTTGGTGCAAAGCGACACCCTTCTGTAATCGATCCGGGTTTTGGTACATTTCCCGGAATGGAATAAAGCCTTTGGTTTCGCTTATCCATTTTCGGTAAAGATTTGATTAACCCTTGTGTGTAAGGGTGCTTCGGTTCTTTGAGAATCGTTCGTACCGAACCTTGTTCGACAACTTTACCGGCATACATCACGACGACACGATCACACATTTCGGCCACGACCCCTAAATCGTGCGTAATGAGCATGATCGCCGTTCCTTTATCTTTGTTTAGCTTTTTCATGAGTTCAAGAATTTGAGCTTGGATCGTTACGTCTAAAGCAGTAGTCGGCTCATCAGCAATGAGTACTTGCGGATCACAGGCCATGGCAATAGCGATCATCACCCGTTGACGCATGCCCCCTGACAATTGGTGAGGATACTCGTCCACAATTTCGTCAGCTCTTGGAATCCCTACTAACTTCAACATATCAATTGCAATCGTTCGGCCTTCTTTTTTTGAAATGGCTCGGTGATTCCTTACCCCTTCAATTATTTGAAATCCGATTGTATACAGGGGATCCAAAGACGTCATCGGTTCTTGAAAGATCATGGCAATTTGATTACCTCTAATTTGTCTCAATCGCCGCTTAGATACTTTCACGAGGTTTTCTTCCACCTGTTTGTTTTTTTGCTCGTGTCGGAATATAATTTCACCACCGACAATCTTTCCAGGGGGCTTAGGGATCAGACCCATAATAGATAATGAGGTCACACTCTTTCCACACCCCGACTCCCCAACAACACCGAGTACTTCTCCTTCATCAATCGAGAAGCTCACACGGTCCACAGCCGGTATTTCTCCCCTGTCCGTAAAAAAATGCGTTTGCAAGTTGTTAATTTCCAAGACTGGTTTTTTCATAATCGCTCCTCCGGTTTCTCTATATGAGGAATAAATAGAACATACGAACCACGGATCAAACATATGTAATTCTAAAATCATCGAATTTTGTTTTGCTATTAATGGAAGAATACTATATGTGTAAATATAAATCAATTGAATTTTTATAATTTTAAAACAATTCTGTAATCACTTAGACCTACGTCGAGGGGTTTCTTATCGTACCAACAGGGCTGTTTTCCCGAAGAAACGTCATACTAAGGCAAAATATGACCGTTATATATTCCTATTCTGTCGACAGATGTGAGCATTGCACTATTTTCATTCTTTTAAGATATTTAAATAATAATTATAAGGCTGGTGCCACCAAATGATGTATATTGTCTTAATCATCGGTTTCATACTCCTCATTAAAGGGGCCGATTTTTTCATCAATGGTTCTTCGAATATTGCAAAGCTGTTGAGGGTATCTCCTCTTGTAATCGGTCTTACCATTGTGGCATTTGGTACAGGAGCACCGGAGGCGACCGTGAGTATTATTGCTGCACTGGAAGGAACACCGGATGTGACGATCGGAAACGTGGTTGGAAGTAACATCATGAACATGTCCATCGTCATCGGCATTACCGCTATGATTGCACCGTTAAGTGTGAAAAGCTCTACCATTAAAAAAGAAATTCCTTTTACCTTTCTCGCAAGTATCACACTCTTAGTCTTGATCAGCGACCGTTTTTTACAAGGAACCACCTCCGACATCATTACAAGAAGTGATGGTATTGTATTGCTTTTATTCTTTTCCATCTTTATGTATTACGTGATCGAAGCCGCCAAAAATTCAAGAGACCCTATTGTAGAAGACGGAGAACCAGCAGGAACGTGGAAAAAGAACATCGTCATTACCGTCACCGGTCTTGCCGCAATTATTCTTGGAGGCTATTTAGTGGTTGAGAGCAGCACGCTTATCGCATTGTCCTTTGGCATGAGTGAAACACTTGCCGGTCTTACCATTGTCGCAATCGGCTCCTCTTTACCGGAATTAATCACCTCCATTACTGCTGCTTTAAAAAAGCAAAGCGAAATTGCGGTTGGGAACATCGTCGGAAGCTCGATTTTTAACGTTCTCTTTGTTCTTGGCGCAGCTTCAATCATTACTCCTCTTCCAGTAGATCCAAAAATCTTCTTGGACGTCATTGTCATGATTGCCCTTACGATTTTACTATTCCGCTTTTCAAGAACCTACTCCATTGTAGGACGATATGAAGGATTAACATTAGCCATTGCTTATGTTATTTATCTCATTTATATCATTATTCGAAATTAATTTATTTTTCACAAACCCTATACTACCAAAGTTGTAAGCGCAGTCATTCGTGACTTGCGCTTTTTGTATGAGAAAGAGGGTTGTAAATGGGCGCTTTCCCCTCTATAATGTCCTCTATACAAAGACATGTGTTCTCCACAGAAGGACACAAAGAAATGGGAGGCGTATGATATGAACAACTCAATCAACATAGGACTACTCGGTTTAGGGACAGTAGGAAGCGGGGTCGTACACATTATTGATCAGCACCAGGACAAACTGAAGCACCAAGTGGGTTGTTCAGTGTCGATTAGTAAAATCCTCGTGAACGACATCCATAAAGAGAGAGATGTTCATTTAAACGGTTCTCGACTGACAACAGATGCGAATGACGTATTAAATGACCCTGAGATTGATGTAATTTTAGAAGTGATGGGAGGCATTGAAGAATCAAGAAAGTACATTCTTCAAGCCCTTGAAAATAAAAAGCATGTCGTAACAGCAAATAAAGATTTAGTAGCCTTACACGGAAGCGAGCTTTTACAAGCCGCTGCGAAAAATAAGTGTGATCTTTTTTATGAAGCGAGCGTCGCAGGTGGAATCCCAATCATCCGTAGTTTAGTAGACGGGCTTGCTTCAGATAAAATCACGAAAATGATGGGCATTGTTAATGGGACAACAAACTATATTTTAACGAAGATGACACAAGAAGGCAGAGACTACGATGAAGTTTTAAAGGAAGCCCAAGACTTGGGTTATGCAGAGAGTGACCCAACAGCTGACGTAGAAGGGCTAGATGCTGCAAGAAAAACAGCCATCCTTGGTACACTTGGCTTTTCCATGCCTATCGAATTGGATGATGTAAGTGTTGCAGGAATTTCGAATGTGACCACAGAAGATCTGAATTACAGCCACGAACTTGGCTATACGATGAAGTTGATTGGCATTGCAGAACGTACAGGCAACAAAGTAGAAGTAAGCGTACAGCCGACCCTATTCCCTCACTCGCACCCACTCGCATCAGTACATGACGAGTTTAACGCCGTCTACGTATACGGCGAAGCGGTAGGAGAGACGATGTTTTACGGACCAGGTGCTGGTAAACTACCAACTGCAACGGCCGTTGTATCCGATTTAGTAGAAGTGATGAAAAACATGAGACTTGGCGTGAATGGGAATAAAGTATCCGAGCCTCAATTTGAAAAACAACTCAAAAGTGACGATGAAATCTATTCGAAGTATTTCTTGCGCATTCATGCAAAAGATCAAGCAGGCACGTTCGCAGAACTTACATCCTTGTTCTCTAAAAAAGGTGTAAGTCTCGAGAAAATTTTGCAACGCCCTCTTGAAGGAAAAGAATTGGCTGAGATTATTTTGACTACTCATCAAGTATCCAAACAAGACTACGATTCCGTTATAAGAGCGTTGGCTGAACTTGATGTGGTCGATCACGTGAAGAGCAGCTACAGGGTTGAAGGAGGAAAATAACATGTATTGGAAAGGCTTGCTTCACCACTATCAAGATTATCTACCAGTGAATGAAAAAACGCCGTCTCTTTCTTTAAACGAAGGAAATACGCCCCTCGTTCCTCTCCCCCATTTATCAAAACAGTGGGGAGTCGAACTGTATGCGAAATATGAAGGGGCAAACCCTACAGGATCATTCAAGGATCGCGGTATGGTCATGGCTGTAGCGAAAGCGAAAGAAGAAGGGTACGAAGCCGTCATCTGCGCGTCTACAGGGAATACGTCTGCTGCAGCTGCCGCTTATGCTGCCAGAGCCAAGATGCGTTGTATTATCTTAATCCCTGACGGAAAAGTAGCTATGGGCAAGCTTGCCCAGGCCGTCATGTACGGAGCGGAAATCTATACGATTGAAGGTAACTTTGATGAAGCTCTTAAAATGGTCCGAAGCATTAGTAAGAAAGCTCCCATTTCTCTAGTTAATTCTGTGAATCCGTATCGTATTGAAGGGCAAAAAACAGCCGCTTTCGAAGTTTGCGACCAGCTCGGTTCGGCCCCTGACGTACTGGCGATTCCTGTTGGAAATGCAGGCAACATTACAGCCTATTGGAAAGGGTTTAAAGAATACCATAAAAAAAATCAAACCGGACTTCCTGAGATGCGAGGATTTGAAGCTGAGGGGGCAGCAGCCATTGTTCGAAACAAAGTCATTGATGAACCAGAAACGGTTGCTACGGCGATTCGAATTGGGAACCCTGCCAGTTGGAATCAGGCTGTTGAGGCAGCCAATGAATCTGGTGGTGCGATTGATGAAGTAACAGACGAAGAGATCCTTCACGCCTACAAGCTCCTTGCCCGAGAAGAAGGCGTATTCTGCGAGCCTGCCTCTGCCGCATCATTAGCGGGGGTTAAAAAACAAGTCGAATCCGGCCACATTAAACAAGGATCAAAAGTGGTAGCTGTGCTTACAGGTAACGGATTGAAAGATCCTAGCTGTGCCATTGAGAGTTCCTCGTTTAAAGCCGACGTGCTTCCAAACAATGAAGATGCCATATACGACTTGATCATGGAGCGTGTAGGACAATGAGTCATGAACAGATGATCACCATCACTGTTCCAGGTAGCACAGCCAATCTTGGTCCAGGATTCGACAGCGTAGGTATGGCCGTAAATCGTTATTTATCCGTTACTGCCGTCGCTTGCAATCGTTGGTCATTCCATTCTCGTTCACCTTATTTAAAAGGACTGCCCGAAGGCGAAGACAACCTCATTTATCAAGTGGCTTCCAAAGTGGCAGAAGGTGTGAATCGCACACTCCCCCCTTGCAAGGTGGAACTCGTTAGTGACATACCGATAGCTCGCGGTCTTGGTAGTAGCGCTGCAGCCATCGTTGCAGGAATTGAGCTTGCCAACGTGCTTCTTGGCCTGAACCTTCCCGTTCAAGATAAAGTTCGAATCGCAAGTTTATATGAAGGACACCCCGATAATGTGGCTGCTTCTTTATATGGTGGGCTTGTGATTGGTACCCATAGTGAAAAACAAACAGATGTGTTATCAGGTATTCATCCATCTATTGAAGCCGTCGCTGTAGTTCCAGACTATGAACTGAAAACTTCAGCTTCAAGAAGCCACCTGCCGGAGAACTTTCCTTTTAAAGACGCCGTAAAAGCAAGTAGCGTAAGTAACGTGCTAATTGGAGCGATTATGCAAGACCGCTGGGATATTGCCGGCAAGATGATGCAACAAGATCTCTTTCACCAACCATACCGTTCCAAGCTTGTTCCCGAGATGGAAAAGGTCATTTCCCTTACGTCATCTATGAATATTTATGGCGTAGCATTAAGCGGAGCCGGACCCATCATCATGGTTTATGTACCTCCGGGATCCGGTGGCTTCGTAAAACGAAAGCTCGCCTCTGCCTTCCCCGATTGTGAGGTCGAACACTTAAAACCCGACCAAAGCGGGGTACAGGTAAGGAAAGGATCATTAAAAGCGATTATGTAAGAGTTTAAGTAAAAATATCCTGAACACCTTATCCTTTAAAAAAACCCCGTCGGGAGAGACTCTCCTGGCGGGCTTTGTTCTTATGTATTATTTTGCAAAAACATGATTCCCGATTGTCACAACAGGCGTTCTCGTAAAGATCCATGAAGACGTTGCAATATCAGGATTATAATAATATGTCGAACCTTGTGATGGGTCTGAACCTCTCTGAGCATCTTTAACAGCTCTGTAGGCCTCTCGGTTAGGCGTTAGGTCGTACTGTCCGTCAAACACTGCTGTAAATGCATTACGCTGATAGACGACCCCTTTTACATCAGACGGAAACTCATCGTCTGCCACTCGATTTAAGACCACGGCCGCAACGGCAACTTTCCCTTCATACGACTCTCCCCTTGCTTCTCCGTGAACCACACTTGCCATGCTTTTTACATTACTTATTTCTCTTAAAGTTTTAGAACCGGTAATGCCATCTTGTGACAAGCCGAAGTCTCGTTGAAACGCTTTGACCGCTTCTATTGTAATCGGTCCATAATATCCTGTTTGCTTGGCCTTAAAATAACCCAAATCAGCGAGGACCTCCTGTACGTCCTTCACTTCTTCCCCTTCACTTCCGTTGTATAAAAGAACAGAAGCTTTCGATTCATCTGGTAAAACAAATACTGTCGCTAGTGCAATGAGTAATAGTGGAATCATTTTTTTCAATGGTCTATCTCCTTCTCTAAATAGTGTTTTATATAACTACGAAGAAGGAGTTCCCTTTTTGAGCAGAATAAAGCGGGTTTGTAGTAAGTTGCTTCTATTATCACCGTGATTTTCCTTTTAAGGTAATTTGTTTTATGACCATAGGGCTATTAAAGAGAAGGCACTGAAAAAGTTAGATCTTTAACTTTCTCAATGCCTTCTATTTAAGATAAGGTGGTTTTTGACGGAAATGATGAATCTTGCAGGATTTATAATGAATCTAAGGCGCTTAATAATGAATTTTTCATATTTATAATGAATCCAGAGCTATATATAATGAATTTTCCAGCCATATATTAGACAATAAATAAAAAAACGACGCACCTCCTGGTTAAGACCAGAAACCGCGTCGTTGTTCACAATGGTAAGGTGGTGCCTATTCAAGAAAATATGGTGGAGCATAGCGGGATCGAACCGCTGACCTCTTGCATGCCATGCAAGCGCTCTCCCAGCTGAGCTAATGCCCCATACCGTTTCATCTTACATTTATGAATTATAGACGATACAGAATGTCGAATCAAGCGTTTTTTTAAGAAAACGTAAATTATTTGTTAGAAAATGACGAATAAGATGTACCAGACAATTCCCGCGATCACTCCTGCAGCTGCTCCTGCCAATACATTTTCTTTGATCACTTTCTTATGCTTGATCGCATCGAAGATCACCCAACCAATAAACATTGTAATTGCAAATACAATCGCTTGTACCATGACTTCTCCCCCTAACCCTTACTATCTTACCAAAAGTATGAATGTTTTTCACTTCAAACTGTCAATAATGGAAAGAGGAACATTGGGGGGGTGGTTGTCCTGTTCAGGTTTGCAAGCAATATAATCTCATCAGCGTCGAATCAATTAAACAATATTATTCGACTCTTAACGGCATTATTTTTAATCGTACTGATTTTTGGTACAGCCATCCACCTATTGGAACCGGGCGTTTATCCTGATATGTTCGATGGGTTTTGGTGGGCGATCGTGACCATCTCTACTGTAGGCTACGGTGATTTTGTCCCCGAGTCTCATTTTGGCAGAATTCTCGGTGTTTTATTAATTTTGACAGGGGTGGGCATTTTCTCTTTTTACCTTACAAACGTTGCTACATCAGCTATTACAACAAAAGACAACATTGAACGGGGAAAGTATCGATTTCACCGCAATGGCCACATCATCATTGTCGGGTGGAATGAGCGAACCAGGCTTTTATTAAAAGAGATCAAATCCCAAGACCCCCAGGCGCATGTTGTACTCATTGACGAATCGTTAGAAAGAAAGCCTTCAGATTTAAATTGGGTTCACTTTGTCAAAGGTCCGGCTAGCCATGACAAAATATTGCACAAAGCCAATATCCAAGAAGCTCACACGGCTATTATTACAGCGGATTCCCATACGGATGAGCATGCTGCAGACTCAAAAACCATCCTCTCAATCCTCACTATTAAAGGTGTGAATCCAAAGCTCTATACAATCGCGGAAGTGATAACGGAATCCCAGATTTTAAACGCCCGTCGTGCAGGGGCTGACGAACTGGTTCAGAGTTCTGTGTTACTAAGTTCTCTCATGCATAACGGACCTGAGTGTCACGGTGTGAGCAAATTAATGCTTACTCTTCTTGATACGAATACAAAAAATAAAATGGAACTGCAAAAGCTTCCTGAAGAATGTATTGGGTTAAAGTACGGGGAACTCATTGAGGACTGGAGTTTTGACGGTGAGCATTTACTTGGGATTTGGCGGGACGATTCTGCTCAGCTCCTTCCCCCAGACAGCTATGAACTTAAAGAAGGAGATCATCTTGTAGTACTTGTGAAAAAGAAAAAGTAAAAGAGAGCCAAAAGGTATTTGATCACCTTCTGGCCCTTTCTTATTTTCTCGGACTTATTTTCATGTCATGTAGAATGACCTGCTCAAGTTCTTTAATGTACTCTTTTCCTGTTTGGATCCATTCCTCAGGAAATTCAGCGTCAGGGTCTTGTGGCTCGGAGAACTGGTTTGTTAAAGGGTTTGGATCGTGCACATTATCATCTAGGCCTCGCTGGTATTTGTGAGCCAGAAGAAATGGTCGTCCAAGCTGTACTTCCACCCCTTTGTAATCAAGAGCACCATCCGTCGCAAAAAAAGGCAAGCGAATACATAAATAGCTCGATTCGTCGTTCATGACATAGTCAAAATAGCCATGGTCATACTCCCAGCCCCCACCGATCACGTAACCGAGAGGCTTTAGCTTTTTTTCTAGCTCAATGAGTTCGAATTCTTGGTTTTCTAAGGGAGATTGTACCTCAATCATGTCCCCACCTCCAAAACATCATTTTTGTTAGTATGTTCAGGAGGTAGAGATTTTATTTTGCAGTGAGTCAGTAGGGAGTTGCGGAGGGGGGACTTTGGTCTTTCGGGGTTCGGATGATTCACTTATTTTTGGTTTGTCTGAGTTATTTACTGGTTGATCCACTTATTTTCCCTTTGATCCATTTATTTCAACTTTGTTGGAGTAAGCCGCCACACCACCACGCCCTGCCACTCCCGACGCACCCAAGCCTCCACTCAAAAACAAAAAATCCGCCGGTACACGAGCACCGACGGATAAACAAGGGATTATTTTAAGCGTTTCTCAAGCTCTGCTTTTTCTTTTTCAAATCCTGGTTTACCAAGGAGAGCGAACATGTTCTTCTTGTATGCTTCTACACCTGGCTGGTCGAATGGATTTACGCCCAACAGGTATCCGCTTAAGGCACAAGCTTTTTCAAAGAAGTATACGAGGTAACCGAAGTGGTACTCGTTTAATTCTGGAATCGTCACCACAAGGTTAGGTACGTTTCCGTCTGTATGAGCAAGCATTGTTCCTTCGTATGCTTTTTTGTTTACAAAGTCCATGGTTTGACCCGCGAGGTAGTTCAAGCTGTCTAAGTCGTCTTTGGACTCAGTAAGCTTCACTTCTTCACGAACGTTCTCCACGTTCAACACCGTTTCAAACAAGTCACGGCGACCGTCTTGAACGTACTGACCTAAGGAATGAAGATCTGTGGAGAAATCTGCAGCAGATGGGAAGATCCCTTTGCCGTCTTTTCCTTCACTTTCTCCGTAAAGCTGCTTCCACCACTCACTGACAAAGTGAAGAGATGGCTCGTAGTTGACCATAAGTTCAACTGTTTTTCCTTTGTTGTAAAGAGCGTTACGAACAGCTGCGTACTGGTACGCTTCGTTTTCTGCAAGGTTTTTGTTGCTGTATGCCTCACGTGCGTCTGCTGCTCCTTGCATCATCGCTTCAATGTCAAGACCACTTGCTGCAATTGGTAGTAGACCTACAGCTGTAAGAATGGAGAAGCGGCCCCCAACATCATCAGGAATGACAAAGGACTCGTAGCCTTCTTCGTTCGCTAGCTGCTTAAGAGCGCCTTTTTCTTTGTCTGTTGTAGCGTAGATACGCTTACGAGCTTCTTCTACACCGTACTTTTTCTCTACGTATTCACGGAAAATACGGAATGCGATCGCTGGCTCCGTTGTTGTACCAGACTTAGAAATGACGTTAATGGAAACATCTTTACCTTCAAGAACGTCAAGTAGGTCACGTACATACGTAGAGCTGATGTTATTTCCTACGAAGAAGACTTGAGGCGTGTTGCGCTGTTCTTTTGCCAACACATTATAGAAAGAATGGTTTAACGCTTCAATTGCCGCACGGGCACCAAGGTAAGATCCACCAATTCCTACTACAAGTAACACATCTGTGTCGCCTTTGATTTTTTCGGCTGCTTTTTGAATGCGAGTGAACTCTTCTTTGTCATAGTTGACCGGAAGATCCATCCAACCTAAGAAGTCGTTCCCTGCACCTGTGCCGTTATGTAGTTCGTCGTGAGCGGATGCAACTGCACCGGCTAAGTGATCGACTTCGTGTTGGGCTAAAAAGTTTGACGCTTTTTTGTAATCAAAAGAAAGGGTTTTTGCCATTATTTATACCTCCATTTAATGAGTGTACTATCGCTTTTCTTACTCTTCCACGTATCACTTTATTAAAACCACAGCAAATAATCAAGCTGATTCCACTTTGTAAGCGTAACCAAATAGAAAAAACGGGCCACTCGTTAGGAGTGCCCCGTTTTCTTCTTTATAATGCTGCTCTTAAGATCGCTACAACGTCTTCTTTTTCCAGTTCATTGAAATTGCCGAACGGACCGTTTGCCATGGCTTTGTCAGCCATCACGTCAATTTGGCTATCATCAATGTCGTAGTCTGAAAGGCGGCTAGGTGCTCCAAGTTCAGTCCAGAACTGCTCGAGACGCTCAATTCCTTCTTCAGCTACTTGGAAGTTGGACTTTCCTTCAGGGTCTACCCCCCACACGTTCACGGCAAGTTGGACCAGCTTTCTCTCTCCTAAATCAAGGTGATGTCTTAACCACTGCGGGAAGATGATCGCAAGCCCACCTGCATGTGGGATATCATATACAGCTGATACGGCATGCTCAATGTTATGAGAAGCCCAGTCTCCCCTAGTTCCCATTTGTAGTGAGCCATTCAATGCAATTGTACCGGAGTAAAGAATCGTCTCCCGAAGCTTTACATCGTCCAAGTTTTCAACAAGCTTTGGACCTGCTTCAATGACAGTGTTCAACACGGCTTCACACATTTTCTCTTGAAGAGGCGTATTCGTTTGCTGGTGAAAATATTGCTCCAACACGTGGCTCATCATATCCACGATTCCATAAATGGTTTGATCTTTTGGTACAGTTAGTGTGTTTTTCGAATCAAGAATAGAGAATTTAGGGAATGTGTGCGGACTTCCCCAACCATACTTCTCATGTGTTTCCCAATTTGTGATTACAGAACCCGCGTTCATTTCAGAACCGGTTGCAGCTAAGGTGAGAATGGTTCCGAAAGGTAAAGCGGATTCCGGTGTGGTTTTTTTCGTAACTAGATCCCACGCATCACCGTCGTATTTAGCTCCCGCTGCGATGGCTTTGGTACAGTCAATGACACTCCCTCCACCTACAGCTAGAAGAACATCAATGTCGTGTTCGCGGCAAAGATCCACACCTTTATGAACGGTAGAAAGACGAGGGTTCGGTTCAACGCCCGCAAGTTCCGTAACGTTAAATCCTCCCTCATTTAAGAGAGCTGTTACCTCATCATACAGTCCGTTTCGTTTTATGCTTCCTCCTCCATAAACGAGAAGGACGTTATATCCAAATGGTTTAAGCTGATTGACCAGCTGTTCTTTGACTTGACCTTCGCCAAAAACAAGGCGAGTCGGGTTTTGATAAATAAAGTTGTCCATTGTTCCACTCCTTTACTTGTCTACAAAAAATCGATCGGTATTATTATCTCCCATCGGAAGAAAGGATGTAAAGAAATGTGCAACTTCAGGTAATTTTATACAGCTGAATAGTTCTCCTTTTATTTAATCATCATAAGGAAAGGAGCATTAGCTTCTTAGATTTTAAATGAGCCCTATTAAGGAGGTGAGGAGCGAATGAGCGGTATTCAACGCACAGCTCTTGTTCTGGCGATTATTGGCGCAGTAAACTGGGGATTAATCGGATTTTTCCGTTTTGACCTTGTGGCAGCCATCTTTGGTGGACAAGCAGCCGGTTTTTCACGTTTTATCTATGCACTTGTTGGTTTGGCTGGGCTGTACTGTATCTCCATTCTTTTCAAACCAGACGAAGAGTTGGAACGCAGTCCGGAACCTCAGCGTTAAACAGTCCATTCGATCCCGACCTTTTAGGGATCCTATATGGGTATCAAAAAAATGTGCTCTAGTTTCATGGAAGTTGGGCACAAAAAAGGAGGCAACTCTCGGGAGCTGCCTCTTTTGTCTTTAGAAAAGTTGGATTCTGGGAAATCCTTTACTTTACATTATTTATTTTTTTGCGCGCTTGTTAAGGTCAGCTTGAATTTCGTTAGACTGCTTTAACCAGCCTTTAAGCTTTTCTTCAAGTGTGTTGAAACCTTGTGGTTTTTCGTTCGTGTGGCGTTTAGCTCCGCCTCCACCGCCGCCTTGACCTTGACGCTTAGGACGCTCTTGGCGTGCCGGACGCTCAGGCTTTGGCTGAGTTTCGCGGATAGATAGAGAAATTTTACCAGTCTCTTCGTCTACGCTTAATACTTTAACTTTAACTTCATCTCCAACAGAAAGGTGCTCGTTAATATCTTTAACGAAACCGTGAGCGATGTGTGAGATGTGAACAAGACCTTGTTTTTGGTCGTCTAGTGCTACGAACGCACCAAAAGGTTTAATCCCAGTAACTTTTCCTTCGACAATGCTGCCTACTTCATATTTACCTGACATGAGAACAACTCCTATAGCTATTTATTAACTGGTTAATTATATCACAGCTTTTCTTTTCTGACAAAAAGGGAAATTTTCCATTGTTCCTAAATCCATACATTACGCTGGAACTAACCTTGTCCTTTATATCATAACCGTGATGTGCGGTCAATTCTCCATGGATGTTTTAACAATCGCTACCTTGTTTAAACTTCCGTTGACATTAGCAATGCAACGCTTTATAGTAGAAAAATATTGCAGAAGAAACGTCACTTTTCTGATAATTTTTAGTGACGCGAAGGAGGTACGACAATTATGTCCCAAAAGCAGGATCAGTGGACATCCAAGCTTGGATTTATTCTTGCTGCTGCCGGATCGGCAATCGGTCTCGGAGCGATTTGGAAGCTCCCTTACGTAGCCGGTATGAGTGGTGGCGGTGCATTTTTCCTTATCTTTTTACTTTTTACGATTTTCCTAGGACTTCCACTCTTACTCACAGAGTTTACGATTGGTCGTAAAACCCAGCACGAAGCTGTTACCGCTTATCGAATGCTGGCACCAGGAACCTATTGGCATTGGATTGGAAAGCTCGGTGTGGCTACATCTTTCTTTCTATTATCGTTTTACAGTGTCGTAGGTGGTTGGATTGTCATTTATTTTGCCCGCTCCATAACAGAAGGAATTGGAGGTCGTGGTGCTGAAGAATTTGAACAGTTGTTTGGACAAACGATTAGTAGCCCATGGCTTGCAATTGCAGCTCACCTTGTCTTTATGCTTATGACCATTCTCGTAGTTCAAGGTGGAGTACAAAAAGGAATCGAGCGCGTCAGTAAAATTATGATGCCAGCCTTGTTTGTTTTATTCCTTATTATTGTGATTCGTTCGGTTACGTTGCCCGGTGCAATGGAAGGGGTACGATTCTTCTTAGTTCCGGATTTTTCATCGCTAACAGGACAAACAATTCTCTTTGCCCTTGGACAAGCGTTCTTCAGTTTGAGTCTTGGTGTGTCCATCATGGTCACATACAGCTCCTACTTAAAGTCAAATGAAAGCTTGCCACGTTCAGCTGTTTCCATCGTTGGACTGACGATTTTCATTTCTATTTTAGCAGGTCTGGCGATTTTCCCGGCAGTGTTCTCTTTTGGACTCGAGCCTACTGAAGGACCGCCATTGATTTTCATTGTATTACCAACCGTATTCAGCTCCATTCCTTTTGGTAGTGTGTTCTTTGTAGCATTTATGGCTTTATTGTTGTTTGCTACACTAACATCGGCGTTCTCCCTTTTGGAAATGGTCGTGGCTTCGGTTACGAAAAATGACCCTGCAAAACGTAAAAAAGCCGCATGGGTTTGCGGACTTTTGATCTTTGTATTGGGTATTCCGTCCGCATTGTCTTACGGAGTCATGGGTGATGTGTTGTTCTTTGGTCTCACATTCTTTGATGCCCTTGATTTTCTCGTAAGTAACGTTATGCTTCCACTCGGAGCATTGCTGATCGCCATCTTCGCACCACTGAAGATCAAAAAAGACGAGCTGTATGATGAAATGCAAAAAGGTTCAGCGTTCAAACGTAGCCTGTTCAATACATGGTATGTACTCGTAAAATACGTTGTACCAATCGCAATCTTGCTCGCGTTTATTAATACTCTAATTACTGGTGGGGTCTGACCCCATAGCCGTCAAGTTAAGAATTAAGTGTACTAAATAAGGTGAAGTAAGGTGTAGCCGGAATGTTCTTCGCTTTCCGCGGCGGTGCCGGCAAGCCTCCTCGGGCAAAGCCCATGCGGGTTCTCGCCTAGCTCCCACTGCCGCAGGAGTCTTCGAACATTCCGGCTACACCTAATCATATGTCCAAGTTCATATCATTTGTGATAAATAATAGCTTACCTGTTCATCCTGACGGGTATCCTCCCTTTACATTGTAAAGGGAGGTATTTCTTCTGAAGAAGAAAATGGAGTGAAAGGTGGCGACTCCCAGCGACGAGCGTTTACATCATGAGTATACTACGAGTTGCTTCGACGCAGACGCTTCGGAGCATTTGCTTGTAGAGGAAGAAGCAGGAAGCTCTTCAGCCGAAGACCCCGCAGGGCGCCTTTCCCGAGGAGGCTAAGGCGATGCCCGCGGAAAGCGTCCACCTGTAACGGAATTTATCATTGTTAAAAATACTTCCGAAAGCTTCTTTGTCATGTGAAAAAATGATAGTGAATGAACATATATGATAAAAAACCTAAAGAAGCCCGCCAATTTTGCTTAACTTGACAGCTATGGGGACTCGCCTATAGGGTCTGACCCCCGAACAATTGTGTAAAAGTCTGGATGTTAATTGACGAATAAATAAATTTGATTTTTCAAGTATAGGATTGTGAACGATGGTTAAAATGATTGGTGTATACAATCTTGTATTCCCCCTTAAAGCGAGGTAGAAGTAGTGAACCCCATCACTCTTTTGCCTCGTTTTTTTTGTGCGTGACCCTCTTACCAACTTTTCTTTAAACACAAAAAAACACCCGCAGAGCAGTCTTACCATGCGAGTGTTACTACATTTATAGTGATTTAATAAACGAATCCATCCGGTCGACGGCTTGTTCCAACTGTGTAAGTGATGTAGCGTATGAGCATCGAATGTGCCCTTCGCCCCCTTCACCGAACACGTTCCCAGGAACAACTGCCACCCGCTCAGCAAACAACAGCTTTTCAGCAAATTCTTCTGAGGATAGCCCCGTCGACTTAATTGAAGGAAACGCATAGAATGCCCCTCCCGGAATATGGCAATCAAGGCCGATCTCTTTTAACGAACTCACAAAGAAGTTTCGACGTTGTCGATAGCTCTCCACCATTTCAAGCATCTCATCTTTACCGTTCCGAAGAGCTTCCAATGCACCATACTGAGCCATGGTCGACGCACACATCATCGCGTACTGATGGATTTTTAGCATACCTGCTGCAACCGGAGCTGGCGCACACACATAGCCTAAACGCCATCCGGTCATCGCAAAGGCTTTTGAAAAGCCACTGATCAAGATTGTTCTCTCATACATACCTTCCAAAGCCGGAACGCTTACATGTCTCTCATCATAGGTCATTTCCGCGTAAATCTCATCCGAGTACACGATGAGGTCATGCTTTTTTATGACATGTGCCACTTTCTCAAGCTCGTCCTTTGTCATCACTGTGCCTGTCGGGTTGTTTGGAAAGCAAAGCAAAATGCCTCTCGTACGATCAGTCACTCTGGATTCAATTTGCTCCGCTGTGACCTTAAACCCATCTTCAATGGATGTAGACACTGAAACGGGAACGCCCCCAATCAACGATACAAGTGGAGCATAAGAAACAAAGCTCGGTTCAACGACCAAGACTTCTTCTCCTGGATTGACTGTCGCGCGCATTGCCAAATCTATTGCCTCACTCGCTCCTGCTGTGACAATCACTTCTTCTTCAGGGTTATAATCGGTCTTAAACTCCCGAGTCAAATAACGAGAGATCTCATCTCTTAGCTCAGGTAGACCTGCATTGGCTGTATAAGAGGTCATACCACGTTCCAATGAGGCAATGCTTGCTTCTCGGATGTTCCATGGCGTTGCGTAATCAGGCTCTCCCACACCAAGAGAGATGATGTTATCCATTGATGAGGCCAAATCAAAAAACTTCCGGATTCCTGATGGTTGAATTCGTTCAACAGCTTCCGATAAATAACGATTCGTCATGGGGATACCACGATACGATGGTCTTCGTCTCCATCATCAAACACAACACCATCATGCTTATATTTTTTCAACTGGAAGTGAGTGGTGGTAGAAAGAACCGATTCCAATGTAGACAGCTTCTCAGAAACAAACTGACCTACCTCACTCATGGTTGCCCCTTCAATAACAACGCTCAAATCATACGTTCCGCTCATAAGATAAAGAGCCTTGACCTCTTTGAAACGATAAATGCGTTCAGCCACTTCGTCAAAGCCAACCCCTCGCTTTGGTTGCACTTTCACGTCTATCATCGCCGTAATTCCTTCTGGGCTATCGACCTTAGTCCAATCCACAATCCCTGAGTAGCCAACGATCACCTTTCGTTTTTCCAAGTCACTCATCATCTTTTCAACATCTTCTTCTGTTACATCTAATAATTTCGCAATCATTTTCACCGGCATACGCCCATCCTTTTCAAGAAGGCGAAGCAGCTCCATTTCTTTTTTCAATTGACTGACTCCTTTCTGCATGTATGTTTGATCAACCTTGTTTTTGGGAAAAGTAAGTACCGTTCTTCTCCATCTCTATAAGCTTTCACATACGGTCTATTTTAACAGAAAGAGAGGCATCGTTACTATGGGAACCGAAAACAAAAACCCTCACGTGACGGAATATGAACACGTGGCCTTATTACTCGTTGATGTCATTAACGATTTTGAATTTGAAGACGGAGAAAAACTCATTCGCTACGCCAAACCGATGGCCGAGAGAATCGCCCGCTTAAAAAAGCAGGCAAAAGAATTGAATATTCCTGTTTTATATATAAATGACAACTACGGTCGGTGGCAATCCGACTTTCAATCATTGGTCAACCACTGTCTTCAAGAAGAAATGAGAGGTCATGAGGTAACAAAGCTCCTCGAACCGGAAGAAGACGATTATTTCGTATTAAAACCCCAATTTTCCGCTTTTTTTAATACGCCACTCGACCTCTTATTGGAGTACTTGAATGTGAAATCCTTAATCATCACCGGGGTTGCCGGTAACATGTGTGTTCATTTTACCGCCAACGATGCGTATATGCGTGGGTACAAGTTGTATCTTCCGTCAGACTGCACTGCCTCAAATCACGAGGAGGATAATCGAGAAGCTCTTCATTTAATGGCCCATGTGCTCAAAGCGGATACAACCCCGTCTGAAGAAATGGATCTTGAACAGATCAAATATTACTGGCGAAACAAAGAAAAGGATGCCCCCTAAATCGGACATCCTCTTCTTTGACGCTTTTCTACGCTAACCTGAATACAATGCCGTGACCACCTTTTGGATATTCCCACTTGATGTTGTCAGTCGGGCACCCAATCCGGCAGCTCCCACACTCATGACAGCCCTCATATCCTACGTGCATACGATCCCCTTCCCACTTATACACATCCGCCGGGCAAAAAATCGTACAATCCTTATCAGGACAAGACGTTAAACAGACGTTTTCATCCTTCACTTCCAAGTGAGACTTCGTGTCACAACGGAAACGAACGAGATACTGCTTTTCTTCAATGGTTTTAGCCATTATTTCATCACCTTCCATGCGCGGTATAAATCCTTGGCGACGGCGATTTTTCCTTTTCCTTCCGTAATGCTCTTAATGATGCGGCTTTGCTTTTCTTTTTTCGGACTGCCATCAACAGTAAAGAACGAATTGGCGGCTTTGTTCATCATTGGGATGTAGTCTGTAAAGTATTGCGGATGCTCTTCAAAAGTATGTGTTACATCTTTGTACTTCTTCAAATCTTTTCCTATAAAACTGTTGTACAGTTCTTTTCGATACGAGTCGAGCGTTCGCTCTGTAAAATCATCAAGCTCTTTTGCCCTCACAATCGCTTCAGCAGCCATCTTACCGGAGCTCATGGCCATATTTGACCCTTCACGGTGAATGGCATTGACGAACTGAGCCGCATCTCCTACAATCATGACACCATTGCCGACCAAGCGAGGAACCGATTTATAGCCCCCTTCTGGTATGAGGTGAGCCAAATACTCTGACGTCTCGCCGCCTTCAATATACGGGCGAATCATCGGGTGTTCTTTTACATATTCAAGCAAATGATAGGGCTTGAGCTTCTTTTTGATCATACCGGACAGTGTCGTTCCTACCCCGATGTTCAAACTGTCTTTATTGGTATAAAGAAAAGCGGTACCGAGAAGGCCTTGGGTGGAATCACCGAAAATCTCTACACTCACACCTTGATCGTCTGAAACGTTAAATCGTTCGTTGATCGTTTTCTTTGGTAAATTTAAGACTTCCATTACGGTGAGGGCGACTTCATCAGGCTTCCACTCTTTGTGAAACCCAAGGCTCTTTCCAAGTAACGAGTTGACCCCATCCGCCAACACAACAACATCTGCATACACATCTCCATCTGGACGGTCCGTTCGTACACCAACCACGCGGTTTTCCTCTACAATACATTCCGTAACAACGGTTTCATTGATGAGTAAAGCTCCTTGTTCGACCGCTTTACCAGCAAACCACCGATCAAATTTCGCCCGTAATACCGTAAAGTTGTTAAATGGTTCTTTGCCCCATTCCAATCCTTTGTAGCTCGTTGTCACCATCGATTCTTTATCTAAAAACCAAAAGCGTTGCTCCACGACAGGACGCTCCAACGGGGCTTCTTTCCAAAACTCGGGAATAATTTCTTCCAATTGCTTTCGATAGAGAATGCCGCCCATCACGTTTTTGGACCCGGGATATTCTCCTCGCTCAATCAATAGAACGTTCAGACCCGCTTTTGCAGCTGTATATGCGCAGCTCGTGCCTGCAGGTCCCGCTCCAACTACGATGACATCAAACTTATCAGCCATTCGTGGTCACCTCTTCTTGTGCAACTTTGTCAGACAACGCTTCTTTAAACGCTTCTGTAAGCATAGGGACAATCGTAAAGGCATCCCCCACAACGCCATAATGAGCTGCGTTAAAAATCGGAGCTTCTTTGTCGTTATTAATCGCTACTATAAGCTCTGAATTTTGCATGCCCACAATGTGCTGAATGGCTCCGGAAATACCGATCGCGATATATACTTTGGGAGTGACTGTAGCCCCGGTCTGTCCTACTTGATGATCGTGACCGCATATGCCTGCTTCGACAACGTCGCGGCTCGCTCCTACAGTGGCATTTAAAATGTCAGCCAATTCCTTGACCATGGCAAAGCCTTTCTCGTCTTTAATTCCTTTGCCTGCTGCAACAATGACGGTTGCTTCTTCAAGATTGACCGCTTTTTTAGCGTCTTTTACAATTTTTAAAACCTTTGTTTGGAGATCGTCTTCTTTTACATCTATTTCTTCTACAATAACCTCTCCTGTTCTTCCCGCTTGTAAAGGTAGACGCTTAATGACCTTTGGCCTGACCGTCGCCATTTGCGGGCGATGCTTTTTACAAAGAATGGTCGCCATGATATTGCCACCAAAGGCCGGTCTGCTTGCTTCAAACAATCGTTTCTCTACATCCACATCCATTAGAGTGGTATCGGCTGTCAAGCCACACAGGACATCTGTGGCTACTGCACTTGCCAAGTCTTTTCCGTTGGATGTAGCCCCATAGAGAAAGATTTCTGGCTTGAATTTCCTCACTAAATCTCCTACTGCTTTCATATACGTTTCTGTTCGGTAGTATTTTAAAACGGGATTGTCGATCAAATAGACTTTATCCGCTCCCGATTCAAACACTTCTTTCGTTAGATGTGATACTCCGTCTCCAAGTAACACCCCACACAACTCTACATCCAATTTATCGGCCAGGTCCCGGCCCGCAGCCAAAAGTTCTAGCCCTACATCAAGTAGCTGTTCTTCTTTTTGTTCGATAAATACCCATACTCCTCGGTAATCATCAATGTTTACTTTCACTGTTAATCCCCGCCTTTCCCCACAAACAATTCCCGTTCTTTTAAAAGAACCCGGACCATCTCTTTCACTTGCTTTTCTGCGTCACCATCCAAAAGTGTTGCCCCTTTGCTTTTTTCAGGTGGCCACATCTTCCCAACAATCGTTGGAGAGCCTTTCAAGCCAAGTTGTTTAATGTCCACGTCGTCCAAATCATCCACAGTCCAAACGGTCGGTTCATATCGGGCAGCTCGAATCACGTTAGGCAGTGGCGAATAGCTCACATCGTTAATTTCTTTTTCAACGGTTAATAGACATGGAAGCGTAGATTCAATCAGCTCGTATCCTTCCTCTACTTTGCGGTGAACACGAATTCGGTTTTCGACCCTATTCACTTCGGCTACACGATTCACACATGTTAGTGGAGGAATACCGAGCCTTCTAGCAATCCCGGGACCTGTTTGTCCTGTATCACCATCGATGGCGTGCTTACCGCATAAAATCAGATCAACGCCTTCAAGGCTTTGAATTTTCTCGATTGCTTTGTAAAGAGCATAGCTGGTTGCTAGAGTATCCGCTCCTGCAAAACGGCGATCAGATATCAAGATGCCTTCGTCAGCTCCGATTTCGACACATTTTCGAATCGCATTTCTTGCCTGTGGAGGACCCATGGAAAGGACAGTGACTTTCCCTCCGTGAATATCTCTAAGTCTGACCGCTTCTTCAACGGCATGAGCATCATAGGGGTTCAAGATCGCTGGTGCACTTGATCGATCCAGGGTATTCGTCTTTGGGTTCACTTTAATGATCTTCGTATCAGGTACTTGTTTGATGCAAACGAGGATGTGCAATGGTCTCTTCATCCTTTCTATGGAACGTCGTAATCTATGTGCAGTTCGTTGATGACTTTATGAAAGTGATTGTGTATCGGTTCACGAACTCTAAAACAACCACTCTACTTTCATCTATATGTAACAAAAAAAGACTTATTCGAGCCAAGCCTCTTCTCGGAACCTCACATTTACACAATTGTTCGCGGGTCAGACCCCGCTTCTACGTCATGTGAAAAGAAAAGAGTGGATGGCCAATAAGAGAGAGAAAACCGAAAGAAGCCGCCAAATTTGCTTAACTTGATGGCTATGGGGACAGTCCCCCATCGCTTTAGAGCGCGAAAATCCCCTTGCCATCATACTGGCAAGGGGAACGAGGTTATCGTTTAAATTTGCTTCCTTTTTTCTTCTTCAGAAGGTCCATTTTTGATTGGATCGACGTCTTCATGGTCTTTGTTTTTTCTTCGTCTAAAACTACACTTGATATAGTGTCCTCGACGAGAGTAACAATAAACCAATCTCCTTCTTTACTTTTAGGAGGAATTTTTTGAACGGGAAGAATGACTTCTCTCTCCTCTTCACCGACCAACAGCACCGCCCATTGTCCATCTTCTATGCGATCGAGGACAGCTTGTTTTTTACCCATACAATCACGCCCTTCTTCCTATGAAATCACTTCTTTACGTTTCACTATAGACACACTCAGAAAAATCATACCTGTTATCAATACGATCGTCACAGTCGTTGGTAGCCACACAAGAGCCTCCGTCTCGCCTGTCCGTAGCAAATCACTGCTATGGGAGGTAAGCATGCCAGGAGACCACTGGATTAGATCTGGGAGGAATCCGCTAATGATAGACAATACAATAGCCATTCCAATTGTTAAGAAAGCGACCGCACCTGATGACTTAAAGAGGGAACTAAACAAGATCACTAATGTCATAATAAACATAACCCATAATAAGAAAAGTAGCGCCCCTAAAACAATATCTAAAATGGGCACCGATTCGATTAGCAAGAACGTATAATAAATCGCACTCATCAATCCGAGCACATAGGAAGCGGTGACCAAAGTTAGCATGGCAGCCCATTTCGTCGTGATTACATTCCCGTACGATACAGGCTTTACAAGAACCATTGCCCACGTTCCTTGCGTACGCTCACTTACAATGGTTCCCATAAAAGCCAGTACGAGTACCAGCATGCCGATCTGGCTAAACTGGCCGAGCGTATCGGCAAGCACCTGACCGCCACCAGGGAGGGGAATATCGATAACCGCTCCTTCTGGCAAACCACCGAATTGCTCCAAAATATCCGGCAAATAATAAGCAGTCACAGGTTGAGTCATCCCAAGGAGCATAAAAACAAGGGGGACCCAAAGCCACTTAAAGCTCCGCCACTGTTCACTTAACTCTTTTTTATACATCACTGTCCACTGTCTCATGATTTCGTCACCTGCATAAACAAATCCTCCAAACTTGTTTTCACAATTTCAAACCGGACGGGCGCTAATCCGTGGAATTTTGGGTCTTGAAGGATTGCCTCTCTACTTAATGTCAAATCGCTCACAGTAAGCGTGACAGCTTTGCCTTTTACGTCCATATGTCTAACCCATTCTTTTTCCAACAGGGTACTGGACCATTGCTTGATTTCTCGTTCGGTTTCAATATGGATTGCCGGTTGCTGATAGTTTCTTTGCAATTCTCCGAGCGTCCCCTCAGCTACGACCTCTCCTTCTTTCATGATATAAATATCATCACAAATCTCTTCTGCATCATGAAGGACGTGCGTTGAAAATAGAATCGTCGTTTTGGTCTTCAATTCCCTCATTAATTCCAAGACTTCTCTACGTCCGTGAGGATCTAGAGCCGACACAGGCTCATCGAGCATGACGACTTTTGGATCATTTATTAGCGCTTGGGCAATACCCAGTCGTTGCTTCATACCTCCTGAATATCCTGCGATTTTTTTCTTGGCTCCATCTGTAAGTCCTACAAGAGATAGAAGGTCTTCTCCTTTTCTAATGGCTTCTTTTTTCGACAAACCACACAATTGCCCCACATAAACCAAATACTCGATACCACTCATCCACCCATAAAAGGCAGGATATTGGGGTAAATAACCGATCATTTGTCGATGATCCGTCTCTTCCTGATCTTTGAAGATCACTTTTCCATCGCTTGGTTTTAATAGTCCTCCAAGCATGGACAGAGTTGTTGTTTTTCCGGCACCATTAGGACCAAGGAGAGCCGTGCACACCCCTTCTCGAATGTTTAGGTTCAGCCGGTTAACGACAGGTACACCACCAAATGTTTTCGTCATGTTTTTTGTTTCAAGTACGTACATTAATCCGTTTTCCTTCCGAAGATAAAGTATGCGATCGGTCCGATCGTATTAAACACAACAATGACGATAGCCCACACCCACTTTTCCCCATTCACCTGGTCTCGCTTCACTAAATCCAATAGTGCCACAGTCATAAGAATCAGTTGTATAGCAATAAGTGGAGCAACTACACCCCAGTTGATCATATCCATTATTCATTCCCCCAATTGTATCTACTTTTAATTCCCATATATTTTCTACGTATAAAGCTAAACAAAAGTTTCACCTGCGTATGGTTTAACCCTCACTATGATACACTGAATTTAAAGCCTTAATAAAGTGAGTGTGAATCGACAATGGTAAAAAAAGTATTCATGCTTTCAAGTATCCTTTTACCACTTTTCTTCTTTTTTCAACAAAATGAAGGCATGGTAGAAGAAATGACAAAAGCACCAGAACGCACTGTTCAAGTGATGAGTACGAAAGACACGCTTCCTACGGAGGAATCTTTCTCTGTTTTAGCCGAAAAGCTCAAAGGTATCCCCTATAACGGCCGAGGAGACGAACCGACAGAAGGGTTTTCTACTGCGACCTTGACTAAATACATGTATAACCGTGTAGAGAACGTTCAGTTATCCCGCCACGCCCATCTTCAACAAGAGTTAGGGGAGAAGGTAAAAAAGAAAAACCTCAAAGAAGGAGACCTTGTCTTTTTCAAAGGAGAAGAAAGTACACTTACCGGAATCTATTTAGAAAACGGCTCTTTTATAACAGCAACAAAAGACGGCGTCGCGTTACGTAACCTTTCTGAAGATAGGTATTGGAAAGGTCGATTTATTGAAGGAAAACGATTAACAGATAAAGAGAAAAAGATGCTTACGCCAAGAACGCATCAGAGTCACGATCACCCAGCCATATCAGACGCTCTTTCTCTCCTCGATCGGCCTTACAAATTAACAGGAGATACGCTCGCTGCCTTTGACTGTTCCTTTTTGGTCCAACATGCATTTGAATCGATGGATATACACCTCCCGAGAATTACCTATCACCAATACGAGGTTGGCAAAAGCATTCCTTTAAAAGAAGCTCTGCCAGGTGATGTGATTTACTTTTCCGGTACGTGGCAAGAAGGAATTTCTCATACAGGTATTTACTTAGGCGATCGCTTCTTTATCCATGCAAGTGGTGAAGAGGGGAAAACAACAATTTCTTACCTTGGAGAGTCATGGATGAAGCACTTTACCGGTGTGAAACGGTTCGACCATTTAAAAGTCGATCGAGAACATCCTATCGTCGATCGGGCGTATCAATTATTGAATATCCCTTATGAAAAGAAAGGGAAATCGCCGAATAGTGGATTTGATCGAAGTGGCTTTCTTCACTATGTCATGTCTCCATATGACACTGCTTTTCCGCAAACGTTAAAGAGGCAATGGCAGTATGGAAGTCAAGTTAAAGAAGGAGAGCAACAGCCTGGGGATGTTTATTTTTTCCGCTCAGACAACAACAATCCCCTCCCAGCCGTCTATATCGGAAATGACCAGCTGATCGTTCTTAGAGAAGATGACGGGGTGTCTATTATCGACCCAAGGTTTAGTCATTACTGGACAAAAGACAAGCTTATGGGTATTAAACGATATGAAGTTGGACGTGGATAAAGTACGCCTAAATGAACGGATCCATATGAAAGACAAACGATAGTAACCTCAAAATACAAAAGAAACCAGCCACTTCTTCCATCGAAGTGGCTGGGTTTTTCCTCTCACGTTAAGGGTACTTTGTATATGAGAGATGAATGCTAAAAGAGTCACACACAGCTGAAAAAGTTGTTTTGTACTTTTTCAATAGCCTCATCCTTAATCATCAAAGGCATTGGAAAAGGGTAACGTTCGACCTTTTTTAGCGCTTTCAATCACCTCTAAGGAGATCAAGTCATGAAATGGATTAGAAAAGATAAATGGGCTCTCTTTTATACATCCCTTCTTCTGCTCATCATACTTCTAACTGCTGTTGGGATATATGGATTAATGAAACCTCTCCCGGAGAGTGTGAGCTTTGAGGGAGAAGACCACGAGATCCCTGATGCACAATTTTATTATGATTTGACATATCAAACGAAAGACGGTGATTGGGTATCGGACCAGTCTATTTTTGATGAAATCATAGAAGTTATTAATAGAGCCGATTCCTATCTCCTTTTGGACATGTTTTTATTTAACGCCTATCACGACCGAGATGAAGAGATGCCAGAGATAAGTAAGCGTGTGACTGAGGCTTTACTGTCAAAAAAAGAAAGCAACCCGGACATTGAAATTATCTTTATCACTGACGAATTCAATACTGGCTACGGCTCTCATGATTCAATACACTTAGTTCAGCTCGAGGAGGCAGGCATTCATACAGTCATCAGTGACCTTACACCGCTAAGGGATGGGAAACCGGTTTACTCTGCGTTTTATCGAACGTTTTTTCAATGGTTCGGCCGTGGGGAAAACGGTTGGATTTCTCACCCTTTGAGCGAAGAAGCTCCCTCATTAACTGCACGTTCTTATCTAAAGCTACTTAACTTGAAAGCCAATCATCGAAAGCTTGTGGTATCTGACAAAGAAGCCTTCGTCACCTCAGCAAACCCTCATGATGGAAGTGGACTTTATAGCAATATCGGCTTTCGAGTTACAGGGTCGGTGATCAAAGACATTTGGGCAGCAGAAAAGGCAGTCGCTTCTTTTTCCACAGATGAACCTTTGCCCTTTCCGAGCGACGAGGACTTTCTTTATGACGAGAGAGCTGAAGAAATAGACAATGGCGATGATCGCGTGATCGCTCGTCACTTGACCGAAAGCAGCGTGAAAAATCATGTGATTGAGGCGATTGAATATTCAGCAACAGATGACCTCATTTACATAGGTGTATACTATCTTGCCAAAGACCCAATTGCGGATGCCTTACTTGAAGCGTCAAGACGAGGGGTGGATATCCGTATTGTTCTAGACCCTAACAGCTATTCCTTTTCACAAGAAACTCACGGCCTTCCAAATAGACCTTCTGCGAAACATATTCATGAAGAGTCCAATGGGCACATTGATATTCGGTGGTTCAACATTGATAAAGAACAATACCATACAAAACTTATGTTTGTTCAAAAACAAGAGGAGTCTATCATGATCGGTGGCTCTTCAAACTTTACCCGAAGAAACATGGATGACTTTAATCTAGATGCAAGTATCAAATTGACGGCATCAAACGAATCCTCTCTTTCAGACAGTGTTCTACAGTATTTTGAAAAGATATGGACTAACGAAGACGGCCTCTACACCCTTCCACTTGAAGAGTACGAAGATGACCTCTCCTTTTGGAAACCAGCTGTTTTCAGACTTCAGCAATGGCTATATTTCACAACCTATTAAGTCCTAAAAAAATCCCCCTGCCGAAATGGCGAGGGGGATTCGTTATGATTAAAGGTTAATGACTGTTACTTTGTCACGAAGCATGGAATCAATACTACGTCCAATTCCTTGAACACCTTGTCCTGAGTTTTTCACACCTAGGAATGGGAAGTGGTCAGGTCCACGAGAAGTCTTACCGTTTAACTGAACAGTACCAACTTCTAGTTTATCCGCGATCTTAAAGGCATCGTCCATGTTTTGAGTAAAGATACTTGCCTGAAGCCCAAATTCATTGCGACGCTCTAGTTCAATCGCTTCAAATGCGCTGTTAATGCGTACGATTGGAAGAACCGGTCCGAACTGCTCTTCCCATGCCACACGCATATCCTCTGTTACATTGTCGAGTAGTGTTGGTTGAACCAAGTTATCTTGACGATCGCCAGATAAAACGACTGTTGCTCCTTTTTCTTTTGCATCTTCGATAAGTGATTCAACATAGTCAGCTGATCTGTCATCAATTAATGGTACAACACCTGCACCTTCAGATGCTTTACCAACTTTAAGACCTTCAATGTTTTCTTTTACTTTCGCTACAAGTTCATCAGCTACGCTATCCATCACCAGTACACGTTTGATTGCTGTACAACGTTGACCTGAGTAGCTGAATGCTCCAGCGACAATTTCTTTCGCTGCCTTATCAAGGTCAGCATCTTCAAGTACGATAGCAGGATCTTTCCCTCCAAGCTCGAGTACCACAGGAATCATGGAAGCTTGTTTCGCAATATGCTTCCCTGTCTCTGTACCTCCTGTGAAGCTGATCATGTCTACATCAGTGTGTGTCACGATGAAATCACCGATCACTGAACCTCTACCTGTAACAACGTTTAGTACACCTTTTGGAAGGCCGGCTTTTACAAGTGCTTCAATCATCTTAATTCCACTGATTGCACCTTGAGTAGCAGGCTTGAACAATACTGTGTTTCCTGTAACAAGTGCAGGTGCAATCTTAGCAGCTGCAAGGTTAACCGGGTAGTTAAATGGTGAAATAGCAAGGACAACACCATGTGGAACCTTTTGAATCATCGCTTTTTTGTTCTTACCGCCACCAGGGAATCCATCCCCAGTCATGTATTCACCTTTTACACGAAGTCCCTGTTCAGCAGTGTAACGAATTAATTCAGCTGTACGTGTTACTTCCCCTTTAGCTGAAGACAACCCCTTACCTACTTCGCGCTGAATCACATCTCCAATTTCATCTTCCATTTTCTCAAGCTCATCAGCCCAACGATGTAACAACGCTACACGCTCATCCAGTGGTGTTTCTGCCCACTCGACCTGCGCAGCTTTTGTAGATCGTGCTGCTTCATCTGTTTCCCCTTGCGTCATGGAAGGAACATAACCAACAATGCTTTTGTCGTCAGGAGACAGAATTTCAATTGTCTTGCCTGATTCACTTTCTTTCCATTCATTATTTAGTAAAAATGAGTACGTTTTATGATCTTGACGAGTTGCCATGATTAAATCACTCCATTAAAGGTTAGAATTTATATGCCTGTATATACAGGTTGTGTTTATTCATCAATGTTTTACATTAAAACATGTGAAAACCCTTTCGTTCAAGGCATATGCTCAGATAAATCCTTATTTGTGCCGGTTTTTGAGAAAACCAGCATCGCTCTATCCCTATAGCTTGACCGAATCACAGCGCTTTCATAAATTCGGAAAAAAATTTAAAATTTTTCTTTCTGCATAAGTATAAACATTTTATATTTTGGTTTTTATTGTATTTGAAAAGAGTATTAGGTAGAAAACCGAGGTATAAAAAACGATTATTTATTGTTTTAGGGAACAAAAAAAAGGATGAACACCACGGGGATGCACCTTTTTTTCAGTTCGGGTGCCTTAAAACCATAGCTACCTTTGTAGGTAGTTCTTATGAGATCTTTTATTAGACGAACATTTATCCAAACAGTGTAGGTAATAGGGGGACGATATGGATGGTTGTCAACACGCGTTGCTCAAATGTTTGTAGGGTTGTAAATCTAATCTGTATTCTCATGACTAGATAGAGAAGATCACTGTCTAGATGCGATGAAGCTTGTGGAAAGGGACTGATGTGAAAAGGAAAGAATTTAGAGGCAATTGGTGTGATCAGCCTATCTTAAGGGGGACGAAGGTTAAAGCATGGGAAATAAAGAATAGATTTACGTGAGTATGTTCCATGAGAGATAAACATCAGGGAATGCACTTTTTCAGTACCTTAAAGCTGTACTCTCTCAACAGGTACACAACCATGTTCCCACTCGAGTAAAGGCGATTTGTAAACGTAAGTTTTGGTCTTTTTCGGTGGCCTCTTGCAGCACGATAAGGCCCATGTGCGAAGTATCTATCTTTCAGTAAAAGTCGAAAGCAACACGAAAAATCATCTTGAGATCGATACCTTTGGAGCTGAATGAAAATGAAATCTCATTTAAGTAAGAGCAAAAACGCAAGCGCCTGGATCACGAGCGTTTTAAAGAAAACTTGGCTTTTCACCCAAAATGGCGAAAGTCTTAGTTGCCCTTATGCTGGAAGTACAAACATTTGAGGCAGGCCATCAGTTTGAAGCCGCTCCGCAAGCTTCATCCAAATGAAATGACCTCAAGCTCGTAGGCGCTGAAGCTAGACGAAAAGAGTACTAAGGTAGTTATCCACATGTAAAAAGAGTGATAAATTCATACACAACAAAAAAACAAGGTGCGTGTTTGCAACCTTGTTAACTGTATGTATAAATGGTGAGCCATGAAGGACTCGAACCTTCGACCCTCTGATTAAAAGTCAGATGCTCTACCAACTGAGCTAATGGCTCTTCATTAAAAAAATGGTGACCCGTACGGGATTCGAACCCGTGTTACCGCCGTGAAAGGGCGGTGTCTTAACCACTTGACCAACGGGCCATATGAAATATATATGGCATTAGAAAACGGTAATCAGTTGCTAGTAACTTGGGTATTAATGGTGGGCCTGAGTGGACTCGAACCACCGACCTCACGCTTATCAGGCGTGCGCTCTAACCAGCTGAGCTACAGGCCCAAGTTGCAACAAATTGCGTTTTAAACATAAAAATGGAGCGGGTGATGAGAATCGAACTCACATCATCAGCTTGGAAGGCTGAGGTTTTACCACTAAACTACACCCGCGTGTGTGTTATTCATCTATATGAAGTTAAAATGGCGCGCCCGAGAGGAGTCGAACCCCTAACCTTCTGATCCGTAGTCAGACGCTCTATCCAATTGAGCTACGGGCGCGTGGAGCGGAAGACGAGATTCGAACTCGCGACCCCCACCTTGGCAAGGTGGTGTTCTACCACTGAACTACTCCCGCAAATAAAAAATGGCAGGGCTAGCAGGATTCGAACCTGCGCATGACGGAATCAAAATCCGTTGCCTTACCGCTTGGCTATAGCCCTATTTCATATAATAAAAATGGGGCGATCAATGGGATTCGAACCCATGCATGCCGGAACCACAATCCGGTGCGTTAACCTGCTTCGCCATGACCGCCATCATAAAATTAAATTGGCAGGGGTAGTAGGAATCGAACCCACATCAAAGGTTTTGGAGACCTTCGTTTTACCATTAAACTATACCCCTTAAAGATGGTGGAGGGGGACGGATTCGAACCGCCGAACCCGGAGGGAGCGGATTTACAGTCCGCCGCGTTTAGCCACTTCGCTACCCCTCCATCTTTACTTGTTGATAAACTGCGAATCTCTTCGCAAATAAATTTAAATGGCGGTCCCGACCGGGATCGAACCGGCGATCTCCTGCGTGACAGGCAGGCATGTTAACCGCTACACCACGGGACCAATTATGGCGGAGGAAGAGGGATTCGAACCCCCGCGGGCCGTGAAGCCCCTGTCGGTTTTCAAGACCGATCCCTTCAGCCGGACTTGGGTATTCCTCCGCGATAAAATTATTTGGTAGCGGCGGAGGGGATCGAACCCCCGACCTCACGGGTATGAACCGTACGCTCTAGCCAGCTGAGCTACACCGCCAAATAATGATATAAAATATTAGGTTAAATGGTGGAGCCTAGCGGGATCGAACCGCTGACCTCCTGCGTGCAAAGCAGGCGCTCTCCCAGCTGAGCTAAGGCCCCATTTTAATACTTGCCTAGCGACGTCCTACTCTCACAGGGGGAGAGCCCCCAACTACCATCGGCGCTGAAGAGCTTAACTTCCGTGTTCGGCATGGGAACGGGTGTGACCTCTTCGCTATCGCCACTAGACAAATATGAAGTTAGAGAGATATTCTCTCAAAACTAGATAACAGCTTCGACACTCTTCACAGAGTTTCATTAGAAGACTAAACAAACATCAATTTTTGGATAAGCCCTCGATCGATTAGTATCTCTCAGCTCCACGCGTTGCCACGCTTCCACATGAGACCTATCAACCTCATCGTCTCTGAGGGATCTTACTTACTTAACGTAATGGGAAATCTCA
>NZ_KE386942.1:0-141055 GCF_000429705.1 Alteribacter aurantiacus DSM 18675
GCCGCGGGCCCATCTCACAGTGTTAGGTAAAACCCAACTTTTACAAGGGAACCATGCGGTTCCTTTGATTATTCGGTATTAGCCCCGGTTTCCCGGAGTTATCCCAATCTGTGAGGCAGGTTGCCCACGTGTTACTCACCCGTCCGCCGCTGACGTCAGGGGAGCAAGCTCCCCATCAGTCCGCTCGACTTGCATGTATTAGGCACGCCGCCAGCGTTCGTCCTGAGCCAGGATCAAACTCTCCATAGAAAGTTTGATGTCTCTGACATCATGTCTTGCTTTATTGACGGGATAATGTGTCATTATCCCACGTTTCGCTTGGCTTTTTGTTTAGTTTTCAAAGGTCAAATCGAAATTCCTGAACAATCAAAATCTTTCGTAGGAATTCGTTTTATTTTGTCGCTTCGTTTTGCGGCGACTTTTATAATATACCATCGTGCGTTTTCCGTGTCAACAACTTTTTTAAATTGTTTTTTTCGGAAGTTTCCGTGGCACACTTCAAAATCGCATCGCTCATTTGCGACGATATAAAATGTACCACGATAAACTATTATACGTCAATAATATTTTTCTTTTTTTAAGAAAAAGTTTTTCCTACCTCATAATAACGGTGATAAATCCCGTTTCCTTTTGTTTGAACTCTCACAACGTCAATGTATCCTTTCCTTACTAGAAACTCTAAAAGGATCGTTAAATCTAACGAGTATTCACTGACTTCCAAACTCGTTTTTAACTCCTCTATCGACCAAGGCTCACTTTTACTCGCCATAAGGTCTAGAAGGTGAGAACTTCCGAGACGGGTTTTTGATGTAAGTTCAAATTCGTTTGCAATAAGAAGGAGTTCGAGTTTCTTTCCAATCGGCTCCTCCCCAGTTACAAGTTCTGAATATAGCTTGTGAATCTCGGGCTCGATTTGTTTGACCTGTTGCCAAACCGTCACTTCCGGATAGAAACCATGTTCAATGACGGATAGTCTCGCCAAGTGATGAAGGGCATGTAGAATCTGATTGTATGCATCCAGTTCATGGCCTGTGTTAAAAAGAGCTTTCCCATCAGTGAAGCGGCGAATAAGTTTTGCAAACTCCACTCCGATACGCAGTTTTCTTTCTTCTAATGGAAAGTCGAACATTTGCTCACGAAAGTCTTTAACGAACTCGTTACGGTCAAATAGTACCTTTCCATTCATCACCCAATCAAAGACTCTGCGGTTGCTACTGTTAATCAGCCAGCTGTTTAGCTGCTCCGTATGAACGAGGTGCATCGCCACTTTGTCTCCGTTGTAGGTGTAATGCTTTGTTTCCCACATCGGTTTGTTCTCTGATACGATGACGAGTAAGACCACATCAAAATAGTCCGTTATCGCATCATTGTGATCCTTACTTTCCACCATCATGACACCTAATGTATGTAAGTCGCTTGTCCGATCCTGATATAACTGCCGTAAAAAATCATCCATTGTAATGCCTCCTGCCTCTAAATATGAACCTGTTGCTTTAAGTAAGTTCGACGATGATAGTAAAATCCCTTCTCTGTTTTCGTATCCAATAAATTCTGACAAATCAATGAACTTCTCTTTCTTATAGTCCTATAGAAATAAGGTGTGCTATACTCAATCTTTAGGAGGGATCGAACTCTATGGCAGCTAAATATTCGAGTAAGATAAATAAGATACGTTCGTTTGCACTGATCCTCGTGTTTGCTGGGATCATTATTATGTATCTAGGTCTATTCTTTCAATCAAGTCCATTACTTATGACATTGTTTATGCTTCTCGGTTTTCTCGCAATTATCGGAAGTACGGTTACATACTTTTGGATTGGGATGCTCTCTACAAAGACGGTACAAGTCATGTGCCCGAATTGTGAGCGTACCACAAAAGTACTGGGCCGAGTTGATGCATGTATGTACTGCGACGAGCCCTTAACAATGGATAAGAGTCTTGAAGGTAAAGAGTTTGACGAAGCATACAACCATAAAAAGAAGTAACAACCCACAACACTGGGTGACTCAAAAAGAGTCGCCCAGTGTTTTTTTGTGCATGATTCCTTCATACTAATGATTATCACTGCTGTACGCTAAGCTATTCGCTTCTCATCCTTTTAACAATATCTCCACAGTAAATACGAGCATACCACCTTCGCTCAATCTTCTATAAAGCAACCAAAAAATATATAAAGAAAAGAAGCTGGGACCTAAGTCCTGCAGCTTCCTAATGTTTGTGCTTTTGACAATCCGGACATGTACCGTAAATCTCCATGCGGTGATGCTTCACTTTGAAATGCGTTACGTGCTCTGCTAGTGTTTCCACTTCGTTTAGTCCTGGATAGTGAAAATCGACGATCTTACCGCAATCTTCGCAGATAACGTGATAGTGATCTGTTGTGTTGCTATCGAATCTGCTGGAAGAGTCACCATAAGTCAATTCACGCACCAGACCTGCATCTTTAAAAACACGAAGGTTATTGTAGACCGTGGCCACGCTCATGTTAGGGAATTTCCCTTCTAGCGCTTTGTAGATATCATCCGCAGTGGGATGGGATTTGGCATCGAAAAGAAATTCAAGAATAGCATGGCGTTGAGGTGTCATACGTACTTTCGTACTTTTTAAAGATTGCAAGGCTTCTTGCAGTCGTTGGTTTTCCATCTTCAACACCTCTTCCAAAAAGCATTCTTACTTTATAATATTTACAATTAGTATAACGAATGCTAACAAAGTTTGTCAATGAATAGGGTTACTTTGGTTTATTTTGAAAGGCAGCGAGGAGCGGCAGACTATCTTTGGCTTCTACGACAAATGACGTAAACCGGCTATCTACATCCTTCGCCTTTCCTTTTTTCTTTTCGTGATCCGTACAAATGGTTTTCATACTTTCACGAAGCGCCTCTACATCACCATCATCTACGCCGAGAAGAAACGTGGTATTTCCCTTTTTCAAAAATCCTCCGCTACTTGCCAGTTCAGTCATGCGGTAGCCTTTATCTTTAAGTCCTTTTTCCATTGCATCACTATAGCGGTTATGGACAATACATACCACTAGCTTCATCTTCGTTCTCCCCTATCTTCATAGTACTTTAATACCCGCGAGCGGGGTCAACTTTATTTTGATAATTCGTTCCTTTATTAAGATATACCTTTAAATTAGTCTTAAAAATGCCGATTGCCCTCGGCTGATACTCTGGTGATATGCCGGAAAGATGAGGTGTTACCGTTACGTCTTCTCGTTTCCAAAACGGATGACCTTTCGGAAGCGGTTCTGTCTCAAACACATCTAGAACGGCGTGAGCAATCTCGTTATTGTTAAGAGCGTCGATTAATATCTCTTCTCTCGTGACTGTTCCTCTGCCGATATTGATAAAGACTGCGTCTTTTTTCATCGTTTTAAACGATTCCCCTGTTAAGAGGCCGTCTGTTTCTTTTGTATGAGGAAGAACAGAAACAACATAATCTGATTGTGATAAAAGCTTATTGCATTCATCGTATGTGACAATTGTATCAAAATAAGATCGACTCTCGCCACTGCGGTTTAAACCGATTGTGGTCATCCCGAAGGCTTTCGAGAGCCTAGCAACCTCACTTCCAATTGCGCCGGCCCCTAAGATCCCTACTGTTTTTCCATTTAGTTCAGTCATCGTTAGTTTACGAGACCACACTTCGTCTTGTTCCTGTTTGATGATTCCTTTTGTTTGTCTTGATACTTGAAGCATCATGGCTAAGGTATACTCGGCCATTGGAGTGGCATGAATCCCTCTCGCATTTGTTACAAGGATGTCTTTTTCCTCAATGGCGTTAAACGGCATCTTTTCCATACCTGCTGAAATGACCATGATCCATTTTAACTGCTTGGCTTGTTTGATATGTTTATCGGTTAGATCTTCTCCATAAGTGATGATCGCATCCGCTGTGGAGAGCTCTTGTTCCGCTTCTTCTATAGATGTGTTAAAGGAAAACGTTACGTTCGGGAATGAAGCTACAAGGTCTTCCCGAAGGTCTCTTCTTATTTTCGCTGTGGTCACAATTTTCATAAGGCTTGGCTCCTTCTTTCGTTTCTATAAATGTTATCACACATTGAAATACTGCCTCAATTGAACTCTTATACTCTCTCTTTAAAAACTATTCTTTCATATTAGATACCATTTGGTCGTAGTGTGTGAGAAGTCAGTTCGGGTGTATCCGGATTGTCCTTCCCTTTCCTTGAAACGTTGGGCCCATCAGAATGATGGCAGGGGCTACGCTCAATTCAACGTCGAATAAGAAGGGAAAGATCACCCCTTTATTGGGGGCATTGGCTCTGCTCGCTGCGCGGGTGTTTGCAAGTGCCCCAAACACCCTTCAAGACACAGCAGCGGCTCCGCTCAATGCATCGTCGATTAGGTAGGCAGAGGGAAGAACGCCCTTGCCTACCTAATCGACTAAAAAAAGAGCGAGACTCTAGAGTCTCGCTTGCAATTTATATTATTGAAGAGGGATTGGGATCACCTATACTTAAATACTATGCGGTAATTTAAATGTGGTCTGGTCAAGTGCCCTTAAGGGCTTATTTTAATTTATCCGGGTTTAGCCCTTTTAGTTCTTCAAGAACAAATTCCCCGTCTTTACGTACGAGCACATCATCGAAGTAGATCTCTCCTCCACCATATTCCGGTCGTTGGATGAGGACCATATCCCAATGAACGGACGAGCGGTTGCCGTTATCCGCATCTTCATACGCTTCTCCTGGTGTGAAATGGAGACTGCCTCCGATTTTTTCATCAAATAAAATATCGCCCATGGGATCGAGAATGTATGGGTTTACCCCAATAGCAAATTCGCCTGCATAACGAGCTCCTTCGTCCGTGTTCAAGATATCTTCAAGCTTTTCTTTTTGATCAGCCTCAACCGAAACGATCTGGCCATCTTTGAACGTGAGGCTTACGTTATTGTACGTTACCCCGCGATACGGACACGGCGTGTTGAACGTAATCGTGCCATTTACACTGTCTTTAACCGGGGCCGTGTATATCTCACCGTCGGGAATGTTCGCTTCACCCGCGCACGGAACGACGGGGATATCTTTAATCGAAAAAGATAAGTCTGTGTCCGGTCCGGTAATACGAACACGGTCCGTTTTTTCCATTAGGGACTTTAACGGAGCGAACGCTTTTTCCATCTTCTTATAATCAGCGGTACACACGTCGAGTAAGAAATCGGTGAACGCTTTTGTACTCATGCCCGCTTTTTGGGCAAGGCCTGGTGTCGGGTAATTCAATAAAACCCAACGACGGTTGTTTATGTAAAACTCTTGTACAGGTTTGAACACTTCACCTCGAAGACGGAATTTCTCACTCGGAACTTCAGCCATTTCCGCATCGTTTTCTTCTGCGATGATTGCAATCACTGCATCAATATCTTTATACCTTTGGAGTGCCCATTTCGCTTGTGTTTCCAACTGTTCTTTTTCGCAACCCATATTTAAGTGTCTGCCTAGTTCGTCGTCTATGAGCTCGATATATGGGTAGGCTTGTCTGTCGTATGAACGGTCAATCAGTTCAGCCATAAGGGGTTTGGTTGTATGGTGCCCTGTGATTAGTACTCGCTCTCCTTCCTTTATACGAATGGAATGGTCCAATAATACGTCAGCTAACTGTCCAATTCTCGGGTCATTCATGTTCGATCTCTCCTTCTTGTTGGCTGTCAAATAGTTCATTGGGAAGCTGAAAATGAAAGTTGTGATCACCAATTTCACCATTGATCTTCCAGGCTAGTTTAACCGAAGCGTGAACAAGATCACTCATCATAGCGTAATCTTCTTCTACACAAAAGTCGCACACTTCTTTGTAGGTAATCACACCGTCAAAATCATCCATGTCCAAGTCTTGATAATAAAAACTGCCCAACGGCCCATACACTGTAACAAACGTTTCAAATGCTTCAATTTCGTTAGCATTGTCTTCTGTATATTCCGCTGTGAAACCTAGTTCCAGTTCCTCTTCTTCGTAATTCGCAAACATCGTAAAAGCCCATGGGATATCAAAGTAATCAGTTGTCGACGACCAGTCAGGTTCAGGTTCTTCTTTAGGTTCTTGAAAAACAAGTAATGCTCCACCGATGATCGCAGCGATCACGAGTAAAGGGATGTATTGTTTCATCGATTGATTCTCCTTTTCTTCCACTCGTACCTATCGTATCAAAAGTTTACTTCTTTTTGATGGATTTTTCTTATTTTTCCAAAAGTCATTTCGTGATACGATAAATGGAAGAAGAACACTTTTTTAAGCCCGACTAAAGGAGATTTTCATGAAGTCCACATACATATTCTTGATTCTTGCTTGTTTTCTAATCGGTTGTTCTACCGAATCGGATACGATCAGTGGAACTACGATCGGTCAAACGGACAATCCGTTTATGTTTATTCTATTTAAAGAAGATTCTAAAAACGGCGACACATACGATCCACTTACTATCGGCACATATGGAGAGTACGAGCTTGATGAGGACGATTATCACGTGGAGGCATACTTGATTTATGTTACTGATCAAACAAGAATGATGGCTAGGCGAGGAGAGGAGTTGGTTCCTTTCGCAGAAGAGGAAGATGTGTTGGGGCGCATCAGCTTTCAGTTTTCCAATTTCAAGTTCGACGTTGATGTAACAGTGAAAGAACCCTTCGAGTCGACAGGAAAAGGAAAGCAGATGACTCCTTCCGCTTATAGTTGGAACTTGATTCCCGTCTACACAGCCGAAGAGATTATTGTTACTCAACCAACCAAAGAAGAGCTGATATCACAAGTAATTTACGATGGAGATATGGATTTCCTTACTGTGATTGAATTTTCCGATGACCCCTTTACTATTGAAAGCCACTACATGGCAGGAGAAGCATTTTGGGAGCTAGGCAATTTTAACCGCTCTGTTTTTTATACGAGAGCGAGCACAAAAGAAAACCAACTCTTGTTTGACCAAGCCATCGACTCATTTCCGACCTTCCTTGTGTTTAACAGAGATGGGGTGGTTTTTGAAGGGAAAAGCGAGGACGAGACGGTCTCATTTATTCAGAGCTCTGAATTAGAATAAAATAAAAAGAGGCTGCCCGTCTAGTCGGCAGCCTCTTCTTCCATGTCTTCCATAATCGCATCAAGCATGTAGTCCGAATAAGAAAAGTACTCTCTCGCTACGTGGATTTCTTCTTCAGTTTCCCAATAGATCACAAAGTCCCCTTCTTGGTGATGCCTGTATATTTCGGAATCCATATCGGTATCAGGATCTTCACCATCCCTTTGACAAAAGTTGCATTCCGTTCGATAAATGATTTCTCCGTCGAACTGATCCACATCCAACTGCTGGTCGTAATATCCTCCCAGACCGTTCATACTACTGTAAAAAAATTCGTATGCGCGTATATCAGAAGGGTCACCCATGTAGGTAAGCTTTACTCCCACGTCCGGTACATTCCCCTCTCCATGGTCTGCAAAAAGCTCCACTTCCCAATCGGTCGTATCATGAAGAGAGATGTGTTGAGAGTGATAAGGATCGAACACAACCTCTTCTGCCGGGTCCTGAAAAAACAACAGTGCCCCGCCTACAAGGGCCGCAATAATAATAAATGGCATCGCTTGTTTCATAGAATCTTCCTCCATTCGAACAAACGTCTTAGATTAAGTGTACCAAAAAGAATTGTAAATTGTATGTATTTTTCCAAAATTAACAATATTCATGTTACGATTAAGGAAAGACATGGTGTGGGAGTGGAACGAAAATGAAAGTTATAAAAATACTTACATTGCTTATTGTCCTTTCGGCGTGTGCTTCCAGTGAAGAGGAAACCGCGGTAGATATTGAGGGAGCATTAGTAAGCAGTGAAGGTTCCGGAGTGATGGTATTGTTTGTAGAAGACAATGTGAATGGAACTGGATTTGTCTATCCTGATACTACGTCGGATGTAAAATCCTATGAAGTGGAGGCTTACCGGGTAGTAGTCGACCGGGAGACGAAGCTGATTTATGAAGAAACTGGGGAAGAGCTCGCTGCCGATATTAGTCAAATGCCATATTCGCCACTCCATTTTTTCACCTCCTACACCGATCGGATTGCGGTCAACGTAAGAGAGGGTTTTGAAAAAGAAGTCTCGATCGGTCGAGAAAAATCCGTCTTTCAAGACTCGTCATTTCTCCCCATTTACCATGCAGATGAGATTGTTTTCAAAAAACGCGAGCTCGACGACATTATAAAGAGGCACAGCCCTTCTGATTACCAAGTAGACGATTCTCACAAAGTGCTGATGGTTCTGTCCTTTTGGGACGAGGTCTATTCGTACAAGAAAATGTTTGACACAAGCCCTCTTACGCCTTATCAAACCGAGGGTCAATTCATTGCTCATAGCCAGCATTATAACGATGAAGTAGGCCTGTATGATCACTTTATTGACCAATTCCCAATGCACTATGTCATCGATGAAGACGGTCTTGTGTTCGAGACAGGGGAAATGGATGAGGTGATTGCTTACTTGGAGGATGACCTAGGTTTTGAATATGATGAACACTTCAATCAGATGATAGAAGATGATAACGGGACGGAACAATAAAGCGCCGATGACAAGTTAGATTGTCATCGGCGCTTTTTTCTTACTGCTTTTCTTTTAAATATTCCAGGGCCTCTTCCACGTGACCTTTCACGCGGACTTTGCGCCACTCTTTGTCGATGTTTCCTTCTTTATCGATAATGAACGTGGAGCGCTCGATACCCATATACTCCTTACCGAAGTTCTTCTTCAGCTTCCAAACACCATAATCTTCAGCGACTTTGTGGTCTTCGTCAGCTAAAAGCAAGAACGGTAAACCGTGCTTATCGATGAACTTTTCGTGACGCTCAATCGGATCCGGGCTTACGCCTAGAATCACTGCGTCTAATTCTTCAAAGTTTTCTTTGTTATCACGGAAGTCACATGCTTGCGTGGTACAGCCTGGTGTCATGTCTTTTGGGTAAAAATAAAGAACGACGTTTTTACCTTTATAATTTGATAAACTCACGTCTTCTCCGTTGTTTGCCTTAAGTGTAAATTCAGGTGCTTTTTGACCAACTTCTACTGTCATGTGAAAACACTCCTTCTCGTGTGTAATCTTGTCCCTTTAAGCATAACCAAGAATTGCCCAAGCTACAAACGATTTGGCTTGTTTTCGTTGTAAATAACAGTGGTCACAACAAAAGCTGCCGGAAGTAAATAACCTATCAACGCTTCAATCATGGCGATCCAGCGACCGATTCCCTGAGGTATAATGTCCCCGTAGCCGACAGTCAGAATCGTCACGGCGCTAAAATACATCACATCTTCAATCAAATGAACGAGTGAACCGGACATCCTCCCCGATCCCTCCAACAACACCGGGTATCCTTTAAAGTGGAGACTTAAATACAAACAGCCAAAGCCAGTGATTACCGTTGCATAAACGAGAAGGAGCACCAAAAAATTCCGTAATGACACGCGCCTCCCTTGAGGCGGTTGATTGCGAATGAGCAATAAAAGACTCATAGCGATACCTAAGATCGACGTAATTGTCACACACCAAAGCAAAAAGGTTCCCATCCACCTTCACCTCTCTTACTTATATATGAGTCAAGAGAGTGAAGTAGGACAAGGAACCATTTTGGTTGAACGTTCGTCTTTTAAATTTTACTAAACAAAAGTTTTGCTTCAGACGGATGTTTACACGAGAATAACGTTAATTGATTTAATTTCCCGCTCCCCGATACCGTTTCACGCCTTCATTCCAAGCAAACACGCTAATAGAGATAAAAATCAGCCCCATCACCGGCGTCAAGAACGCATACATATACCATTCGTCACGACCGAGGAAAAACGCTGCCGGATAGACACCAACAAAAGCGAACGGCAAAATCCACGTCAATACATAACGAATCACTTGATTGTAGATATCAACCGGATATCGGCCGTAGTTTCCGATGTTGTACATCATCGGCATAATGTCTGTTCTGGAATCCGACCAAAAGCTGATGCTCGCCAAAATGATGAAAATCCCTGCATAGATAAGCGATCCGCCAGCTACCATGAGAAGAAACATAAACGGATCGTACCAGCTGATCGTAAGTCCAAGCTGAGACCCGGCATAAAACATGATGGCAATTCCCGTAATCACCCCAAACATGGACTCGAGTTCCATCCGTTCAATAATGATTTGAAACAGGCTATGTATCGGTCTCGTGAGTACCCGATCCATCTCCCCTTTGACGATGTAGCGGTCATTAAAGTCCCAAATGTTAAAAAATGAACTGAAAATCGCATAAGGTACAAGAAAGAACCCGTATATAAAGATGATTTCTTCCTGGCTCCAACCACTAAGAAGCGTCGTATGACCGAACACAACGAGAATAAAAATCAAGTTGACCGCCTGAAAGAGAAAGTCGGAGAACAACTCAACCACAAGGTCAGAACGGTACTGGAGCCGCGTTTTCATATATTGCGATGCGTATTGAAAAAAGATAGATACGTAAAACATGGCTCTTTACCCTCCTTGTACGATGAGTCGACGCCTCGCCGACATCCATAGTAATGTAATCGGAACAAACAAAATGACGGACCACATGAGCTGAAGCAACAGTGCCGAATAGACTTCTCCCCCGGTGAATCCTTCAGTAAAGATCATCGACGGAATATAGCTAATCGCCTGGAAGGGCAAGAACGTCATGATGTCTTGTGCCCACATTGGATAAAATGAAATGGGCAGCAATAATCCCGAAAACAGATCAATCACAACCCGCTTCGCTCGGATAAGTCCCGTATTATATAGTAAAAAGAACGTTAAGATTCCGGTAATCAAGTTGATTTGTGTGTTCACGATAAAGCTGAACATGAGTGATATAAAGAACAGACCCCAAATGGATAGATCATTTGAAAAGCTGATCGGAAAGACAAGCCAGACAATGACCATCCCTGGTACGGAGAAAAAGAGGAGGCGGAACAACCCTTCTCCAAGACCTTGCATCGTCTTCATGCCTAAATAGTTGTAAGGACGGATCATTTCCACCGCGACTTTTCCCTCTTGAATCTCTTGGGCTATTTCCCGGTCAATATTATTGAAATAAAATGCCCGTGCCATCCAAGCGATCGCCACATACGTGGTCATTTGCACGATACTCAAGTCTTGAATTGACTCCTGCCCACCATAGATCGCTTGCCACAAAAAGTAGTACGCCCCAATGTTAATGCTGTAGATTAAAATACCGCTATAGTAATTCGTACGGTACGCAAGCATCATCAAAAAGCGGATCCGGAGCATTTCAAGATACATGCTCATTCGGCTAACCATGTCGCATACCTTCTTCGTAAATGTTTCGAATGATTTCTTCGGTAGACACTTGGTTCAGCTTCACATCACTAATCGAGTAGTGACTCATGACCTTGGCCATAAGCTTTGAGACCGTATCGTCGTCTCCATCCACCGTCGCTTGCCATCCTCGCATCTTGTCACCGGCTCGCCACTTTACAGGAAAGTCGGCAGTAAGTTCGATCAAAGCGTTCTTTTCAACCGGCTTTTGGAATTCAAAATGAACCTGTTTTCCTTCAACCCAGTTTTGCTGAAGCTTGTCTAGTGCCCCGTCGTAAATGATCTTACCTTCATCCAACAATACGACCCGTTCACAAAGAGCTTCGATGTCACTTAAGTCGTGGGTGGTCAACAGGATCGTTGTTTTGTACTTTCGATTGATTTCTTTTAAAAATTCGCGAATCTTCATTTTTACAAGGACGTCGAGACCAATCGTCGGCTCGTCCAAAAACAGAAGGGGCGGATTATGAATGAGTGCCGCCGCTAATTCACAACGCATACGCTGACCGAGACTGAGCTTTCGAACCGGCTTGTCTAAAAGCGGTTCGATCTCCAAGGTGTCGATTACTTCTTTCATATGCGTATCGTAATGCTCGTCTGATAGACGATAGACTTTTTTCAACAAACGAAATGATTCTTGAACGGCGATGTCCCACCAAAGTTGCGAGCGCTGACCGAACACGACGCCGATCGTTCGCACGAAAGCTTCCCTTTGCTTGTGAGGGTCCATTCCGTTGACGCGAACCTCACCTGCTGTTGGGGTTAAAATGCCCGTAAGCATTTTAATTGTGGTCGATTTACCGGCACCGTTTTCTCCAATGTAAGCGACCATTTCTCCTTGCTTTACATTTAGCGTTATATCGTCCACCGCATTTAAGATGGTATAGTTTCTCGTAAGTAAATCCCGAAAAGCGCCTCCTAGACCTTTTCGACTTGAATAAGATTTAAATTGTTTTTTCAACCCGTGAACTTCAATGACGTTCATGAGGCTTCCTCCTCTCGTAGCAACCTTACTATTTTAACGAAAGGATCGTGGTCCAGCAAGATAGTTGCTTAAATTAAATAAAGGTAGCATTTGGTTGTAACTTCAGCCTCTAACCTCTTTTTAACAATCTCAATTTGGCTCGCATACTCTTCATTCAAATAAAACTACAGCTCTGTAAATGAAGCGAAAGGCGACGACTCCTGCGGGAATAGCAAAAGCATTACTAAATGAGCCTGCTACGGTCTACTTTGACACATACCGCTTCGGAGCATTACTTGAAGAGGAAGAAGCATCTGCCGAAGACCCCGCAGGCCGCTTTTGCCGAGGAGACTGAGGTGATGCCCGCGGAAAGCGTCCGCCTGAAGCGGAATGATATAGATTTTCCTATTTTAATAAACGATGTAATTTCACTGTGCTACAATGAAACGGATGCATGTTTGAAGGAGGATTACAATGAAATTTACACAATCAGAACAACATAACACCGTGGCCCAAGAGCACATTCTTGGGGGCGTAAATAGTCCATCCCGTTCGTTTAAGGCAGTTGGCGGCGGTTCACCCGTATTCATGGATCGTGCCAAAGGAGCTTACTTTTGGGACGTTGACGGAAACAAATACATCGATTATTTGGCTGCCTATGGACCGATCATTACCGGGCACGCCCACCCTCACGTAACAGAAGCGATCAAGAGTGCGGCGGAAGATGGTGTCCTTTACGGAACGCCAACACGATACGAAAACCAATTCGCAGCTATGTTAAAAGAAGCGATGCCTAGTATGGAAAGAGTACGGTTTGTCAACTCCGGAACCGAAGCGGTTATGACAACCATTCGTGTGGCCCGAGCCTACACTGGTCGTGACAAAATCATCAAGTTCGCTGGGTGCTACCACGGCCACTCGGATTTGGTACTCGTCGCAGCCGGATCAGGTCCTGCCACTCTTGGAAACCCGGACAGCGCAGGGGTTACAAAAGCCATTGCCAAAGAAGTGATTACCGTTCCATTTAACCACATCGAAAGCTACAAACAAGCACTCGACGCTTGGGGCGATGAAGTAGCCGCTGTTCTTGTGGAACCGATTGTAGGGAACTTCGGGATCGTCGAACCAGCACCTGGCTTTTTAGAAGCAGTGAACGAACTTACGCACAAAGCCGGCGCTCTTGTGATCTACGATGAAGTCATCACGGCCTTTCGCTTCATGTACGGAGGCGCTCAAAACTATTGTGGCGTCGAGCCAGACATGACCGCATTGGGTAAAATTATCGGTGGAGGTCTTCCCATTGGTGCTTACGGCGGACGAATAGACATTATGGAAAAAGTCGCTCCATTAGGACCTGCCTACCAAGCAGGAACGATGGCTGGTAACCCAGCATCAATCCGTGCCGGGATTGCGTGTCTTGAAGTGTTAAAGGAGCCGGGCGTATATGAAAAAATGGACGAGCTTGGTGCCATGCTTGAAGAGGGCATTCGTAAGCACGCCATCACTCACAATATATCAATTACACTAAACCGTTTAAAAGGGGCTCTTACAATCTACTTCGGTGTAGACGGGGTTGCCAATTATGATGAGGCAGAAAGCAGTGACGGCGAGATGTTCGCCCGCTTCTTTAAACTCATGCTCAACCAGGGGGTAAACCTCGCTCCTTCAAAATACGAAGCGTGGTTCCTTACGACCGAGCATACGAAAGAAGATGTGGAACAAACACTTGTTGCAGTTGAAAAGGCATTTGCACAATTGTAACGATAAGTTCTAACTTTTCAAAAGACTAGCTTTGGAACTTAAAGAATAACAAGGTATCTTTATAGGAAGACGAAACGCCTCAAACGCATGTATCTCATGCATTTGAGGCGTTTTTTGTTATCAGCTTTTAAACAGGTTATTCACAGCTACTTTACCAGCCCGAACGGCTCCTTCCATATAATATGGAAACTCCTCCGCCAGTTCGCTGCTTGCAAAAACCATCCTACCTTTTGGCGTCCGTAAAACCTCAGCGGCATTTGGAATCGCCCCATAACGGATACCTGCTCCGTAACCACCACCGCAATAGTGATCCTCTACCCAAACACTCTGCTCAACGTCCTTATATGATCGCGCACCTTTGCCAAACACATTCTCTAGCCAGGAAGTCGCCGTTTCAAGACGCTCCTCTCTCTTCTTTTGCGCAAGGTCAATCGCCGTGTTTGCACCAATAAACATGGTAAGACAGTACTCTCCTCCTTCTTTGGAAGAGTCGACGACCGTCACTCCTTGAGGTTCTGTAAACACCACGTCGTGTACGCCTTTCCCTTGACCTTTAACTTCATAGTCATGCCAAAACGGAGAATCGTATACCCATGTGGTTTTAATAATCGAGCCGTCTACATAACTATCTAGCGCCTGGCGATAGTGCTTTTCTAATGTTGGACTTAAGGTTAATTTGCTTGAAACTGCAGGTGGTACAGCGACGATCACGGAATCCGCCTTGTATGTCTTCTTTGCAGAGACCAATTCATATCCGTTCGACGTAGAATTTATTCGTTCAATCGGTTCGTTATAAATGAGATGTTCAGCAACACCTCGTTCCATAAACGTAACCAGACCGGCTAATGGGGCATTCAATTGATGGGTTAAGTCATCTTGATCCGAGGGAAACCGGAACGTGAGATCAAGTACAGCCTTGGCACTTAGCTTATGAGGGGCAATATTCATCAATTCTGCGTAAATACTCTTTACGACCTTCATCTCCGTCTCATTGAGAACCATTCGCTCAAACAAATCGGATAGTCTCTCATCTTTCCCATTTAGTTTCTCTTGAATGTCCTCAAGCTGCTCCTCATGTTGATGAACGGCATCTGATATCCGTTCATAGCTGGGAAAACTGATTTCAACAGCTCCGTCACCGCTGTTTTTTTCGGACAACTCAAACCCTGCCTCTCGTGCAAGGTTTACCATTTCCTCCATATCTCTATTAATAAACTGCGCACCTAGCTCAAATGACCGGGACCCATCCGGGCGAACAACAGACTGTACTTTCCCACCAGCCCGATCCGACGCTTCAATGATTTTATATTTGAGTCCTTTTTCTTGAAGTACATTCGCAGCCGACAGCCCAGCCAACCCGGCACCAACTACGATGACATCATATTTGGTTCTGGACACTTTCATCATCCTTTATTAACTATTAACTAAATTATATTACAGGGTATCATACTCCCCCTAGGACTTAATAACAAGAAGCGTCAGCACTCATCACTTATTGATGTCTTTCTCATGACGTATCAGTTTCATTCCTTACATATTAAATAAAACACAAATACCATTGATCCATTACAGTTAAAGGGTGTTGGCGTTTACATTGAAGCTCACGTGGAACACTACAGGTAAAAAGTGACTTGATCGTTTGTAAAATCGGGTGTATAGTACGTTCGATACCCTTTTATTATGAAGTAAACAAAGAAAGGAACATGTTACATTATGAGGCTAGGAGCCCGTATTTTAAAAACCGGCTTGGCAGTCGTTATGGCGTTGTATATCGCCACATGGCTTGGGTTTGATACACCCGTATACGCAGCACTCGCTGCAGTATTTGCCGTTCAGCCATCGGTTTATCGAAGTTTCATGACCATTCTTGATCAGCTCCAGGCAAACGTGATCAGCGCCGTACTCGCCGTTGTATTCGTTTTGTCTTTTGGACACGATCCTTTCGTGGTCGGTGTGGTTGTTGTATTAATAATTGCCATCAATTTAAAGCTCGGCAAGGAATCGATCATTCCTTTAGCCGTCGTTACCGCCATCATTATTATGGAAGCTCCATCAGAGGACTTTATTTCATTCGCATCATCACGCTTCCTTTTAATCATGATCGGTGTCGCATCTTCTTTTATTGTGAACTTGATTTTTTTACCTCCAAAACACGAAAATCATTTGTTCCATAAAATAACCGCTGCGAACGAACAAATCATTCAGTGGATTCGTCTCATGACTCGTCATGAAGCGGAATACAACACTCTTAAGCAAGACTTGAAAAAGCTAAAAGACACGATGATTAAGATGGACAACATTTTTCTTTTATACAAGGATGAGCGAACGTATTTTAAGAAAAATGAATATCCTCGCATGCGAAAAGTCGTTCTGTTTAGGCAGATGCTCTACTCGACGAAAAAGTGTCTCGATATTTTGCGCAGTCTAAGTAAACACGAGAATAGCATGCAACAGATGCCTGACGAACTTCAAGATTTATTGCGCGCCCAACTGGACTACCTGACCAATTATCACGAACGTATTATGCTAAAATACATGGGTAAAGTAAGGCCTCACACAACGGAGGACCTCTATGAAGAGGTTGATATCGGAAAACGACAACTCACGGATGCCTTTTTTAATCTACATGAAGATAAAAATATCGAACGAAGCGAATGGATCCACTTCTTCCCCGTGGTCGCCTTAGTTGTAGAATACAGTGAAGAACTTGAACACTTGGACCGTCTTGTTGATAGCTTCTTCAAGTTTCACAAAGACGATAATGAAGTGAACGTGTTGGAACGTAGAGACTAATGATGATACCGAACCCTCTTTTGCGGTTCGGTATTTTTTCTTTGGTTTATGGTAAATTATACCAAGAAAGCGACGAGTGGCAGAGATCACGTTAGACATTCAATAAAAAAAATACCGGTTGAGTTGGTTGCTCAACCGGCTTTTTCACGTCTAATTTAAGAAAAAGCAGTCCTCCTTTTTTCAGGAGGACTGCTTTTGAATTTAGTCCAAGTGCTGTACTTGGAACAGCTTGTGGTAAGAGCCTTCTTTGGCCATTAGTTCGGCGTGACTTCCTTCTTCTATCAATCGACCGTTTTCAATGAGAAAAATACGGTCCGCATGGGTGATGGTGGACAGCCTGTGAGCAACGATGAAGGTCGTTCTGTTTTTCGCAAGCTCAAACAACGACTGTTGGATAAGCTGTTCACTTTCAAGGTCAAGGGCCGATGTCGCTTCGTCAAACACGAGGATCTCAGGACTCTTTAAGAACACTCTCGCGATCGCTACACGCTGCTTTTGACCTCCTGAGAGTTTCACTCCTCTTTCCCCAATGTTCGTGTCATAACCCTCGGGTAGACCTTCAATGAATTCATGAGCATTTGCTGCTTTGGCGGCCGCGTACACTTCTTCATCTGTGGCATCCGGGCGTCCCATCAAGATATTGAATTTAACCGATTCACTAAAAATGATGTTATCTTGCAACACCATTCCGATCCGGTCTCTGAGCGAGCGGACTTTGTAGTCTCTCACGTCTTTTCCGTCGATTAAAATGCGACCGTCCGAGACGTCATAAAACCGTGGGATCAAGCTCATGATCGTACTTTTTCCGCCACCACTCATCCCTACAATGGCTATGGTCTCTCCGCTCTTCACGTGAAAATGAAGGTCTTTCAATACAAACTCTTCGTTATCGTATCCAAAAAACACATGATCAAATGTCACATCCCCACTTGGATTTTTCATGGGAACCGCATTTTTCTTGTCTTCAATATCATACGATTCATCAGCAAGCTCAAACATCCGATCCATCGACGCAATCGATTGAGTAAGGGTTGTTGACGAATTCACAAGACGACGAAGAGGATTGTACAAACGGTCCATATAAGCCACAAATGCAACCATCGTACCGACTGTTACAGACCCTTGAATAACAAGGGTTCCCGCTGCGGCGATGACGAGGATCGGCGCTACATCCGTGAGCGTATTAATCACTGCAAACGTCTTCGCATTCCACCGTGTATGATTGAGGGCTTTTTCCAAAAAGTTCTCGTTTCTCGTATCAAACTGCTTCTCCTCATGACGCTCCAAGGCAAAGCTTCGAATCACGTTCATCCCTTGAAGACGTTCGTGCAAATGTCCTTGTACTTCCGCAAGAGCCTGTGAACGATCCCTTGTGAGGGTTCGCAACCGGGTGTAAAAATATTTGATCGACAACCCGTAAAAAGGAAGTAAAAGTACAGCTACGAGAGTGAGTAACGGATCCATTGTAAGCATAATGATGATCGCTACAATAATCGTAAACATATCAAGCCATATGTTCATCATCCCCGTTATAATAAAATTCTTCGTTTGTTCAACGTCGTGAATCACACGGGAAATGACTTCTCCCGATTTATTGTTTGAATAAAAACGCAGACTTAATTTTTGCAAGTGGGTAAATAGCTGATTTCGTATATCATATAGAATTCGGCTTCCTGTCCATTGAGCAAAATACTGGCGATAATATTCCACAGGGGGTCTTAGGAAAATAAAAATAAAGAGTACAATTCCCATTAGCCAATACAGTTGTGATAATTGTTCATTCATCGTAAGGTCCGTCGCCCCAACGATATCATCGATCACGATTTTCATAAGTAGCGGAATAATTAATGGAATTCCGAACTTGAGCATACCGATTAAAACGGTGATGATGATTTGTTTCCAGTACGGTTTTACAAATTGCATGTACCGTTTAATGCTATCCAAGATCTCTCACTTCCTGTCCGGTCTGTGGTGAGTGTTTATGTTTATTGTTTGTTTAAGTAAGGTCATTCACTCTTTGGTAAAGGACGCCATTTTTCCGTAATAAGGGGATTTTTTTCCGTGATCGACACTCAGAAAAAATGAGTATTGCAGAAGGCTCCGCTTCACACCATCCGCTCCCTTTCCGCGGCGGTGCCGGCGAGCCTCCTCGGGCAAAGCCCTGAAGGCACTGAAAAAGTTCGATTTTTAACTTTTTCAATGCCTTCGAAAGCCCTTGCGGGGTCTCTCCAGGCTCCATCTGCCGCAGGAGTGTCGCTACTAGTGTTCAGCTACGCATAACAGAATGACACAGCACTTCACAAAAATAAAATTTACTGATTATTGGTATATTCAATCAGAAAAAGAAACACCGGCTAAACATGAGCCGGCATCTTTGTTTTTATTTGGTTAGCGATGCTGCAGGAAACGCTCGTACCAATATTCGATAAACCCTGGCTCGAACGGTCCTTTTCGTTGGCTGATCCATTGGACCAACTCATCCACGCTTCTGCGTAATATGGCATCTACTTCTTTTGGGTAATTCATGCGTTGGCTGTGCAACGCGTATTCATCTTCGTCCAACAGTTTGTAGGTCATATCCGGATACACTTTAATATCCAAATCGTAATCGATATACTTTAATGCTTCTTCATCATACGTAAAAGGGGTCCCTAAATTACAGTAATAATAGATCCCGTCGTTGCGAATCATTCCTATGCAATTAAACCAATGATGTGCGGTGAAATAACATATAGCCGGTTCTCGTGTACGCCATTGACGTCCGTCCGATTCTTTTACCATAATTCGATCGTTACCGCCGATAATTTCGTGGGATGTCCCTTTTAGAACAATGGTCTCTTCCCAGATTCGATGAATATGCCCATTATGTTTATAGCTGTGGACCTCGATGTTGCTGCCGGTCATGGGAAAACTCAATGTTCTACTCCTTTCTTCAGTGGTGAACATTAAAACAGGACAAACTCTCTTCTCTTAATATTCAAGCACAATTCCTTATTTTTCGGGCGCTTTGTGAGTGACCATCCGATCTTGAGGATGTAAATAGAGCTGAAAAGGTGGCTTTTCCTTCAAGTAGTGTTGAACTTTCAAGTAGTTGACTTTTCTTGTGGAATCTCCCGGTGTGATCGGTTCTTCGTCTGTTTCCAATACGTACTGATCACATGCTAATTGGCATCGGTCAATCCACTTCGGATAGTCAGGGTCTTCAAAAAGTTCGAAGGTTTCTTTTGACATATAAAAAGGACGATCAGGTCTACCATTTAGTTGGGATACAAGAAGATCTGTGTCCACTTCATGGTTGTCCTTTACGAGGGTACGCAATGAAATGTCTGGATTTTCGTTTGCATATGCGTTAATGGCGCTTTGTAGTTCGTCAATGGTGATGGTGCGCACGGTCACGTTTTGCTTCTCTTTACGATTGTTGCCACCTTTTTTCCTTTTGAACCACATAAGACTCCTCCTCACTGGGTTGGTCTCACAATTTGCCTTATCTTTCCTCTATTTTTCTTATTATACTATTCATTCAGTTAATTTAAAACAAAAGGTTTGTCGGGATGGTGTAGGAGGATTGGAAGTGGAAGTTTTTTATTAGGGTTTTTTTCGGATATCTACAGTGAATGGAGATCATTCGATGGAGGCGTGGATTTTTTCTACGGAAAGGGTTATTTTTTCTCCACCTTTTGGAATTAATTCTACACAAAAAGTTATTTTTTCTACATTTCCGAGAATGACACTCCTCCACCGCTCTACGGCAAGCAAGCCCCCGCTTGCGCGTAACTACCAAAGCAAAGAGAACCAGCTTATGCGAGTGAACTCGCACGCTGGTTCTCTTTGCTTTGGTACGCACCTTGGTTATTCACAAAAAAACGCGCTGTTTCCTAAAAGAGGAAACAGCGCGCCAGGATGTGTTAGCAAACAGGGTTACTGTTGCTGACGTCCTTGTTGCTGTTGTTGCTGTTGTTGTGCAGATGCTTGACCTTTACGCTGAGCAGAAGCTTGGTTCTGCTGGCGTACGTGTTGAGCATCAGTTTCGCTCGCGAACTCTTGGTTGTGTTGGTTCTGAGCGTTTTGCTGTTGTACTTTTTGAGCGTTCGTTTTTGCAGCTTGCTGTTGTGCTTGCTGCTGTTGTTGGTTTTGCTTACGCATGAGTATCACCTCCACGTACATTATCTTGTCCCGTGGGGTTGTTTTTATCCTCAAAAAAAAAGCCCTTTTGATAAAAAATCTTTAGATGTTTTTACATGAATAAAAGCTGTTTATGTGAGTAATGAAATGCCTCCGTCGACGATGATTGTTTGTCCACAAATCATTTTTGCTTGGTCACCAAGTAAAAAGACGGCAGCATCTGCGAGATCGTCCGGTTCAACAATGCGACCGGCCGGTGTTCTGTTTTTTGCATCTTCTAAAAGCTCGTCACGATTTGGAAAGTGCGTAAGAGCATCTGTATCGACGGCTCCCCCGGACACGGCGTTCACTCGAATCCCCTTAGGAGCGAGCTCTACAGCCAAATAGCGAGTCAAAGCTTCCACGGCTGCTTTTGATACTCCGACAGTCGTATAGTTCTTCAAATACCTTTCTGCGCCGAGAGAGCTTAAGCTCACAATTGCTCCTCCGCCTTGCTTTTCCATACGACGAGCGGCTTCTTGTGAGCAAAATAGCATTCCTTTGTTATTGATGTTCATTGTCCAGTCCCAGTGGGATTCTTCCAGTTCCATTACAGGACGCAACACGCCGGACGCTGCGTTATTGACCAATATATCCAGTCGACCAAAGTATTCATCGATCGCTTCAAACATTTCCACTACTTTATCTTGTTTAGCAATGTTTGCTCTTACTGTTAACACATCAGCGCCAAGCTCTCGGAGCTCATCTGCCGTTTCCTCTGCTTTTTTTCGACTTCTAGCGTAATTGATTACAATGTTGTATCCCTGATTTGCTAATTTAATGGCAATGCGTTTGCCGATTCCACGGCTACTACCGGTAATGAGGGCGACTTTTTTTTGATTCATTGATTATTTCCTCCTATTGACTTACAAAGAGCTTTTGTCCAAATTTACACTTCATTATATCGCATATGGACGTCAGGGACTAGAAACACTAAGATATGGGGGCAAAAGCAATACAAGATTAAAATAAGGGGGCTTTTTTAGTATGTATGTAGGCCGCGATATGACAGAGTTATCCATGATGGGAAAGACGGATTGGACAGACAAAGAATTAGCGTTTTTTCATCACAACCTTCAACAGATCGCACCTTACCTAAACGCTGAAGGGGTTACCATTCACCGTGAAATCGTTAAAGAAATCATGAGTCGTGGAGGCATGGAAAAAGAAGCCGATTGGACGAGCGGCAGCCGTGTTCATTATGATTAAGGTCATATGTAAGACCCCCAGTTGAAGTTATTGGGTCCACATTTAAAATGGAATCTGAATACCATCAAACCGGGAATCGTCGTTCCCCGGTTTTTTTATATAAAAAAAGGGGAACCACTCACGTAGGACGTGACGATTGTACAAAGCTTAGATAAAATGAAAGTAACGTTATGTTTAAAGGAGAGTGAGAGCATGAAAGCAGTCGCATATCACGAATATGGAGCACCTGATGTACTAACGGTGATCGAGATGGATCAACCGGAGATTGGGGAAAATGATGTTCTCGTAAAAGTCGGAGCTAGCGGACTCAATCCGGTCGATACATACTTTAGAAAAGGCGTCCGAGAGGTACCCGCTTTTCCCGCTGTCCCTCACTTTGATCTAGCCGGGACAATTGTTGAAGTTGGGGCAGGTGTTAATCATCTTTATCCTGGCGATCGTGTTTGGGCTACTAGTGTCATGGGAGGTACGGCGAAAGAATATGCCTCCGTTCCTGCCGATAAAGCCTTCAAACTTCCGGAGCACCTTACTGAAGCAGAAGGTGCAGCTGTAGCGATGGCGTTTATGACCGCCCACTTATCTCTTTACTACCGCGCCAATCTTCGCCCCCACGAAACGGTCCTTGTTTATGGAGGTGCAGGAGCTGTCGGTCACGCTGCCATCCAACTGGCCAAGCAAAAAGGCGCAACCGTCTATGCTACCGCAAGCTCCAACGAAAAAGCGGACATTTGCCGTGAAGCAGGAGCGGACGATGTAATCATTTATACAGAAGAAGACATTGTTTCAAAGATTGAAGACTTGACTGGAGACAAAGGCATTGATGTGATCTTGGATATGAGTCTCAGTGAAAACATCAAAAACGACTTAGCCATGATTAAAGTAGGAGGAAGAATCGTTACAATCGGTTCTCCTGAAAACAACACGCCTGAACTTCCATGGCGAGAGCTTAATCAAAAGCACGCATCATTAATGGGCGTTCTTCTTTTTACCGCACCGCCAATCGAGTTAATTAAAGCCGGAAGAGACATTGCTTCTTTACTTGAGAAAAAAACGGTGAAACCTCATTTGGCAAAAACGTACACATTCGATCAAGCTAAAACAGCTCACCAAGCCCTTGAAGACAGAATTCACGACGGAAATATCGTATTGGTTCCATAACAAAAAGCGGCCTCAGCGGGCCGCCTTTTTTGTGCATCAAGAAGAGACTCTAACGATTTTGTTTTACGTAGTTACAACATCAAATTTTCTTTCGAATCCTGAAAGATCTACTTATTTTAGGTTTGAGGCACTTATCTTGTGTTTGCCCCACTTATTATATTTTTGAGCCACTTATTACATCTTTGAGCCACTTATCCAGGATTTGCTCCAGTTAGCACTCCCCACCCCATTCACCCTACTCACTAAGGAGCCAAAAACACTGCTCCATAAACAAGGGAACCTAAAATCACATAGGCCGGATGAACCTTCCATTTTTCCAACAACAAAAAGCTCACTACAATCAACAAGCCTGTCTGAACAATTCCATTATCAAAATACGATGTGGCAAAAAAGCGGTACGCCATGATCCCAAGGAGTACGGCGATGGTTGGCCTCACGATCATTGATAGGAGCTTCACTTTCGGTGAGTCCTTAAATTTATAAAGGATACCTAAAAGGGCGATCATCAAGATCAACGACGGAGCAACAGTTGCAAACACACCTACTGCGGCCCCAAGAATGCCCCCTTCAACAAACCCGATGTAACCGGCCATCTTTGTGGCAATGGGTCCGGGCAAAGCATTACCTAGTGCCAACACTTCACCGAATTCTTCCACGCCCATCCAGTTATACCGATGAACGACCTCGTACTCAATCAGGGGAATCGTAGCCGGACCACCACCATAACCAACAATACCCGGAATGAAGAAAGCTAAGAAAATCTCCCAATAAATCATGCTTGTTTGCCCCCTCTCTTAAGGAACACAAACAACAAAAGACCTGCAATGATAAAGGCTGGGTGAAGACCGAGCAAGCTGATCAGCAGCACACTTAACACCACTAAAGCGAGACTATACCACGTTCCAAGACCTTCTTTTGATTTCGTAAAAAACTGCCACGTCAACACAGCTAGCATGACGCCCACAACGGGTATGACGCCATTTGTCATCCCTTGAACCCACGGATACTCCCTAAAGGAAGCCAGTGAAACCAACAAAACGATCATCAATACGATTGTCGGTACAATTGATGCCAAGAGAGCATTCATCATCCCACCTAAACCGGCTACTCGGTATCCGATATAGCCAGCCATCTTTGTAGCAATCGGTCCCGGCAACGTGTTACCAATCGCCAGAACATCGGCAAACTCGTCACTATTCATCCATTTATACTTGTCTACCACTTCTTTATGAATGAGAGGAATGGATGCGGGGCCACCTCCGTAGCCAAGCATCCCCACTCTAAAAAAGGCTAAAAATAAATCTCGTTGCGTCAACCTTGTTCCCTCACTTTAGTAGGCGCTAATCGCACCGTCTGTTCTCGATTCCGTTCCACCTGCGAGGACGCCTGTTTTCGGATCGCGCCAAATAATTTGTCCACGTCCAAAGCCGCCACTCATATGGGCCACTTGAATGTCATGTCCTCGTTTTGTCAATTCCCGAGCAACTGGTGCTCCGAAACTTTGTTCAAACATGACCGTTTTGTCTTTCATCCACTGCCACCTCGGCGCGTCGAGTGCCGCTTGAGGATTGAGACAGAAGTCGACCGTGTTCATAATGACTTGCATGTGACCTTGTGGCTGCATAAAACCGCCCATCACTCCAAACGGACCAACCGCTTCATTTCCTTTCGTTAAAAAGCCAGGAATGATCGTATGGAAGGTTCGTTTGTTAGGCTTCAAGGCGTTCTCATGTTCAGGATCGAGGCTGAAGTTATGCCCGCGATTTTGCAAGGCGATTCCTGTTTCAGGGACCACAACGCCTGATCCAAAGCCCATGTAGTTACTTTGGATAAAGGAAACCATGTTCCCTTCCCCATCCGCTGTAGCCAAATAGACTGTCCCTCCTTTTGGAGGTTCACCTGCTGAAGGATACATGGCATGCTCACCAATCACTTCACGACGGGCACGTCCATACTCCTCACTAAGCAAGGTACTCGTATCCACACTCATGTGACTCTCTTCCGTCACATATTTGTTTCCATCCATAAACGCCAGTTTCATCGCTTCGATTTGGCGATGAAGGGTGTGTTCGTCGTCTCTTCCTGAGAACTCGTCATCTTTTAGCATATTTAATGCCATCAATGCGATAATGCCTTGCCCATTCGGTGGAATTTCCCACACGTCATACCCTTTGTAATGAACGGAGATTGGTTTGACCCATTCAGGCTGATAAGACGCTAAATCTTCTTTTCGTAAATAGCCTCCATGAGCTTTTGAGAATTGATCCATTTTATCAGCCAATTCACCTTTATAAAAAGCTTCAGCGTTCGTTTCACCGATCAATTCCAACGTTCGGGCGTGTTCTTCCGATTTCCAGACCTCCCCAGCCCTAGGCGCACGTCCATCTGGGGCAAATGTGGTAAACCAATGAGCGTACTCATCACCGTCAAGCTTTTCTCTGAACGCTTGCTCTGCTTTTTCCCAGTAAAAAGCAAGGGTTGGGCTTAATGGGAATCCTTCACGTGCATATTTTACTGCCGGGGCGAGGACGTCCATGAGAGGTAATTTGCCGAACTTTTCCGATAATTCAGCCCAGGATGCTGGTGCCCCAGGAACAGTAACCGGTGTTAAGCCGAAAGCGGGCATTTCTTTGTGACCTTTTTTCGTTACTTCGTCAATGGAGATCGAAGCGGGTGCGGGACCACTTGCATTCAACCCGTGAAGTTCCCCTTTTGTCCAAACAAGGGCAAATGCATCTCCGCCAATTCCGTTAGAGGTCGGTTCCACAACCGTAAGGCAAGCTGCTGTTGCAATGGCGGCATCAATGGCATTACCTCCTTTTTTCATAATATCAAGACCTGCTTGAGCTGCCAGGGGCTGTGACGTTGCCACCATTCCATTTTGTGCGTATGTAACCATTCGTTGCGAGGGATAAGGATAATGCTGACTATCAAATTCAATCATCATAATGACTCCTCTCAAACTCTTTTTGTCCATCGTATCATATTTCGTGTATCGAATAAATTTAAACCTCTTCGATTCCAAAGATGCACCAGTATTGCTTTTTCTTTTTTAGCCACCCTATACAATGAGGGGGTGACAGAGATGGCACAAAATATCTTATGTGAAGTGAACAACTGCGTACACAATATGGAAGGGCAACGTTGCGGTGCTTCTGAAATCTTTGTGGTTAGCCACAGAGGTAAAAATGCTTCCAAACAAGAAGAAACAGACTGTAAAACGTTCGAACCCACTGACTTAGGATAGTTAAGACGCCACAGAAGTCCATCACTTCTGTGGCGTTTTTGTTAAAAGTTCGAGCGGCTTTGGCCTCCGTCTACATTGAGTGTCGCCCCGACAACCCAGCTTGCACGTTCTGAAGCTAGAAAGATAGCCACATCCGCCACTTCCTCCACCCGGCCAAAACGTCCAGCAGGGATTTCTTGTTCAACGAATTGATTGATTTTTTCAGGATCTGCTTCAAGTCGTTTTTGCCAGTTGCCTGTTGGATGCAAAATGGACCCTGGAGCCACACCGTTCACGCGAATGCCATCTTTAATCACTTCGTCAGCTAACGATTTTGTAAAGCTGATCATCGCTGATTTGGCACTGTTGTAGGTAGGCTTTCCTCCTGATTCACGTCCGAAAATTGAAGAAATATTCACGATCGCGCCTGCTTTATTTTCACGCATGTTCGTTACTGCCAGTTGGCTGAAGTGAACCGCTGACATGTAGTTCAATTCAAATGCTTCGCGGAACTGATCGAGAGATGTTTCCATCGTTTTACCACCGCTACTTCCACCAACATTGTTCACAAGTACATCCACACTCCCGAAATCTTCAACAAATTGGTGGAAAACACGGCCACGGGCATCTTGATCAGTTAAATCGGCAGAGTACGTTCTTACCCCTTCACCGAGCCCCTCTTTGGTATTAGCCAAATCCTCTTTAGAGCGGGCAACAATCCCTACCTTTGCCCCTTCGTTTACAAATGCCTCTGCAATCCCTTTCCCGATTCCTTTTGAACCGCCTGTTACAAGTACGTTTTTACCGTTTAAACCTAAGTCCATTTATACTTCCCCCTTGATCACATAGTCGATGATTTTTTGATGGGACACTGGGAACGGATACTTGTCCACTTCTTCTTTGTTTACCCACTTTAGCGTTTCTGGAAGCTTCCCTTCTTCAGGTACCACTCCTGTAAACACATCAATTTCCCATACGATATGGGAGAAGACGTGCCTTACGTGTTGCACATTCTCAAGTGCTTTAGGAGCGCTTACTTCTCGTTCGGCTAAATAACGTTGAAGCTCTTCCCCCTTTGGTGAATCGTCTTCGCAGTTTGGAAACTGCCACAGCTTGGCAAGTAACCCGGTATCAGGACGACGCTCAATTAATACCTGGCCTGAGCTGTTTTGTAAAACAACAGCTTTCATCGCTTTTGTTTTAGGAGGCTTCTTTTTTGCTTTTACCGGTAGAAGATCTTGAACGCCCTCTTCCCGTGCACTGCAGTGTTGCTGAACGGGACAAATCAAGCACGAGGGAGATTTCGGCGTACAAATTAACGCTCCTAGCTCCATCAACCCTTGATTAAAATCAGATGGCTCTGTATGTATGACCATGTCTTCAATGATGTTTTCAAACCGTTTACGGGTTGTCACTTTACTAATGTCATCGTAAATCGTCATGAGCCTCGACACGACCCTCATGACGTTTCCATCCACGGCCGCTTCCGGGCGATTGTAGGCGATACTTGTAATCGCTCCAGCTGTGTATGGACCAACACCTTTAAGCTTCAATACTTCTTGTTTCGTATTTGGAACAATCCCGCCATAAGATTCGGACACTTCTTTTACCGCAGCTTGCAGGTTCCTCGCCCTCGAATAATAGCCGAGACCTTCCCACGCTTTCAGCACCGTTTCTTCTTTTGCATCCGCTAGGGCTTTAGGGGTTGGAAAAAGAGAAATGAATCGGTTAAAATACGGAATAACCGTATCAACCCGGGTTTGTTGAAGCATAATCTCACTGACCCAAATTTTATAAGGATCTTGGTCTTCTCGCCAAGGAAGGTCCCTTTTATTTTCTTGGTACCATTGTGTCAGGTCATTACAAAACCCTTGTATATCAAATGTTTCTAATTGGTTGTCCATCTAAGATGACTCCTTTATCCTTGTATCTAATCTTGTTTCTTTTGCACAAAAGCCCAGCAATGGACTTTCTTAACTCCGCCTTCAACGAGGGAATCTAGCTTTGAAAAAAGAGGATGTTCATTTGTACAGCGGCGTTTTTTCATTGCATGATAGTGGCTCATCGTAGGTAACGTGAACATTTCTACGTAAAGGTGTTTTTGGTCAGCTGCCTCGTACCAGTCAACCTCCTCTGCTCCATATTCGGACAGAGCAGGCAAGATGTCTTTCATGACTTGTTCGTACTCAGTAACCATGTCTTCTTTCACTTTATATTCCATAAAAATCTGTAACTTTTCACTCATTACCCATTCTCCTTTTTAAATGCTTCATTTTCGGGTATGACTATTAAAAGTGTGTGTTCATTTTATTAAAAATGCGTAAAATACCGTTACCCATACGGTCTTTTCTATATAGTTTAGTGTAACAGCAAAATGTAAATGATTCATCAAGGAGGTGCACGAATGGATACGGGAACTCACGTCGTTATGGGAATTGCATTAGGAGGGCTCGCTACGTTAGACCCTGTCGTTTCACAAAATCCCGCTATGATGCAGGCGGTAATGGTCGGGGCCATCGTTGGCTCACAAGCTCCCGATTTTGATACCGTGCTCAAATTCAAAAACAATGCTTCCTATATCCGGCACCACCGGGGCGTCACCCATTCCGTGCCTTTTTGGTTCATCTGGCCAACGCTCATTACCTTTGCCCTTGCTCTAATGATCCCCGGTGTGTCTCTTGTCAACCTTTGGCTGTGGACGTTTCTAGCCGTGTTTTTACACGTGTTTGTGGACATATTTAATGCCTACGGAACAAAAGCACTATCGCCATTCAAGCCGAAATGGCTAGCCCTTGGCATTATTAATATTTTCGATCCATTTATCTTTTCTGCTCACATCGTCGCCTTTTTGTTTTGGCGTTACGGGTTTGATCCTGGTTTCACCTTTTTAACGATGTTTGCCGTCATTGCCCTTTATTATGTATGGAGAGTAAGGGAACAGCAAAAAGTACGACAACAATTGAAGTCTCTTCACCCTGATGCGACGCACATCTTCACATCTCCTACCTTTCGATGGAGTCAGTGGCACATCGTTGTTCGGACAGCCAAAAAGCTGTATGTGGCCCAAATGAAAAATGGGACCGTTAATTATTTTGAGACGTATCCATTTGAGCCAATCCCAGATCATCCGATAATTAATGCGGCCAGGGAAGATAAAAACCTCGCTGCTTTTCTCTCCTTCTCTCCCACATATCGTTGGGAAATCCACCGGGAGAAGCGGGGCTATACGGTTAAATTTATCGATCTTCGCTACCGTTCAAAAGGCTACTATCCTTTTATCGCCATTGTAAAGATGGACGAAGATCACACGATCCTCTCAAGCTATACAGGTTGGATTTATAACACCAATACACTGCAACGAAAGCTTGAAGTTGCAGCCCAAACGTAGGACGAAGCCGGCTCAGGGGATGAGCCGGTTTTTTTGGTTGGTGGAGTGGCGCGGGGTAGCGGGCAATCTGGGAATGAGGCTAACCTGTTTAAATCGCAGCGTAACCTGTTTAAAAGGCGGGCTAACCTGTTTAAAGTCGACACGAACCTGTTTAAACCGCCCCCTCTCTCCTACACGCACCCATCCAACCAAAAAAAGATGACCTGTTAAAGGCCATCTTCTTAGTGAAAGATTTGATAATCAGTGCTATTCCCATGATCTTCAAAGTGCTGCTTGAATTTAGGGTTTTGAAGCATCACTTCATGCAGGCGGCTACCGTATTGATTGATCCATTGAAGAAGGATCATTTCGGTCATTTCTTTTCCTCTGTATTTTCTACCTGCTTTAGCGTACGTCGATTCGAAGTCTTCCCACAAAAGTTCAACCCATCTGCGTGCTTCAACAGATGTCATTTGATCATTTTTTTCCAATAATCGGTTTGTTAAACGGTCAAAATAATCGTTCATAATATCCGATTCCTCCTTTTACATTTTTTCCAAAGGATGAATGATAATGCTGCTCCATAAACTAACCTTGCCCCGTCAAAAAAAGGAGGTTCATTCCTTGAGAAATAAAGCAAAAGGTTTCCCAAACCGCATGCGGTTTTCCAAAGAACGCCGAACTGACGATGAACACCAATCAAAGCGAGCCAACGGTGAGATCAATGATCATCCTAACGCTCGTATGAATTCATCAAACAACCAACAGTAATTAAGCATTCATTGGGAGGTGCCCGTAGTGGCCAAAGGAACAACGAGACCATTGTTTGGATTAAAGTACAGCGATCCGTTTCAATCTCCTCGTGCAAATCCTAAACACGCTTTTCATCAAGTAAATGGTGAGTCACAGCAAAGCCAACACAACCAAATTCTCGAAGTACAAACGAGAAAACGGAGCTAGGCTCATTCATGAATGGACCAGAAAGAGAGAGGCTTTTCGCCTTTCTCTTCTTTTTTTCCAGATCATGAGTCGACAATACAACAGGTAACGTTACACGCTTACTTGTTCTTTTGCTCTAATAACGAAATGGGTACGGCTTCTTCTTCTTTGCCACCGTCTCGGTGACCCCAAGCAAACACACCGTTCATATACGTGATCTTGAACGTGCTCGCTTCGTTAACAAACGCATAGGTTTCGCCAGGCTTGAAATCGTCGGGGTTCATGAGGTAGGCTTTCGCCATTGCCATCTTTCTTTCATGAACAGCGTATTCATTCACCATCCCCATTTGCTCCGCCTTTTGTGCTTTTTCTTTCAACATTGCAATTTCGTTACGCAATTCTACTTCAGTCATTTGACTATATCTTCGTTCCAATGTTTACAACGTCCTTTACTAGCGGTTTACGTATCATTATATGGGATTAACGTATAAAAGAAAAGACTTGTGCACCTCTTATACAAATAGATACAAAAGTAGAACAAATCAGACGATCAGTAAAATGATATACCCTATAATACCCGCAAACCCTGCATAATAAAGCATCGGTAGTAGTGTCATGCGAATAATGGTCCCTTCTTTTCCAACCAAACCGGCTACGGATGCAGCTGCTACAACATTTAATACGCAAATCATATTTCCTGCGTTTGAGCCTAAAATTTGCAGGGCAACAATACGGGCTGGGTCCAATTGAATTTGATCAGCCACACTAAATTGAAAAAGGGAAAACATCATATTACTAAACGTGGCGCTGCCTGAAATAAACGACCCGAGTGCTCCTATAAACGGTGCCACCAATGGCCATTCTCCACCGATCGCACTCGATGCGGTGGCCGCTAACTCCATCGGCATACTATCAAGCCCCGCACCATTTGTCCCCGAATTGATAAAAATCCGAACCATCGGCACAGCTGTAAACAGGGTGATCGCTGTTCCAATGAGGGCTCTGCCCGACTGAGATGCTGCTGATTGAAGCTCGCTTATTTTCATGTTGTACAAAAAGTACGTAGCCAGAACCACTACGATAAACACAAACCCCGGTAAATAAAAAGGCTGTAAACTCTCAGAAATCCCGGTTCCTAATATATCTGAATACGTAATCGTCACGTCTTGAAGCCATGCTTTAAACGGCAGGGCATCCAGGCGAGTAAGAACGAGAAGGCCCCCAACCAGAAGATAAGGAATCCAGGCTTTGATTAAGCTTGGGCGCTTTCTACGAGTCTCGCCTTCTGCAAGAAGTGTGCCCACCCAGTGTGGAAGCCACGCTTTACGATCCGGAAAATCCCATGTCTCTTTTGGCACAAGAAACCCTTTCTTCGCTGCCGGCACAACAATCGCAAGGCCGATAAGTCCACCGAAAATCGACGGAAACTCCGGTCCCAGAAAGGTTGCCACGATAAGAGCGGGAACGGTAAAGCTAAGCCCTGCAAAGAGAGCGAACTTCCAGGCTTTTAGCCCTTCTTTCCACGAACGATTTTCACCAAAAAAGCGCGTCATAAGCATAACTAAAATAAGTGGCATCAAGGTCCCTGTAAAAATATCCACTTGCATCACGTAGGAGGACACTTGCTGAATAAACGCATCCATTCCCCCCGCTTGTTCAACGTAAGGGGCCACTACTGGAGCAAGTTGGCCTCCTTCATATAGACCTTGTTCCACTCCGACTACCACTGGTGTCCCCACAGCTCCAAAGGAAACAGGACTACTGTCCGCAATGAGGGCCAATGCTACAGCTGCTAGTGGTGGGAACCCAAGGACGACTAGGAGTGGCGCTCCGATGGCAGCCGGTGTACCGAATCCAGCCGCCCCTTCAATGAAGGCGCCGAACAACCACGCAATAATGATCAATTGAACACGTCTGTCTTTACTGATTTTCATAAAGCTTCTACGAATCGTATCAATGGCCCCGGTCATTTTTAACGTATTCAAAAGAAGGATCGCACCAAACACAATATACAGGATGGATAATCCAATCATTAGTCCTTCAAGAGTTGAAGCAGCGATGACTCTGATCGGGACTTGCCAATAAAAAAATGCAAGAAAGGCCGTAGCCAAAAGGCTGATCGTCATCGCTTTTACAGCTGAAACTTTCAAAACAACCAAAAGAATCATAACGCTTAAAACAGGTGTTAACGCAACAATTGTTTGCAACATGTGTAACCCTCTCCCTCAAGGGATATGACGTAGTATAGATTCATTATACCATTTGCTTGCTCAGTATTTCACAATATATTTTGTCGAAAGTTGGAAAGTTTTGTGAAGGTTTATGTAATGGTGTTTTGTTAAATATCTACTCTGTAGATTGGATTGGTTAATGGCTCACGTTTGCTTCACGGTGAAACCCGGTTTGAGGGGCTAACCCGTTAATTACGTTCGGTCACCCGTTAATGGAATGAGCAAAGCCGTTAATGCACCTCTCCTACCGTTGAATCTTAAAGATCAAGCCGCGAATTCGCTCCACTAACCCGGTAAACTACTCGCAAAACACCATTTTCAACAGCCTATGAGCTGTATTAATTAGAAGATTCGCTATTTTAAGAAGGAGATCCTTCACCATGCATAAACTTATAATAAATTTTTTGTACTTCTAATGGATCCTCTTCCTTTTGTAATGAATTTTCCCCTCTTATAATAAATCCTTATTTTTTAACGAATCTCTCTCCTGTCTCCCCTTTCCCTCCAAGCAAAAAAAAAGCGAGGGTTAGTCTTCCTCCCTCGCCTTCCATTCTTCTAGCCATAGACCGATTTTTTCAAATGGGAACCCTTTACCATAAAGGTATTGTTTAATGCGCCGTTCTTGTTCCCAGCCATCGTATTTGGCGTATTTTCGTGCCGCTTTTTCAGCGTGCTTTTGAAGCGCTTCCCGCTCGACCTCTTCGTGTTCGTCTGTGAAGGTTATTTCTTTTAATACTTCGGAGGCAAGACTTGCTGAGAAGCCTTTTTGAATCAAAAATTGAGTGAGTTTTTGTTTGATCTTTTGGATCGAATCAGATTTGTACGTTCGCTGCTTTTTTTCCGCCAGCTCGTAAGCTTGGTCGTATTGCTCAGCATAGGTGTATTGGGTTAGCGCTTTGTCGATGTGCGTGTCGGCGACGCCCTTTTCTTTTAGCTCCATTTTAATTTTCATCGGCCCCTTTTTCTGTGTGTTTTTTTTCGTCCGTACGTAAGCTTCGGCAAAGCTTTGGTCGTCTAGAAGGTTCATGCCGATCAGTTTGACTAGTATCTCGTCTTTTTCTTCGTCGGTGATTTCTTGTTCAGCCAAGTAATCGTTCATTTCTTTGACCGTACGCATGCGAAAAGACAAGTAATAGAGTGCGCGGTTGTATGCTTTACTCTTTTCTTCGTCTTTTTTAACAGCGGCAATTTGCTCGTCGGTTAGTTCGAGTCCCTTTTGAATCCCGTGCTTAACGAGGACGTCTTCGTTTACGGTGAAGGCGTATTGTTCTTTGCCATCTTGCTGAAGATAAATATGGTAGCGGTCTTTCCGTTTTTTATGTAATGTGATTTTCGATACAACTGCCAACGATCTCACCTCTTTAGTAGAGGCCACTGAATAAGGATATACGTTCTAATCAGTGCCTTCTCTTAATCGTACCACACAAATGTTTAGACACCTATCAATGAAGGAATTATGATAACACTATACATGTTACAGAGAGGATGCGTAGCCATGAAAATAGCGATTGCAGGTGGGTCAGGGTTTATCGGAACAGCACTTACGGACAGGCTTGTGAGTGAGGGCCATTCCGTGTTTATTTTGACTAGAGATAAAAGCAACAAGCCTGAAAAGAACGGTGTGACGTTTGTAGAATGGTTAAAGGACGGCACTCATCCTGAACAAGAGCTCGATGGCACCGATGCGTTTGTCAATCTTGCTGGTGAGAATTTGAACAGCGGTCGTTGGACCGATGAAAAAAAGAAGCAAATCATGGACAGCCGAATCGAAGCGACACGTTCCGTTATGGATGTGATTAAAAAAGTTGACCAAAAGCCTGAGGTTCTTGTTAATGCGTCGGCAGTCGGGTACTACGGGACGTCATTTACAGAAACCTTTACAGAAAAACATATTGAAAGCGGCGATGACTTTTTAGCCGAAGTCGTTAAGCGCTGGGAAGAAGAAGCAAGCCATGCCCAAAAGGAAAGCGTCCGCGTCGCTTACATGCGTTTTGGTGTTGTACTCGATGAGGAAGAAGGGGCATTGCAAAAGATGCTCACGCCTTTCAAACTGTTTGCAGGAGGCCCACTTGGAACCGGAAAACAGTGGATGAGCTGGGTACACATTGATGATGTTGTTGGCTCGATTGTGTTCGCCATTGAGAATAGAGAAGTGTCTGGTCCTGTTAATGTGACAGCCCCTACTCCAGTTCAAATGAAAGATTTCGGTAAGACCCTCGCTGACGTATTGAACCGGCCGTATTGGCTTCCTGCACCGAGTATCGCTTTAAAAACGTTACTTGGGGATATGAGTGTGTTGGTTCTTGAAGGACAAAAAGTACTTCCTGAAAAACTCGAACGCCATGAGTATTCGTTTGAATATAAAGAGCTAAAGCCTGCACTGGAAGACCTCCTCAAATAGAGCTGGAAAATTAATCTTAAACGTGTATATTTTGGGTTTCCCTCGTTCACACTAGGAACGAAAAGTGAACGTGAGGTGATTGCATATGGATAGTAAAAAGCGCCAGGCAAAAGAAGAGCGCAGTACGATGAGCAAAGCACAGCGAATGTCTTTTACAAGTGAATTTAAAGCAGCTGATCGCGCAGCGCTCCGTGACCGTAACGCAAAATAACCCAAAATATTCAGGAGGCCTACACAACATGGAACAAGATCAACGTAAAAACAAGCAACAACAAGCAGAAATGGAAGAAATGGCAAGGCAATCCCAAGACAATGAAATCGTGGAGTATTCTGAAGAGCTTGCTGATGCTGAGGATAAAGAAGCCATGGAACGAGCAGCTCAAGCGGATCAAAGAAACGAATCCAAGAATAAATAGTGAACAAAGGCCTTGAGCGAAATGCTTGCCATTATATGGGAGTAACAGGCTCTAAATTGAGCGAAGTGGAGCCATGTCACCAATGAAAAGGCAAAGTGAAAAGTGTTTTGTACTATATAACTGGTCTTAATAAACAAGGAGATGATTCATCACGAGTCATCTTCTTTTTTATGCCTCCCTATCCTTTAAGTCAAATTAGATGTACAATAGAGGTAGACGCCGTTTATAGGAGGCTGTTTTATCATGTCTCAAACAGGAGATTTCTCTTTTTTATTACTTCCCATCCTCGGATTGCTCATCCTCTTCATTTTAAACATCATGACGAGTATTTGGGCATACCGTGACGCTATAAGGAACGGAAAAAGCAAAGAATACAGCTTGCTCGTATTACTTGCTACACTCTTCTTTCCGATTGCAGGATTGATTGTATACTTGATTATACGTAGAGATTAATTGAAAACGCAGCGTTCAGGAACACCTTTACACCGCTACTCCCCGGCATCTGTCCGGATAAAAAGAAAGGGAAGGTGAGCCTTTATGAAAAACCTGCCACCGAGTTATTTAGGAAAGAAAGTATTTATGGACGGTCCAGACGGAAAGTATTACGTCGTCCGTTACGAAGAGCATGTTGGCAAGAAAAAAACCAGCGTACTCCTCTTCGATCAAGACACTCCAGTAATTTTCGCTGTTTTATCTGATGATGGCGCGTTTCTCGACTCCTTTTACCTCTCTAAAAAGTCCAACGAGGCATCCACAACCGCCGTTGAAACCTACCAAGAGATTGTACAGCGTAAAAAACAACACCGTGTTACCCAAGACGACCTTCGTGACGCCCTAAAACCGAAGTCCGAAGCGAAGATGAAAAACGAAAACATTATGAAATACCTCGTTGATGAGCATTTGGAAGACATCAAACACCAATGGCCTTCAAGGTTACTCACCTTACAGAAGACCGATGGAAAGTCCGAAAACTCACTTATTAACGAAGCACTGGTAGAGGCGCTTAACCAAGCAAACGCAAACAAGTCGTTTCCGTTTCTTGTTTCCCACCGCTACGATCAGTATGTACCTCAACTAGGGTTCATTATGGAAAAATACCCTAACCTTCTCGCTCAGATTGCTGATTACTATCTCGAATACAATGAAACCAAAATCGTCAGGCAACTCCTCGTAAACACATGTGAGCGTGTGCCTCTTGACGACTCGGCTTTAATCGAAGATATCTTGCACTTGGCACAAAAGATTGATCATATTCACTACTCCAATGTGCTTAAAATGGTCCTGAGCATCTTATTCAAGCGAGTAAAACAAGATTCTTCAGCCACTCCGAAAGCTTGGCTGAACAAAACAGTACACGACAAAGACATCCGCCACTCGATTGTTGCAGCGTTGAAAAGTAAGAAAATAGGATAATGGTTTAGGATTCAAGCAGCCGAGTAGTCGGCTGTTTTTTTGTTTTATGGGAAGGGAGGTCGTTGGTTGCGAGCGGAGGATGGGTGGTAGTGGGCGTGGTGGGCGGATGTTTCGGTTTTCGGAAGAAGCTCTTATTTCGGATTTAGCGGAGTTAATTGTGGGATTGGCTGACTTATTTTCGAATTGGCGGAGTTATTTATGAATTGGCGGAGTTATTTATGAATTGGCGGAGTTATTTATGAATTGGCTGACTTATTTTCAAATTGGCGGAGTTAGCCCTCCCATGACTACTTCACCCACTATGCAAAGTGAAAAACGCTCCCCACGAAAAGGAAGCGTTCCCCTGTTACCCGTGTGTTCGTCTTGCGAAGTCCACGAACCGAAACTTGTCCGGTCGGTGACGGGATTCGGTGTATTGAAACAGGCTAGCGTCGTCGAAGTAGACGTAGTTTTTTACAACTACGATGTTGGAGAAGCCGTCAAGATCGAGGAGCTTTCGGTCTTCTTCGGTTGGTTCTACGACAGTGATCTCTTTTTTGGCAAAGCTAATCGTCATTTTGAGATCGCTTTCAATATATTCGTAAATAGAATTTTGGCATATCTCTTCAGTGAGAAAATCCACGTAGGTTCTATTGAAGAAGTCCTTGTCGAGTATGACGCACTCGCCGTCAATTTCACGAACGCGATGCACTTCCCAAACCTTCGCATCCTCTCTTACTTTAAGTTGCTCTTGAATAAATGAGCCCGGCTTGATCAAGTCTATTTTTTTTACATACGTATGATGGTTGTCGCCCATTTTTTTTGCCAACTCTTTGAAACTCACAAGACCACTGATCGGAAAGTCAAACTTGCGAGCATCAAGGACGATAGAGCCTTTTCCTTGAACCTTTTGAATGAAGCCGTTTTGAGCAAGCATGTTCAAGGCTTTACGGATCGTTTCTCGTGAAGTATCAAACTGACTCATCAGATCATGTTCAGAAGGAAGTTTGTCTTGAGGGGCGTAGTGTCCGTCTCGGATTTTATCCGCAATATCATGATAGATTTTAATGAATTTGTTTTGCATCGTTATCACCGCTTTAACAAGTTAGCAAAAAGTCCGGTGAAGACGCTGCTGCACCGGAACTTTTTGGGAGTTACCTTAAGTGTATCATGCTTTTTTCAAATGATAAACGACAGACTCGTATGGTCTGAGTGTGACAGAGGCAGGATTTCTTTCTGCATCGTCGTAGTTGGAAATAAGCACGTTGGATGTGTATCCTTCCGTATCAACCGGAGAGTTAAACGTCGCTTCTTTTTCATAAAAGTTGTTCACCACAAGTAGAAGCTCATCTTCGTATTCACGAACATATGCAAAGATTTGCTCATCATTTTCAAGAAGGAGCTTGTAGCTTCCGTGAGTGATAATGTCATGTGTTTTGCGAAGTTCGATCAGCTTGCGGTAGTGATGGTAAACGCTATTTGGATTAGCAACCGCGACTTCTGCGTTGATTTGCTTGTAGTTTTCAGGGACAGCGATCCATGGTGTACCTGTTGTAAAGCCTGCGTTTTCAGAGTCGTTCCACTGTACCGGTGTACGGGAATTGTCACGGGATTTTTGCTTGATTGCTGCCATGAGCTCATCCTCACTCATTCCTTCTTGACGCTTGATATCATAGATGTTCAAGGTCTCAACATCACGGTACTCGTTGATGTCGTCAAACTTCGGATTGGTCATACCAAACTCCTCGCCTTGATAAATATAAGGCGTTCCTTGCATCATGTGAACGGTCGTCGCAAGCATTTTCGCTGATTCATTGTGGTATTCCCCGTCGTCACCGAATCGACTGACCACACGCGGCTGGTCGTGGTTGCACCAGAACAAGGCGTTCCATCCTCCACCTTCGTGCATAGCTTCTTGCCACTCGCTAAGAATCTCCTTTAGCTGGATAAAATCGAAGTCAGCCGCCGTCCACTTCTCTCCGTTTGGATAATCCACTTTCAAGTGGTGAAAGTTGAATGTCATGGATAGCTCGTTGCGATCGGGACGAGTGTATTTAATACAGTTGTCGATCGTTGTGGAGCTCATCTCCCCTACTGTGAGAACATCGTACTTAGAAAATACTTCTTTGTTCATTTCCTGCATGTATTCATGTACGCGAGGGCCATCTGTGTAAAATTTGCGGCCGTCTCCTGGTGCTACTGAGCCATCGTCGTTCGGAAACGACTGGTCTTTTGAGATGAGATTAATAACGTCAAGACGGAACCCATCAACGCCTTTGTCAAACCAATAACACATCATGTCGTACACTTTTTTACGAACTTCTTCGTTCTCCCAATTCAAGTCAGCTTGGGTTACGTCAAATAAGTGCAAGTAGTATTGCCCTGTTTTTTCGTCGTATTTCCAAGCGTTTCCTCCAAACTTGGATTGCCAGTTCGTTGGCTCCCCGCCGTCAACTGGATCTTTCCAGATGTAGAAGTCGCGGTACTGGTTGTCCTTTGATTCTGCGGACTCTTTGAACCACTCATGCTCTGTAGACGTGTGATTCACCACGATGTCCATAATGATTTTCAGGTCTCGTTTATGTGCTTCAGCTAAGAGGCGGTCAAAGTCTTCCATTGTGCCGTACTCTTCGTGGATGCTGAAATAATCGGCAATGTCATAACCGTTATCTTTTTGAGGTGACTTGTAGATCGGCGTGAGCCAAATCACGTCTACCCCAAGGTCTTTTAAGTAATCGAGTTTTTCAATGATTCCTTCCAAGTCGCCAACACCGTTACCCATTGTATCGTTGAAGCTCTTCGGATAAATCTGATAAACGACGGACTTTCTCCACCATTCATTTTTAGGCATAATCAATGCACTCCTCCATCAAGTCGGTCTCTTACATGTTCCCCAAATCACGCTCATTTGAAACCGCATTCAAACGCCGCTTTTTATGAGGATTCTCCGTAAAAGTATAACTTGTATATACAAGAAGATCAACCCTACCAACACCCCTTTTTTGTGAAGCACTAAACGTGGGGTCTGACCCTTTGCTCAGTTGTGAGCTCAATAGCTGACATGTAAAAAGAAGGCACCTCCGCTTTTGGAGGTGCCTTTTAGTCGTCTTCGTCTTCATAGACCTCGAGCTTGTCTTTTATTTGCGCATCTAGCTCTTGGTCATCGTCGTGAAAGTGGATCACAATGTCGTAAGCTCCACCATCGTTAAAGATATGTTCCAATTGGTAGACCCCTGGCTCACTTTCGACGGTTTCAAACGTTTCCGGTGATCCATCATCTTTTTTGATATCAATAAGGACTTCCCCGTCTGTCCACGGTTCTTTTTCATAGTTGGCTTGAACGGTTAATATGGACGGCTCTCCTGCTACGAGGTCCCTATCTACACCGAAAAAGGCTATAAAATCTTCAGGCAGTTCACCTTCGCCTTCGCCTTCCTCTAATTCCATGTTTTCTGACCGAATCAAGAAGTCTCCAACGATGAGCTCGCTTAAGGTCATGGATTGACGGTTTCTAGCCGATACTCGTGGTTGGACGTAGAATAAGTTTTCTTCATCAAACGTGTGTTCACTCTCATAGATGCCTTCTCCCGCATGCTCGGCTTCTAGCTCAACACTCTCATAGCTCCTACCGTGAGGCCAGATTTCAAAAATGACTTCTTCTGCATCATCTACTTGTTCGCCCGCTTGCTGCACTTGCACACGAAGAGTGGTTTCTTCATTTGGTCGAACCTCATCGTCATAAAGCATTCGTACGTTGATTCGCTCACCTGACTGTGCTTCTGTTTCTTCCGTTACAGGATCGTCACTGCATCCAATAATAAGTAAGACGACAGCAGTAAAGATGATCATTCGTTTTTTAAAATCAAACATTCGATCTTCCTCCGTACAAAACAAGCTTCTTCTTCCATTTTACCCTAGTTGGTCTTTTAAGACACGTGGAACTTAAGTAAAAATAACCTGACCCAAAAGGAAGTTGGAAGTCACGGAAAAAGTTACAATCAAAACTTCTTTCAGTGCCTTTCATGTGCCTTTTGGGTCACTAGTGCCGTTTATTTTAAAGTAAACCTCGCTACACATTCCACTTGTGCGGTTTGAGGGAACATATCAACGGGTTGAAGGGATTCTAATTTGTAACCGGAATTAACAAGTTCGTTCGTATTTTTAGCTAATGTCGATGGGTTACAAGAGACGTAAACGAGACGCTTCGGTTTCACGCGACCGATCGTGTTTAAAAGGCTCTCATCTAGACCGCTTCTTGGTGGGTCTACAAGGAGGACATCTGGTTTCCAGCCTTCTTTCGCCCAGCGAGGCAAGACGTCTTCTGCTTTACCTGTTTCAAATTCGGCATTGTCGTATCCGAGTTGTTCAGCATTTATCCTTGCATCATCGATGGACGCTTGGGTAATGTCCATGCCTCGAAGTTCTTTGGCTTTGTCGGCCATCCATAGACCGATCGTACCTACTCCGCAATAAGCATCGACGACGCGCTCAGTTCCAGTAAGCTCTGCTGCTGCTTTTGCTAAATCGTACAGCTTTCGTGTTTGAACGGGATTGAGTTGGAAGAACGCTTGTGCAGACAGGTTAAAGTTCAGTTCACCTAACGTTTCGCGGATCTTCTCTTTGCCGTCAAGAACGCGCGTTTCATCTCCAAAGATGACGGACGTTTTACGGGAGTTGACGTTTTGGACGATCGACTTGATAAACGGTAACCTCTGATTTACTCGCTCGACTATTAAATCCGCTTTTGGTAAGTCTCTTGTTGCTGTAACGAGCACCAACTGGACTTCTCCTGTTTCAAAGCCGACACGAGTGACGATGGTACGTACAACGCCCTTTCGTTTTCGCTCGTTGTAAGCAGGAATGTTCAGTTCTTCTAAAATCGTCTTCACTGTACGAGTCACTTCATCGGTTTTGGGATGTTGAACGATACATTTTTCGATATCGATTAAGTGATGACTGTCTGTTTGGAAAAGGCCGGTGATGAGACTGGCATCGGCATTTCCCACTTGCATTTGGCTTTTGTTTCGGTAACGCCAAGGGTCTTCCATGCCGACCGTGTCACCGAATGAAAGCTTGTCGAGATTCAGTTTTGTATATCGTTCAAACGCTTGACGAACGATGTCTTTCTTTTCTTTTAGCTGTCCTTCGTACGTAAGGTGCTGAAGCTGACAGCCACCGCAGCGGTCGTAGTAGACACATGGTGCTTTCGTTCGATCCTCGGATGGTTTTCGGATTTTGCGAATTTGTCCTTCCGCGAATTTACGGTGCACTTTTGTGACTTCGCACACAATTTCTTCCCCGGGCAATGCGCCGCGAACAAAGACGACTTGGCGCTTAAAATAGCCAACACCCTCGCCGTCAATACCGAGCCTTTTTATTGTGAGTGGAAAACGCTGTCCCACTTTCATGTTTAATTCTGTTTGTTTTTTGTTGTATTGCTTTTGCATCTACAAAGTCCTCCGTTTAGACGATGATCCCGTTCTCAAGGCTATTCCACAAGTAAAGGGTGGCGTAGCTTCGGTATGGAGACCAGTCTGATGATTTTTTTCCCATCCATTCAAGGGAAGGTTTTTGGTCTAGATTATAAAACTGCTTCAGGGCGTTTTGAACGCCAATATCTTGTGCCGGGAACAAATCCATTCTTCCGAGCCCGAACATCATGAAGTTTTCTGCTGTCCAGCGGCCTATGCCACGAAGGGTGATCAGCTCTTCGACGATTTGGTCTTCCCTTTTGAGGCGAATTTGCTCTAGGTCGAGGTTGCCCGCTGCGATTTTCTCTGATGTCTGAATCACATACTCCGCTTTTCTTAGGCTAAATTGAAGTTGCCTTAGCTCGTCCACGTGGAGTTTGCTCACGGTTTGGGGACTTGGATAGAACCAAGCTCCTTCTTTTTCATAGCCGAACGTTTTGACGAAGCGTTCGGTTAGTGTGGTGGCAAACTTCATGTTCAGTTGCTGGTGGATGATCGTTTTCATGAGGCAGCCGTATGGTTGGAAGTCTGTGATGAAGGGGGTGCCTTCGTGCTCTTTCATGAGTGGGTAAAGATCGGTGTCCTGGTAGTGATCTGTGACTTGCTTTAAGGGCACGTGAAAGTGCATAATTTCATAAACCTTCGTTAGTATAGCATCTTTGTCTTCGTTTTGGTGGGTTGTAAGGTGAAAACTTGGGTTTTCTGTTGACCCTGTGGCTTGTAGCGTGACAACAACAGGTTGGTCGTTAACTAGTATAGGCAATTTTAACGTTCTTTTTTCACGATCCGTTTGAATGAGCGGGTCGAATGCCAATCGTTTCAATGCTTGGTCGAAATTGTAAGGGCCTTCAATCTGAACGGTTGTATCCATTGATCCACCGCCTTTCATCGTTCTCTTCATCATATCATAACCCGTTCTCTTCCTTAACTTCCCACCCCGAAAAGCCGAGATAATTTGATACACTCGGGAGGTAGATAAAAAAGAGGGAGAGATTACAAGTGTCTATTGCAACAGATGTAGCTTCATTAGAAATTATGGCTGATATTTACAAAAAGAAAAGCCTGGATGCGATCCTGAAAAAAACAGTGGATACGCTAGTAGAAAACGTGTCGTACATTGACTGGGCCGGCGTTTATTGCGTAGAAGGCGAAGAAGATGCCCGTTTGATGGCGGCGTCGGAAGAAGGTCGCGATTTGAGTTGGGAGTCCAATGCGGAATTGAAGTTCCCTATAAAAGATGCGAACGAAAACATTCTTGGGGTCTTGATTGTGCGAAGCAAAGAGGCGATTTGCTTTGATGTAACGGACGTCTCCACTCTTGAAGAGATCGCTACCGGCTTAGCGGAGGTCGGATTTTCAAACTAAACAGAATATGAAAAACCTGTTGTGGAGGGACCACAGCAGGTTTTTTTCGTGTTGTCTTCATTTGTCCTTGCGATACTCAAGGCTAGTATTTTGGACATCTTAGTCCGCTTTAAACGGTGTAACTTGGGCTTTTCCAGCGTAGTCGTCAAGGCTTTTGAATTCGTACCCTTGAGCGCGAAGGTCGTCAATCACTTTTGGCAAAGCTTCGGCATTGTCACTGGATACGGAGTGGAGAAGCATGATTGCACCTGGATGGATGCGCCTCATGATTGAATCATACGCGTATTTCCATCCTTTTTGCTTGTTTACTTCCCAGTCTACATAGGCGAATGACCAAAAGACATTTGTGTAGCCCAACTGTTGGGAGAGAGCGAGGGATCGCTCGCTAAATGTCCCTCTTGGTGGTCTTAAGTATTGCATACGGCTGTCTCCTGTTACCTCAGTGTAAAGTGTTTTGAGGTTATCCAGCTCTCGTTTCACACGTGCGTCGTCCACTTCCGGTAAGCTCGGATGATGATAGGAGTGGTTACCGACGATATGGCCTTCGTTCACCATACGCTTGATGAGCTCACGTTCCGTATCTAGGTAGTGACCGGTTACGAAAAAGGTTGCTGGCACCTCTTTTTCTTTTAGGACGTCGAGCACTTTTCTCGTGTAGCCATTTTCATATCCGTTATCAAATGTGAGATAAATCTCTTTTTTTGATGTATCCCCGATATAAAATCCACCATACTTTTCAAGAAGCGCTTCATAATGGGGCTCTGTGGATGGCGGTTCGTTGTTTTCTTTAGGCTTGAAATTCCAATGATGGACCTGGGTACTATAGGCATGCACGGATGTAGCCATAACAGTGATCATGAGAATGGCCGTTGTGACGGTTATGAGAATCTTTTTCAGGTTCATGGGTAGCCGCCTCCTTTTTGTGACTTGTTTTTCGGTAGTTTTCGTTGGGAGGCAGGGTTTTATGTATGAGTAAGTGTTTCGTGTGGAAGTGGGGTTTGGAGGGGCGAGTGTGCGCTGCGCTAACCTGTTTAAAACAAAAAAACGGCCGTCCACCCTATCTGGGGCACACGACCGACCTCTTTTTAGTACACTCTTTCTTTATACTGGCTCAAACGCTCAAGCGATGTCTTCTCCACATCTTTGTGCAAGCTGTTTCCATGAGAATCCATCGTAACAATAGCGCGGAATCCTTCCACACGAAGGTGCCACATCGCCTCAGGAATACCGAATTCCATCAGGTCGACGCCTTCCACACCTTTAATACAATCGGCGTAATATTGGGCTGCGCCACCGATCGCATTTAAGTAAACGCCACCGTGTTCTCCTAACGCATTCAATGTTTTTGGCCCCATTCCGCCTTTACCGATTACAGCGCGGATGCCAAACTTTTTCATAATATCTCCTTGGTAAGGCTCTTCACGAATACTGGTCGTTGGTCCTGCGGCTTTTACATGCCAATTTCCGTCTCCGTCTTTTAACATAACCGGTCCACAGTGATAAATCACTTGTCCATTTAGATCGATCGGAGCGTCGTTTTCCATCAAGTGGTGGTGAATGGCATCACGACCGGTATGCATGATACCGTTGATCACAGCCACATCCCCTACTTTAAGCTCGCGAATTTGTTCTTCCGTTATTGGTGCTTCAAGGACCACTTCACGAGGAGCCTCATCGATTGTCTCTTCAGAAGTGGCCGCCACTTCCTCTTCTGCAAACGTGACTTTATCTCCGTCTTTGTATAACCAGCTCTGAATGGCACCATTTTCAGCGTCCAGAGTCACACCTAAACGACGGAATGCCCAACAGTTGTATGCCACAGAGACGAAGAAGCTTGCTGGGAGACGGTTACCTGCTCCGATTTTACAGCCAAGCAACGTCGCTTCTCCACCAAAGCCCATTGTGCCGATCCCGAGCGTGTTCGCTTTTTCAAGCACATAATCTTCAAGGTTCGCCAAGTCTTCGTTCGGATTTACGTCATCGACCTTTCTGAACAACTGTTCTTTTGCCAATGCATAGCTTGAGATACGGTCTCCACCAATACCTACTCCGATAAAGCCCGCGCTACACCCTTGTCCTTGTGCTTGATAGACAGAATGAAGAATACATTTTCGGATGCCATCAAGATCACGACCGGCGCGTCCAAGTCCTTCGATTTCCGCCGGAAGACTGTATTGAATGTTTTTATTTTCACATCCGCCACCTTTCATAATGAGGCGAACGTCAATTTCGTCTTTTTCCCATTGAGTAAAATGAATGATTGGCGTACCTTCTCCAATGTTGTCCCCGCTATTTTCACCTGTAAGAGAATCAACAGAGTTCGGACGGAGTTTCCCGTCAGTCGTTGCTTGCTTTACAGCTTCATGAATATGCTTTTTCATTTCAATTTGGTTGGCACCAACAGGGACTTTTACCTCAAACGTCAGCATCCCCGTGTCTTGACAAATTGGCAATACGTGATCATCGGCCATGCCAATATTTTGTGTGATTGTTGCTAAAGAAAGAGCGGCTCTCGTCCCGGCATTCTCCTTTTGTATTGCCTGGTCAATGGCTCGTCTCACATCGTGTGGTAAATTTGTTGATGTTTCAACTATCAGGTTGTACATGCTCTCTTTGAATTCCTTCACAGTCAACACTCCTCGTCCACTTGTAAAAATTCCGATTGTTATACACCCATGATTATACTATGAAACCCTTTTCAATTGGCGGATTTTGTGGAGAAAAATCAGAAAGATCGACATGTTAGTGGTATATTATGGGATATACTCTTTCAAAGGAGCCGTGAACATGAAAAGAGAAAAGAAGGCCCAAATCAAGACCGGACACAAAAAAATCCATATAATCGGTTCCGTTGGAAGCGGCAAAACAACACTTGCAAGAAGGCTCGCAAAGGAGACTGGAATTCCCTATTTTGAGCTTGATAATGTGGTTTGGGAGAGGCATCCATCGGGAGACCGAAGACGCTCAGAAGGGGAACGAGTCAAACGTCTAGGGGAAATTGTACAAGGGGAACTGTGGATCGTAGAGGGAGTGCATTACCAACGGTGGGTAGATGAAAGCTTCGAGCGGGCTGATGTGATTCTTTTTCTCGATCCACCATATCGTGTTCGGACGTATCGGATCGTCAAGCGATACATGAGACAAAAACTCGGTTTGGAAACATCTCACTATAAACCAACGTTTGCTCTCTTTCGTAGCATGTTTAAGTGGAATCGGGATTTTGAAAAGAAGGGAAAGCCTCACTTTTTTAAGCGATACAGGAAATATGAGCGAAAGATTCAGGTGATAAAGGACATTTAGAGAAGAATTAACAGGACCACAGGACTTACTATAAAAAGGCTGTTTTCGTATAGATTGTTGCTTTTTTATTATTTTCTTCATCACTTAGTGTTGATGAAGCATACGGACCCTTCGCTTTCCGTGGCGGTGCTAGCAAGCCTCCTCGGGCTGCGCCCTGTGGGGTCTTGCACTGCCACAGGAGTCTCGAGCCCTTCTGCTTCAATTTTTCTTATATAAAAGCAACAATACTTCCGAAAACAGCGTATAAAAAAGACTGGGAAATATAGAAAGTGTTTAGAGTTTAATCCGAAGAATTTGCTAGTAGAGCGGATGAAATATACGTAGACTCCTGCGGGATGAAAAGCGAAGATGAGACCCCGGAGGGCAAAGCCCGAGGAGGCTCAGCCGCTTCCCGCGGAAAGCGAAGTATATTTCAGTAGCGGTGTATTAGCACCGCACACCATTGTTCGGATTTTCATTCATCGTTAACACTTCTGTCCCAGCCTCTTCTCATTTTACTTTTTCTTCTGATTTTCATATTTTATCCAACTCAATCATACTCCTCACATCGACTCCTTTTAGTGCCTGCGATGCGAGGTGGTCGGCCTCTTGATTCTTTTTTCGAGATACCACTTCGTAGTGAGGATCAATGCCTAACTCCTTCATTTTTTCTTCAATACGATCCGCCCACGTGTTAAGGGCCTTTTCCATACACGGCCATTCTCCACTCAGCTGATTGATGACAACTTGAGAATCACCTACGAACGTGACAGGTAAATGATGAACACCGAGATCTTCAAGCTCCTCGACTGCTAAAAAAAGCGCTGCATACTCTGCTTCGTTGTTAGATTCAAGGGAAGTGACGGCTTTGTTTTTTCTTAGTCGAAAGGCCTTTTTGTTTTTCTCGAAATAAATAGCACACCCGAGTCCGCTTGACTTTGTTTGAACATCAAAACCACCATCAAAATAAACCGTGATATGATGGGGCTCTGTTTCAATTTCTTCGACCAACTTTTTCAGCTGTTTCAATGTCCACGTTTGCTCACGGTGATCAATGAAGCTCATGGATTTCACTCTTCCTATTCTCTCCAGATCACCCGCCAGTAAAAGAGCCTCTTCTACACGAAGATTAGCTGAACTAAACGTCGTTTCAATTCCTTTTGGTGTTTTATAGCTAATTTCCAACCTGACTTGCATCTGCACTCCCCCAATAAACAGTGATAGTTGTTATATATTTTTCTGAATAGGCTCTCCTATACAAAGAATTTCCTATTCCTGTGTTTATTTGAGGATTGCTTCGCCTTCCGTTGGTTTATTTCCTGCTTGTTGAGAGGGATTCGATTTGGACGTTCAACTCATCGGTCATGTCTTTTACTGATTCAGCAATGTAACTGAACTGAGACATCATCGCCAGTTGTTCTTCGGATGTTTGAGACATGGCGTTCGTATTTTCTTTATTTGCCTCGGTAATCGCAATCATTGAGGTGAGAGATCGATTGATTTCCTCCATTTTCTCTCCTATCCCTTTTGCTGAGGAGAACGTCTCTATCGCTCGTCCGTTCACGCTTGAAATTTCCGTTGAAATGTCTTTGAAGACGTATTTTGTTTCACTTACAAAGGAGATTCCTTTTGAAACTTGAGCGTTCCCGTTTTCCATCATATGGGATATGTTCTTTGTATGGGTCGTTAAATCCGACAGCACATTCCTAATGGTTTCTGCATATGTCTTCGATTGATCGGCAAGCTTTCGTACTTCGTTTGCCACAACGGCAAACCCACGACCTGCTTCTCCTGCTCTAGCTGCTTCAATGGCTGCGTTAAGTGCGAGTAAATTGGTTTGATCCGAGATCGAAGTAATAAGGGAAACCGTCTCTTGAATGGCATCCGTTTGCTTCAGCATGTCCGCTGTACCTTTTTTCATAGTATCGAACTCAGTGGCAATGACGGCCATCTGCCTTTCCGTCTCATTCATTCGATCGGTTCCTTCTTTTACATAATCGACGGTTTCCTTCGAGGCTTGTGTGACTGCTTTGGATTGATCAATGATTTTAGCGACCGCATCTGAAACATGATCAATTAATTGGTTACCTCTTCTCGATTCAGCAAGCTGACTTTCTGCACCGCCAACTAGTTCTTGTACAGATGAGGCAATGTGTTCCGTCGCAGCTGTAGATTCTTTTGCCCCATGAGCAAGTTCCGTAATATTTGTGAGCACATAAGACGAACTCTCGGAGACACGTGCCGTTATTTGGTCAAGTAAGGCCATTTGCTTAGCTGAAGCTTGTTGGAATTCACGATTCGTTTTTGTACGAGCAACAATTTGTACCAAGATGACACCGCTTGTTGCGAGCAAAAACACCACATGGACCATAAATAATGCAAAAGGATAACTGCTTGTGCCACAGAGAAGTTCCGGAAAGGCCAGATATCCAACGATATGTTGAAAAGCGAAGATCATTGTACTAATGAGTATAATTTTGATATTTTCATAGTAAGCAAGACTAGCCAACACCATAAAGATCGAGAAGTGATATTCAACCAATCCTTGTCCTCCCGCAATAATGGAAATACTTGAATACGTGAGCACAAGCATAACCAAGTAGGGAATGGCTTGGTGTGTTCGATTTATTTGAAAAACAATAAACAATGCAAGTAATAGGACGATGGGTAAAAAGAATAAGAGGTTTAATGCTAAAAGGGATTGAGTCTGCACGGCTCCACCATTCAACATAAATACGTATGAATCCACCAACCCTACTTCTCGATGTAAATAATGGACAATCAACGACAAAACAGCTACAAACAGTGAAAATCCTAGCATGATCGTATTTTTACGTTTGGTCATGTTCACACTCCACATTTCTTCATACTTCTTGTATATCTATTGTACTAGATAAAATGAACCATTGTACAATTGTGGGAACTTGAAACATTCACTCATGATAAAAGGACCTAACAAATTGGTTTATTTATCCAAATGCTCACAATAGTAAACGTAGTCAATGTTTTATCAGTCCCCAACATGGGCAAAGAAATGAAAGTAATTTAAAAATCGACAAACCCTCTTTAGTGAAGTAAAATTGTCTATAGATGGAAAGGGTTTTATAGAAGGAGGCCATTATGCATAAAGACAGTGAATTATACGACTTTTTACTAAGCAATGTACAGCGCCTTACTGACGAATGGTTTGAAATAGCCCACAAAAACAGTACGGATGGAGTATACGCATCCAACAATCCGGATGTTGTGAATACAATAAAAAGGCAAAACAATGACTTTCATAAGCGTTTTTTCGAGGTTTTTAAGCAGGATGAACAGAGCTTCCTTAATAGTTTAGAAGATTGGATCCTTGAAATCGCTCAAGATGAAGAACATTTGAGAACTCCGATTCACTTGATTCTCGGAGAGTTCAATCGAACACAAGAACAATACAGCCGACTGATTGAGGAATTCGTAAGCGAGACGAACGAAGAATATACAATTCAAGAAGTTGTAAAATGGTTCAGAGTCTTGGATCGAATGTTCAGTAAAATCACGGTTTGGTTCGTTGCCGAGCATACGAAATACGAGCAAGAACAAATCGAGAGTCAAAAGAAGGTCATAAGTGAGTTAAGTTCTCCTGTAATTACACTGAATGAAGAAGTTGCCTTGTTGCCTCTTGTAGGGGATATCGACTCTTCCCGCTCAAAAATCATTATGGAGAAAACCCTCCAGCAGTGCGCAAGTCAAGGAGTCAACCATCTGTTAATGGATTTATCAGGTGTTGTCACCATTGATGAAGTCGTTGCAAGTGAGTTAATGGACTTGATCGATGCTTTAAAGCTGGTCGGTGTAACGACTACACTCTCTGGTTTGCGCCCGGAAATTGCCCAAGCCACAGTAAAACTTGGATTGTCTTTTGGACATGTTTCAATCAAGCCCACACTGGCAGAATCGATCCGATTTAGACACCTCTCGTTAAGATAAAAGCACGCCCTGGACGGAATTGTCCGGGACGTTTGTTTGTTAGGACATTGCCAAAGCATGCATTGTCTAAAAAGGATAGCACTCTGCATCTAAGCCAACCCGTTTCGTCTTTAGTTTCGTATGGTCGAATGTTCAAAACATCTACACCTTTTCGTACCACTTTAAATAATGTAGATAAACAATGAGTATATCCTTTCGTCAGGAGAGTGCAAGGCTCCGCTTTTCGCGTAATGGTAAGTAACCATGTTTTAAAAGAAGCACGGCCTTCAAATCGATCGAGCTGCTTTGCCACTTTAAAGAACACATCCTGGAGTAATTCTTCCGCATCATGGTGGTTGTTCGTTTGTGCTTTTATGTATGTATAAATACGATCCACATATCGTTCATGAAGAATTTCAATAGCTTCTTCATCCCCTGATAGGATGTTGTTTATCAAGTCTTGGTCCGTCATTAAGCCACCTCCTTTTTTCAGAAGGCACTGAAAAGTTCGGTGCCTTCTCTTCATACGTATAGACGCACACGAGTTCGATCGGATGCGTCCACTTTCCAAAAAAAGATCGATAGGCTGCCTGCACCCATCGATCGTTTAGATCAAGCCAAACATGAAAGAAAAAGCTACCACACCGTAAATCATCGCTACACTCAACACCACCGTGAGCGCTAGGAGCTTTAACGGTCCTCGCTCACTAGCTAGAGCTAAAATAAAAGACAAGGATAAACCTACGGCCAAAAAACCGGTACCTACATCTCCTCTCATCGGTACAAGCCAAAGGAGAAGAAAGGTCAAACAAAAGATGCCAAGTGAAACCAAAGACCAATACCAACGCACACTTTTTCCTCCCTACTTGATGAGTATGGCAAGGACAAACGTTGTCAAAATGGTTGCAAGCCCTTGATAAATCAACAATTCTACAATTTTCAGTAGCTCTTCTGGGTCTCCGAAGCTTCGAGTATAGGTGACGACAGCAACATAGAAAATCAAGTACGCAAGAATACCTATAAAGGCGTTTTTACCTAGCTTATTAGCTACGAATACTGCTAAAATACTCGTCAAAAAGAGTACCAGTACCATGTCTGTTAAAAGTACGGCGTTTAGAAATAACCCCGCTAAGAGAATGATCACACCAGCAACAAGTCCCGTTCCAACTCGAGATATGTTCATCATGCGTTCCTCCTCATCCACAAGGTGATTAGTGAACGTGCAACTACAAATCCAACAACGCCCCCAATCGTATTGAGAATCAAGTCATCCACATTAAATGTTCTTCCATACGTGCTGATTCCGGTGATGGAAAAGAAAAATTGCACCATTTCAATCGATAATGTGCTCATAAAGACAATGGTCGTAGCTTGCTTTAGACCGTTGACACGAAAAAGTACAGCTAAGTACACCCCTAGAGGAATTAATAACAAAAAGTTGAAAAAAGACAGCCTTATCGTATTCCAAAATAAAAAGCTTCCCGTTTCATACGCGAGGATATCTGCAACAAAGTAAAAAGGGACGAGCTGCAGGTAATACCCATAGTGTCCGACGTAATCGTGAGGAGGTATGGAGATCATTCCAATCGTCACATCTAACACCTTTAACACGTAAACAATGAAACTATACATAATCACTCTTCTAATAACGTTATGCTTCTTGTTTTTAATCAAGTCAAAAATAATAAAGATGATCAAGCCGCAAAATCCGAAAAATGCAATCTGTGAGTCAAACATTGATGAGGTCCTTTTCTGTTTTTCTATATTTTAACACAATTGGTAAAGTCAAAAAGAGGATTTCCTTACATGACTAAGGAAGTCCCCTTTTACAAGATCACTTATTTTCCACTCAGTGAAAATACCCCTCCGATCACATCACGATCTTTAGAAACAGGCACGGTCCAGCCCCCAATCACCTGTCCTTCATCCAATAAAACCGTTACCCGTGTATGCCCTATGTTGTAGGCATCATCAAGGGGATGGTTCTTCACTCTTACAGACACCGTTGCAAGCACTTTACCCATGTAATCGTCTACATCACCTTCTTGCACGGACCAAATCTCTTCGTGTGGCACAGCTCTATGAATGGATTCCCAATCCTCTTTCGTAACCTGGTAAGTGCCTTCTTCGTAAATGGATTCAACATCAAACCCCATCTCTTCTAGGTGATGTCGTGCCGTTATCACATGTTCACTTAATAGGGCTTCTTTACTACACGCCGTTCCTAACAAACTCACCATCACGAGCATGACTCCGAAACGTTTCAATCTGATTCCCGCCTCATCTCGATTTTTTTTGTGGAAAGGACGTTTCTTTCCTATAACGTTGTGGAAGATAAAAAATAGGAATGCTTATGGAGAGGAGAGTAACCAATGCCTGATATTTCCGATAAAAAAGACTATCTTGATATTAAAGCAGGCCGGTTCAGGTTGTATTTTAGAAAAAGGTATCAACTCATTACAACGGTCAACGATTTGTTGATTGGTTTTTTCTTTGTCACCGGAAGTATATTAAACTTTTTCTCTTCGGTGGAAATCGTCGGAATGATTCTTTACCTATGCGGAAGTTTGCTGCTCGCTAGCCGCCCAGTACTTCGAATTATGCATGATTCGGAACTTCGAAATGAAATGAAGGAATCGAGCAACTATAACCCTACGAAAAAGCAAAGCTAGCTGAATATAGTAAAGTGTGACATCCAATTCTTCACAACTATCTATTCTTCATATCCACAGCGAAAACCTCCCGAACATAGAAGGCAGTGAAAAAGTTTGATCTTTAACTTTTTCACTGCCTTCGACATACGCCGGGAGGTTTCTTTAGCTTTTTATCCGGCTACCTGCGTGCGCCTATGACTCCAATATAGAAGGACTAAAATGACGACGGTTATAACGCAGAAGACTACGATTAGAGCGGTATGATATAAAACCGGAAAACCGAACACGTTAAAGGCTTCAAATGTCTGAAAAAGGCGTTCGGTTCGGATCAGTTCCATGTAGCTGAATGTTGTCACGTATTCCATCACACCACGCTCTAAGTTAAGTTGTCTGATCACAAAAGGAATAGCCAGAACCGTTCCACTTACAAAAAAGGCGACCATCCCGTTTCGCGTTAGCTGAGACATCACAAGTACCAACACGCCAAACACAAGACTTCCAAAGAACTGCACCGTCAATGTTGCTGACCAAAACTCTAGTACATTCCACGAAAATGGCGACTGACCATAGGGACTGTACCAGTCAGCAAAAGTACTCCACAGGCTCTGCATCGGCACATTCCACCCTTGAAGGCCGCCAAGGTTCACAACATGAATAAACGTATTGATGCCATGCAATAAAACAAAGATGGCTAAGATGTAGGTAGCACCAGCCAATAGCTTCGCAGTAACAAGCTTTTTTCTTCCATGCTTTGTTGCAAAGATCAGTCCGGTCGTCCTTTTGCTATATTCATCGGCAAACACGGGTGAAAGCCCGACAAGAATAAAAATCGTGAGAAGCACCACACTGAAGAACGGCTCAAGAAAGTCAAACATCCCTCTCCATCCGTCGACAACAAACAAACCGTGAACTTCCCCAACTTTCTCTAACATACTCTCTTCTTTTGCTGCCGATCGGTACTCATAGCTGGAAGGAGAAAGTCCTTCTCTTTTTTCCTCAAGAGTGGCAATGCGATCCTTCATAGCGACTTTGTTTCCCCAAGCTGCGGCAATGGAAAAGTGAGCGTTGCCTTCAAGGGGATGAAGAGAGTCAACTGTTTCTCCCCCATCGGAAAGCCTCATTTTTTCCCGGGCAAGGTCGTGTTTTTCTTCCGTTACGAAGCCTCCCCACTCTTCCATCATGTCGTTGTATGAATCGTCGAAAACCACTTCCTGCCGCATATTTTGCTCTCCCCACACCAGAAACCCAACCACAAGCGCAAACACAATATAAATACTCGGTTTGGAAAAGATCTTAAAACATTCGTGTTTATACATCCGCTTCTACTCCCTCATCGAAGAAATGAACATACACGTCCTCCAAAATCGGATCCACATTTTCCGCATGGGTGTGAGGCTTTTCTTCACTAATCACCCTTAGGGTCGTCCCTGCCCCAGTTCGTTGAACATTGCTCACTTGATGCCGACCTGTTAAGCTCTTGGCTTCTCCATCATCAACGAACACTCGCCATACCATCCCTTTCATCTCATTGAGTAGTTCATCAACCGAACTCTTCTTCACAAGGAACCCGTCTTTCATAAGTAATACTTCTTTTGCAACCAATTCGATATCCGACACAATATGAGTAGAGAGCAGGACAATCCGGTCCTTCGAAATATCAGACAAGAGGTTTCTAAAGCGTATACGCTCTTTCGGATCTAGGCCCGCCGTAGGCTCATCAACAATTAAGATTTTCGGATCGTTCAGTAGGGCTTGGGCAATGCCTAGCCTTCGTTTCATCCCACCTGAGAATTTCCCTGCCTTTCGCTTTCTATCTTCTTGAAGATTCACTAACGTTAGCAATTTATCGACCTTCTCCTCTGCCTCTTTTTTACCTAACCCTTTCAAGCTGGCAAAATAACGAAGGAACCGCTCTGCCGTAAAGCTGTTATATACACCGAACTCTTGAGGCATATAGCCGAGCACGTCACGATATTCCTCACCGAGTGTATCAATGTCTCGATTATTAAGGAGAATCCTCCCAGAACTCGGCTTTAAAACGGAAGCAAGCATCCGCATAAGCGTGGACTTTCCTGAACCATTTGGACCAAGTAACGCATACACGCCTTCATTTAGTTCTACGGAAAAGCGATCCACGGCTGTTTTATCTCTATATGTCTTTGAAACCTGATCAACGGTCAAATTCATTGTATTCTTCCCCCTTAACTGTAGAAAAACGATCCATCATATGTTTGACTTGAAGTAAAAGCAAGCAAAGTGCTGTAATAAGAACAGCCAGCTGAATTAGAAAGCTACCGTGGACGAACTTCTCTATCCATGGGTAATTGCTTCCCAAGACCACAAGTGTCACAACCCATGCCGAAATGACGGTCAACGTCCCTGTAATTCCTCTCATTCTCATCACAATTGCTAACGACACCGATGCAAAAATCGTAAGTGCGGTCAAAGATACAAGAATCATCTCCCACTGAGTCACACGTGAGTCAATAGGAACAAACCCAATCATGAGAATGCTATTTAACAAAACATTGTAACTTCCGATCACTACGAGACGGGATAGCATGACTTCCTGCGCTGAGTGCTTGCAACTCATCTCCAGTTCCATCATCCCTTGGTCTCTGCCCTTTACAACTTCAGTTACTCCGAGAATAAAAGGCAGTGTCCCAAGAACAACGAACATCATGAACGGATTCTCTGTAAACGAGCTGGTGATTACATATCCAAAGGCAAAGAGCAGCATGCTAATCACCCAATAAGAGGGACTGATCATCGAGACTTCTTTCGTTGCGCGTTTAAGAATGGTCACAAGACGTTGTGAGTACGGCGTTTGTTGAGCATTTCCTTTCTCCTTTTCCGGTACATATTGACGGAGTGTATGTATCGTAGCCTCAATCTCTCTTTCGTCAGGATACTTCACCAAAAAGCGCTCAAGCTCAGCTTCAATCTCACCATTGTCTTCGTTCCACTGTTCCCCAAATTCGTTACCCTTCACGTCTTTTTTCATCCTTGTTCCCTCCTTTCAGCATCGCTTTTAGCTTGTCGACTCCTTGCTTGAGTCTCGATTTAACAGTCGCCTCTTTCGCTTCCGTTACCTCTGCTATTTCCTTAATTTTCAGCTCATGATAATACTTAAGAACAATGGCTTCTCGCTGAATAAGCGGAAGCGTTTTGATTGCCTCCTTAATGTTTTCACTATCCTCTTTTTTACTGAGCATGTCCCACACGTTTTCGTTTTGGTCAGGTATCGTTGGATGAAGCTCATCTTGCATGTTTGATTGTTTAAAAGCCCCGCTCCTGAAGTAGTCCCTACAATGATTCACTGCAATTCGTAGGAGCCAATGAGCAAACTTTCCGTCGTTTTTATACTGATCAAGACCTTTAATCACTTTGACAAATACGTCCTGTGTAAGGTCGTATGCGAGATGGTAGTCTCCGATTTTTCGATATATGTAGGCAAACACTGTTTTGTAATGCTTCTTGACGAGCACTTCCATCGCGGCCTGACTTCCACTTTTTATTTCTGAAATCAACTCTTCGTCTGTTGGTATCATTCAATTCGGTCCACGGCTTTTCATAGGTTTTGCGACTTTCAGGCCGGCACCCTTTTCACCACCTCTACTAATAGTAACGAACTTCCCTTGGAAATGGTTTTATGTTTTTGGAAAAAAGAGTCGTTTTGATCAAAAAAAGAACCTGAACGCTGGGCTCAGGTTAAGGGACGGAGGGGTAGAGGTGTTTCGACACCCGTATGATCCACTTATTTTTCAATTGGCGGAGATACATATGTAATTAACCCACTTATTCTCACCTTAGCGGAGTTAGCCAAAATTCTCCTGTTCCTGACCCAAACGTCACCCTCTAAACATTCCTTTCGCATCCCGTGGCAATCCCCTGACACGCTCAAGATACTTCGTCATATTCTGATCATCAATATCCGGATAATGATATGATAGCTCTTCCGCTACCTCTTTCCCCAATGTACGGAATAGCTCACTAGCTGTGAACACCGCTCTCCAGTTCTCCTCCACATCGGCTCCTGCATACGTTCTCTCGTACATCTCCCAATGTGCTTCTGGCAAGTAAGTACTAAAATACTTCCCCATTTTTCCCGGTGACATTTTAAAGTCGTGCTTCATGGCAATCCACCAAGAGACCATCTCATCCAATGGCTTTCTTACAATCTGATCAAACATCCCCTTTGCGTATGGGAGCTCTTCTCGCCACAATCCTTTTGCTACATTTTGCATGCACCACCAAAACTCATTGCAGCTACCCTCAAATTCAGCCTTGCTTGGCTTTTTAATATGATAATCCGAGTCATTCGTTTTAGGGATAGAAGGAAAAAGCCCGTCTTTATCCAGAAGAGGGACAGTCAATGAATCTTGACCGTATTCTTCTTTCATTGCCTCAATCGTTTGTATGCGTAAATCGATCCGATTACCGTCATCAAAAAGCATTAAATAGGCATAAGAACGAAACACATCTACCTGTCTACCAAGAAGAGCATCATTTCTATCTGGCTCTTGCATCATAAGGAGATTCCCGAACACGCCAATCCAGCCCTCCTCTGTAAGAAAAGACGCTGTTTCCTCCACCACATAAACAATATCGTAGTCTTGAAAGAGATCTTTTGGTACTTGAGGGTTCGTTCGTGAACCGTTCATATAAACAGCACGAATTCGTGAATCTTTCTTTGCTACACCTATAATCAGATCAAACATGTCTTGTTCTGGTCGCATCGGTTTCGTACCTCTCTTTACAGGTTATTGGGTTATTGGGAACTTCTTCTTGTTTCGCTCGTATACACACCTAACCCCAATTCATTAAGGAGGAAAAACAATGGAATACAATCGAGAAAAGATTGATCAAGCAAAAGAAGAGACGAAATTCATTGATACCATGGTGTCCCATAGAATGAAAGGGATTCGTTGGGCGGCAATCTTGGGCTTTTTCATGATGATCGTAACCGTCTTGATAAAAATTAGAGAAAATAATGCTACGGTCCAAATGAAAGAGACTTGGGCCGTCTGCGGATGATTGTTCTCCTCTTTTTTTCTACACTGTTCAACTGAGAAAATAAACAAGTAAACGATAAACAAAGAATAGACGAGAAACATATAAAAAGAGTAGGCCACACAGTTGTCCACTCCATCAAAGGACCAAACACGCCACCAGCTAAAAACAAAACAGCAGATACGATTCCGACCAAACCTGATACAAAAGGCATTTGGGTCCAAAACGAGCGATTCAGTAGATTGTTCGATTTCTTCCCTTCAAGGGTAAAAAGCACATAAAAACCGACTACAATGACACTTACAATCATAAAAGTCATCGTTCCGGAGTGAATGACACTACACTCGCTTGCTACAGACTCCACTGTTCGTTGACTTCCTATGTATTCTAAAGCAAATAAGAGAAGACCAATAACTAAAACAGTCATCCCTTGCAATAACCAATGTTTCATTAAGACTCCTCTTTTAACACTTTACCAAGTACGATTCTGCCTACTACACTGCCTAAAATGGCTGCGATGACTGCAATCATGACGATGAGTAGCATGGGGCTTTCCGGTATGGTCAGTTCAACCACGAATACCGCACCTCCAACAAAACCGCCTGTAAATAACGCTTGTGGTATTCTTCGGTTATTCATCTTCGTTCTCTCCTTTTACCATTTAAAGCTTTTAAACGTGAGTAAATGTGTGAGACCTTAACGGAACGGACATCACATTTCAATATACTCTTTCATCTTATTTACATTCTTCTTATTCACACCATAGTCTACTAACGTAATCGGAATAATCGGTCTACTTTCAATCGTCACTACGGTTTTTTCAGCGTCCGTTTCTTCTACAATACAGGACAGCTTTTCGCCCCATGAGCGAAAAGACATTCCCGTTCTCCCACGAACAATTCCTTTCTCCATTTCAACGTCTTTCACTGATGCCCCACCTAAAGAATTGATTGCATTTTCACATCGTTTAACTGCATCTTCGCGTGAGAAGGTTATGGCAACTTTGGCCTCTTGTTTAATAGGACTGTTAAAAGACCCTTCTTCTTTTGTACCTAAGTAATGCAACAATCCTAATGTAATGGTCATGATTGTAGCGAAAATAACTGAGCCAATTACAGTAGGTAATAGAGCACCATAAACGAAGTAAGTGCCTATACCGTATGGAATGGCACTAAATACAAACAACATCGCTATTCGTTTCATGCTAACGCCTCCTCCGTTTCCCTGTCTATTCTGGCAATCTATTCCAATCTATGTAAGGGAAAACGGGGATTTCCGTTTTGCATTTTCATCCTTATGGGAAGAGGAGAATATAGAGAAGGAGTGAGACCAATGAATGCTTATGCCAAGTTCTTGGGGGCAAAAAAGGAAAAAGATCGCCACATGGTTTTTCGGATTCTCGACTATCTTTCTTATGTTCTGTTTGCTCTGTTTCTTTTGGTCATGATCACCGATATCGCGCTATTACCTGACGTCTTCCTTGTTCCCGCTTTCTTTTTCATTGTTACGCTATATATTGGTGGAAAGGCAGTTGAAGGTCTTGTTGATGGTGTATATAGAGTGATGTTTATTTATGGTCCGCCGGCTCTCCTTAGCTTCGTCACCGGAATTGTTCTCCTTTTTATGCTATAAAAAACACGGAGTGACTCGTGAGCCGCTCCGTGTAACCTTCCCTTTAATAATACAACTCTAGTTCAATGCCTTGGTAGAAATGTTTCAAGATCTCTTCGTATGACCATCCTTTTACAGCCATACCAACCGCACCTACTTGAGACATGCCAATCCCATGGCCCCAGCCTCCACCGTACACTTTAAATCCAGTTACGTCGTTTCCTTCTTTCATTGGTTCAATAAAAAATAACGTGCTAAGAAGGGGGCTCGGATTTCCGCTAGCATTAATGTATTGAAGTGCCCAACGAATTTGATCTTTCTGCTCATAAAACGTACCGTTTTCCGTTACAAATTCAATTTCATACACACGACCGGAATCGGATCGTTCAAGGACATTAATCTCTAACACTTCTCCTACGTCTGTGTTAAACCTCTCACTCAAAACGAGGCTAATTTCTTCTGGTGTCCACTCAAAATTCCATCTGTAATATCGTGACCAGTCCGCTTCAAAGCTCTCTTTTTTCGCTCGGAGGGACCGGGAATTTGCATGATTTTTAAACATTTCCAACGTTGGTACATTTTCAAGAGCTCTGCCTCTTTCTGAAACAGGCACTCCTCGTAGATAAGGAACTGCTGGCGAGTTCCATATGTCTTCGTTATTCGCCGTGAACCCGCCGCTTGTGGAGTGGTAAACGGTTGTGATCAATTCCCCATCATACGTGGCAACCACAGCTTTTGTATCTTGAACAGCTCCTGTTGAAATCGGGTGCTCGTTATCGTATCCACCATAAACTTGATCGGCTGTCGTTGGTAGAAGGTCGTAACCATCCGAACTGCGCTTCCCTAGGTTGTTCAACGCGTAGGTACGTGCGGCAATTGCTTGTGCCTTTTGAGCTTCTACTGCATCTAGTCCACCAAATGGCTCAGGTGGTAGCTCGTGAGGAACAACTCCTTGCACATAATCATCGATGTTCACTTCGTTAATCCCAGCTAACGTACCACTGCTGTTAAATCCAACTTCTCCGATGCCTCGATAATTACTTCCGTTCATCTTTACAAGATTAGTAGACGAGGTAATCACGACTGCCTCTTCAGAGATCACTTCTCCATTAGCCCCGCTTACTTTGATTGTCGTTTCCCCGTCAACGGTCGTAATTTGTCTCCAAAAAGAATCTCCCCCTGCAAGACCCTTGGAGATGACTTCTTGTCTAAACACTTCTCTTTCACCCCAAGTGGCATCAAGAGAGAATTCTCCAATCAACAACCGTGTGAATTCCAAATAAGGTTCCAGGTAAGTAGGATACCCTTCTGCTTCTGCTAACGCAACCCACTCGTCAATCGCCGCTTGGCTTGTTGTGGATCCTGCCTGCAATCTAAATAATGTCTCAATATCAGCCGTGCTTTCAAGAGTAACGGTTGCATCTTCGTTTGATCCTTCATAAATCGTTTCTCCCGACTCTTTTGTTTCGATGGTGAAATCTCCTTCACTACCAATAGTGATCGTTTCAGCCGTTGGAACAACCCCGATTCGAACGTCTGGCTCTCCCTGTGTTTCGGCATGACTTACTGTGCCCGGCAAAAAGATAGCGCTTACAAGAAGAAAAATGATAAACATGTTCATGATTGATTTAACTCTCATTTCCCTAACCCCCCAATATTATTAAAACTATATTTAATAATATAAAACAATTTTCTGAAATTCTGTTTTAGTTTTGGGAGAATTATACTTTTGAACTATTCTGTTTTTTCTTTCATAAGGAGGTGAGTTGTGGAAAATATGTATTTTTTTACACTTTAATAGACCTTTAGTAGAAATCCAGGTTTCACAAAATAAAAAAACAGGCAGCAAGCCACCTGTTTTTTGTGAACGATCTTATACGACTACCATCACTGCACCAATGATTGTTAAAGCGAGCAGGTGATAACCCGCTGCCAGTACAAAAGTGAGTTGTTCATTTTTCGTATGTGCTCCTAGCCCAAAAAGAAAGTCTTTTCCATAGGCTAGTGTAACAATAACACCAGTTAATAGTCCTACTAGAAACCCATCTATGATTGTTTGTGCTCCGGCTACTTGTAAAAGCAAGTACAATACAACAGTAATCACTAGCGTTACTAAACTCACAAGGCCATAGTTTGGTGGGTTTGCTTCTTTTATGTTCAAAACTTCTACCCACTTGTTTCCAAAAAGCAGGGGGGAATAGTAGAGCATCCCAATGGAAATATAAATGATAACGCCTAGTAGTATGGATAAAATCATCTGTTTTCCTCTTTTCTTTTCTGCTAAATATAAGGTCGACTTTAAAGCCTGTAAAACATATCCTCTCCAACATTAACGATCATTTATGTTTTCTACCGCCTTTTTCGCCTCTTCAACTGAAGCAACACCAATAACAGTCATACTCAGTTTTTCTTCTTTTATAATCTCCTCGGCCTCTTTCAAGTTGCTGTTTGGAACGATCATGTATGGAAATTGGTTTTCCTCGGAAATAAGCAATTTCTCCCGAATCATGCCAACCTCTCTCACATGACCGTCTGCCTCCATCGTTCCTGTAACACCGATCGGGATGCTGTTTTCCAAGTGACCAGCGTTGATAAGAGCTTTCAATCCAATCGCTAATCCTGCGCTGTTACCTACTAGGTCATCGCGATTGAAATAATTGTAGGCAAAGGCAACGTCCTCCCCCAAGTAGGCTTCGGCATTATTCCGAAATCGCTCGAAATCGGTGGTTACTAAACCGATCCATCCTACTAGTTCACTTGATTTCCCTCTGTATCGCATGCGATTTGTGATTGGGTAAACGTCATAAACCTTCTGATCCTGTCCTTCTATATACCACTCTAGCATCTCTTCGTCTTGGATATATTGGACGTGATGAAGGTTGACAGATAAAAGATAGATGTTAGAATTCCCAAGCAGATCTTCAGGTTCAAGGTATCCACTTATTTCATATGTATGACTTTCATAGTTTAACAGTCGGATCTCAAAAAGCATGAAAAGAGATAATAAGATCAAAGTCGCCACAAAAAAGGACTTCTTTCGACGCTCCCTTCTGAATATAACGACAGAGCCAGCTGCTAAAATCATCAGCACTAGGAAGCTCCCGATTAGCACAAACCCGTTTATCCACTCCAAAAGGTATGCGCTCAGGAGAAGGGCATACACACAAATCGATACGACCACGCTCAGTAAGATGATCTTGTTTAAAGTTTTCATCGTTGCACCTTCCTCACGTAGATCATACACCCGATTTGACTTTCATGATCTTGTACATAGACACCTTTTTGGTACGTTCTGAGGGATCGAATAATGAGTACGTCTCCCAACGAAGTGAGGGTCATAATGGTTCCAACCATGAAGAATAAGTAATTCCCAAATAGAAACGCATACCCTAAAGGAGCAACGCCTAAAACAATGGGCGCGAGTACCGCAATTCGGTAGTGCTCGATTCGCATCGGAACTTTACAGTGAGCGTAAGGCATGAGTTGTTTCCACAATATACCGAACTTTACATCCGTCCACCTAGCTTTTCCTACATAAACGTAGCCGAGGGCGTGAATGAGTTCGTGGATCGTAATCAAGACGAGAAAAGTAGGTAGGAGTATTAGATATAGAGTTCCGGTTATACTTCCTATTCCCCACACAAATCCATAAGCCAGGAACAAACCGAAAAGGAGAAAAATACTCCAAATCAAAACCTGAATATTGACTTTCTTCGGATCAAGGGTTTCGTCTATTTGTTTGTATTCTTCTCTGTTTAATCTAATTGGCATCTCATGAATCCTTTCTGATCGTTTTTCCCCAAAAGTAATGGGCGCCGATGAATGCGACTGTAGCGATCACACCTACAACCATTCTCATACACACACCTCTCCCTTCAATAGACTTAGGGTTTTCCACCAAACAACGTTGCAATGATATACCCTAACACCATAAGAATATAAAAACTTGCTGTTAACAAGGCATTCCCGATCATCCCAATTTTTGTTTTTCCTAAGTAGCCAAAGAGTAGGCCTAGTGGATTCACAATAAACGTGAGTAACCAAAAACCACTACTCTCTTGAAATACTACGGTTGGTACCCAAGATATAATGCCAATGAAGAGACAAAAGTAACTAATGAAGATCCAACCTTTTTCGGTCATATAAGGGGCTCTTTGTTCTTGACTTAAGGAATATTCTGGTAAAAGTTTAACATAATTAAGGAGCGTTTAAGTAATCATATACTTGCTTACCCACTTGTTGAATCAATGCCTGTCCATCGATGTTTCGCTCGAGCTGGTCTGTCATCACAGTCACGTAAGCCGTTTTATTATTTATCTTGATTATGCCGCCATTGTGCTCCATTTTTATGTCATCTCCTGTTTTATGAGCAACAAACGCCGTTGGGGGAAGTCCGTCTGAGAACAAATACGGAAGTTTATGAATCAACTGCTGACCTGTTAAACATGAAAGGAGAAAGGCTTTGTTCCCCTCTTCCAATTCTGTTCCTTGGTCGATCAACATCAAAAACCGATTCATATCTTTGGCAGACATGACGTTTTTTAAAGGTTGTTCGTTCGGATTTGTATGCATGATCTTCCGTTGAATCTTCGTCCCTTCGCAGCCCGATCGATCAACCACCTCTTGTATATAAGGAATGCCTACTTGATCAATGATTACATTTGTTGCTGTATTATCAGACACTGTAATCATAAGGGAAACGAGTTGTCGATACGTAAGGTGAACATCGCCCGGCATATGAACAAGGACGCCTGTTCCTCCGATTTTTTCGCGGTCCGTTACCACTATCAATTCATCAAGGTCCACATCTCCTTCTTGACTGAGCATTAACAAAGCGTAGGCACAAGGGACTTTAATCAAACTGGCCGCAATAAGAGGAACGTTAGACTGATAACCGATCTCTTCATCTCCTATGCGTATATGTAAAGACACATCTCCGGTCAAGCTCTCACATAAAAGCATGATTTCTCTTTTTAAATCGTCCATGTTATCTCTCCATTCTTTATCGTCTCCTTTTATTCTATCGTTTTGTATCCATTGACCACATACCCATACGGGTATATAATAAATGTAGATTTCACTAAGGAGGACGATGATGAATACAAATATTATTTTTTATTCCGTTATAGCCCTCATTGTCGGGTATCTTTTATATAATCAATTTTTCGCAAACTTGGGAGTAAGCCAAGTTGACACTGACGAGTTTGAAATCCTTCTGAATGATGACCAATACTATGTGGTGGACGTAAGGGAAACCCATGAGTATAACGAAGGGCATATCGACGGAGTACCAAACGTTCCTTTAAGTACACTTAATGGAAATATGGATCAAATTCCAAAGAATCAAACGGCTGTGATTATTTGTCGTTCTGGTAATCGAAGTATGCAAGCGATTCGAAAGTTGGAGGCAGAGGGGTATGAAAACTTGATCAATGTGAAAGGCGGTATGCTTGCGTGGAACGGGGACGTGGTTCGTTAGGTTTACTTTTGTTTGGTAGATTGAAGAGATTCATTATAAACGGTGAGAATTCATTATTTATGCGCGAAAATTCATTATATATCTAGAAAATTCATTATAAACAAGTAGATTTTCATTATATCCACCAAATCTTTCATTATAAAGGAGCGAACGACGATAACGATTCTTAAAATTAAACAAACACCCCTTGGACCTTTCTCATCAGCCCAAGGGGTGTTTGCTTATTCCATTGCCTTGACAATGGCTTCTGCTGTCTCTTTCCCGTTTTTAATACACGCTCCGATTCCTACACCGTAGTAGGAACAACCAGCGAGGGTGATGTTTGGAAACAGCGTAGCCATTTTTTCTTCCAAAGCCGTCACTGACTCTGTGTGGGCAGTATGATAATTTGGCATTTTTTGATCCCAATCGGTCACTTCTACAACTGTTGGGTCCTCATTAATCCCCAAACTCTTTTTAATATCGTTTAAAGCAAAACGAATAAACGCTTCATTATCCATCTCCATAAGTTCAGGGTAAACACGGTTGGTGCTTTTATAAAACAACCTTACTAATAGTTTCCCCTCTTTTGAGGTGTGTGCCCATTTTTTACTCGTCCACGTGCATGCATCACACTGAATGTCATTTTCTCCTGAAACGATAAATCCCGTCCCATCAGCGGGAAGCCTGTCTACAGAAATGTCAAAGCCGAGGTAGACGGTTTTGATAGATGAATTTTTAAGACGATCAAAATCCAGATCAACTTCAGAATTTCCAAGCAATCGCTGCGTCACGTCATGAGGAGTGCTAAGGACCATTCCGTCCACAACAAGCTTCTCTCCATTTGCCAATTCGAGAAGGTATTCGTCTTGTTGTTTCTCGATTTTATTCACGTGTACGCCTTTTAGGATTGAATGATGGGTCAGCTTCTCTTCCATTCGATCAATGATCGTCGATAGTCCCCCTTTAAAAGAAAGGAATTTTTTACTCGAGCCAGCTTTAAACGTCTCTTTATGTGCTTCGAGCCCTTTAATGATGGAACCATACTTCTCTTTATAATCAATCAAAAATGGAAGCGTAGCCCCAACAGTAAGCTTATCGAGGGTCCCTGAGAATACACCTGATAAAACAGGAGCAACCTGCTTTTCAACCAATTCTTCGCCTAAAAAATACGTGAGGAATTCTCCCACCGAACTTTCTTTCGTGAACTGGTCATTTGATGTTTCCAAGTCCTTTAACGCTGCCTTCTTTCCTTCTTCCGACACGAGGGTGCTCTCAAAAAGAGAGTCCATGCTTGTAGGAATACCAAAGATTGTATCCACCGGAATCGGATACAACGTATTATTTGTATAAATAAAAGACACACCTGACGAGTTGTAAACGACGTCATCTTTCAATCCGAGATCTTCAATTAAGGGCATCACGCTCTCATGACGGGCTACAATTGAATCAGCTCCGGTCTCCATAATGAATCCATCTCGTTTAATCGTATGTATTTTGCCCCCAAGGTGATCGTTTGCTTCAATCAACACCAGCTCAACATCCGTTTGAAACTTGTTTAAATAGTGCATGGCAGTCAAGCCTGTTATGCCTCCACCAATGATTGCAATCTTCTTCATCATCATCACACCTATAATCAGCATCTTATTTTCCTTCATTTTACCATAATTGACACGTGTAAAATATGGACAAGTGATGGACGTCTTTGACTGATTGTAAAAAAGGTATACCCCCCTTTTAAAACCGAAGCCACTGAAAAAGTACAGCCCAACTTTTTCACTGCCTTTATTTGAATGGCAATGGCTCCACTCGGTTGCGCGCCTGATACGAGAAACCCACTCGTATCAGGCTTTCAAAACAGGCAACCGTTTCGCTCATTGCTTCGAAGGCACTGAAAAAGTTAAGGATCGAACTTTTTCAGTGCCTTCTTTAAAACCACGTTTCAGAAGGAAAAATAAAAGGGATATATTAGAAGAAAATAATATCATTTACAGTCTGTTTCCGTCATTGATCTAGTGTTGGAGTCAGCAATCGGGGGTGAAGAAGCTGAAAAGAGTCATTGAAATGGTATTTGGAAGTCCTGTCCGTGAAAATAAGTTTCTGTTTATTGGCTATTGGTTTTTTGTCTCATTCTATTTTCTTTTCCTCTCCTTTGCCTTAGTGATTGGGATGTTGTCTGGTTACTGGATTCCCGTAGTGATTTTCGCGATCACAGCTCCGCTTCTTTTCAGAGTGGTGTATTACTTTAAGACGGTGATTTTAAAACGAATGACAAAAAAGGGCATAGTTATGATAACAGGTGCTTTTGTCGTGTTCACCTTCGGGGTCATCGGAGCAACCTTTTTATTTGCTGAAAATCTGGCAGTAAATGTGAGCAAAACGGTTTACCAAGGTAATCTTGAGGTATCTATCGGTTCTCTTAAAGGGGAATATCTTGTGGACGATCCAAGCATTATTCAAGAAGGGGCTGTGGTGATCCCTTACCAAGCTTCAGTTGGGGATGGAAGCTTCACGCTAGTCGTTGAAAGGGCCGATGAGATTGTGTGGGAAGAAGACATCATCGGTGCTTCAGAAGGCTTCATTGAATTTGTCGGGGAAGAGTCATCCTACGATATCCGAATCTACACGGAACAAGCAAAAGAGGTGCTGGTGAATCTTACATATCAGCGCTAGAGGTCAAACCTAATATTCCCTTCCTAAAAAGACCGCCTTCCATTGGAAAGCGGTCAAAAATCACCCTGTAAAAATATCTCCTTTTGGGTATCTAACATTACTTGGTTTCGATCTAGCAAGCGCAAATGCCAGTGTAATAGGTCCAATTCGGCCTATGATCATAAGTACAATAATGACTTGTTTACCAATTGGCGATAGCTCTCCTGTTAATCCCATTGATAAGCCCACAGTCCCAAAAGCCGAAAAAGCTTCGAATACAATTAAAATATAAGGAGCACTTTCCGTTATGGATAAAATGAATATACTTGTGAAAACGGCCAGTAAGCTTATAACCACAATGGCTAGGGCTCGCATGACAATATGACTTTGAATGGTTCTTTCAAAAACGACGCTTTCTTTTTGACCCTTAAGATAAGAAAAAACGGCAAGTACGATAACCAAGAACGTCGTAAGCTTAATTCCACTTCCTGTTGATGCACTCCCCGCTCCAATAAACATAAGCAGCAAGATAAACGTAATGGTACTTGCTTGCATATCGCCGATCTCAATGGTGTTGAACCCTGCCGTTCTTGGTGTTACGGCTTGGAAATAGGATGCCCAAATTCTTTCATACCATAAGAGTTGGCCAAGAGTATCAGGGTTTGCATACTCCAAAGCAAAAATGACAAGCATAGCGATCATATTGACTACCAATGTACCCACGATCATGATTTTCGAATGAAGAGACAACTCGCGAAATCTTTTCGTGACGATCATATCGTATACAACGGTAAATCCAATTCCTCCCGTTATAAACAATAGAGTGATAATCAAATTAACAGAAGGATCCCCAACATACTGAGACAAGCTATCAGACCAAAGGGAGAATCCCGCGTTATTAAAGGCTGAAATGGAGTGAAACAAACTTGTAAACAATCCAAAAGACCAGCCATATTCAGGAACCCAACGTATCGCTAGGAGCACGGTTGCGATTAACTCCATTGAAAAAGCAAAGATTAAAAGCATTTTAACAAGTTTGATCATTCCGCCAAATGTAGGTTGGTTAAAAGATTCTGATATTAAAATCCTCTCTCTTAGACCAATCTTTTTTCCTAAAGCGAGTACGATAAGAATCGCAAATGTCATCAACCCAAGACCACCGATTTTAATTAAAACCATAATGACAGTCTGACCGAAAACCGTAAAGTCAGAACCTGTATCCAACACAACTAATCCTGTTACGGTTGTTGCTGACGTTGCGGTAAACAGGGCATCAATAAAACTAATTCCTGTGATTGTAGATATAGGCAACAATAACAGGAGTGTTCCGACTAGGATCGCCCCTAAAAATCCGCATGCAAGAAATTGAGGTGGTGTTAAATCGGCAACTTTTGTTCGAAGATGCTTCATCTATAACCCCTCATCTTCAAAACGATCCAAATCATTTTTATGCCCCATCACAATCAAGATGTCATTTTCGTGGATTTCGTCGTCAGGTAAAGGGGAAATATTAAGGGCTTCCCCTCTTTTAAACGCCAAAATGGTCACCCCATACCTCGCACGCACATTCAAATCAACTAACGATTTTCCATCTACTTTCTTCGTAGCCAGGAGCTCCACAATACTGTAATCATCAGAAAGGTCAATAAAATCAATGATTTTTTCGGATGATATATTATGTGCAATTCGCTTGCCCATATCATATTCAGGGTGAACAACAAGATCAGCTCCGATTTTATCGAGAACTTTTTGATGGTAGTGGTTTTGAGCTTTTACCCATACTTTCAAAACACCCATTTCCTTTAAAACAAGCGTTGTTAAAATACTTGATTGAATGTTGTCACCTATAGCAACCACCACATGTTCAAAGTTCCCAATGCCTACGCTCTGTAATGCTTTTTCGTCTGTACTATCAAGCTGAACGGCATGTGTCGCATATTTTGCATATTCATTTACTTTCTCCTCTAGCATATCGATGGCTAATACTTCATGACCCATTTCATATAGTTCTTTACATACACTGCCGCCGAACCGTCCAAGTCCGATTACGGCGAATTGCTTCTTCTTTTTTGACATCTGCTTTCATCCTCTCAGTAATGTACGCTAAGGGTAATTTCCCCATCATTATTCATAAATATCATGCTTCATCAAATCGGCCCATTTGACGAAAAAAACCGAACGAAAGAGACTTCGTCCGGTTTTTTCCACAAGTAAATAAGCACTGCCTCTCATTTATTTAAAACGAGCAGCAGGCATTGGAAATAAATCCTGTCTCTTCAACGCTTACGGAGTTAGCTGTCGGATTCGGGCGCAAGAGTCGCCCTACGGCATTGTCTACCGATTCACCCCAAGGAGACAAGTCTCCATCTTAAGTGGGTCCCCCGCTTTCCGTGATTAACGGAAATTAAGCGATTGGTTTATTCAATTGATTGAGCATAGATTACTCCTCGGAATAAGGTTTGTAAAGATTCATATTTGATCAAATATGATCGTTTTCTCTGGTTTCATTAAAGAAATCCAATTAATACTTTAATTTAATCACCCTAGCTTATCATTTTGTGATTTTATAATTGGTTAATCTGTAGATATGTTTGTTTTAACTGAATTTTTGGCGTTAGTAACAAGCCTACTGGGTAATGTAAATTTTTTGTGAAAATAATTAATTATATATCCATTGATGAGAAAACAAAAAAACGGACCATATAAAAGGTCCGTTTTTAGTAAAGAACAGTTGTACTTTTTAAATCTTTATTTCTCTCTAAGTGATCCGTTTTGTTTACATAATGAAACTTCACCTGTTCACCTGAGCGCCATTCAATTTTTGTAATTCCCGTATTTCCAATCATGAACGGACGGGTCAACTCTTGCCATTTTGGTCCGGCAATTAAGTACATCAGAAAAATACTGATAAGACCGCCATGAGACACAACCGCGACTTTTTTGTTATCGTATCCTGCGCGAAGTTGTTCTACAACATACTCGCAACGGGCTGTAATATCTTCAACTGTTTCAGATCCTTCAATACCTGAAGTTAACAGGGACTTCGTTTCAAGACCAGGAAATGCCGCTTTCATTTCGTCACGGGTTTTTCCTTCCAATGGGCCAAGTCCAACCTCTCGTACTTTATCCCACGTGTGAACATCCAAAGGATGATGCTTCGCAATGGCATCGGCCGTTTTTCTTGCACGTCCTAGATCACTTGTGAAAATGGCATCGAGGTGTTCCTCTTGAAAAGCTTCACCTACGAGTTTCGCCTGTTCTTTTCCAAGATCAGATAAGGGAAATTCTGCGTGGCCTTGAATGATGCCCTTTAAATTGGCTTCGGATTGTCCGTGCCGAACGAGGTAAAGAATCATTGTCCATCCCAGCTCTTACGATATTGTTTTGCTTTGTTTTCAAGTTCATCAAGCATTTCGATAATGCGGTCGATATCTTCAACGCCCGCCTCTTCTGGGTCAATGCCATCAAGCATGGTCATCAGAAGTTCGATACGCTGATGTAGATATTTCATTTGTTCTTGTCTATCGTTAATTGCTCCGCCCATAAATTACGGATCTCCTTTCAAATAAAAACCGTTGTCCTAACAGTACCTAATTGTAACAAAGCCTTATATGTAAACTCAATACTTTGTGAGGAATTTCGACATCTTTGCCCGCCTCTTCATCTTCCATATTGGAAAAAATTCCACCTTTCACTTATACTTGTTTTGTTACGATAAAAACGTTAATAACTTCTGAGGTGATGAGTTTGAAGTCCTTACATTTAGGTTTTGACGAATCGTCATTAGCCGTTTATAAAGCCATTGCCAATAAACATAGACTTGAAATATTACGGATTTTAAGTGTACAGCCCCACAATGTGAACGAATTGGCCGAAAAATTAAATTTACCTTTTTCAACGACAGCCACTAACGTTAAGAAGCTTGAAGAAGTGAATCTTATCTCTACAGAGCTTGTACCTGGCAGAGGGACTCAAAAAGTAAATGCGAAAAACCTCGATCGCATTATCATTGATCTTTTCGAACACGAGCATCATGAAGAAAGTGATCAACGAATAACGATGGATATGCCCATTGGAGAGTACTTTGATTGCTTCGTGCAGCCAAACTGCGGATTAGTTGGCCAAGATGATTATATTGGTCTTCAAGACGACCCCCGCTCTTTTTATGAACCTTCTAGAAAACACGCCCAACTTCTCTTTATGAGAGACGGGTACGTTGAGTACCGATTCCAAAATAAAGTGCCTTATGGAACGAATGTAAAAGAAATTGAAGTTTCTGCAGAGCTTTGTTCAGAAGCACCCAACCATAAGATGGATTGGCCTTCTGACATTACTGTTTGGATTAACAACATTGAAGTTGGAACATGGACCTCCCCTAGCGACTTTGGCGGGAAGCGTGGATTTTTAACGCCGCAATGGTGGCTCACGAATTATACTCAATATGGGATGTTAAAGCGATTTAAAGCCACGGAGAATGGCTGTTATTTAGATGGGACTCCACTGAACAAACACGTGACCGTCGACAGTCTTGGCATCAAAGATTATCCTTTTATTTCTTTAAAAATAGGAATAAAAGAAGATGCTGTAAATAAAGGTGGGTTCAACCTGTTCGGCAGCAAATTCGGTAATTATGACCAAGGCATTCAAATGACAATTGCGCTAGATTAAACCATGTAAAGGCTGCTATATCTGCAGTCTTTTTTTCGTTAAACGCGGCTGAGCTGAGGCTCTGTTATAAGCGAATCCTACCCGTTCCTCATTTTCCCAGTCGGTCCATAGACGAGGGAGTGTCTAAAAACCTCACGATCTACTATTCTTTTTATTACGAAAAAAGGTTGATTATTACTATAAAAGCGCTTACAATAATTCCATAACCTCATAGACATTTATTTTTTTTACCTATTGCAACTAATAAAGTAGTAACAAAACAAATAAATCAGTAATTTAAGGAAGGTTGTGCTAATCGTGTTACAACAAGAAGAAACCCTCCGCACGGCATTAGATTTGTCCTACCCTCGTCCGCAATTTAAGCGAAACAAATGGATGGACTTAAATGGAACATGGGAATTTAACTTTGACTATGACAACAAAGGATTAAAAGAAAAGTGGTATAAAGACAAGGCATTTACTGATTCAATCCAAGTCCCTTTTTGCTACCAAAGTACTCTCTCAGGTGTTGAAGAGAACAGCCTACCGTCAGAAGTCGTTTGGTACAAAAAACAAGTGAAGCATGTTGAACAACCAACGAAAGATGGAAAGGTCATCCTTCATTTTGAAGCTGTTGATTACTATACGATGGTATGGGTAAATGGAGAATTTGTAGGTGACCATAAAGGTGGACATGTTCCCTTCTCCTTTACACTCCCAAGTGAGATGGTAGAAGACCACTTCACGATTACACTCCGAGTGGAAGACAAAACCAGTTGTAGCCAGCCGATCGGAAAGCAATCATGGAAAGAAGACAATTTTTTATGCTGGTACACCAAAACAACAGGGATTTGGCAGTCCGTTTGGCTTGAATATGTAAGCGATTCCTTTTTGAAAGAAGTTAAGATGACACCGGATATCGATACTGCTGAAGTGTTTATTGAAGGCTTTACGGAGGATGCAGGAGAAAATGCCCTACTCGACGTGAACATTTCGTTGTTTGGCAAAACGATTCAACGAGCCTCTGCCATGGTGACATACAACAAAGTAACGATGCGCTTAAATGTAAGCTCTACGTCTCCTGATTTCAGACTCGCCTATTGGACACCGGATGAACCGAATCTGTATGACGTTACCTTTTCACTTAGAGATGGTGAAAAAATCGTAGATAAAGTTGACAGCTACTTCGGAATGAGAAAAGTGAGCATAAGAGATCAAGATATTCTCTTAAACAACGAGCGTTGTTACCAAAAGCTGATCCTCGATCAAGGCTATTATGGTAGCGGTCTCATGACACCCGATTCAATTGAAACGATTGAAAGTGACCTTTTAAAGATCAAGCGCATGGGCTTTAACGGTGTAAGAAGACACCAAACCGTTGCTGATAACCGCTACATGTACTTGTGCGACAAACTGGGCCTTGTGATGTGGGCTGAAATGCCAAGTTCATTTGAGTTTGGGGATGAAGCGATTGAAAATACGACCTACGAATACCGAAAAATCATTAAAAAACATTACAACCACCCGAGTGTGATTGCCTATACCCCAATGAACGAATCATGGGGAGTCAATGAAATTCATTCCAACAAGCAACAGCAAAGCTTTGTGAATTCCTTATACTATTTAACGAAATCTCTCGATCAGACAAGACTCGTGATTGGAAATGACGGATGGGAACACACGCTTACAGATGTCTTAACTATTCACGATTATTCCCAGTCCGACCAAAACATCACTGAAAAGTATAAACACGATGAAGAAACATGGAACGGTGCTCCCTCTGTGACAAGCAGAAAATATAATTTCGCAGAAGGATATTCCTATCAAGGTCAACCGATCATGATGAGTGAATTCGGCGGCATTGCTTATACGGAGAAAGAAGAATTGGCTGAAAGTTGGGGCTATGGCGACCGTCCAAAATCAAAGGAAGAAGCGCTTAAGCGATTTGAAGAATTGGTTCACGCTGTGATGAAAAATGATGTGTTTTGCGGATTTTGCTATACGCAAGTGTCAGACGTGGAGCAAGAAGTAAATGGACTTTTAGATCACAACCACAATTATAAATTCGATCCTAATGAGATTAAACGTATCCTAGACTCACTTCAAACGGGCGGATTTACATTTGAATAAGGGGGAACGACGATGAGTGAAGCAACGAATCATACCAAACAAACACTACCACCAAAAGAGCAAATCAGTAACAAAGAAGTCTTTTCTTACTTCGGATACGGGATGGGGCAATGCATCAGCTTTGGTCTGGTAGGGACATTCATTCTCTATTTTTACACCGATATTCTAGGGATTTCTGCACTCGCTGCCAGTACCATTTTCCTGGTTGCACGTACCTTCGATGCTGTGAACGATCCGTTCATGGCGTCGATCATGGATACGTTACGCTCAAAGCACGGCAAATTCAGGCAATATTTATTGTACTCACCGTTACTCATTACGTTGATTACGATACTTGCCTTTGCTCCTCTTGACTTGGGGCCAACTGCCAGTATTCTTTTTGCAGGTACCACCTACATTTTATGGGGAATGATTTACACCGTTTCGGACGTCCCGTTTTGGTCCATGTCAGCGGTGATGAGTCAAGATCCGCAACAGCGCACGAAGCTTGTTACCTTTGCCAATCTTGGGGTTTTCGTTGGAATCGGGATTCCTACCCTTCTTTTTACACCGCTTGCTGAGTTTTTAGGTGGCGGAAATATGGATGATGGATTCTTTTATGCTGTTGTGATTCTCTCCTTGTTAGGTTTGCCGTTTATGATCAATGGCTTCCGTAAAACAAAAGAAAGAGTCGAACCTCCGAAAGTGAAAGTGCGCATTCGCGATGCCATTAAAGTTATCAAAGGCAATAAGCCGATGTTTATGATTCTAGCAACGTTTTTCTGTAACATTTTCGTGAACATCACACTAGCATTGAACATTTACTTTTTCACATACAATCTTGAAAACGCTTCACTCATGGCTGTGTTCGGGATTATTAGTTTGGTCAGTTGTGTAGGATTCTTCTTTATTCCAATGTTAACGAAGCATTTTTATAAAAAGCATATTCTCATGACCATTTTGGTTATCGACATCGTAGTCCGAATTGGCTTCTTCATGTCAGGCTACTCGAACACAATGGTCGTTCTGGGATTCTTGACGGTTACAATGGTTCTCTATACGGCTACGGGTCCTCTCATCTCTACGATGCTTGCTGAAACGATTGAATTTACCGAGCTAAGAACGGGGCAACGCTCTGAAGCGGTTACGTTTTCCGGTCAGACATTCACAGGAAAACTCTCTGTTGCCATTGCAGGTGGTGCTACAGGTGTCATCTTGACAGTCATTAATTATGTGCCTAATCAGGCGCAGAGTCCGGTCACATTGCAAGGCTTGTTCTTTGTCATCGCCTTACTACCGGCCCTCGGTTCTCTTATTCGCTTGATCATTATGTACTTCTATAAATTCACGGAAGACGAATACAAGGAAGTTGTTGCACAAATTCATGCCAAAAAAGAAAGTTGATATTACAAAGGTTCCAAGTGATTCATGATCACTTGGAACCTTTTTTGTTTTTTTAATGAGCTTTTATTATAGTGAGAACCCGTAAACCTGGTACGTGCTGCTCTGATGGAATCCCAAGCGCTCAGCCACTTTTATGGAGGGGGCATTGGTTTCTGTACAATCCCAGTAAGGCTCTTCATTCTCTTCTAAACAATGAGTGATAAACCGGTGTACCACTGCTTGAGCTAGTTGCTTTCCTCGATGGTCCTGGTGCGTTTCAACATGAATGGCACGAAGACCGTGTGCCATAAACCCCGTATAGCATAAACTAACGATTTGACCATTAATCAGGATGCCATATCCATGGCCGTATCGTAAGAATTCTTCCGTCGAATGCCAAGTTTCCAAGATTTTTTTCTCGATCGAGGACGTAGTAGAACCTGTCTTTTCTTGTAGGCAGGTTTCCACGTTTACCAACTGATAAGACTCGTCGATTTTCGGCTCACTTTTCTGTTTAAAATCAGATGAATCCAAGCGATAGATGCGCTGTGTCCACCTCCCCTCAATACGATCGTGAAACAGCTGCTCCATTGTGCGATCCCACCTTAGGCTTGGACTAACACCTTCAAAATAAGAGATTCCTTCTTTTTTTAACAAGAACGAAAGTTGGTCGTCTATAAAAGACGGGAGTTGGTTTACAGACGAGGCACGCTCATCACCAAAAAACATCATTCCATCATGATTTCCAAGCCATACAAAACCGCAACGTGGATCATCTTTGTTATCTACAAACACTCGACCCGTATTGATCCCTTCAATGACACCTATTGCTTCCAATTGTTTATGATCGGATACTAGATTTCTGCACTTGTGATAGTCACCTAAAGGCAATTCTTTGAACATTCTTCCCCCTGCTTTCACATTCATGATCATTGAAACTTCTACTCTCTTAACTCTAGTACCTTTCTTTCCATTCACCTATTTAAATGTTTGTCTGACCTCCCCAAAAACGTTTCTATTAACATACTTATAGAGTAGGAGGTGATCATTATGGTCAAGATTTATATTGATCCGGGTCACGGTGGTACCGATCCGGGAGCTGTTGGAAATGGTCTTCAAGAAAAAAATGTGAACTTGGATCTTGCTCTTCGTTTGCGAAACATTCTCCTCAATGATTATCGAGGTGTTGAGGTTAAAATGAGCCGAACGACTGATGTGACAAAAACATTATCACAACGTACGAATGAAGCTAATGCATGGGGTGCCGACTACTTCGTATCCATTCATATTAATGCATTTAACGGAACCGCAAGAGGGTATGAAGATTTCATTCATGACTCGTTAACTCCTAGCTCCAGAACCTCCCAAATGCGTAACGTGATGCATGAAGAAATTATCAAAGTAAACAACATGATTAACCGTGGAAAAAAGTCAGCCAACTTTCACGTATTGCGTGAAACAAGAATGCCTGCGATTCTAACAGAGAACGGCTTTATTGACAATGCTCAGGACGCCGCTCTCATACGCGATCCCAACTGGCTGCAAACCGTTGCAAAAGGGCATGCCGATGGAATTGCCCGTATCTTTGATTTGACGCCTGTTTCACAAGTGTTCCGAGTCTTCGTAGACGGTGTCCAAGTTGGTGCTTTTCAAAATTCCCAAAACACCTTAAACGCCGTTGAACAAGCCCTACCTACGGCCCAAAGAATAATTGTAGAAAGAACGTAATCCATTTACGAGCAGGTCTTCCTGCTCGTTTTACTCTTTATGTATAGGTCGTACATGGATAGTCCCAGTTAACCGGCTTCTTTATCCAACGTTTCGTCCTCAAACGACAGTATTGATCCTTTTTCTACATAGAAGTACTATCCTTCTATAACGCTTTCCACTTCAATCCCATACTAACATCCTGTTTTACGAGTAAATAGAATGGTTCAATTGCCGTGTTTACTCAAGCCGTTATCCCATGTACGATTTTAGTATCCCCTTATTAATATATTAAAAAAAGACAGAGCTAACCGTCTGTCTTTTTTTACTGCCCTTGTGTAATGGTTCAAATCTTCCTTCTCCTCTACTTCTACTCCATCCAATAACGACCTTTACTCAGTTCGCAAGTCGCGTCCGTTACTTTCTTTTCTCTTTTTTGGTACGATAAAAGAACGAGATCGCTAATGAGGAAGTGAACATAATGAATATCAAAATTACACAGCCTGCTCTCCGCTGGTTTCAAGATGAGTTTGATCTAAAAGAAGGAGATACAATTCGTTTTCACGCCAGGTATGGTGGCTGCGGTTCCGTTCAATCGGGCTTTTCTTTAGGAATTACAAAAGACAAACTCACCGATCCCGGAGCTACGTTTGAAAAAGACGGCATTACATACGGCGTTGAACAAAAGGACCTTTGGTACTTTGATGATAAAGACTTGACTGTAAAGTTTAGTAGGAAGTTCGATGAGATTCAGTTTTTGGTAGAATAGAAGATTTGTTAGTTATCAAGAGGCTCTTTGTTTTTTTGATAGGTTTACATATCGTAAGCTTAAAGCCCCTATGATAAATGTGGAGAAAGCTAGATTATATCCCCAAGACACGTTTGCGCCTCTACTATAGTCGATGAAAGCAAATAGGACATTCGCCAAAATAAATGCGGTCACGATAATCCAGAGTCTTTTTTTCATATTTGCTTCTCCTTTATGTTGAATGATTAAAGGTTTACTGTAACGATTCCCTTAGTTGGTGTCAAATTCCAGTAGTGGTGTGGGGAAATGTCTTAAAGTGATGGATAAACCGCTCAATGTGATCGACAAATTCCAAAAGTGATGGACATATCACTACACTCCCTCATAAACAAACCAAATAAAACACCACCCGGAACTCCATAAATCCGGGTGGTGTTTTACGTTTTGAAAAGTTGTCTAAATGAATCACATGTTTACCTGACGTATACTGCACCGGGCACGGAGGATGCTTGGCTTCTTTGAAACATTTAACTACGTCACTGGTTCACTCCGAGCTTCAGTAAGCTCCTTGAGAATAAGTCATCTCATAACTGTGGGTATAAATCTCAAAGATGTTTCCAAATGGATCTTCTACATACACCATCTTATAAGGCTTATCATTCGGATAGTATTCACGAATGGGCATACGCTGTTTTCCACCGTGCGCAATGATTTTCTCCACAAGACCTTCAATGTCCGGATCCTGGATACAGAAGTGAAAGATTCCTGTTTTCCAATATTCGAAATTGTTGTCCGGCTGCTCATTTTGAAAGAACTCGAATAGTTCGATCCCGATCTTGTCACCTGTTGAAAGGTGAGCAATACGGAACTCCTTCCAGTCGTTCCCGAAGACATCACGGCACATTTGTCCAATAGGTGTATCATCGTTATAAACAGGTGATGGCTTCATCATTGTGTACCAGCCGAATACTGTTGTGTAAAATTTCACTGCTTCATCTAGATCTGCTACTGAAAGTCCAATATGAGAAAAGTTTCTTGGGTATGTTGTCATGAAAAGTACCTCCTTCAATGGTTTGACACTCCAATTATAAAGGGGTATTCTTCTAGAAAACAGAGCGCACTTTTTGGGAAGATACTACCCAAAAAGGTAGTATTGGAGGAGTCGTTCGTGACCGAAAAGGTTCAAGTTGATGAAAATGGAAAACTAAAATGTTCGATTGAATACACCCTAAATAAAGTCGGTGGAAAATGGAAGCTGGTCATTCTGTGGCATGTCATGGTTGATGGAACCAAGCGATATAACGAAATGCGAAGGCTACTTCCAGGTATCACTCATAAAATGCTCAGCCAACAGCTGAAAGAACTTGAACAGGACGGGCTGATTATCAGAACACAATACAATGAAATGCCTCCAAAAGTGGAATATTCTATTTCTGAAAAAGGGCTTACGTTAAAGCATGTACTTGAAGCGATGCATGCATGGGGAACGGAGCAAGGGGGATGAAGGTGTAGGCTTAAAATAATTAGTGAAAACGTAGAAATTCCCTTCTACGCTAGTATTATACTTAAACCCGGCTGTACAGTACCAGCCGGGTTTAAAAGTAAATAAAATGAGAACAGGCTTATTGAAACCTACCTTCCTCAATTTTTAAAACACAATAAGCTCATTCCAATCCTATGCTAACCTCTTCCTTTCGATCATGCTTTTTTCCTAAGAAAAACCATTACTTCTTATTCCGATACAAGTACATCGTAAGCGGGGCAAAGATCACAAAGAAGATGCCTGATGCGACGAACACCCACATGATCGCTTCACCTGTGACATTTCCGTGCATAAAGCCACGAACGGCATCCACAAGAAGAGAAATTGGATTCACATCCACAAAGCTCTCAAGCCAGCCTGGTAAGGTCGACGGGTCAACGAAGACGTTACTCACGAACGTGAGTGGAAAAAGAACCATAAAGCTCACCATCATGAGCGATTTTTCCGATCGCATAATCAACCCGAGTGTCGTCCACACCCACGAAAGACAGAAGCAAAAAATCAGAATCATCCCAACCGCTCCAAGAACTCCGATTATCCCTCCATCCGGCCTAAAACCTAAGATGAAGCCGAGCGTGATCATAATCGCCGATGCACCGGAATAACGGACCATATCCACTAATAACGCACCAACAAGAGCTGATGGTAGCCAAATAGGTAGCGTTCTGAATCGGTCAAAAATCCCTTTTCGAATATCGTTGTTTAAATCAATGCCTGTGTACATGGTGATTTGCGCAACAGTCATAACTAATATGCCTGGCAAGAGAAACTGGAGGTACTCCGCTGTGGAGCCAGCAATCGCTCCTCCGAATAGGTACGTAAACATAAGTAGAAAGATAACTGGAAAAACCGTCACATCAAAAAGCTGTTCCGGCACGTGCTTAATTCTAAGTAATGCTCTCGATGAAAAGGTAAGAGATGAACTGATCGGACTCGGCCTTTTCGGTCTTGTACGAGAAGCGATTGCGTCTCTTAGCCGTTCTTCGTTCATCGATGTTTGATCTAGTTGATTACTCATTGTTTGCCCTCCTCCTCTGACTCTGTTTTTTGACCGGTAAGAGTAAGGAACACTTCATCGAGGCTCGGTTGCCCGAGTGAAAAGTCGCTTACGTTTATGCGGTGTTGGACAAGTTCACCTAATGCTTCTGCTACGAGGGAAGCGTCGCCCACTTGGGCAGATAGAGAGGCTGTATCTCCTGATGTTTTGATGTCCGTTTGCAGTTTTTCACTTAAAATGGTGATCGCTCTTTCACGATCCGTTGAGTCGGCTAGACGAACATTCAACGTCCCTGCGCCCACTGAGGCTTTTAACTCGCTACTTGTGCCTTCTGCAATGATCTTTCCTTGATTGATGACGGCAATTCGATCCGCCAACTGGTCGGCTTCCTCCAAGTATTGGGTGGTTAAAAGAACGGTCGTGCCCGCACTCACTAAGGTGCGTACGATATCCCAAACTTGATTTCGGCTTCTCGGATCAAGCCCAGTTGTAGGTTCATCAAGAAACAAAAGGTCCGGTGTAACGACGATACTCGCTGCAATGTCGATGCGACGTCTCATCCCACCGGAGTAGTTTTTCACTTGTTTTTTTGCCGCTTCTTCCAGACCGAATGCTGCAAGAAGCTCAGTTGCACGAGCTTTCGCTTCTTTTTTCTTATAGCCCATCAGCCTGGAAATCATGACGAGGTTCTCGATGCCCGTCAAGTCCTCATCGATGGATGCATATTGGCCGGTCAAACTGATCCGTTCTCTTACTTCGGCCGCTTCGGTTACAATATTTTTCCCGAATATGTGTGCTTCCCCACCGTCTGGTTGAAGAAGGGTTGCCAGCATGCGGATCGTTGTTGTTTTTCCTGCGCCGTTCGGACCTAGGAATCCGTACACCTTTCCTTTGGGGATAGAAAGATCCACGCCATCTACAGCCCTGTGTTTGCCAAACGTTTTCACTAGCCCTTTGGTTTCAATCGCTAATTCGTGATTCATGTGCTTCACCCTTTGCTTATTTGATTCGTTTCATGGAAATGAAATTGAATATGTAGGTTGCCTGCCGTCCACTTGTCGAACGGACGGCACACTAGCCAATTGAGATTCGCTCTTACATGGTTTCATCTGTTAAAAACGTGCTAGTGAAAGAATACTCTCTTCTCCTCCATTTACTACACTTATTTTCTCATACTTTTGATCTGTGTCGTCAGTCTCGAGGTGGATTTTTTCGTTCGTTAATCAGCTGCTCTTTACATAAACAATATTTTTCAAGGGAATAACATGTTGCTCCTCCTCGTGATTACGAATATAAATGAGGCGCTGGTGAGTGTTGATGTGCTCAGCATACCCTGTGACCTCATGATAAAAACCATGATCCCAGTAAGTGAAAATGAGTGCAGTATGGTACGCCATCCCTTCGCAAACCGTCCGACCGATTTCTTCCCATTGCTGTTCATCAAGCTCAGGCTGTGGCACCTTTTTTGTCCCTTCAAACCAGTCGTTCAACATGCTCACATGCTCCGGCAACATCATACTCGTCCATTTGATTGTTCCCCGATCCCTTAGCTTGCTTTCTTTCTTCACGCTACACGCCCCCTCACCCCTATTATATACGAACGTACGTTCTTTTATCACTACCTTATTTTAGATTATCTTTAAGTGGGCGTGCACTAGGTCTTAGAAGATGTGATACAGACTAACCAACACTCCCCTCGCTTCACCTACAAAAAATTGAAACCAACTCAGCACTCACACGTACATTTAGAGAATACATAGAAAATGAGGGGTCTTATGACAAGGATGATTGCTTTCTTTTTGGTAGCAGGAATTGGAATAATATTGAGGTGGGTATTCGTCGGGGAATTTGAATTATATCAGCTATTATTGGCTTCAGCGTTTCTCATTGTGTCCCCTATCTTTTTACAAATAAACCGGGTTCAACGGAACAAAGATACTTCTTACATTCCCGAACCACCAACAGGAGCTTGGTCCACATCTATCAAAGAACGATGGTTAACGGGGGAAAAAAAGCTTTATCACGACCATCAATTAGTGGCTACATATAAACGGGAATACCAAAACATCATTCAAATGGCTACTGCTGATTTGATGAATGGATCTGGTCTTTGGCACTTGGAACTGCACTTTCAATTTCAAAACGGCCGTTCCTATAAAGTAATAGGTAAAGAATCGTGGAGAGGTGATGCTCGTCACCCCATTTTAGAAGGGAACACGGTTGTAGGAGAAATCGTCACCGTTGCCAAAACAAAACATGCCGTAAAACGCCTTGAGACGAACCACCTTTTCATCGGTGATCAATCGTTTGAATTCAGGGCAAAGACCACCTCATCAGTCATAGGCATTTATAAAGGTGAGCAATGCGTTGGACAGGTGTCTGCTCAGCACAATGGTGTTCGGACACTCGACTTGAAACCTGGGCACGTGACAGAGGCCGAGGAGTCTCTCTTGCTGATTGGATGGATCGTATTTTCTTATCGCTTTAAAAAGTAACAATAATGCCCCGAAGATGTGAAAATCTTCGGGGCTCCTTCTATTCTTTAAAGGCACTGAAAAAGTTCGCTCTTTAACTTTTTCAGTGCCCTAAGGCAATGAGCGTAACGGTTGCCTGTTTTGAAAGCCTGATACGAGTGGGTTTTTCGTAACAGGCGCGCAACCGAGTGGAGCCATTGCCATTCAGATAAAGGCACTGAAAAAGTTCGCTCTTTACCTTTTTCAGTGCCCTCAATCTTTAATCGCTCGTCCGAACTTTCCGGCATGAAAGTCTCGGAACGCTTCTTTAATTTCATCCATGGAGTTCATCACGAAAGGCCCATAAGGAACAATGTCTTCTTTAATCGGTTCACCGGAGTATACGAGTACTTTTGAGCGGCGGCTTTTCGCTTTTATTTTAAGCTCACTCATCCCTTGTTCTCCGTCTTTTCTTGTTAAGGTTGCCACTCCGTGTTTTGCCAATGTTAAGGGTTCGTCTTCACCAAACGTCATCTCTCCACCTAGTACATACAAGAAGCTATTGTGGCTTGCGGGCAGTTCATGTTTGAACGTTGCTCCTTCTTCCATTGAGATTTCCGTGACCGTCATAGGAACCACAGCTTTCATCGGTCCATTAACCCCATGGATATGACCTGCAAACACTTTCGCTGATCCTCCTTCAAAATAAACGACAGGGGCTTGTTCGCTCAAAACATCCTGGTAGAATGTATCGGACTTTTTTTGCTTGGCAGGCGTATTGATCCACAGTTGAAGCGTATGGGCAATGTCATCGTCCACCCCTTCTTCTGCGTGCCTCGCTGTCCATCCGGCGTTCATGTATTGAAAGTCTCCGGGTTCCAAAATCCCACGTCCACCTGCGTTATCCGTGTGCTCCAAACGTCCGTCCACTACATACGTGAGCGTCTGAAACCCTCGGTGGGGATGGTCGGAGAACGCTCCCTTTTTAAACCAGTCCTCTGCCATGAGAATGAATGGATCGAACTCTTTCCATCTATCTACAGGCAAGATCCACCCCTTTTGGATAAAGGGAAATGCAGCTTCTTCATATGAAACGTACCAATGGTCGTTTACACGTCTTTTCAAAACGATCCCTCCTCTATCATTTATCGTACAAGATAAAAGTTGCTATAGCAACAAATTGGCTCCATCCCATTGACAACCGCCTTCTCCGTTCTTTATACTCAGAAACTGTAAGCAATTTGAACCAGGAGGCGATTCCTTGAAGCTGTCATTTACCGATTATATTAGCATTAAGATACACAAAACCGACCTAAACCTTACAAGCTATGTGAAAGAACAGCTAAAAGAGTTTAATCTTGCTCCTGAACAAAACTTGATTATGATGCTCCTGTGGGAAAAAGATGGCCTTGAGCAGCATCAGCTTGCCATTCACCTAAACAAAGACAAAACAAACATCGCTCGGATGGCTTCCAACTTGGAGAAAAAGGGTTTTATAAAACGTGCTCCTGTTGAAGGTGATCGTCGATCGTTACGCCTGTTTCTTACCGAGGAAGGAAAAGAGTTAGGAAACAAAGTTATTCCAGTAGCAGAAGCCTTCAACGAGACCGTGTGTAAAGGAATTTCCAAAGAAGAGTTACTTGAATTAGAGCGTCTTCTCACGAAAATGAACAGCAATGTGCTTTGTGCTAGACAATAAAATCGTTTTGTTGTATAGTTGCTATAGCAACTGAGAGACGTTGCTTTCTTTTAAACTTAATTGTTGCTACAGCAACCAATTGGAGTTGCTTTTCATTTTATCCAATAGTTGCTATAACAACCAAACTCATAAAAAAAACAAACATGGAGGTATTTCATCATGACAAACGTTCTTTTTATTAAAGCTAACCCTCGCTCTCAAGACGAATCTGTAAGTGTAAAGCTATACCACACGTTCCTTGAGAACTATAAAAAAGCGAACCCTGATCACGCCATTACGGAGCTTGACTTGTTCGAAGAGAACTTGCCGTACTATGATCTAGATAAAATTAACGGCATGTTTAAGCGCGCACAAGGAATGGAACTCACGGACTCTGAAAAAGAAGCAACAGAAACAGTCAGCCATTACTTGAATCAATTCTTAAACGCTGACAAGATTGTCTTTGCTTTCCCACTTTGGAACTTCACGGTACCAGCCGCCCTTCACACGTATCTTGATTACTTGGCGCAAGCGGGTAAAACGTTCAGTTATACAGAAAATGGTCCTGTTGGCCTTCTTCAAGATAAAAAAGCGGTCATTCTAAACGCACGCGGTGGTGTATACTCTGAAGGACCGGCCCAATCCATCGAAATGGCTGTAAACTACGTGAAAAACATGCTTAATTTCTGGGGAATAACGGACGTTTCAACAGTGGTTGTGGAAGGTCACAACCAGTTCCCTGACAAAGCCGATCAAATTATCGAAGAAGGACTAGCCCGTGCTGAAGAGCTATCGGAACAATTCTAAACTAGTGTTAAAGAGGACGAGCGATCGTCCTCTTTTTTTGTGCCAATTACTAAGTCTTTATCATTCGAATGTACATTAAAATAAATATGAACCACACACATATTGCTAATATGCTCATGCCAGGGGCTACCCATTGCTGTGCAGCAACAATAACTACTGCAAGGAAAACAAAGATCACGAGAAACCGTAAGCTTTTATAAAACATCCTTTAGTCCATTTTATAAAATGAACCGTCCCCCCCTCTCTCTATTCCAATAGTAAAAAGAAGCGAACAACCAACACGCCAAACAAGGCGACTAATAAAACGTAAATGATGACTTTTCCGACCTTTTGTTTTTTTGTCGATTTGGTTTGGCTCTGCTTCTTTGGTGAAGAACCAAATGTAACTGCCAATCCGTTTCCTATAAAGAAGCCAGTAGCTATTCCAAGAAAGGAAAACCAATTAGGCCAGCCTACTTCAAATAAAGCAATAGCCACAAAAGCAACGGCGCTCATGAAGAGTGGTCGTAACACGTAAAGTTGTATTTGTTCTTTCTTCGTCAGTTCAGGCATGATTCTACGCCTCCCTTTCTTGAGTTATTCTCACGAAAAGGAAGAGGCTCACGTTATCGATACAAAAAGAGCCCCAAAGGTAGAGGGCTCCAAGTAAGAACATGACCTATCAAACTATCCGTTGAACAAGAAAATGGTACAGAAGAAAGCAATTCCTAGTAAAGTGGAGGCAAGTATACGCTCCGCCCCTTCGTCTTCGCCATTTCTGATTTGCTTGGCTATTTTTACACAACTATTAAAAAAAGCAACAGTCGTGATCAGTGCAATGATTAAAAAGAAAAACATCTTTCTCCTCCGTTGTTATAGTTAGTATACCCTTGCGTAAGTGTGTAAGGCTCCGCTTCACGCTATCCGCTCCCTTTCCGCGGTGCCGGTGAGCCTCCTCGGGCATAGCCCTTGCGGGGTCTCTCCTGGCTCCCTCAGCCGCAGGGGTGTCGCTACTAGCGTTCAGCTACGCATAACAAAGGGGCACGGAACTTGACATAAAATGAAAATATTTACTGACCAAAAGGTATACTCATTTTTTTATTATGTAAAAGCAAGAAGTAAATGTGGTACGTACCTATTTTATCGTTACATGAGCGCAACGGACAAGCACAATATAAACGCAATTGCAGAGACAGGTGTCATGATCATCTTTTCCTTTTTGCTTTTAGAGAAGGCGTTGGCTACTGTGTTTAGTCCCATGAATATGGCAATTCCCCATACAAACCAAAGGAGGGGCAAATTCGCTTCAACTGAAATAAATCCGCCATACATCAAAAAGACCACTGCCATTAAAAGAAGAATCAGCCCGTTTACGGTACTAACTACTCTTAAATACCAGGGTAACACTCGAAAATAACCGCCCATGGCCGCTTCTCCAAAGGGAAGCCCTAGAGCCAAGAGGAACTGAAAAAGAGCAACGGCAATAAGGATCGTAACAATCATTATCGTAAGAATCTCAATCATCTTGCATGCTCCTCCTTCTTTTTTCTAAGGAAGTTGGCGGAAGCGATCGTGAAGGCACCAACGACATAAAACCATAAAGGAGATATCGAATAACCTTCAATCAATATATAGGTGCCACCTAAAAAAATGAGCAAACCAACGATAAATACAAGCTTTCCAACTCGTGTAAAGGCTTTAGCATGAATGGGTTCACTGCTTTCTTATTAGAATGATACAACGAACCCATTATATACCATTTTATAAAACTCGTCCTGTTTTATGCGACTGACTCTTGTTTTTTTACAAATGAATGTTCATGAATGTCCTCGATTTTAGGTAGAGCCTGTGTGTTACGATCAAGGAGCCAAAATAGACCGATAAGCGTAACACTCAAGCCGCTGAAAAAGATAATGGCTGTGCTTCCAATGTAAACTCCCAATGCCCCTCCTACTAGAGATCCGACTGGCAAGGCAATTCCACTTATGCTATATACAGCCGACATGACTCTACCCAAATAGGCTTTTGGAATTCCCTTTTGAAGACATGTGATAATCAGGATGTTGGTGATACCTCCTGGGAGCCAAGCTAAACCGTAAATCAAAACCATCATCCAAGTGATTGGACTGAACAAAGCACTTGCCCAAAGGAGTCCACTGCATAGAAACGCCAAGCCGTAAATACGCCCCAATCCGAAGCGTTCAAGCTTCAAGTATGGTGTAAGGAGCGCGCCTGTTAAACTACCAGCCGCTTGAGCCATGAGCAACAATCCGTATATCTCCGCTCCGCCTTTAAGATCGGCAAACGCAGGAAGCACAACAAACGTTGCTCCACCAACCAAGTTAATGCCAATGACGCCAATTAAAAGGCGGGACATGGTTTTGTTAAACAACACTGCTACACCTTCGCTTAACTCTTTTCCATAAGTTCTCATGTGCTCCTTTACATCTTTCTTTTTTTGGTTGGCTTGGGTAGTCACTCGAGGCATTCTGAGAAAGGAAAACAGAATCGCTCCAATCAAAAACATGAGTGAATCCAATAAGTAAATGGACACGGCCCCTAGTACAACGATGAGCACACCAGCAACGGCGTTACATGCAATATCAATGCCTTGATAAGCTACCGTAAAATAGGAATTGGCTTTGGTGAGCTCTTCTTTTTTTACAATCGAAGGCAGTGCTGCCATCTGAGCTGGATAAACAAATGTGTTAAGCGTAGCAAGCAGTGGCGTAATCACCAGCACAAGCCCCACTGTTAAGTAACCAAAATAAGAGGCTATGGGAATCGTGAGTAAAAGCCCCGCCTGTAACAGCTGGGTAGTCAGTAACAGCTTGCGTACAGGTAACCGATCAATAAACGGCCCTCCCAACAGTTGAATGATTCGGGGAACAATCGTCAAAAACCCTGCCAATCCCGTATAAAACGTCGACCCGCCCAAGTCGTAAACAAGCCACATGGCAGCTACTGCGTAAAGGCTGTCTCCGATATTCGTAATGATGCGGCCAAAGAACATGAATGCAAAGTTCCGGTTAAAAAGCAGCGTCATCCTTTCTCTCCCTTCTCTATTGTAGAGACCATCTTCACCCCAATACTAAACTCTTCGGTTTTTTCTAAGCGCTCGCTGTTAGCCGTTCGTTTTACCCACTTTTCTAAAAAGGTCATCATTTCTTCGTGGAATTCTGTCTTTTGCTCAGGTGATAGTTGAAGACGAATCGATGTGAGAGAAGATTCTTTTGAGTTGAAATCGTCACTTAAAACAGGGTCGGTCGCATCTTCCGGTGAGTGAAATCGTGTGGCTACGGAACGGTAATACTTTTCGATTACGCCTCCAAGTTTCTTTTCCTCAACTAGCTCAACGAGTCCCCCGTCATGAAGCTTTTTCATGTGATAGTGAACATTTCCAGGAGATTCACCAATGTCGGTGGCCACTTGCTTTGATGTTTTTGGTTTGTCGATTAACTGGCTTATAATCTTGACGCGAAGAGCGCTGCCTAGGAGTTTTGCTTGTGCTGTTGAGATGGAAATGGATTTGATCTTTTCACTCATACTTGTTCACCCTTTGTTGATCTGTTTTTTTAGATTGATGATCTATAAAATTAGATTATCATAGTAAAGGAAAAGTGTGTATGTTTTTTTGGAATAAATTGTGATTTTTCTTTTGTGAAGCGTTTCATGGAGTTTATGCAAATTTTCTTCTTGTTTGAGATGAACGTTTGACGTTTTATGAGGCTCATTTATAATGACTTTTCACCGATTTAAAGAGAATTCGACAAGCACACGAGTACCACGCGCACCGAACGTCCCCCCCCCCCCCCCCCCCCCAATCGATCTGTAACCTCTGGCCCGCCCAATCATAAACTGTATATTATTTGAATTCGGATCGAGGTGTTCATGTAGTGGCTGTTATTTCAGGAGATGTGTATAAGGAGCGGATCGACGGGCTGCAACAGAACGTATGGATTGAAGGAAAAAAGGTTGAAGGTTCTATTTCTTCGCATCCTGCGTTTAAGGGAGCTATCCAAAGTCAAGCAGAGCTTTATGACCTTCAAGGGGAACAGAAACACAGTGACGTTTTAGTTCATACAGATGAAGCAGGACGCACATTCGGTACTTCTTATTTAATTCCAAAAACAAAAGAAGACTTGGAGAAAAGACGGCAGATGGTGCAAGTGTGGGCTCGGCATACGGGGGGGCTTATGGGGAGAAGTCCTGATTACATGAACACAGTCTTGGCCGCTTTCACTGCTTCCGTTCACCTTTTGGAAGGGGAAGAAAATTGCTTTCCCGAAAACATCATCAACCTTTATAATCGGGCTGTGAAACACGACCTTTCTTTTACACATACGTTCATTAACCCCCAAAATAATCGCAGTTTGCTAGTGTTTATGGATGATGAAACGCCAAATGCCCGAGTGGTTGACTGTAACGATGACGGAATGGTTGTGCACGGTGCAAAGCTTCTTGCTACACAGGGAGGCATGACTGATGAAATCATCGTCTTTTCCCCTCCAGGTGTGATTGATGAATCTCAAGCATTTGCTTTTTCTATTCCGAGCGATACGAAAGGATTGACGTTTGCTTGTCGACGATCCTTTGTTGGTAACGGAAACCGATTTGATTCTCCTTTAAGTAATCGATTTGATGAGATGGATAGTGTCGTCATGTTCGACCATGTGGTTGTCCCGTGGGATCGAGTATTTTATTACAATAACAATAAAGTGGCTAATGATTTTTTCATAAAAAGCTACTTCGCCCCTTTTACTATGCACCAAATTGTGTCAAGGCAAGTAGTAAAGACAGAGTTTGCTCTCGGTGTAGCAAAATTAATTGTCGACGCGATTAATATTTCAGAATATGAGCATGTGCAATTAAAGCTTGCTGAAATGATCAAAGGGTTGGAATGTGCCAGGGCTCTCCTTACACAATCGGAAGTGCAGGCCGAAGCGGATGAACGAGGCGTGCTCGTTCCAGCAAGAACCCCTCTTTATGTAGCAGTGACGTCATTTCAAGAATTGTATCCGAGAATGACCGAGATTATCGAACTTCTTGGGGCAAGTGGCATGGTCTGTTTGCCACACGAAGAACAGCTGAATAGTTCGATTGGTTGTGAGTTGGAGAGGTATATGAGGGGACACGATTTGACCGGACGTGACAAATTGGCATTATTCAACCTCGCTTCTGACTTGTGCATGAGCCAATTCGGTACTCGGCAAACTTTATATGAGCGGTTCTTCTTTGGTGACCCTGTACGGCTATCGAAAATGATCACAGGGTTTTATAATTTTGAGTCTAGTACATCATTTGCTAATTCGTTTTTGAAAAGTTAAAAAGTGTCGGAACACGCCAATCTGTGTTGGATTGGCGTGTTTTAAGATGATTGATAAATCGGGCAAAGTGATTGATAAATTCTGAAAGTGATTGATAAGCCAGGAAATGTGATGAACAAATCTCAAAAGTGATCGATAAGCCGAACAAAGTGATGAACAAATTTCAAAAGTGATCGATAAACCGCTCAAAGTGACAGGCCGCTAATAAAGAGAAATCTCCTTCCACCACCTCTACCTAAACACCCTCCACAAAATTCTCCCTCAAACCTACTGACAATCACGCTCCCACCCTGTATGCTATGTAATGAAGGAGCGTATAACAATGACTATTTTTAAACCCATTACCCCTTCTCACGATCCGTGGGAAGCGTATCAAGACATACATGAATATGGTGAGTTGCGACTCACAAACGTGGAGCTTACGACAACTACGATCTGCAATATGCGCTGTGAGCACTGTGCTGTTGGCTATACGTTGCAGCCAAAAGACCCGAATCCACTCCCACTCGACTTGCTTTTGAAACGATTGGACGAAGTGGAGCACCTTAAAACATTAAGCATTACTGGTGGCGAACCGATGCTCAACATGAAGAGTGTGAAAGAGTACGTAGTGCCTCTTCTTCGCTATGCTCACGAGCGAGGTGTTCGAACACAGATTAACTCCAACTTGACCCTTCCGTTAAAGCGATATGATTTGATAACCCCTTACTTAGATGTGCTACATATTTCTCATAACTATGGAAGTGTGGACGACTTTGTGGATATCGGTTTTGCGGTGATGGATAAGAAGCCAACTCGCGAACAAAGAGAACGGTATTTTCACCAAATGGTTGAAAACAGTATAGCTCTAACAAGTGCCGGGGTGATTGTTTCGGCTGAAACGATGCTCAACAAACGCACACTCCCTCACTTGGAGAGCATTCACGATCAGATTGTAGAGATGGGTTGTCAAAGACACGAGGTTCACCCCATGTACCCTAGCTCGTTTGCTCAAAATTTAGAAGTGGCAACCCTACCTGAAATCAGACAAGGCATCCACCGCCTTTTAGATCACAAAAAAGAAGATGTGTGGATGCTCTTTGGAACGCTACCCTTTTACGCGTGTAACGAGAGTGACGATGACATCTCGCTATTAAAGCGTTTGTACGAAGAAAAGAATGTCACTGTCCGAAACGATCCGGATGGCCGTTCCCGTGTAAACATGAATATTTTTGACGGAACGATCAATGTGACTGATTTTGCGGATGCCCCGCCTCTTGGCAACATTCAAAATACAACACTGCAACAAGCTTATAACACGTGGCGCGAAAGCTCGTTATCAGAATCGATTGACTGCCACTGTCCAGCTGTTAATTGCCTTGGACCAAACCTTCTTGTTAAAGATGCTTACTATAAAGACGTAGATTACACCAAACGTGAATCACGTATCGCTTTTAGTAAATAAGAAACGAGGAAACGCCAATGAGTTCCGAGAAGCAAACCATATTAAAGGTACACGAACCAAACACGGTGGAATCAATGATCCATGGTTTCCAATCACTTGGTATCAAAAAAGGAGACATCTTAATTGTCCATTCGTCTCTAAGTTCACTTGGATGGGTCTCCGGTGGTGCTCAAGCGGTTGTGGAAGCACTCATAAAAACCATTGGAGACGAAGGTACACTCGTCATGCCTACACAATCAGGAGATTTATCCGACCCGATGCACTGGGGAGCACCGGCTGTGCCGAGGGAATGGTGGCAAACGATTCGTGATACAATGCCCCCATTTGATCCTCACCTCACACCAACTAGAAGCATGGGACGCATTGTGGAGGTGTTTCGCACTCACCCCGACGTCATTAGGAGCTATCATCCTCAGCATTCCTTTGCTGCGTGGGGAAAACAACAGGATTGGATGAAGGAGCATTCCCTATCTTTTGGACTCGGCCCTACCTCCCCACTCCAAAAGTTATATGACCACGAAGCAAAAGTCCTTCTTCTAGGGGTCGGTTTCGAAAACAACACGTCCTTTCACTTAGCTGAGTATATGCTACACAAGCCTGTAGAGGACGTATCATCAGCTCCTGTCATGATAGACGGAAAACGTAAGTGGACGTCTTTTGAAGATGTGGAACACTACGAAGAATGGTACATCGAACTGGGCATTGCCTTTGAAAAAAACCAACCTGTCACAACAGGAAAAGTTGGCGCTGCCACAGCGAAGCTTTTTCACGTAAGAAACAGTGTAGATTTTGCTAAAGATTGGCTTCTGGTTAAACGAGACATGACGCCTCGAGAAGAATAAACAGAACCCCGGAAAGCAAATTTCCGGGGTTCACTCTTTTTCTTATCTATAATATTGTGAAAAAAAGCGACCTTCACTAAGGCCGCTTTTTTTCACTATTTCGGTTGGTTCGCTGTTATGAATTTGAAATCCAAGTAGTCTTGGATCGGAATCCAGGCACCAATACCTTGCTGAGTAACGTTTTTGACTTCGAGCCAACGTTTGTCACCCTTCATTCTCAAGTACACTTCTCCATATGTTACTTTTCCTTTTTCACTCACAGCCGGAACATATGCATATAAGTAACCTACGTTTCGTGTAGGAATATTGTACGTTCTTTCCACTTTTGTTCCATAACCGATGACAGTATGAAAACTCAGAGGAAGCTTTGTTTTTTCCCCTGCTTCAAGCATCATCATTTTTTGAACCATGTCGGCATTTGGAATATCTGCCGTTAAACCGCCTTTGATTTTCTTTTGTTGTTCTTGATTAAATTGCATCGGTTTGACAGCTGTACCACCGCGATTGTCTTGGAAGTTCGTATTTACTTTCTCAAACTCCCAGTTGACGGTAGTCTCGTCTGAATCATACGCAAGTGGCCACTGACCCAAGAAAATGGAGACGTTCATTCCAAGAGAAAGCTTTGAGCCTTTAATTGTAGATTCGTTGAACATTTTAATCAAATCAGGATTTTCGATTTTAATATCTGTTGTGCTGAGAAGTTCAGATGCCAAGTCACTCGGATGAAGTCTTGGGAGATCTTGAGTTGGGTTTGGATACGTGTTTTCTTTCGAAATGTTCATGGCAGAACCTGGAACCGCATTTTCATTCTGCTTAGCCGGCTCTTCTCCCTCACCTTCAGCAAAAGCGTAAGAAGAAATACTAAGTAGGCAAATCATTGTGGCTAGAGTAAGTAAGAGTAGTCGTTTCATGGTGTCCTCCTTTTAATGTCTACGTACCTGTAGTTTTTCTTGGAAAAATAAAAAATATCCAAACACCATAGAAACAGACTTAATTTTCTTCTTTATCTTCAAGAACGTTTACTTCCCGCCACTTGCCAAATTTATAATAACCAATGGCGATCACACTTGAGATGACGAAGCTGACTGCCATTCCGATCGCAATTCCTGACTCGCCGTAAAGGTTAGAGAAAAGGAGCGTCATTGGGTACCTCAAGATCCAAAAGGAAATGGTGTTTAACACAAACACCTGAAACATGGCCCCTGAAGCCCGCACAATCCCATTTAACACAAAGTTAATTCCTAAAAATGGATAGAAAAACGCCACGGTTTTGACGTAAGTCGCACCGAATTCGATCGTAGCAGGGTCGTTCACAAATAAGGCCACAAGGAATTCTGCACTAAAGAAGACGAGGGCACCAATCGAGAATGAGACGAGCAAAATAAGCATCATTCCGCTTCTCGTTATGTCTGATACTCTCTCCCACAGCTTTGCTCCGATGTTTTGCCCAGCCATACTGTTTACGGCAGAGCCTAATGTAAATGCAGGAAGCATAATCAGGCTATCAAGACGCTGAGCAGCCCCGAATCCTGCCACCACTTCCTCACCGAAGTTGGTCACAACCGTCATAATCGCGAGCACGCCTCCTGAAATAACCATCATGGAAAGGCCTGATGGAAGACCAAGCTTAAAGATCATTTTCAAATACTTGAATTCAGGAAGGGATGGCTTCGTAAAAGGGACACCTGCTTTGACAATCGAAAAGATGAGGCCGTAGAAAAAAGCCGTTCCTTGAGATACGATCGTGGAATACGCTGCACCTGCAATCCCCATATCAAATACGGAAATAAATACAGGCGTTAAAATGGTATTCAAAATGACCGCCAATAAGACAAAGCGTACAGGGGTCTTACTATCTCCAAGAGCGCGTAAGACAGTAGCAATAAAGTTATAGCCAAATAAAAATACTATTCCGATAAAATTGATTTGCAGATACGTGGTCGCCAACGGTAAAATCCCTTCCGGGGTACCCATCCACCTTAAAATGGTACCGGACAAGAAGAAACCTACCAAGCCCATCACAATCGTCATGGACCCGAGTACAACGACAAAAGCGTTTAACGACTTCTTTAAGCCTTCCTTATCGTCAGCCCCTTTACGCTGAGATAACACCGTAAGAGCCGCCGTATTCAATCCGATAATGAACGAAAGAATAGTAAAAACGACTGTCCCTGAAATGGCGATTGCTCCTAGGGCATTGGCTCCAAGAAGGTTTCCTACCCATAGACTGTCAATGATTTGATAGGACGTTTGCAAAATATTTGTCAAAAAAATAGGCGCAGAAAAGAAAATCATTTTCTTCATAATGCTGCCTTCTGTAAAATCATATTGCTTGTTTGCTCCGTGCAAAAGGGCTCACCTCCAATGAACAAAAGTGCAAGCGCCTTGGTCACGAGCGACAAGCATTTCAGGCCATCAGACTGAAACCGCTTTTTGGCTTCAGCTGATGGAATGAAATGACCTCGAGCTCGTGACCAAGGCGCTTGAGCTAGATGAAAAAGAAATCCACAAAAAAAGTATCCGTATGCAATAGAGAATGTAAATACCTACACTAGAACAAAACATGGAAGGGATCGCCCCTTCCATGATCGTACCTTTATGCCAATGTGAACGTTTCTTCTAGTTCCACTTTGCCTTCAACCGTTTGGGCCATCGGACAATTTTTACGGGCAAGCTCGATCGCTTTTTCCACCTTTGCTTCTTTCAACCCTTCCCCTTTAATCGTGTAGTGAAGGGCGATTTTTGTAAGGCGGTTTGCCTCAGCAGGCTCTCTTTCTACATCTGCTTCAATTTGAATGTCTTCTACAGTCATACGTTGCTTTTCCATGACTTTTCGAAGGACACCACCGCTGCATACCGCAATAGCACTTACCATAAGCTGAAACGGGCGAAAGCCATGCTCTTCGTTTCCCGAAACGGTGAGTTTCCCGTATTCAGTTTGGGTTTCAAATGCGTGTTCTGTCATTGAATATTTCATTGGTTCATCCCATCCTATCTGTTCAAAAGTCTTTTTTTATTTTACCCCTTTTAGATGGTTTTCGTCACGTAAGAGGGGTTGTTAATGCAATCCACACTGTTTCACTTAAGAAGAAACTTATATTTTCATCCAAAAATTAAAACAATACTACTGTGTAGATCTAACAAACGTCTAAATGATGCATGAAGATATTCCTGAACGGGTATGGGTATGTTGGTACAATTATTCTCTGTCACTCACGTCAACATTGTACCATTTACACTTTCTAATAAACTGGAGGGATCATTTATGTTCTTAAAATACTTTTACGATGAATCACTGGCTCAAGCCTCTTATATGATCGGCTGCCAAGCAACAGGTGAGGCTGCCATTGTGGACCCGGCTCGTGACATTCGTCCTTATATTCGAACAGCGGAGAAGCAGGGCTTTACCATCACCGCAGCTCTTGAAACACACATCCATGCCGACTTTGTTTCCGGAAGCATCGAGCTCTCCGATCGAACAGGCGCCACCGTGTACCATTCAGCTGAAGGAGCCCGTAACGGTGGCTATTCCTTTCCTGCTTCCGTTAATACAGCTCCAGTCCATCATGAGGATACTATTGAGCTTGGCAAAACTGTCTTTCAAGTTCTTCATACTCCCGGCCATACACCAGAGCACATCTCCTTTTTGCTCACAGATGGGGCGAACCCAGAAAAGCCTATCGGTGTGTTCACCGGAGATTTTGTCTTTGTAGGTGACGTCGGCCGACCGGACCTTCTAGAAAAAGCTGTCGGCGTAAAAGACTCTGCCAATGAAGGCGCAAAGCAAATGTTTCAATCTCTCAAGGCATTCAAACAGCTCGATGATTACTTACAGGTCTGGCCCGGTCACGGCGCAGGAAGCTCTTGTGGGAAAGCCCTCGGTGCCGTTCCTACAACGACTGTAGGGTACGAAAAGCAATTCAATCCTGCACTTCAGTTCGATGACGAACAACCTTTTACTGAGTTTCTTTTAGACGGACAACCTGAACCACCAGCCTATTTTAAAGAAATGAAAGAATTGAATAAAGGCGTCACCGGTCTCGTCGCAAGTATCGAACAGCCAGTCGAATTCGCTTTTAGCGAAGGAAAAATAAAAGAATTGGCCAGTGAGGAAGAAAACATCGTTATTGATTCTCGACCTTCTTCACTTTTTGCCCAAGGACACTTAGAAGGAACGATAAATATCCCATTTCCAGATGGCTTTCTTGAGTGGATGGGATGGCTCACGGATTACAATAAAAATGTTTATCTGATTGCTGAACCACATGAACAAAAAGGGATCGTTACAGCTCTCTACAGTATTGGGATCGATAACGTGAAAGGGTTCTTCCCGCCCCAAATGGTTAATCAGGCAAAAGAAAAACAAACTTACGATACCATTCCACCTTCAAAAGTGAAGGAACTGAAAGATGAAGGAAACATTCAAATCGTCGACGTCCGTTTTGAAAATGAATGGAATGAAGAACGGATACCAGATGCCATTCACGTGATGCTCGGTAACCTGCCAGAGGAAGCAGAAAACAAAATTCCAAAAGATCAAACCATTGCCGTTCACTGCGCATCAGGAAAACGATCGGCCATTGCCACAAGCATTCTTCTAAACAAAGGTTACGATGTGAAAAATATCGGTGGTGGCTTTATGAAATGGAAAGAAGAGAATCTTGAAACCGAGACACCTTAGATAAAACTGTATAATCCCGCCGGATAAACAAGATAAATCCCTCCCGCAGACAAGAACTGCGTTGGAGGGATTTGTTTTTTTCAAATGTTAACATATCTGATAAGTTCTACTTCCTCCCTCGAATAAAAATCCAATGTCCAACCTTCTCTACCTTCACTTATCAAAAAATCATTTGCAAACCGAAATAAACAGACTACAATGGAAAAGGATTATTCGAAAGGAGGCAGTAGGATGACACATCAAGAAAACAACCCCGTGTTTCGTTATTGGGTTCTTGTAGGGATGGTATTGATCGCGGGCTTCTCTCAAGGAATGCTTCTCCCGGTTCTTGCTGTCATGCTGGAAAACGCGGGCATAGCCTCTTCTGCAAACGGATTAAATGCTGCCGCACTTTATATTGGAATCTTACTTATTTCCCCGTTTATTGAACGTCCTGTTCGGACGTTTGGTTATAAACCGGTCATCATTTCGGGACTTATCTTAGTAACCATTTCACTTATCCTCTTCCCTTTTTGGCAAGCATTTTGGTTCTGGTTTGTTCTTAGGATCATCGTTGGAGTTGGTGATAATCTCATCCACTTTTCCACTCAAGTCTGGATCAGTACAACAAGCTCCAAGGAAAAACGAGGACGCCAGTTGGCCATATACGGACTTGCATTTGGAATGGGATTTGGGCTTGGACCGTTAATGACAAGTCTTTTAAGCGTGAATGAATTTTTACCGTTTATCATTGCTTCATCAAGTAGCTTTATTGCATGGATTTTTATCTTGTTCTTAAAAAATGAATGGCCTGACAATGAGATTGAAACAGCTGCTCAAATGGGAACCATGGGTCGATATAAACAAGTGGTCAAACTTGCATGGTTTGCGTTCTTACCAAGCTTTTGTTTCGGTTATTTGGAGGCGTCTCTTCATGGTAATTATCCTGTATACGCTCTTCGCGCCGGCATTGATATTGAATGGGCAGCCGTTCTTTTATCCAGCTTCGTGTTCGGAAGTTTGTTCACTCAAATTCCATTGGGCTCTCTTAGTGATCGAGTGGGCCGAAGCAAGGTGTTGAAAGTGATTATCTTTTTCGGACTCATTGCTTTTCTGTCAATGAGTGTTGTCGAACAAAACATGTGGGCCCTTCTTGTATGCTTTATCATTGCAGGAATGCTCCTTGGTTCACTCTTTTCCCTTGGTATCGCCTATATGGCCGATTTGCTTCCTACTTCCCTTCTTCCGACAGGGAACGTGATGATGGCTGTTCTATTTGCTCTTGGGAGCATGACAGGACCGCTAGCCGGCGGATTTTTCATCGAATGGATTGGGGACGGTGCAATTTATTACTCGATTAGCGGCATGCTTCTATTGATGCTCATAGCCGGGTTTATCTTTGATCGGACGAGTGGGCGGGACCTCTCAACAAGTAAAGAAGTTGCTTAAGTTTTACGTTCACGTTCGCGAAGAAGAAATGTATTTATATTCCTAAAACAAAAACAGCCTCCAATTAAAATGGGGCTGTTTTTGTTTTAGTGACCCATCATTCGAGGGATTAGCAACACAGCATCCTCCCAGTACGTAATGATCATAAGGATGAAAATACCCATAGCTAAGAATGGAAGAATGGATTTGACCAAACTTTCAAATCGAACCTCGGCTATTGATGAAACGATGAATAATCCCGTACCAACCGGCGGAGTCAACAGCCCGATCGTTAAATTAATACAAATAATAACACCAAAGTGAATTGGATCAATGCCAAACGCTAGAACAAGTGGCATTAATACAGGAAGGAGTATAACGAGAGCTGCAATGCCGTCCAATATAGCACCTAATAAAAGAAGCATCAGATTCAATAGCAATAGAAAGACAATGGGGTTATCTGTAAGAGACAACATGCCGTCTACAATCATTTGTGGAATTTGCTCAAAGGCTATCATCCATCCAAATATATTTGCCATCGCAATTAAAAACGTGACCGTTGCTGTGCTTACAACTGTGCTATATAGTATGGATGGTGCTTTTCGAAGCTTTAATTCTTTATACCAAAACGCACCAATTAAATAAGCGATAAAGCAGGCAACAGCAGCTGATTCCGTTGCTGTAAACGCGCCACTTAAAATTCCATATACGATAACAAAAGGAACAAAAAGAGCCGGCAAAACATTGATCGCACTTCTAACCATTTCTTTTAATGGTGCACGTTCACTCTTTGGAAAGTTGTATTTGTAACCGAGAACGGCAATAAGAAAAATGAATCCCACTCCGTACATAATCCCTGGAATAATTCCTGCCATAAATAATCCACCAATGGATGTCCCGGAAAGTGTACCGTATATGATAAAAATCATACTCGGTGGAATGATTGGCGCTACGATGGAAGAGGACAACGTTAAAGCTGCTGAAAAATCCTTTCGATATCCTTCTTTCTCCATTTGTGGAACCATGACTTTACTCATCATTGCAGCCTGAGCATTCGCCGATCCGAGAATGGAAGCAAGGAACATGTTCGAAACAACGGTCACATAAGCGAGTCCTCCTCTTACGTGCCCGATTATCACCCTAGTAAAACGGACAAGTCGTGACGTAATACCCCCACCGTTCATTAATTCCCCAGCTAACATAAACAATGGAATAGCCAGAAGGCCGAAGTTCTCAAGCCCTGAGAATAACCTCATTGGTGTCGATTCAAGCAAGACAGGGTTTCCAGCCATAATGAAATACAAAACCGTGGTTATTCCTAAAACCAATGAAATGGGAATTCCTATTAATAGAAACACAAAGAAAAGAAAGATTAGTAAGATTGTCATTTCACTTCCTCCTCTTTGATAATCGTCGTTAGGTTAGCTGTGATATGTACAAACGCACAAGCAAATCCCAAAGGTACAACAGTATAAGGAATCCACATGGGAATATTAATTGAATTTGCTCGTTGATAGCTTACACCAGAAGATGTAATCCATTTGAGACTGTAATAGAGCATCACCAAGAGAAAAACAATCATGATCACATGGCCCACTACTTGGAGAATTTTCCTTACAAAAAAAGGCACATTGTCCAACAAAATTGTAACGGATGCCTGGGACTTATATTTCAGCCCCAGACTTCCACCGATGAAGGTGATCCAAATTAATAAAAAGATTGATATTTCCCCAACCCATGATAAAGGAGCATTCAAAAAGTATCTAAAAAGTACCGATGTTGTCATGAAAACTGCCATACAAAAAATCAAGACAATCGCGAGACCTTTTTCAAATTTTGCAAGACCAGCACTAAGGAAATTCAATTGAAGCTCCCCTTTCTCTTTCTGTTATCTGAATGTGTCGATAAATTCTTGAATTAATTCATTGCTTGGCCCATAAGTTTCATCAAACTGTTCAATTTGCTCGGAGAAAACATCGGCATTAAGTTCATAGATTGTCATACCTTGATCCATCAATTCCTGCTTGAACTCTTCCTCTTGGCTTGCTCGTTTCGTGACCGCATGATCAGCCGCCGCTTCAAGTGCTTCACGAATAATTTGTTGATCCGCTTCAGGCATTCCTTCAAAGACATCTTGATTTGCCAGCGCTACTGCCGGCCAAACCATATGGTTCGTAACGGCACCATACTCCACTACTTCGTGATAGTTGTTTGTAATCGTTGCATCAAGGTCCATGTCCATCCCATCAATAACCCCTGTTTGAACAGCTGCATAGACTTCTGGAAGAGGCAGGCCTTCAGAGGCTGCTCCTGTAAAACGGTAGAAATCTTGCATTGGGGGACTAGGAGTAACACGCAATGTCATGCCCTCCATATCTTCCGGAGCCCGAACTTCCGTATCTTTAAATAACATCACCCGTTGTCCTGCGAATAAATAATCAAGACCTACCAGCCCTTGTTCATCAAGAGTTCCGAGAATTTTCTTGGCAATATCGGATTTTCTTGCTTCATGTACTTCTTCTAGTGAGTCGAAGGCATAAGGTGTAAACCACGCGGCAAATGCATCTGATCTCGAACTTAGGTAGGCAGCCGTGATGAAGCCAAAGTCAATGGAGCCCGCCTCAATTTGTTGCACCATATCCGCTTCAGTTCCGAGTTGACTTGCTGGGTAAATTTCCAGGGACATGCGTCCATCTGAACGTTCATCAAGCTCTTCTCCGAATTTTTCAGCAGCCTCATGCCACATGTGAGAAGTTGGTGTAATGTGAGCAAGTTTGAACGAATACGTTTCAGATGATTCACCCGTCGCTTCACCATTATCGTTGTCGTTGTTTGCGTCTGCTGTTGCATCAGCATCACCGTCATCACCACAAGCAGCTAAAAAGACTACCATCACAGCCATCAACATAACCATTAGTGAACGTTTTACTTGTTTCACATTCATTCCCCCAATTTAATAGTTGGATCTTTTGCCTATGATCAAGGCCACCCCAGTAATGAGGTCGCCTCTCTTCTTTTGCCGATCTCCATCAACTGACGAATTCGTGTTGATGAAATGACTGTGCCACTATCACAGTGAATCGTCTCTGATATGCTGACATGGTAATGCTCTTGCAACGTTTTGATGTCTCCAACTCTGTCTTTTCCAAATCGAAAGTCGGACCCTACAATGATTTCCTTTGGAGCATAGGGCTTTAAGTCTTCCATAAATTCATAAGCGGTGCGTTGTGTGTACTCCCTATCAAAACGAGCAACAATAACCATATCTACTCCAAGTCTTTTTATACGCTTGACCTTTTCTTCAATAGGAGTCAATACTCGTGCCCCTCCAAAATATGCTTTAGGAGGTGGATCGAATGTCAGCACGGCACTAGGCAAACCCTTGTTAAGGCTTTTACTCACGGTTTGCCTTATGATTTCTTGATGGCCTCTATGAACACCATCGAAAGCTCCGATCGCCAATAAACAGCCTGTTTTATCCCGAAGTGCTTGTCCAAAGATTTTCATTATGCAGACCCCCGAGTAAACTGATCCCTTTCCTTTTCTTCTCCTTTTGAGATCCCATTTGACCCCCAATTCTCATCAGGCATTTCATGAAGGAGAACCTTTACTCTATCTTTTGAAACTTCCAAGTTCTCGCTTAGTGATACTGATATTTCTTTAATTAAGTTCCTCTTTTGCTCTACTGTTCTTCCTTCTAAAATATGAATGTGCGCAATTGGCAATGGTTGCCCCTCCTATTTGGTAATGCTCATTGAAAGGTTGCAGAGACCCTCGTAATGCACAACAACCTCGTCACCTTCTTCAACATTGACAGCTTCAGTAAAGCCCCCGGCGAGTACGACCATTCCTGCTTTGAGACCAATGTCTTCTTTGTGGAGCATATTGACTAATTCAGCCACTGAGCGAACAGGGTGACCGAGGACGTCGGATCCTACGCCTTCATGTTGGACTTCTCCATTTTTAATGATTGTCACACCCATTTGGTCCCATGATTTCTCGTAAGGAGAGTAAGCTTGATCGCCGAGCAGGAATTTGGTTGATGATGCATTGTCAGCCACAACATCTTCCAATGTGAAGGAGAAATTCCGGTATCGGCTATCAATGACTTCAATAGCCGGTAACACACACTCCGTTGCCATCCAAACATCACGAGGTTTGATGTGATCACCTTTTAAATCTTTTTTAAGAATAAAAGCAAGCTCAGGCTCTACTTTTGGGTGAATTAATCCTTCCATGGACAAAGATGAAGTATCCATTTCCATCTCTGAAGTTAGACGGCCGTATATCGGTTCATCTACACCGACCATTTTTTGTTTTGCCACACTTGTAAGTCCCATTTTCCACCCAATCACTTTATTGCCTCTGTTCTCTGCTTCTTCAATACACATTCTTTGTATTTGATAGGCGTCTTCTACGTTCAACGAAGGATTGGATAGGGTTACTTTGTCCATTTCCTTTCCTTGCTGTTGATGTTCATCTATGTGTCTAGCAATCTCTCTAAGATCCATAACGTTCTCCTCCTTAAATATGAGCCTCTTTCTTCTTCGCTAACTCGTAAGCTACATCGACAATCATGTCCTCTTGTCCTCCTACGACCTTTCGATTGCCTAGCTCAACCAAGATGTCTCTAATGTCTAAGTTATATCTTCTGGCAGCCCTCTCGGAATGTAGCAAGAAGCTCGAGTACACACCTGCGTATCCGAGAATAAGGCTCCCTTTCTCGATCTCTTGAGGTTTAGGTAAGATTGGAGCAACCACATCTTCGGCAAGGTCCATCATCTTGTATGGATCAACACCGGTTTTCACACCTAACTTATCGAGTACAGCTACCATCACTTCAGTCTGTGTGTTGCCTGCCCCCGCCCCTAAACATCGAACACTACCGTCCAAGTATGTTGCTCCTGCTTCCATCGCAGCTAAGGAGTTGGCCATCGCAAGTGACAAATTGTTATGGCCGTGAAACCCTATGTTTATTCGTAAAGCGTTTTTAAGAGCGACGATCCTCTCAGTTACTTGATGAGGAAGTAACGTCCCTGCAGAGTCAACTACGTAAACGATATCAGCTCCATAACTTTCCATTAATCTCGCTTGTTTTACTAGCTCTTCTACAGGCGCCATATGTGCCATCATGAGAAATCCGACCGTTTCTAACCCAAGGTCTTTGCCCATATAAATGTGTTGCTTTGCAACGTCAGCTTCTGTTACATGTGTTGCTACTCGCACCATTTTCGCCCCGGCTGATGCAGCTTCTTTTAGCTCATGGACCGTACCAATTCCAGGTAACAAAAGAACAGCGATTTTCGCATGATCACATACTGATGCGGCAGCTTCTATGAGCTCAAGTTCATTGGTTTTTGATCTTCCGTACTGTAATGATGAACCTCCAAGTCCATCACCATGTGCGACTTCAATATAAGGAACATTGGCCTCATTGAGTCCTTTGGCGATACGAATGACCTGATCGACAGAATATTGATGGGCCATAGCATGACTTCCGTCACGAAGGGCAACTTCTGTAATGTATACGTCTCTGTTCACTCCTACTGCCTCCCTGCTTTCTCTTTTACGGTCTCGTACTGTGCCAAAGCAATATCTTCAGCTACTTTTACCGCGGCAGCTGTCATAATATCAAGGTTGCCAGAGTATGTTTCCAAGTAATCTCCGGCTCCTTCTACTTCAACAAATACGGTTACTTTATTTTCATCAAAAACAGGCTCAGCTCTTAGTCGATAGCCAGGAACATAGCATTGAACGTCTTTAACCATGGCTAGAATCGATTGCTTGACCTCTTCTTCGTTCATCTCGCGATCAGCAACTTCACAATATACCGTATCTCGCATCATGATCGGTGGTTCTGCAGGATTCAAAATGATGATGGCTTTCCCTTCTTTTGCCCCACCAATCGTTTCAATCCCACTTTTAGTTGTAATCGTAAATTCATCAATATTCGCTCTTGTTCCTGGACCGGCACTTTTACTCGCAATTGTGGCAACAATTTCTGCATAATTTACAGAACTAACGCGATTGACCGCATGGACGATCGGTATAGTAGCTTGTCCACCACATGTAATCATGTTGACAACGGATTCTTTACTTAAGTCAGTCATGTTCACTGGAGGAACGACCGATGGTCCAATAGCTGCAGGTGTCAAATCAATAAGTTGCTTCCCTGTTCCTTTTAAAGCTTCTACGTGTTTTACGTGTGCTTTAGCTGATGTGGCATCAAATAAAATATCAGCAAGTTCCGGCCTCTCTAGGAAACCTTCAATACCATTTACGATCACTTTTAACCCATTTGCTTTTGCTCTTTTTAACCCATCTGAATGACGGTCTATGCCGATCATTGTAGTGACCTCTAGTGTTTTTGAACGCATTAATTTCATGAGTAGATCTGTTCCAATATTACCTGATCCAATGATGCCCACCTTTACCTTTTCCAAGCAGGTACACTCCAATCTTTAATGTAAATTCTCCTATTCACTAAACGTTATTTTGACGGTGCCTAGGTGATCAAAGTCTGCATGAAATGTATCTCCAGGCTTCATATCGACCGCTGCTGATAAAGCTCCGGAAAGAATAATATCTCCAGCCTTTAGAGAACCGCCTACTTCCGCAAGCTTTTCACCAAGCCAGGCTACACATGCCGCTGGATGACCGAGAACATCCTTCCCCGTACCTTCATTAACAAAATCACCATTTTTATATGCTTTCATTTTGATTGATTCAAGCTCGATATCCTCCACCTTAAAACGCTGATCACCTATAACGAACAACCCAGATGAAGCATTATCTGCAATGGTGTCAGGTAGCTTGATTTTCCAATCAGCAATTCTACTATCTACCACTTCAATCGCTGGTACCACATAATCTGTAGCTTCGAGAACATCGGCGATAGTAATGGATTTAGTAGTCAGGTCTTTTTTTAAAACAAATGCAATTTCAGCTTCCGCTTTCGGTTGCATTACCTGATTAAAAGAGACAACCCCTTTATTTTCAACCTTCATATCATCCAAGAGATGACCATAATCGGGCTCATCGACTCCTAGAAGTTGTTGCATAGCCAAAGAGGTTAACCCTATCTTATGACCGACAATCCTCTTACCCTTTTCCAACTTCCGTTTAATCGTCTCCTTTTGTACCTGGTACGCGTCATCAATAGTAAGGTGTGGATTCAATTCCGTTAGGGGCTTCATCCCATCTCTCTTTTTTTCTGCTTCGAGCAAATAATTTGAATAATCCTGAACGGTTAAACTCATAGATGATTCAACTCCATTGATTCATAGTTTGATTGTGACGTTAGATAATTCACTGTAGAAATCGAAGCTATGAGCTCCTCCTTCTCTTCCAACTCCGCTCCCTTTCATCCCGCCAAATGGCGTCCGCAAATCTCTTAAGTACCAAGTATTCACCCATATAATGCCCGCCTCTATTTGGTGAGCAACCCGGTGAGCTCTCCGTAAATCGTTAGTCCAAATTGTCGTTCCAAGACCATATTTCGTATCGTTGGCGTATTCTATCACTTCATCTTCTGTCTCAAATGGGATCACCGTTACAACCGGTCCAAAAATTTCTTCTTGCACGCATCGGGCAGTTTGACTAAGACCAGTGATAATCGTTGGCTTCACATAACAACCTTTCTCTACAGAAGAAGGGAGTTCTGCCCCACCAGTAACGATCGTTCCACCTTCCTCTTTTGCTAAGTGGATATACCCAAGGACGTGTTCGTAATGTTCTCTGCTAACAAGAGAACCCATGTCTGCGTCAGGGTCGAAAGGATTTCCAACATTGAGCTCCTCTGTTCGTGCTACAAACTTTTCCAAGAACGTGTCGTAAACAGTACTCTCGACATAGATTCTTGAGCCCGCAAGACACACCTGACCTTGATTAAGAAAGCTCGATTTTAAGGTCGTATCAATCACTTCATCCAGATCGGAGTCTGCGAAGATAATGTTAGGGTTTTTACCACCCAGTTCAAATGAAACCTTCTTTAGAGATGGGGCTGCAGCTTTCATAATAGCCGTCCCTGTTTTTGTATCCCCCGTAAAGGTAACCGCATCTACCTCAGGGTGCTTCGTAATAGCTTCTCCTGCCGAATCCGCCCCAAAGCCGTGAACAAGGTTAACAACCCCATTCGGCACACCTGCTTCTTTACAAATCTCAGCAAGCAAAGTGGCTGTCATTGGAGTCCACTCCGATGGCTTCATTACTGCTGTGCTTCCCGCAGCTAAACAAGGAGCCAGCTTCCACGTGAGCAAGAGGAGAGGCAAATTCCACGGGTTAATCATTCCAACTACACCAACAGGTCTTCGAATTGCATAATGAAGGGCCTTTTGGTCTTGTTGGTAACTTTCTGTGCCCATGGATGTAAGATAATCCGCAAAAAAATAAAAGTTGTGCGCTGCTCTAGTTATGTCCATCTCCAGTGCAAGGGAATATGGTTTTCCAGTATCAGTTGCTTCTATAAAAGCAAGCTCTTCTTTTCTTTTTAGGATTTCATCTCCGATTCTTCGAAGCATCCCCGATCGTTCAAAAGCTGAAAGGTCTTTCCAAGGTCCCGTCAACGCCCTTTTTGCCGCCTTTACGGCTCGATCGACTTCAGACTCTCCTCCAATGGCAATGGACCCGATTACTTCTTCCGTAGCCGGGTTCATATTTTGAATCACGCGATCGCTATCTGAATCAACAAACACCCCATCAATAAAATGTTTGCAATCGATAGGCTTATAGTGTTTAAGTGCTTCATGGTCGATCGTTTTTGATTGCATATCGATACGCCCCTTCGATCTAATTTCATTCATTTTAGAATGTGCCGGTTATAAAAACCGGCACAGGTTGACTCTATTCCTCAACTTCCACGACAAGTTCGATTTCAATTGCTGTATTATTCGGCAATTGAGCCATACCTACTGCAGAACGCGCGTGAATGCCTTTTTCACCAAAGACTTCGACCAGCAGATCTGAGGCACCATTCATGACTTTGGGTTGATCTGTAAAGGATTCGGTACAGTTCACAAAACCGAGCATTTTTACAATTCTCTTCACTTTGCTCAATTCACCGATTTCATGCTTAATCACACTAAGGAGGTTCAGCATGGATTGCCTTGATGCAAGGTAGCCTTCTTCTATATCTAGGTCTCTACCTAATTTCCCATGGTATTCGTCTACACCTTGTCCTGAAGTGTAGATCAAATTGCCGGTCTTAACGTAGGGTACATAATTACCTACTGGCTTTCTCATAGATTTAAGCGAAAGACCCAAGCTGTTTATTTTTTCTTCCGGGCTAAGTGTTTGATTAACCATTTTCATGTAGCCTCTCTTTCACTTTTAAGAGCTTCGCTGCTGTCTCCCCCATCAGTTTGGCGCGATCGTCTGGTGAGAGACTCGTCATTTGATTAATGGTTTTTCCAGGCGGCGACTCTTTCAACAAAAACGGGTAGTCAGACCCCATAACAAGCTTGTCTACACCAAACTTCTCAATTAAATATTCCGTGTTTTGCTCATCATACGTGAGAGCATCGAAGTAGAAGTTCTTCACATAATGGCTCGGTGGATGCTCTGTAACCCGAAGATCTGGCCAAACATGCCAACCTTGGTCCAGGCGAGGCAAGATGTATGGGAACGATCCTGCTCCATGTGCAAACCAAACACGAAGATTTGGACACTCTTCAATCACACCTCCCCAAATTAAACTGGCTGCAGCCAATGCCGTTTCACTTGGCATGCCAACTGTGTACATGAAATTATGACGAGGTGTTCGATCCTTGGCCATCGTTTCCCAAGGGTGAATGAATACAAGGACGTCCCATTCTTCTGCTTTTTTAAAAAATGGAAGGAACTCTGGTGTGTCCAGGTTTTGACCGTTTACATTCGTTCCGATTTCAATTCCTGAAAGGCCCAGCTCGTGTACACATCTATCCATCTCTTCTATTGCGGCATCCACATCTTGAAGGGGAACACTTCCCAGACCGATGAATCGGTCCGGCCGATCGTTCACCATCTGCCCAATAAAATTGTTTTGAAGTTGAATCATTTCGAGCGCTTGATCAAGCGGTGCCCAGTAAGAGAATGTCACCGGGATCGGCGAAACCACTTGCATGTCAATGCCTTCTTGATCCATGTCTTGTACAATCTTTTCTGGTGACCAAACTTGATCAGTTACTTTTCTGAACAGCTTTCCTGACACCATAATATCTGCTTCAGTATCACTTGTTTTCATCACAACCGGCCATCTGTCTTGACCGTATTTCTCTTGAAAATCAGGTAAGTCCGGAGGCATCACGTGGGTATGAGCATCTATTCGCATTTCCACACATCCACTTCTTCAGGCATGACATAGCCACATTTATCACACGTGCGAAGTTCTTCACTTCCATTGAATTCTTCGATTGCCCCTTTTACTTGCGTTTCAATGTTGGTTAGTTGAACAGTCGCTTTATGCATTTGATGATTACAGCTGTCACAGAACCAAACGAAGTCTTCAAGCTCTCCTTCAGCTCTCTTTCTTTCTAGAACGATTCCATATGTGTCCGCTACACGATGAGGAGAGTGAGGAACATTTGAAGGAAGCATAAAGACTTCTCCTTCTTTTACAGTAATGACTTCTCGCTCCCCCTTATCGTTAATGCACTCCACATAGCAGTCACCCTTCATTTGATAGAAAAACTCGTCGGAAGGATCAACATGAAAGTCTCTTCTACGATTCGGACCACCGAGAAGCATGGCAATAAATTCTGAGTCTTCCCACAGAACCTTGTTGTTTACAGGTGGTTTAAGTAAGTGCTTGTTTTCCTCTACCATTTGCATTAGGTTGAACGCTCTAGATTTTAAATCCATTGTAAAACCCTCCTATTTTTTAGACGACTGACAAACAATAAGCTTTTGTCAAATCACCTTTAAACGTATTTTGTAATCGCTTTCATATTGAGCTAATATAACCAAGCTCTTTCGAAATCGATTGAGCTGTGCCTTTAACGCTCTGAATAATGTCATTACGATGTCGACCTTCCATGTAACTGATCGGTCCTACCATGTTCAAAGCAGCAACTGTTTGACCGGTATATGATTGAATAGGGGCTGCAATTCCGTATAACCCCAACTCATTTTCGTTGTTACTGATGGAGTATCCTTGCTTTCGTATCTCTTTGAGCTCCTCTTTAAACTCCTTGACACACGTGATGGTATTAGCTGCCCGTTGGGTAAGACCTTTTGATATCGTTGGTTGAATGTAAGACGGGTTATAGGATAAAAGAATCTTCCCTGTACTTGTACAATATGCAGGCTTTTTTGCACCCACAAATGTAGGGACTTGAACAGAATCTTTCGCTGCCACTTTCAAAACAAACCTGACCTCACCAGCATCGAACATGCCAATATGAACGGTACCATTAAACTTGTTGATCAACCCTTCTACAAGCGGGATCGCTTCATTGTAAATATCTTGTTGGTACATCACGTGGTTACTCCACTCCAGAAGTTTCCATCCAAGACGATATTTCTTTTTTGCATCTTGTATGAGTAAGCCTTCTGCACAGAGTGTCTTCACTAAATGATGGACCGTGCTTACATTCATATCCAGCATTTCTGCAATCTCTTGATTCCCCAGTACAGGCTTTTCGTTTGTAAAACAATCAAGTATCCTAGTAACCTTACGAACTGACGATATCATTCACTCCACCCCTTAGGACCCCTATTTTGCTTTTGTAACTTGCTTCTTTAACGGTGGTGACCCTGCCAAGGCCTCTTCAACGGACGTAAATTGTTTATTTCTTTTGTATTGATTGTAGAAGATCGCCCGTTTGCGAATCGGATCTCCAGTATAATAACGCTCGTATTGAAGAAGTCTTTGACCAAAAGCCTCTCCGCATAAATCCCATGCCAACTTGAATAAGTGCACTCGTTCTTCTGCAGAAACACCTTCACGACCGGCATAATATTTATCCAAATGTCGTCGTAGCTCCTGGTTTTCAAAATCGGCCGCGGTTGGTGACATGAGTAATCCACCTGCACCGATAATTTGCATTACCTCAATAGCTCGCGGGTACATCTTTGGTAACATCCCACGGATCGTTTCGAGAGGAGCTGCAGCTGGCCTCACTTCTCCCGTTGGCATTGTTTCGTACTCTTGTTCAGCTACTCTTAACAGAGCTCGGATTGTTTCAACGTTTTGAACAAGTTCACCCAAGTCCGTTTGGACATTCAAATATTGATCAACACCTATTGAATCAGCCAGTTTACAGGCAACTTCAGTCGCAAATTCCAGTTTTACATAGCCTCTTACTCCCGATTGATGTGCCGGCTGTTGGTTTATACCTGTTTTAGAGTAGAGAAGATTTGCAGCTTCTACATTGTTATACATAAACACTCGGTTCCAAGGAACTAATACATCCTCAAATGCAAGTACCGCATCCATTTCTTCAAATCTAGAAGCTAACGGATGATCAAAGACGGAACGTTTCCCGTCTTGCATTTGTTCACGACATAACAGCTTTAAACCTGGGGTATCAACCGGGATTGCGAAGGCTAGAGCGTAGCGCTCATCTCCTGGTTGGAATCCAGGGAATGAATAAATAATAACTTCATCCGTGATCGGAGCTAACGTAGCCAGCATCTTGGCTCCACGTACAACTAATCCATCAGGTTTTTCTTCAACTACCCCCAAGTGAGTGAACAAGTCTTCTTGTTCATAGGAAGCTTTGCTTCGATCGTTTTGGGGGTTGATGATGGCATGCGTAAGGAACAAGTCATTCTTTTTAATATAGTTGTAGTAGTCAATGATGTTTTTTGACCAATCCGGGTTATACTTGTCCAAAAACCATGGGTTCCCCGCCATGTTTGTAACCACTGTATTTAAAAAGTCAGGTGTTCTCCCCATAAGACCGAATGTTGCTCTTGCATGAACTTCAAATGCTTCACTTCTCGCCTTAATATCTTCCGCCGTTCTTGGTAACAGAAAAGAATTATTTGCTCGCTCTCCCGTTTCACTGCAAACATGCGTAATTCTTTCCTGATACTCAGGATCATGTTGAAGATCATATAACTTTGCAATTTCTTTAATTGGTTGCTCAAACACGTCATGATTGACCACATCTGTAACCTTCTCCCCACCAAGCCATATTTCAGGCTGACGAGATCTTAAGGCATTGATATAATCAGTACCTGTACGAATTCCCATTGGCTTACCTCCGCTTATTGATTTACTTTTGTTTCTATACTTTTATCTTTTATAAATTGTCCTTTATAGAACATGAGCGGTGTTCCATTTTCGTTATAGTTAAATTGAGTCACTTCGCCAATGTAAAGAATATGATCACCAGCGTCATAACGTTGCCAAGGAAGACACTCAAATGTAGCAAGGGCACCTTTAATTTTCGGCCTAGTATTCGTGTCTTCCCACTTCACTTCCAAGTCTTCCTGTGGTCGCCCGGCAAACTGCCAAGCCGTACTTTCTTGATCTTCTGCCAGAATGTTTACGACAAAGGGGTGATCTTCCATAAGTTGACAAGCCTTTGCCCGCTTATCAATAGAAACTAGAAGCAACGGAGGCTCAAGAGACACTGACGTAAACGAGTTCACGGTAATTCCGTGATACTCACCGTCTTTTTTCAAAGTGACTACGGTTACCCCTGTTGCAAAATGACCAAAGCAATTTCTTAATTCACGAACATCCAACGACAGACACCTCCATAATGTGGTTTGCTGATGTGGAGTGCTACTTTTGACCTAACCACTAATTCTGCATGGTTTTTTCATCAGCGATTTAACCATAGTATAAATAACTCAATATTCTAAAAACTAAAACTATTTCACATTCTGAAATTCCAAAAAAAAATTCATTCTTCTTTGAAATAAACCTTGTTTTATGTATTCTCATGACATTATTTGCAATATTCTAAACAATCACCATTTTACACACCATCTTCTCATTAGGCAATCGGCCTATTCTAGCTAGGGACCTTTGACTCACACTGTCACTTCCACTTCAAATCATGCGCTAGCCATGCTTATCTTGATGCTCACCTCATAGCCGGGTTTATCTTTGGTCGCGCGAGTGGGCAGGCTCGAGAGAATACGAGTGAAGCAGCATAGAGGTTAGTGATCGGACATATACACGAGGAGGTGATGCGAGCTGATGGGGGAAATTGGTAGAGTCGATCGATAAATCTCAAAGTCGATGAATAAACCAGGCAACTCGATCGATAAATCTCAAAGTCGATGAATAAACCAGGCAACTCGATTGATAAATCTCAAAGTCGATGAATAAACCGGGCAACTCGATCGATAAATCCCAAAGTCGATCGATAAACCAGGCAACTCGATCGATAAACCACCCATCTCGATTAACAAATCCCACACAAAAAAAAGCAAGTGAAATCACGAGGATCTCACTTGCTTTTTGTATGATTATTTAAACACCTGAGCCAGCACCTGCGATGGCCTTGCGTTACTCAGATTTTTATTTACAGATTTATTCACCTTTACCCGCAGTTGCGATTCCATCGTGCGAGTCATTTCTGTTTCCCCTACAAGGTATACGGAGTTCCACTCTCGATCGCGATTCATTTGATCGATGTTTTGTGCTATGTCTTTATAGAAGCGATTCATGTTCTCTTCAAAACGCTGCTGAAATTTATCCACATGACTGGCACCGGACTGAACGAAATTCGTTGCTCCCATGCCGTCTTTAAAGGACCAGTTTTCCGTTTCAGGATCAAACGTGTATGTTCTCGTATCGGTCACTTCACCAAGGGCCGTATCGAGAATTCTCACCTCGTCCATATTAGTTAGCACAATTCCGCTCTTCGGATATTGTTTTGCCAATGCCTCGAGTTGATCAACAACAGGGTGGCTTTCCCAGTGAAAACTCGTTTCGACAGGGAGTTGCAAGTAATGAACCGACCAGAGGTCCCCTTCTTCGGATCCGAAGATGATTACAGATTTGAGTAGGTTTGTCTGGTTGCCTTGAATTTCTTTTTCCACTTTTGATTTAATTTTACGGTAGTTTTTTAGTTGCTTTTCGTTTCCGCTTGAATCTAAGTATTCATCAAGCTTTTTCAGACCATTTTTGAGACGGATCTTCCACTCGCCCTTTTGTTGATCTTGATTTGCTCGGTCTGTGTTTAAGTAAACGCTCAAGACACATTTTCCTTCGGGACATTGGAATTCTTTCAGTGACTCCAGTTCTTTTGCTAATGCCATGAATGAACCTCCTTATAAAGCTTGTAGTAGGTATGTTTCCTTTACAAGCTACGTTCAAACTTCCTTTTCGTCTCATAATATGTACGCCCGTTCATATGAGGATATGTTAATTGTTTTTTCTGTTTTGGAGGTGAAGATTTGTTTTTTGGGAAGAGTTGGATTGATGGCTGTAAAGGGGCGGGAATAGGGAATTACGGATTGGCTTTGGGAATTTACGAGTTTCCTTGCGGGATTTACAGGTTCGCTCGCGGAATTCAACGGTTGACTCATGGGATTTACAGCTTCCCCACGTTTTTTAACGGTTTAGCGCCCAAAGCTCCATACCTCTCCCCCAAAAAGCTTCCTCATCCAAGCAAACAAAGAAGCTCCCTTAAAAGAAAGGAAGCTTCTCACCTTAAATGACACCAATTAGAAATGCCACTATGAGCAAAACAATACTGAAACCCCATACCCAAAAGAAGGAATAGCGGATGTGCTTACCCATCTCAAGTCCTGCAAGACCAAGAGCAAGCCATAGAGCTGGTGAAAAGGGACTTACAAACGTTCCAATGATATTACCGATAATCATGGTGTATGCAGCTGTTATGGAATCCACTCCATGGGAGGTCACAATTTGTTCAACCACAGGTAGTAAGGCGAAATAATAGGCGTCTGTACTTAATACAAGGTCAAACGGTACACCGAACACACCCATGATCACGTGAAGGTAAGGGACTACAAAAGCAGGTAAAATCATGACGAGATCCGTTGCCAATGAATCGAGCATCCCTGTTCCGTTCATGATGCCAAGAAACGAACCTGCAGCAAGGATAATGGCTGCCATCATTAACGCATTTGGCGCATGGGCCTTTATTCGATCCATCTGATCATCTACTTTCGGATAGTTCAAGGGAAGGGCCACACTCAATCCAAGCATGAACACCAAGCCTGATGGAATAATCCCCCATACAAGAACGGCAATGACTGATAAAGCAATCAACAGATTCAACCAAAGTAGTTTCGGACGAGCAAGACTGGAATCACGTTTAACACCTTCAGGTTCTACCACTTCACTCGTAGCCGCAACCTCTGCTTCTGCCTGAGCATTATCGTCACTAGACAACCGGGCAATACGGCGTTTTTCACGAATACCCAAGAAAGCTGCCAAGACGATGAGCAGGAGTAATGCCGATATTTGTACAGGAATCAATGGTCTCCAAAGCTCTGAAGGATCCACACCAAGAACGGCACCAGCTCTTCCGATCGGCCCTGCCCACGGAACCAAGTTCATAATACTTGCACTTAACCCTACCAATAGTAAAAGCAAATAAGGGCTCATACGAAGTTTTAAATACAGCGGTAGAAGTGCCGGAATTGTAATCAAAAAGGTTGATGCACCAGATCCATCCAAGTGTGCAACGGCCCCTACGATAACGGTACCTACAGCAACTGCAACCACACTTCCTTTTGTCATGGCGATCATTTTATTAATCAAGGGGTCAAATAAACCTGTATCTTGCATAATGCCAAAGAAGAGAATCGCAAAGATAAACATGATCACGACACTGATGACCGAATCGATTCCTTCGTTAAAGAAACCACCAATATCAACAATATTGAATCCGGCAAGCAATGCTCCACCTACTGGTACAAGGACAAGTCCCATAATCGGTGTGATTCTGCCGCTAATAAGGAGTAACACAATAACCATAATGGTTAAAAAGCCAATAATACTAAGCATTCTTCATCCCTCTTTTCTTATAGTCTCATCACTTCAAACAAAAGAGGAAGCGCTTTCAATATCAAGTGTCCTCCTCGTCTCTTAATCCAAAGACTACTATGAAAGAAAAGAAGATAGAAGATTATTCACATAAGTTGTATTTTGTTCATTTTGTTCACAGGACGGAAACATACCGACGCTCAGGCCGCCCTACATCTCCATATTTAAGCTTTGCTTCAACTTCATCAACAGAGACGAGGTATTCCAGATACCGCCTGGCTGTGGAACGGCTGACTCCGATTTCGTTTCCCACATGCACTGCCGTAACTCCTTCATCGACCTCATGCAACAGTTTTTTGATTTGTTCAAGTGTAATCCCGTCAATCCCTTTTGGCAGATCCAACTTCTCTTGTGCTTCCTGCTTAACAACCCTTCTTCCTTGTAAAAGATCGTCAATTTCTCCTTGGTTAATCTCATCTTTCATACCAAGCGCCAGCCGTTGGTCTTTATAACGTTTCAAGGTTTGGACTAGCCGTTCAAAATCCACAGGCTTGATGATGTAATCAAAAATGCCACCCTTCAACGCTTCTTCAAACGTAACCACTTCTTTGGCCGCCGTAATCATCACCAAGTCCGTAATCGGGTATTCTCGCCTAATCTCCCAAAATAGACTTAGCCCGTCAGCATCTGGTATGTACACATCCAGTAAGATAAGATTAGGTACCGGTCCCTTCTGTAAAAACATACGGGTCTCCCCGGCGGTCTTCGTAGACCCGACAACTGTAAATCCATCCACTTTATTTACAAACTGCTTCGTAATGTTAGCCACACGAAAGTCATCTTCTACTATTAATACAGTGATTGACTGTGTCATTGTTGTCACCTTTCCTCCCCGTTGCTTGAAATGGGTATGGTAATTACAAAACACGTTCCCTTTCCACCGGTGGCTTCCATAGTCATGGTGCCGCCAACACTTTCAAGCACACGTTTAGATATTGCTAATCCGAATCCTCTGTTTTCCCCTTCCTTTGTTGAATACCCTTGGTCAAACATCCTTCTGCTCACTTCTTCAGAGATGCCACTACCTTGATCTTCGATTTCAAACAGCACTTCTTCTCCCAAATCTGTGAAGAAAACGGACACCTCACGTTCTTCTCGCGGCAAATGCTTCACAGCGTCAATCGCATTATCCACCACATTTCCGAGGGCAGTCACCATAGCATGACGCTTTCCTCTTGATAATACGGAAGACAATGTACTTTCAGGATCGATCACCAACTTGACCCCCAATTCATGAGCCTGATTAAGCTTCCCAAGAAGAATCGCACTGACCATTGGATCAGCTACTTGATCGATCAACTGATGGATCCATTTTTGCTGACTGTCTGTTTCTTTTTTTATAAAATCAACGGCTTCCTGTTTTTGATCAAGTTGCAGCAACCCTGAGATTGTGTACAGCTTGTTGGAAAATTCGTGGGTTTGCGCCCGCAATCCTTCCGCATACTCCCGCACTTTGGTCAATTCCTTTGTAAGCCGCTCAATCTCCGTTTTGTTACGAAATGTAGATACAGCCCCAACGAGCATCCCATCGTCGTATAAAGGCACCCGGTTGACCACGACAATATGATCACCAAACGCCATCTCCTCATCGTATTGACTTTCCCCGCTCTCCAAAACATCTGGAAGCCTCGAATTTGGCAACAATTCTTGGACCGGATGACCAATGTATCGGTTCAGTTGGTCTTTCTCCACTTCCAACAACCGTTGCGCCGCCTTATTTAACAATGTAATCTTTCCCGATCGGTTCACGGCGATGATCCCTTCGTGAGCGGATTGCAAGATCGTCTCTTTTTGCAACAGAAGGTAAGAAATCTCTTCAGGTTCAAGACCAAACAACACTTTCTTGATGTAAAAAGAAATCAGAATCGCTCCGCCAACTCCAATAATCATAATCAGTGCGAGGGCAGAGAAAAGTAAGTTTCTATAATTGTTCACCACCCCACGAACATCTTCAACTAGAAAACCAACCGATACCACACCAATAACCTCACCGCTTTCATTAATAAGTGGTGATTTCCCCCGGATCGACGGGCCAAGTGATCCTTCCGCTTGAGAAATATAGGCGAGACCTTCGTTTAACGCCCGATCATTGTCTTCCCCGATCATTTTCTGTCCTATTTGTTCGGGATTAGGGTGAGAATACCGAGTTTCATTGATATCACCAACTACAATAAACTCCGCTCCTGTGGATTCCCTAATCGGTTCCACGATATTTTGGATCGTCATCCTTCCCGGATCTCCACGCTCAATCTCTTCAATTACTTGGGTCACTTGCGCCACGCTTTTAGAAACTCCAAGGGCTCGTTCACCCATTTCCTGCTCTAGCGAATCGGATAATAGGAAATAAAAGAAGGCACCAATAATCGCCAACATGCCAACCGTCAATAACCCAATTAAAAGGGTCATTCGAAGCTTCAAGCTCATCCATGCCGGCGAACGGCTTATGTATTTTTTCATCTGATTTCGATCAAATTCTCCCATCGTTCATTCCTCATCCCTGTTCATCTTCCGTCATTATACTATAGTCAGTAAATTCGAAATAGGGCGAGAAGAATTGGGTCAGGCGGGATGGGGAGTGTTGAGGAGTGTGGGGGGGAATAACTGGTTGGAGCAGAGAATTAACAGGTTGTGCCACTTGATTGACGGCAAACAGATGACGATTAACGGGTAGACCCAGTCGATTAACGGCAACCAAGGCATTATTAACGGGTTAGCATCCTCCAAGCCTCTTCACCTCGAATTCCACCCTCATTCGCCACTTCCAAACAAAAAACTCCCCAAATTAGGGGAGTTTTCTCTACCGCTCAGGTGCGTGATAGTTGTTACGTCCGTTGGCGCTGCTGCTAGTCTTGTTGTTCCCGTGTGGACGGTGTTTGTTGTTGTTTTTCACGTTATGATTTTGTTTGTTTTTGCTCATTGTTGAACGCCTCCAATAATCATAATGGACACCTAAGCGGTAACAAAAAAAGGGAATCACACCGTGAGTGTATGATTCCCCTTTTTTTCCTGCATTCCATCCACCTCTCGTCAACAACCAATGCTTCTACATTTGCTTCTACAAAAGAGCTACCATTGATCTAAAGAAGCTTCATCTTCGGAAAACAGGGTCGGAATGAAAACGTTGAAGTTCCCCTTCCGTACGTTTATATTTAGCTTTTCAGCTCGTCAATATCCGTGTCAGAGGAAGGTAATTGTTTCCGTTCACCCTCTGCAGGTTCTTCTAATTGTACAAGCTCTTCAGGTGTGTCAGTTAAAGGATTACGAAGCTTTGCTGATAGCTCCTCGAATTCTTCTTTCGCTTCTTGTATCGTCCCAAGAATATCAAACGTATGCTCTTTTAATTGCTGAGACGTCTCCACGATCGTTTGGATATCATCGGAAGCTTCCTCTACGATGGTTGCAACACGATCAGCAGATGCTTTAATGTGTTCCACAAAAGGCTCACGATTTTCTTTGATAAACTCGAGCCATTCTGTCGTCGTTCGCGTAACCGTCTCAAAGGTCGTTGTTACTCTCGTACGGGCATTTTTATTGGTTGCAACAAAAAGAAGTCCTACTGCAAGACCAGTTGCAATCCCACTATAGAGCCACGTGCGTTTCGATTTCTTCTGTTCCATTTTTAGCCTCCTCGTCTTCTACAGAAGGCACTGGAAAAGTTCGCCTTTTACTTTTTTCCATGCCTTCTCTACAGTGTTCCTTCTTTACATTTTACCAAGAAAACGAGAACACAAACAAATTTTCGCTATTTTTACGCAATTTTTTTATTCTACAGCCGAATAGATGTAGACATTTCCCTCTTTCACAGCTGTCACTTGCCCCATCTCTTCCAGAAGATCAAGGTGACCGAGCGTCTCGGACAGGGTAAGTCCCGGCTGCTTAGTGTACATTTGCGGGTACAACCGTTTGCAGATCTCAAACGATGTCAAACGCTCCTCCCCTAGAAGGTATTTGATCCCCTTTGCTTTTTCCACTTGCTTTTGCAGGCGCTCTTCAATTAGTTTTTTAGGGTTGTCCACAGGTTCACCATGACCCGAAAAAGCACGCTTAACATGTAGGCACTTCCTTAACGAATCCCGGTACTGCAATAATGTCTTCGGCCGTTCAGTCTCATCACCGTAAGGAGCTTCAATAATCGCATTGGAGGAGATATGTGCAATTAAATGATCTCCTGAGATGAGAATGCCGTCACTTTCTCGGTAAAGAGAAATTTGAGACTGGGCGTGCCCAGGCGTTTCAATTACCGTCCACCCTGGCAACCCGTCGATATAGTTTCCTTCACGTAAATAAACCTCGACGTCCATGGTGGAACTGTACTTCATGTAGAAAGAATTCGTCTTTTCAATTAAGTCAACAATATTCGCTTCAACACCATGGGCAATATACAGCTTTCTAAAAAAGGCATTCTTCTCTTCCACGAACAGAGGATCACCTTTAAGCCAAGGTTCCGTCTTTGGATGAGCTGCGATCGTTGCATGCCCGAATTCCTCAACTAACCCGATATGATCGGGGTGATGATGGGTTAAAACAACAAGCTCTATGTCTGAAAAAGAATAGCCCAACTCTCCAAGCTCATATGCCAACACTTTTTTTGCTTCGTCCGTTTTCACACCCGTATCCACTAACGTTAATGCTTCTCCCTCAATGACATATACATTCACCGGTCCGACCAAAAATGGGGTTGGAATCGTAATCGCATATACTGAGGGGGCGACTTCTTTCGTTTTTACCAACATGGCGCCTCCTTAAATAAATGAATGACCATTCAGTTTATTCCTTTATTCTACCCAATTTCGTTCCTTTTGTCAGCAAGATCGACTTATCAACAACATCCATTCACAAATGTGGATAATTTTTCAGACTTTAGATTTGTCAAGGAATGAAAATGTGGATTATTTTGTGGATAAATGGGCGTAACTCTGTGGGTAATGTGGATATCACTTCTTTTAGCCCACAAAGAAAAGATTCCTCCTGTGGATATCTCTGTGGGCAAAAAAGAAAGACAGAACGCTTATTATAGGAGACTTTTTCGTATAAGTAAATAATTAATCATGTGCATGTGGGTTTGTTCTTCGGATAAAAAGGGATACAACACACCCTGATACTGTTGCGGGCTATAAATATATAGATGAACGTAAAGTTTCATCATTTTCGTCTTGCGCTTTAAAATGATTCCCAGGCCATCTATATAGCCCTCCGGCACGTGTTCTGTAGGCGTTTGAACATTGGCTCGTTGGCCACTCAACTCTGTATACATCCAGGCTAACGTATCATAATGGTTTCGTTCGTCTTGCCTAAGTACATACAGGGTTTCTTCCGAATCGCTGTCTCTTGTCTGCCCAATCAAATAATCAATCATCAACTCTCCGTAGCTCTCCCATCCCATGAGCTGCCGGATCAGTCTTAATACGGTTTGGTATTGTTGGTTATCATATTGATTCGTGTAGCCATTTTGATACATTAAGAAAACCTCCACAGAAACCAAGATCTCTATCATTGTATGTGGGCCTTTCGTAATTTATTTTTCAACAAAGTTCGCAAAATTGTAACAATTCACTCGTATACTTTTCCGCGTTAGTCAAGTAGAATAGATTTATCAGAAAGTTTAAACAATAAAACATTTCAAAAAAAGGATGTGTATAAGCATATGCGCAAGCGCTTTCATAAATCATTTGAAGAACTCGTTAAAGAAAACCGTGACCAACTGCTTAATGACCCGGATGCGATCTATCAAATAGAGAAAAAAGTTGACGAAAAGCATGCTCTCGAAGAGCAAAAATCAAATTAAAAAGAAGAAGAGCGCCTCAGATTGAGGTGCTCTTCTTCTTTTTATGCGTAGTGATTGAGCAACGTTTGCAGCTTCATGGCTTTGCCTAAATCACCTTTAATTTTAAGCTTGCCGCTCATATACGCCATCGTAGGGTTTAGGTTCCCTTCGGATAGTTTAATAAAATCTTTATCCTTCATGATGAGCGTGATGTCCGATTCTTCCTCCACGCTTTCTGAGTACGTTGCAGATTGGTCTTTAATATGAAGGTGATATGTCCCTTCTTCTTCGCCACTCAAATCAAACGTGTATAATATGTTCGTCGATCCGAGATGTTCCGGATTTGTGTTCATTCTTTCTGTTAACGTGTCGAACTTCTCTTTTACCGCCACTGAAAATCCCCCCATGCGTATAAAATGAATAGTCATTCACTTTACTAAATACGACACAAATAGTCGGATTTCCTTTATTTTTTTGAAGGAATTTGAAAAGGTAATTGGACACTGGATTTCAAGTACAGAGGGGATGACACATGGGCAGAGGTCTTGTTGGTTGTTCATCGACTTTGGGATTTATTCATCGACTTGCCGCGGTTCTTCATCGACTTTGGGATTTATTCATCGACTTGCTTCGGTTCTTCATCGACTTTGAGATTTATTCATCGACTTGCCGCGGTTCTTCATCGACTTTGACATTTATCCATCGACCTCCCCTCACTTCCCCCCATTCCCTCTCCCAATCCCTCCCCCCCTCACCCTCCAACGTAAAAAAGGCGCTGAAAAAGGGAAAGATCATCCTTTTTCAACGCTTCCAATATTTAATTGAATAGCCACTTTAGCAATTCGTTTACACCGTTTCTTTTACATCTTGATTTTTGTGCAGTGTTTTCTCAATTTCAGCTTGAACCAGGCTTGAGAGTGTCACGCCATCGATGTCTTTATTTTGTTGGTGAACACGAATTGGCTCACCAATCGTCACCGTCACATCGGCAGGCTTCATCAAATTGTTGTTGGCCTCCATAATCTTGTACGACCCGTCAATGGTTACAGGAAGGATCGCTACACCTGACTTAGTTGCAAGCTTGAAGGTCCCTTGTTTGAACTGAGCGACAGGGCCCCCTTTGCTTCTTGTACCTTCCGGGAAGACAACAATATTGTGGCCTTCATTCAACTGTTTTGCTCCTTGAATGATCGCTCTTACAGACTGTCTGCGATCTTTTCTGTCCATGAACACACAGTTCATTTCTTCCATCCATGATGCGATGATCGGCAACTTCTTGACTTCAACTTTAGATATAAACCCGATTTTCATATCCAGATAGCCAAGGATGATCGGAATATCAAAGTTTCCTTGATGATTGGAAACAATTAAGACGGACTCGTCTTTTGGAATGTTCTCCATTCCTTTTACTGTAATACGACCTCCGGCTAATTTAACCAAATTCTTAGCCCATTTGTTCGATTCTTGTTTCACAAGGACGTCGGCTTCCGTTTCGTTCCCTTGTTTTCTTAACTTTTTTACCTTTAAAAGGCTTGGGATGGTTGTAAGTAAATACAACCAAAAATAAGTAAACCATACAATCGTTCGGATCATGTTTGTTCTCCCCAATTATTCCATTCTTTTTTTCAGCATTAATTATAACAGACCAACTCTTGTTGGTGGTAAAAATACGCGGATTTACGTGTGACTGAAAAAAAGGACGGGTAATACACTACTAATGGAACGTTTAGATTGATATTGAGGTGTAAATAATGAAACGAATTCACGGGATTGTAAGCGGAAAAGTGCAAGGTGTAGGATTCCGCTATTTCACCATGCAAGAAGCGATTGAGCATAACCTTAAAGGGTGGGTACGTAACCGCTCGGACGGCACGGTGGAATTCGAAGCGGAAGGAAAAGAGGCAAGCCTTAAATCGTTTACTGCTAAAGTAAAGAAAGGCTCTCGTACTTCTAAGGTGGACAACGTCGTCACGTATGAAATTGAACCCAAAAAAACGGAAACTCGTTTTCGAAAGCGAAAGACGAAATAAAAAGGGGCCCACGAGAAAAATAAAAGACGAGGTTGTCCCACTGGACCGTGCCTCGTCTTTTAACGTTCATTCTTTTTCTGTTCCAAAGCGCTGAAATACCGTATTTTTTGACTCCCGATACACATCTCTTCCCGCCACTTTGTTAATGATCGTTGTATTTCTATGAACGGCAAGTCCCAGGTTTGTAGCCCCGGCTCCGTGAGAGTGTTCGATGTTTGTCACTGTAAACAGCTTATTTGGACGCTCTTCTTTAAACGCAAGACTGTAATCCCGATTCACTTTGAAACGTTTTTCATCTTCCCACACGAGCTTCTCTTTCATATCCTCCACCCAAGGAGGAAGGTTCGGCTTGTACCCTGTGGCCAAGACCATTTTGTCCACTTCCACATGATAGTCCGCTTCTTCCATCCATTGATGACACGTGACGTTGTAACGACCTTCATCTGTTTTCTCAATAGTTTTCACGTCACTTGCAGATCGAATGGTCACTGGAGCCGTATTCGGATAAATGGATTTATGATAAAGAAGATCGTAAATTTCATGAAGGGTCTTCTCTTCTACTCCATTTCGTAAATGATATAGGTTAGGAAGCTCTTCCTCTCGTTTTTCAAAAGAAAGGTTATGAAAATAATTCACGTAGTCAGGAGAAAAGACTTCTTGTCCCACTTTTCCGGATTCAAGCTGGAAAAAGCCAGGAGAACGGGTAATCCAATGAAGGTGATACCCTCCTGTATCTTGACGCTGCAAAAGATCCAAGAACACTTCTGCCGCACTTTGTCCCGATCCGACAATCAAAATATCCTCGTTTCCTTTAACAAGCCCCTCTTTATGACACAGGTATTGACTCGTATGAACCACGTCTTCAACAGGAAATTCATCAAAACCATCCGGCACAAGAGGAATACTCCCTGTGCCCATCACCACGTGTTTCGCGTGGTACCGCTCTGTCACTTTCGCTTCTCTGTCTTCTACCACGACTTCGTAAAAACGCTCGCCATCTTCTTCTCGGTCAATCACATCAGTGACTCGCTTGCCAAAGTGACAGTGATCAAGCTGGTCTGCCACCCACTGGGCGTAGTGATTGTACTCTGAACGTGGGATGTCGAAGCGATTAAAAAAGAAGAATTTGTGCATGCGATTATGCTCATGCAAATAATTCAAAAAGGAATAATGGCTTTTCGGGTCAGCAAACGTGACCAAGTCTGCTAAAAAAGGAACTTGCAAATCTGCTCCTTCAATAAGCATGCCCGGATGCCATTTAAATTCCGCTGATTCATCAAAGAATATCGATGTCACGTCCTCAACAGGCTCAAGCAACGCTGCCATGCCTAAGTTGAACGGGCCGATTCCGATTCCTATAATGTCGTATGTAGATGGACTTGTCATGGTTACGCCCTCTTTCTCTCATCTGATTTCATTAGTTTTTCGACAAAATCAAATCTCATTCTCTCCTCTTTTTCATACCCTCATTTTTCCCATCTTAAGCTTTTCATTGACGAACGCATGCGCAGAGGCTAAACTTAGAAAAATTATGAGAACCCGTTTAAGAAGTTTGAGAGGAGCCACACATAATGATAAACAAACAAATTCAAGCCTCACAACATAAAGAGCCGTGTGACCTTGTCATCACAAACGCCGTGATTGTGGATGTATTTAACCATACCCTTATCCATGATCATGATGTAGCGATCCAAGACGGCATGATCGTTGGAATCGATCACTCTTACATAGGAAAAAACGTCGTCGATGCAAAAGGAAAAATCCTCGTTCCAGGGCTCATCGATGCCCATGTTCATATTGAATCTTCGATGATGACACCCCGGCACTTTTCCGATGCTCTTGTCACACGTGGGGTAACAACTGCGATCACCGACCCTCATGAAATCGCTAACGTCATGGGTGAAAAAGGGATTGCCTTTATGATTGATGAAAGTGAAAAAGCTGACGCCGACCTCTACACGATGCTTCCTTCTTCCGTACCGAGTACACCGTTTGAAACAGCAGGAGCAACACTCACAGCAAAGGACCTCGCTCCTTTTTTCACCCATCCTTCTGTTCTCGGCCTTGCCGAAGTGATGGATTCTCCTGCAGTCGCTTCAGCTGATTTTGACATGCTGGAAAAAATACAGCTCGCGAAGGATACAAACAAAATGATTGACGGTCATGGAGCCGGGCTATCAATTGAAACCTTAAACGCCTACCGCACTGCAGGCATTCAAACGGATCACGAGTGCGTTACAGCCGATGAAGCTCGGGCCCGTATTCAGCGGGGCTTTTATGTAATGCTTCGAGAAGGCTCAGTCGCAAAAGACGTGATCAATCTCCTTTCTGCCGTCACTAAAGCCAACAGTCACCGGTTCATGTTTTGCACCGATGACAAGCACCCCGATGACTTGTTGAATGAAGGGTCCATTGACCATAATATTCGCCTTGCTATTAAACAAGGACTCGATCCAATCACCGCTATCCAGCTTGCTACAATCAATCCGGCCACCCACTTCGGGTTGAAAACAAAAGGGGCCATCGCACCAGGCTATGAAGCCACCTTTTTACTTACTGAAAATCTAGAAGATTTCCAACCTGACGAGGTCTTTATTCACGGGGAAAAAAGAGCGGAGAATGGCGCCCTAGTGGGCAACTCTTCCTATAGCGTTACCTTGCCAGAAGATATGGTGGAGACGGTAAAAATCCAAAATGTAACGAAAGACCGCTTTTCCATTCCTATGAATGGTCTCACAAAGGCCAATGTGATTGAAGTCAATTCCAACTCTCTGATCACAAACCACCTTGTTGAAACAGTCCAGATTGATCATGAAGGACATTTTCAACCGTCTACTCAAAATGATCAACTACTCCTTGCTGTGGTAGAACGACACGGGAAAAACGGTGGAATCGGCCTTGGCATCGTAAAAGGGCTAGGACTTAAACAAGGAGCCATCGCAACAACGATCGCACACGATTCACATAACATCATTGCAGTAGGCACAACGATAGAAGACATCGTCAAAGCCGTTCATGCCATTGCCCAAGATCAAGGCGGGCTCACCGTGGTTGCAAACGATGAAATCACCTCTTGTCCCCTACCCTGCGGCGGGTTGATGGGAAATGTACCGGTTAAAGAAGCTGCAGCACGACTTGACTCCCTTCACGATGCACTTAAGAAAACGGGATGCACCACTGCGTTTAACCCGTTTTTAACCCTTTCGTTCCTTGCGCTTCCTGTGATCCCAAGCTTGAAGCTGACCGATAAGGGCTTGTTTGATATGAAAGAAATGAAGCATATCGATGTTCAGGTTGAAGAATAAAAGTCGAATGTTTTTTGGAGGATGAGAAAGAAGTGTTAAGTATGAATGAAAATCCGAAAAACGGATGCGGTGGAAATAAGCCGCTACTGAATTGTTCGGATTCAAATCTAAACACTTTCTTTATGTCCCACCCTCTTATGTTTTTTTGGGATGGGAAAGCGTGGAGCGGGCTAAGTCGGTCAATTACACATTTATCTCCGCCAATTTGAAAATAAGTGGCTTAATTACACATTTATCCCCGCCAAATCTAAAATAAGTGCCTCATCCGAAACCCGAAAGATCACCACATATGAGGCCCTTCCCCCCTCTCACCCTCCTACGTTTTAACCGTCCCATTTTTGTGAATAAGAAAGAAGTAGATATTCATAGGAAAGGATGAGATACGATGCAATCATTACAAGGAAAAAAAGCGCTGATTACGGGGGGAAGCAGAGGCATCGGTCGCGCGACAGCCATTGAGCTCGCTAAAGAAGGAGTCGAACTCGCGATCGTCGGTCGCTCACAAGAAAACCTTGACCAAGTGGAACGGGAACTCCGTGACATGGGTGCCACCGTCGTGACGGCTCAGGCGGACGTGGCTGACGAACAAGCCGTAAGCGAAGCTGTGAAGAAAATCGAACGCGAGCTCGGTACGATCGACATCTTGGTTAATAACGCAGGCGTCGCTGCACGTGGATCGTTTCAAGAACTTGAAACAGCGGACTGGGAAAAGGTCCTAAACATTAACATCATGGGAATTGTTCACATCACCAAAGCCGTTCTACCTGGCATGATCGAAAACAATCGCGGGGATATTATCAACATTTCATCCATGAGTGGATTAAAAGGAACGAAGGGCTCGAGTGCGTATAGTGCATCAAAATTTGCCGTTATCGGGATGAGCGAAGGACTGATGCAGGAAGTACGGCCTCACAACATTCGCGTGAGTGTCCTAACTCCAAGCCTTGTAGAAACGGACTTGACCCGCGGCCGCGATAATCACGAGCGAGATCCGGAGAAGTTTACCCAAGCTGAAGACTTGGCGGAATTTATGGTCAGTCAGCTTAAGCTCGAGCAACGAACATTTGTAAAAACCGCTGCACTTTGGGCAACGAATCCTTTTTAAAGAAGTAGCTTAAGCGTCTTGAAGAATCGTTCTTCAGACGCTTTCTTTTTATTTTTCAAAAGACGTACGATTCGCTATGATAAGAATGAGGTGATCATCATGACCAAAACCTATGCAACATGGTTTCGAAGCGACTTTCGTTTAGAAGACCACGCCGCGTTGTATCATTGCTTGGAAACAACAAAGCACGAAGACGGGAAATGGTTTGCCTTTTTCCATTTGGACCCGTCATTTACTGAGGAGATTGATCTTCATCATGATTATTTCTTTCAAACGCTCGCCTTCTTTAAAGACACCTGTGAAGAAAAAGGCATTCATCTCCACATCGTCTACGGTGGTCTAGAAGAAGCACTCGAGCGTGTGATCAACAACATCCCTGCTCTTCACACCGTTTTTTTCAACAGAGACGATGCAGGTGAAAATAGTGAGCGAGACGAGGACGCCATTCATATTCTTGAAAATAACAACATCAACGCATACGCCTATGAAGATGCCCACCTTCATGGACCAAACGAGATTACGAAGCAAGACGGAACGCCTTATAAGGTGTTTACTCCGTATTTTAAAGCATGGAGTAAACACGAGAAACCACGTTCCTATCAAGTGGCCCAAGAGGCTCTACTCCACTTTCAGTCCGAGCTTGAACCGATCCACAAAAAAGGAGAAACATTCTTTAAAGACGAAGTATTACCACGATGCGAGCATACTTGGAAAGGAATCGGTCGCACCGAAGCGCTCGATCGCCTTGAAACCTTTGTGGACGAGCGCCTTGCTTACTATAAAGATGAGCGAGACATTCCTAGAAAAGCGGCTACTAGTAGACTGAGCCCCTATTTAAAAACAGGCGTATTGTCTCCTAGAGAGGTGTTTCATAGCGCGGCCGCTCGTCGTGAAGACGCTGGAACAGGCGCTGAGACATACTTGTCCGAGCTTGCTTGGCGAGATTTCTACTATATGATCCATGCTCATCACCCCAAATCCAAGGACAAAGAACTGACCGAGAAATACACAAGCCTGAACTGGGGACAAGACAAGGATCGCTTTGAAGCTTGGAAGAACGGACGTACAGGCTTTCCCATCGTTGATGCCGGGATGCGACAGCTCAAAGAAATCGGGTGGATGCACAACCGCCTCCGCATGATTACAGCTTCTTTTTTAACGAAAGATTACTTGATCGACTGGCGACTCGGGGAACGGTATTTTCAGACAAAACTTATCGACTACGATGCCTCATCCAATATCGGTGGATGGCAATGGGCCGCTTCTGTTGGGACCGATGCCGTTCCTTATTTCAGAGTGTTCAATCCGACCACACAAGGGAAACGCTTCGATCCCAATGGTGAATTCATCCGAAAGTACGTACCTGAATTATCCGATGTGCCTGACAAATACATTCACGAACCATTGAAAATGCCTGACCATATCCAAGATGAAGCCAATTGCCGAATCGGGAAAGACTATCCTGAGCCAACGGTGGACCATGGTACACAGAGAAAAAAAGCCATTGAAATGTTTAAGGGAGAGGGTTAAGTGAACATTCGTAAACTAAGAAAAGACGAGCTCGATTTGGCTATTACCATGTCCGAGTTTGCCTTTCAATACAAGATGAAAGACGAAGAGAGAGAACAGCGAAAATCATGGATGAACCCTGAAGATACATGGGTTGCAGAAGAAGACGGGGAATTGTTGTCCAAAGTCACGGTCCTTCCGTTTACGACTTATATCGGAGGAAAGGAATGGGCCATGGGCGGCGTGTCCGGAGTGGCTACATGGCCTGAGCAGCGCCGCTCGGGATTGGTCAAAGAATTGCTTGCCGAAGCACTTACTGAGATGAAAGAAAAAGGCCAAACCGTATCTTATCTGTATCCGTTCTCAATCCCGTTTTATCGTCAGTTCGGTTGGGAGCTGTTTGCAAACAAAACAGAGATTACAATCCCAAAAGACAAGCTCCCAAAACGTCGTCCAAACAACGGGCACGTCCGCCGCGTGGAAAAGAACGACCGGATTGTTGGACCAATCTATGAAGAATGGGCAAAAGGATTTAACGGTCCATTAAAGCGTGAATCAACGTGGTGGGAGCGCTCGGTGTTCAAACGAAAAGAGGGGGAACTCGCTGTCTATTACAGCTCGTCAAATGAACCTCGTGGCTTCCTCTTTTATCAAGTAAACACCAACGTGCTCACAGCCCATCAAATGATTTGGCTCGATCACGAAGCAAGAGAAGGTCTTTGGACGTTTATTAGTAATCACGATTCCATGATTAAAGAAGCAGTCGTGACGTTACCGGGGAATGACGGCACGGTGTTTTTACTCGATGACCCACATGTGGAGCAGAAAGTCAGCTCCTACTTTATGGCACGGATTGTTGATGTGAAAGGCTTCCTTGAACAGTATCCTTTTAAAGCTAGCGTTGAAGATTCCCCTGTGATCCTTCACGTGGAAGACAACTTTTGTGACTGGAATAACGGAACGTATATTGTGAAACTCGGACAATCAGAGGGTGAGCCTACCGAGGTGAAACAACACCAAAAATCGGAGCAAGGTGCAAGCTGTGCACATCCTCCAAAACGGGGATTATCGATAAATATTAACACGTTGTCAGCTCTTTTAATAAACGCACAAAGCGTCGATATGCTCTATGAAACGGGACGGATTCGCGGGCCAAAAGAAGATGCCAATCGTCTGCGCTCACTTCTTTCAACGAACAATCCGTTCTTTTATGATTTCTTTTAAACGCAAAATGAACCGCGAGAAGGTTAAAAGTCTTCTCGCGGTTCATTTTTTACTCCCACATTTTTCGCATGGCTTTAATCGAGCCTTCGCTTTTACTGTAACGGAACGGAATATCAAATTTGTTCGTTTGCTTTAAGACGCTCTTTTCATGGGAGAATGTATCAAAACTTGAACGTCCATGATAAGCTCCCATGCCACTTTCGCCGACGCCTCCGAATGGCAAATGAGGGGTAGTAATGTGCATGAGCGTATCGTTGACACACCCGCCTCCGAAGCTCAAGTTCTCCAAGATGAGCGATTCGGTTTGCTTTTTCTCAGTAAAGACGTACAATGCCAACGGGTTAGGGCGCTTGCGAACGAGATCAATCACTTCGTACTCGTCTTCAAAAGAAATCAATGGTAAAATCGGACCGAATATTTCTTCACCCATGACGGCATCATCAAACGTGACGTTGTCCATAATCGTAGGTTCAATGAACAGCTCGTCACGATCGTGAGCACCACCATAAACGATCTTGTCAGGATCAAGAAGCGCGGTTACCCGGTCGTGGTGTTTTTCGTTCACAATCCGCGGGTAGTCTTTGCTTTCTTCTACGGCTGTCCCGTAAAACTTCTTAATGTATTTAACCAAATACTTGAACAGCTTTCGCTTCGCTTTTTCTTGTACGAGAATGTAATCAGGTGCCACGCAGGTTTGACCAGCGTTAAGAAATTTGCCCCAGACAATCCGTTTGGCCGCGAGCTTTACATCCGCGTCTTTCATAACAATGGCTGGGCTTTTGCCTCCTAGCTCCAGTGTCACAGGGGTTAAATGCTTACTCGCCGCTTCCATTACTTTTCGACCTACGTCCACACTTCCCGTAAAGAAAATGTAGTCCGTATTTTGTTCAAGAAGAGCCTTTGCCACATTGGCATCCCCTTCTCTTACCGCTACAAAATCTTCTTCGAATGTGTCTTCAATGATTTCCCTCACAACAGCGCTTGTGTGAGGTGTCATCTCCGACGGCTTTAAAATGGCTGTGTTTCCGGCCGCAATCGCGCCAATGAGTGGAGCCATGACGAGGTGGAATGGGTAATTCCAGGGGCCAATTATGAGCGTTACACCGTAAGGCTCTTTGTAAATATACGCACTTGAGCCTACGTGAGTCATTGCTGTTTTTTCTTTTCGCGGCTTCACCCAGTCGTCAATATGCTTCATAGCATCTTTAATTTCACTGTAAAGAAAGCCGATTTCTGATAGGAACGCTTCTCTTTTGGACTTTCCTAGATCTCTCCAAGCTGCATCCATGATGTCGTCTTCTCTTCGTTTGATGGCATTTTTAAGCTTTTGCAATTGTTCTACACGAAAAGCGACCTTTTTGGTGGCTCCTGTGTAAAAAAAGTGGCGTTGCTTGTCCACTAAACGTTTATATTCCCCAGTCATCGTTTGTCCCCCTATCGTTTCTTCCCTTTTCGTTCGTTTGATTTCTTCATTTTCACAGCTCGTGTGGCTGGCTGCTTTTTTATCCATTTCAAAAATTTCTTTATCTTCTCATCGTCTTGAAGTCTTTCAATTGTATCCAGGCGAATGGCGAGCTCTTGGTTGGTATAAAGGTTGTGAATCTGCTTATGGCAAGGCTGACAGAGCATGGCTGTGTCCAAATGGGCGCCACCTTCTTCACGAGGAATCAAGTGGTGTTCCGTGAGCCTTACTCCTTCTCGTTTACACAATTCACACGACCCTAACATTTCGACGCGCTCCTTTGTTTTTCAACATGCTTACGTCTATATTATGTTACAACTCATCGTTTTCACAACTGTTTTGATTTCTTTTCGCAAGATAAATTCCTTTTTCTTCTATAAAAAAGAGAGAAATTCGCACTTATTCAAGAGGATCTTTGCCTGTTCCATACTTCAGTACGTCATAGATGGCTTTTCCATCGCTCGGATGCCCTTTACCATATTCAACCGGAAGCAATGCGAAGAAAGTAAAATAGAGAGAAAAGTAGACAAATTGGTAGAATAGAATATGTGGTTCAACCCATCCCATATGGATGGAGGAGTTAATAATGATAATTGTAAAGATATTAAAAAGAGGCCCACCCATATAGACGAGGGCATGGGACCAGCGGTTACTTACCTTTAATTCCTTTATTTGGCACCATGAATCCAGGAAGTAAACTCTCCTTACTTCAATACCCCCTAGTTTAAAGATCACTTTTCCCCTTCCTAGTGTAAAGGCAATCTTGCCTCCGAATAGTCGGGTAAGGAGATAGTGGCCAAGTTCATGGATCAACATAACCATAGGGAGAATCACAAAAAACGCTAAAATTGCAGTGGGAATATCCGACCATCCAAACACCTGACAAACACCCTTTCAAAAAGAATAATTTCTTTCACTATTTCCGTCGCCCAAAATGATTAAACATGGGAATATAAACGAGGAACATACGTTCAAGCATTAGATTGAATCTGCTTTATGCTTGACCTCGATCTCGTAGGCGTTGTAGCTGGCTGAATAAGACAGCTACACATACACAAAAAAGATATCCCCATTTGAGGAAGATTGTAGACAAAGTAAAAAACAAGACACCTGGTCGAACGCTTGGATCGCGTCTTCCATATGCCTTGTTTTTTATTTATCCATGAAAAAGTATTCAATCGCTTGTTTTAAGTTTTGATAAATTCGTATCCGCTCAAAGTTAATATCCAATTGGGAGAATTCAGCGGCAATTTCATGGCGAACACCGGTTATGATGACTTCTACCCCAAGTACACGAAGGACTTCCACTAGTCGTATGATAATCTCGCCTAACTCCTCGTCTAGCGTTCGGATGGCAGACAGATTCACGGCAAGCTTTGAGAATCGCTCATCACGACAGATTTGTGCCGTCTTTTCAACAATAATCCACTTTTGCTCATCGTGAAGAATTGGCGGTAATGGCAATACCCCAACACTATCTGACAAGGGCACAACGTTTACTGTCATGTCGATAATCATTTTCTTTAGCTCTTTTTCTTGGGTCGCTTGACTTGTGAGGTCTTCAAATCGAGTGACGATATACCGTTCATTTTCATGCTCAAACATTTGCGAAGCCGAGTCCAAAAACAATAACGTTCCCTTTGGCTTGCTGTATGAGATTTTTTTCTTGAGATCCGTTCGACCTTCACGAATCATCTCCGTTACCATGCGACTTTCCTCAGGCACCCCGGTAAACACTTCATGAAGGTGTCCTCCAACCAAATCTTCACGATTTAACTCAAAGAGTTCCTCATAAGCCTCATTTACAAAATGAATCGTATAGTCCTCTTTCGTGACAATGACCGGCTGCTGTATTTGATTAAGTGCTTCTTTAAACATATCTTTATAGCACCCTCCTGGTTTCAATTCCAATCCTTACCTTTTCTCTTTCTCTATTGTAAATGATAAACCATCACATTAGAAGGAAATTAGCAAATTACCATAGTTTGATAGTTTTTTTGACTCGATTATCCATTGCTTTCCGTTACAAAAGTGAGTATAATCTCATTTAGATAAACTAACGATCGTTCGTTTATATACTAAAGGAGTGTCTTTCCATGCCACCTAAAACTGTGGAAAAAATTAAGCTAGAATCTCTCCGCCTTTTTGCTGAAGAGGGATACGACGGTGCCAGCCTATCCAAAATTACAGACAAAGTGGGCATTCGTAAATCTTCCTTATACAATCATTTTTCCAACAAAGAGGATTTGTTCTTAACCCTTGTGGACGACGTGTATGAACGCTACGTTTCTGAGGTAAAAGAAACGGTCCATCAGCAACCCAATGATTCTTACGTTGAAAAAAAGCTGTATCAGGCGTTAATCATAACGACCGACTTCCTTCGAAAAGAAGCGGTCGGTAAGTTTTACATGCACTTTCTGTTGTTTCCACCAGGAGACTTGAAAGCCTTTGTGCACGAACGCTTTTTGCGTTTTGAAGAAGAGTTGAACCATGTTTTTTTACCCATCATTACGGATGGAATGAAAAATGGTGAAATGAAGTCAGGCAACCCAACCCATGTATTGGATGCTTTTTACTGCTTAATGGATGGCATGTCAGCCCAGATGTTTTACTACGATAAAAAAACGGTCGATCAGAAACGGGAGCACGCGTGGCGTGTATTTTGGAACGGTATTAAATCAGAAAGTAACGACGAAATGTAAGTGAGGTGCTTCACATGTTCGAACTACTATGGCAATATACGATGATTTTTATTATGGCAGCCCTTCCGTGGCTCGAGATTTTAATTGTGATTCCGATCGGTGTCGGCATGGGGTTAAACCCATATGGAGTCGGCATTGTTTCCTTTTTAGGCAATTTTTTGCCGGTTTTATTAATCGTTTATCTATTAAAATGGTTTCAAAACACAGCATTTTATATGAGATGGAAACAAAAACGTGAGAGGAAGAAAGCAGAAAAGCTTGCTGCACAATCAGAAGAAAAACAGGAAAAGAAAAAGAATCGTGGAGAGCGGGCCCAACGTATTTTTGAAAAATACGGTTTACCGGGTCTTGCCTTTTTAGGTCCAGCTGTCACAGGCATCCACTTGGCAGCTGTGATTGCCTTATCTTTTAAAGCCAACAAGCATGCCACAACCATTTGGATGGGTGTGAGCCTTGTCGCGTGGACAATCGCATTGACTGTGGCTTCTTATTACGGATTTGATTTTATTTTATAGAAGGTAAGAGCGGAAATGCCTTTTGTTGTATCTGCAGACATTTCCACTCTTCATCCAATCCTTTACGAACGTGAATCGGTGTTGAATCCCTTTGCGTCAATGGACCACTTGTCTACGATTGTATCCCCATCAACAACAACGTAGTGATCATACAAATTTACAGCGGTACAAACGTGGTTTGGAACGATTCGCACGTAGTCCGTTGGAAATTGAGCGGTGCCGTCCATGATCCCATGTTCTTCGGAGAGCCTTGTTAAGGTGAGTCCGTGGTGTTCGGTTGGTTCCACTATCATTCCAAACCCCTTTACAGAGTCATTTCCGTGAGCCCCTTTTTCAAGGGTGAGCGCTTTGCTTCCCGCGTCCACAATGACGCGGTCTTTTTTTATACTCACCACAGACGCCACTACGGTGACCGCACATTCCTCGAGTTCGCACACACCTAATCCTGCTTGTACCCCGTCAAAAAACACGGCATTACCTGGCCTCACTTCTGTGATTCCTTCAAACCGACCACTGATTTCATAAGTTGGGGTCGATCCTACGCTACGGTGTTCAATCGGATAACCTGCTTGTTCACAGGCATGGGCAGACAAAAGGACCGCTTGTGCTTCTTCGTTTGCAATCTCCACTCTTCTCTTATCTGAAGGAGCACCGTACGCATGACCCGCATGGGTAAACAAACCTGTCACGTCTAAAGAAGACATGGTAGTGATCTCACGCACAAGGTTGACAGCTTCCTCTTCTGGCTCCACTCCACATCGGTTTAATCCACTGTTTATTTTCACCCACACTTCAATGGTTTGGCCTTGTCTATTTGCTTCCTCATTAAGCCTCGACGCCTGCTCCAGTTCATCGACTGTAGCAATGAGTCTGATTCCATCAGCAAGGGCCACGAATTGACTAATCTTCTCACGGTTCCTGAGAGGATAAGCCATAAGGATGTCGCGAAATCCTCCCCTCTTGAAAACTTCTGCTTCTTTTAAAGTTGCAACGGTGAGGCCGTCTGCTCCTTCTTCGAGCTGCTTTTTAGCCACTTCTATGGATTTGTGAGTTTTCACATGTGGCCGTAAACGGACGCCGTTCGCTTTTGCGGATTCGGTCATTCTCTTCATATTTTTTGAGAGTTGATTGATGTCCAACACCAACTCTGGTGTGGAAGTGAGGTTCCACTTTTTCATATATTCCCCTCCACTAGTAAGGCATTTAATGGCAATGGCTCCACTCGGTTGCGCGCCTGTTACGAGAAGCCCACTCGTATCAGGCTTTTAAAACAGGCAACCGTTCCGCTCATTGCTTCGAAGTGATTGAAAAAGGTAAAGTTCGACCTTTTTACTTTTAAATGGCAAATGGCTCCACTCGGTTGCGCGCCTGTTACGAGAAGCCCACTCGTATCAGGCTTTTAAAACAGGCAACCGTTCCGCTCATTGCTTCGAAGTGATTGAAAAAGGTAAAGTTCGACCTTTTTCAATCACTTCTTTTAGTAAAGTATGTAAGTTTTGCAGATTCGATTGACAATGCCTTCGTTCTTTAGTAGATTCATTCGATGTACAATAGGACTTTTTCATAAAAATAAGGAGGCTCTTATGCATTCACTCACATATAGCCAACCACCTCTTGATCAAGAAAATCAAGACGTAACCGTTCTTATCGACGGTGGTCATACAGGAACGATGAAACGTTTTTTTCCATCAAAAATACATGAACTTATGAACCAAGTTGTGCCTAGCCAGTGGGCTCACCTCAAATTGACCGACAGCTCGGGATTTGAGCGGACCATCGTCCAATCAAACGGATTTATTCCGAACAAGCCCCGTCACTGGACCGTCCTTGAAGGCACCCAAGTGGTGGGTAAAATTAAAGAAGAGCACACCCACCAAGCGCAAGTTCACACGCTCACGTATTCAAGTCAAGACCATGTCATTGAGATGAAAAAAGGGCATATCCCTGGATCATCAAAAAAAGCCGTTCTTGAAGAAAAAGGTGAAGATACGGATTCTACTGTCATGAACGCCGACAGTGATTATATCCGTAACGGAATTACAACCGCCCATACCCTAACCCTTCAACAACCATCCGCCGATCCCCTTCTCATAGCAGCGCTTAATTATCTGTTGAGGTTGACGGATCAAAATTAGTGGAGGATAGGAGTGGATGGAGAGTTGGCGCTTGGCGTTTAAACAGGTTAGCTTCCTCTTTAAACAGGTTAGCCCCCCCTCACCTTCTTCTCACTATAAAAAAGAGCCTCCCGCCATTGGGAGGCTCTTTTTTGTTAAGCCACTTCTTTTGACACCATGTCCACTTCAAACGGTACGTCTTTTGCCAGTTCTTTACGCAACTTGAGGGCGAACAGAACGATAGCGATGACGGTTGCAACCGTAGCTCCAATGAGCGAGACATTCATCGGTAATCCAAATCCAATCTCTGCGTTCAAGATATAAGTGGTTGTGACCATCGTCATGAACGTAGCCGGAATACTTGAAATCCAGTGGTTTTTCCCTTGAAGAGCCAAGTACATGGCACCTACCCAAAGGGCGATCATGGCAGTACTCTGGTTTGCCCAAGAGAAGTAACGCCACAGCAAGGTGAAGTCGATTTGCGTTAGAGCAACCGAGATCGCAAACATCGGCAACGCGATGTACAGACGGTTCATCTTCTTAATTTGACCAATCTTGAAGTAGTCCGCCAAGATCATACGAGCGCTACGGAAGGCCGTGTCACCAGATGTAATTGGGAGAATGATAACCCCAATGATTGCAATCGTACCACCAATGGCACCAAGCATCACTAGGCTTACTTCACTAACAACTGCAGCTGGTCCACCTTCTGCAATCAAAGCATTCAAGTCAGTTCCGTGGAAAAGAGCCATAGCAGCAGCGGCCCATATCATTGCAATAACCGCTTCTGTAATCATCATGCCGTAAAAAATCTTTCGTCCTTGTTTTTCATTTTGAGTGGTACGTGAAATAATCGGCGATTGGGTGGCGTGGAAACCACTTAACGCCCCACAGCTAATCGTTAAGAACAACAATGGGAAAATCGCTAAACCTTCAGGGTGCATGTTCGATAACGTCAATTCCGGAATCGGCGCTCCGGTAACCACAAGTCCACCACCAATTCCTAACGCACTCAGTACAAGCAGTGCCCCGAAGATTGGGTAGACACGACCGATGATCTTATCGATCGGCAACATTGTCGCTACGATATAGTAAACAAAAATGAGTGTAATAATAAGTCCCATTGTCACCCAACCTGGAGTGAGGTTGTCAATGAGTGCGGCCGGGGCTGTCACGAACACCGTACCTACAAGTAAAAGTAACAATACCGCAAATCCGTTAACGACATGCTTCATCACTTTACCGAGAAACTTCCCGGCGAGCTCCGGTAAGTGAGCTCCTTTATTTCGAATGGAGATCATTCCGGTTAAATAATCATGAACTGCACCGGCAAAGATCGCTCCAAGTACGATCCACAAAAACGCAACCGGACCGTATAGTGCACCGAGAATCGGCCCGAAAATTGGACCTACACCAGCGATGTTTAACAGCTGAATCATGGAGTTTCGTTTCGTTCCCATTGGGACGTAATCAACACCGTCTTGGTTTGCATACGCAGGCGTTGGGCGATTCTCTTTTACTCCAAAGATCTTTTCGACAAACTTTCCATATGTGAAATAACCAATCACTAAAATAACAATTGAGATTAAAAATGTAATCATGAGTGTCTCACCTCGTTCGCTTCTTTTGAATACGCTTTCATTATAGCGCGAAAACAATAAAGAAGGCCGTTTTCGTCGCAACATGTCGAAAACGGCCCTTCACGTGTTGAAAATTCCGCATCAAATGATAGCGATTACATAATGAGGTATGGGAATGGGCGAGGAAGCTGATTGGAGCCAACCCGTTAATAAGGTACGGGAACCCGGGAAAAAAGTTGAGGAACCCGTAAATC
>NZ_KE386942.1:141240-631491 GCF_000429705.1 Alteribacter aurantiacus DSM 18675
GAACCCGGGAATAAACCTTTTAAACCTGGGAAAAAAGTTGAGGAACCCGTAAATCTGAGAGCCTTTCCGTAGAAAAACGACCACCTACCCGTAAAAACCCCTAGCTAGGGGTCTTGGGCTTGGGCGAGGAGGTTGAATTTGGGTGAAGCATTTCTTTTATCCTTTCTACTCTAGATCTCCAACAACTGTCTAAGCTCTTTTACATAATTCCGGCTTACAGGAATATCCCCTGCTCCTCCTCGGACTTTTACTTGGTAAGCGCCGTTTAACCACGGGGTGAGGGACTCGATTCGCTCAAGGTTAACGAGGTAGCCTTTGTGAGTGCGAAAAAAGGAATGAGAGCCGAGCTTTTCTTCCAGTTCTCTTAAGGTTAAGCGCGTTGAGTAGCACGTTTTACCTACGCACACTTTTGTGTCTTTTCCTTCACGAAAGCAGTAATCGATCTCTTCTGGTGTTAGGTAGGTGATCGTTTCCTCTCGTTCGACGGCAAGACGTGAGATTTTTTTCGGTTCCGGATGTGCAACCATTGTTCCTTGTTGAGATGCGCGGATCCGCTCAACGGTTTCTTTGAGTTGATCTTCATCAAAAGGCTTTAGCAAGTAATCGAGAGCCTCCAAGCGAAAGGCGTTTACCGCGTAGTCCGGATAAGCGGTGGCAAAGACGATTGCCGGAACTTTCTTAAGTTGTTGGAGAGACTTAGCCATCTCAACGCCACTCATTTCAGCCATTTCAATGTCTAGGAAAATCACATCTGGTGCGAGCTTGAGGGCGAGCTCAAGCCCTTCTTCCCCTGAGCCGGCTTGACCAACGATGTGAATATCTTTATACTCCGATAATAAATGAACGAGTTCGTGGCGACTTAGTGGTTCGTCGTCGACAATCATTGTGCGTATCATGGGCGTTCTCCTCCTTTCTAAAAGACAGTGAAAAAGTTCGACCTTTTACTTTTTCACTGTCTTTTTATATGGTAAAAAAGACAGTTGTGCCTTCTCCTTCCGAACTTTCCACGTTCAGCTCGCTCGTTTGTCCGAACATGAGAGTGAGGCGGCGGTTGACGTTGTACAGACCGAGTCCGGTTCCTTCCTTTGATTCTACCGGCTGCTTTTTTACTTCCTCGAGTCGCTTCTCGCCTATGCCTGCGCCGTTGTCTCTGATTTCTACACGGGTAGCTCCATCGGTTTTCGCTTTGATGGAGACAGTGAGTTCGAACGTGTCTCGTCTTTTTTTACCTTCAAAGCCGTGTTTCATGGCGTTTTCGATGAGTGGTTGCAGGGTCATGGGCGGGACGGTCTGGCTGAGTGCATGGTTGTCCAGTTCGTATGTGACGCGTAGTGTGTCTTGAAATCGCGCCTCTTGGATCGTTAAGTATGCTTTGACGTGTTCGAGTTCGTCATGTAGGGTGGCTCGTTCTCGTTTGGTGCTCGTCAGGTTTTGCCTGAGGTAGCGGGACAATTGGAGAAGGAGCTTCCGGGCGTTGCCTGGGTCGATTCGGATCATGGATACGATCGTGTTTAGGGCGTTGAACAAAAAGTGCGGGCTCACTTGTGCTTGAAGGGCTTTGACTTCTGCTTCGTTTGCCAGCGTTTTGAGCTCGTCTACGCGGGCCAGTTCAAGCTGGTTGCTCAAGAACCGGGATACGCCTTTGACGAGTTCTCGTTTTGTAGGTGTGATGTCTTTTTCCGAGCTCACGTAAAATTTGAGCGTGCCGATGGTGTCCCCTTCTTGCTTGAGGGGGACGATGATGCCGGCGCGGATCGGGCAGCCTGGGTGTGTGCAGGCGATGTCTTGTGATTTGGCTTCGATAATGGCTCCTGTGTCGATCACGGTTTTCGTGGCAGGTGTTTGGATCACGCTGCCCACGGGATGGTGGTCTTTCCCCTTCCCTTCAAAGGCGAGAATACGGGTTTTGTCCGTGATCGATACGGCTACGGCTCCTACTTCTTTTACGAGAATGGCGCAGGTGGCTTTGGCCGATTCGGGTGTGAGGCCTTTACGAAGGTGGCTCACGGTTCGATCGGCAATGCGAAGAGCCCGTTCGGTTTGGGCGGCACCGATTCGCTCTTCTTCTCGCAGAACACTTCGGATGATCAGGATAAAGATCATGGCCCCTACTCCGTTGGCGAGTATCATAGGCATGCCGATCATTTGCACGAGGGCGAGAGCTTGATCAAAGGGGTTGGCGACCAACAGAATAATGCCCATTTGAATGGCTTCACAAAGGGCTCCAACTCCAAGTGCCACGGGTAAAGAAACGATTCGCTTCTTTTTGACGAATCGGTGAACAAGACCTGCGAGCATGCCCGCAATGACGGCGGAGATTCCGCACGCAAAGGCGGTGTAGCCTCCTAGGGCATAGCGATGGGCTCCGGCGATGATTCCTGCTCCTGTGCCGACGCGCCAACCGCCGAGAAGGCCGGCCACCACGATACCGATGACGCGGGAGTTTGCGAGAGCTTCGTCGTCGGCCAGGTCCCATGTCCAAACGTTGAAGGTATGGTCGTTCGGGCTCACCGCAAGGCCCGTATATGTACCGATGATGCCAAACAATCCGAATAAGAGCGTAATTTTGAGTCGTTGAGTAAACGTCACGTCGTACCGGTCGAGAATGTGGCGAAAATAAGTGATCCGGGTCATGAGAAAGGCGACGGTGACGATGATCCCCAGGCGTTCGAGCATGAGGATGAGGAGCTCTGTCATTGGGTTAGCTCCTTTCGTGTGTTCGATTGATTGTTTTTACTATGTCCCAATATCTAATAGTACATGATAGAGGATTGGGGTGGGGTTGGGAAGGGGGTTTTTGGGGGTGGGGTGCTTTGGTCGAGTTAGGGGCGGCTTTAGTCGAGTTAGCTCCTCCTTTAGTCGAGTTAGCCTCCTTTTAACCGAATTCCTCCCCTACTCCCCCCTTTTCTCGACAAAAAATCAGAATAGTATTGACATTCTGATTTATTCCTACTAAGATAGCGTTATCGATTTAAACAAATAAAGCATGATCTTGATTCCTTATCAAGAGCGGCGGAGGGACTGGCCCGATGAAGCCCGGCAACCACTGTAAGCGCGATTACAGAAAGGTGCCAATTCCTGACGAGCACAATTGTGCTCCGAAGATAAGGGGGAGTACTGTTCTTTTAAGTCTCTTCCTTTTTCGGAAGAGGCTTTTTTATTTTTACCCACACAAAAACTCACAAGAAAGTAGGGACATTCATGAAAATCAAATTATTGGCTTTTTTATCACTAGCGGTACTTCTTGTTTTAGCAGCATGCGGGGGAAACGAGGAGCCTGAAGTAGAAGCGAGTGCCGAAGCCGATGGTGGCGACGAGCTCCGAGTGGCACTTATCCTCCCTGAACGAATCGGAGTGAATCCGTTCTTTCAACAGATGGACGAAGGAGCGAATGTTGCCGCTGAGGAATACGGGGTCAGTGTAAATACGATTGAGTCCACTGACTATGCGGCGATTGAAGATAACCTGCGTGTGGCGATTTCTGAAGGGTACGACTTGATCATCACGTCGTCATTTGAATCAGAAGATGCATTGACGAAAGTGGCTTCTGAAAATCCGGATCAGCAGTTTGCCATCATTGATACGGTTGTGGATCTACCAAATGTTCAAAGTGTCACATTTAAAGAACACGAAGCGGCTTACCTCCTCGGGGCGGCTGCCGGTTTATCTACAGAAACCAACAAGGTAGGTATGATTGCCGCGGCAGACATTCCACTGTTGCAAAAATGGACCGTCGGATTTGAAGAAGGATTGAAGAAAACGAACCCTGACGCTGAGTTTCTCCTCAATTATGTAGGTGGTTTTGACGATCCGGCCAGGGCAAAAGAGTTGGCCCTCCTGCAAGCCTCAAACGGAGCTGATTTCATTGCAGGTGCTGCCGCCGTTGGGGACCTGGGTGTCTTTGAAGCAGCAGCAGAAGTAGGATTTTACACGTCCGGTCAAGACATCGACCGTACTGTCGTCAACCCGGATCATGTTGTTTTATCCCAGCTGAAAGGAACAGACGCAGCTGCATACGAAACGATCAAGTCGTTCGTGGAAGGCACTTTTGAACCGGGCGTTGTCGCGTATGGATTGGAAGACGAAGGCGTCGGGGTGACCTACATTACGCACGAAAGTGAAACTCCTCTTCATGACTTTGTATCAGAAGACGTGATTGAGGAAGTGAAGCAAATAAAAGACCAAATCATCGCTGGTGAATTGGTAGTTGAAAATCCCCTATCTGGGGAGTAAACCCTTGAGAAAGTTCATGTAACATGAACTTTCTCACTGCATTTTTTACATACGAGGTGGAAGTGGATGAGTGAACGAATTTTGATGAAGAATGTAACAAAAAAGTATGGAGATTTTTATGCCAACAATGAAATCACGTTCTCTCTTCAAGACGCTGAAATTCATGCCATTATAGGGGAAAACGGTGCCGGAAAAACCACCCTTATGCGAATCCTTTACGGCCTTGAAGAACAGACGTCAGGCAGCCTTTATGTTAACGGCAAACCGGTCCGTTTTTCTTCACCAACGGAGGCGATCAAGCGCGGGATTGGCATGGTCCACCAACATTTTATGCTGTTTCCGCATTTGACGGTGGCTGAAAACATCGTCATCGGACATGAGCCTTCATCCGCCGGTTTATTTAACCGAAAAAAAGCAGTCTCCCAAGTGAAAGAGCTCGCCGCTTCATACAAAATGACCATCGACCCAACTAAAAAAGTAAAACATTGTTCCGTTGGGGAGCAGCAGCGCATTGAAATTCTCAAGGTTCTGTATCAAGGGGCTGAAACCATTATTCTTGACGAGCCCACGGCCGTTTTAACACCTCACGAAGTTAAGGGGCTTATGGACACGTTAAAGCTTCTTGCTACTTCCGGAAAAAGTATCATCATCATTACTCACAAGTTAAAAGAAGTAATGGCCTGTGCCAATCGGATTACGGTCCTTCGAAACGGCGAAGTGACGGGCAGCCGGCACGTGGATGAAACGTCTGAAGATGAATTGGCCACTCTCATGGTCGGCCGCGATCTAAAGGAGGTGCCTCCTCGCGCGGCACAAAACGGGGCCACACACCTTGAAGTAAAGAACGTTGTGGTCGGAGAAAAAGGAGAAAAGCCTACTCTCCATCATGTGTCTCTTCAAGTAAAACAAGGTGAGATTGTCGGAATTGCCGGGGTTTCAGGCAATGGGCAATCGGAATTAATTCAAGCGATTACGGGGCTTATTCCGATTGAGTCAGGAGACGTGACAATGGATGGGGAGTCGGTAAATGAACTGACTGTTTACGAACGACGGCAAAAAGGCATCTCTCACATCCCGGAAGATCGGTATCAATGGGGCATCGCCAAAAGTGCCTCCGTTGCAGAAAATGCCCTCATGGGGTACCAATATATCGACGCTTATCAAAGCGTGCGCGGGGTAATCAATAGGCGTAGGTTTCGCCCTCTTGTGACCAAATGGATCGAGCAGTTCGCGATTAAGACGAACTCTCTGCAACAGCAGATCGATCAATTATCTGGCGGTAACATTCAAAAGCTGGTCGTCGCTCGTGAACTTGGTCATGAATCTTCTTTTTTGATCGCGGCAGAGCCTACACGAGGCGTTGATATCGGCGCCATGGAACGTATTCATGAAGCCCTGATTGAGAGGAGAAACGAAGGAGCATCCATTCTTCTCGTCTCCTCTGAGTTGAGCGAGATTCGCACCCTCTCTGACCGAATCGTTGTCATGTTTGAAGGGAAAATCGTTGGAGAGCTGTCCAGAGATGAAGCAACCGAAGAGAAAATCAGCATCTTAATGGCCGGAGGGACCGTTCATGCGTAACGAACAGATTCAAACCATTCTACAATTAACAATCGCAATTACGATTGGTGCCGTGGTAGGGGCTATCGCCATGATTGTTTCCGGTGCGCCTGTGATTACTACATACATTCAAATGTGGAACGGGGCATTCGGCAACTTCTACCTCTTCTCTTCCACATTGGCAAATGCGACACCGATTTTGCTTATCGCTTTAGGAGTCGGCATTGCGTTTCGCGCCGGTGTATTCAACCTTGGCGGGGAAGGTCAAATGGTTTTAGCCGCCGTGACTGCGTCTTTGGTCGCGATCTATTTACCAGGGCCGGGCTTTGTTAAAGTGCTTGCCGCCATCACGACCGGCTTTCTTGTGGGGGGCGGACTGTCCATGCTTGCCGGATGGATGGAGTCTAGGTTTCAAATTCAACTGATCATCTCAACTCTTTTGTTGAATTACATTGTCGTGTTGTTCGCCAGTTACTTGGTAAGCTTTCCGTTTCAAGATCGAACGGGATCAGCCGCTCTTTCACAAACGGCCATGCTCGATCCGGCCGCCCGGCTTCCAAAGCTCTTTACCGGGATGACGGTTCATTGGGGCTTTGTGATTGCCCTATTATTGGCGGTCGTTTTATACGTGATGTTGAAGCACACCTCCTTTGGGTACGACATTATGATGAGTGGAAAAAATGCGTCATTTGCTTTTTACGGGGGCGTATCGAAAACAAAAATGATGTTACACAGCATGCTCATTAGTGGCGGGCTCGCAGGCCTTGCAGGGGTGTTTGAAGTCCTTGGATCTCAATACCGGTTCGTTGACGGTTCTCTCACAGACCCCGGTTACGCTTGGTCCGGGATTATGGCCGCCCTTTTAGCCAAATCCCATCCACTTGCCATTGTATTTGCTTCCTTGTTTCTCGGGGCTCTTCACACGGGTTCACTTGGGCTCGAACGAAACACGGATGTGCCTCTTGAAATTGCTAATGTGATTAAAGCAACACTCATCTTGTTTATCACTGCAAAATTCAGCATCACGTGGTGGCAACGACGAAAGAAAGCGGGGGTGAGCACGAGTGGAACTGTTTGATTTATCGTTACTTCATTCAACAATGCGCATGTTTACACCGATCCTTTTGGCAGCATTGGGCGGCTTGTTATGTGCAAGAGTGGGCGTGTTTAACGTCGGCCTCGAGGGGCTTGTATTAATCGGGGCGTTCAGTGCGATTGTGGGGAACTACTTTACAGATAACTTGATTGTGGCCGTGACTGTGGCCATGTTGTCAGGAATGATCTTTTCTTTTTTGCTCGCCTTCATGACCATTCAGTTAAAGGCAAACGAAATTGTCGTGGGGATCGCCATCAACTTCCTCGCTCTCGGGCTTACGACGTTTCTACTGAGAACCATTTTTGATGTAAAAGGGGCTTTTTATGATTCGTCCATGAGAGGACTGCCCCGCGTTGATGTCCCACTACTTTCGGACATCCCTGCCGTTGGTGTTTTGTTTCAAAGTCAGACGCCTCTCGTTTACGTGGCTCTCGCTCTTCCATTTGTTCTTTACTTCTTTTTATATAAAACCGTAGCCGGTTTTCGCTTGCTAAGTGTCGGGTACAATCAAGCAGCTGCAAACAGTCTTGGTATTCGCACAAACGCAATCAAGTACGGTGCTCTCGGTCTTAGTGGCTTATTATGCGGCTTGGCCGGTGCTCAACTCTCACTCGGGCAAGTAACGATGTTTTCAGAAGGGATGACAGCGGGTCGGGGGTTTGTCGCACTCGTTGCGACGATGCTTGGGCAGTCCCACCCGTTCGGCGTGCTCGGAGCAAGCTTTTTATTCGGACTGGCCGATGCCATAAGTACCCGTCTTCAGAGCATTTCGATCCCAACTCAACTTACAAGCATGTTGCCTTATATCTTAACCTTACTTGTCATGTTCTTCGTCCGAGGACGAGGGGTTGAAACGAACTATTCAAACGAACAAAGTTCACGTTAAAGGAGATGAGAATTGATGAATAAAGCCGATCGTATCAAAAAGATGAAAGTCCCTAAAGTCGATCCAGCACACAATGGTCGTTTACCAACTGGCCAAGTATTGACTGAACGTTTCCCGATCTTACACGAAGGGGACGTGCCGGAATACAACTTGGATGACTGGACGTTAAAAGTGACTGGAAAAGTGAACAAAGAAATCACCGTCACGTATGAGGACATCATGAAGATGCCTCAAACGGATGTGACCTGTGACATTCACTGCGTTACCAGGTGGTCACGGTTTGACAACACGTTTTCGGGTGTGTTGTTCGAAGACTTTTTAAAGGAACTTGGCATCGAACCAGAAAGCAACTACGTGATGCTTCACGGGGATATTGGCTATACGTCCAACATTGAACTAAAAGACTTAATGGAAAAAGACATTCTTCTTGCTCATAGCTTTGAAGGAAAGCCGTTGACGAAAAAACACGGCTGGCCTCTACGACTCGTTGTGCCTCATCTTTATTTTTGGAAAAGCGTGAAGTGGCTTCGAGGCTTTGAATTTATGGATGAAAACGCACCGGGATTTTGGGAAGACAACGGATTTCATTTGCGGGGAGACCCGTTCAAGGAAGAACGCTTTTCCGGTGAAGACTTGCCAATTCCTGAAGATGAATGGGAGAAAAAAGACTATGACTAAACCCTACTTGCCTAACCTGAAAGTACATGCAGAAGAATTACCTGACCGCTTTCTCGTATGCGGCGATCCCGGTCGGGCGAAAGCCATCGCCAACGAGTTAAAAGAATCAGAACAGCTCGCTTCAAATCGGGAATATCACCTGTACCGCGGTCGTCTTCGTGATGATACGTTTATCGGCGTTGCCAGTCATGGCGTTGGTGGCCCAGGCGCTGCGGTTTGTTTTGAAGAACTTATTCAAGGTGGCGTCCGGACGATCATTCGGGTTGGTACAGCGGGCTCATATCAAAAAGACGTTCCACCGGGGTCACTTGTGATCAGTTCTGCCGCCGTTCGCTGTGACGGATTATCGAAACAACTCGTACCTGAAGGTTTCCCTGCCGTTGCCTCAAGGTATGTAGTAGAGGAGCTCAGACAGGCTGCGGACCGCGTTGATGCCGATATCGCAGAAGGCATCACTCTTACATTGGACGCCTTTTACAACGGGGTCGTCACCTTCCCTCATAACACCTACAAAGAAGCCGGTGTTTTGGCGGTGGAGATGGAAAATGCAGCCCTCTATACGATTGCGACACTTAGAGGTGTGGAAGCAGGGGCAATTCTCGCTATTGACGGCTATGCTGATGACGATTTGCGTGAAGCTTACAACCCGGATACGGACTGGGTGAAACAAGCCGTTGAGGATGAAATGGGGATCGCGTTGGAGGCGATTGGCCAGTTGTAGGTGGGAGCGAGGTGGTGGGCTGGATTTGGAGAGCGAGGGTTAGGGGTTTAGTCGAGTTAACAACCTCTTTAATCAAATTAGATTCGAGTTAGCCCTTCCCCCCACGAAGATAATAAGAAGCTCCTCTTTACTCACTTCCTTGTCTCTCTTTCTATGTTCTGGCAGTGTATTTGCGCGTTAACAATTATCAGGTTGGGTGGTCCTACTGGACTTTATGTTTAGATTACATAAGTGAGTAATGGTACACGTATTGCTCGTACATAGTCTCTGCCCACAAAAAAAGCCACACTTTCAAGGTGCGGGCCTCTTTTATGCTAATTAGTTATCACGTTTTCTTTTATTACTGTCCAGCTAAGTTTAAGAATCGTTACTTTGCTCTTACCGTCTTCACATTTTCTTTAGGAAAACTGAATTTCTTTGCAATCCCACTGTCTGTTAGTTTCGGATACTTATCTATCACTTTTCTAATTTTTTTTTCCATTTTTGGATCCATCATTTCACTCCCCTAAATTAAAGTAGTGTGGTGATCGTAAGTGTCCAGCCGCCAGCCATAACCCCAACGTCTCCACCTGCATCATCAAATGCAAACAGTTGCCAAGTGCCGTTCGGGCTTACTCCGTTAAAAATACTTAATTCCTCTTGAGGTGCTGGTGGTGGAAAAATTGGATAGTTGCTTACGAGGTAGGTGCCGCTCACAATTTGATCATCATCTGGCAATGGTTCATTGGCATCATCGTCAAACGTTATCGTAACATTATTTATTTCATCAGAGCCCCCCGCATCCCCCATCAGTCTTAACGATTGACCATTAGGTGATACGAGTAAAAGAAAGATATCATCAGGAAAGGTATGCGAAAGATCATTTAAGGTAACAGTCACCTTGATGATTGTTCCTGGCATGTTCACGTTTATTTCTGATGGATAGGGAGATGCAATCCCTTCCCCCGACTCTTGGTCCACTGGAATAAGAATCGGAGTGTCATTCGTAAAAGATTCAATTAATGTTGTAATACCCATTTCATAGTTGCCTCATTTCTTTCTAAGTTAAGGCATCCTATTCCGTAAATCTATCACTCGTGAGGTGTTTTATATTTTTCTCATCAAAATGGTTGAGATACCTAATTGCCCCTATCATGTTTGGTCTATCTGCATAGGTGAATAAACCGATAGGGTCGCTTCTGGTCTCTTTTTCCATGTTATGAGCAGATGTATTTGAGCGATTACCGGGTTGGAGCGTTGGATTCACGGCTTTGCTGTCCTCATTAACGGGTTGAGTGCTTCTTTTCACCGGTTGGAGCTACGGACTAACGGCTTCACTTCTTTTATTTACAGGATAGTCCCCCTCACCCACTCCATCCTACTCCTTTACTCCCCCAACCACGCCGCCATCCGCTCAATATCTCGTGAAAAAACTCTGTCTTCTTTAATAGAAGGAACCACTTTCCTACCCTCTTTATAATAACGGCGCGTCCGGTCGGCCATGAGCTTCACGCCTCGATGCTCCACTGCTTGCATGGAGCAAATCATCTCAATGGCAATCACTCTTCTCATGTTTCCTACAATCATACGGGCATGCCTCGCGCCTGTTGTCCCCATGCTCACGTGATCTTCTTGGTTGGCAGATGAGGGAATCGAATCGACGCTTGCCGGATGAGCCAGTGTTTTGTTTTCTGACACGAGTGATGCAGCCACATATTGCATGATCATCGCTCCCGATTCAAGCCCCGGCCGCGGACTCAAAAAAGCCGGCAAGTCGTTTAGCTGCGGGTTTACAAGACGTTCGATACGACGCTCCGAGATGTTCGCCATCTCAGCCACGGCGATTCCCATTACATCCATGGCCAAGGCAATCACCTGACCATGGAAATTCCCTCCGCTCAATACCTTTGCACCGTCGTTAAAAATAAGAGGATTATCCGTTGCTCCGTTCATTTCCGTTTCCAACTGTTTTTTTACAAAACCAAGAGCTTCGTAGCTAGCTCCGTGCACTTGAGGAATGCACCGAAGAGAGTAGGCGTCTTGTACCCTCAGTTCTCCTTGACGAGTTACGAGTTTACTGTCTTTTACTATTTCTCGAATGCGAGCAGCCACTTTCGTCTGTTCCCCGTGACCACGGGCCAAGTGAATCTGTTCATCAAAGGCGTCTACAATGCCCCGAAGCCCCTCCAATGTCATAGCCGAAATCAGGTCGGCACACGCGAAAAGCTTCTCTGCTTCGAGGTATGTGAGAGCCCCCACACTCGTCATCGCCTGCGTGCCATTAATAAGAGCGAGGCCCTCCTTTGCCCCTAACACGAGAGGCTTTAATCCTGCGTCACTCAGCGCTTTCGTTGCCGACACCTTCTGTCCGTTCACCCACACATCTCCTTCACCTAACAGGCCGAGAGCGAGATGAGCGAGGGGAGCGAGATCACCGCTTGCCCCAAGAGATCCTTGGGACGGAACAACCGGATGAATGCCGTGGTTTAAAAAAGCGATAATTTGCTCGACCACTTCCGGGCGCACGCCAGAAAAGCCTTTTAGCATCGTGTTTACCCGAAGAAGAAGCATGCCTCTAGACACATCTTCAGAAAATGGCTCCCCAACGCCACATGCATGAGATAAGATAAGGTTTCGTTGCAAGGCGACCACATCGTTCTTTTCAATCCGAATGTCACTAAACTTACCAAACCCTGTATTGATTCCGTAAACGGTGTCTCCGTTCGCAACGATTCTGTCCACCGCTTCACGGCTTTTCATGACTCTCTCCATCGCGTCTTGTTCCCATTTGACTTTCTCTTTACCGTTGACAACACGATCAAATTGCGGCAACGTCAAATGCTTCCCTGTTAAAATAACCATGTTTCTCTCCCTACCTTTCTTGAAGCACCGAAATAAAGCATGAAAAAAGAGACTTGGTTCAAAAAATCAATCCGATTTTTCGTCCAAGTCTCTCTTGTTTTTTATCCAAATGAAGCCGATCATGGCTCATCACCTGTTCTGTTTTAGATTTTGTCATGCCGATTACGCATTCTCCTTTATTGTATGAACATTCTGATATTCAGTCAACCTGAAGCGCTTTCTTTTCTCCAAATTGGTGGTGCTGTGCTATACTATTCGATGAATCGACAAAATAGGAGGAATTGCGCGATGACAAACGTAACGTTAAATAACGGACTTAGCATGCCTCAGCTTGGCTTTGGTGTGTGGCAAGTGGAAGATGATCGTGCCGTCACGGCCGTCACAAATGCTCTTAACACTGGCTACCGTTCCATTGATACAGCCATGATTTATAAAAACGAACGTGGTGTTGGAAAGGCCCTTCGCCAATCCAGTGTTCCACGTGAAAATATTTTCCTGACAACGAAAGTGTGGAACTCCGATCAAGGCTATGACGAAACGTTAAAAGCTTTTGACGAAAGTCTCGAGCGTCTTGGTACAGACTATGTTGACTTGTATTTGATTCACTGGCCGACTCCTGAGTTCGATGATTACGTGGATACATACAAAGCCCTCGAAAAGCTTTATCATGACGGTAAAGTGAAAGCGATCGGCGTATGTAACTTTGATATCGAGCACCTCGAGCGTATTCTTGACGAGTGCGACGTGAAACCTGTATTAAACCAAGTTGAATGCCACCCTTATTTGGCTCAAAACGAGCTGAAGGCGTTCTGTAAAAAACACGACATTTTCGTTGAAGCATGGAGTCCTCTCATGCAAGGGGGCGACGTTCTTGAGGACAAGGTCGTTCAAGACATTGCCAAAGCCCACGATAAAACTCCAGCTCAAGTGGTGATTCGCTGGCACCTACAAAATGACTCCATCGTGATTCCAAAATCCGTGACCCCTTCACGAATCACAGAAAACTTCGATGTGTTTGATTTTGAATTGAGTGCTGATGAAATGAACGCCATCAACGAGCTTGACCGCGGTGAACGCAAAGGACCAAAACCTTCTGAAATGAATGTTAGGTAAATATAGCGTAAGACTTGGAGAATTGATCTCCAAGTCTTTTTTTGTCTTTGGAGGGATTGTGGAAATTGCCTCTTCCTTTCCACTGGGGGGCGGGGAAAGCTACTCCGAGAGGTCAAACTTGACTTGAGGGGGTGCTAACTCGACTAAGTGCGAAACTAACTCGACTAAGTGCAATACTAACTCGACTAAACCTCAAACGAACTCAACTCTAACACTCTCTCCATCTTTTTCTTTGTGAAAAAAGCACGTTTCGTTGCATATACTTTACCACTCTACTTAAAGAGGAGGTAAACGTATGGGCATTCGCTTTATCAAATCAGCAATCATCTATTTTGCCATCAGCGTGGCGATTGTGATGTACATGACGTTGACCGGAGACACAGCCCCTTTTCACCTGTTTATTTACACCGCTCTGTTCGGTTGGGCCACACTCGCTTTAACAGGTATCATTTTTCACTTCTTCCCTAAAGCAGGAGAAAACAAGCTCGCACACCTTCATTTTTGGCTGTATAACGGGAGTCTCGCCTTCTTTTTGACCGGACATTTGCTCGACCTATTTGCACTCGATCTCATTTTCCCCCTACTCCAAACAAGCATAACCCTACTGGCTGCCAGCACCTTCGTTTTTCTTTACAATGTGTACTTGAATGTGCGCAAAAGAAAGCGACGGTAATCCATCACTACTATTAAAAGATCAGCCAAAACACCAAGTTAATGATCAACCCTGCAATCGCTCCAGTTCGCTTCGTTTCTTGGTTCAGGGAAGCGTTTTTCACCAACATCAACGCAATGAAAATCCCGAGTGGAATCGGAAACTCGTTAATCCAAAAGCTGAACCCGCCTAACAATATGTAACCTAAAAGTTTCAAATAACCGTAGTCTTCATTTTCACTTTTCTGGTGCAAAATCAGCGCAGTGATCAACAACACCCCTAAGTGTAAAAAGTCAAAATGGATATTCACTGGTCCATCCCCCTTCGTTTTATCTATTGTTTCATATATTTGGTACTCTTTCACAAACAACGATTACGATACCACAACCACCAAGACCCATACAGCCTTTTTTCACCAAGTCCATGTATGGTTAACGGCCCATGCAAATATGAATCCTTTTTAGTAAGCCATATTCAAAAGCAGGACATCCATCGCCCCATCTCGAAACCTAACTCTCAGGAGGAGATGACTATGCCAACTCTACTCATAGCCGACCGAGATCAAGAAGAGTGCCAAGGCATTCAGTGGTTGATTGAGCGCTCCACCCTTCCTTTTACAAACACAACCACCGTTCATACAAGTGAAGACATGCTCACCACTCTTGATCAAGCCGTCCCGGACGTTTTAATCGTTGAACTCGATCTGCTCACGGAAACCAACACGCTAACCAAGGTTCAAAGTCTCAACCATACAGCCATCATCGCCACCACCAACGAACCAACATACGAAAAAGCCCTACTCGCCCTTAAAATGCAAGCCCTGGACCTGCTCATCACACCACACACACCGACCAAATTACAGGCCTTACTAAAAACCGCGACCAAACAAACTCAATTTATTCAACGAACCACGAACACTCACTCCGTCGTGTATGAAGACCTATTTGTGGAAAAAAACCATAGTCGTGCGTTTAAGGCGGTCGCCTTTGCCCTCTCGAACCCTGACTCGAACGTAAAGCTCTTTGACTTTTTACACGTACAATCGTATCCTGGACCGCTTTTTCCTCTAAGCGACTGGACCTTCACCTTAAGCACGCAGGAATCTTCATCTCTATTAAAAGAAGTACGACAGCTGGTTGAAAGGTGGCACGACCAATATCCATCTCTCCCACTAGCTGCCATTGTTCATACGCCGGAGTCACGTTGTGTGTCCGATCTTTACAAGCAAACGAAGGCCCTGATCCCGATCACCTTCTATAAAGGGTTTACCCAGGTATACTCCTACGATCGTCCACTCGATTGGAAAAAAATTGATCCCTTTCTCACACCAAAAGAACAGCGGGAGTGGGTGGACATGCTCGCGCAAAAGGACACAAAAAAGGTCAAAGACTGGCTTTATCGACATTTTCTCAGTTACGAAAGTCCCTTCCCGGAGCCTCAACTCGTGCGGACCCGTTTGACGAGCATTTTAGCTCAAGTACGCCGTTACATGCGTACTTATCAACTCGATCGCGGCGAAGACGAAACAGCCTATCAAAAGCTTTATGAAGCGATTTTGCACGGGCCGACCATTTCGACCATCGTGCAAGATTTGTATTTATTTATTCATTCCACCGTCACTCATGAACCAGGAAGTATGGATGCAGTGGAACGGGGGATAGTGTATATAACGTCTCAATTGGAAGACCCAACCCTTACCCTCTTTAAAGTCGGTCAGGCAATCGGGCAAAGCCCCGGCTATTTTAGCGAACAATTGAAGAAGCGCGAAGGTCAATCATTCCGTTCTTACTTGATTTCCGTTCGTTTAAAAAAGGCTGCGTCTCTCTTAAAAAATTCAACCTTATCAATCAAGGAAATCGCCCACACGTGTGGATTTATGACGAGCAACTATTTTACACGTGTATTCAAAAATCATTATGGCATGACCCCACGAACATATAGACATGCAAAAAGAAAGGTGTAATTCGATGAGAATCAGACAAGCGGAACAACAAGACGCCAGAGGCATCGCTCGCGTTCATGTAGACAGTTGGAATGAAACGTATAAAGGCCTTGTCCCGGACGAAGTATTAGAAGGCAGAACCTACGAAAAGCAAGAACAGATGTGGCGTCGGGCCCTTTCCACCATCGATGGCGATCGGGCTATTTATGTAGCTGAGAACGACGGAGGCGAAGTGGTCGGTTTTATTACAGGAGGTCCAAACCGGATCAGTGAAGAGTTTGACGGATTTGACGGAGAGATTTATGCCGTATATGTCCTTAACAACGCTCAAGGGCAAGGGATAGGAAAACACCTCACCCACAACCTCGTCTCTTTTTTGCGAATAAAAGGATACGATTCGGTCATGGTGTGGGTGATCAAAGACAACCCCGCCGTTAAATTTTATGCACGACTCGGAGGGCGTCCAATCGGCAAACGTACAGAAACGATGGGTGATAAAGAAATTGAAGAATTGGCATTAGGGTGGGATATTTCCGAGTAGGTCCCCTTCCTACTCGGACCCTCGTGTCATCGTTTTTATAATGCTGTCCGCAAAACGATCGTACGTAAACTCCATGGCAATACGAACAACAGGGACATCCCCTTCCCACTGGGCTCTAGGTCTAAAATCGGCAATACTTTGACCACGGGTGGCCGGATCGATCGACACGGTGACTGGCTTTTCAATAAAGTCAAACATGCTAGGTTCTACTAGGACCATTAACGCGACTACATCATGAAATGGAGCTGCCGCTTCTAGCCCTGGGACAAGACGTGAGTAAGCGTCCGCATAGTAAGTAAAGATCGGTTCAATCAGCTCTGTAAATGTATTAAAATCTTGTTCGGTCACTTCCTCAATCATTTCCTCAGTCACAAGGGCGTAATCTGTCACATTCAACGGCACAAGTGTGACCCTCTCTCCTCTTGTCATGACCAAATTGGCAGCGATCGGATCGCCATAGAAGTTCGCCTCACTGAGAGACGACACATTCCCGGACGCTAAAAAAGCCCCACCCATGATGACGATTTGTTTCACTTTCTCCATCACTTCTCCTCCAAGAATAAACGCCATGGCAAGAGACGTGAGCCTTCCAACATCCACAATCGTAAGCTCCCCATCGTACCTTTCAATCACATCAAACAGATCGGTAAAGTTAAGTAATTCTCCTTTGATTTGATCAGGCGGTTCAATTGGACCAAGCCCGTCCTCTCCGTGAATTTCCGGATAAAATACGGCAACTTCCCCAGACAAAGGGAACCTGGCACCAGAATAAATAGGAATGTCCTCTCGCCCCGCCAGACTCAACAAATATAAGGCATTGTTCGTTGCTTGTTCTTGATCCACATTCCCGTACCCTGTCACAATCCCTACAAGATCAATATCAGGGTGCAAAAGAGCATACATAATCGCCACCGAATCATCAATTCCCGGATCGCAAAACAACAGGACTTTTTCCATCTGCTCTCCTCCCTTTCGTTTTATTAAAGTCACTCAAAAAAAGATAGAGTCCCTTCTTAACTTTATGTCTGGAAAGTCTTACAGTGAACCAGATCTCGTCAAGACCGTACGAAGGGCTCGGTTTCGTGATTTTTACCCCTTTTTGTGTAAAAGTGCATCTTTTTCTCTTTTCACTTCTCTATTGTCCGTGATATGTCTTCTTTTTTTGCGATACGTCCACTATTTTCAAACGTTTCTTCTTTCTATACTGACAGTAACAACCATATAGGAAGGTGAAAATATGAAAAAAACGGGAACGATCAAAAGTAAGCGTGGCACTGCTCTTGAAACAAAGGGGTGGATTCAAGAAGCTGCCCTCCGCATGTTATGCAACAACTTGGATCCTGAAGTAGCCGAAAATCCAAGCGACCTTGTCGTCTACGGTGGCATCGGAAAAGCGGCCCGAAATTGGGAGTCCTTCCATGCCATCACCGACAGTCTTAAACAACTTGAAAATGATGAGACTCTCCTCGTCCAATCAGGCAAACCCGTTGCCGTTTTTCGTACTCATTCAAACGCCCCTCGTGTTCTCATTGCCAACTCTAACCTGGTACCCGCTTGGGCCAATTGGGATCACTTTCATGAACTTGACCAAAAAGGACTAATGATGTACGGACAAATGACAGCTGGAAGCTGGATCTATATCGGCAGTCAAGGGATCGTTCAAGGAACGTACGAAACGTTCGCTGAGCTTGCAAAGCAGCACTATAACGGTTCTTTAAAAGGAACGATCACTTTGACTGCCGGGCTCGGAGGAATGGGTGGAGCTCAGCCACTTGCGGTGACTATGAATGAAGGCGTGTGCCTCGCCATTGAAGTGGATCCTTCTCGCATCGAGAAGCGTTTAGAAACAGGCTATCTCGACCAATCGACCGACTCATTGGATGAGGCACTTCGCTTGGCGAAACAATCAAAAACCCTGGGTGAGCCCCTCTCCATCGGCCTTCTCGGGAACGCGTCCGAACTTTTACCCGAAATGGTGAAACAAGGCTTCACCCCTGATGTCCTGACCGATCAAACGTCTGCTCACGATCCGTTAAACGGCTACATCCCAGAAGATTTCACCTTGGAACAAGCAGCTTCTCTGCGCTCTCGAGATCCAAAAGCGTACACCGCTCTTGCAAAAGAGAGCATGGCGGAGCACGTCCGAGCCATGCTTGAGATGAAAGCTAAAGGGGCAATTACGTTTGATTACGGCAACAACATCAGACAAGTGGCTCATGACGAAGGGGTCACAGATGCCTTTTCCTTCCCGGGATTTGTACCTGCCTATATTCGCCCTCAATTTTGTGAAGGAAAAGGACCGTTTCGCTGGGTCGCTCTGTCCGGGGATCCTGAAGACATTCGTAAAACCGACGACGTCATTTTAAAGGAATTTGCCTACAACGAGCACTTGTGCAACTGGATCCGCATGGCTCAGAAGAAAATTCAATTTCAAGGCCTTCCCTCCCGCATTTGTTGGCTCGGATACGGCGAACGAGCACGCTTTGGAAAAATCATTAACCAAATGGTCGCAAACGGCGAGCTGTCAGCCCCGATCGTAATCGGGCGCGATCACCTCGACTCCGGATCTGTTGCATCTCCGAACCGAGAAACAGAAGCGATGAAAGACGGAAGTGACGCGGTTGCAGACTGGCCGATTTTAAATGCCTTGATCAATAGCGTCGGTGGAGCAAGCTGGGTGAGCGTCCACCACGGAGGCGGTGTAGGAATGGGGTACTCCCTTCATGCCGGCATGGTCATCGTCGCCGATGGGACAAAGGAAGCGGAAGAACGTCTTGAGCGCGTTCTTACGACAGATCCAGGGATGGGCATCGTCCGTCACGCTGACGCGGGCTACACTAAGGCCATCGATACGGCTCACGAAAAAGGAATCCACATTCCCATGCTTAAAAGAAGGCACTGAAAAAGTTCGATCTTCAACTTTTTCAATGCCTTCTTAAAAAGAAAGGAGAATCGCAATGAGCTACACATTTATCAAACATGCCAGTGAATTACTTACAGTTAAAGGACATTCCGAACACCCCGCCACAAAAGATGCCATGAACAACCTTCACATCATTGAAGACGGTGCGGTCCTCATCAAAGATGACCAAATTGTAGATGTGGGCTCGACCGAGAAACTCGAACGGCAGTACGCCGACCTTCTTGATCACGCTAGTGTCATCGACGCGAAAAACAAAGTCGTGGCACCTGGTCTTGTGGACCCACATACTCACCTCGTATTTGCGGGAAGTCGGGAAAATGAATACAACTTGCGACTTCAAGGGGCCAAGTACATGGACATCATGGCCAAAGGGGGCGGTATTCACGCTACTACTCGATCGACACGCCTTGCATCAGCTGAGCAATTATACGCAGAAAGCCGCCCACGTCTAGATTCCTTTTTAAAACACGGGGTCACTACCGTCGAAGCAAAGAGCGGATATGGCATGGAATGGGAAGTAGAGCGAAGGCAAATGGAAGTGGCTCATCAGTTGAACGCTGATCATCCGATCGACATTGTGAGTACGTTTATGGGTGCCCATGTGATACCAGAAGAGGATAAAGCTCATCCAGACCGGTTTGTGGATGAGTTAATTGAAGAGATGATTCCACGAACAGCCGAGCTTGGCCTTGCGGAATTCAACGATGTGTTTTGTGAGCGAGGCGTCTATACCCCTGAGCAGTCGCTTCGAATTTTGGAAGCGGGAAAGAAACACGGACTCGTCCCGAAAATCCACGCTGATGAGATCGAACCTTACGGAGGAGCTGAAATTGCCGCAGAAGTGGACGCCGTTTCTGCCGATCACCTCTTAAAGGTATCTGACCGGGGACTTAGCATGATGGCTCATAAAGGGGTCGTAGGGGTCCTTCTTCCCGGAACAGCCTTCTTTCTCATGACTGAGGCTGCCAATGGGCGGAAGATGATTGATGCGGGCGTTCCGGTTGCCCTCTCTACCGACCGTAATCCCGGGTCCTCTCCAAGTACGTCCATGCCTTTCATGATCAACTTGGCGAGCCTTACGATGGGCATGACACCTGCCGAAGCGATCGTGGGAGCCACCATTAACGCTGCCCACGCGATCAAACGGGCGGATCGAATAGGAAGCATTGAAGCTGGAAAAAAAGCGGATCTCGTCATCTGGGACATCCCGAATCACATGCAGTTTACTTATTTGTACGGCGTAAACCATACAGAAACTGTGATAAAAAACGGCCGTGTGGTTGTGGATAAGGGGGTTCTCGTGTGAACGGGCATTACGAAGGGCTTGAACCTCCACCGTTTATATGGAATCAGGTAAGAGACCGACCAGAAAAAGTTCACGAATGGATTCGACCGGTTAGTGGAAAAAAAACGGAGGATGCAGACGCGGTTCTTTACGGCGTTCCTCTCTCCCGCTCCTCAATCAGTGCATCGGCCGCCTCTCTATTCCCGGAAGCGTGCCGTCGGGCATGGCGGGGTTTTACGACATACAACATAGACGAAGATGTGGATGTAAACCGACTCACGGTGTATGATTTAGGGGATGTCAAACAACATGTAACGGACATCTCAAGGTGCCACAAAAACATTACCTCGGCAGCCAAGTCCGTGGCAGAAACACATCCTTCAAGTGTGGCTGTTGCGATCGGGGGCGATCACTCGATTACGGCCATGATTGTCAAAGGAATCAAAGCGGCGTCACCGGAACTCTCAATTGGAATCGTTCAACTGGATACTCACTTTGACTTAAGAGATATGAAGGAGCTAGGTCCTGCGAACGGTACTCCGATACGAAACATCATTGAATCAGGGCTTGTAAAAGGAGAGCACATTCATACGATCGGCTTGCACGGCTTCTACAACACACCTGATTTAAAGAAATACGCTGATACAAACGGCATCCACTACACGACGCTTAAACAGGCCCGTAAAAACGGCGTTGCAGAAACGGTGGCAAAAGCGCTGAAGGACTTGAGTGAACGCGTGGATCGTGTTTATTTTACCTGCGACATGGATGTGTTGGATATGGCCTATGCGCCGGGGGTTCCGGCGTCGACACCGGGAGGGATGCGGACGGATGAGCTGTTTGACTCGGCGCTAGTGTGCGGACAGAATCCGAACGTGATGGCGATGGATATTGTGTGCTTGGATCCTGACAAGGACGTGAGTGGAATGACGGTCAAGGCTGGAACGCACGTGATGATGTCGTTTTTGACGGGGGTTGCGATGAGGTAAAAGTTGTTTGCGAAGATCCCCGGTTCATTGTGGACCGGGGTCTTTTTAGCCTGTCTTTCTTCACATGCTTACATATCTATTCAGCCTAGAATTGCACACTAAATCTTCCAATCCTATGAACCCCTGTTCCGAATCTAATCAACTCGTACTTTTTGAGATAAGTCGTTAGTTCTTTTACCTCATCCAAGATATCCGAGTCTAGTCCGATAGAATTGTGTCCTCCGTATATTTTTTTTACTTCTGTGAGATTGGCCATTCTATCAAGGGAGCGGACCAAGTCTTCCGGGCTTGTACTTGGAAAAAAGGCATAGATTGGCGTTTCATCATAGATGAGATCTCCTGAAAATAAATATCCTTTTTTCATGTCAAAGATCGCCACATGACCAGGGGAATGGCCTGGCGTATGATAGATTTGAAGATTTCTATTTCCCAGATCCAGGGTATCCATGTCTTTTAGTATACCTTTAGGTTTTCCTTGATAAGGTCGGTACGTTTTAGGGTTGAAAGTAGGGGGAGTGGGGAGCGTGATGTCTCTGGCCACATCATTTCTTATTTGCTCAATCGGTAGCCCTTTAATTCCATTTACAAGCCACCCTTCTTCCTGTTCGTGAACGAAAATGTCGGCATACTTTCCATGACTGCCAATGTGATCCCAATGAACATGGGTTGTAAGGACCGTAATCGGCAGTGACGTGAGCTGGTCCGTAATTCTTCTTATATTGTCAATGCCAAGACCAGTATCGATAAGAGCTGCCTTATCCCTCCCAATCAAAAGATAGGAATGGACTTTTTCCCAATGACCAAATTCACTGATAGCATAGGTTGCTTCATCAATTTGAGTAACTGTAAACCAGTCGTCTTTTATAAAGCTCATGATGATTCCTCCTAACATCTATTTGCTTAGCATGGCTATTCCATATCCGGATATAGCCAAGGGATTTCCGGTGGGATCCCTGCCTCTGGCAAAAGAAAGGCAAAGACAAACCACGCTCCCATAAGAAGGCCTACTGCCGTAACCCAACCGGACATGGTCAGGCGGTGACGTGAAGACAGGCCAATGATTCCAAGGGTTGTCGTAAGGATCGCCGTTACCATCATGGAGATGCCAAATTGATAGGCTGTGAGCGCTGTTCGTTCAATTAAAAAAAGAAAATCCACGGAGATGGTGAACAGTAGATAAGTCATTTGAATAAGTAGTCCCACAGGTGCTGCGTGTTTCACTGTGAAGTCACACCTTTCTAGCATTTTATGTATGTAGACAAGAGCTTCCTTGCATAAACAGGTTGCATGATCCTCCTCCACGTAAAGAAGGAGTAAGCCAATTCTACTTTAACATAAACTACCAGAAATAAGACTAGTTGTTTTCCTTTATTTTTCTCTTACATAACCTGCACTGAAACTCTCGAATTCACTATTCATTGGCACGTAAAAAGAATCTGAGGTAATCGCATATTTTCTAGTAAATTAAGCGTTTTGTCTATACCTTTTCATCCTATTTTCATAGACTATCACGTAACCATAATTATTTAAGAAAGGAGGGATCCTATGGAATTCAACAAAAAACTATTAGAAATGTTAGTAGAAAGCACTTTTCAGAAACACGATGTAAAGAAAGCCCAATCAAAACTTACTAAGAAGCAAAAAGAAAGACTACGCTCCATCGTAAAAGAAATGGAACAAGAAGTAAAAGCTTTCGTTGATAAAACGGAGAAAAAAGATGGTTCCCCTACTATTAATCAAAAACCTGCTGCACGTCCTACTAGAAACGCTCCAACCTCTCGCCAAAAGTCAGAAAATAAACCCTATCTATCAAATAAAATAAATAGAAAAAATAGATAGAGTTACTGGATAGTTTGTCCAAACAAAAAGAAAGATTCCTCATATTCTAGTATTGAAAGGAGGTGAAAGAATATGTTCTTTTCTAACAAACATGATGGATGTGGCTGGAACGCTTTGAGCGGGGCAAAACATCCATTACACGGTTGTGAAAGTGATAGCAATGACACCACATTCCAAAATAAATCACTTCAGTTATCTGAAGAGCTAATCATTGTACGAAACTCTTGTGATGTTAACGTTACAACGACCGATACGAAAGCAGCTATTAACCTTCAGGCTGCCCTACAAGCAGCGATCGTCATCTTGATCAGCATCTCTATCGCTGACTCGGATCGTGCTGAGAGCATTACAAGCGATTTAATGCAGTCTGTTAAGTCAAAGCAGATTTCTTATCAAAAAGTTATCGTTGAAGATTCCAAAGATGTGAATATCACATCTACAGACACTCAACTCCTCATCAACATTCAGCTTCTCATCCAACTTCTCATCCTCGTCTCTGCCCAGTTAAACATTTTCTAAACTAAATACCTTCTCAAGCCGGAGGGAGCAATGAGCCTACGCTTGGGAAGGTTTTTTTACATAGAATCAACTTTCTCACCACCTATCTTCCTTTAAGTTCATGTAGAGATCATTAACAAATGCACCCCAAATGTATAAGTGGTATTCTGACGGGCTCACGCAACATATCTTCTTTAGAAGCTACTATACTCTTTAGGAGGTCATTATGCCCTACTTGTTTGTAAGGCCCTACCTCACTACCCGTGGGCTTGTGCCAGAAAATCAGGAAAGCCCAATTCATTTTATTGAATCTGGAATAACATCTGCCCGCAATCACTTTAAAAGAAATCATTTTGCCTATCCCTCCCTTGCCTCATTTAACTATTGGATTCCAATCCGAGGAAATGTGAAGACACCACTGTGGCTGTCTCTGCAACAATTATACGCTTTACCCTTTATCACTGTTTCTACATTACTGGAGTGCGCCGGTAATAAACGGAGCCTTTTTGAGCCGGAGGTTTTTGGTGAACAGTGGGGAAAAGGAGCAATGAGCCAAGGTAACTGGCAAGGCGTTCAACTGAGGACACTTCTTACTATGGCAGGCATTCAAGAAGGCTCTGTTGAAGTTGTCGTCGAAGGATATGACAAAGGTAAAAGAGCAAATTCAGACGAACCTGTTTCGTATAAGAGGAGCCTGCCCCTTGAGAAAGCGATGCACACCGATACGCTGATTGCCTATGCATACAACGACAAACCGATCCCTTTTAGACACGGTTTTCCTCTAAGGTTGATTGTACCAGGCTGGTATGGAATGGCCTCGGTAAAGTGGATTAAACAAATTGAAGTCTCCGATAAGCATTATCGAGGCCCTTTCCAAGCAGAAGATTATGTATATTATCCGGAAAAAGACAGTGATAAAGGCTCCTTTCCGGTAAGGGTAATAAATGTGAACAGTTCGATCCTTCGTCCAACAGATAGAGATCTCCTTTCAAGAGGAACCCATGTTATTGAAGGCATCGCCTGGAGCGGAAGTGATGAAATAGTGAAAGTTGAGATCAGTGTCGATAATGGAGTCTCATGGACAGAAGCCGACCTAAATCATGTCGGTGAAGGCAACTACCACTGGAAGCGCTGGTTTTACGAATGGGAGGTATCCAAGCCAGGCGAGTACACTATTCTTAGCAAATCAACAGACGAATCAGGTCAGGTACAGCCTACCAAATCCTTTTGGAATCGGAAAGGGTACGGGTATAATGCCGTCGATAAAATAAATGTGAAGATCGAATAGGATGAGGCATTGAGCAATTTCAGTGCCTCCTTGGGGAAGTTTCAGTCAATAGGACAGCAGACACCTTCGGATTTTCACCTTAAGCAATACAAGCTAGACTTTTCATATGATATTAATATCATTTCCCTCTTCCTAACCACAAAAGTACAAACGACCTCCGTCCAACCTACCAGTTTTGCCAACAGAAAAGGAAGAACTTCTCATGCTAAAACCTTTCGACTCCCTCACAATTAATTTATAGAATATTTAGATAATATATTCAGGAGGTTCGTCATGAAACGAATACGATCAAAAGGTATAGTCGGTCTTTTATGCGTAGCTTTACTAGGAACAACCTTCACTCCCCAGTCACTTACATCAGCACAACAGATTGCCCCACCCCATTCCATTGAGGAGGAGCAGTTTTATCACGGGAAACCAAGCTCACTTCCTGCACAAGTATCCGCTCCAGACTGGGCAAAAGCATGGGACAGAGCCGGTAAACCAAACAGGGTTATAAGAGAAGGGCATCCGTCTCAGGTTCAAATGACCGAGGAATATTTAGAAAACATTGACGATGTGGTTCTAAACGGAATTGATGAGAACAAGTATCCCGGAGCCGTTGCCATGGTCGTTAAAGACGGGCGTATCGTAAAACATGAAGGCTACGGAAAAGCTTATGTTTATAAGAACGATACAGAGATTTTACCCGAAGAGGAGCAGCTGGCTATGGAAAAAGATACGATCTTTGATCTTGCCTCTCTAACGAAGATTGTCACCTCTATAGCTACGATGCAACTGGTAGAACAAGGCCAAGTCAGCCTAGATGATACACTAGCGACTTACATACCTGATTTTGGTATTTTGGGTAAAGAAGAGATTACGGTTAAACAGTTATTAACCCATACTTCCGGTCTAGCCTCATCTCATCCTTTGGATCACTACGACACCGAAGAAGAGAGACTTGAAGCTTTATATACATTAGAGCTGCAAAATGAGCCGGGTACAACGATGGTTTACAGTGATTTGAGCATGATCCTCTTGGGGCTTTTAATTGAAGAAATCTCTGGGGAATCATTGGATTCTTATATCTACAATCACATCACTAACCCTCTTGGTATGGATGACACGATGTTTAATCCTTCTGAAGAGGTTTTGCCAAGAGTCGCTCCAACAGAGCATTCACCATGGTCTGGAAGAGAAATGGCTTGGGGTACGGTTCATGATGAAAAAGCATATGCCATGGATGGTGTTGCAGGTCACGCAGGCCTGTTCAGTACAGCATACGACTTTGCCATACTGTCTCAAATGATCTTAAACGGTGGCAGGTACGGGAATACCCGCATGCTTGAGCCAGAAACTGTCTCTCTCATGCTCACTGACCAAATGACAGATGAAACAAATTTGGGTCAAGGGCTTGGGTTTAACTTAAACCGGGGCTGGTATATGGAGGGTCTTTCCTCACCTGTAGCTGCTGGGCATACGGGTTTTACTGGAACTTCCTTTGTGGTTGATCCGATTACAGATACGATTGTTATCTTTTTTACAAACAGGGTTCATCCTACTCGAAACGGACCTTCTATCAACCCCGAAAGGCAAGATGTTGTTCAACAAGCAGCAAGAGCATTGCCGGTTCGACCTGCAGCTGGTCAGGAAGCTTGGTTCAGCGGAAATGGAAGAGACAAGAACCACACTTTGACTCTTCCTGTCACTCTTGATGAGAACAGTGAGCTGACCTTTAAAACGTGGTTCGATATCGCCGATGACATTCCGCGTGACTTTGGTTATCTTGAAATTTCCACGGACCAGGGAGGCTCATGGGAACTTCTTGAAGGCGAGCTCTCCGCCAAGAAAACGACTCATGAACACGACGGTGTCTTTACCGGATCCACAGGTTGGCAATGGGTGGATGCAGCATATGACTTAGAACAATACAATGGCGATGCACTCATTCGTTTTCATTATGAAACAGATGCTTCAGCAAACGGGCGAGGCTGGTACATTGACCGGGTAAGCATAAAAGGTGATAACGGATACGTATTCAGAGACGGTCCTAACCCTGATCCGGATGTTTGGCAGGCAGAAGGTTGGAAGTTAAGCGGAGATTAGGTTAAGAGACAACTGAATCCTTGAGTAATTGGTGATTTATTGAAGCCCCGGTTCTTTTGTGGATCGGGGTTTTTAAGTTCTTTAGATAGAGAAGCTTTTGGATACGCCCTTTACTAAAGTGGAAAAACCATACTCACATCTTTAAAATGAAACGGTTATTCACTAACTGTATTTATGTAACAAATCATCAACGGAATAACCTATAAAATCTTCTTGGTTGCGAAGTTTTTTATCCTCTGACACGAGATTTAAACCGAGGGTGGAAGATTCATAAATAATAAAAAGATCGTAGATGGTTGAGAGTTTTTGCTGTTGGGAGAATTTATCTAAAATACGTAGGAAGTTTTCTTTCTCAGGGTGTACGAAGAAATTTTTTTCAAAAAAGGGCGTTAAAATGTCGGTGATGTTTTTAATCGGGATAGGATTACGTTCTCTCGGCCTCCCATCACTATCGTAAGCGATTAGCCTTTTAGCTCCAAAAAAGACGATTACTTCCACTACTACATGACTTGAGAGATAAAGATGAATGATGTCTTTTTCTGCAAGATGGAAAACAGCTTCTGCCTTTGAAAAGTTTAAATCTGCTGTTAGGAGGCTGATGATTAAATGAGAATCCAAGATCAATTATTCTTTCACCATAGTCACAAGTGATTCCTTTCATCATCAACACATTGGGCATAGCGTTTGTGCGCTGTTTCCATTTCTTCATCACATTGTGGGCTAGAGATAGAAAATACTCCTTTGAATTCATCTAAAGGTGTGTTTTTTGTCCACTCACTAGTCGCTCCCTTCCTCAGCACCAGTGTTTCAGGGTTCACTTTTACCTTTTGGGAAATCAGGTGTTTTCTTACTTTGCCTATACGTCTTGCTTTCATAACAGACATCTTTTTCACACCTTTCACCGTTCTTTTAATCATCATAACACTTCCCATAAATTTCTAGTAGTAAACAGTATCATCGAAGTCATCTTTTTTTAATCGCACTCCCTTAGATAGAAGCATCCATAAGTTAACCACCTGCTCCAAAGCGTTAAACTAATGTATAATCGAACTTTCAGTGCATAACCAGTAGGAATAAATGCAGACGCATACCGAAACACCGCCTCCCCCCTGACAACCTTATCTACTTCTCACCCAACAAACCACCCTCATGTGATACACTAAAAATGGTATATTCCTCCAACTTTACATAAGGGGATTTTCATATGAACAATCGTTTAAAAGCGTGGCGCGATCCGGGGCTTCTCCTTGGTTCACTGGGGATTGCTAGTATTGGAGATTTCATTTATTTAGTAGCGATTAACCTTCTTGTTTACCAAATGACAGGATCTGCTACCGCGGTTGCGGGCCTATGGATCATTGGTCCTTTGACCAACATTGTGACGAAGTTTTGGACTGGTAGTTTCATTGATTACAGAAGTAAACGAAGCGTAATCATGGTAACTTACGTGTTGAGAGCGACCTTCATCTTAATGATTCCTTTCGCTCCGAATATGGTTGCGATTTACACCGTCCTAGTCCTGTTGAGTGTAGCTAAATCCTTTTTCGGTCCCGCTTCAGTGACCTATGTGACCATGGTTGTACCAATAGAAAAGCGGAAACGATTTAACGCCCTTCGCTCCTTCACGTCTTCAAGTGCGTTCATCGTAGGTCCGGCCGTTGGTGGGGCTTTGATTTTTTTAACATCCATCGACACGACCCTTTGGCTAAACAGCGCGTTCTTTTTAATAGCTGCTATTCTCTTGCTGTTTTTACCTGAGAACGAACACGTGGACAAAAAAATGATTCCGGCACTCACATCTGCCCAAGTGATGAGCGATTTCACCGTTGTGGTTCAATTTGTGTTAAAGAACAAGTATGTTGCGTTCGTCTATCTCGGTTTTATTGCCACTATGCTGTTTTCTTTTGCCATGGATGCACAAGAAGTTGTATTTACTCAACAAGTGATCGGAATGACCGAAGTAGAGTACAGCTTGCTGATCAGTATTACAGGAATCGGCTCCGTTATAGGCGCAGCCCTCTTGTCCTTGTTTTCCAGTCGCCTTTCCCTTCGGTACATGATCGTAGTTGGTTTGATGATGATGACCACAGGCTATGTAATTTATGCTTTTTCTTGGTCGTTTCTTTCTATTGCTGTCGGCTTTACGATTCTCGGATTTTTTAATGTCTTTTTAAATGCAGGGATTATGACGTTTTACCAGAATAACGTCCCCGTAAAGGTGATGGGCCGAGTCACAAGCATTTTTCAGTTAATTCAAAGCGTGTTTCAGGTCGTGTTTATTTTAGCGATCGGGATTACAGCGGACCTCATGAGCCTTCGTCTAACCATCGTTACGTTAGCGCTCATCATGCTTATCTCAGCTTTCGTCTTCTCCTTTGCCGTGATGAACAAGAGATACATTGATTTTTACAAAGAAGAGCCTGAACAAATGAAAGCCAGTTAAACGACTCGAAAGGAGCACTAACATGTACAAATTCATAAGGTGCCTCAAAACTATGCCCTCTTGTTACCACTGTGACCGTACGTTTCAATATCGAGAGCTCTTATTTAGCGTTGGGATGTCTACTACTTGCCCTAACTGCAAAAAGAATAATGACCAAGAGAAACAGGCTGTGGCTAGGTAGTTTCGCGCCTGTTGTCACCATCTTATTCTATTCATTCCTTCTCATCGCTCAACCTTCTTTGGTTACGAGTTTGAGTGTAGCCGCACTTGTAATGGGGGTCTTACTTCTCATGATCCCACCACTGCAATCATTTACCGACAAAGAAGAACCACTGTTTTAATTCTACGAAAATAGTATTTGGTAATGATTGCAAAAACATGGATACTCATCTATTGTATACAAAGATATAAGTAAAAAAGATAGGATTGATTTGATGAAAAGATATGGTTTTTTAGTCTTTGTCTTCCTTTTCATCCTGGCTGGCTGCTCAGATGAAGAACAAGAGTCCGAAACCACTGGAGAAATGGAAGAAGATCGTATAACAACAGAATTAAACGATACCAACGAAGAAGATCCCATTGATGAAGCATACGAGCTTACGGAAGAAGCGTTAACTGAGGAAGAAAACCGATTCGAGGCTATCATTGAAGCAACAGACGAAACCATTATCATTAAAGGTACGAGCAACTTGCACGAAGGAACGATCGTCAGTGCGCAATTATATTCGGATCCCTTTCGGATTAGGCCTCCAATTGGGCAAACGAGTGAACGGACCGAAGTAGATGAAGATGGAGAATTCGAGTTTCAATTCACTCCTCCTAACATTGAACAAAGATACATAGATGTGGAGCTTACCGTAGACCCGAGTCACCAACCTGACGAGCTCTCAGCTGTATACGGGGAAAAAGGAGAACAGTTAATAGGGCCACAAGTGTATCAGACGGAAAACCTTCAACGGGAAGAGGGACAAAAACTGTATGCGAACAAAACGATCTACGTTACTGACGATGAGAAGGAATTTTCCATCTTCGTCCCAGAGAGCATGGAACGCACCTCTGACTATGGAGACACTGAAATATGGATTGAGACGTCTGTTACAAATGATCACCGTTACTTTTACATTGAAGGACAAACCAACCTCATTGAAGGAACACGACTAAGAGGAATTTACTATTCCACAGAGGACGCCACCACCCCTCAAACATGGATTCCATACAAAACATTAGTCGAGCCTGACGGGAGTTTTCTCTTACGCGTCGGCTACCTTGATCTGACTGCAGAAAGCTTCATTTTACTAGAGAGCGATGCTATGAATCTCAACCAGCTTCCTGGACAAGCCGAATCGTTGTACGGTGAAAACTACGAAAACATGTCTGGAGAATTCGTAGTTGATGAGGAAGATGGGAAAAAGATCGAATTGATCCTCTACCCGGACACACCTAATTTTGAAGCACCGGACGAAGGAAACTTGACCACTTCCGGTGATGAAACGAAAGTACATCTCCCTGACGATGTGTTGTTTGATTTCGACGAAAGTAGCCTAAAGTCTCAATCCGAGAACGTTTTAAACGACGTTATCACCATCTTAGAAAACCTTGAAGAAGGGACGAACGTTCACATTAAAGGACATACGGATAATGAAGGAAGTGCCGATTACAACCTGACCCTATCAGAGGAACGAGCAGAGTCGGTTAGCTCTTATCTGAATGAAAATGGGGATTTAAGCGGACTTGAAATCGAACAAACCGGCCTTGGAGAAACGGATCCGATTGCTTCAAACGAAGATGAAGATGGGAGAAAACAAAACCGCCGAGTGGAGATTGTGATTAACCCTGATGAATAATGAAAAAGAGGTTGACCCAACTGGATTGGATCAACCTCTTTTTATTTGAGCTCACCCGTTTTTCTAAAATGCGTTGAAACAGTGAATCCCCATCTCGCAATCCCTTGTAAGGCAATATACATCAGTGTAAAAATGAGGGTGGACATCGTTGGCGTAACAGGTTTAAACCAATACGCATGTTCATCCAAAAACAGCCACTCCGCTAACCCTATCGATGTTAAGACAATCACACCATTCACTGCCAAAAACAAAATCACTGGCACCTTGCTTGCAACCCAACCGATGACAACGGCGCCGAGTAAAAACAAGATGGTGTTAAACCCCTCAAAAGAAAAAGGAAGTTCACCATAAAAACGTTCATAATATTCGGCATACTGTAGCAAAAACGGAAGATGAATGAGAGATAAAAGAATAAATACAACGCGCATGAACGACCGCCTCCTCGCTTAATAATTTAAACGTTCCACAATACGGTTTGTTCCGTCTATTTTCACATAAACCACGTCTCCGTCAGACGCATGAACATACCAAAATCGCGCACCGTCTTTAACGGGAATGATGTCTGCTTCTTGTCCACCCACTTCTACCCTATCAACCTTTTCATCATGGATGATCCCTACATAGAAATGTGGAAAGCGCTGGGAAGCTGTCCAATTGACTTGGCCTTCTTTCACATTTGCTCCCAGGCTCTGCTGCCAGTACCATTGGTCGTCTACTTTTTCAAAGTATGCCAAAAAGATTTGTTCTCCCTGACTGTTTTCCTCTGTAAACACAACGATTCCGTCGTCTTCACTTAATACTCCTTCTTCCATCTTAATCACTGAATAAGGTTGTTCATTCCGATCCACTTGTACATTCATCATCCCATGAAAGGAATCATAGAGCGTGGTGTCACTATACCTTTCTAATACTCTTTCGTAGAATGCTAGATGGTCTTGCTCAGCGACACGGTTGATTTGGTCATGAAACGCCTCATATGTATCAATCTCATCTTGGATGAAAAAATGAGAGGCATCATGCAAGTCCGTTGCAATAATGTGAATTAACGCTCGCTCTCCCCCTGACAACTTCCCGTTTTCGTAAAATGGAGCCCCTTCGTAAACAATCACACCATCCTTTTCATACCGGCCTGTTGTCAGAAACGTGAACTCATCGAAAAGCTTCGAGTACTCCACTTCATTGGTTTGTTCACTTTCCTCATAAAGGCGTTCATCCATCCGCACAAAGATCGTGTTTAACTCATGTAGTTCAGACTCCAAGTCTTCGTAATCACTATTCGTTATACGGTTAAGGTGAGTAACCGCCTCTTCTAGATCAGCTGAAAAATCACTCAAAAACCGTTCTTTTCTTTCTTCCTTACTCTTTGAATTGGTTTCATGATCTTGTAGAAGAAAGACCCCACCTAGTACTATGATTCCAATCAATCCTAATGGAATCATTCTCTTCCGTGATTCTTTCATCCAATTCCACCTTTATCCACTATTGTCACACTAGTCAAACACACACATAATGGAAATCATCCCCTTCCTATAAAGGGACACGACTACGAAGAGCAATTATAAAAATGATTTGTTTCACCATGTTTCTCTGTCCCCCATTACACCAAAAATGAAGAGCTCCGAACGACTTAGGAGCCCCCTTTCATTTCCGGTCAATCTTCTCTAAAAATGTCCTGCAAAAACCGCTCTCTATTTTGTAAAAAATAGCTTGTTATTTGATAGTGATCGGTACTCTCGTATTCCGTCTCTGCTATTTTTCCATTATCAAAGCTGAAGATTGTAGCCTCAGGATATCCTAATAGAATTGGAGAGTGTGTGGCAATAATAAATTGGCAATCACTTTTAGTCGTCAAATCATGAATCAATTTAAGGAAAGAAAGCTGTCGTTGGGGCGAAAGGGCAGCTTCCGGTTCATCCAACAAGTAAATGGCTTTTCCTTTAAATCGATTCGAAAAAAGAGAAAAGAAGGATTCCCCATGGGATTGTTCGTGTAGCGATCTCCCACCGTATCCTTCTTGTGCTCCAACGTCATCGATATGTGAAGCGAAATGGTAGTACGATTCCGCTCGAAGAAAAAAGCCGTTCGTTACTTTCGGTAGCCACGAAAGTCGTATGGCGTTTCCAAGTGCCGACTCCGATCGCTCTAAATCATAAGCGTTGTTACGCCCTCCACCAGCTGTATTAAATTCGCATTTATCCGCAATGGCTTCCAACAGTGTGGATTTACCCGAGCCATTTTCACCCACAAAAAACGTGACCTTTTTCGTCAACTCTAACTGGTCAAGGTGTTTAATTGTTGGAATAGAGTAGGGGTATTCCTTATAAGACGCAATCCTATCATGTTGGAGCGTTACTCGTTTTAAAAACATTTTTTGATCACCTTTATAATTATTGTATATTTTAATCTACCAACGTTTCTTTACTAGGATTTCTAAAATGCTCAAACACCATCTTCAATTGAACGGGAGTGTTTCTTCTAAGAGATAGCTCTGGTAATTCATGCTCTCCAAAAAACCTTACGTCACCCGTCTCCAAGCCTTTTTTCGCCGTGCCCCCGGTGATTGTGCACTGAATGAACAGTTTATAGAAGTGGAACGGTTGCGGTTCATGTCCATGTTTATTCGTGTCCAACACGGCTAGTAGCTTAGTCGGTGTGACATCAAACCCTGCCTCTTCCTTGATCTCTTTGACGATGTTTTCACTTGGAGAAAGTCCTACATCACAAAAACCACCAGGTAGCGCCCACTTCTGATCCATTTTTTCTTTTACCAACAGCACGCGATTCTCTTTAAAAACCACGCCTCTAACGTCTACCTTTGGCGTTTGGTACCCTTTTTCTTCTTTAAACATGTGAATCACGTCGTCTTTTTGCACGTTTGTATGAGAAGCGATCATCTCGGCGCTGATTTCTCTTAACTCCTCGTATCGTTCACGATCAAACGCATCCTTTGAAAATGCGAGCCCCGATTGTGAAAGCGCCTGAATCCGCCTGGCCCAGTCGAGCCACTGCTTTTGCATGATGGACACGTCCTTTCCTTTATAATACTGCCTCTAGTTGAATGTCTCTTCTTTCTCTCTCGTAAATGGGCAGATGAATTTCTTTTGCCGGCACACACCCTGCCCGTTTGTAAAATTGCTGGGTTTCGATGGCTGGATGAGCGCCGATATAAAGCTTCTCTGCACCTGATTCTTTAGCTATCTTTTTTGCCATAACAAAAAGCTGTTTCCCAATTCCTTTGCCTCTCATTGCTTTTGTCACATGAAGGTAAGAGAGTTCTTTATAAACTGATGTCTTACCAAAATGGCCCGCCTCAAGGACTGCAAAACCAACCACCTGATCTTGCTCTTTAGCAACGACCACATTTCCGCCTGTGTTTATTGTATGTAGGATATGAGCCACGATCTTTCTTTTTTCAGTTAAGGACCACTGTTCTTTAAACGAGTCTTCTTTCTCCATCCATTTGTCGTTTTCCAACGCAACCACAGTGACTGTTTCTTGTGTGCGATCGAAGAGGTCCAGCATGGTTGGGGTCACTTCCTCAGCCTTAAGAACAGATAACGTCACTACGCCTCGCTCCCATCTTTAATCTCCCAGACGATCTCTGTCAACCGCTCCCTCACTACAAGCTGTGCTTTTCTTGCCCGTTCATCCAACTGCTCGAGCTCCTCTGTTTGCACACGCCAAGAGCGCTCGGATTCGTCTTCCAATCGCTTGACTTCTCGTTCAAACCAACCGGGATTTTTGTCATAGAGTGTAATCGCCGCCCCCTTTTCACTAAGCTCACCAGGCACGTCAAAATTCAAGTCTCTCAACCATTCACGGAACCCTTTATCTTCAAGGACAATACGTCTTTCTTCTAAAATAGCGATCACTTCTTTGGCCACAAGAGGATCAAAGCGTTCTTCCACTTTCTCCTGTACTTTTGCAAAAGTAAGACGTTTTTCTCCGGCAACCTCGCCCTTTTTTTCGTTCAAATAAACAACAAGCATGATCGTCATCGCGCTTGTTACAATGAATCCCCTCACATCAAATTCGTCAAGAACAAACCATTCATACACCATTCCCACGCCAAAAAGAATCATTAGTGCGATTCCCGTAGCTAAAAAAATGGATCGTTTCGTCACAAAAAACACCCCCTGTTGCTAAAAGAGGAAACGGACCAATACACCTCAACACCTTTAGTATCCTTTTAGAAAAAACGGAGGATAAGAAATACGGTTGCCACAGCCGCCATACTCCCCGATAACGTCAAGGACCACTTATCTCTAGCCGGATCCTCTTTTCGCTTTTTCAACTCCAAGATAAATGTAGCAAGAAAAAACACAAAGAAACTTGCCGATACAATCGTGAAAAACAAAGACCATCCTGTCATGTATACGCCACTCCTTCATTAATTTATTAGAAAAAAACCGACTTGACTAAGGGTTACGGTAAGAAAGAATACGACGAAACCTAAAATCATCCAGGAGTAGTGCGACTTTTTGCCACGGAGGATCGCCATCAAAAACCATAGTAGAGTTCCAGTTAAAAAAGCCAATCCTAAGATAGCGAAGAACATATTTACCATAATCATCGAACCGCCACCTCATACATTGTATATGCATTAAGTTTAACATAATATCCCAACGGACAGTGGCGACAAGTAGGTCATTCTGTTGCACTTTGCAGAAAGTAATTAGGTATTTTAACCTACTTCTTCGTATATCCATGTTCATATACAGAAAAAAGGAGGCGCTGAAATGAGTTCAGACTTTTCAGCTGTCTCAAAACGAAGGGGGAATCCCCCCAATTCAAGGGGAAAGAGGGAAAGGAGGTAGCTCCACATTCAGTGTGATGGTGGGGGATTTACGGGTTGAGGTGCTCATTTAACGGCTTATGATAACGAATTGACAGGTTCGCGCTTTGCATTCACGGTTTCAGTTCTCTTATTTACGGCTTTGATTCTCTTTTTAACCGGATAGCCAATATGAAAATAATCATCAACACATTGAAACATGAATAAACCCACACACAAAAGTGCCCGGATGCGAGCAATCGTCCGGGCACTTTATCTATTCTTTTTTATTTATTTCAATCCTTCCAACCGCATCATGGAGATGTATCGATTCTTCATTGCGACATTCGACCGTGAAACATGTAATTGCCTCTTCTTCATAAAGATCGGCTGCAACAAGTCGCGCTAAATCTTCTACAAACCTAGGGTTTTCATAGGCGCCCTCTGTTACCGCTTTTTCGTCCGGACGTTTCAAAACCGGATACAACATGGAGCTGGCATTTGATTCTGCAGCACCTAAAAGGCATTCCTTCCACGACTCTCCAAGCTTATGTCCATCAAAGTCAGCCTCAACTGTGACAAACCCTCTCTGATTGTGGGCGCTATATTCACTAATCTCTTTTGAACAAGGGCAGAGTGTCGTAATAGCCGCTTCAATCCCACCTCTATAACGAATTCCTTTTGTCTCATCGTAAGATACTTTCAAGGTGCCTTTTGCATGCATCATTCCTGCCTTCTTTAAAACAGGACTTTTCCTCTCAATGAACCATGGAAAGCTCACTTCAACATCAGCACACTGTTGATTCATTCTATCGGCCAGCTCTTTTGTAAAAGCAGCTATATTCTCCAGTGAAAGCACAAAGCCTTCTTTCTCGTAAAACTCGTGGAGCACTTCTGTAAGTCTGCTCATGTTTATGCCTTTTTGCTCGCGACTAAGTGAGGTAGTCATGGTGAATTCGGCTATAGTAGTTTGCCGTTGCGGATCATTATTCGATACGACAACGATCGGGTGCTTCACTCGAGAGACGCCCACAGCTTGTATAGAAAACAAAAAGTCTTTGTCCTCATTTTGAAGATCGACCATCTCTTCTTTTTGTGTTGGCTTTGTACCAGGTGCTGGAGGTACAGATCCAAAGAGGGTGTGCCTCTCTTCTTTTGTTGGCCATTTCATTCGGGTTGTGACCATGGGAACATCCCCTTTCGCGAATAAGAATGATTACGTTTTGTAGTGTATTTTACGAGAGACTGGAACAAACTGCAAGGGATTCCCCCTTTACTTCTCACACGCATACCAGTATGATAAACAACATAAATAGTAATGATTACGATTCGCAAGGGGTTTTCTATATGCATTATGATGTGATTATCGTTGGAGCAGGACCTGCCGGTGTAGGCATTGGTTCTCTCTTTAAACAACTCGGAATGGAACGGTTTACGATCCTTGAGAAGGAGGACGTGGGCAGCACGTTTTTGAAATGGCCAAAAGAAACACGACTACTAACTCCTTCTTTTCCCGGTCATGGCTTTGGCTTGTTGGACTTAAATGCTGTCGTTCCCAGTACATCTCCCGGGTATGCCTACGACACGGAGCACTTGAGCGGAGAAGATTATGCGGACTACTTACAAAGAATTGCCGATCACTTTGAACTACCTGTCGAGCGTGGTGTAAGTGTACAAGAGGTTCATAAAGATCATGATCGCTTTTTTGTTGAAACATCAAAGGGCACGTATCAAAGCGAATTTGTCGTTTGGGCTGCAGGAGAGTTTCAATATCCAAACAATAGACCTTTTCCCGGAGCTGAACACTGTCTTCATACAGGTGAAGTTCCTTCTTGGAATTCAGTAGACGCTGGGCACCATGTGGTGATTGGTGGCTATGAAAGTGGCGTTGATGCGGCGTACCATTTGATCGAAAGTGGCAAACAAGTGACCGTTCTTTCAAAAGGAGAACCATGGAGTAACGACGACCCGGATCCAAGTATTTCGTTGTCTCCATTTACAAGTGAGCGGTTAGACAAAATAATTGATCGTCAGGAGCTGTCCCTTGTTGAGCAAGCGCACGTCATTCGAGTCGAAAAGGACGAAAACGGCTACCTTATTCACCTCGATTCAGGAGAATCAATGAAGTCAGAGACCCAACCGATCCTGGCTACTGGATATAAAAGTAGTCTTTCTCTCATTTTGGAGCACTTTTTTTGGGAAGACAGCGGTGATGTAAGGTTGACTGAATCTGATGAGTCTACAGTAACGGAGGGGCTTTTTCTAACAGGACCTCAAGTGAAGCATGTGGATGTGATCTTTTGCTTTATATACAAGTTCAGACAACGCTTCGCTGTAATCGCAAAGGAAATCGTTACACGTCTTGGCCTTTCTGTGCAAGAAGACGTTTTTGACGAGTATCGTAAAGCAACTATGTATCTTGACGATCTTTCATGCTGTGACAACAGTTGTCAGTGCTAGGGTGTTACGATGAAATCACATTCTCACTCCTATCCTGAGCCCTTATGGCTTCCACCTTTTTTTCGGCAGATAGGCGTCATAGTGGCCATCCTGCTTATCTACGGTTTGCCTATTGCTTTGGCTTACCAATTTGCCTCATTGGTGGAGCCGGTCGTGGAACGTTATTTGCTGGAACCCGTTAGTCATGCCTTAAGGGAGTATCCGGCAATGGTTCAAGCTTTTTTCATCGGTGATTACGGGCTCGTTTCACTTGGTACCTTTTCGTTTGTATGGGCATTTCCTGTCGTCCTCTTTGTGGGCATCAGCATCGCGATCACAGAAGAATCAGGGCTACAAACAAAGCTCGTCCGAACCATCGATCCACTACTCAGAAAAATCGGTCTAACAGGTGCTGACTTAGTTCCTGTATTAACCGGTTACGGGTGCAATGTGGTCGCATTGATGCAAGCGAAAAGTTGCCATTCCTGCAGCCAAAAACAATGTGTATCCATGATTTCTTTTGGGTCCGCGTGCAGTTACCAAATCGGTGCTACGTTATCGGTGTTCAATGCAGCCAGTGCCCCTTGGTTGTTTGTGCCTTATATCGCTTTGTTGTTTATTGTTGGAGCGATTCATACTCGATTATGGTATGAAAAACCTCCAGAAAATCCATTTTTGTATATAGGAGGAAAAAGGCTAAGAAGACCAAAGAAAAGAAACGTGTTACTTAAGCTACGAGGCATGCTCAGCCAATTTTTGACCCAAGCGATGCCAATTTTTCTATTCATTTGCTTTGTAGCTTTTATATTAGACGAACTCATGATTATGAATATGTTCATTCGTTTGCTTGAGCCGGTATTCTCCTTTTTCTCCTTACCTTCTGAGGCTTCTGTAGCCATTCTTTTCTCCATATTAAGAAAGGATGGCATCCTCCTTTTCAATGAAGGTGGCGGAGCCTTGTTAACATCGTTCTCCACACTGGAGATCTTCGTTCTTGTGTACCTCGCATCTACCTTATCTGGGTGCCTCGTAACCGTATGGACAATGGCCAAGCAAATGGGGATAAAAGCAGCTGTCTCAGTAACGAGCAAGCAAGCGACTACATCCATTATCTCCGCACTTGTGATGCTTGTTGTAGTTCGATTGATGATGAGTATGTAGAAGTCATCCATATAAAAAAAGAAGGCGCCTCGTTTCGTTCCCAGGCGCCTTCTTTCTCTTTTAATTATATACTACACACCATTTATTCCACTCACGATTAACCTTCTCCACATCCAAGTCCACCCCAATCAAGATCAAGTACATCTCTTCAGAACTGGCTTTCTCCCAATACGTTTTTTTCATACTATGTTGAACAAGATACGTATTATCCTTTATGTTTATAAACCCTTTAGCTCGAACGAGACCGGGTTTTAACTCCTTTAAGAACTTCTCCACCACTCTTTTAGATGGAACAGGGCCTGGTACTTCCAGTTTCAGTGTTTGAATCCGCGAATGAGGATGCTCTTTATTATTCTCTCGCTTGATTTCCTTAGGAGCACGATCGTTCGGTGCAAGAAGCTCGTCGATGTTTACGTTACAAAAGCTCGTATACGTAATTGGAGCTATCGAGTTATGCTTTCTTACCGCCTTTTCGACTTTCTCTCTCTGTTTATCTTCCATTTGATCGATCTTATTGACGAGGAGCACATCAGCGAACGACATTTGCTTACGTGTCGTTCTTACCATCGTTCGTTCTGCAGTAAAAATGCTATTGTAATCAAGAATGTGTTCCCCATCCAAGACAGAAATGACTTTTTCCAACTTAATCATTTCCATAAGTTTAGGCTCCGCGAGGGCATCAGCCACTTCTTCAGGATCTGCTACACCTGTAAGTTCGATCACAATCAAATCAGGTTTCCCCTTGGCTAGCTTTACCATCGCACCTGAGACCTCACTCTTTTTATTGCAACACATACATCCGTCGAGGAGTTTCTCGATCGGCATCGATTTGTCCAGTCCTGACACAATTTTGCCATCCGTATCCGTTTTTCCGATTTCGTTCATGAGAACGCTTATATTCAACCTTTTCTTTTTAGCATTCTTGATGATTTCAACGAGCAATGTTGTTTTCCCGCTTCCTAAAAACCCACTCAACACGTAGACAGGGATCCTCTCCATTTGTATTACTCCTTTCTTACCCACTAGATAAAGCGTAACAGTTACGATTTATATTATGAGTCAGATCCCTATGGACTTCAAGTGTGAAAAAGAGGATAAGGGCCGACCTTGTTTTCATTCTTGGTATTTAAGTGATTCCAACTCGCTCTCCCACTGTAAAATGCAGTCACATAAATCATCACTCATCAAGAGAGATTGACGAATTTCTCCTGTGAAATAACGCCTTTCTTTTAGATCAGAATTATTAGCGGCTTCCTCTTTCATCTTAACGGGCTTGTATTTCCCTTTTTCAAAACACTAAAAAGACCGCCACCAAACGGACGGTCTTTCCTTTTATTCATTTAAAAAAGCGAGTGCTTCTTCAACATATTTATCAAACGCCTCTGGGAACTCATGACCCATTCCCTTAACTATTACTAAGCGACACGGGACATCGTAATCAAGGAACATCTGATGAAGGGCTCGCTGCTTACTCAAGTAAGGGTCGTGTTCCCCGGTTAAGATATAGCCTCTAACCTTGCTACATACCCCTTCTTGTAGCAAGGCTTCATACACGCTGAGGTCTTTAATCGAAGGTACGATTGTAATAAAGCGATGGTCTCGTAACGGGCGATGCTTTAAAGCATAATCAATCGCGAGCTTTCCTCCTTGAGAGGCGCCGCTAATAATTGTGTTCGATCCTTTTACACTAATCTCATCAAAGGCATCGTAAGACTCTTTCACATCACGCGCCGCTTGTTTTTCATCATCCCAGCAAAAAGTCTCAGCACCGAAAGCCTGGGAAGATTGCGGAAATGCCATGTGCCAGTCTGCAAGTGACGGCGCATCCTCAAAAAACTCTGAAAAGCACGTTGCGTTATCCCCACGCCAATGGATGGCGAACAGTCTTTTGTCACTAAGCTTATTTCCCATCGTCACAAGAACTGGGTCCAGTGTCCCTTTTACCGCCTCGTACATTTTTTCACACTCGTAAACAAAGCGCTCAAACCGAGCATCTCCTCTTAAAACCAAGAGCCTCGACTCTTCTTTCACTTGATTCGGGTTCCACCACAGACCTTCATCTAGTCCCTCAAAGCCAACAGCGAATGCCTTATCTACCGCTCCTTGCATCGCATGGGCACATATTTCCCACATCTTCGTTCGGTATCGTTTCTCAGGGTAGCTTTGATTGACTTGGTCGACCAAACGAAACACCTTATCGTAATCGTGGCCATCAAAGGCCGATAACGCCTCCCGTTGAAGATCGACAAACCTTCCGTGAGCCTGACTTTTCATAAAGACCCCTCCTGATTTAATAGCACACTCTTCTATACATAGTTCGGCAAAAGTGAAAAAATCCCCTTTAGTGAAAAGTCGACATCATTTATAAAAAAGAGAAAACAGCTTCTAACTCCGTGGCGAGCGTCACGTCCATTTTATCGATAATTCCAAAAGTGATATAACGCCTCGCTTTATGCTATGATTTCACTATGAATTCATTTTTTTAGGAGACGATACCATTGGACCCTCGAATTACCCTTACATTAATCGCGCTCGTTTTACTTACGATCGGCTTTATGCAATTTATATGGCTAAACAAAGAGTACCAAAAGTCGGAAGACGAAGAAGTAGCTTCTAACCTACCGAAAAAATCCATGATTCGCATTAAATTCGGAATCGCCTCGATCGGCCTTGGCACCCTTCTTGGGGTTGCGGCGGTATTTCTGTGAGATAAGAAGGCCATGTATAACCAAAAGATCCATTTCGTTTTTTGTAAAAATCACCAATCTATCACGAATAAGCCTGTCAAAACCAAACCCCCATGTGATATCAGAAGGCTAGAAATCACATGGGGGTTTTTCATATACAACTAGTTAATGGCTTATTCCGTTACAGGATAGAGCGTTTCATACGATCTTGGACGGGCTGCATGATACCACTCTCGTAGTAGTAGAAACACGATAATGGCATCCACTAAATCCCCACCATAAAACATAAGCATTCCTCCAGCTTCCGCCTGGGTAGCCGGTACTCCTGCAGGTGGATTGGCATAGAGGTATTTGGACAGAATGCCGTGACTAGCCAGAGCTAGGACAAGCGCGACACTCCGGTACAGAAAAGAGGGTCTGTTTGGCATCGGATCCTTTGTGATCATTGAAGCCGTAAACACAAACCCTGCAATAAAGACGTGGGCATGAATGAGGACATGAAGGACATTACTTTCATGCATCCCATTGTATAGGGGCGTCGTATATAGCACCCAGAGTGCTCCCATATTCATAAATGATGCTACAAAAGGATCAGTAAGCACGTGAACAATCCGCCATTTCAGGATCCCGCTCACCCGCCTCGCTTCCGTCAAGGGCAGTGCCCGGAGAAGCAGTGTCACGGGAGAGGCCAGCACCATCAAAAGGGGACCAATCATTCCAAGAAACAGGTGTGTCATCATATGTACATAAAAATTGTGATGAGCTTCCACTGCCAGAGGCCCAGCCACCGCTACCAAGGCAAAGAGACAGCCAGTAACCCAAAATAGTGTTCGCCACACGGGCCACGCACGCCCATTACGAGCACTAATGTACAGACAAAGGCCGTAACCGGCAATGAGGAGTACAAATGGCATAGCCAGAACGAGTTGTGGCCAAAATGAGAATGCGCCACCGTGCACATGCATGTGGTCCATTACACCTCACCTGCCCTTGATTCGTTCTGTTTCCGTGACTTCCTTAGTAGGTAAACGCCAGCCAAAAGAATCAGCACTGCACTCACATTCCAGGCGATGTCGTAGTAGATGACATTCTCCACATAGCGGATCTGGTGAATCCTCATCACCTTGTGCTGAATCAGTCCGTCATAAAGCTGAAAAGCTCCCGCCCCTGTCAAAAAGCCACCCCACCATCGTGTCCAATGGAGAGCCTTTCTTCGCCTGAGGTCAGCAAACATAAACAGCCCTCCAATTGTTGCAAACCAGCTGAACGCATGAAATAGACCGTCGGAAATCAGACCGATATCTGTGGTGGCAAGATCATAAAAATGATGCCATCTTAAAAGCTGGTGAAAAACAACTTCATCAAAAAACGCTATAGCCCCGAGTCCAAAGAGTACTCCGGACCAGAGATTACGGCTTTGGTACCTTCCTTTCATGACCGAATCCTCCTTTCACATATCCTCCTTATATTCACCGAACAGTGTGGTAAAAAAAGGGTGTCTCTATACGTGTTTCCCCGTTTGAGTTATGACTTACACCGTAAAATAGACTCATTTTCACGTACTGGTTACTTTCAAACTTGGTGATATGTCAATGGAAAAAAGTGATGAATAAGCGGGCCAATGTGATGGAGAAATCGTATGACGAATAACCCTAAAAGACATAGCCACCTCTTCATCATTACACCCTCCATTATTTTAATGGAAAAATATCTTTATATTTCCCCTGCTTATTCTCCCATTCAATCCACACCTCAAAGACTTCATCTTCAGTAGGCGCAAAACCCATACTAGCAAATTCTTTTCGTTCACCGGATTCCAACATGTAAATCACTTCGTTTTCGTTTAGGGTTGTTTGCTTTTTCCCATTATTCAAAAAGTGAAGGGCTGTAATCTTCCCTTGTTGAGGCTCCCAAAAAAGGGCTGCCTTCATAAACTTCTTCGGATTTGGAGATGGTTCAAGGGTATAGATGACAGTAAATGTTCCATCCGTTGATTCGCCCTTCGTCGTCCTTACTTCACTTCCTACCTGTGATTGACTGTATAAAAAAAGAACTGCTAACAATAAAACCATCATCATGACTGTGACCCGCCACTTCCCCTTCATGCCAAACCTCCAATCACCAATAATAGAATATATTTACATATTTAATATACAGCCAACTTCACAAATTGAATAGATCAACACTACTGCACATTCAAATACATTGTGTAATAGACCATGCCTTCATCCCACCTCGCCATTACGTCCAGCACCGTTTCCCCATCATAATTGGATACTATGAGTTCATTATGCGTACTCAATAGAGTGTTTTCTTGGTCTCTGTCCCACTCCCGTACTTGGTAACTAATCGGCTCTGAGTTAAACGCCAATGAAACGGAAGCACCTGCTTCTACATCGACCGGCTCTTGCTCGGTCGAAATGGCCCAAGGGGGATTGGAGTCCACTTCAATCACCACGACAGTCCCGTCTTCTTTCTCAACACTCCACGTGCGTATCCCTTTTAATGGACGAACGGTTTCTTTACCTATTGTAACGGTTAGATTAGGTGGAGAGGTCAAAGGTGTTTTTCTTGAAGCCTCACTAGTTTCACTATTATTCTCACAACCTGCCATTACCCCAAATACAACTGCCAGCCACAAGAATTTCTTCATACTACTCTCCCCTTTAATAAAAACAGACGACACTTCAGGAATAAAGTTCCATTTCCTTATACTAGCATCACTGTTTTCATGGTTCGTAAAAATAAACCTAATCTTCCCAAAAAGAAATTGAATATTCCTCAACCATAAGTTATAGTGTGTATATAGACATACACACCACAACACTAAATAAGGAAAGGAACTTGTCAAATGGAGCATATACGCACAGCATTATGGCTCGTCAGATTCGAATTGACCGTATCAAAGAAGCATTATTTGTTCTTGTTTTTTTTAGCTGGTATCTATGCATTTTTCTTATATATCTCTATGCCTGGTTACCTTGAAGACAACTTCTTCTTGGTGGATCTCTTTTTAATTATATACATTGTGACGATTTCATTTACCACCAAACCTAAAGGCATTCAATACCAAAAAATAAATAACAGCTTATTTGCATCACCTTACTTTGCAATGCTAAGCCAGCTTCCAATCGAACGCTCTGTTCTTATTGCAAGCAGATTCATCTTACTCTTCTTGGCTAGTGTAGGAGGGACCGTATTGGTCTTAGTAATGACCTATTTATCATCTCCTGAATTTCAGGCAACCATTGTGCCATTGCAATTAATATCACTGATCATGATTTGGATTTGTATCACCTTTTCTTTGGGAGGCATGTTCCCTGCCAGTGATCCCGGTGATCGAATTAAACGTTTTACGTTTTTTTGGTCTTACGTAATTATTATCGTATTCTTGATTTCCCTGTATCTGATTTTTCAAGTGTGGCTTGGTACCGGCATATTTAATTGGACCATTTATCTGGCATCTGAGTACACAATTATTTCTCTTATCGGTTTCTTAGTAGCAGCTTGTCTTGTGACGTGGTACTGGTTCCACTTGGCCAAGAGAAAAATACAAAATATAGATTACCTACATTAAGGAGGTTGACATGAAGCTTCCAATTCGGCTTTCCAAATCCTCCAGGGAACCCATCTATCATCAAATCGAAAACCAAATAAAAACACTGATTGCGAGCGGTCAACTCATTACAGGGGATCCTCTTCCCTCCATAAGGGTATTGGCAAAGGAGCTGGAAATCAGCTCTATCACAATTAGAAAAGCCTATCAAAACCTTGAATATAACGGGTTTATTCAGACGTCTCAGGGAAAAGGAACATTCGTGGCAGAGGTAGACCCTGATATGAAAGCACATATGGCTAGCCAAGAAGTTGAAGAAGCTATTTTAAAAGCAATCTCAACGGCCAAACAGCATGAATTATCGAACGAAGAAATACTCACAATGTTCAAATCATTACTTCAAAAGGAGGAAAAACGATGACTGCCCCATTAAGAATTAAGAATATGGAAAAATCTATCGACGATTTTCACTTAAATATAAAGGACCTTACCTTTGAGACAGGAACCATTACTGCTGTTGTTGGAATGAACGGTGCTGGTAAAAGTACCTTTTTTAAGATGATTATGAACCTTGTAAAACAGGACACGGGAACGATTGAGGTTTTTGGTCAGTCCGTCACCGATCAGAGTGATAGCTGGAAAGGGCTTGTCGCTTATCAGTCTCAAACGTTAACCGGCTGCGAGCCCTTTACAGGTGAACAGGTGCGTAACCTCATGGCAAAAATCTACCCTGACTGGGATGAGGCCTTGTTTAGAAGCTTTTCACAAAAGCTCCAAATCCCATTAAACAAACAGATTCAGAAACTCTCCCCTGGCGTTAAAACAAAGCTAAATCTTGCACTCAATTTCGGTAAAAACACACCTCTTCTGATCCTAGATGAACCTACAGCTGCAATGGATATTCCGTCGAAAAACTATTTTATACAGTTTTTACTCGACCTCATGGAAAGAGGCGACAAAACCATCCTGATCGCCTCTCATCAGGCAGATGATATCAAAAAGTTGGCTGATTACTTGTTGTTTATTGATAAAGGCCAGGTTTCGAATCTTTTGGAAAAGGATTCACTCGCTTCCACTTACCGCCTTTTCTGGTTAAAGGAAGAACCACCAATCACCCTCATTCCAGGAGAAATCAAGCGCACGTATAAAAGAGTGATTTTATCAAACCAGCCGGAAGCCACTGTGGCATATCTTTCTAAAAGCAGCTTGACTATTGTAGATGAAGAAATACCAGATTTAGAGGAAATCATTCAGGAAGTATTAACGAAGGGAGAGATTATTTATGCCTAATACTGTACTCACTGTTCAAAATCTCCGAAAATCATTTAAAGAACAGCAGGTGCTATACGATGTTTCATTCAATGTTAAAAAAGGGGAGATTACAGCCCTTCTTGGCCCTAATGGTGCCGGAAAATCAACTACGATTAGAAGTATTATGGGAATTATTTATCCTGACCACGGAACGATCCACTTTAATGGGGAGCAAAAAAGCCAAATTCCAAAACATAAAATCGGTTATTTACCAGAGGAGCGCGGCCTTTATAAAAACGTAAAAATTATGGACATTCTTCTATATTTTGCAGAACTTAAAGACTACCCTCTGAAAAAAGCAAAAGAGCGTGCTTTATCCTATCTAAAAAAGTTTGGTTTGGAGGGCAAAGAGAAGGTTTCAATTGAAGAGCTTTCGAAGGGCATGGGGCAAAAAGTTCAATTTATCGCATCAATCATTCATGAGCCAGAGTTACTTATTTTAGATGAGCCTTTCTCAGGGTTAGATCCCGTAAGTCAGGATGTTTTCAAAGAAGAAATTCGGGCCCTCGCCAAAAGTGGGACTGCTATTCTTCTTTCAGCTCATCAAATGAACGTGGTAGAGGAAATGGCAGATCGACTAATCATGCTTCATAAGGGCAAGCAAGTCATCAGCGGCTCAATGGAAGAAGTAAAAAGACAGTATGCCAGCTTTAAATGTACGATCCATGGAAAAAATGACGAAAAAAAGCTTCAATCCATCGCTTATGTTACTCGCGTGGAACAGACGGACAATGTGTCGATCCTTTTTTTGGATCAGAACCTAAGCCCATCAGAATGGATTCGTGAGTTGCCATCGGATATTCATATTGAGGAATTCAGATTGGACCGAATTTCCCTACATGAAATCTTTATTGATGTTGCCTCAGATCGCACCCTTACTAGAGAGGAGGAGGAAAATTATGCGTAACAGCTTAAAAGTTGCTCGATGGGAATTTAAGCGGAATGCCAAAAATAAATCGTTTGTGATTTCCTTATTTTTGACTCCAGTATTATTCATTCTATTTGCTACTCTCCCCTCACTTTTGTCGGGATTGGGGAGTAACGACGAACCGGTCAATGTGAATGTATCAGATCCGGCTGGTATATGGGAGGAACATATCGAACCATATATCAGCCCATCAGATTTAAATTGGGAAGTTAGGGTTGAAACCATGTCTCAAGATGAATGGATGAACACATCACAAGAGGATGAAAGCGCTGCTGTATTTCTTGTTCTTGATGAAGCGGCCATTCATGATGGTCAAGTCACTTATTATTCCAATGACAGCACGCCAGATTCATTCGCAGTAGATATTCAACATCTAGGACCACCCCTTCAGCAACTCTCCCTTCAGCATGCTGGGTTGTCAGATGAACAAATGAATGCCGTTACGAGCGGAGTCCAGTTCAACGCCGAACAGGTGTCAGGTCAGGAAACGACTACATCAGAAACAAATTCACTAGAGCGTATCGTCCCTGGTGCATTTGCCGGACTGATTCTATTCTCCATCGTGATGACGGGCATGATGATTTTCCAGAGTGCTTCTCAAGAAAAGAAAGAAAAGGTCTCTGAAATTGTATTGTCTTCTCTGACACCAGCAGACTTGATGCAAGGAAAAATCATTGGCTACTTCTGGCTTGGCATGCTTCAGGTAGGTGTGTGGCTCATCGTTGCACTCCCTATTGTCCTTTGGAGGTTCAATGAATTTCCAATCCTAGAGTTTTTACTTGTACCTGAATTACCTGTGTTAATTTTGATTGCATTAATCGGCTACCTGTTATTTGCAGCACTATTTGTTGGTCTTGGCGCAACGATAGAAGATATAAGCTCAACAAGTAATTTCCAAGGCATGATCATGATGCTACCTTTTTCTCCTTTAATTCTGATTAGACCGATACTATCAGATCCAAACGGATTAGCAGCCCAAATCGGGACCTATATTCCATTTACATCCCCGACCGTTTTGATCATGAGGCTTTCTTTACTTGAAGAATGGCCGTGGATTGAAATCGGTATTGCTATAACCTTACTTATTCTATCTGTCTGGATCGTAATGAAACTTGCAGGTAAGATCTTTGAAGTGGGTATCCTTTTGTACGGTAAAAATGCATCGATGAGTGACATTGTCAAATGGGTTCGTTCTTAAATATCTATAAAAGGACCACGTGCATGTTTATGATAAGTAAACATGCATGTGGTCTTTTAATCGTTTAATCCTTTAGGCTTTGAATCAATAGCGTTGCACAGTGTGTTGTTGATCAACACACTTTCATTCGTTTACAGACATTATAGTGGAAGAGACACAGTTCCGGTGGAGGCTAAAACTCCCCTCCTTTTTAAACATAGTAGAGGGATAAGAGTATTCCAATCGCTATAAAAAAGAAACCGAATGGCCTCTCCCACTCCGTTTCTACTTCTTGTTGCTATAGTCGATAATCGCTTTAGTGAATGTGTGAAAATCTCCTAAGTGAACATCAAGAATTCTCTGCAAAATAACAAGATTAATCTCTTGATAATCGTGAACGGCAATGTTCCTAAACCCAACCATCGCTTTCATTCGTTCACTTAACGTATTGGATATGACCCCAACGTTCTCTAATGTTGAAAAAGCGTCCCGGCTGGATTGTGGAAGGCCCCATTTGTTTTCAGATATGAGATGCATGGCCAAATCGATGCTTGCTTCACATGACCGTTGCAAATTGAGAACGATTGAATCTTGTTTGGTGAAATTCCTTAACTGATCAGGATCTTGATTATATTCTTCCCTAATGCGCTTTAAACACCTTTCAATTATGCTTATCTTATTTAACACAACATCACTTTTCATAGACGGTCCCACTTTCGTTAATCCGATTGAGTATACTCGCCCGTTCTTCATTCAATTTAGCATACATGTTGAATGCCACCATTTCAAAACGTTGTCTCTTGTACTCATCTGAACAGTAAATGGCCGTCCCCGTATGAATAACCTGTGCACGAAAAACAGTACTTGCCTTCTTTAAGTCGACTAAATCCACTTCTCTATTTACCTTGTCAGCAAGCGTTTGGGCAATCATAAAAAGGTCATAGGGACTACAAACCTTATTATCACTGAGAAAAGCTAGATCCAAATCACTTTTATTATGAGTTTCACCGTTAACCGTCGAACCAAAGACATAGATAACATAAGGAGAAACGCTATTCTTCAAAACATTAATGATGATTTCTTTCTCACCGTCCAACATTATCCATGCCTCCTTTTTACTATAAACGATCGACAAGTTTTACTTTCATTATACTCAAATTAAGTGTCCAGTTCTATTTTGAATATTAACATTTAGAGGGGAAACTAGTTAGTTACTTATTCCCCGCTCTTCTTTTACGCTCCTTCGTACAATACACCATCACCTTTGTGACATCCTGTTCATACCAAAATTCTTTACGATCAATGATATATCCCCAACCGTCATGGATAAGCGTATCCCCTTCGTTTGGTAAAAACAGGTACCCTTCTGATTGAATCTTAACCACTTCTGTATCATTCGTTGTTTCAACATAATAAACGTTTGTACGCATGATCCCACCTCCTACCTTATATACGCCCGTATGAAGGTTTAAGTTTCACACTCGTCTCTTTTTATGTAGCCGATATTCGATTCCGAAAAAATAGACACCGATAACAAATAAGATCGTTGAGATCATCATCACAATCCCACCCCAGGCTCCGCCAAGCATCGTTTCATGCACCAGGTTCATGGTGTGTAGTAAAGAAACGATTACAAATAAAATCACATACGTTTTCATAATAGTGACACCCTTTTCTATGACAAATGTCTATATTTTAACACAACCAATCTATCATATGGGTAAATATGTTAAAGTAGGCATGAGACTCATCATTGGCGCCACCATCTTCATCTTTATGTACAAGAATACCATTCTGGGCCTTTAATCGTTTTTTCCTGGATGGGGTGCTCTGGTCAACTTTAGTAAAGTGATGATAAAAATATAATCACCTACAATGGAGTGTTTACATATGACAATTGCAGCATTCGGAATTCTACTCGTTAGTATCATTAATATTTTTTTGGATCGGATTTTAAAAGATGACGTGCATGAAAACAAGATGAAGTTTATCCGACTTTTAGTCATCTTGGCAGCACTACCGTACTTTTGGATTTTAGGTCAAGGAGAATATCCGTATGTCACGTATGGCGTTACAGCTTTGATTCTTATTCTTTTTACGTACAGCGCGTTTAAGTACATGAGTGGGCGAAAGATTAACCAAGAGAGTAAAGAGAGAGGTGTAAAGTGATTGGTAAGCTTCACAAAGTGATGAATAAATTCTAATAGTGATTGATAAACCGCTCAACGTGATACTCACCCCCATCCCTTCCTCCGCCTACCTCAACAACCAAGGTACATTCATTTGCACCTCCAATTGTATGGCAGGCTTAGGAAAACGGACTGGAACCAAATCCAATTCGTTACTCAACCTAATCTCACAAACAGGCTGTCCGTTCATCTTGATCGGTTGCCAATCCGTTGGGCCGTCTACAATCTTACCCCTAACATGATAAAACACCCCATATAAATGAGTACCATCTTGATTTTTCGTATATTCCGAGACTTCCCCTTCTTTTCGAGGATCAATGCCAAGAGAATGAAAGAGAGCATTTAGCTCCGACGAGAACGTGCTACAAGCTAGTACATAATTGCTACAGTAATCACAATTACAATCGTCCGTAATGAGGTGATACTGATCGTAAAATTCTTTTGTTTTCCTCACATCCACCTCTATTGCCCAAGACCCGAAAAGTATCTGTTCCATCGTTTCATCTCCTTTTTTCCTGATCCATACTATTCCTATTTTACCGTTCCTACATTATAATTGGTATATATTACAAAGAGGAGCTTTTAAAATAAAAATAATAATCATGTTACTCGCACTCGTTTTATTTTCAGCTTGCTCAAATCACGACTATCACTATTATTTTTATGGAGAGGGGGATTACTGGGAAGGTGAATACTCGATGATCGGAACAAAAGTTCTAGAAGAACAAAATGGTAGAACCACTTACACGGATAAGAATAGCGATGACTTTGCAATAACATACAAAGGTCCTTTAGAAGATCTTTCTTCATTACAATCACTTGAATATTCGTTTAGTCATTCTGCAGGTGGCGTAAGTACACTAGAAGATTACGACCGCCCACCCGTCGAAGCTACCTTTGAAAGCATCGGTGGCATAAAAGATGGGATGAAAATTAGTAGAAATGAAGTGATTCACGTTCACGTTATGTGGGATGATGCAGAAGAGTCGTTCGAATTGAGACGTGCAAGTAAGTAAAACGGGTGCAATACAAAAAGTATCGCACCCGCTTGACTATTAACATAACAAATTTTGCTATCCTAGCATCCTTTTCTTATTTTCCACTTCCATTAAATCAGCCTTCTCTTTTGACCTCATTTTAAACACCAGCACCCCTGCAATAATCATTAAAATTCCCGCCAACTTCGTCATGCTAAACGGAATTTTTTCAATGCCCATCCATCCAAACGAATCCCAGATGAGGGCGGTACTTAGTTGCGCGGTCATGACGATGGAAATGGTTACCGTCGGTCCAAGCCGCTTCATAGCTTGAACAAGGCAAAACACAACGCCTACTCCTGTTACCCCGGCAAACCAGTACCACAGGTCGATTTGTCCCAATTGAATACGACTGAACTCCCCTGCCATGATACTCGCAACCAAAGCAAACACAAACCCCATTCCAAGGGCTAGTGTTGTCGTGGTCCACGATCCGGTCTTTTCGTTCACTTTATTATTAAATACCGTCTGCAAACTGATTGCCGCTCCGGCAGTTGCAGCTAATATGAGTCCTACTACCATTCTAATCCCATCCTCGCTCATTCTTCATCGTACAAAACAGGATCAGCAAGCTCTTTTAACCTATCTCTGTCTACCATACGAATGTATCCGTTTGTTCGTTCAATCCAATTTTCATTAATCATCTTGTTAATCACCCGATTCAAGTGACGATATGACGTTCCTAAGAGGTTCGCCACGTCCACCATATTCGAAGTGGCAAGTTCTTCTGCTTCTTCACCATTCGCAGGCGATACATTCAAGACGTAACTTGCAAACCGGGTTTCCACTGGATGCAACAAGTTAAAGTTCGTAAAGTTTGAATCGATATGGAACTTCACCGTGATCACTTTAAGTAAAAAGTGAAGAAAAGGGGCACTGGTCGCTCCGTGCTCTTCAATCGCCCGATACGGTAGAGTGAGCAACTGAGAGTTGGTTACGGCTTCCACCGTATTAATTACACGGCACTTTCGTACATATTCCACATCCCCAATCGCTTCAAGGGGCTTCTTGAAACACAGAACGAGGGTTTTTCCTTGAGGCGACTCTGTATAAATCTTAATTTTCCCCTCTACTAAAAGGTAAAGGTGGTTAATAACGTCCCCTTGAGAGCAGATCTTTTCACCTTTCTTATAGTGGTACAAACGAAGTTCTTCCTGAAGTTCCTTGGGAATGGTTTCCATTAATCCGAAAACATCCACAAATTCCTTTACTTTTGTATCGACCATATCGCTTCTCCCTTTCTCGTTAAAGCTGCATAACGATAACACCTAAGACCATCAACGTAACACCGATGTACTGTGGCGCGTGAATCTGTTTCTTTTCCATGCCGAACCATCCTCTTGTATCAATAAAAAATGCCATTAACACCTGGGAAATTAACAGCATGGACATGGTCAATGTAATCCCGATCGAGTGGATCGCCGTCACCTCATTAAAAATAATCAGTAATCCAAACGATCCAGCAAACAAATAAGCCGTTTTAACCGATTTTATTTGAGTATAATTCCCGTCTCTTACCAACAACCATATTGTGAAAGCCAAGAAAAATCCCGTAAACTGCGTAATTGTAATCGCAGGTAGCGTTCCGATTTCTCCGCTAATGTTTGCGTTTAGTACTCCTTGAAGGGTAATAAACATTCCTCCAAGAAAAGCAAAAAGCACACCTTTCATCCTCACCCACTCCTTCCTCGTCTAATTAAAATACAGACGCTTCGAAGGATAAAGGACATATGTCCCTATTATAAAAAAAGACATGGCCATACTCAAGAAATGGTAAAATGAGGATAGACCATAGGAGGGTTGCACATGTGGATCATCGGCACTGCCATTGTACTTATTATATTTTTTTCATCAAGTATCATTGAAAGAAGACTTAAAAATATTGAAGCACAAAATGAACGGATGATTACGATTTTGGAAGAAATGAAGAATCAAAAATAAAATAGGGAATAGCGGTTTTCCCACCTTTTTTTTCAATTGCAAGAGTATGATACACTGAATCCATCTTACTTATGGAGGTCATTGTTTGACATACAAGGGATCTGATCTGGTTGTTCCTCTTCTTTCAATCAACAACATCTAAAGGAGAGTGTAAAATGGAATCCTATTTTTTTGAAGCATTCGAAAACATGAATCGCCTAGCACCGGGAAGTTATACGTCTACAAAGCGAGCAGCAGAGCTTTACCCCGATCGAACAAAGGATATGAAAATATTAGATATTGGCTGTGGTAACGGAGAACACACCTTATTACTAGCGACACTTTTCCCGAACGCCATGATTACGGCGATCGACAACAACGAAGCGTTCATTCAAACGTTGAATGAAGCGATCGCAAGTCAGGGATTAAGCAGCCGCATAACCACTTACTGCATGTCCATGTTTGAGATACCTTTTGAGAAGCACTCGTTTGACCTCATATGGTCAGAAGGTTCGATCTATATTGCAGGGTTCAAAAAGGGCCTCAACGATTGGCGATCATTGTTAAAACCAGACGGCTGGCTCATTTGTAGTGAAATCTCTTGGCTAACCGATTCACCTAACGAAGAAGCGCGTTCGTTTTGGGAGGAAGCTTATCAAGAGATGAACACGGTTAGTGCCAAGATTGAGGATAGTAAAGCAGCGGGATATGAAATGAAAGGTCATTTTGTTCTTCCACCTTCTGATTGGACAACAGAATATTATGAACCTCTTCAAAAAAACCTTAATCGAATGAAAACAAAATACAGAGCCAATGAAGAAGCGAAACAAGCGATTCAGATGATTGAAAGTGAAATACAACTCTATAAATCTTACGGTAGTGATTACAGCTACGTGTTTTATGGGATGAAAAATAACTAATATAAGAAGGTGCGGCCTGCTATAGGTCGCATTTTTAAAAATTAATCTAACCAGATCGTAACACTCGTACCTCCTTCGAACCCTCTACACTTTTACCTTTTAACAACGTTTTCGGAACCAACAATCGCAGCGAGGATGTCTTTATAAGTCTTATGTTACATTAAAAGTAGATGTCTATCCGAAAAAAATGTCTATCCGGACAAGATATAAACCTAAGATATCAAAATGGAGGAAACGAATGATGCCAGATGTTAAACAGGAGCTTACATTAGAACAACGAGAAGCCTTGCTCCAAACATTGAAAACCCGTTTCGAGAAGAACATGGATCGTCATGAGAGCGTTGAGTGGAATGATGTCCAAACCAAGTTAGAAGCTCATCCAGACAAACTGTGGTCGCTCAACGAGATGGAAAAAACCGAGGGAGAGCCAGATGTGGTCAGCTATGGTAAAGAAACAGACACATACCTCTTTGTGGATTGTTCAAAAGAAAGTCCAAAGGGTCGAAGAAGTGTTTGCTACGATCGGGAAGCACTCCAGTCAAGAAAGAAGTACAAACCTGAAACTAGCGTCATTGATATGATTACTGAAATGGGTATTGATCTTTTAACAGAAGAACAATACCGAGAACTTCAACTCCTCGGACCCTTTGACTTGAAAACATCAAGCTGGATTCAAACGCCTTCACGTATTCGAGACCGTGGTGGCGCCCTTTTTTGTGACCGTCGCTACGATACGGTCTTCGTTTACCACAATGGAGCCGATTCTTACTATGCTGCAAGGGGATTTCGAGGCGCACTGAGGGTATAAGCTTACGATAGAAAAAAGAGCTGAATGATCAGCTTTTTTTTTGATCAACCATCAGGAATTCTCGTGTTGTTCAATTTGGTTTTGATACCTCATCCTCTTCATTTTTTCAGCCATATGGAAGTGGTGATCTGCGGGCTTTATTTTACGAAGCACAAATACAAGAATGAGAACCAGTACTGTCCCTACAACAAAGGGGCCAATCCCTGCCAGAGAATCCTCGGGCAAGCCCGGCTTTGTTACCGAAGCGAGAAGCAAGGCTCCTACAATAAAGAAAAGACCAAGCCTGACGATAGTCGCTTTCTTAAGAGCATAGCCGTAGAGAGTGTAACCGGCCAGGAGAATGATCTGACCTAGAATCATTCCTGGTATCGTATGGAAAACCTCGGATTCATATATTGTATAACCTAAGCCCATTTCGATGAAAAACACCGCCAGGAACAACACGATTGTGGCAATCAGTACTTGCCATGCCTTCAACGGGAAACGGACAACGGACTTGAAGTCATATTCTTTTATTGTTTTTTCAGGGTCATACGTGTGCCCCCGATGCCAGCGACTATTAAAATAGAGACGATCCTCATTTACAGGACCTTCATACGCATATGGCTCTTTGAAAATACCTTTGTCATAAAGCTCATGTCCATCCCTGCGGGTAATTAGAGTATTGATTCTTTCATCCGAGCTGTACATCGGAATTCCGGTTTTCTGTGCCTGTGTAAGCCAAGCGTCTGCATCGTGCTTTGTTTGAAAAATCATGAGATGAAGAGGGACTTTTTCTTCATCCGACCTTCTCATCAATATAGCTGGAACGTCATGATACGTCGTTTTTCCGTTTTTCGCGGTACTTATTCTCGTTACCTCATAAGGAGCAAGAAGTATGGATTTCACCGTATTGAAAGGAATTTCATGGACGTTCTCGGGCTGATTACCCCCTTCCCTCCACTGCGCCTCCCAGAAAAAATTCTTAGTTAAATCAATCCCAAATTCATAGAAGAGGTCAAGGTTATCGACTGTGCCTCTTAGTTTAATTCCAAGAAACAAAGATCCTGCAGCAAACGCCCCAAAAAGGACGTAAGCGTAGATCTCTCCAATTATGAATGCTCCATACAAAGAACCTGCAGCACATCCATACAATATAAAAGCAGTTAACTTTGTCAGAATGGGGTCCACTTTGTCCATTTTTCCCCTTTTTGAATCATGTGTTTTTCCTTCAAGCATGGTAATCTCCTATTCTTTTTTTTTGGCTTTCTTACGTCCATAAATCTTAACATAATTATCCAAGATCTTGTCTTTTCACACATTCATTAACTCACAAAAAACCACAAAGATGGAAATGAATAGTTCCATCTTGTGAATTGTTGCATGAATGATTATAGAGGATTTATAGATCATTTCAAACGTTGATTTAGCATAGAAAAAACGCATGGGATTTCATGTATGAAATCCCTGCGTTCTCCCTTGTGATTTGATTCTTTGTACTCCTAAGGGAAGGGCTCCCAAGTTCTTTTAAGCCTTATGCCAAATCTCTTTTTTGAAAAAAGGCAGTTGCCGCACCGATCAAAATGAATGCGTACACAGCCAGAACAGCCAATGAGAATCCAATTCCCACCCCAGGCATGAGTTCATCTGCCGTCACATAAGTAGTCAAACTGAGGTGTGGCAAGAAGAATAGTTTATACCAAAGGTAATCTTGCAACATCATGGAGAACCCTTGCATAATATTGGTTCCAAATAATACGAAGATACTAATCCCCACAGCAAGGGTCTGACTTTTAAACAGGATGGATAAGGTAAACGCAATGATGATAAACATGAGGGTATTCAAGAAATAAAGACCCATTTTCATCGGAAAGACTTCTGAAACCGTCGTGATGATGCTACCACCCATCCCGTACTCTAGAATTGGGGTCGAAAAGCTCCCTGTTCCCGCAACGATTGTTCCCATGAGATAGACAGAGAGAATCGCCGTAATAAGAAGGATAATCATGAAGCCAACGACCGTTACGAACTTCGCAAACAGAAACTGCCAACGTTCAAAAGGTTGAATAAACAAATGCTTGAGCGTTCCTTTATCCTGCTCGGATGACACGATTGTACTCGCCAACACCACGCTAAACAAGGTCACAAATGAGGTTACTAAAAGAATCGTCTCGTTTAAGAAAATCGCATTATTACTCTCATAAGGATTGATCCCGGCTTCAAGTAGCTGCTCGTTTTCATCAATCACTTGCATAGCGTAATCTTGTGCCCACTCCTCTTCATCATCTGAGGCCAAGATTTCTTCTTGCGTGGCAATTTCTTCTTGTAACGTCGCTTCCCAGTTTTCTCGTTCCTCTACTTCTCCTTGTGAAAAAGAGTTGTACATTAAGGATGCTCCAATAGATAAGACAATAATAATTCCTACAAACAACCAAGATTGCTTTTTATTCCACACTTTTGTCCACTCATTTAAAATTAAAGTCAACATCGGTTACACCTCCCCCTTCTGTTCAGCTGTGAGCGCAAGGAATTTTTCTTCAAGAGAGGTGCGTTTCGATTCGATACCAAATACATCTACTTCAGCTCCAACAAGTTGCTTATTCACCATCGGGATGAGGCGTCTGGGCATTTCAAAAATTAGTTCGTGCTCCTTTTCCTGACTTACTAATCTTACGTCTTCCACTTCCTCTAACAAATCTTTTGCCAACTGCCCTTGCCCTTTTTTGACAAGGAGAGAGACGATTTCATTTCCTTCTTCTTTGTACGCGTTTAGAGTCGCCAGTTCCGAGATGTCAATGACCTTACCCTTTTCCATAATGACAACACGATCACACATGAGCTGCATTTCTGAAAGGAGATGCGAAGAGACGAGTGTGGAAATGCCTTCGTTAGCCAATTCTCTCAAGTAATCTCGTAATTCTCGTATCCCTTTTGGATCGAGCCCGTTCGTTGGCTCATCTAAAATCAATAACGCAGGTTTATGTAACATCGCCTGTGCCACGCCGAGACGTTGCTTCATTCCAAGACTGTATTTACTTACTTTGTCTTTGATCGCTTTTTCCAGCTGTACGAGCTTGATTACTTCATCAATTCTCGCTTCGGACGCTTTCGCCATACGAGCAGACAACTTTAAGTTTTTGTAGCCGCTCATATATTCGTAAAAAGCCGGGTTTTCAACGATTGCGCCAATATCCGCTCTAGTGGCTTGTGCCTCTTTGTCAATATCTTTGCCATTAATCGTCACCGAACCACCTGACTTTTTAATCAGGCCCACAATCATTCGGATTGTCGTCGTTTTTCCCGCTCCATTCGGTCCGAGTAATCCAAGGATTTCTCCTTTTCTCATATCAAAACTCACACCATCAACAATCGCCTTATTTTTACTCACTCTCTTCGTTAAATCTCGAACACTCAGGATATGTTCACTCATCCTATCCCTCCCATTTATCTATCGGACATACCTTATGTACGGGCAAAAAAGGAGGAAGTTTCATAAAAGTGATAATTTTTACAGACACCAAATTGGTATTACTATTTTGTGATAAAACTTCACACTGATCACTATGCTTAAACGACTACTCGTCGATACAGTAAACGATGTTAAACCTTAGACTACCCTAAAGGTGACTTATTGACATAAGACAGACTAGTTTCCGATAAATTTAAAAATCGAATGTTAAAGTTCAGGGGCAAGTTCTACTTTGTTTTTTCATAAGAAAAAGCTCCAGTACGAAGACAAGCCAGGTCGTCCTGACGCCATTTTGCTTGTAAATTACAAGGAGCTCTAACAAGGGACTGGATGGGATAATAAATCGCTGCTTACACCTACACCTGAATACACCGAAAAAACATCGTCCTAAGTTAGAAAATAATAAAGCCGGCCTTTTCAGCCGGCACCTTTGAATTAGTCTTCTGAAGGTTTATGCACATGAAGGGGTGGAGGTACTAACCATCCCTTTTCTTTATTTAGCTTTAACAGTTTTGCTCCGTTCTGTGCTTTTACTGTATGGAACTGTCCAAACATCATAGCAACATCTTCTCGTGTTGACTGTCCCATCGCCTGGCTGCATGCAACCAGCCCTGCTGCAATATCTTTTGAGATGGATAATGCAATTTCAGGATCGTTAATACGTGCGCCAACAGGAATATCTTCTAAAGTGGCTTTTGAACGCTCTGGAGGGCTTGGTGGAAGAGCAATTCCATTTTCTTTAAGTAACTCTGTCACTTCTTCTTCTTCTTGTTTTCCTTGATCGATAAGGTTATTGATTAACTTCTTAAGGTCCTCGTCACCGCAATGATTAGCCTGCGTTTGATATGAAGCCACCATTGCTTTTATACCAGAAAGGTAACTCCAAGTACTGAATACTTCTCCGTAATGCAATGGCTGATCTTTTGGATTTCCAGACATAATTCCCATAATCATCCTCCTAATATTTATCATGTGTGTCGTCTCCTTTTACCTGGTGATGACCAACATTATTGTTTAACAAGAGGATGAATGTATGCAATAATTTCACATACATTAAATAGACATTATACCAATTTGAGGTAATTAACTTTTGTGAATCCTATCCGCGGACAAAACCTAATCAAAGGCCTTCTCATCTCATCAATGGTCGTATCCATATCCTTGGTAGCTTATGAGCGGTTTCCAAGATGATTTGTGAATTGTTGCATCTATGTATTTGTATAGGAAGCATGAGAGCGTGTGCATACTTGATTAAGTGTCTTATCTTTGGGTTAGCCTAAGCTCCAGATAGCAAGAAGTACATAAATGCCTGCCACTACAAAGACAATTCCTTGTCTTTACCTATTCACTTCGTTCACTCCTTATTCCTTATCGGTAGCAATTTAATTTGTTTTTCTTAAAAAAGTCGACAGATGTGACGTTTTGCCGTCTTTTGAGAATCTTTAAGGAAATAATGAATACATGAACGTATATAATGAATTTTTTACATTTATAAAGAATCTTTAACTACTTAATAAATCCGCCCCTCACCTTTCTACCAACAAATCTCAAAAACTATGAATGAAACGTCCCTCTATGGTCATACTATCTAGTAAAAGGGGTGATCGACTTGGCAGTTACTAGAAGTGTTTATCATTGTACGCCTCCTATACTCGGTTCCATGTCCCTCCTGATTAGCGGAAATCACGGTGAAAAAATCAATGTTTTGCACGATCTCAGATCGTTTATGATCAACAATACCATTGCAAACGAACCGTCACTCTTACTTTGTTTCCCGACTCTATTTGACGAACTTCGCCAACCTATTGAAGCTACAATCAAATACGAAATAGCGAAAACAATCTTCACGTTCACCAAACAAACAGGCGTCTATTTCGACTTGTCACAGCTACGTTACTTAGAACGACTTGCAGACAAAGAAGCTGATGAAAAAGTGAAGCAAGAACTTGAGAATATTATCTTTTGGCACGAGAACTTCATGTATTGCGAGATTATGGGCGGCGGTGTGAAGACGTATTCTGGGGAGATGAAGCATTACTTTCCAAATGCACCGTTGGCTTTATAGAATCCTCCAAAAAACACCTAACCATCAGGTGTTTTTTATTTGCAAGTAAAGATTTCTTTTTCCATCAATTATAAGTTTCATTAATGTTCTTAAGGAGCTGTTGCTAAAAAGTAGACGGTCCTTTTTGGATTCTTAAAAAAGGTTAACCGCCCATGCCTATCTTGCATAGAATACGATGTAAGGAAGGAGGAGAACCCTTTGAATCTTATTAAATGCAAAGAACAGCACTGTTTGATTACAACCAAAGTATATGATTGGATATATAAATTAGAGTCGTTTTCATGCGATCCTTTAAAGGTGAACCTTCCTTGTTATTCAGAACCTAAGCGTTGCATTGAAGGTGACCTCTTTAATGAGCAGATGTTGCTATGGAGAAAAGGCGCACCTTCCATGACTGCATTTGGAACGATTTCCATTTCTGTTAATCAACAAAGCAGCCCACTTGAAATTCATATTAACGGAGAACTTGTACATACGTTAGACGCAGGCGATTGCCACTCGTTTACGTATGATCAGATTAATGACATCATCGTAAAAACAAGCGGAATCTCTTCATTTCAAGCAACCCTACAAGTCCATTACCAACATAAATTGTCAGAAGATGACAATCTCAAGCTTACTTGCGAACTTTTCCATTTAGAATGTACAGAAGTAACAAAGTCCAACCTGCGAAAGGACGTTGTTATTTACAAAGAAGGGAAACCAATCACTTTACAAAAGGTGATCCTACAAAAAAGCGGATGTTTTTCATTATGTTTATATAAACATAAACAACTTATATGGAAAACTGTGGTTCCTTTTTGCTTTTTAGAAACTGTTTATTTGTGTGCACCACCAACAACAGATGTCGATTGCACCATTGTCACGGCAGAATGTGACCCACATATTGTCTTTGTCAATGGGAAGCCGTGCATTCAAGTCCAACTCACTTTTTGCCAAAACATCTTAGTAACAGGTGAGATCGTAGTCAGTACAAAAGGAACTCCATGTGAGCCACGAAAACACATCACACTAGACAAAGCTCCCTGCCCTGTCTACCAGCTCTTCTAGAGCTGCGTACACAAGGAGGGAGCTTTTCACTTTATTTAAAAACGATAATTAATTGAAAAAGCTACTTTAACATCAGACGTAAGTCCTTCTCCTCCACCTTCAGGAGCAACAGAAATGGAATTCAAGTTATCTAATGTAACCGCCTCACTCTCTCCAGGAGCGACTACAACTCCCGTAGCCACACCATTGACCACCAAGCTAGCAGAAGGACCTTCTTCTATACCATCATTTTCTATCACAATCGTTCCATTGATTGTAAAAGCGCCATTATTCGTCCATACCAATTGTTCTTCTCCACCGGTTTCAATTTCAATATTGAAACAAACCGCATCATTTACACAGCAGTCTTGTTGCTGTCTTCCACAACTCCCTAACTGAGCCACAGAAAATCCCCCCTTTTTATCTTCACCATATCCTATGCCCAGTAGGCAAATACGTCTGTGCATCTGCCCACCAATATAGAAATCAATTTTAATAACTTCAGGATTTATAGATGAACGCATATATCGTCATGGATAGACAGGCATACACTATGAATAATTCATGTAAAGGAGGTATCTCATTGGCCAAACTTTCTTCATGTTGCAAATCCACTTGCCCGTCCATACCATTTGTATATGGGGCATTGTATGGAAGTACCGATACCTTCCCAGCAGCTATCTTGAACACCCCTGTAAACTTCGTTTCGTCAGGCCCATCGATTGGTTTAGTCGCAGATCCTGGCAGTAACGCGATTATTATTGAATCTTTTGGGGTTTATGAAGTGAACTACTCGATTACCAACCAAAACACGACCGTAGGAACCGGAACTGGTGTCATTCGGTATAGCATTTACGTTAATGGCGCAGAACTCCTCGCTTCACGGTGTCGAACGGCTAACCGAAACCAAGACTTTTTCCAAGAGGACACGCTAGCAAAAACCATTCTTACCACTTTAAATGCCTCTGACGTTGTTACATTAAGACCGTCCTTAATTGAATCTGGTTCACACGCTTATTTCAACCCCACCCTCGTCGTTACAAAGCTTCCTTCATAAAAGGTCATAGAACAAAAAAACACCTGCTTGAGGTGTTTTTTCACTTTTCTCTCCTATTTAGTTAAGAAGGTGAACCTTGATTAATAAAACCCAAGCCTAGCCCCTTCTTCGCTCATCCACCCATCCTTGCTCCGAGCGTTTTCCGCGCGAAGGTCTTGGCAGAGTTCTTCAACATTCACTTTCTCTCCATAATACCAATCTAGAGCAATATTCTTATATAGCTCATTCAATTGCGCAAAGGTAAAACCATCTGTTGCGTCCACTACGCTACTCAGTTCCTCTTTTGAAAGAAGGTCTCCAAGCTTCTTTTTGACTAAGTATTCGTGGCGCATAGGAGAAGTTGGCCCTTTCATTTCATAAGCCCGGTCAAAACGACCCGCGCGGTTAATAAGAGCCGGATCAATTTGTTCAGGATAGTTGGTTGTGCCAATGAGGAAGATACCTTCCTTTGATGTTGCCCCGTCCAGTGTGTTCAAAAACACAGACCTAACCGATTCAGGTAGGGAGTCAATGTCTTCTATCACCAGAACCATCGGCGCCATTCTTGAAACCTGTGAAAACACCTCTTGAATCGAATAACTGGACGTATACTCGGTAATCTGCCAATAGGCGACAGGAGACGAAATGCTGTTGGCAATCGACTTCACTAGGGTTGTCTTCCCGTTTCCCGGCTTACCGTACAGGAGTAACCCTCTCTTATATGGAATGTTATATTGTTCAAAAAAAGACCCGTTCTTTGTAAAAAACTCATCCACGGAGCGAAAAATTTGACGCTTGATTTTATCCTCCATAATCACGTCATCACGGGTTACATAAGAGGTGATCTTCTCTTTTGTAGGCTCTACACCATGCTCCATATCTGTAAACACGGTCACATAGTTTTTAATATATTCTTTCTTACGCGATTGGACGTAGTCTAGAAAGCGCTGCATATCTTCATCACTGTGTGCAAGAATGTAGTGATGAATCATATCACCAAAACCATGCATCACTTGGGCTTGGACAAGGCCAACATTATAATTTGGGTAAAAGAAAAGTGTGTTAAGGATACTCGGTTTAATCACAAATTGCTGGTGCTTTTCCCGCTCCTCTGTTGCAATAGACTTCGTCGCTACATGGTCTACAATGTGGCAAACCGCCCTCACATTCGACTGCTCATCTTGAATGTCTTCCTCCAGCACCTCCCATATTTCTTGGGACATGCCGTCTTCTGAATACATCACATACTCGTTCGTACCGGAATGCTCCTTTAACGCCTCTTTGCATTGGGCAATAAGATAATTAAGGGCATGTTGATCGGACATGTTCATCTGACTTGTTTTTTCAGCGGATAACAATGTTTGACGTTTCATTTCCTCTGCTCCTTGAGAACTCGAGATTAGTAGATACGTATCGATTATATACTAAACATGTCATTATTATCCATCACGAACGATTTCTTTCATACACAGATGCTACCTCATAACCAAATCCTTCATCAATCGCCCCCTGTATATCTACACGGTTTCCTTCATGATCACGAATCGTTGCCCCGTGCTTTACAACAGAATAATAGAACTTCTCGTCTGCTTTTAATAGAGCATGCTTCAGCTTTGCCCCGTAAAACAGCTCTACTTCAATGCCATTTACACTTACTTTCACCTTATATTCCCCCCCATAAAAAAAAAGAGGTTGGGACAGAAAAGTATTATAATGAAATCCGAACAAACCATATGCGGTGCAAGTAAGCCGCTACTGAAATATACTACGCTTTCCGCGGAAAGCGGCTGAGCCTCCTCGGGCTTTGCCCTGCGGGGTCTCAACTTCGCTTTTCATCCCGCAGGAGTCTTCGTATATTTCATCCGCTATGTTAACGTTTTGTTCGTCATTTCAGCTAAACACTTTTTTTGTCCATGCCTCTTCTTGTTTGATTTAATTAAAACGGGCGTCCTGGGTTTTCGGGCTTCCCTGCAAAATCAGGCTTCCCAGGTTGACCGGCGTGGTCAGGTTTTCCTGGTTTGTCTGGCTTACCTGGTTTACCCGGCTTTCCTGGATCTGGAGTTGTTTCTTCGTCTTCTTCATACAATTCAATGCTGATTCTTCCTTCAGAGGTATAGTCAATCGCTTCCCCTTGTGAAGTGAACGCTTCAGCCCAGTCAAGCATGGCGTTCGTCATAAATCCGGCACCCGGACGGATAACATTTCCTTCAAAGCTATAACCACTTCCACCAGTACCAAGGAAGTCAGGAATCGCTAAAACATAAGTCTCGTCGTAGTCGATTGGCTCACCGGCTACTTCCATTTCAATATCAACAAGGTTTCCTTCTTCATCTGTTAACACCGTATAGTGAAGACCTGATGTTTGAAGATCGATTTGGTTGCTTCTATTATAAGAATATTCGAGAACATCCTTGATCGCAGCACCTGTCATTTCAATTTCCATGACTTCGTTCGCAAATGGCTCAACGATATAGATGTCTCCTGCAGTAATGTCTCCAGGCTCGATGTTCGCACGAATACCACCGTTGTTTGTTAAAGCAATATCAGCGTCGATATACTCACGCATAGCATCTGTCCAAAAATTTCCGAGTGGTGCGTCCACTTCATAACGCTCATCACGGCTAAGTCCTGTATTGGTATATCCAATCACTTTCGAAAGGAGCTCGTCCATTTCTTCGTTGTATGCGTCAATCATCTCTTGAATGTGAGGAACTGTTTCCGTTAGCTCACTCACATCTTGCAAGTGACCATCAACCGTGACCACGTCTTTTGTTTCACGGTCAATCTCAAGGGTTACATTTCCTAAATACCGGTTGTTCGATCCTGCTTGGGCGATTGGCGTTCCAGCTACAACGCTCGGCTCTTCCAACACCGTGTGGGAGTGACCGCCAACAATCAAGTCAAAGTGATCTGGGAACGCTTCTGCTATTTGCTGATCGGCACCATATCCGATGTGCGTTAAGCCAATCAATACATCCACTTCATCTTTTAAGTATTCATACTCTTTAATGGTGTCTTCATAATCGTGAAACTCTAACCCAACAATTCCTGCTGGAGCAGTAGCCGGTGGGTTTTGTGTTAGAGCTAAAATACCGACAGTAAAGTCTCCCATGTCTTCAATGATATACGGATCGGGCTGCTCAATTGGGAATTCCGGATCCACTACTTCCATGTTTGCACTCAACCATGGGAAGTTTGAGAGCGCTTCGTTGTTGATAAATGCCTCTTGACCATAGTCAAACTCGTGGTTCCCAATGACCATTGCATCAACGTTCATTTCATTTAAAATATTGACAAGGGGCTCTCCTTCTTGTAAATCAACAACCGGGTTCCCACTGAAAATATCCCCTGCGTCTAAGTAAAGAGAATGCTCTGCTGCTTCTCGTTCTGCGTTAATGTAAGCCGCAGATTTCCCAAGGTCATCAATCGTCGAATGAATGTCATTCGTATGTAAGATTTTTAACTCATGATTTCCTTCCTCTGCCTGAACCTCTCCACTTTGCATTGAGAGAAACGGCGACATCAACAAGCCCCCAACGAGAGCCGTTGCCAACATACGTTTTTTCTTTCCCATTCCATCTGCCTCCTGTGTAAGTAAAATAATGATATTCTCTTAACCTGAATATCTACTGACTACTATACTGGAAAAATATGAACCTACCGTTTTCCTAACGTTAAGAATCTTTACAATCATGTTTCACAAATGAGGATAAAAGAAGCAGGTCAAAATACCTTTATTTTTTTGCTATCTAAACATACTTTTTTTGTAGAAAGAGGCAAGGAGCATTGGGCCCCCTGCCTTCTACTTCCCAGTCACTCTAAAAGTTAAAGATCGGACTTTTTCAGTTACTTCTTAGTTCTTTGCATGTGGTGGTGGACCTGGTTGTCCTGCATGTGGAGGAGGTCCCGGTTGTCCTGCGTGAGGCGGACGGTTACCTGGACGATCGTCCTCTTCTTCCTCGTCACTGTCATCCTCTTGTGCAGAAGGATGGATTTGGAAAAGACCAGTCGTATCATTTACAGATTCAACGAATGAAACAAATGACGTCGCATCCGCTAACGTTTCACCTGCCATGTCACTTTCAAACACGACCTCAGCATTCGTTTCAAATGGAACGAGAGACCAGTTGTTTGTAACTTCTACTTCTAATGGACCATCGTGATCACGAATGTAGTCGATAATCACTTCACGGTTTTCATCTGTAGAAGCAAGTACCGTTTCAACGCCTTCAATGTGGGCTCCCCCACCACCGGCACGGTAGTTGTTTGTTGCGACTAAGAACTCGTCTTCTTCTGTTACGTCTTCACCTTCATACGTAAGGCCAAAGATTCTCTCACCAACAGGTTGCGTCACATCAATTTGATAGTCCACACCTTCAATTGTGTCGAAGTCAAAGCTTGCAAAGTCCGTATTCACAACAAACTGCCTTTCATCAGATTCAGGATCAATCTGCAAGAAGTTCTCTGCAGAGCGCTCAAGCCAGTTGTGAAGCTCTGTTCCGTTCACTTTCACTACATGAAGGGTATTTGGATACACATAAATGTCGTTCACGTCACGAATGGCAATGTTACCTTCCGTTACATTTGTGTACGCCCCTCCACGTCCGGCACGGAATGGAGCAGCGGCGCTAAGCATCGCCATATCTTCATATTCAGTACCTGCAAAGTTCTGTTCCATATAATCAAGCTGTGCATCATTTACAAGTTGTACCACCTCGTTATCCATCACACGAGAGAAGTACGTGTTCAAGTCTGTAGACGTTTCTCCAACAGGGCTGTTTACATATTCAATAGTAGCTTCATGTGTTTCTTGTACGAGTTCTACCATTTCAGGATGTGGCTCGTAGTCAGCCGTTTCACGAGATTCACTTGCAAAACCAGCAACTTCCCACGCCTCTCCGGTATGTCTAAGATCAAACTCGATCACACCAAGGTGACTTCCCCATGCACCAGGCATGACCGTTGGTAGACCGTTCACCGTACCATTTTCAGCGTCGATGCCATCAATATCAGCGTACGCATCTGTTCCAGGGAATACATTGTGCTGGTGACCTAGGATCATCGCGTCAATGCCTTCCACTTGAGACAGCTGATACGCAGCGTTTTCACTCGCATCATCAGCTGGGTTAATACCAGAGTGAGCAACGGCAACTACAATGTCTGCTCCCTCTTCTTTCAACTCAGGAACATAAGTCTCCGCTGATTCAACAATCTCGTTCACATACACGTTACCATCAAGGTGAACGCGATCCCATGTCATAATTTGTGGTGGAACAAACCCAATGACACCAACGTTTAATGTTTCACCATTAATGTCTTTTTCAATGATCGTATAAGGGTCGTAGCGAAGTTCATCAGTTTCTGCATCATATACGTTAGCACTCAACCATGGAAAGTCGGCTTTTCCGATCGTTTCTTCCATATAATCAAGGCCGAAGTTGAACTCATGGTTTCCCAGAGTCGCAGCGTCATAGCCCATCAGATTCATAGCATCCATAATCACATGGTCCTCATCGGCACCAACAGGATCCACTAGAGCAAGCATATCTCCAAAAATACTTCCTTGAATCGTATCACCGTTGTCTAATAGAACGGTATGTTCGTTTTCACTGCGGATCTCGTCCACAAGCGTATGTACTTTCGTTAAACCGTACGTATCATCAACTGTATCGTTCATGTAATCATACGGCATCATGTTAGCATGGATATCGGTTGTCCCCATAATCACAAGCTTTTCTGTGTCTTCTGTTGTATTCGCTTCGTCTGCTTGAGCGGACGGTGTAACAGCTGACATCATAAGGCCTGTCATCAGACCACCTAATACCCATTTGTTCTTAGCCAATTTCTTCACGTTCCCTACCCCCTAAGATGTAATATGTAATCGGTTACAATGATACCAACCCTTTCTACTAAATAGAAGGTCAGACGTCTTATTCCCTACTTTCCACTCACAAATTGTCACAGTCGTAAAGAATATCCAACCTTTGGTCAGGGGTCTTTTGTTCATATTTCATTCATAATTATGGAAAAAGGTAAATTAAGTAATCCTTTAGCTCAGTGACCATTCTTGAAGAACACATGGTTGATATCCTGCTAAAAACATCCGTCCATTAGGAGAATTCTTGATGATCACTTACACGAATATAAATCTAATCACTTTCCAAAAACAGTTTGCCGCATAAGAGGCCTGTCATGATAAGTTGACTATCGCACACGATTGCTTTACTAAATTATAATAGCTAGGCATGCTGGGCAAATAGTTTTTATTAGGAAATGTATGAAGGAATGGAACGATTCTCCGGCATACTGATGGTAAAAAGAGACCATCTCTTTTTATTTTATTAAAACTAACAGGTAGTGTTAGAAAAACCAACATAAAAAAGACCCGAAGACGAATTCTTCGGGTCTTTTGAAAATAGGAATAATACTGCGATTTTAGCTGTGAAAGATGTGGAAATTTGTTCGTGTTTTAACTTCAAATAAGTCCGTTAACAAATCGGTAAGGTCTCTTATCTTCGGCTGAATCGCTTCTCACACATTTTATGAAGTTGAGCAGTCAAGACAGAAGGTTTGCTGAATATTCACCTCACCTGTCATCAGCACCGGATCTGGCCCTGTTCCGGTAATTGAAACTGAAACAACATTCTGAAGTTGAATGGCTAAAAAGCGGTTTTGTGGAACAGACTCTACTACAGGCGGCCCATCTTGAAGCGTAATTTCAACCGTCATGGGGGTCAAAGGGTCTGTTGCTGTCGTGTTTCTCACACTCACAAGCGTGACATTTTCGTTTGCCGTGCGATCATCAAAATATACTTGGGGGTTGCCGTCATTTTCCTGTGAAATATTGGATAAAAACGTATGTGTTCCTGTACTTTGTCCTGGTATAACGATTCCCATCCTCAAATCCACTCCTTTCTTAATCTCCTCACGATAAAATGTACGCAGTTTCAACTGAAATCTTTCTACCTTTTTTCCTAAAACGTTCACTAAGCCAACGGGGTACCTTTTGAAAAAATGATAAAAGACAACCGGTAGCGCATATGCTTACAAAAGGTGAACAGTGAAAAAAATGATGCTATTCGGTTCAAAGATAAGGAGGATGAGATGAAAAAAGAATTGCCAGAAAAAGACATTCAGACAAACCGGCTCCCCCTCTACTTTATTGAAAATAAAGGACAGAAATGTGACGACATTCTTTTTTACGCATACGGTGCCGACTGCTCCTTAGAATTTGTGAAAAATGGTGTGTACCTGACGTTTTACGATCACTCCTCTAGAGGAACAAAAATTTACGATAGGAAAAAGACCACAAAAGGAGTCACGCTGTTTTTCCGCTTTATCGGTTCGAACACCGAAGTGGCTGCGAAAGGTCATAGAAAGCAGAGTTATATAACCAACTATTTTAAAGGCAGTAATCCGGCCAATTGGCTCCGCAATGTCCCCTCATTCTCAAGGGTAACGTACGAATCCGTTTGGCCGGGCATCGATGTCATCTTTTATGAAAAAGCAGGAAAGTTAAAGTATGATTTTGTCGTTCATCCGGGGGCCAATGTTAACGATATCCGCTTCAAGTATGAAGGTGCGGATGATCTATGGCTTAGCGAAGACGGAAATATCAACCTGAAAACACCACTTGGAATCTTCCAAGACAAAAAGCCGTTTACCTACCAGTCTGTGAAAGATAAAAAGCAAGAAATACAAACCTTGTTTACGATGAATGAGGAGTCTATTTTTGGTTTCGCAGTGCATGATTATGATCCCAGGACTGTTCTAATAATTGACCCGGGACTCGTGTATTCCACGTATGTGGGAGGCACTCTAGGTGATTTTGCAAACGGAAATGCTGTGGATGACTATGGAAATACGTATGTGACAGGGTTTACTGAATCCTCCGACTATCCGACTACGCCTGGCGCCTTTGACGTAGTATACAATGGTGAGTTTGATTGCTTTGTCACAAAACTCGATGCAAGCGGCAGTGCACTCGTGTATTCGACTTTCCTAGGTGGCACAGGTTTTGATGAAGGCAGGGATCTCACTGTTGATGTTTATGGAAACGCACATGTAGTAGGATTTACCGATTCACAAGACTTTCCAACCACCCCTGATGCCTTTGAAACCACACTGAGTGATTCCAGTTTTGACGTATTTACGGTAAAACTGGATGCAAGCGGGAGCACATTGGTTTATTCCACGTACGTTGGAGGAATTGGCGATGATTTTGGTATTGGAATTGGCAATGCTGTAGACGCCTACGGATATGCCTATATAACTGGTTTTACAAACTCTGTAGATTTTCCGACCACACCCGGCGCCTTTGATCAGTCGTTAAATGGGGATTTTGATGGGTTTGTGACAAAGCTTGATGCCAGTGGGAGAACACTGGTATATTCGACCTATTTGGGAGGCACAGCAGAAGATTTCTGCAAAGACATTGAGATCGATAAGTATGGCAATGCATACGTGACAGGGGTGACGGAATCTGCAGACTACCCGACAACCCCCGGCGCCTTTGACCAGGTTTATAATGGTGAATTTGATCTCCTAGTTACAAAACTTGATGCGAGTGGCAAGACACTGGTATATTCCACGTTTATAGGAGGATCCGGTTTTGATGAAGGACGATCCATTACACTAGATGCCTATGAAAATGCGTATGTGACAGGACGGACATTTTCAGCGGACTATCCAACAACACCAGGCGCTTTTGATCCTGTTTTTACAAACAGTTTTGATGTGCTGGTAACGAAACTGAGTGCCACTGGCGAGTCGCTCGTGTACTCCACCTACCTTGGAGGCACGAACGAAGAGGACAGTTTTGCAATTGCAACCGACATCTATGACCAAGCCTATGTGACAGGCTTTACAGCTTCATCTGACTTTCCGACAACAACCGATGCCTTCGATACGGTGTTTAATGGCGTACAAGATGTATTTTTAACGAAGATGGATACAAGTGGGCAGACACTGGTTTACTCAACGTACCTTGGCGGTTCGAATGTAGATCAGGGAAGAGCCATTGAGGTGGATGCCTACGGTAATGCTTACGCAGCAGGTTTTACAGATTCCACGGACTATCCGACCACACCCGGCGCCTTTAATGTTGTATTGAATGGTGGCACTGATGTTTTAGTTACGAAACTCCCTACTTAAAGAGATGGAGGCGGCTTACCCCGATAACGACGATCGTGGTAAGCTTTTTCTGTTTTTCCATAAATCAGAGATAAATGGCAGGAGAGTTTGTTAGCCAGATTTATATTTATCCTAAATACTCCACATCCCTATCCTAAAGGTTCAAGAAAACAATTTAATGAAAGTACCCTTAGCGCAGAAAAAACAATAATGTTTGAAATAGAAAAAGATTTAATTATCTTAATTTAAACAAAATTAATCCAGAAATTTACTGCTAATCCTGTCTCTTGAAAAATAATTGAAAAGTAGGAGTGAGGAATGAAATATGAAGGAACGTCTAACTAAAATCCTTTAATATGATTGGAAAAAGATCAGATATTTTGGTTCATTTTTATGAATATAGTAAGTGTTCATTTTGTTTATTATTTCAGTTAAAGTAACGGGAGCGTTAATTAAAAAGATATGTCTAAAAAGCGATGTTTTGCTCTTTTGATTATACATTTTCTAAGCTAACGAAGTATCCATTTTATGTAATAAAATGTTTACAAATACACCTATTGAGTCTAACTACACACATGTCCGTACTTCCAGTAAAGTACCACTAACATTTTACGGAAAGATTTGTTAGAGTAGTAAGGTAGCGGAGTTCGTAACCATCCTCCGCTTTACAAATCAAAACTAGGAGTGAACGAAATTGAAAAAAGCAATCGTTGTGTTCAGCGGAGGCCAAGACAGTACCACCTGTCTTTTGTGGGCGCTGAAAAACTTTGATGACGTCGCTGCCCTGTCCTTTGACTACGGCCAGCGTCATAAAAAAGAACTCGAGCACGCAAAAGAGATCGCGGACGAACTCAACGTTCCCCATCACGTGATGGATCTCAGCATGCTCGGTCAAATCACGGCCAACGCCTTGACTCGTGATGACATCGCCATTGAAGAAGGAGAAAAATACCCAACCACATTTGTGGATGGACGCAATCATCTTTTCCTCCTCATGGCCGGTATTTTCGGTAAACAAATCGATGCCAAACACATCATTACCGGCGTATGTGAAACGGATTTTTCCGGCTATCCGGACTGCCGTGACTCGTTTGTTAAATCCATGAACGTCACACTGAACTTGAGCATGGACGAAAACTTCGTCATTCACACACCACTCATGTTCTTGGATAAAAAAGAAACGTGGAAGCTTGCCGATGACTTGAACGGACTTGACTTCGTCCGTTACAAAACCCTCACATGCTATAACGGCATTGTCGGTGACGGCTGCGGCGACTGCCCTGCCTGTAAGCTCCGCGCACGAGGCCTAAATGAGTACCTTTCTGAAAAGGACGGTGCTCTCGATGAATAAACAAGACAAACTGATCCTGCTCGCTGGGATCTTCTTTACTGCCCTTTTCGTCTCAAATGTCATTTCCGTAAAGCTGTTTACGATCGGCTCTGCCGTTCTCACAGCCGGACTCCTTACCTATCCGCTGACGTTCTTAATTACGGATTCCATTAGTGAGGTATACGGAAAAGCGACGGCAAAACGAGTCGTTATTATCGGGCTACTCACAAACTTAATGATGATCGGCTTTTTCTATATGGCTATCTCCCTTCCTGCAGCGGACTTTTGGCCAATGCAGGCAGAGTTTGAAATGATTCTCGGTGCCGTTCCTAGAATCGTTGCCGCGTCACTACTTGCCTACTTTGTGAGCCAGCTGTTTGATGTGCACTTTTTCCACAAGCTAAAAGAAATGACCAGCGGCCGTCACTTGTGGCTTCGAAACAACGGGAGTACGTTCGCCAGTCAATTGCTTGATTCTACGATCTTTGTAGTAGTCGCGTTCTATGGCACAATGCCCGTGAGCGCCCTTCTCGCCATGATTGGTGTGCAATACTTGGTCAAGATCGGAATCGCCGCACTTGATACACCGTTCATTTACATGATGGTCAAATGGTTAAGAAAAACCGACACCCCAAAAAACAAGGAGGAAGAAAGCTATGCAGTATGATCGCGAAAAAGAAGTCGAGCAACTCGGCTCCAATAAAACCGAATACCGAATGGATTACGATCCATCCGTTTTAGAAGCATTCGAAAACGTCCACCAATACCGTGACTACTTCGTCAAATTCAACTGTCCGGAGTTTACAAGCTTATGTCCGAAAACCGGTCAACCGGATTTCGCCACCGTGTACATCAGCTACATTCCGGATAAAAAAATGGTTGAATCTAAGTCGCTTAAGCTATACTTGTTTAGCTTCCGTAACCACGGCGACTTTCACGAAGACTGCATCAACAAGATCGTGAACGACTTAGTTGAGTTAATGGACCCTCGTTACATTGAAGTTTGGGGCAAATTCACCCCTCGTGGCGGAATCTCCATCGACCCATACGTAAACTACGGTAAGCCTGGCACGAAATGGGAGAATTTCGCCCAGCAACGTTTAGTCCAACACGACTTGTATCCGGAGACCATTGATAATCGATAAACGAAAATGAAGCCACCTCTATAAGCGGGGTGGCTTTTTTGTGTTGCGTTCATTTATGGGAGGCGCAGAGAATTTTTGGAGTGGCGTTGGGGTGGATGGAGTATTTCTCATTTCGGATGATCCAGTTATTTTTTGTTTGATCCACTTATTTCAGATTCCATCCACTTATTTTGCAATCGCTCCAGTTAGCTCCAAAGTGCACTCCGCCAAGTATCCAAACTCACTTCCGATCCTCTCTCATCTCCTTCAACAACGCAATAATCTTCTTATTTTGTCCAGATTGCTCTTTAAGAAGCCCAACAGCCGTCCCTAATCCAATCACAATCAACACGAGTAACACCGTTTCCATTATTCCCCCTCCTCACTCTCTACCTCTTTAGGCCCTATTTCTCTTCTATGTAGTGGAACAGATCATTCCGCTCCTTATTGTCTCTATGGTGCCACCTATGTTCTAAACAGTAAAGTGGGGTGCCTCAACCTCCCCCACGCACCACTTGCCCAATCTGCCTCTTTAATTAAACAAACCGTGTCATTAACGAAACAATGATGAAAGAAGAAACATCCCAACCAGCATTCCCAAAATGAATAAAAACACAAATCCCTTCTTCATCTACCCCCCCTTCACCTAACAAAAAGAAAAGCCTCGCCCGAAAGCGAGACTCTCTTATTCTATCTAACTTACTGAGCATCAATCGCCGCTCTTACATCAATTAATCCATTTCCGTAATAGAAGTGATCTCCCAGTGGAACGGCTGTTTCGTTAAATACCGCGCGCACTTGATCGTTCGTCAATCCTGGATTTTCTGCCAGTAGTAGCGCTGCTGCTCCTGCCACGTGTGGGGAAGCCATGGACGTGCCGTTCAACGCTGCGTAGTCATTACCCAAGTACGTGCTCAATATGCTCACGCCTGGGGCCACCACATCTAGCTCATTTCCAACACTCGAGAACGAGGCACGGTTGTTATTTGAGTCAACCGCTCCAACCGCGATCACATTATCATACTTTGCTGGGTATCCGATCGTATTCAAACCAGGAATGAGTGATCCTTCATTACCGGCTGCTGCAATAAGAGTTACACCTTGACTATGAGCGTAATTTACTGCTTGCTCAAGTGTCGTCGAACCTACAGCACCACCAAGACTCATGTTCACAACATCGATATCATTATCAACCGCCCACTCAATGCCTTGAGCAATGGATGCGTGGGAACCGCCCCCATCAGCACCTAATACTTTGACAGCATAGAGATCAACGTCAGGGCTCACACCGAGAACACCTAAGTCATTATCAAGGGCGGCGACGGTTCCCGCAACGTGTGTACCATGACCATTATAGTCTTCGTAATCAGGTTCACCTGCGATAAAGCTCTCACCATCAACCACATTCAAATCCTCATGAGCGGCAATCCCCGTATCCAACACGGCCACACTCACGCCATTACCTGTGTTTCCGTCGTTGACCTGAACATCAATAGCGCCAATTTGTTCAATACCATAAGGGACTTCTTGAGCATACGCTTGAACTTCGTGATTTTCTTCTACAAACGCTACATTCGGATTATTTTCTAACCCTCGGACGGCCTGTTCAGGTAAAGAAACATGGACGATGTCTGCAAAATCAAATTCATGCTCCACCTCTCCACCAAGAGCGGTAACCTGACTTAACGCATTCACGCTATCTGAAGCTGCTGCTCCAGGTTGAAAACCAACCAAATATTCCTTTGTCTCTCCTGATTCATTTGCTGATACAAATCCACTTGCTCCTCCGAAAACGAGTGTTGCACCAAGGGCTGCACCTGCTACCTTCTTAAAAAACGAATGTCTTTTCATATTGTTTTCTCCCTTCCCACTTGTGAATTAGAAAAAGTTGTAACTCGTACTTTAGCAAGGAAAAGGAGGATAATTCAACAAAAATTTCAAATTTACAGATAACTTACTGTTTTATTTACATTTTTTTCAACATGATTCGTTCGATTCTCACACCACGATTATCAGACATCCGTCCCCTTCATGACAAAAGGTCGAGGTCTTTGTGATGCCAAGGAGTTGGGATATTATGTTAAAATTAACCTAAAAGGAGGGAGTCTATGTTTTCGAAAGCCTTTTGGGAACAACCTAAAGTGATGGTCATAACAATGAGCATTGCTGCATTCATCGGTGCAATTTTTGGCGTAATGGCCTACTATAACCAATGGCTCGGATAAAGAAAGAGGATGTCCCATTGCCGGACATCCTCTTTTTATTTAATGTTGCTTTAAGCTCTCAAGAGCTTTCATCGCTTTTTTATAATATTGAACAGCCTTGGCGTGTTGTTGCTTCTTTTCATAAAGGGAAGCTAGGTGCTTGGCGTAGCGATAGACGTATTCCGGCCTTGGGTTTTCTTCAAAGAACGGAATAATCTCCTCTTTCAAGACTGGCTCAAACTCACTGAAATCCGCCTCATGAGAAAGATGCTTGTAGTACAGCAGGTGATAATGGTACTACTTCACGAGAAAACTATTGCTTTTACGCTTATGCTCTTCCAAAATCTCAAAACCGTGTTCAATCCAGCTTTTCATTTCACTGTAAAGCATCATTTTTCCGAACTGATCGAGAATAGCCACCACGCTAATCAGCCTGTCTGTTCCTTTTCGCAGACGATAGCTCAGCTGAAAGTGGTGAATAGCCTCCATGGAACGGTTCATCGCCCCGTAGGTCTCCCCTTTCGCTTGAAGGACTTTAGACTCCAGCTTCTCGTCTTTAATGTTGCGAGCGAGCTTCATGGCAAGCTCAAACTGCTTCTCTGCCTGTTGGAACTTGTCGATCACTTTGTAACAAAGGCCAAGAAGAAGCCTGCAGTCCCCGCTTCGGTGATACTCATAGTTTGCATCATACACCTTCACCGCTTCATTCAAGTGGTACATGCTCGCATTGATATCCTCCACCCGGTAAGACGTAAGGCCAAGCATGTAGTACAGATCGACCACATCTTTATGAGGGAAGCTTGACACCGTTAAAAGACGATCCGCTTCCTTTAAATAACCAAGGGATTCGTGGAACTCTTGGTCCGTATACACGCACACGCTTTTCATTTTCAAAAAATGAAACAAAAGCTCAGGGTTTTCACCCTCTTTGATGTATGTTTCGTTTTTATCCAAAATGTCTTTCGCCTTCAAAAGGCCACCGTGCAACAACTGAAGACGAGCAAATATTAATTCAAATAAAACGATCAAATTCGGATTTTGAACAAATGTCATTTGATCTTGTAAAGCCGATGCCAGTTCCTTCGCCTTCTCAAGCTCACGATCAATGACTGCTTCATTCAAAGCTTGAATTCGCTCTCTCAAATAACTGTCATTATGTACAGACTTCGCGCCTTCATCAATACCTAGACGCTCCATTAATCGATCGAGGATATCCTCACTCACCTCGATTTGATCATTCTCAATCTTGCTGTAATAAGATACCGAACAAATCCCCTTACACACTTCATCTTGCTTCTTCCGATGTTTTAATCGGTGATACTTCAACACTTTCCCATTCATCCGGCTCACTCCCAACACAGCCCGGCTTACTACCGGCTCTCAGAAACCTAGTCCTAAAGGTCCTCTTTTCCATCTTATCGAAATTTCTTACACATGAAAATACTACCATTCTACCTATATCCTAATAAATTCCCAATAAAACCTAATAAAGTCCCTCAAAGGATACAAGAATAGACCTAGACAATATTTGATTATTCTAACATATCTTATATTAGCAAAGAAAGAAGAGAAATTAACCATTCAAAGTTGATTTGCAGTTTCATGCTTTCATTGATACATTGGATCTATCTGGTAGTTAGGTGGTCTGCGTTATGAAAATCAAAAATAGTAAGTTAAGAGAAGGTAAATTGCATCATGCCTACTTGACTGATGAACAGATCTGGAGGATATTCTCGTCCTTTTTATCTTCTAAATCTGTTAAACAATCTACTTATAAATACGCACTCATGAAATCTATGATTGAAAATTTATATGAAGTGAACGGCAAGCTAGAACTCACCTATGATCAGTTAGCCTACACTTTTGCTAAAGTCTACTGGAACCTTGTCGCGGTTCATGGTATTACCCAACACAACCCTGGAAGCCGTAATGCAAAAGCAGCTACACTCGTATTGGAAGAGCAAAATAAATACAATATCCCACAAGGCTATAATTTTGATAAGCTTTCTGACGCCATACAATGTGATCTGATTAAGAATATAAAACAAAAGGCTATGAAAGAAAATGTTTTTGGAGCTTTATACGGGGATACTCGAGGCAACTTTTACGAGTTTGCCCATAAAGGAGAGTACTTCCGCTTTGATAAAAATGTGTACACCTTCATGCTTAATTATCAATCTTTGTTGATTCAATTAACCAATTATCATATGGCAAAGAAAATTGAAGAGCTCAACGGACGAGCCGTTGATTATCTCATTTTCAAGGTAGAAGATATCACTAAGCGGGGAACACTTAAGCCTTTTGAAAAAATCTTATTAAATCATTTTGAGAAGCGATGCTTTTATTGTGACAAGGAATTAACTAGTGGAAAACGCCACGTTCATGTGGATCATTTTGTTCCTTGGTCTTTTGTTCAATCCGATCAGATTTGGAACCTTGTTCTTTCTTGTAGCAGATGTAATACTACTAAAAATGACAAACTCGCAATTGATCAATACTTAGAAAAACTACAGATACGTAACGAAAAACTCATTACCATATCAGAACCATCGATCCAAACAAAAATTAGTAATTACGATGCTGGGAAAATCGAAAAGATGTACGAGTATTCTCGTAAAAACGGATTTGATGACTTTTGGACGCCAGTTTATATGTAATAAGGTTGGAAGGAACACTTCCGACCTTTTTATGTATGAAGAACTTCACTTAAGTATAACTTTTCCTTAAATGACCCTCGCTTCTCAGCCTTCTCTCGTCTTACAGACTCTAATTGTTCCACTGAACTCCCGTGTTTTTCTGCCAAGCATTGGATTAACTCCATCAGATCCGCAAGCTCCTCAACCGCTTCCTCATCATTTTTTGCTTCCAAGTATTCGTTCAATTCTTCTCCCAACTTTTCTTTAGCAAATCTTATGTAATCTTGATCGGATAATTTTTTTATAATTGGAGTTTTACCACTGGCCTTAATGATTTCAGGGATTTGGTCACGTACGAGTTTGTTGTATACAGGCATTGTCCCATGACTCCTTTTTTGTATTAACATAGCAATTTCATGTCATTTCAGTCAGCTGATCCAATAAATAAGCATGGGGATCTCATCTCCCATGCTCGTTGTTAGATTATCAATTCCCACTCGTCGTGGCCACGGTCACTGCTCCAACTGCGGCCATGGTGGCTGCCATTTCTGCTTGCTGAAGAATGGAGAGGGTTGTGAGCATATGCTCGTTGAGTGGCGATTCTTCTAGGTCGCTGCTCGCGGTGAATTGGGCGGCGATGATGGTTCCTAGCTCTTTGTTCCAGCGAAAGGATGAGAGGGCATGGAGCTTTTCTTCGTGTTTTTTTACGGTAGCGATGTCGGCTTTGACGGCGTTTCGTACGGTTAGTGCACCGATTTCACTGTAGTATGCTGGCCTTACGCGACCGATTTCTCGCTCCCACTCTTCGAACAGTTCGTTCGCTTTATCGATGTGGGCATCGACGCTTTTTTCAGAATCGAGGGCGAGGATGTGTGTGATCCCTTGGAGCTCATTGCCCCTCTTCCAATTTCCACGGCGAAGCTTTTGGTATGTGTCGCTGACTTCTGCTCCTATGTTTTGTATATCATCCGCTCTTCCTTTAGCCAAAAGCACAATCAACGGATAGTCGTATTCGTTTGTGTTGAACACTTGCCCTTTTCTGACCTCTTTGTACAACGTCATTGCTCGTTTGGCCAACACTTCCCGGTCCGTGTCGCTGATGTTCGGCGTTTGTGTTGTGAGTGCAAGTGCGGCTAAGTACGTGGCGTTATGGCGCCTGAATCCCGCTTCGAGTAAGACTTCATACGTTTTCATCATCTCATCGAAGGCTTTGTGGGGATCGTCTGTATAGAGCATCAGGTTTGCGGCAACCGAGAAACGAATGTTGCCTCTTATATAGGACCAAGCTGACGTCTGTTCTTTGATCCAGTTGGCAACGTCTTTAAACTCGTCTGCATTTGTTTCTTGATGACGATTGGCAAACATCGCTGCAAGGAGGAGACGTGTTTTCGTATCGAGGCCCGTCCAAGCCGTTGCTTTTTTAACCGCTTGTTCATTTTGTACCAATAAATCGATTTTGTCCTTTACGTTTAAAGCATGTTCATGCATCTCTGCCCACTCCTTTGAAAATGTTGTTCCTTTATGTACGGACGAGGAGGGGAAATAGTTCCCGAATTCCTTTCCATATAAAGAACCGGTGAGCTATTAAAAAGAAAAAGCTCCTCGCATTGGTGAGCGAGAAGCTTTCAAACCGATTTAATCTGCGGCGACTTCCACTTCCGGGGACGTTTGACTCGGTTCCGCCCCTTCGGATAGTTCTTTAACAGCCTCTGAACCGAATACATGAAAGGCGTTCTTTTTAAACAATGATACGTTACGATTATAGGCTGTTGCCTCTTCAGACGAGAAGTTACGGATCACTCTCGTTAACCCTTCTTCTTTTGCAAAGTCGACCGCTTTTTGGATGAGCAAACTGCCGTACCCTTTGTTGTACTGTTCTTTGTTCAGTAAGATCAGTTCGGTAATGTACAGAGCACTCTCTCTCTCTTCTAGTGTGATTTGGTGCTTTTGATAATAGTCTTCTCCTGTGAGCGTGAACAGGTAAAAGACCGTTCGCTTATTGGTTGTAAATGTGGATAACAAAACCGCTTCTTTTTTATATGTATAGGCGATCTCTGGCTGTTTATAATGGCGTGTACCGTTGAGTGCCTCTCTTAACCGTTCCAGTCGATTCATGCTTTTTTTAGACATCGTAAAGCCCCCCTGTAGTGATGTGTGTACGTACCCCATTCCCTCTTTTACACATTTCACACATTTTTTCGTGTCTTAAGACCTACTTATCACGGATCCGCACGACGACATTGCCTTTTTTATGACCTTTGTCCACGTATGCATGGGCTTCTTGGATCTTTTCAAAAGGATACACACGATCAATTACTGGTTTTAGTGCCCCTGCTTGAAAAAGCTCACGAAGGAAAATAGCATCTTCTAAACGCTCTGCTGCCATTCCTCGATTCACTGTCACATATATTCCTGTAGGTGTTACCCATTTGTTAGCGTGCGCCTTTGTTATTTTTCCAACAGCATCAAACACAAGGTCATATCTCTCTTTTATTCTCGTATCATCTTCTTTTTCATAATTCATCACGTCGTCCGCACCGAGTTCGGCAACTAACGATTGGTTGGCCTCACTGCATACTCCCGTTACATTGGCGCCGAAATGTTTGGCAAGCTGAACCGCTGATGTCCCCACTGCCCCTGATGCTCCGTATATAAGCACTCTTTGGTCTTTGGTGATCTTTCCTTTTCTGAGAAAATGCAAAGCGGATGTTCCTCCAAATAACATACCTGTCGCTTCTTCAAAGCTTGCTTGATCAGGCTTTATCGCAATCAATCCCTTTTCAGGCAAACAACAATACTCGCCGTAGGCACCAAACTTCATGCCTGTCATGGCGAACACAGGATCTCCCTCTTTCAGCCGAGTGACCTTCTTACCCACTTGTGCAATTACACCTGAAAGCTCGACACCGAGAATGGCTCTTCTTGGTCTTGTAATACCAATGACCATTCGCATGGGAACCCAAAACAAAGGAGGACTGCAAAAAGCACGTATGCGACAGTCTGCCGAGGTAACTGAAGCTGCATGGACTTTGATAAGGACCTCATGATCCGTTGGAACAGGCATCTTGACCTCTCTTAGCTGCAAGACACTTGGATCTCCATATGCTGTACAGACGATCGCTTTCAAACGCACTGCCTCCTTTTAGTCAACTTTGATACATGATATTCGCACCAGGCCCTCGTCTTTCCTTTATTTTGATTTGTTCACTTGCGTTTTAGGGAGCGCCGTCGACAAAGGTGTTTTATATTTATGTAATCTCTGTAGTAATCTCTGGTATTGTTCCGTCTAAACGTTTCCGTGAAACAACAGTTTGAAGCGTTTGAAACGTCATTTCGTTTTTTCCTACCACCATTTTATATGTTCGGCTACGAGCGAATGGACCGTTTGATCGGTTCGTACCTTCATTCATCAATATAAAGACATACACTCCCATAAAATCCCCTCCATTTTTTCTCGTATCAATACTTATTAAGTAGTGGAAATGAGTATAAAAGGGGGAGATCACAACGAAAAAAGCGGACCACATTCAGCCCACTTTTTCTATGTGTGGTAAACCTTTCATTCAACTACGCCACTCACTACTCGATTTATTCCCCTTTTAGTTGGTTTTTTTGCTTTTGTTTTGGTTTTTCACGGCTGTGTCATGGTTTTTCACGACTTCATTTTTATGATTAACGGCTTCATGCTAGCTTTTCCCGGTATCGGTCCTATGATTAACGGTTCCATCCGCTTTTTTAACGGTATAGCTCTTATCTCTCTATATGACTCCCTACGCCACTAGAGGAATGTAGGCAAATAACGGTATGAGAAGAAAAATGGATGCGATCATGAGTTGCTCGCCGCTCAGTCTTTTCACCTGGTTAAGGTATAGAAGTGAACATAAGACATACATGGGATACACAACGGAAATGATGAACAGAATGCCCATCATGACCCCACCAGCTGTGGACGTGAAATGGGCGATGATTGGAATTGCAACCCACTGGAGCGTCACAAAAGCGACGATGGACAACCAGAAGCCTTGAGGCAAATAATTCAAGAACATGGTTTTCTTCTCCTTTCGTTTTTGGCCTTGCATCTTCACAAATCAGTGTGCCATTACAATATCCAACAAATGAGGCAGGCGCCTTTAGACCTTTCGAACCTCTGGCCACAACGACTTCATGGTTTGTCCATTAATTCTTCCTTTGTTCAACAATTCGGCACTCGTGGAATAGGATTCTAGTTCTGATTCGGAATTACCTAGATGCCACTGCTTATTTTCTTCATACACGTGATAGATCTCACCGTTTAACAAAAAACTAACCATCTCACCTTGTTCCAAGTCATTCTTCAATTGCTCAAAGGTGTGCTTTCTTTTTTCCATAATCAGCTCGGCGTACATTCGAACATCGGCGTCCTTGTCCTGTTGAAAGGTTTGAACCAATTGATCCAACGTGTCGTCTTCGAGTTGGTACGAGAGAAAGTTCCATACGTTGCTGGCGACCTCTCCTCGCACGGTAGCACTTGGGTGCTTACTTAATACAAGTAGCTGAGGAGTGAACCATGTGAGATCTAACTCCTCTTGAGTTAACACCATCAAAGCGTGTACAATTTCTTCTTCTGATCCTTGTTGAAAAATCCTATTCGCGTCCTCAATCGTCACAGTCGTTTCCTGTACAGCCAGAATGGGCTCTTTCTCCCAATAAAGTGCGCTTAAGAAATCGTCGAAGGTGTCAGCTACTTTAACAACAAAATCGGAATCCACTTCTGTATAAATGACCGTCGGTTCTCCAAAACGCTCTCGGTAATCGAGGGCGAGCCACGTGTGCCCATCGCCATTTAACAATAGTAGACCTTCTGGCAGCCCCCATTCTTGAAGGAGATACACATTTTCATAGAGTCCCGTACCTTTCCCGATTCCTTTCAGATAGGTGGTAGTCACATGGTTTTCTCCCCACACCGTAGGTTTTGGTGATGGAATGGCGTTATAGCGAAGTGCGCCGCCATTTTGTTCCTCCAATAAAGCAATGTATGCTTTTGGCAGTTGGACTTGAAGATGCTTTTCTGCTTTTTCAATGTCTTCTGATGTGAGGGAGGAGAGTTTGTATTCACTATGTATGTCCTTGTCCCAAATCTTTTTCATCGTTTTGAACCTCTTTCCATATGATGTTGTCTCGATAGTGGAGCCACCACTGAAACATGTGATCGTTCTAAAGCCTCTTCGTTGTCCAACATGGTTTCTATTGAATCGTTGAATGACAACAATGTTAGAGGGGCCCATACTACATATATGCTGATACCTAGGACGAGCATGACTGTCAATGTCATCTTCCCCTTCCTGCTCATGAATGGATCTCCTATTGTGGACCTTTTGTTTTACACAACCGGACCTTCGTGAACCACGATTCCCTCTAAAAATACTTTTTTTCTTTCAAAAAGAATCCATTCTGTTTGATGAAGTAAAAATCCTGCTTCTTTTCTTCAAATATTCCTGTAAAATGGAAGAACAGGTTATAAAGGAGGAACAAACAATGGCCAAAAGCAAAGCTAAAAAATGGCGCGACCATGACGTTCGAAACAACAAGCGTGACGCGACACGTTCCAGAGGGACTGTCCAAGGTTTCAGCACTCACGTTAGACAAGGGAAAACAAAACAAGACATTCTTCACCGAATGGATAAGAAGCATAAAAAGAAACCCGATCACCAACCCAGACACGTTGATGATCGGGATTTTTATTTTTGTATGGTCATGACTCTCATAGCTAAAAGCCAGGCTGTAATCGATAACAGGTGACGAAAATGATTAAGGTAAGTCCATTGATCGAGGACAGCGTCAATTTCTCCTTGAGGCAAGCCACCGCCCTTCATCCCTGCCATAGTTGGGATAAAATAAGAAAAGGTAAAGATTCTTTCCAAAGCCACAATCCCCACAGTTGTTAAAAGCCACTTTCTCCTTCTTCCCTTACTTTTCCAACCGGCCACGCCATTGGCTATCGTTAATAACGTTAAAGGAATTGTACTCACATAAACCCAAAAGGATAAGCCTGTCTCTATCCAGTCGTTAGGAGGTGTTCCCTTATATTCAGGAATCACAATCAAACTCTCGTATAATCCTGCACCAACAGAGATTCCTAGATTAATCACAAAAAGCCATAGCAATACTTCTTTAAAATTGTTCTTCATCATCAATCACCCTCACTTCATTTCTAAACTAAGCATAATAACGTGATGGCACATTCATAAGGAGCCCGAGGCGTAACTTTTCTCGGTCTTGAGATGTAGTTGCTTTTTGGGCGATTGATACCCCAATCCGTTCCAGCCCCCCCAATTTTTCAAAGATGGTGTTCCCTATGGAAAAGCTTCCTCACCACACTCGAAACTTTTGCGTGTTGTTGGCGTCTTTAAATGAGACGAGGAGGGGTATAGTGAAACGCATGGTGTTTGCAGTAATCTTGGTTTTAGTCTTTGTAAGTTGCAGTAATGAAACATCCGCTCTACCTAGTGAGATGCCGGATGACTTTGATTTTTCCCTCCATTTTGGATATGGCTCGAACAATGAGCTGAATACTTTTGAAGATACGTTCACGAAAGACTTGATCGAAAATGGACAAGAGACTACTGATATGATCCTAACAGATGCGGAGAAAAGCATTATTTATGAAAAAATGAGGGATGCCAATGTACTGGACGTAGCCGATCATACACAAGGATCGCCTTGTATGGATCCTCACCCCACGTATGACCTAACTTTGCAAGCCAGGGGCGAAACCTACAGCCAAGTATGGGATACCTCATGTACTTCTAGACACACAGAGAGGTGGGAAACGTTCATGGATTTCTTGTATCAGGAAATCATTGAACCAAAACCGGAGTATCAGAAGTTGCCAAAGGCTGTTGGGGGATATGATTGAGACTATTCTGTTGTACGTTCATGATTTCCCTATGGTAAGATCCTTATTATTGAAAACATCACTAAAAAAACGATCACTAGAGTGGTAATCGTTTATTGTAGAGACAATTGATATACCTATGAGTCCCGCAAACAGAAGATTAAGCTCACTTTTTTTGTGGTAGATTAATAAAAGATTTATACGAAGGAGAAAAATTCATCATGTTTAGCATCATGTTACGTGGACTTGCTGTAGGAATGATCGAAACGGTTCCTGGGATTAGCGGTAGCACAGTGGCGATGATCCTCGGTCTTTATGAACGTTTAATCTATTCCTTTAGCGTGTTAACGACAAAAAAACGAAAAGAAGTCATCCCATTCCTCCTTACATTCGGAGCAGGGATGGTGATTGGATTTGGTATTTCAGTAACAATTATTTACTACTTGTTGAGTACGTATAGGGTTCCAACGATGATGTTTTTTGCCGGGATCATCGTCGGTTTCCTCCCCTACCTTTGGAAAGAAGCCGAACAACGGGCGAACCATAGGCTTACGACAAAACATTTCGGCATTATCGCGTTGTTCTTACTCATCATTTTTGCCTTTCAAGCATTGGGCGGAACGACTACCATGGACCCTGCTAATTTATCAGGTACTGACTACCTCTTTTTTGTTACATCAGGCTTTATTGCTAGCACCGCTCTTGTCCTTCCCGGAATCAGTGGCGCCTTAATTCTCACGATATTAGGTGTTTATGAAACAGCGATTTCTTCCCTCGCGGAAATGAATCTGCCTGTGATCCTGACTCTCGGTGCAGGGGGCTGCCTTGGAGTCTTGTTCACAAGTAAACTCATTCGCTATATGCTAATCCATTATTCTTCTGAAACCTATGCAGCGATGATTGGTCTTGTTACGGGTTCCATATTTGTTATCTTCACAAGCATTCCGTGGAGCTTTGATATTACAATGCTAGTTACATCCTTCTTTACATTCACTGCTGGCGCTTTTATCGTGAGAACGATCAGCAATTTGAAGACAAGCCACGCTCATTAATGTCAACGAGAAAGGCGACCATCAAAAGATGGTCGCCTTTCATTTGGTATAGCACCTCAGCACTTCTCTATTGCGAGGCAAGAAGCACTTCTCCTTCTGGCAGTTCATTATTCGGTCTTGGCTCAAGAGTGATCGCGATTTGATCAACGTTTAGGTTTTCAATGTCCTGTACGTTAAAGGCAACCGCTCCATTACCGGCCTCATCGATTTCAAAACTTCCCGCAGGAATAGGTGTTTCTCCTTCAATGATCCAAGCCTGATAGGCTTCTGTTCCTTCAAGCTCCGGCATACCTGCTACTTGAATCACGAGTTGCACTTGGTTCTGCTCTGAAATGAGGGTTGCAAAGCCGTTACTCACATCTCCAAGAGTGGAATCAAGGTTCGCTGTGAGAACAACCTGAGACGTTCCCGGTTGTACGTCTTCCTCAATGCTATCCCTGATGGCTGTTAACTCGGTAACAAGTTCATTTCGTTCCTCAGCTACCTCCTGAAAGTCACTGGAGATCTGTTCGTTTTCCCCTACAAGCTGCTGGTTTTCCGTCCACAACCAACCATTTATTCCGACAGAAAGTAACAATGACGCCGCTAATGCTCCATATATGAAAGGGGATTTCCTACTTCTTCGGCTAGTCGAAACAACCACATTTTCTTTCGATGCCTTGGTCGAAGTGTCCTTTTTATCTTCGTCTTTGAGGACGTTGGTTAAGATTCGTTTTTTCATCTCTTCAGGAGGCTCAACCGGGTCAGCAAGAAACGGTAGGTCATCCGTCATTTCCCGCAATTCCATCAGCTCCTCCCTGCACTCCTCACACGAGGACAGATGTGTTTCGAATTGTTCTTGTTCTTTCTCCGTTAGCTGTCGGTTGAAATAATCAATCAGCCGATCACATTGGTTCGTACTCATAGCTGAGTCCCCCTTTCCCCTGCAAGCTCTTGGCGTAAATGCTTGAGTGCAAGTCGAATTCGCCCTTTTATCGTTCCAAGAGGAATGTTTGTTTTTTCTGCAATTTTTCTCTGAGAGTACCCCTTGAAATAAAAGAGCTCCACAATCTCAATTTGCTCTTTTTTGAGTGTTCTGATCGCTTTTTTAAGCGTTTCTCCCTGTTCTTTCCACTCTATCATGTCTTCTACCTGAGGACCTGAGTCTCCCGGTTCCCATTCGTTACTTAGGTGTACTTCTTGCTTATCTTGCTTACGGATCATGTCGATTGCCGTATTCCGGGTCATCGTCAAAAGCCATGAGGAGAATTTTCCTTTCGTTTCATCGTACGTTCCTGTCCCTTTCCAAAGTTTCAGTACCACTTCCTGAACGATTTCTTCTGCTGATTGTGGATCCTGAACCATTTTATAGGCAAACGAGTAGAGAAGCTTTTCATATTTATCGTACAGCGTTTCGAGTGCAGCTTGATCGTGCTCCTGAATACGCCTGTACAGCTGTTTATCATCCATTTTAGCCATGTGACGCTCCTTCCTCCCAAACTAAAGTATAAGATCTTTATTTATAATAACGATCTTTTTTGGAAAATGGATCATTTTAGTCTTGTCATTTTTTAAAACTGCGATTGCCATCCCTTTAGCATTTTATTTTTTCAAAAGCTAAAAGCCTTGTCACAAAAGGGATTTTCTTGGCATGTAACGTACTCTTTTTTATTTTTTTTCGAAAAAAAGTGATCCATTTCGTGATTCACTCCGTTAGCTTAGGCAGATACACAAAAACAAACAAAAAAGAAGGAGAGATGAAACATGTTAAAAAAGAAAGCCAAAGGAATTGCAGCCGCCGCGATGGCAGGGATGCTTCTTATTCCCGGAACGGCACTTGCCCATGATCACAGTGACGACCACGATCACGAGGATGGATACGGGGAATACGTACCACAAGTATCCACACCAGCATCTGATCTTAGAACACACTTAGACCATCTCCTTTCCGAACACTACATTATTACTGTTGCATTTATGCAAAAAGCATTTGACGGGAGTGAAGATGCTGGCGAAGTAGGGGCCGCACTGGATGAAAATACAGCTGAACTCACCGCAGCAATTGAATCGGTTTATGGTGAGGAAGGCGCAGCAGAGTTTGAGCGTATTTGGCAAAGCCACATCGACTTCTTCGGTGACCTAACCGTTGCAACAGCACAAGGCGACATGGATGCTCGTGAACAGGCAGAGATGGACCTTGAAAACTATGTAGAAGAATTCGCTGCTTTTTTAGATGGAGCAACAGAAGGTGGACTTCCTGCTGAAGCAGGTGAACAAAACATTTCCGGTCATGTGGAAGATGTGAAAAATGTGTTTGATGCCTATGTGGATGGAGAGTTTGAAGAAGCGTACCACGGCATTCGTCACGGTATTCACCACATGTTTGATATCGGTGAAGCCTTGTCTGGTGCCATTGTGGAGCAAATGCCTGAGGAGTTTGACAACACAAAAGTAAGTACACCAGCGGCTGACTTGAGAGCGGCACTGAATCATTTAATGGCAGAACACTTCTCTTTTGCCGTACTCGAAATGCAAAAAGGCTTTGACGGTGCTGATGACTTTGACTTTGCCGGTTGGGCTCTTGATGAAAATACAGCGGATCTGACTGGTGCGATGGGATCGATTTATGGTGACGACGGCGCTATGGCGTTTGAACCAATTTGGCAGAGCCACATCGACTTCTTCGGTGACATGGTCGTCGCTACAGCAGAAGGTGACATGGACGCCCGTGAACAAGCGGAAATGGACCTTGATGCTTATGTCGTAGAATTCGCAGCTTTCCTTGACGAAGCAACTGAAGGACGCATTCCTGCTGAAGCCGGAGAAGAGAACGTGTCTTCACATGTAGCAGATGTAACAAACACCTTTGACGCGTATGTGGACGAAGACTATGCCATGACTTATGACAACTTCCGTCACGGCTATCACCACATGTTTGCTCTCGGTGAAACCCTATCCGGTGCATTCGTAGACCAGTTCCCTGAACAGTTTAAAGCTGAAGGTGAAATGCCTGAAGAAATGCCTCAAACAGGCATGGGCGGTGGCGCTGGACAAAATTCAAACATGATGCTTTGGATCACGATCAGTGCTTTACTTGCAGCAAGTGCAGCTGTGTACATTCGTAAAAAAGCAGTACAAGCGTAATTCAAATATTGTGGGGAGAGAAGTGAGAACTTCTCTTCCTTTTCCTACTTGAAGGCATGGAAACGTTTCGTGTTTTACCTTTTGCAATCTAATCAATGTTGTAACGGTTTTATATTTGATGGTGAAAAACTGAGACATTGCCATTCAAATAAAAGGCACTGAAAACGTAGTTGGGGTATCTTTTCAGTGATCTTCTACTTTGGAGTGAGACCAATGAACGTTAAAATCTTTATTCTTTCCCTAGCTCTTGCTCTTCTTGCCGGGTTTTCTTTTTTATACGTAAACGACGAAGGCATGATCGATACAGAATGGGAGTCAGAGCCGATCAACGACATAGCCCCTTCTATTGAAGAGGAGGACGAAGAAATTGGCGCAATTGACTTGAATGACGAGTTTGTGCGCCTTGGAAATGAGGAGGAAACGGAAGGTGACACGGAAGCAGAGCCCGCACCTGAATATGGCATCGTTCCTCTAATGCTTTCCATTCCCGCCATAGAAGTAGAAGCTGACATTGAGCCGGTGGGCGTTCTTGATAATGGACAGATGGGGGTTCCGGATGATGCTGATGGAGTGGCTTGGTTCGAACCGGGGACGTTACCGGGAAACACCGGAAATGCGGTCCTAGCCGGTCACGTTGATAGCCGCACAGGACCTGCCGTATTTTGGGACCTTGATCAGCTTGAACCAGGTGATGAGATTCACGTGATCGGTGAAGACGGAGAGCCCCTCACATTTGAAGTGCAGCAATCGATCTCCTATGGCCGCAATGATGCCCCCATTGAGGAGATTTTTGGTCCTACGGATAAAAAGCGTCTCAATTTGATTACGTGCACAGGTACGTTTGATCGCTCTGAAGGTACACACGATCAAAGGCTTGTTGTCTACACGGAACTCGTTGAGCCTGAAATTGAAGAAGAGGTGACAGAGGCGGAGACATTCGAAGGCGTTGCACCTGATGCACCCGAAAATGTCGTCGTTCAGCGCGACCGCATTACGTGGCACGCAGTCCGAGATGATTCTGTCATCGGCTACCGCATTTACCGAGAAAATAAGGACACCGGTCACTTCGATCATATTGAAAGCGTGTCCGCTCACGAACGAAAGTCTATCCGGATCGAACGAGGAGAGGACGGTCGGTTTTATGTGACAGCCGTGAACGAGGAAGGGATTGAATCGGAGCCGTCAGAGGTTGCAGGGAACTAATTTTGAAGCAAAATAAGAACCCCGGATCATGCATGTGGATTCCGCATCACCGGGGGGTTCTTTTTGTCAATCGAGTGCTATTTCAAGTAACGTTAATCGCTTGAAAGAGTCGTTTTAAACATATACCTTATCCCTTTTCCCGCCAGAGGTTCACCCTCATATCTGGGGAGGACATGTAAATGAGCGTGAGGAATGTGCTGCCCTGCTACCTCTTCGCAATTCCACCCTACGTTGTATCCATTCGGTTTATATCTTTCATCAATATAGGCTTTTGCTTGCTTCAATAAAGAAAAAGTAGCCGACCATTCCTTAGAAGACAGATCAAACACCGTCTCTTTGTGTTTGATAGGGACAATCACACCTGCACCTTTAATAACATCTCTCTTTGTTCTAAACTCTACCAACTGTAAAAAAAGACAGTGATCGTTTCTCATGTTGATTCTTTGTGTAGGGAGTAAATCCAGATTACAAAACGGGCACGCTTTCATTTCGACTCATTAATTCTCCCTCGGTTGAGGCTTCACAATCACATCAACAGATCCCGTCTCGTCCCCAGTTTCAATGGTTCGGATAATGTGAGCAGCAACCGTTTCTGGTTTAAGACCCTTCTCTAGTTTCTTTTCCGCTTCCACACCGCCAAAGTCTGTCGCCACAAGTCCTGGTGACACGGTCGAGACAATGATGCCATGAGGAGCTCCTTCTTTTAAGAGTGTTCCTGTTAAACCAAGAAGCCCCCACTTGCTCGCACAATAAGCGCCTCCTCGTGCAATGCTCGTATACCCAAGGTCTGATGCCACGTTAATGATGTGACCGCTTCCTTGTTCTTTCATTTTCGAAAAAACAGCTCGACTCGTAAGAAAAACTCCTTTTAAGTTCGTGTTCAGCTGCACGTCCCAATCCTCCACCGACATCTCTTCAACCGTTTTCCATACGCCTACACCGGCGTTATTCAATAGTACGTCAATCCGTCCGTACTCTCGGTAAATATCATCAAACGTGTTGGACACTTGCTCTTCATCACTCACATCACACGCGTACGTGCCCACTTCAGGCACGTCTCTTTTAAGATCTTTCAATGTGTTTTCATTTCTCGCAATTGCTACAGCTTTCGCTCCTTGTTTAATGAGCATACGAACCGTACTTTTCCCGATCCCTCTAGCGCCACCTGTTACAACAACCACTTTGTCTTTCATTTTGATTCACTCCTTTTATAGTGTGATTACTCCCTGTTTTCCGTTGTAGATTTTAAGTACATTCCTTATATATAGACTAAAGCATTAAACACGCTGAAGTGTTGCTATACGCTCTCGTTCTTCTTTTTTATCTATGTATTCGAAGAAACCAATGCCATTTCCCCACGGATCACTCAATGACGCCCACCTTACAGGCACTTCTTTTCTACATAGAATTTCGAATGGTTCGATATTTAGTTCTCGTATAAGCCTTTCTTTTTCACCTTCGAGATCAGTTAACCCTAAACGTATAGGCCCGCTTCCAGGAGCAGGCTCCCCTTCTGCTACTTGTAACCAGCACCCAGGAATGATTTCCCACTCTGCAAAACCTTCGTGAGGAACAAAGTCTGGCTTCCTATTCAATAAAACCTCGTACCACCTTTGACCTTTTAAAAAATCAGAGACTCGAACTTGGATGGTCATCTCAAAAGTCATTTTATTTGCTCCTTTTCCATATTTAACCGAAACCATTCAACCAGCCGTTCTTAAAGATCGTTTTAATATCCGTACTATGAATGAAGAACGTATTACCGTCCCTCTCGAAATGCTGCCCGCTGCCTAACCTCTCAACCTCAATCCACCCTTGTTCTTCCATGTACTCTTTAAAGACATCAAACTCTGTTTCTCCTTCTCCCACCTGTGCATAATACACATCCAAAAAGGTGGCTTCTACCACCTTTACTTCCGTGAAGAGTAATTTACCAACAGGATATAGAAACAGTACCAACATGATTGAAGCGGAAAATATGGTTACGTATAATAAGAGCTTTTTCATTACCGTCCCCCCCAGAAAAAAGGCCGCACTTGTTGTTGTGGTGGTTACTCACCACCCGAATAATCTCGCAACATAGGTCCAGGTCCTTTACCTCTAAAAAACATCAGAAAGATCTACCTGTGCACCCAACAATTTTGGAGAGTTACAGAATGCAGCACACGCGCGATTCTCATAAACCATAGGCATAGGTACCAGCCCATTCGCCAGCCTGCAGCCCAAACATGTCACACGATCACCCTTCCTGTAAGAAATCATCATATTTCCAGCGGTAGTGACCGGCAATCGGGGTTGAAATAGACGTAAGTTTAATCTCAGCAGCAAACGGATACGTATTATGAATCAAATAAGGTGTGCCGTCTCTAGCCCGCTTATCAGAAACGATTCCTACGTGATGAAACCCATCCAGGTAAAGAACAATATCTCCCGGCTGCCATTCTGCTAAATTGGCCACATCCCCTGGGATCACGTCCGTCGTTAACGATTCTGCATAACGCTCAAAAAACACATACTGATTCGGCACCCTGCGAAAATCAATGTTAGGATCAGGATTCCCTTCCACTCTAGGGTAAAGTTCAGGGTTTAAAGCAATATCCTCATCCATCAGCTCTTTTAACGAAATATCGCTGCCCATGAGCCCGCGCCACACCACATCCGTACACACTCCTTCATCCTCAGGCGGATAGCCGCCATCATAATACGCACTTTTATACTTGGTCCGCTGATCCACTTCCGTTCGGGCAGCCATAACAATATCCATGGGATCGGCCACCCCGTTCACGTTTGCATCCACCTCTGAAAACCCATCAGGAACCACAATCCGCTCGCCAAATGGAAGCTCAACCCCAATCCCCGCAAAATCCGTCACAATTCCGTCCTTAAACAAAAAAAGAAAATAAAAGAGCACAAGAACCAGCACGGGCACAAACAGAATTCGCTTTTTCCTCATAAACGCCACTCCTTTTCCGGTACTTGGCACTACTCGGATTTTATCGAAGTTATAGATCAATTCTCTTCAAAAATATTAAATGATATCTACCTATACATTGGACAATGTTCGGGTAGTGATAGGCACCGTCTCCCTCTCCGTACACGTTATCTCAATCGTATTGTTCATAGGATCCAAAACAGGAAAACTCCAATATCCCTTCCATTTTGGTTCAGGAAAGAAGCTCCTTACGTCGTTTCTCTGCGAGGCTTGAACAACAGCCTGAAAATCATCTTCATCACATTCCAAAGACCAGCTCGTCCTTGGAGCGCCCCCGCCCTTCCATCCGGGCTGCATGGCAAACTCTGCCGAAGGTGTCTCAAGATCTTTCTTAAGCTCTACCGCCAGCTGATGACTGCCTATTTTAAAGGCAACAGAACGATCGCTTTCCCATATCCGCTCAAGTTGAAGAATGTCCTCATAGAACCACGTCATTTTATCCAATTCATTGCAAAACAGGTAGGTGAAATTAAACCGCTTTGCCATGGAGTCCCTCCTATTTTTCCAAATAAAATTACCTTCGTTGCTTTCACGAAACTTCCATTTTTTTGATGATTACAGTATTTTCGCCATCATGTATTCGTCGAAATAGGTACCATTGATACAGAGCGTTTTTCGTTTTGTCCCTTCAATGGTAAAACCACTCTTTTTGTACAACGACACCCCTGCTTCGTTTTCGGTTACTGCTGTTAAGTCCAGTCTTTTGATGTTGCTGTCTTTAGCCCACGCTTCCACTTCTCTGAAGAGGGCTGTACCAACGCCACGTCCCTGGTAATCCTGGTGCACACCTATAACGAGGTAAGCCGAATGTTTCGTCCGTTCCACTCGCCCTCCTAATGCAAAAAGATAGGCTACGAGCTCTCCTTGGTCCTCAGCGACGAAGATAGAGGCGTTAGGCTGTTCCTCAATTTGTTCCAACTGTTTTCGTTGCCCTTCCACTGTGGTTTGGCGTTCACCGGGACCCATCATCATGTAAGAGGCCGTCTCCTCCACTCGTCTGATAAGTGTGATGAGTTGTTCCGCGTCTGAACCTGTTGCCTGTCGTATGTTCATGGTTGTTACTTCCTTTCTAAAGGTGTTACTATCATAAATTGTGCATACTAGAAAAATAGATAATAAACCATAATGCCCACTATAAAGATCGTATCCGCAATGGCTAGATACAAACCCATTTGTGACTTTTTCACGTTTGCAAGGCGGTAGTTAAAAATAGAGTCGTATAACCCCACTACAAACAAAATGAGCGAGATAATGGCTATAAAGAAGCTCCCTGTCAGTAAACTAGCGAGTATGTAAAATAACCATCTTCGAAGAAAATTAAAAGCGAGAACGAAGAAGAGAAGGGATAAGCTAGCTGTATTGAGTTCAAGCTCTTGTTCAGAATCAATTTCCGCAAGCCCCTGTTTGATCTTTTTATGTTCTAACAAGTAGCTGATGTTGATAAATAACAGAATGACGGCGTAGATACTGATATAAATGTGTTCTTGACCACTAACGAGTTGCTCAATGACGAGTGACCTCCCTTTTTATAAACTTCGAAAAAATCTACCTTTCCAATTCAATATACTCTCGTATTAATCTCCAATCCCCGTTCTCTTTGCGCCATACAAACATGCATTGAGCAGAGTATTCTTCACCATTGATAAGGCTCGTTTCTCTCCCTAACACCAAGTACTCCTGTCCGTTTTTCCGTTTAGTTGTAGATTGAGGTTCAAAGCTCTTTTCCGCATCGCCCATTTGTTTTAAAACAGCCTCTAAATCATACTCATATCCATATGAATCCGGCTCTTTAAGACCAGAATGAGCCCAATACCCGATAAATTCTTTGGACATATAATTTCTAATCAGATCCGCATCTTTACTTTTAAATGCTTCATTCCAAGCAGTGAAATATCCGTCGATCGCATGTTGAATATTCTCCATGTCGCTTCCTCCTATTTCTTTTCCACTAATCCAAATCCAACACCAGTCGGATCAACCAAGTAAGCCAAATAGAAATTATCAAAATCCATTTTTTCTCGGACGACTTTCGCCCCCTCATCTTTCGCTTTCGCAATCGCCTCATCAATGGATGGAACTTCAATTTGTATGCGCGTACCATGAGGAAAGTCGTGAGGTCCTTTACTAATTCCTCCCTCAATGCTTTTCTCTCCCGTATTTACGGAGCTGTACTCCCATTGTGGCTCAGACACGTTCCATCCGAATACATTTTCATAAAACGCAGCTGCTTTCTCTGGCTCTTGGCTATTTAACTCAAAACCGATTACTTTTCCCATACTTGTCCCCTTCTTTCACTGAAATTTTGCTCGTATTTCTACGTTTCGACAACTTCCATAAAAATCCTTTATTAAGTTGTTGCGAATGGGTTAGTAGTTTTGAGGAGGATTTTCTAGCTTTGGCAGAAGGAGAAGATAGGAGGAATTCTTCCGCAGCGAGCATTAATTCTTCCGGAAAGTAGCTTTTTTCTTCCACATCGTGCAATAATTCTTCAAAAGCAGTCGATTTTTCTTCCACTTGAAATGCGAGGGGAGGTGGGCGAAGAGGTCGATTTACAGGTTAGCAGTGAGTATTAACGGGTTTATGCGGATAATTTACGACTTCAAGACAACTATTTACCTGATAAGTGCCCGATTTAACGGGTTCATCTCTCTTTTTTACGGGTTGGATTCCCCGCCACCAACCGCCTCTTTGCTCTTGAGTGGATTCGCGGGTTCCTCCCTCTAATTAACGGATTAGCCTAATTTCCACCTCCCTCCACGAGAGATTTCTAGCTTCTCGCCACTCATCCGCTTAGCCAAATACTGAAATTTCACCAAAGCGGTTTTAATAGCCTCTTTATTCCTTTATGATAGGGGGACAGACCGAACAGAATGTTGAGGTGAAGACCACATGCTTTACATATGGCATATTGAAGAAATTATTAAGGATACGATCGCTGAACATCGATTAGATATTAATTACGAAAGCAATACAGAGCTCGAGGCACCGATGAGTTACAATAAATCGACGAATACGATCAAGTTTAATTACCTTGAAATGAACGGATACAAAGCGAAAATGGCTCGTGCAGTAAGAGCATCCGACGAAAATATCGTCAGGCTCGTCCTTTACCGTCAGATCGGCTATCACTTGGATTTCAAACACAAATTCTATGATATGAGGATTTTGATGTATGGGGAGGAAAAAGAAAAAGAGGCTCTCATGAAAAAGATCAACACGAATGCCTGGGAGTGCGGACGCACCCTCGTGCCTGACGATCTGCTTGCTTCGTACGATAAAATCCGCGAAATTGAAGATGGTGTAGTAACAAAATAATACAAGAAAAAAGAGCTGGGGCAGATTTCCCGGCTCTTTTTCTATATCAAATTCACTTTTTCGTTTTAGAGGAATATGTTGCAAGGGTTCTGCCCCTGCCACTGCTGCTCAACCTTCTAGTTGTGATATCACTTCTCTTGTAAGGTTCCTTTTCCTCTGAAATTTACCCGCTCACTACCCTTGGTTTGCTAAAGAATGCAGCTAGAAAGAGGAGCGTTAAACCAACAAGGAAGGCAGTAGCCCCTAGTCCATTGAACGACAATACGAGTATGCTCACCGAACTCAACATAAAACAAAGTTTCATCATGCCAACGATCCCTCCTGTATTTTTCCATCTTAACACTAAAAGGATTTCCGCCTTCGTCTATTGAATAGGTTTCTCATCAACTACAAAAGCAGGTGCTTGTCATGAAATTGAAACCATTCCTACTAAACCGAACTCAATTGTTAAAAATACCGGAGCTCGATTTGCCACAAGAGGCAATCGAATCCTTTGATCGCTTTTACACGACATTACTCACTGAGGGTAACGCCACCTACTCAAAGGAGTATCCGTTGTACCAATTTCTAAACTATCTGATTGAACATAAAAATATCTTGGTTCACGGATCGAACCACCCATCGATCCACACGTTCGAACCAAAAGAGAGTGCGCTTTTTAACAACAAACCAATTAAAGCCGTGTTTGCTTCATCAGACGGTGTATGGTCTTTGTTCTTTGCTGTTCTGGATAAAAAAACATCACACTCCATTCGCAACCTGTGCCTCACAAGCCAGACACGAAAAGGAATCAAGCGATACTATTATTTTTCCATTAACGAACATATGAATGAGAATCGCTGGACGAACGGGACGATTTACTTTTTTCCAAAGAATCGCTTCAAGCAAGGGGGCATCGAAAATGAATGGGTGTGTGAAACGGAAGTGGAACCATTGGCCAAACTTGAAGTAAAACCCGAAGATTTCCCGTTCTTAGATAATGTCATGCGTCACTCCGATAAGGAATCTGTGATCGCGACAATCGTGAAGGGGTTTGTAAAAAAGAAGTGATTACGTTCGCCTCGCGTAATACACGAACGACAAAAAGACGGTCATAATCGTCAGTGCCGCTACTAAACTCACCGCTTGGTACCCGTTGAAGTGAAGGAGGCCGACTTGAAACAAGATCATGAGGATGACCATGTAACCGATAATGAAAAAATAGCTCGCAAACATCCCCTTTTCTTTAATTCTTCTGGAGCGCTCGTCATTCTCTTTGAACTCCGGGTACAAATACGCGAGACAAAACGCCATTACACTGATCGAAAACAATCCTGGTTCGTGACCCTGATATGTACCTGTGTAAAAGCTGCTGAATGCGATTAAGCCAAAAAACAAGAAATTAAGAATCCCTGCCACAACATAGAATTTGCTCATTTGTTCCATTCCTCTTCCTCCCCTTGTTATTTGTAGTCCTCTTCTTCTAGGAAAAAAATCTTCTCCACCGTCGTCTCAAACACTTCCGCGATGATCATCGCGAGAGGCAGGGACGGATTGTATCGCCCCTTTTCAATGGAGATAACGGTTTGCCTGGAGACGCCCAGTCGAACGGCGAGCCGATCTTGGGAGTACCCAAACTTTTTTCGATGTTCACTTAAATTGTTTTTCAATCCGATCATCACCTCTGTTTACAGGTTATAGTAAAGGACCCTTTACGTCAAGGGTGCTTTACATTTCGGCTAAATGGATCAAAATTAGAATAAGTGGGGCAAACGGAAAATAAGTGGCTCAATCTCAAAATAAGTGGAACAAGTACAAAATAAGTGGAACAAACCAAAAATAAATGGATCATCCGAAATCCGAAAGATCAGCGCCTCCCCGCCGATCCACTTTCCTCCAACAAAAAAACACCCAGACTTCTCCACCGAGAAGCCAGAGCGGCCTTCACAAAACTCCCACACATTGTTATAACAATCGCCTAAGGCTTGGCCTCCATAATGCTATGGAAATTGCCTTGATACTAGGGAAATCTTCGTCTTTTTTACCCAAAATATAGGGGAATGATTCATTTTAATAGATAATAGTGTGATCACTATACCGAGCTAAATGTATTGAATAAACTATTATAAATGCACAAAGGAGGTGAGAATATTGAGTGGTTATGATGGGTCTTTTAAAGAGGCGGCAAACGTAATTATTAATGAAAGATTAGGAAATAAATTCAAAAAAGGTAGTTTCTGTGGTGGGTGTGGCTCTTGTGCTTCTTGTAAAGGTGCCAAGAGTTGTGACTCTGTCCCTGTTACAGTGACGTTCACTACACCTTTTGAGCTCAATTGCGGAATGATGTCATCTCCTTTGTATGAGGCGATTGGTGACTGCGGTCCTACAGTAACCATTGTTGCATCTGTAACGAGTCCTGAAACGGGAACTGCGTGTATTGCAACGCTGGTGATTGTTCGAAGCACTGGGGAAACGATAGAACGGATCCTCCCAGCACCTGTTACACCTGGCGCTACTGGTGAGACGGTCCTGACAGTAACGAACGTCAAGCAAGTTCTTGTGCGTTGCGTGTCTAGCGGCCAAGCGGATCAAGGCTGTGCAGGGTCATTAACGATGACGTCAACCTACTGTGCTCCTGGTGGAGATCGCAAGTCTTGTTGTTAACTAGATTTATCGCGAGAAAATAAGATCAAAATTGAAAGAAGGAGGATAGATACTATGTTCTTTTCAAGACCTGGGGATTCTAAAAAGTGTAAAAAGCCCCACAAGCCATCACGAAAGAAAAAGAAACCGAAGAATTCAATTTGGACGGCACCTGAAGTAAAGAGTTTCGCTGCAAATAAGATTGATAATGAAAGTACCTCCAATGCAAATAGTGAGGCTACCATCAATTCCGATACGGACAGCACCACTAACGCTACTGATACTTCCACCGCTACAAGCGGCTCCACCAGCGAGTCCGACACGGACAGCACCACTAACGCTACCGACACTTCTACCGCCACAAGCGGCTCCACTAGCGAATCCGACACAGACAGTACCACCAACGCCACTGATACTTCCACCGCTACGAGTGGGTCCACTAGCGAATCTGACACAGACAGCACCACCAACGCCACTGATACTTCTACCGCCACAAGCGGCTCCACTAGCGAATCCGACACGGACAGCACCACTAACGCTACTGATACTTCCACCGCTACAAGCGGCTCCACCAGCGAGTCCGATACGGACAGCACCACTAACGCTACTGATACTTCCACCGCTACAAGCGGCTCCACCAGCGAGTCCGACACGGACAGCACCACTAACGCTACTGATACGTCTAACGCAACGAGTGGCTCCACCAGCGAGTCCGACACGGACAGCACCACCAACGCTACTGATACGTCCACCGCTACGAGTGGGTCCACTAGCACGTCCGACACAGACAGCACCACCAACGCTACCGATACTTCTACCGCTACGAGTGGCTCCACCAGCGAGTCTGACACAGACAGCACCACCAACGCTACTGATACGTCTAACGCAACGAGTGGCTCCACCAGCGAGTCCGACACGGACAGCACCACTAATGCTACTGATACTTCTACCGCCACGAGCGGCTCCACTAGCACGTCTGATACAGACAGTTCTTCGACTACAGGTGATAGTACTTCTGGTGTGGGTGAAAACAATTCGACTAGCGGGAGCACGTCTAGCAATACATCCGATACAGACAGCTCCTCTACAACGGGCGACAGTACCTCAGAAGTTGGAGAAAATAACTCTGCCAGCGGGAGCGTTTCAAACAACACGTCTGACACCGACAGCTCTTCCACTACGGGTGATAGCACGTCTGAAGTTGGGGAAAACACTTCGGCTAGTACTAGTGTGTCAACAAATACGTCCGATACAGATAGCTCGGGTACTGCGGAAGCGACAAACACAAGCGGCGTGACGAATACCGTAGATCCGACTAGTACATCCACTGTTGAAGGTAATACCATTGACAGTAGCATTACACCTACAAATACAAATGAAAATAGCACTACGTCAGAAACCGGTGACAATACGACAACCAATACAAGTAATGCAGATAATTCTTCTGATAACGATAATGGAAGCAGTGCCGATAGTACCCTCTCATCTACAAGTTCCGCCTGCAACGCCTCTGATAATGAAAGCCAATCAAACAACGTGTTTGATAACGATAGTGCGTTACAAAACACTTCCTATGGTTTAGCAAGTGCGGCCGATAACTCCGCTAACACCATCTCAAATGGGAACTGCTTTAAAGTAGGGAATAACACCATGATCAATATTAATGATAGTAATATTTCCATTGCTATTTTAGTATTGCTTGCGAGTTTGTTTCCGATGATTAACCAAGGGTTCACTGATAGTGGAAATGGTATTGTTTCATGCGGAAGCCCCAACACAACAGGAACCTTAGAAGCTAATCCAACTACCTCCAAAAACGATGCGCTAAAAAAGATTGAGACGATCATTTCAACGATACTTCATGAAGAAAGAGAAAAACAGCATAAGCTACACGACATCTTAAAAAGCTTGAATTCAAACACAGATGAACCTGACCAAGTGTAAAGAAAGGAGGAGATAAGATGACAAGCTATCATTATTCATCCAACAAGTATATGGTGGGAAAAAGTCCTGGACAGGAGTGGGTAACGTTGAGAGTTAATAACATGGGAGAGCAAAACATTACGTTTACCGTTAAGGCATTTGATGGGGTTACGGGACTTCCTCTTCCTCTTTATTTAGGGGAGAACAAAGCGACCACGGACACGGTCACTGCAAAAGGCTTTATCAATCTTAAAATCCATGCTAAACAAGCAGATAAAAAGGTCGCTCTGGAACTCACTCACGATGGACGAGGGGCGGGAATCAGCGTTCGGCAATCTTCTTCAAGTTCAGGTGGAAATGAAGACAGTATTCAGTTAAACCTTAAATAAAGGAGCCGGCTGCAAGGCCGGCTTTTTTGCGTGAGTGAAATTTTTGGGGTTTTGGGAGCTAACTCCGCCAAATGAAAAATAAGTCCGCTAATTACACACTTATCTCCGCTAAATCAAAAATAAGTGGGTTATCCGAAACCCGAAAGATCCGACCCTTCCTGCCCCGCGCCACACCGCTCCACCCGATCCTCTCTTCCCCCACACTCCTCACAAAAAAACGCCCGCACTTCTCCACCGAGAAGCCCGCGCGCTTTTTACTTAGATCCCCAACAAGGAAAAAACGAGGCCCGCCGCCATGGCCAGCACGAAGACAGCGGCGAACACTTCGACGTAGTACGTTTTTCCTTCTTTTTTTACCCCCATTCGCCATACTCGCCATCCTACTACCGCACCAATCAAGCTACCGATAATCGAGTAGCGCAGAATTCCGATTACGTAGTCGTAGACAGGCACATACGTCATCGTTGGGCCCTCAACCACGCGGTAATCGACGAATAAAATGGCAAGTGCCAACGTGAGGAAAAATCCGTATACAGCTGACTTGACGATGGTCCGCTCCATTGTGGTTCCTCCTTTACGCGTCTATAGTTAGCTTTTGTTTAGGTTCCGTGACAATAGTGGCTACGACAAACACGACAAAGGATAAGACGACTGGAAGAACGACGGAGTGCATCCCGAACGGATCAGGATAAAACTGATGAATCAGTACGTAAGAAAACACACCGGCAATCATGGACGACAAAGCTCCATATTTATTTGCCCGATTCCAATAAAGTCCGAAAATGACCGGCCAAATAAACGCCGCTTCCAAGCCGCCAAAAGCGAACAAATTGAGCCAAATCAGAAGGTCCGGTGGGCTTAAAGCCATGGCGAAGACGAGTATACCGAGAATGGCTGTGACACCAAAGCTTACTTTCTTGATCCGCTCGTTTGAGGCGTCCGGTTTGACGTAGTTGATGTACACGTCCTTGACGACGGCGGAGCTCACAAGAAGCAAGAGACTGTCAACAGTACTCATAATCGCAGCGAGTGGCGCAGCGAGAACAATGCCCGCGAGCCAAGGCGGCAACACTTCCATAGCAATCATAGGCATCACTTGGTCAGGTACGTCGACACCTGGCAAAATCGGGCGAGCGAACACACCGATCAGGTGCATGCCGAGCATAATAAAGCCGACAACGATCGTCCCCACAATGAGCGCTCGGTGCATGGCCTGGCTGTTTTTATAGCTCATGGCACGGACGGTGACTTGTGGAAGAGCGATCACGCCTACGCCAACAAGAATCCAAAAGGACGACACGTATGCAGGTGTTAAGCTTCCGTCGTGACCAAATGGTGTGACGAGGTTCGGGTTTTCCGCCATCAAGTCACTCATAATGTTCGTAATCCCGCCCCCGGCGATGATCGTTCCAACAAGGATGATAAGCGTCCCGAAAAACATGACCACTCCTTGTACCGTATCAGTAATGACAACGGCGCGAAAACCTCCGATAATCACATACGCCAAGACGGCAATGGCAAAAATAAAAAGTGCTGATGTATATGTAAGACCGGTAAGGGATTCAATGAGCCTCGCTCCCCCAACCCACTGTGCCGCCATTGCAGAAAACAAGAAGATGATAATGCTAAAAGCGGAAAATAAGGCAACCCACTTACTATTGTAGCGTCTTCGCAGGAAATCCACGAGAGTTAAAGCGTTGTATTTTCGTGCGATAATAGCGAATTTTTTCCCCAAAACCATAAGCACGAAATACCCCGTGGCCACTTGAGCCATGGCAAGTAGAACCCATCCTAGTCCTTGAGTATAGGCGACACCTGGTCCGCCGATGAAACTCGATGCACTTCCGTATGTAGCAATCATGGTCATGGCTAAAATAAAGCCGCCAAGTTCACGACTTCCAAGGAAATATTCCTGTAAAAACCCGCTTCCTTTTCGGTTCACATTACGTGAGGACCAAAATCCGATCGCAAAAATAAGTGTTAAAAAGCCGAACAGAGAGGTCATTACTGCTATATTCATGTGTGATCCTCTCTTTCTTCATCTTCAAATGAAACGTCTTTAAAGAACACTTTTACTACAAAAATAACGAGTGCCACCATAAGAAGGAAGCCTCCGATACAGCTATACACAAACCATTCAGGCATCCCGAAGATAAATCGGTAGTCTTCAATAGGGCCGGAGCCGAGCCCGTAGGCAAAACCGAACCACCATAAGAAGTTGATGATGACAAGCGCTACCCCAATGAGGGCTTCTCTGTTTGCGATTTTAAATCGGGGATCGGTATGCAGGTCAATTCGATCATTTCCATTATCTTTCATCTTTAAGCCCCCTTTTACCTGTTCTTCAAGTTGTTCGTACCTATTTTTCATTATAACATTTACACGCTTACATTGGTTTGGTACGATTTGTTTTGTTCGTCTATTTCATAACATAAAATTGAGATTTTTGTAAACGTTATTATTATGTGCAATCCATAGTTGTTTTCACCATGAATAGACGATCTCGTTTTCATTTTAATAAACAAGGAGTGGACAGTGTGAATATTTTGTGGGGTATGTTTGGGATCCTCGTCGTTTTAGGAATTGCTCTTCTTTTATCCACAAACCGTCGAGCAATCAAACCAAGAACGATTCTTGTGGGTCTAGCAATTCAAATTACGTTTGCGTTTATCGTGCTCAGATGGCCGCTTGGTAAAGCCGCTTTAGAACAGCTCACCTTCGCAGTATCTAGTGTCATCGATTTCGCAAATGAAGGGGTAGACTTTGTTTTCGGAGGCATTTTTGAATCTGAAAACGTAGGTTTTATTTTCGCCTTTGAAGTACTGCCAATCATTATCTTCTTCTCGTCTTTGATTTCTGTGTTGTACTATATCGGAATTATGCAATGGGTTGTAAAACTCCTAGGAGGCGCGTTAGCGAAGCTCCTTGGGACAAGCCAAACGGAGTCTTTGTCTGCTGCGGCAAACATTTTCTTGGGACAAACGGAAGCACCGTTGGTTGTTAAGCCGTACATTTCAAAAATGACGAACTCTGAACTTTTCGCCGTTATGACCGGAGGACTTGCTTCTGTTGCCGGTTCCGTACTAGTCGGTTACGCTATCCTTGGTGTGCCTCTTGAATACTTACTAGCGGCAAGTTTCATGGCTGCACCGGCCGCGTTAATTTTGGCCAAAATCATGGTGCCTGAAACGGCTCCTCAAGAAACTCGTCAAGAAGCATTAACCCTTGAAAAAGATACAGAATCCACAAACGTCATTGACGCCGCCGCTCGTGGAGCGAGCGTTGGTTTACAACTGGCCTTAAACATTGCTGCCATGTTGATTGCCTTTATTGCACTCATCGCGTTGCTCAATGGAATCTTAGGATTCGTTGGTGGCTGGTTTGGTGCCGGTAACTTAACCATCGAATACGTTCTAGGTTTCTTGTTTGCTCCACTTGCCTTTGCTGTTGGTGTACCATGGTCAGAGGCCGTATATGCCGGTGGATTTATCGGTCAAAAGCTCGTCTTGAACGAGTTTGTTGCGTACTTAGCCTTCGCACCTGAAATTGAAAACCTGACACCAAAGACTGTAGCGATTGTTACATTTGCCCTTTGCGGATTCGCGAACTTATCAAGTCTCGGTATTCTCCTTGGTGGTCTTGGTAAACTCGCTCCTGAGCGCCGTAGCGATATCGCGCGCATGGGTGTTCGTGCTGTAGCAGCAGGGATGCTTGCTTCACTACTCAGTGCGTCCATTGCAGGTATGTTGATTTAAGATCTGTGTGTATTGGTAGGATATGCGAGGTTAGTTGATGGAGGTCTATCGTCTAACGACAAAAGGTCGGTGTTGCTCATGGAGCCGCACCGACCTTTTTTTATGACCTCAACTTACTAAAAATTTATGTTTCCTTGCAAATCGAAGACATCAAGACTCATCCCAACCGGAGCGTTGGTACTATAGCCAACCGGATAGTTAGGGTCTACTGTATCCCCTGCTGCTCCCCAAGGTAATGCCACACTAAAGCTGTTATTATATACCTGTATCTGATCATCAGCGGGGATGGACGTCCCTCCACTACGGTAATCAATAAACACGCCTAACCGGTTTGGATTCGGATTGATGATGATGTTATCATCAATGAGAATCTCTTCAAAACCACCAAAACTCCAAGCTGGAAGAAAGAAAATAATTGTACTACCTGCCGGACCTCCAGTATGGTCAATATAATTCTCATCCACGATAAAGGTTAAGTTTACAGGAGGAGAGTTATATAGGATGTATTGCTGAAAGCTTGTTACAAAGTTATTTCCGACAGTAATAGATCCTCCTGCAAAATCAAATTGATTAGCTGTCTCAATTGAGATAAACCTTCTGCTTGTTGCACTACCGTTAAAACGATTGCCATAAACGATGGTGTTTCCGTCAATGCGTTGAAAAACGAGCCCATCGCGATTTCCATTATGCAAAAATGTATTTCCAATAAAAAGTAAATTCTGAGCTTTAATAAATGCCGTATACCTGCCTCCCTGGAAGATATTATATTGTAAAACAATATTATCTCTTAGTATTTCAGGGAACCCAAAAGAGGGAATATTAAATAAAGAAATATCTCCACCGGCAGTTGTTGGACCAATCCAATGGATGTTTTCAACAACCACATCACTAGCCCGAATTGATAAGTAACCTACTGGTGAAACAGGTATAAAATCAAAAACAACGTTTGTGTATGCGGAGGAGATTCCCCTTAGGGTTAGGGAACGATCGATAATCAATTGCGAAGTTAAGGTATACGTTCCAGGTGACAAAAGAATTGTATCTCCTGGGGCTGCATTTGTTATGGCGAGAGGGATTGATGCATAGGTGATGCCTTGGTTAACGTTTAGAATGCGCTCAGAGTTTACATTCACATTAGAACCAATTGTAATGTAATCATATGTTTGGTCTTCGTTAAGGGTAATGAAAGCGTCTGGGCTTTCAGACTCAATTCTCACTGCCGTTGTCCTGGTGATAGGCGGTGACCCACTCAAATCATATGTGCCGGGTTCTACGATTACTAGGCTTATATCTTCGTTAGCTAAAGCAGCAAGTAATTCTGCCTCTGATGATACCTCTACCGACACTTGTTGACCCAACTTTTGTATGAATATAGATGCTGTTACATTCCCTTCAATCCCCCCAGCTGGTGTTTGGAGTGATACTGGAAAGATACTAAGGTTATTGAAGTAACGTAACGTCAAGGTACTAGGGGTATTCGTGATGGTCACTACCACCTGCCCAAATGTTTGTTGATTCTCATCATCTGATCCATAAATCGTGCCTGGTATGACTTGATCATTTAAAAACAACGTAAACTGGTTTCTCTGTTCACCAGTCACAGAGAAGGTTATTGCGTAGTCACCGACCTCATTAAAAATAATGTCAGACTCTCCATCTTGATGTTCGATAGGACCGAAAGACACTCCTGTATTTGAAAAAGCAATCTCGTCTCCGGGCTGTAACCCTTGTGTCGCAAGATTAAAAATATAGGCATGTGTTGAAGAGAACCCCGGGGGACCTTGAGGACCGGTGGGACCCGGAGGACCTGGGGGACCAGGAGGCCCAACCACCTGAGCACACATTTGATGACCACCTTCCACTCATGTTTTAGAGCCTTTGAATTAGCACCGAAGCTGTTGTGTTCGCTTCTATGCCTCCGGCTAATGTCTCTAAAAGGATTGTAGAATCGGAATTGAAATTTCGAATAGTAACCGTCGAGACGCCCGCTATTGAAATGATACAAAAACCTGTATTTTGTTGGTTGCTATCCCCAGATCCATAAACCGTTCCTTCCACCAATTCATCATTTACAAAAACAGAAAACTGATTTGCTTGTTCACTAGTGACTGAAAAAATGATTTTGTAATTCCCAGGGGTGTTAAGAATGATCTCACTATCCCCAGGAGTATGACCAACTCCACCAAATAAGACACCATTCGTATCAAATGTAATGTCTTCGTTCACCTCTATACTCTGGGCAGTTTGCTGGTAGATATAACCATAATCAGTTGAAGCTGCGGTTCCGGCAGGGCCTTGAGGTCCAGCAGGACCGGGTGGACCAGGTGGACCAGGGGGACCTGGTATCACGATTCCCATTATCATTCACCTCCATTTCTATCGTTATAGCAATAGAGGGTGTCTTATACCTCATTTATGAATAAATAGTCAATCACAACTATGACGTTGTTACTCGACCAACTTCCTCAGCTTGTTCTCCACTCCTGCTCGCCAAGATTCGGCCAAGTATGGGAGTTCGGCCAATGCCCGCAGTCCTTTTACATCGTCTGCCTCTTGAAAGTTCAGTCGATTCACTTGAGCGATTGTGGTGTTTGTAAGGCGTTCCCTAAAACGAAGGTCGTCCTCTTTTGATACCTGTCCCTCTTGTAAAACACGAAAATAAAATCCGGAATATCCCGTTTCTTGCACGTACAAAGGTAGCTCTTTAACATCGTGACGTTTCGCAAGCTTGTAGCAAGGGTGACGAGGTTGGCTTACTTGAACGACTGCCTCTCCCCATTTAAATGTGTCGCCGATACAGATGTCCTTTTCCAAAAGGCCTGTCACCGTCACATTCTCTCCGAACGCCCCTACCTCCATCTTTATACCAAGTTTCTCGTCCCAATAAGGATAGTGCTCCGAAGAATAAACACATACCGCTTTATCCACCCCCCCGTGGTTCACAAGATCCTCTTGTTCGTCCCCTTTAAGCTTTGTTTTTGTTAAAAAAACAGGCCCCTCAACAGGCGTTTTGATGATTCCTGAAGCCACTTCTTTTTTCCCTGACCCGGCAATGACTTGGACTTTTCCTGTATTTAATGCTTGAACTTTTCCTGTTAGCATAGAAAGACCAGCTCCTTTTGCACTTTTTTACCATTTTAAACGTTTACATGTGAAACAACAAACGATAGATGGCGACTAACTTTCTAGAAGGAGCGTGTGGCCATGAACTTAAGTCGAACTATATGGATACTCTTGTTAGTCTTCCTTGCCGCTTGTGGAAGCAATGAGGGGAGTACGGCCATTGAAGGTCGTGTAGTAGATAAAGGGGAACAAGCCCTTTTGATTGTAAAAGGCGTGAGTGAAGAGGAAGCAAATGCCCTTGATGAGGATGCCATTCACGATGGAGGTGTTGGGGAAGCTTTTTGGATCTATGGTATTGAGGATCCAGACAGTTTTGATCAAGGCGACTTGGTTAAAGTAACAACAGATGAGATCATGGAAAGTTATCCAGCACAGGCAGAAGCCATAACCATTGAACAGATAGGAGAATAACAGCAAAGGCGGCCCCTAATGGACCGCCTCGTTTTATGAATCATATGCTTTGTTACCTAGCGCCATCATCGTAATGTCATCTGACGGTGGGTTGTGAAGCCCCGCACGAACGTCTCTGTAATACCGTTCCAATGGGTTTGATTTGGCCAAGCTGTGGCCTCCTACGATTCTCATGGCCAAGTCGACAATGTCAATGGCCATATTCGTCACCGTCGTTTTGACTGCAGTTAATTCTGTGCTTAAGTTTGGCCTGTGCTCAGGATAGTCATCCCACATTTTTGAAACAGAGTACATAAAATGTCTCGCTTGCATCATTTTCAGATCCATTTCCGCTGTTTTGCGCCTCACTTCGGGCACGTCTTTAATTGGATGATCGAGGCTGTTCGGCTGATACGTTTTGGCAAACGCCACAGCTTCATCGCGAGCCGCTTTGGCAATGCCGATGTAACAGGCTGGCACATGAAGGAGCCACCCGTGTGGAATGGCAGGCTTACTTCCAGGTGTACGCTTGGCTACCCAAGCGTCGCCGTCCACCTTTACTCGATGGAGTATCAAGTCATCACTTCTCGTGGCTCTCATGCCCATCGTATTCCACGTTTCATCAATCGAAAGCCCTTCAGAATTTTTTGGGATAAGGAATTCCCCAATTTCACCGTTAGGCTCTACTGTCGCAGTAACGATAAAGTAGTCCAAGATCGGCGCTAGTGACGTGAACGTTTTCTTTCCGGAAATTTCATACCCTCCCTCTATAGGTCGAGCCGTCGTTTCCGGCTTTCCTCCTCGGGCAGGGCTTCCTGTTGCCGGTTCCGTTGCAATGGTGTTGATCAGGACGCCTTTATCCACAATTTCTTTACTAAGTGTAATGAAATTCTTCTGCGACCACTTTTCTGTTTCTCGCAGCTGCATGATCACGCCATTATGCCAACCAAGACTAAGAGCGGTTGCTCCGTCCCCTTGTGCCACTTGTTCTTGAACAAGAAGAAAGTCCGTCAAAGAGGCTTCTTCCCCTCCAAATACTTTTGGAACGACTATTTTTGTTAGCCCTTTTTCCTTTAGTTCGGCGAAGTTCTCAAACGGAAAGGCTGCCTTTTCGTCTAATTCAGCTGCTCGTTCTTTAAACCGTGGAATGAGCGCTTCGATCGTATCATGACGTTCTATTTGTTTGTCAGTTAACAAAAACAGGTCCTTCATATCGCTCATCCGATCACCTACTTTGTGCATTTAGTTAAATCATATCGAAAAACTCGGCATTATGCTACAGAGTTGCTTATTTGACACGTTTTTTACAATTAGATGTTAAGATTACAAATTAGTGGGAAATCCTTTTCTCTTTTCCCGGGAAATGACATGATTCATGACATTTTTCCATAATTTTATCACTTATTTACCCCTACAAATCTGTTAGCATACAAGAATGAATATAGTACACGTAAACTATGCTTGGGGGACTTCAAATGTTTTCAACTACTCAAATTGGTATTGATTTAGGGACGGCTAACATCCTAGTATATACAAAAAACAAAGGAATCGTTCTAAACGAACCTTCCGTTGTTGCTATTGATCTTCACACGAAAAATGTACTTGCCATCGGAAATGACGCGAAAAACATGGTCGGAAAAACGCCTGAAAATATCGTAGCAATACGCCCGTTAAAAGACGGAGTCATTGCAGATTATCAAGTAACGACCGATATGCTTAAAGAAATTATGAAAAAAGTTAGTAAAAAGCTCGGGTTTTCTGTTCGTAAACCGAGCGTTGTTGTTTGTACCCCTTCAGGCTCCACATCGGTAGAGCGCCGAGCGATACACGATGCGGTTAAAAACTGTGGTGCGAAACACGTTGACTTGATCGAAGAGCCTGTAGCGGCTGCGATCGGTGCGGACCTCCCTGTTGAAGAGCCAATCGCAAACGTGGTTGTCGATATCGGAGGCGGTACGACAGAAGTTGCGATCATCTCCTTTGGCGGGGTTGTATCATGTAACTCCATCCGTGTGGGCGGTGACCAGATGGATGAAGATATTGTTCACTACGTGCGCAAGAACTATAACTTGTTAATTGGAGATCGTACTGGTGAGCAAGTTAAGATGAATATCGCATATGCTTTGGTGGAACACGAAGAACTAACAATGGACGTTCGCGGACGGGACCTTGTAACTGGACTTCCGAAAACAATCAACCTAAGCTCAACTGAAATTCAAGGTGCCATTCGTGAGTCTCTCCTTTCCATTCTTGAAGCGATTCGTGCCACTCTTGAAGATTGCCCTCCAGAGCTCAGCGGTGACATCGTTGACCGAGGTGTGATTCTAACAGGAGGCGGTGCATTGTTAAATGGAATTCAAGATTGGCTCAGTGAAGAAATCGTCGTTCCCGTACACGTTGCACCAAATCCACTTGAGGCGGTCGCAATTGGAACAGGACGTTCTCTAAACGTTATCCACAAACTACAAAAAGCTGCACGCTAAAAAGTTCGGGGGTCTGATCCCCGAACTTTTTGTTTTCTTCTTATTTGACCACGGGAATGTTCAAAGTAATGTTCAGGGGTCTGTCCCCGTAACAACCTTTCTCCCCCCTTGACAATGCTCACCAAAGAACTACAACAAAAAACACTAGGCCTGCTCTATGTCAAGAGCAGTCCTAGTATTGTACGGGGACAGACCCCCGAATTTTTTTATGCGGTTGCTTTTTGTTCAGTTGCTTCTGCTACTGAAGGGCCGCCATCGTCTTTCATGCTGATTCCTGTAAACCCGTAGATAATCGTAATGATTGGACATAGGAGACAGAAGAAAGCGAAAGGTAAGAATGAAAGGACAGGTACGCCTAGTACGCTCGTCATGAATACGCCACTTACACCGTATGGGATTAAAGGATTAATCACTGTCCCACCCGCTTCAAGCGTTTTGGACAAGTGCTTCCCTTTTAATCCTAGCTTACGGTACTGCTTTTCATACGCTTCCCCAGTAAGTACGACACTCATGTACTGTTCCCCAAGACTAATGTTTATCCCAATCGCAGATAGGGTCGTTGATAAAACAGCTTTCCCTCTATTGTTTACAGCTGAACGAATCGCACTAATTAACGTATCAATAATGTTAAGTCTAGAGAGAATACCTCCCATTCCAAGGGCCAAAATTAGGAGGGACGTAGCCCACATCATGTCTTGAATGCCACCACGAGTGAGGAGCGTATCAATGTCCTCAGTGCCTGTAGTAGCGGTAAAACCTTCTTGAACAAGAACCATCCATTGGCTCGCGGCTACTTGTCCGTCCAAAATAACAGCAACAATAAAGCCGCTCACGATACCCGCAATCATCGTTGGAATAGCAGGTGTTTTTCTAATGGCCATTACACCCATCACTAAAGCCGGTAATAAAGCAAACACCGTCACATGTGTATTTGCAGTTAATGTTGCAATCCATTCGTTCACTTCAGATGTGGCTGTCGGTTCTTGGGCTCGTCCAATAATAAAGAATAAGACCATACTGATCAACGTGGCTGGCACTGCCGTCCACATCATGTGACGAATGTGCTCGAATAAATCTACCTTACATACACTCGAGGCCAAGTTTGTGGTGTCAGATAATGGACTCATCTTGTCACCAAGTAGCGCTCCGGATACAACTGCACCAGCCACCATCGCTAAATCCATTCCAAGGATCGAGCCAAGCGTCATAAAGGCAATTCCAATCGTCGACGCCGTAGTGAATGAACTTCCTACAGCCATCCCAACGATTGCAGTGACTATGAAGACACTTGGCAAAAAGTACTCAGTTGATATGACTTGAAAGCTGTACGCAATTAAAGTTGGAATTGTACCAGATTGCATCCATACCGCAATCAAGATCCCAATAAGCATAAAAATGATTACAGGAATTATGCCTGATCTTATTCCTTTAACTAGACCTTCCTCTACAAAGGACCACGGTTGCTTTTTGATTGTATTAAATAACGCTAAAAGTAAGATGACAAGGAAAATCGGAACGTGAGGCTGAGCGTCCAAATAGACAAGAGACACCCCAATCGTTGCCAAAATCATCCCAATAACGGCCACCGCTTCAATACGGCTTACCTTTGGCTCTCGCCCGCTCTTACCATCCATCTCTACACTCATCTCAACATCCTCCTTTTCCCACAAATGTTCGGGGGTCAGTCCCCGCACAATGTTGGTGGCAACAAAAAAACTTCTCCTGTCCTGGTTAGGGACGGAGAAGTTTCCGCGGTACCACCCTATTTGACTAGACGTTGCGCACTTGACTCGTGTTCACTCACCCATACTCATACTCAACTCGGCTCAACTTGCTGTAGGCTCTGCGCTGTCTTTGTCCACTTTGGTTTGCGATCGCATAGTGATTAAAAGTGTATTTCATCTTTGATTCTGCCTGAGTTTACAGCTCCCACTCAGTCTCTGTTGACTGCTCGAATCAAAGCTACTATGCTTTTATTACGATCTACTTTTCATTTGTTGTTTTGTTTGCTATCTCACTTAGACGCTTAAACGCTTTTAAGTAATAAAGTGTTCGTTTGATAGTTATTAGAATAATATGCTTCTGCCTATTTGTCAACTATAAAGAAGAACTTACATGTAAGGTTGGACGCCTGCACGATTATAGCTGTGAACAGCATTCAGCCGCTTAGCCAGAAGTTCTTTACTGGATACCCGTTGCACACTTGAGGTGTTTCCTCTTTGATTTTTCCGCACTTTTTGTTGCTGCTCTTGAATGAAAGCCCTCTCCTCATTTGAAAATGACACTTGGCTTTTTAAATCATTCACTACAGAATGGGTTTGTTGAGATTCCTTACTTCTTCTTTTCGATGTTCCTATCGCCATTGCCGACTGAGCCATTCGCCGCTCTCTGCCTTCCTGAAAAGAAACGACATTACTACTCTCGTAAGAAGTACTCTTATCCCTACGCACTGGACTGTTTTTCCCCTTACTCGCCCTTTTGAGGTCATTGGAGAAACTAAGGACATTCCCTCCCTTTTTATCCTTCTGTACTGGAGAAAAGAAGGTCTCAGCTACCGGAATGGTCTGTCGCTTTATCCTTGCCTGTTCTGCAATAAGAGGGGTGCTCCTTCCTCTTGTCCTTTGCTGATGATAGGTCCTTCTTGTAGCCGCTTCTTTTTTCGATTCGATCGAGCGAGATGGTGAAAGACGTTTTTTCACTTTCTTCTTCTTATTCATCTTTTTGGCTTTCTTCTCTGCTCTCTTCTCTGCTCTCTTTTGCGCTTTCTTCTCTGCTTTTTTCTCTGCTGTTTTCCTTTCTTTCTCTAACTCTATTGCCTTATCTTCTGCAGCTAACGTGTCGCACATGAACTTGGTATATTGAAGAATCATTTTATACGCCTCTTGAAGTTTTTCCCTACCATACGCTTTTGCCAAGGATACTTTTAAACTTCTGGAATTGCATTCAATAAACCAAAGTTTTTTATTTTTGTCCAACCCAAGGTCAATCCCCACTTCACCACAGGGGCCGTCGTGTTTCTCTAGCTGGTGCATGACCATGGAAACGAGGTCGCTCATTTTCGACTGAACGCTCTTTACTTCCTCTTCCGTAAATTCAAGCTTCTCCTTTAAGAATGACTCCAAAGGGTAACTTTTCGCATGAGTGGTGATCGGGGCATCGCAACTGCCCAATCTCACACAAGGAGATACTGCATTTACCGTATTGTTTCCATCCTTTTGAACCTCTACACGAATATCGACCAAGCGCCCTTCGTATGTGAGCAAATTGATTGGTTCTTGAATAATCACCTTTTGTTTTCGGTAAAAGGCTTTAACATGGCTCATTAAAGAAGAGAATTTCTTCACATTAACCTTCGTTAATTCTTCTTTGAACACACTGTATTCGTAACCACTCTTCACCTTTTCAACCATCATCACTTGCCGGCCCCGTCCACCCTTAACCCCTTTTAAGTAGACTCGACCATATTTATCGATCATGTCCTTTACGTCAGCCTGGTCCTTCAGTACAACCGTTTCTGGCAAAAAAGGCCTGATATACTGTGATTCATGTAATTTTGTATAGACTTTCCACTTATTAAAGCCCGTAGACCGATTAATTAAGTGAATTCTTTTTTTACGCAAAAACGATTTCAGCTTTTTGTTCTTTGACAAACTAGCCCCTGCCACTCTTCGATAAATCACCCTAGGTATAGGGATGTTTATCTTTTGAACCCATTTTTCATTTTTATGATGATAATAAGTACCCGTCACTGTCCCTGTTTCCACGTTTACATCTTCAGGTGAGAAAAAATAAATATCCATTCCCACTTGAACACTGGCAGCAACGAGGTCATGGTCCCGTTCAATGGCATTTTGCTTGGTGACCATCTCAGTTAAGACATTCTCAGTTACCATTACGCCTAAGCAGTACGTATCCATCCTCGCTCTCCTTTACATTCAAGTCCGGTTAGTTTTAATGTATGTGAAGGATGGTATTAGGACACGGGTAAACAACCAGTTCAAGGCTAGATAACAAGTATGGTATATTATGCTAAAGATCTCATTTCCTACTTTTAGCATACAAAAAGGAGCACACAACATGAAGAAGCCCGTCGTCCGCGTGTATGACTCGAGATATCAAAAGCAAGTAGAAGACTTGATTTTGTCCATCCAGCAACAGGAATATGCCATTCCGATCACAATTGAAGATCAGCCCGATTTACACTCGATCCCATCCTTCTATCAAACAGGAAACGGCAACTTCTGGATCGCCTTAGATGGTGAACAAGTAGTCGGTACGATCAGCTTGTTAGATATAGGGGATAGTCATTTGGCTCTTAGAAAAATGTTCGTAGCCAAACCCTATAGAGGATCTACCTTTAGGACTGCACACGAATTACTCTCCACCGCCATCAATTGGGCAAACCAACGAGAAGTAAGCGCCATCTACCTTGGAACGACACCTGCATTTAAAGCCGCACACCGCTTTTACGAGAAAAACGGTTTTACAAGCATTCCGCCAGATGCTCTTCCATCCCGCTTCCCCGTCCTCGAAGTGGATAAAAAGTTTTATCACTATGTATTAAATAAAAAAGCCAAAACTCCGATTACGAACGATAAAGAAAACTTGGCTTCTCGCCCATAACGGCGAAAGCCTTAGTTGTACTTATGCTGGAAGTATAATGAAAACTTGTCTTTTCGCCGATAATGGCGAAAGTTTTAGTTGCACCTATCCTCTGGGAGGACAGAAAACACCGAAAAGGCAGAGAGACCCCCGTCTCTCTGCCTTTAGGAATGCTCAAAGCCTTCATCAGTTGAAGCACCCTACTTTACTCTTCATCCCACGGAATCCCGTGCTTTTCATAAACCAACCGCTTTCCGTAGCGAAGCGGATTCTCGAACACTTTTTCCACTACATCTTCTTCATACGCTTTTACGACGGACACTTTCGCCGAGTGGGCGTTCGATTCGATGAACCACACTTTCCCGTTTCGATCGAGAGCAAAGTCAATTCCTAGCTCCCCAACAGGACCATAATGGCCTTCAAGCGCTTCGTAGCAGTCCGTTAAAAATGCTTCAATCTTTCGATCAGCTACTTCAAAGGCTTCGTGGGAAAATTGCAGCTTTTCTTTTAAAAACTCATCGTAAGGAAAGCTTTCAGAATGAGTCGTAATTGGCGAACCCACTTGTGACACTCTCGAACAAATTGCCACCACTTCAAGCTCTTTTTCACCGTTACGCTGCAGTTCTGCCCTCATATCCGTTACCCTATTGTTGTAACGCATCAAATCAATCGCAGTTTGAATCAAAAAGGGCTTGTTGCCCAAAACCTCTTTTACATCTTCATAAAGTTGTTTCGTCGATCCCGATCTTCCCGTGAACAGTCCTTCTTTATAATAACGATACGTAAAGAAAGGCCCGGTTTTCTCCACCTTGATCACTTGCTCGCCTTTGCGACCATTGAAAGCTTTAATAAACCCGGCACTTTCTTTTGCAAAAAAGTCATCGAGAACTTTTACACTACGAACCCTCTTTGTAAACGGCAAATACTCACGAAGCTTTTCATTTTTCTTTAAAATACTATACAAATCAAGCTTATTGAACCCTCGTAAGTAATTGATCGAAGGAATATTCTTTTCCTCCATTTGTTCACGGAATTTTCGCGCTTTCTCACTTGCTGACGTGAAGATCGCACCACCACCACGGTTATAAATGACGTCGGGATACTCAAAGGTCTTTGTTTTCCAAATACCTCGTTTGCGATCCAGATAAACACCGTCGATCGTTTGACGCTCAACATCCACACACGATCCATTGAAATAAAACAACTTCATCTGTTCTTTCTCACTAGCTTCCACTGTTTTTAAAATGCGAGGACCGGCCTCTTGCTTAAGAAGGTTACGCAGTGCCCGTGCCCCCACTGTCACACCGACAACAACACCATTTCCTTTCAACACCTTCACCACCAACATGAACTTCAATCTCTTCATCATATGAAAACAATGGTAAAATGTCCCTTTCTATATGATAGAATAATATGGAAGATAAAAAGATGCTTAACAGAGGAGAATAGCGGATGGGACCGGAGCGCTTCACTCATGTGATGATTATTAGTTCTTTAGTAACAATAGCAGGGCTCATTTTAATTTTTTCCAGCAGTCATTTTGGAACGAGTATGGTAGACAATTGGATGCGTTCCCAGTCAAGTTTTGAAGATTTCGGTGTAGACACCATTTTTTATCACCTACACATTCAAAGCTACACAACCAACTTTTTAGTGACAGGAAGTATTTTGTTTGGTGTTGGTCTTGTGACACTAGTTGGAACGTATTATCACAAACTTCTAGCTGAGGATAAAAAAGAAGCACCATCGAAGCGAAAAACGTCGATGCATATGGTGCCATCGAGACGTCAGAGCCGTCGCCCAAGAGTATAGGCTGGGCATTGGACCATTGGGAGTGTCGCTTTTTGTCGTTTGGCCGATATATCGGGAATAGTGGTTGATAAAATATGAATAAAGCTCGATAAACTTCGGATAAGGCTCGATAAAATACCATTAATGCTCGATAAACCCGCATTAAGGCTCGATAACCAACCTACCGATATACCCTCGAGCTGCCCCTTTCCTACACGACGAGAAAAAACCCCAAAGGAATCTACAACCTTTGGGGTTCTGCTCTTTATTCGTTTCTCACTAACACGACGTATACGTGGTCGAGGTTGATGACCTCCATCACTTTCAAGTTCGCTTCGTTCGCGTCAGCTACAAGCACATCCGATTCGAGACGCTCGTGAAGAGGTGGTCCCTTTGTAAATTCTTCTTTTTTCCACTCCACAATGGCACCTTTGCTACCGTCTTTAAGCATGCGCTTCATTTCGCGAAATGCCTGAACCCGGTCTTCCACTTCGTGCATCACAAAGGCAGCGACTAGTCCGCCCACCGAATCGTCCGGCAAAGGGATGTCTTCTAGAGTTGCCTCAATCAAACCTACTTGCTCAAAGCCTGCTTCCATGGCTCTTACGCCTAAAAGACCGAGCATTTCCGGCTCCACATCGACAGCGTACACATCGTTTTGAGTCCTCTCTGCTAGAGGTAGGGTGAAGTATCCATTCCCTGCGCCTAAATCGCAAGCTGTGTCTCCATCCTTCAACTCCAGTAAATCCGCTACCCAATCGGCGTCAATCAAGGCTTTCCTGTCGGGAGCGAGCAGCCGGTCTGCTTTAGCCGGATCGAATCGTTCGCCTGCCATTAGCGTTCAACCTCCGTCTGATTCAGCATGTCCATTACCTGTTCTCTCTCAGCGTCGCTTTGGATGAGGGCGTCGAGGTCGTACACATCCATTTCTCCGCTTGCTAGGTTGTATAATGCGCCGATAATGGGTACTCCTTGGCCGTATTCTTGGTATACAGGGTGCTTTTTAAGTTTTGTAACTTGGTAAAGAACATTATATTTACAAAGCTTTTCACTCGTCCATTCTCGGCTTTCACGGTCCTCTGGGAGGCTTTCTTTGACATGTTTGAGCCAGCCTTGGAGGCCTTCTTCTTTATTGTCTGCCCAAGCGGCTTGCACACCGCCGCAACCGGTGTGGCCTTTGATGAGAATATATTTTACTTTTAAATGGACAAGAGCGTAATAAAGAGTTGCGCTAAAGCTCTCGTCTTCGTGAACGACTTGGTTTGCGATGTTGCGGTGAATGAACATGTGTCCCGGTTCAACATCCATAATGGTTGTTGGACATACACGGGAGTCACTGCAAGCGACCACGAGAAACTCGGGGTGCTGCCCTTCGTTTAAGCGTTCAAAAAAAGTCGGATCATCTTTAAGCCATTTCTTTTGAAATTCTAAATTCTTTCGCTTTAAATCTTTTAATTCCACGTCTCATCCCTGCCTTCTTTATTTTACGTTAAGACCTATGAGCGCTTGATCAATGGACGGGTATTGACTGTGGGCACCGAATTTCTCGGACCAATTTGCCCGGTCGAGCAAGTCCCTGACCGGTCCTTTCACACTCACAAGCGTCGTTTGCACGTGATGATTGTCGCGCTCTGTGCGAATCCATTCCTCAAGCTCATCAAGAGCAATGGCATCCATATCGTTTACCCCGGAGAAATCGAGGACCACATGAGAGAGCGCCTCTCTTTTAATCACCTGATCGTGCAAATAATCCTTTATAAATTCCATATTAGCAAAATAAAGCGGCGAATCAATCCTCACAATCAAAGTTTTCTCAAATGTTTTGGCATTTGTAAAACGATTGACATTTCGATATAGGTTCAATTCTTCCACATAACCAAGTTCAGCGATGTGCGGTTTACTACTTTGATAGATAAATACAAGAAGTGAAAAGGCTATACCAACGGCAATTCCCCATTCAATTCCTAGGGTTAGTGTGGCTAAAAAAGTGACGAGTAGCGTAATGCCATCAATTCGTTTGACGCGCCAGAGATGAACCGCTTCTTTTACATCGATGAGCTTATACACAGCCATCATAATAATCGCTGCCAAAACGGCTTGAGGCAAGAAATAAAACCAGCCAGTAAGGAAGAGAAGGACGATCACAATAAGCCCTGACGTAATGATGGCTGCAACAGGGGTTCTTGCACCGGCGTCGTAATTTACGGCCGAACGTGAAAATCCACCTGTTACGGGAAAACCAGTGAAGAAAGCTGCGCCAATATTGGAAAGACCCAGCCCTCTTAATTCGCCGTTTGCGTGGACACGATATTTTTCTTTCGCTGCAATGACGTTTGCCATTGCGTATGATTCAACAAAGCCGATAATGGAGATTGTAATGGCTGTTGGTAACAGGGCGAGAACGAGGCTGGTGTCGATCACTGGCACCGTAAGTCCTGGAAGCCCTGCTGGGACGTCACGTAGAATCGCAACACCGTTCGTGTGAAGGCTCAAGGCCCACACCGTGAGCATGCTAAGAGCAACCACAACAAGGGGTGCCGGAAGCTTCTTCGCCCACTTCTTCATTCCTATAAGAATCGCAATGCTACCAAGCCCGATCATGAGCGTTGGAAGATGAATGTCTCCAATGCGTAGGATCACCTCTGAGATGATCGCAAACACGTTTTTTGAACTTTCCAGGTCGATTCCAACCAAGTGCTTGAGTTGACTAAAAGCGATAATAATAGCAGCTGCACTTGTAAAACCTGAAATGACGCCGTGGGAAATGAATTTTGTGACCACGCCGAGCTTAAGTACCCCCATCATTAGCTGAATCACACCGACCATCAGAGCCAGTAAAATAACAAGGGACACGTATTCCGACGATCCTGGCTCTGCCAGGCCAGATACACCTGAAAAGATAAGGAGCGACACCATGGCAACAGGTCCTACGGCCAATTGACGTGAGGTACCAAACAGGGCGTAAATCAAAATCGGAACCGTCGCCGCATAAAGGCCCATCACAGGTGGCAAGCCCGCAAGCATGGCATAGGCCATCCCTTGAGGCACAAGCATAATCGCGACAATTAGCCCCGCATTCAAGTCTCCCCGTAAATCTTGTCTTAGATCATAGTTCTTTAAAACACCTAAAATAGGTAACCAATCTTTCAACTCATTCCACCTCCAAAATTGGGGTCAAAATAAAATTGGGGGTCTGTCCCCCGAACAATTGTGTAAATAGTGATTTCTTGCAGGACATTTTGCAATTAGCATAACGTTTTCCGTCAAAACAGCAGTCATGTCAAACCTGAAACAGTCAATCGCTTTTCACATTATTCCACGACGAATCGATCGCATGCATATCGTAAAGGCGAGAAGGATCGGGGTCTGTCCCCCGAACAATTGTGTAAATGCTCCTGTTTTGCAGGAGTGATGGGAAAGTCTTAGCCCAATACACGCCTCGTTTATATACCCATATAGGTATATAAAAGAACAAAAAATAAAAAGGCTTTTATACCCCTATAGGTATAATACCTCTTTGTTTGTGTTGTGTCAATTGCTACAAAGCCTGTCCATTTTATGTATCTTTAAGTGCCGCTACAAAAGGCGACTTTCTTGTGATAGTCCCCCTCTCTATCCTCGTCACTTTCCAGCATAACTGAAGAACTTAAATATGAAATAAAGAAGTCCGAGTACAATGAGCACTTGCACAAATCCACCGATCACGCTGAGCAACAATGCCACAGCCCAAAACAAGAGTAGTAAGCCAATTAACCGTCCTACCATCTTTCATCCCCCTCCACCTAACACCGTTTATCTACACTATGCATGGGAAATAGATCTTGTCTCCGCGCTTGTTGCGGCGTTTAAACAGATTGAAATGAGATTTAAACAGGTTCAAGTAGGATTCCAACAGGTTCACCTTCGCTTTAAACAGGTTCGCTCCACCTTTAAACAGATTCCTCCCCCATTTAAACAGGTTAGCCCTCCTCACTCTCCCCCCTCAACTCTGGCCCACCTCCAAAAAAACCAAAAAAGGAGCCCTCTCCGTCATTGGAGAGGGCTCCTTTATCTAGCGTCCTCGAATCATATTGATGATAAACACGACCAAGGCAATAACAAGCAATACGTGAATAATCCCGCCGGCTACATCAAGCAAGAACCCGAATAACCATAATACAATCAGGATCCCGATAATTGTCCAAAGCATGTGATTGTCCTCCTTTGAGTAAGTATAGAACTGCGATTACGTCTAGAATCATAAGCAAATGTAAGAACGTTGCTAATTCTACCTTTCCCCAACATCACCAAAATAAAACAACCAGTCTAGAAACGTCAAAAGTCACAACCATTTTCCTAATTCCTTGTCAACTCTACAATCCCAATTGTGCGGGGTCTGACCCCAATACTTTTCGACACCCTCCTCCTCAAAAAGAGAACCCCCGTTTTCTAATAGGGCTTCTCTTGATAAAAGTAATTCGGCACGACAATCCGGTCATCATACTCTTTATGAAAAATGTGCGTTGTGGCCGGAGACACGGGAGGAATAAGCCAGTCCCATTGGCCGGTCAAATCGCGCCCCGCCCCACCTTCTCTGTTCTCAAACTGACGAAACTGCTCCGCTGCCGTATGGTGATCGACGATGCTCACTCCGTCCTCTTTAAAGGAGTGAAGCACGGCCCGGTTCAACTCCACAAGGGCACGATCCTTCCACAAGGTCGACACACGCCTTGTATCCAGCTCAAACAGGGACGCCACCTGCGGCAAGACATTATACCTGTCTTCATCAGATAAATTCCTGGCACCAATCTCTGTCTCCATGTACCATCCGTTAAACGGCGCCAACGGATACGTCAACCCGCCGACCTCAAGCTTCATATCAGAAATGATCGGTACCCCGTACCATTTCAACCCAAGATCAACGAAGCGTTGCTCTTCTGGATGCCTAAGTTCCACTTCAACGACCAATTCTTGTGGAATCTCAAACCACCGAGGCTCCCGATCATCGACTTGAATCACTAGAGGAAGAACGTCAAAATCCGTTCCTCTACCTTTCCAACCAAGCCGTTCACACTCACGAGTAAACGCCACTGACCACGAATCCCCGATCACACCGTCACCAGTCTCATACCCCGCATATCGAATAAGCTGGTGATTCCATATCCGCACGCGGTCACGGCCACCCTGAAGACGAGCAGGAAAAATCGTGATTGTCGGTCGAATCCGTCCCCCATTCGTCGCATACTCAATGTGCTGGCACAGGGCTTGAAACACCGCTTCTTCAGAGGTCAGAGCCCTCGCATCAAACACCTCAAGCATATTCCAAAACAAGCGACCGATACACTTGTTACTATTTCGCCACGCCATCTTCGCTCCGTGCGTGAGTTCCTCGGCTGTATGGGTATACGTTCCCGTCTCAGAGATCTCTTGCTCGATCTCCTCAAGGCGAACAGAAATACTCTCTTCTTTTTCCAATTCACGATAGCACGTCTCCACAAACGCCCGCGCTTCTCTCATTAATTCCGTCATTTTATCTCCACCGTTCATTGAAACACTCGAGAATAGTATACCTGAATTTACCCTAGGAATAAAATCACATCACTCGCTCGATCACCCTGTCCAGTTCGTCCCACCGGATAAAGCGAGACCCGCGCCACACTTCTTTTTCCTCTACGAAAAAAACAAGCGTCGGCGCAGTAAACACCGTCCACTGTCCTGACACTTCAGGTACCTCTTCAATTTGCACAGACTTCACACTCACCTCTTGAACGCCTTTTTCCCATTCAAGAAGCTGTGCACCAACGGCGTCACACACAGAACACTGACGCGACTTCAAGAGCACAAGTACGGCTCTTTCGTTTGCCAAAATACGGCCCATCTCTTCATACGAAGTGACCTTTTCCATGTTCATTAACATCTCCATTCGTCGTTCAACTTCCGAACTCCCGCCTTACAAACCCCGTATGAAAGCCAGCTGCATCCTTTGCAAATGTGATCCAAGTCATCCGGCTTCAACGTCCTCGCCGTCCACTCCACAAGCTTGCTTTTTCGGTACAACTTTCCGTCTTCCAATTTAAGATGCTCGATCGCCCGCGTATCTAATCCTTTCACATGAGCATCCGAACCTTCATTTGCGACACACAACGTCCCACCGTTATGAGGACACGCCGTACACGCATCATCCAAGTCGACTACAACACGGATCGGAAAATCCTTCTCCGGATCCCGAATGTCCGCCACAATCGTCTCCATTTTTTTCACAAAACCAGGACTGTACCCCATCCCCTGAAAACCGTGCACACAAAGCAAATGATGTCCCCTTAACGTACGAACGTCCCCCATCCCTAACGCCTCCAGACCATTTGTCAACCTAATTATATTTATAGTTAACATTCTATCATTTATGAGGAAAGAGGCTTCATTCTTTTTCTACTAACCTAACGTTAAAAGGCCGTTCATTTTAAGAAAAATACATAAAAATACTGAACACCGCAATTACAAGAACCGATGTCACTACCGTTTGTTTGTTCAACCGCCCTTCTTCTTTCGCTACAAATCCTAATGCAAAAAGAAGTAAGGCCACCCCGGCTGACATAAGGATGACGATCACGGCCCACGTATGCTTCTGGGCAAACGAGCTCATCGCCTCATAATACCTTGCTCCAAAGTAGGAAGAGGCAACAACCAACCCTAATAAGTATAAAAAACTCACGAGTTGTATAATGGTCCATTTCTTCATTACTATACCTTTCCACCTTTACTTGACCCCCACATTCTCACCTAAAAAAATAGACAAAAACGCCTAACCCGAACACCATCAATACCGTTGTAATCACCGTTTCTTTCTTTAAACCCTCTTCCTTTTTTGCAGCAAAACCTAGCATAAATAACGCTAGCGCAATAAGAGAAGATAAGCCGATCAATACCAACACCCAAGGATAGTTCCGGGAAAATTCCGGACCGTATTCCTGATACTGATTCCCAACTTGAACGAGACTGAATAGTAACCCGATTATGTATGCAAGACTAATGATTTGAACAACTGTCCATTTCTTTTTTGTCATCTTGATCCCCAGTCTATCTCGTGATTTAATTGCTTTACCCGCTATCTATTACTCTCATTATCTATTCATATATAAAGTTATGAAAAGCAAAACAGTCATCATTGAGAATGTAGTAAACACAGCCGTTTTGTTAAGTTCCTTAGTTTCGTGTTTGACTACGTAACCTAACCCAAATAAAAAAATCGCCACAAATAATGAAAATATAATTATGTATCCGATCCATAAATAATTCAAAACCACTTCTCGCGTTGCATCATAATTGCGCTCAGCAAACAACGAAAAGCCTATAACTACAGACACAATATAAAGGAAGGTAACGATTTGAATGATCGTCCATCTCTTCTTATTCACAGGATCCTCCCGTTACATTTACTTATTTGCACAGCATTAATAAGTAGAAGTCTAGTTTTCTTCGATTACTTTTCACCAGCTATTCACATAAAGAGAAATCGCAATGAATACACCGAGCATCACAAAAGCATACAAGAAGGTTCGGATGTTCAGTTTTTTTGTTTCATGCTTGACTACATAAGCCAAGACCAATAGAAACACTCCAACGAATATCGAGAAAATCCATAGGTATGCAATCCACAAATATGAAAGTACGAAATCTCTCATTTCGTCATAATGCCTTTCAGCTAGTAAAGAAAACCACGCCCCCGTTGAAATGATATAAAGAAAAGCGATAACTTGAACGACGGTCCAGCCTCGATTACTCAGAAGAAACCCTCCATTTCCGGCGATCTCCTAAATACATTCCCACCGTTGTAAGCCGATATCTTGGACCCTTTTTATTGCCTAGCTATTCACATAAAGAGAGATCGCGATAAATACACCGAGCATCACAAAAGCATACAATAAGCTTCGTATGTTCAGTTCCTTTGTTTCATGCTTGACTACATAAGCCAAGACCATTAAAAATACCCCAATAACTAGTGTGAACACCCATAGGTAAGCAATCCACACATTTGAAAGTAGAAACTGTCTAAATTCTTCATTGCCGTTTTGTGCAATTAAAGTAAACCACGTCCCCGTTGAAATGATATAAATAAAAGCAGTAATTTGAACAACCGTCCAGCCTCGATTACTCAGAAAAACCCCTCCATTTCATTTGACAGCGAAGTTCTGTAGACCAGCTTAAATATCTTCCCTCATCTTGTCACCAAATCCCGGATTCATTTTAAATATATGAGCACCATAAAATTCATCAAACCCATTTATATATTTATCTCGCGAATTATTTAGCAAAATAAGAGAGAAGGCCAACACAATTTCTTCACGATGAGCAAAGGCATGGCCAACGGAACGAAACGCTGCGACCATAAAGAAGAATAGCGGAATGCTTATAAAAGCAAGAAAATCAGTACTCTCAATCGGAATAAAAATCATACTCAACAACAAAGCTGGAAGTATTGTAAAGACGATTCCCAAGACCGCCCATATCGCTGTACGCTTCCCATCTCTCAAAAACAAAAAACGAACCATGTTGTAAAAAGGAAACCAACAAGCAGCCACCGCCACAAGAAAAACAGAAAGCGCCTGGTTTAATCGAGCTCCTTCTTTCTCATTTTTAAGGTGTGTTGGCCGCTCCATTGAAAGCCACCTCTCCACAACCTCTTCATCTGTGGAATAAATCTCTTCAATCATTGTTCGCTTTCGCTGTTCCTTATTTTCCTCAAGCTCATGTTTAAATGTTTTAAATGCTTTAGCACTCTGCTTGTATCCTACAAACAGGCTCATCGTCCATATTCCCAAAATTCCAAAAAAAGTTTGTGTTTGAATCTGAAAACTCGGGTGCACAAACATGAGAAAAGAGATCACAAAACTATAAAACAATACCATATATGAAGTACCAATCTTTTTATAAAACGTCATACCCAACTCTTCGTATAAATAGAAAAACGAATACGGGGGAAATTGTTTACCGGACATCCCGGTTCCTCCTTTACTTTTCATCTCGTCTTCATTTTCTTGTAACTAATCAAAAAGACAAAGGCCACCGCACCGTTTTGGCTTGTTTGATGTGTTTATTTGACAATCCCTTACCTAACGACATTTACAACCACTACAAAGGCAATAACGATTGAGTAGGCAAAAAGAGCTTTCAAAAACGTTTTCCCATCCACTCTTCTTTCCTCCTGTCGATCTCTAACTACTTTAAGTACATAGACAAATACTGCAGATACCAAAGTTAACGCATAGAGAAACCAAATAAGACCTCCCACCTCCAGAAATGGTGTAGCGAGATATTCGGTATCAGGGTTACCTTGAAGTAACTTAACCGTTGCACCACTAATAAAAACATAAGCTAAACAACAAACGATTAGTATATTCCATTTTTTATTGTTCATGTCATCACCTTCGGGTTCAGCCATAACTTTGTTCGCCTCGTTCCCTGTTGTTCCACACTATCTGTAAATCAAAGGACAAACCTAAAGCTCCAATTATTCATCCATCTTTATAGTAAAACTCATTGATTGTGTTATTGTTTCAAAAGCGTCCAAAATAAAATGCCGCTAACGATCATACCCAAAATAATAACGATGCTGAATTCGCTTGCAAGTAAAACTATATCTCTAAATATGATTTTCAATGGTTCATAATCAAGCCAGTAGGTTATAAAGAAAAGACATAGAAAAATAACTATAGTCTTTCTAACCATTTCCAAGTACCTCCCAACACACCCATAATCAATTACCTAGAAGTAAAATGTTTGTTGATTTTATACTGTACATACCAAATTGTGAAAAAGAAGGTCGCTAATTTGGAGACGGGAATGGAAGAGTCATAGCTCTTCAACAGACTAACAGCTCTAAAGCTCAAGATCACCATTACGGTAACACCATAAAAGGTAATGATACGGTCCAGCCCATCGATCGTTGCCACAAACCCTTCACTAAAAGGAAGTATAAGATACAAAACTGTAAAAAGAGCTGATAGGGAATAAAGAATGAGAACGGATAACGGAAATTCAAAAGACACCTTTTTCTCAGGATCAATCTTATTTAATTCTTTTCGTCTCGTAAGAAACCAATAAGGCATGTAGATCCCCATTGTAATAAGAGACAATAGAATGGTGACAATAACTGGTGTACTTTTAAACTCCGGTGTATCGGTTTGATCAGCTACTATTTTTTGTTGTTCCATGACAATCTCCTTTTCATCCCTTGAGTAAGGGCTTTATTTATCATGTAGTGGTTTTTGATTTTTAGACCACAAAACTAACTAAGAGCCCGTATATGCAGCATAGGCAAATAGAACAACCACTACAGTAATGGTAAAAGAAACTACTTTTCTATCAATATAACCGTACTTTTTCGCAAAACTAGCGAAAACATACATACAGAGAGCAAAAGTCGTGAGAACCGCAATGATCAACGCCGTAATCCTCATAGTCATACTAGATGGATCGAATAATTCCGGATTCACTATAGATGTCCCGGCAATTGTCACAATCGCCATTACCACAAAAAGAGCTGATACAAGTTGTACGATTGACCAATTTATACGACTCAAAAAACCACCTTCCTTTTTTGGTATACGTGATATACGAGTAGAGTTGCTTAATGTTTCACTTTAATCATAGTATGAGTCCCATTTAGAGCCTATTGAACTCACTTTATAATTTCTTTAATAATGGATAAGCTTTTCATGCTTTGCTTGGCTAACATACACATTCATCGTTCTTCTTATCTCCTTGAATCCATCTTTTTTCACTACTTCAACAAGATCCTCTCGATCAAGGTGAAACGTCCACACCCCATTTTTGACGAGGTTATGGAGTGATTCGTCCGAATAACTGTGTTCTGCTACAAGTTTTTTCGCTAATCTGTTTCGAGGTATAAGTGAAACAGCATATCTATCAAGAAAGTCAAAGCCAAGCCTGTATACGATTTTCTCTTGGATAAGCATTAACCAGTCAGACCTTCTCTTACTATAATCAACAGCAAATCGAGCAAACACGGGATCGTTTAATGTTAATCTAAAATGAACTTTAAATGGCTTTTCTTCACCTGGAACATGCTCGTCTTCTTCGGATAATGTATAGAAATCTTCTTTCTGCATAGTAAACCTCCCTACGGGGTCATCTGTTTATAAACAGCCACAAGCCAAACACTGCCATGATGAAAAACACCGTCCCGGCAATTGCTTGTCCATTTACTCCACCGTGTTTTTTAGCCATTTCAGCTAAAATCATGACAAACACTGAAACAAACATGACCAGACCAATGAAAAGAACAAATGGACCGTAATTTTCGAAAAATTGTTCACTATAAGCTACATCCCTACTAGCTAACCATAATAAAAACGAAATGCTGGAAAAGCTGCTCAAGAAGGCAATTACCTGTACTTTATTCCATTTTCTCCGTTCCATTCGAACCCCTCATTTCTTCACTCGACCTTTCAAAATATTGAACACCATCAACGAACCATCCAAACATAAATCGCTAGAACTGAAATGAAGCCGATGGTGTAAATAAAAACATATCGATTTACTTCACCAACCTTTTTACTAAAATAAGAAAACATAATAAGAAATGCAGTAAGAATAATGGAAAGTAAAATAAGAGGAAGCATCGGGACGGTTCTGGCGCTTCTTTCGTTTAGCGAAACAAAATAAACATAACTGACTACAGCCATGCAAATAGTCCACCTTTGAGTAGCAGTTTCTCTAGCTCTACCAGGATGCGCGGGACCAATGCTTCTCACTCATGTTCTTCACCTACTTACCCTCTTCATAGATAATTTGATAAAAAGTGAATGACCTCTCTCGTTTTTTCTTAATGATCTAATCTATTAATACTTAATCAACTTCTCATGCTTTGCCTGGCTGCAATAGGCATTCATCGTACTCTTAATCTCTTTAACACCAACCTTTTTTACTACTTCTACAAGCTCTTCAAAATCAAGGTTAAACGTCCAAATGCCATTCTTAATTAAATGATGAAGAGATTCGTCCGTATAGCCGTTCTCTTCTGATATTTTCTTAGGGTAGAGAAAAAGACAGGTATTTACCCTGTCCTTTTTACTCTTTTTTTAAATGTCTTCTCTTGTTTCTGGAAATGTTACCAGACCAATTTTTGTCATTAAAGTCATATACTTTTCATCAAATGAGTTAATATACTGCTTTCTTGAATTTAATAAAAATATAATGGCAATAGATAACACAATTTCTTCATGGTGTGCAAGAGCATGTGCCAATGTGGAAAAAAAGCCTTTTAAGAATAAGAAAAAGCTTACTGCAAAGAGAATTAAAAAGAATGCTTCCTCTGTTCCAACCAGAAGGATGATAAGGGAGATTGGCATTACAGAGTAAAGAAAGACTCTCCCGATTGATTTTTTTAGTAATTTCTTATCCCTTAAGTTTAATGAGCGATAGACATGATAAATAGGAAAGTACACCATGGTGAAAAAAAACAGGCTGAATGTGAGCGTTCTATGCCAACCTGCCCCAACCTTTGGACTTTTATAATGTGTAGGACGCTCCATTGAAACCCACTTCTCCACCACTTCCTCATCGTCTGTATACAGGGATGTGACGGCGTTTTTTTTTCGCTGTAACCTGGCTTCTCTTAAATCACCTTCAAGCTCCTGAAGTTTTTTTCCACTTTGAATATAGCCAACTACCATACTCACAATCCAGATTACAGACGCCACTCCAAAAATACTCCCGTTTACCCCACTTGCAGGAAAAGCCAGCGCTAACAGGGTGTACAGGAATGCAAACAATGGTACTAAATAAAATATGGCTTTTTGAATATACCCCTCTTCCCCTGTTTCCTCCGCAAGATAGAAAAAAGAGAGAGGGGGAACTCGTTTTATTAACATCGTTTATAACCCCCTTTAACGTTTTAGCTTCTAATTGAATTTAATGCAATAACGAACAGAATGACGCCAACCATGCCTATCCCAGTTTTTAAAAAGGTGTTAAATGTAACAGGCTTTCCTTTTTCTGAGTCAATTGTTATTTTAAGAATAATAATGTATATTGCTAAAGCAAGACTCCCAAAGTAGGAAATCCGTATCAAATTAATATCAGAACCCAAAAATGGTTCAGCAATATGGTGAGTTTGGGGATCTTGATACAATATAGTTAAAATACTTCCTGAGCCTAATATATAAATCACACAAATTGTTAAAATGATTGTCCATTTATACTTTGCCATTATTCCACTTCCTAAGGTCCATAATATTTACCTTCCCATTTTGTTTCAGGGTTAACTTCTACATTTGATTTTTCTGTATTTGCATCCGGCAGTGTCTTCTCTCCTGTAAAAAGATCTTTAATCCAGTCTGCAAATGCTGTAACACCATTTTGAACGCCTTCCCAAAGAAAACTGAAAGCTCCTTCTTGCTTTTCTGGAGAAACGTGTCTGGCTATAAGATAACCCCCAGTAAAGGTAAGAAAAAATCCTAGAGTAAAATCTGAAAAACCTGCATTTCCGGAAAAATCTTTAGCGATAAAATGGGTTAGACCACCAAGTGTGCCTCCAAGAACTGCTGTACCAAAACGGGCGGCTTTCGATGAAGCACCAAGTATTGCTGCTCCCATACCTGCAGTGAATACACCTGCTATACCAGAGATAGTAGCACTAAAAAATCTTTCCCCAAGCCCCATTCCTGGGTTCGTCAACAAATTAAAAGCAAAGTCTATAACAAACGGAACCCCAAAAGAAGCCCCAAAAAACTTCGCTTGTCCAACTAATCCCATCCTCACTACATTTGCTGCAAATACTTTAATACCCGCAAATCCAAGTAATGGTGTAACTGTCCACGCAATAGCACTAAAGATATTAAAGTCTCCAGTACCAATCGTACGAATCCCGTATATAATTGCCGAGGTTAGGGATAATGCAACAAATGCACCTGCGACCAGCGCTCCCGCAAGCGTAACTGGTGCCACCACCATAACAAAGACAACAGCTGCAGCAAGAAAGACCAGAGTGAGTGCGGCAATCTCAAAGATATAAAAGTGCTCATCTATCCAACTGAGGATCGAGTTTCCGAGTTCCGACCACCAGTTTGAATCTGTCAAGTTATTGAAAACCTCTACCAAATTATCGATTTTGGGCTGAACTAGAGTATCCCAAGTAAGTTGAAACGCGATTTCAGCACCGTTCTGAATATCATTTAATATATTTTTAGCGCCTTCAACTACAGGTGCTCCGTTCTCTTCCCACCAAGGCACAACACTCTCTTCCCAAGCCGTTTCTAAGTAGCCTTTGGCGTCGTTGTAAAATTCTTTAGTATCATCCCAAAACTTACTTAACCAGTTGCGATCATCACTATCCGCCCCGCCTCCAGGATCACCATTATTAGGACCACCGGTACCTGGTCCTCCAGTTCCAGGACCGCCTATATCAGGATCACCAGTTCCAGGATCACCATTACTCGGACCACCTGTGCCCGGACCACCTTTATTTGGATCTCCTCCAGGAACTAATCCGCCCCCTCCACCCGGGCCCCAGGCATCTTTATCTTCTGCATCTGTATCACTCAGACGAGAATTTTCACGCTCAGGAAAAATAATTCCGCTGTCGTCATTGTCATTAGCAAAACCGGAGCTTGATAAAAACAGCAAACTGCTTATGACGGTGATGACAAAAGCCAATATCCATTGATTATAACTCCAGCTGATCCTGTTCATCTCTATCATACTCTCCTTTTTTGTTTTGACAACGACTAAAACGATCAGGGACAATTCCTACTAGCAACGAGATCTTACTGACACCTTGATGCAATGAATTCAAAGCCGGGGATAGATTCCACATCCGCAGCTGCTTGAGCGAACAGATCATTATTGGAAAGATCGTCGCTGCTTACTGTTACATAAGAGGGATTTCGCTTTGCATAGACCTGTACTTTAAACTCTCCATCATAAGGAAAGCGAACCGTCACGTCATCCGGGCCTTCATTGACTGCCCCATTCTTTTCCGCATAGTAAGTGGCAGCTCCTTCCACCTGCTCCCACTGTTTTTGGACCCCTCGGCACATAATCGCCGTTACGTCTCCATGGTCACCATCAAAAAAGAATTCAATGGCGTCTACAATATCAATTTCTGCCGTAGGATCTTCCAGGCGGTCAAGGATCGACTCCGGAATCTCCCATTCTTCGTAAATGTCGTCCAGCAACTCGTCTTCGTCAATTTCTTCCTCGTCTTCATCTTCTTCATCGCGCTCGTCAAGAAGTTCTTCCAAAAGTTCGTCAAGCTCTTCACCGATACGCTCATCAAGATCTCTCAATTCATTTAACACTTCTGCACGAAGCTCACCTTCATAAGCCTCTCGTATTTCCTTTGCAGCAGCGAGAGCACCGGCATCTGCACTCGTTTGACTGACCCGTTTGTTAGCAAAGGTCGTAAAAATATCAAAAAACACAAAGCTCATAAATATGGCTGCAATCAGAATGGCAACCACGATAATCAGCGTACTGCCCCGTTCTTCTTTCATGATCTTGTTCATCCTACAGCCTCCCCACCGATCTTTCCCGTCCATTTATCAGTCATCCTCATCCGATTCATAAGGCATCGTAGCTGTAGAAGTGATATTTTGGTCAATGTTTCGGATTAACGGCATTTGGATCATAGGTACTTTCGTAACCACCGTTACTGTCACTTCCGGACCATAGGATGACTCAGAAATAGACCTGCCTGGCGTACTAACTACGTCCAGTCCAGCAGCAGAAGCTTGTACCGCCTGCACATAATCGCCATCCACCGAAGCTGCTCGGGCACCATCCCGAGCAGCAGCTTCGGTGACTACAATGGCGTAAGAAACCAGTGCCATCTGCCAGATAAAGAGGAATGCAAAGATAATCAGCGGAAATACAGCAACAAATTCCAGCGTCTGCGAACCTTTTTCATTACGTTTAAATTTATTCCAATGTCTTCTCACTGTAATCCCTCCTCTTTATCCAATTAATTAACCGCCAAGCTGGTTTATAAAGTCTGCTAGTCTTTCTACAATCGCACTTCCCATAGTATCATCACCATCAAGGAAAGCGATAATTCCTGAAATGAACACGATAACTAGAAGACCAAGTGCTACCCACTCTAGAGAAAGGGCTCCTCTTTCCTCTTTAACCGTTTCCTTCGCTTGATTTAACTTTGCGTCCAACATTACATACCATTTGTTCAACATCATGAATCTCTCCTTTTATAGAATAATATTTTACTTTCAGTGACTCCCAGCAGTAATCTATATCTATCATTAAATGGGCGTTGCCCATCTATGAACCAAAGAATATATCCAACCCAAAAGCCCCCGGGTTGTAAATGAGGTTTAATATCATGAGACCGACAATCATTAACAGCACCGAAGGAGCAACGATAAACGTCGTAACCAATGTGATTTGCGGGCTTGCTTTAGCTGCTTTCTCCTTTGCTTTAAATCCTCTTGTCTGCCTTAAATCCTGCGCCTGAACGTTAAAGGTTTGAGAAATCGGAACACCTAGTTCCTCTCCTTGTATTAACGAGGTGACCAGGCTTTCAAGCTCTTTTGAGGTGTTTCGGTCTAGCAACTGTTGAAAAGCTGTTTTCCTTGGTACACCTAGGCTTGTCTCCCTCGTAAATCTACCAATCTCCTCACTCAGAGGTCCATCCATCCTCTCAGAAACCTGTCTTAGCGCGCCATCTAATGAGGCCCCTGCCCGAAGTGAAATACTTACTATATCCATAAAGTCTGGCATTGTTGCGCTGATAATTTCCTGCCTGTCTTTTGCTTTAAGTCTGATCCAGATGTTCGGGAACACAAACCCCGCCACAGGCATTATGACCATCAAAAGAAAACCAAACGGCATTCCAAGCATATGATAGGCCCAAAAGATAATTAGACTCCCAAAACCTAGTACATAACGCAGTCCATAAAAGGTTTTTAATGTCATCCCCATCGGCTGTCCTGCATAAATAAGTTGCTTTTCATCATTTTCTATATTTACAAACAACGGATACTTAAGTGCTGTTGGCCCTACATATTCACTTGCACGTATAAGCGGGCCCAACAACTTTTCCTTCATTGTCCGCTTTTCCTTCTTCCTTTCTCCTTCTCCCACGTACTGGACGAGTTTTTGTTTTTTCGCCACGTACAACCAAATAAAGATAAAAGAAATAAGGATCATGAGGAGAATCAGCATAAACAAGAAGGCCACTGTTGACGTGAACATTTCATCCATAGGCTTACACCCTTATTCGTGTTATTTTTCGGATAATGGCAAAAGCAACAAGTTGTAAGACAGCAAATACAGCAATCAGAATCAGACCCAACGGGGTAAATAGCGGATTTAAAAATCCCGGAATAACAAGGTTCATCATCATCGCCATTAAAATAGGGAGCGTTGGAAGCATAATAGCAATGGTTTTTGCCTCGGCTGTAAGGGTATTAATTTCCTTGTTTACACGCTCTCGTTCTTCCAGTGTCCCCGCCATGATTCCAAGCACTTCTGCCAAGTTCCCACCAACTCTCCGCTGAATGGAAATGGTATTCACAAAGATCTTGAGTTCTTCACTGGCAACCTTCTCAGTCAGTCCATTCACCACTTCATCAAAGTTGCCACCAAGATTCAGTTCTTGATTTAGCTCTTGGAATTCACTACCAGCTGGGGCAGGTAGTTCCTTAGCCACAATGCTGATTCCCTGATGCAGGGTCATCCCCGCTTTAACGGTGTTGCTCATCATCCTGCAAACTTCCGGCAACTGCTTGTTAAAATCATTCGACCGTTTGTTCTTTCTTGAATTCAAAAAGATCTTTGAACCGCCCCATACGAGGAGGTACGCCATTACTAAGTCGAGTGGAAAGAGTAGCTGAAGTAAAAAACGGTTTACAAACCACAGTGCCGCAAAAATTAAAATACAAATCGCGCCGTACTCTGACGCTTTCATGGACAAGTTCGCATGTGCAAGTTTTTCCTTTAAGCTACTTGACAACTCAGACTCGTCATACTTGTCACCAAACAGATATATAAAACTTTTCCGCTTCTGTTCACCTTCTGCCTCGAACCAACGGCTTGCCCGCTTTTGAGCTCGTTTCGTCTGACTCGCTTCCCAGTAAAAGTACGCGGCTGTGAAAAAAGCAAATAGCGTGGCACTTAGAGAGACTACAGCCCCATTCATCGAAGCTCACCTTCTTTAAAAATGTCCGGTGATAGATCAACTCCAAATGACTTGATTTTTTCATAGGCTTTCGGGATATACCCCGTTGCTTCGAAATGTCCGAGGACGTTGCCCTCATCATCCAATCCGTCTCGTTTGTAGCGAAAAACATCTTTCAGGAGTACTTTCCCGTCTTCCTCAATAATCTCTGAAATGTTAACAAGCTTACGTTGCCCATCGGGTAATCGCTCGCTTTGTACAATCAAATCAAGTGCACCTACGAAGTATCCTCGAATCACGTCAACGGTTAAAGGCAGACCTGACATAATGACCATTGCTTCCAGACGACCGAGGGCATCCTTTGGCGTATTCGCGTGAACCGTTGTAAGAGATCCTTCATGACCAGTGTTCATGGCTTGAAGCATGTCTAACGCTTCCGTACCTCGAACCTCACCAACAATGATCCGGTCTGGCCTCATTCGAAGTGCGTTTTTCACCAGGTGGCGAATAGCAATTTCCCCGGTTCCTTCCATGTTGGGCGGACGGGCTTCCAATCGTACGAGGTTGTCATAGTCAAACCGAAGTTCCGCCATGTCCTCGATGGTGACAATTCGTTCCCCTTTAGGGATCGATGCACTCAGGACATTTAAGAGTGTCGTTTTACCACTACCCGTTCCCCCTGAGACAAGCATGTTACATTTCGCTTTTACCAGTGCCCGGAGGAATTCTCCCATCGTTTCATGAAAGGATCCGAATCCGATCAATTCGTCCATGGAGAACGGGTCCGCTTTAAACTTTCGAATGGAGATGACCGGTCCGTCCAAGCTAATCGGTGGAATCGCTGCATTCACCCGGCTACCGTCCGAAAGTCTCGCATCAACCATTGGCGAGCTTTCATCGACTCGGCGACCGATTGGGGCAATAATCCGATCAATAATATGACGGATGTGCTCGTGATCTTTAAATCGTACATTGGACCGCTCCAGTCGTCCCCGTCGCTCAATAAACACATCCTTCGGGCTGTTTACCATAATCTCCGTAATATCCGGCTGTTCGAGAAGGGCTTCTAACGGACCATAGCCGACACTTTCATTAATCATCTGACGGATAATCTCTTGCATCACTTGAGAAGGAATGATGACCCGTTCTTCCTCAATCATCTTTGATACAAGGCGTTCAATGGTTTGCTTTCGCTCGTTTCCATTCAGCTTTGTAATCGACTCAAGGTCCGCTTCTTTGATCAAACGACTCTTATAATGGCGGACCCAACGGTCAACCTCTTGATCTTGTACGTTCACCGGTTCAGCCGGCTTCTCTCTTGTAGCCGTATTCGTCCGTTGCATCCAAGACATCTCTCTCACCTACTCTCTTTTATATAATCGATTTATGAAACGACGCTTTTTTCAACAAAACGCTCTACGTCTTTTGTTACTTTTGTCTTTGCTTTTTTTCCGTTGTTTAAAAAGAACGGCATCCCCATGTTGAGTAACGGCTGAAGTCCGAAGTAATCGGATCGAATCACGGCTCCCACTGGCACTTCTACGATCTTTTTAACATCTGCTTCGGTCATTTCGTCCTTTTTGTCCGTTCGGTTTAGAATGAGTGAGAGCCCTTGTTTTTTGCCCAGTTGAAAGCGATCAAAGAGGCTCAAGGTATGCTTCAACACACGAAGACTCATGCTATCCGGATTTAACACGTAGTAAATATGAGACGCTTCGTTTAATCCCATGAAACTGAGTGCAGAGACTCCTGTTGGCATATCTACAATCACGTAATCATAATGCTCTTTGCATACGCGGATGAGACGGCTAACGAGCTCATCTTCCAATTCTTCAGCTTGCTCAGGATTCGACGGTCCCAAAATGACATCAATGCCCGTTTGTTCATGAGTCACGGCTACGTTTTGGACGTGATGAATGGCAAGCTCGTCCAATACAGGCTTCAAATCATAATACGAGCGGTTATGCTCAAGACCAAACGTCACATCCAGCCCGCCGAACTGAGCGTTTAAATCGATCATCACCACGCTTTTCTTGTGCTTTCCTTTTAAACACTGGGCGGTCATCGTTGAAAGGAGCGTTTTTCCTGATCCTCCCTTTGAACTGTAAAAACTCAACACTTCCCCTTGTGCCTGATAAGAATCGGATGTAGCAGCCGAGAATTCACCACGCTCGACTTTTTCCTTCAAATGATACACAAGATCGTGCAGGCGCTCGGACTCTTCTTCAATCACAATCACGTCATATACCCCGAGTTTCATGTAGGCTCTCGCAGCGTCAAATGACCGTTCTTTCGTTATGGCGATTACGTACATATTTCCCGGCGTCCAAAGGGAGCTTTGATCTTTTAAAAACAAGTCATCCACAAAAGCAACGGAATACCCTTGCTGAAAGCTCTCCTCTTTCCACTCTTGTTCTTTTACAACGGTGAATGCGGCCTCTGTGAGACGACTCTCCAAGTGTTCGGTTAATGCCTCGTCAGGCGATATGATTAACGCACGCATTGTGTTCATCATTCGTCATCCTCATCTTCGTTTTCGTCGTCTTCTTCCTCTTCGTCCTCATCCTCGTCTTCCGGCTCATCCTCAGGTTCTTCTTCCTCTTCTGGTTCTTCCTCCGGCTGTTCTTCTTCTACAACCTCTTCCTGTTCGTCTTCAATACCGGGCTGTTGTACCTGATTCGCTAGAAGGATCCGGATCGAGTCAGCTGTATTTTGGTGATGAATAAAACGCTCCGCATCGCTAAGTGGCATGGACACTTTAATGTCGCTCATGCCTTCTCCACCATCTTCTCGCTGAACGACCGTTACATTTTCAAACAATCGCGTTGTTGTAAACTCCTCGTCGGTATCATAGGTGACGATAATATCGACCGTATCCCCTGACGCTACAGGTTGGTCCATCACCACGTTACTCGTTGCATTCATCCAGACAATTCTGTGATCTTCCGGAATATCGGCCCCTGCACGAAGGACATTACTTGTGAGGAGGTCCCCTTGTTGCATATTCACTACTGCAATCGTTCCTTCAATTTCGCTTGTGTCACGAACAAATGACCCTAGGTTGTCCACCTGTGGAATCTCAACCCATTCAATCATATCTTCCGTAATTTCCGTATACGTTTGGATATCTGTGGCTGCCACAGCCACTTGTGTACGCTCTCCCAAAGAATCCTGGGCAGCTCTGATTTGACTTAAAATTAAAACACTTGTGATAACAGCGAGTACAAAGGCGATTGTTAGAAAAATGAGTGCCTTCCGTTTTGCATCGATCATTACGCGTCAACTCCGATATTTGTTTTGGCAGGTTCGACCGGAACCAATTGAATATATGGCACATTACCAGGTAACGTATGGCTCGGTAATGTCACTTGTTTTCCTTTTCCATCTAAATGGAGGGTTTCATCAATCTCTTTTTTTGCTACGAGCCAGTTGTCCCCTTCTTTTATAACCAACTCAACAAGCTTGTTAATCGATCCTTTTCCAACGGTTGTAACACTATTACTAGAAACACGTGTCAACGTATACTCACTAACTTCTTTCTTCTTATAAATAGAGAACCGTTTTTTCTTTTGCAAAAAGGGCTTCACATCTGTGGTAATCACCCACATGTTTTGCTCGTTGATTCTATTTGAAAGAAAAGATTGTACGTGGTCATGCGTGAGAAGTTCTTTTTCATGTTTAAGAAGTTCAGCAGTCAGGAACAAGACATGTGTGGGTCCGCTTAGACTCGTCACAGGAAAAAGAACGAGTGACAATTCAGGCAGCAGCCAATTCCGTAACCGAAGTAAGTCGTCGCTAGCCGTATACTGCTCATCATAAAAGTAAACGATAAGTCCTTCGTCACCTACGCTTGCCCGGAAGTAGTCCACTTGGTCTTGCAATGAATAAGCGCTTGTTTTGACAGACTTTCGAAACCATCCGGCTTTCGTTTCTTTTAAATGTGGAGTAAGGGTCGACTTTGTCTTACTCTCAACTCGAACCTCTTTGATAAAAACGGAAGACGCTCGATCGTCGAACCATTCTTTCATTATCTGAGTACTAATTCCCACGCTTTCATCGATTACAAGTTTCATAGAACAAGTCGCCCTTCCTGTGCTGTTCTTTTGTCATTCCTCTAAATGTGTCGATCCAGTGAATTCTATCTATTATGTTTATCACACGTATACCCCATTGCCAAATAGTGCACACACCTCACATCAGGTCAATAGACCTATATACGCGCACGATACGGACACGCCTAGGAGTATTTTATTTTTACAGTCTTTTTACAGAACAAGGACAAAGGTCATAACAGTCCTTTGGGTACATAAGTTTTAAAACAAAACTTTCTCACCACTCAAAAAACGCTGTCACACAACAGGCTCAACGGTTCTCCCTCCCCCTCTCCGCCCTTTGTTCCGACGCCATTTTCCTTCCAAACAGATCTAAAAGACTATTATTTCGACATTATTCTTAACCTCTTAGTCTATAGTCACAGTTATTTAGATCTACACAGGAGATACTTTCCTATTATCAGTGGCTATTTACCTTTTTTTGTTACCCTCTCCAAAAGCTTTACAAACCTTACCAATCAATCTTTTTTCACTATTTCTCCAAAATCAACCAAATGTTTCCCCACCAACCACTCACGCATCTAAAGTCCCACCTTTTTTTGTCGAAACCTATTGGGGTCTGACCCCCGAACAATTATGTAAAAATGTGAAAACACATGCCAAAAAGCCCAACACGAAAGTTTTTTCTTCGTGTCGGGCTTCCTTATATCAGTTAATAGGTAATCATCACCACAAGATATAGGAACTCAGAGTAATTCACTCCGTATAAAAGGGAAATGAATTATTACCTTCTTCCCATCAATGGCACCTGACTCACGATCGACTCCAAACGCCAATTCCTAATGGTACACCACCATCACAGCTCTCTTCGTGTACGACAGTTTCAGCTAGAGCGACATTTACCTGCTCTCTCTTCGCCAAGCCAATCACACAACCGATCCATCACATCCCAACATCCTCGTCCTTCTTCTGCGACAAAATCGCCTTGAAATCTTCCAAAAAAGCCACTCCATCTGCTGCAATCGCCACTCGGTGTATCGGCCCCGGCTTCAACTCTTCCAACCCCCGAAGATCAGGAAACGTTACCCCCGCGGTCAATGTATCCCCTGACTCTACAAACACCCGATAATCTACAAACGTATACATATCAGGGTTCATTAAAACACTGATCGCCACCACATCATGAAGAGGTGTCCCAAGGAGTTTATCGACCGTTGCCGCTTCATAAAAGTCGTAATAATAATTCAAGAGAGCCTCAAAAAACACATATCCGTTCTCAAACGCAATCTCCTTAATAACCTCCATTGGCACAATCAGCTTATCCGTCACATTCAATGGTACAATTGTCATGTTTGACACCTTGTCAATGACTAGCTTCGCTGCAACCGGATCCTCATAGATATTCGCCTCAGCAAGAGGAGTCACGTTTCCCGGCACAAAAAACGCCCCGCCCATCACCACGTACTCCTTCACCACCCTATTCATGAGCCTCGGATAAAACGTACACAATGCCGCGAGAGCCGTCAGCCTCCCCGTCGTAACCACGATCACTTCTTTTCTATAATTTTTAATCACATCAATCACATCAAAGAAGTTCTCAAAAGGCTCCACATCAATCAATTCGGGGACATTGACCTCCCCGAGACCAAACTCCCCATGAATCTCCGGGTGCGCCTCAACCTCCTTTCCCGTTAACGGCCCTTTAGCCCCAGAGAAAACCGGCACATCATCCATCCCCATTAAATCCAGTAAAAACACCGCATTTCGTACCGCATTATCCCGAGTCGTGTTCCCATAATCCGCCACAACCCCAATCAACTCGATATCCGGATGCATACACGCATAAAAAATCGCAATCGCATCATCAATACCCGGATCACAGAACAACAATACTTTCTTCTTTACCCGACTCACTACATCTCATCCTGAACCCGCGGCGCAGCAGGATTACAATCAACCGCCTCCTGATTACCCGCCTCTGCTACTTTCATTAAATAATAACACTCTTCCCTTGCCATGTGATCCGCCATTAAAGGCGATAACGTACTCAAAAGCTCATCACTTAACTCCAACTCCTCAATCTCGTGCAAAAACCCTTTAAACAACTCAATCTCAAGGCGGACATCATCATTAAACCTCGACAATGCAGGAAACGAATCCACATTCGCCCTCAAATACCCTCGAAGCTCCACGGCCTTGATGTAAAAGTCCTCAAACCGCTCAACAAACTCGTTCCCCTTCTCTTGAAGTTGCTTCTCCACCATATCCAAGCTACCCGATATTCCTGACGCATGTCCCGCCGCATCCAATAACCAAACAAGGTGGTGATGCAGCTCATGAAACACAGGAGGTTCTTCCCCCTTTGCCAAATAAGACATCACAAGCTGATACTCCTCAAGCTCATTGACCATATGATTGATAAACGTAGGGGGCAAATGACTCCGAATCCGCCCCTCTAACTGCCTTCTCACAATTGACAATTTGAAGTCCCGAAACCGGTCCGTCAGCCCCTTCACTTCCCTCGTAAACCCAACATAATCCCCCACACCATTCCTTACATCCTCAAGCAACCGATCATAAAAATGCCTGAATTCCTTTGCAACTTCCACATCATCCATCTCGCTCACCGGAAACGAGTCAATCAAAAATCGCGCATGGTCCCCCATCACCTGTAACCAAAACTCATGTTCAAACGCCGCCACTTTTTCAAACAACCGATCACATCTCCTTTCATCATCATCTCCACAATCTACCTTATTCATGAAGAAACAAAGGTATGTGACCCTAAACCCTACAACTTACTCCCCATTCTCCAAAAACACCTGCAAACCCTCCGCCTTATTCTCATACCCAAACGCCGCCGTCACACCCCAATCATCCCCATCCGCCTCATTGATATGAATGTCAAGGTCATGAACCACTCTGTGTAAAAAACGAAGAGCCTCAATATCGCCTCCCGATTCCGCCATCTCGACTAGCCGCATCGCCGTTCCAATGTCCTCTTTTGCCACCGAAGCGGCGAATCCGTCGTTATATAAAAAAGAGAGCTCCTCTCGCAACCTGTGCCACTCCCCACTCACTTTTACCTCGCTCATCTCCAAATCCTGAATCCGGTTCCACCCCGTCAGCTCATTCAAATAATCATGCGCACTTCCAAGAGTCGCCTTCGCATTCAGCTCCATTCCTTCCCCAAAGGCAACCGTCATCACTTCTCCGTCCTCTTCTTTATCCAATGTCCCATCTTTCTCACTACCTTCACTTTCCTGCTCTTCAGCCTCACCATCACCGGACTCCCCATTTTCACTCCGCTCTTCTTCCTTTTCATCCTCCGCGCTCTCTTCTACTTCCATCTCTTCCTCATCTCCAGCCGATGCTTCACGATCGTTCCCTGAAAAAATCGTCATCCCTCCAACCACTACACAAAACACAACGAAACAAACAACCCACAACCCATTCTTCTTCATAAATGCCATCATTTGAAGATTCCTCCCCCACTGGATTCGTACTACATCATTCCACGTCCCCCCGCGCGTATCCTTCGTAAAATCATGAGAGAGATTGTCACATCGCCACTCGACAAAAACACAAAAAAAAGACCGCCCGCACCCAAATGCAGACAGTCTTTTGTATCAAATTACCAACCGCAACCGCAGCCGTAGCTAGCTCCGCCTACGCTACCACCGTTGTAGCAAGCACAACCGATAATAACCAACAATACGAAAATAACAAGGATGAAAGAAGCACCGTTAGATTTGCTCATGTTTTCCCCTCCTTTTTCCTGAACTCCATACAGAGTATGTCAAAAAATGAAGGTGGGGCAGGCTCCTGTAATGGTTTGTCTAAAAATAGACGGTCGACTTCTTATAAAAAGACAATAAACAAAAATCCGAGCGCAACAGCAGTTATTGTCGTTACCAGTCCTGGTATCATAAAGCTGTGGTTTAACACATACTTCCCGATCTTCGTCGTACCCGTTCGGTCAAAATTAATCGCAGCAATAATTGGACCATAGTTCGGAATAAAGAAATACCCGTTCACTGCCGGGAACATAGCAATCAAAAAGAGTGGATTGATCCCAAGAGCAATCCCGAGCGGTGCAAGTGCCGTCACCGTTGCCGCCTGACTGTTTAACAATATTGATAAAATAAACAAAGCGACCGCAAACAGCCAAGGCGCCCCTGTAACAAGTCCTTGCATCGAAGCTTCAATCGCCTCACTATTTCCCTGGAAGAACGTATCCCCCATCCAAGCAATCCCAAAGATCGCCACAACCGCCACAATCCCTGCGCGAAACACACTTCCTGTCGCAATCTTTGATACATCTGTTTTACAAAATAAAATAATAATGGCCGCGACAGTGAGCATGATAATCTGAATCGCATAAGGCATCGATAAAGATTCCACTCCTCCATCCGTTTCCCAAGCCGGACGAAGCTCTGGGAAACTTCCGAGAAGAACGATCAACACAGACGCCACAAGGAACAACCCAACAGCAAACTTTGCTTTGCCTGTAACTACAATCTTATCTCTAGCCTCACGAATCGGCTCCAACCCTTTTTCAAGACGCCTCTTGTATTCTGGATCGTCTTCAAGCTCCGCTCCTTTTTTACTCATAACAAAAGCAGCCGTCATGATTCCAAGAAACGTAGCCGGAATCGTGACACCAATGATTTGTAAAAGAGTCACATCAAACGGAGCAAGTAACGCCAAAAGAGCGACCGTCGCCGCTGAAATCGGACTCGCCGTGATGGCTTGCTGTGAGGCAATGACTGCCACTGACATAGGCCTCTCCGGTCTGACTTTTGACTCCTGACTCACTTCCGCAATTACCGGCAACAAGGTATACGCCACGTGCCCAGTCCCTGCAAAAAACGTAAATAAATACGTTGTCACAGGAGCCATAAACGTAATTCTATCGGGATTTTTTCTAAGTATTTTCTCCGCAACCGTGACCAAGTAGTCCATACCACCTGCCGCTTGTAAAGCTCCGGCTGCCGTCACAACTGCCACGATCATCAGCATCACATCAATCGGCGGTTCCGTTGGCTGAAGACCAAACCCGAACGTCAACACACCAAGGCCGACACCACCCATTACTCCAAGGCCAATACCGCCCATTCTAGCACCAATAAAAATGGCCAAAAGGACGACGGCCAATTCAATCCATATCATGTCGTTCATCACCTTCTTCATCGAATTCATTCATTTCATCACAGTAAAGGATTAAAAGTGTTACGTTCCTTTTTATCATACTTTTTCTCATTGCTCAATACTTCACAACATTTTCCACTTTTTGAAACCGTTCTATTTTTTGAACAACCATGCCCGTGATAAACTAGAGAAAGACTTTCAAAGGCGGAGGGACGGTACATGATCACAATCATCTTTAGTAGTATTGTGCTACTGATCGTAGGTACGATATGCATTCAATGGTATAAAGGCATTCGCAACATGCCATTTATTACTCAGAAAGCTACCGATAGTCTATCGCCAAACGAAACGGTCAGCGTCATCATCGCAGCCAAGGACGAGGAAAAGGACTTGGCATCGACCATACGCTCCCTTATGAATCAGTCTTATTCCAATATGGAGGTAATCGTTGTTAATGACCGTTCCGTTGACGGCACAGGGCGTCTACTGGACCAATTGTCCTCAGCCTTCCCCTCCTTGCATATGATTCACATAAAAGAACTCCCTACAGGGTGGCTCGGTAAAAATCACGCTCTATATAAAGGGTACAAAGCATCATCAGGTCAGTGGCTATTGTTTGCTGACGCCGACATCACCTTTCATGAACGAGCTGTGGAACGGTCCATTTCCTACGCTAAAGCTGCTAACCTTGATCACCTTGCTCTCCTCCCTGAAAACAAAGGTGGCTCCTTTTTTTACCGGATGTTTTACATCTTTTGGAGCATCATCGGTGTATGGAACTTTATCGCCGCCGGCCATGCGGGAGTAGGGGCGTTTAACTTCATGAAGCGAGAGGTGTATAAAAAAGCAGGCACCCACAAGGCCATCGCCCTTCGCCCAGATGATGACATGAAACTTGGCAAAACAATCGTAGATGGAGGCTTTAATCAAAAGCTTGGATTCGGCAACGGTGTTATCTCCATTCAGTGGTACGACACGCTCCGCGAGATGGTTCGAGGACTTGAGAAAAACTTATTTGCCTTTATGCAATACCGAATCAGCATCGTGATCGCGGCAACTCTCGGCATCCTCTCTTTTCACGTCTCTCCGTTTTTCCTTGTGTTTTACCCATCCTTTTGGGTGAGCACGCTGAGCGCATATGTATTGTTGATCTACGTGTTTATGTACGTGAAAAACAAGCGCTACTTCTCTCATCCATGGTGGCTTGTCGTGACAGTTCCATTGTGCGCGCTGATCTTTTTATACTGCTTGTGGCGCTCCATGTGGAAGACCTATCGTCGCGGCGGTGTGGAATGGCGCGGGACGACGTACGGGTTGGACGAGTTGAAGGGGAGGAAGAGAGAGTGAGTTCTGGGTTCTTAATGGCAGAAATCGTTGCCTTTTTGGCAGAATTACTGCTATTTGAGGAAGAATTATTCTCTTTTCCGTTAGAATTATAGAGCTTTTTGGTAGGATTCCTACTCCTTCTTAAGCTCCGCCTCCTTAATGGCAGAATTATCACCATTTAAGAAAGAAATAATCCCTTTTTCAAAAGAAATACGTCGCTATCTCACAAAAAAACTCCTTAACAAAGCCCAAAAAGACCGCTACTCCAAAACGGAGTAACGGTCCTTTTCTATAAATCCAAACTCCACAACGCCGGGTTACTCACAGATGTGGCGAGCGCACCTGCTTCCAACGCTTCTAGGACTTCTTCTTTATGATCAATTAATCCCCCTGCAATAATTGGTAGCCTCACTTTTGTGGTCAAAGAATCAATGACTTTTGGCATAAGCCCAGGCAACACTTCAATGGCATCAATCGGTGTGTGATTAGCCGCCTCTTTTCCTTTCGCTACAGCCCCTTTATCAATAAGAAAGACACGCTGAATGACCATTAGCCCTTCTTCTTTGGCAAACTTGGCCACATGATTCTTCGTCGTAATAATCCCATCGGGCTTCCATTCCGTCGCCACAAATTTAATGGCATTTTTACTATTATCCAAACCACTAATGAAATCGAGATGCAAAAACACGTGCATATCGTTTTGTTTTAAACGTTTAACAAATTCACCAGTAGAAAACAAATCCCCAGTGAGCAAAAAAGCAACGTTTGCCTGACTTTCAATCGCCCGATCAAGATGGCGTGGATCTTTGATCGCAGCAATCACTTGTGATTCAATAAGATCTACAATCGACTTCTTACCCACCGTCTTCCCCCCAAATGCAAAAAAAACTGTATTTCTATTCTAGTGAACAATTTTACAGTTTTAGCATTGAGAAGTAAACGACAATCGACCAGATTCTATTTGTTACGAATCAACGTGAGATTGTTCGTAAACAGTCCATCTACATTCAAATTCTCAAGTTGATTAACCACTTTGACATCATCAACCGTGTAGGGCATCACTTTGTAGCCCATTGAGTGGGACTTCTCCATAAAGCGTTCATCCACAAACGTATATGGCGGATGGATACTTTCAACTTGCAGGCCACTATGTTTAATATAGCCCCATAAATCAATAAAATTGTTATAAAGAAGAAGTCCTTTTTTTATGTATGGATTAAGTTCTTGAACGGTCAGGAGCGATTCATGGTCAAAAGAAGATATAACAGTTTGCTCTTCAAGTCCAAATCGCTTTACTTCCTGCAAAACTCTCTCTTCAATGCCTTTATGAAAAAAAGGTACGTTTTTAATTTCAATATTGATGATCGTATCAGACTTGCATAAAGCCAAAACTTCTTCTAAATAAGGGAGTTTCTCTCCTGCAAAGGTGCTAGAAAACCAACTTCCTGCGTCAAATGAACGGAGTTCTTCACTGGTGAAATCTTTAATCCACCCTTTCCCATTCGTCGTCCGTTTGATATTGTCATCGTGACATACGATGATTTTATTGTCCTTTGAAAAATGGACGTCAAGCTCAATTCCATGAGCATTGTTTTCAATAGCCAACTGAAAAGCCGCCAAAGTATTCTCCGGTGCATCCAACGAAGCACCTCTATGGGCAAAATAAATCATTGTTGTATCCTCCTTCGAAAGATAAAGAGGCTGAGACAGAAGTGTTTTTCATGAATGAAAACCCGAACACTGGTAAGCGGTGCAAATAAACCGCTACTCAAATATACTACGCTTTCCGCGGTGAGCCTGTGATCCGGTGAGCCTCCTTGCTTTGCTACGGGGTCTCTCCCTGGCCCTGACTACCGCAGGAGGATACGTATATTTCATCCGCTATAATAGCGAATGGTTCGGAATCCAATCTGAACACTCTCTTCATGTCCCAGCCTCTTCATTTTTTATTTGTACCACGAAGACTCAAAAGTTAACTTGCAACGTTAGCATACGTCTAGCTTATTCGTCGTCCCCGCCGCTCATACGGTTGTATTGTTCGATGGCATTTTCAATCTCACGAGCCGCTTCATCAAGAAGCTCTTGTGAATCTCCACCTTGATATAAGCTTTCAATAGAGTTCTCTACAATATTACGAGCTTCTGGGAATACGCCCATCAACGCCCCTTGAGTAGCAGGAGTAAGTGTTGTGTTTTGAAGCTGCTCTACACTGGTTAAGAACTGCGGAAACTCTTCGTAGATTTCTTGAAGTTCTTCTTCGTCATAAGCATCCGTTGTAATCGGGAAGTAGCCAGTCGCACCAGCCCACTTCGCTTGTACCTCAGCCTCTGTTGTATACTTCATGAAATCCCAAGCCGCTTGTTGCTCTTCTTCCGCTACACTGTTTGTCATCCAAAGGGATCCTCCACCTACGATAACTCCTTGTGGATCTTGACCATCTGGAACAGGAAGATAAGCCGTACCAACTTCAAAGTCCGCGTCGTTTACGTTTCCGCGAGTGGCAGCAGTGGAATCTAGATACATCGCTACACGACCTGCACTAAAGGCCGAACGAATGTCATCCCACTGACGTCCATAGTTTCCAAGTGTCTCTGCTTCATTCATTTCTTGTAACCATTCAAAAACATTGACTCCTGCTTCTTCATTAATTAACGCTTCTGTACCATCACCGTCACGCCCGTTGTCGTTGTTCAAGTATAGAGCACCTTGGTTAGCGAGAAGTTGTTCAAAGAACCAACCGTAAATTAAGATACTAAAACCGTGTACATCAACGTCATTTCCAGAACGGATCGTCAACGCTTCAGCTGCCTCTTGTACTTCACTAAACGTTTGTGGTGGATCTTCTGGATCTAAGCCCGCCTCTTCGAACATGTCTTTGTTGTAGAACATGATCGCGTTGGATGTATTAAACGGCATGGAATAGAAGTCACCATCAACTTGGTAATAGCCCATGATGTTTTCTTCAAAATTCACGTCAAGATCTTCTTGATCAAGGAATTCTTGAATCGGTGTGATATAACCACTCTCACTCATAAATTTCGTTCCTACTTCGTACACTTGCACGATGGAAGGAGCATCTGTTGTTCCCCCAACCGCTCGAAGCTGATTTAACAGCTCTTCATAGCTTCCTTGGTAAACCGCTTCAACATAGACGTCTTCTTGACTTTCATTAAAGTCACCGACCATATCGTCAATCGCTTGACCAGGTCCTCCACCCATAGCGTGCCAGAACGTAACAAGAGTACGTCCGTCCTCAGTTGTTTGTACTTCAGCTTCCCCGCCACCGCAACCTGCAGCGAATAAAAGAGCCATGGCACCAGCAACAGTGGCGCCTAATTTCTTTTTACCCATCTTAAACATAGTGTTTCCCCCTTTGTGATTTATCCCTTTAATGCTCCAGCAGTTAGACCGCGTTTAAGCTGGTTCAACCCTAGAATCAGTAAAAGCAGTGTCGGTAAAAGAACCATGACAGTCCCGGCCATAACCACATTCCAAGACGTGCCTGTTTCAGCAGATACCATCATCTTCAGCCCAATTTGTACTGTACGCACATCGTTGTTGTTTGTAACAAGAAGTGGCCACAAGTACATGTTCCACGTAGTCAAAAACCCGAAGATTCCAAGAGCACTTAGCATTGGTTTGGATAACGGTAAAACAAACTTGTAGTAAAACTTGAACCGTGTACATCCATCGATTTGCGCCGACTCATAAAGCTCCTTTGGAATCGTCAAGAAGTGCTGACGCAAAAGGAAGATACCAAACGCAATCGCAAAGAACGGTACTGTCAAACCGGGATAGGTATTCACCCAACCAAGGTTTTGAATCGTTACGTAGTTGGGGATAATCGTCGCTTCCCAAGGAATAAGCATCGTGGAAATAAACAAGAAAAACACGAAATTCCTTCCTTTAAACGGAATGAAAACAATCGCAAAAGCAGCCAAACTACAAAGAATCAATTGTCCGATCATAACCGTAAATGAAACAACGAAACTATTAAACAAGAAATGCAATAGTGGTACGTTGTTAAACGCAGCCACATAGTTTTCAAATGACAGACTCGACGGGAGCAAAGCCCCTCTGTTGATTTCTGCCGATGTCATAAAACTTGCAGAGACCGCGTATAAAACCGGAAAGGTGATGATCAAAGAAGAGAGTATGAGCAACGTGTAGATTATGATTTTTTTCATCATTGATAATGCACCTTCTTTTCTCCGACTTTAAATTGAATGTACGTAAAGATCAGAACGAGAACGAACAGGATAATCGCCTGGGCACTCGCATAACCAAAGTAACCGTTATAGAATGCTTCTCGGAAAATCGAGTAAACAATCAAATTGGTACTGTTCGCAGGTCCACCACCTGTGAGGATATCAACCTGACCAAATGTTTGAAACGAATTGATAATCGTGACAACGCTTACAAAAAAGAGCGTTGGTGATAATAGCGGAATTGTAATATTGAACAGTTGCCTCCAATATCCAGCCCCGTCAATTTTCGCACTCTCGTAAAGCTCTTCAGAGATATTTTGCAAACCACCTAAAAGAACAATAAAGTTAAAGCCGATGTTCATCCAAATCGTCGTAATCGCCACAGAAATGAGTGCCACATTCGGTGATGTGAGCCACTGAACCCCACTCAGTCCGAACGCATTAAGCATATTGTTTAGTACACCAAGACTTGGGTGGAACAAAAGCAACCATATCGTTGCACCAGCCGCAACGGAAATACCTAGTGTCGACGAAAAGACAACTCTGAAAAATGGAACGCCTTTTACCTTTTCGTTCGTAATGACAGCTAAAAACAATGAAATGATAATCGTAGTAGGTACGGTATAAAGAGCAAATAAGAACGTTGCTTTCATACTTGTCCGAAACGCAGATGACTCAAAGAGCGTTCGGTAATACTCAAATCCGATGAAGTTAATTACAGCTCCGCTTGCATTGGTGACGTGGAAGCTATAATAAAGCGTTTTCATCATTGGGTAAAATAAGAAAACCCCCACGATTAGGAGTGCCGGAAGTAAATATAGAAGCCCAGCTCCAAGGTTTTCCCATTCTCTCCTTTTTGCCGATTTCCGCTTATGTACCGGTTTTTTTACTTGTTGAACAGACGTGTTTGTTTTCTTCTCAATCTCCATCGTTTCCCTCCCTCTGTCTGAATAAGCCGGAAAAAGTGCATAAAAAAGAAACCCCTAATAAGCGCACGTGTAGCGCGTTATTAAAACAGGGGTTTCTCGTCATCTCTAACCCAACTTTTTTGTTATATGTCGATTATAGCAGAGGCACGAAATATTTCAACAAGATTAAGAATATTAATGTTTATTCATTTTTCGAGATTGTGTGAGAAACGTTAAATCAATTAAGTTTGAGGATTAATTGCTCGGGATTGGATGAGGTCTCACCTCTAACCCAAAAACCGTTGTTTAACCAAAGATACAACGGCGGTTTCTACTTACACTAAATGACAAGCGACATAGTGTCCCTTTTCTACCTCTTTAAATAATGGTTGTACTTTAAGGCAGATATCTTCCGTAAAAGGACAGCGTGTATGAAACTTACACCCTTTTGGGGGATTAGCCGGGTTTGGAATATCCCCTTTCAAAACTATGCGTTCACGCCGTTTCGTAGGGTCCGGTATGGGAACAGCCGATAATAGTGCTTTCGTATAAGGATGCAGGGGGTTTTCATATAATTTGTCTCGAGTAGTCAGTTCCATCATAGAACCTAAGTACAATACCCCAACTTTGTTACATAAATGCTCCACAACACTTAAGTCATGAGAGATAAACAAATATGTCATGTTCTTTTTTTCTTGTAACTCTTTAAATAAATTTATAATCTGCGCTTGAATGGAAACATCCAGAGCGGAAACAGGTTCATCTGCTACAATAAAGTCAGGTTCCATAACCATCGCTCTTGCAATACCTATCCTCTGACGCTGACCACCACTGAACTCGTGGGGATATTTATCAATATGATATGATGGTAGTCCACATATTTCCATCACTTCTTTCACTTTGTCACGTACACGATCTTTTGTAACCAATCCATGATCCAAAAGGGGCTCCGCAAGAGCATCCCCAATACGAATACGAGGATTCAAAGAACTGAAGGGGTCTTGGAAAACAAATTGCATCTTCGTCCTAAGGCTTCTCATTTCTTTTTTGGACTTGTTGTGAATATCAATACCACGATATTTAATCGTTCCTTCACTAATATCATGAAGACGAATTAAGGACTTTCCTATCGTACTTTTTCCACTCCCTGACTCTCCTACCAAACCAAATGTCTCGCCTTCTTCAATTGTAAAAGTGACGTCATCCACCGCTTTTACAGGTGAGGGCTTCCGGTCAAAAAGCGAAGACTTTTGGGTGAAGTACTTTTTTAGATTTTTCACTTCAATTAGTGGTGACTGACTCATCCTTTCACCTCTTTTTCATATAACCAGCAAGCCACATGTTGCCGATCTTCTAATTTTAATGTAGGCATTTTTTCACGACAAATATCCATGGCGTGTTCACAACGCTCGTGAAAATAGCATGATGGCGTAAGATCTACAAGATTCGGTACTTGTCCTGGTATTGTATAGAGTTTTTTCGTTCTGTTTCCCAACACTGGCTTTGCATAAAGAAGACCTTTTGTATAAGGGTGCTTGGGTGAAGCGAAGATGTCATGGACAGTCCCTGTTTCAATCACTTTTCCTGCATACATTACCACTACAAAGTCCGCTACTTCCGCTACAACACCAAGGTCATGAGTAATCAATAGCATGGACATATTCCGCTCTTCTTGTAATGTTCGTAGTAAGTCCAGTACTTGTGCTTGAATTGTGACATCCAATGCAGTCGTTGGTTCATCGGCAATAAGCATATCTGGATCACACGACAAGGCAATGGCAATCATAATTCGTTGGAGCATCCCGCCACTAAGCTGATGAGGATAAGATTTAAAAATCTGTTCTGCACGTCCAATGCCGACCAATTCGATTAACTCAATAGCTTTGTGTCTCGCTTGTTTTTTAGAATAAGGATGATGGACTAAGAGAGGTTCCATAATTTGTTCACCGATAGTAAGTACCGGGTTTAGTGAAGACATAGGTTCTTGAAAAATCATGGCCAGATCATTTCCACGTACTCTTCTCAAATCTCCGCGACTAAGCTCAGCTAGATTCTTACCTTTAAAAAACAAGTCACCTTTTACGTCTGTCTGAACAAGCCCCATGACCGACATCGCGGTCACACTTTTTCCACAGCCCGATTCCCCTACGACACAAACCGTCTCTCCTTCTTTTACAGAGAAACTCACATCATCAACCGCTCTAACGATTCCCTGTTCTGTTTCAAAATGTGCTGACAAATGCTTCACCTCTAAAACAGATGCTCGTTCACTCACGTCATCAACGTCCTTTCATGTTGGGATCAATCGCGTCTCTCAACCCGTCTCCTAATAAATTAATACAAATTACCGTAACGAAAATCGCGACACCTGGAGGAATCCATAACCACGGTCGATTCGTAAAATCAATCAATGAGTTGGCCGCATTGATCATATTCCCCCAAGAGGCAGTAGGTGGAACGACACCGAGTCCAAAGTAACTTAATACCGACTCACTCAAAATGGCTCCACCTACACTAAGGGTCGCTGTTACAATCAAAATCGGAACAACATTAGGCAATAAATGGTTCAACAGCTTACGCCTGTCTCTTAACCCTAATGCGTCAGTAGCAAGCATGAATTCCCTTTCTCTTAAACTCAATACCTGGCTTCGTATCAATCTGGCAAGTCCGGGCCAACCAATCAAACTAAGCATAATCATGACAATATACATCCTGTGTTCTGCCGGCACACGCCATTCTGACATAATTGCAGCCATAATAAATAAAAGGGGCAAACCGGGAAGAGTCATCAGAACATCTGCAATACGCATGACGATTTGATCGACAATCCCTCTATAGTAACCTGCCAAAATACCGAGAATGCCTCCGATGCTAACAGAGAGAACCATTGCACCAAGGCCAACTGTAAGAGAGATTCTCCCTGCAAGCATCAACCTCGTCAATACATCTCGCCCTAAGTGGTCTGTCCCAAGCCAATGTGCACTACTCGGAGGTTGATGAGCGTTTATTGGATTCGTTCCCATGGTAGTGTAAGGAGAGAAAAACGGACCAATAAAGCTGAATACAAATATCATCGTTAAAAACAGGAAACCAACTACCGCCATCTTTCGCTTAATAAACCTTCGCCACACTTGCCCCCAAAGTGACGACTTACTTCCTTCTACCTCTACCTTTGGCTCCATCTGCCGAGGTATTTGCGGAATATTTTCCATCTAATTTCCTCCTTACTTCACCCGTACCCGAGGGTCTGCTAGACCATACAAAATATCAGCAATTAGATTACTGATCACGGTGAGGACAGCAATGAACATAGTGAATCCCATTAATAACGTATAATCCCGAACAGTAAATGCCTGCATATAAATGGCTCCAATACCAGGCCAGTTGAAGATCTGTTCAGTTATAATCGCACCACTGAAAAGAGCCGGTAGCTCAAATGAAAACAGTGTGATAGCTGGCAATAAAGCGTTACGCAGAGCATGTTTGTATATGACTACTCGTTCTTTTAACCCCTTCGCTCGAGCAGTTCGAACAAAATCTTGCTTCACTACCTCGAGCATATTGGTCCTGAAGTAGCGTGTCAGCCCTCCAATACCAAGCATTGTCAGTACAAGAACAGGTAAAATCATATGTTCCAACACATCTTTCACATGTTCCCATCCAGTGTAATCTGCACCTGTCGTAGTCATTCCTCCTGCCGGGAACCAACCTAAATCAACGGCAAAATACTTAATAACAATGAGGCCAAGGAAAAAGGATGGTGTTGCCATCGCTGCGAAAACCAAAATGGTAATAACCGCATCATACAGAGAATACTGCTTTGTAGCAGAAATAACCCCTACAACAACAGCAATAGCCCATGTGAGAAATAAGGACGCAAAGGCCACAATGAACGAGCTCCAAATGTAATTGTTTAACACTTCTGTCACCGGTCGTTGAAATTGAAGTGAAAACCCTAAGTCACCAGTTAATAAATTCCCCATCCAAATGAAATAACGAACGATTGTAGGTTGGTCAAACCCATATAAGGCATACAGTTCAGCCTTCCGTTCAGCCGTCAGGTTTGGATCACCATCAATAAAATTGCCCGGTACTAAAGAATATAAAAAGAATATTAAAATCGAAGCCCCAATCAACGTTGGAATTAAATAAGCCAAACGCTTTAAAATATACCTTCCCATCGCCGTATTCCTCCCTTTCACAATACTGATTACGTTTCACCTGTTAAAAAGCCATTAAAGACAAGTCGCAACATTTGGATAGCGCGACAACCTAAAAAGGAGGGCGTTGAACGCCCTTCCCATCCATTACCTATGGCGTGACATCAACCACTTCAAGATGCTCTAGACTAGGTGTAATCCCTCTTACCCCGTTTGGTTCAAAACCATCTACTCGGGCGTTTGTTCCTGATAATACTTTGTTGTAGTTAAGTAAAATCATTGGCGGATCGTCTTGGAGAGCTTGATATAGTTCGTGATATGCTTCAATACGCTCATCCTGGTCATTTGTACCAACACTCGCTTCTATCAAACGATCAACATCGTCATTTTCATAACCTCTGAATGTTGCTCCTGTATGAGTAGAATGGAAGGCTTGCACCCCAACGTGTGGATCTGGTTGCATGGTTGTAGAAAAGGAAGCTAGATCATGATCTCCAGCGTCCACTCGAGCCAAGAGAGCATTAAAGTCCATTTGCTCTACTTGAAGGTCAATTCCGATTTCACTGTAATTTTCCTGAGCAATCGGAATAAGCGTATCACCTAGGCCCCCTGCAGATGTGTAATAGTAAACACGCAGACGTTCCCCGTCTTTCTCACGAATACCATTACTTCCCTCTTCCCATCCTGCTTCTTCCAGTAGCTCTTTTGCTAATTCCGGATCGTAAGTTGGAGCTTCAATCTCATCCGTATATGCCCATGAAGTTGGCGCTACTGGTACATTCGCCACTTCTGCAAACCCTTGATAATGGGCAGCGATAATCGTCTCACGGTCCAATCCATGAATGAAAGCTTGACGGACTAAAGGATCTTCGAATACCTCACTTTCATTGTTAAAAGCAATATAACTGTAGTTGGAAGAATTATAGACATTGATGTTGGCAAATTCCATAGACTCTAAGAGTTCATAATTATCCCGATTTGCAGGGAATGCACTGTAATCCAGTTCACCAGTTTGGAAAAACTGCTGAGAATCCCCTTCCGTTGTTCGGTAAATGAATGTATCCACTGATGGTTTGCCCGCATAATAATATTCATTTGCTACGTATCGAATGTGCTGCCCTGGGTTGTACTCGTCAAACCTAAACGGACCCGCCCCAAGTGGCTTTAAGTGAAGGTCACTTAAATAATCGATATCCCCTTTTTCATAGTTTGCCCCGTAGTAAGCTTCACTTAATACTTGGCCACCAAGCATTGTCAAGGAGCGAGCATTCGGCTCTTCTACTTCAATTTCAATAGTACGGTCGTCAACGACTCGAATGCCACTTATGTCCTCAGCATCTCCTTCTTTGTACTCGAGGCCTCCAACCACTTGGGCTTCTGTAATATCCGTTCCTCCCCCATAACTTGGATCATGCAGAAGCGTAATCGTAAACGCGACATCCTTTGCTGTAAGGTCTGTACCGTCATCAAACTTTAAGCCTTCACGCAAAAAGTATGTATACGTTTTTCCATCCTCAGAGATCTCCCAATCTTCCGCAAGTCTCGGAATCGGCTCACCTTGAGGATTAATATCCACTAATGGTGGAAACATGACCGATTGAACGTTTCCGTCATATCCACTCGTATTAAAGTGAGGCGTGAATACACCTCCTGGTTCTTGAAGGCCCACAACAACAGTGTTTCCTCTATTCAGCGCCAATTCAGGTGAAGCAGCAGGATTGCCCGCTTCAACAAACACTTCATCCACGACGTCATTTTCTTCTGCTTCCACTTCCTCCGTTGAACTCTCAGTCTTTTCCCCATTTTCTTCTTGTGCGTCCGATTCCAATTCCGTGTTGCACGCACCAAGTACTAACAAACCCGACAATACCGTTAACCCTAACCACTGTTTTTTCATGTTAACCCTCCCATGTTGTTTCCTGAATTCCTTTATTTTGGAACCTTATAGTTTATTAATTTAACGAGATAAATGGATAAAGTCAACCTTTTTCTATAATTCTTATTTGTTTACTCGGAATTAAGTATATTTTCATAGATAGTCATTGGAAATATTAGTTCCTACGACTTCTATATACTTAAGCATACCTTTTGATTAACGTTCCGTTAGTAGGGTACTTTGGTAATTGTAAAGGACCGCTACTCTCAATTGAGTAACGGTCCAAGAATTTCGCTCTTACTAAAAAACTTCACTTCTTTTTTTGTAGGTGACCTTTCATTCATGTTCCTGCCCCACAATAAACGTAAGGTGTTCCTTGAACAACCGAATGTCCACCGGGGTTTCCCCATACACTTCTCCGTCCATGTCGAGCTTCATCGGGTGGTCGGTCGTAATCTTCAATTCACTCGCTTCTAAGAAGTCAAATGCTTCATTTTCCATATCCCAATCGTTCAAGTCCTTATTTTGAATAAATTCTTTCAAGACAGCCATTCCCGCTTCACGTAAAATAAACACGTTGACCGATCCATCATTCATTTTTTCATGGAGGGATGGGAGTTGGTTTGTGCCAAGATAGTTTCCATTAGCAACTAAAATCATCACTGCCTCGTCTTCCATCTCCCTGCCTTCTGTGGTAAGGGTAAATGAAAACGGCTTAGATTCCCGCACAGTTTTAATTGCGCTTATAAAATAACTCAACCGTCCGAAGGTACCCTTCAGATTTTGGTCAATGTTTTGAGACGCATCCGTAATAAGGCCCATGCCTACAAAATTCGTAACCCAGCGTTCATTTACTTTCAAAATATCGACTCTTTGTTTATGATTTAAAAGAATGGATTGTGCCGCTTGCTTCATATTTTGTGAAATACCAAGAGACCTGGAGAAATCGTTGCACGTTCCTCCCGGAAGAATGGCGATCACAGGAGGATTAGGTAAAGAAGCAAGTCCGTTTACGCATTCATGAACCGTACCGTCTCCACCAAGGATGCAGACGAGATCAACCTCTTCTCCACGCTCTTTGCAAATCTCTTCCGCGTGGCCTTTGTCGTTCGTACGCTTTAGAATAAGCTCATCCACTTTACCCGCAAGTGTTCGGGCAACAATTTGGATGTGGCGCTCTACTTCATCTTGACCAGCGTTACCGTTATAGATAAGTAAGACTTTGTTGTACATTGTAAACCCTCGATTCAATGAGACATATGTTTATTTTACCCGTATTCTACCCTTCTCTAACCCACTCTCTAGAAGGCATTGAAAAAGTTTGACCTTTAACTTTTTCAATGCCTTCTATGCAATGAGCGTAACGGTTGCCTGTTTTGAAAGACTGATACGAGTGGGCTTCTCGTATCAGGCCCGCAACCGAGTGGAGCCATTGCCAATAAAGGCGCTGAAAAAGTTCAATCTTTAACTTACTTAATGCCTTCTCTATAGAGAAGGAATCAACGACTTCAAGTCGAATTTTATGATGTGCATGTTTTCACTCGGCCTTTTTCGGAAAAAATAAGAAGATACATACATTGGAGGTCCCTTGTCATGACTAGAGAACAAGCATACGTTTTTTTAAGAGCATTGATCGTGGCGATCGTGATCGCCGTCTCCCTATGGGTTCTCGGTCGTATCCTATCATTAACCTACCCTTTCTTAATCGCGGCGCTACTCGTTTGGCCTCTTCTCCCGTTGATTCGAGTGCTTAGAGAACGGCTACGCTTCCCTAACGGACTCGCTGTGTTAGCCGCTTTACTTGTGGGCCTTTCAACAATTGGAGGCATTTTCACCGGACTCGTTTTCCTGCTCATATTCGGCATTCAACAAATTACGAAGTACGCACCTGAATGGTTTATGACTGCTTCTATACATATGCAGGATTTCTTTAATACAACGATCTTTCCCATTTGGGAACAAGTGATAGGCATCATTGCCACACTTACTCCCGAGCAACAACAAGCCTTGCAAGAGGGCATCACGGGGCTTGGGACGCAAGCAGGTGAATTACTCGGTCAGCTCGGCCAAGCCCTGGCTGACACCCTTCGCCAGTTACTTATTGCTGTTCCATCATCCATGATCGTTATATTCTTCATTTTATTATCGGTCTACTTCATCGGAAAAGATTGGGGCCATATGAAAGCCTACTTGCACGATTTTTTCTCGGCTCCGATTTTGAAAAAGACTCGGCTCTTTGGACGGGCTTTTCGCATTCGGGTATTAGGATTCTTGCGAGCACAGCTCATTTTAATGGCCCTCACGAGTGTCATTGTACTTATCGGTATGACGATCATTCAAGTAGACCAAGCCGTCACCCTGGCCATCGTGGTGGGAGTGGCAGAAATTCTCCCGTATCTCGGTTCTGGGACAATTTTGATTCCGTGGGCCATTTACCTGTTTATTATAGGAGATTTGACTTTAGGAATTGGTGTTGCCGTTGTGTACGGGGTCACCCTAGTGGCACGCCAGTCACTTGAGCCTAAGATCCTTTCGTCGAGTATGAATTTGCACCCTCTCGCCGTTCTCATTTCTTTATTTGCTGGCCTTCAGTTGTTCGGTGCATTCGGATTGTTTTTAGGACCCCTGTTTTTAGTGATTATTGTTATTTTAAAAGACATTGGTGTGGTAAAAGACATTACCGATTTCGTAAAGGATGGATTTGTGGATCGAGAGGAAAAGAAGAAGCATTTGTAAAGGCAGAGCCATCGTGCAGGAAAGCAGTTGCTTCTCTTGCTCGTGGCTTTTTTTGTTTGGCAGTTTTACTCGCTCGTGTTTAGCCGGTCGGGTCCTATGCTGGAGGAGGGGTTTGCGATGGGTCGTTCGAGTCTCGTATCATCCACTTATTTTTGCTTTAGCGGCGATAATTGTGTAATTGGCGGACATATTTTTCATTTGGCGGCGATAAATATGTAATTAGCTGACATATTTCTAATTTAGAGGAGTTAAGCACGGAAACCCTGTTTTCACCTCCCCTTCGACCATACAAAAAAAAGAGCGCCACTAAGCGCCCTCAACTCTCATATTTTTTTAACAAGGTCCGATACTCATCAGCCATTTGTTCACGGACGTCATGAGGCTCCAGAACCTCCGCTCTCATGCCGTAAGACCGAATCCAACGAAGAAACTCTTCGTTACTGTTCACCGTAGTCCTCAGTAAAAGGGATCCATCCTTTTGGGGCATACGCTCCGTGTCCACGTGAAAGTCGTCCTCCAAGACGTATCTGGCAGCCTCTTGGTCAAACTTAACCAAAAACGTCGTTTCCGTATCATCCGAAATGATTGACCACCGCCTTGATAAATACTCGTCAATGTCAAAGGTTCGCGGAATTTTAAACGTCTCACCTGTAGGCTCCACAGTTTCAAATCGGCTCAGCCTGAACACGCGAACCACTTCCCTCATATGACAATAAGCGATCACATATAAGTGTCCTTCCCGGGGGACCAGGTAATACGGATCGAGCTTACGTTGCGTGCGTTTGTCCCGAGAAATGGCATAATACGTGACGTGAACCGTTTGATTTGTGGCAATCGCCGGAATCATTTTCGGCATGATGTTGAACTGGGATGGATCTTTTGGTCGGGAATGAAGACGAATCCGCTCCCCTAACCCCGCACCTGCCCCGGACAATTCGTCGCCTTTTTGAACGTGAGTCATGACTTTTTCCAAGCCCGTTCTGTAAGACTGATGAAAAGGATGTTCACCGGACGTAATCCCTTCGCTCAAAATCGGATAGAGTGTAAGCGCCATCCACTCTTCCTTCGTGAGCCTCCCTCCTGAACGAATCGGATTCTCGAGCATCCTATACCCCGCATGTCCATCCGCACGGATCGTGATGCCCAAATCATCGAATTTGTTCATATCCCGATAAATCGTTCTCACCGTCGTATTGCAATGCTCGGCCAGTTCTTTTGCCGTAGCATAATCATGATTGTTAAGATATTGCATAATGTAGAAAAGACGTTCCACCTGCGTCACATCAATCACCGTCCTGTTGTGAGCCATTTTACTATAATCCCCATGTTAGATCGATACTTTTTGAAAAAAACCGGAGAAGTCTCCTCCCCCGGTCACTCCTTACTATTGCCAATCCCCAGCTGCAACCGTCCAAATCGCTTGACCACTCATAAATGGATCTTCAAAGATAAACTCGTAAAATTCCGCCTCCTCCACGTCGAAGCTAATCTCTCCAGCCATTGTACGTCCAGCTCCCACTTCACCGTCAAGGCTGCCTCTTGTATCAACAAAGATGTCCATGTCCTGACTGTATCCGCTTGGGTCCACTAAGCTCATTTGCATTAACGTAGAGATGTTCGCTGACTCGTCAGTCGTGTTTTCAATGCTCACATCGAGGATTAAAAAGTAGTCATTATCCGGTGTCACCCAATCCCCGTCACCTTCATATTGACGGACCTCTTTCACCGTCACGTGAAGACCGTTGAAATTTACCGTGTCCCCCATTCCTAGCCCTTCTTCCTCAATCACTTCCTCTTCTTCTGGTACCTCTTCCTCAGACTCATCGCTTTCATCATTTTCTTCCGCTTCAGTCTCTTCCGTTGATGCTGCAGCTTCTTGATCCGTTGTATCTACGTTTTCAATTGAAGATTCTCCGCAAGCCGCAAGCGCCCCCAACATCAATAACCCTGCCATCAACCCTTTAACTCTTTTCATGTTTCATTTCCCCTTTCAGAATGTGTTTACATTCTCTACTATAATGAGAGGTGTGACACACACTGTCAGTGAACACACGTTTGGGGGAAATTTTTTTATCTTTTTTGTTAAAAAGGAGAATTCCGCTTAAAGCTATTCAATTCAACTAAAACGAACCATCCACATGGAATGGTCCGTTGGGGATTCACTATATCTCTTTCAAACACGCCGCAACAATCGGTTGTTTTTGTAAAAATGGCGGCCACTCCAATGGTAGCACCTGCCACGTTTTCCCTTGATCTTGGGACCTGTAGATGCCCCGGTTAAAAACGGCGTAAAATACGCCCGGCTCCCCAGTGTGAGTAAGGAGATGAGGCACTGTGGTACCCTCGGCTTCCGGTAGTCCTTCTTCGACTTGTTCAAAAGCTTCGTTTCCTCGCTTTCTGAATAACCGATATTCAGCTGTGTCAGGAACATAGGCGGAGCCAGGTCCCTTTGCTCCTGCCACGATCACTGCCTTACTGTCAGCAGGATCTACTGCTGTTTGGACAAGATAAGTGAACGCCCCTAATCCGGTATTATCTGTTTTCCATCCTTCGCCCATATCTTCACTATAGGCAAATCCCCCGCCACCAGCTTCATAGATATACTGCTCTTCAATTGGATGAGTCACAATGTTATGCACATCGAACTGCGATCCTTCTTTTCGGTCTTCAAACGTCTCCCCGTTACCCAAGGAACGCATCACGCCTCCAAGCTCAATCCCGGCTAATAGTAGCCCATGATCTTGATAGCTCGTTGTTATATCTTTGACATGGTGCGTTTCCGGCCTAGGAGGAAAACTCCACTCCTTCTTTGAAGGCAGCTCGGTTAGGGCAGGGAGTTGCTTCCACGTTTCTCCTCCATCAGCCGACTGAAACAACTCACTCGGTTCCATTCCCACATACAAGGTGCCGTAAGTACCACCGTCTTTTAGTGGCGCCACATGTAATGAGGTTACCCGATCATGAAGAATGTCCTCACCAATCCGCTCAAAAGACTCCCCGCCATTTTCTGATCGATACAGCCCGTGATCAAATGTGCCTGCATAGATCACACCGCTAAAAGGGTCTACTGCTAGAGACTGAATTTCTCCCTTTTCCAAGTCCAAGTCATTAATCGTCCACTCGTCTTTCTCGCCTGATACATGAATGATGGAACTATGAGATGATAAATAGATATTGACCATTGCCTTCGCCTCCACGTTTTTATTTCCTATTCTCGTTTGAGGAGGTTTTAAAACGTGGAGAGCGGGGGGCGGGGCGAGGTTGTTCATCTATTTTGAGATTTATCGATCACTTTTCCATCTCGGGGGACATTTCGAGTTTCGGAAGATCGAGTTATTTTTGGTTTGTTCCAGTTATTTTCAGGTTGAGCCACTTATTCTAGGTTTGTCCGATTTATTGCCAGGTTGATCCACTTATTTCAACATTGATCCACTTAGCCACTCACACCTCATTTAAAAAAACCGTCCTCCACCGGAGAACGGTCCATTTTACCCTCGTCGCTTTACGTCTTCATTCGTTTTCATGTCTTCAGGGTTGATCTCCCCTTCTTCAAAGTACGCGTCTTGGTCGTACAAGCCTTCCACTTGACCTTTAGATAGCTCCTCCTCTTCCGTTTCTCGGAGCTCAAGTAAGTAGCTGTGGACGTCATCAAGCCCAGCTTGATCTAAGTGATCGATCATTCTGTGTAATTCTTGTTTTGATACTGCCATCGTTATCTTCCTCCTTGGTACTTTTTCAGTAGCCTCTATATATCCCTTCTTTCCCCCTCTCTGTTTTTTCAATCATGAAGGATTTCAAAAGCTTCATCTAGAATGAGAGAATGAGACTTCAACCTTTATGGGAGGCATTACGATGACTTTGGATCTTACAAAACAGTATGCATTAGAGATGGATAAGAACGACCCCCTAGCCAGATTTAAAGATGAGTTTTATATAAAAGAAGGCACCACGTACATGATCGGGAACTCTCTTGGTCTTCTTTCAAAACGGGCGGAAAAGGCGCTACTGACTTCGTTAAAGGACTGGAAAGAACATGGCATCAACGGGTGGATGGACGGGGAAGAGCCGTGGTTTTATTTATCCGAAAAGCTGGGTAAAAAATCGGCCCCGCTCGTTGGAGCAAAGCCTGAAGAAGTGGTTGTTACAGGCTCGATTACGACAAACATTCATCAGCTAATCGCAACATTTTTTAAGCCGCAAGGGAAAAAGAGGACCATAGTGGCCGATGCACTTACGTTTCCGTCAGATATCTATGCGCTGAAAAGTCAGCTCAAGCTTCGGGGGCTTGATCCCGCCAATCATTTGGTTCAAGTGGAAAGTGCGGACGGCCAAACGCTTGATGAAGATACGATCATTGAGGCCATGACAGATGAAGTGGCCCTTATGTTGCTGCCGTCGGTGCTTTACAGAAGCGGGCAGGTACTTGATATAAAGCGTCTGACAGAAGAAGCTCATAAACAAGGCATTGTGATCGGCTTTGATTTGGCTCATTCGGTAGGTGCGATGCCCCATGAGCTTCATGAGTGGGGCGTGGACTTTGCCATGTGGTGCAACTATAAATATTTGAACAATGGACCGGGTGGTGTAGGAGGCTTGTTCGTTCATGAGCGCCATTTCGGGACGGAGCCGGGGCTTGCTGGATGGTTTGGTTCGGACAAAGAAAAGCAATTCGATATGGAACACCACTTTAGTCCTGCCGAGAACGCTGGAGCCTATCAAATTGGCACCCCTCACATCTTGAGCGCTGCTCCACTCCTTGGTTCACTTGAAATCTTTCATGAAGCGGGGATTGAGAGTGTTCGAGAGAAGTCGTTGGCTTTGACGAATTACTTAATGGCTTTAGTAGATGAGAAGCTTGAGGGACTTGGCTTCACCATTGAAAACCCTCGAGAAGATCACCGGCGTGGGGGGCATGTGTGTTTAAAGCACGATCAAGCGGCAAGTATTAGTAAGGCGTTGAAAGCGAGAGGGATTCTTCCTGACTTTCGAGCGCCGAATGTGATTCGTCTTACGCCAGCGGCTCTTTACATTAGCTACTTGGATGTGTGGAAGACGGTTGATGCGTTGTATACGATTGTTAAAGAAGAAGAGTTTAAACAGTTTTCAAATAAGAGAAACGTGATTGCGTGAGGATACGTGGAAAAAGCCCGGAAGCGAGTCTTAGGACTCGTTCCGGGCTTTTTGGTGAAACTCTTTGGGTAAAGAGGTGTTCGTCTTTTTTTTCCTAACGTTCGGGATCTTGTCCTCTGTCGCGATGGGCGAGGTCGTCGGTGACACTTACGTCAGCGGCTTTGGTTTTGGTGTCTTGTTCGTGTGTGCCGTCGGCTTCGGTATCCTTCGTGTGTTCCATTTTTTCTGTATCGACGAGGCCTTCTAGGTACTCGTAGACGGCTTCGACTTGTTCTTCGGATAGTTCATCGATCATGTTTCGTACTTCTTCTTTTGTGGCTGCCATGTGTCTCATCCTCCTCTGATTCGTTACTAGGCTATTCCCGTTTGAGGAGGAATTAATCGTTTTGATTGAAGAAAAAAGCTTTCCGGACACCTTTAATGTGTGCGGAAAGCTTTTTGACTTTTAGTAAACGAATGCGTCGAATGCTTGTACCAATCCGTTACCGAAGTGGTTGCTGTTGCCTAAAGGCTTGGCTGAGTTGTTTAACACGCTTCTCACTTGTGCGTTTGTGTAACCTGGTTGATAGTGCATCAGTAATGCGGCTACACCTGCTACGTGAGGGGAGGCCATGGATGTACCATTGAGGCTTCTGTATGTGTTACCTGGGAATGTGCTTTGGATGTTCACGCCAGGAGCTGCAATTTCAACAGTTGGACCTGTGCTTGAGAAGGACGCACGGTTGTTGTTCCAATCCACTGCTGCTACGGCCATCACACTATTGTATTTTGCCGGGAAGTTTACGGAATCTCCTGTGCCGGATGCGTTGCCGCTGTTTCCTGCTGCCGCTACAAGCAACACCCCTTGGTTATAGGCATAGTCAGAATAAGCTTGTAGGATCGAAGAGTGTTGCGATCCACCGAGTGACATGTTGATGATATCCATTCCATTGTTTACGGACCACTCGATTCCTTGAGCGATACCGGAGTAGGAGCCATTTCCGTTGCTGTCAAGAACTTTAACTGCGTAAAGGCGAGCGGACGGTGCTACTCCTAGTACGCCGATGCTGTTGTTTAAGGCGGCTACCGTTCCTGCTACGTGTGTGCCGTGTCCATCTCCATCATAGTAAGGACTGCTTTCAGGCCAGTTTGAAAATACGGAATGCCCTCCATAGACATTTAAATCTGAGTGGTTTGCATCGATTCCTGTGTCAAGGACTGCTACTCTCACCCCTTGACCAAAGTATCCATATTGATGCACGTCAGTAGCTTGTACTTGTGGCACACCATATGGCGTTGTTTGACTCTTTTTCACTTCTGCATCTGCTTCAACATATTTGATTTGTGGGTGATTTTGCAATCCTCTTGCTTGTTGCTTAGTTAGTGACAACTGATAAACCGGTAATAAATCGTATTCGTGCAAAATCTCAGAGTCTGATACACCAAAGGCGTTTAAGAGCCCTTTTTCTGCTTTTCCGTCAAACATCACTAAGTATTCTTCTCGATCTTGCTTTCCTACGCTATCTGCACTGGCACTAATGGCAAATACGCTGAAAAACAAACAGACTGTCATAAATGCGACTAAAAGTCTTTTCATCTTCCCAACCACTCCCTACTCTTTTTTGATCTAAAATAGATAGACTATTCTGAACAATTAAAATAATACCACTAAATTTTACATTCTTTTATAGTATGATAGATTCTATTTATTACCATGATTGGACCTATTTTCTTGGTAGATAAAAGTATTAAACCAAAGACCCCGCCAACTTTCCCATGACTTTGTTATTACTCTACTTTTTTTTTGAGAGGTAGGAGGACTAATCTCTCATTTTTATACTATTCCATTCTTATAGCTCAAAAATGATGCCCTACATCTTCTTGTTCGTTCAGTACACCTTTTATTTTTTGTGGAATTCTGAGTCCTTTTGTTATGCGTAGCTAAGTGCTAATAGCGACACTCCTATTACCTTGAGTCCTGGAGCCCCTAATAGTCATCAACTAAAGAAATCGAGTAAAGTAAATAAGCTCCACAAAGGTGTAGCCGAAATGTCCTTCGCTTTCCGTGGTGGTCCGGTGAGCCTCCTCACTTCGTTCCGGGGTCTCACCTTGGCCCCGACTACCACAGGAGTCTCGAACATTCCGGCTACACCTATTCACATAATAGAGTCGAATCGTCTTTGACAGTGAATGATTATAATTTGATATTCAGATGAGGATCTAACAATTACGTAGAAAAGGGAGTCGTTTCTAGTGAATTAAAGAAATCGATAATAAAGCGGAGCCTTGTATACTAAAAAAGAGCACCCTTCTAAAAGTAGAGGGTACTCTCGTATCGTTTAGTATTTTTTTAGTAGATAACGTAATGGTATAAGTGAGACTAATACAATCAGAAGTGCTCCTGGGGCTGCTTGATAGTAAATCGCCTCAGATGCATTGTAGTAGACTCTCACGGCTAGTGTATCAAAGCCTGGTGGCCTTAGCATGAGCGTTGCGGGAAGTTCTTTAATTGAGCTTACGAACACGAGCGCTCCCCCTGCTAACACACCTGGCATGATCGATGGCAAAATGACCTTGACCATCACTTTCCACGGTGGTGAGCCGAGGCTTCTCGCTGCTTCATCAATCCTTGGAGACACGAGACTCAAGGACGCCTCCCCCGCTTGCATCGCCTGTGGCAAGAAGCGGATCACAAAGGCAATGATAATCACGTAGAACGTGTTATACAAAGATGGGATATGCGTATTGAAAATAAACACCATTCCCAGTGCAACAATGACACCTGGTAACGCATAGCCCGCATAACTCATTTTATCAATGGCTGTAGAAATAGGAGACGGATATCGTGACTTCAAATAAATGACCGGTAATGACAAAATCATTGCCGCTAAGGCCGCTAGCCCCGATACTTTCACACTATTCCATGCATATTCAAAGAATCGACTGTCCAACGCGTCAAGTCCGATTCCGATAGACGTCCAGTATATAAGCACGGCAATCGGTAAAAAGACGGAAAAGAAAAAGACAACGCTCACGTAAATAATAGCAAGTGGCTTCCACTTTCCAAGGGCTAGCGTATCTGGCTCTCGAAACGTATTGGCAGTCTGATAGTATTTGCTTTTTTTCCTTGAGATAACTTCAATCCAAAGAATCACCATCGTAAGAAGGATCAGCACAAGACTAAGTACGGATGCGGAAGCTGTATCAAAGCTCGCTCGTTGAAAGTAGATGGCTGCTGTAAACGTCACATACCTGAGCATGGCAATAGCACCAAAGTCCGAAAGAACGTAAAGAGAGATCAAAATGGCCCCTGCGCCGATGGCCGGTCGTAACATGGGCAGATTCACTTTCCAAAAGACTTGAGCTGTTGAGAACCCTTGAGAACGGGCTACTTCTTCATAGTTTTTATTCATTCTTCTGAGAGAAGCACTAACGATTAAGAAAACATAGGGGTACGTAAACATCGTTAGTACGAGAAACACACCGAAGAACGAATAAATATTTAAGTTATAATCCCCGAGTATCGCCGTAAAAAATGGAATTGACTCCCAAACATCCCGAGCCCAGCCACTTCGACCGAACACGATAATATAAGTCACAGCCCCCACATATGGAGGGATGACTAGGGGTAGGGCCAAAAGCCATTGCCACGCTTTTTTACCAGGCAAGTCCGTTCGAATGACAATCCATGCCAAGGTCACCCCAATTACAACAGCTGCAACCGTTACAGCTACCGTTAAGCTAAGGGTGTTCCATAAAAGTTGCGGGATACGACCGTCAAGAAGCCTCAGCCATGAATCTGCCCCTGCAAATATAGAGCGCCACACAACATAAAAGATCGGAATCGACATGAGCAACGCTACAACAAGACCTAAAATAACTAGAATAGGCCCTGGTGGATTCCCTCTCCACATTTGAAACCAAAAACGATTAATAAAACGGAGAAGGGCTGGAGAAGAATCTTCCCCAACCTTAGCATGTTTTTTGTTATGCATTTCCTTGTTGTTTTCGTCCCTCATCATGCTGTCTCCTTATTTATACCAATATTATCTTAATTCAAGATCTAAACCTGCATCTTCAATCAATGATACCGTATCTTCAAAGTAATTACCAAGTTCTTTTAATGGCATATCTTGAAGTTGTAGTTCATTTACAGAAACGGCATCTTCAAATGGTGGATCAAGATCAGGATTAATTGGTACTTCAAGGCTTTCACCGACAAACTCCAATTGATTTTCTTCTTGCAATATCCAATCCATGAATGCTTTTGCATTCTCGTCGTTAGGCGCTCCTTCTACCATACCTAAGCCGGCAGCATTTGCGATTGCTCCCATTTCACCTTCGCCTTGGTCAGCGTAGACAAATCCAACATTGTTGTCAGTCGGCTCTTCAAGTTGTTGGTGGTAGTAGTAGTTGTTTACTAGACCAAACGCGTACTCTCCAGAACCAACGGCACGACGGATGTCTCCGTGTCCTTCTAAAATACCTGAAGCATTTTGTTGAATGGCTTCAACCCACTCCGCTGTTTTCTCGTCTCCCCACTCATAACGTAGAGCAGAAACGTTTCCAATCATACCGCCGTTTCCACCACGAGTAATCACGTAGCCATTTTCAACATCTGCCCACTTAGGGTCTAGTAGGTCTTCCATTTTTGTTGGTACTTCATCTTCAGACATCATATCTTTATTATAGATGAATCCACGAGCACGAGTTGAGATCGCAACCCACTCGTTATTTTCAGCACGATATTGCTCATCAATCGTATCTACGTTCTCATATTCTCCGCCTTGGAGAAGGCCGTTTTGATTTAAGTATTCCAATCCACCGATATCGTTTGAGATGAAAATGTCAGCTTGCACATTTGCAGCTTCTTCTTCCACTTGTAATGGATCGGCTCCGTGAAGGGCACGAACCTCAACACCTGTATCTTCCTCAAATTTATCTAGCAACGCTTGAACGAATACTTCATTTCGAGAAGAATACACAACAAGTTCCCCATCAAGATCATCTCCAACAGCGTCTCCATCTTGTTCGGAATCACTATCTGTTGTTTCCTCTTCCGTATTACCATCTGTTCCTTCTTCTTCAGCTTCGTTATCACCACAAGCGGCGACAAAAAGGACGGACAATGATAGTAATGCAAACAATAAAAACTTAAGCTTCTTATTCATCTGTATACCCCTATTCTTTATGTAGTCTGTAAATGAGAAAGATTCTCATCACCATCTAAACTGAATTATAGTGAAAATGATTCTCATTGTCAACAGGTGTTTTTGAGTGAATTTTGATTTTTTTCTTATGTTATTTTGTCCTCTTTATTTATACATAAACAAATCAAGCTGCCCCACATCGTGTTGGAGGGCAGCTCATTTCTTGTGCATGTTATCTATCGAAAGGCTATGGCAGCTTTCAGGGAAACCCTTGCACCTGGGTAAAGGTACTCTCAAAGTTCGGTTTACGACTTTACTAGTACCCTCTGCATTAATCGAGAGTTTACGATAACCATTCCCACTCTTTATTCAAGGGGGTGAACGTTCATAGAGTGAGAATGATTATCATTATTACGCAATTTCAGTTTATTAAAAATGAAACGTGTTGTCAATTCATTTTAAGATCCCTAACTAAAGGGGATCAAAAAACACCCGCACGCCTGTACGGATGTTTTTTGTCCAAAGTATTATCCATATACTTTTTTATTCGATAAAAAGAAGTAGACCACATATGCCCCCAAAATAGCGGCACAGGCCCAAGCCGTCATGGCAATGGCCGGGTATTCTCCTTGACGTTCAATGGCAATTCCTATAAATGCCCAGATGAGCACGAGTGAGTAAAAAGGATCATTAAATGAATGTGTAAACCACAAGCCTAGTAGCAAGGCGATTACGAGTAAAAGGATCGTCCAAGCGACATTTGATAAGAATAGGCCCTCTTCAAACCCAAGACTGTTGAATACGACACCTACGTTCACAATCGTTGCCACTGATACCCATCCAAGATAAATCGAGAATGGCAGTCTCATCAAAAACGACGTGTGAGGTGTAAGCATAATAACTCGGTAAACCACAATTAAGCTTACCAACAACCCAACCATCGCTACCATTGTTAGTAGGAAAAATTCGTAATGGAATAAAAGAAGCCATGAAACATTAAAGAAGCAGCTTATGATAAACCAGTAGCCAATATTGGCGTATGCTTCTTCATCAGCCGGACGTGCAAAAAATTGACGAATGACCCATATGATCAGAAGAAGATAAATTAAGCTCCAAATGGAGAACACATATCCTGCAGGGGTAAACAATACGTTCAAACGATCCGAAATCTCTCCTGCAGTTTGGCCATTGATCGGAACAGTGTTTGATAACACGTTTACAACGAGGACAATGAGTAAGGCAACAACGTTTGACCATTTTAATAAAAGGGATTGCTGGTAGTTCATGTTCTCGGCTCCTTTCGGTATGCTACTTGTTTTTTACCCAAAAATCGAAAGAGATAAAAGCATCTATAGTAGTACATTATTCTTCCCAAGCTCAGGACATGTCATGAAATTCCCTTGTTACTTAGCGGGCATAAGAAAAAGCATGCAAGTCAGCATGCTTTTTGGTTTTATTCTAATTTCATTTGTGTTGGCGCCGCAGAATTTTTCCGTCCATTCATTTGCCCGTTACTTTTACTTGCCCCATTCATAGAACGCCGTTGTTTTCCATCTCTTTTCAGCTTCACAATATAATCATAGACTTTGACGAGTTCGTTATCGTCCAAGTGATCGAGCATCATTCGGATTTCCTCTTTTGTGTAGTACAAGTTCTGCCTCCTTCCGCCACTCAACCAATAATCGTTTCGGCTTGTTCGTTTAATAAGGTGTACCCTCAATGCTTTAGAAGTAAACGTATATTTACACTATTTTCCTTTATTAGACCCTTCTTCTTAAAAGGCGTACTATTATTAAGAATACGAGTCCTTACAAGAAAGTAGAACACCCCACCTGTTTGTCGTTTCAAATCCTCTTCCTAGGGAAAATGAGTAAATAGTAACGTTCCCAAAGGAGGGTCCTCATTGAAAAGAGAAGAAACGCAAGCACTTATTGAAGAAGTAATGGATGTTCTATCAGATGAAAACGGATTCCTTGGCATACGCGAGGAAGAGGAGCGTAAAGTAGTCTGCGCTTCTGCTAAAGAGATTCTGAAAACCACAGACAAAATTATTAAAAGCTATATCCGTGTGTCCAGAGGAAAGAACGGGATTGTACGGATACCAGCCTACCGGGTCCAGCACAACAACATTAGTGGCTTTTATAAAGGTGGCATTCGTTTTAATGAGAATGTCAATGAAGCGGAAGTAGAAAACCTCGCTATTTTAATGACCATTAAAAACGCCTTGCATCAACTCCCCTTCGGCGGAGCTAAGGGCGGCGTTCATGTAAATCCCAAAGAGTTTTCCAGCCACGAGCTAAACTTAATCGCAAAAAAGTATGTACAGCGCTTTAAGCCAGATATCGGACCCAATCACGATATTCCCGCGCCTGACTTAGGAACAAACGAGCAAGTGATCGACTGGATGGTCGGTGAATACAAAACCATTCATCCAGGGGAATCCTACCTAGGCTCGTTTACAGGAAAAAGCGTGGAAAACGGAGGCGCAAAAGGGCGCCGGGAGTCCACTGGGAAAGGGACCTATTTAAGCTACCGTTGGCTATTGAACGACTGGTTTAAAGAGCTTGCGGATAAAGAGGAAGTAGAACGCACGGATCAATGGCGAACCCTGGAGTATTTATACGAAGAACACCAAGAAAAAGGTCACCTGAACGTAGCGGTCCAAGGGTTTGGAAACGTGGGAAGTGTCGCTGCCAGAGAAGCCTTTGAAGACAAGGAGCTTAAACACCACATCGTAGCTGTCTCAGACAGAGACGTGACACTCTATAACCCGAACGGGCTGAATGTGGATATTTTGGACGGGTTCGGATTCAGTCACGGTCGTTTGCCACAGTCGAAAAAAGAGTTGAACGAGCTGGAAATGGAAGCAGAGATTCTGGAAGCATCAGACGTGTTAACCGTTAGCTCCGACGTCCTCATTCTTGCGGCAGTCGAAGACCAAATCCATAAAGAAAACATGAAAGCCATTCCTGCACACATCCTTGTCGAAGGGGCAAACGCTCCTCTTTCACAAGAAGCGGACCGTTTTTTTGAAGAAACGGGCAAAATCGTCATTCCGGACATTCTTGTTAATGCCGGCGGTGTGATCGTTTCCTATCTTGAGTGGAAACAAAGCAAGGTCACCGAGCACTTTTCCGAGTCTGAGATCCTTGATGACATGGGAGCTCAGATGACTAAGACGTTTAAGCGAGTGTACGATACGTATTTCTACTCAAGCAACGAAACCATGCGATTCGGCTGTTTTTACTTAGCACTGGAGCGACTGACGAGTCTACTGTACCGACATGGGAAGTTGTTTTAAAGAACAAAAGCAAAAGCCTAAAGAATAAGAAAACCCGAGCCGCTAAATGCTGGCTCGGATTTTTTGTGCCTTGGAGAAACTCGATCGGGCTAGGTGGAGCTCCGGATCTTTTATGAAGAACTTTCGGCTCTTTATGATGAACTTCGGGCCTTTTAAGAAGAACTTTCCGCCCTTTATGATGAACTTCAAGCCGTTTATGCAGACTTTCCGTCCATTTAAAGAGAATTTGACACCCTTCGACACCACCACCCCGATCCTCCTCGCACCTAAATCTGCAGCAACTCCTGAATATCATCTTTATTAAGCGACGTAATCGACGTCTCTCCTGTTTGGATGACTTTATCCATGAGCTCTCGTTTCTGATCTTGAAGCTGATGAATCTTCTCTTCAATCGTACCTGCCGTGACGAGCTTCACCACTTGCACAACCTTCTTTTGCCCGAATCGGTGGACACGATCGGCAGCCTGCTCTTCCACTGCTGGGTTCCACCAGGAGTCAAACAGAATAACCGTATCCCCACCGGTCAAGTTCAGCCCTGTACCTCCCGCTTTCAAGGAAATCAAGAACAGCGGCTTCCCTCCAGCGTTATACTCTTCTGTCATGGTCACTCGGTAACTAGAAGGTGTTTTTCCGTCCAAATAGTGATAGTCCCACCCGTGCTTCTCAAGCTCTTTTTTCATCATCCCGAGCATCTTCGTGAATTGTGAAAAAATCACAACGCGTTTGCCCGATGGAATGGCCTCTTTTAAATACTCCAGAAGGCGATCGAGTTTGCCCGAGTCTCCGGTATAGTCTTCCATGAACAGCTTCGGATGACAGCAGATTTGCCTTAAACGAGTGAGGCCAGCCAAGATCTTCATCCGGTTTTCTTGAAAGGCGTCTTGTTTAATCGCCGTGGATACTTCATTTCGCAAAAGTTGTAGCTGTGCCAAATACACTGCTTTTTGGCTGTCGCTTAGCTCCGTGAATTGAACGTTTTCAATTTTATCCGGCAAATCGGAGAGAACGTCCTCTTTTACCCGACGCAACACGAAAGGACGAACCCGTTTGGCTATATCTGATTCCTTCATTTCTTTAAAAGCCTTCTTGCTCGGAAAGAGCCCTGGCAACACAATCTCAAAAATGGAGTACAGCTCATCCAAAGAGTTCTCGATAGGCGTTCCACTCAAGGCAAAAGCCTGAGCTGCTCGAATGGTTTTTACAGACCGTGCTGTTTGTGTCCAATCGTTCTTAACGTATTGGGCTTCATCTAAAATAAATACCGAAAACATCGTCTTTACGTAATGTTCCGTGTCGCGCCTTAACAATGGATACGACGTGATGATAACGTCCACATCTTTTGCTTCTTCCAGTATACTTAACCGCTCAGCAGACGGGCCCGATACAACGGCTGTCGTTAATGACGGGGCAAAGCGCTGAATTTCTTTTTGCCAGTTGTACACAAGACTGGATGGACAAACAATCAAAGCTTGCCCAGCATCACCGTCTCCTTTTTCAGAAAGCAAGTAAGCAATCGTTTGAATCGTTTTCCCCAGACCCATGTCGTCCGCTAAAATCCCGCCAAAGCCATAGTTACCAAGAGTCTTCAACCAACCAAATCCCACCTTTTGATACTCTCGCATCGTGGCGTTCAAGGACTCTGGCACGGTCGTATCGATATTTTCTGGGTTGTACATCCGCTCCAATAACTCTCTGAACCGTTTCCCACGCTTGATGGACTCGGCTCCGGCTTCTTCAAGCTGAAAAGCACGCATGAGTGGAACTTGTGTTTCTTGAGAGTAGCCGTCGATCGGTGTGGGCATTTGCTCGAGGACGCGCCTCATGTTTTCAAATCGGTCATCTTGCAGGTTCACGTAAGCTCCACTGGAAAGCTTGTAGTACTTCCGGTTTTCCGCAAGGGCCGTGAGCATCGCCTCAATTTCATCCCCTTCAACGCCCTCGAATTGGAACGTAATATCAAGGAGGTTCATCCGCTCGTTTTTCTCCATATGGATGCGCGGTGCTTCGGTCGGCGTGTGGATAAATTGCTTTGCTTCAGAAGTTGTATATACTTCCATTTTGCGAGAGAGAGCAGGCAGTTCGATGAGCAAAAAGTCGAGCACATCTTCCCACTCTTCCAAATAAAGCTCGGTTCCGTTGTATTTGAACGGAAGTTTTTCAATGTGAGATAAGAGCTCATTTTCTTTATCCATATCTCGAACGACAATCTCTTCACTCTCCGGCTGCTCTATATCAAAAGGAGACAGTGTCACGTCACCGTAAACGAATTCCAGACGTGCAGTGGCCTTTTCATTGTCCACCAAGTCCACATAAAGCTTCCCTTTTAGGGGCTCCGCTTTGATGAGACGCTTTACTTCCGGGTCCACATCGACCGTTCCTACAGCCATCAGCTGCGGCAACACAACAGAAGAAAAGTCCATCATATGCTCTTTTGCCACCGTCACCTCTCCGTTAAGGACGTTGGCGAATTTTTTATCCAAAGTCAGAAGCGTTCGCTTTTCTTCTTCTGTCAAAAAGTAAAACGTTCCTTTATAGAACAAACAATTGTATTTTTCCCCAATCATCACGATCCTGTCATGGTTTTGATACGTAAGAAGGTAGTCACTTCGCTTTTCGTCTTTATAGGTAAGGTCAAATTGAGCGGGCAACGTGGGAGGTTCATACTCCACACCGATCCCGTCATACACAAGCCCTTCGTTCGTTTCCACTCTCACGTCACATTCGGTTAGCGCTTCAAGAACATCCTTTAAAAACGAGTTCGGTATTTGCACACTTCGTTTATCGTCCACTGAGTTGAAATAGTGACTCCGGCTGCTCATGGATAACAGTTCATCTTCTACGTGAAAGATCTTCCCGATTTGGTTAAACACGCGAAGGTCTTCTTTTTTAAACGAGTAGTCGGATGGGTGATATGTAAACAACTTCGAAAAACGAAGGGCTCTGGATTGTTCCATGGCAAAAAGAAACTCTTTAATGTCTTTTACCACGTATCGCCTTTTTGGGCCGATCCTCATTTCAAGATCAACCGAACCCGAATGACTTCCGCCAAAGGCAGATGTGAGATCCAAAATGAATTCTACGTTCAATTGTTCTTTTTCACTCAACGTCTCTTTTTTACGGTCATACACCTGGTTAAAGCTTTCAATCAGGCTTTGCGCATGGTCTTCATTGCTGTCATGGGCACGATGCGAAAAGAGTGGCTTACTCTGTTTTCGCACATGAGAACGCTCCAGAATTTCGAGTAAAAAAGCAGTCAGGTGCTTACAAAGTCCCGAATAGGTCTGAAAAGCCTGGCACGTGCATGTGGCCCCTGTAATGTCGATTTTGTCATTCACGACATCTACCCATACATCATAATTGTCCATTCCTTTTACAGTCGCTTCATAAAGAGAAGCTTCACGGGCGAAGTATAGGTCGTGCACAGCTCCTTCTTCTTTATAACGTTGCCCTCGTTCAAAAACGGTTTGGGAACTGGCTGCATCTCGAATACGATCTTCTGTTAATCCTTTAAACACGGACATCCTCTCCTACCTGAACGAACGTTTCTTTGGCTTCGTCTCTTCCATTGTAGTCTTTTCTGTTGGTTTAAATACGGGATGAATTCTCCCTCTTTCTGTCATACTAAAGGGTAAAGGAAGAGGGTGACGTTTAAACTCCCCCTGGAATCGGGAATAGAGACACAACCAATACAAAATAGAGGTGAAAGCTATGAGTCTGATCATCCGAAGAATTTTGCGCCTTTTCTTATTCAGCTTTCTCATGAAATTGGCGTCCCGCTTTATCGGACGGTTCGTCAATCGAATGACGGGTTCGGAACGACGATCTTAAAAAGAACAAACAAGAAGGAGGGACCACAAGCGGTGGTGCCCTTCTTTTTTGTGATTATTGGTTTCAATCGCTGCGTAGCCTCAGGAGTTTAAAAGGTGAACTTCGATTCAACTTATAAAGCTCCTATCGTTCTCCCTTTACCCCTTCGCTGCTTTAATATCTTCAACTAACAACGAAAGCTCTTCCCAGCGTTCCATGGCAGCTTCCAGTTCCTCTTCGGTCTTTTGCTGTTCTTGGAAAAGTTCTTGCACTTTCATGGAATCACTACCCGCTTTTACGATGCCTTCTTGAATAGATTGGATTTTTTCTTCAAGACTTGCGATGCGATCTTCAATGGTGTTCCATTCCTGTTGTTCTTTATACGATAATTTCGTTGGCTTTTTGGTTGGTTGCGCCTGCGTTTCAGGCTTCGCATCTCTCTTCCCCTGCGCTTCGATCGGTTTAACCGAGTCTTTGTTTTCAGCCATATAGTCAGAATAGTGGCCGAAAAATCTCTCCACTTGAGCATCCCCTTTGAATACGAGAAGGCGATCGACTACACGATCGAGAAAATACCGATCATGGGAAACCGTAATAACGACACCAGGGAACTGATCGAGGTAATCCTCTAAAATACTTAACGTCTGCGTATCCAAATCATTTGTAGGCTCATCGAGAAACAGGACGTTCGGCTCCCCCATAAGAACACGAAGTAAATAGAGACGCCTGCGTTCCCCACCGGACAGACGACGAATGACATTCCATTGTACTGGTCTTGGGAACATGAATCGCTCAAGCATCTGTTCTGCCGTAATCACATCACCTGTCGCTGTATGAACCAATTCTGCCGCTTCTTTAATGTATTCAATTACCCGAAGGCTTTCATCCATCTCTTGATGATCTTGTGTGTAATAGCCGATCTTCACCGTTTCGCCCGTTTCCACATGGCCTCGATCAGGAGCGAGACGTCCGGCAATCACATTCAACAACGTGGATTTCCCGGTTCCATTTGGACCAATAATGCCTAGCCTCTCTCCTGGAACAACCAAGTAATCCACATTTTCAAAGAGAGGTTTTCCTCCCATCGCCTTTGTGACCCCGTCAAGCTCGATCACCTTTTTTCCCAGTCGATTCGACCCGATCGCAAAATCCAAGTCTCTTTTTTCACGCTCAAACGACTCTTCTTGAAGGGATTCAGCCCTTTGAATCCGAGCCTTTTGCTTCGTAGTCCGGGCTTTGGCTCCCCGCTTTAGCCAAGCCAGTTCCCTTCTTAAAATGTTTCGGTGCTTTGCTCCTTGCACTTCAGCTTGCTCTTCTCTTTCCGCACGCTTTTGCAAGTACGTTTCATAATTTCCTTCGTAAGCGTACAAACTTCCGTGATCGAGTTCGAAGATATGGTTTGTGACGCGATTTAAGAAATAACGATCGTGCGTGACCAAAATAATGGCCCCTTTATATTGTGACAAAAACTGTTCAAGCCACTCGATTGTCCAATTGTCCAGATGATTGGTCGGCTCATCCAAGATGAGAATATCAGCCGGCTGAATAAGCGCTTTTGCAATCGCCACTCTTTTCTTTTGTCCACCTGACAAATGTGCCATTTGCTTTGTAAAATCCGTGATGCCAAGCTTAGTCAAGATGGTTTTCGCGACGGTATTCGCTTCCCACGCTTCTGTTTCGTCCATCCGTGCTTGAAGCTTCATTAACTTGCTTTGGCGCTTTTCGTTTTGTGGATCCTGTTCCAGTTCATGAGCTGCCTGTTCATACTCACGCATCACTCTCATGATGGTCGAATCTCCGTCATAGATGTGCTCAAGAACCGTCCGATTCGGGTCTAATTCCGGATCTTGGGGCAAATATTCTATATGAAAGGTATTGGCATGATCCATCGTTCCACTCTCTGCACTTTCGATGCCTGCGAGCACTTTTAACAGTGTCGATTTCCCTGTTCCATTAACTCCTAAAAGGCCAATCCGTTGCCCTTTTGTTATGGAAAAAGAAACGTTATCAAACAAGACCTTTTCACCGTACGTTTTTGTTAATCCATCCACAGATAAAATTGTCATTCGTATACCCCTTATCTTTTCAATAAGCTATTTTCCTGTTGCTGAGTTAATTTGTTGGTAAACATTTTAATTTTTATATAAGAAGTTTAAGCCTTGGCGTTTTTTCGTCGACATTGGTGATTTGTTCATCGACTTTAGATTTTATCCATCACTCTTAGCCGGTTATCAATCACTTTCTGAATTTATCCATCACTTTGGGCCGGTTTATCCATCACTTCCGGCCGGTTATCCATCACTTCGGCCAAGTTATCCATCACTTTCAGTCCAGCGACTCTAAATACCGTTTTACTATCATCCCTTTATTGTAGCTCAAAAGGGTAATGTTTGAAAAATCTTTTTATAAAACATTTACTTTGCCCTATTCTCAAGCCTTACATTATTTAGTAGTATGGTAAGTACCTTATTTTTTTGATAGTATTACATATTGTCACACATACCCATGGAGGATGCTAAATGAAGAAAACACAATTCTATATCGTGCTGATTGCCCTCCTTACGATCATTGGGTGTTCAGAACCAACCGAAAGTGAAAATGTATCTTTCTTTGAAGATAGACAACTTGAATCTGCAGTAAGAGAAGCTTTGGGACAACCTGAAGGCGAGCTGACGGAAGCAGAGTTACAAGACATCCGCACCCTTCATGCTTTTGAAAGAAACATCCAAAGCTTGGATGGGATCGAAAATCTCAAATCACTGGAAGAGCTGATCGTTTTCGGCAATCAAATTGAAGACATTACTCCTCTTCTGGACTTACCGAATATTGAAAATGTAGACATTGAAAACAACCCTCTTAACTTATCTGTCGGATCGGAATCCTATAGCGTTGTCAGACAATTAATTAATAACGATGTGTTTGTGTTTATCGATGAAGAGCGGTTTGCCCTTGATATGGAACCGTCTCGTGGCGTGTTTTATGAAGTAACCAACGATAACAAAACCGTGTATATGCTCGGATCGATACATATTGGTTCAGAAGAGCTTTATCCGTTGCACGAAGACATTGAAGAAGCCTTTGAACAGTCGTCTGCTGCAGTTTTTGAGATCGATTTCACTCAACTGTCGGATGAAAGGTTGCAAGAGATCGCATCAGAAGCGGGCATATTCGATGACGATCAGTCCCTTGAAGATTATGTAACAGAAGAAGAGTTTGATGAAATTGCCTTACTCCTCAGTCCATACGGATTGTTAAGAAGCGACCTGAGGGATATGAAACCTTGGTACGTTCAAGAAATCCTCTTATCAGTCGTCTCCATGACAGCTGGTTATGAGCCGGGACTCGGAATTGATATGCACTTTCTCGAACGGGCAGCTGAAGACGAAAAAGAGATTATTGGTCTTGAAACCGCCGAAGATCAGTTGGACATCCAAAACATCATCACATTGGAAACCCAAGGAGAACAGCTCAGTCACACGCTTGATCAATATGACGAACTCGGAGATGAACTCCTAGATTTGATGGCCATGTGGCGTAGAGGCGATCAAGAAGCCTTAACCGAGCTTCGTTATCCTGATGAGAACGAACCTGAAGATTACCAAGACTACATTCGGGCCCTAACCGATGAGCGCGATGAGGCGATGGCCGATAGCATTGTCAGATTCCTAGAAGATGGAGAGCATAACACCTACTTTGTCGTAGTCGGTGCGATTCATTTATTGGGAGAAAACAGCATTACAGATCGATTAGAACAAGAGGGTTACACCGTCAACACGGTTCTGGACCCTTTGGAAGATGAAGATGGTGAAGAAGCATAAGATGGTGAGCCGCACTCTTTATTGGGTGCGGTTTTTTTATGTATGATTTAATAAGAAGGAGTGGTGGAAGGGTGGCTTGGAGTATTTCGGTTTTCGGATAACCCACTTATTTCGAAATAGCCGGAGATAAATGTGTAATTGGCGTACTTATTTTTTGTTTGGCGGAGTTAAATGTGTAATTGGCGTAGTTATTTTCTATTTGGTGGAGTTAGCTATGCCGCGACCCCTCCCACACTTTTTATTCCTCTCCCCTCTCCCAACAAAAAAACACGCCACCTCGATTAAGGTGGCGCGGCACTTACTGTTTATTCATTATTCTTTTTCCCTTTTAACGACAACTGACTCAAGTCCACTTCCCTACTTTTAATGTTGTTCGGGTCGAGACCATTTCCAAGGGAACCGAACGCTGTCGCATTGTTTGGGTCAACCAGTTGATCTTGATCAAAATAAACACGAGGCGTTTTCCAAAGGGCGCGCATCGCTTTGCTCATGGGCATTTCATGATAGCGCTCAGGCCACATCTCTTTGATCCGACGCTTAACAATCGGATAATATTTCGGGTTCATTCCCGGAAACAAGTGATGCTCCGTATGATACGAAAAGTTAAAGTGAAGCACATCCACCCATTTTGGCACGGTTACCGTTAAACTGTTTGCTAACGGGTCGTTAACCGGCACAAGAGGGTTTAGTCTGTGATTCGTAGAAATATACGCCATCACGATGAAGTTTGCAATTAACAGCGGCAAGAAGAAGGCAAATAGCCATTTAACCGGTCCAATCCATAGGAGAAGACCAATCCAGGTCGCCCAAGGCATAATAAATTGCATCCATACTTTAATCTGTTTCTCTTTATTGAAATCTTTAATATACGTAATAAACATATGTGAAGAATGGAGTGTAAATGTAAATGCGAGCGCAGCAAAGCCTGCCATCGCTCGAATTGTAAACGGAATACGGTACATCCAGCGAAGGAAACGGCTTTTTGCCAACTTGTTCACAGTAGGCCAAGCATCTGGGTCTTTATGTTCATCTTGTGTATGATGGTGGTGTTCCATGTTGTGCCATTTTTTCCACAATTCAGGGCCTGTTGTGAGCGGCCAAAAGGCAATTGCCCCTAACACATTTCGTAACCAACGTTTTCTAACGACTGTTCCGTGCAAAATCTCGTGACCTAAGAAACCAAGGGAGGCAAAGCTTGAACCTAATATGACAGCAATTAATAAATTGAGCCAAATATTCAAGTCAAAGAAGGCGATGGAAAAAATCCCTCCAAGAGCAATAAAGGCATAAATCAGTCCGCCCCATAACCTTCCCGGAACTGCTTTGAAGGCTTTTTTCGGCATGTGAGGCGATACTCGTGCAGCATACCAACCGAACGAATGAAACTCCGCCTCTTCTACGAGCTTATTGTTTTTCACGTATTCCACTCCTCTTTAAAACGCTTTTCTCTATCGTACCAAAGCAAAAGGTGCAAATGCAACGTTTTTTTAATACCTGGTACTAAAGCTTGGTACTAGTTTATCACGATTCCCATTCTAATCATATGAGCATAAAGAAGCGATTACGATTCATACTACAAAAATGGAGGTGATGATCGTGAAAAAGGACAAACAGCCTTATGCCACAAACAAAGAACAAGAAACAGACCAATTCCCCAAAACCAGTGTACAAGACGCACACTACCGCGGGGACTCGACTGATGAACTTTCTGCGATGGAAGAGGCCAGTCACGACATGGCAAAAAAAGAAATCGAGCAGGAGAATCAAAACGGAGCGAGAACGTAAGCTGCGTCCCTAATGCTCTTAACAGGCCGCCTTTTTAAATATAAAAAGCCTCTCTTTTAGGATAAAAAGAGAGGCCGTTTTCATATAAAAATCATTGATTGTAATCAAGTGGGTGTGCTACACTAATAGCACTTGTGTAGTTTATTTCCATTTCGTTAAAATTCATCCAATTTTATTATACTACACACCATTATATATTGTCAACAAAAAAGGAGTGGTCTTATGAGCAATGAAAACGAGCAACGACTCGAAGAACAGACCCGTGTAGACCGGGTTGTCGATACGATTGAAAAGAAACAAACCGTGCTCAGAGAAGCCTCCGGCGACCTTAAAAAAGATATTATAGATGTCAGAAAAAGCTTTTGGGACGACGTAACGGTTAACTTAGACGATCCGGACGATGTGATCGAAACCCAAGCGAGCCTCAAACAGCAAGCTGAATTTTTATCCGAACGAGAACGAAGCCATGGGCAGCAATCCGAGCGAATGAAAACCCTAGAAGACCTTCGAGATTCTCCCTATTTCGGACGGATTGATTTTAAAGAATCAGGCGAGGAAGACGAAGAAGCCATTTATATCGGCATCGCCTCTCTCACGGACGATAACGACGAAGATTTTCTCGTCTATGACTGGCGTGCGCCAATCTCAAGTATGTATTACAACTACTCCCCCGGCCCTGCCGAATATGAGACGATGGATGGCACGATCGACGGTGAGATGACGTTAAAACGGCAGTTTATCATTCGAAATGGAACGATTAAAGGACTTTTTAACACTGGTGTAACCATCGGGGACAAACTGCTGCAAAATCTACTCGGTAGTGAATCAAGTCCGCAAATGAGATCCATTGTCTCCACGATCCAAAAAGAACAAAACAAGATTATTCGAAACGAGCGAAGCCGCTACCTTGTTGTGCAAGGTGTGGCTGGAAGCGGAAAGACAAGTGCCGCCATGCAACGAGTCGCCTACCTTCTTTACGCTCATCGCGAGTCACTTACATCCGAAAACATGGTTCTCTTCTCCCCCAATCCTTTATTTAACAGCTATGTGGCTACGGTGTTGCCGGAACTAGGTGAAGAAAACATGTGGCAAACCACGTACAACGAATATGTTCAAAAAGAACTCGGATCTACTTTTAACGTTGAAGATCCATTTGACCAAATGGAGTGGTTCTTACAATCTGTTGACTCAACCGACGACGAAAGCCGTAATCAAGCCGTTCAATTAAAATCGTCACTCGCGTTTAAAGATCGAGTTGATTTGTTTGTGAAGAGACTTGAAACGGGCGGCATTCATTTTCAAAACGTACGCTTTAGAGGAGAAACGTTGATTGATAAACAAGAGATTCACTCGTACTTCTACTCTCTCGACTCGTCCATCTCCATTCCAAATCGGATGGATCTCACAAGCGACTGGCTTATGCAAAAAATCAAAGCTGTTCAACGTACGGAATGGGAAAAGCTTTGGGTCGAAGAAGAGATTCAGTTAATGGACAAAGAAGAGTATTTGGAAGGCTTCAGAAAGCTTGAGAAAGACAAGGAGTTCAACGAAGCCACGTTCGATGATTTCGAACGAGAGCGAGAGTGGCTCAGTAAGCGAGTCGTGAAGATGAAGCTCCTTCCTTTGAAACAAAAAATCAAGAAGCTCGCCTTTGTAAATGTAGTTAAAACGTACCGTGATTTCTACTTAGAGCTAAAGAAAGATCCCGACTGGGCAATGATTGCCGAAGCGACAATTCAAATGATTCACAAAAAGAAACTTCTGTGGGAAGATGCGACGGCTTACTTGTATTTCCAAGATCGTTTAAAAGGACGCCGCCCATTAACTCATATCAGTCACGTGTTTATTGACGAAGCCCAAGATTATTCACCGTTTCAATTTGCCTACTTAAAGGACCTTTTTCCTCAGGCAAAAATGACTCTCTTAGGCGACGTTCATCAATCGATTTACCTTCACGCGATCACGAATCCAACGCCGATCAGTGAAGGTCAAGAGGAAAAAGCAGAACGCATTACCCTTATGCGAAGCTATCGATCAACCCGTCCGATTGTGAACTTCACCTCACAACTGATAGACGGGGGAGAAGATATCATCCCATTTACACGGGACGGTACAAAACCTGTCTATGTAGAAACAGAGTCACTACAAGACATGCAGAAACGAACCGTCAAGCTGATCAAATCTCTTTTCACAAAAAAGCATGAAACAGTAGCGATCATTTGTAAAACGGCAAAGGAAAGCGAAGCCGTAAGCGCCTATTTGAGCGAGCACTTTGATATCCAATTGATTGATAAAGATACCCATACGTATAAAAAAGGACTTGTCGTTATTCCAACCTACCTTGCCAAGGGAATAGAATTTGACGCTGTAATCCTGTATAACGCCTCACATGATCATTATGCTAAAGAGTCGGAGCGAAACTTGTTTTATACCGCATGCACACGAGCCATGCACGAACTCCACATTCTTTCAAACGGTGGGATGAGTCCGCTAATGGAACGAGTACCGGCATCGTTTTATGAAGTTATTGAATAATGGCCTATTCACACCACGGTGAGATTAGGATAACGTAAAAAGCAGCAGGCCACTCAAGGCCCGCTGCTTTTCTTCTTTATTTTCGTTTCACATCCACTAGTTGTCCTCGGCTCAACTGCTGTTGTTTCAGCGTTACCCCTGCTTGCTTGGCTGCTCGTTTCAAGTCCCGTTCTTCTCGTGGTTGCACAAGAGAGATGACAGTTCCATCTTGTTTGTTTCGCCCCGTTCGCCCGGAACGGTGAACATACTGCTTCGCGTCACGTGGGACATCCAGTTGGATGACATGAGTCAGCTCTTGAATATCAAGGCCTCTTGCAGCAAGGTCGGTTGCGACCATGAGTGACGTATCACCAGAACGGAATCGCTTGATCGCCTGTTCACGCTCCTGCTTCTTTGTGTCTCCATGTAACACACTCACGTCAATCTTTTTAAACTGAAGCTTTTCCCCAATCACGTTCACTTCACCAATGTCGTTTACAAAAGCCAACGCTTTAATTGACTGGTTTTTCACAAGGCTGTTGACCACTTCAATCTTCTCACGAGCTTCACACACCACATAAATGTGATCTACGTTTCCTGTGGCCACATCATCTTTTCCAACACGAATCACTTCTGGATCCTTCATGAATTCCGCCGCTTTTTTCTCCACTTCTTCAGGTACAGTAGCTGAGAAAAGAATAAGCTGACGATCTTTCAGGGTTGATTTGATGATTTGCTCAATCGTCTTTTCATGCTCAGGAATTAAAAGCTGATCTCCTTCATCAAGAACAATTGTCTTCACTTCGTGCATTTTTAGCTTTTTGATTTTAATGAGTTCAGCAAGGCGCCCTGGTGTTCCGGCAACGATCTGAGGCTTCTTTTTAAGCTTCTCAAGCTGGCGTTTCGTGTTCGCTCCACCAATGAATGAAGCCGACTTGATCCCGCTTCCTTGAGACCAAATTTGGATTTGTTCCAGTATTTGCATGACCAGTTCTTGGGACGATGCTAAAATTACCGCCTGCACGTCCTTCTTTTCTGGATCAATTTGATGTAAAATCGGCAAGAGGTAGGCTAACGTTTTCCCTGTCCCTGTCGGTGATTCAGCTATCACGTCTTTTTTGTCCAAAACAAAAGGCATCGCCTTTTCTTGGATCCCGGTCGGTTCAGTAAAGCCTGCTTTTTCCCAAGCCGTTTGAATAAACGGTTTTAAGTTATTTGTATAATCGCTCATTGTGTTCTCCTTTATATTTCATCTACCCATGAGTGTACCCTACTCGGGGGTTTGGAGTAAAGAAGAGGAAGGATTTGTTGAGGCGAATTCAAAACTTGTATCGTTTAATGCTGAAGACATTAGGGTGTAGCCGGAATGGCCTTCGCTTTCCGTAGTGGTCCGGTGAGCCTCCTCAGGCGTTTCCCTCCGGGGTCTCACCTTTCTTGTAATTCCGCAGGAGTGTCGCCTATTCCGTTCAACTCCGCACCACTCTCTTCAAATAGAGTAAATAAAAGATGTCTTACGCAGGTTCGGTGAAGAATTTCAGGTGTTATTGTCACGCCCTTCTCTTTGTCATGATCAAAAAAGGGTTGCCAACACGGGATCATCAACGCCTGATTATGAAAAAATGAATTGATTTACAACCAATCAAGTATCAATAGAGGATGTGCTTTTAATGAGTATCTTAACAGTAAAAAACTTGAGCCACGGTTTTGGTGACCGTGCGATTTTTCACGATGTTTCCTTTCGTCTGTTAAAAGGAGAACACATCGGATTAATCGGAGCGAACGGGGAAGGAAAGTCCACGTTCATGAATATCATCACAAGAAGCCTTGAGCCAGACGAAGGAAAAGTCGAGTGGGCTAAAAACGTCCGCGTCGGTTTCCTTGATCAGCACACGGTTCTTGAAAAAGGGCTTACGATTCGCGACGTATTAAAAGGCGCCTTTCAATATTTGTTCGACATGGAACAAGAGATGAACAACCTTTACGAAAAAATGGGCGAGTCTTCTCCTGAAGAACTTGAAAAGCTTCTCGAAGACGTAGGTACGATTCAAGACATGCTTACCAATAACGACTTTTACACCATCGATGCAAAGGTAGAAGAAATCGCTCGCGGTCTTGGACTCGATGAAATCGGATTGGACCGAGACGTCAATGATTTAAGCGGGGGGCAACGTACAAAGATTCTTCTTGGTAAATTGCTATTAGAAAAGCCGGACATTCTCCTTCTCGACGAGCCGACGAACTACTTGGACGAGCAGCACATCGAATGGCTGAAGCGCTACCTTCAAGAATATGAAAATGCGTTTATTCTGATTTCACACGACATTCCGTTCTTAAACAGCGTCATCAACTTGATTTATCATATGGAAAACCAAGAGCTCACCCGTTACGTTGGAGACTACGATCATTTCATGAGTGTGTATGACATGAAAAAACAGCAGCTTGAAGCAGCTTACAAAAAACAGCAGCAAGAAATCGCGGGACTTAAAGATTTCGTGGCAAGAAACAAAGCTCGAATTTCTACACGAAACATGGCCATGTCCAGACAAAAAAAGCTCGATAAAATGGACGTCATTGAACTAGCTCAAGAAAAGCCAAAGCCTGAATTCCGGTTCAAAAAAGCCCGCACCTCTGGAAAGCTTATTTTTGAAACGAACGAACTGGTCATAGGATATGATGAGCCGTTATCTCGTCCATTGAACCTTCGCATGGAAAGAGGCCAAAAACTTGCCCTTGTTGGGGCTAACGGTATCGGAAAAACGACGCTCCTCCGCAGTATTTTAGGAGAAATAAAGCCAATCTCAGGCACCGTTGAGCGAGGAGAGCACTTGCACATCGGATACTTCGAGCAAGAAATCAAAACGGCAAACAACAAAACGTGTATCGAAGAAGTATGGGACGAATTCCCTTCCTTTAACCAATACGAAGTGCGCTCAGCCCTTGCGAAATGTGGCCTTATGACCAAACACATTGAAAGTAAAGTAAGTGTGTTGAGTGGTGGAGAAAAAGCAAAGGTACGCCTATGTAAGCTCATCAACAACGAAACGAACCTTCTTGTACTCGATGAGCCGACCAACCACTTAGACGTGGATGCCAAAGCCGAACTTAAACAAGCACTCCAAGAATACAAAGGTAGCATCCTCCTTATCAGCCACGAACCTGAATTTTACGAAGACGTGGTTACAGACGTTTGGAACTGTGAAGACTGGACTACTAAGGTGTTTTAATTGAACGCAACAGAAGTCAGACTAAAGGAAACACAAGACATACTCGTGTTTCCTTAAATAATATTTACTCAATAATGAATCTTCCTTAAAATACTAATCTTTCTTTGAAAGGAGTGGACCGGTGATTATCCAAGCTGAGCAAACGTTACACGAGTACTTTGGTTATTCGTCCTTTCGCCCTGGACAAAAACAAATCATTGAGCAGGTATTCAGCGGCACACCTACCATGGGCATCATGCCTACTGGAGGCGGGAAGTCCATATGCTACCAAATTCCGTCCCTCCTGTTTCCTGGGCTCACACTCGTCATCTCCCCTCTCATTTCATTAATGAAAGACCAGGTAGACGAACTTAAAGAAGCCCAAATTCGCTCTTCATATATTAATAGTTCCCTAACGTACGAGGAAGTAGAAGAACGAATAGCCGACATCCGCGCAGGACGTACGAAGCTACTATACGTAGCACCTGAACGGTTTGAAGTTCCATCTTTTGTGAACATGCTCAAAGGCCTTAATGTAAGCTTGATCGCCGTTGACGAGGCTCACTGTGTATCCCAGTGGGGACACGACTTCCGCCCAAGCTACATGCGGATCCCTTCTGTCTTAAACCAATTCGATAACCGCCCAGCTGTCCTCGCCCTCACAGCGACAGCGACGCCAGCCGTGAGAGACGATGTATGCCAAGCATTCGGTATTGAACAGACAGACGTGGTTCAGACAGGCTTTTCCCGTGAAAACTTGAGCTTTCACGTACTAAAAGGAGAAGTTCGCGACCGCTACTGTGCTGATTATATTAAGAAAAACCCTGGCGAACCGGGGATCATCTATGCTTCAACACGTAAAGAAGTAGAGAACATTCAAGAATTTTTAACCAATAAAGGCATTGACGCAGGGAAATACCACGGCGGTATGAGCGCAGTGGCAAGAGCAAACAGTCAAGAGGATTTCGTTTACGACCGTATTCAAGTGATGGTCGCCACAAACGCTTTTGGAATGGGGATCAATAAAAGCAACGTTCGTTTTGTGATTCATTATCAAATCCCACGAAACATTGAAAGTTACTATCAAGAAGCCGGACGTGCCGGGCGAGACGGTGAACCGAGCGAATGTGTGCTCCTCTACTCGCCACAAGACATTCGCGTTCAGCAATTCCTGATTGACCAGTCCGACTCAAGCGACGACCGAAAGCAAAACGAATACCGAAAGCTTCATCAGATGGTTAACTACTGTCATACAGAAGGCTGCCTTCAATCCTACATTCTCAATTACTTCGGGGACAAAGACGCAGAACCTTGCGGAAAATGTAGCAACTGTACAGACGACCGAGAAACCGAAGACGTCACTCGTGACGCTCAAATGGTCTTCTCCTGCATCAAACGAATGAATGAACGCTTCGGGAAAACGATGGTCGCCCAAGTCCTTACGGGGTCACACAACCAAAAGCTCAAAGATATGGGCTTTCACCGCCTGTCTACTCACGGGTTGATGAAGGACTATACCATCAAAGAAGTCGCACAGTTCATCGATTACCTCGTTGCTGAGGAGTACCTTCGCATGACTGACGGCGCTTACCCCGTACTCATGCTCACCGAAAAGACTGTTCCAGTCCTAAAAGGCGAGCTCCCTGTGGAGAAAAAAGTGGAGAAACGCCCGACTGTGATTACAGAAGCTCACCCCCTCTTTGCCGAACTGCGTGAACTTCGAACCCGTTTGGCTAAAGAAAACAGTGTCGCGCCTTACATGGTGTTCTCTGATAAGACCTTAAAAGAAATGTGTGACAAGCTCCCGGAAGACGAGCAAGCCATGCTTGATGTCAAAGGCCTTGGAGCACAGAAGTTCGAAAAATATGGTGAAGCGTTCTTGGAGAAAATTCAACATTATCGGCAAACCAATCCCGATGAAGCTTCCGGTAAAAAAACAGAGCCCGCGAAATCGAAAAAAGGCGCTATCGGTAAAGATAAAACACCAAGCCACATCATCACTCTCGACATGTTTAATAACGGCATGGACCTTGAACACATTGCCGCAGAAAGAGGCTTTAAGAAGGGCACGGCCGGTGAACACCTCATCCGGTGCGCCGAAGAAGGCATGGACGTTGCCTTTGATCGCCTCGTGACGCCAGAACAAAAGCAAAACATAGTAGACGTAGTCGAAAAAATTGATCCTTCTGAAGGTCTAAAACCCATTAAGGAAGCACTACCAGAAGACATCGATTACTATCAGATTAAGGCGGTCCTTCAAGGGTTCGCCCACGCATAAGGTACGACCCCATAGCCGTCAACTTAAGGATTGAGTGTAGTAAATCAGTTGAAGAAAGGTGTAGCCGGAATGTTCTTCGCATTCCGCGGCGGTGCCGGCGAGCCTCCTCGGGCAAAGCCCTTGCGGGGTCTCTCCTGGCTCCAACGGCCGCAGGAGTCTGCGAACATCCCGGCTACACCTGATCACATGTTCAAGTTCATATCATTTGTTATAAATAAGAGCTTACCAGCTTATCCTGTCGCTTCCCTTTACAAAGTAAAGGGAGGTATTTTTTTATGAAGAAGAAAAACATTCTAAAAAAATCAAAAGACGGACTCCGTCGGGCATTTCATAAGGGATTTTTAGATCAGATTGCTAAAGAAACTCAGCTCACTGATTACTAACAAGTGGATCACCAATTAAGATAAATAACCTATTCCATCAATACACAGAAGTCATTCGAAGACGATGTAGGAAGAGTAGAAAGAAGAATTGTGAGACACCTTTTCAAGTCTTAAAAAACACGATGAAGGAGGAAGAAAAGCTGATGCTTTTACAGATTTGAATAAGCTGTTTGTTTTATAAAGATTACCTTTTGTTAAAGTAGAAAATGGAGTGAAAGGTGGCGACTCCAGCGGGAATAGCATCAGCCGAAGACCCCGCAGGGCGCCTTTCCCGAGGAGGCTAAGGCGATGCCCGCGGAAAGCGTCCACCTGTAACGGAATATATCCTTGTCAAAAAAATTTCCGAAAGGAAGCTTCTTTGTCATGTGAAAAAATGAGAGTAAATGACCAATAAGATAAAGAACCAAATAAAAGCCGCCAATTTTGCTTAACTTGACGGCTATAAGGTACGCCCCTCGACCAGTTGGAAGGCATTGAAAAAGGTAAAGATCAAACTTTTTCAGTGTCTTCTCCAGTTGGTTCGAGGGGCGTTTGCATATGGCATCTTCTCCGGTCATAAGATGGATTAGTACGAATACCAGGAGGTTACGCATGTATCCTTATCGCCAACACCTTGATCAAATCCGATCCAGAAGAGCAACGAATACACTGAGAGTGAAAGGTGAAGGGTCTCTTTCGACCGCACCTGACCGGGCAAACATCACAGTTGGAGCTGTTACCGAGGCAACCGAAGTGAGCGAAGCCCAGCAGGAAAATGCCCAAATCATAAGTGATGTTACAGCTGCTATATCCTCCTTAGGTGTCTCTGAAGACAACATTCAAACAGTCGAATACCGTATCGACACACAATATGACTTCATCGACGGCAAACAAGTATTTCGTGGCTACCGCGTTAACCATCTGCTTCAAATTACGTTGGATGATGTGTCACTCACGGGTTCCGTCATTGATGAGGCTGTAGAAGCCGGAGCCAATGCAATCTCCTCCATTCAATTCTCTTTATCAAACCCGGATGTACTATACAATCAAGCGCTGGAACTTGCCCTTCAAAATGCCCAAGAAAAAGGAGAAACGATCGCAAGACAGCTCGGTGTTTCTTTATCTACACCGCCCGTGTCTGTAAAAGAAATCTCTCCTTCCACAACACCGGTGCCATTTCAAACCGCTCTTTATGCCAAAGCGGAAAGTACGCCCATTCAAGCGGGAACCCTAACCGTACTAGCATTAGTGGAAGTGGAGTATCAGTATTGAATTGGTAAAAGGCCCGGCCGATGATGTCGGGCCTTTTTCAAGCCATCAAAAAAACCGCTCACTTTCTTATGAGCGGTTTACATGAACATGAAACAAACTGCCCGAATCGGGATACTCGACCCAATCGGGTTCTGTTAGCCCTTGCGAGGCCGTCGTAATAAACAATTGGTCTCCAGCTTTTCCACCAAATGTGCAGCACGTCACATTTTTAGACGGGACCTGAACCGTATCAATCCACTTCCCCTTTACCGGGTCAATGACAGCTACACTAAACCCGCCGTAAAGAGCGATCCATAACAAGCCATCCTCATCGATCGTCATGCCGTCCGGATGGCCATCTTCCTCTTGGAAGGTATACACCACCTCTTGGTTGGCAAGAGCTCCTGTATTGTCATCGTAGTGGAATTGGTACACTGTCCGAGTGGGTGTATCAATATAGTACATCGTCAACGTTCGCTTATTCCAAGCCAACCCGTTTGAAATGGATACGTTCTCCATCACCTTCGTTCGACGTCCATCCAATCCCCAGCAATAAAGAGCTGCTTTTTCAAGCTCCCCGTTCTCGTTCATGGTGCCTGCCCAAATACGACCCCAAGGATCTTTTTTTCCATCGTTAAAACGATTGCCATCCTCAATTTCAACGAGATCAACGGGTGTGATTTCAGAGCTTCCAATTCTCCACGTGTACAAGCCATCTTCAAAGATCACATGTAGTTCCTCTTCATTTTTCACAGCAAGGGCACAGGGTCTTTTTTCAAAAGCATACTTCTTCGTTTCTTGTTCGTTTTCGTTGTATGCTAGAATATGTTTTCCTTCAATATCAACCCAGTAAAGCGTCTGGCTCTCTTCGATCCAGAGCGGACCTTCACCGAGTTTATTTTCACAATCTATAAGCTTAGCTGCTTTCAACATACCCCACCCCGATTCCGTTTAATACTAAAGTCTACCACTAATCGGAAATGGAAAAACCTCTTTCAGCTTGTCTCCTCTATTAGCCCACCTAATTTTAATAGGCGGACTCTATATGTTACATCTTTTGAAGTTGGCGAATTTTATTCCGGTGCTTTTTGGAAAAACCTCGAATGAGTGGGCGGCGGTTAATTTCGAATATAACAACTTCTCCATCCTTTGATACTCCAATATCCGTCCCAAACATACGATGGCCTTCGTAACATTCACCCATAATCTCAGCCGAGCGCAGGGAAACTTCTTTCGCCTTTTTTAAAAGCCCCTTTTGCTTTGATGGAGGTAAAGAAGAGAACTTCATAGCTTCCTTATAATTAACCACATTTCCTCCAGCGTTTGCATTCGTAATGAGCATCCCTTTACCGGCTACTCTGAATTTATAGCCTGTTACTTCCCATTTTTTCTTTTTGGGATTAAATTGAACAATGACACGAATATCGAAAGGCTTCCCTTTCACTCTAGCGGTAAAAATTCGTTCTTGCATAATATACTTTGTGTCTTTGATTCGACGATTAAGGTAGGAATAAGCACTGAACATGGATTTGAACGTACGACTTCGATCCTTCATTTGAACATAATACGTACTGTTCCATTTTGATACAAAGAAAATGTTTTTTCCTTTCAAGCCTCGATTCGGCTTAATGACCAGTCCTCTATGGTCACTTAACATTTGATAAAAAGCTTCTTTTCCTTTCCACTGCTTCGTTACTGGCAAGTGGGGGGTAAGGTCTTCATACTGCACCATCGCTTGATACATTTTATATTTGTCTCTTCGCTTTAAAATCATAGGTTTTTTTCTGTTTTCCATGACGATCCTCCGTTTACACCCAATATATTGTTACTGTATGTCGTTCACTCATCATTTGACAGGGTGTTTGTAGGAGAGAAACAAACAAAACAAAAGTCACTGAAAAAGTACGAACGTTACCTTTTCAGTGACTTCGAAACCATGAGCGTCATAGTTGCATGATTTAAAAGCCTGATACGAGTAAGCTTCTCGTATCGGGCGCGCAACCGAATGAAGCCATTGCCATTCAAACAAAGGCAGCGAAAAAGTCAGGATGCACTTTTTCACTGCATAAAAAACACTCCCTAAGCACTAGGGAGTGTTCGTTGCCAGCTGTTCTTTTTCGTAGGAGACAATCGCTTCTTTTAACATGGCTAGACCTTCGTCAATTTGTTCTTTTGTAACGGTAAGAGGTGGAATCATACGAATGACTTCACTTTCGTTTCCGCAAAAATAAAAGAGTACGCCGTTCTCAAGGGCTTTGTCCAAAATGGAAAACAATGCGTCACCGTCACCCTTCCCAGTCCTAGGATCGATGATTTCAATCCCGATCATGAGACCCACCGCTCGAATTTCGCCCATAATCTCATGCTCGTCTTTTAACTTTTCAAGCTTCTCCTTCGCATAGGCGCCCATAAGCTTCCCGTGTTCAAGGAGATTCTCTTCTTGAATCACATCCTGGACAGCAAGAGCCGCTTCACAGGCAATCGGGTTTCCTCCAAAAGTCGTTCCATGGCTTCCCATCGGCCATTTTGCCATCAACTCTTTTGACGCCACAGTAGCACTTAACGGCAACCCGTTGGCAATCCCTTTGGCAATCGCCATAATGTCCGGGGTGACACCGAATGTTTGGGCAGCGAACATTTCTCCTGTACGGCCAAAGCCTGTTTGTACTTCGTCAAAAATTAGGAGAAAACCATATTCGTCACAAAGCTCCCTTACTTTTTTCAACCAGGATGCAGGCGGAATGACGTATCCTCCTTCACCTAGGACAGGCTCAAGAATCACCGCGGCTACTTCATCAGGGGTCACCTGATGCTTAAATAAAGTGGCAAAGTCCTTCTCAAGCTTCTCAATAAGATACGTTTCAGGGTCTTCCCCTTCCGGCACCGCACTAGTGTCGGCAAAAGGAACTTGAAACGTGCTCGTATGAGGCTGGAATGTTCGGTACTTCGCCTTGGACGTACTCACGCTCATCGCCCCTTGGGATCTCCCGTGAAAGCAACCCGTAAATGAAATCACATAAGGCTTTTTCGTTACGTGACGGGCAAGCTTAAGGGCCCCTTCAATCGCTTCTGTTCCACTGTTGGCAAAAAAGAAGCAATCGAGATTTCCCGGAAGAACGTCCGCTAAACGATCAGCCAACGTAAGAATGGATTCGTACATGATCACTCCAGAAGGACCGTGAGCGAGAATATCCGCCCCTTTATGAATCGCCTCCACCACTTTCGGATGTCGATGGCCTACATTCGTAGTCGCGATACCCGACGTGAAGTCCAAATAGGTCTTCCCATCCGCACCGTAGTAGTAACACCCTTCTTCTTTTACTACGGGCAAATTGGGATGATCCTTTGCCATACTCGGAGCAAGTCGATCGGCCATGTTGTTGTATTTATCTTTCCACGTGTATGTCATGTTCGTCTCTCCTTTGGTTGTTTAAAAGAATAAGAGGTGTGCCATAAGTGCAGCAATCGGTAGTGTAATGAGTGTTCGCTGAATAAAGATAATGGCCAATTCCCAAACGGAAAGAGGAATCTTTGAACGAACGAGCAAAATACCGATTTCAGACATGTAAATGAGCTGTGTGAGGGACATTACCCCTATCACAAATCGCGTAAGTTCAGATTCAATACCGCTTCCAATCACCGCCGGCAAAAACATATCCGCAAAGCCGACAATCATTGCTGGCGCTGCTGCTTCTGCTTCCGGTAAACGGAGAAACTCCAAAATCGGAACAAGAGGCGCACTCAAGATCGTAAAGACCGGTGTGAATTCCGCTACAATTAATGCCACTGTACCAAGAGCCATCACAAGAGGCAACAGTCCAACCCAAATATCGACCACGTTTTTTACCCCTTTTAACGCTACAGCTTGTACACTTTGGACCGACTCAGCCTTTTTCACTCCTTGCGTCAATGCCCACTTGAACGTGCTCATATCCGCCGGCGTATCTTCATTGATCTTCTGCCCCACCGGTTCATAATACGTATCTTTTTTCCAGGACAAAGGTGGAATACGCGGACAAATAATCGCCGCTACAAGCCCTGTGACAACAACTGTGAAATAAAATTCAACAAAGCGATGGTCAATTCCGATTACATTGGCAATCACAAGGCTAAACGCAATCGAGGCGATGGAAAAGTTCGTGGCCACAACTGCCGCTTCTCTTTTCGTATAATAGCCACTTTCGTATTGCTTCGTTGTAAGGAGCACCCCTACCGTTCCGCTTCCCATCCAAGACGCCATCGCATCCACTGATGATCGTCCAGGTAATTTGAATAATGGCTGCATCACTTTTTTTACAAGCGTACCGATAAAATCCATCAATCCATATTCAAGCAATAATGGCATGAATAAACTTGCAAACAAGAACCATACAGCTAAAACCGGAATTAAATCGTAAAGGACAACGCCTCCGGTAAATTCATGACCAATGATGGACGGTCCCCATTCCAAAAGTGTCATGATAGCAAACGCACCACCGAGAAGTCGTAACGAGAGCCAAAATGGTGTCACACGAAAGACCGCTGAGAGGTTCGGGTATTTCTGTTCAATTGTTGCCGGTGCCAATGAAACGACAAGACTAGCAGCCGCCGATGCAAAAAGGACAAAGACCAAAATAGCAGGCAGCGACTCACCTAATGCTTGCTGAAGGCCGTCCGCCATCACACCTAGACCAATCGTCACTGTCCCATTAATATTCATAGGAACCAAGAATAATAGAATTCCGATCAGGGATGGAATAATAAAGGTTAAATATTGCTTAAGCGTGAATCCTTTTGTAGTCGTTTTTGTATAGTGTTGTTCGTGTTGTAGATCGTTGGCTTTCATCAGTCTGTCCCTCCGTGTGTTTTTATGTATGTTAAAGTATAAAAATTCTCCCTCGAACGTTTATAATACTAACACACGGATGTATATACATACAACCTCATTTTTAAAAATGAGAGATTGGTTGATTTTGGGTGGCATTTTACCCACTATTAATACACGAAAAAACAGCCAAAGGCCCATTGCCTTCAGCTGCTTTTCATTACTTCGGTCGATCGATAGTAAAGACCTTCCCAAGCTTTGCGTATTCTTTTCCTCCAAGGCGAGCGACTGGCTTCAATTTATCCACTGACACCTTGCCCTCTTTATCCAACACATCTTCAGCCACATGATAGTGAACGATTCGTCCGAAAATGACGTCCGTCTCTCCTTCGTTTCCTGTAAACGTCATATGTTGCTCCAACTCACATTCAAAACGAATGCGTGCTTCTTGAAGTCCCGGCACATCCACCGCCGTACTTTTCACCGGAGTGAGTCCTACTTTCTCCACTTCGCTTTCATCAGGAGGAAGGTTTGCGGCGGTCTCGTTCATCTCGTTAACATTGTCCTCATCGGTCACATGAACGACGAAGGACCCGTGTTCTACGATGTTTCGAGAGGTATCCTTTCGTTCCCCTGCTCGCTTTCCGATTGAAATCATGACTAAAGGAGGGTCAGCCGACACGACGTTGAAGTAGCTGAACGGGGCGGCATTTAACACCCCATCCTCCCCAAGACTCGTCACGAACGCGATCGGTCTCGGCACGATCGTTTGGGTTAAAAAAGCATAATTCTCTTTTTTGGAAATGTCTTTAGGATCGATCGGTTTCATCTTCATCGGCTACTCTCCTTTCGTTGCTTTCTGGTACCACGTTGCAGCGTTGACGATCTCGTCGCGAGTCAATTGGTGTCCTTGGGTTGACCAAAACACCTCAACGTCAGCGCCTGCCTGTGATAGAGACTTTTCCAGCTCCGTTGTTTCTTCGGGGGCACAGATTGGATCGTTCTCTCCCGCTCCAATAAAGACTGGCGTGCCGCTTAAGTCCGGCAACTCAATCCCACGTCTCGGCACCATCGGGTGAAGAAGAGCCGCTCCGAACAATGCATCCTTATAATGATACAACAGGCTTCCTGCAATGTTCGCCCCATTCGAATAGCCAACAGCAATGATCTTATCTCGATCAAATTCATGCTCTTTAGCCGCTTCATCTAAAAATTCATTAAGCTCTTTTGTGCGAAATACAAGATCTTCCTCGTCGAAGACACCTTCTCGTAATCGTCGGAAAAAACGTGGCATTCCGTTTTCCAGCACATTCCCGCGAACACTAAGAACAGACGCTTCTTTGTCAATCATGTCGGCAATCGGAAGTAGGTCACGTTCGTCTCCACCTGTTCCATGAAGAAGCAGTAATGTATAAGGATTGTTCTCACTTCGTTTTTCAAAAATGGCTTTCATGTCACTCACCTATCCTTTTGGTATCGTTATCGGTAACACAATATTTTCGATTTTTTCGCGCGCAGGCTCAAGCCACGGAGGAAGCTTCAAACTTGTGCCGAGCTCCTCCACACTCTCATCCCAAAGAAAGCCCGGTGGATCCGTCGCAATTTCAAAGAGTAACCCACCTTGTTCCCTGAAATAAATGGCTTTAAAGTATTGTCGGTCCATCACTTCCGTTGCTCGGTAACCATATTTTCCAACGTGAGCATGCCAATCAAGTTGGTTTTGCTCATCCTCTGCTCGCCAAGCAATGTGGTGAATGGTACCTACTCCAAGGGTTCCCACCTCAGTGACAGAAGTATCCAAATCAATCACATTTCCAAGCTCCCCTTCCGCTTGATAGCGGACAAAGTTGCCATCGGTTCCGACCTTTTCTAGCCCCATGACTTCTGTTAGAAGCTCACCGGTTTTATCAGGGGAACTCGTATAAAGAATCGCTCCTCCAAACCCTTTAATCGCGGTGTCTTTCGTTATCTCTTCATAGGACCATTCACTTTTAGGACCCTGGTCTCGAGCAACGATCTCCAGTTTTAGTCCATGAGGATCTGTGAAGCTTACTACTTCCTGGTTAAAGCGTGTCCCTTTTTCAAAATAGCATTGTTTTTTTGTGAGGCGTTCTTCCCAAAAAGGTATTGCACCCGTTGGAACCACAAAAGATGTGACTCCTACTTGCCCGGTGCCGATCCGCCCCTTTGCTGCTCCATCCCACGGAAACGTGGTCATTATCGTGCTTGGTGATCCTTCTTTATCACCAAAATAAAGGTGATACGTTCCGGGATCGTCAAAATTGACCGTCTTTTTTACAAGCCGTAACCCTAATACATCCACGTAAAAGTCGACGTTTTCTTGTGGATTCCCCACGATCGCTGTAATGTGGTGGATCCCTTGAATCGGCTTATCCATAAGGTCCTCCTAAGCTTTTAAGTAGTGGTTAAGCTTTTTATTTATGATGCTTTCAAAAAGTAAGTTACTTCCTATGTATAATGATATACCCCTTTTAGGGTGATTTCAAATCATATGAATGAAGTGTGAACCGGAAAAGGGGGAGATAGTTGGGGGCGGCGGGAAATGTATGAAGAACGTTTATGGATTTATAAAGAAGTTCGAAAGGTTTATCCAGAGTTTCGTGACGTTTAATGAATTTTGAGCGCTTTATGAAGACTTTCAGCCGATTTAAAGAGAATTCGAAAAAATAATGGCGGAAACAAAAAAAGCCCCCTTAGAGGCTACTATCGCTTATTGCTGTATATATATTCTTTAATCTCTTTAATATCTCTTTGGGCTTCGTGCAAGCTTTTAAGACTTTCCGCTTGTTTTTCAATAACGGAAATATAACGCTGTTCTCTTTCGTTGTTCATAGTGACTACCCAGCGAACGCCATAAATGGCCGTACCAAGCAGCATCATGAATAACAACCCGAAAACACCAATTCCCGATTGCATGCCGTAATTGATCATTGCATCCCACATAGCGTTCATCCCTCCTCTTCAAAATCTAGTAATAGATCTACTAGTAATACTAGTTTATGCAAGAGAAAGAGGTTTGTCCTAGACAAAGGGCCTCTTACTATTTGCGTGTTTTTTTTGTGAGGGGAGGGGTGGGGGTGCAACGAGAGCTAACTCCGCCTATTTGAAAATAAGTACGCCAATTACACATTTATCTCCGCCTATTCAAAAATAAGTTCGCCAATTACACACTTATCTCTGCTAAACCCAAAATAAGTGGGTTATACGTAACCCGAAAGAACCCTAATCAAAAAACCGGACCCTAAATTTTATAGGAAAACAGGAATATCACTACAAAAGAACGAAGATAAGTTCCATTAACCTCGAAAGGATGGTCATATTGATCATTAAACCTCGTCAACCCTCCCTCGAACTCCTGCAGCTCGAAGCTCTTGAGCCCCGCTTTCCACTCAAACATCTCAATTACCTTTATTTCACAAAAGACATTGGCATGGCACGCTCCGGATACAGAGGAGAAGAGTCTATTAATTATTACCTTCAAACCATTGCACGCTCAAAGTCAGACTTCCTCTTTCACCACCTACGCCTTCCCGCAGAAGGATCCTACTTCCAAATTGATACTCTCATCGTCACCCCAAGCTACCTTCTCATAATTGAAATAAAGAATTTAGGAGGTAGTTCTTTAACATTTAATGGACAAACAAATCAAGTGAAGCAAACATTCCCAGATGGGAGAGTAGAAATGAGGGACGACCCACTTCTTCAAGCCAGGCGCCAGCGCAGAAAACTACAGTTGTTCCTCAAAAACATTCATTTCCCACCTGTTCCCATTGAATATCTCGCTGTCCTCTCAAACAAAAATCCCGAAATCACTTTCTCCCCTGATTATCAGGAAAAAGACCGCGTCATTAGAAGTACCCACTTAGACTTTTCTGTACTGGAATTGGATGCAAAATACCCTAATCCCATACTCCTTCCTCATGAAATTCACTACTTAAATGAACAATTACTTCACTTTCACACTGAATTGCGGGTTGATATTTTTAAAAAATACGAGTTAACAAGAAAGGACATTATAACAGGGGTGAGATGTTCAAACTGTGGAACAAGCATCATGAAGCGGAGAAAAAGAAGCTGGTTTTGTTTCACATGCCATTACGCTTCCAATCATACCTCCTTAATTGTCGATACATTACGCGATTATAGTCTGCTGGTCTCTCCAAAGATAAGCCATCAGGAATTCAGATGGTTTTTTAATATCGAAAGCAGCCAACTTGCGAGCGCATTGTTAAAAAGACTGAATCTACCAAGAGAAGGAACCGGAAGAGGAATGCGCTATTTGTTGTCTGAGCTAGTAGATCGAGAGGGTTGGGTAGGCTCCACCCTCCACAAAAGTTAACTTGAACGACTAGTTCTCCTCCGCATTATATGTGGAAAAAGAGCTAACTCCGCCTATTTGAAAATAAGTGCGCCAATTACACATTTATCTCCGCCTATTCAAAAATAAGTACGCCAATTACACACTTATCTCCGCCAAACCCAAAATAAATGGATCATACGCCCCCCGAAACAATCCACGCCCGCGCCACCTCCTCCACTACGCCCTCTCCCCACCAAAAAAACGCCCTGCCATCACTCCCGGCAGGGCGCCCCTTCAAGACGTCGTTTGCATTTCATCTTTTAACTGACTATGATACAACCCATGATAAAACCCTTCCTCTTCCAACAAATCCTCATGGGACCCTTTCTCCACGATCTCACCTTGGTCCAATACAATAATTTGATCGGCGTTTTGGATCGTGTTCAATCGGTGAGCAATCACAAAGCTGGTGCGCCCTTCCATGAGCCGTTGCAGTGCCTCTTGAATCTTAAGCTCAGTTACCGTGTCGATGCTGCTCGTCGCCTCATCGAGGATCAAAATCGAAGGATCGGCCAAGATGGCTCTGGCGATCGCCAAAAGCTGGCGCTGACCTTGACTGATCCCGCCTCCATCCACGGAAAGCTTCGTATCAAATGCATCAGGCATTTTTTCAATAAAGGAGCGCGCGTTGGCGAGACGGGCAGCCTCTTCCACTTCCTCGTCCGTCGCATCCAACCGCCCATATCGAATGTTCTCCCGAATTGTCCCTTCAAACAAGAATGAATCCTGAAGCACAAATCCCATATGACGTCGTAGATTCTCTCGCTTCACGGTTGTAATATCTTTACCATCAATCGTAATTTTACCGTCCGTCGCTTCATAAAAACGGCTCAGCAAGTTGATGAGCGTTGTCTTTCCGGCTCCAGTCGGCCCTACAAACGCAACCGTTTCACCTGGTGCCGCTCGAAAACTCAAATCATTGATGGTATCGTCATTTCCTTCATAAGAAAACGATACGTGATTAAAACGAACCGCTCCGGCCACACCGTTAAGCTCACCAGCGTCCTCTTCATCATTGGCTTCTTCTTCCTCATCAATAATGTTAAACACACGCTCCGCACCAGCCACGGCAGATAGCAACAAGTTAAACTGGTTTGCCAAGTCGTTTAACGGCCTCGTGAACTGCCTCGCGTATTCAGCGAAAATCACAATGACTCCAATCGAGACCATTCCGTTTAAAGCAAGGATCCCACCAACAAACGCAATGACCGCAAAGCTCAAGTTGTTTAGGGTATTCATAAGCTTTGGAATAAACCCTGAGAACGTTTGCGCCCAGAAGGCCGTCCCCCGAAGCTGTTCGTTTTTTTCCATAAACTCAGCAATCACTTTTTCCTCTTGTGAGAACGTCTTTACAATACGCTGCCCGCTCATTGTCTCTTGGATGTAGCCGTTCAGCTCTCCCAAGTTCCTTTGTTGAGCTTTAAAAAGTTTGCTCGTACGCTTTGTGATCCATTTCATCCCAAACACCATCGCCGGTACAATCAGCATCGTAATCACTGTCATCAGAGGACTGAGCCAGAGCATGACGGCAATGGTTCCAACGAGGGTGAGGATACTTGAAACAACCTGAATCACTGAGCTGTTTAACGTGTTACTCACGTTTTCCATATCATTTGTCACACGGCTCATCAAGTCTCCATGTTGCCGCTTATCAAAGAATGGGATCGGTAGCTTGTGAAGATGTCGGAATAGCTTCGTACGCATCTTAAACACCGTATCTTGAGCAATTCGAATCATCCACATATGTTGCTGCCACACACTCAAGGAATGCAGAAGGTACACTACCGCTAGAGCGAGGAGCATGTAACCAAACGTCCCAAGCTCGTTGTTGACAATGTAATTGTCAATGGATACCCCGACTAAAAACGGTCCTAAAAGGGCCATGGCAGAACTTAACACAATCATAAGAATCACGTACGTTAACAGCCCTTTGCTTTCTGCTAAATAACCACCGACTCTTTTGACTGTTCCCCAAAAGTTATCCGTTTTCGGCTTTTGAAACGAGTAAGCACCGGGCTTTTTCGCTTCAATATGATCCAAGTCGATTTTTTTATACTGGAAAGGCTTTTTCAACTCGTTAAGCATGGTCTGCCCTCCCCTCTCCGATTTGGGACTCGTAAATGCGCTGATACAGTGAGGAGTGTTCCAACAGTTCATCATGGGTTCCTTCTGCCGTAATTCTTCCATCCTCTACTAAAAGGACTTTATCCGCGTTGATGGTCGTACTCATCTTTTGCGTTATCAATAGAGTCGTGCATTGATACGTATCCAATGCATCCAACAGTTTCGCTTCGGTTTTCATATCAAGCGCGCTCGTGCTGTCGTCCAAAAGAAGAATTTTCGGCTTTCGAACGAGAGCCCTGGCAATGGACAGACGTTGCTTTTGTCCTCCCGAGAGGTTCACGCCTTTTTGACCCAATTCGGTCTCGTATCCATTCGGAAGTTTGGCAATCGTATCGTGAATTTGCGCACTTTTAGCCGCCTGTTCGATTTCTTCCATTGAAGCATCTTCTTTTCCCCACAAAATGTTGTTCTTAATGGAACCGGTAAAAAGCATCGCTTCTTGGGGAACAAACCCGATCTGTTTTCGAAGCCGCTCCATCGTTACATTGCTTATATCGGTGCCATCAATAAAAACCGTCCCTTTGTCCGGATCATACAAGCGTGGGATAAGCTGAAAGAGAGACGATTTCCCCGATCCGGTCGCACCCATTATCGCCACTTTCTCACCAGGATTCACTTGGAATGAGAGATCGTCAAGGACGGGCGTTTCGGTACCTGGATAAGCAAATGACACACGGTCAAAGGCAATTTTTCCGTCATGAATACGCTTGTTCGGATCTGCATCTTCTCGATCTTTAAGATCCACCTCTTCATTTAAGACATCAGCCACACGACTAGCAGATGCTTTCGCTCGTGAAAAGATCATGATGATCATAGAAAAGACGGTCATCGCTCCACTCATGCGCGTCGTGTAGTTTACGATCGCCACCACTTCACCGACCGTCGCACCGCCAGTGTTCACTTGAAAACTACCAAACCACAGGACCGCCATAATACTCAAGTTCATAATCAACAAAATGATCGGCATTGTAATTTCAACTGTTCGAAGAGCACGAACCGTACGATCTTTAAGCTCGCCGCTCGCTTTTATAAATCGCTTGTTTTCATGCTTACGCCGGGTAAATGCCTTAATCAGGCGAATACCTGCCAAATTCTCTTGCACAACCCCGTTTACGTTATCCACACGTTGCTGGACTTCTTTAAACAACCGCCCAGCACGCTTCATTATTAATAGAAGAAACGCAAGCAAAAGGGGCACACCAACGACGAGAATGAGGGCGAGAGTAGGGTTAACGAGAAAAGCCATCACAACACTACCAATCACGAGGAGAGGTGCACGAAGCATAATCCGTAGACTCATAAACAACGTGTTTTGAAGCTGCGTCACGTCGTTTGTCATTCTCGTAATCAGCGATGAGGTCGGATACTTACTAAAGTTTGAAAATGAAAAGCCTTGTATCTTGCGAAAGAGCTTACTCCGAAGGTCAAAGCCAGTACCTTGGCTCGTGTGGGCCGCAAAAAAGGAGTTCGTGATCCCCGCTGCAAAGGCAACGAGAGACGAAGCAACCATAATGCCACCCCAATACATGACCTGTGACAAATCACCCGCCACAATCCCATCATCAATGATTCGACTCATAAAATAAGGATGTAGCAATTCCACCGCCAGCTCCACCAACGTCAACGTGAGAGCTACGTAGATTGCCAGTTTGTATGGCTTTAAAAAAGGAAATAACGTTCTCATGCTGAGGTCCTCCAATATGGCATTCAGTACCCATTTGTATTCCGTAATGGGAAAATTCAGAAATCAAATCCCGTATAAGTTCAATAAACTAAAGTTTATCATAATTTCATGTGTTTCGGGTAACGAAATGTGCTCGAGTAGGTCTAGCATAAAAGACGTTAGGGGTTATTAACTGGAGCAATAGATCCAGCTCGTCTCGATCTTTCGGATATCGTATGATCCACTTGTTTCTAGTTTGTCCGAGTTATTAGAGTGATTGCTCCAGATATTTTTGGGTTGATCCATTTATTTTAAAGTTGAACCACTTATCCGAGATTCCTTCCAGTTAGCACCGCTTCCCAATTTTAGGTCTAAACCCTTTCATACTCCCCCCTCCCCACACCAGCCGAAAAAACGGCCCAATTCAGCCACCTATACGTCACTCCAAAACTAAAATTATCTGACTTTTCAAACAAAAACTCCCATTTCTCTACGTTTTCCTCCACTCATTCAATTGGCACCACATTTGCATTACTTGTAAGCGGTTACATAATTTTAGCTTAGAGGGGGATTCATCATGATTTATAGCAATCCGAATACCGATGGTTCAAAGGTTCAATTCAAATCAAAGTACGATAACTTTATTAATGGCGAGTGGAAAGCGCCTGTTAAAGGAGAGTATTTCGAGAACGTATCACCAGTTACAGGACAAGTATTTTGTGAAATTGCTCGTTCGACCTCTGACGATATCGACCTCGCACTCGATGCGGCACATGCTGCAAAAGCAAGCTGGGGGCAAACATCGACGACGGAGCGCTCCAATATCTTGCTTAAGATTGCCGATCGTATGGAAGAAAACTTGGAAATGCTTGCAGTAGCCGAAACGTGGGACAACGGAAAAGCCGTTCGCGAAACCCTGAATGCTGACCTGCCACTGGCAATCGACCACTTCCGCTATTTTGCCAGCGCCATTCGCTCCCAAGAAGGCACGAACAGCCAAATCGATAACGATACGGTGGCCTACCACTTCCATGAGCCCCTTGGTGTTGTTGGTCAAATCATTCCTTGGAACTTCCCGCTTCTGATGGCCACGTGGAAGCTTGCGCCGGCTCTTGCTGCAGGAAACTGTGTCGTATTAAAACCGGCTGAACAAACACCGGCCTCCATCTTCGTATGGCTTGAGCTCATCCAGGATCTCCTGCCAAAAGGTGTCTTAAACGTGGTGAGCGGCTTCGGTGTGGAAGCAGGAAAGCCACTTGCCTCCAGTGATCGCATTGCGAAGATTGCCTTCACAGGTGAGACGACAACGGGACGCTTAATCATGCAGTATGCGTCTGAAAATATTATTCCGGTCACACTCGAGCTTGGTGGAAAATCGCCGAACATCTTCTTCCCGGATGTCTTGGACGAAGATGACGCCTTTTTAAACAAAGCAGTTGAAGGGTTTGTCATGTTTGCCCTTAACCAAGGTGAAGTATGTACCTGTCCTTCACGAGCGCTCGTTCACGAGTCCATCTACGACAAGTTCATGGAGCGCGTGGTCGAGCGTGTAAAACAAATTAAAACAGGGAATCCCCTGGATACCGACACGATGATGGGAGCTCAAGCGTCTCAAGAACAGCTTGAAAAAATCCTGTCTTATCTCGATATCGGAAAACAAGAAGGAGCCGAGTGTCTCATTGGTGGGGATCGCAATCAGCTTGAAGGCGACTTCAAAGACGGATATTACGTACAGCCGACCATCTTCAAAGGGGACAACAAAATGCGCGTGTTCCAAGAAGAGATCTTCGGACCGGTTGTGTCTGTGACTACGTTTAAAACACCGGAAGAAGCTCTTGAAATTGCGAATGATACTCTATACGGACTTGGCGCCGGTGTTTGGACGCGTAACATCAACACCGCTTACCGCTTTGGCCGAAACATTGAAGCCGGACGAGTATGGACGAACTGCTACCATGCGTATCCAGCACACGCAGCCTTTGGCGGATACAAAAAATCCGGTATTGGCCGTGAGAACCACCACATGATGCTTAACCATTACCAACAAACGAAGAACCTTCTCGTCAGCTACAGCGAAGATGCTCTTGGATTCTTTTAAACCACACTTATAAGGAGGCACTCACATGGTCGATCGTGTAACCGCAACAGATGAAGCGTTAGTGCTTATTGAAAAGCTAAAGGACAAATTCGGTCCTGTCATGTTTCACCAATCAGGTGGCTGTTGTGACGGCAGCTCTCCCATGTGTTATCCCGATGGTGATTTTCGCATCGGCCAATCCGATGTAAAGCTCGGAGACATTGGCGGTAGCCCGTTCTACATGTCAAAAGATCAGTACAACTATTGGAAGCACACGCAATTGATCATCGACGTCGTTGACGGACGAGGCGGCATGTTCTCCCTTGAAGGACCTGAAGGGAAGCGCTTCTTGACACGCTCTCGTGTCTTTTCAGAAGAAGAACGTAAACAATTAACCTAACACCTTAGCACCCTGCTATGTTTAAACGAAGGCACTGAGAAAGTTAAAAGTCAAACTTTCTCAAAGCCTTCTGTTCAAACCGTTGCAGGGTGCTTCCCTATTCTAAACCAGAGAAGGTGAAAACGAGATGAACATGTATTCAAGCGATCCCTTGCTGCAAGAGATCTTAAAAGACACGTTAGATGCTGATTTTTTCGAGTGGGCCAACCGGGAGCTGACCAACTTCGGTAACGAATGCGCCACCGTTATAGACGAACGCGCCAAACATACGGATCGTGACGGCCAACCCAAACTCGACCCCTACGATCGCTATGGTCACGAACAGCCACATGTCTGGGTAAACGAAGGCTACAAACAAACCATCAAAGACACCTACAACCGCGGAATCGTCGGCTACATACATAAACCCATTCCTGAGCTGGGCCACAAAGGAAACTACCTGTACTCCTTTGCCCAAGGCTACCTCTTATCTCAAGCAGAACCAGGCTTTTATTGTCCCGTTACCCTCACCATGGCCACCGCCTACTTAGTCGAACAATACGCTGACGAAGACCTTAAAGAAAAATATCTGCCGCACATCCTCTCCACAGGCGACGAAGAACTTTATGAAGGAGCCACCTTCCTCACAGAACGACAAGGAGGCTCAGATGTTGGGGCAAACGAAACACGAGCCGAATACGATGCAGAGCATGATTGCTACCGGTTGCACGGCTTAAAATACTTTGCCAGCAATGCCGGCATGTGCGGCGTCGCAACCGTTTTGGCACGACCCGAAGGGGCACCCGCTGGAACAAAAGGACTCGCCCTCTTTTTAGTACCATGGGAAAAAGGCCCAAGTGAGAAGTCCGGCATCAGAATCCGCCGCCTTAAAGACAAACTCGGTGTACGAGCCGTTCCATCAGGAGAAGTAGAATTCAACGGCTCCAAAGCCTACTTGATTGGGCAAAAAGAGCGTGGCTTCTACTACATGATGGAAGCTTTGAACCTGTCACGGATATGCAACGCTGTCGCGTCCATCGGCATCATGCGACGAGCCTTCGCCGAATCTTACAGCTATACCAATGAAAGGGACGCATTCGGGAGATCACTCGCTCACTATCCGATGATTCAAGACTCCCTTGTGAAAATGAACGTGAAACTCGAAGCCGAAACGAGAACCGTATTCAAACTCGTGACCGAGTTTGATCATTGGTATCAACATCACTCTCCTGACGACGGTATGCTCAGACTATTGATTGCCCTCGTCAAAGCAGAAACAGCGGAAGAAGCCATTCATTTTTCTCACGAAGCAATCGAAATGCACGGTGGAAACGGCTATATCGAGGACTTCATCACCCCTCGTCTCCTTCGTGATGCTCAAGTGCTCACCGTGTGGGAAGGGACCGCTAATATACTTGGCTTAGAAGTTCTCCGGTTATTTAACAAATACAATACCGGTAACCTCTTTGTAAAACGAATGAAAAAAGAACTTGCCGCCTGCGCGGATTCAATTGAAAAGGTCGAACTCAATCAGTGTCTTACATGGCTCGAAGAAGACATATCCGATCTCGACGAAATGGACGAAGGGGAAAAAACCCGGCGAATCAAACCTCTTCAAAAGAAAATGGTATCCGTGCTTGAAGCCGTCACTTTGTTGGAAGCAGCTCGAGACGAAAGAAGTCAAAAGGTAGCCCAAGTGTATGCAGAACACTTCGTCTATCCACTTTGGGGTAACACCCAAGAACCATGGTCACTAGAAGACGGAAAGCTGATCCTCACACAAAAGCAACGTGTGAAACCATAACAAATAGACTCAGGAGCAAGACTTCTCCTGAGTCTATCTTTCATTTAACCAGTAACGGAGCTTCCTTTCGGTCACATCAAGACACTTCGCTGCTTCTTTTCGGTTCCCATTCGTTTCTTTCAATACGTCTTGAATTCGTTTTTGAATCCGCCTTGTTTCATTATCTTTGAGGGCATGGAGGATGTCCGGAATCGTTGCGCCTTCAGCCTCCTCGTTGTCATTCTGTTGTTTTCGATCATGCATCACAATATCATGTGCGTCGATGATGTTCTTATCAAGAGGAAGGGTAATCCCTGTCTTGATCATCACATGGTTCAACTCTCTAATATTCCCCGGCCAATGATGACGCTCTAAACGCTCAACCGCACCTTGGGTCAAGGATCTCTCTGGAAGTCCTTCTTTTCTGAACAGTGCACGCACAAGTTCCGGAATGTCTTCTGTTCGGTTTCGCAACGGTGGCATAAGAAGATGCCCTACATCAAGACGAAACATGAGGTCTTCTCGAAAAGCCCCTTCCATCACTCTCTTGTAAAGAGGACGGTGAGTGGCTGTGATGATGCGCGCTGTCATCAGTTGACTGGATTCCGCTCCAATACGGTAATATTCCTTCGTTTCAAGGACTCGTAACAGCTTTACTTGAATGGTCTCAGAAGCCTCACCGATTTCGTCGAGAAAGAGTGTTCCGCCAGCAGCTTGTTCAAATACACCTTTCCGATCACGATGAGCGCCTGTAAAAGAGCCCTTTTCGTGACCGAACAATTCACTTTCCAGAAGGGAATCGGTCAGGGCCCCACAGTTGATAGCGACAAACGGCTTTTCACACCGTTCGCTTGCCTCATGAATGAAGCGAGCCATAAGCTCTTTTCCGGTTCCTGTCTCACCTTCAATAAGCACATGGTAATCGGTTTTTGCCCAGCGTAAAGCATGCTCCACTAGGCTACCCATCGCCTCGCTTTTTCCTATGTACAGCTCTGTTCGGTTACGCTCGACTACATTTCGCAACAAAACACCTCCTTATGAAGCCACTGAAAAAGTACACCCCAATATTTTCACTGCCTATATTTGATTCGTCTATCTACCTATTCGTCTTGTATGCTGTAAATCCTTCATAGAATGAAAGGGTTGATGCTAAAAAAAACACTGCCCCTTTTATAAAAAGGCAGTGTTCTCAACTATTTCTGTAAGGGAAATCCTTGATAATCGGAGGCGTGAATGAGGGGTTTCCAACAAAGGTTGTTAAACATTTTGCGATTATGACGCCTTACAGTTTGGTATTGAGCAACGAAGTTCACTTCCATGAAGTGAAGATTTTCATTTTTGTCCATCCCTATATCCAAACCAACGTCTGCAAAATGTTGGGTAGGGAACGCTCGATCTAAAGCATAGCCGAATTGTTCCGCAAAAGTGGACACCTTCTTCATCAGCTCTCGTTTCTTTTTAGGAGGGTACATGTTAAACAGCTTGTCGGCTGTCACAAACCTTCCGCCTCTTGAACGATTCGTAATCTTTTTCCCTTTTCCTGCGACTCGGGTCATAATCCCTGTACATTTCCAATTCTTTTGGTCTTCTTTTTGGACAAACACACGCATGTCGAACGGACGTCCATCCTTTTTCATGAACTTGATCCATCTCTGAGCCATATATCTGCCTCTATCTGCCCTTACTCGTGATAGGTAGCTCATGAATTCACTTTTCGTGAAAAAGAACTTGGCACTTTGCCCAGGCGCTCGGTAATCATACACTCTGTAGCCATCTTTCACTTTTTTCACAAAGAAAATCCCGTTTCCTTTTCGGCCATTTTTCGGTTTGATCACGGCTTCATTGTGCTGATCTAAGAAAGCCAACACGTCGGACTTACTTTTTATCATCTTGCTTTTGATAATCTGATTGGAGACACTTTTAATGTTGGATACTCTCCGCTCTACAGTACGCTTGTTATAAATATTCGAGTTAAACACAAGGCCGCCAAGGGTTTTATAGGTGGATAAGATCTTCCTTCTCTTTCTCCCTCCTACAGAGCAGCGGATAAACAAGACTTCAGGAAGAGGAACAGTAGCTTGAATCCACTTCTTTTGTTGCGCTATATAAACTCTTCCCTTAACTAGTCCATTTTTGGGACGAAAGCTGTCTCGACTTAATGTGACGAAAGCGCCACCAAGTCTCTCGTGAATCCGAGCTCTCCCATGCTTTCGGGTAAACGTGTCATTTCTTACAAGCATCCCTGTTAGTGGTCCGAATTTCAGCACCCCTCCACTCATAACAAGACGATATTTCACCCCTTTAATAAGATAGAGTTCTCTTGCTAAATGAGATGAAACGCCAACAATATAAGGGTTAGAACTCGTTCCTTTCCCTATGGATTCAGTGTGTGATCCTTCTACTTTACTTTGCACTCGAAGTAAGCCATGTTGAACAGTAGTCGTCCCTACTCCTCTAGCATCTAACGACCCTGGAAGGATAACGAGTTTTTGTTTTGAATTGATGATCTTCATTTTTATCCAATATGAACGCACGATACTCACCTTTCTAAGCTAGTCAGACTAGCTCCTTTTCTTATTACTAGCTTATGAGAGCGAAGGGAGGCTTGAACTAACCATATAACCATTTCTACTAGAAAAGGTGCCCCAACCTTGAGACACCTTCTTTGTTGCGCGACTTACTTTACGACAAACCCTTGTTTTTTTGTTGCATGGATGAGTGGCTGCCGGTTGATCTTTTTGTAGATTTTATAGTCCATTTTTCTAAATCCGTTAAATTGTGGGTGAAAGTTGATTTCAATAAAATGAATGCCTTTTTGCTTATCAATGGCAATATCAATACCCAAGTCTGCAAAGTGGTCTGAAGGGAATCGTTCATCCAACGCTTTACAAACATTCTTTGTTACGTCAATGACGTTACTTCTTAACTTTTTTCTCACTGCTGAGGAATAGGACGTCAACGCTTGTGAAAAGGTAACTGCTTTTCCGCCTTTTGATACATTGGTGAGCTTTTGACCTTTCCCTGCTACTCGGCACTCAATTCCAGCACACTTCCATTCCTTATCATCTTTATGCATATGAACACGCAGATCAAACGGACGTTTCGTGTAGGTCATAAATGAGATCCACTTTTGTGCGATATATTCCTGTCGTCGAAAATCAAACGTATTTAAAAAGGTTTTTAGTTGAGCTTTGGATAGAGAGCTATTGATTCCTCGTGAGGTGGATCGGTAATTATAAATAAGATAGGAGCTCGCTGTCTTCTTTTTTATGAAAACAATGCCTTTACCTCGGGCACTTCCAGTCGGCTTGAGGACGATCTTCTTATGACTTTTCAGTGCTGAAAAAACATCCTGAGGTCCACGAATGAGCGTACTCTTAATCACGTGGTCTTTCACGTTACCAACCTCACTCATGACCTTCTCAATTTTCTTTTTGTCGTATCTTCTCGTGTTAAAAAACAAGATCTCTTTTTCTTTACAGTGCTTTAGGAGCGCTCTTCTTTTTGCTTTTCCTAGTGTATAGCGGTTAAAAATGACTTCTGGGAGAGGCAATGTGGTATAAATCCATCTTTTCTTTTGCGTATGATAATACTCACCTCTAACCGTGCCTTTTTCCCAATTAAAGCTGTTCGGTCTAGCGCTTATAAGAACCCCTCCCAGCTTTGAGATAATTTGTTTACGATCGTTCAACCGACTAGTTCGATTAATGATAATGGCAGTTACAGGACCGAACTTCAATGTGGTCCCTTCTTTTATTATCTGATAGGGAAGATCTGGTATGAGGTGGGATTTGCGAATGAAGCTTGAGGAGACATCAATGAGGTAAGGGTTTGACTTTGTTCCTTTTCCTTTACTACTAGTCTTTTTTACAACAGTACAACGATATGTGTTTCGGCCGTGTTGAACAGCATTTATTTTTTTTACCTGACTATAAAGGTCCTGAGGGACACTTATCGAAGACTCTCCGCTTCTCATTTCGTTTATTCTAATCCAATAATGCATCCTTTTCTCCTTTCTGCGGCATTTCTTGTCCATTCACGATATTCTATGAGAAAAGCGATACATTGATATAATCAAATAACTATTTTTACTAACGAGAAGGGTGTTTGATCTAAGCCCATTGTCAATGCCTGTCATAACAAGCCCTTTCATAGTCTTAAAGAATGATTTGAATTTCGCATTCCAAATACACAATAAACATCCATTTTTAAACATTTAATGCTACATATTAACTCTAAAGGAAAAAGAGACCGTAGTCTTATACGCTCATTTCTTCGCCTCTCGAAGGATTATCTTGTCGAAATCACGAAAAGGATGTGAGACAAAGACTTTAGGAGGGATTCTTATATGAATCGAAACATCATGAAAATGGCATGTGCAAGTATTCTTACACTCGTATTGCTTGTATCCACACTTCCCATTCAAGCAGGCGCTGTAGGAAACGGTCCTAACATTAATCCAAACCAAACGATTAATAAAGACCGTGTAAAAACGTATGAAGAGATGTCTGATTTCCTTTATCATGTAACTGATCGTTCAGATCGCCTTGAACTTGAAGTGATTGGTCAATCCGTTAAAGAAAGAGATTTGTTTCTAGTTAAGTTTGGGAACAATCCTGACAACCCGACCATTGTTTTTCTTACTCAGCAACACGGGAATGAAGAAATGATTACAGAGGGTGCTCTTCAAGTAATTAAAAACTTGAGCGGCAACAGCCGACATGTACGTGATCTTGAAGAAAGAGTAAATGTTCTTTTCGTTCCTCGCATTAACCCTGACGGCGCAGAAGGTGACGTCAACTTTGATATTAGTGACTACACGGCTGGTGGAGTGTCGACTCGTTTTAACGCTAATGAAGTGGATTTAAACCGCGATCACAACGATCTTACTCAGCCTGAAACAATTGCTCTACACGAAAACGTTTTGCAAAAATACGACATTGACTACTTAATTGATTTCCACCACCAAGGAACATCACCAACCCTTGATGGGCGCTATGTATCTGGGTCTATGCTTTATCCGACAAACCCAGGTGTAAATGAAGATACCGTCATTGGTTCTAAGCAATTAGGAAGTGTAATTTATGACGCTGTAACGTCACACGGATGGGGTCACCTTGCCAAGTATCCAGGCGGAGATGCAAACACAATCGCCCGTAATGGTCTTGCTTATGAGTACGACTTTTCAACTCTGTTATTTGAAATGCGCGGGATGACTGACAATAGCCGTGAAGAAGCCGTTCTTGGGCAGAAAAGTAACGGTTACTTAATTCGTCAAGCTGTTGTTTCTATGGAAGCAGCCATGGAAGCGATTGCTGACGAGTCCATTCTAGAAGCGGACATCGACTTCTGGGATGAGCTACCGTTCCAAGAGTACGGTGGGGAAGAAGAAGGTCAAGAATAATCGAAAAGCCTTCTGCTCACGTGTTGAGCAGAAGGCTTTTTATCGTTTCTTTAAGGCAGGATGCTGTTCGATCCAATTTTTCATAGGAGCTGATTGGCCCTTCTTTGAAAAAATCAGCAAAGTCCTCTCCCTCATATCTCGGTACGATGTGGACATGGACGTGTGTTAACTCGTTAAACACTCCCCCACTTTGATAAACGGTAATACCATCTGGTGTCAAAGTAGAGTTCAACGCCTTAGAAAGGAGGATAGAAGCATTCATGATTGCCAGTTGGGTTTCGTCGGAAAACTCTGTGAGTTCACTTGCATGACGCTTTGGTAGGATCAAAGTGTGCCCTTCATTGTAGGGATCATGGTCCAGTATGCAGCTTACATGTTCGTTTTCATAAATGAGATGGACAGGAGCTATCTTTTTGGCTAGTCTGCATCCAAGACAATCAGAATTCGTCATGACTTCTTCAACGTTCCCTGATGGAAGAACATTTGCCACCTACCGTCCGCAAACTTCCAGATCGAGCTCCTGATAGACTGATGTCCTCTCGTCTTGTCGACACACACGTATGTAGCTAACAGCGCGTCTTCTCCCAAGAAATGAAGCTCAAAATCAAACAGCCTCATCTCTCGAACGCCAACGCCTCCTTCCCCCATACAATCCTTCTTATAAAACACAACGCCTGAGCTACCATGTTCAAAGAACTCATCGTGTAACAGTTCATCCAGCTTCCCTATGTCTACTCTCACTTCGGGCTTCAGTAGCGCCTCTTCCAACTCTTGAATCTTCGCCTTTAATTCCGTATCTTCTACTATCATGATTATCACCTATCCTATTATTCTACTCAGCCTAGTAAATCATTCGCTTCCCTTATTACCAACCCCTGCTCAAATAAGAGAAAACTAAAGGGCAGACAACAAAAACCACCGTTCACGGGTCTGACCCCATGTAGGACTTTTGTATAATTAGACATTCGTCGTGGTCGAAACGTACAAGCTTAAATGATTCACCTTCATACACTAAATTAGAATGATAAAGGGGGTGACTTTATGGGAGTTACACCATTAGCAACCGTTACTGTAACGGCAACAGCTTTGGGAGGCGAGGTTCTCGAAACGGAAGTAGTTATATTAACCGAAACCCTTCCGGTTAGTGGAGGGCTTATCACTCTTTCTATCTTAGGGCAAACGGTTATCGTTCCACTTGCTGGCTTACTTGGCGTTGAGATCGACCTATTAGATACTACTTTGACTGTTGATATCGACGTATCATTACTATAAATAATAATGGATATAAAATGGACCTCTTTTCAGTATGGAAAAGGGGCTTTAACATTTACATTTATCTTTGAATCCCATGTTTTTTTCTAAACGACAAAATCTTCTTAAGCGTAGAGGGATTGTCTAGTCGAGCAAACATAGCCGTCATCGGTTTATAGTTGGCTTCAATAATCCAGATCATTCCGTTGGTATCAATACCTAAATCAACACCTATCTCTTTTTGTTTAGGATAATATCTCTGTAAATGAATGGCTATTTCCATCGTTACCTGATCCAAATCCTTATAGATTTTTACCCACATACTAGAAACATTGGGTGCTGAAGCCTTTAACACCTCTTCAACAGGTTTTATCGATGTGGCCGCATTTGATGTAAAGTAGTCTTTATGTGCTAATTTAGCACACTTTCCGGTTACAACCCACTCTTCAGACCGGGCTTTTCGTTGAACCATCACCCTTACATCCATCACCTGATCCCCCACTTTAAGTAAAGGAATGAACTCTTGGATAATGTACCTTTTTCTTAGCATTTTCTTTTTTAGAAAATCCAACAAGTTCTCATTGCCAACAACGTTACTCTTTTGTCCTTGATGGTGTATTTCATATTGGCTTCCATCTAAAAGAGCAACTTTTATAATACCGCGTCCTAATCTCCCAAAATTCGGCTTGATGACAACCACACCGTAGCGATTTAACATGCTAACGAGACGACGTTGTGTATACCGTACTGTTTTTGGCAACTTCACAGCAAGGGTCTGATTTCTTTTTAGTAAGTGATACTTTTTTAATTTTCCTTTCGAATAACTCATCTTCTTTCCTCTTCCCTATCAAAACCTTTTAACTGTGCGGCATATACAAATGGTTGATGACTAATCTTTTCGTAAGCAATGGGATCGATTCCCTTAAACCCCTTATACCCCGGGGCGAAATTCACTTCTATAAAATACAATTTCCCGCTCTGGTCAATACCAATATCTAACCCAAGGTCGCCAAAATGATCATGTGGGAATGCTCGCTCTACTGCATCACATAAGGAAAGAGCGAAGTCTACAACATGTTCTCGTGTTACGTTTGAACAAGTGTCACGAATCGCTGTTTCAAACGTAACCACCCCTCCGCCTTTTGAAAGGTTGGTTAGCTTTTCCCCTTGTGCAGCCACGCGGCATTCAATTCCACTACAAATCCATGCTCCATGATTTTTTTGCATATGAACTCTCATATCAAAAGGGTTACCTTTATATTGTAAAAACGCAATCCAGGGTTGCAAGATGTACTTTTTTCTTTTATACCGAACCCCCTGTAAAAACAATTCCAAGGCACTCTTCTCAAGCTCCATCTTTAGCCCTGTCTTTCGTTTACGATAATCGTAAACTAGAAACATGTCACCCTTATGTCTATTGATAAACACGAGCCCCTGTCCCTTTAATCCTCTCGTTGGCTTCAGAACGATTGCCTGTTCGTTTTCCAGCGTTTCTACCACATCTTCGGCCGTGCGCACACGTCTGCTTGTGATTAACCGGCCTTTAACGAACGACTCAGTTCTTAATCGCTTTTCAACCTTTAACTTGCTATAACGCTTGGTGTTAAAGGCTGTTCCTCCTTGCTGGTGAAACCGCGTTAATAATTTTCTTATTCGTTTTAAAGGAGGGGTACGTACGAACAACACCTCTGGCAGAGGTACTTTGACATCTGTCCAACGGTTGTCTTCCCCATCAAAAACAAACCCGTTTACAGTAGTTGATTCCCAATCAATTTGATTTGGTTTTAATGCGACAAAAATTCCACCAACTACTGACTGTGATTCCTTTCTTAAGTCGTTTATCACATTTTTCATGTCCGTAACTAAAATTCCTGTTACTGGGCCTAACTTCACGTGCTTTTTTGTTACTACTAGTTGATAGAGTAACGAAGACTGCACGTACAAATAGGAAAGAAGTTCGTTCGACATGTGAACAGCAAAGGGGTTCTTTTTGCTTCCGTCTTCCCCTTTTCTGATCTTTCTGCGTCTTACTGAAACATGGGTAGATAGCAGACCATGATGAACCCTCTTTATTTTTCTCTTTCGTTTTTGAAGTCTTTTTGGCACGATCATCTGCATTCCTGGTTGATTCATCGGAACGATTTGTATCCAATACGAACGCATCGTAAAATCCTTCCTTCGTAAATGGGATACATTAAAATACGTAACCATTGATGGCCTTGCTTTACCAAACACCTACTAGCCTTAGGGATTTCAACTCATAGAAGAGCAGGTAAGACGAGAAAAAGCCGCCCAATTTGATAACGGGTTCGTTTCCTATCACAAAACGTCAATTTGCATAGGGAAATGCAAACCAAAACGTAATCCTTTTTGCGCTATTAAAATGTAGAGCAATTTGTTAGCCTAGAGGATTAAAAACATTAGAAATAGAAAGGGTTTCTACCCTTGCTATTTTGTTTTTAATTGCTAATTATTGGGATTGCGTATTACGAAGTTTGCAAACCAATTCCGCCCTCTTATATCAACTTTTGCTTAGGTATCATAGGCGGAGAATTTCCTCCTAATGTGGATAAAGGAGGTTAAGAGGCGAAGATAAGCGGAGATATTCCCGTTAACTGCTCTGAATAAGACAAAATCTAAAGATTTGGATAATATAAGCGGAAAAACTCCCCTTATTATTAAGGAAATATGGGTATTTATCAATTTAGACGGAATTCCTCCCTTTATTTTTCAAACACAGTGAAATTATCATTCAGTTATAACAGTGCTTAACCAATATTTTCTGTATATCAATTTGTAAGTAAAAATGTAGTGTGGCTATTGTATCCCCGCATTTTAATAGACAAATTGCATTACAAATCCCCCAAAAATAATGATCGAAATCCCTTTATATCAACAAAAATAGACCTTCAAATTTCCAAACAATTTGAAGGTCATTTATAATGTTTGCGATAGTTAACGGAACCCGTTACCAATTTGGTAGGCTCTCTTTTATACTTTATCCATCTTCACCTTTTTAACGGCTTGTTCTTTTAGCCTGAACTTTTGAATTTTACCAGAAGCGGTCATCGGATATTCATCTACAAATTCGATGTAGCGAGGAATTTTGTACTTGGCGATCTTCCCGCTAAAGTAGTTACGGATCTCATCTGCCGTAGCCGTCTCTCCGTCTTTTAAAATAATCCAAGCAGAGACTTCTTCTCCATACTTTTCATCCGGCACACCAACAATTTGAATATCAAGCACTTTTGGATGCTGATAAAGAAATTCTTCGATCTCACGAGGGTATATGTTCTCCCCCCCACGAATAATCATGTCGCGAAGGCGGCCCGTCACTTTCACATAACCTTCCTCGTCCATCACAGCCAAATCCCCAGTTTTAAGCCAACCGTCCTCAGAAATCACCTGACTCGTGGCAACAGGGTCTTTATAGTAACCTTTCATCACATGATAGCCTTTCGTGATCAATTCTCCCTGCTGGCCGCGAGGGACTTCTTCATTTGTTCCCGGATGAACGATTTTCACTTCCACATTCGGAAGTGCTCGGCCCACCGTCTCCGTTTTACGCTCCAGCGAATCATGTACACGGGTCTGGGTAATAACCGGAGAAGATTCCGTTTGCCCGTAAGCAATTGTCATTTCCCCTGCTCCCATCTTCTCCATGACGCCTTTCATGACTTCTACAGGACAGTTGGAACCTGCCATTATTCCCGTTCGAAGGGCAGAAAAATCATAAGACGCAAGGTCTTTTTCATTCAATTCTTTTATAAACATCGTTGGTACACCGTGAAGAACCGTACATTTTTCTTGATCCACCGCTTTTAAAACATCGCTAGGCTTAAACTCCTCCACCGGAACCATCGTCGCACCGACGCTCACGCAAGCCAAGGTTCCAAGTACACAACCGAAACAGTGAAAAAACGGTACAGGAATACACATACGATCCTCACTCGTTAAATTCATGCACTCCGCTATGTTTCTTGCATTGTTAATCAAGTTTGAGTGAGTAAGCATGACGCCCTTCGGAAAGCCTGTCGTTCCTGACGTGTATTGCATGTTGATGACGTCATCAGGCTCCAAACTGCTTGTGCGCTCCTCAAGCTCTGAATCAGACACCTCTTCGCCTAACGCAAGCAAATCAGACCAACTCCACACACCTGGGTGCCGATCATGACTCATTGTAATAACGTTCTTTAAAAATGGCAGTCGTTCCGATTGCAATTGACCTGGCTCACATTCTCTAAGCTCCGGCGCCACGTCATAGAGCATGTCCAAGAATGATGTGCCTTGATGATCGTCCATTAAAATAAGCGTTGTGGCATCGGACTGCTTAAGTAAAAACTCCATTTCTGCCGTTCGATAATTCGTGTTAACGGTTACAAGAACTGCCCCCATTTTGCCCGTTGCGAATTGAGTGGTAACCCATTCCGGTTTGTTCGTCGCCCATATGGCTACATGTTCCCCACGCTCAATGCCAATCTTCATTAATCCTTTGGCGACTTTTTGACACGATTGATCAAATTCTTCATATGTAAGACGCAATCCACGTTCAGGATACACAAGTGCTTCTCGATCGGGCTTACTTGACGCGACGTCTTGCAAAACCTTTCCAACGGTTGAATGAATCATCTCTGCCATTTGTTGAACGCCTCCTTTAGTCAAAACCAGTTAGATCAATTATATCGACCTTGACGGCACGGGGTCAAATTATTTTCAGAATGTTTAAAACCATGCGATAAAAAAGACCCGAGCACAATACTTGGATCTTTTACCATATCGCTTATTTCCCCATTACCTGAAACCCTTGTTTTTGAGTGGCATACAAGAGAGGCTGTGCTGCAATTCGACGATAGGCTTTCTTTGAGATCCGTTTGAAACCGTTAAACAAGGGAAGACCGTTCGCTTCGATAAACCAAAGCTTTCCTTCCTCATCCATCGCGATGTCCATTCCGATATCAGCAAAGCACTCATTAGAAAAGGCTTGATCCAGGGCGTTTGCCATTGTTTTAGCAAATGCTATAATCGCCCTCTTTGCTTTTTTCCTCTCTTTTCGAGAGCCTTCCAGCACCTTTCTTAAAGGTAGTGCTATTCCATCTTTGGCAAGGTTGGTTACATATTCTCCAGATGAAGCAACCCGGCACTCAATCCCATTGCACACCCAATCATTGTTGTTCTTTTGCATATGAACACGAATGTCATATGGCGACCCATTATGCTCTCTTAGCCTAAGTTTCTTTTGAACGATGTATCGTCCTCTAATAACCTTTTTTTGTGTAAGTAAGTGAGAAAGTTGCTGAAGTGTGAGAAGTAATTTTCCAGCAGTTTTCGACTTGCTATAATCATAAACTTCGAATGCTTCGGGACTCACCTTACTAATAAATAATATTCTTCTACCTTTCCCGCCGACGCGTGGTTTCATAACCACTTCATGGTGTTCGTCGAGCATCTCAAAGACGTCCTCTTCTGACGTTACGGGACGAAAATCAATGATGTTTTCTTTTGCCAAATGTTGCTTAAGCAACAATTGATCAACTTCTCCCTTAAAAAGAGGCTTGGAATTAAAGATGGTTCCACCTAATTTTCGATAACGTTGGACAACGTCCTCTCGAAACCTTGCCCCTCTTCGGTAAATCACTTCTGGAAAAGGAACCGTGGTGTGTATCCACTTTCCTTGATTGGCATGATATACGTATCCCTCTACTGTCTTTGTATCCCAATTCATCGTTTTAGGCTTGAAGACAATGAACACCCCGCCTACTTTTTCGTATTGCTTTACCCTACTATTACCGGCTTTATGAGGCTTAAAGACCGTCATGCCACTTAAGGGGCCAACCTTGAGTGTTCTTCCATCCGTCTGCATTTGATAAACGATGTCATCAATAAAGTAAAGAGCTTTGTAAATATTTGTTGAGACTTTAATTCTAAATGGGTCATCTTTTGTTCCAGTATTTAACAATCTATTTTCACTGTTGATCACACAGCTTTCTTTTAACAATCCATGTTGAAGATTGTTTACCTTCTTAAACTCCTCATAGATCCAAGATGAAACTGCTACTTCGTTTTCAGTCGAACAATCTTCTTCGATTTTTATCCAATACAACACTCCCCCTCCTTTCTCCCCAATAAGCAATACACATAGAGGTGTATATCCTAAATGACGTTACACCTTATCCTATTAGGAGGAAGAGAATGATGTATGGATAAATACCCTTGGATAGCCTGCCCATTCTTGTAAAATAGGCAAAATAAGGACGCTCTTCTTGACCAAAAAACAAGAGAGTCGTCCTTTTGTGCTAAATCCACTGTTTCATTTGTTCGACAATAAACAACGCCGGTGACGAGACAACATCATAAGGATTGTCCTTAGTAGTAAGTTTTAGAGACGCAGCTTCTTTAATTGCTTTAGCGATAGCGTCACCATCATAGTCAACATGAATCACATTTTGGCCACATTCCCGATTTCTTTGACGCTCCCCTACATTCACGAATGGAAGTGAGAAAAATGGCGCCTCAATAATGCCACTACTCGTATTCCCTACTAAAACGTCCGCCTGTGATAGAAGATAGAGATACTCATTAGAGGACAACGTTTCTTTATAATGAACATGCTTATACCTCTTTACAAATCCGCTCAAGTGTCTCCGGAAAACCTGTCCTCCTGCGTCACTATTCGGACCAATACATACAATTGACCAGTCCTGAAAAGGCACTACCCCTTCAATAACACGTTGAACTTGCTCATCGAAGTCCAGCTTCCCTTTTGAATCCGGATGGACAGCCAGAACGAGAAGTCTCCTTTTCTTCCAACCCTTCACTTGTTCTAGAAGGGGAGACGCCTTTTCTAAACGAAGCGCCTCCATGTCATGCTTTCTAAGAGACCCACTTACCGCCACGTGATCCCCTATTTCACCCATGTCAATCAGCCGTTCTTTTGATTTCTCCGTTGCGGTGAAATGATACATACTTAATTTTGAAATCGCATGTCGGACGTTATCATCAGCTGAGCCTGATTGTTCCCCGCCATGAAGATGAACAGAAGGGATGTTTTGATAATGGCTTGCAATCGCAGCAGCAAGCATCTCACCACGATCTCCTAGTAAAAGAACAGCATCGGGCTTCTCACGCTGAAAGAGTTCAGCAAAATATAACGTCCCTACCCCTACCGTCTGACTCATCCCGACCGTTGTGTCATCCCGAAACAGGATGGACGGGGTAGCGACCAGAGAAAATCCGTCTTTTCTAATCGCCTCCACTGTCATCCCATATTCTGGTAGTAGGTGCATTCCGGTCGCGACTAGTTTAAGAGAAAAGTAAGGGTCTTTATCCAGCGCATATAAAAGAGGACGATAGATTCCATAGTCCGCCCTCGTCCCTGTTACGCAAAGAATCGTCTTAGCTACCATCCCCATCTAGTGTCACCTCAAAATCTCCCCACTGAAGTGGCTCTCCTTTTTTCATGTCTCTCGCTATACGTTTCCCTATGACTCGTTCAAAGTCAGCAGCCGAAAGCGTGTGCTCGGGGCGTAAATAAATCAAATCTCCTTCTTCGACCACACTTCCCGCTTTCTTGTCTATGTTTAAATAAATCCCTCTTCTCACTAGTGGCTTCGTCCCCACCTCGGACGGTTGGATCGCTTTTTTCTCTTCTCCCATGGCCTTTTCTACTATTCTAATTTGTTTAATGAGCGTTTTTAGCTCTTCTGGTGTAATGGATGCTTTATGGTCTGGCCCTGGTAAATGACGATCCAACGTAAAATGCTTCTCCAAGATCGTGTAGCCTAGGGCATTCGCCGCAAGAGCCACCTCCGTACTTGAAGTATGATCGGAGAGTCCAATGGGACATGAAACATACTTTTTTAGCAAATGAATCACATTCAAATGGACATCCTCAGGTGGAGTAGGATAAGCAGAAGTACAATGAAGAAGAGCGATTGGCGTTTGCCCCATGAGTTGGATCGCCTTCTCGATTTCTTCTATTGTCGTCATCCCACTTGATAAGATAACAGGCTTATGAAACGTCGAAAGTTTTTTTAATAAAGGATAAAACGTAATGTCACCGCTTCCGATTTTGTATGCTTCAACACCCAAGTCTTCTAGCATATCGGCACTTTGAAGGTCAAACGGCGTAGCTAAAAAAAGGATTTCTTGTTGCTCACAGTGCTTTTTTAACTCTTCAAATTGGCTTTTACTTAACTGGTAATGTAAAAGCATCTCTTTTTGGGAGGAATACCCGCCACCGGATTTTTGATACTGAACCAACTCGGATTGGTCTGTTACAAGGGACTCTGTATGATAGGCTTGAAACTTCACCGCATTGGCCCCAGCTTCTTTCGCATGATCGATCAATTGTTTAGCCTTTTCCACCGATCCATTATGGTTCACGCCAATCTCCGCGATAATAAACATGGGGTTTCCAGGTCCAATGGGCTTGCCGTTAATGGAGAATGTCATCGTTACGCCTCCTTATCTATGTTCTCTTTCAATCCTTCAATCACATATCGCTGTTCTTCTGGCATTAACATTGTATGAAAAGGAATCGCTAACGTCCGCTTTGACATCGCTTCACTTATCGGGAAATCCCCTTCCTTATAACCAAACCGATCCACATAACTTTTCTGCAAATGAATCGACGGAAAATACGGCTTCGTCTGAATCCCTTTGTCCCCTAACTTTTCTATGATTACCGCTCGTTCCACCGCTTTAGGAAGGATCACGATAAACACAAACCAGCTCATGTGGCACTTACTTAAAACAGATGGCAACGTCACATCCACATCATATTCTTGAAGAAGTTGTTTATAACGATTGGCCACCTTTTCTCGTTTTTGCAAAATGTCATATAGTCGCTCCATCTGACCGACACCAACGGCCGCTTGAAGCTCGGACATTCGGTAGTTATAGCCGATTAGATCGTGATCAAGCCACTGATTATCCGGGCTTCTCCCTTGATTTCGTAAGGTTTGCGCTTGAAGGGCAACATCCTGTCTGTTGGTCACCAACATTCCACCTTCACCCGTTGTGATCTGTTTGTTTGGGTAAAACGCGTACACACCTACGTCTCCGATTAAACCAGCATACTCACTACCCCATTTTGCTCCTATCGCCTCACAAGCATCTTCAATGACTCTTAAATCATACTTTCTAGCAATTGCCATGATCTGATCCATATCGCACGGTTGACCAAACACATGGACGACTAAGATCGCTTTTGTACGCTCGGTAATCGCTCCTTCGATTAAATATGGATCCATATTCAACGTAGTAGGATCAATATCAACGAACACTGGCTTTACTTTTTCATAGACTAAACAGTTCCCTGACGCAATAAAGCTATATGGTGTAGTAATGACTTCATCGCCATCTTTAAGACCAAGAGCCTTTACTGCCACATGTAAAGCGCTCGTGCCGCTATTCATAGCAACAGCATACTTGGCATAGAACCTTTCTTTAAATAACGCTTCAAATCGCTTTGTTTTTTCCCCGATACTCAACTGTCCTGAGTTCATCACTTCCCTTACATACCGTTTCTCTAGATTTGTAAGATCGGGCTTTGATAGTGGAATAAACATGGTTCAAACAACCCTTCTGATATCAAAAATAGTGTAACTCTTATTAATGAATGCCAAGGGCAAGAAATGGCTTGGACCATTGACACTACTACCGCTTCAATCACTCCTATTTTTTGAAAATAGATTCCTAACTAGAGCAACTTTGTCCATCCGCTCATAAGGTATTTAAGAGTAACTATAAAAATAGAGGTGGCAGTCTGATGAACCATCGTTCACGAATAAAAACGTTTTTAAAGAATAAAAACATCCTCGTAACAGGTGGCACAGGCTCAATTGGTGGACAGATCGTATCAGCTCTACTTGAGTATGAGCCAAAAAAAATTGTCGTCTTCAACAAAGACGACAGCAAACAATTTTTAATGAAAGAAAAATATCGTCCCAACCCAAAACTCTTCTTCATCCTTGGAGACATCCGGGACTACAGCGCGATTGAATATGCCACAAGAAACATTGACCTTGTCTTTCACGTGGCGGCTTTAAAACAAGTACCGGTGTGTGAAGACCACCCCTTTGAGGCTGTAAAAACCAACATCATCGGAAGCGAAAACGTCATTCGTGCTTGCATTAAAAACAAAGTGAAAAAAGTTGTCAATGTGAGTACGGATAAAGCAGTGAATCCGACGAACACAATGGGGGCAACAAAACTGATCTCCGAAAAGCTGTTCTCAAACGCCAACAATCAGCTAAACAACAAGGATACGGTCTTTTGTTCCGTTCGTTTCGGTAATGTCATTAACTCCCGCGGCTCGGTGATTCCTCTCTTTATGAAACAAGCAAAAGAAGGAAAGCCACTTACCGTTACCGATCCTGAGATGACTCGCTTTTTCATGAGCATTTCAGAAGCGGCTGAGTTAACGTTAAAGTCGATCTATTACGCAAAAGGTGGCGAAACATTCATATTTAAAATGAAAGCGTTAAAGCTCCATCAATTAACCGAAGCCATCCAATCCTTTTGCCAACAGAAAAAATTGCCCTTGCCTGATGTGATTGAAATCGGAAGTAGACCAGGAGAGAAGAAGTACGAGGAATTGCTTCATGCTCACGAAACTGAACGATTATATGAAGATGATGAGCTTTTCGTCATTCTCCCGGAAGTTTTGCCGTCTTATCACCACTTCAAACCGTCTTCACAATTAAGTAATCGCTCCGATCACGTCCCTTCTATTAATAAGTCTGAAATCATTCATATCCTTGAACAACTAGACGGTGAAAACGATGGGTAAGAAGCTAAATTACGTGTGGTTGCACTCTGTGGATTTTTTACATGCCTTTTCACCCGTTACGTATGACAGTGTTCCAATCGCCCTTCCTCTTTTGAGAGAATTTCAAAAGTATATTAAGAGAAACCGTAAAAAAGCGCGGGCCTTAAAAAGAAAAGTTCACTCTTCCAAGAGCATTCAACAAGCGTGTACTCCCTACCTCATTAACCATACTCCCTTGAAAAAAAAGGGTGGATCTATCCTCGTAAGAGCGGAAATGGCCTCTCCTGTATTAGAGAAAAAAAGTGTCATACCCATGGTTTTTTTAGCTCATAAAAGAAGTGAATACAAAAAAGCGTTAGCAAATCCTCGCTTACGCCCTCTTTATTACTTGCCGAAAATTAAAGAAAAAGCGATTCCTTCCAACGAGCAAGTAAAGGTACTGCAGCGCATTAAGACCATCACTTCCTCACCAGATACACCACCTTTTTTAAAGACAAACGCCTTTAAGAGATGGATCCAAATACAAGTGATCACGCTCATGAAAAACCTCCGCCGTATGCATACTTTGTTTGACAAACACACCATCACCACAACGTTTTACGGCTCTACACTTAACCGCCATGGAGGATTCGTGACCTCGTTCGCTCAAACCCGTCGCGCAAAGACCATCAACTACCAACACGGACTTCTTGGTGACATCGGGCATTTACCTTCCAACGCAGATTTGCACCTTGTATGGGGGCCGTCACATGTCAATTACCTCGTATCAAATGGGGTACCGAAGAAGAAAGTGAAAATCGCAACGCCAGTATTTGTAAGAAGCGGTCGAGCAAAAGTCTCCGCACGTAAACACAAGAAAAAACAAATCCTTGTCGCTATGCAGCCTTTAGGAAAAGGATTCAATCGCAGAATGATCAGGCGAATTGAAGGAGCTGCCAAGGGTATTGAAAATCGCCTACAACTCAACATTAAACTACACCCTGACCACCACCAAAAATCGTTTCGCAGATGGACAAAAGGAAAAAGCACCACAGTATACCCACATGGATCGATCCCGTTAAACCAGCTGATCCAAGAAGCTGACTTGGTGATTACCCCATACTCCACCGTAGGTTATGAAGCGATGCTCGTTGGTAAGCCGGTTGTGTTTTACACGAAAAAGAAACAGTTGTACTTCGTAAAGGGACCTTTAAAACGGGCCACTTCTCGCGCTTCCTTACACACCATCTTTTTATCTGTATTAGCTAACAAGGTGACTACAAACCGTCTTAAAGTACCGTCGGACAACAACCCGACCAAAAATACACCAGCTTCATTTTTATTGTGAATAAGGAGAGAGTAGAATGAATCGACCTATCCTTGCCATTATCGGTGCCGGACAAATCGGTAGACGACACCTCCAAGCCTTAAAGCGCCTTAACCGAAGCGCTCGCCTGTTTGTTGTGGATCCCAATCCTTCATCATTAACACTTGCAAAAAAACAATATAAAGAGACCCCAAAAACACATGTGAAGCATGACATCTATTATTTAAATGACCTTGGCGATTTACCTGACAATATTGATGTAGCCATTATTGCAACAACTTCCGACGTACGAAAGACCATTGTTCTACACTTACTAGAAACCTCTCATGTGGACTGTATGATATTGGAGAAAGTCGTCTTTCAAGACGAAGAGAGCTTTGTTGAAATTAATGACCGTTTACAGTCAGAGGGCGTCATGTGCTGGGTTAATTGTCCATTAAGGACATTAGAAACATTTGAAAAGGCCAAAGAAGAGCTGAGGACTTCAACGCCAGTTCATTATCGATTAGTAGGAAGTGACTGGAACCTAGCTTCCAACGCCATTCACCATTTAGATCTTTTCTCTTATCTAACCGATGAGAGGGTTGTAGATTTAAGCCAATCTCGTCTAAATAATGCTATCCAACTGAGCAAACGCAAGGGATTCTATGAAGTTACCGGCACACTTGAAGGACTAGGGGAGAACGGCAGTACCTTTAAAGTAACCTCTCAAGACAAATCCGGAAATCCTTTTATCCTTCACGTCTCCAACTCAGATGTACACCTTGTTTTAAATTTTACCCAACAAGAAGGGTGGGTAGCTCATAAGAAAACCAACTGGTTATGGAAACCATTTCCTTGTGACATTGTTCTTCAGAGTAACCTCACTCATTTGTATGTAGAAGACATCCTTAATTTTAATAGATGCAAACTACCCACTTATCAAGAGTCATGGCAACAACACCTCCCTTTACTTAAAGTGCTGTCTGCCAAATTTAAAAAAGCAGGCCTTACAAGCGGAAAGGAGTGTCCAATCTCATGAACCAAGTTCTTCTCGTTGGAGCAGGTCCGATGGGAGTGGCTTATGCTAAGGTTCTTAAGCATTTAAACGTCAGCTTTACTTGCATATGTAGAACGGAAGCCTCTGCAAAACGTTTTTATTCCCAAACAGGTTCTCCTTGTCAAACAGGTGGCTTATCAGCTTATTTATCCAAGCACCAAGGCCGCCCTTCTAAAGCCATTATATGTGTTCCCGTCGATCAGCTTGCCTCAGTCACGATGGAGTTAATCAGGAACGGGGTCAAACACATATTAGTCGAAAAGCCTGGTGGGATGACCGAGGTGGAGATTGCTCAAGTTGCGGCTGAAACGAAATCACGTCAAGCAAACGTTTATGTGGCTTATAATAGACGATTTTATCCATCCGTACGAAAAGCCATGGCATTAATCGAAGAAGACGAGGGTGTGTTGTCCTGTCACTTCGATTTCACCGAACGTAGTAAACGAGTCGACGATCTTGTAAAAAATGTAGAACTTAAAAACAATTGGTTTTTAGCTAACTCTACCCATGTCATTGATCTAGCTTTTTTTCTTTGTGGTCCTCCAGTACAAATGAACACCAATATTGGCGGTGGATTACCATGGCATCCTCAAGCATCGGTTTTTTCAGGATCAGGAAAGACCGTTAACAACGCTTTATTTTCATACCATAGTAACTGGTCTGGGCCAGGTGGATGGCGGGTGGAAATCGTTACAAAAAAACGGAAACTCTTACTGGAGCCACTGGAAGAACTTCGCGTTTTGGATCATGACGAGACGGAATATAAAAAGCATACATTTGAAAATAACGAGAGAGAATCATTCAAACCAGGACTTCAATCCATGGTCACCGCTTTCCTAAAGAATGATCACACCTCGTTTATCACGATCGGTACCCATAGTGAACTCGTTCATACTTGGTACCAACGAATTAAGAAAGGAGTTTGAGACATACATGTATGGTAGTGAAAGATTAAACAATGATTATGTAATCAGGTACAGCTTATTAAAAGAATTCTTTGAAACCTTTTCCACTTTGACTTATAAAGGAATTGAAATGCCGCCTACCCTTGTACATGAATTTAAAAAGCAGGCAACACCACACATTACGAAGAATATCAAAAAAAAGTCGTACATTCGGAAGTTAAAAAAGAAACACCGGTTAACAACGGCAAGCCAAGCACAAAAAGTGTTACAACGCATTCCTGTCATAAAAAGAGACTTATCCGTTGTTGATAAAAGAAAAACGTATCTGATTCCCGGTGTGTTTGCCACGTTTGTTGCAGAACATCTCCGCTCAGAACAAGTCATACTAACGATTTCCAACCGAGAAGATCGTGCCGCTATTCGTCAAGCTCGGTTGCCTAAATCAGTAAAAAAGGTCAATTATCAATCATCCTTACAAAAAGAAAAATTACCCAAAAAAGCGTATCGAAGACTACTAAGAAAGCTAAAAAAGCTACTAAGCTCAAAGAAAGTCTTAAGCCATCCTTTATTCAAGACACACTCATTTCAAAGCTGGCTTAAGAGAAAGCTGAAGGTGGCGATTAAACGAATAAATGTCCTAGATAAAATAATCAGAAAGAATCCAATCGGTGTAATCGTGGAAAGAACCGAAATCGTCCCCCCCGGCACAATCCTTTCGATGTTAGCTCGAAAATATAATCTTCCTTTTATCTATACGCCACCGGTTTTAGCCACCGACTCCAACTTTCTTCCTACTAGAGCATCGCATTATTGTGCATGGGGAAAAAATCAAGCAAGCTGGTACTTAAATAGAGGTATTTCAGCCTCTCAAATTACCATAACGGGTAATTTAAAGTTCGAATATGACAAACGGAAACGCTCAATAAACGGAGCCAAATTCAAAAAGTCTTTACACATTCCAGCTAATCACAGCGTTGTTTTATTTACCACCCAATGGCTAGGGAGGAGAACAACAAGGGTATTGAAAAATTGGCTTTCGACCACTACCTTCGCAAAATTACCCTTGACCATACTCATCAAACCTCACCGAAATGATCCAGCTAACTACTATCCTTTATCTAAAAAGAACAAAAATATCAAGGTCTTATCACGTAACTATCCCCTATATGATGCGTTAAGGAACACAGATGTAGTCATGACCGTGTCTTCAAACACAGCAATTGAAGGGGCTCTTCTAAAAAAGGGAATTGTCATTCTTCAACCCAAAATCTCGTATAATTTCAAAATGAATCCACACGACTACCATGCCCACCTTGCAAAAGCCAAGGCAGGACCCGTAGTACGCAACCTTAGGGACTTATTTCTAGAATTTAAAAAGGTTACTCACCTTCCAGACTATCAACAAGAATTGCAAAAATTGAGTCACCAATTTCTAAGAGAGACCATTCGTCAAACAAGCACGCCATCTAAAGAAATGGTTAGACTTCTAAAAGAACAAATGAAAAAGAGGGATCGTTCATGAAAGAAATACTGGCTTTTATTCTTGCCCGTGGCGGTTCAAAGCGTTTGCCCGGTAAAAATATAAAAGAGTTAAATGGAAAACCTCTTATTCAATACACGATTGAAGCTGGTCAACAAACGCCTGAGATCACCCGAATCATTGTTTCTACAGATGATCCAGACATCGCACATGTGGCACGAAAAGCCGGTGCCGAAGTACCATTCCCAAGGCCTGCCTCTCTATCGGATGATCACGCATCCCCTGTTGATGCATGTCTTTACCTTCTTGATTGTTTAGAAAAAGATGAAAAATATATCCCGGAGACGATTCTTTTATTACAACCCACCTCCCCTCTTCGTACCGCCCAACATATCCAAGAAGCCTTTCACCTTTATCACACCCAAAAAGCCAACTCTGTTTTAAGCGTCTCCTCAATCCGCGACGAACTCTCTACGTTTGTCACAGAAGGAAACAACGGCATGATCCAACTCTTCGTTAAAGAACAAAACGAACACACTCTTCCTGCATATAAATTAAATGGAGCGATCTATATCGTGAAGACTTCCGCATTTCGAAAGGAACGATCCTTTTTCACAAAAGACACCCTCCCATATGTGATGACGAAAGAGGATAGTGTCGATATCGATACCTCTTTTGACTTTTCATTAGCATCCCTATTGTTAAAAGGGCGTAGCGAAGGATGATCGGGATTATTGGAGCGGGTGGACACGCAAAAGTGACCTTGGACATTCTTTCAAACCAATCCCCAGGTCAGTTGGTGACTTTCTTCGCTGACACTGTTGATCCTTTTTTTCATAGCTATCCTCGTTTACCTGGCGATAGAAACACAATCCTTTCTATGCAAACCATCATATCAACATGGCACGTAGCCATTGGAGATAGCAAAACAAGAGGAGCATATTTGGACTTTCTTAAAGAACAGAACCTTCCAACTCTCAACGCCCTACACGAAAAATCCATCATTGCTTCTTCCGTAAAACTTGGAGATGGGATTAGCGTCATTGGCGCTGCTGTCATTAATCCGGGGGCTACCATTGGAGATGGGTGCATCATTAACACCAGTGCGACTGTGGATCATGATTGTACCTTATCTTCTTACGTGAACATTGGACCAGGAAGTCATTTAGCAGGAAACGTCACGGTCGGTAAGAACAGTGATTTAGGAGCCGGGGTTATCGTCATTCCAGGAGTTACAATTGGCGAGCATTGCACGATAGGCGCAGGATCCGTTGTCATTAACGATATTCCCGACCACGCTCTCGCCGTAGGGGTTCCGGCTCGAGTGATAAAAACCAATATATGAAAAGGAGATTAGTATGATCCCAAAGCATCTTACTGTCTATAAAAAGAAGCCTTTAATTTTCACAGTAAGATTGGATAAGTGTAGGGATTGGCTCGGTCATGGGTATACAAGAGATAGCTGGCATTATCTAAGTTATGGTGTGAACGGAGCTCTTAAAGGAGGCAAAGAAAGCCGATTACAAAAATACTACTCCCTTTTTAAGCCAAAGACATTGGAAGAAGCACTGTTTTTTCACCAAAAAGAACACCCCTTCCTTCCTGATCGCCCCCCACATCATTCTGAACTTCCTTAGAAAGATACGCGACAACGAACGATAAAAAACTACTCTCAGTTTTTCGGATCCAATCCACTCCCCTTTACCAAATCCGAAGTTAAAAAAACAGTCAAGCTTTACAAAAATATGAAGCGTTCAGGCTATCGTCCTCGTCGTTACAAAGGCGGGTATATCAGAGGGTACTTTCTTATTAAAGGAGATGACTATCGTTTCATCGTTCGAAACGGTCATCATCGATTAGCTGCCTTAGCGCTCCTCGGAGTTAAAAAAATTCAAGTGAAGCTCTTCAAAGGGTGGCCGCCTTATGTAAAGATCAAGCATGTTTATAGATGGCCTGGGGTCAAAAGTGGCGCTTTTTCCAAGGAACATGCAAAGATGATTTTCAACTATTACTTTGAATCTAACGGAAAACAAAGGGCACTGGAATTGGGGATTTATCAGAGGTTATTTAAAGAAGCGAAAAAGAAGGGTCCTCATTAGAAGCTACTATGAAGTGGCTTGTATAAAAGAAGACTAAGATATACATTTCTTTTGGCTTCTGTCTATTCTAGCTATACCTAGGTAAATGAAAGGTTCTATTTTATAAAATTTCCATAGGATATTAAAAGTAAAGTTTAGGAGGGATTATCATTTCAACGGTTAAAACAATCATCATTTCAGGTTCAACAGGCTACTTTGGTTCGTTGGCTAAACGTTATTTCTCTTCTAAAGGAATGAAAGTATATGAGGCTAACAGGTCTCCAAACGGAACATTGTACTTCAATTTAGACAAACCATACAATTTCTCTTCCACAACATTTAAACCGAAAGTCGATTTATTTATCCATGCAGCTGGAGCCAATGAAAACACTTGTTTAAGCGACCCTTATACTAGCGTCTCACAAAACACAATAGGGACCATTGCAGCTCTCGACTTCTGCGTAGAAAATAATATAGAAACCTTTATATATCTATCTACTTTTCATGTTTTTGGAAACCCTAGTGGGTTAATTGATGAAAAGACCCCACCATCTCCGTTTAATATCTATGGAATTAGCCACCTTCATGCTGAAGACTATGTAACAATGTATACTCGAAAAGGGCTCTTGAAAGGGATCATCTTAAGACCAAGTAATTTGTTTGGGGTTCCAGATGACCTTTCTACATTTAAGAGATGGTCCTTAATTCCATTTTCTTTTTGCAGGGATGCCGTCATTCAAAAAGCAATCAATTTAAAGACTTCTGGCAGTCAAATGAGAAATTTCATTTCGGTTTTCGATGTATGTAAGATCATTGAATTGGTTATCCAACAGCCAAATCAGTACCCAGTCATACATGCAGCAGGAAGTGAAACACTTTCGGTTAAAGACTTTGCCTATACCGTACAAAAGGTTATGAAACATCATTTTAAATTGGATGTGTACGTAAACGTTCCTAAGCATAATAATGGTGACCCTCCCCCTCTTCCTTTTACATTCAAGAGCTTATACCTTAACTCTATTTATCGACCTACAGATACATTAGACGATCATATCATCACATTGTGTACCTACCTTGGAGCTGATTCATATGATAAATAAGCCTTTCATTTCAATATGCATGCCCCTCTATAATGAAATAAACAAGATTGACTCCTCCATACAAAGCATCCTCAATCAAAATTACTCAAACTTCGAACTCCTAATCTCTGATAACCATTCAACTGACGGAACATATGAACGAGTGAAATCTTATCATGATCCTCGAATAACCTTATTTCGGAAAGATAAGAATGTGGGATGGCGCAAAAATTCTAACTACCTTTTAAAGAAGGTAAAAGGGAAGTACATCTTTACCCTTCACGGCGATGACCGCTATATCGATTACGCCTTTTTATATAAGATCGTGAATCTATTTGAAACTAATCCCAAAGTAGGCGTTATTCATATCATTCCCCCTAAAGCTTTTACTATTGTCTTTAAGAAAAAAACCTTGATGAGTGCAAATGAATACTATTCATTTATCGGCAGTTTACGATATATGCCTCCACCTTCACTCACAATATATCGTAGAGACGCAATAAAAGGAACCGGGTTTTATTTGCCAGATGATTGGACTGGTGAGGCCTGCCTTTCCATGAAGATAGCTAATAAAGGGTACAATGCCATGTTCCTTAGCAACCAATACATTGAGAGAGGTACTGGGTTGGACGCTGATCGATTAGAAAGGCTAAGACCAGAAAATCTCTGGGAGAGGTATATTCAGAGGGCTAATTTCTTTCGAGAAAATCGAATGAACAATCGTATTACTACTAAGGACAAAATGCATCTTGTCACTTGGTTAAAAAATCATAAACCATAAGGAGGTTGGAACATGAAGGTGGTCATTCTCGCTGGTGGCTATGGTACCAGATTAAGTGAATTAACAGACCGCTTACCCAAACCGATGGTCAAGATTGGTGAGCTCCCAATTCTCATTCATATTATGAAGATTTATTCTACCTTTGGATTCACCGATTTCATCATTTGTCTTGGTTATAAAGGTGAAATAATAAAAGAATACTTTTCTCATTATTTTTTATACAACTCTGATATAACGTTTGATTATTCTGCTCCCAATAAGTTTACAGTTCATAATACTGATCTAGCAGCATGGACTGTTACGCTCGTAGATACAGGACTAGACACAATGACTGGTGGAAGAATAAAAAGGGTTGAGAAGTATGTTGGTCAAGAAGATTTTTTATTAACGTATGGTGATGGATTAATAGGAGACATCGATATTAACCAGATCGTTAACTTCCATAAAACACACGGGAAAATGGCTACTCTTACCGCCACAAGACCAGGAGGCAGGTTTGGTGTATTATCTATTAATGAAAAAAATTCTGTTACTGAATTTGAAGAAAAGGTAGAAGGATCTAAAGGTTTTGTAAATGGTGGCTTTATGGTTTTGAAACCGTCTGTATTTAAACTTATTGATGGAGATCATTCCACATTTGAAAATGACCCTCTCCAAACCATCGCAAAACAAAGGCAACTTATGGCATATAAACACAATGGCTTTTGGTATCCAATGGACTCCCTTAGAGATCAACAGTACCTCGAGCGGCTATGGGTTTCCGGGACAGCTCCATGGAAAGTCTGGGGAGAGAGTAAATCGAACACTATGGATGGTGATACGTAAATGTTGAATTCATCTTTTTGGAAAGGAAAGAGGGTATTCCTTACAGGACATACTGGCTTTAAAGGATCTTGGCTTTGTTTACTTCTAAACAGACTGGGAGCGATTGTTACCGGTTATGCCCTCGCCCCAACTACTCCCAAAAACCTATTTGAATTAGCGAGCATTAAAACGTTAGTGAAATCCGTTACTGGTGATATTCGAGACTATCCCCACCTCGCTTCAGAAATAAAACAAGCCAACCCTGATATTATTATCCATATGGCTGCACAACCACTAGTCGGATATTCTTATACCGCTCCTCTCTTGACCTATGAAACAAATGTTATGGGGACTGTACATCTATACGAAGCAATAAGACAAAGTGTCTTGGACGGCGCTCCTACAAAAGTCGTTTTAAATGTAACGACTGATAAATGTTATGAAAACAAAGAGTGGTCTTGGGGTTATAGAGAAAATGACCAAATGGGAGGATCAGATCCTTATTCGAATAGTAAGGCATGCTCCGAGCTTATCACTTCTTCTTATCGCTCTTCTTTTTTCCCCTGCCAAAAGGATGTTGTCCTTTCTACAGCCCGCTCCGGAAACGTAATTGGAGGCGGTGATTGGACTCCTCAAAGGCTTGTACCCGATTTGGTGCATGCGATTTCTTCATCTTCTCCTTTAACGATACGGAACACAAATGCCGTAAGACCTTGGCAGCATGTCCTCGATCCATTGTATGGTTACTTATTACTAACCCAATCAATGTATACTCACGAGGGTAAATTCAGCGGTTCTTGGAATTTTGGTCCCTCGCTCACTAGTCATAAGCCAGTCTCATATATAATAGAGACCCTTTGTGAAAAGTGGGAAAAGTCACTAAAGATCACCCATGATGAGACGACTCTATATCATGAAACAAAGACGTTAATGCTTGATTGTACCAAAGCACATAAAGTATTACATTGGGCTCCTAAGTGGGAAATTGACATAGCGCTAGAAAAAGTTGTTCAATGGTTCAAAGCTGTTTCAAAAGGGGCTGACGCAAGATCTGTCACCGAAGAACAAATAATGGATTATTTAAAAGGAAGGGTGCTTAGTGAACCTAATCATTAACGCTACTAAAATACCCGGATGCTACGAAATATCATCCCCAATATATAGTGACCACCGAGGAACCTTAACAAAAACCTTTCATAATCATGTTTTCAATAATCACCAGTTAACCACTAACTTTCGTGAAACCTACTATACTATATCCCATAATAACGTTCTCCGAGGTTTTCATTTCCAAACACCTCCCGCCTCCCACACTAAAATGGTCAGCTGCTCTTATGGCGAGATCATGGATGTTGTCATCGACCTCAGAAAAGGTTCCCCCACATTTGGTCAATATCATGTGTTCACGTTATCCCCAGAACGAGGGAATCAGGCCTACATTCCAGATGGTCTAGCTCATGCATATTACGTTAGTAAAGGACCAGCTATAGTAATTTATCACGTTACCTCAGAACATTCTGCATCCCACGATTCCGGTATACATTGGCAATCCATTAATTTCACATGGCCGACAAACACTCCCATACTCTCCGACAAAGATAAAAACCTTCCACTACTAAGTCAGTTTAAGAGTCCTTTTACATTTTAATTACTGGAAAATATCATCAAGCAAACTTATGTAAACAAAATGGAAGCCACTTAAAAAGTAACCGGACTTTTTCAGTGGCTTCATTTTAACGTTGAGGAAATCTCTTCCCCATTCTCAGATAGTGAATAGTAATAAAAAAATGCCGGTTTGCGGCATCTTATATTTTCACTCCAGTTTTTTCTTTAATAAATGCTTGAATATCTGGTGTGCATACTTTTCCTGGATAAATGTACTTTCTATATTCATTTTGCTTTAAGAATATTTTTTTTCGATAGGCCTGACTTGATATATATTTACCTACAATACGTCTAAGGTGAAGACTATCACGAGCTGACGTGACATCTGGATGAGTTGCAAAATAAGAATGCTCCCTTGATGGCTGATCTTCAAAAAAACACACACTAATCATTTGCTTGTTAAAGAGAATTGCTTCTAAACCTACACAAGAAAATTGGGTTAGTATACAGTCCGAACCACTTATCAGGTCGTACAAATGTGTATTTTCATTCACCACTTTAATGAATTTGAATTTCTTAAGTAATTCTGGAGTAAATGTACTTTGAGGTTGTCGTGGATGTTTTTTCACAAGCAATATAATTTTTTTACTGAATGGAGAAAGGGCACTTATCATCGCTTTCATCACTCTAACATTAACAGTTGCAGGTCTCACCGGTTGCTCTGCATACAAGAGGATAATCTTTCCACGAGGCACCTTCATCTTCTTTACTAACTGTTCTTTATTCATCCACTTTCTTGTGAATATCGTATCAAATCGACCATTACCAAGCTTAATTAACTTCTCTTGAGGAACTCCATATTTACTCATCCGGTCAACTTCTTTTTGTCCGAATACGACATAATAATCCGAGTTCATTGACATCAGTTGATAGTGACTGTTCAAAAAAAGTTGTAAGTTTATCGTAGGGATCTTTCGCTGCTTACACATAAAAAGAATAATATAGTTCATAGGTAATAAAGTAGACTCTTGAACAGCACCTCTAATATTATTTTCCGAAAAGATCTTCTCTAAGCCATCAATAAGTCGGATAACATGTTCCATTTGAGAAAGAAACCAATCTTTAAATTTTTGTTGTTTTAGTACAGGGGGGATACTTTTTTTGGCCAAAACACTATTGACCTTCTCCACTACCCTTTTATATGCTTTTCGGTTCGCAGAAACGAGTAAAGTAGGATTTACATACGGTGGTCTCTCATCATTGCTTTTAATGTATTCGTCGCAGTAAATTCCGTTTCTTTTATCAAATGAAATCTTGTCAACAAAACGACTAAATATGACTTTCGATGGAAGTGCTTTCGTGCTTGAATACTGAACGGAGACAACATTCTCATCATCGAATACCAGATTGTAAAGCTTTCGAGTCTGAACCTCGGAAACCACATTGTCCTTTGTTTCCAAAAGTCCATAGTTAGGTAATGCAAATATTCTATAAAAGTTAAGTGTAAGCACTCTTGCAATTGGAACATCTTTATAAGTGACGTTTTTAAATACTTTAAAAAAATGGTGTGTTAATTCATACGCTTTGAAGGTTTGATGATTCATTCAATTTCCTCCTTCACACTGCCACTACATCTATCCATTGTATTCTTCACTACTACTTTTAGAACATTGATACGTGTTGAAAGCCTTCTATACCGTTCGAACTGTGAATATACTACAATGAACACGGTATTTAATGCTCGATGAAAAGAAGGTGAACATGATGTATGGTAGCAACACCTTAAATAATCAACTTATAATTAGGTATAGCCTAACAAAAGAATTCTTTGATACATTCCAAGTATTAACGCATATGGGTATTCCAATCCCGTATATTTTACACCGCCAATTTCAAGCTAGAGTTAAAAGCTATATTAATAAAAAGCAAACCAACCACCTCTATATCACCATGTTAAATAACAAACACTCTTTCACCACTAGTAAACAAGTTCAAGAATGTTTAAGTAAGTATCAGCCTTCATTAACAAGAGATCTCTCAAGGTATCCTCATAGAAAATGGATCCTAATTCCAGGCAGATACGCCTCCTTTGTAGTAAATTACATGGAGAATACTCCAGTCTTATTCAGTTTGACCACTCTAGAAGATCAAAGAGCTATTGATAAGCAAAATATCCCTGATCATATGAAGATATTCAATTACAACGAAGCTCATCAAAATGAATTAATTAAAGAAAAGCATTATGCTCTTATGTATGAAAAAGCAAAAGAAATCCTCCACTCTTCTTCTGAACACCCTTTATTTAAGAAGAAATACTTCTCTAAATGGTTATTAAGAAATTTAAAACCTGCTATGCAATCCATTCAACTTCTTGACCGTGTTATACGTAAATACCCAGTTAGGGTCATTGCCGAACGTTCCGAAATTGTTGAGCCCGGCCTTACCCTTTCCTTGTTAGGATGCAAGTATGGTTTGCCTTTTGTCTATATTCCGCCACTACTTCTAGGCAACGCGTCCTTTTTACCAAGTAGGGCTACCCATTTTTGTGCTTGGGGCAAAAATCAAAATGACTGGTTTGTTAGTCGAGGTATCGAGAGATCAAGCATTTATAATACAGGTAATCTAAAATTTGAGTACGATTATTCGCCACCTTCTATTACAAAAAAAGAGCTATATAAAACCTATAAAATTCCACAAGAACACGAGATAGTACTTTATACAACTCAGCCGTTCCACTCATCCACAAATTCAATAACTGAAGAATGGTTAATTGACAAACGATTCTCGAACCTGCCATTCACCATATTAATTAAGCGCCACCCTAGTGATCGAATCAATTATTCCTTCATACAAAGTGGCACAAAGAACGTAAAGATTGTGGATCAAGATACACCACTATACAATGTTTTATCACACGCAAGCCTTGTTATGACCGTTTCCTCCAATACTGCAATTGAAGCTGCTTTATTAAACAAAGGAATTCTTGTCCTACAACCAACGATTCCGTATAATTTCAATTTAAATCCTTGTGATTACCACCAACACTTAGTAAAAGCGAGTGCTGGTCCTCCCGTATACAATGCAGATGATTTATATTATTGTCTTTATTCCTTTCATAAGGATCCTGCCTTTCGTCAGAGTTTACTTTCTTACTCAAATACTTTTTTAAAAGACACATTAGAATATACGAAAAGCCCCTCAATAGAGGTGAAAAAAGTATTAAAAAAAGCGCTTATTGATAGTAAATATTAAACCTGAAGAAATGGGGGAACATACACACTAAAGAAACCAGCGGAACTCTTCACTGGTTTCTTTAGTGTATAAAATTTCTCTACGTATTCAAGTAAGACTTTAACAGCCACAGAAATACCTCTTCCAGTTTCCATACCTTTCTCTTTCATCTATCTCTAAGTAGTTAGGTATACCAGCAATAAGGAAAGTTCCTTAATCTTTTTCTTGATTTTGATTATCTCATATACAATACTTCGTGGTGATCATATTATACAAGTAGCACTTTCATAATCATTAAAGGTACCTCTACAATTTATATACGAAGATTTCCTCGTCAAACTCCGGGTCGATCAATCCTGTTTTATCAAAACCGTACTTTTGATAAAAGGACATTGCTTTTGGATTATCCTTAGCCACACTCAACACGATTTCCGCCACATCATAGTGTTTTGCGATAAACTTAACGACAAGGTCTAAAAACGCCCCTCCTAAACCTTTTCCCTGAGCGTTCTTATCGATCATAAAACGATCAAGCCAAATGTATCTTTCTTCCTTATTTTCTGCGCCGATCATTACAAACCCAACAGGCGTTTCTTCTTCGTATAAACCATAGCAATACCAATGATGTTCTTTATCATATACAGACTCCAAAATGGAGATTTCATTTCTTTCGATATACCCGCTCTGGCTCTCTGCTACCTCAAGGCTAATAATCTGACGCCAGTTCGTACTGTCAACTGGAATGATTTTTAATTGATTCAGTGTTTTGGCCTCCTTAATAAACGTCTTTCACCCAATCTTTCACACGCGACTTAAACCCTAAAAACGCTCCACTTTTTCGTAATTATATCAAACGAGTAACACTTCCAGCTTCTTTTCCAATCACCTTTTATCCTTTATTTTACCTGCTTAAGCGTTTTTGATCATTAAAAACACCTTGATCTTGGTGATCAAGGTGCCGCAAGTTATCTCTTTAATTGAAGATGTGTTCTCTTTATAATTCCTTTTCAAATCGATTAAGCAACGCACGCACTTCATCTGTTGATTTCGTGTTCATCAACTGGTTTCTTAGTTCACTAGCCCCACGGAACCCTTTGACATAGATTTTGAAAAAGCGGTGAAGCTTTGTGATGGGGCGTGGAACTTGTTCTGCATAGTGATCCTGAAGATCAAGCTGCAATCTTAAGAGATCAAGGTATTCTTTACTTGTGTGCTCTCTTGGCTCTTTTTCAAAAGCAAAAGGATTTTTAAAGATCCCTCGTCCAATCATCACCCCGTCAATCCCATATTTCTTAGCCAGTTGGAGTCCAACTTCACGATCAGGAATATCACCATTAATGGTTAGTAACGTATTTGGTGCAATTTGATCACGCAATTTTTTTATTTCCGGGATGAGCTCCCAATGAGCGTCTACTGCGCTCATTTCTTCTCTTGTGCGTAAATGAATAGAAAGGTTGGCGATATCTTGTTTTAAGATATGCGTCAACCACGCCTCCCACTCGCTCACTTCAGTAAAGCCGAGTCGTGTTTTTACGCTCACAGGCAGCCCACCGGCTTTTGCTGCTTGAATCAGCTCTGCCGCAACATCCGGGCGACGAATGAGGCCACTTCCTTTTCCACTCGATGCTACGTTAGGTACAGGGCAGCCCATATTAATATCGATTCCCTTAAACCCCATTTCCGCCATTCCGATACTCATTTGACGGAAATACTCAGGTTTATCTCCCCAAATGTGCGCCACCATGGGCTGTTCATCTTCTGTAAAAAGAAGGCGACCGCGCACACTATCCCTTCCTTCAATGTGACAATAGCTATCAGAGTTTGTAAACTCCGTAAAAAACACATCTGGTCGACCTGCTTTACTCACTACGTGACGAAACACGACGTCTGTCACATCTTCCATAGGAGCTAATACAAAAAATGGCTTAGGTAAATTACGCCAAAAATTCTCTTTCATGTCAAACTCAAATCCTCTCTATGAATACAACTTCTATATCGTCTAATAGAATATTTTTTATAAAACACATGTACATAGGGGCTATTATCTGTTTGCGAAAATCAACACTATTTATTTTAACGAAAATTGGTTCTGAATGAAACATAGGAACTCGGTTCTTTTTATTGGAAAGAGTGGAAAGATCCTCATAACCAGCGTTCTAATAATGAAAGAGCCTCATCCGCAAAGGACCAGGCTCTTTCTCTTATGTTAATTCGATATTAGCTACGGACTCCACGTGGCCCGAGTTGATGGCATTGATGTCTTTGATCGATTATTGAATCTTACGTTCGTGGGAACATGTCGAGGGATGCTTTGTTCATCAGGTAGCTTGCACTTTAATGTCTGCCTAATCGGGTATAGGTCAAAGTTTAGGTGCCCTCATACGACTAGTGATTGTCCTTTTGGGAGCTGCTGGTGTTTCTCTTTGAAATATGGGCTTCAATTACAGGAAAACCCCAAGGCTGCATTGGTATCTACCCCCTAATAAAATGCATGGATATCGAATTATGATCAACGTTTGTAAAGGAAATCAATTGTAGCATCATATATATCAGTAATATTTGTGTGGTAAATAAAATGAGAACCGTCAATCATGATATATCTTGCATTCACACTTAATCTGTTTATATGATCCATTTGATACTCTTCTCCGACTTGTCTTATCGTGCCTGTTGGAACAATTTTCAACACCGACACTTCATCTGGAAAATCCATTTCCATCACTTCAATAATATTGTCATTAAATCGGACATTTTGATCAATAATTGTATTATTAAATAAATAATTTATGAATCTACCGTAGTCCTTAATCTCTTGTCTGGTATATCCGTTGCTTTCCTTCAGTAAATTAGGCACAACAAAAGTATTAATGATTCTGTTAAATCCAGTTGCTTGCTGCACCATGCTAAGTTTATAGACAAACTTAGGTACATTCGCTCCTTTAATTGCTGATGATGTTGTATCCAGCATGATTATAGAAGATACTTCATCAGGATATTTTATTGCATAATATTCACTATATATTCCTGAGGCGGAGTGTGGCATTAATATATAGGGTGGAGAAAACCCCGCCAATTCTAAAACTGTTCTGATTTCTTGAGTATAGTTTTCATTTGTTCTCGGTTTGTCTGTCTGATCGCTAAAACCTACACCAAAGTATTCAATACACACAACTGTGAAATCCTTAGAGAGCTCTCTCATTAAGGGACCAAAATCTGCACTTGGTAATGGAACATTCAAACCAGGCAGTAAAACAATTGTTTCTTCTCCCTCTCCCATGGAATAGATGTGCATTTTTTGGCCATTTACATTTACCAGCTCCCCATATGGTTGAATCTGATCCAACTCATTTGAGAAAAATGTTTGATTGATAATAAAACCAATTACGTTCAATATCAAAATGAAACTAATAAAAATAAAAAAAATTGTCAAGCTTTCTTACCTCTTTTCGTCTTGACTTTATTCTTTTTTAATTTCACTTTCTGTTGGAGATGAGATGATTGAAATGTCCCTTGGTTTCCGACCATCTGCTGACTCATAGTCATATTTCAATAATAATTGTTGTAACTCTGATAAAAATTGGTCAAATTCCTGATCATCCATCATCATGACCGTATTATTTAAGAAAACCACATTATTAGCAGGAACATTTTTTTCTTCATTGAAATATTTTTCAAACTTCCCGTAAATGTTCATCAGAAATCTAAATGCTTGCTGCGGTTCATTTTCAGCAGTATTATGTTTAGCTATTTCGTCAACATTCATTGCAAGTATTCTTTCGACGCTTCCACGAATCTTATTCTCGTCAACTACCTTTAAAATTCCTGCATCTATTAGAGTGCTGATATGTCTGTAAAGAGTTGTTCGCGGTACATCCTTGATTCTTACACAAATCTCTGTTGAAGTCATGCATTCATTTTTTGCAATCGTTTTAACAATTCTCATCCTGATTGGATTTAGCATAATATCGTATATACTTTTTGTCATATCGCACCTCCATTGTTCACATATTCTATTTAGTAGTAGACGGCTCCAAATGCATGTTTCAGGGTATCTGATATGTTACCTTGAACAATAAAAATAAGGGTTTCCTGATATGAGTACTCTCGGCAAAATAGCCGAGAGAAAAACTCAATATACTGAAACCCTTTGTTTATAGGTTATTCAGCCCTTCATATTTCTCCACCCTTGACATCAACACCACACACTCCACATGTGTGGAGTGTATGGTGCCATACATGGGATTACAGTAACTCACAAATAGAGTTAATATTTTAAGTACGTGCTCCACTTAGTCTTTATCCATCCACTATGCTTTAATAGTGAAGTTTCCTCCAATTTACCTTCATATGAAAAAACCTTTTGTCAATTTCTCGTTTAAAAAGGTTGAATTCAAATCAAAAGCGTTAACATTACGCATAAACTCTTTTTTTTATAATCGTTCCAACCGGTTGGGTTTTCGACGATCATATTCATAGATCATCAAAATCCATCACTTGATAGTCTTTGTTTTGCCCCTGTTGCTGATAGAGTTCTTCTATTGCTCCTATTTTCATATCTGTTAATTTACGTACTGTTTGTTGGTTCATTATTTGTTGTCCCCTCGATGTAGTTGGCCCCACGGGTAAGCCGTGGTTTTCATGGAATGTTGATATAGAGTAGAAAAAATGAACACTTTCATACTAACAAGTATTGTAATACGGAATGTCCAAACCTCCACCCTCATAGACTGAGGGAGAAGGGAGAAGGGAGGTGGTCTTAATGATTGAATGGAGTGTTGGCATTGCAGCTGTTGCCTTTGTTTTTCTCGTCGTCTTTTTGATTTTGACATTACGAAAATTAATGGCAACGCTGGCTGAAACAAAGGTGACGCTGTCAGACGCCAGGAAATCTGTAAATAGCATTACAGATGAGGCAGAGGAGCTAATACAAGAAGCCAACAAAATTTCAGTTGATGTAAAAGGAAAAATGGAATCGGTTGATCCATTAGTTGAGTCCGTTCGTGATATGGGAGAGATGCTGCACAATGCAACAAGTTCAATGAAACGAACTGCTTTGGAAAAAGAAAACCGAAAAACCATTCATACACAGAAGACAGATGATACACAGGATAAAAAGAAGATCCATCCGGTTCGAATTAAAATGAAGTAAGTGGAAAGATTATATCTGCCCCCACTTAGATAAAGCATTAATGCTATGAGTCCTGGCACTTTTCCACATTTAAAACTAAAAAAGTGTCAGAACCCTCTTAATTTTATAGGGTCTGACACCTTTTGTTGTTCTATTAGAGTTTACACCTTACTCATCAACTCTTGTACCATTACTGCCTCAAGTCTTACACTTTCCTACTTTTTATTTTTTCCCTAACCTGGAGACACATTCACCTTGTTGTGGTGTACCAATAAAATGCCGGTGAAAATGACATCACTTCACCGGCCCTCCCCTATCAACTTTCCTGTTCAAACTCATCAAGAAGCACACGCACTCCATCAGTCGATTTCGTCTTTATGAGCTCATTTCTTAATGCGCTGGCTCCGCGGAAGCCTTTGACGTAAATTTTGAAAAAGCGGTGAAGCTTGGTACCTGCTCTGCATAGTGATCCTGAAGGTCGAGCTGCAGTCTTAGTAGATCGAGGTATTCTTGACTCGCCTGCTCTTTTGACTCTTTTTCAAAAGCGAAAGGATTTTTTCGATTACACCAGTTCGATTTTAGCTACCGCTTCACAGTGTGTCGTCTGCGGAAACATGTCTACAGGCTGAACTTCCTTGGCTTCATATCCATGTTCACTCAAGTATTTCAAATCTCTCGCAAGCGTAGCCGGGTTACACGATACATAAACCACTCGCTTCGGTTTCATGTTGATGATCGCTTCAAGTAACGCTTCATCACAGCCCTTACGCGGGGGATCGACGACAATCACTTCTGGGCGGACGCCTTGCGCGTACCACCAAGGCATGACTTTTTCCGCTTCTCCAACGACAAATTCTGTGTTTGTGAAACCGTTTATTTCCGCGTTTTTCTTCGCATCCGTGATGGCTTCCGGGACGATCTCGACACCTAAAACCTTCTTTGCTTTTTGGGCAAGGAACAGACTGATCGTTCCGATTCCACAGTACGCATCAATGACAGTCTCGTTACCTGACAAATTGGCGTAAGCAAGGGCTTGGTCATAAAGCACTTTTGTTTGAGTTGGGTTTACTTGATAAAACGATCGGGCGGAGATCGCAAAGCGGATATCACCGATCGTATCGTAAATCACTTCTTCGCCCCAGAGTACTTCTGTTTTTTCTCCAAAGATTACGTTCGTTCGTTTTGGGTTGATATTCTGAACAATCGAAGTAACGTTTGGCAGTTCTTCTCGAATGTCTTGGACGAGATTCTTCTTATTAGGAAGCTCTTTGCCTCGAGTAACTAAAACGACCATGAGCTCACCTGAGTTTTTCCCGTGTCGCGTAACGATGTGACGAAGGGTACCACGGTGTTTCTCTTCATCATAGCCGCGGATGCCATACTTTACGGCAAGCTTCTTCACGAGTTGTACGACCTTATCATTCTCTTCGTGCTGAATCACACAGTTGGGCATATCCACAATCTCGTGGCTTCGTTCTGCGTAAAAGCCTGCCACAATATGGCCTCCTCGCTCACCAACAGGAACTTGAGCCTTGTTACGATAACGCCAAGGATCGGCCATTCCAAGAGTAGCGTGGACAGGCACATCAGGTAAACCGCCAATACGAGCGAGGACATCTTTCACGTGCTTTTGCTTGTATTCAAGTTGACCTTCGTATGATAAATGCTGCAATTGACAACCACCACAGCGTTTAAAAATCGGGCATGGGGGCTCTTCGCGGTTTTCGCTTTCATCCGTCAGTTCAACTAGTCTTCCAATGGCAAAGTTTTTCTTTACCTTTACGATCTTTACCTGCCCCTCTTCTCCAGGTAGGGCGCGAGGGACAAAAATGGGATAACCATCAAGCTTGGCTACACCGGCTCCATCGTGGGTAAGGTCCTCAAAACTAAGCTGCATCGTATCATTCTTTTTTACAGGTGTTGCTTGTTTACTCATCTAAGTCGTTCCTTTCCGAACAATCATTTCTGCACCTGATTGTACCACAAACCGCACCTGATCAGGAAACGCCCCATCTACTTGGAATTCACCAGCTCAAAACAAGCGAAAACAAAAGGTCAGACATTAAAATGACACGTTCAAGGGACAGACCCCAGCAAAAGTGCATAAAAAAGAGGTCAGACCGCTTGAACGCATGTTCAAGGGTCTGACCCCCAGGGTCCCCAGTTTGATGTTACGCTGTGGCAACATGGTTTTGGTTCGGTTTTTGAGTCATCAGTGTAACGACAATGAGGACGATGATCGCTACTGGGACTGCAATCACAGCCGCATTTAGCTCAAATGGTTGTGATAATACGATCTCCCAAACCAATGTTGTTGAAACACCCGCTATCATAGAGGAGATTCCTCCGGCTGCGTTCACTTTTTTCCAGAAGAATACAGCCAAGACTGCTGGTGTAACACCAGCACCATATACCGTGTAGGCATACATTTGCACACTTAGTACCGTTGGGAAGTAATTTATGATCACAAAGGACAAAGCCCCTAAAACCACAATGGAGATTCTCGTGACCCAGAGTTGCTTCTTGTCACTAGCATCTTTATTAATGTAATTTCGATAGATATCATACGTTAGGTTCGTTGCAGCCGATAGTAAAAATGAGTTCCCCGTTGTGATAATAAAGGATGCAGCTGCTGCGAGTAACAATCCACTCACGGCTATTGGCATCACCAATGTAGTAGCCATAAGCGCCATTCCCGGATCAATATCCGGAAAAATAGAACGGGAAGCAAACGCAATAAACGCTATTGATGGTGAAATCACAAGCATCGCTACAAACCATCCAATTTGACCACGCTTTGCTGAAAGGTCACCTTTCGAAGACGCCAATCGTTGATACATGTTTTGGTCACCTAATAGTAAGAACAAAGAAGGAAGTAAATATCCTATCAAGTGAACCATAGTCAGACCACCTGTTGCAGTCATGTGGGATTCAGGGACATTTGCAACAATCTGGTCCCATCCCCCTGCAACAACCAATATGGTCGGAACAGCGATCACAAGTCCCCCTACCATGATAAACCCGCTAATCGCGTCCGTTTGAGAAACAGACCTTAAGCCACCGATCATAGCGAGGAATATGATCATAACTGCGCCAATAATCGTTCCTGTCTCAACAGCCATTCCCGTTGTGAGATTAAGTATAAATCCAAGACCTTGCATCTGGTAAGACACAATGCCTACATAAGCTAAAATAATAATCACACTAGCTAAGTTCCGCGACGTGGTTCCGTATTTTGATTCCAAAATTCCGGCAACAGTAAACTTGCCGTATTCACGAATTTTAGGTGCAATTACAAATAAAACAATAATTCCGATTAACGTTGGTAGCATTAATAGGAGTGCCGGGTAAATTCCGTAGCTAAATGCCATGGATGTCTCTCCCCCAGAAATACTTCCGCTACCTGTCCATGTAGCAAGAAGTGTGCCCATCAATACGAAGGGGCCTAAACTCTTACCCGCTAATACAAAATCTTCACTTCCCGAAACCTTCTTGGACATGAAAATCCCGATCCCAATCATAACAATGGCATAAGTACCAATAAACCATAATAATGTCGGATCATGTTGTAATTCCATTACAAAAATCAGCTCCTGATGAATTCGTCGTTATGGCGAACACTCTTCGGCACAACATGTTTTACCCTAGCACACTTTCCAGAAGTTGAAAAACCACTAAAACCCTTGGCATAAAAGGATTTTCAATGTCACTATATCTACGTGTAAATGTTTTACACGACTCCTTATGCTACTCTGGACAACGCTTTCAAGAGTTAACTTTTTTTTCAAAAGAATGAGAAATATAGCTATATCCACGATCATTCCAACACATCAAAACACAACTTTAGAACTATATAAATATAATATTTTTTGCTGGTTTCAGTTAACAAGCAACGTTTTTCCCCAACAAAAAAACGTCAAAGAGAAACAACGTTCTCCTTGACGATTCCTGTAACGACTTTATTCTTTTGTTTCTTATTCCTCTGTATCCAGTTCTTCTCCTTCTTCTTCCCACTCCAAGTTGTATTCTTCAACGTAATCTTCTACCATATCCGAGAGATTCAATTCTTCTCGCTGTGCTTCTGTGATCAACCCTTGAAACGCAAGCTCTTCTTCGGCTCCAAATGTACCGGATTCTTCTGCTGCTATCGCTTCATAGAACCCTTCCAAGAAATCATCGACCGCGATTAAATAACTTATAAACTGGTCTTGAAGATCTTGTACCGGTTCCGAATCGTATTCTCTTCCTTCAAAAGATTCTCGAATGGAACGAATTTCATCACGGGCCGATTCCATTAGGTTCGTCCCTTCATCCACTTCACCGTAATCCATTCGAATTAATCCTTCGTCAAATCGGTTCAACTGTACATCTACTTCTTCCCACGCCGGATGCATCTCTTCATTGTAATAATCCACTATTGCATCCTCATCCCCACATGCAGAAACCAAAGTTGTCACCATTACCATGAATAAAGCTAACATCCATTTGCTTCTTATTTTCGTCATCTTGTTCCTCTCCTCAGCGTCTAGTAATATTTACTTTTCCTTCTTTACCCCGAAAGGACATAAATAATTCCTTTTTTTGTCTATTTTTTCGACAAATCGATTCACCCTTAATTTTTACGTCAATCATTGGTATGATAGGAAGGTCGATTTATTTGAAGAGGTGACTAAAAGGAATGACAAAAGTAAAACGTAATGACCCGTGTCCGTGCGGCAGCGGGAAGAAATACAAGAAATGCTGTATGAACAAACAGCAAGCCGTTACAACAGCTTCCGTGAAGGACGAAAAGGACTTTCAGCAATTTTTACCGAAAGTCGTAGAGTTCAGCGCACCATACGAGGAACAACTACAACAAAGCATTTGGAAAGATGTAAAAGAACTACATATGCTTGAGAAAGCGGACCAACAAGCATTTGTCCAGAGCATGTCACTTTGGAGCTTGTTCAATGCTAAAGTCGTAGACGGAAAAACCATTGTAGAGAAGTATATTGATGAACATGGACAGTCGTACTCCAACTCATTTCAACAATTCTTAACGCAATGGAAACAGATTCGTCCCGCAATCTATCGCATTGAGCAGGCGGACTCAAAGCATTTAACCATTGAAGAGTGGTTCGATCATACGCGAATTCCTCTTGAGATTACTGATACCACAAAACAACTTTCACAAAATGATATGATTATCGGTTACTTGTACCCAACGTTGGCCGGTTATGCATTGGGAAGTGACATCATGATCATTCCAGAAAGCTTTGTAAAGACATTTGCATACGAATGGGAAAAATTCTACGGATTTTTTGCCAAGAAGGAAGAGTCAGCGCGAGACCTTCTTACACGAGAGTATCCATCAGCGTTGCAGATCCTTTCAGGTATCCTGACCGAGATGGCGGTTAACATTGACGACGACGCTTTATCGGATAAAGCGCAAGAGGCTTTCGAGATTCTTGTAAACAACATCTCGTTACGAGACTTTGCTTACACAAATGTGATCCACGCTCGCCTACTCTGGACGGAATTTGTTGAGCAAAAATCACCTCGCATTACAAAGCCTGAAGTGTTTGCGGCTGCTCTTGAGTATTGGATGCATCAGTTGGGTGAACCGAATAAAAAAGTAAGTCAGAAGAGTATCGCTGAAAAGTACGGTGTATCTCCATCCACAATTTCAAGCAAATACAAACAATTTGACCTTTAAAGTTAAAGTAAATGACCAAGCATTCACAGGAGCCTTTTATTGAAAAGGGCTTCTTTTTTTAGGCCAATGGACAGCCAAAACAACCTTAGGCACATTAACTAACAGTATGAGACTCACATAATGGAGGTTTAAAAATGAGCTGTATCAATTGTAAAGGGAGCGGCTTCCTTTGGTGCAATGGTAAAAGAAGAGAATGTGTATGTGTGAATGTAGAATCAGCAACGATAACGAATGTTGGGCCTAATTTAAGTAATCAATTCAATGCACTAAACGTATCTGAAAGAACACCGATTGTGGAGCTTTTTTCTGTTTATGGAATAAATGAGATAAGAGATTTAGTGTTGGGAGATGTCACAAATGATGGGACGGAGTATCTTGTCTCTACCGCTCTAGCTAGTCCTTCTTTCTTGCAAAGTGTGGAACGAGGACGATATATTCCCGGCTACGCTGCTGAAGGGGGAATCGGAGTACGAACGGATTCCGTACCAGAAGGCAACCAAGTCATGCGCTGGGGTGTATTTGACGAAAGTAATGGCTTCTTTTTTGGGCGAAATGCCACGGGGATATTTATTGCCGTGAGAAGAGAAGGCGCTACAGACCTCCTTGTCCAGCAACCAAACTGGAATATTGACCCCTTGGATGGCACAGGACCGAGCGGGTACGTATTAGAGTTAGATAGAGGAAACATCTTTCAGATTGTATTTACATGGTATGGATACGGAGTAATTAATTTTAACGTGGTCATTCAAGACGCTGACACCCTCGCCCAAGAAGTGGTAACTGTGCACCGATTCAGACCTGAAATGGAGACGAGTACAACAGATCCAAACTTACCATTACGTGCAGAAGCAGACGATAACGGTACGGATGCAACTCCTCTTGAACTTTTTGTAGGTGGACGACAATACAGTATCATTGGAAAGTATAATCCAACGTTCCGAATTACTTCAGAGATACGCTCTATTACGATTGGGGCATTAGGTGTACCAACAACTTTTATTAGCTTTAGAAGAAAACCTATCTTTCCAGCCGGCTCAGCTAGGCCTAACTCAGTTACCGTGCAATTGGAAGGGCTTGATATCGGAGCTACCAACGCTGTAACATATGAAATTAGGGTAGGTGGAACCCCAACAGGAACATATGGAAATATAGCCAACATCCCCCCCAATGAAACGGCATTAGAAGTAAGTACCGATATTAGTAATTTAACTGGTGGGATTGCGATTTATAAAGGAGTCGCACCTGGTGGTGGTGTTAACCGCGCATTAGCAACGGAGTCTCAGCTTGATTTAAACTTGATTGATTTGGAACCCATTACCCTCATTATTACGTCTCTTGCTAATAACAACCCGACTACCGTTAGTTTTCGAATGCGTGAAGAATGGTAATTTAAAACGGACATTTAGGTGATGCCAGCTCTACTTTAAATTCCTTTCGTGGTTTACGAAGAACACCGTGGAAGCTGATTACACGCCCCCCTTTTACAATCACTCGTTGACACAAGGTCACTTCCCCAACAACGGTGAGACAGTGGCCTTTTTTCTTTATATAGAGTTCAACGTCTAGTAATTCTACATCACATGTAATATTTGTATTGTCAGGTGCACACAAATAAAAGGTTTCGAGGAGATGAAATGGAATGTTTATTGGCTTTATACCATGATACTTAGGAGAGAGTCGTAAACACCCTTCATTAAAAAAACGGATTCTATTCAGTTCAATTCGATGGCCCGTTTGAATCATAATCTCTTGACTTTTTCTTTCAATAGTTACCTCTTCGCATGTAACATGAACGTCAATGTCATACTCATCTTTTGATATAAATCCATCTTCCCACTTGCTCTCACGTAGACTGGCACAATCATAAACAATCAAACCAAATTCTCCTTCACACTTCACCTGGTCTTCTCCTAGTGTTCCTTCTAGTTCAATTGAACGAAGGTCGTGAAAAGTACCGTGATACTCTCCTCCATTAGTAAGTTCTTTTACTGTTTTTCCATTTACAATTACCTTTAGCGTGGTACACCCTTTTTTGGATTTAATATTAAAAGACCCGCTAATATTACTTGAGGTGGTCGATTCCCATAATAAACATTTTGGGTTGCTAAGGGTGATTAGAAAATGAGAGCAGAGTTTTTCGTGCAACAAGCTGTCGTTCTTCAAACTGATCGTAGCGTCTATCGGGATGGTTACTACCTTTTGTAACCAATCATAAACAACATCCACTTCAAAACATCCATTTTCCAACCTGTTCATTAACCCACCTCCCTTTAGTAACAATATGCCTTATTGAGTCGTCCTTATGTTAAAAAACGGACTAGACTATGATTTTAGAGGTAATTGGGCTACCTGAGGTTAACTCAGACACTACGTCAGCAGTACATAGCGTATTCAAAAGATGAGAAAGCCGGTCTACATCTCATGAGACCGGTTTTCGTTTTCCGTACGACTGGGCTCCAACCATTCACCGTATTTCTTTATCCACCCTCGATACAAATGAGGACGAGCTTCCTTCACAGCACGAGGCAAACTGACGGAAGAAAAGCCGAGAAGTAATACGCACCCTGATGCACGATACATCCATTCACTTTCCGGTAAAATAAGCATCATCACAGTGCTTATCGTAAGAGTGACTACCCCAACAAGGACCCCTTTCCATGTTAACCGCCACTTAAACATTTCCTTTCTGTTCCACACACCTTCCACACTCCTTCCACAATCTTCTAATAGTGTGCTTCCTTTCACTTTTTTTATGAAAAATCAAATAATTATTTGATTATTTTGAACAAAAAGAAAATAATAGAAGGGAGGGGTTTGAAAGCGCTTCATTTAAATTAAAGAAAGAGAGGGGTTAAAACATGAGTGCTATTATTTTAGCCGTGGTCGGAATGGTCGTTTTCTTTCTCGGGTACAAGTATTATTCTAAATTTGTAGCTGAACGCATTTACCGACTCGATCCGGATTACGTCACACCTGCACACAAGTACAAAGATGGTGTCGACTTTGTTCCAACGAACAAATGGGTTCTTTGGGGTCATCACTTTACCTCTGTTGCAGGGGCCGCACCAATCGTTGGACCCGCGATCGCTATTTACTGGGGGTGGCTCCCGGCCTTCTTATGGGTTGTATTAGGTACGGTCTTCGCCGCCGGAGTTCATGATTTCGGAGCTCTTGTTCTGTCTGTTCGTAACAAAGGTCAGTCCGTTGGAACTCTTGCCAACAAAATCATTGGACAACGGGCAAAGGTTCTGTTCTTATTTATCATTTTAATTCTCGTATTAATGGTAAACGCCGTGTTCGCCTGGGTTATTTCAAATTTATTCATCAACTTCCCGTCGGCGGTATTGTCTGTGTTTATTCAAATTCCGCTAGCCATTTGGATTGGGTACTTGGTATACAAACGAAGCGGAAACATGCTCTTTCCGTCCATTGCAGCATTGCTCACCATGTACATAACCGCCATTGTTGCTGCAAGAGTTCCCGCTCTTCAAATTGATTTACCTAGATACTTCGGTGGAGCCGAAAATACGGTCATCTTCGGCCTAGACGGCATCTCCATGTCGTTCTTTGTCTGGATTATCGTGTTAATGATTTACGTGTATATCGCATCTACATTACCGGTTTGGAAGCTTCTCCAACCTCGTGACTACATCAACTCCCATCAATTGATGGTCGGCCTTGGAATCTTGTATTTAGGGCTTTTATTCTCAAACCCTGAAGTGACAGCTCCGATGATGAATACAGAAGCAACCACCCCATGGTTCCCACTTCTCTTTATTACAATTGCGTGTGGAGCCATATCTGGATTTCACGGTCTCGTCGCTTCCGGTACATCCAGTAAGCAATTGAACAAAGAAACGGATGCTCGTTTTGTCGGTTATTTCGGTGCCGTTGGGGAAGGACTTCTGGCACTCATCGCGATCATTGCAGTCGCCACATTCTTTGCAAACCCAGGCGCCTTTACCGCAGCTTACGACAGTTTTGGAACTGCAGGTAACATCGGTCTAACTACCTTCATTCAAGGTGCCGGTCAGTTGGCCACCGGAATCTTCATTCCGGCTGATATTGCAGCAACCATCGTAGCTGTTATTGTCGTCAGTTTCGCCGCAACAACTCTTGATACATCTGTCCGGTTGATGCGTTACATCATTTCAGAGCTTGGTAACGAGTACAAAATTAAGTCACTTACGAAAATGCATGTGGCTACTACAGTTGCAGTTGTCGCTTCTGCCGCTCTTGTTCTTTTGCCAAGAGGACCTCAAGGATTCGGGTCCGGTGGTTATCTGTTATGGCCCCTGTTCGGTACATCCAATCAGCTTCTAGCCGGGATCACCTTACTACTAATTACCCTTTGGCTTAAGCGTCAAGGACGTAACTACTTAGTCACGTTGATACCAATGGTCTTCCTCATGATCATGACCCTTTGGGCAATGGGACAACAGGTGTTCTTCCAATGGTCAGGTTTAGGTGATGCGGAAATGAATCTACTATTGTTTATGCTAGGGTCTGTCATTTTCGTTTTCGCCATTTGGATTATGCTTGAAGCTGTTAGTGCCCTTCGTAAAAACAACACGAATATACCAAAAGATCGCGATCAGTCTATGTAAACGTTGGAGCCGGCTGTGTTCTAGCCGGCTTCTTTTTATCACTGAAGGTACTGGAAAAAGGGCGATCTTTCCCTTTTTTAATACCTTCCTCACTAAGGAGGGGTTTTTGTTGGACTTTAAGAAGGTTCTTGAACTTTATGATGCCATGCTTAGGCAAGGCCATCGAACGGAAATTGCTCGGGAACTCAGGGACGAAGACGATTTGTTTATGATTCTTTGTTACTCCGATATGCTCGGTATTCCAAATCCAGCATTTTACTACACACTGGAGCTTTATCCCCACATGCTTGAGCGGTTCCATGAATGGCACCTCCGTATGGGGATGGACAAGTCTCCGATTAATGGGTTTCGTTGCTGTTAACCCTGATTGTTTAAACGAAAGGAGCACGACACAGTGATAACAAACAAACGAATTCTATTCGTTGGTGGTAAAGGCGGCGTCGGCAAATCGACCACCTCTTCCGCCCTCGCCCTAGCCGCAAGTAAAACAGGCAAGCGAGTACTATTAATCTCAACCGACCCTGCCCACAATCTAAGCGATCTCTTTCATACAAAACTCGGTGATCAAGCAAAAGAAGTTTCACCAAACCTTTTTGTTATGGAAATTGACCCCGAAAAAGAAAGTGAACGGTACATAGAGCAAGTAAAGAGCAATATTTCAGGTCACGTGAAAGCGACCATGATTGAAGAAGTACACCGGCAAATGGATATGGCAAAAACAAGTCCCGGGGCTGATGAAGCAGCCTTGTTTGACCGGATGACATCCATCATGTTGGACGAAGGGGACCACTACGACCAGATTATTTTTGATACGGCACCGACCGGTCATACGCTCCGCCTCATGAATCTTCCCGAGATTATGGGGGTTTGGATGGATGGGATGCTTGAGCGACGACGAAAAACGAATGAACATTACACACAACTGTTAAATGACGGTGAACCGGTAGAGGATCCGATCTTTGACACCCTGCAAGCGAGACGCGAAAAATTTGCCCAAGTACGGACCATGTTACTCGATAAGAAACAAGCAGGCTTTCTGTTTGTCATGAACCCGGAGCGTCTCCCGATCGCAGAAGCCATTCGCGGTGTAAAAACACTTCAGAGCCATTCCATTCCAGTAGAAGGGATTGTCGTAAACAAGGTCATTCCCGATCACGTGGACGGTAGGTTCTTTGAAAAACGAAAAGCGCAGCAAGTGAAGTATCTGGAAGAGATTGATTGCGCTTTTGAAGGAATCACGCAAATTCGTCTCCGTTTATTGGAGGAGGATATCGCCACCCGGGACCACCTCGATCTTGTGGCCGGAATCTTGGAAACAGCAGCAGTATGATCGCCCCCTTCTCTCTTTAGGAGAGGGTTTTTATATTGAATCCTCGTCGATTTATGATGACTATTTTTGTTTTATAATGAATCCTAAATTACTTATAATGAATTTTTTCTTTTTATAATGAATCCTTTACCATTTATAATGAATCTTCCCCCCTTTTTAATGAATCATCTCCTCTTTACCAAGATTCTTCCCTCCTCACTCCAAATATTCCCTCTCCCTTTCGGTAATCCTAATCTCAACGTCGTAATCGCAGGGAGGGAATTCTTTCATGGTTCGTTGGATCACGTTGTTTTTTCACCAGATAAAAGAAGGTCAGGTGATTGACCTTTCTGCACAGCTTGCCTTCTATTTCCTTTTGATGTTTGTGCCGTTCCTTTTATTCGGGCTCGCTCTATTGAGCTTTTTCCCCATTGACGGCCAAGTTCTTCTTAATTATGTATCCGCCATGGCACCAGGTGAAGTTGGAGCCATCATTCACAATAATGAAGACATGCTTCTTGGGATCAGAAGAAGTGGGTTTCTTTCCTTCGGGATTTTACTGTCAGTGTTCGCTACAACCAACAGCCTTCATGCGACCATTCGTGCATTGAACTTGGCTCACCACAAAGAAGAAAACCGTTCTTTTTTCCACATCAGAGCACTTTCCTTCTTCTTTGCCATCTTGATTATCGCGGCCATTATCATTCAGCTTGTTTTGCCTCTATTTATCATTACAATCGATCAATACGTAGCTACTTTATTCCAAATCCCAACTGGAATTCTGACTTCTTGGGAATGGGTCGTCTGGTTTGTAAGTACCGCTTCCGTTTTCCTCGTCCTTGTTTTTTTATACAAAATGGGACCTAACGTGGAATCAAGATTCAGGCAAGTGATTCCCGGCGCTCTCTTTGCGACCTTAGGATGGCAAGGGACATCGTTTGGTTTGACATTGTATGTTCAGCACGTAGCCAACCTCTCCGCCCTTCATGGAACGTTAAGTAGCGTCATTATTCTCATCATCTGGTTTTATCTCGTTGGATTCGTTCTTCTTACAGGTGGGCAAATTAACGCGATGCAAACGAAAAAGGAAAGTCATTCTTCGTGAACCATTACCAAGCGTTTACAAATCCCGTTTAGTGGGTATCTGAAAACAAGAACCCTTTGTTCAGGAGGAGACGGATATGCCCTTAACACGCGAACAGGAAAGTCGAAAAGTTCCAGCTAAACATCGCAAAGAGGTAGAATCAAAAGCAGAACAAGAGCGCCTCGAGCAACTTCTTGATAAAATAGAAGAGATGACCACGAAAGGGCATTTGAAGGATATCGCTTATCATTTCACGAATAAACGAGAAGTGATTAAAACGAATTTGCTTGCAGGAGTAGCCCGTGGTGTCGGCCTGACGGTAGGAACCGCAATTTTTATTGGCGTCCTTGTGCTTATCCTCAGCCAAATCGTATCGTTGCCAATCGTTGGGGAGTACATAGCGGGACTTCTTGATATGATTGATACGTACCGCACAGAAGAATAATTTACAGTAGAGGTGATGGAAATGGACTTTTTAGGAATTGGTGTACTTATTTTCGCTTTAGCATTTGCAGGATTGGTCGTCTATTTGGCCAAAGTATTGTCCAAGTTGACCGACGTCCTCACTCACACGGCTAAGACCGTAGAAAACCTTGAAGGGCAAATCGGAGAATTGACGAGTGAAACGAAACTCACTCTTTATAACACGAACGAGACGATTGCTGATGTGAATCACAAGCTCTCTCAGCTCGATCCGATCTTTCATATCGTAAACGATGTCGGAGAATCGGCTCACCGAGTGACAACGTCCCTTGTAAAAATGTCCAAGCGCACAGAGAAAGACGTGAACAAAGGGTCCGTCAAACTTGATGAAAAAGATATACGAGGATGGATGAGAACCGCATCTTTTGTATATTATTTAGTGAAGAAACGCAAAGAGAAAAAAGCAGTCAAACAGCACGTGAAAAAGAATCACGAAGTAGACCTTGAAGTAGAAGTAGCCAACGAACTTCAACGTGAACACATGAACGTCTAAAACTTTTCTTAGGAGTGATCTCGAATGGGTAAAGGCATTGGCATCGGGTTTGCATTTGGCACTGCGGCCGCGGGAATAACAGCCTTACTAGTCGCACCGAAATCCGGCACTGCTCTTCGTTATCGTTTACGAATCCGCTATTATGAACAACGTAAAAAACTGGATGATTTGATTGACGAAATTAAGCTGGAAACGAGTCGGCTTGAGGAAGCTTATGAATCAGTAAAAGCTCACATTGCTTCCGAAATGGATGCCGTCAGACAAGATGCCATTGATGCAGCCCACGATGAACTCAGAGAAAACAACGGATAACACAAACGGGTAGGCCTCTCCTTTAAGGGAGGCCTATTTGAGTGGACAAAGGCACGCACCAAAAATCTCCATTTACACGGGTTCTTATTTTGATATAATATTACAGGTTCATAGTGTCATATAACAATTACTTATAATAGATTCATAAAGGAGAGAAAAAGATGGATGGATTTGTTGGAGCCATTGAATGGATCATTGACAGTGCCAACGATATTTTATGGACATATGTCCTCATCGCACTGCTCATTGGTTTAGGAATTTATTTTACAATACGTTCAAATTTTGTACAGTTTCGTTTGTTTGGAGAAATGTTTAAAGTCATCTCCGAAAAGAGCACGATCTCAAAAGAAGGAACGCGAGGCGTTTCCTCTTTCCAGGCGTTCTGTATTAGTACTGCTTCTCGGGTAGGTACAGGAAACCTTGCCGGGGTTGCACTTGCAGTATCCCTTGGTGGACCCGGTGCCGTGTTTTGGATGTGGCTAATTGCACTCCTTGGTGCTGCTACAGCCTTTATTGAAAGTACGTTAGCACAAGTATATAAAGTAAAAGACGGAGAAAACTTTCGAGGTGGTCCGGCTTATTACATGGAAAAAGCCCTTAAAGCCCGCTGGCTTGGCGTCTCTTTTGCTATCTTAATTACGTTATGTTTCGGCTTTATTTTTAACATGGTACAAGCTAACACCATTTCTCATGCATTTGAAAATGCTTATGGGGTCAACCGTGCGGTTATTGGTGGTGTGCTTGCTCTCCTTGCTGGTCTAATCTTCTTTGGCGGTGTTCAGCGTATTGCCAAGGTTACGCAAATTATTGTACCAGTGATGGCTGTGATTTACCTTGTGTTCGCACTAGGAATTTCAATTGTAAATATCACCGAGCTTCCTGCTGTGATCAGCTTGATCGTTGCGAATGCGTTCGGCCTTGAAGAAGTAGTCGGTGGTGGTCTTGGTGCTGCATTGATGCAAGGAATTCGTCGTGGACTGTTTTCAAACGAAGCTGGTATGGGTAGTGTACCAAACGCAGCCGCCACAGCAGACGTAAAACACCCTGCAAAACAAGGTCTTGTACAATCTCTTGGTGTATTTGTCGATACCCTTGTGATTTGTACGGCTACAGCCTTTGTGATTCTATTGACCGATGTGTATACATTAGGTGAACAAGAAGGAATCGCCATTACTCAGATGGCTCTTAGTGAGCATATCGGTGGATGGGCCGTATCCTTCCTTGCTATCGCGATTTTGCTGTTTGCCTTTAGTTCCATCGTAGGTAACTACTACTATGGTGAAACGAACATGGAATTTGTTAAGAAAAACAAAGTGTTCATTAATATTTATCGTGTAGCTGTTATGGGTATGGTATTCCTTGGTGCAATGGCTGAATTGAGTCTTGTATGGAACATGGCCGACTTATTCATGGGTCTCATGGCCGTCATGAACTTGATTGTCATCGCTATCCTTGGTAAGCTCGCCATTAAAGTATTGAACGATTATCAACAACAGCGAAAGACAACGAAAGAGCCTGTGTTCCGAGCCGATCGTATTGAAGGTCTGACAGGTACGGAATGCTGGGACGGAGAAGAAGAACAACGACAAGCGAAATAATATAGTATCGTAAAGGCGGTATCCAACACGGATATCGTCTTTATAATGTCATTCTACCGATGCAACCTTCCCTAATTTTGGATAGATATGGTATCGTGTAGAAGTAGACTAATTAGATAAAAGGAGTTGAATGCATATTTACGAAGCTCGCGGCAATCGGCTTTCTTATCGTTCTATACGCAACCTTAGCCGTCATGTTTGCAATGGTAGGCAACCCATACGCCGTCCTTTTAATCACCCTTTCCATCATCATCTTCTTACTCTCCTGGCTTATTCTCTTAGTCATGCAGAATCATGATCCTAAGAAAGTTGAACTCTAGAAATCTACAGTAAAGACGGCTTCTATGCCAGAAGTTGTCTTTTTTAATGCAATGGAACGAAGAGGTATGAGAGATTACTTTGGAACTAACAGCAATCCTTCTCCGAAAGTGGATAGATATGGTATCGTAAATTGTACGGGGACAGACCCCCGAACATTTCGGTTATGGGATTGACGAAATGATGCATATGTTTTAATGCAGATATTAATTTAGTGAAGCGGGGTTATGAGATGAGTGAAGATCAATTAAAGAGAGAAACGGAGCAATTTACACCTCTTCAGCCTGGTGAGCGTTTGACTCACGTGGACAGCTTGAGAGGGTTTGCTCTTTTGGGGATTTTACTTGCGAACAGCTTATATTTTCAATATGGTATGTTCAGCTTTGAACGCTTTGCCGAAAACTTTGGTAGCTTAGATGCAGCCATGGCAACAATCATATCCATTTTTGTTGAAGGGAGCTTTTACCCTCTTTTCTCCATCCTGTTTGGTTTTGGCGCCGTAATGATTTGGCAGAGAACACAAGAAAAAGGCAGACCGTTTGGCTGGCTGTTTTTACGTAGAATGCTTCTTTTGGCTTTTATCGGATTCGTTCACGCCTACTTCATTTGGGACGGGGACATCTTATTAACCTATGGTATTTGTGGTCTTTTTCTACTATTATTTATTAAATGCAAACCTGCCACGATTCTTGGATGGGCAGTCGGGATCTTCCTCCTCATCGGGTTACCCGGCCTCATACCGGATGATGGGTCAGAGGAATCATTCAATTTCACATCCATACAAGATCAAGAAATTGAAGCTTCAGCAAACGGGTCTTACTTGGACATGATTGAATACCGATTAACCGCCGATCCGTTTCAGGATATGGAAGATGGTGGCGTATATGCAGCTTTCATGTCGGTTTTTATGGGACTTCAAGTCATTGCTCTATTTCTCGTAGGTGCTTACCTTGCTAAAAAAGGGTGGATTCACCGACCCGAATCGTTCCGTTCGTTGTTAACTAAGATGACCGCTATCTTTATTCCAATTGGGCTATTAATCAAAGGATCATATGCCTTTACTGGTAACCTTCAACTTGAATATATCTCAATGATTTTTGGCGGCCCGTTGTTGACTTTGGGTTACATTGCTGCTTTCTTATTACTTAGTCAAAGCGGGATGTTCCAAAAGATTTTCAGTGCCTTTGGTTACGTCGGGAGAATGGCCCTCTCCAACTACCTTGGCCAGTCCGTCATCATGACAACGATCTATTTTGGTTATGGATTCGGTTTCTTTAGTCAGTTAGGACTTCTTCTCGGTACCGTCATCGTTTTTGCAGTATTTAGTTTACAAATCTTGTTAAGCAGATGGTGGCTAAAAAACAACCGTTTCGGCCCTATAGAATGGTTTTGGAGAGTTGGAACGTACTTGCGACCTCAAAAACTTAGAAAATAAATGACATAGTCGCCTTTGGGAATGAATATCCCAAGGCGACTTTTTTCAATTATTAACAATATTGAGGACTAACTCCCTGTTTAAAAGGGAATGTGTTTTGGTGAAGAACCTTTTTATCCATTCGAAAGTAAGGGAGCCAAAAGATGAAAACATTACCTCTTCAACGGTTTCGACTAGCCGCGGACTTTGTCCATACTCACGCACGGCTCGTTGACCAGCGCTTATTTGAATATTATTTTGCCAACGGCTCCTCAGAAGACGTAATGGAAGTATTGGCACCTTATCAAAATGAGGATGGTGGCGTGGGCCATGCCATTGAACCTGATATAAGAATGAAGGCGTCAAGTCCAATCGCTACATCTGTGGCGTTGCAATACGCCACAGCCGTTCGTGCACCAAGAAAACACGCGTTTGTCCAAAAAGCAATGAACTATCTTCTTAACGTATATAAGGAATATGGATTCTGGCCCCTTAAGCTTCCTTCTATGAACGATAAACCTCATGCTGAGTGGTGGCACTTCAAGGAGCAATCCTCCATTTTTGAAGTCAATCCCGGTGCGGAGATTCTCGGCTATTTTCACTGTTATCCACAAATATTGGAGCAAGATCTCTTCCCGATTTGGCATGAACAAGTCTTTACAATTGTAGAAGACATAAAGGAGTTGGAGATGCACGATGTCCTTTGTTATATTAGGCTCGCGCAAATGATGCCCTCTCCCGGTAAAGATCAGTTACTTGAGCTCTTGAAACCGAAAGTGAAACAGTGCGTCACAACCGACCCTTCAAAATGGGGTGGATATTGCGCTAAGCCTTTATGGTTTGCCCCGAGTCCTTCTTCCCCTTTTGCTTATATGTTGGAAAAATCGGTATCCAAAAATCTAGACTATGAGATCAATAACCAACAAGAAGATGGCTCATGGCTTCCTTTTTGGAAATGGTCCCAATATGAAGATGAGTGGGAATCAAAGGCTAAAAAAGAATGGCAAGGAAAGCTCACAGTAGAAACGTTAAAACACCTCGCTAACTACCAAAGAATTGAAGGGTTGAACGTGTCTAATAAAGAGATTATGTAACAAAAAGGAATGACTTAAACGGCGTCCCCGTTTAGGTCATTCCTTTTTAATAGAGCTTTTGAAAGTTGCTTAGAGGTTTATCTGGTACCATCATCTCAAAGTGATTGTGCAAGTTCACGAATTCACCTGGCAGCTTCCCTCCATATTCTCCGTCAAGGTTCAGCTGCATTTCATTTTGCGCATGAATTTTAATCCGGTTCGCTTGCACATATATGACACTCTCATCGTTGATATGTTCGCCACGCATGGCCGCTCCTGTAAGCCTTACAACATCGGCCAAATTCGTCTTTTTCAAGATAAGCATGTCAAACAAACCATCGTTAATATACGCTTTCGGAGCAAGCTTTTCAAACCCACCAACCGAATTCGTATTTGTTACAAGAAAGAGCATAATCTCTCCTTCAAACCATTTCCCATCGTATTCAATCGTCACATGATTCGGACGAATGCGGGGTAATTTTTCAAAGCCCTTTACGTAGTATGCAAGCTGCCCCATCATGGTTTTCAAACGACTAGGTACTTCATACGTAAGCTCCGTAAGAGTGCCACCCCCAGCTATATTAATGAAATATTGTTGTTCAATCTTACCTATATCAATCGCCTGCTTGACACCATTACAAATGACATCACAGGCCCCTTCAATCTCTTTTGGGATTTGAATTGCACGGGCGAAATCATTCGTCGTTCCTGCAGGGATTAAGCCCAGAGTTGGTCGATTTTCTTTTTCAGCCATCCCATTAACCACTTCATTAATTGTTCCATCTCCACCTGCTGCTATTACAAGGTCAAAGCCTCGATCCGCAGCTAAACCTGCCGCTCTTTTGGCACAATCTTTCCCAGTAGTAGCATGGGTTGATGCCTCATAGCCGCTTTTTTCAAGCCGCTCCAAAATATATGGAATGTTACGCTTAAAGTTTTCACGTCCAGATGAAGGATTGTAGATCAATCTGGCTTTTCTCATGGTTCATACGCTCCCATCACGGTCCTGTTCATCCAAGTATAGCACGCTCGTCCTGGAAAGAGAACAAATCTCACCTTCTGCGCACCACCAAGGTGGCTGTACCTTAGTCTATGAACAGCATGGGCATGTTCAATCAAAAATAAAACTACATAATCCGCACATGGAGCTATTGAGATCACTACCACAGTAAGCCATTGTAAACATTAACGAGCGAACGTTTTCAGTACCATCTACCACAAACCTACCCACATTCCGAGCCAAGTAACATGGAGCCCATGAACAAACACATAACCGCAAAATGCGAGTATGATGCTCCCTGTTATGACTCGCTTAAGAGGGAAACGCAAGTGTGGAATGAGCATAAGTAACACAAGAGTGAGGAGTATTTTGATCGTTAAAAAGAACAACGGATGAACATCATATGCCCACGCCATCACCGGATTCGCCTCAATAATTTCTCCTGCCTTTATTCCGATCATTGTTAAAATAGCATCTGTCACATTCATTATAGCCGTACTTAACAAAAGATTCTTCACAGGTTCCCTCCTTTATGAACCAAGACGTATAACAAGTATAATTGTTCTTTATTAAGAACAACATCACAATTATGTTACAATTTAGAGAAATCAAAGGAATTATATTTAGGTTATCGAAATAATAACGTGAAACCCATTTTGAAAGGATGACCCATTTATGAAAGCTTATACGAACGCTACCGTTTTAGACGGTCTCGGAAACACGTACCATAACGCAACTGTTCTTATCGACAGTGAAAAAATTATCGGTGTTGGTGAACATATTACCGTTCCAAGTGATGCTGAAACAATGGATTGTGAAGGACACTTTGTGACTCCAGGCATTATTGATGTACATACTCATTTAGGTGTTCATGAAGCCGGTGTCGGTGCTGAGGGACGGGACTTTAATGAAACTTCGAGCCCAGTCACGCCTCAAATTCGTGCATTGGATGGCATTAATCCTCGTGAACAAGGATTTCAAGATGCACGTGAAGCCGGTGTAACGACGGTTCAAGTCATGCCTGGCAGCGCTAACGTAATCGGAGGAGAAATGGTTGTATTAAAAACTGCGGGCCATGTTGTCGATGAGATGCTCCTTCGCAACCCCTCAGGTATGAAAGGAGCATTTGGAGAAAATCCAAAACGCATCCATCCTAAAAAGACTGTTACGAGAATGGGGGTGGCAAGTACCTTTCGCGAGACACTCATGAAGGCACAGGATTATAAAACAAAAAAAGAAAATGGTGAACTAAAGGATCGCGATCTCGGCATGGAAAACCTAATTCCCGTGCTTGAGAAAAAGATCCCCCTTCGTACGCACGCACACAGAGCAGACGATATCTTAACGGCAATCCGTATCGCAAAAGAGTTCGACCTTGATTTGACAATTGAACACTGCACGGAAGGACACTTAATCGCAAAGGAAGTGGCAGAGTCCGGATATCAAGTTTCTGTAGGTCCTACAATGAGCACAAGGTCAAAAGTAGAGCTGGCTGATAAGGGATATCATACTCTTGTGGAATTGGAAAAATACAATGTTCCTGTTTCCATCACAACCGATCACCCGGTAATCGGAATTGAATACCTCCTTACCCAAGTAAGCACCGCTGTCAAAGCAGGTTTAAGTGAAGAAGCCGCTCTACGTTCCATTACAAGTCAAGCCGCCCGTCATTTAGGTGTGGACGATCGCGTCGGCTCACTCGAAGAAGGCATGGACGCTGATCTTGTGGTTTGGACAAAGCACCCGTTTGATGCGTATTCAGAAGTGGTTGAGACAGTTGTGAACGGACAAACAGTTTATTCCAAAGAACAAAAACACAATCGCCTTAGTCAAGAGCAACCAACAAGGTAATTGTCGATTTTCATCGCTACTCACAATGAACAAAATAGGAAGAGGGCTCACGCCATTCGTGAACCCTCTTCCTATTTAAGTATTACTTTGCCTTCTTCATTTCACTTGCGATAAATCGAAGAGGTTGAGCAATGGATTGATACCAAAGTTCATACTCACCTGCCCACATATACGTAAGCTTCATATCTCGTAAGTTAGCCTCGATAAACCAAACTTTTCCTCTTTCATCTACCATAAGATCAAATCCGAAATCAATGGCTGGAATGGCTTTTGAGAGTTGTTTAGCTAGAGCTACGCTCGTTTTTTCAACCACATCATTCACATTAGCTTGTTTAAAATAATGAGTTTTAAACGGTACTCCTTTAGCCCCTTTTGAAATGTTCGTCAAGAAGTCCCCTTTTCGAGATAACCTCAATGCTTTCGCTGATACTTTCCAATCCGTAGGGGTCGTCTTTTGCGTACTCGCTCTTACTTCTATGGTTTGGTCGTTTACCTTTGTAGCCCTTACTTTCTGTTGAACGATATATCGCTTTTTCGATAACGCCTCGATATATCCTTTTACCTCTCTAGCAGACACTAGCTTAACTACCAGTTTTTTCTTAGTCTTGGAACTGAGCTTATAGCGCTTCCCTCTTTTTTCGATCATGATCACTCTACGTCCCAAAGAACCTCTACACGGCTTAATGATCACTTCACCATGTTTTCGAATCATTTCTTTAAACGTATCCGGTGTCAGCCTTTTGGAATTTGGCACAAAAATAGACGTAGCTTCGTTCGCATTCAAAGCCACAATATGTCTCCACTTGTCCCTTTCCCTCCCTGATTGAAGCTGATAGAACCTTCTTTTCGTTCTTCTTGCCAACAGTTTCAACCTTCTCTTGGTTCTTCCCCCTACAATCATCCGACAAAACGTATGGGTTGGGGCTTGAACCTCCTTAACAGCCGGTTCTTGATGAGGCTCAACGACAAACCCTTGAACCGCCCTATTTTTTAGCAGATTTTCACTTACATAATAGAACACAACCGGCATCTTATGTTGATTTACAAACCGTTTGTAATGTCTAAGGTCTTCAATTTTTGAACGGCCTTTTACTATGGCTTTAAAGCCTTTTTTGCTTACTAAGATTCCAATCATAAGAAACCACTCCATATCCGCGACTCATTCTTGTATCATTTTATGGAGTGGGACTTTCTATGATTGTGCGAAAACAACAAGTACTATAAGATTTTTTTCTTTTCCTTGAAGATACGGGGGAGCACTACCTTACCTCTCTACCCTCGATCCGTCTCCTCATAGCTAATCTCCAACACCTCATCTGTCTCTTTTTCAAACGTGATTGTAACAAACACCCCGAACTCACGATCGTCTCCGCGCATCCAAAGTTTAAACGTTTCTGAAGCTGTGTCTTCGTCTATTTCCTTTCTACCAACGTGAAGATAGTCCACGACTTTTACATCCGGATACCGCTCCTTGACTTTTTCTACTGCAAGTTTCCCCCATCTCGCATACTCGGGCTCTTCCAGTTGCTCTCGATCGTCTTTAAACCCTAATCCATTTTCATTATCGATAAACGGAAGCGCTTGGAATTGAACTAGTAACAACGTCAGAATCAACACCATTCTCATGTGAATTCCCTCCTAATTGTCAGTTAAGAATAGTCTGCCCAGCTTTTCATTGAGCACTTGCGTAAAAAGGAAATTAGCTCCCGGAAATCGAATATGTAGGGATAGGAGTAGGCGTTTGAATTGAGGTGACAAGCATGACTGGGGAACGATTCACATTTGTAAAATTGCGGAGAAGTCACGCGGAGGAAATCGTGTTTTGGACATATCAAAAACCGTATGATCTATATAATCTTGACCGTACAACAGAATGCATCAAAGACCTCGTAACTGAACCCTATTACGCGTGTTTAAATGGGAAGGGTGAACTCATTGGCTTTTGCTGTGTTGGAGAAGAGGCGAGAGTCCCTGGTGGCTATAATGAGGATATTTATAAGGACAAACGCTACCTTGACGTGGGAATTGGGTTAAAGCCAGAGCTGACAGGCCTTGGATTAGGGAAGCCGTTTTTTTCCCAAGTGCTCACTTTTCTCGGAGACACTTATAGTACTCCTCGATTTCGCCTCGTTGTGGCGACCTTTAACAAACGAGCGATTCGCCTATACCGAAGTCTAGGCTTCACCGACGAGCGTGTGTTTTATAGTCAGTTAAAAGGGAAGCCCATGGCCTTTTTATGTATGGTAAAGGAACCGTATTAACGCTGCAAAAAGTGCCCCACCAGGTGATGGGGCACTTTTTTTATTTACTCTTTTGTTAATGCATCTTCAAGATTTCTTTTTCTCACTTTCCGTGCTTGTTCATTCATTTTTGTAAACACTATTTTCGCAAGTAGAATGATAGCTCCAGCAAAGGTGACCATGCCGATGTTTGTAAAATTCACACTTGTAATGGCCGCATTTAGGCCGATTAAATAAAGAACAAAGACGGTAATTTGAAACAACGTCTCAACATAAGGGAACACGATACGCAACGGTCTTCGTTGCACAGGAATCATCCGAATGAGAGACAAGATCTGTAAAGGAATTATCCAACCGAATGTGGCTAAAGCAAATAACATCACACTAGAGACTGAACCGATTTGAACCATGCTTTCACCGATACTCCAAATGCCTACTATAATAAGGGAGATTAACCCGGTAAAAAAGGCGATCGTCAACGTTACGAGGCCGAAAAACTTCCCTGCTTCTTTATTCATAAGGTTCTCCTCCCTTTCCGTTAAATACAAGTACAGTATGTCCTCCTGAGGAAAAATATACATACAAGAGCACACAATAATGTATGGTAACAAAGCGGAATAACAATCGCAAACATGAGGATTCGCGGTAATTAGGCGTATAAACGGTTACCAATGGCTTAGCGTGGAATGGTGAATGTTTTTATTGAGTTTGGGCTGATATGTGGTGAAGTTATAATATGGAGAGTGATTTTAGTGAGATGGGAGCATGAAGGTGAGGTGACGGGTTGGAGGGATTCACGGCTTGGCAGCGGGATTTTACGGCTTTCTGTTCCTTTATCACGGGTTGCGTATTTCTATTTACGGGTAACCTCCGCTCATTAACGGCTTCCTACCACCATTTAACGGGTTGGTCCTTGCAAGCTGAAATTCCCTTGTTGAAAACTTCTTATTACCTCTCGTCTCTTTAACGACTTTGATGAGCTCATTCACGGGTTATTCTTCTTTTATCACGGCTTAGGCCCCTCTTTTAACGGAACCCCGCCTCCCATTACCGGCTTTCCTACACGATTTAACGGGTTGGCAACACAAACCCTCGCCTCCCTCTACCTCTCCAATCCAGACACCACACCAACAAAAAGAACCTGCGGCGACTTTACTCATCGCACGCAGGTCCATTTAAATCACTTTATCGCTTTTTAATCTCGTCCACTAATAACGTATTTACCATCTGCGGGTTCGCTTTTCCGCGGGAGGCCTTCATCACTTGCCCCACAAGGAAACCGATCGCTTTTTCTTTGCCGTCTTTGTAATCGGCAATAGACTGATCGTTGTTGTCCAATACATCGTTAACCATGTCTCGGATGGCACCTTCGTCCGTAATTTGCACGAGGCCTTTTTCTTTTACAATCGTCTGAGGGTCTCCACCTTTTTCAATGAGCTCTTTGAAGACTTTTTTGGCGATCTTACTTGAGATCGTTCCGTCCTCAATCAGAGCGATCATTTTCGCCAACCCTTCAGCTGTCATCGGCACGTCTCCGATTTCTTTACCGTTGGCGTTCAAGTAGGCACTCACTTCACCCATCATCCAGTTGGATAAGAGTTTTGCAGGCGCTCCGTGAGTCAATCCTTCTTCAAAAAAGTCACTCATGGCTTTTTGCTGTGTAAGGACTTGCGCATCGTACTCAGGTAGCTCCAGTTCTTTTACATAACGCTTTTGACGCTCATCAGGAAGCTCAGGGATCTCGGAGCGAACACGTTCTTTCCATTCGTCTTCAATGTAAAGATTCACGAGGTCCGGCTCTGGGAAGTAACGATAATCGTCGGATCCTTCTTTAATTCGCATCAAAATCGTTTTCTTGTTGTCCGCATCCCAGCGACGTGTTTCTTGAAGAATTTTGCCTCCGGATAGAAGTTCTTTCTCTTGGCGTACTTCTTCAAATGCAATGCCTTTTTGCACGTTCATAAAAGAGTTTAAGTTCTTTAGCTCAGTTTTCGTTCCGAAAGCTTCTTGACCTGCAGGGCGGATGGAGATGTTCGCATCACAGCGAAGAGATCCTTCTTCCATCTTACAATCCGACACTTCTGTGTACTGCATGATTGCTTTAAGCTTCTCAAGGTATGCGTACGCCTCTTCAGGGGATCTTAGATCTGGTTCAGACACGATCTCAACGAGAGGTGTACCTACACGGTTGAAGTCCACCAAGGAATGGTGTTCTCCATCTGCGTGAGTAAGCTTACCTGCGTCCTCTTCCATATGAATACGCGTGATTCCGATACGCTTTTTCTCTCCATTTACTTCAATATCAATATAGCCATTTTCACCGATCGGCTGATCAAATTGAGAGATCTGATACGCTTTTGGGCTATCAGGATAGAAATAGTTTTTACGATCAAACTTCGTTTCTTTTGCTACGTCACAATTAAGAGCAATCGCTGCTCGCATGGCGTAGTCAACCGCTTGCTTATTTAATACCGGAAGCACACCCGGGTGCCCAAGACAAATGGGACAGGTATGTGTATTCGGCGGCGCGCCAAACTCGGTGGAGCAACCGCAGAAAATTTTTGATTTCGTTTTTAACTCTACGTGAACTTCAAGTCCAATAACCGTTTCAAATGACATCTCTGTCCCTCCTTATAGTTCCGGCTTCAATTTATGATGATCTGTTGATTGTTCAAAGGCATGAGCGACTTTATAAACCATCGCTTCATCAAAGTGATTTCCGATGATTTGAAGTCCGACCGGAAGTCCATCTGCCAATCCACACGGCACACTAATAGCAGGAACACCTGCCAAGTTCACCGGAATGGTTAAAATATCGTTCATATACATTGTCAATGGATCTTCAATTTTATCCCCAATCTTAAAGGCCGGTGTCGGTGTTGTTGGTCCAATGACTACATCGTACTTTAAGAACACTTCATCAAAGTCTTGTTTAATGAGCGTGCGGACCTTTTGCGCTTTTTTGTAAAGAGCATCATAGTAACCAGAGCTTAGGGCGAATGTTCCAAGCATAATACGACGCTTCACTTCGTCCCCGAAGTAGTGGCTACGCGTTTTCATATAGGTCTCAATCAGACTGTCATCCTCAATACGCTCTCCGTAACGAATGCCGTCAAAACGGGACAAGTTCGCTGAGGCTTCAGAAGATGCAAGAAGGTAATACGTCGCCACAGCATATTTCGTATGTGGTAGTGACACTTCTTCCACTGTCGCTCCCTGTTTTTCAAGAACGTTAAGAGCTTCACGAATGCGGTTACGAACCTCAGGCTCCACGCCTTCTGTAATGTACTCTTTTGGCACAGCAATCTTAAGCCCTTTTACATCACCTGTAAGAGCTTCACTATAGTTCGGAACATCTACGCCAGCACTAGTAGAATCCATGCGGTCATGACCTGCAATGGCTTGCAACACATGTGCATTGTCTTCAACCGACCGTGTTAACGGTCCAATTTGATCTAACGATGATGCAAAAGCAACAAGTCCGAATCGAGAAACGCGGCCATATGTAGGCTTTAGCCCAACGATACCGCAAAAAGCTGCCGGTTCACGAATGGAGCCACCAGTATCGGACCCTAGTGAGAAAAGCACTTCTCCTGCAGCGACTGTTGCTGCCGACCCACCGCTGGAGCCACCTGGTACACGTTCAATGTCCCAAGGATTTCGGACCGGTTTGTAGCCGGAGTTCTCATTGGAAGATCCCATGGCGAATTCGTCCATGTTCAGTTTTCCAATGTTGATGATGTTGGTTTGCTCAAGTTTGTCCATAACTGTTGCGTTATAAAGGGGCTTGAAGTTATCAAGGATTTTACTTGCACACGTCGTACGAATGCCTTTCGTACTGATGTTATCTTTAATTCCTGCAGGCAGACCGAATAGAGAACCTGTTGCTTTGTCTGTACCTAGAAGTTCATCCAGTTCTCCTGCTCGTTTTCTTGCTCCTTCTTCATTCAAATGTAGAAAGGAACCAATGTTTCCGTCTACCTCGCTAATACGGTTGTAAGACGCATCAACCAAGTCTGTTACTGTTAACTCTTTTTTATGTAGCTGCTCTTGAATTTGAGCAAAGCGCTGATCTAATATCGACATGTTTTCACCTCTACTTCTCGAACACGGAAGGTATTTTGACTTGTCCATCTTTTTGATCGGGTGCATTTTTCAATGCCTCTTCTTGACTGAGTGATGGTTTCACTTCGTCTTCTCTTAACACATTTCTTACGTCGAACACGTGTGATGTCGGTGCCACATTGGTCGTGTCCAATTCGTTCAATTGCTCTGCGTAGTTAATGATGCTATCAAGCTGCTCAGAGAATCGCTCTACTTCATCATCGCTGAATTCAAGGCGTGCCAAGTGGGCCACATGCTTGATTTGCGCTTTCGTGATTCGCTCCATTTTTTACCCTCCATTCATTGAATAAAGGCGCTCTACAAGGCGCCTTTCCGTACAGAATATAATAAACTGATCTTATCAAAAAACCAACGTACAAGCAACAAACGGAAGAGATAAGAGGGCCTTGGCAGTTTTTTCATTGGGTGATTGGAGTGGTGAAGGATCTTTCGGGTTCCGGAAGAGCCACTTATTTTACATTTAGCGGTGTTAATTGTGGGATTGGCGTACTTATTTTTCGTTTGACGGCGTTAATTGTGGGATTGGCGTACTTATTCAAAATTTAGCGGAGTTAGCACCACCCAACCAAAAAATAACCTCCCACCACACCTCCTCCCACCAAAAAAACACCCTCCCCGCAACATGCGGGGAAGGTGCCATCATACCTTTACAGGCTCTCATGATACTTATCAAATTCTTCTTGAATTTCTTTACTTGGTCCAGGTCCAATCTTACTGAAGACCACTACTGCAACCCAAGCAAGGATAAATCCTGGGATGATTTCATAAAGGTCACTTGGTACGAACAGATCCCAAAGGATGACTGTTGCACCACCGACAATCATACCAGCAAGGGCACCGTTTTTTGTCATACCCTTCCAGAACAAGGAGAGAATGACTACGGGACCGAATGCGGCACCAAACCCTGCCCATGCATATCCAACAAGTTCAAGTACAGTAGCTTCAGGGTTGTAAGCAAGGAAGATGGCGAACAACGCGATAAGAAGAACACCGAAACGTCCAACCCATACAAGCTCTTGTTGAGAAGCATTCTTACGGAAAAGATTTTTATAAAAGTCTTCTGTTAAGGCACTTGAAGATACTAGTAGCTGAGAGTCAATCGTACTCATGATGGCCGCAAGGATTGCTGCTAATAAGAAGCCTGCTACCCAAGGGTTGAAGAGTACTTGAGTAAATTCAATAAAGACAGTCTCAGAGTTGGCAAGTGGTGCATCTGCGAAGTATGCAATACCAACAAAACCAGTGAAAATCGCACCGAATAGAGCGAACACCATCCAAGTCATACCTACAAGACGAGCTTTTGGAATCTCATCTTTAGACTTTACAGCCATAAAACGAGCGACGATATGAGGTTGTCCAAAATAACCAAGACCCCATGCTAAGAGCGAGACGATCCCAACAAGACCAATTCCAGAGAACACGTCAAGGCGTTCAGGATCAATGGCTCCAACTTGGTTGACCGTTTCACTCCAACCACCCATTTGGCTGATTGCAACGATCGGTACAATGATCAATGCCAAGAACATAAGAATACCTTGAGCAAAGTCAGTCCAACTTACCGCCAAGAAACCTCCCAAGAATGTATAGGAAATAATGACGATCGCACCAATCCATAGTGCTTGTGTATAAGAAAATCCAAATGATGATTCAAATAATAATGCTCCACCTACAAGACCAGAAGAGGTGTAGAATGCAAAGAATACTAAGATAACAATTGCTGATACAATACGAAGGACTTTACTGTCGTCCTTAAATCTGTTTTCAAAGAAATCAGGAAGTGTAATGGAATCTCCCGCAATTTCCGTATACATACGAAGACGAGCGGCTACGAACTGCCAGTTCAAGTAAGCACCGATTGCAAGGCCGACACCGATCCAAATCTCAGTCATACCTGCAACATACATTGCACCAGGTAAACCGAGTAAGAGCCAACTACTCATATCTGATGCACCAGCACTTAAAGCGGCTACGCTTCCGCCTAGACGACGTCCTCCTAGTACATAATCTGATAAATTGCTTGTCATTTTGTATGCTACAAGTCCGATACCTAGCATACCGACTAAGTAAATAATAAACGTAATTAAAGTAGACGTATCCATGAATTATCTTCTCCTTTCAGTGAAAAATGTAATGATTGATAAAATAACGAGAATTGGCATTGGTACGAATAACCAGAACCAGGTTGCTGCTGTTAGTGCGTAATCTTCCACAATGTCCCCTCCCCTTTTTGATGTGCAATTTTAAGTATTTGTTAGCATTTGCTATTTTGACTGACCTTACTCAAAATATACCTGTATTATTCGGCGAGAAGGCGTTATTCACCTTTATGCAACAATTTGGCATTTTGGCGTCCACCATCATATCCGAAATCCTAGGCACAAGCAGAACTATACCACAATATTTTATTCTGAACATTAAAAATATTATTTTATAGACGTTTAATTGTATTTTTATTCATTAAAACCTCGAATTTAAGCGCTTACATAATTATATAGACATATATATTCATTAAAAAAAATTAAAATTAATTTCATTCTTTCACATATTCGACACATTCTTGGGAAAGGAGCCACTATACTTTAGGTATTCAGGTGCAAAGTCGAGACAAAAGACCTACAGAAATTAGGGTCTTTTTGATATTTCCTATTGTTATCCGACAAGACCGGACATGTTGACATAAAACCCTTGCATCACATTAGATGAATTTAAATCGAGCTATGTTAAATTGCCTTGAAAATAAAAAACCTGCCTAAACACGCTCAAGCGTGCAAGGCAGGTTTTTCATTAATATACATGAACAAACGGGTCATCTTGTCCACCATGTTTTACAACAAGGGCTTCTGCACCGTTTACCGATTCCAAGTTAACGGTAATTGGTGCATCAAATGTAAAATGAGCATCCAGTCTTCCGCTAATGTATTGCGTAAGGGCAATAATTTCCCCTTTACCGTGGGACTGGAGGTTTACATCAATTTTCAGTTCGGCAATATTGCCACTTTTGTATCTTGCTTTACCAATGACACCAATCGATCTTCCGAAAAAGTCGTCAATATCTTGCTTAAAGTGATTGAACGCTTCGGCGTGATCTCGGTTATTCTCTGTCGCACGGTTGGAAGGGAAAAAGAAATGTTCTTCATTAATCGCTTCCCACCTGCCTATATCGCTACCGCTTGTTTCAGCTATGGCGAAGAAAGAGCCAGGTACAATTGATTGTCGCTTTTCTTCACGATATAAAGCGACCGTGATCGGAATGTCTTCGAGATCTTCCCTCGTTCGGAAACGACGGACAATTTCCTCGGCAGCCTCTTTCCCGTACGCTTCTACTTCATCAGGATCAAGAGATACTTCATAACTTCTCCAATCCTCATCTCTAAAGGAATAGACGGAGCGAAGTCCAATGCCAATTACGATGCCTCCGAGTTTTACACCATCTTCCCCATCTTCGTACATGTAATTGTGTTCCATGATGTGAGAAATATAGGCTGGGTTATTTCTCATTTCATCGACTCGTTCTTCGCCTTCGGTTTCCTGATCAATTGCAGGATTTAATCCACTCTCGTTGCTCTCACTGCTTCTGCTTAACCAACTATTTATTGTTCCTGTTTCAAGGATTTGACCTTCTTGAAAGTAATAATTGTCTTGACTGAAGCTAGCTGAGGCTATTTCCATTAATCCCACTTCGAACTGGTCCAAATCAACACGGTTGGCCATGGAGCCATTCACATCGCCTCTCCCGGGATTTCGTTGGTATTGACCATCTTTAAGTACATTTCGAAAAAAGTTTTCCGGCGTATGGATGGTTGGTGTGATTACGTATTCGATCTCTTCCTCTTCTTCTTCGTCAACGACAATCACTTCTTCTTCCGTACGCTCAAGAGCTGGCAGGCACCCTGTAAGTAATAAAAGTCCGGCCAGACCAACGATCCCCAATTGCTTTGTCATTCTCTTCACCCCTAACGCGAGATGACAGCTTCTCGATGCGAGTGGACATTATTTCGATAATTCCTCTAACATTCTCGCTTCATCCCATATTTCTATGTTTAGATCTTGTGCTTTTGTAAGCTTGGATCCTGCTTTTTCACCTGCAATAAGTAGGTCTGTTTTTTTACTCACACTACCGGTCACACTTCCTCCAAGTAGCTCAATTTGTTTTTTCGCATCATTACGTGTCATTTGCTCCAATGAACCTGTAAGGACGATCGTTTTACCTGCGAAGATGGAGTCAGACTCCTCAGCACTCACCGGTTTCGGTCCTTTATAACTCATATTAACACCTAAGCGAGCCAGTTCTTGTAACAATTCCGTTACTTCCGGCTTGTCAAAGTACGTGACGATCGCATCGGCCATTTTATCCCCAATTTCATTAATGGCGATGAGCTCTTCTTGCGTGGCTTGTTGCAGGTTCTCCATGGTTTCAAAATGCTGAGCCAGTGTTTTGGCCGCTTTCGCACCTACATGTCGGATGCCCAAACCGAACAACAATTTCTCCACGCTGTTTTCCTTCGTTACCTCAATGGCGTTGAGTAGATTCTCGACGGACTTCTCTCCCATCCGCTCAAGGTTTAACAGCTCTTCTTTCTTCAAGCGATACAAGTCTGCCACGTCTTGAATAAGGCCGTGGGAAAAAAGCTGAGCAATGACTCTCTCACCTAAACCATCAATGTTCATGGCGTTTCGTGACACAAAGTGAATCAACCCTTCCCGGATCTGTGCCGGACATTTCGGATTCATGCAACGTAGAGCTACTTCCCCTTCAATTCGTTCCAATTCACTTTCACATTCAGGACAGTGGGTAGGCATGGAGAAGTCTCGTTCGTCTCCCGTTCGTTGCTCCGTTAAAACATTCACGACTTCCGGGATAATGTCTCCTGCTTTTTTAATCGTCACTTTATCTCCGAGCTTAAGGTCTTTTTCACGAATCAAGTCCTCGTTATGAAGAGATGCTCGTTTTACCGTTGTCCCTGCTACAGCAACCGGTGAAAGAACAGCCGTTGGTGTGACCACACCTGTACGACCGACGTTTAATTCAATGTCTTCGAGGGTGGTTACCACTTCTTCAGCCGGGAATTTGTAGGCGATCGCCCAGCGTGGACTTTTCGCTGTAAACCCAAGTTCTTTTTGAGCGTTCAAGTCGTCCACTTTTATTACAATGCCGTCAATCTCATAAGGAAGGTCAGCTCTCTTATCAAGCCAGCTTTCACAGTACGTGATCACGTCTTCGATCGAGTCGCAGCGCTTGTGCTCACGATTCGTTTTAAAGCCGAGCTTATCCACATATTGTAGGGCTTCAAAATGAGAGTCAAGCTCTTTTCCTTTGAGCTGTCCAATAGAATAGACGAAAATATCGAGATTTCGTTTCGCTGCAATTTTAGGATCGAGTTGGCGAAGAGAGCCGGCAGCTGCGTTTCGAGGGTTGGCAAACAGCTGTTCTCCCTTTTTCTCCTTCGCTTCGTTCAAACGCTCAAAGGAACGCTTTGGCATAAAGGCTTCCCCACGCACTTCAATGTCCACTTCTTCTCCGAGTCGAAGGGGGATCGAAGGGATTGTCTTCAAGTTGCTCGTAATGTCTTCCCCGACCGAGCCATCTCCCCTTGTAGCTCCAAGGACGAAACGGCCCTTTTGGTATTTTAACGTAACAGCAAGGCCATCAATCTTAAGCTCACAGCTGTAACTTGGTGTTTTGCCCGTCCCTTGTTGCACTCGTCGATCAAAATCACGAAGATCGTCATCGTTAAACGCGTTTGAGAGACTGAGCATCGGGATGTCGTGTTGTACTTTCGTAAATCGATCCAGAATCTCTCCACCGACACGCTCACTTGGGGAATCGTCTCGCTTCAACTCTGGATACTGCCCTTCAAGGTCCATTAGCTCACGTAACAGTTGATCGTATTCGGCGTCGGTTACTTTCGGTGTATCGAGTACGTAATAATGATAGGCATACTCGTTTAGTGTATCGGTTAATTGGTTGATTTTTGTTTTTGCTTCATTACGGTCCATAAAGGTCCCACCTTACTGCTTTGTAATCGGTGCAAATTTGGCAAAAAGGCGCTTTACACCTACTTCAGGAAAAGCGATATCAAGCTCGACCTTATCGCCATCTCCTTTCATACTCACAACAGTGCCTGTACCCCACTTTTTGTGAGCAGCCTTGTCTCCCACTTGCCATGAGAAAGAATCTCCACCCGTCGTAGTTGTGGACGTGCGCATCTGGGTTCTTCCGGTTCTCCCTGCACCCATGGAAGCATTTGGTGCACGACCTGGTTGTCCGAATGAACGAGGTGCTTGAGCACCTGACGAGCGTGATGTTTTCATCCACGCCGGTTGTGCCTTCTCTTCTTTAATCGAATCGAGAAGATCTTCCGGAATTTCACTTAAAAAGCGGGACGCCGGGTTCATGTTCGTTCGGCCGTAAAGTGTACGCATTCGTGCACGAGAAAGGTAAAGCTCTTTTTCCGCTCGGGTAATCCCTACGTAGGCAAGACGACGCTCCTCTTCCATTTCTACCTCTTCCATCAACGATCGACTATGTGGGAATACTCCTTCTTCCATACCAATGAGGAACACCACAGGGAATTCAAGTCCTTTCGCTGAGTGAAGGGTCATAAGAATGATTTGTTCTTGGTTGTTTTCTTCTTCGTCATCGTCCACTTTATCAATATCCGCAATCAAAGCGAGATCGGTTAAGAAAGCTACAAGGGACTTGTCTTCGTTTGATTTTTCGAAGTCCTGTGTAACAGATAAAAACTCGTCGATGTTTTCAAGACGGCTCTCGGATTCGAGGCTCTTGTCGTTTTTCAACATGGCACGGTAACCGGTTTTCTCTAGAAGCTCTTCAACAAGCTCCGTTACGCTCAAGTAGTCTTGCATCTGTACCCAGTTTGTAAGCTGTCCAATAAACTCTCTTAAGGCATTCGCAGCACGAGCACTCAGGCCAATTTCATGGACATCTTGAAGAGCGCGGTAGATTGATACATCTTGCATGGCAGCGAATTGTTCAATTTTCACCAACGTGGACGCGCCAATTCCTCGCTTTGGAACATTGATAATTCGTCTTAAGCTAATGTCATCGTCAGGATTGGCCATCACGCGCAAGTAAGCAAGCACGTCTTTAATCTCTTTTCTGTCGTAGAACTTCGTGCCGCCGACGATCGTATAGTTGAGGTTGGATTTGACGAACATTTCCTCGATCACACGGGATTGGGCGTTCGTACGGTAAAGAACGGCAATGTCTGACTCGGTGTACTTACCAGAGTCGATCATCTCTTTTACTTTTCCTACGATATGCTGAGCCTCGTCGTGCTCGTTGTCTGCTTCGTAAAAAGCCAGCTTGTCTCCATCATCGTTTTCCGTCCATAGGTTCTTCGCTTTACGATTCGAATTGTTTTGAATCACATCATTTGCCGCTTTTAAAATGGTTTTCGTTGAGCGGTAATTTTGCTCGAGCATAATAACGGTCGCATTCGGATAATCCTTTTCAAATGAAAGGATGTTTTGAATGTCTGCCCCACGCCAACGATAAATGGACTGATCAGAATCCCCTACTACACAGATGTTTTTGTGGCGATCGGCAAGCATTTTTACAAGCATGTATTGAGCTCGGTTTGTATCTTGATACTCATCCACCATCACGTATTGAAACTTACGCTGGTAAAATTCAAGAACTTCAGGCACCTTTTTAAATAGCTCAATGGTCTGCATGATTAAATCATCAAAGTCCATAGCTGAGTTCTTCTTCAGCTCTTTTTGGTAGGCAACGTATAGTTTTTCTACCGTATTTTCATATGGACCGTTTGCTGTTTTTGCATATTCTTTTGGCGTTTTCAGTTCGTTTTTCGCTGAACTGATGGATCCCAGAATGCTTCTTGGCTCAAACTTCTTCGTATCAATATTCTGCTCTTTCATCAATCGTTTCATCACGGTAACTTGATCAGATCCGTCCAAAATCGTGAAGTTGCGGTTGATTCCGAGTCTGTCTACATCACGTCTAAGCATTCTTACACACATGGAGTGAAACGTTGAAATCCAAATGTCTTCAGCGCCAGGTCCTCCGATAATCTTCCCGATTCGCTCTTTCATCTCTCGAGAAGCTTTGTTCGTAAAGGTAATCGCCAAAACGGACCACGGGGCTACGCCTTTTTCTCCAAGAAGGTACGCGATGCGGTGTGTGAGTACTCGCGTCTTTCCACTTCCTGCACCGGCCATAATGAGTAGAGGTCCCACACCATGTTTTACTGCTTTTTGTTGCTCCGGGTTTAACCCTGAAAGCAAGTCGTTCGATACACGTTCCATCAATCATCACCATCCAAACGTATGTTCTTATATCTTTAGTTTATCCCAGTTCTAGTCGGTTGTACACTTACTTTTTGACCGCTTTAACGGTTTTCAACGCCGCTTTCAAATCGTCGTAAATGACGTTGCCTACAACGATTGTATCGGCGTGCTCCGCCATTTCAGCAGCTTGCTTTTCATTTGTGATGCCGCCACCGTAAAACAACTGCGTACGATCCAATACATTCTTAGCCGCTTTTACGATGTCAGCGTCGCCGTATGTTCCGCTGTATTCCAAGTAAAAGATCGGCATCCGAATCAAGTTCTCAGTCATACGAGCATAAGCAATCACGTCGTCTTCGTTCAACGCTGTTTTCGCTTCTGTGAGCCTCGCCACTTTTGCATCAGGATTTAACACACAGTATCCTTCTGACAACACTTCATCCCAATTCATCATCGGTCCGAGTTCTTTTATCGCACCGTGGTGGCGTCCGTTTATCCATTCTCCGTTTTGTGTATTCAACACAGACGGGATCAAGTAATAGTCAAATCCCGGTGTGACAGATTCCAAGTTAGACACTTCCAATGCACAAGCAACGGAGTATCTGCGAATTCTCATGAGTAAGTCAAGCGTGTTGTCTTCCGTAACGCCATCTGTTCCCCCAACGATTACTGCGTCAGTCCCTGATTCGCAAACGGCCTCTAAATCACTGTCGTTGATTTCTTTATTCGGGTCGAGCTTAAAGACGTGTTTCCAATCGCTGTATTCAAGCATGGTTTTATCCTCCAGCTTCTATTCCATATTGTCTGTGGGACACATACGAGCCCCATTGTCTCTTTAGAGTAAACAGTTCATCAGATAAGTATATCAAAAATAAAAGCGAGACTCATTAGGATTAGAGGTGGTTTTGAGGATTTTTTCGTGAGGGTGGTGGAGGCGGGGGCGCCGTGTCGGTTTATGTCAAATTCTCTTTAAACGGTGTGAAAGTCTTTATACGTGGACAAAAGTTCTTCATAAACTCGTGAAAGTTCTTCGTAAAGCCAGAGAAATTCTTCATAAACTCCCTAAACTTCATCATAAACTTCCCACGCTCCTCCCAACCAACTCACTTCTCCCCCACAAAAAAGCACCTTGCGCTTTTCCACAAGGTGCCACAATTTTATTTTGCTTCTTGTTCTTCTTTCACTCGCTCTAACGTCATGCGATAACCGTCGTTACCGTAGTTAATGCAACGCTTTACGCGGGAGATGGTTGCAGTGCTCGCTCCCGTATCTTTCTCAATCTTTTGATACGTGTCACCGTCCATGAGCATGCGTGCCACTTCCAGGCGTTGAGCCAAAGACTGAATTTCGTTCATCGTACAAAGGTCATCGAAAAACTGATAACATTCCTCTGAATCTTTGAGGCTTAGGATGGCATTGAAAAGTTGATCTAGTTCTTTTCCTCGTAATTTATTAATTTGCATGTGTGATTCATCCTTTCTTTGTAAGTGGCCTGCTACTGAATCCCTTCGATCGCCACGTGCGAAGAAAGGCCTCCGTTCTCTTTCGGAACAATGTTAATCCATGTTTGGCCAGGTAAAAAACCTGCAGGCTCGCCATTAATATATGGAAGAATAACGCCGTTTTCATTGCGCCATTCAAGCTCTTGTACTACACCTTCTTGAAAGAGGTATGCATTTCCTCCCTCGGTCACCTCAATTGCTCTTCTACCAACGTCATCAATAACGCGGTGAGATGCTTCAACAACAAAGACGTTTTCTGGAGCAACCGGTGTGCCGGTTGCTGCATCAATAGTAGGAACGCCGCCATTCGATCGGCGATACCCACCTAATTCGGCATCGTAGAGATATTGCACGTTGTTATTGGCGCTACCATATTTCACTTCAAAACTCTCAGCGGATTCACCTTCCCGTTTATGATCCAAACGGGGTAGCGTTGGTGGTGATAAATTCATATCGTGACCGATATGAGCGGCTGCCGCTTTCAAATCCTGAACGCTTGTGTACATATTGTGAGGGGCGCTTCGGTCTGAAGCACGGGTAAAGAATCGTCCATCGTACGCAAGACCGCTAATAAATTGAACATAATCAGATTCAGCTAATGCCAATCCGTCAGGACTTCCACCTGCAGATACGTAAATCCCATTGTACCCTTTATTTAAATGGACAAAGTAATCTCTCGCGCTTCGCACAGGTCCGATCCGCTCTGCCTCTTGACTATGATAGAAAGCGAGAAAGCGAGTGATCGTTGCCTCTGACAGCACCTCATACACCACATCGGCTTGGTCAAGGCCCGATTGTGGACGAGCTTGTGTGGAGTTCTCAATCATCACACCGAATGCCGTATGCCAAAGCTCCTCATATGTAGCCAGGCCGGTCAATGGTGCCGTATGAGCGGGAGCGACCTCTTCAGACTCTTCGTCCGGTTCGTTTAATTCCTTTGAATCTACTACTGTATCTTCTATTGCTGTATCGTTTGCTTCATCTAGTTCTGTGCCTGTTGCTTCATTTTTCGTGCAGGCTGCGGTTACTAAAAGACAAGCAATTACACCACATAATAGACCCTGCTTCTTTCTTGAAATCATGCTCTTTTTTGACCCCTTTATACTTTTATAGTTTAACGCATAATAGAAGGAAAGAGTACTTTTTTCTGTTTGACGTCATAAATCCCCTTCTGCGTTACCCTTACGTAAGGCAGGTGTGTCGCCGAGAAAAACAACAGCGAATACACCGGATCACTATAGCGGTACCCCTTTTGTTGTAGCACGTTCATGAAATGCTCTTCTTCTTTAGCTATATCAACGAGCTCTTTATCTGATAATGCGCCGTTGAGCGGTAGAGGAATCCTTCCTTTTACGCTGCCCCCTTCTTCTACTATCGCCATCCCCCCTCCTTGATTTTTCAATGCGTTAAAAGCATCAAGGAGTCCTTGTTTGCTTTTCCCAATTAAAATGATGTCACCGGTATTTGAATAGGAGCTGGCTAGCCCGTTTAGACGATTGGCGAATCCTTTGATAACGGTATTCACTCGCCACTCTCCGTGACGATCCACTAAAACAAAGAAGCATTCGTCCCTTTCTTCAGGAATCGTATGAAGGCTCATATCCAAGCTCGGGCGATACGGTTTCATGATAACGTCGTTCACCATTTCAAGACCAAGCGGCATTGAGAATTGAAGATCTTCCTCCGTCAAGTCCCAGTCAAGTTCAAAAGGCTTAAAGCCTAGCTGAGCCCAGTCAGGATCCGGGATGGTTGTTTGAGCCTCGTGGTCTCTTACAATCCATTTTCCTTTTCCCATCACAGACACGGGCAATGGGTTTTGCTCGGAGTCCAGCACATTCACGTTTGCCAGTCTGCCAGGGGCAATTATCCCAATGAGGTGATCCATTTTGTAGTGTCTTGCTACATTATACGTACACATGTTAACAGCATCAATAAATGGAATTTCTTTGTTAACTGCAATTTGAATGAGACGGTCCATGACCCCTTCTTGCATTACCTTAGGTGGCGATCCGTCAGTTGTCATCAAAATTTTGTCACAGCTACTCAAACCTTCTTCCCGTACAGTATCCAAAAGGTCAGGAAGGTCTGGCCGTATCGAAGAGTAACGTAAGGAACACGTGTAACCGAGGTTCAATCGCCGTATCAGCTCTTCTCCAGTCATAGCTTCGTGATCGCAATCCACCCCGGCTAATGCCATTTGTGTCAACGTTTTTTCTCCGGCACCCGGGAGGTGACCTTCAATGGGCATGTTTTTTGCTTTCGTTTCTTGCATCCATTGAAGCATCGCGTCATCACCATTCAAGACAGATGGCCAGTCTGTGAGCTCTCCCCCTTGAACAACATATGGATGATGAAGCCAATCCATTACATTTGCGTACGAAAAAAAGCGGTCGTGGTCCTTTAAGGCTGTTTGAGGATCAAATCGTGCCCACCATAGCATAAGAACAGGTGTCTTTTGCAGCTCTTCAAGTAATGTAAACGCTTTCTTTTTTGTGAAATGTAAAAATAACTTCATGTTGTCGTTGATCAGTGTCGTCGTTCCTCTCTCCGATGCATACCGAGCAAGGCTGAGGGGATGATATAACTGAAATGGGTGAGCATGGTGTTCGATATACCCTGGTACTACTGGCGCTCCGCCTACATCCGTCACTTCCACACCCTGTAGTTGAGCTGGCATTTCTTTACCAACGTACACGATGCGATCGTGGTGTATCCAGATGTGACCTTTTTGCCACTTCTTTGTGACGCTGTTTAACCATGTTGCATTTTGGATGAGCTTGGTTGGAGGAAGGTTTCCTTTAACGACTTCCATCTGCTCTCGTATTTCTTTTTTTGACCATTGGATTGGTTGCATGATAATCACCTGAACGTTTATGTTTTGTTGTTCTTTACTTTTTTAAGGGCTTTCATAACTCACTTTGTGAAAAAAGCCTTTACTTTTGTTCATCGTAACACTTTTATCCGTTTAAATCACCAAAGAAGTTAAAATTATCGGAAAATAACATGAGGAGGGTATAAACATGAGACCGAATATCGGGATTGTAAATGCGTTGATTAGAATTACACTTGGGTTCACGTTGTTAGCTTGGGCTACATCAAAAATGGGGAGACGGTGCCACAAAGGGAGTCCCCTTTTCGTTGCGTTGATCGGATCCATGAAAGTCGCAGAGGGAATTACACGATTTTGTCCGGTGATGTACGCGGTAGAACAGCAGCAAGATAAGATGCCGGCTGATGATTTTGATTTGGGACCAATGAACCCATCGTAAATTCAACAGGCTCATGAAACGTGTGAGACCCTAACAAATCTGCAGGGTCTCGGGTGTTTCACCATTCGAGCAAAAAAAACAATAAGGATGCCCTACACTTCGGGCATCCTCACTCTATTTAACATCGAAGGCATTGAAAAAGTTAAAGATCGAACTTTTTCAGCGCCTTCTGAAAGGAGCCATTCCATGCTTTGGGAATATGCAACCGATACTGTGTTTTTATTTTTACTTGTCCTCGGAAGCCTTGTTACTGTTTTTTACCTTCTGATGAAGCGGAAGGAGACGAGGCCGAAATAGCTCGGCTTCCAATATCACTTCGATAAAACAACCCGTCTGTTTGTGCGTCCTGAAGAACGGTGTACACGCTTTTTTGCGCTTGTTCCAATGAACGATCCATTCCCGTTACAATCCCCACTCGTCCACCGTTCGTCATCCACTCTCCGTCCAACTCTCGTGTTCCTGCGTGGAAAAAGGGACCGGACTGTTGCTTGAACACACTCGAATCGATCGGTACACGAGTGTCATACGAACCTGGGTAACCGTCGGAGGCAAGAACGACGCCAATGACCGTTTCTTCACACCACTCCACGTCGATTTCCTCATGTTTTAACACACTAAAAATCACTTCGTCAAGGGGCGTAATTAGCCTCGGTAACACCACTTGTGCTTCTGGGTCACCAAATCTAGCGTTAAACTCAATCACCTTTGGGCCATCAGATGTCATCATGAGCCCGGCATATAAAATCCCGGTAAAGGAACAATTCTCTTGCTTCAAGGCTCGCGCCATTTTTCTTACAATCGTTTGCTCCGCTTGCTTGATCGCTTCCTTGCTGATGTGAGGTACAGGAGAGTAAGCGCCCATGCCACCTGTATTGGGACCCCGGTCACCGTCAAACGCCCGTTTATGATCTTGAGCGACGACCATGGGAACGACCGTTTCTCCGTTCATAAAGGCCATTAATGAACACTCTTCTCCTTCGAGGAACTCTTCAATAACGACTCGAGCGCCTGCCTCACCGAACTGCTTCTCATCAAGAATTTGTTCAAGTGCCGTGACTGCTTCTTCTTCGCTCATGGCCACAACGACGCCTTTTCCCGCAGCTAGTCCATCAGCTTTAACCACAATCGGAGCTCCTTGTTCTTTTACATATTCAATGGCTGGTGTAAGGGAATCAAACACGCGATAAGCGCCTGTTGGAATCTCATACTTTTCCATGAGGTCTTTGGCAAATTCCTTACTTCCTTCAATTTGAGCCGCCTGTTTTGATGGACCAAACACACGAATGCCTTCTTCTTTTAACTCGTCCGCAAGTCCTGCCACAAGAGGGGCTTCCGGTCCAATCACGACGAGATCGATGAGCTCATCTTTAACCAAATGGACGATTGCTTCGTGCTCTGTTTCCTCAATTGGCACACACCTTGCAACAGAACGAATCCCGTCACTTCCTGGCGCACAAATGACTTCCTTCACGTTCGGACTTTTGGCGAAAGACCAGCAAAGGGCGTGTTCGCGCCCGCCTTTTCCGATTACAAGAACTTTCATGAATGGTTCCTCCCTTTAATGGAAGGCATTGAAAAAGTTAAAGATCAAACTTTTTCAGTGCCTTTTTAATGCTTAAAGTGACGAACGCCTGTGAAGACCATGGCCACTCCGTATTCGTCTGCTTTGTCAATCGACTCTTGATCTCGCTTTGAGCCTCCTGGCTGGATAATCGCACGAATTCCCGCTTTTGCAGCCGCTTCAACTGTATCTCCCATCGGGAAAAACGCGTCTGAAGCAAGAACCGCCCCTTGGACGCTCGCCCCTGCTTGTTCAAGTGCAATTTTAGCAGCACCAACACGGTTCATCTGCCCTGCCCCAACGCCAATCGTTCGATCTTCAGTAGCCAACACGATTGCGTTCGATTTGACGTGCTTCACGACTTTCCATGCCATTTCAAGCTGGCGAAGCTCGTCGTCACTTGGCTTTCGCTTTGTGGGAATGGTCGTTTCCACATCTTCAAAGCTGAGGATGTCTGTGTCTTGAACGAGAGCGCCACCGGATACGGTACTGATTCGTTGCTCCATTGCCTGTGCATCTGTAAACGAAATAGTGAGAAGGCGGAGGTTTGGTTTTTCGCTCAAGATTTGAACGGCTTCGTCTGTAAAGGACGGAGCTACCACAATTTCAAGAAAAATCTCTTTCATTTTTAGTGCCGTTGCACCGTCGACTTCCCCGTTACAGGCGATAATTCCGCCGAAGATCGACACCGGATCCGCTTCGTACGCTTTTTGGTAGGCTTCTTCGATCGTTTCCCCGATTCCTACACCGCACGGGTTCATATGCTTGATCGCCGCTACTGCCGGTTTTGTAAACTCTTTTACCACACCGATCGCCGCATCAGCGTCATTAATATTATTGTAAGAAAGTTCTTTTCCTTGAAGCTGCGTCGCTCTAGCGATGGACGTTTGTTTTCCTAAAGGACGCTCATAAAAAGCGGCTTGCTGATGAGGATTCTCTCCGTAACGAAGAGACTGTTTTTTGTTGTATGTAACGGTGAGCGTTTCTGGATACTCATCCCCTACGTGCTCGGTGAGGTACTCCGCGATTAACGCGTCATAAGAAGCCGTGTGACGAAACGCTTTGGCTGCAAGCTTTTGTTTAAACTCAAGCGACACTTCTCCATCTGTTTTCACCTCTTCCAAAAGACGAGGGTAATCAGCCGGATCTACGACAATCGCTACATCCCGGTGGTTTTTGGCAGCCGAACGAATCATAGATGGACCGCCAATGTCGATGTTTTCAATGGCATCGGCAAACGTAGCATCGGGGTTTTCAATGGTTGCCTGGAATGGATAAAGGTTTACGATCACCATGTCAATCGCTTCAATCCCGTGATCGTCAAGGGCCGTCATATGCTCATCGTTGTCTCTTAGAGCCAAAAGTCCGCCGTGGATTCGTGGATGTAGCGTTTTAACACGTCCATCCATCATTTCAGGAAAGCCGGTCACTTCTTCAACACCAGTCGCACTTATACCCGCCGCTTCAATGGCGCGCTTTGTGCCACCGGTTGAGATAATCTCAACGCCTGCCTCTGATAATGCCTTGGCTAATCCTTCAATTCCTGTTTTGTCAGATACACTAATTAATGCTCGCTTATTCATGAATCGGTACCTCCTTGGCATGTTTTGTAAGAATCTCGTTGATGGTTTGAGGGTAAAGAATGTGTTCGACACGCTGTATTTTTTCTTGGACACCTTGTCTTGTATCTCCTTCTTCTATTGTAACAGCTTTTTGAGCAATGATAGGACCCGTATCCATTCCGGAATCCACGAAATGCACGGTCACCCCGGTCACTTTGACTCCTTTGTCCAGTGCCTGGCCAATGGCATCGAGCCCTGGAAAGGATGGCAAAAGAGACGGGTGAATGTTTACAATTTTCCCTTCATAGCGCTTAAGGAGAGTCGGACCTATCAATCTCATGTATCCGGCCAAAACGAGAAACTCGCACTCATATTCCACGAGCTTATCAACAATGGCTTGTTCGTAACCCGTTTTAAAGGCATAATCGCTCGGCTGCACCACAACGGAAGGAATGCCTTCTCTTTTCGCTCGCGCAATCACCTTCGCACTAGGTTTGTTACAAACGAGAAGGGCCACTTCTCCGAGTAAGGTCCCGTTTTTTTGCGCGTCCACAATGGCTTGAAAATTACTCCCGCTCCCCGATGCAAACACCGCCAGTTTTATCATCGGTCGACTCCTTTGATTTGGATACGCGCTTCATCCGTGTCGCTTTTTTCTACCACACCAATTCGGATCGGATTTTCTCCTTCTTTTTTCAAAACGGCCATGGCGTCCTCTGCTTTCTCCTCGCTCACAGCAAGGATCATACCGATCCCCATGTTGAACGTCTCGTACATGTCTTTTTGCTCGATCCCGCCTAACGTCCCCATCCAAGTGAAAATGGACGGCGTTTTCCATGCAAATGAATCGACCACCGCCCGCGTTTCCTCAGGAAGCATCCGTGGGACGTTTTCATAAAGACCTCCCCCAGTGTTATGTGCGGCGCCTTTAAGAAGGCCTGCTTTTACAAGAGCGAGTACAGGCTTCACATAGATCCGCGTTGGTGTTAAAATCCATTCCCCGACCGTTCTGTTTTCCGAGTCATCTGGAACAGGGTCCGTGTAGCGAATTCCTCGGTCACTCAAGATTTTTCGTACAAGAGAGAAGCCGTTACTATGAAGGCCGCTTGAAGGCAACCCGATTAACACGTCGCCTGACTGAATAGTGGAACCGTCAATGAGGGAGGATTTTTCAGCTGCTCCTACCACAAAACCGGCTACATCATATTCGTCTTTATCGTACATGCCGGGCATCTCGGCCGTCTCGCCACCAATAAGAGCACAGCCTGCTTCTGCACACCCATCGGCGATGCCTTGGACAATTTGCTCGACTACATCCGGTTTGTTTTCACCAAGAGCAAGGTAATCGAGGAAAAACAACGGTTCCGCTCCTTGAACCACGATGTCGTTTACGCACATGGCAACTGCATCGATTCCGATCGTATGATGAATGCCTGTTTCTTGTGCGACCATAAGCTTCGTGCCGACCCCATCCGTGCCTGAAACGAGACAGGGCTCTTTGTATCCCATTTGAGACAAGTCGAACATGCCACCGAACCCGCCAAGGCCACCGATCACTTCTTTTCGCCTGGTTCGGTTCACGTGCTGTTTCATCCGCTCGACCGACTCGTATCCTGCTTCGATGTTCACACCTGCTTGTTTATACGCTTTTGACATTGCGTCCTCCCTCGTTACACTTTTTCATACGGATGCATCGTATGTGGATAAATTTCAGTCGGATAATTCCCCGTAAAGCACGCCAAACACTGACCGCAGTTTTCCATTTCCTTTGGTCGTCCGATGCCTTCCATCAGCCCTTCAACGGATAAATAACGTAGAGAATCGGCACCAATTTCAGCTTCGATTTCCTCGACAGACCTGGAAGAGGCAATCAATTCACCAGTCGTTGACGTATCGATTCCGTAAAAACACGGATTTTTAATCGGTGGAGCACTGATTCTCACGTGCACTTCTTTTGCTCCCGCTTCTTTTATCAACTGCACAATCCTGCGGCTCGTCGTTCCACGAACGATCGAATCGTCTACCATGACTACACGCTTTCCTTCCACAACCCCTCGAACAGCGGAGAGCTTCATTTTTACCCCTTGCTCACGAAGCTGTTGGGAGGGCTGAATAAATGTGCGTCCTACATAACGGTTCTTGATAAGACCGAGCTCGTAAGGAATCCCCGCCTGTTCCGCATATCCAATCGCAGCTGAAATACTAGAGTCAGGCACACCAGTAACCACATCCGCTTCAACAGGCGCTTCCATGGCCAGTTCTTTACCGAGGCTTTTACGCGCAGTATGCACATTGATTTGATCGATGTGACTATCTGGCCGGGCAAAATACACGTACTCCATCGAGCAAATGGATTTTTTACCTGAAAAGGAGAAACGCTCGCTTCTTACCCCTTCGTCATTGATGATCAGCACTTCACCAGGCTCCACTTCCCGAACGTATTCGGCTCCGATAATATCAAAGGCGCACGTCTCAGAGCTGACGACATAAGCGTCACCGAGGCGACCGAGAGAAAGAGGCCGCAAGCCGTTCGGATCAAGAGCAACCATGAGCTGCTCTTCTGTCATAGCCATAAAGGCATACGCCCCTTTTACCATCGTAAGGGCGTTCATCAGTCTCTCTTCCGCTCTTTCATACCCGCTACGCTTGATCAAGTGGGCAAGAACTTCCGTATCCGATGTAGTCTGAAAAATGCTTCCTTGCCTTTCAAGCTGGTGCTTTAAGGCGTTCGCATTCACCAGGTTGCCGTTATGGGCGAGTGCTAGGCTTCCCGTTTGGGAGTTGAACAGAAGAGGCTGACAGTTTAACAAGTCACTATCCCCAGCTGTCGTATAGCGTACGTGCCCTACTGCCGCGTGACCGGTCAACGCTTTTAAATTTTCATCATTGAATACTTCATTTACAAGGCCCATCCCTTTTCGAATGCGCAACTTTTCCCCATCAGAAACGACGATACCCGCTCCTTCTTGACCGCGGTGTTGCAAACTGTGGAGACCGTAATAAGCAATTCTGGACGCTTCTTCATGTCCCCAAATCCCGAACACGCCGCACTCTTCGTTTAACCCTTTGATTTCAGCAAACACGGAATCGCTCCTCTCCAAGCTTCTTCTAATTCTGATGACGTAGCTGTAAGAATGGCTTCACCCGCTTTACCCGTTACATGAAGCCTCGCCTCTTCTGTTACTCGACCAATTAAAGCGGCGTCACTGACTACTTGTTCAAATTGCTCACGGTTCTCTTCTTTCACACTGATTAAATATCGGGACGGCGTTTCACTAAAACTCTCCGTCACTAAATGACCACCAATCGTCATTGTTGCTCCAAGTCCCGTTTTCATCATCGATTCTGCAACAGCTACAAGAAGTCCACCTTCTGCTAAGTCATGAGCAGACGCAACGGTTCCTGCTTTAATGGCCTCGTAAACAGCTGACTGACGCTCTTTTTCAACACTCAAATCGATCTGTGGCGGACGTCCTGAAATATCGCCATCCGTCAGCTTTTGCAGTTCGCTTCCCCCAAAGTCCGGACGAGCTTCCCCTACGAGGTAAATGAGGTCTCCTGCTTGTTTAAACTGCTGAGTCGTGATGTGTGCTAAGTCTTCGATGAGTCCAACCATTCCAATAACCGGTGTCGGATACACCGCTTCCCCGCTTCGTTCGTTGTACAAGCTTACATTTCCGCCAATAACAGGTGTTTCAAGAGCGCGACACGCTTCACTTAACCCGTCTGTGGATTTTTCAAGTTGCCAAAAGATCTCCGGACGATCGGGACTTCCGTAGTTCAAGCAGTCGGTCACCCCAAGTGGCTTCGCACCTGAACAAATTAAGTTTCTCGCCGCTTCGGCTACTGCAATTTTCCCACCCATTTCAGGATCCAAGTAAATGTAGCGGGAGTTACAATCTGTTGTCATGGCAAGTGCCTTATTCGTTTCCCTGATTCGAAGGACAGCCGCGTCCGATCCAGGGCTAACAACTGTATTTGTACGCACCATGTAATCGTACTGGTCATACACCCACTCTTTACTCGCAATTGTTGGTTGTGAAAGAAGAGCTAGAAGAGTCTCTTTCATGTCCGTTACAGCTGGCACAGGCGTTTCTTGTTCTTGAAACGCGCTGTAATAAGCGGGCTCTGTGGATGGTTTATGATAAACAGGGGCTTCTTCTGCCAACGCATCGACCGGCACTTCCGCTGCTACACGTCCTTGATGAGTGAGCCTTAGCTTACGATCATCTGTGACTTGACCGACCACTTTTGCCAAAAGACCGTGGCGCTCAAAGATCGAGATAATCTCATCTTCTCGCCCTTTTTTGACCACCAAAAGCATACGCTCTTGAGATTCAGAGAGCATCATTTCATATGGGGTCATCCCTTTTTCTCGTTGAGGAATTAGGTCCAAATTCATTTCAATACCTGATCCCGCTTTACTTGCCATCTCCGCTGATGACGATGTAAGGCCTGCCGCTCCCATATCTTGAATACCGACCAGGGCATCGTTTTTCACAACTTCCAAGCATGCTTCAAGAAGAAGCTTTTCCATGAACGGATCGCCAACTTGAACGGCTGGACGTTTCGATTCGCTGCCTTCGTTCAGTTCTTCCGATGCAAACGTAGCCCCGTGAATGCCGTCTTTTCCTGTGCTCGCGCCTACATAGATGACCGGGTTCCCTACACCTTTGGCCTGTCCTTTTTGAATGTCCTTATGGTCGATGAGACCCACACACATGGCGTTCACAAGAGGATTCCCAGCGTAGCAAGGGTCAAACTGGACTTCGCCTCCAACCGTCGGGATTCCGATGCAGTTTCCGTATCCTGCGATTCCCGCCACAACTTGTTCAAATAAGTAGTTCACGCGAGGAGTCCCTAATTCACCGAATCGAAGGGAGTTCAATAGAGCGACCGGGCGCGCGCCCATGGAGAACACGTCACGAATGATTCCGCCCACTCCCGTTGCTGCCCCTTGATACGGCTCGATGGCTGACGGATGGTTGTGAGATTCGATTTTGAACACGACTGCTTGCTCATCTCCGATATCGATAATCCCTGCTCCTTCACCAGGACCTTGAAGTACGCCCTCTCCTTCTGTTGGGAATTTCTTAAGAAGAACTTTCGAATTTTTATAGCTGCAATGTTCGGACCACATGACGGAGAACAATCCCGTTTCCGTGAAGTTTGGAAGACGACCGAGGATTTCTTCAACCATGTTGAACTCTTCGTCTGTTAGACCCATTTCAGCATAGAGCTTTTTTTCCTTGATTTGTTCTGGTGATGGTTCATGAAGTAATTGCATGGGATTCCCTCCATTGCTTTAAAAGTGACACGAACATGTTCAATCCGTCTTTCGATCCGAGCAACTCGTCAACCGCCCGCTCCGGGTGCGGCATCATGCCGAGGACATTTCCTTCTTTATTTGTAATGCCTGCAATGTTTTCGATTGATCCGTTAATATCTTCAGCGTACGTGAACGCAATTTGCCCGTTCTCTTTTAGTTCAGTAAGAGTGGCCGGGTCGCAAAAGTAATTCCCTTCACCGTGAGCCACTGGAATGGAGACCTCTTGATTGCTTTCATATGTGGATGTAAACGGCGTCTGATTGTTTTTTACGATCAGTGTCGTAGGCTTGCAAATGAACGTAAGCTGGCGGTTTCTTCTCATGGCACCTGGGAGCAAACCAAGCTCCAAGAGCACTTGAAATCCGTTACAAACCCCGAGTACCGGCTTCCCTTGTTGGGCCGCTTCTTTAATACCAGCGGCGATTGGGAGTCGTGCCGCAATCGCTCCTGAGCGCAAGTAATCTCCGTACGAAAAACCTCCTGGTAAAAGAACGGCGTCGTACTCTTCTAAACTCGTTTCTCGATAATCCACGTAATCCACGTCTTCGCCCAATTCGTCCTTAATAGCGTGGTACATGTCGATGTCACAGTTTGATCCTGGAAAGACGACAACGGCAAACTTCATTGCGCGAGTGCCTCCTTTATTTCAAAGCGGTAATCTTCAATAACAGGGTTAGCAAGAAGCTTGTCGCACATCTCTTTCACTCGTGCTTCCACCGTCTCTTTTTCCCCGTTAACGGTTAACGTAAGGACTTTCCCGATTCGTACATCTTCTACTTCTTGATAGCCGAGCTGGTGAAGAGAATGATTGACTGCGGACCCTTGTGGATCGAGTACAGCTTCCTTGAGTGTGACAAATACGTTTACTTCATACATCATGATTGATTGCCCCCTAAGCGTGTTAGTATCGTTTCGTAACCTTTATTCAAATCTCCGAGTTGAAAGCGAAACAAATCTTTATCCAGCGATTCACCTGTTTGTTCATCCCACAGTCGGCATGTGTCAGGCGACACTTCATCCGCGAGTAGCACGTCGTTTGCCTCGTCTCTTCCGAATTCGAGCTTGAAATCAACAAGGATGAGGTCCGCTTCTTTGAAAAGAAATGTGAGAACGCGGTTGACTCTTGTGGCAATTTCACGAATCGTCAGTAGCTCCTCTTCTGTGGCGATCTTCAAATAAGCGATGTGATCGGTGTTTATAAGCGGATCCCCGAGCTCGTCGTCTTTGTAATAAAACTCAATGATCGGATCTTGGAATCGTTCCCCTCTTTTTAGGCCGAGCCTTTTTACGAGGCTTCCTGCGGCCACGTTTCGTACAACCACTTCAATAGGGATAATGTCGACCTTTTTTACGAGTTGCTCTGTTTCAGAAAGACGTTCGACGAAATGGTTTGGAACTCCGGCTTCGTGGAGCTTTGAAAATATGAGACTGCTGATCTCGTTATTCAAACGGCCTTTTCCTTCGAGTACGTCTTTCTTTTCCCCGTTAAACGCGGTCGCATCGTCTTTATAAGCGACGCGGTAGACGTTTTTGTCGCTGGTTTCGTAGATTCGCTTGGCTTTCCCTTCGTATAAACACGCTTCAGTAGTCATGGGATCCCCCTTTGATGTAAGAAGATTTTTAATTTTGGGAAAATATGTGATTGTAAGAGGACCTAGGTGGACCTCTATATAGATATTTATAGACAAGTAGTGATTTGCGCACTATAAAAAATTTTAACTATGCACAGTGCTTTTCGATCTCCTCTTTTGCTGACATCCTTTGTTAAAAGTATGAAGCAACCGGAATGGCCGAGACTCCTGCGGTGATGGGGGCCAGAGTGAGACCCCGCAGTGCGTAGCACGAGGAGGCTCACCGGAACCTCCGCGGAAAGCGAAGGCCATGCAGGCTGCTTCAATATCAACTTTGGTTAAAACCTAATGCCTACTTGGTTATTACTTCGTCAACCCGCAGCGTTCGAAGATCCCGTCCACTTGAGTGAGGTGGTGGCGGTAATCGAAGCAATCGTCCAGTTCTGCAGATGATAACAAGTTGGTGATTTTTTCGTCTGCTTCCACAAGCTCGCGGAAAGGCATTTCTTTTTCCCATGCTTCCATGGCTTTTGGCTGAACAAGGTCATATGCCTCTTCACGGGCAAGCCCTTTATCGATAAGGGATAAAAGCACGCGCTGAGAATAAATTAACCCAAACGTGCGTCCCATGTTACGCTTCATGTTTTCAGGGAACACGGTAAGGTTTTTCACGATGTTGCCGAAACGGTTGAGCATGTAGTTTAGGGCAATCGTCGCATCCGGTAAAATAATGCGTTCTGCAGATGAGTGCGAGATGTCACGCTCATGCCAGAGAGGAACGTTTTCGTACGCTGTCATCATGTGCCCGCGGATTACACGGCTTAAGCCTGTCATGTTTTCAGATCCAATCGGATTACGTTTGTGAGGCATCGCAGACGATCCTTTTTGCCCTTTAGCAAAAAACTCTTCCACTTCGCGCATTTCCGTTTTTTGCAGGCCACGAATCTCAACAGCCATTTTTTCAATCGATGTTGCGATCAACGACAAGGTTGCCATGTAGTGGGCATGACGATCACGCTGCAATGTTTGTGTTGAAACCGTCGCAGCTTCAAGACCAAGTCCTTCACAAACAAAACGCTCCACGAATGGGTCGATATTCGCGTATGTACCAACAGCTCCTGAAAGTTTACCTACACGAACGGTTTCAGCCGCTTGCTTGAACCGCTCCAAGTTACGCTTCATTTCTTCATACCAAAGGGCAAGTTTAAGACCGAATGTGGTCGGCTCAGCGTGAACCCCGTGCGTACGCCCCATCATGACCGTATCTTTGTGTTCAATCGCTTTGTCCTTTAAGATCTCAATGAAACGCTCCAAATCGGCGAGAATGATCTCGTTCGCTTGTTTTAATAAGTAAGAAAGGGCCGTGTCAACAACGTCTGTGCTCGTAAGTCCATAGTGAACCCACTTCCGTTCTTCACCAAGAGTTTCAGACACGGCGCGTGTAAATGCAACAACGTCATGACGTGTTTCTGCTTCAATTTCAAGAATGCGTTCTACGTCAAAGCCCGCATTTTCACGGATTTTCACTACGTCTTCTTTTGGAATATCTCCGAGTTCTGCCCATGCTTCACAGGCTTTAATTTCAACTTCAAGCCACGCTTGGTATCGGTTTTCATCTGTCCAGATGGCGCCCATTTCCGGGCGAGTATAACGTTCAATCATCGGTTTGCCTCCATTGCTTCTTGTTCTCTCCAAATTGAGGATGAGTGGATGTTTTCAAGAATCCTATTTGTATCTTCCCCAAGAATGGTTAAATGCCCCATCTTTCGCCCCGGCTTTGCTTCTTCTTTTCCATATAAGTGCAAGTGAGCGGTTGGAAATTCATCAAGTTTCTCAAGGATTCTTGGTACATGCTCCCCTAATATATTAACCATCACAACCGGCTTTAGTAAATCGGTCTTTCCGAGTGGCAGGTCGCACACAGCTCGGATGTGTTGCTCAAACTGTGATGTGTCGCATGCATTGATCGTAAAGTGACCGGAATTGTGCGGCCTGGGTGCCAGTTCGTTTACGTAAAGCACGTCGTCTTTTGTGAGAAACATCTCAACCGCCAACGTTCCTACGAGGTGAAAAGATTCGGCGAGCTTTCTGGCTAAAAGAACGGCTTCTTCTTGTACCCTGTAGCTTGTTCTTGCTGGGACAATCGTTTGGTGCAAGATGTTGTTTCGGTGGACGTTTTCCGCAACTGGGAAAACGGTCGTTTCCCCTGACACGCTTCTGGTGACAATGACACTCAGTTCTTTTTCAAATGGAATCCATGCTTCGAGGACGAATGGCCCGTTTTGTTTAAGGCGCTCCCAAGCTTCTCGGATGTCTCCTTGTTCGTTTAAAACGGCCTGCCCTTTTCCATCATAGCCGCCTCGAGTTGTTTTCAAGACGCATGGAAAACCCAGTTCGTCCGTTGCCTTCTTGAGGTCCTTTTCTGTGTTCACTTCTCTGTATGGTGCGATCGAAACGCCGAACGACCGTATTGCTTTTTTCTCTTGAAGGCGGTCTTGTGAAATAGCCAAGAGGTCGCTTCCTTGAGGAAAATCGGCATGTTCCTCGAGCCACGAGGCGACGGTAGAGTCGATGTTTTCGAATTCGTATGTGACAACGTCCGAAGAATGAGCCAGTTTTTTTGCCCCGTCCAGATCGTTGTAGTCAGAGATGACTTCTTGGTCGGCAACTTGTGCGGCAGGCGAATCGGCTTTTGGTTCAAGCACAGCTGTGCGATATCCAATTTCGCGAGCAGCGAGGGCCATCATTCGACCAAGTTGGCCGCCTCCGAGGATTCCGATCGTTTTGCCAGGAAGAACTCTCGTCATAGCAGCTTCGCCCCACTTTCCATGACTTCTTCTTGTTTCTTGTCTCTTCGGTATTGAAGCTTAGTTGCGATCGATTCGTCATGAACAGCCAGTTGTTGCGCCGCGAGAAGTCCCGCGTTTGTGGCCCCTGCTTTTCCGATTGCCACAGTAGCTACTGGTACACCAGCTGGCATTTGCACAATAGACAAAAGGGAATCGAGGCCGTTCAAGGCTTTAGATTGAACCGGTACCCCGATTACGGGCAAAAGAGTTTTTGCCGCGACCATGCCAGGTAAATGGGCGGCACCGCCTGCTCCGGCGATAATCACTTCAATTCCACGTGCTTTCGCCGTTTCTGCGTATTCAAACATAAGATCCGGAGTCCGATGAGCAGAGACGATCTTTTTTTCATAAGGAATGGCTAGCTCTTCAAGTACGTCTGTTGCATCTTGCATCGTGTCCCAATCAGAGATAGAACCCATAATCACACCGACCTTGACCATTGGAAATTCCCTTCTTTCGTGAGCGGATTTTTTGATTTGGTAGAATGAATAAACATTTTGGAAAAATGAATTGCTTTTATGGCAGAATTAATCGTCATTTTGGAAGAAATACCGAACGTTTTGGTAGAAATAAATCCAAGACGCTCAAGCTTTCGCCCTCGAATCAAAATGCAAAAACAAAAAACGTGTCCATTTGCCCATAGGAGGACAAACGCACACGTATCCGTTACGAGGCAGACCTCAGGCGTAAATCGTCGCGTATTGTTCATGACGGACGGTTCGCTGACTGATGATCGCTTGCTCTCGCACTCACGTATATCGGTCGTCCTCATAGGCCGGCAATTTACGGTCGCCAGGTAGAAACTTTCGGGCCCTATTCCCGAGATTATATGAGGTCTCTTTTCATTCGTTTTGTCGCTTCAATCGTAACAAGAGATCTGTGTTCATGTCAACTAAAATCGAACGAAATGATTCGTTTCACTTGTAACGTTCGTCTTTTAGCTATTATTTAACAAAAATCGTTGTCTTTTTCTTACATTTGAGATTTACGTTCGAACCTTCTAGGCCATGATATATTCAATCAACAGACTTACAAAGGCATGACCTTCATTATTTAATCCTCCCAATAAAAAATAGCATCCATCTCTATATATTGGTTAGGTTCACGATAAATTGTAGGGATCTTCACTTGAAGAGATAACGGTTTATCTAATTGCTCCGGTCTCAACCGCTTAATATCAAAAGCACGTAGCGCTTCATTTACTTGTTTTTCGATTGCTTCTAATTTCTCACTCACATATAAGCGATTTGGGCTATCGAGCATCCCATGTCCTCCACTTACTTCTTCGTTTGTTTGAATACGAATTTTCTTGAACCGATGATCTTCACCCATAATCGCTACAGGAGCCAGCCGACATATATCAATAATTATTCCACTTATCTCCACCTCTTGCATTCCGTTTTTCTCTTGAACAATTGTCACATCTTCTTTTCGATAACAAAAAAATTGAACAAAGGAGGCATACCCACTTCCAAAATGGTTCCATTCTGCTTCGCAAATAAGATTAGGAATACGATTGATATGATAAAACAAGCGTCTCATGTGTGCTTCAACTTCTCGCTCATTACCTGTATCATAAGGAAAACGGCTCCCAACAATCTTACCGTTAATTAAATCTTGTAATTGTTCCCTAGAGAACATAAAAAAGCACCTCTCTCCTTAAATAATGAAGACGACTCTTCCCTTCGTTTTCATACTTCTACTATTGTGCAATGTTCGACCAACCTCCTTATCTACACGCAAAACAGCCCAGTTCTTTTATTGACTGAGCTGCTCCTCGTTATGGTAATTTTGTTTTAAGTTAAATGTTACTTACTCGTAAGCTTCCCTTCAAAAACGATCCGCTGATGAGAGACTTCTACTTCTATTTTGCCATTCTTTCTCACTTCTTTTAACACGGGTTCTTCCATACGACGAACGGGCGTGTACCCGGCTTTCGCCATGCGATCGAGGCAGTCACCGATCGTTTCATTCTCTTCAACATGAAACTTTTCTTTCTTTTTCCCTTTTCCCATGCGTTACCTCCGTATGCCTTTGACCCAGAATCCACCGTAAAACATCTTTGTATCGTGAGAGATGATAAACGCGTGAGGATCGAGGTCTTTCACTGTATTGTAAAGGTGTGTTTGGGATTTTCTGGAGGTGAGGATTTCCATCATGAGTCGTTCACCTTCACGCCCGTATGCAACCCAGTTTGTCACACCGTACCCTTTATCCCGTAATGCATTTGGGATGTCAGGCTCATATTCTTTTGTAATCACGTTAACAGTAATATACCCCAGAGCGAGCTTTTCTTCAATTTTCATTCCAACGATCACACCGATGCCGTACCCAATGGCATAAGCAATGAGGTTTGCCGGCTGATCCAAGTTATCAAGTACAAGCCCCAATCCGACGATGTAAATCACAATTTCAACCACACTTGTAATGGCCGCCAGATAACGTTGGCTTTTAAACGTAAATATCATCCGAATCGTAAACAGTGTGACGTAAACAACGTTAATCACAAGAATGATTACAAGCATCCCAATAGCGTGATCGAGTAACACTTGGAGCAATCAAACTCCCCCTCTACATCCTCTAAAATCTCTCCTGTTCCCTTCTAAACTCGTCTCTTCTCTCTAATAACCAGTCTATTTTCGTAGATTAGCGTTTAGTCATTCGTTTTTACGAGTCGACAAATCCATAGAAAAAAGGACTTTCTGGTAGAAAGAAAGTCCATACAATCGTAGATGTAAAAGCTCGTCGCTGGGAGTCGCCACCTTTCACTCCATTTGATACTTTATTAAAAGATGATCTCTATATAACAAACAGCTTATTTAAACTTTTAAGAGTATCAACTTTTCTTTCTCCTTCATCGTGTTATTTAACACTTGAAATGGTGTCTCGCTATTCTTCTTATATACTTCCTCCATAAACTTCGAATGGCTTCTGTAGGTCGATAAAATAGGTTGCTTTACTTAATTGGTGAAGCCCCATAATCTATGTAACTGTTACAGACAATCTGACTTTGACCATGTGAATAGGTGTAGCCGGAATGTTCGAAGACTCCTGCGGAAGTGGGGGCAAGGCGAGACCCCGCAGCGAAGCGAGGAGGCTCGCCAGCACCTCCGCGGAAAGCGAAGAACATTCCGGCTACACCTTTCTTCAACTTATTTACTTTAAACAATCCCTTAAGTTTATGGCTATGGATACTATCCCCGCACAATTTCACTCTTCCGTAGTCGCCCAGATGAGGGCTTTTTCTTCTTCAGGGATGCGGACTTTGAGAAGAAGAAGCGCATTTAAGGAGGTGAAGATGATCAGTGTTGCGTAGGCATTGAAAATGAGCGGAATCGCAATAAATTCAAGTGCCACAATGACATAGTTGGGATGACTTAGATAGCGGTATGGCCCCCGCTTCACTAAGTCGGCTCCCGGTAGCACGATGATTTTTGTGTTCCAGAACCGGCCGAGAGAGGAAAGTGCCCATAGCCTGCCTCCTTGAGCGAGCAAAAAAAGAGCGAAGGGCACGACCCAAAAAGAGGCTGCATTTTTCCCAAACGCAAACACTTCAAAAGTGAGAAATGCGAAGAACCCTACGTGCATCATCACGATCCACTTGTAATGGGATTGCCCGAACTCCCTAGCCCCTTGGCTTAACATGTACCGCTCGTTACTTTTAGCCACTACAAGCTCAATACCTCTTTGAGCGATGACGATACCGATCAGTGTCCAGAAGAGCATGACGTTCCCTCCCATTTTAAATGCAGTAATTCAGATGAAAACCCCGGCCCTAGAGCCGTCATGATCCCTTGGCTTCCCGGAGAAGGTTGTTCCAGCATCGTCTCTTTTAGTACGTAAAGGACCGTTGGGGAGCTCATATTCCCGTTATTCGTGAGCACTCGGCGAGGAATCTCCGTCATTTGCTCCGAATAATTGAGTGCTGTTTCATAAGCCTCCAACACCTTTCGCCCTCCAGGGTGAGCAACAAAATAATGAATGTCTTCGTGCTTTAAATTTCGTTGCTCAAGGAACGTTTCTACATTTGGTCTGAGCCATTCGCGGATAATCCCAGGGATATCTCGAGAGAAGATCACGTGGAGGCCGGAATTTTTTACGTCCCATCCCATGACGTCTTCACTATCCGGCATTAAGGTAGACTGGGTTCCTAGAATCGTTGGAATCGCAGGTAGCCTCGGCTTCCCCGTATTCATTGCCTCATCACCTGTAACAAGGGCGCATGCAACCCCGTCCGCAAAGAGAGACGTACCGACGAGATTGCTTTTTCGTGTGTCATTTCGCTGAAACGTGATGCTACACAGTTCAATACAAACAACGAGCACCTTGGCCTCTGGATAGGCACGGCAATATTCATACGCACGACTAACGCCCACAGCCCCACCGGCACATCCAAGACCCCAAATCGGAATCCGCTTCGTATGAGGGGAAAAAGGAAGCTCGTTCATGATTTTTGCATCGATCGTCGGCGTCGCAAACCCGGAACTGGAGATGAGAATGATCGCGTCAATCTCTTCGCATGACACTTCTTCTTGGAGAAATTCACTCGGTTTTAAGCACGTTTGAATGGCGTTCACACCAAGGCGGACCGCTTCTTTTATATATAGTTCGTTTTTTTCTTCAAATGAATGATCCTTTTCAAACCATTCTTTTGGTACAACAAAATTGCGACTGTCAATTTGCCCATTGCCAAAAATCTTCATCATACGATCAATATCTGTAAAGGACTCACGAAAAAGTTCTTTTACTATGGCTTCTGTTTCTTCTTGCGCGATGGTGTATGGGGGAATTTCCGTACTCACTGATAAAATTGCCGGCATTTTTTTGCCCTCCCACTATGTCTGTGAAATGTCTTCATAGTGTGACCAATACGCCCAATATCATCCAAATTTAGAAAAAGTATTAGATGGGCCTTTACTAATCGCATTAAACTCTTCAACCACTTTCTGGATTGCTGTCCAGCACTGCTATTTTGACTATTTATAGGTTTAATTAGTGAAGGGTTAATGCTAAGCGCTTGAAACCTTGCTGTTAAATCATATAGTATACTTTTTTTAAGTCAAAAAGCCATGATATAGTAGATGTACTACTTATTTTATGAAAGATTCCTGCTGTTAAATTGAATCAATATGTTTGTGAATGATCTTTGATGAAGTTTGAGCAGGTCAAATACTCCGTATTGGGTCGTATGCCGGACATTTTTAGTAAGGGGTAATCCATATAGCTTAAGAGTTGTAAGCATAGGACAGGGCTTATTAATGTCTCCAAGCAATACTAAAGTGAGGTAATATAGAATCATGCCAAAAACAAAATACATTGAAATCTATGAGGATCTAAAAGAGAAGATAGAAAAGAAGTTTTATGAGTATCAGCAGCTGCTCCCTTCGGAGAATACGCTCGTGAAAGAATATGAATGCTCACGAAATACAGTTCGGAGAGCCATTGGCAATCTCATCAATGACGGATATGTGCAAACGAAGCATGGGCAGGGTGCACGGGTGATTTATCAGGACTTCAAACAAAACGAGTATATGTTTGGGGAGACAGAGTCATTCAAACAGTTTGCCTCAAGAAACCATAAGAAGCATGAAACGAAAGTGATCACGTTTGAAACATTGACAGTGGATGAAACTATACATGAACACACGTTAATGCCGATTGGCATCGAAGTCTACCATATCAAACGGGTCCGTCATTTAGAAGGCAATCCGGTTATCATGGATGTTAACTATTTCCGCAAGGATGTCGTAAAAGAGCTAACGGTGGACATCGCAGAAGATTCGATTTATGAATACCTTTCAAAAGAGTTGAATCAGCGGGCTGTCACAGCGAAACGTAAAATGGTGGTCGAGCGTACTACTGAAATGGATGAGAACTATTTGAAGCTCGATGGATTCAACAGTATTGTAGTCGTGACAAGTCATATTTTTAATGGGGATGGTGTCATGTTTGAGCACACGCAATCCCGACACACACCTGGCAATTTTGTCTTTTTTGATCAAAAACAAACAAAATGAAAAAGTGTACGAGAACGAATGCCGTTCTCGTACACTTTTTTTAGTTTGCCAGCTTATCGGCTAAATGAATAAAGACGCTTGAGGTCCACGTATGGGCGAGATCGCGTAATCCCTCTCCCGTTTCTGCATGGAAATTTTCTGCAAACCCGCCTTTTTTGCAAAGGTCCAGAAATTTTCGGGCTACTTCATCCGCAAGCTCCTGTTCTCCGCATTCTTCAAACGCTTCAACGAAGATAAGTGTAGTAGGAGCCCAGATTGGTCCTCTCCAGTAGGCATCTTCTTCATAAAACGGACTGTCGATCGCCTCCGAGGCAATCCCCCACTCCGTGAAATACCTGTCACTCTTTAAGACATCAACCATTTTCCTTCTCGTAGCTTCCGGTAGCTTATTTGCTAGGATGATCGAAACAAGAGGGAGGATCGACTGACTATTAATCGCCTGGCTATCCTTAGTAAAACGGGCGACTGGGAGGTCATCGACTAGGAAGTATTCACAGAAAATGTTTGTGTATCGAGTGGCTTCTTTTTCCCAGTACTGCTGATCCTGATCACGGTGGAGCTTCCCTGCCACCACAGAAAGCATATCCATTGATTTGATCAAAAAGGCCGTTAAGTCAGGCGAATCAATAATATTTGCATCTCTGAACACCGTGCTGTTATCTTGGCCGGAATCATTCCCATGGTGATACTCGCAAATGCCGTCCTGATTATAATCTTTATATTTTAAATAGAATTCAACATGCTGTTTGATTTGAGAATAGACCGTCTCGAGTTGCTCTGTCGAAAGCGTCATTTTTTCCATCATCTTTAGTACAAATAGTCCTTGGACCGGTGGCTTAGAGAAATTCCAGCGAATAGTCGAATCACTAATCGAACCGGGAATTTGGCCCTTCTCATCCTGATGATCGAATAACAGCTGGATCTGATCCCAGGCAAGCTTATCGTCCACTCCTGCAAGTGCCAGACCGTTAAATGCATTGTCCCAGCTCCACACCCCCGGGAAATTAGCATTCGACATATACATGGCTTTTCGTTTCAGAAGACCCTGTTCGTTGACAATACAGCTCCAGTTCAGGTAAGCAGCTTTACGTAAAGTTTGCTCGTATCCTTTAGGAACAGAGGGCTGTTTTGATAAAAATGCCTCAAAATGCTTCGTGCTTTTTTCAAGCGCCGCTTCAAATAAATAATTTCTTTTCTCTGGCACACCGCCGTGGGTAGGCAGATCCTCGATCACACACAAAAATTCTTCAGAATCTCTTGGAGTGACCTGGATATTGGAGATGTTATCCGCTTCGTTCATACTACCAGATGTATCCATAGAGACATTTTGTTGCAAGCTTACAGAGCCATCTGGAGCATAGATCATGTACTTGGTCAAATTCTTGTAGCTATTGACAATACAGAATTCCTCACCAGTGTTTCCTAATAGATAGTTATATTCAAAGTTAAATACAGGCTGGGTATCCAATGTAAGCCCAACATTTTCTCCACTGCCTTGGACAAAAATTCTCTCTGAATCCTCAAAGCACAGATTGAGTTCTCCACAATTAAAGATAAGGGAGATTTTAAATCCGTCGGCTTGATAGGTATAGTCAACTGGATTTCCGTCAACCGTAGGGATGATTTTGAGAGCATTCTGGTGTTGCTTGGATTTTCCTCGTACAGAATTAAGAAAAATCCCTTTTTTATCAGGCGTTTCACCCTTTTGATAAGTGAGTGCCATGTAAGAACCAAAATGGCTCATTGGCGTAATACTTATATCCAAAATAAACACTCCTTTATAAAATTCACTTGACATCAATTTAGAACAATTTATACTGTACTATATCGAACTTGTTTAAACAAGTTTTGATTTTGAAAGCGATTTTTTGAGGAGGATAAGAAAATGGGGATTAAAGAAAATGTAGCTGACATCGTCAAACATGTCGGCGGGCCGGAAAATGTCAGCAGTGCATCGCATTGCGTTACTCGACTGAGGCTGATATTAATAGATGAGAGTTTAGTAGATAAAAAGGCATTAGAGGAAAATGAACTGGTCAAGGGGACCTTTTCTGCAAATGGACAGTTCCAGGTTATCATTGGTCCGGGGATAGTTGAAAAGGTTTACAAGGAGTTTGTAGAACAAACTGGTACCGGTGAAGTGTCAAAGGATGATATGAAGAAAATGACGGCCAAGAAAGGAAATGTTATTCAAAAGGGCGTTCGGATTCTGGCTGATATTTTCATCCCCATTCTGCCTGCCATTGTAGCTGCCGGACTGCTTTTAGGGTTAAATAATCTTCTTGCAAACCCTGGCATTTTTTATGATGATCAATCAATACTTGATGTGCACTCAGGCTGGACAGGCTTTGCGGAGTTTATTAATGTCATTGCCAATACAGCGTTTACATTTCTGCCAGTCCTCATTGCGTGGTCTGCAACCAGAAAGTTTGGAGGCAGTCAATTATTGGGGATCGTAATGGGTCTCTTATTAGTCCACCCTTCTTTGATGTCGGCGTATGATTACGCTGGAAATCCAGGCGATGTGGAGTACTGGAACCTGTTTGGATGGGAAATTGCACGAATCGGCTATCAGGGACAGGTGCTCCCTGTGGTTTTTGCCGCATTGATCTTAACCTGGACTGAAAAGTACCTGAAGCGTTTTATTCACGATAACTTACAAATGATCTTTGTAGCACCACTTGCATTAGTGTTCACAGGCTTGCTTACATTCGGTTTTATCGGTCCGATTACGATGACGGGGTCAACCTGGATTACAGATGGTATTTTGTATTTGTTTGAAGTCTCGCCTGCACTTGCTGGCGGTGTTTACGGATTCATCTCAGGACCGCTTGTTATTACAGGCATGCACCATATTTTCTTAGGAGTAAACCTGCAAATGGCCGGTACACTTGGCTATGTGACGTTATGGCCAATCGGTGAAACAGTCACACTCGCTCAAGGTGCTGCTGCTTTGACGATGTTCTTTATTATTAAGCAAAATAAAAAGCTGAAAGGTGTTTCTTTGACAGCTACCTTATCTGCATGGCTTGGTGTTACAGAGCCTGCAATTTACGGAATCAACCTTCGATTCAGATATCCATTCATCGCCGTTATGATCGGAAGCGCGATCGGAAGTGCATACCTTGCAGCTCAGGGTGTAAAAGCGACATCTGTAGGTGTAGGAGGCGTCCTTTCCTTCCTGTCCGTCTTCCCAGAATACTGGGGATACTACTTCACTGGAATGGGAATCACGTTTGTTCTGACCGTGGGACTGACCTTCCTGTTCTTTAAGAGTAAATTGTTCAAAACGACGGATGAAAATTAGAGCGAATACTAGAAATAAAGTAAAAACCACCTGGCCCGTTGGGAAACCAGGTGGTTTTTGGTTTTTACATGACCTTACTACCACTCACAATGGCTATATATTTCCTTTATTTATTTTAACATTCGTATCCATTACCCTCATTGACGGTGGATTTCAAGTGACAAATCACACCGACGGTTTCTATCTATTTAAACACTCTTTCAGCTGAACCATATAAACCAGTTATTCAATAACAAAGGTATCGTCAATATGCTCATGAAGCTCATCGTTCTCAATATGAACGACCACATGATAGTCTCCCGTTTCTTCAAATTCAAAAGTCACGCGGTAGACACCGTCTCCTGCTTCTTCCATCTCAACCCATTCTCTTGCTTCATCGCCGTGTTTCCACATTTCTAGACGGACTCGCGCGTCCTCTAGGGGCTCATGATCTTCCATGATCGTTAACTCGATAGCATCACCATGGCTTAGTTCATCAAAGTTGCTCGTGATTTCAAGAGCATCAGAGTGATGGTGACTGTGGTCGTGGTCACCATGGTCATGTTCGCCATCGCCGTCACTGTGGTCATGTTCATCATCATGATCGTGATCATGCTCTTCCTCTTCTTCTTTTACTTCCGCGTCACCAATAATGATTTGGTGTGTAGGCATGACGTGCATATCGCGGGCAGTAACGTGAGGGACAACATAGTAAACATCCTCATCTTCAAACGTGTAGGATGCCGTGTAAACCCCATCAGTCACATCTTCGTAATCAAGCATGTCGCTATCTTCTTTTTGTCCCTGTCTCCATACCTCAAAAGTGACTTCATCTGCATCGTTCACAGGATCGTCCCCTTGAGTGACAAGGGCTTGAAGTTCCCAATCTCCCGGATCTCCTTCTTCATCCATTAGTACTTCAACCTCAATAGGGCCAAAATTCTGCTCGTCAGTAGCACTTTCGTTTCCATTTTCCTCTTCCTGACCGCATGCAGTTACGAGCATGAATAAAGCTCCTATAATAGCCACCTTCTTCATAGTAGAACCTCACCTCTCTTATATGTTCACAATTCACATCATAAATAAGAAAAGTGAAATCAGTGTGAAGTTTTTAATGTTTTATTTTTCTGTAAAATAAACCTTCTTACGAGTGTCCTCATTAGCCCTTCTGATTCACCTTTTTGTTTATTAAAGCAAAACTCTCTCTGAAGCTGCGTTGTAAAAATCATCGTTTTCCAAAAAGCCTTCTCCATCTCCCTTTTAACCAAAAAAGACAGCCACAGAGGGCTGCCTTTACTCATTATATAAAGGAAAACGAATTTCCACCGTCGTTCCTTGACCAAGAGAAGATGTAAACATCATTGTTCCATCGTGAAGTTCTACAATTTGTTTTACGATTGAAAGACCTATGCCTAGTCCACCTTTAGCGCGAGTCCGTCCTTTTTCACCACGGTAAAAACGTTCAGTAATATATGGAAGGTCTTCTTCTGGGATTCCTTTTCCGTTATCTGCGAGTTCAATAACGGCTTGTTTTTTTACCCGACTGGACTTTACGTTGATATGCCCGCCTTCATCGGTATAAGCAATCGCATTATCAAGGAGATTAATAAACACCTGCATAAGGCGATCTTCATTACCGGAAATCAGAATCGATTCATCCACATTCAGTTCGACCTTCTGCTTTTTGTTTTTGCTTTTAACCGCGGTCGTTTCCACTGCCGATACGATAACTTCTGCAAGGGCAAGAGGCGTTTTTTCCATCGTTATACGACTGCTCTCCTCAAGTTTTGTTAGGTCAATGATTTGATCTACAAGTCTTTGCATACGGTTTGCTTCGTGCAAGATGATCGTGGGCACTTCAGAATCTTGTTCCGTTGAAGCCAACACTTCACTGTAGCCTTTGATATAGCTCAGTGGTGTACGAAGTTCGTGTGAAATATTCTGTAGAAAATGACGCTTCTTACTGTCTTCTTTTTCAATGGAATCGGCCAAATGATTGAATGATCGTCCAAGATCAGCTACTTCGTTTTCGGTGCCGATCACAACTCTCGTCCCGTATTGCCCGTTAGCTACTTTTTCAGCCGCTTCTTCAAGGTTTAGGACCGGATCAATATAGTTTTTTTGAATGTTCCGTTTGACCAAGAACAACATCACAAAGCCTGCAATTGCTGTGATAGCGAGGATGGGGAGAACCTCTAGAAAAGCCTGATTGATTTCAGACACTGGTTTATAAACAAGGATGACAGCTGTAAGTTCCCCAGCTTCAAGAATAGGCTTCGCCACACCTAGTAAGTGCGTATCCACAAAGGCATGCTCGCGGTGAATGCCTACCGTCTCCCCCCTAAGGAGCTGTTCACGTTCTTGCTCATTAATGATCAAATGTTGCTCTGGTTCAAAAAGGGGGAGGGCGGCCCCCAATGTCATAGGATCATCACTGACCGCTACTTCAAGTGAGGAGTCGCTAATCCAATCGACGAGTATGTTGAATTCTTCATCTGTGTATTGTTCATAGGCTTCTTTTAGTGCCTGAGCATGCTCTTCAAGCTGCTCCGTTTCCGACTTTAAGTACAGGCCGTCATACAGATAGAGAGTAACAGACACGATAATCCCTAGCCCAGCAAAGCTTAGAGCGGCAAACAAGATCCAGAATTTTGTCCGGACAGGTAAGTATCGATTACGCATGTTTAGGTACCTCCAGCTTGTACCCGATCCCCCACACCGTCTGAATATACGCGCTCGATTCACCAAGCTTCATCCTTAGGGTTTTCATATGGGTATCCACAGTGCGGGAGGTCGCTTGGTAATAATGGTCGCCCCATACACGATCGAGAAGCTGATCTCTTGAGAAAACCCAACCAGGATGACGCATCAGAAGCTCCAAAATATCGAATTCTTTTCGCGTTAACGTAATCGCCTTCCCCTCTATATTCAAGGATTTTTCAGTCAAATTCAGTGTCAGAACTCCAAGTTCAAGTGTTGTGCCTTTACTTATGTTAGACTTCTTCATTCTTCTAAGGATGGCTTCAATCCTTGCTAAAAGTTCATCTTTACTAAATGGCTTGACCAGATAATCGTCCGCACCACTCTTTAACCCTCTTACTTTGTCTTCTTCAGTAGAAGCGATAGCCGTAAGCATCAATAGAGGTACATCTGAGAACTCTCTGATTTCTTCACACGTCGTAAAGCCGTCCATTCCTTCCATCATAATATCCAATATGACAAAATCGATGGTTTGTTCTTTTAACGTACGCACAGCCTCATCACCATTAGACACGGCGGTCACATCATACCCCGCTTTTTTGAGAATAAGGGAAAGCAAGTGGTGCATTCTTTCTTCGTCATCAACTACTAGAATTCTCATTGATCTACCTCCACATGTACCAGAGGCCACTGAAAAAGTACACCCCGACTTTTTCACTGCCTTTATTTAAATGGCAATGGCTCCATTCGGTTGCACGCCTGTTACGAGAAACCCACTCATATCAAGCTTTCAAAACATGCAACCGTTCCGCTCATTGCCTATAAGACATTGAAAAAGTTTAAGATCGAACTTTTTCAGTGCCTTACATATACCATGGCATGAGGCCCTGCCTGGACGGTAATCTTTGTTTTGATCGTTAAGTCACGAGGATCAATAAAGGTAACTGCGTCCCCATCTAGGCTACTTACGATCAGCTCGGATGGACTCATAATCCCGTAATAAGGATTGTGAGGCACTTCTACTTGATCAACAACCTCCATTGAAGACAAGTCCACTGCTGTGACCTCGTGAGAGCCGTGACTGATCACATAGCCCCTCTCGCCACCTCTGATAATATCAATTGGCATTAACCCGGTCTCAAGGAGAACGTCCTCTCCTTCAAACGTACGGTAATACGTATCACGGTTTAAATCACCAAAAGGACCGTGTCCCCCCACAAGAAGACCATCTTCAACTAACAACACACCGTTTGGGCGATCGATGACCTTCAGCGTATCGATCACCTCCAAGCCGTCAGTATGTAAAACTTGGATCGTGTTCCCGTATACATTAGCTACATAAAGGTGATTCTGGTTGGAATCCACATCCATTGATAGCGGGTGGTCGTCTGTGTCTGCTTGTGCCACTTTTTCAAACGGGTCAATAGACACCTGTGATACGCGGTCTTTATGTGAGTGGGCGGCATAGATCATCTCTTCTCTTTCATCATAAAGAAGACTTGCTACCCCTTCCCCAACTTCCACAGCACTTGATAACCCACCTGACTCAAGGTCCAGCGTGTAAAGGTCAGTCTCTTGTTGACTTGAGAGTACAATCACATTCTTTTTTTCTATATAAACCATATCCGAAGCGGTGAACGGAAGCTCAAACACTTCTACGATCTCCGCCATTTCAGGATCAATCACTGACAATAATGGTTCCTTCAGATGGGAAACAAACAGCAGGTCTTTTTTTTCATGATCCGACCAGTCATACTGAATGTTATTCGTACACCCCATGAGGACCAAGGCAAATAGTAGAACGAAAACATACTTCATAATAAAGTCCCTCCACAACAAACTATAACCATTATAGTAGGCAAATATAAAGTTTTTGTGAAGTCTATAAAGAAAATGAGTGTTTTTTAGGGGGAAAATCAAACAACTCAAAAACGCACAGATAGCCTGTGCGTTTTCGTTTGGTAATATGCTTTTTTTCAAAGTCAGTCTGCCAAGGGGTTGCGATTCTATTATTCTCCCAAGTATACAAAGTAGACAATAAATACGAAGAACATTACGTACATGATTGGGTGAACTTCTTTCCAACGGCCTTTTGCTACCATCGTAATTGGGTACATGATAAACCCGAGTGCAATTCCTGTCGCGATACTAAACGTAAGAGGCATAGCAATCACCGTTAAGAAAGCTGGTACAGCAATCTCGAACTTTTTCCAATCGATGTTAGATAAAGCGCCAGCCATCAATATTCCAACAATAATTAGTGCTGGAGCTGTTACTTCGCTCGTTACGACAACGAGTAGTGGAGAGAAGAACAAAGCGAGTAAGAACAATCCCGCAGTAACAAGGGATGCAAACCCTGTTCTCGCTCCCGCCGCAATACCCGAAGATGATTCAATATACGCTGTTGTCGTTGATGTTCCAAGTACTGCCCCGATAGACGTAGCGGAAGAATCCGCAAGAAGAGCACGTCCTGCTCGTGGCAGTTTGTTGTCTTTTACGTATCCTGCTTGGTTTGCAACAGCATAAAGTGTTCCTGCTGTATCAAAAAAGTCAACGAATAAGAATGTTAAAATGACAATCAAAAGGTGAATCGTAAAGATTTCTCCAAAGCTCATCGTCGCAAATGGAGAGAATGCCGCTCCGAATGTTGGCTCAAGGCTTGGAATTGCACCAACAATGGCCGTTGGCGTTGAAATGACACCAGTAAAAATACCAACAAGAGCAGTAAGAACCATTCCGTAGAAGATTCCGCCTTTAAGTCCAATAGCCATTAAAATAACGGTAACCACAACTCCAAACACAGCAAGAAGAGTTCCTGGGTTTGTTAAATCACCAATTTGTACAAGCGTTGCTTCTGAAGGAACGACAATCTGAGCATTTTTTAATCCGATAAAAGCGATAAATAGTCCGATCCCCGCCGCTGCAGCGTACTTGAGCTCAGCTGGAATCGCGTTAATGATCGTTTCTCGTACACCTGTAACAGAGATTAAAAAGAGTAAAATACCTGAAACGAATACTCCTAAAAGGGCAGTCTCCCAAGGAATACCAAGACCAAGAACAACGGAAAACGTAAAGAAAGCGTTAAGCCCCATTCCCGGTGCCAGTGCAATCGGATATTTGGCGATAAGTCCCATAATCGCTGTACCAATTGCTGCCGCAAGAGCTGTTGCTACGTATACCGCACCTGTATCCATCCCTGTCGGCTCTAATACGTTCGGGTTTACAAACAAAATATAAGCCATCGCAAGGAACGTTGTAAGTCCCCCGAGAAACTCTCTTCTATAATTTGTACCTAACTCATCAAACTGAAAATAACCTTTCATGATCCACTCTCTCCCCTCAAAACGTCAAAATCCATAATCTTACAAAAAATCGTGCGGGGTCAGACCCCACTTTTGGCATAAAAAAGCTCCGGGCTTCTTAAGGAAGACCCGGAGCGTAAGTTCTCTTATGAACGACGATAGGTGGAAAGAGTGTGAACGATAGACGCACACATACAGGTGCGACCTTCCATTCAAACAACTGACTTTCCGACTCGACCGTTCGTAGTCGGATCATTTACGGTGATCCGGTAGAGACTTACGGGCCTTATTCCCGTCATTATACGAACTGAATATAATTGCTTGCTACAAAAGTAGTGTAACAAATTGTCGAAAAGCCTGTCAATACAAAACACGAATATTTTTGAGGTTAATTTAGGTAATGTTCGGCTTTCATGCCAACACCATCCTTGACGAACCTTGTTTTACCTTATTATTCCCACTCGATTGTTGAAGGTGGCTTAGACGTAATGTCATACACCACTCGGTTAACACCACTTACTTCGTTTACAATACGTACAGAAATCTTTTCAAGCACGTCGTATGGAATACGAGCCCAGTCAGACGTCATACCGTCAATGGATGTTACGGCACGGACACCTACCGTGTAGTCATACGTACGCTCGTCACCCATAACCCCTACACTTCTCATGTCAGGTAGGGCTGTGAAGTACTGCCAGATTTCACGGTCAAGACCTGCGTTTTTGATTTCCTCACGAAGAATCGCATCGGATTCACGAACGATCTCAAGCTTCTCATCCGTAATTTCACCAAGAACACGGATACCAAGTCCTGGCCCTGGGAACGGCTGGCGCCAAACTACTTCTTCAGGAAGGCCGAGCTCTGTACCTACTTCACGTACTTCATCTTTAAATAGCGTGTTTAACGGCTCAATCAAGTCGAACTTCATGTCTTCTGGAAGTCCGCCCACATTGTGATGGGATTTGATTGTTTGAGCTGTATCAGTACCACTCTCGATGATGTCTGTATAGAGCGTTCCTTGAGCCAAGAAATCCATGTCTTTAAGCTTGGACGCTTCTTCTTCAAACACGTAGATGAACTCGTTACCGATAATCTTACGCTTTTGTTCAGGATCAGATACCCCTGCAAGTTTACCCAAGAAACGATCTTGAGCGTCGATCTTCATCACTTTCATATCAAAGTCTTCTGTAAATGTCTTCATGACACTTTCTGCTTCGCCTTTACGAAGAAGACCGTGATCAATAAACATACACGTAAGTTGGTCTCCAATTGCTTTGTGGACGAGGGCAGCTACAACAGAGCTGTCTACTCCGCCACTAAGCGCACATAACACTTGGCGATCACCAACGGCTTCACGAAGCTTTGCCACTTCCATATCGATGAAGCTTTCCATCGACCAGTTGCCTTCACATTCACAGATGTTATAAACGAAATTTTTGAGTAGTTCATTTCCATACTCACTGTTTCGCACTTCTGGGTGGAACTGAACGCCGTAAAGCTTACGGCTTACGTCACTCATGCCGGCTACAGGGCACGACACGTTGGTCGCGTCCACAACGAAACCTGCAGGAGGAGCAACAACTTTGTCACCGTGGCTCATCCATACGCTTTGCTCTTTTGGCAAACCTTCGTACAATTTATTTTCATTCTCAACGTTGATCGTTGCTTTTCCGTACTCTCGACGGTTTGCCGCTTCCACTTTTCCTTCAAAATGGTGAGTCATTAGCTGCATGCCGTAGCAAATGCCTAGGATCGGTACATCCATGTCAAAGATCGCTGGATCGCATGTAGGCGCCCCTTCAACATAGGCACTTCCTGGTCCGCCGGAAAAGATAATACCCGTTGGATTCATTTCTTTAAGTTCTTCGGCTGTAATTTTATGAGAACGGAGCTCACTGAATACGCCTAGATCACGAATTCGGCGTGTAATTAACTGGTTGTATTGTCCGCCAAAGTCGAGGACAACAATTTTTTCGTTAATATCTTGCATGATTCATCCACCTTTGCCTTAATTTAGTCCGAACCTTCCAGCACCTCTTAGTATAACCTGGAGCCCCTCCGTTTCATGCGTGATTCTTTCTTCTTCTCATTGCCTTGAAGGAACCCATTCGGCTGCCACTTTTTTAATACTGGAGGAAGGTATAAAAAAAACTAGAGATTCCCCCTTGCTATCACGAAAAGACAGAAAGGCAGAATTCTAGTTTTTTAAATAAACGTAGATTCTGCCTTCATAGTCAGGTCGTTATCGTGGCAACCCGGTAGAGACTCTTGGGCCATATTCCCAAGGATATACGAAGGATGTTCATTTATCGTTACACGTACAATTCATCCACTATAGGATTTCGAACGGATTCATTTTACCAATCTCACGGTCTATGGTCAAGACTTGAGGGCATTCACCAATTCTTCCCAATGTTTTTGCTCTTCCGTCCATTCCGTTCCTGTTGATCGACCACCATAGCATACTTGCTCATACGTTGAAGTAAGTCGTCCCATCGCCGTCGTTCCCGTGATGTGATCCACACGATTGGCATATTCACGAAGCGTCTCCCCTTCTGCACGAGGAATTCCTTCGTTATCGAGAAGCCAAAGAGCCCGTTCATAGGCAGTCGTAAATGCCTTGTTCTTCCCTGTGAGCTTGTAATGAAGGAGGAAATAATGGCTTAGTAATCGGTGCTTCTTCTCATAGAGCACCATGACCATCACAAGGACGACGAGGGAGATGATGACTGTTTTCGGAGTCACCCATTCATCTGTTGAAAACAGACCGCCTCCATCGCTCCCACCAGAGGCAGCTCCAGCCTCACCGAACTCATCATCTTCTGGGAAAAGATCTTCGTCTTGCTCCGGAGCGTTCGGCTCTTCTTGGGCGTCTTCCTCTTCCTCTTCTACAACTGTCTCTTCTTGATCCGGTGCTTCCTCAGAGAAGTCCACGTTTGTACTGAACCCTTGTGTTGGCTCAAAAGGAACCCAACCAACCTCCGGGAAATACACCTCTACCCAAGAGTGGGCGTTCCCGTTTGTAACTTCATAGCGCTCACTGCCGCCATCTAACGTTTCAACAGACTCCCCTTCGGTAAATCCTTTTACCCAGCGAGCCGGAATATCTACGGAACGGAGAAGCACAACCATGGATGTGGAGAAGTTGTCGCAATAGCCCCGCTGTGTATCAAATAAAAATTGATCGACGTAGTCTTGTCCTTCATCTGGCACCGGGATATCGTCTGTATCGTATACAAAGTCATTAGATCCAAAATACTGTTCAATAGCAAGGGCTTTATCGTATCGGTTATCATAATCCGACACAATGTCTTCTGCAAGATCCCCAACCCGGTCAGGCAAGTCGTCCGGCAGTTGCAAGTATCGCTCTTGAATGGCCTCACTGTCTTCCTCTTCTGATGCCGACTCTAGTGCCGTCGTATTAAAGGAAGGAAAGTCATAGTCCAGTTGGTAATCAAGAAGCAACGTATCACTGTCCGCAATCCTGACTTCTCCGCCTATACGTTCAATCTGAAATGTCGGCGTGCCATCTGCATTTGCCATCTCGTTTACCTCAAGTGACGTTAATTGACCGGGATAAAAGATGTTAGAGAAACCAACTCCGTCTTCCATTTCCAAACGGGCTGTGTAGCTTTCTGTACTTACGCCTGATGCGTATAAAGAATAAGAAATATCATCGCCTGCGTCCACGTAGTCCGGTGAAATCACCCAACCGTGTCCAGTATACTCATCTTTTGATTCGCCCCGCCAATAACCAGGCTGTTCAACATCTGCGTAAAAGACCGGGTTGTCATCTTGAATAAACCCTCCGCCAAGGCGCTCGTCATTGTCACCATAGCCGACACGGCGGACGCTTTGTCCACTACCGCTGGATTCTCCCATGACCCACCTCTCAAGCGTCGGAACAGGATCTCTCCATTGCGGTTCAAATTTAGGCGCTGCATAGCCAACAGACGCGGCACCTAAGATCATCACCATGAGGGTATACAGCCAAGCCGTTGACATATAAGAAGCTGATCGCCTTCCGATCTCCCGTTCTTTAGCCTGAACCGTAAGCATATGCAGCATCGTGACGAGGAAAAAGCCGATCACGACAATGCGCACAATCGCCATGCTTGCATCAAGTGGTGTGAACGTATCCAATACGGTGATGTACACGATGGTGATGAACAAAAAGAAAAAGATCTTCTTAATGTAAAAAATCCAATAGTACATCAAGTACGCCACAAGACCGAGTAACAGGAAAAACAAAAAGGACCTGAACGGATCGGTGAGTGCTTGTAGCTCCCAGCTAAAAATAAGCCCAAGGTTATGTGAAAAGTCGCTAAAAAACGTCCGCACCGACTCTCCTCCACCGTCTCTTTCAATAAAACGGCCTTCTCCAAAAATATAATGATGACCGTACAAACTCCCTAAAAACAAAAGAGGGACGGTCGCGTAATACGGAATTCGCAAAAACGTAAGCAAAAAAGCAAACAACGCAAAGAGGATAAACACATGGATTTCTCCCGTATACGTCACGATCGGGATCGGCCTTAACCACTCCCAAATCAAAAGGAACCCGAGGGCATACACAAGAAAGTGAGCAAACGTATGAGGTTGTTTAGCTACTGATGGTTTCACGTCGCTCACCTTCTTTCGTGTCCAAAGAATCAAGGAAGCTTCCTTCTTTAACCATGTAAGCCGTCGCTCCTTGTCGTTTCAGTTCATCAAACCGTTTCTCTTCCCACGGATCTCTCTCCAACGTCGTTACCACAAAGCATACATACACCTGAACACGCCGAGTCAATAACACCCTCACCCGGTCCAAAAGATCGTCCGTCAGTGTAGTTGTAGCCAAGATTAACGAAGCTCCTTGTGGCACACGATCTTCCGATTCCTTTAAGCGTGCCGCAAACTCCCCGTCTTCAGAGGGCTTTACTTTAGCCAAATGATGAACGATCCGCTTTTGATGATCGCTCCCTTGTTCAACAGGAAATCGAATCGTCCCTATCCCCAAGGACCAAAGACCATAATCCAGACGCTGCCTGTGGGCATACATGACAATCGATGCGACCACTTCCACGGTCTTTTCAAAGGCATCAAGCGTCTCCACTCTCGTATCGGGAACCTCTTCATTCAAGATAAGTAAGAAGTTTTGTCCGATATATTCCTCAAACTCTTTTGTCATGAGCTTATTAGCCCTAGCACTCACTTTCCAGTCGATGCTCGTCAATTTATCACCGGGCACATACTCTCTCGCCCCAGCAACGGATGTCATGTCCTCCACAAAATCGGATGTAGACAAGCGCGTTTCCGTATCATGACGCTCATAGGCGGCCCACCGTTCAATGTGATGATGATCGGGATAAACGAGAAGGTCGTCTGCAGCTTTAATAAACTTTGTTTTTCTAAACAATCCGAACATGTCGCTCGTTTCCAAACGCAAGCCGTAAAACTGATACTCGCCTCTTTTCAACTTCGGTATCGAATAAGAAAACGTAAGCTCCCGCTTTATTGTAGGGTAAAAAATAATTTTGGGTGTTGTATTGAGCTGTTTTTTTAACCCTTCTTCAATCACATCTTCAACTATCAAATACAAAAAGGGAAACGGCCACGTTCGTCTTACAGTCACGGTAATCGTCAACGATTGCCCCGCCACACGGGATTCCTCAGAAGCAGAACGAGTCACATCAAGTGAACCGAGGGGAATCACCATGTACAAGAACATCATAAGAAGAATGGTTGCGACCGTGTAAAAGAGAAACCAAGGGACAAAGCCACCTTGAAACATGGCGTAGCTGAACGTTCCCACAATAACAGCGCTTAAAAGGACAAACTGCAGGACCTTTTTTACAGCCTCATACACCGCTTTTACGTGGCTCATCTTTTAGCAGCTGCCTTTTTTACAGGAACCGTCACTTGATCAATTATGTCTCGAATGACTCTGTCATTTGTAATGCTCGATAGCTTGGCATCGGAGTTCAACAGTACCCTGTGTCTAAGGGCAAATGGGGCCAAGAATTTAATATCATCTGGAATCACATAGTCGCGGTTTTGCATGTACGCATACGCTTGTCCCGCTTTCATCAGGGCAATGGATGCTCGGGGGCTAGCACCAAGATGTACGGCGTGATGCTTCCGAGTGCCGTTGACGAGACTGATAATATACGTTTTGACCGTTTCATCCACGTATGTTTTCGTCACTTCCTTTTGCATAGTGAGTAGCTCTTCAAGAGACAGAACTTCTTTTAGCTCATCGATCGGATGCTTTCTTTCCACACGGTTGAGCACTTCCAACTCTTCTTGTGCCGACGGATAGCCGATTTTGAATTTAAATAAAAAGCGGTCGAGCTGCGCTTCCGGCAACGGATACGTACCGCCGTATTCAATCGGGTTTTGAGTCGCCATGACAAAAAACGGTTTATCCAACTCACGGGTCTCTCCGTCCGTCGTCACGCTGCCTTCTTCAAGGGCTTCTAAAAGAGCCGCTTGTGTTTTAGGCGATGTTCGGTTGATTTCATCTGCCAGAACCACATTTGCCATGATCGGTCCCTTTCGAAACACAAAATCCATCGTCTGTTGGTTATACACACTCACACCAGTCACGTCAGATGGGAGCAGATCGGGCGTAAATTGGATTCGCTTGAACTCGGCCCCTAACGATTTGGCAATCGCTCGAACCATCATCGTTTTTCCGACACCAGGTACGTCTTCAAGGAGCACATGCCCTCCACTTAGCATGGCGATTAAACTAAGTTCGATTTCCCTTCGCTTTCCTACTACTACTTTTTCCACGTTATCTATAAGTCGATCTACAAACGGCTGTGAAACCGTTGATTCAGGTGCGTGTTTTTCCATGGTCCATCCTCCTCATATTGGCTGTTCATTTATAGCTTCTTTACGCCGTTAAGCGAATGCTTTGCTTCATTTACCGAAGGAATTTTTCGGATTGATCTGGATCCCTTTTCATTTAAAAAAGTCAATTCTCTTACTAGTATCAATGACTTAAAATCTAGTTCTATCATATCATGAGTTGTGTGAAATTTCGTCGATTGAGGTCTTCATTTCCATATATTTAGTAATTAAGAGGGAGAGCCTCTCGTCTCAAAGTTGCTCACGGATCTTTCGGGTTTCGGATGAGCCACTTATTTTTTATTAGAGGCACTTATCATGGAGTTGATCCATTTATTTTATCTTTAATCCACTTTTCGTATTTTTGAGCCACTTCTTTCATTTTTAATCCAGTTAGCTCCCGTCACACTCCCCTCCTGTCTATCCCCTATAAAAAAAGAAAGAAGCCCGCTACCTGAGCGAGCCTCTTCCCTTTACTGAGCAAACAAGATCAAATTAATTCCCGCCAAGAAGACGAGAGTCATGGCGAAGTTTCGGATCACATGGCTCGGAAGCTTCTCGAACCACCTCATGCCAAGTTGAGTACCAATCATGGCACTCACAACCCCTACCACTACGTATAAGGCGAATTCAGGATAAAAATCTCCGCTTACTCCGTGCAACACAAGTGACATCACACTTGTTACAATCACAATGACTTGCAGGTTCGCACTGTAGCGGCGTTTATCTTTATAGATCATCAAGAAATAAAACACAAAGAACGGTCCGCCAACTGCGAACACACCACCTACAAAACCGCCGAGAAACCCAAGAATAATCGGGATAATAGGATGCAGCTGTTCTTTTTCAGGCGCCTTCCTCGTTACAATCAAATAAATAACCATCCCAATTAAAAAGAATCCTAGCCACTGCTTCATAATATCCATTTCACCGTAAGTCGTGAGAACAAAATAAGCACCGATTCGACCAACGATGGCCGCCGCAATCACCATGAGAATGCCTTTGAGCATCACATGTTGGTAGACTCGCTTCATAATCGTCAATGCGGAAACGAGAAGCAAGACCATCACAAGAAGCGTGCTTTCTTTAATCGTTAAAAGTAATGGCAAGAACCCCATCACAACAAGACCAAGCCCAAATCCGCTCGCCCCTTGGACAAAGCCCCCAACCAGTATAATGAGAAATAATAATATAAGTTCAATAATCACAGACGTTCGCTCCAATCTAGGTGAAAGTACAAAGAACATCATACTACGGTAGAGTAAGATACACAAAAAAGAGGTTGATCCAAAAAGTCACGGGCGACTTTTGGATCAACCTTATGAGAAATCAACATTTACATTTTCTTTTATAGCCCTCTCTTCATGTGATGATGAGGCTGATGTGTGGGCATGAGCGGTTCTGCATTCATCCGCTCCTGAGGATCTTTCTTATGAGCCTGACCGATATCCTTTTCCACTTCCACAGTCACGACAAAGTTCCCTTGTTCAAAAAAACGTGTATAATGCTTTGCTTCTTCATCATCTCTCGAGATAATCGAAATGTCCTTTTCGGAATAGCCTTTGTCATTTAAAAGCTCTTCAAAAACGTCGTCTTTTTGATCCATTGAATCCATTACTGCTACAACAGGTCGTGCCATGTTCGTGCACCTCCATGGTTACTCTATATAGTAAAGAGATACCCGTTTGGTGAATCGTTAAACAATTGAGCGTGGGGAATAAGTAAGGCTGACATTTTCCTAATTGGTATCTAATCCTACCAAAATGTTGCTTTTTTCTACCACAAATAGCATTATTTCTACCCAAAACATCGTTATTTCTTCCGCACCTCATTTGATTACAAAGCAAAAAGGATGAATTCTTCCTGATCAATACTTAATCCTACCAAATCGCTGATCTTTTCTACCTCAAACTTCATTATTTCTACCCAAAACATCGTTATTTCTTCCGCACCAAAACCGATCGCAACTTCAAAATAAAAACAGCCCTCAGCAAAAGGGCTGTTCTCATTCATTTTAGAAGCTATTCTTCACGACTACACGATCCAACTCAAAACGAGCGGACTGATGTGCCGGCTTCACTGCTTTTCCGATCGTTAAAAGCATCACAGGTACATAACGCTCAGGAACATTGAACTGCTCAACGAATTTCCCTCGTTGGAAGCCGCCCATTGGGCATGTATCATATCCTTTTGCTTTAGCGGCAAGCATCAAGTTCATGGACGCTAGAGACGCATTCAATACCGCCTCGTCGCGAGGGAACGGCGTGTCCCCTTCGTATGCTTTGTTAATTTGACCTACAAGCGTGTTTTTCACTTGTTCAGGCATAAATCCGTTGTCAACGGCACCCTGATACACGTCTTCCGCGTTTTCATTCGCTTTCAAATCACCTAGAACCGCGATGACCGCCGAACTATCAACCACTTGTTGCTGATTGTAAGCAAGAGGCAGAAGCTCTTCTTTTTTCTTCTCATCATCAATCACAAGAAACTTCCAGTGCTGAAGGTTCCATGATGATGGCGCTTTTGTTGCTGCTTCTAGTATTTCGTTCATCTCTTCTTCAGACATTTTTACTTTTGGGTCGTACTTTCGAACAGAGTGACGTTCATTTATTGTTTGAAAAAGACCAAGGTCTTGCTGTTGTGCTGTCATAGACATATCAAGTCATCCCCTTTTCCAGTGTAGTTTTTCATTTTTTCAGTATAACAAGCGCATCTTCGAATCTCAAAGATTAGGACTTTACCAAAATTACACTCCAGATGGTATACTAATAGAGTGAACATTCAGAAAAAAGGAGTGGTAGCATGAAAAAAGTTTGGTTTAAACCTTCTGGCCATCGTGAAGCCATTGTAGCCTCTTTTGATCAAGCAGCATCGAGCTTAATGTATGAAGGCATCCGAAGAAACATTGAAGAACTCCAATACGATACGATCGTATCGGGTACCGTGTACGGAACTCTTCTTAACTTTAAAGGTGCCCTTGCAAAAATGGGAGAATCGACTTATCAAGAGCCCTACAACAAACCACCGCAAGCTCCTATTCTTTACATAAAGCCAAGAAATACCCTCACGAGTCACCATCAACCGATTCCTTTGCCAAAGGACGTGGACCAGCTTCAGATCGGCCCCACTCTTGGCGTTGTAATCGGGCGGACCGCTTCCAGGGTAAAAAAACACGAAGCTCATCATTATATTACAGGCTATACAATCGCAAATGACGTGACCGTTCCTCATGACAGTGTGTTTCGTCCTGCTGTTAAACACCGGGCACGGGATGGCTTTTGCCCAATCGGCCCTTGGATCGTGGAAAAAGAAAGCCTCGATTCTCCTGATCACTTGAGCATCCGTGCTTGGGTAAACGGAAAGCTCGTTCTTGAGAACACGACCAAAAACCTGCTTCGTTCGGTTGGGGAATTGCTTGAAGATGTGACTGAGTTCATGACTTTGCGTAAAGGGGACACCCTTCTTGTCGGAGTGCCGGAAGAGGCACCGCTCGTCAAAGCGAATGACGTTGTGCGTATCCATATTGACGGGGTCGGTCTACTGGAGAATACCATCATCCACGAATTTGAAGTCTCACAAAAAGGGAGTGACCGATCATGAAGCGAGCACGTGTTGTTTTTGCTGGAGCCATTCACGAAGCCACACCTTTTGACGGAAAACTCCGTCTGTCAAGCGGTCGCCTTGTTAAAGAAGACCTCGTTACGTGGCTTCCTCCCTTTGAACCACAAACCGCCTTCGCCCTTGGTTTAAATTACGCCGATCACGCAAGCGAATTATCCTTCAACGCCCCAGACGAGCCTCTTGTCTTTTTAAAAGGCCCAAACACATTCGTCGGTCATAAAGGAGAGACGGAACGACCAGAAGACGTGACCTTTATGCACTACGAATGCGAGCTTGCAGTAATCATTGGAAAAACCGCTCGTAACGTGAAGAAAGAAGATGCATATGACTACGTGGCCGGATACACCATCGCCAACGACTATGCGTTCCGAGATTATCTCGAAAACTATTACCGGCCAAACCTCAGGGTAAAAAACCGAGATTACTGCACGCCTCTTGGACCTTGGTTTGTGGACCGGGACGACATTAAGGACCCTATGGATCTGAAGCTTCGAACGTATGTAAACGGGGAACTCACACAAGAAGGATCCACAAAGAATATGATCTTCGGTATTCCTCAACTGATTGAGTATTTAAGTAGCTTTATGACCCTCAGCACCGGAGACGTGATTCTTACCGGCACCCCAAAAGGAACCGTGAATGTGAATGTGGGAGATGAAGTGATTACCGAAATCGAAGGCCTCGGGCAGCTTTCCAATACGATCATCAACCGTACGTAAGGAGGAACAATCATGCCTCATATTATTGTAGAATACTCGGACAATATAAATGAAACGAACCTTAAGACTCTCCTCCATAACATCAACCGCGTGTTTGCCGATCGACCGGACACGTATCCGATCGGAGGCATTCGTTCACGGGCAATGCCACTAACAGATTACGTAGTTGCTGATGGGTCAAATCCCGATGATGCTTTCGTTCACACAACCATTAAAATCGGCGCCGGCCGATCAGAAAAGGTAAAAAAAGCGACATGCGACGAGGTGTTCCAGGTCATTACAGACCACTTTGCTGACATTTATGAAAAACGCTACTTGGCCCTCTCTCTAGAGTTGATCGAGTTTAGCGAAACAGGGACATTAAAGAAAAACAATATCCACCAGCGGTATAAAAAATAAGCAACGGAATGGCTCCGTTGCTTATTTTCATATGTGCTCTTCTCATTTACGTCCCCATTATTTTTGAAAGGACCTTCTTCTCTAATGCAACCATCCCTTGACTGGATAAGTCTCTTGGACGGGGGGCATAATTGTCCACATCCAATGTAATTGTTCCGTTTTCAATAAGTAGAATTCGATCTGCAAGTCTTACAGCCTCTCTTACGTCGTGAGTGACCAGAAGTGCAGTAAATCCATTCTCCTGTTGCAGTTCTTCTATGAGGTTTTGCATCTCAATACGAGTAAGAGCGTCCAACGCACTTAAGGGTTCATCCAGCATTAACAGCTGAGGTTTACGGATTAATGCCCGAGCCAAGGCCACTCGTTGCTGTTGTCCTCCTGATAGGGTCGATGGCCACTCTTCTTTATATGAAAGAAGTCCAACGGATTCTAATACAGATTCTGCCCGATTATGCCAATCTCCACTTAGTCCTAACCCCACATTATTAATCACCGTTTTCCAAGGTAACAGCCTAGAGTCTTGATACATCATAGTCATGTTTGCATCCGACTCATCAGAAGATTGACCGTTAAATGAAATTTGCCCGCCTGTTGGTTTTTCCAGGCCTGCAATTAACCGTAATAATGTACTTTTCCCACTTCCACTTTTCCCTACAATCGCCACAAACTGCCCAGGTTGAATGGTAAGATCTACTTCCGTTAACACTTGTTTTGCTCCAAAGGACTTTTGCAGGCGATCCAATCGAATGTTAACAGGGACCGTCTCCTCTGCTCGAGGCTCTGGCGCAACTGGTTTTTTTAACATTTATCTTCCCTCCTACTCTCTGTAAGTCGGATTCCAACGCAATGCCCGCCGTTCACCCATTTGAGCAATCACATCCGCCAGCTTTCCGAAGAGCGCGTAAATAATGATCGTCACGATAATGACTTCTGTTTGCATAAACTGTCTTGCATTCATAGCCAAGTACCCTAAACCATCACTCGTAGCAATTGTTTCAGCCACAATAAGGGTAAGCCACATCACTCCTAACGCATACCGAAACCCTACAAAGATAGATGGGAGAGCACCCGGTAAATAAACGTGTCTGAATAGCTTCCATCCTTTTAAACCATACATCTTCCCCATCTCCACGTACCCTTGATTTACAGACCGAATGCCGTGCAAAGTGTTTATATAGATGGGAAACATGACTCCTAATGCGACCAAAAAGATCTTCGATGTTTCGCCAATGCCGAGCCAAACGATAGCCAAAGGTAATAAGGCTAAATGGGGCACATTTCGAATCATTTGAATGGAGGTATCAAACGTGAAATAAGACAATTTTGACCATCCATTCAAGATGCCTAGGGACAGCCCGATAAAACCTCCAATCAATAATCCTGTAAAAGCCCTCATTAAGCTGATTTGGATGTGCTCAAAAAGGACAAATGAAGAGATTAGCCCCCAAAATGATAAGAAAACGTTCGTTGGAGGTGGGAACAAGCTAGGTGATACGATTTGTAACGATGAAACGACCTGCCATAACAAAAGCACAAGAGCTGGAATTACCCACGGCAGGACCTTTGTTTGAAATGTCTTCTTCAATGTTCAGCACCACCTATTCTTCTGATGTTTCTAATTGGTTTGAGCTCCATTCTGGATCAATCGGCATAATCTCTGAAACATCAATCTCGTTTTGAATAAGTCCTAACTCATAGTAATCATCTGCTTGTTTTTGTTGAGCATCAATGATGTCTTGGTCAATATTCGCTACACCATAGTCCCGTCGATTAACAACGATATCCATGACCTCTTTGTCGATTCCGATAATGCCTGAAATAAGCTCGGCTACCTCATCGGGGTTTTCATTTGCCCATTGATCAGATCGATTTGTTTCTTCAAGTACGATCTCCAGTAAATCAGGTGACTCCTCTGCAAATTCCGGTGTCGCGTAATAAAATGTCCGGTTTGGATAACCGGTTACCTGATCATCCAAGGTAGTGACATCCAGACTGTACTCCACCCCAGCGAAAAACGGGTCCCAAGAAGCGAGAGCATCAACCGAGTCTGTTTCCAATGCTGCTCTGCCTTGGGAAGCATCAGAAACGTACACAAACTCCACATCGTCAACTGATAACCCTTCCGCTTCAAGAGCTAAAATCGCGTAATAATGGTGATTTCCACCTTCCATTACGGCAATCCGTTTTCCCTCCAATTCACTAAAGGATTGGATGCCAGAATCCTCCTTTACCATGACACCGATTCCTTCTTCATGAGAAAGACTAGCTCCCACATAGACAATCTCTTTTCCTTCAGATTGTGCAAATATACCGGGACCATCCGCCGCATTTCCGTAGTCAATATTACCCGTAGCCAAGGCTTCCATTACGGCACCACCTTGATCAAATTCAACCCATTCAACGCTATGACCCTCTTCTTCCAATCGTTCGTCTAAATAACCACTCTCTCTTAATACGTTTAAGGTGTTGCCTGTTTGAAAGCCTATACGAATGGTCTCACCACTCTCTCCTCCAGCAGCTTCCTCATTCCCACATCCAACTGCTATAATTCCTATTAAACCGATAAAAAAACTAAGTTTTAACCCATGCGCCTTCTTCACATTAACCACCCTACCTTTTATAAAATTGATATGTCCCATTTCGTAAATCAACTTCGTCTTCAATACGATCATTCTTTATGGAAACAAGAAACGGACCTTCACCGCTCTCCTGAATAATTTCTTCGATCACACCACCTTTGGAAGGCGAAAAGAAATACAAATCCCCTCCTTCAAGTTCAATTTTTTGAACACTTGCACCCAATGTCGAGTCCTCAAAAGGGGCTTCGGCGGATGTGTCCAACAACTCTTCCCACCGGTTGACGGTTCTTTTCAACTCCTCAACCGCAAAATAGACACCTGACAGCCGGGAAGAGCCAATATCATGTTGCTTTATCACACCTTGATTTACTAATTCTTTTCGCCTCTCGTCGTCAGTGACAAGCCAATCTATAAAAAAGGGAAGAGGAAGGTTTGTTTTTGGATCATGGACAAAGAGTAAAGACCATTCCAGTACACTTCCATCCGGCCGTTTCCGACTTAATGGGACCGGCCCATTTACATGAAATCCTTTTTGTTTAAACCTTTCCGCTAGGAGCGGAAGGTTTTTCGTACGCAAAGCAACCCGAGAAAACCCTTGTTGATACTCTTGTTCAGCTATAGTTGAAAATGGACTGTACTTGATGTCAGCTGCTTTAACCTCTTCAAAACATTTACGATCATCAATGGCTAAGTACTCAATATAGCTTAGGTCGAAATGAAGCAATGTATTATATGTGCCACGATGTTCGTGCCTCCCGCCAACTACAACATGCAACCCCTTTTCTCCAACCTCCTCTTTTACTTCGTATGCATCATTCACGTAATGAATGATATGGTCAAACTTAAAAGTCACAAAAACCACCCTCTTTACTATGAATTAATAAAAAAATAAAACCTCTTCTGTTGTAAGAAGAGGTTAAAAAACGTAAAGAACACTCTTCTTATCTTTCAAGCCACAAGTGACTTGATGGAATTGGCACAGTTCCTAAACGGTCTGCTGCCGAGGTTTCAAAGGGCCATTCCCTCCACCTCTCTGGATAAGATTCAAATGAATTATGAAGTTGTATGCTACTATAATGGATAACCAACCCAGTTGTCAATATTTTTTAACTATTTTAACAATAGCATTTGAAAAAAAGGGGCTACTTTCACACGTAACTATTCTGGCCACTTTTTCTTAGTTCTCTATGACTCTTGTCCTGTAGTTTTCAACGCTTCCCTCTCCACTCTCCCCAAAAAGTCATCGACCACTTTTTGGGTGATTTTCTTTCCACCCAGTTTCAAAAACGTTCTGCCCGCCACATTGACCCCTTTGTTTTGTCCTTCAAAAATCAATAAGGTACGTTCTTCTTCTTTTTTCACTAATGTGACTGAAAAACGAATCTCGAACAGTTTAGCCAAAACAAATCCAAGCTTCAATTGCTTTCGGTCCCTACTGTTTTCATATCCAAGCACCTGGATCGTGTAGGTTTCACGCCGACTTCCTTGCTGATACGTTTGAAGGTACCTAGAGCCTACCATCCCTGCTTCTTTGTGGACAAGCCGATGCTCTATTACATTGGGCATGACTCTTTGGATCCTGTCTTCAGAAAACAACCGCCATACCGTTTCCAAATCCGCTCCAATCGTCCGTTCTTTTCTCCAGGTAATCATCGCTTCCGCTCCCGTCCGCCTCTTTACACCTATTTTAACAGACCTCACCACCAAGATCGGAAGAAACCATCTAAACCTTAAGCTCCCAAAACATTACAAACCAGCCCCGGTCAAAAAATACGTTAACAACAAAAATAAAACAAGAACCACCACAACCCCCGTCGACACGATCACCACATTGGATGAGGTGAATTGTTGCGCATTAATGGCTTTTCGATTTCTCAAATATAGAAAAATTGCCGTAACAATGATAAATACCCCTGCTAGAAAAGAAGCGATACTAATCGTAATAGCCATTGTATAAGAGTAATGCTCGTGCAAGAGTGTAGTAAAGTGCAAACTGGTCGCAAGAAAGCCAATGCCCTTAAGAGCAAGTGCTGTACGGATCCAAGCAAGAAACGTTCGTTCATTCGCTAAATGCTGTTGAATGTATTGAGACTCCAATGTTTGATTTTTCTGTTCGGTAGTCATTGATTCACCCTTCTTTATACCCCTAAGGGTATGCACCCATTATAGCACGTTTGAACCTATGTTTCTCTTTATATACTTCTTGATATACAAAAACCGAGTGCATCCTTCCTGCACCCGGCTTCATTCCTCTTCTTCTTTTTCCTCAACATACCGATCGGCAAAACCAATCACGTCTTCTACATACCAATCGGCCCGGTTATACGCAAAGACCGCTCGTTCGTACTCCCCATCAGCCGCTCCATTGGCCGCTAAATACTTTGCTGCCGAAAATACGGCATCTTCTATATTGTAAGGATCGGCTACACCGTTTCCCGTTGCATCCACGCCATATCCCCCGTATTGCTGAATAATCTCAGGGTCCGTTTTTTCCTCATTCGGAATGTCCCCTTCTCCTAGTCCACCACATGTTGGATGAGACCAACCTGTCCATGTACACGGCATGAATTGCATATGCCCTTCAGCCCCCACCGGCGACACAAGCGGGTCCATCGTAGAAAAGATCGTCTCCACTCTATGAACAGCAGCCAGAAGATTCCACGGCACCCCATACTCATCCTCCGCTGCTTTGTAAATCGGAAGATAATCGTCAGGCACTTCCATTTCCCCTCGCTCTGACAATGGTGCCCCCCACCGATCCTCGTCCCAATCAATGGTTTGCACAATCCCCACAACCAACAATACGATCAGACCGAACACACTAAGAACCTTCAAGCTGTGCGGAACACGCTTCGTTTTCGATTTTCTCTTCGCCATCCTCCGCACCTCCTCTTACCTTCTTAATTCACTATCATACACGATTAATGGCAGTTCCTTCACGCTTTATACACTGTTCATGTTATTCTATTATAGAAATAGGAAAACAAGAGATAGGAGAATCACGCTAATGAAACCACTTATGTGGATAAACGCCATCGTCATTCCAGTCATCGTCTACCTTTTTTTAAACCTATTATGGACCAATATTAACATCACCGTACTTCTCCTCCTATTAGCCATGGGTTTATGTACAAACATCTTTATTTATCTCAATACTCGCAAATAAAAAAGCAAGGTGTAGAGAACGTCTCCACCCTTGCTTCTTAAACGTTATGTCAAATCGTAATACTTCCCTGAGAAATAAGCCAATGGTTTCGCCTCATCATCCACGCGGATATCTCTTACGCGCCCAATGTAAAGGGTGTGATCCCCTTCCAAGTGAGCATTATGCACATCACACGTAATCGTGGCCACTGCCCCGTGAAGAACAGGCATATCATCAAACACGTCAAACTCTACAGACTTGTCATCCTTTTTCTGCCCGGCAAAATACATGCTCAAATCTGCTTGACCATCAGCCAAAATACTGACCGCAAAGGAGCCAGCCTCATCAAGGTATCCCTTCATCGTCGCTTTATTAGCTACGGAAATGACGATCAATTTCGGGTCCAAACTCACGCTCATAAACGCATTCGCAGTCATGCCGTGCACCTTATCTCCCGATTCCGTTGTTACGACCGTAACACCCGTTGCGAACTTCCCCATTGCCCGTTTAAACAACTGATCATCCATTCCGAAACGCCTCCTTTTTAAATCACAAACGTTGGTTTTCGCTGTTTAAGTGTCGGCTGTCCCACTTCCTTCAGCTGCTTAGGGTTCAACACATCTTGCACACGACTCGCTTCGTTAAACCAACTGTCCGGAGCCGCATGCCCCCAAAACGTCTGACGGCGAGGATCGTTAATATCCCATCGAATCGGCTTAAAATCAGGATCACTCGTCAAGTAATCCCCATTGTAAAGTTCAATTCGATGACCATCAGGATCTCTCAAGTATAAGAAAAACGCATTCGACAACCCATGACGCCCTGGCCCTCGCTCGATGTTTTTCGTATACCCCATGGACGCCAACACGTCACACGCATGAATCAAGCTTAACTGATCCGAAAGCCAATAGCCAATATGATGCAACCGTGGTCCTTCCCCATTCATAAACGCCACATCATGAACACTCGGCTTACGATGGAGCCACGCCGCCCAAATTTTTTCGTCCTCAGCAGCAGTATATTCAGAACAGGCAAAGCCCAATTCCTTCGTGTAAAAATCATACGCCTTCTCCACATCACGAACCATACAATTAAAATGGTCGATTCGCTGCACACGAGCCCCCTTATAAAGATCATAACGCTGAAGCATCCGCTCTACCTGATCCATTTCACAATAAAACTCAAGAGGCAACCCACTTACGTCCTGCACACGAAGCGCACGACCCATCCCAATCTGCTCCCCACGCTCAAGCCACCGCGTTTTCAACCCTTTTTGTGAAAAAAAGAGGTCAAGGCGCTCCAAATCGGTTTCCTCAAACACTTTATATCCAATCGCTTCTACCGACGGCTCTTCTGCCTTTTTTAAAAGCAAGGAATGATGGTTACACTCCTCCAACCCCCGTAAGTACAAGTGAGTGTCATCGGATTCGGTCTCCACAAAACCTAACGCATCCACATAAAAGGCACGAGAGCGCTCAAGGTCTGTTACGTTAAGAACGGCCCGGCCGGAACGAATAATATTAAAATCCATCGTCACTTCCTCCTATACCTTTGATGTGTTCGGTTTTGTTTTTACCGTCTGATCAAGAAAATCCTGTACGTACCTTTTATATGTCTCTTTTTCGTATTGATCAAAATACGTCATCCCCATGCGAATCGGATCGCCGAAGAAGTAGTATTCATAGTGCATTTGACGACTCCCAAAAGCACTCATCGTCATATCCCACGCAAGTCGGAACAGCTGCACACGTTCATACCCTTCAAGGTTTTTTCCTTGAAGACCACGATTCAATATGGGACCAATCTCTTCGTGCATAAAGTCGGCCTCCGTCGGTGTGCCCATGAGTCCTGACGCTCCGAGAACACGGAGAATCTCAACTAGTCTAGGGTACACCCTCGGATACCAGTTACGAGCCGCATTTAAAGCATCGAAATCCGGTGTCATCGTTCCGGACTTGTCGAGCTTCGCGTTATGCTCCGCACGGTACAAGTGGGATTTCATCGTTTCAAGAGTAAGCATGATTTCAGTTCCTTTGTCTTGAACATGCTGGAACTGATCAATGCCAATCGCGTCCATCATGCTAAGAGCTGTGCCAAGGAGAAATTCGGTTTTCACGATATTTTTCGCCACCACTTGGTGAGCCATATGCACAACCGCGTTCGTTTCTCGGAACGTCCGATTGCAAATCGATGAATGACCACAAACAAAAACCCTCTCCCACGGTACAAACACGTTTTCAAAGGACACGATCGCGTCCCCTTCTTCAAATCGAGACGAAAGGGGATGATCCCATTCATTTTTACCGTAATCAAAGGACTCACGACTCAAAAATTTCAGTCCTGGTGTGTTGTTCGGGATTGCAAAGGCAAGGGAATAAGGATCGTCAAGCTCGCCCGCCTTTTTCACTGTAGAAGGGAAGACGAGAATTTCATCTGTAATGCCTCCTTGAGTGGCAAGAAGACGAATGCCGTTTACAATGATGCCATCCTTCTTTTTCTCCACCAAATGAAGAGCCACATTAGCATCTTTTTGCTCGTGCTGCGCTTTTGCACGGTTTACTTGGGGATGAATCAACGTGTGCGTCAAGCTAATGTCGTTTTCTCTCGCAAACTCGTAATAGTTACGGGCGTTGGTAGAAAACATGGGATCCGCTTCAGAAAAAAGCTCGTTGTTCATTCCCATTGCCATCACTTCTGCATTTAAATAATCTGGCGAGCGCCCCATCATTCCTCCGGATGTACGTGCCCACTCTTGAATAGCTTCTCGGCGCTTGATTAAGTCTTCAATCGATGTGGGCTGTAAAAACGTCATTCCTACCTTTTCACCTGAAGTCGGTGATGTATAGAGCATCTTTTCCGGTTTTTCGTATTGGAGGTCGTATAGTTTCGCCATGGAGCGAACGACGTTTTTTAGGCCTGGGTGCTCCGTGACATCATCCACTCGCTCCCCGTGAAGATAAATATGATTACTCGCTTTTTTTAAGCGGTTGATATATTGTTCGCCTGTTTTTGCCGGCATCAAGATTCCTCCTTTTGGATGGTGAAAAAAGGGCGGTGGATCATACCTCCCCCCTCTATCTCCTTTTCTACGTCCGCTTCTTTTTCCCGAACTGCGGAATCGGATGATCGCTTAAGGCTACATGAACAACTTGAATCTCTGTATAAAACTCAAAGGCGTAGTAGCCACCTTCACGCCCAATACCACTATGCTTTGATCCACCAAACGGTGTCCTTAGATCTCGCACGTTTTGAGAGTTGACCCACATCATCCCTGCGTCAACCGCTTGAGCCACACGGTGCCCCCGCTTCATATCATTTGTCCACACGTAGCCTGCCAAGCCGTAGCGCACATCATTGGCCATCTCGACCACTTCTTTTTCATCTTTAAACGGCATGACCGCCATCACTGGACCGAAGATCTCTTCTTGTGCGACCGTCATCTTGTTGCTTACATTTAAAAGAAGTGTAGGAGGTACAAAGTTTCCGTCCGTATACGCGTCATCAACGACCCCGCTAATCACTTGAGCCCCTTCTTCTTCCGCTATCTTTAAATACCGTTTCACATTTTCATAGTGGTCTGTATGAATGAGAGGACCTACTTGAGTCCGCTCATCAAGAGGGTCACCGACGAGGATGTTTTTCACCCGGTTCATAAGTTCTTCCACAAAGGTATCGTAGATGTTTTCATGAACGAACAAGCGAGAATTCGCCGTGCACCGTTCGCCGTTAAAGGAGAAGATTCCCCATGTGCATGCATCAATCGCCCGCTCCATATCGCAGTCATCAAACACGATGATCGGAGATTTGCCTCCAAGTTCCATGGAGAAGCGTTTCAAAGGACCGGCCCCGTTTTTCATGATTTCCGATCCTGTTTTCGTTTCTCCCGTAAAGGAAATGAGCGGAGCATCTGGATGAGCCACGAGAGCGGCCCCTGCCGTTTCACCATATCCGTGAACGACGTTAAACACTCCTTTTGGGAGATCCGCTTTGTGAATAATTTCGGCTAAACGATTTGCCGTCAACGGTGACCACTCCGCAGGCTTTAACACGACCGTGTTCCCGGTAGCAAGAGCCGGCGCAATCTTCCACGTTTCCAGCATGAATGGCGCATTCCAAGGGGTAATTAACCCTGCAACACCAACTGGTTTATGAACGGTGTAATTTAAAAATTCATCGTCTACTTGATAGGCGTCTCCCGTCAGACGACTTGACACCATCTCGGCATAAAATCTGAAGTTTTGCGCTGCACGAGCGACCATCTTTTTCGTTTGGTGAATCGGTAGACCCGTATCCAGCGATTCCAGTGGAGCAATGTCTTCAATATGTTCATCGATGAGGTCTGCAATTCGGTTTACATAGACGAGTCGATCCCTCAATTTCATTTGACCCCACTCGCCTTTAAACGCAGCCTTAGCAGCTTTAACAGCCCGGTCAATGTCATCCGCTGTACCTGATGCCACCTGGTTAATTGAATGATTCGTAAAAGGATTCTTATTATCAAAGGTTTCATTCGTACTTCCATGAACGAATTCACCGTCAATATATAGCTTAATATTTGAAAGTTGACTCTCATGGGTCAACGCTTGAGGAGAGATGGTTTCCGCTTTGTTTGTCACGTAGATTCCTCCTTTTTGTTCAAATCATTTACTTTGAGATCACTTGATCAGCGACGTTTGTATACGTTTTCAAAACATCACGTATTTCATTTTGAAGAGCTTCTGTCGGAAGATCCATTGGCATGCGAAGAACCGGTTCAATTTTACCCATCATGCCGAGGGCCGCTTTTAACGGAGCCGGATTCGTATCTTTAAACAGCACATCGTTTAAAGGCATCAGCTCGAAATGGAGATCCTGTGCACGCTTCACGTCCCCTTCTTCCCACGCGTTATAAATCTCCGCCACTTTTCCTGGCATCACATTTGCTGTCGCACTAATGTGTCCCGCTCCGCCAATCGCAAGCATAGGGAAGCAGAGAAGTTCAATTCCTGAATACAAGTTAAAATCACGGCCGCAGTTAAGTAGAACGCGATTAATATGCTCAAAGTCTTTATTGGACTCTTTCACTCCGATAATGTTCGGGCAGTCCTCATTTAAACGAGCGAGTGTGTTTACGTCGAGATTTGTGGCCGTTCGTCCTGGAATGTTGTAAATGATCAGAGGAATATCGACACTGTCGGCTACCGTTTTAAAATGCTTGTATAACGCATGCTGAGACGGCTTGTTGTAGTAAGGTACGATCACAAGCGCTGCATCCGCCCCCATCTCTTGCGCTTTCTTTGTTAAATCAACCGTTTCGTCATGGTTCGTAGAGCCTGTTCCAGGTACAAATGGCACGCGACTGTTCACGGCTTTCCCGGCTGTTTCCATCACCGTTATTCGTTCTGCCACTGTTAAAGAGCTCGGCTCTCCAGTCGTTCCGGTTACACTAATCGCGTGGCTTCCGCTCTCCACATGCCAGTCAATGAGTTCCGTCAATTTATCCAAATCCATGGAATAATCCTGTCGAAATGGTGTCACAATCGGCGCAATTGACCCTCTTAATCTTTGTTTCGCTTCATCATACCTCATCATCATTCGCTCCTTCGCAAATAAATAGTCCGAATTTTTCTACAAATAAAACGTATCATGTGCTACGCTATATGAGAAATATTGATTTGATATGGAAACGATACGAAAAAAGTATGCATATGGAGGGGAAGCCATGGATATTAAACAACTCAAATACTTTTACGCCATCGCATCTGAAGGGCAAATTACCCGTGCAGCAAAAAAGCTCCACATGGCACAACCTCCACTTTCCCAACAGCTAAAATCATTAGAGACTGAGCTCGGTGTGACTCTTTTTGATAGAAACGGACGGACCATGGAACTGACCCAAGCAGGCACCGTTCTTTTTGAGAAAGCAGAACGAATCCTTAACGAAATTGAAGAAATACGAGTGGAAGTAAAGGAAAGCAACGAAGGGTTAAGAGGGAAGCTTGCCATTGGAACGGTCAAATCGTGCTTCTCTTATTTACCTGAACGGATAAGAGACTTCAGACACAACTACCCTGCCGTTAGCTTCTTATTAAGGGACGGGGACTCCTATCAAATTGGAGAGCTAGTGAAAAGCAGAGTGGTAGAGCTTGGCATTGTGCGGCTTCCCCTTGAAATGAGAGAGTTCGATCACATCCGTCTTCAGGACGAAGAGTATGTAGGCGTGTTTCATCAGAACGCCTTACCAAATCAGCACGGAAGAGCCGTATCCATGACTGCATTTAAACATGTTCCTTTACTTCTGTTGCATCGTGTAAGTGGAGCTGGCCAATACGAAATGATCTTAGAAGAATGCAAAAAGCACGGATTTGAACCAACGGTCTTGTGCGAGTGCCCAGATGTGTCCATGCTCTTAGCATTAGTCGCAAAGGGAGTTGGAGCTACCATCGTGCCTCGATCGACACTCCTTTCCTTTCAATCTCCTGATCTCGTAGCATTCCCGATAAAAAATGCAGAGGTGCGGGCAAAAAGTGCCCTCATATGGCTCAAGCACCGTCATCTTTCAAAGCAGGCAAGGCGATTCGTGGAGGGATTCAGATAACAGTAGGAAGCATCAATTGTTATAACGTAGATAACGATATTAAGAGGAGGAACACCATGAAAGAAATGATTAAAGAACGATTAATGAAAGCCTTTCATTTAACTGAAGACTTTTATTTAAACCTGACAAACGAGCAACTATCCCTTTCCATTTCGACGGTTCCATCAAACACAATCGGAGAACAAGCATACTGCTTGATTGGAGCAAGGGAAAGCTACCTTAATGCTCTTTTCAAAGGAGAGTGGGATGGTTTTACATGTAGTCTATCAAGCGCCACGAACAGTGATGAAATAATCAGTAAATTAACGGACTCTCGCGACCAGATCGAGCACTTTTTACAACAAGAAACATTAACACAGACTCAAATAAACATCGTTTTTGACTTATTGGAACATGAGGTCCAGCACCACGGGCAGCTTATTCGCTTTGGTTACGCCAATAAACTTGAGTTTCCTACGAGCTGGAACGAGCGATATACGGTGTAGCGGGGGGCGCTACGCCTTACCGCATCAAGTTTAAATGTTAGAGGCCATCACTTTTCTTGGCGTTTCTTCTTCTCTCCCTCGCACTCCCAATTCCTATACTCGTACTTTCCCCCTTCTATTACATCCCCAGTTATTCTCCCTTTCGTTCCGTATTGCCATGCGATATGAAGACGTTGTTCCACTCTTTTTTTTTCTTTTGTCGATTTCAAGAGTATTTTCCGGGAAATGATCGAATTCCCATACCCTTATACATAAAACAGGCTGTTGAGAAAGGAGTCTCTCAACAGCCTAAGGATTTCACATTCCCCTATCCCTTTATTTCGGTGTTACTTCATCTTCCCAATCCAACATACCGCCAGTCATGTTAATGACGTTGTACCCTTCTTTCTCCAAGAAAGATCCAGCCTTGCCGCTTCGTCCACCGGAACGACAAACCATAACGTGTTCTTTATCTTTATCAATGTCATCAATCCGATCTTGAATTTGCCCGAGAGGAATGTGAAGAGCTCCAGGAATCATGCCTTCAGCAACCTCTTCGTCCTCTCGCACATCAATAATGCTCACGTCTTTATTGTTTTTAATGGCTTGTGATACTTCTTTTGGTGTCATTTCTTTCATGTTTATGCCTCCTCTAATACGCTGGTTTTCATGTTGGTTCGTACGACCTAACAAGTCGATTATATCACAAAATCAAAAATACCTACAGGGGTATAATGCTTACATACTAAAAATAACGTTGAAACCGATAAACGCCTCCATGAATCATCGATTCTTCCTCTCCTTGATCCGCATGAATATGCACTTCAAAAGGACGCTCCCCTCGCGTTTCAAGAATGTGAGACACAAGACCGTCCTCCTTAGGTGAAGCGAAAAGCAAATCTCCACCTTTTAAATGAATCCTTTGAACACGTGCACCAAGGCGATCATCTACATAAGGCTCTCCCGTTGGAAGACCAAATAACAAAGCCCACTTAGCCACTGTTTGTTCTAGGTCCTTTATGGCAAAGGTGACGTGAGAAAGCGATGAATCACGATCTTTATTAGTGTCCATCACACCATGAGAAACGAGATCCTCCCTCCGTTCTTCATCACTTTGATGCCAGTCTATGAAAAAAGGAAGAGGCATGTCTGACTTTTCATCTTCAACAAACAAGAGAGACCACTCAAGCACGCTCCCATCTGGCCTCTTTCGACTAAGTGGAACAGGTCCCGTTACTGTTAATCCTTTTTCTTTCAGTATCGATGCCAAATTGTCTAGGTTACGGGTTCGAAGAGCAATTTTTGAAAAACCCTCAACGTATCCATCTTGCAGAATTGTTGAAAAGGGACTTAATTCACTCTTTTCTTTGTGGACTTTTTCAAACAACCATTTGTCATCAATACCCAGAAACTCAATGTAGCTTAAATCAAAGTGACAAAGGGTATTATATGTTCCCTTTTCTTCATGCCTACCACCGTTAACAGCATGAAATCCCTTTTCTTGAAATGCTTCTTTAGTTTTGTGTGCATCCGATACGTAATGAATAATGTGGTCGAAGTTGAACATGTATACCACCTTCCTTTTTTAGGGCACTGAGCTAATGGTTGCCTCTTTTCTATGCATGTACCTCTTCTATAGAAGATTCAATCTTTTGTTTCAAATTTGGTTTTGACGTATATAGGAGATAGGTTTTACTTGTTGTTTTAATAGCGATCGTTTCTGTTTGTCCATAAGGCAGCCCGATCCTAGTAACCCCCTTCTCTTTTACATCACAAGAAACGTCAATAATATCTATGAGCTTAATCACAACTTTACTAAACTGCCATCTAATGTGTAGATACTCTCCTTTTACCTTTACTGTCGGTTGCATCATCATCGCCTACATCCCTCCTAAAAAAACCTACGAAATACGACGCGCTTCGTCCCTTTCATTTATCGTTTACTAACTTTCGATTGGATCGACATTAGAAGGTAACACATGTGAACGTTGTTAAACTGGATCACTTTAGCCTGTCTCTTCTTTATTTATGGAAGAATCTAGTATAGTATAAATCTATTCTAGTATTGGCTGGAGGTCGTCATGTGGAAGCTTTTCTATTATTATTGATTGCTATTCTATTTTTGTCAGTCCTATTCTTTACACTTGCTATACCCGTCGCTTTCTTTCGGAAAAACGGTAAGGTGAAAAGTTATTTGTCCTACATCGTGTTTATGGTTAGTGTCATTTTCTTTTTTATTGCCATAATACAAGAAATGAGCATGCCAATCTTGGTTCCCGCCCTAGCAATCGCCTTTTACTTTTTTCTTTTTATCGCCTACCAAGCTCTTTTTTATGGTCCTCATAAATGGACAGGAGTGATTGGTTATTGTGTTGCCATGACATTCGCATTCCCATTCAATACAGACTTGATGTTGTACCCCTCTGCCCCTTTTTTGCTAGTCTTTTTTGCTATCGGTTTCTTTTTTATAGGCCTTCTGTTATTTAACCTTTTTCGAAGAGTAAGCTATTTCGTCCGAACTTCTCTATTAAAACAAAGAGAAGTCACGTTACATAAGTGTTATAAAGGATTTGGGGTGGTCACCTATTATTTAACTAAGCCACCATCTGAGAGAACCGCGCGTTTATTACAGCGCTTTTTCCTGCCTTCTTTTAAACAGCTTGAATCGCCTGTAATTGAAGCAGATAATGAGAATTATCGCTTAATTGGTGACGGCCAAGAAGAGGATCGACTCTACCGGTTTCGCATTATGACTTCAGGGTATGAGCGCGTGCCTGATATCAACCGAGCAAGAAAAGGATTTGATCGCTATATGAGCATTCGCTTTGCCCCAGGATTGAGCGGTGTGAAAGAAGCACTCATCCCACCTGAAGAGATCCCTCCCGATTTTGGTGTCCAAACGGCATTAAACGAAATGGAAGACGGACCAGAGCGATCGGTACTAAAAGCCCTCTGGGAGGTTAAAAAAGGTGACAAATCCTTTAGGGACCTTTTCTCGATCGTTGAAAAAGCTGTTGAGCGAACGATTGCAAACGAAGGCGTGATTGACATCGATCACGATTATGAAGATATTAAAATGTTTTTCAAACTCGTATCCGAACGTCAGGCCGTTTTTCATCAACACGATGAGGTTTTAATGTCGATTCAACCGAAAAAACTCACTTCTCTATATTTACAAAGAATCGTAAGGCACGCTAAGAAAGAAGCTGCCCTATACCGTGAATTCTTCTCTTACTGGAACCTGTTACTCTCTAAGCAGAACCAACGGAATACGATCGACGGCTTATCCGATGCTCTTTTTTATCAACAGTGGGTGGACCGTGAAGGATATCGCCATCCGTCTGTTGCGGAAATTGATAAGAAAGGAAACTGGTTGTTGGTCCTCACTTCGTCCGTTTTCATTCCCCTCCTTTGGTTTTTTCTTATTCTTTTAGACGACCGCGGGCTCCTTGGTTACGTGGTGTTTACCCCGGTATTTATTGTGATTGTCGGGCTTTCTTTTTTACCAATGACCATGAAAGAGTTGAAGCGGCGCAAGTATTTTAAAGCCTACTTAAACACCTAAAGCATTTCTTTTGTCTTCCTCTCTTTGATTTCTTATGATTGTTATATCAACCAAAAAGGAGGAGACGTCATGACAACGAACGTACATGATTTCTCAGTGAATAAACCGAACGGGGAACAAGTTCCTCTTGAAGAATACAAAGGTCGTCCCATGATTATTGTGAATACGGCAACGAAATGCGGCTTAAGCGGACAGTTTAAAGAATTGGAGCGCCTCCACCAAGACTACAAAGAGGAAGGTCTCGCGGTCCTCGGTTTCCCGTGCAACCAATTTATGAATCAAGAGCCTTTAAAGGATGATGAAATGACTGAAGCCTGTGAGATCAACTTCGGTGTCACCTTTCCCCTTTTCGCGAAAATAAAAGTGAACGGGGAAGACGCCCACCCTCTCTACAAGCACTTGAAGTCTGCCCAAAAAGGTCTGTTAAGTTCCGAAATCAAATGGAACTTTACGAAGTTTCTGGTGGACCAAGATGGTGAAGTGGTGAAACGCTATTCACCGCAAACCGCTCCAAAAAAGATGGAAGAAGATGTTCAGAAGCTTCTTAATCAATAACAAAAGCCCGTAACCATGATTGGTTACGGGCTTTTATGTTACGTGCATATCCTCTTGGACAAATCCCTGTAAAACTGCATCACGTCCGTGTCCTTTAAGAATCGCAGGGAGTGGGTCGTTCGCTTCGTGGCAATTTCAATGTTATTGGAAAATGAAAACATTCCTGTCTTTTCAATGGCAATCTCTTCGATTTTTTCATAGGGAATCGAATACACCGCAGACTTGGATTTCGACATGAGCGAACGGTCCACAAACAAAATGCGGTGGCTCGTGAACGCCACAAAGTCAACCATTAAACCGTACGTCCCTTCCAGTGTCTCACCTTCAAACAAAAACTCTTCCGCCTGCTGCATATGTTTTTCCCGGTTGTCACCTTTACTAAAAAAACTCAATACAAATACGCCTCCTTTTAGTGGTCACTATACATGGGATAGACGGTATTTTCAAAGAAAATAATAACCTCCCTCACCAATATAGCGAGGTGAGAGAGGCGAATTGTTTAAGCGGCATCCTTTTCTCGATAAAACAACATAATTGGCATCTTGAAGTAGTACTTCGTTATAATAAACACACCGATCATCATCCCGAAAATAACAATAATACTGGCAATAGAAAGCCCACCGACACCGGCTACTACGTTTGCAATGTTACAACCCGGTGCAATACGTGAGGCCACACCCATAATTAATCCTCCGCCGATCGCAGCAGGCAATCGCTTTGCTTTCGGAAAACGTATCTTGAAGCTCTTACTAAGAACGGAGGAAATAAACGCACCAACCACCATGAAAATCACAAGTGTCTCCTCCGGTCCCAGCCCTATAGCGGGGTAAGAAGAAAACATGTTGTTCAAGTAAACATTGTTATACACGGCCTGTTCTCCAAAGATGGATGCAACAAGTACGCCTCCCATTCGAGTCTCGGGCCCAGTGACACTGATCGAAGAAAGAGTAATAAATTGAATCGTTGCCGTGATCCCCATCAAAACAGCGACGAAACGTACATCCCAGTGCTGCTGTTTAAACGGATTTCCGTTCCAATCTGTCACACTGTTTTTTACCCCTTGCAAGAATCCGTCCACACCAAACTTTTTGACCACAATGAGGATAAGAATACCTACAAAGATCAGAGGCAACACCATAAACGGAAGTCCGATTTCATAAAGACTGTATCCTTTATCCGTGAATGTTAGCGGCTCCACAAATCCTTCACGCCCCCATGGGTCATATATAAAAGCAAACAACAAGTTTCCAGTAATCATCGCTGCAATGACAATCCAAAACTGGACGTATCCCATCCCACTTCGATATAGGGCACCAGAGGCACAACTACCGGCGATCGTCATGCCGATACCAAAAAGAATGCCACCAAACAAGTTCGTAAGACCGATCGGTACAGCCCACACCTGCTCCAAGGACGCCAATCCTGTTGTAAGGGCAAACCCCCATCCAATCATCGCTGTCGCCATAAGGACAAGGACGCCTTTACCAATCCGAGAATCTTTTACACTTACAAAATCCCTGACGGAGGCAACAAAACAAAAGTCAGCTTTTTGTAAAAGAAAACCATAAATAAGACCAAATACCGCTGCTAAAATAAATGCTTCTATTGTAAACATCCCGCTCCTTCTCCCCTTTCTTACGGCAAAACGAAGGCGAGCTAATGATGTCGGCTCGCCTCTACCTTTTACCTGTTATTTTTTCTTTAGATAAATATAGTAGTTTCCATCCTCTTTTACCGTCCCCAAATGGTCGGCTAACTTGTTCATTTTTACTGCTGCAGGAATGGTTTTTGTGGCAATCGAGTGATCCGTGACTTCAACGAGAATATCACCTGACTTCGCTTTCTTTAAACCATCTAGTGCAATATTTAATGTATGAGGGCAAACCTCACCGACCCCGTCCAGTTGGTGATCGACCGTTAATTGTTTCAATTCTTGATCTGATAAACTCATGATTCATCTCTCCCGTCGTATAGCTCATCTACGTTTTTCACAACCCATTCATGTCCCGGTGTCTGTTCAGCTGTCCAGCCGAGCATCCCATCTGCATAATTATGGACATTCTCTATTCCATTATCCTTAAAAAACTTCGCCACTTCTTGGCTTCGTCTTCCACTTCGGCATACCAACACGTACTCTTCCCCTTTATCAAACGCATCCACAAGATCGACGATTTCACTCATGGGAATAAGCGGGATTCCAGGAATGTGCCCTTCCTCATACTCCTCAATCTCACGTACATCGATGAGGATCGGAGAAAGCTTCTTCTTAACGTGTATGTCTTTGACTTCTTCGTATGTTAGTTGAGTTACATTTTCTTTTTCGAATGCCACAAGATTCACCTCTTAACTTTCAATATCTGTATCAGGATCGTTGCCCCACTCAGCCCATGACCCTTCGTAAGGTTTAATATCATCGAACCCAAGCAAGCGAAGGGTAAAATAAGAATGAGCCCCTCTGACATTTGTTTGGCAATACGGAATAATCGTTTTGTCTCGGTCTACACCAGCCGCAGCAAACTGTTCCTCTAACGCTTCTGGGTCTTTAAAATATGGAACATCATCATCCGATAATGCTTCCGTCCATTCAAGGTGAGGGGCGCCAGGAATATGTCCACCACGCTCAGCACGAACATCGGATCCATCGTACTCCCCTTCAGAACGTGTATCCAAAATGACTGCACTTTCGTTACCGATATTATTCTGAACATCTTCTTTTGATGTTTGGAGTGCTGGGTTTAATTGTGCTGTAAAATTCCCAGTCTCTACTTCGGGCGCATCTGTGGAGACATCTTTCCCTTCAGTCAACCAAGCTGTAAAACCACCATTAACAATTCTCACATCTTCGTGACCATATAATTCAAGAGCATAGAACAAGCGTGCCGCTTGTAAGCTATCCCCATCATCATAAGCAATGACCGTGGAACCATTATCAATACCTAAAGACTGAATTAGCTCTTGAAAAGTGTCTTCGTCTTTTAAAATACCGGAGATTGGATTATCAGGGTCATTTAATTCACCAGAGTCCAAATGAACGGCTCCCGGTATGTGACCACCCTCGTAGCCTTCACGACGCAAGTCAACCAACACCACGTCCTCTTGATTCTCCTCAACCCAGTCAACATCGACCAAGAGATGACCATTTTCATATGCGGAGGCGTCTACAACGTCACCTTCTGCAATGTCCGCTGACGCTTCATCAATCTCCTCCAATGACGGGTCATCAGAACAAGCCATCAACAATACACTCATAATGATAAGTGGCAACACGTATTTCATTTCCCAATCCCCTCTTTCCTCTTTTGATTTTAAATAGTACCATAATTCCGATATGTTTAAAAGGAATTAATACAAATAATTCCGATTGATTTACTTGTATTTAAAATAGCCTATGATTATACTAGTTAAATAGTTCATATTCACGAAAGAAAGGAAGAGACGTGTGAAGAATTTACTTATCAAATGTTCGTTTTTTCTCGCCAGCATCATTGTTTTGACAGGTTGTGCCTTAGAACAAAATAGCGATGAAAATGACAATGAACGTTCGGAAGGCTCCAGTGCAGGTGATCTGACAAGCGTACAATTTTATGTTCCCAGTGAAGATGACCATTCCATTTCCGTCATCGATGTCGTATCTGGTGAGCATGTTGCAGATATTGAAACGGGAATGGCGCCTACCATCGTCGCCTTTGCCAGTACGATGCGCCAAGCCTTTGTGGCCAATCAAGATAGCAGTACGGTTGAGATTATTAACACACAACAGCTTGAAGTTGAAGCTGAAATTGAAGTTGGTCCCCGCCCCCATGGCCTTGCATTGAGTAACAATAACGGGACTCTTTATGTAGCAACGGCAGGTGACCAATATGTAGATGTGATTGACGTCAGTACCCAAGAAGTAACCGAACAAATCGACCTTGGTTCAGGAGCCCACTCAAACTACGTAGACCTGATCGATGATACGTTGTATGTTAGCGATCATGAAAATGACCGTGTTTACGTTGTGGATGTAAAGAGCAAAGAAGTAACAAGTAAACTTGAAACAGGGGGAACCCCAAGAGTCGCTCGCGTTCACAACAACAGCCTCTATGTAGCAGCCAGTGAGACAGGAACGCTCGAAATCTTTGATCTACAAACAGAGGGCAAAGAAGAAATTGATGTAGGAATAGGTGCGACGGACGTAGTCATTTCAGAGGACGAAAGTTATGCGTTTGTCACTTCATTAGAGGAGAGTTTTGTTGCAAAAATCGATCTGGAATCCAATGAAGTCGTTGACTTACTGGAGGATCAAGAGGGAGCTAAACATCTTGCCTTTAACCGTGAACAATCCCGCATTTATGTTACGTTAAGCGAATCCAATGAGGTATCTGTCATTAATACAGATTCCATGGAAGAAGAATACAGAATTGAATTAGGTGGGGATATGCCCCACGGAATTGAGATAAAAGCGTTGCCTGGGATAGGCGGAAGCTGCTAAGTAAAAGTAGATTTTCATACGCAAAAGAATAGCACCTCTTCCGTTTACAATTTATACTAAACAGAGGAGGTGCTTTTTCTTGCCATACGTAAACATTAAAGTAACGAAAGAAAACGGTGGTCTCACCAAACAAGAAAAAGAAACACTCGTAAAAGGGGTCACGAACCTGTTAGAGGAGACCCTTAACAAAAACCCCGCATCAACCGTTGTGATTATTGATGAAATTGACACGGACAACTACGGACTTGGAGCTGAGCTCATCACGGACAAACGAAAGCGCGAAAAGTAGCGTGCGCAACAAAAGCCCATTGGAATGGGCTTTTGTTATGGCCTTATTTGTTTTCAGTATCTTTTCTCCCGAGCGTAAGAGCTCCGATGATAAGAGGGATCTGAAGAGGAAGCCGAAGCCATAACAGTATCGGATTAATCGGCTTTCCTCGTTTAAATGAGATCTTCTTTTTTGCCATATACACGTTTGCCGGAAAAACGGCCACCATGAAAAAAGCAAGCAATTTCCCTGTGAGTCGTTGTCCTTTTTTTACCCACAACAAAATCGCAAACACAATCTCCATGACACCAGTGATTAACACAATCGCTTTTCTAAAAGGCAGTTGCTTTGGAACAATCTTTCGAAACCCTCGTTCATGGACAAAATGCAAGACGCCCGCTACCAATAAAAGGGCAGAATACAGTGTTCGAAAAACGGTTTTCATGCTCCTCATCCCTCCTTCTATAGGATCTCATGCTTAAACACATAGCTCGCTTTTTCATACTCCATTTGGTGTTCATAAAAGCGATGGGCTTCTTTCCGCTGTAAACCTGATGATAAGGCTACGCGTTGATACCCGTTTGATTTTGCCCATTCGTGAACGTGGGTGAGAAGCTTTTCACCATACCCCTTTGATCGCCGGCCTTGATCGGTCACCAAATCACAAACCCAAATAAATCTTCCATAGTAGAGTGTGGTCATTGGTTTAAAGCCAATAACCGCGACCATATCCTCACTGTCAAACAGAGCAAGCATCACGTAACGATCTTTTTCTTGAGCTTCTCCTACTAACTCGAGGTACTCTTGTTCATCAAGATGAGGCCGTAGCTGTGACATAATAGGAAAGGCTTTTGAGATGTCTTCTTGTGCTTTCAACTCTCGCACGATTTCACGCTTCACAGTCAGCACTCCTTTTGCTCCGTTAATACTCTCTTGCAATTAAGTCCGTTCTTACAGGCTTTCGATCCATTTCCCTCGCCCATACGGACACTTGTCCGATGTGATGAACCTCGTGAGTAATGATATGATAGAGCACCTGTTCAAAGGGAAACGTTCTCTCTTGCCCGTCTTTCCCAGTCAACGCGAGAACGTCGTTGGCCTCTTTTTCATAGCCTTCTAAAAAACGCAATGTCCTCTCTTTTGTTCGTTTTGAAAATGCTTTAACTTCTTCAAGGGTAGACACCTCAATACGCTCGACAGGCTCCCCTAGCATATGACTAACCCATAGGTGCTCACAGTTGATCACATGATAGAGATTTTGCAACAAGCTCTTCATACCACCAGTACGTTCCTTTACCAGTTCCTCGTAAGAAATCCCTTCGCACCACTCGATCCAGTCGTTTCTCACTTCCCAATTATACGTAAACAATTTCAACACTCGCATCTGCCTCCATCCCGCTCGCGAGCACCAACGTGCCCTCTCGTGTATACTAGACTTATAATTTCGACAATTTCACTTACATTTAAGAGTAACATAGAAGAGGAGGAATCACTTCATGAAACTACTTATGGTCGGAGCCGGTGCCATTGGAGGATATTTTGGCGCCCGCCTTTTGGAAAAAGGAGAGGACGTGACGTTTCTCGTTCGGGAGGGTCGGCGAAAACAACTAGAGAAAACGGGATTACATGTAGATAGCATCCACGGAGATATTCACGTGGAACCGAAACTTATTGAAGCAGGGGACCATCTCAAGGAGCCATTTGATGCGGTTCTTTTATCCACGAAAGCCTATCAATTGGACGACGCCATGGAAGACATTAAGCCCTACGTGGGTAAAGAAACGATGGTCATCCCTTTGTTAAACGGAGTCGCTCACAAGGATAAGCTCATTTCTGTATTAGGTGAGGAGCGTGTTCTTGGAGGACTTTGTTTTGTGGAAGCAACTCTTAACGCTGAGGGGCACATCGTGCAACGAAGTTCCATTCATAAACTCCTGTTTGGAGAGCGTTCGGGTGAAAAATCTGAACGAGTCCGCGCTCTTGAAGCGTGCTTCAGCGGCACAAAAAGCAGCTTTGTACTTTCCAAAAACATCATGAGTGACATGTGGAAAAAGTACTTGTTTATCTCCACATTGGCTGGCGTTACGTCTCTTTTTCGCTCACCAATCGGGCCAATCCGTGAAGATCCATTGGGGTCTGAGACGATACGAAAAACCATTCACGAAGCAGCTTCCATTATGCAAAAGCTGAATGCCCCCCTTCCAGAAGGTGTTGAGGATGGGATTTGGGACAACATTCATTCGATCGAGCCCACAATGAAGTCATCTCTTCAGCGAGACATGGAAAAAGGCCTTTCTGTTGAAGGCGATCACTTCTTTGGCTATCTATTGGAAAAAGCAGAAGAACAGCGAATCTCCGCACCTACATTAAAGACGATATACGCTAATGTGCGCGTGTATGAACAACAGTAAATTGCTTTTTTAGTAGTTTTGATAAATAAATGGCCATTTTGTGTAGAAAAACACCAAACCCAACCACTCGGAGGCATCTCATGACAAAACGAAAGCTACTCATCACCCATAACATTGATAACACTCACATCAAGCAGATCGAATCTCTCGTTCCGGATTGGGACGTGATTATCGGAAAAGAGAAAGAAACGTGGGAGCCTCACTTGGAATCCGCCGAAGTGATTGCAGGCTGGAAAAAAGAAATGAATGACGCGGAAAATCCAAACCTTCGCTGGCTTCAAACGTGGAGCGCTGGCATTAACGGACTTCCCCTAGGTCGTTTAGAAAAAGCTGACGTGGCCATTACAAGTGCCAATGGTGTGCATGCCAACCCTATTTCTGAAACCATCTTTGGTCTCATGCTCGCTCTCACGAGAAAGATCCATACGTATGTACTGCAGCAACAAGACAAGACGTGGCACCATGCCAATATGAATCTGGAACTACACAACAAGACTGTGGGGATCATTGGCGTCGGTGCCATCGGAAAAGAGACCGCAAAAATTGCGAAAGCATTTGGAATGAAGACATTGGGCATCCGCCATTCTGGGAAAGAAGTGGAGCATATAGATCAGATGTACACGTTAGATCATTTTCACGACCTTTTACCAGAATGCGATTATGTCGTATCGACCCTACCTTTGACCGAGCAAACCAACCGCCTTTTTGATAAAAAAGCATTTGACCTTATGAAAAAAACAGCCTTTTTTATCAACATCGGTCGTGGCCAGCTTTTGGATGAACACGCCATGATCGAAGCGCTTCAAACAGGTGCGATCGCTGGAGCTGGTCTGGACGTATTTGAGAAAGAGCCACTCGAAGAAACGAACCCTTTATGGGAGATGGAAAACGTGATCGTAACGCCTCATACCGCTGGTTCCACGGAGTTTTACAACGAACGTGTGATGGAGATGATTTTCATTCCGAACCTGGAGAAATACGTAAACAACGAGTTGCCTCATCTTAATCTAGTAGATTATAAAAAAGGATACTAACCCATAACATATGAAAAGCCGCCTTGAACGAAGCAAGGCGGCTTTTTCAAAATAAAAGACTGAACATGCATTCGAGTATGGGTAAGCAGGAAAAACCTGCTCTTTAGGGAAAGTATAGAATGAGAAAGGATGAGATCATATGATACTAAAACCACATTCCAAGCTACTTTTTATAGGGGATTCCATAACCGACTGTAGCCGTAGTCAGCCAGACGGGGATGGGTTATTTGACGAGTTAGGACAAGGCTATGTGTCTTACGTAAATGCCCTGATCCAATCAACATATCCAGATCTTGTAATCCGTGTAGTGAATAAAGGGGTGAACGGAAATACAGTTAGAGAGCTTCAAGAGCGGTGGCAGTTGGATGTTGTCGATGAAAAGCCTGACTCCGTCGTTATTTTTATTGGTATTAACGATGTGTGGCGTCATTTTCACAGCCCATATAAAACGGAAACACATGTATCTATTGAAGAATATTCACATGCACTAGAGACCTTCGTCGGCAACACTTATCCACATGTGGATAATGTCATTTTAATGACTCCGTTCTTTTTGGAGAAAAATCAAGAGGATCCGATGAGGAGAGAGATGGATTGTTATAGAAACGTTGTAAAAAAGATTGCCAATCGTCATGGCTGTATTTTGGTAGACACACAAATCCCTTTTGACGATCATATGAAATCAGTATATACCTCTGCTTTGGCATGGGATCGCGTTCACCCTAACCCAACAGGGCATATGATTTTGGCAAGAGCGTTCTTAAACGAAATCGGGTTCCAGTGGTGATCCAAATAATAGAATACCTATTAAAACGAAGCCATACAAACCTGGCTTCGTCTTTTCGTTATTTCAGGTTATGATACGTGTTACTCCAGCAATACACCATTTTTCTATCTTTGTGTTAATGACACTATCAAATCTTTAATAGATTCATAGAATACAGTATGAAAGGAGGGATTGAGAGTGTACAGATACGTTACAGAAAAAGAGTTATATTGTGTATGCACGTTCAAACAGAAATACAAGAAACCAGTAGTAAAACAAAATAAGAGACGTAAAAAGTGCTCTGTTCGAAAAGACTACCATGAGTACTACGCTTGCGGAAAACCAAAGCGATACCGTTTCCACCCTTGTTGCTAAAAATGCGAAAAAAACGCCCGGCAGATTCTTTGTCGGGCGGTTTTTTTATCGATTTTTATTTAAGATACCTTTCTTGTCAAAGCTTCTTCCTCTTTCACTCCGCTGCTCTTTCGACTCCAAAACGAAACGAGAAGTGGCCCTGATATGTTATGCCACACGGAGAAAAGGGCACTAGGCAACGCCGCAAGTGGACTGAAATGAGCCGTTGCAAGTGCAGCACCAAGTCCTGAGTTTTGCATGCCCACTTCAATTGAAATCGCGCGACGTTTTCCTTCATCTAACCCAGCCCACTTTCCTGCTAGATAACCAAGGAAAAGACCAATACCGTTATGCAAAATGACCGCCGAGAATACAGCAATACCCGATGTGATGATGTTTTCTGCATTCGCAGCCACAACGGCACTTACAATAAGCATGATCGCGAACACCGATACAAGAGGCAATGCCACCTGCCCCTTCTCAACCACTCCTGGAAGCAACTTACGGACGAGAATACCGAGAATAACCGGAATTAAAATCATTTCCACAATCGACATAAACATAGCCGACGTACTGACAGGCAACCATTGATTGGCTAAAAACAAGACGATAAGCGGTGTAAACAAAGGTGCAAGCATCGTCGATACGGACGTCATAGCAACAGAAACAGGTACATCTCCTTTAGACAAGTACACCATGACGTTTGAAGCCGTGCCACCTGGACAAGCCCCCACCAATACCAAGCCTACCGCTAACTCCGGTGGTAATTGAAAGACGTAAGCAATTGCAAACGCCGCAAGAGGCATCACAAGAAACTGAGCAAGTAATCCGATTAAAACAGGAATCGGCTTTTTGGCAACGACTTTAAAATCACTTAGTTTCATAGTCGTTCCCATACCAAACATGATAATTCCAAGAAGAATGGTAATGTAAGCCCCGATCCACGCAAACGTTGTAGGCGTCAAATACGCCGCGACTGAAACAAGAATAACAATAAGTGCAAAATACTTACTTACAAATGTGCTTACAGTTTGTAGCCATTTCATTCTTCTCACTCCTCTGACTGATTTTTCAGATTAATAAAAGTATTTGATCATTTTAACGCGCGCTTTCTTCCTTTGCAATAGCAGAGTGAAAAATCGTGTCAAAAAATTTGACGAAGAGCTTGCTTTCTTGTAGATAGTATCTATTTTAGGTTCCTTTGTAGTGAGAGAGACGATAGCCCTTGGGGATTGGGGGGGGAGCGGCGCGTGGATCTGGTCTTTCGAGTCTCGTAAGAGCTACTTATTTTTAATTTAGCGAAGATAAATGTGTAATTGGCGGATTTATATTTGATTTGGCGGAGATCATTGTGTAATTGGCGGACTTATTCTTGAATTAGCGGCGTTAGCTTCCCCACTCCCACAAACATAAAAAAAACGAGAAGCTTCTGCTCCTCGTTCACTCATTTTCCGGACGATCAATATGGGCGTCCGTTTCTTTTAATTTTGCCACTGCCTGCTCGTAATCAGATTCGCTTACATCAAACTCAAGAATGTACTCAAAAGAGCTTTTATCGTTTTTGTTTAATAGCCCTTTATTCCCTGCGGTTACAGGCGGCACACCTGTTCCAGCAGTCCCCGATGAACCAATGTTAGCAGCAGGAACGAGAACCAGTTCTTTTCTGCTCGCTTCGGGAATCTCATCGACCATTACGTTACTCACTTCTAGTTGTTTTAGGCTAATCGACGCCGATTCAGCATCGTTTTGGGTTCGGTAATACGCTTGAAGTTTCTTCATCTGAACCACTCCTCTCGTTTTACTTTTCATTCCCATAAAGCCTTATTTCCAAACAAAAATAAGACTGCCGGACAAGGTCCCAACAGTCGGAGCTAGTTTATTTTTTGTCTTTCATCATTTTTTGAATCGCACCGAGGTCTTTCGGTACATTTCCACTCATAATGGCTTGAACGAGCTGGTCTTCTTTTGCTTTAGGTACGTCTCGCTTTGCTACTTTTGCAATTCTTTGAATCAAGTCACGTACGACCTGCTCATCTTTCAAGTTTGCCGATTGTACTGATTGGGCAAGTTTGAGTACTTCTCCCATCCCGACACCGGTTTTCTTTTCAAATCCTCCGAAGAATTTGTTTAACAAGCTGATCCTCTCCTTCCCGCTATCGCCTTATTCATAGTGTATGAAAAGTCAAAGAGGGTGACTGGACTCGTGCCTATGTAGAAAAAGTCAGGATAGCCTTACCTAAACTAAAAAAGCCTGAAGGTCCCCCCCAGGGTCCTTCAAGCTCGTCATTTTTTAGCAACCGCCATCGACGTAAGATGCGCCGATGATGATTAGCAAAATAAACAATACGACTAACAAAGCAAATCCTTCACCTTTTCCGTATGACAAAGAAATCCCCTCCAACCTCGTTTTCTTGCTGTTCGTTCATCACACAATATGTACGAATGACTGGTTAAGTGTGGGCTATTAAAAAGGTTAGGCTCTGTCGATTCGAAAGTAAAACCATCAGGATCTACGTTTATTTCTATTTTTTTCTAAATAGCGTGTATAAACAGTCTTATAGGGGAAAAGAAACACTACAGCTGGACAAGCAAATCCTTGAAGCTGCCATTTTACGGATCGAGAGGAGAAAGAAACATGAAGTACCGCATTGAACATACGAACACTTTCCGTTATGACACGCCCGTGGACCAAAGCATGAACTACATTCGGTTAAAACCGAAAACTGACGAGTGTCAACGGCTGTTGGAATATCAGTCGGACATTACTCCTGCTTCATTAACAAAAGAGACAACCGACTTATGGGGAAACACAGTGGAGACGTTCTTTATCCCGGAGATACACGAAGTGTTAGAGGTGAAAACCACTTCCACTGTTAGCATTCAACGTAGTCCGTTTATTCGCATGGTTGACTACACGCTGGAAATGAGAAACATCTTTCATTCCAACTTGTTCAGAAAACACTATCTCGCTTTTCTTAAGGACACGCCCTATACCTTTTTATATATAGACCAGATTGAAGAGGTCGTTAAAGAAATCGGGGAAAATACAAATCCCGTTCAATTCTCTCTCGATGTGATGGGGTATGTTTATGAAAAGTTCTCGTATGACACTGAGGCAACGAACGTGAATACGAAAGCGAGTGAATCTCTCCCGTTACAAAGAGGCGTTTGCCAAGATTTCGCCCACGTCATGCTCGGTATTCTCAGAGCGAATAGCATTCCCGCTAGGTACGTAAGCGGCTACCTTTATGTTGGGGAAAAGTCAGCCCTCGTTGGTGACGCTGCGTCTCACGCGTGGGTCGAAGTGATGGTTCCTGGCATTGGCTGGTGCGGTCTCGATCCGACTAATAATGTAGAAGCCCTTGAGAACCACATTAGAATCAGTACCGGTCGCGATTATTCAGACCTTAGCCCTCTTCAAGGTGTGTATCGCGGTGGCAGTCAGAGCCTTGAGGTAAGCGTGAGTTGTACGCTGCTTGATGCACCTGTTGAACAAGTGTACTAACAAAAAAGCCGATCGCAACCGTGTGCGATCGGCTTCTTTTTTTCACAGATGGTGAAATGATACTTTACTCCCCAAAGTGTCTTTCAACGTAAACCCGTTCTTCTTCCTTTGTCATGAGTCTCGTGGCTCTCCCAACGGTTCCACCTTGTAGTCTCCAAATGGAATTATGGTCCTCCACAGCCTTCGAAAAGTCTTCTTCACTCCACCTGCTCAAAATCCCATGATAAATGGCTTCATGTGTATAGCTGTTTCGCTCGACGACTTTTAACAAGTGATTCACCGTCTCACCAGTAATGAGAATGTGTCCCCACTTCGGGCTTGAGTGCACTTTTTGGTGAGACATATGATGAATCACTTCTTGCATTCGCTCCTCCTCCATGGAAAAGGGGTACCGCTCCCGAAGCTCATCTACCGTAGGCACTTTCACAATGTCCTCAATGACGAGGGGCTCTTCTTTTTTCACAGGCTTATGATCCTCAGTTAACTCAGCAGCTTCTGCTGTTTCCTCAAGGTTCGCCTCATGTTGGGCGTCAAGCCAGTAGTTCGTACTAAATCCTACAATAACCGTGAATATAAGGAGGATGGCTGTTATTTTAGCGGCTTTCATTCAATTCTCCTTTGTATGTCTGTCCATTCAATGCACAGAGATCTTCTCTTAATGCGGGCGTATCCGGAAAGACGAACACTTGATAGCTCGGATTGTTTCGATTTCTCATCGTGTGTTCCAAATCATGCCCCATTCGGATCAACTGTATAGCGAGGGACTTTTTGTATATATTTTTTAACGCTTTTTTCTCACGCACACGATTCACCACACCATTCAATTAATTTTTCTCCCGCTTCAGCGTTATAAAGAGAAATGGCATAGCTCAAGTCGCACGCATCACACTCTCTCAACGCAGCCGCAAGCATATGTAAATCGTCCAGAATATATAAGTCGCTTTCAGGATCCAAGGAATTCTCTAGGTATTTGTAAAAAAAGAAGTAGTTCTCTCGCGATTCACTGTAGATATTGTCTTTTAACAACTCTACTAAGTCCAAAAGCTTTTGGTAATTCATTCTATCACTCCTACAATTTATCCAGTCTTTATTATCTAGTAAATTGGTATAGGTTTCAAGTAAATGACAGAATTTTTACTATTTTAATCACTATAAGGGTGGTTCTCCATTCCATAATGACCTTCGCTTTTAGTGGTGGTCTCACCTTTACACACTTATCTCCGCCAATTTAAGAATAAGTACGCCAATTACACATTTATCTCCGCTAATTCAAAAATAAGTAAGCTAATTACACACTTATCTCCGCTAAACGCAATATAAGTCGTTCTTTCGCGACTCGAAAGACCTCCTACGGTTACATCACTTAAATGGATTTTTGAGGCAACCCGAGTTACCGAAAGACAACTTTCTTTGTCCTTATAACGAACGGCGCTACTGAACGACCACCATAAAAAAAAGACACGGCCTATGCGCCATGTCCTTTGCTATCTTCTATATTCCTCGCTTTTTCCCTTTTCCACAATCGCCTAAAAAGGTAACAGCATCTCTTGTGGCGTTCAAGTGTTTCACCGTTTTGTCATACTCCATCGAGGCTACGCACATAAACAATGTATCAATGACTTGAAGTTGAGCAATTCGAGACGATGTCGCTCCGCTTCGAAACGTGGACTCTCTCGTCGCGGACGTGTATAGCTTAATGTCAGCCTGCTCGGATACAGGTGACGTACCGTACTTCGTTAAACTGATCGTGTTCACGTTTTGATTGTTCGCAAGCTTGAGGATTTTGGCCACCTCTCTTGTTTCACCTGAGAAGGAAACGCCTACGACCGCGTCTTTTTCTGTGGCATTGGCAATCATCGTTGCTGCCATATGGATGTCTGTGAACGCATAGGCCGTTTTATCAATACGAACAAACTTCTGCTGGGCGTCCTGAGCAATAATTCCTGATGCTCCAACACCAAAAAAGTGAATACGCTCCGCATCTTTCAACACATGAACCGCACGCTCAAGCTCCTCTGTGTTTAGCATTTCCGCTGTTTCTCTAATTGTATGAATGCTGTTATTCGTCATTTTATCAATGATTGATGTAATCGATTCGTTCGGTACGATATCACGCAACCCGTAGTCGGTCGTTTTTTGCAAATCCCCGGCTATACGGAGCTTTAAGTCCTGCACACCTTTTAAATCAAGGGATTTGCACAACCGAATCACCGCCGCTCCACTCGTGGAACTTCTTTTTCCTAGCTCACTTGCCGTAAGAGAGATGGCTTCTTCAGGGTTATCGATGATGTATTGCGCAATTTTTCTTTCAGATGGTGGTAATAGGGGCAGCATCTCCGTTAGCATGACAAGCCCGCCGGTCATATAAGACATGGGATCACTCACTTTACATGAGGCTACTGAGATTAAATGCTTCAGCGCCTGTTATTTAAATCGTTATTGGTTAGATTATACTAAATTTCTCGCTTCATCACATGAAACGTGCGCGAAACGTGAAAGCCTGATTTTTTATAAAGGTAGCCTGCAGAAGACGTTTCACTGGTCCACAGGAACCAAGCACCGTGGGCTCCTTCACTTTTCATCACCTGAAGGCATTCGTGAAGCAAAATCTTTCCGAGCCCTTTTCCTTGTTCTGTTTCATCCACTCCAAAAGGCCCGAAACGCTCGATCACCCCGTCATACGCCCCATACATGCAAAAGCCGACCACGCGATCGAAGTGCCTCGCTACGAATATTCTTTCCATCGGGATTCCGTGTAAAACCCCTTCGCGAATGGCTCTCCCCCAATCGGGATTAAACTTTTCGTTTGCAAACGAAATCGCCTCGTACAGATCTTTTTCACGAGCACGTGTAAACGTATAGCCTTCGCTTTCTCTCGTCATTTTCAATTCATCGATCACCTTTGGCTTTTCATAGCCTACGAGGCTTTTGTCCATGGCCACTGGTGAATACTGACGTTTATACCCTCTTTTTTGTAAAAAAGCATAGCCTCTTGGATAGGCCTTTTCATCAATACCGGGGAGGATGTAATTTGGTGCGTACGAAGCGAAAAAAATAGTTGACCTTCCGGCATTTTTCAGAAAATCCTCAGCTTCATCAAACAAACGAGTGGCAACTTCTTTTTGCCTGTAGCCGGGCTTAACAAAAAAGAACGTAATCCATCCATTGTCTGGCTCCAAGTCAGCACCCGTCATTGGAAGCAACCTTCGAATAGCATATACACATCCAACAAGCTGTCCCTCATCACTAGCAATCCGCAATCCCTCAGGGTCAAAATTGGCATCGAGCAAAACGGTGTTTCTAAATCGCTTCATATGGATCGGATCTTGTGGCAGACATTCGTTCCACAAATCAATGAGTGCTTGTTCATCTCCTGATTGGTAGTGACGATAAGTGACCATAATCATCCTCCTAATATAAATAGAATGGTTTCACCAAGCCTTTGAATTGCTCTTCCTCCTTGGCGCACGTAGCGAAGAAGGCATCCGTATCCTGACGTAAAATCTGCTCTCGTAACGTTTTAGTACCTGCCAAAAGGTCGAAGAAATACTTGCCGTTCGTGTGTTGCACAAATGAGAACTCTCTTGGATAAAGGGTCGCAACTGTACGTAGTAGCGTGACTCCTGCTTTAAGGGGTTTGAGTGCCATCCGGTCTACCACATGGAGCTGAACCCCACCACAAACCTCATCTTTATGCTTTTGATATGTAGGTACAAACGAAGTCGGACGCGCCACAACGCCGGGAATGTTCAGTTGATTAAAAGCTTCCGCCAGCTCCGCTCCGTCAATAAAAGGAGCACCGACATATTCAAAGGGCTTCGTTGTTCCTCTCCCTTCAGACACGTTCGTGCCCTCAAATAGACAAGTACCTGGATATAGGACAGCCATATCAACCGTCGGGGCATTTGGTGATGAAGGAACCCAACAAAGCCCGGTATCATCATAAAACATGTCTCGCATCCATCCGTCCATTTCAACGACGGTAAGCTCACAATTGTAATGGAACTCGTCCTTAAACAACCAAGCCAGTTCTCCGATCGTCAATCCATGACGGTTCGGAATCGGCAACAGACCAACAAACGACCTTACGTCTTCTTCAACTACATTTCCTTCAATTTGAGCCCCTGAAATCGGGTTGGGACGGTCAAGGACCACAAAATGCTTATCGTATGCTTCGCACGCTTCCATCATGTAAGCCATCGTGTAAATGTACGTATAATACCTGGAACCGATATCTTGTAAATCAAACACCACAACGTCCACGTCTTCAAGCATTTGTTCACTCGGTTTTTTTGACTTGCCATATAAGCTGTATACGGGAATCCCTGTCTTTTTATCCACGGTCGAACGAACAGATTCCCCCTCCTTCGCATCGCCACGAATTCCGTGCTCTGGGGCGTAAAGGGCCGTTAATTGGATATGGGGATGACGGTGAAACAGGTCAATGGACGGGATGAAATCTTTATTCACACCGGTCATGTTCGTCACAAGGCCGATTCGCTTTCCTTCGAATGGTTGGTATTCTTCGTCTAAGAACCGATCCAATCCAAGTTTGATTGTAATCGCCTCCTTTTTCTCGTTATTGTGATATAGGAAACCCGGGTATGTGAGCACCTTTTCTTACATTTGACCCGATTCTGTATTTTAACGTTTGAGCGTAGGTTGTCCGGTTCAAGCATCCACGGGTCGTTCCTAATGCTTTATAGTAGTCGTAATAGCGAAAAGAGCTTGCATTCATTACAAACCAGTACTCGCTTATTGCCTTTAAATACGTTTCGAATTCTTCTGTCACATCTACATAAATGTCCGGTTCGTATTCCGTGTCTTCCCAATTCTCACTGTGAAACACTTGTCTAATACCATGAGGAGGAAGGCCATCCAATTCAAAGCCAGGCAACGCCGCTTTAAGCCACGCCCCTTCCACAATTTTCGGGCATGCGGCGTGATCGGGATGCATGCTTTTTGTCCAGTGCGTAATCACGAGGTTTGGCTTTTCTTTTCGAAAAATCGTAGCCACGCGGGAGACCGTTTCATCATCTACGAAAAGCTCCGCGTCTTTGTAATCAAGAGTCATCGTGTGAACACCGAGAATACTAGCTGCCGCTTTAGATTCTCGTATTTTTTGATTCTTGTATTCTTTTACACTCGTATGAGGTGGGTTGCCTTTTTCACCAGCAGTAAGGTGAAGGAACGTGACCTTGTGTCCGGCTTTCGCATATTTATGGGCAATCGCTCCGGCCGCAAGCTCTACATCGCCACAATGGGCTCCAACGAACATAATATGGTCTTTTGCCAAAAAAAACGGCTCCTTTCATTTGGCTTCATAACAAGTTAAAGAGTGACCGGTGCTTTCCCTTTGACATCCTCTTTTCCAAAGATTGCTTTTGCTGCGATTTTTAATGCAGGATAGCTAAATTCGTATGTGGCCATGTACGCTCCCACTCCCGGCGGCAAGTGAGCGAGGTCGTAAGGGCTTCTCATAGCAACGACGATCACCGTCTTGTTTTTCTGAACCAAGTATTTGATAAGAGTCACTTCCTCACTGTTCGGGCCAGCTGAAAGTGTACCAACGATAAACGTAGACGTGTCGTTCATAATGGCGTCTAGCTCTTCGACTGTTTTAGGCAACGTATACGTTTTGGCACCTTCGCATACAGACTTTACAGCTTCTCCTAGTGCTAAGTGCGCGTATTTCTCGTCTTCTACTTGCATCGTTTTTTGGTTTACTGGCTCAAGCACCACCACTTGATCGGTCTTTAAAGGTAGAGCCCCTTCGTTTTTTACGACAGTGACACTTTGTTTATACACTTCTTCGGCAAGCCTTTCGTGTTCCTCGCAACCGACAACAGTAGCAATGGGGCCGTCTGTAACACTCGTATTTTCCCACGTCGCATAGGTGTCTTTTAACTTCGACACACGAGCACATGCTTGATCAATCAACGCTTCATCCAAGTCACCATTTACAACCGCACCTTTAATCGCTTCAAGCGCCCCTTTTTGTTTGTCCAATGTATGAGAAATCATAACGATATCCACGCCTGCTTTGACCGCGGCCAGTCCGCCTTTTTCTGTACCCACGGTTTTTCCGATCGCATCCATTTCCATGCAATCGGTCGTGACCACACCGTCAAAACCGAGCTCTTCACGAAGAAGCCCTGTCACGATGGTTTTAGATAATGTAGCTGGAACACCCTCTTCTTTCTCAAGAGCCGGGAAGTGAATGTGCGCCGTCATCACCGTATCTGCCCCTTCTTGAATGCACGCTCGAAACGGCTTAAGCTCGACCTCATTTAAGCGCTCCATCGAATGAGGAATGGTTGGAAGCCCTAAATGGGAATCTACATTCGTGTCGCCGTGACCAGGAAAGTGCTTGAGCGTGGTGATCATGCCCCCTTCCTGCATACCTTTCATCGCTTCACGTCCGAATGAGGCTACCTTATCCGCTTCTTCTCCAAATGATCGAACACCGATCACCGGATTATCCGGGTTATTGTTCACATCAAGAACCGGCGCCAAGTTCCAGTTCATGCCGAGAGCCTTTAATTCCTTTGCCGTTGCTAACCCAATATCATAGCTGTACGATTCCTTTTGCGTGGCACCGATCGCCATCGCTCCGGGAAGTAACGTAGTCCCTTTTTCGAGTCTGCGTACAACACCATTTTCTTGGTCCACACAAATCAATAAAGGCTGCGCGTGCCCTGCTTTTTTCGCCGTACGTTGTAAATCTGTAGTGAGTCGTAATACTTGCTCTGGTGATTCTATATTTCTAGCAAATAAGATGATCCCACCTACATGATAGTCTTGGATAAATTGCTTTACGTCTCTTGGTACTGTCGTGCCATCAAAGCCGATCACCAATAGCTGACCGATCTTCTTTTCTAACAGTGTCGTCATAGGAAAGCTCCTCTCGTTTCTAATCAATAATATGTGCTCGAACGATGTTATGGAGCAGCGGGCGAAGGCGAACAATCGGTTTTTCCCTGCCAAAATGAACGCGGTTCGTCAAAAGAATCACGCTAAGCTCCGCCTCAGGATCAATCCAAAGACTCGTTCCTGTATAGCCGGTGTGCCCGTATGACTTATCCGAAAAGAAATCGCCGCACGAGCTCAGTGCAGGGCTTTTCATATCCCAACCAAGGCCTCGGTGTTGAGGCGCAAAAGAAGTAAGGTTTTCTCGCGCCAAACGTGTGGTCACAGGTGACAACAGACGTTTTCCACGAAACACCCCGTCCTGCTCAAACATGGATACGATTTTTTGCAAGTCGCCAACCGTCGAAAACAGCCCCGCGTTTCCACTAACCCCACCCATCCATTCGGCATTATCATCGTGAACGACGCCGTGTTTGTAGTCATTCAAGTACTCGCTGTATTCCGTAGCCGCATACCGTTCACGTGGGAAGTCAGGGTTAAACCCGGATTCAGTCATCTCAAGGGGCTCGAAAACCTCCCGTTCAACAAACCGGTCGAAGCGTTCTCCCGTAATCGTCTCCACAATCTTATACAACAAAATGAACCCCAAACAGCTGTAAATCACCTGTTCTCCGATCGGCGCTTCAAGCTTCTCTTGATATATCCTCTCGATGACTTCATCCTTCCCTAGCTTTTCTTCATAATAAGGGCGATGAGCAGGGAGTCCTGACGTGTGCGTGAGCAAGTGCTTAATCGTAATCGCTTCTTTATCAGGTGAAATCATTTTGGGTAAAAAAAACGACGCCTTGTCATCGAGCCTCAGCTTCCCTCTTTCCAATAGAAGAAGAACCGCAGGTAACGTGGTAGTCACCTTCGTTAAGGAGGCTACGTCAAATACGGTGTTTCGTTTCATCGGCTGTTTATCCGGAAAAATCGTTCTGTATCCGACTGCTTCTTCTAGAATGACTTCTCCTTTATGAGAAACGGATACGACCGCTCCTGGAATTTCACCCATTTGCATGAATTCGTCGAGTAAGGCGAGAACGTCTTGTTTCATTTCGTATCCACTCCTTTTTTATACTGGTCGTACCTTTTCCATGTGGTGTAACCAAGCTTTCCGTAAAATTCCGTAAGGCCCGTCCAATCAATGACGATGCGGTCCACGTTTCGCTCTCTGAGAACCCGAACCGCTTCTTTTACAATGGCAAGCCCGTAGCCGTATTTTCGGTAATGACGGTCTACGCCAAGGGGACCAATTCCTCCTAATCTCCCGTCAAACAGCGGTGCCCAGTACACGTTTTGGGCAATAAAAGGGGACTCAGGATCGTTGACTCGGCAGAACCCAATGATACGGTCATCCTTTTTGATTACTACAAACGCACTCCCGTCTCCGCCTTTTTCAAAATACCGAATCGCCTCGTACTCCCATCTACCAGGAAAAGAGCGATGCAAAAAGGAGAGGAGATCGTCTTTTTCTTCTTCTTTTAATATGGAGAACGTAGCATCACTAGGGCTCACTCGATCCGGAACAGGTTCTTCCCCGTACTCACAAATCATGTCCACGTCCTGACCGTACGGCACATGATGGACGTAGCCTCTATTCTCAAACCAGCGTTTCACTGAAGTCGATTCATAAGGGATACCCGGGAAGTAGTGCCACGGGTCCCGCCCAAGGACGAGTTCTTCCGCTCCTGCCTCCTGTAACGTAGTTTCCGCATGGTGGAGTAATCGTGTTCCAACCCCTTGGTTTTGGTACTTGGACGAAACAAGAAGGACTTGTATCCACCCAAGGGATTTGGGCATCGAAACGGTCATTTTTTCTTGCCACCTTTTGGCGACGATAAAGCCAGCTACGTGACCCTCATCTGTGATTGCCAACCTGGACGCCTCTTGATCTACGTTTTGATCGTGAAAGCTATTTTGTAAAAACAACGCTTTTCGCATTGGAAAACGCTCGTGTAATTCTTCGTTCCATAAGGCAACCATGTCATCGAGTCGTTCTTCTTGAAGTGGGTGTAGTTGCATATGCGTTCACCTCCACTGTTGGTTTTGGAGAAGGCACTGAAAAAGTTTGCTTTTTAACTTTTTCAATGCCTTCGATTTTGGACGGGCTGAAGGGGAGTTATGATGAATTTCGTTTGGTTTATAATGGATTTGCAGGCGTTTATGATGAATTTGGTGCTGTTTATAATGAATTTGCGGGCTTTTATAATGAATTTCGCACCGTTTATAATGAATTTCGCCCCATTTATAATGAATCTCCTCTTCCACCGCCCCCCTAAAAAGGCAGCGCCAGTTTCCCCATCGCAACCGCTTTTTTTGCCCCAGTCGCTGTTGGCGTGTTATTCGGTTTCAACCGCAAAAATTCATTGCCGAAAATCGCAAAAGCGATCGCCTCTTTCGCGTCACTGGAGAAGTCGACCTCTTCCATGGACTTGACCGGCAGTTGCAATTCGGCAGCCAAGCCATTCATGATCACCCGGTTGTGAACGCCACCGCCACCAACGAACACTTCTTGGATGTTGGCGGACTTAGGAACTTGTTCTTTCACTGTCATAGCAATCGACCGAACCGTATAAGCAGTCACCGTTGCCACAATGTCTTCGAACGTGAAGCCTTGCTCGATCCCCTCCTGCCAAATGGCATTGGCTCGTTGTTCCGTGTAATATTCCCTTCCCGTACTTTTCGGGTATGGTAATGTCAAAAAACGATCGAATGCCATCAGTTGGTCGAGCCAACGTTCTTTTACCTCCCCTTTAGAAGCGATCTCGCCCCCTTCATCAAAAGCAAGCCGCCCTTTTGAACCAATACGGACGATCGCATCAACAAGTACGTTGCCAGGTCCCGTATCAAAAGCGACCACAGGCTCTTCTTGATTCCGTTGTGGGGGAAGAACGGTCAAGTTCGCCATTCCTCCGATATTGGCAAGGATTCGTCCTTTTTCCTTGTGTCGAAATAGAAGTTCGTCTACAAAAGGAACAAGAGGCGCTCCCTGACCACCAACTGCCATGTCACTCGGCCTGAAATCTCCGACTGTCACGCAACCCGTTTCGTGAGCAATAACCGACAGCTCACCAATTTGAAGGGTCGCCTGGTCATCCGGCATGTGATGAATGGTTTGACCATGTGAGCTAACAAAGTCGATGTCGCTCAATTCAACATCCGAGTGAGCAACCACGTTTTTCACCGCTTCTGCCATAAGCATGCCGAGCTCCACATTTAGTTTACAAATCAAATCCACTGAAGACGTTTCCCTGTGGCAGGCGTGCAAAATTCTTTCTTTCATGTCTCCATCGTATGGATACGTTTTAAAAGCGAGGAGTTTGACCTCCGTTGAAAAACCAGAACCGCGGATTTCCACCAAAGCGGCATCGATCCCGTCTAATGACGTCCCTGACATGAGACCCACAGCGAGGACTCGTTCTTTTTTAAGAGGAATCATGTGTTTCACTCCCATTCTGTTCTCGTTATTCTATCGTCACCGGTAAATGCCCCGTTACTTTTCGTTTGCCATAAATCGCATCTGCCGCTACCTGCAGTGCTGGTGTATTGAATTCGTACGTGGCAATACATGCGTTTGCCTTTTCAACAAGGGATAAATCATACGGGCTTCGCATGGCCACGACAATAATGTTTTTATTTAATGCCATCAACTCTACTAAAAGTTCTTGCTGTTTTGGTGACTGGTTAGCCGTAACCGTGCCGACAATCAACAGGGAGTACCCCTTTGCTTTTTCCACAATCTCTGGGACCCCATCAGAGAGTACAACCGAATCGGCATCGGGATCATAGCGTTCGATGGCTTCTTTTAACCCATCTGTTGAAAAGCGCTTGTCTTCAACCATTGTTAGATAGCCATTTTCCGGATAAATAACGAGGGTTTTCTCGGCTGGTGATAACGGAAGAATTCCGTCGTTTTTAACGATCGTCACACCGGCAGCCATTGCCTCTTGAGCGAGGATTTGATGGGCTTTACAACCCACCACACTAGGCACCTTTATTCGACTTTCTTCTGTATGTACATCTTCCCAGCGCAAGTATTTCTGTTTTAAATGATCGATTCGTTTCCACGCCTCGTTGATAACTTGTTCAGAGATGGTACCGTTCTTTACCGCTGTTTGAATGGTTTTTAACGTTTTGTACTGCTCAGCTTTAAGGTTTGAAATCATTACAAGGTCTGCTCCAGCTAGAATGGCTTTTACGGCTCCTTGATCGGTTCCAGTTCGTTTTGATATGGCGTCCATTTCCATACAGTCGGTCGTGATCACGCCTTGAAAACCAAGCTTTTTACGTAAGAGGTCAGTTAACACAGTTCCGGAGAGTGTTGCGGGTAAATTAGGTGTTTTTTCAAGTGCTGGGAAGGAAATATGAGACGTCATCACAACATCGGCTCCTTCTTCTATACAACGCTTGAAGGGGACAAGCTCGACTTCTTCAAGCCTAGAAAGGGTGTGTGGAATAACAGGAAGCGCCAAGTGGGAGTCCACATTTGTATCTCCGTGTCCGGGAAAATGTTTAAGGGTCGTGATGATACCGGCCCTTTGCATTCCTTTCATCGATTCGGCACCCATGATCCCTACATCATCAGGATTTTCACCAAAGGAGCGAACGTTAATAACCGGGTTTTGAGGATTATTGTTCACATCCACGGTCGGCGCCAGGTTCCAATTGATCCCTAACGCACCGAGTTCTTTTCCTGTTGCTTCCCCTACCCGATGAGCGAGGGATGGGTGTTTCGTCGCCCCTAACAGCATGGATCCAGGAAAAACAGTGGTGCCATCACCAAGACGGCGAACGACCCCGTTTTCTTGATCGGTACAAATCAATAGTGGATGTTTGTGGCCTGCTTCTTTCGCCACTCGTTGCAGGCGTGTGGTAAGTAATAGTACGTCTTCAGGTGAACCGATGTTTCGGCCGAATAAAATGATCCCGCCTACGTGATGGTGTTTGATGAGGTCAACAATCTCGTCTGATAAACGAGCAGGGTGTTCAGCTTTAAAGCCAAACACCATCATCTGCCCGATCTTTTCTGTTAGGTTCATTATTCTTTCACTCCGCCCATTGTAAGCCCTTTAATAAAGTAGCGTTGGAAGATGAGGAAGAAGATAATAATTGGTACTGCAGCCACTGTCGCCCCTGCCATAAGGAACTTAAAGTCTGCTAGGTTCGCATCTTGAAGGGTTTTCAGTCCTGCCGGTAGTGTCATCAGGTCTACATCGTTGATGACAATAATTGGCCACAAGAAGGCATTCCATACAAGTACGAACGTAAAGATTCCGAGCGTGGCCATTGCCGGTCTCGCTAGTGGCAAGATGATCTTATAAAAGATCTTCCATTCGCTGGCTCCGTCTATTTTTGCGGCTTCAATAAGTTCATCAGGGATCGATAATAAGAATTGCCGCATTAAAAACACACCAAATGCCAGTGCCAAGTTCGGTAGTATGAGAGCCCAGTGGGTGTCAAAGAGCTGTAACTCCTGGACGATAATAAAGGTTGGAACGAGTGTGACTTGCTCTGGAATCATCATCGTTGAAATGATCACCCAGAAGATAATCCACTTTCCAGGGAAGTCTTTTTTTGCCAATACATAACCTGCCATCGTATCAATCAACACAATAATCGCTGTCGTTAAAACAGCAATGTACAAACTATTAAACAGCCATTTCATCACCGGCGTTCTCGTAAACAACCGATTGAACGCTCCAAATGACTTTTCTCTCACTTCAGTCATGAGTTCTCCGTGTACTTCTGCTTGTTCAAGATCCCCTGCCCGCTCGGCTTCCCGTTTCTTTTGCCATTGGGATATGTATTCCGTAATCCCGACAGGATAAAGCTTTGGTGGGGCCGATTCGACATAAGAGACCGGACGGTCCATTTCTTCGTTTTGATAACTCGGAAGCTGGAAGGCCGTTGAGAACACCCAATACAAAGGAAGAAGAGAGACGATGGCGATAGCTAATAATATCGTAATTGAAACTGGTTTTTTAAGTTTCCTAATCATACTCATCTGCCTCCTTTATTTGTCTGTTCGAAGCGCCTTAAACTGCGCGATCGCAAAGCCCATTAAGATTAAGAACAAAATGACCGACTGTGCCGATGCCAAACCAAAGTTGAAGTCTCGGAAGGCCGTCTTATAAATCACGTGAACAAGGGTTTCGGTCGAATACCCGGGTCCCCCTCCGGTCATCATAATGATTTGTGTAAACACTTGGAACGACCCAATCGTACTAATGATCACCAAATACAACGTGGTTGGCTTTAGCATTGGGATCGTAATTTTCATAAACTTCTGGAACGAATTCGCCCCATCAATTTCTGCTGCTTCGTATAAAGAAGGACTAATATTGTTCATTGCTGCTAAATAAATGATGATCCCTGCTCCTGGAGGTATAAGTATCGCCATAATCATGAGGGACGGGAGCGCCGTGGACGTTTGTCCAAGCCAGTTCACAGGCTCAAAGCCGAAAAATCCGATTATGTAGTTAAACAACCCAAACCGATAGTTATACATCCAACGCCAGACCATCGCGATAATAACCATGGAGGTTACCGTTGGAAGGTAAAAGGCTGAGCGGAAAAACGTTTGCGATATGCTTCCTAAGGGTTGAATCAATGCAGCAATGACAAGTGCCGTAATGATAAACGCTGGGACTGTTACGATGGTATAAAGAAAAGTATTCCATAAGGCCGCTCTGAAGATTGGACTTTGAAACGCCTCAAAATAGTGTTTAAAGCCGACATAATCGACTGTAAAAACGCCGCGATCCTGAAAGGAAATAATAAAGGCCCAAATGATCGGAATTAACATGAAAATCGTAAAGAAGATAAGTTTAGGCATTAAGAAAAAATAAGCAACCTTGTTTTTTTTGATCTTTGTCCATAACGTCGGTTTTTTCATGATAACCGATTCGTTAGACGGTTGCAGATTCGGATTTGAATTCATGATGCCGGCCTCCTTTCCATTTAGGTGTGATAGTGGTCATATCCTTGATTTATAACGTAGTGTAGCCGATGACTCTAATAAAAGACGCTCTTTCCCTCTCGTTTGTCAGAAGGAAAGAGCGGGTGTTGTTTATTAGTTATTAATGATGCGCTCTACTTCACTTCTTGCGTCTTCTAGTGCTTCTTCAGGTGTCTTTTCACCGTTAGCAGCAAGTTGAATTTGACTTTGAATCACTTCGTCAATTCGTGCCCACTCCGGGTGACGAGGAATTGGTACAACTTGCTCACTTAGTTCTTGTGCAGCAGCCATACCTGGGTTGTCAGCAAATGGATCCATGTCCGCTGTAGAAATACGAGCGGGGAATGTACCATAGTTTGTTGACATTTCATACTGCTCTTCTGTAGACGAAATGTGGCGTAAAAACTCTCCTACCATACGCTTTTTCGCTTCATCTTCACCTTGGTTAAACATGACGTATCCACCGATACCACCCATTGTAACGGGCTCGCCTAAGTCACCAATCGGGTACTCGGCTACCATGAAGTCCATGTTGTACTCTTCTCCTTGAAGGGAGCTAATCGCCCACGTTGCCCATGGCTGTGCCGCAATTGTACGCTGGTCGAGTGCCGCAAATGCTTGGAATGTACCACCAACATCGGATCCACCCATCTCAACTGGTGCTACTTCGTGTTCGAACTTCAAGTCAACAAACTTTTGGAGGCCGCTTACAGCTTCCGGAGAATCGAACGTATACTCTTCAAGGTCTTCACTTAATGGATATCCTCCATCCATTAAGAGGAATGGCCATGCCTCGTAGTAACCTGGCATTACATAAGTAGAGAAACCATAAATGTCATCGTCTGTTAGCGCTTGCATTTTTTCAACGAATTCATCGTACGTCCAGCGACCGTTTTCAGGTGGCTCAACGCCCTTTTCTTCAAATAGATCCAAGTTTAACAGCATCGTTTGAACACTAATGGATGTTGGTACACCGTAAATGTTCCCTTCATGCTCGTACGCTTCAATGGCGTTTGGATAGAAGTCTTCCCACTCTTCGTCTGTGAAAAGGTCATCCGTTTGCTCAACAACACCTTCTTCAATGTGCGTAAGGCTGATCGTTCCACCACTAATGTCGATTGGCGCGATATCAGGCCAAGAACGACCGGAAATAGCAATATTCAAGCTGTCTCCAAGCTCTGCCCAAGGTTGCTGGACAAGCTCGATCTCCACACCAGGATACTGCTCTTCAAATTCTGCAATCTTATCTTCAATCCAGTGGTATTGGTTTTCGTCTTCGTTGCCCCATCTAGGTCCGTCCCAAACGGTCAGTTGTCCTTCCCACTCTTCCCAATTCTCTGCATCCGTCGTGGCAGTATCTCCGCCACAGGCGCTTAGTACGCCTAACCCAAGAACGGTTGCCCCTACTGATAATGTCGTCTTCTTAAATAGCCCCACAGTAATCCCCCTTGTTTTATGTTGAATATTTAAACCCTTAATGAAGGCGAGCGCCGTCCACTAAGAAATCGGCTTAACGAAGTTTTTGTGAATGTTCAATGGCGAGTCGAACCTGCCCATCGGCATGATCCAGGAACTTTTTCGCCTCCGCTACAGTTGTGTTTCCTTTAATCATCACAATCGCCACTTTCACATCATTGTTCGCTTCAAGCAGTACTTCCTCTGCTTTTTCATCGGACACGTCCGTGACGGATTTGACGATGTTTTTTGCTCGTACTTTGAGCTTATAATTGCTTGCATTCACATCGACCATCAGATTCTCGTACACTTTTCCGAGCTTGATCATCGTTGCCGTTGATATCATGTTTAACACCATTTTGTGTGCCGTAGCGGCTTTTAGCCTCGTTGAACCCGTGAGTACTTCCGGCCCTACAAGAACTTCAATCTCGCAATCAACACCTTCACTAATGACCGCGTTTTCATTTGCAGATAAAGCAACTGTACTGGCGCCTACTGTCTTGGCATACTTCAAAGCCCCTACAACATAAGGGGTACGTCCACTGGCCGCAATGCCTACAACCGTATCTTTTTCACTAAGAGAGACGGCCTCCAAGTCTTTTGCTCCCGCAATTGGGTCGTCTTCAACCCCTTCAACCGCGGTCGTAATCGCTTTTTCTCCTCCAGCCATGATGCCTAGCACCATTCCTGGAGACGTACGAAAGGTCGGCGGACACTCAGAAGAATCAATGATCCCTAAACGGCCACTCGTTCCCGCACCAATATAAATGAGTCTACCACCTTTTTTCAAAGATTCATAAGCCAATTTTACAGCCACTTCCACATTGGGAATGACGTTTTGAACGGCGTTTGCCACTTCTTGATCTTCTTTGTTTATTAGCGTAATGATCTCCTTTGTAGAAAGTTGATCAATGTTCTTCGTTCGCTCGTTTCTCTTCTCTGTGGTTAAGGAAGATAAATTCAACTCCATGTCATCACCAAATTTCATTTAATATCGTTTTTATTAAAATATTATTTTATTTTATTATAGGGTATTTATTTTTTTGTTTCAATAAAGTTATGAAAATAGTGAAAATATTTTTTAGGTTGGTGAAGAGAAACGTTGATATAGAAGGATTTCATTTAAAATAAGGCTGGAAGAAATCGTGAAATTTCGTATCACTAAGGGTGGAATGAGTATGGGGCTTTGATTTATGGAGAACGTCGGGTGCTGCGAACATGAGGAAAACTGTGTGACTTAATAGGAGGCATCATAGGGCCAACCACGAAAATAGGCGCCCTATGATGTATTCGTTTAATCGATCTTACTATGGGGGGTTATGCGTCAAAATGGTAGTGTTATGCGTCTTTTTTGTATGTATGCGTTGAATCGGATTCAAAAACATCAGCTAGATATAAAATCAGTGACGATCCGCAATAGGCGTTCAGGGTTCTCCGAAGACACATGCTCCGCCAATCTTGCCGCAGCAAGAATTGGTAACCATTGTAAAATCTCTTCCACTGAGATTTGACTTCTTTGACAATATAGTTTCAAATACATGTCGGCTAATTCAGCCGAATAAGACTGATATAAAAGGTATGTACGACAGACGTCGGCACGGGGATCACCACTGCTTGCATCGACCCAGTCTATTAAAGTTAACCCTTGAGGGGACTGAATAATATTAAACAAATGAAAATCTCCGTGACAAAGTTTGCTTTCATATGTGATGCTTTCCATTCTCTTTATGAGAGTGTCTTTTTGTATCTGAGTCAAACAGGGAGCCACATCCACTTGCCGGCTTAATTTCTGGAACATGGGCTCAACTGAACCTCCGTCTACTTGGTGGATGCGCTCTTGGAGTTCAATCGCCTTAAGTAAATCGTTCTCTGCCTCATCCATGTTCTCGACGAGAAGGTCACCTAAGGTTTCCCCTTTTACATACTCCATAACGATCGTTTGTTTTCCGTTCACTCTAGTTACATCGATTACTATAGGCACAGGTAGGCCACAAGATTGTGCATAGCGTTGTTTACATGCTTCATATTCCGACTCCGTGTCGGGCAAAAAATCATGAAATACTTTATAAATCTTGTTGTCGTAAAGGTAGATGTTGGCCGTGTTTCCTTTGGCAACTCGATCACCTATCATGATTTAGACCCTTCATTTGTATGGCTTTCGGATTGTTGCTCAACTAAGCGGTTAATCTTGGTTTCCATCTCTTTTAACTGCCGGTTTCTCTCTTTGGCTGATCGAATTAGAAACACAATTACAAGAATAATAGCCACAAGGATCGCAATCGAAAAAAATTCATACGCTAAATCAATTAAACTGAAATTTGTTTTCACCGCATTCAAAAGATATCTCTCCCTTCACCTTTTTATTTTAACATAAAATACCATTACGAAGATGGTGTACATACTCTTATCTACTTTGAAGGAATTGGCGAAAGGGTATTGAAATATGTTTATATAAAGCCCAATACATTTATCTGAAGGCACTGAAAAAGTTCGATCTTTAACTTTTTTAATGCCTATCTAAGGAGGAAAAGCCATGAAAGCATGGGTTCATGAAGTGTTTGAATCAACCAGACGATACAACATGTTGGATTTTAGCTTCTTAAAAGTGTGCTTGTTTGCAATGGGCGTCCTATTTGGTGTTTACTTCTCATCCTTCTTCCTCTCTTACCTCCCGGTTGTGTGGATCGTCGCCATTTTATCGTTTCTATATTTGATCGTTAGGACCTTTAAACGTGGGGAGAGTAACGTTGCTAGAGAAGAATAGGAGCTGTAAGATTTCGAAAAGGAACGGGTCCATCATTAATAGCGCGTATGATGTTTAATTCCCATGAATATTGGCTCCTTCTTTACATCACTATGGAAGATTTAGTAGACGACGTTCTTATTAAATTAAAAAGACCGCAGGAGTATCGATGCTCCTGCGGTCTTTCGTTATTTACGGTTTTTGTCCCTCTTTTAGATCCAAATCCAAAGAGTCCCGTTTTTCTTCCCCTATGAACAGCTCTCCATTTTCAATGGTAAAGGCCAGATCGAAGTCGACATATCCTACATCCCAACTGTCTACTGCAAGAACTCGGTATTCACCATCGCTCAACCGGAAGCGGAAAGTCCCGCTCTCGATCCAACTGTCGTACCAGTCTTGTTCATCCTCAGAAATAACCGAGATATAGCCCTCTTCAACCGGATAATCCCCATTTTTCACCGTTCCGGTGAGCGTTATAGGATGTACTGTAATTTCCAAGTGTTCAGCATAATCATCATTAATGATTAACCGACCGTCTTGGACAGAGAATGGTTGATTGGTTCTAAATGAGGTCCCGTCTTCCAAATACACGTTTTGTACTTGATAATTCCCATCGGACAGACGTAATGAGAACATGTTGTCTTCATTCGTGTAGGACCAAATGGCGTGATACTCCTCTTTTTCATCAACAGGCGTAACCATCACTTCTCCCTGTACAGGCTCTCCTTCTTCAAGAAGGTAGCCTGTGACGGTTACCGGAGGAACGTTGACCTCCAATCGATCTACTTCCTTCTCATCAACGATGGTCTTTCCATTCAAAATGTGGAACGGCACCGTCACAAATGCGGACGTACCTCCTTCATACAAATAAACCTCTCTCACACTGTACCTTCCGTCAGCTAAACGCATGGAGAACGTACCATCATCGTTCAGCCATTTATACACGTGATCCTCATTTTCTGATACAACAACAACCTCCCCTTCTCTTACAGGGGTTCCATTATCCAGAACAATGCCGTGTAAAGAAACCGGTGGTACAGTGATATCCAGTGTCTTTTGTTTCTCACCATTCACGTAAAGTTGACCGTTTATCATCTCAAAAGAAGTTCGAGCATAAAATTCTTCATATTCGTCAATGAGATACACCCAAGATACCTCATAGACACCATCTGTTAATCGTAACGAAAAGACCCCGTTTTTATCTGTTCTTCCTCCGTACCATGAGTACTCTCCGCCCTGCGTTTCCCCTTCAACATTGACATACCCATTCAGCGCTTTTCCGTTATCAAGGAGCCTACCTGAGAACGTGATGGGAGGCAAGTGAATGTCCAATGATTCACGGACGGATCCATCGTACATAATCTTCCCGTCTTTAATTTCAAAAGACAGATTAACAGAGGTACTTCGGTTACGCTCTTCAACGAAGGTAACCGTGTAGTTGCCATCAGACAGACGGTATGAAAAGTTACCCTTTTTATCAACAGGCACTGAAAAATAATCATACGAGTATCCATCGTTGTCGTACCGCTCAACCTCTACGTAACCATGCCCTACCTTCTTCCCATTATCAAGGAGGCTGCCCTTCAAGGTCATATCCGGAACATTCACATCCAACGTGGAGACCTCTTTTCCGTCAACAAATAGAGCCCCGTCTACTACATCAAACAAGTACGTTCCCCACGCATAGTAAGTGTCGTGAAACACGCTCAAGCTGTAAGTACCGTCTTCCAAGTCTCTTATGTCGTATTCCCCTTTACGGTTTGTGTACGTAAACTCAATAAATTCATAGTCATCATACCCGAACTCTTCATCATAATCGTAATCGTCCTCTTCATAACCGTACTGGTCCCCAACGTACTCAATAATAACCCCAGCTTTTTCAAGAGGGCTTTTACTGTCTTTCACCACTCCGCTGTAGCGCCGTTCGGGAATGACGATATTCAGAGATGTCTGCTTTTCTCCGTCTACGTAGAGGTTGTTTCCTTCTACTTCAAGCATTCGCTCATATTTATAAAGCCCGCCATTGACTGACACACCGAAAAGATAGTATTCCCCGTCCGCAAGAGAAGCGGAAAACTGACCTTTCTTATTTGACTTGATTGTCACAATCTCTTCTTCCGTTTCAGAGATCGTTCCAATCAGAAGGTCACCTTGAAGTCCCGATGTACCCTCCAACAGTTGGCCGTTCACGTTCTTTTTCCCCTTATGAACGGGACCTTTCACCTGATGGTTTTTCGTAAGGCTGCTTTCACGCCCTTTTGAGTCACCAATCATCCCTTCCTCGATTGTAAATGTCTGTTCAGTCGTATACCAATCATTACCGTGATTGAATCCTTTTAATTTGTACTCCCCATCAGGAAGATCTACATAAAGATTTCCCATCTGATCGGTCATTCCTTGATGAAACACAGATGGATTTGACTGAGACTGAATCAGTACAGCCGTATGCTTCAGATCCTGCATACCATCTTTTAATCTACCTTCCTCAAACTGCACGCCGGTAAGGTCATCATTTGAGAGACCCTCAGCATGTACACCCGCAATCACGCTCCCCATGATCGCAAATACAAAAACAAATAGTAACCCCTTTTTCATCCAACCATTCATCAACATCTTCCTCCTGATTATTCAACTTGGCAAAGCCGGATAAAAAAGCACGCTCCTCCCCGTAACACCTGAAATAGAAACATCTGGATAATTCTACTATTTTCAGGGTTCCTCCTTCCTACTAAAGCCTCAAAACTACAAATTTCTTCATAAAAACGAATGATCTTAATAGAAGGAAATCGAAAGATGGATAGAGAAATATGGAAATGAAGTCTATTAACGAAGTTAGAAGGAGAACAAGATGAAAATTGCCATCTCAAAAACGGAAAGCAAAGAAGACATTCAACATGTAAATGATCAGCTTTTTTACTATAACCTCGCTCACTTCCCGAGTGATTTAAGAGATCGGTATGAACAGATCAACCTGGTGCTTAAAGATGAGGAGGGGAATGTGAAGGGCGGTATTTTAGCAGCCGTGTGCTGGAATTGGCTGGAGATCGACACCTTGATGGTGGATGCAGAACTACGGAGGTCGGGCTATGGGACGAAGCTTTTGCAGAAGATCGAACAGATCGCCTTAGAGAAAGACTGTGATTTCATCAAAGTGGATACGCTCAGCTTCCAAGCACTCGGCTTTTATGAAAAGCACGACTATCTCGTTTTTGGAAAGATCGATGGCGTGGGACGGGACTTTACACACTATTATTTGAAGAAAGAGCTGTAAAACGTGAGAGGAGGTTTTCTTTTGAGAAAGACCACGGTACTTCTTTTATTTATCCTTATCCTGTCTGCCTGTGGCGGGAAAGTCGATGAAGTGACTCTATACGAGATGAACAGCTTTAGCGAAATAAATGATGATTTCACTGTGGTGATTACAGATGAAGAAGACATCGAAATCTTTAAAAAAGCAGTGAACGGAGCAAAGAAACAGAGTGGGAACGTAGATATGGTTGATCCTGATTATAAGATGGAGATGGGAGACGATAGCTATTTTTTGTGGACGAGTCCAGAAAATGGGACGGTTAGTAATACGAAAGATACCCATACGATTTACCAGCTTACGTCCGATTCAGCAAGTCAGGTCAACGAGTGGTTGAGTAAACATGAGATTGATTGAGGCCAGCGAGGAGCTCCACAAGTAAAGGAACGTAAAAAGGAGGAACGTTATGAAAATAGGCATTCGAAAACCTAGTATTAAGAAGTCTCTCAAAGCCCGCACGACCGGAAGAGCAAAGCGGGCCTTGAAGAGTACAGTCTCACCAGGCTACGGCAAAAAAGGTATTGGGTGGGTAAAAAATCCGAAGAAAGCCGCTTACAACAAGGTTTACAAGAAGACATCGTTCAGTCTTTTTGACTTGTTTAAGAAGTGGAAATAAGCGAGATCCTAGTAATGTCGATTTCAACACACTCGTTTTGAAGAGTAAAACAGAGATATCACAAAAACAGGCTGGGACATAAAAAAAGTGTTAAAAGTAGAGTCCGAACAATTCGTTATTAAAGCAAAGTATTTTTCAATAGCGGTTTAGTTGCACCGCATACATTTGTTCAGATTTCACCCCATCACTTTCACTTCTGTCCCAGCCTCTTTGACTTTGTTTGTACCTTTAAAGTGAACCCATTACGGAAGGATTTTTCCACTTATAAGATTCTATCTAACTCTTTAATCGATTGGATGACATGTGTTGGTGCCAGAACCTCACTATCATCACTATCCACCTTTGTTTCTTTAGCATGCAACGATTTGAAAAGTTCTTTCCCCGAAACAACCCTTTCACTTGAAGAAAGAGTTAACAGCGGTTCAGGTAAAGAAAAATGAATCAGGGCTGACGGAATACCCAACCGGCTTGAAATCGTCACATCGTGATCAATCCGATCGCCCACATGAAGAACAACGTCGCCTGTTTGAAGCAACGGCTCGAGCATCGCCGGATCAGGCTTACTTGTCCCCACTCTGTCAGGTGTAATGATCTCATCAAAGACATCATAGATCCCTATCTCTTTTAAAACCGGAGCTTGGTATTTATAATAGCCGTTTGTGAGGACTGCCAAGTGGTACCCCTTTTCTTTTAATACATTCAACGTCTTAACAATATCTTCTTCTAGCTTATAAACTTTCGGGTGAACAGAGTGCTTGATCACAAGCTCCTCAATATTAATGGCAAGCTCCAATTTCATCTGAGTAATATGCCACTTCAAAATTTCGTCCCAATCGTATGCCTCTTTTACTTTTCCCTGTTTCATTAATTCCTGGTGAGTAGAAACGAGCAGTTTCGTAACATCTTCTTCTTTTTCAAGAAGCCTATTCACCTCTTTATTGATTTCCGGAAATACATATTTTCCGAATGGGTTTTGCATTAACGTCCCATCCAAGTCAAAGGTAATCCATTGTTTTTTTGTCATTTTGTAGCCCCCGAAGTTAGTCCTTCCATAAATGTTCGTGATGCAAATAAGAAAGCAATGATCATCGGTAGAGATGAGATCGTCAATCCAGCAAAGAGCAAGTTCCATTGTGTATCATACTCACCAAACAAGGTCAGCATGCCTAACGGGATCGTAGATAGACTGTCCGTTCGAATAAAGATGAGCGGGAAAAAGAAATCATTCCATACGTTTACGAGATTTACAATACCAACGATCGATATAGCGGGCTTCATGATAGGCAAAACAATTCGATAATAGACTTGGAATTCATTACACCCGTCTAACTTTGCAGATTCTTCGATTGCCCTAGGGACAGTTCTGAAAAAGCCATAAAAGATGAATACGGCAAATGGAATTCCTCCTGCCACGTAAGTAAAAATAAGAGCCCACAACGTATCAACTAAATTCAAGTTTAGCATCAAAATATAGAGAGGAATGATAGCCAACTTCATAGGCAACATCAAACCGATCATGAAAAAGAATAATATAAACCCATTCCATTTAAATGAATACCGCGACAAATAGTAGCCGGCCATTGAAGAGACAAATAAAACAATAAAAACAGACATACCACTTACGAAAATGCTATTCCATATATAATCTGAAAAACGAACAACATTCCAAACTTCCACGTAATTCTCGAACGTTAAAGACTCCGGTAAACTTAGAGGAGAAGTAAAGATCTCCATATTAGTCTTAAATGATGAAACAATCATTAAAAAAATCGGATACAGAAAAATAAAAGTGAAGAAAAATAGTGTTGTATATTTAATGCCTTGTACAAGCGGTGTTTCCCTCATCTTGGCTCTCCTCCTTACCTATCAAAATCTTTTCTCTTGAAGTAAAGTAATATGATTGACGTTGCAACCGCAATAATGAAGAATAATACTACAGCAAGTGCTGAACCCACCCCTACTGCTTGTCCTCCATCTACTGTTCCAAAGGCTAACCTATAAAAGAATACAGCTAGAACATCTGTTGAATAGTAGGGTCCTCCAGATGACCCTTGCATAGCAAATACATATTCGAAAGCCTCGAAGGAACTGATAAAGGTTAGAACGGACATAACCATTACAGAAGGTAACATGAGGGGAAGCATAATCCTCGTTGTTAATACAAAGCGATTCGCTCCATCTATCCTAGCTGCTTCAAATACCTCAGAATCAATAGCTTGTAACCCTGCTAAGAAAATCAGCATCGTAAACCCTATGGACGCCCAACTATCTACAAAGATGATACTGTATAATGCAGTGTCAGTACTCCCAAGCCAAGGACGGGCCAGCATTCCCAATCCAATTGTTTCAAGCAACGTATTTAACGCTCCCCTGGTCGGGTTTAATATAAGACTGAAAAGAAAACCAATAACAATGACTGATAGAAGTTTTGGTAAGAAGAATGCCGCTTTAAAAAATGCTTTCCCCTTAACACTTCCATAGATAATAACGGCTAATATAAATGCAATGACCAGCTGAGTAAGTACAGTCACAAAGAAATAAATCCAGTTATGTTGAAACGCATTAAAAAAGAACTGTCGATAAGGATCCTGAGTAAAAAGTGTTATGAAATTGTCTACACCTACAAACGAATCTCTCGTAAAGCCATTCCATGAATAGAAACTGTTCAGTGCTGCTGTAATCAAAGGAAAAAGTTGAAATACCCCGTAGAGGAGAACAGCAGGAAGTAAAAACAAGTGTACCAAATGCTTTTTATACTTACCCTTCTTTTTCTTTTTAACTGTCTTAGCAGTTGTATTTCTGTTAACCTTCATCTCCGTTTCCATAAGTTTACTCCTTAAAGTGGAATACACAGCCTCGAAGGCTGTGTATTCGTTTTTTTGTAGAACCCATTATTCATCTAAATCTTCCGGTTCCTCTTCTTCAGCTCTCTCAGCGTTTTGTTGAGAATCTTCCAATACATCTTCTTTTGTGATCTCATCTAAATACATGCCTTGTAAGGAGTCTTCAAAAACGGTCTTGGTTGTAGGAGAACCCGTACCAAAGTGTACAAGCATTAAGTAAGGTGTCGAACTTTCCTCTGCTGCCTGTGCAATTTGTTGCACCAAATCATGTTCAGGATTCACACCATCGACTGCACTGACACGGTTAAGGTTATCAGTAAATAATTGACCAAATTCAGGAGTAGCCATAAATTCCATGAACTTTAACGCTGCTTCTTCATTCCCCGTTCCGTCAACGACACCATAAGAGCCATCTACCCATGTCATTACAGGAGTCTCTCCGCCTTCATCAAGCTGCAAGCCCGGAATAACACCGAGGTTCATATCAGGAATATTACTTTCAAAAGTCCCTATTCTGTAATCTCCGTTAATATACATAGCTGCTTCTTCTGCATAAAAGATCGCTTGCGCATCGTTATCGTCTAAAGCAATAAAATCTTGTGGAAAGAAACGCTCCAACTCTTCCATTCTTTCAAGTGATGATAGTAACCTCTCATCCGTTAAGTCCGCCTCGCCGCTAGTTACTTCTTCAACAAACTCGTTCCCTCCATAAACAGAAGGAGACATTACACCGTGTAACATGGAGAGAAGATACGCCAAGCGCCCACCCTGAGCCACAGGAACAATATCATTTTCAAGGAAGGTTTCACTGGCAGCTACAAACTCTTCATAAGTACCAGGTACATCAACACCATATTCATCAAAAAGATCTTGGTTATAAAAAATCACACCAGCATTTAAAGATAATGGGATTCCGTATAAGCTTTCGTCACTTCCTCTTGCAGCATTCAAGTAGTCATCGTTAATATTATCCAACCCTTCAATGTCGTCCAAGTTTACCAGGTAACCATTATCGGCGATGGTTTCAGCACCACTGTATGGTCTTAATTGAACGATATCAGGACCGGATCCCGATACTAACGCATTTGTTAAAATCGTGTTGTACTCCGAGGAATCGAAAGGTCTAAAAGAAATTGAAATGTTGGGGTGCTCTTCTTCAAAAGCCTCTATAATGGTTTCGTAAGCACTACGATCTTCAGAACGCCAACTATACATTTCCAATTCAACCTCTTCATCAGCTCCTGTTGCAGATTCACTCTCATTTGCCCCTCCGTCAGTGCTACTTTCTTCTTCTGGAGCACTACAAGCAACCATAGCCAAACATATTGCAGAAATAGAGAAATATAACAAAGCTCTTTTCATAAAAATCCACCTCACTCTTTTTTATTTCAAGCATTAGTAAACTAATTAAAAAAGTACGAATTTTTAAACTCTTCTCAAACCTATTATATCTAAATGAAATATACAGTCAATATAAAATGTATTTTACCGACCTAATATTTCAATTATTCTTTTACTAAATCTATTGCCACAACTACAACCACCACACACTACACCAAATTTTCTTTTAAAATCGGATCAAATATTTAGGCACAAAAAAATCCCTCGAAATCAAATTCGAGGGATTTTAAAAAAACCAAACATCCAAAAAGAACACAATCATAATCGTAACTTGGATAATAAACTTGGCAACCGTGCTCGACAGAAACGCAAAGACCGTTCCTGTGCCAATCTTCAAGGCTGCATTTACGTCATTTCTAATGACATACTCTGTGATGAACACCAACACAAAGGGCACGATGATGATTCCAAAAGGTGGGACCACAAAAGCGCCGACAATAAGTCCGACAATCGCCATCCTTCCACCCCATTTTGATCCGCCTCTTCTCTCCACAAAATACATATTTGCCACAAAGTCCGCTGCGAAGATCAACACTGTGAGAACGATCAGGCTTCCCCACGACCAAAAACCCAATGATCCTAGAAAGAATTGATAGGTAAAGAAACCGAGCCAGACCATCAAAATCCCCGGGATGACCGGATAAATAAGTCCCACAAAACTCAATAAGAAAAATCCAATAATAACAATCCAAAGTAAAGTGTCCATCGTTTCTCCCTCATGTTCGTTTTGTAGATTTTACCCGATATAAGAGTTTTTAATCAAATCACAGGAGGGTAACAGGTAAGTAAATGGGAGGATTGATGTTATGAGTCCGAAGCATGTATTAGCTTTGCTCACTGTTACTCTGTTCCTCATAGGATGCACCAATGGAGATGAGCCGATGGAAACCGAAGATGAAGTCCAGTCGCCAAGCTCTCAAGATACGAATGATACAAAACAAACCGTGACACATCATGCAGAAGAGGAAGGGTACGCCATGAGTGGTCACCTCTTTCAAACAGAGCATGGAGACCATTTCGCCCTTCTCAATCGTGAGAATACTAGGGACTATTCATTGTACGAAGTCGTTCATCCTACTATGATCCAAATTGTATCTAACCTGACATTGGATGGAACCGAAGAGAGTGTAATTGGCATCGACGCTAACAGCGGGTATGTTTACTCCATGTATGTGTACACTGAAGAAACAGACCTGGCTTTAGCTCTTGATGATGGTGCTTACGTCATGTTTTATGATCAAGAAGACAATGTGATTGAAGTGAAGCATGAAGAGTGGTAGAGCAATGTGGACAGGATAGAGGCATTACTCATCCAATGCAAAAAAAGACATGGATCCGGTTCTCCATGTCTTTTCGTTGTCCGATTATTTTTGAAACAGAGACACTAGCTTTCCGATCGCCCCTTTAGGCTTTTGCTTTTGCACTGCCATTTCCAACCGTTCGTTGAATTCGTTTTGCGAACGCCACTCCTTCTCCTGCTGTTCACGTATCGCTTGAAGTTCTTTGTGGAGCATGTCGCTCTTTTCCTTCTCCTGCTCAAGAAGAGACTCGTAATGCTCCTTTTGCTGATTGGTTAATTTTTGGATGTTAGACTGGGTTTTCTGCGAAGAGTTTCCGATCGCGGAACTGATCACATGGTGATCCTGCTGAAGCTGGGAGACGGTCGATTTTAAGTTCGCCATTCCTTGTGCTAGTTCCATATTCGCTTCCCGTGTTGCCGCAAGCTCCTTAGCCAAAAACATGATCGATTCCTTTAGCTGAGTTGGATCTTGAGGCAGGTTGTTGTATGTATCGGGTATCGCTACGTCCGTGGTCTGATAGTTTGCCAACCGTTCTTTTTGATCCGCTACAAGATCTTTTGCAATCTCGTCTAAAGGCTTGTCCGTATCGCGTATCGCTACGAGTGCATCAATGTCTGTTTGTACAAAGATCCGGCGGTCCCGATCTTTAAAAAATTCATAGCCGTTGCGTTCCAAGATCTGACCATACTTCCGTACTGTAGGTGTGGCGATCCCTACTTCTTCCGCCACTTCCTTTGTCGTATAAGACCGTTCATTTGCTTGTATATCGTGTCGCATATCGTCGAACCTCCTTGTTACTTCTTAATATGAAGGTTTTCAGACTATTTTGCAAGGGTATATCGCATGCGATACAAAACAATTTGCAAACAAACACCTCACCTGCTTTTTCTCATCTCGTATGCGATACGGATCGCCTGTATCGGGCAGCAATATTCTCATTACCTTACCGTTCTTTTGATGTGATTTCGTTTTTTTGAACATATCGCTTTGATGTCGCTTCCTCACAAACCCCACTCCCCTCCTCCACCTCCACTACGTTACTTTCTTTCAAATTAGGGAATAGCTCCACTAATGTTCTCAACAATAGATAAGGAGCTGAATCAGATGATTAGAAACGAACAGTTACATGGACGGGTAGCACTCGTCACAGGAGGTGGCTCAGGCATTGGAAAGGCATCAGCCATCCACCTTGCTCGAGCAGGAGCGAAGATCGTACTCGCAGACCTCAAAGAAGAGGATGCAAAGGATACAAAAGAAGAAATCGAAGCGATCGGCGGGGACGTCATGGTGATTGAAACAGATGTGTCCAAAGAAGACGAGATCGAGCAATGTTACGATCAGCTTATTAAACGTTTCGGTAGGCTCGACGTCATCTTTGCCAACGCCGGCGTGAACGGAAGAATCACTCCGATTGAAGATATGGACGTAAACGATTGGACTCAAACCATCGATACGAACCTAAAAAGCACCTTCCTCACTGTAAAACACGCCATCCCTCATCTAAAAAAAGATGGAGGTAGCATAATCATAACGAGCTCCATAAACGGAAACCGAGTGTTCTCCAATTTCGGCTTCTCCGCTTATAGCACATCAAAAGCAGGACAAATGGCGTTCGGAAAAATGGCAGCCCTTGAATTAGCCAAATATCACATACGAGTGAACATCATCTGTCCCGGGGCAATCCAAACAAACATCGGCGAAAATACACACCCTGAAAACGAAGAGCTAAAAAAGATAAAAATCCCCGTGGAATACCCCGAGGGAGGCAATCAGCCATTGGAGCACCGCCCGGGCAAACCGGAGGAAGTAGCCGATCTTATTCTCTTTCTCGCATCAGAAGCATCCAGACACATCACAGGTACAGAGCTCTTCATCGACGGTGCAGAGTCCCTACTCTAAACACTAAAAGACGGTTCTTTCGTTTCTAAAAAGAAACAAGAGAACCGTTCCTACCTTGCCAGTGCTCTCAAATATTTCAGTGGTGTTGATAAGATTCTGTGTTTAATTTCGGATTTTGCTCTTGTCACAAGTTTATAGGTCTGCATGGAGTTGATCTCCAAAATCCATATATTCAAATTTGCATCAATAATAACATCGATCCCTACATCACCTACATGCCTACCTTTGGATTCAACAATTTCACAAGCGCAAATGCAAGTTGTAACGAGTTTTTCGTATAAAGCTTTTGTTTCATCCACATCTAATCCAAGGCTTTCCTGAATGCCTTCGAGCCCGTAATATAGACCCGACACAGCGTTAGTAATTATCATCCCTCGCAAACCGACCCTTGAGACAATGCCGGTATTCACCCATTTTTTATGTTCGTTCTTTTGAAGGATAACTCGATGATCAATAAGTTTGTTCCCCAAATATGATTGAACACTTTGTTGAAGAATGTACCTTTTACGCAACTTTTGACGTTGAAACACCTTCAACAGTTCATCTAACGTTTCACTTGTATGCTTTACACCTCTAAAGGTAATTAATCCATACCCTTCCTCTGTTTTGAACAAGTTAAAACAACCGAGCCCGAAGTTCGCGTTCATAGGTTTTAAATAAATGGAATGGTGTCTATCAATCATCGAAGCTACTTGACTCAATTCAGACAAAAAAACAGTTTCGGGAGTTTTGTTAAACCCCTCTTTTTTAAGGGATTTATAAAGTTTCCATTTGTTCATCGTAAATGAATTAAACACCTTGCCTTTGGTTGCTTTTTTTAGTCTACGAATGGTTTTCTTTTTGACTTCCGCTCGTCTAAAAATTGCACTTGGCATTGGAAGAACCTCTTCTTTCCACCCACCATCATAATAAAACCCCTTAACAGTCTTGCTTTTGAAGTTAATTCCTTCTTCACTGAACAAATAGACAAGTCCACTTTCTTCAATGAATTCTTTCACGGGGGCTTCCCATATTGATCGATAACTCGAATTTTTTAGCCTACTAACGGTTCGTTTTGAAATTAAAACACCCACAAGAGGGCCTATGTTGAGAACACCCTCATTATACTTCAGCTCATACTTTACAAACTCAGGCAGATTGATCCTCATAAGAGGTGCAGGTAATAAAACATCCGCTTCGTTTACTTGACTAGACTTCTCAATATGAACATCTACTTGCAGCGCTCCTATCTGCACCTGGATGACTTCGTTATCCAAGAAGCCGAAATGATCAAAAATCTCTCTTGAAACAACCACTATGTTCGCTTTGTTTGTTGAACCGATCGTGACAAACAATACGACCACTCCCTTCTACTTTATACAATGAACGTACAAGTAAAAAGAAACGGTCAGGAGCGGATAGTCTACACAACAATGTCAAACATCTCCGGGTATCTATGATCTTAGATTTCATCTTCACTTAAGCACTACGACAATGATCGAATCAGATTTGTCGCCTATACTTCAATCCTATTGACTTGAACCCAGACGTTACCTGACTTAGGAGGCAAACGAAAAAAAGACGGTTCTTCGCTTCTCGAAAAAAGCGTAAGAACCGTCCCCACCTATGCCCCAACAGGCATCCGTTTCAACCCTTGGTACGTCAGCGCCATGACCACAAAACCAATGGCGCTTGGTAAAAACCACATCGTAATGCCCGGAAAGTAAAGAGCACTATGATATATGAGTGTAAGTCCGACCCCAACAAGGATCGGTAGATAAAACTTCGTCACACCTAGTAGAAAAGAGAACTTCAAGTACTCCAAGAAACGCAAGTCAAAGTGGACGAGAGAAGGAAATAGGAATGTAACTGTTAAAAGAAAGAGCGTACTTGTCGCGATAAAACCAACCACCAACACGAGCTGAAGAACACCATCAGCAAGCATCATGTACTGATAATTAATGAACAAGATCCATGCATAAAGCACAATCAAATATCCGTACACGTTCGCTTTCAAAAACTCTTTTTTGTAGCTTTTCGCGAAGGTTTTCATGAGGGGAATCCCCATTCCATCCATTAACCACTTTCTGATTACAGCCAACAGTGCCGCTGTTGCAGGAAAAATACCCAGCACTCCTAAGCCCAGTACGGTAAACAAAAGCCACAATCCATTGAGGAACACGACCCTCACAAACACATCTAACGATTGTACGATTTTGTCTACAACTACATTCCCAGACATTCCAATCACCTTCCTCGTTCTCTCTTGCTTTATCTTAGATGAACAGTCACCTGTTTGATTTCTCCGTTACGTAGAGCGACTGCTAATGGTCCTTTGAGGCTGTCTGCTTCCACTTCCTCGACCGTTCCATCCACCCATACGACTTCAATCAATTGAGGCTTCACGCTATCTTTGCCATACGTATCTGATTTAGTTTCGTTGATATATTTCACGTTCGTGTTACCTAAGAACGTAAACGATACATGGCCTTCTTCATTGAACATCCACCCTGGTAATGAAGGAGCCAGTTTGCACGTAAGCTCTTCCCCTTCCATACGGAACGGACGACCTCCTACCATCATTGTAAACCAAATTGACAAATGTTCCACCGTTGATCCGCTCAATCTGGAAACAAATCCGCGACCGTGAAGCTTTGGATCCGGGTTTGCACTACTTGCAAGGAACGAAGAGTTCTCAAGCGTACTTCTTCCGTACACATCTGGATCTAAGAACGGAACCATCGTCGTGTTGATATCGTTGAAGAATTCTGCAACCAAACCAGCCTTCAGCATGGCGTACAAGTATTTATATTCCATGTGCAAAAAGATTGATTCATTTTCAAGCCAACCTGGCGTAAACGCTTTGACCCTTCCGAGCTCATTTGGTTCATCTTTAATCGGTGCCGATGTTTTATACATCTTCAGCTTGCGATCGAAAATCTCCGAGGCACGAACCCCTTCATAAATCTCCTTCGCACGCGCTTCATCACCACACACTTTGAGTGACTTCACAATTCCTTCAAGGAACGGTGCGACCGGACGTGGCTCTAAAACAAGCTCTTCAACGACCGGTAGCTCAGTAAGCTCCTCTTTCGGCTCAAAGTAGAAGTAGGTTGGAGGTAGCGGGTCTCCGAAGGACGTCACGTTTTTGATTCCTTCTTCCACTCGTTTTTTCAACAGCGTCAAGAATCCGCGGGCTTGATCCATCGTAAAGGTCGTTTCTTCACCACTGATACCAGCGTAAATCGTTTCACGATACGTCTCTCTTAAGGTAGAGATACGGTTCCAACGCTCGAGATCAACGAAAGACTCTCCTGCTTTTTCTGCACGTTCGATCTCGTCTGCTACACTCGTGAGGAACTCAGCAGCCTCCACAGGCAAGCTGATCATTTCGTCCGCTTCCACCTTCAGAAGCATACCTAACAAGCGGTCCACTTCAAACAACTCGGACGTACTCGCCCCAAGCATACCTGGTAAGCCATTTAAGGAGTCATTCCATCCAGGCTTTCCGGCTTCCATCTCCACACCTAATCCTTGAGGTGCAATAGTGGCTGTTTTCACCAATGAAAGAAGCATAAGCTTCCCATAAAGGCTCGTTTCGTAGACCGATCCTTTACCGTACTCCGTTTGAATCCAGAGAACACCATTGTTCTTCTTCGCCTCTGCCATTTTCGCCTCGTCATGGGCAATGGCATTGTATTGACGGAGCTTTCCGTTTTCAAGGGTGTACGTATCCGCTCGCTTGTTTATCCTTACTGGGCTTTCAAAAAAGCGATACCCACGATTAAAGAAGAATGAAGCTTCTTTATCCGGATAAATGCTCAAGTAGCTATCGATTAAATCCAAGTTGTACGTCCAGTGGTCCATCCAGAAGCCTTCTCCAAATGTTGCTTGGAAGCTTTCTTCAGACTTCGTTACAACATCGGTTAAGAAGTCGTCAAAGGCACCTTTAATCTCGATCCCTTTGTCTTCAAGGAAGTGCATCAGCTCACCTGGTGTAAATGAATCGCTTAAGAAGTCTTGAACAGACGATACATCTTCTTTTTCCAAGTAAGAGCCAAAATCAACATCAGCAAGACGCTCAAGCGTAAAGCGAACCCCTTGAACAGCTAACGGATTGTATCCGTCCAACTGAATCAGGTTCATAAACATCTTCACGTTGTAATCTTCCACTTTAGGGTTAAGAAGAACGTCACAACGACGGTTTTGGTTCATATCGCGGTAGTTCCCGTTCCCTTGAGAATAATAGGTCGGACTTAAAGAGAAGAAGTTGTAGTCGCGCTCCAAATCACCGTGTTTACGAGAATACAAGTAGTAGATCTTTCTCTCTCCGTCTTTCTCAAACACGTGAGGGAATCCACCACGAAGGCCGTTATCCAAGTAGCTTTGGCGAGTGTAAGCATCAAAACGAGAAACGCCTGTGCTCGTCTTCACAGCTTCGGTCAATCCGTTTGTCATATCCGACGCTTTTTCTTTTAGCTCTTTTACTCGAGCCACCGTTACGGCTTCAGCGAACTCATTCACTTTACCAACAGAGGTGGCTTGTCCAACAACGGTCATGAGCTCCACTTCTTCACCCGGGTTAAGCTCTACATCTACAGGTGAAAAGCCGCCAGAAACTTTATTCGTTGTAGTCTGGTCTTCTGTTTCCATGTGAGAAATCCCTTTGTTCATAAACGTAAGGGGGGTAAATAGGGAAGAGTCATCGCCGAACACCACGTCTCGGTCAACAAAAGGAGTTACGCGCTTGTCTTCACCTCGGTACACCACATGACTCATGAAGAAGTTTCCTTCGTGAACGTCTTTTACTTCAGCCGTATCTTCCATACTTCCTCTAAGCGTATAGAATGGAACGCCGCTTTCACGGTTTCCTACATCAAACCAGCTTTTGATTGTATTCCCCAGTTCTTTGTAAGCCTGATTGGATACGCCACTTGGCATGATCGCAGGCAACCCGTCAAGGGCTTCGAGGCGAATCGTTTGATCGGACGTATTCTTAATACGCACGTGACGAACGAGTCCGGCTAATGGAGATTCAGGTAAAATGAAGTACTCAACGGAGAGTTGAACACCTTCAGTCGGGTGATCGTACGTTAACGAGAGCGTATTCTCAGCCATTTCCATCGTTTCTTTCGCCTTCGTTTGAGGGGTTGAAAACGGCTCTAGAAATGTAGTTTCTTCACCTCGGTGGATGTTTAAAAACGTACGGAACCCTTGCACTCTCGTATGTTGATACGATTTATCCGCAGGAAGGAACTCGAGAATGGCGTGATCTTTATCTTGTACACCAAAGCTCGCAATTCCTTGTCCTCGGTTTACATAAAATACCCACATTGGTACCCCGTGAACACCTGCAATACCAGGCAAAAAGCTAGAAAATGGTGGCTTTTGTTGGTAGTTATTCATTTGAAATGGTGCTTGTTTCGTTACGTTTTGCATGATGTCAACTCCTTGTCCTCACATGATGTAGGTTGCAATGGATCTTGGTTTTACAACAACATCGGCTGAAGTGCCTTCCATGTTGATCGTGAATGATTTCTCTTCTTCGCTTTCATTTAACACAACCATAACGGTTGAATTGTCTTTGTTTTTAAATGCCGTCATGGACAATCCTTCGACATTCGAGTCGAGGTGAACGCGCTTTGCCAGAGGTTTAATGTATTTACTAAAATGACCAATCATATAGTACGAACTATTGTAATGAACCTGGTCTTCTTTCGTGTCCACAATGATCGGTGCGTCACAATAGTTTCCTACGTGGTTTGGTCCACCCTCTTCATTTAGGACCAAGTTCCAATCAATGAACCCTTCAAGCCAGTTGTTCATGTCTCCAATGATGTTTCTTGCATAGCGCTCTCCTGTGTGCCACGCACCGAGTTGTACGCCCCCTTCAATACATCCTTCTGTAAACAACAGGTGTTTGTCAGGGAATTTCTCGTGAACGATCCCCAAATTCTCGAACTCTTCGGAAACGTACCAGTGGTTCCCTGTCCCCCATACGTATTTGGCCGCATCAGGATCAGACAATACTGTTTCCGCTCGTTCAACGATAATATCACGGTTGTGGTCCCAAATAACGATCTTCTTGTCTTGTAGGCCGTTCTTTTCAAACGTCGGACCTAAATGATCTTTAATGAAGTCTCGCTCTTCTTCTGCAGTATACAAACAAGAATCCCACACTTGCTTTGCTGCTGGTTCGTTTTGAATGCTCACGCCCCAGATCGGGATGCCTTCTTGTTCCATCGCTTCGATGTATTTTACATAGTAGTTGGCCCACACGTCACGAAACTCGGGCTTGAGCTTTCCTCCGTGGTTCATTTCTCCGTTTGTTTTCATCCAAGCCGGAGGGCTCCAAGGAGACGACAAGAGGGTCAGCTCTTCTTTTGCTTCTTTAACCGCGTCTTTAATAAACGGAATAACAAGTTCGCGCTCTCGTTCAATGGAAAAAGAATCAAGAGACGTGTCCCCATCCTCCACATACGTATAATTACCAAGAGCAAAGTCGCAACTATGAATGTGCGTACGGCCAAGTGTATAACCTAGACCTGTGTTTTTATTAAAGTACGCCTTCACAATATCTTCTCTATGGGACGAAGATACTTGAGATAAGCTATATGCTGCCGCTTCTGTGAAGGCTCCACCAAACCCCATCCATTCTTGGTATTCAATTGATGGATCAACTGTCACGTGATGAGCACTTGAGTTGCTCTTTTCTTCACAAACAACCTCATTTTCTACCCACAGCTGCTCTTGATCTTTCACAGATTCAATGACTCGAATGGTCTTCTTCATGCAATTCGCCTCCAACACTTTTGAAGGCATTGAAAAAGTTGAAGTCCGAACTTTTTCAGTGCCCTCTCTTTAATAGGCACTAGAAAAAGGTAAAAATTTACTTTTTTTTCTAGTGCCTTTATTTGAATGGCAATGGCTCCACTCGGTTGCGCGCCTGTTACGAGAAACCCACTCGTATCAGGCTTTCAAAACAGGCAACCGTTACGCTCATTGCTTCGCAAGTATTGAAAACGTTAACGTTCGAACGTTTTCAATACCTTTATTTGATGGCAATGGCTCCAATCGGTTGCGCGCCTGTTACGAGAAACCCACTCGTATCAGGCTTTCAAAACAGGCAACCGTTACGCTCATTGCTTCGCAAGTATTGAAAACGTTAACGTTCGAACGTTTTCAATACTTGCTCTTACTTCACTGCTTGTTTTTGTACGGAACGATTGGCTACGATTTCTTTATATCGTTTGGCACTATCTTTCCAGTACCGTTGTTGTGTATTAAAGTCCACGTAGAAAATGCCGAACCGTTTTTCATAACCAAATGCCCACTCAAAGTTGTCTAGTAAAGACCAGAGGTAGTAGCCCGCAATGTTCATGCCTTCGTTTTCAAGTTCACAAACTGCTTGAATATGCTTTTCCATATAGGCCGTTCGTTCTTTGTCGTGAACCGATCCGTCCTCTTCCAACACGTCATCATAAGCAGAACCGTTCTCTGTAATGAAGATTGGCAGCTTCGTATATTCCATGCGTAGGCGATAGATGAGCTCCTTGAATTCCTGAGGAGATACGTCCCAGCCCATGCCTGTTTTGTCATAGTCCGAATGAGCGTCAGTGAAAAGGAACTTCTCACTTCCTGCAAATTCTACTAGGCTACGATTGTAGTAGTTGATCCCGAAGAAATCACACTCGACTGAAATCGTTGCCAGATCTCCTTCATGAATAAAGCTGTAGTCATGAATATAAGAGGAGAACAAGTTCATCATATCCATTGGATACGCACCTTTAAATAATGGATCTAAGAACCAACGATTCGTATAGCCATCTGCGTTATTAATGGCAATCTTGTCGTTTGTAGACGTTGTCGGCGCATACACTGGCGTTAAGTTCAACGTAATTCCGATCGGCGTCTTTGAACCTAGGTCCTTTTTTAGAAGCTCAACGGCTTTACCATGGGAAAGTAAAATGTGGTGAGCCGCCTTCACCCCTTCTTCAATGTTTCGGTGACCTGGAGCATGGTGTCCCATATGGTAGCTCAAGAAGCTCGCACACCATGGCTCGTTATGGGTAATCCAAGACTCAACGTAAGGATCAAGTTCGCGGAAACACACTTCAGCGAATTCCAAGAACCAATCCACTGATTCACGATTCACCCATCCACCCTTGTTGTATGCCCACATTGGAAGGTCCCAGTGATAAAGGGTCACAACAGGTTTTATTCCTTGTTTGATTAACTCTTGAATAATGGAACGGTAAAAGTCCATTCCTTCTTCGTTATAAACCCCTTGTTCAGGGAAAATTCTTGGCCACGCAATGGAAAAACGATACGAGCCAACACCGAGCTCTTTAATTAGCTGAATGTCTTCTTTGTAGCGGTTAAAGTGATCACACGCTACTTGACCGTGATCGTCGTTCCATACCTTCCCCGGTGTTTCAGAGAATGTATCCCAGATGGATAACGATCGCCCGCCTTGATCGTATCCTCCTTCGATCTGGTATGAAGATGTTGCTGTTCCGAACACAAAGTCCTTAGAAAACTTGGACACAAGGACCACTCCTTTTGTAATTTATTCTTTTACTGCTCCTGCTGAAATACTACTAATGATGTATTTGGAGAGGAATAGGAACGCAACCATAATTGGTACTACCGAAATCGCGATTCCTAAATACATGGATCCTAAGTTTTCTGCTACTTGAGACCCTCTCAATGCGCCCATCATAACAGGCAACGTATACTTTTCTGGACTGAACAAGACAACTAACGGCAAGATGTAGTTGTTCCATGATCCGATGAATGTAAAGATGGCCATTGTCGCAACTGCCGGCATCATGATCGGTAAGCCGATTTTGTGGAAAATTTTGATCTCACCGGCTCCATCAATTCTAGCCGCTTCCAATAAAGATGGGTGCATAACCGTCATCAAGTACTGACGAAGGAAGAACACCACAAATGGTGCAGCAATTGGTGGAATAATCAATGGAATATACGTGTCGAGTAAGCCCATAACACGGACTAAGTCGAAGAATCCGATTAACCCTAGCTGACCTGGAACCATCATGAGGACCAACATCAAGATGAATAAAAAGTTCTTACCTTTAAACTTATAAACAGCGAACCCGAACGCTGTAAGGGCACTAAAGTACGAGCTCAACAACGTTACTGATACAGCAACAAACAAACTGTTGGCAAACCCTCGCCATAAATTCATGTATTGAATCAAAGTGTCATAGTTTTGCATAAGCGCGGTTCCCGGTATTAACGTGAACCCCTGCTGAAGAATCTCGGAATTTGTACGGGTTGCATTCACGATCATCATATAAAACGGGATAAAGCTTATAATCACAAGTAGCACTAAAACAGCATACAAAATCCCTTTTACGATGTTGTTTTTCTTCATGATGGTCACCCCTCTTTTACGTTACTTCTATACATCGATTTGAACGTGATTACGGAGAAAATAACAGTGATAATAAACAATCCGTAAGCCACTGCAGCTGCGTATCCGTAGTTATCATAACGGAACGCTTGGTTGTACAAGTAAAGAACCATTGTATTTAACGAGCCCTGAGGTGCTCCGGTACCATCAGTAATCAACATCGGCAAGTCGAAAATTTGCAAACCACCGATTAAAGACGTGATTAACACGTAAAGCATGATTGGTTTAAGAAGTGGCAACGTAATTTTCACAAGCGTTTGCCAACGGTTTGCCCCATCAATAAGGGCCGCTTCAAAGTAATCTTTTGAAATCCCTGAGATTCCGGCCATTAAGATAATAAATGTATGTCCAAACCACATCCACGCTCCGATAAGACCAACAGACCATCTGGCGGTTGTCGGATCGTTTAACCAGTTGATCGGACTAGAAATAATGCCTAAATCCATTAATAAATGATTGATCGTTCCGTGGTGCCAACCTAGTAAAATACCAAATAACAAAGCAACAGACGCAATTGTAATCAAGTTCGGTAAGTAAAATACAGCTCTGAAAAAGTTAAGTCCTCGCATTTTCAAACGAATATCCGAAAACAAAATCGCCAACAGCAACGCTATGGACAATTGGAAGAAGAAGTTAATCCCCCATATGTACATGGTGTTGTAAAACGCACTGTAAAAATAAGAGTCCGTCAGTAAACGGCTATAGTTCGCAAGCCCGATGAATTCAGGATCTCCCATTCCGTTATAGTTCGTGAAACTGTAGTAAAACGTCAGGAGAATCGGATAAATTGTAAACGTAATAAACACGATAAAAAACGGGACGATGAACATGTATCCATAGTTATCCAGCTTCTTCATTTAAGACACCTTCCATCTCTCTCTTGTATAAAAGGGGAGGCAACAATCACCTCCCCTTCTCAGGATGCTAGTTTTCGGTCAACCTTTACTCGTTTGGTACTGTAATGTGTGGGTATGCATTTTTAACTAAGTTGTAAAACTCATCAACCGCTTCTTCTTTTGTACGAACGCCTTCAACGTAATCACTTACAGCGTTTCCAAACAATGTATCGATTTGCTGATCGTAACGAGTAACCGTGTCAGCGTCGATGGATTGCGCTTCATCTAAGAAGAACGTGTAGTTGTTTTGTCCAGCTAAGAACTCATCTTGGAACTCATCTTTAATTTTTTCAGTTACAGGAAGGTAAGAAAGAACATCACCAGTGTCAAGAGCCCAATCCGTTAAGAACTCTTCTTCGTGCGTCATCATTTTTACAAATTCCCAAGCAAGATCTTTGTTGTCAGATCCGCTGTAAATTCCAAGCCAAGTTCCACCCCAGAAGTAAGGTGATGGACCGTTTGTTACTGCCCAGTCGCCATCTGTTTCTTCAACGTTTGTCTTCAATACGCTGTGAAGTCCCCATGTTGGTAGTGCATAAGAGAATACTTCCACTTCGTTAGAAGCGCCTTCGTCAACTTCGTCCCAACCAGCGTTGTAGTTAATTGGACCGTCCATAGCTGCGAACCAAGCAGGAGACCATTCAGGAGCGAAAGCCGTCAAGTCTTTATCGCGAAGCTCTTTTGCAAAGTCGAAGTGGTTCAAACGCTCTTCTGTTACGATTAACTCATCGTTTTCGTCAACCCATGGTTGTGGGTTGTCGCCTTGTGCAAACCAGCGAACCGCACCTTCATCAGGGAATAAACGGTAACCAGCAGCTTTAAGCTCTTCCCCTACTTCAAACAATCCGTCCATCGTAGAGAAACGCTCACCGATTTCAGCAGGATCGTCTGTACCTAGTACTTCTTCAGCAATGCTTCTTCTATAGAAGATACCGCCTGGAGTCGTTTGCCAAGAAAGAGCTTTAACAGCGCCTTCAGAGTTACGACCCATATCAAATACGTAATCGACGTAGTCACCTTCAAGATCTTCTACATTGTAAGGCTCTTGACTAAGGTCTTCCCAGTAGTCTTGTTCAACCCAGTCTTTAATGAAAGCCAATTCTCCTGTAAATACGTCAGGAGCTCCGGTTCCGTTTTGTAATACCGGACGTAAACGTGTTGGATAATCCTCAATTGGAATAATAGTAAGGTCAATCTCTACCCCGTGACGCTCTTCAAACACTTGAATTGGCTCTTCAAGCTCATCCGTAAAGGACCAAACCGTTAGCTTCTCGCCACTTCCTGAACCTGAGCTACCCTCTTCATTTGCAGAACTTTCATCATTGTTACAGCCGGCAACCACGCCAAGAGCCAACAATGAAACGAATGACAATGATAACGCTTTCTTCATCGTAAATCCCACCCTTATCATTTTTATGGTAAAAAACCATTTATATCTAAAGCGCTTTCGGCGATGCCGAAAATAAAATCAGCTCCCCCGACTTTGCTATAGAAATCCCCCTGAATCCCTCAACCCTTGACTACTAAAATACTAAAGCGCTTTCGATTTCTGTAAAAAATTTTCGAGAAGTCTACGAAAGGCTTAGATACCCTTAGTAGACTCTCGCTCAACCAGTGCGACCGGCACTTTAATGGCATGGTCGTTTTTGGTGCTTGAATTAATCTGATTTACAAGAAGCTCCGACGCTTTTCTCCCAATCAAGTCGGTATCTTGTCGGATCGTTGTTAATGCTGGTGTTACATGTTTCGCTACTTCTATATCATCAAAACCGACAACCGAAACATCGGCAGGAACCGCTACGTTCATGTCTCTACACGCTTTCATGGCACCTAATGCCATATCATCCCCTGCAACATAGACAGCAGTCGGTCGATCGCGATGATCGAGAAGTTCTTTCATGGCGTCGTAACCGCCATCGTAAGAGAAAAAACCACCGTCTACTACGTACCCTTCAGGAATATCAAGCTTGAGTTGCTTCACAGTATCTTGGTAGCCTCTTAGACGCTCAAGTCCAGCAAAGGTTTGCTCAACCCCACTAATGTGGGCAATTTTTCGGTGTCCAAGAGAATGCAAATGCCTAACGGCTAGGACACTTCCTTGATAGTTATCGCTGTAAACGACACTTGATGTATCACTGTGTAAATCCACAACCACGCTTGGCAATGAGGATTCAATGAGCATTTGGGTTTCGTTGTCCTCATAATTCGAACAAACCACAATCACTCCGTCTACCCCACGGTGCAGCGCATGATCCAAGTAGCTCTTCTTTTCACGGCCGATGTTTCGGCTTAAAAAGATCAAATCATACCCTAAAGATTCTACTTGTTTCTTAAAACTTTCAATGACGGCGCTAAAGAACGGATGCTTCATTCCTACGTTTAAATCTTCAACAAAGATTACGCCAAGCGTCCACGACTTTTTCGTCGTCAACGACCGTGCAATCGAGTTTGGATAGTAGCCGAGTTCATCGACCGCTTCCAAGATGACCTTCTTTGTTTTTTCGCTTACATCAGTATAATTGTTCAACGCTTTCGATACTGTTGTAATCGAAAATCCAGTCTTTTTGGCTATATCATAAATCGTTGCCATGTTAGCTTATCTCCCATCAACGAAAGCGCTTTCGTGTGCTTTCGTAATTAGTATAGCCCAGGTTTGTGTAGCCGTCAAACCTTTTTTTGTTATTTTTTTAAGTTTTCACATTCTTGTTGAAAATAGGTCTAAGGGTGGTTAAAAACCAACGTTTTTCGTAAATATTCATACTCTCGCTACGAAAACCATCCTATACACATGGGTATTTTTCATTTACTTCGAGAGTCTTAAGAGATACCAGCGCTATATGATTCTTTCGAAAACAAGCCTTATCACCCATCCTAATTGATTATACCAAAGGAAGATGTTTGTATGTTCCATATTATAGAAAAACGCTTTGACAGCAAAAATAAAAAACGGTTCTTCCACTTCTCGAAAGAAGCGGAAGAACCGTCCCCATTATTTCACTAAAAACACAGCTGCTTCGTATGGCTTAAGGTTGAAGCGGTTGATGTCTAGCTCTCCTACTGTTTCATAGTTACCGAACAGCTTTTCAGCACTCGTATACTGCTCGTCTTCTGACAATTCAAATGGAATCACTTCTCCTGATAGGTTGGTGACCACAAGAATCGTCTCTCCTTCCACGCTACGAGTATAGGCGTAGATGTCTTCGTGATCTGGCAATAGAATCTCGTACGACCCGTAAAGAAGGGCATCGTAGTTTTTACGAAGGCGAATGAGGTTCTTATAGTAGTGATACACCGAATTCTCGTCTTCCATCTGTTCTTCTACGTTAATGGTTAAGTAATTCGGGTTCATTTTCATCCACGGCTTGCCTGTCGTAAAGCCGGCGTTTTCTTCGTTGCTCCACTGCATCGGCGTTCTGGAGTTGTCACGCCCACGCTTCCAGATAATGCGCATGATCTCTTCGTGCAACTTTCCTTCTGCAGTCAAGTTTTTATACAAGTTGTGAGCATCCACATCGTCATAATCATCGATCGAATTGAACTGCACATTCGTCATCCCAATTTCTTGCCCTTGGTAAATAAACGGCGTCCCTTGCATAAGGAAGTACAAAGTGGCAAGGGCTTTTGACGATTCATTCCAATAAGATTTGTCGTCACCAAGTGTGGAAACGGAGCGAGGAACGTCGTGATTCTCAAGGAACAATGCGTTCCAACCCACACCATCCAATCCTTTTTGCCATCTGGTGTAGCTTGCTTTAAAGGCTGGCAAGTCAATTCCTGTGTCCGTTTCTTTCCCCCAAAGATCAAGAGATTCAAATTGGAAAACCATGTTGAACTTCCCACTCTCTTCTCCAACCCAAAGGTGTGCGTCATCAATCGTAACCCCGTTCGCTTCTCCGACTGTCATCACATCGTAGTGATCGAGCGTTTCACGCTTGAATTCCTCAAGAAACGTTTGAATCCCTTCTTGATTCATATGACCTGCAAAAGAAGGCACATATTTATGTCCACCCGGGTTTGGCATGTCCGGGAAGCCTGGTGTTTTCTTTATGTGGGAAATGGCGTCCACACGGAACCCGTCAATCCCTTTATCGAGCCACCAGTTAACCATGTCATACAAGTCACGTCTTACATCCGGATTCTCCCAGTTCAAATCGGGCTGCCCTTTGGCAAAGATGTGCATGTAATATTGACCTGTTTTTTCGTCAAATTCCCAAGCAGAGCCTCCAAAGATGCTCTCCCAGTTGTTTGGCTCAGATCCGTCTTCTTTTGGATCCGCCCAAATGTAGTAATCCCTCTTTGGGTTGTCTTTGCTTGTTCGCGACTCCACAAACCACTCATGATCAGCGGACGTATGGTTGATCACCAAGTCCATGATGATTTTTATATCGTGTTTATGTGCTTCTTTAAGGAGTTCGTCGAAATCTTCCATCGTTCCGAACTCGTCCATAATGTCTTTATAATCAGAGATATCATACCCGTTGTCTTCGTTTGGTGATTTATAAATCGGACAAATCCAAATGACATCAATGCCAAGGTCCTTCAAGTAGTCGAGCTTGGACATAATCCCTTTAAGATCTCCGATGCCGTCCCCGTTACTATCCATAAAGCTTCTTGGATAAACTTGATATACAACTGCTTCTTTCCACCATTTTCGTTCCATGTCAAACCTCCGTGTCTCGTGCTTTTCTTCTATATGTGCAAATCAGTGCATGAATTGTGAAACCGTTTGCTCATATCATAACAGGAAACACAACGAAATGGTAGATGCTAACGAGTAAAACGTTTTCATTTTTCGGTTCCTTTTGTTGGAAAGGGCGTGGTGGGGACGGTTCTTTTGCTTCTAAAAGAAGCAAAAGAACCGTCCCCACATTGCAGCCACCTTGCCCAAAATCACGCCCTCCACTCACTTGAAAGTTCGTTAATCCTTACTCTTCTCTCTTTTCTGGATTGGGCATTTTGAAATAGCTTTTTCTCTTCCTCTGATTCAGGTTCTACACCGCTTACGGGTGTTGGTTTGCCATGTTGGTCTACAGCAACCATGGTCAATATCGCTGTTGTTGTGACTGTCTTTTCCCTCGATTTTAAGTTTTCGGTTTCTACTTTCACATAGACTTCCATAGATGTTCGACCTGTTGATATAACGACACCCTCTAAGTGCAACACATCTCCTACTTTAGCAGAAGAAAGGAAGTTCACCGTATCAATTGAGGCTGTTACAACCACTTCTTTACTGTGTTTCATTGCCGTTATAGCTGCAATTTCATCAATGTAAGATAAGATCGTGCCACCAAAAATCGTTCCTAGATGATTCGTATCCGGAGGTAGCACCAGCTTCGTCTGGATTGTCCTCGATACACTTGCAGGTAATCTTTCACTCATCATTCATTCCTCATTTCATTGAATAGAATTGTTCATCCATGAGGGGAAGATTGGTAAATCAAACAAAAAACCCATCACAATGGATGGGTTTATCAATAACGTGGCACCTTTAACAAAACAGTTCTATCAACTGTTGATTCGTTCATACCTCGTTATCTCTTCCCAGCTCCCGAAGAAGATCATACGTATATCCATGGCAGGTCTCCTGACTCGCGCTTCATCCTACAATAATCCCTTCCCGTCATAAGACAGTGGATCCGATTATTTCGTCAGCACTTACAGTTGCGGGGACAGTTCTGGATTCGCACCAGATTCCCTATTAAGTCGAAATAGACACCATTGATATTGGTTATTATTACTATTTGTTGTTATTACTTGAATATAATGCATAGCTAGGTAAATGACAACTATAAAAAAACGGGCCCGCACTATCCCTTAGTAGTAAAAAACGCCACTAAGCTGTTTGACACTTCAGAATTATCATGCTAGTATGCTCGTAATCAATCCAATAGCAAACTCTTATTGAGAGTGGTGGAGGGACTGGCCCGATGAAACCCGGCAACCGATCATTGATTGTGGTGCCAATTCCAGCAAAGCATTGTCTTTGAGAAATAAGAGAGGTCACTTCAATGTAATCCTCTCACTTTGAGAGGGTTTTCTTGTTAAAAGACCAAATATTCGTAGTTTCACAGGTGCTGAATTCCTAAGATGAGTTCAGCTTAAAAGGGAAGTCCGGTGAAATTCCGGCACGGTCCCGCCACTGTAAATGGGAGCATCCAGCAAGAAGCCACTGTCTGAGGACGGGAAGGCGCATGAATGCGGTGATCATAAGTCAGGAGACCTGCCTGTAAAACTTACACTATGTCCTACGAGGAATAGGAAGGTGTTGACATGATAAGGGTGGCGTCTGTCTATTTCATGACGTTTATTCCCTGTGTCCACCTCAACATCTCTCTTGTAGACAAGAGAGATGTTTTTTATTGGATTGAAAAATAATCAGGAGGAATGGACATGAAAAGAACCAGAAGTTCGACAATTGGGTACCCAAGAATTGGTGAAAAAAGAGAATGGAAAGAAGCACTGGAAGCGTACTGGAGCGAATCCATCACAGAAAAAGACTTACTAACTAAAATGGCCGACCTACGCTTAAACGACCTCCAAAAACAAAAGGACCTCGGAGTCGACCTGATCCCTGTAGGCGACTTCAGCTTTTACGACCATGTGCTTGATACTGCCGTGATGTTCGGACTCATTCCAGATAGGTTCCACGCTGAAGATTCGTCTCTTTTAGAAACGTATTTTGACATCGCTAGAGGAAACAAGGGAGCTATAGCTTCAGAAATGACGAAATGGTTTAATACAAACTACCATTACATTGTTCCAGAATTTGACCAGAATACCACACCAGTATTAAAAGAAAATCGGCCCCTTTCTTATTTTCTTGAAGCGAAAAACAAGCTCGGTATTATCGGCAAGCCTGTACTCCTCGGCCCCGTTACCTTACTTAAGCTCTCAAAAGGATATAAGAACGAGGATTTTGGATCTCTATTAAACACCCTCGTTCCCCTATACCAGCACGTTCTCAAAGAACTAGGCGAAGCAGGTGTTGAGTGGGTCCAGCTTGACGAACCTATTTTAGGTACCGATTTGACAGAAAAAGAACAGGAGTATGTAACGGACACCTACAATAAGCTTCACTCATCTAACATAAAGCCGAAGATCCTTTTGCAAACCTATTTTGAAGCCGCCTCTGACTATGAAGCGCTCATCTCCCTCCCGGTGGACGGCTTTGGTTTGGATTTTGTCCACGATGATGGAAGGAATTTCGACGCTTTAAAGAAGTTTGGATTTCCTGCTGATAAAACATTAGCAGCCGGGGTAGTGAATGGGCGTAACGTTTGGGGAAGTGACTTGGAAGAGAAGTGGGATCTGCTTGAAAGAATCCGCGAGATTGTTTCTGGTGACCGGCTCATCGTTCAGCCTTCCTGTAGCCTTTTACACGTCCCTGTCACTGTTAAAACCGAGGAGAACCTAGCCCCTGAACTAAAGGGTGCCTTAGCCTTTGCCGATGAAAAAATCGAAGAAATTACCCTTTTGGTAAAAGGAATCAATCAGGGCAGACCATCCATCGAAGAGAACATAAAACATCAACGTGAGCGCCTTCAGCTCTTCCACCACTTCCCACCAAGAATAAAGCCTGATGCGCAGAAAGAAGTAAGTGACTGGGGAGGAAAAGAGCCGATTCGTGACCTTTCTTTTCCCGAAAGGCAGGCATTACATCAAGATCAATTCAAACTACCTATACTTCCTACAACAACAATCGGTAGTCTCCCACAAACATCAGAAATCCGTCAGGCACGGTCCCGTTACCGGCATGGTGACTGGTCTGCGGCAACTTACGACAACTTTATTAATCAAAAAGTAGCAGAGTGGATTGACATTCAAGAATCAATTGGGCTTGACGTCCTCGTCCACGGGGAATTTGAACGAAATGACATGGTAGAGTACTTCGGTGAAAAGCTTGATGGGTTTGCATTTACGAAGTTTGGTTGGGTACAATCCTATGGCTCCCGCAGTGTAAAACCACCAATTATATACGGAGATGTTGCTTCGCCGGAACCGATGACTACAAAAGAAATTACCTATGCTCAGTCTCTCACTAACAAGCCGGTAAAAGGTATGCTTACAGGTCCTGTGACCATATACAAATGGTCGTTTCCACGTGAAGACATCCATGCCTTTGACGTGACCAAACAAATCGCGCTAGCCTTGCAAAAGGAAATCAGCCACCTTGAGGAAAACGGCATCGGCATGATCCAGGTAGATGAGCCAGCATTACGCGAAGGTCTGCCTCTTAAAGACTCAAAGAAACAACAATATCTTCAGGAATCGATCTATGTATTCAGGCTTGCAACCTGCAAGGTCAAAAATGAAACCCAAATCCATACGCATATGTGCTATTCGGAATTCGGGGAAATCATTGATTCTATTAAGCAGCTGGATGCTGACGTCATCTCTATTGAAACAGCCCGAAGCCACGGGGAATTAATCGCTGATTTCGAAAATGTCTCCTACGATAAAGGAATCGGCCTAGGCGTATACGACATACACAGCCCTCGTGTTCCAAGTACGGAAGAAATGGAAACGAGTATCCTCCGGGCACTAAAGGTGCTGCACCCGCAACAGTTCTGGGTCAACCCTGACTGCGGCCTGAAAACAAGGGGAATCGATGAAACCGTCCCATCCCTCAAGAACATGGTTGAAGCCACCAAACGTGTGCGAGAGAAGCTTGCCGCGGTGCCTGTGCGCTAGTTGGTGCCTGTCACTACCCGGAATTTGTCGAAACCATAGAACTTTCTCCCAAAGTTTCATAGACTCAGCCGAAATAAAGGCTCGCAAAGGGAGATGCGAGCCTTTTTGACAAATCTATCAGTCTTTGGAATGCGCTTTAGCTTTAGCAGCACCAAACACCAACCACGTTTTAAGAAACTCGTGAACATCTCTGCACCGAGTACAATCGCAAAGATGACCAGCGTGACCCCGAGCATCTGGTCGTATGCCATCATACTGGACGCTCTGAACAGCTCCTAGCCGATTGCGCCTGCACCAACAATCCCTTATAGGACCTCTCCAAAATACCATACAAGAACCGTCCCTAAAAACATCAGTGCCCGGTTTCTTACTTTGAAAAAAAGAAATCATTCACGGTCTGCTCGAGCGTGCCTTTTGTGATAACTTTCGGATCAAATTGAAGGTCTTCTTTTATGAGCGTGCGGACGAGCTGCGGACGCAGGCCCGTAATGATGCACTCACAGCCCATCAAATATGTACCATTTATCGTTTTCATTATTCGATTCATGCTTGTGGTGTCAATCTGTGCAATACCCGAAAAATCAATAATGAGTGTTTCAATATTCAGTCTTTTAACTTCAGGCAGGGTCTTTCCTTCGATTGTTTCCACTCGGTCTTCATCGACTTCCCCGATGAGAGGCAGAACACATACACTATCACTGAGCGGAATAATCGGGGCACTCAGATTTTCAACAAGTTCACGCTGAGCAGCAAGAAGGGCATCTTTATAGCGGGAATAACTTAAAAAGAAACCGTTGAGGAACTGATCAATCGCATCATTCACCTGTCTCTCAAGTTTAAAGAAGTTCACCTTCTTATCTTTGTTTTCTTCATGAAACTCTTCCAGAAACCGCCACATCGTCCGGCGGATCGACTGAACCCATTCCAGTTTGAATGACAGTGTGAGATCATGTTGCGCCCAGACCACGCCTTCTTTTTCCGCAAACGATGCTAAAGAAGCATTTTCCCCGAGGGCATACATTACCAGTTTATGCGCATTCTCAAGAAGGTCAATATTTCCTACTCGATGTATTTCATCAATCTTGTCCCGAACTTGAGAAGCATCGCAAATCAGCTTATTTCGGAAGTCTTCTTGTCTCTGGTTAAAATAATCTGCATAAATTTCATGAGAGTTTGAATTCACTGGTTTTCACATCCTTAAAGTAAATTTCATTACCATAATTATATCATTTCAGAATTTTGATTTCATGATAAAAATTGATGTTTCTTGAAAGGCCTACCAGATCCCACTTGGGTTTAGCGTTATGGGAGGCGCCTCCCTCTCCGTTGAGCTAGCTGGCGCACTGTCCCCACTCGGACTTTGTCGAATCAACAGGACTTTTTACATCTGCTACAAATCCATACACAGCAAAAAGACGTGAGTGCGTAGTGACTCACGTTTTTTTACAGGCTTGCCGCCGCATCATCTGGAGAACCGTCCCTAATTAGTCTTTAACAATGAGTAGACATAGGTGTCGTGTGGCTCACCATTTTGATACATATAATCTCTTAACACTCCTTCTTTTTTAAAGCCTGCCTGAGTCAGCAATCGATTCGATGCTTCATTCTCTATAAATACTACTGCACCTATGCGAGTTAACTCCATCTCACCAAATCCATATGAGCAGATCTCAGACAGTGCTTCTGAAATATAGCCTCTCCTCCAAAAATCAGGATGAATCTCATACCCGATTTCTGCTCGTTTATGTTTAGGGGACCAGGCATTGAATCCAATTGTCCCTATTAAGCTTCTGTTACCTTTTACTTGAATTCCCCACCTCAGTCCCCTCTTTTCTTTATAATTACTAGAAAAGAAATCAACAAACTTCTTGGCCTGTTCCATATCCTTTAATGTTTCCTGACCATAAAAACGCGTCACATGATCGTTTGAAAAACAAGCAAAAATCGCTTCTGCATCTTCATTGGTAATTTCTCTTAGTATTAATCTTTCTGTCTCTAAAACTGGAAACACGTTATCTCGTCCTCTCCATTTTCCGATAAGTGAGGAGGTTCTCATGCTTCTGATCCCCACTGCTCCTATTTCCTTAAAGCACCATCCAATATTCCTTGATACAGTTCATTCCAACCATGATAATAGTCAGCGACCTCACTTGGGTTGATAAAAATTCTTTCTCTTGACTCATACTTAGCTTTAAAATCATGTAAATACTCTACTTCCATACGGTAAAAAATTTGATAGCCTACCTTAGGATACGGGCTATTTTCATCCCAATTCTGATTCTCCTTGTGGTCCACAATAATATAACCTAACAGAGAGGAACTTCCAGTAACATATCCTTCTTCATATGCCTCACGTTTTAGACATTCTTCAGGCGTCTCTTCACACTCAATATGCCCTCCAGGGAAATCCCATCCTCTATTTAGCTTTACTAATAATAAACGGTCACCATAAAAACAAAAGCCATGGACACTTGTGATTTGTTCTCTTGGCGGAAGGTTTTTAGCACGCTTCCACGTTAAAAGTACTTTTGATTCTCCCCAATTCACATATTTTGCAGTCATGTTTAATCTCCCTCAACACTTGTAGAGACATTAGCCTCTGGTTGACTTCATTAAATGCCTTATTACAGAATTAAGCTCATCAATCTCAGCATAGGGTTTAATGTCGGTCCCATGTTGAACCTTATTTGGATTAAACCAAATCCCCCTTATGCCTGCGTTTTGACAGCCAGCGATATCCTTTTCAATATCATCGCCAATGAATAAGACCTCTTCCGGCTGCATATGCAGTTCGTTTAAAACTGATTCAAATATGCGGTTGTCGGGCTTACTAAACCCTACTTCTTCAGAGATGAAGACATGATCGAAGTAATGATAGAGGTTCGTGTTCCTTATTTTTGCTTTTTGCCTCTGAGTTGTACCATTTGTTATGACTCCAATTTTAACTTTCTCTTTCAGAGTATGAACAAGATTGATCGTCTCTTGACTTACAGTAAAACATTGAGGAAAATGATGATTCCAAAACGCTTGAATTTCTTGTTTTGGGAGCCGATGTTTGGTTGGAAATTTATCAAAGAATGCTTCCAATACTTCTGTTTTGTCACGATAACCATAGCTTCGTTTATCATATCTTTTGAACGTGGCTAACATCTCTTTCTTCACTAAATGTTCCACATTCTCATAACAGGTTTCTAAAACAATGAGAAACAAGTTATCTACTGCCTTATTCCGATCGAGTAACGTATCGTCTAAATCAAACAGCACTACTTTTACATCAGTAATCGTCTTCACAACCTTTCTTAGTAAAGCCCTCTAAAAACGCACCATTTATTCGACTTGATGTTTCGGCCTCAAAAATAGCGATTTTTCCAGAACGGCCGATAAATTGATTTGAGGAAGTTGCCGTTGGACCAAGTCATACACTTCTTCAATAATCGCTTCTAACTCTTTTATAGAAGATGTCGGATGCCCAAGGAGAATGGACTCTAAGCGTTTCTCTATATTTTCAGGAGTCAGTACCATAGAACGAAGGGTCTGCTTTTGCCATTTGAAAGCAGGATGGTGTACAAATTGTCGGTTTAAAGCAAACAAAACCCCCATGATGTTCGCTTGAACACCTACTATGACGCTATAAAGCATGAGCCAATCTTCTCGCTCAAGTAATGCCTCACGGTTATTCCATCTGTTACCTAAAACGACATGCTCATTTACCATAGCCGCACGTAATTCATCTGGGTAAACACTTACTGTTTCTTTCATCTTTTCAATGATCGAATTCCCACTGAGTGCCACTCCATGATCAATCGTTGCTACAATGCACTGTTTATCCGAGTCTGTATCATATGAACCAATCACATCATTAAGAACGTTGTGAATGGTTTCGGTTAGAAAATTGCTTATTTCTAATTTTACTCCTTGGGTGATGTACGTCTCAGACCATTCCTCATCTTCATAAGGATGAAAGTCAATCATCGTCCCTTTTGACTCTATGATCGGCGCCTTCCTTTGTTCGTCAGTTGGCCCCTCTTTCCAAAGAACGAATAACTCAATATCTGAATAGTCATCCTCCCACCCCCGCGCTACTGAGCCACCCAATAACACAGCCTCAACTTTTGGATTTTTTTCATATAGCCTACCTATCTTTGATGCTAATCCTCTTAGTTCCACATCAATTCTCCCTTTCAGAAACAACGTTCCCTCTTCACACTACTATTCTAGCAATCATTTTAACATAATTATCCAAACCGCTTCTCTTGAGAAAGAAAGTCTCTCCTCTCTTTTCTTCTAATAAAAAGAAGCAAAAGAACCGTCCCCAAATAGCAAAAAAAAAAGGCCTAAGCCCCCGTCACTTTCAATCATCCCGTTTTCTTTTTATCCTTCATACTCTCGTAAATAATCCTGTTTAACTCTTCAATTTCCCATAGGAGAATGTTCTTCCCTATTCCCTTCATCTCACTGTATTCAAAACGAAGCTTCTCCAGCTCTCGCTTGAATAGATCAATTTCCTCTATAGACAGCATCACTTAGGTATCCTCCTATGACCTTGTTATCTACTATTATAGGTCATAGAAAGGAATCTTAATCAGAGAATCTTACTATTCCATGATAGGCCTATACTAACGTTTCACCGTGTATTTCGCCACAGGCTTATCCGTTCTTGTCTTACCATTGTCGACCGTGTCTAGATCGCTCTGAGTGTAAATGAACCCTAGGGACTACACCGGCGCTAGCGCTCAACCAACCGTCCGTCGCTGTCTACTAGCATGATCGTAAAAGATTCACCATTAAAGGGAAGATCTCTCTCTTCAATTGCTGCAATAGCATCTCGTTTAATCATCTCTTGAACCGATGTAGGATCAGCCAAATCCTCCATTACTTCAGACTGTATCGCAATCTGGCGATGACCGTAATCAACCTTTATTTCCCCTGTTATTTCATAATCTTCTAGTAGCCCCATTAATACCTCGTTCATTTCTCTTACATGTTCAATCTCAATGGTTTCATGAGAATCTGAGAGGTCGGAACCTGGAACTGCCCATATAAAAAAAGAGACCGCTCCAGCCACAAAAATCACCACTGCTGCTAAACCAAACAACGTTCTCATGGACAAAACCTCCTTTTTACATAAAAGGTATGCCCATATTGATTAATCATTCCACCAGCGAAAGGGAAGCTGCGCCACCTTTAGTATTTCAAGAAGCAAAAGAACCGTCCCCACATGGTCAAACACTCCTGCCACAGCCCCACTCTGCCAACTACTCCTCTTCCTGCGCCATATCCAATGCGATCTCGCTTCTTACATCCGTAAGCTTTTTCTTTGTTCCATCAGGGTAGACAAGACTCCAAAACGCCCAGCCGTTATACCGATCTGTGTAATCTTCTCCTTTTATGGAGTTGACTGCGGCTATCGCAGAACTGGACAAGCTACTATATTCTTTTCCTTCAAAAAGAATATGTCCGGTCGTTAAATCAACCTCTGCTTCCGTAATCACATTTCCATAGGTAGACTCTAACTTCTTTTCCTCTTCATTTAAACGGGAGTAGACGTCTCTCCATGGTATTTTTGACGTTCGCGTTGAAGATGAGGTTTTCACTTTTCTTTCTTCAGGCGTCTCATTTTTTACCGCATCGTAGATTTCATCCAATACTTCTTTGTATTTGTTGTAGATTGAAATGCATAGTTCGTCGTTCACTTTTGCCATGGGCTTGTTCACTCCTCTATGTACCAAGCGTAAGTTCAACACATACTGCTCCAACAAATTCTTGTTCGCCGTAGAAACCTTCGGGTGGTTTAAACACGGTGCGATTACATAATCGTATAACCCTTGATAATCCACGTGGATAAATTCCGGACATTTCGGTTGCACCGTTCGATCCGCCGATAAGAACACCTTTAATTCATAGTCGAAAGAATCATCGAGGTTATTCAAGATTTTCGTATATGTATCGGTTTGGTCCTTGTTCTCACGGGCCAATACTTTGTTTTCCACAACGATTCGCATCATGTCATTCGTTAAATACAAATCGAATCTCCCGCTCAGCTTCTCCCCCGTGCTTGGATCGATCGCTGATTCCCCAACCTCTGTAGCCACTTCCATTTCTTCCAACCTCAGATCCTCTGATTCGATCTTGGCAAAAGAAAGGTCTGTTTCCGCTCCTAATACGTTCTCTTCACAAATATAATAAAGGAACCGCTTTAAAGGGAATGTACCTAAATTCAAAGATGATGTTGGAGAAACAAGCCAACTAATAAAAGCACTATGTACCAACTCTCGATGACCAAACCCCAATAGTTGAAAAAAGCTTTCCTTCTCAAATGTATCTTGTAAATACAAAAAATCAGGATCACTGATCATGTTATTCAGTTGCGATTTAAATTCTTTCGTATCACTCATCGACATCCATTAACCACTTCCATTCTTGTTGTCTATCACTCTACGATAATCATACCATAACTTGGAAAACCGGAAGTTTGGGTCGAGAAACAGCATCACTTTAAAGAAGGGGGAGCCCAATTTTTGGTATGATGTAAGAAAAGATCATGGAGGTGTTTCTATAGGGCATGGAGGCACGGTTATTTGCTCGAATGCAACGTGCGGTTATCGCAGGGATTATTTTCTCGGTCATGGAATGATGCCGATCTATCCCCTTACGTCTCTCATCATGGAACTACATCCCAAAACACGGCCCGTAATAACAGGAGCCGTCAAAAATCGCCATGTACGCAACTACGAGCACAACCGTTGCCTGTTTCAATGCAAAAGTTGCGATCATGTCTTCACGAGGATGATGGTCAACATTGAGTTTTATGACGGAGAATCATTTGAATCACATAAGCGTTGTAGCCGTTGTAGAAAAGACCAGACAGAAGAGGTCGGTGTGACAGAATTGGAGAATCGATTGTGCCCTAGGTGCAAAAATTCTCCTTTGATGATGAGTAATCACATTTTGTGGGATTAGCAGATTGCTATAATAAAAGGCCCTGCTCATCAAAAAGAGCAAGGCCAGCACACCTTTATGCACAAAAGGCCTACTTATTCGACATTATTCGGGGAGTGACAGGCACCGCTACTCCGGTTTCGTAAACGTTCTCTTGCCAAGCTCATTTTCTAACATGTAAAAAGCATTGCTGTCCGCTTCTACTCTTTTGATTTTCTGAATGATTGCATCAAAGCTGGCTTCTTCTTCAACCTGTTCTTCAATGAACCAGTTCAAAAACGTCATCGTCGCATGCTCACGCTCATCCAAAGCTTTGTCGGCTAATGCGTAAATCCTCCGAGTAACTGCTTTTTCATGTGCAAGGGATTTTTCAAACGCATCCAACAAAGACGAAAACTCCCCGCTCGGAGCCTCGATTTGTCCAATGTTTGCCCTCTGACCGAGATCGATAATGAACTGATAAAATTTCATAGCATGAAATCGTTCTTCCTCTGACTGCGCCAAAAAGAACGAGGCAAAACCATCGAGATTTTCGTTGGAGCAATAAGCGGCAGCAGCCAAGTAGGCATGTGCCGAATAAAATTCATAGTTCATCTGATCGTTTAACATACGCACCAGTTCTTTGCTGATCACCTTAACCCTCTCCTTTATAAGACTTATAGTCGTTCCACTTACACAATACTACTCACCACTATATTCAACACCCATGCCCGTCAATCCTTTTGACAAACCAGTGACGGTTCTTTCATTTCCTTACAGAAAAAAGACATGTGGGGAAGGAAACCTACTTAAATCCCCTCTCACTGAGTGGCAAGCACACATTAGCCCTCATTTCGCTACACCTTCTCCGGTAAAGAAATAAACAACTCCCACATCCAAAAGGAACGGATTTGCGACGGTTAAAACCGTACTCTACATCAAACCACCAGAGATAAAATAAATGAGCGGTAAAGGAATGAGCATAACAGCGAGAGTGGCGCTCACCATAGCTTTTATAAAGACACAGCCCCCTCCTTAGGTCGTTCCTTTGAAAAACTACGTACTCGGAAAGGTTCCTGAAGCGCCAGGTACCTCTCGCAGCTGAATACGTTCACTTGCTAATACCGCATTTAACCCTTTCCTTCCTTTCTCGATCACCAGCTCTTGCCATTCTTCTCTCTCAGGATAGAATAATTTAGTAAAATCTCGTTGAACGTCTTCAATGTCCCCCTTTTTAGTAGCACCCTTAAAATATAACTGGTTTTCATTGATCATGGTTTTGGTACAAAAGATGAAATCATCGCGAGTTTCTCCGATCGTACCGAACTCAAATAAACATACAAAGATTTTCTTCTCAGGGTATTTTTCCTGTACTGCTTTCTGAAGGAAAAGATTTGAATCACCGTACATCTCAGGCGATTTCATGACCTGGTCATAGGAAAGTTCTTCGCGGAGTGTATGTTCACTTCGCCCGTCTGCTTTCGTAAAGATCAATGACAGATCATCTTTTGGTCCGCCTCCGGAATGAATATCCATATGTACGAGATGATCATAGTTTTTGCCCCAGTTTACGTATCTGTTCTTTAACTCTCTCGCTGGTTCGTCGTATTCATTTCCTCCATAAAAAACGCCTGTCTTAAATTTATACTGCCCTGAAGGTGTGTCTTTTAACGATGCAAGTTCTTCAGTGGTGAAGGCTTCTTTTAAACGGAAGTACAACTTCTCCTTTTGTTTATGTAAATCCTCGATCGGGCCAGAAGGAATAAATACGTTCTTTTTTCGGACAAACTCCTCATTTACAGTACCTGTTATCTTTTCCCAGTCTTTAATGTAATTTCGATTTAAATCGATGTTGTTTTCTGTCACTCTCCTGAAATGCCTCATTCCCCAAGGATTCACGGCGTGAACGAGCCTCAATCCTGTGGTTTCAGGATTAATGCTCGGCAGATACTCTTCAATAAAAAGCTGTAACAGAGCGCTGCCAGTAAACCCTTCAATCCCGTGTTCCCCTGCAGTTATAATAAGGAGATCCTTTTTTTCTTCTGATGCATCAGCGGTGAGAATATCGGTCGTATTATCTTCTTCCTCACTCCCAATATGGTAGGTCTCAAGCCTCACATTCGGCCAGTATTTCTTTACTTCTTTCAATTGATTCCGAAACCCTGCCCGCGATTCTTCGTACGTTTTGCTAAAAAAACGGTTCCTGGGCATTCCAAAACCTCCCTGTTCAGTCTAGTTAAAGGAGCTATTTCACATTCTTTGGTCCACTAAACATGCTAAGACGATTCTGCAGCTTCCTAACTGAGGGATGTGGGAACGGGCTTTTTTACTTAAAATGGTATGCACCAACACTAAGATCCCCCTCATTATTCATAAGGGGGGTCTTGAGTACTTATCGTTTCGTTCGCGGTTGAATATAAAGCACTCACATCTCCTAAAGTAAGGCGTTTGTATCGTTCTCTATCGGTGCGAGATGGCAGGATTGTGATGAGGTCGAGAGGACAGGCACGTTCGTTAACGACATCGTAAATCTTATCATTTAGCATCCGGTGATGATGATTTGGAATGTATAACTTTTTATGAGGTGTGGATGAGCGTTATTGCTGAGACTTTCGTGGTCGAGGTTTAACCAAAATACACTTCTACTTTACCTTCTTTTTTGGCTGTAGATAAACAGTTTTGTAGGAAGTCTGATGTTTGTTTTTTATCCCAAACTAAAAAGTCATTCGGCAGCGGTATCTCACCTTTCTTGCAAAGAACATTAAATGCGCTCAAAGCGTTTTCTAACTCCTGCTTCGTAAAAGTAGATCTCTCACCTGTTCCACTGACTCCGGCATAGTAACGATCCGCATCAAGAACTCTGTACAAAATCGTGGAATTGTGATTACCATAACTAAAACGAGCATAGGCAACCTCTTTACCCGCTTTATTAAATCCAGAAATATCGTGCCCCATTAACATCCTCCTTAAAATGAATAGTACTTACATTTAGATACATAAAAAAGACTCGAATCATTACATCATTACCACACCCTTTCAGGCATATCGTTGATTTCATTTAGGAGGTTTATAGAATAAGGAAGGTTTGTGAAGTGTCAGATAGGTGGTTTTGCAGTAGGTGGTACTCTTGTGGAATAGGAAAGATAGAGATCGTGCGGAGTGTTCTATTTAACTATCACATAAGACATTCGGCATGTCAATATTTAACTTATTTGGATATTTAATCAGTCTGGTGGGTGAAAAAGAAGCTTCCCACACGTTTAGTAAACGCATGAAAAGCCTCTGTTTGTTTCATCACTTTGATTGCTCTATTGATTACAACTACACTCATATTCTTTAAATGAATACTCTTTGTACAATCGAAACTCTTTAAAATCACTTGTCTCTGATTCATAAACCCTCACAACCGGAGCAACATCCTTTTTTGCACATTCCTTTACCTGCTTTTCAAGATCAGCAGCGTCGATGGGATAGTGGTTCATGTCTTCAAAAAGATTATTGTGTTCACAAACGTCATACGTCACTGCAAGATAATTGCGTGCCATTGTCCCACCTCAATTTAACTATTTTATAACTGTATTATAATGTAATCTTTCATTTCTTTACATTGCTTTGTTAGTGTCCTCTTCAATGGATTTATACCTCCCTGAAGCAAGATGATTCCAATTCAATCCTCCTTCCCAAAAATGCTTCAAAGTGATCCAAAATCCCCTTATCAGAATGTTTATTCTGCCTCTCACCAATCATGATTCAATTCAACTTATCAATCCCATTGTTTTTTAGGCTAAATCAAGTTTGAAATTGGTAACTTAAAGGAAATGCCTTTAGTGCATTAAAAACTTGACTAGGATTGTTAAGAGGACTCTTTTCCCCCTACATATATTCATTCGCGTTAGTTTTATATGCAAAATCAAAGATACGTACAAATACGTACATTTAGGAGGCACATATGAGGTTTGCAGGTGTAGGATTAGTGATGCTAGCCGCGATATGCTGGGGCATTAGTGGTGGGATAGGCGATATTTTAATGGACAAGGGCTGGGATCCGATTGTAATCTCCTTTTACCGAGGAGCTATTGCTTTCATTTTCTTTTTTGCTTGGTTCATCTTTCGCTATAAACAAAATTGGATCTCCTCGACTCGTTTTTACATCTGGTCTCTATTAGCTGGTGTTGGCGTTGCAGGAAATTTCACGTTTTATTTTCTCAGTATCGAAGCCGCAAGCATTGCGGTTGCTGCTACTTTAATGTATACCGCACCTGTCTTCGTCCTTTTAATCTCTTTTTTATTCGGAATCGAGCGTTCAACGTTGTTTAAATGGGGTTGCATCGCCGGTGTCATTATGGGGATTGTCCTCCTTACAGGGGCATACAATCCCGATGAGGTGTCAGTGAGTTTGCTAGGGGCGGCAATGGGTCTTGCTGCTGGTCTTTTCTATGCCCTATTTATTTTCGGGTTTAAAAATGCCTCTGCGATCGGAAAACCGCAAACCATTTTAACCATCGCCTTCTTTTCATTTTGCGTTATCCTTTTTCTTGTTGCAGATACTGAAGAAACCCTTCGTGTAGTGACGTCAAGCGACATAGGATGGTTTCTTCTATTAGGAATCGTGGGCGCTGGAATTTCATTTATCTTTTATGTAATCGGCATTCGGCGGACAACCCCGACAAATGCTTCCATGGTCGCGATGGTAGAGCCGGTGACAGCTTCATTATTTGGCGTTCTGCTTCTTGGAGATCATTTGAACCTTATTCAAGTTCTTGGAATGGTCATTATTCTACTTACCATTACCGTACTTAGTGTGAAGCAGGCTGAGTGAGGATTTATTTATGGGGACGGTTCTTTCACTTCCTAATATGAAGTGAAAGAACCGTCCCCACTTTGTTAAAATCTGATCTCCTTACTGCCGACGTTAATGATAATTTCGTTTCCCATATCTTTCTCTCGTGTGTTTTTTTTAGTAAAAAGGATAGCTCGGTCCCAAATAACATCATATGGTGCTGGCCCCACTAGAGATTCTTTATCTACATATAACCTGAAGATCACATAAGCTTCCTCGTTGTTGTCCACCCCATACGCCGTTCGGGTTGCCTGTACTGTAAGGGATAATAATAAATTCCTTTTTTCTTTAACCCTAGTGAGCTTACTCAGCCAATTGACGGCGTTTCGCTAGAGGAACAACAAAGTGATGATACAAGCATGTATGAGCACTATAAGAGGTTAATTTAAATTAGAAAAGAACACCCAATGCTATTTACGAGGGACTTTGAAACCATTGGTACTGAATTTGGTACTTTGGCTATACGCTTCAATGATTGGAGAGCGCCAGATGGGAAACCGTATCTATTTATTTTCAGAAGATAACCACACAGAAACCATTAAAATTGAAAGCTGGGCTGATCAATAAGATAAAAAGAAGGCTTGGATCTAATCAATCCGAGCCTTCTTTCATACTACTCATACATCAGCAAACCTCTTAAGTTTTCATTTACTCAGTTGCAGAAAATTTAAATTGTATAACCTTAAAGGAATTATAAGGTAATTAATGATGTTTAGCTATATTGTAATACTGCTACTGAGTAGTTATCCTCTTTTACCCCTTAACGCACGCTCTGAAAAAGTCCGTTTTTCCACTACCTTTATTCACTTCATATAAAGCTTCAAGTGCTTGTACTGCGGTTGGGAATTGTTCAAATGGAACACGCACTTGTATATCTAAATCACCTTTTGTAAGGCTATTAGGTATAGTGGTACTACCAACATGTTGAATATCTGCAAATGGTAAATGTTTGGATATTCTTTTTTGGTGTATGAAGAATGGCATCATTTACCTCTTCAAAACAAAGATTACTTTCTATGAAATGAACTTTTTCCACTATCATCAACCTCCAGTTCTATTATCCAACCTTATTTGGTAGCTTTAATACACCGCTTTAATCTCCCACCCAGGATATATGAGCAGTGGGCAGCTTGAATCCCACCTGATATTTAGAATAAAAAAAGGCTAAAACGGCGAGGTTTTAACCTTTTGCACTTATATTTATCTTGGATCAGGATGCTCTTCCCTTGGCTCCGGGTGTTCTTCCCTTGGTTCTGGATGTTCTTCCGCTGCCTCTACCTGAGTCATGGAAACCTGACAAAACGTAATAACAATTGCCCCACATAAGATCATTTTAAATGTTTTCAATCTACTTCTTCTCTCTCTAGTAGCGTTACAAGTTTCTTAAGATACTCATTGGCTTTTTTATATTTGTTTTGGTCTTCGTATACACCACTGATTAATGCATACGCTTCTTTTAATGTTTGAAAATCCCCATTTTCATAGAGATAAGGGATAACTTTACTCTCTATAAATTGTAGATCCTGATCTTTAACTTCTCCGCCATTGTTTAAACGAAGAATAAATAATTTGTAATACATCCCGACGTTCTTCTCCACAGATAAACCTAACCCTTGTTCTAATTGTTTATCTGCTTCAATAGCACTTTGTACATTTAAATATTCTTTTGCCAAATAATAAATAGTATTCACATAAGATTGATCTTCTTTATCTTTGTATTTAAGACTCTCTTTATAATAATGAATAGCCTTATTGTGATCCTTTAGCTTGGAATGTGTGTACGCCACATTGTGATAAATACTGGAAAGTAACCGGTAATCCTTATAATTTAACGCTAATCGACCAATATGATCATATAAATCCAGTGCTTCTTGGTATTTTTTCACTCTCGTATAATTAATTCCTAGTATGATATGAATATCAATAACCCGTTTGTAATTGAATATCTGTTGAAAATAGCCAACCGCCTTCTCTGAAAAGAAAATCGCTAAACGTACTTTTTTTAGCCTGCTGTAACATAAGGCTAAAAAATAATAGACGCTCTCATCTTTGAGTGAGTAATCTTGTAAGATCTCATAAGCTTTCTCAAATTCTCGAAGGGAATCATTTAATGAACTTTGTTGAATAAGGTAAATACCCTGAAAATAGTGGAAATAAAATAATTGATCCGTGTCAAATGTCTTTTTGTATTTTTTCAGATTCTCTACACATTCATACGCCCTTGGATCTTTAGTAAAAAGGTAATACCTTAAGGACAACAATCTGATATAAATATGTAGTTCCGTGTCCATAATTACGGATTCATAGCTAAATACTTTTTGAAAATACCTCTCTGCCTCTTCTACATTCATATCATTTATAGCGTTATATAGATGGTTACAGTCTTGTTTAAATTGACTGGTCAGTTCCTCGATGTTATAAAGATCGACCCCAATCCGTTCTAGCAATAATCCAGTAATTTCTTCACTCCCTTCCAATTTGTTGTTCTCCAGCTTACTTAGATAAGTAATTGAACAAATACCAGACACAAGCTCTTCTTGAGTAAGGCCTTTTTCGATTCTTTTTTGTAATACAAACTTCCCTATGTTTAGAGGCTTTATCTTGTTTGCTATCATTCTACCTTACCTCTCTTTTTTCCTAATTTTAACACATCCTTTTATATTTTATTGAGATAGAGTTATACGTACTGAAGTAAGTACAAAAAAGCTTGGATCGGAGGTGTTAATCCATGCTTTTTACAAAGGAAGGGGATAGACTTTAAATTCCCTAAACCTAACTAAGCGTATCTACTATCAATGTAATCTTTGGAATCTATCTGATCAATTCTCGGTATGTTTCTTAACTGAGGAATAACAAACCAAACCACCGCCATTACTACCATCCCGGCACTTCCTATTGCAAACGTTAGGCTGCTATTTAAATACGTTCCTAAAATACCTCCAATTAAAGCTCCTAATGGCATGGCCGAAGTGGAGACACTGGATATTAAGGAAAAAACCCTGGCAATGTAATGCTTAGGTATGATTTGCTGTCCGACAGAAGCCATTGATACTTCTGTTATACCAAGAGGAATCAGAGCCAAAGCAAATAATAAGATCGCTACCTGATTGATAGGAATGAAGGCTGAAGACAGCCATAAAATCGCGCTTATTCCAAATCCTCCGATCACCATTTTCCCAAATGGATAACGCTTCACCGTTGGCGATAATAAGGCTCCAATTAAAACCCCCACAGAAAAAGCTGCCATAAAATACCCATACACTTCAGCACCGCCACGATCATTTGCATACGCTGGAAGTACAGCTAACGTAAGACCAAAAGAAAAGTTTGCTGCTATTGATCCGTAGAAAAACTTAGAAATAATCGTACCTTTTACAAATTGGTACCCAGCCTTTAACTCCCCCATGTATTCTACAACGGATGTTTTTAACGATCGGTTAATGGATTTCTCCACCTGTTCTTTTGGTGGAGCTTTAGCGTTGCAAAAAGTAAGATGGCCACTAAGAATGTAAGCGAGTCAATCAAATAAAGAGTGATCGCTCCCATTAAAGTTATTAGTATCCCACCGACACTTGTAGCTACAATATCTACACCTTGAAAAGCAAATGAGAATAAAGAATTGGCATTAACTAATTCCTTAGACTTTACGATACGTGGAAGTAAAGCTGATTGAGCAGGATAAACAAACTGGTTTGACGCTGTAAGTATCGGCATGATAATTAATATAAGCGTGATACTTAAATGACCTAAGTAGTAAAGAAATGGGATAGAGAGTACTAATACAAACTGCACGACCTGTGTAATCACGAGGATTTTTTTAAAGTCATATTTATCAACAATAGGTCCTGTTAAGAACTGAAGAACTCTTGGCAGCATCGTTAAGAATCCAGCAAGACCTGTGTAAAGGGTGGATCCTCCCAAATCATAAACCAGCCACATAGCCGCAATCGTATACAGACTATCTCCAATGTTTGTAACCAACCTACCTAAGAAAAGCTTTAGAAAGTTCTTGTTCGTCCATAATAATTTCATTACGCACCTCAAATTGTATGATTTTAGCGGACGCTAACCATTGATACTTATCCTTAATATTAATGGTAGTTTACTTCCCTTGAGTTTTGTATTGAGAAAGTCACCAACATTTAAGTCCTTTATCCTTTAAAAGGAAGCAAAATTTATCAACTGAATCAACAACCCTTATCATCATGACACTCCTCCATTAAAAGGCTTACACTATAGACTTAAACTTAGAAGAAAAGCCCTTGATCATTCTCTATATATTCTTTTCTCCACAGGGGCATGGGTACTGTGATAAACTGTAATTAAGAAACAGTTAAAAAAGAGGGATTAACGTGCCCTTACGACCACTTGTCAAAACTGCTATCGAGTATGCAAAAAATAATCCGAAGGCTGTAGGTGGAGTAATACTAGCCGCGGGAACCGTAATTATCAGTGGTGCTAAAGACGTTCACGAATTTTTAAGAGAACGAAAAAAGACCAAACTCGCAGAAGGTGGCTACCCTTATAGACAGGAAAGATTCTTACGGTTTAAAGGGGAAATACTTAAAAACATACATCTTGAAAATAGAAAAGAGCTCTATTATCACATCTTGGAAGTAGAAGAATTTCAGAAGATGTTCATAAAGAGATAGATGGAAAGAATAAACTACAAAATACATTAACCAGAGGGAATGCCGAATTAAAGAAATGAACAGAGATTTATACAAGTTTAATAAGGACGATAAAAAATCCGTTTTTCTAATTTCATTATATAAGTAGGAGACCGGTTATATAGGGAATCAGTTATACTATTATTAAACAAAACGGTGCCGACGATCAAAGCGATCATCGGCACCGTTTTTTCACTTCATTCAACATGATTTATTCCGACATATCCATCTGGATATCCGGGTTAATTTCTTGGTGAGGGTAATTGATTCGTTCCTCGAATTCTACCCAATCAAGATTGGCCATCAAAAGCAGGTAACGTTTCCCAGTTTCGGCGTCACTGATGATGATATGGTCACGGCCTGCGGTTTCCACGCGTCCCTTATACACCATGGCATTCCATCTGCTGTTTCCTTGGTAAGTAAAATAGAAGGTTCCAATCTTACCTCTGTTGAAGCGAAGGATGTTTTCGATAAAGGATTCTTCTCTCACCTGAAATTGCTGCCCTGCCCCTAATGGAAGCACTGGGGTTAAAAAAGACGGTCCTGAAGGCATATCCATGAACCCGCCTTGTTGCTGGGGTTGTTGCTGCTGTTGCAGTTGTTGTGGAAATTGCCCCTGCATTCTATAAGCAGGGTAGTTACAATTCGTTGGATAATAACTTGCGTTTCCATAAGTCACCTGAAGATCAACTCCTATTTTTGTTTAGCCATAAAACTCTGTGCAATAACCCGGTACACCGACATAATAACAGTGATTTCTATATGCAAACTCGAACTGCGTCATTGGGGATCTTGGCATGGTAGGGGTACACGGATCTCGGAATGATTGCCCAGGACTTGGGTTAAAAAACCACAAGCTCATTCTGGCTTGGGGATCCCTGTATCCTTGCAACAAATCCCTCGCCCTCTGAAGATCACTTTCATCAGGACGCTGTGTATACAACGTTCCATTTAAGACCGGTTCAAAATGAGGCACTCCGGTACCAGGAATGACTTGATAAATCGCATGCCTGATATTGCGTAAGTTTTTAAAATCAGGTTCACAGTCTGCCTCCACCCGATTGGCCACGACGGTACCTACCATGCTCATTCCAGTAGGTCCTTCCCCGCGCGCTTCCGCTAACATGATCCTCGCTAACGACTCTACGTCACGTTCTGTATGCTTGATTCGCCTACCCATCATCTCACCACTTTCAACCTATACAGATAACGTATTGTCTAACGATCTTTTTTGAAACTTGCCCACCAGCCCAAAACTGGGTGAAATCATCAGGAAGTGTGGGGACGGTTCTTCCACTTCCGGCCAGCAAAAGAGCCGGCCCCCCTTTTTTACGAGGGGTGATTTAAATGGAAAACAGCATTATCATAGTATTATAAGGAAGGTTCATTAAGGTGATGTAAATGAGCATTCTCCTTTTTATTGTTATCCACGTTATTATTGGGTTTGCTTTGATAACGACCTATGGGAAATTGCCTAAAGCAATACATACATTTGCCTTTGTATTTTTTACTATGAGTATTCTTTCCTGGGGCGTCATTGTATTTGGTAAGCTAACGAATTAAAAAAGCCACAACCTATGAAAGTAGCCATAAAAAAGAGGAGGTTAGAATTAATGGACAAGAGCAATGAACATACAAACGTTCCAGTATGGGCATTTGAAACCATTGAGATTAAAAATCCAGACCCTTTGTGGAAGGACAAAGGGATTCAGGAGAGAGAAGAACTTTACAAAATACTTTCAGCTTTTGATGTGAAGCAAGTGGAACATATAGGAAGTACAGCAATTCCTAATCTGCCAGCTAAACCAATAATCGACTTAATGGCTTCTATTCCATCATTTGATCCTATCAACAAAATTGCGGAACACCTATTATTTCACGATTGGCATTATGTACCTCCCGAATTAGATAAAAAACGTTGGAGAAGATTTTTTGTAAAAGTGAAGAACGATAAACGAGCAGCTCATTTACACCTCATGCAAGAAGGCGAAGAGCGTTGGGAAAAACAACTTCAATTTCGAAATAGATTAAGAACGAATGCACACCTGGTAGAGGAATACGCTGCAATCAAGAGCCAATTAGCACAAAAATATTGTAATGACCGTGAGGGGTATACAAAAGCAAAAACAGAATTTATCAATAAGGTACTAGTTAACTAAAGGGTGTTAAAAGCTCCTCTAGAAAAGACAAACTCAGAGCAAAAAACTGTTTCCACCTTATCAACTATCCCAAAAAGCACCATACTGATGAGCAGAATGAAGATGACTATGATGATTGAACTGCTATCCCTTAGAAAGAAATGATGGGTGATCGATACCAGTCCGTTGATATAGATGAGTACCATCAATGTCTGCTTCTTCCGATCATGCTTTTGTATAGAGTTAATGATTGAAAAACCAAACAAAGCCATCGATAAAAAGAATAACCCTACTCCAAGCCCCATCGGTTCTTCACCCTCCCCTTTTCTTTGCCAGATACTGTGGTCCAGTTCTTCTGCTTCATCTTAAAAAGGAAGCGAAAGAACCGTCCCCACCTTACTCCTCCTCTCTACCACTCAATGCCTTCATAAAGTACGCTGCAGGCAGAAGAAGGCCAAGACCAGCCTGTATCAAAGCAAAGAATCGGGTGCTTCCAACAGGAACAAGATCGCCGTAGCCAACGGAGAGAATCGTTACTCCGCTGAAGTACAGCATGGTCAAAAACGTATGTTCCGCTGGCTCCCCGGTCGGATCATTTATTCTTAACACGACTTCATTGAATGACAACACATAGTAAAGCACCGCGAAACCGAGTGTTACGCCCAGGAGCACAAAAAATAACTTATAAAACATGGCAGAATCGAAGTAGCTTTTTTTATATGATTTATGGGTAAAAAAATAATAGAGATTCGTAGCGATAAAAAGAATCGTTATGCCTATTAGAATGGTTGATACCATGTAGTGGAGCACACTCCCCTCTGTTCTCTCTACCCTCTTTCCTCTAAAGGATGAAAGAAAACATGTTTCGCTACGGACCAACGGTTGGGGAAAAATGGCTGTTTTATGTTGATAGAATAACAGTTCCATTACATTCACGGGAGTCGGTTGACACTATGTAAGCGCTTTTATACTGTAGGATGAATAAGCAAACCTAGTATACTCACAAAAAAGGAAGGGGATAAGATGTGAAAAGCTATACTTTGGGCTTCTTGAGTTTCGTATTCGTTTTGTTGTTGGTCGGACCGAATTTGGCAAATGCTGAATCTGATAAGGAATTTTTGATCGAACAAGGTACACCACCACCTGGAGCCAATGACCCCACATGTGAGCTTACCGAGGACAAGCCGAATCCGGTGATCCTTGTTCCCGGCACATTTGAGCGGAGTTCGCAAAACTGGCTGAAGCTATCTCCGGCACTTGCAAGTAAAGGGCACTGTGTATATGCATTAAACTATGGTTTCACACATGCAGGCGCCTCCACAAGACCAATCGAGCATTCTGCTGAGGAATTGAGGAGTTTCATAGAGAATGTAGTAGAGCTTACCGGCGCTGAACAGGTAGATATCGTTGGACATAGCCAAGGAGGCATGATGCCCCGCTACTATATTAAGAACCTTGGAGGAGCGGAGTATGTTGACAACCTTATCGCTTTTGTTCCCTCAAACCATGGAACCGATGGTCTTCTCGGTTTTAACCGCTTGACTTCAGATGTCTCAAACGTTGCATCCTGTATTGCCTGCCAGCAGCAACTAACCGGATCAGAGTTTCTGGAGAACTTGAACCACGGTAATGAAACCCCCGGCAATGTCTCTTACACCGTGATAACGACAAAAACCGATCAGGTTGTCGTCCCTTATGATTCTGCATTGCTGGATGGCCCTGCCGCCCAGGTATCCAACATCACCATACAAGACCACTATCCCTTAAACCTGGTAGGTCACCAAGGCATTGTATATGACCCATTGTCCTACAAATTTGTGTATGATGCACTTGATCATGATGGACCGGCTGATGCGGGGAGGGCGGTTAGTAACGAATAAAAGCCTGTTTCTTTTACTCATCACAAAACAAAAACCCCCTCAATGGTTCTCTATTAATAGAGAGCATTGAGGGGGTTTTATCTATGCTTTTTGGTGCCGGAGGGATGAGCTTGATGTGAAGTTACATTTGAGGATGACGGCAGGAGTACTAATAAATGCCATCTGTTTCGTTTCCTATGCAGTAAATAGATTTTGGAAGCGTCAGAACCGTCCCGACACTTCTCCGACGCTTCTCATCAGATGGTGTTTTTTCGATGAAAAAACCCCTCATCAATCTTTAATTAAAGAGATCAATGAGCGGGTTATCTCATACAGCTTTTAACCCTTGCTTATAAGCCAGCTTAAGCCAAGTCACATTCTCACCTCAAACATAACCTATTCTATTAACTCCAATTACGCCTCTCCGTAATACTTTTATGCTAACTGTTTCATACTTAAATTCATTAAGCAAAAATTTCCTTGGCTCAAATACATTATAGTGAAATTGGTTGTAGTTTAGCTCCTCAAAATCAAAAATATCAATTCCGATTTCTTTAAGTATTTCTTTGGGTAATTGATAATTTTGATCTACTACCCCAAACATTGTAAATCCATTCTCAATACAAAAGGAAATGTAAGTATTATAAGAAACTGTATGTAAAATATCCCCTACAATGGAACCTAAAAAGCTTCCTAACATATACCCAAACAGAGGTATATTAATAAGCCCTTGTGTAATCCCACCTAAAACTAACGAGCAAGTAGAAATGTATACTCCTTTTATTAAAGAATTTATTAGTTCATCTTTAGTTAATTTTCCTACCGCAACAAAAAAAGCGTCCTTCATTACGTTGAGTGTCATTACTGTTACTGCACCAACTAATGCAGGACTGACATTTTTATAGGCTTCACCAAGAACACCTGCTTTACAGAAAGCTGTTATACTAGCTGAAATTGTTCCGCATACAAAGCTAAAAGATGTTCCTTTCAAAGCTAGAAATCCAATACTTTTAAATTGTCCTTCCTCTACTTCCCCATTTTTGATTAAATAATCTATTGCTTTGTATATTTCGGGAGCTGTTTTTAAGACAATGGCAATAACTCCAGCTGTAATTCCAGCTTTAAATGATTGCTCAATTATATATCGGAAATCAATAAGATCTTTCGAAGTTAATCCAAAATTTTCTGGATCAAACGCTCCATCCTTACCTAATAGTGCTAATTTCTCAGACTGTGCTTTGGTTAGTGGAATAGACTCGCTTCCATTTGATGTGATTATTCTATCTTTTAATAGCATTAATGTTTCTTCGTAACGTTTGACTTGTCCCGGCCTAATTATTGATTCTTTTATTATTTTCTTTTCTAACCATTGAATTGCCTGTTCTATTTGATCGCTAGGAACAATTCGTATTTGTCCTTTGTATAATGGGTCATTAACTACCGTTGTGTCCTCATACCCCCTTTTTGCCAAATACTCTTCTAAAGACTTAAACGTTCGGTTATTGTTTATTGCTTTTGCTTTGTATTCTTCATACCGCTGAAAAACACTTTCTGATTGTGCTTTTGCACTAGCTTCCCCAGATTTAAAATATTTCAGACCATAGTGTGACCCGTCATTACCTGTTATATCTGGAGAAACAAACTCTTTACTTCTATCAACAAAAGTTCTATCGCTTACTCTTTTAGAAGCAGCATCTATATTATGTGTTCCTGAATGCCAAAACTCTGCAACATCCCCTTTAAGTTGGGAAACATCTGTTTTATAATTGTTGAAAGAATTAATATTATTCTTTATATTATCAATCTCTTTTTGTATTGAGATAATATAATTAATGTTATTTTCATTTGTTTGACTAGTACCTAAATTGTTAGATGCATTTTGTTGAAATAAGTTATACCCTTTTTTAAAATTATCCACCTTATGACCCCTTTGATGGTGAGCTATAACCATACATTATCCTTTATTATGTATTTCAAGCCATCTTTTTGCATCTCCATTTATAAAAAATAGGTCTGCACTTATTGCAGTAGCTATCTTATTTAAGTTGTTCTTAGATATTAATTCCCAAGCAACGAAAACCGGTAATGCACCAAATTTAACAAAAGGAACAAATAAAAATAATGCCAATAAGTTTGGATTAGCGCCTGTAATAGGTCCTGTAAATAGCTCTTTATTATTATTTAACAATTTATTTTCTTCAACGATAGAGACAAACCTTTCTTTATTTCGTCCAATATCTTGTGCAAAAATTAAAGCTTTTTTACCGTCATAGCCATAAAATAAGCCACCGTCTTTGTGTTGCAAATCTATAAAACTTAAATAATCTTTAGTTAAATTATTCTCACTCTTGTTTCCAATTGTTAATACCCAATTTCCTTTGGAATTAATATTCACTTCATTTTGTGTATATTGCTTTATAGACCAATATACAGCGTTACATTTATCTAACTTAGATAATTGATGAACTAATTTTCTAGCAATACCTCGATGTTTATTAGGGGCAACAACGATTATTTTCTTTTCCTCAGTAGCTTCAAACACGGATATCTTCCCCTTATCACCCTTATTGATTGTAAAATTTCCCAAACGTCTTTCGATAATATCCATCATCAGGTCGTAAAATAAACAATACTTTATCCCTGTAAGTCAGAGAATACTTTAAATATGTTCAAGTGAAGGATACTATTGTCACGCAGCTAAATGCTCTGGCAGTGACGAGAGATTTGGGAAGCGTCAGCACGGTTATGACGCTTCTTGAAACGAAATCCAGATTAGTTATAGACCTTGAAGCATCACCACTTAATCCACTTTTACTTTCGTCTTAACTTGAACATCTTCATCTATAAGCAGTTTTCTCAGCATGCCTCTAATCTTTTCATCTCTCTTTTCCAAGAATGCTTCAAAGTTGTCTAAAGAAAGATCTCCTTGTGGGATCAAATGCTTCGTTTTGTATTCTCTTTTTTCGTCTTCGGTTTCATAGGTTTCATCTAACCATTCATCAAACATTTTGTTCGACTTCTCTTGATTAGGGACGCCTTCTAATAATTGAAGGTTGGATAGATAATCATAGTTCTCAACACAATACGCAGCCTGTTCCTCACTCAATCCTCTCTTTAACAGCTTTTTATGTGACCTCAAGATGCTTCTAGGATAGATGTGATCTTGATGGAAGAGATTTGAATAGTCAAGATTCGGATAAAGCAAGGCCAACACCGAGAAGGTATATCTATTTCCATACTTGCTCCACAGCAAGTTCTCAATCTCTTCTTCTGAAAAACGAAGACTTTTATTTGTGACCCGTAGGTTATTCCGGATTTCAGTAAACGGAAACTCATCATTGTATTGCTTGATCACTTCTCGAATCGGCTTTAATACGTTATCCGGTTGCCCACCGAAGATTCTTTTCAATAATGCAATCGTGGTAAATTGCTGAACCTTTTTTCGATCTTCTCTGTACCGAGAAGACTCAACAAAGTTATGCGGATTTTCTCTTTTGTAAAGATAATAGGCAATCGGAATAATTACGTAATTTGCCGTTAACGTCTTGTAATTAAATCCGAAGCTTGAGACCAGTTGCACAGCCAGTCGAATAGCTTGGGAGATTTGATCCCACTCTTCTTCAATCTTCCCCATAGCAACCGTATTAAAGTTATCCACTTTAAAGGCGATATCATTGAAATCACAAAGAACCAAACACGTTTTTAAAACCAAGTCTTTGTTAAAGTCAAAGCCATCCCCCATGTTATTAATTTCATCTACCAATGACGTGATGGCTTTCCTAGCATCTTTATTTTCCCATTGCGCCGTCGCGATGGATAAAAGTAAGTCGGAATAACTAAGCACCGTTCCACCGCTATTTACCCTAATAAAGATATTCAATACTTTATCCAGTGTCTGGGATCGTTCTAGATAATAATTGATACTTGGTGTGTCGTGGATCGCTTTATACAGTTCATGAAGCGTTTTGTTCGCGTACTTCGCCTTCTCTTTTTCCACAAGGTTCAGTTGGTGTTCATATATGTACTCGTTGATTTCATAAGGATCACTAAGGTTTAAAATCTCACCTACTTCGAACCAATAAGAGCTCTCACTACGTCTGGCAGCCTCGTCTTCGGTTAAGAATTTAAAATGATACGTCATGTCGTAGGACTCGTCATATTTCTTCAAGAGGTTTAAGTATAGCTTTCGGTTAGGATATGCCCGGTCATTGTCCATTCGTTTCCTAGGAAGCTTATACGAATAGCTCCCTTTCAGGCCAATATATAAGGATGTGAGTCTCTGCTGGCCGTCCAGGATGGCATTGATGTCCTCCTCTCCACGAACATCAGCCTCTACATTATGAGTATTGTCCCTTTCATGATAATCTCTTAAAAACTCATAGAACTTGAACTTATCAATGTTCTCTTTGTTTACATACCAAAAAAGAAATGCCCCTACCGGATACCCGCGAAGCAAAGAATCAAACAGCTTTTCAATCTGTTCTGTGTCCCAAACAAACTCCCTTTGAATGGATGGTAAAAGATATTTCTTTCTATGTATGTCGTTTATTACTTCCTTTATTGTAAGTGGTCTTTCAAATGCCATCGTTTTACCTCCTGTTTTCGTTTGTAGAATCTCCCTAAACTTATTTCGACATTGCGAGGGCACTTCCTTCAATCGGATTTTAGCTAGGGGATTGTCTTTCACTTTAAATACGTAAAAAGCACATCCTTAGTTATCTCACAAGGATGTGCTTTTATATGGTTACAAACAAATTGTCTACAATTATTTATTCCATTCTGTCGAGCTGAATGTGAGGAATTCAGAATATAGGTTAAGGGGATATAAGGGAGATGCCGGCTATAAATAAATCACAAAAGAATGCTGATCTCTTTTAGAATTAAAAGAAGTCAACATTTTTTGCAACTGGGAGTAGAGGAATCGCAACTCCCTAATCTTTTTGGATATATTTAAGACCAACTGAATTTGACAACGTATGGAAGTGTTGGGATCGTCCTGACGCTTCTCCTAGTTAGATAGATTTTCTTAAACATTCAATAAAACTAATGGGAAATAACATAAAAAAATAAATTCAGAAGGTTATTATAATAATTTGGTGAATTCTATTAATAAATAATATAGAAGGTTGATGGTTTTATGATAATTCAAGTAGACTCTAAACAGTTAGCCCAAGCATATGAAATGTTATGTGAAATTGAAGTGGGTCTCAAAAATTTATATGCTACCCACATCATATATTCAAACAATTCGCAACTGAACATACATAAATTCACTTACTTTCAGTTAATCCATAATATTAGTGACAACTCGAGTGTTTCTAGTTTCTTCACCCAAGATCAACTTAACCAATTATTACACTTAAGATCAATTCGTAATAAGGTATGTCATATGAGACCAATTACTAGAATGGAATTAAGTAAAATTAGAAGCTGTCATTTAATAGTCAAAACTATAAGTAAAGATTTAAATCAAAGGAATCAATTTCATTTTGAAACATGTAAATTACAAAAACATAATAGAATATAGCAATTTATTATTTCCTTTGATATATTACGTTATACCTCCACATATGCCCAGGTTTAGCTGTAACGGCATCCATTTTAAACCTAATATTTGGGCGTAATTTTCCTTTACCTATATTTTTTCCTGGATATAAAATTGCAGCACCAAAAGTTGAGCTAAACTGCCCATTTGGTATACTCATAAAAGCAATCTCTTCTATCAGATTGTTTTTACTATAGGTAATTCTTACTGCATAGGTTAGGTTGGGGATCTGACCAAAGCGAGTATGCTTTTCATAATGCCTTAGGTTTGCACTCCAGCCTTTCCCTTTCACAATATAGTTCTTTCTAGAGCAATACGATGATTGGTTTTTTTGTAAAGCAATCCTTTTAGCCTTAAAGTCACCGTCTGATTTCTTTATGGTCTTAACTTCTAAATGCAATATTCCATCTCCAACTTCAAAACAGCTATCACTTGAGCTTCCCATAGATGCTATATTCCAACCCTGATAACGATCAATTATTCCTTCAATAATATTTTGGGCCCCTTTTTGTATTGGGTTGGATATTCCAGATGGATATAAAGGTATGTTTGCCTGACTGTATAATTGATTAATTATTTCTCCTAAATGCTCTTCGAGTAATTTTTTTAATATAAAAAAATACTTTTTCTCAATTTTAACTAGCTCCTTATTATCTAGTACCATTAAGAAGTTACCTCCTCTTCAAATATAATTAATATGTTAAGTATATCAATCCACACACATTTTTGCATAAATTTTACATTATTTACAGAATGACTAAAATCAAACCATTAAATATAAATAAAAAAATACACCCCTCTACATAGTACTGAATAGGTACCTTTCAAGTGGTGTATAAGAGTTTATAGTTATTCATTTCTTAACTCAAAACATACTGATCTTCATTAATTTTTTGTGAATTTTTCTCTAGTTTCTCTGCAATTCTCTCAGCTATCTTATTTGCTAGCAGTACTGGTACTGCGTTACCAACCTGTCTGTATTGACTATTAAGACTTCCAAAAAACACATGATCATCAGGAAAGGTCTGCAAAATAGCACATTCTCTTACAGATAAGCGTCTTTCTTTATTAACATGAATCTCAGGAGATGTAGCAGTTATGGTATCACTAGCTCGATTCCAATTCGTAATCCTTAAAGATTGCTCAAATTTTATTGGCTTTTCTACAAAAGTAGTCACTAACTTATCGTACTTGTCATCGAAGCCTAGTATCTTTTTCAGCTCCCACCAATCTGAAGGTTTAGGAATGCTACCTGATTTGTTATCTTTTCTAAACCAATGGCCTGCTGTGTGTTTATAGCCGAAGTGTTCATCAACCTTTTTTGTACTCCACCCTGACTTTGCACGCCATTCTTTCAGATAGTCACAAATTTCAGCTTGATCTACTTTATATTTCCTACCGAAAAACTTATCTGCAACACTAGTTGAGGCTATATGGTTATATATAGTTCTTCCATTCACTGTAATACATTCATTTACTTTACCATTCACTAATTCAACATCACTTAAAAATCCAATTGCCTCTTTAACAGTTACATAGGGAGAATAAAATTTATCCACCTCAGAAAATAATGGTACCGTTTGATTTACATATACTTCTTCTCCAGGAAATATATCATCATGAGTCTTTTCAGGGTATGGATTGTCTTCGTTAATTCTATTACCTATGATAATGACACGCTCTCTAGCCTGCGGTACACCGTAGTCAGCTGCATTAATTAATTTATAATCCACGCGATATCCTAAGGTCTCAAAGTCACTAATAATCATTTCAATAACTTTACCTTTTTCCATATTTAGAAGACCCTTTACGTTCTCTGCTACAAAGAACTTTGGTTGCTTGTCTTTAATAACTCTTAGCATTTCAAGGTATAAAAAGTTACGTTCATCTGCTGAACTTCTATTTTTATTTGCAATAGAGAAACCCTGACAAGGAAAGCCTCCAATTACAACATCAACTTCTCCTGGAGTACCAGGGATTTGTTCACTCTTTATTTTGGTGATATCACCCAATACAATATGTTCGCCTATATTTTCTGAGTAAGTCCTAACAGCATCCGAATTAAAATCATTAGCCCAAATTACATCAAATCCACTTTGAATAAACCCTAGGTCCATTCCTCCGGCACCAGAGAATAAGCTAATTATTTTTAGGGATTTTTTATTGTTACAGTTAGCCTCTTCGTTATTAGAAGTTTTACCGTTAAACATAACTTTCACCAGCTCTAGTCATAGTATTACCTCCATTAATAAAAACGGATTATATTATACCATTTTACAATTAAGAAGTCTTACTGACTACCATAAAAAACAAAACCACTTATTCATAAAATCTTCCTTTATATACATTATAGAGAACACACGCTCTCTTCGCAAGTATTTTCATTTACTATATAAGACCAGTTCACCTCGGGATTGTTATTTAAGTTAAATCTTGTGAATCATATATATCTTCAAAGTACTTCAATTTCCTTCTGTACTCTTGATTCATATTATCTTTAAAGTAAACCACTTTAATCCGTTTACGAGGTGGGGATAACAATTCGAAGTCTGAAACATTTGAGAATTTAAAGCGTGTTTTTTCTATGTTCTTTCCTGCTGATAGTACCCTTTCTTTGTAATGTCCTTCTAGTTTTCCATTTGGCATACATACAATGCACATTACTAGAGTATCTAAAGTATCTTTATCATAAAGAATGGTTATAAAGTATGTAAGACATATCTTCTCATTTTCTTTTCCCTCGTTATAAAATGGTGGAAGCGCCGGTGTATAATCTCTAATAACTTCGTTTTTTCTTCCTTCATTAATTAACATCTTGCCTTTATAACTGTTTTGATTAGTACCAACAAAAATATTTGTAGTATAGTCACCGATATTGTCCGACCAAGAACCTTGTGGATGACTTTTCTTTCTAGGGTTCAGTGTCGTTCCTACAGTTTTTAAATCAATATTAATATATGCGTCACTTACTTCAAAGAAAAGATCAGACCCTACAGGACACGAATTTGGTTGTCCAATTCCTTTTCCATTTAACATGGAATATACAATCCTTTCTGCACCTACAGAAAAATCGGATATACCCGATTTATATTTGTCATACCAATCCTCTTTGATTACTTCTTTTGTCTTAAACCCTTCTAGTAATTCATCTTCAGCAAACCTTAAAAAGTGATAATATTTATTGAGATACTTTAGTTCAATCTCTTCTATTCTATTTAATTCCATTAGTAAGGCTCCTTTCATTACCTTATACTTAGTTAACATATATAGATTAAAATAAATGTATCCTGTCCATTTCATTTATAAACATCTATATCACACTTAGAATCGATTAAAGCCTTTGGGAGAGCGTCTCCTTTCTTGAATACTCCCCCAAAGGATTTGATTAAATGCTAGCTTTCTCATATAGCTCTCTTCCTAATTCATCAATTAATAAATGACGATCACCATAGGTAAACATCGATAAGCTTTTCATTGCTCGGGATATCCCAACATATAATAATCGGCGTTCTAGGTCCCAGTCAAATTCATCACCTAAGCGCTCAATCGATGGCGGATCAACCATATCTGGAATAATTACATACTTAAATTCAAGACCTTTTGCCGTATGCAGCGTTGTTAACCTAACTCCTGAATCGTGATGAGTACCAATTTTATTGGGGTCGTCCTTTTTGCTTTGTGATTTGATTAATTTATAGTCAATATTAGACACGTTTAATAACTTTTCTATACGTAGCTGATAATCTCTATTTCGCGATAATACACCGATGGTTGCATCCGGGTCTTCTTCTTTAATAATCATTATTGCTTCGATTAATAGTTGATCTTGGCTCTTACAATCTTCTGTAAAGTAAATCTTCGGCATTGGTCCTTCTTCTTTCGGTAGATCTGGGCGTGTAAACTCATCATCTTTTGAAATCTCATCTTTTTCCTGAATACTGTATGCCAACTCCATAATTTGCTTTGTGGACCTGTAGGAATTTTTGAGTACCTTTGTTCGGCCGCCTTTAATATTTAAGCCCACCCCTTCCCATGTAAAAGAAGTAGTAAAGATCTTCTGGCCTTTATCCGCACCTACTATACAAGATTTTCGCGCAATATATGCTAATACTGTTAAATTGACCTTTGTTAAATCTTGAGCTTCATCTATAAATACGTGGTCAAATTTTGATTCATCCTTAATTTCTTGAAGATTTCGAGACATTTTTAGACCAAAATCATTAAAGTCCATACGATAATCAAGTTCTTTTTGATAAGCTTCGTAAATCATAAACATAACTTTACGGTCTTCTGCTGAAAGACGAATCTTCCCCCCGCGACCTTTACGAGGTGCCTTATTGTATTGTTTAAATTCGCATAAATTTGAACCTTTTATCCAGCCAATCTCTTCTTCTAGAAAGCTAAATAAATCATTATTTATTATAAAGCGGTGTTCCGGATAATTTTTTGCTACTTTTTCAATAGATTTTCGCAACGTCAATTCTGGATACTTCTCTAAATGAAACTTCTTACCAAACGTCTTAAAATAATTCTTCATCGACCACGAATGGAAAGTAGTAACTGTTAAGTTAGGTAAATCATAGCCTTCTAGCTGTTTTCTGGCGGACACAGATAATGGGTTTCCGTATGAAAAAACAGCTACTGCTGCATTTGGGTTCTTCTGTGCAACATCACGCGCTTTATTTAATAGAATTAAGGTTTTCCCACTGCCTGCAATACCACGGATTAATAACTGGGAACCTGAATATTTTATGATTTCTTTTTGTTGATCTGAGAATGTAACTTGTTTTATTGTCATTTATAAATCCCCCCAAAAATCATCCTCGTTGTGTATTTCTAGCTTTCTCTCATAAGATTCACTATTTTTCACCTTTGCAATGTCTTCAAGTAAGACGCTTCGAAACATATCCATATTCACTGTCGACTCTATTGCATCTGCTTGGACCGATTGCCAGTTACTCTGTACTTTCTGCCAAAATATTAAATCCATAACTAGCTTTTCCCCTTTCGCAAATCAATAGAATGTATGGCATCACCGCAATAATCGATATGTGGGCAGAAACGGCAATTATAACTTGGTTTTGCTGATATAACGTGGTCGTCTGCCTCTACTAGCTCATTGATGACTCTTTCATATGATTGTTTCGTTCGATCAAACAATTCGTTTCGTACATCCTTTGTCATCCCTGGAAATTGGAAGTGCTTCCTTGTTTCCGTATAAGAATGTTCATTTACCACAGTTGTTTTTTTACCTAATTGATTCGGAACATATCGAAAAGCTATCTTCCCTGATACTTGCTTTTTAAATTCTAGCCACTGGGGGAAGAGTGGGCTTATTTCATTCATAACAACTTCATAGTCTGCTTTAGTACCTTGACCTGCAACTCGAATGATTTCAGAAAATATAAACTGATGAATAAAGTCACTTGAGAATGTTGGATATTCATTAACAATAAAACTGTAATAGAATCTCTTTGGACAAAGTACATACTCCGCTATGAAATCCTCAAAGCCGACTGTTTTCCATCCGGCCTCAATCTCTTCGTCGCTTGCCTTTATATGAGACAGATCGTAATGGATATAAGTCGACTCAGCTAAGTCTTCTCTATCCTGTGGTTTATTTGTTTTCAAACCTATCTGTTTAATATAAAGTGCAGGCTCTAATTCTTGTTGATCTAATAAGTTTTTAATCCATGACAAGCTCACTTGTTGAGGTGATATATTTAAAGCAATAAAAAATAAATACCGAGAAATATACTTACTTGCACGACTGCGGATTGTAAGCAATTGTAAGGCATGATGTTGCTCACTCAACCTTTCAAATGTATCGGGTTGGACTGGCCAAGGCAAACTTTGTGAGGATAAAGGCAGTGAATTCTCATCAAGTCCCGTAACATAAATATGTTTATCTGGAGACTTAAACATTTCACCGTCAATTTCAATAAAACCATTAATATAGGTTTCATCTTGATCATCAAGTTTACCGCTCAGGTAGAAGTTCAATGCCGTTTGAAGGTCCGCGTATAAAAACTCCGATTGGTCTTCAATTTGATTAAGTTTTACCTGCAGCTCCGAAATTAATAATTTTTCATCTTCATTTGCAATTTGACCGACGCCTTTACCATATTTCCTAAGTATCCCTTTTAATCTAGTAAAATGGACATCAATTGTATTTGAACTAGAGTCGCTAAATAAAGTTTTAGCAATTACTTGGACATTTTCAATGAATGTTTTTATTTGTTTGACCCGATGCAGTGGTATAGAAAAGTGGCTTATTTTCGCAAATGGACTTCTAACACTACGGGTGATTCGGTTCTCCTGACCAACTGGAAAAGCCTGTTCAATCGTTAAGCCTTGCTGAATTAACTGTTCCAACCGTAAGATCCACGCATCTATCTTTTCACACCCTTGCATATATGGACGTAGCTGCTCAAAATCATATGTATAATCCTGAGCGTTTTCATGTGTGTACTCATCGTATAACCACCCAGAAGAAAATAAAGAAATCACTATGTCATCTGTAATAATCATCTGACCTTTATCATACATTTGGTGAAGGCTTACTAAAAAACGCCCGATCGGATAGGCTAAGAAATTTCGTTTTTTCTTATTGAGTTCCGGATAGTAGGATAAAAGCATTTCATTTAGCTGTTCTGCGTTAGGAGATAAAACACTAACCTGCTTACTTTCTTCCTTCTGAATACCCTTAATTGGATAATGCGGTAAGATCACATCATGTAAAAAATCAAAAAATGATTCATAAGCTGTCACCTCGGTAGTCAGTTTTTTTTGTTGAACTTCCGCACCTTCATAGGATGATAGAAAAAGGTCAGCATGCTGTGTCACTTCTGGTAAGTCGGTTTGGGTTTGATAGTAGATCCAGTTTTCTGGAGAAGGCCATCCGAATCGATCGGTAACAAAGGCCTTGATAAAATCAAATGTCTCAGTATATCGATTGTCATAATAATGAAAAAACGTGATTTTAATGTTCTGATTACGCAAAATTTCAAAAAACGTCTGCTGTTCAGGGGTTACAAAGTAAAACCCATGCAATACAATGTGCAATTCATTTGTTGTCTGTAAGCATACATCCTGCAATTTTAGAACAACTCTTTCAAACTCCTTTATTAATATTGGTTGTTGGAGCGCTTTATAATGATTGTGAGTTGCCTCATCTTCTTCAGCGAATAGTTTCCAGACCTTTTTAAACAAAACCTCTTTATCTGTATTCAACCATTGATCAACTAATGCATCAGGATAAATATTGGCTTGAACAAAAAAACGGATACTATCGAGGATGTCTAATGTATTTATTCTAAAGGCTTGCTTCAACTCCGGAGGAACATCCTTCAAGTCATTAATTTGTTTTGATAATCGTAAGTATTGTTGAAACCTCGTTTCTGGACTGTACCACCGTACATAAAGTGCTTGAATAAACTCTCGAAAAGAATAAACATTTGTAAGCTCTTCATAACAACTTTTGATTCCTATTTTTTGATTATTTGTAGCACAAATATGAAGCGCATCTTTAAAAGAACTATACAATGGGTGTGCTCGCCAATTCTTAGGGTTACAATAGGTATGCACCTGTACGTTCATCACTAGACCTCCACTCCATCTAATAAACCGCCACATTTTAAAATATAGGCCCAAGTATCACTTTTAATATATCTCTGCTTAGGTATTGTAATAAACACCCGCTGCTCTGCTCTGGTAAGAGCGACATACAGTAAGCGAGTTTCCTCTTTTAACTGTTCTATGTCTTCATATTTCTTTAAGTAATCATAGTGATGATTTTCATGTTCCATCATTTCTTGATTTGCTCCTACTTTTCCCTTAACACTTATCTTATATCCTACTTTCCGCTCAGCCCCTTTAGTGATAGATTCCGACCCCTCTTCCAAAAAGTGGTTCTGTTCAACTGTGTTGAAAGGGCTATTAGTAATGGGCAAAAAAACCGTATGATATTCCAGACCCTTCGAACGATGGACTGTCGTAATCTCTATCTTAGCCTGGTGTTGGTCTAGGTTCGGTTCATTCTCCATGCGATTTGTCTTAATCTGTAGCTGCAGCCAATCGCGCAACCCTTGTAAAGTTAGGTTTTGCGATTCAAATTGACGTTCGATTAAAAGCATTAAGTGTTGGAAGTTTTTCTTATATCGATCTACTTCAAGATTTACCTCTTCTAAAGAAGGTTCTTTGTCCTCCCGATTTTTTAATAGTTGTTTTTCGACGAATTCAGGCAAACGGCGAAAAAACTCATTTTCATGAATAATATTTTGAATTACTGTCATTGGAGACAATGTTCGTAATAATGCGACATGCTGGTGAAATTTATCATTTGTATGTAATTTAATAAATGAAATGATCTGGTTTGTGTGGCCGCCAAATGGTATTAGTGTATGATACGGTATCACATAATTAAAAAACGGTGTTTGCAGTGCATCAATTAAAAACTTCGGTTCATTTGGAAATAACAATCCATCTACTAAAGCTTTAAAATCATACACAGGTTGACTGATAAAAAATGTTCCATCTAGATTTTCTGAGGTCACGATGTTTTGAGAAATGCAATACTCTTTAATTTCCAAAGCATGACGGTTCGTCCGGACAATAAGAGCAATTTTATCACCTTGATTAGGTAACGTATTTAATGCGTGTTTTAGTTCCTGTTTATAATCCCCCGATACAAACCAATCGTTGTTCTTAAACTGGGACTTTTCATTGCTTAGTAAACGGTCTGTTGTTTTGTAAGTGAGCCAGTTTAGGGCATGCCACCGTTCAAATAAAGGATGCATTTGATCTAATAAAGAAGATGAACTCCGATAGTTTAGTTGCAACTCAGTTTGAAAATAGTTGACGCCTTCTGTCCTATCTTGTAATTCCTTAAAGGACTTATAATCTGCACCACGAAAACGATAAATAGCTTGTTTGATGTCACCAACAACGAACAGTTTATAATTCAAAAAGCGTTGCAAACTTGCCAATAACTCAATTTGAACTGCATCACTGTCTTGAAATTCATCAACAAATATAAAATGTCCTTTCGAAAGCTGTTTCATTTTTTCTTCACTACTAATAAATAACTTCAATTTACGTATTAGATCCCCAATTGTAATTGAATTTTCCTCTTGTTTTAATTTATCGAGATGGCTTTCACAGTGTTGAAATATATATTGAAGTAACTCATGAACAACAGTTAACTCATTTTTTGAAACAGTTCCCCAGTCCAGTTGCTGGATTTCTTTATTGGTTAAACCTTTTTTCTCCATCTCTTCCCACAATAAATAAGTGAATTCTACAAAGTCATAGTCTTTAATTTCCGTTTCTAAAAAAAGTTCAATCGGTCGCCCTGCAAAGAACTTATTCATTAACTGTTGAATAATGATTTTTTTATCATATACAAAGCTCCTGAGCTTTACGTTTTTGCCATAGCCCATTTCATGTGCCAGTTCTTTCAAGATATCCTTAGCAAAAGAATGAATGGTACTGATTTGCATGTCTTTAACTTCTTCTGCATAAAGTAAAAGTTGTGTATTTCGCGTTAAATTAAACAATCCAATAAATTTATCTTTCAATCGTTTTTTCATTTCATTAGTTGAAGCGTTCGTAAATGTGATCATTGTAAAAAGTTTAAGAGGAACATTGCCATTCATCAATAGAAACATAATTCGATCAATCATTACATGAGTTTTCCCTGTACCAGCTCCTGCAGTTATCATTTGGTGGGAAGTGATCGGTTGATGAATGACTTTGTACTGACCTATATTGAACGCAGGAAAATGATTGGTGAGTTTTTCAAAAATTCCTTCGTTTAAACCTACCCCATCGGTAACCGGTAACGTTGTAATCGGCTCTTGAATCATTTCTTTCGCATGGAATATGACCAGTTGAAAGGCCTTCTTGTATTGTTCAGAGTTTAGAATTTCTGTCATATTAATTTCACAATAAGACAATATGTACACCTTGGTTCCTAGTTGTAAAGAAGAGTTAATCTCATTAAGATGTTGGTTGAATTCTTGACTTGTATTCACAACATATAAACGTGAAAACGGAATGTGAGTTTCTATCGTCGGTGTTTGCTTTTTGGTAGTTACCACTGATTTAACACCAAGAATTTTATGAATTTTCTTCATTTCAAGGTTTGTTAGTTTCCCAAATGCTTCTTTGAGTGCAAATGACTGCAACTTAGTTCTCAGGCTATTCTCATCCTCCAAATCGTCTTTGAATACCGGTAAGGGGATATGAATTTTCTCGTGAAAACCGCGCTCTTTCCATTGCTTTTCTGTAATGTAAGGTAATGCTACAAATACCCGTTTACTTAATCGACGATATAATAGAGGATCCTTTTCTAAGTGACTACACAATAAATGCAGTTGATTTTCAGCTTGCTGATACGGACTTCCCTGATTTATAAAGTAGTCTTTGTAAGACCATCGATGCCCTTGAATTGCCTCAATTTGATCAATGGTAATGCCTTTGACCTCTATAATACAAACACCTAATAGCTCGTTAATTAATAGAATATCAATCTCTCGCCTTCCATTCCTATTGCCATTAGGGAAAAACATAGGAAAATGGTGAATAACCAGTGTGGTCTGCTCATCGAAGAATCGCGTAATCGCATCCCATACACTTAGCTCTGCTTTTAAGCCAGGTGCATCACCTATCATCGTGGGTATAAACATAAGATTAATCCTTTCTAGCATATGATATCGCTAAAAGAGTACTAGTTTCCATTTTATTAGTATAATTATACCTTTCTTTTACATATTTTTGTAGTTGTTTGTCGAAAAACATAATTTATTCTATTTCAAAAGACCCTCTTTATCAGAAAAAACTCCTCTCCATTTCCATTTCTGGAGAGTTTTTTAATTTACCTCCATAATGAAAACCCCCTATCCAATCTCTACCAAAAAGGATTAATGAGGGGGTTTTATCTATTGTACTGTTTTGTACAAGAAGGACTTGATGTGAAATTAGGTAGTATCCCACTATATGACACTTGTCAGGAGAGCTGGCAAGATCGGTATCTTCTCCAATAATCAGTAACTAAAACTTCAAAAATATGAACAGACCTGCAATGCAACGGGTACTGCGTTTTAAATGAGAGCGAGTCTAAATTATGCTGAAACAATATAGACATGCTTTTAAAAATGGTATTCGATATAATTACTTATTTAGAACTTTACAGGAGCACTCTAAACAGGGTTTCAGTGACACTTGTCTCCAGAACTTAGTAGAATTATAATGCTAAATAATTCCTAATTAATTCATCAAATTTCTCTCTTCTTAACTTATTTGAATTATTTACAAAATCCACTTCATTACACCAATTAATCAAAAATTCTTTTTGATTATTATCAATCTCTTTAACATTTGCTTCAACAAATAAACCGATTAAATAAGTAATAAGATCCAAACGTTCTATAGGTTTTAATTCTGTTTCATTTACTTTTAAAAACCTCAGCACATTATCCATAGCTTCAAGATTCATATCAATAATCTGTATTGTGTCTACAGTTTCTAATTTGCCAATTGCTTTAGGTTTAGCATCAGATGGGATTGGACTTGAATTGCTAGTTTTGGGTAATCCAGTGTGCTTATAATAGGCAGAGTTTAATGCTGCTAAAGGAATAGAAACCTCTGCTGATTTTCTAGGGAACAAGCGTTCAAAACCGTTAGATTCTAATTTTTCTGCAAAAGGATAGACATAATAAGTGTAAAAATCCAATCCTTTTGTTAACATATCTGAAAGATATACCATTACTTCTGTAACTTGGCTACCAGCTAAATTTAATACTTCGAACCAAGCCATTTGTTCCTGACGAGATAAATCAGTTGCTTGATTTACCACATATGCATACCCAAAATGCTTACGTCGAATTTCTGAAAGAACATCTTTAACTTCACTTTGGTTAAGAAACTCATTTTTTGTTAGATATTCCCTAAAAACAGTATGCTCTTTATTGTATAGAATACCTACAGGTATTTGATATTCTTCATACTCCCTACCTTCGTCAATAACTACAAACTTACCTTTTTTTAGATCTAAAACAATATGCTTAAACTCTGGATGATTAGTATATGCTTTATAATTTGCTGACAACCTTTGTTGACCATCTGCGACTGACATTCTACCTTTTAAAGATTCTCCATCCAAAATCTCACGTGTAATAAAGTTCATTTGCTCTACTACTTTCTCTGGCTTAGTTATAATATTGACGGAAATCGGGGCTATAGGAGACGACCCATGTAGCTGATAATTAAACAACCCCGCTGCCTTTTCGTCAGTCCACCTTATGTAAGTCTGAAATACTGGTAAAACAAGATTCTTCTCGTCTATTTCTTCACAAAGTCTACGAATATTTAAATCTCTTCTTTCTTTACTTGCATCAAAAAGCGCACTATCTAGCATTTCATTTAAAGTCCTTGAAATGGTTGCATTCATTTTTACATCCCCCTACTGAAATTTCTACTTCTACACAAACTTTATAACAAGAAGTTATAATTGTCAAACAATTTTAGCTGCCATTAAATATTTATTTATATTATAATTATAAATGCTATTAAATAAGGTTTTTTTATTAATGAAAAAACTAGCTGCATTCATATAAATTAATAATAGAATAGTTTCTTCATACTGAAGAATCAGTTGAATTTGTTTCGAAAGTACGGGACGGTTCTTATACTTCACTCTCTTTTCAGAAACCACCTGAAGGTGTATATTTCCAGTATCCACCGATGTCGTTATATTCACCAGTCGTTCAGCTCGTCAACATACACATAACCCCCCCTCACCACTCTCTACTTAAAAAGAGATCAATGAGGGGGTTTCCGTTTATCCTACGGCTTGGAGCCGGAGGGGGCGTGATGTAAAGCTTACATCATGCCGCCCCTATGGTTGGGGAGTGGAATACTTTTAATGATATGTGCGAAAAGTGCGGTATATCAAGGTTTTTCATTTTTTTACTGTAACATCTTAAACAATGTTTAATTGCTTTTAATTGGATTTTGTTAGCATTCTGTGAGCAAAATTTAATTAAGAAATAAATTATTCGCTTATTATTTTATAACCCCTCTGTTTTTTTAGTCTCCTCATCTTCGAAAATCCATAGGAATAATCTTAAAAGTCTTGCAACCCTAATTGAACAGACAACGCCCTATCAACTTGCCTCATCATATTATCGTCTAGATGAGTGATTTTATCTTCAAGTCTTTGTCTATCTATTGACTTTGTTTGTTCAGCTAAGATTACAGAGTCCTTATCTAGCCCCCATTGTAAAGCATCCACTTCCACATGTGTGGGCAACTTAGCCTGTTTAATCTGACTTGTCATTGGCGCAACAGAAATAAGTGGCGAGAATTTACTCGCAATATCATTTGAAACAACTACAACCGGCCTAATTCCACCTTGTTCAGAACCAACTACAGGAGATAAGTTAGCAAGTTATATTTCTCCCCTCATTAAATTTTTTATATTGTGTGGTGAGTTTAACCCATGGGATTGGTTTCGGGAAACATCTTTTGGCTGGGCTTTTTCTATTTCAACATTTTCTGGATTAGTTGCCGTAGATTCAACAGCATTGTTATCATGTATCCCTTCAAACTCTTGGGAATTTTCATTTGGCACTTTAAAAGTTTTTACACCTTCTATGTAATCTCGTCTAAATGATTTTACCTCGATATGGGTGTTCAGGACTTCTTTCTTAAGCATTTGTATTAATTCACTCATAGAGTTTGTATTAGTAATAATTTTATCTAAGCCAACTTGAACCTTTTCTTCTTTGTTACTTGACTTAATACCCTCAGCAACAACCATAATTATGGCTACGATAGCTAGAGAGATGGAAACAAGACCACTTCCTATTGAGATTACATTTGAAAATGATATTCTTTCATGAATGTTTAATAAAATTATTGTTAAGAGACAAATTATTATTGCTATAAGTATACTAACAATCCACCTCCAGTCCCTGATCCTTAATTTTACATTTGTATCAATATTATTTCCCATAAAGGCTCTCCCATTGTCTTTTAAATATTTGATGTTGTGCATCTTAATCTTCTATACCCAATAGCAAAACAATCAGTTCATATCATTATTCATACTCATCAGTCACCAATGATCCCCTGGATAGTAATGTATTATTTAAGTCTGATAGTTTTATTTTTTCCCTATTCAACACTTGAACGATGAAATCAACCCATGCATCTGTATATAAAAAATCGTTATGAGCTTGGTCATAATAACAGTATTTAGTATTTGTATCAAATGGATCCTCACCTTCTTTTGGTGGTCTCACCTTAAATAGTTTCCACATTATTGTATGATTACTAATTGTAAAATCAGCAATCCCCTTCTCTATCACTTTTTGGACAATTACCCCTGGTCTATGTCTACCTGTATTAACACCTTCAACTCGAATAACCTTATCTTTGACAATGGCTGTCAAACGCTGAACTTCTTCTTGTTCCTCTGGGTTCAATGAGTCCCACCTCAAAAACTCAATTGACAAGTCGTTTCTACTAGCGTTAGCAACTTTAGGAATGGCTATCAATTTAACACTAAACTCTTGACTGTTGTATACATCTTCAGATAATTCACTTCTATACTTATTTATATAATCAACCAGATTTTGTACTTCAGTAGATAATAAGTTCTTTTGTGCTTGCCTTTGCTCTTTAGTCATCACCCTTGAAAATTGAAGTGAAAAAGCGAGATTTTCATTTATGCCGTAATCTTCACCAAACAGTTTTACAAGCGTGTTTTCAAAGTTGTATAAAAGGGCCTGACATTCTCCAAAGATTAGAGTATCTAGAGTTTCTTTTTCGATATGTCTATGTTCTACCTTGTTTCTAAGCTTAATAAATAGCTTTAAATTTTCCTCCTCACCTTCACTTAGTTCACCATACTTTGTGATACAAGTGCTTAACTCCCATGCCTTTCGTTCGCCATCAACACGTTCATACCGATTTTTCTTTTTATAAAAGTATTTATCACCTATGGTGTTATTAAAATGTGCATGTAACAAACGAGTCCAAGCCATAATCATTAACGTTATGTAATTCTCAACTCTAAACGTGGTTCTTGGTTTATTGTATACCTCAACTGCCAGTAAAGCGCTGTCGATAGAGCTTTCAAGTATTGTTTTCGTCTTTCCTTTTCTTAAACTCACCACATCACCACCAATTTGATTCTAGAAGCTACATACTTAATATTTCTTTATTTTTTATTAAGATCCTAGAGTACTCTCTATTATTTGTTTTTAAGTATTTATAGGGATATACTAATAAACACCTTTGCCAGGCTTTAGATATATCTTTTTTTGTCCACTGCCGAAAGGATCTGCGGAATAGTCTATTATTTCTTTATCCAACAGATCTTGGAGGGTTCTATAAATATCTTCCTCACTAAAACCCTCATTAACCAACACATTTACTAACCCTTCTTCAAGAAAATTACTAGAATCTAATTCTCGTTGAATTAATCTCAATAGTTCTTTTTTTTCCATGCTATCCCCTCCTATTTAACTAATTCTACAAAGAGTAATATTTCCCTACATTTTCCTGTGTACATTTTTCGACAGATGCAACAATTGTTTATCACCTATAACCAACCCCCCCGCCCATTCCTCACTCACTACAATAGGTTTAAATAACTTTTAAAAACCGTGTTGAATTAGGCTTTTTTAATATTAATATTATAATCGTTGCAAACAAATTATATGTGGTTCGGTCACCTTTCCGGACACTAATTACTCAAAAAGACGACACCACAAACTTGCTGGTGTCGTCTTTTTGAGTAATTATTATACTCTCTCACTTCAATAGTCCAATCACCGTCAGCTTCAACGTTGAACATACAAATACCACCAGGGTCGAACCGCTGCGTGCCACCTCCCTCATAGAAGCCGATTTCATTAACCAGCAAACCCGAGTTGTTGTTCAGCATCACGAAAAAGTTACTTCCTCGTGTGTGTTTTTATAGTCCGATTTCGTCTACTGCGTGTGTTGCCTGACTGTTTGTAAAGCCTTCAAATTCCAGTTGGTCGATTAAGCCACTTCTGGAGAAGTTCGAGTAATCCAGATAAGCCTCACCGCTTTTAACTGCCTGTTCATACCAGTCCACGTCTATATATTCAACGGCGAATGTCGCGTCCTCATTACTGAATCCTTCAAATTCTAGTTGATCTATAAGCCCTTCTTTAGAAAAAGCGGAAAAGTCCAAATAACTTTCTGCTGATCCGATTGCATTTACCTGCGAAAGCGTCAGTTCTTCCTCCGGTTCCCCTTCTCTTAGGAACGTTTCTTCGAAGCTGTAGAGCATGCCGTATTCATCGTACTCAAGATCACCGCCGACATTAGCACCTTGCCAGTCACCCAAGAATTCATCAACAAGGTCTTCATCCTGTTGTGCACCGGAGATACCAATCCACGCCAGGATTTCACCACTACCGAAATCAGATACATCAACTTCAACAGAGAACGCGCCATCTTCAACCGTTACCTGACCATCATCAAAGTGGTCAAAGTCGTCCAAGTTCTCAACTTCCCAGCTTACTATAACACCATCGTCGAGGTTCGTGTCAGCTTCCAGGATCACTAGATCGTCTTCCATACGAAAGTTTTCTTCAATCGTGTATTCATAGGTTTCAGCTTCCGGTACTTCTTCCTCCGTAACTTCCTCTTCCTCAGTAGCTTCTTCTTCCTCAGCTTCAGCGGCAGATGCTTCTTCCGCTTCTGGCTCTTCCTCGGCTACCTCATCGCCGCCTGATGCTGCGGCGGCGACGATAAACCCGATCAGTGCGATAAAGGACAATGCTCCAGTAGTAGCAATTCTCCCTGCCTTTGCAAAGTGCTCATGCTTCCATAGTAGATAAAGACCGAACCCTGCAATAACCACTCCTGCAAACGGCGTTACATTAAAAGCGAATAGTGGCGCGATGAGAAGTACCATTACAAATGGCGCCCAGGCTTTCTTTGACATTTCTTTTAATTTCCCCATTATTTATCCCCCACATTTTTATAGATTCACCTAGGATTATACAGACAATGTGAAGTGAATGTAACCTTATATTTCCTTTAAATACTCTCAGTAACTAAACATCCTGTTTCTTCTCACCAACGAACTTCACGACGGATCCTTCTTCGGATATGCAATTCCTTTCACTTCGATGTTCGGATTAGAACAATACGTAGAGATGAACGTAATTTTTATCGTTCTCCCTCCTATAACAAACCCTCTATTCGTACCACCACTTTGATCTGGTTTTGAAGAGCCTTTTAGAGGAGCAAGGCTAGAACAAGAAAACAACTGTATGCGGTGATAAATTCCAATCATAACAGTGCCTGTCACTTCCCGGTTTTTATCTAAACTAAAGACCAGTTTCATCCTGGACTGGTCTCTCTCTCAGTACTTGTTACAGAATATATTAAGCACTCTTTTTCTATTCCGATTCCAATCCCATAAATGCTATTAAGGCCAGGATTAATCCAACAATATTAGTTAATACCTTAACCTCAAAGAAGTCAGGGTGGTAATATAAGTAGATTGATGCAATAAGAAATGCTAGTCCTAGTGCAACCCCTCTAACAACTTATCAGTATCACTTTTTTTGATTTACCCTCATTTTTCTCCCGGTTTCTTGCTATGCTTCTTTGTACATTCCCCACTACGGCACCTCCCTTTGCCAACTGACTTCGACAAAGTCAGGATCCTTCCTTTATTTTCTAACAGATTGCACCTGCCCAGAATAGGTAGACTCTGTGTGCGGAGTGAGCACCTCTTTTATACACGAAGATGAAAACACCACAAGAAGAATCTACTTGCACATTAAAAAAGAAATGAAAAAAAGAGGCCTCCACTAAGTTTTCAAATTTAATGAAAGACCTCTCTTCTGAGCTTACGGTTAATATCGGTGAGTTTTCAGGACACTAAATAAAGTTCTATGGGCGTCAAACCTTGATGCTAAAGAGGTTATCCCCTCTTATTACATCATGCCGTCCATGCCACCCATTCCGCCCATGTCAGGCATTGGGTTGCCGCCGTCTTCTTCTGGAAGGTCAGCGACTACAGCTTCGGTTGTTAGGAACATAGCTGCAACGGATGCTGCGTTTTGAAGTGCGGAGCGTGTAACCTTTGTTGGGTCAACGATTCCTGCTTCTACCATGTTCACGTATTCCCCGTTCGCTGCGTTGAAGCTCCGCCGATCAAAGCATACCTTTTAATGTATTTCTGAAATTCGAACTAAAAACACCTTTATTGATTGAGTCAACAAAAAGTTGTAGCAATTCAGTTTCAGAAAGGTCTAATGGTCGTAATATTAGCCTTTCATTATTATTTTTGTTCAATTTGTAATATGCAAACCTTATTTCTTCTTCACCTGTAGATTTAACTTTTATCTTTTCAATTGTACTTATTTGATCTTTATTTACTAACTTACCTTGTTCAATTAGTTCGCAGTATTCCGTTTCCTTTAGCACTGGTTTTCTTGCTTCCACATTAGCTTCATCAAGGTTATCAACCACTCTCATGTCTAGCAAGAGTTTAGCAATCGCAACGTTAATTAAAGAGTTTTTAGGTACACAGATCTGTTCACTCAGTACATCTAATCCATCAACTAAGGTCTGACTAAGATACATGTTAAATCTTTGAGTATTTTCAGCTTTACTCATTACAACCCCTCCAATGCCAAAATGTTTTAAGTGTTAATTTAACACATGATGTAATATTAACACACGAGGTCCTCCTTACGCAACATAAAAATTTTAAATTTTCAGATAAATAATCACATTCCAAACATTGTTTCAAGGCTGTAACTATCACCGTTAATTCTAAGGATACTATTACAGCTTATTTATTTTGAGATAGACAATCAGGAAACACAGGGATAATTAACATTATTTTCCACCATTCTAAAAAACTGGCGAATGGCTACCTGAAGAACCATGACCCAACACCCACCGTAACCGGCAAATGTTTCAACTGTTAGCTTTAGTCTATAAATGAAAAAAATAACCGTTTTTATAAACTCGTTGCTTTGGGTTTGTGACAAATTGACATGTGAATGTTGGAGGCTTTTCATATTTTCTTTCTCCCTCTTCTTAATGGGCGTGGAGAGGCCTTTCCTTTTTTAAAGCAGGAAGCAAGAAGATTCGCCCCCAAAATGAAAAACCCCCTCACCAATCTCTACTAAAGAGATTAAATGAGGGGGTTTAAGATCAAAGAACTAAGACCGCAACGCCTAAGTCACCACATCCTGTGGCAGCTTACATCATGCCGCCCCTATGGTTGGAGAGTGTCATACCTTTAACGATGTGTGCAAAAAGTGCGGTATATAGGGATTTTTTAAAATCTTACCGGGACATCTTTAACAGGGGATAATTTTTTTACTTGATTGTGTTTGGGTTTGTGTTAGCAAAATGTTAGCATTTCCTGTGATGTTTACAGCCACTAAAACGCATCGTATCATCTGTTCTTTAACAGTAGTTACCACAAAACTAATCATTTGATGTAACAAGGTTTACCAAATAGATAGAATTCAGGGGAAAGTAAATTAAAAAGCTGCTCATTCCAATAATGGATAGTATCGTTGGACTGTGCATCAACTGATCTATTTTCCCTTTTATTCGTAACCAGTTAGCTTAATAATACTTCATTTGTACAACAAACAACAGCCCTTTTCGCTCCCCATTCATTAACTTAGGTAAATGTTTTTCTAACTTCATAATAGAGTTATAGAATCTTAATTTGTCTATTAAATCAAGTGACTATTTAGTTTTTGATAATGCCTCCTATAACAAAGTATCCCTTTTGAACTCCAAATGTCCAAATCCAATAACTCATTTCTGTAATTGATTTATTATTTAACCACGATATTAATCCATCTACACCAGCACTAAAACCACCTCTAACACGTTTCACTTCATTAATACCATTTTCCATCCTCTCTAAATCACCACTTACTAAATCTGAAAAAAAGGGACACAAACAGGCTCATATAAATCAACCATATCAGAAATAAGGACCAAATTACCGTCTTTCTTTGTAAAAGATAGTGCATTATTTATTGCAAGATAGGACCAGTAGTTTGCTAATCTAGGTAATGCTACTTTGTCTACTAATTTATGCAAACTCTCGGGTAACTGAGCTTGATGAAGAACCTCATAAAGGTAGGCAGTTAGTTGCGAGAATATCGGCAGAATTACAACAACATCAAAATAAGCATCTGGAACTATTGTATTTGTGTTAGTGGGAATCTTCTTAAGTACATTGTTAAATTTACTTTCTATAGTTTTACCATCTTTAGACCTTATAGCTACAGCAATACCTTCAAATTCAGAGTCTTTCGTGTCTATAATATTTAAATTAACTATCTCAACATTTTTTGCATTTGGTATTCTGCGTTTTATTGCTCTCTTTGTTGATTCAGTATCAATATCAACAAACCTTATGTATTGACATTTCTCGCTTAGTGTTTCAAGTTCGATGTCGTCACAGTTCCCAGAACCAATCACCAATACAGACGGGTTAGAAATTCCATTACAAGCTTTTTCAATATATTCCATTGTGTATCTTCTATGTTCGGTCCACATATGATACCTAGACTGGTAATCTTCATTTATTGTTGACATGTATTTGCGATAATTCATTCTCTACCTCCATTGGCACCCAAATGCCTATTTTGTAGATTATGTTTAACTTCAGGGATCATGGGGACGGTTCTTGTGCTTCCTAAGCAAGCGTCCTCGTGTCCCCAAGTAATTAAACTCCACTCTAAATTAAAGAAAAATATGAAACAGTTTCCAAGTAGTATACAAGCTACCCATGCTTGCTTCTCATTAGATGCATGGATGTTATAGTGAACTTACTCTATACGATAGGTGAATTTTGGATAAACGTTGCTTACCAAGTCTAATATTTTATTGCAAAGATTTTTAGCATCTTCAGTAACATCATTAAATTCTGACTTTTGTGGTTTAGGTATTCTATGGAGTCGGTGCATCGGATTGTCACAAGTAACAAAAGAAGAATTTCTCACAGCTGCCCATTGTCCATGCGCAAATCCTGAAGTCCAATCGTAAAATGTATTGTAGACATCTTTAACATTTGCTTCTTCACTCATTTTTCTTAGATTAGTATTTTCCCAATGCCCTAAGTTTATTTCTACATACTCTCCCCATTGATCTTCTCCAGCCAAAGCTTCTAGTGTATTAACATTTATATACTTTGGTTTATTCTGTATTTCATCTAGTTTTAAAAAAGCTAATTTCGCTTGTCCAGAACCATATAATCTATACATATTCCAAATACTTTCATCATCTTTAGTGGTTAAGTAAGCTAATGTAATAAAGCATTCTGCTATTGTCCTTAAACCCAACCTACCTAAAATTGAAGTGTTATTGTTAGAATCTAAAAGTTCCCCTAATAATTCCAGACAATAAAGGGAGAGTCCAAAAACCCCGTCATGTTTTGCATTTATTTCAGTAGTGGCAACTGTATTATGAAAATGTTTCTTTAATGCACTGATTACTTTTTCATAATTTGCGTACTCCACAAATGTATGTTGATTTATTTCTTTACCTAAGTCCATAATCATACAAGGTGTGTCCTTCAACCCCTGTTCCCAAAATAAAGTTGACCATGTTGATGACGCAACACTTTCTTCTCCTGTAAAAAACTGTGCAGTCGTACGCATCGCTATCTCCATAGATCGAATCATTCCTCGTATCATCTTTAGTTCGCTTTCTTCTTTATCTGGATAATTAGCTAAAGATTCAAAAAGTTCCGAAGGTACATGTAGCTGATCACATACCATCATATAATGTAAACAAATCCATCTGCAATCGGTAGATTCTTGTGATTGGTGGTCAAGGCATTTGGCAACAGATAAGAATAATTTTTCCCATTCCTCATTGGGCTCTTGAATACTTAAATGTCTTTCCCAAGTACTTTTCCCAGGTAAGTTCTCAAACAATAACAATGGTTGAAGGCCTTCTTTTAAACCTAGATGTAAGCACACAAATTCTATAAACCTCTCCAATGTGCTTTCCTCTATTTTTGCTAAATTTGAAAGTTTTAAATCTATAGGTCTTTTTTCATCTTCAATACCACCAAAATATTCTGATATTCTCTCTAATAATTTAAGAGATTGATCTCTTTCATTTAGGGATACAATTAATGATAACCAAATGTATTCAGGTAGAGTATCGTTTGACCAAGATAACTTTTTTAGATTGCTTATCTGTTGTATAGGTGGAATGAGCTTTTTCCCTTGTCTTTTATGACTTGAAATAGAAGAATAATTACTTTCTTTTCTTTGTTTCTTAGCATTGCTTTTTCGCCCCACTACATATACCTCCCCGTGGTATTAACTTAATTTTGGTGCATAAGTATGGTTATTGTGTTCCAAACAAGAGGACCATCCCGTTCGTCATTAAAGCCACATGCTTGTCCAATTAACCTGCTTCGTTTGTTTAAGTGAAATAATTGACAAATTTGGAAGTCTACATACTAAAAGCATACCAGAAAAAACAAATTGCTGTTCTTGTTTTTAGATTGTTCTCGCAGCGCGTTTTTCAAGTTCACAGAAGATAGGCACATTTTACACAAGTCACATTTTGAAAATATTTAAAGCTTATATAACTCTTTTCGACATTAGTTTATTTTACCCTTGAAAAATTTCCAGCATATTTTTTCAACGAAAAACCCCCTAACCAATCTCACTAAAAGAGATTGATGAGGGGGTTTTATCTAATCCTACGGCTTCACCCGGAGGGGGCGTGATGCAAAGCTTACATCATACCGCCCATGCCACCCATTCCGCCCATGTCAGGCATTGGGTTGCCGCCGTCTTCTTCTGGAAGGTCAGCGACTACAGCTTCGGTTGTTAGGAACATAGCGGCAACGGATGCTGCGTTTTGAAGTGCGGAGCGTGTAACCTTTGTTGGGTCAACGATTCCTGCTTCTACCATGTTCACGTATTCGCCGTTGGCTGCGTTGAAGCCGATGCCGACTTCTTCGCCTTTGAGACGCTCAACGATGATAGAGCCTTCAAGGCCAGCGTTGTGCGCGATTTGGCGTACTGGCTCTTCAAGTGCGCGAAGAACGATGTTGACACCTGTTGCTTCGTCGCCATCCGTGTCAACAGCTTTAACTGCGTTGATGACGTTAATAAGGGCAGTACCACCACCGGAAACGATTCCTTCTTCTACTGCTGCGCGAGTAGAGTTGAGGGCGTCTTCGATACGTAGTTTACGCTCTTTAAGCTCTGTTTCAGTAGCTGCGCCGACTTTAACGACTGCAACACCGCCAGCAAGCTTAGCAAGGCGCTCTTGTAATTTTTCTTTATCGAACTCAGAAGTTGTTTCTTCGAGTTGTGCTTTGATTTGATTTACGCGGTTTGCGATTTCAGCTGCGTCACCAGCACCGTCAACAACTGTTGTGTTGTCTTTAGAAACAACGACTTTCGCCGCGCGTCCAAGTTGTGTGATGTTTGCAGATTTAAGATCAAGACCGAGGTCTTCAGTGATGACTTCACCACCGGATAGCGTTGCGATGTCTTCAAGCATCGCTTTACGACGGTCACCGAATCCTGGTGCTTTAACAGCAACAGCATTGAATGTTCCGCGTAGTTTGTTGACAACAAGTGTTGCAAGAGCTTCACCTTCAACATCTTCAGCGATGATGAGGATTGGCTTACCTTGTTGAACCACTTGCTCAAGTACAGGAAGAACTTCTTGGATGTTGTTGATCTTCTTGTCTGTGATCAAGATGTATGGATCTTCAAGAACCGCTTCCATTTTGTCGGAGTCAGTCACCATGTAAGGAGACGCGTATCCGCGGTCGAATTGCATACCTTCTACGACTTCAAGCTCAGTAGTGAATCCTTTTGATTCTTCAACAGTGATAACGCCGTCGTTTCCAACGCGCTCCATTGCTTCAGCAATCAATTGACCTACTTCGTTGTCAGCAGCAGAGATAGATGCTACTTGTGCGATGGAGTCTTTTCCTTCGATTGGCTTAGAGATGGACTTAAGCTCTTCAACAGCTACTTTCGTCGCTTTCTCGATTCCTTTACGGATGACCATTGGGTTCGCACCGGAAGTAACGTTTTTAAGACCTTCTGCGATCATTGCTTGTGCAAGAACAGTCGCCGTTGTCGTACCGTCACCAGCGATGTCGTTTGTTTTGCTTGCTACTTCAGAAACAAGCTTCGCGCCCATGTTTTCGAAGTTATTTTCAAGCTCGATTTCTTTCGCGATTGTTACACCGTCATTTGTGATCAATGGAGAACCGAACTTTTTCTCAAGAACGACGTTACGTCCTTTAGGTCCAAGTGTTACTTTTACCGCATCTGCAAGTGCATCTACACCGCGCTTCATTGCGCGACGAGCGTCTTCACTAAACTTAATCTCTTTAGCCATGGTAAAAAACCTCCTGTTAATTGTAGTTTTTTATATGTAGGCGCGCGCTTTATCGCCTGATGTGTTCGTGTGTTGCGCCTACGAACGTTGGTTGCACGAATTCCGCTACAGATGGACGCTGGTTGTGAGCATCACTTCATCCTCCACTAGGAAAGGTGGTTCCTGTGGGGGCTTCAGTCAATGCTATCAACTGGCGTCGCCACGTTGCGCTCTATTCGTTAAGCAACGAGTCGTACGATTTATAAACCGCAAATCCTTAGCCGATGACTGCTAGAACGTCGCTTTCACGAAGGACTAAATATTCTTTGCCTTCATACTTTACTTCAGTACCAGAATACTTAGAGAAGATGACGTTGTCGCCGTCTTTGACTTCAAGTGCAACGCGCTCACCGTTTTCAGTTACGCGGCCGCTCCCTACTGCTACAACTTTACCTTCTTGTGGCTTTTCCTTTGCAGAATCCGGAAGTACGATCCCGCTAGCCGTTTTTTCTTCTTGCTCTACCAATTCAATAACAAGACGATCTCCTAATGGTTTTAACAAGGAAAACACCCTCCTTAATGTATTTGCGACAGTTCTGGCCTTTTGGCTGACCTGCGCTAATTGATGTAGTCATTTATTAGCACTCGTTTAGGATGAGTGCTAACACAATTCCTATAATAATCAACACAGATTTTTTTTGCAAGTGTTTTCCTTTATTTTTTTCACAAAAAATTAGGTAAACCTCACGTTTCGGGCATACCTATTTATACAGAGAGACGCCGAGCCTTCATTCAAGCCTTCCTCGTTCAGGTTGGAGCGCTCACTATGGTACAATATGAAGCGATACGTTCTTACATAGCACATCGATAAAGGAGACATCACTTGTGAATAAAAGATATTGGTTTATCGTCGTTGCCTTCATACTCGTGCAATTATCTCCCCTTGTGTCGATCCCGATCCTACATGCCACAGGCGTTGCTACTTCCCCTGAAGAGCTTCAAGGGTACGCGATCCTGATCGGGTTTGGAATTGGTACAGTCATCATTTCCTTACTCAGCTACGCAAGTTTAAAAAGGGATGGAGACTTTGACCTTCGCGCAAAATCCGATTGGGGCATCACGATTATGTGGTCGATCATCGGGATATTCTTGGCTTTTGCCGCCCAAGCGGTTGCCAACTTGATTCAAATTAACCTCCTCGGCATTGAGCCGGGATCTGAAAACACAGACCACATTGTAGGAATTGCCACAGCCGTACCACTCATGGCCATCGCTGTCGCCATATTCGCTCCTATAATGGAAGAAATCGTGTTCCGCCAAGTCATCTTCGGTGCCCTGTACCGTAAGTTCGGCTTCTGGATCGGAGCTCTTGGAAGCGGATTTCTCTTCGCCGTTGTACACGTGGACTTCGAGAACATTCTTATCTACTTGACGATGGGTGTTGTCTTCTCTTACCTGTATGTGAAAACAAAACGAATCATCGTACCGATTATTGCACACGCCGGAATCAATGGCTTTGTGATGCTCGTCCAAGTGGTCTATCGCGAGGAACTGGAGCGCTTAATCGAGCTTCAAGAAGAGCAAGCCTTTGATCTGCAGTCCGTCATCATGTTTATTGGAGGATTATTCTAATGCGTAAGTCACCTATGTTCTGGGCGTTTTTGTACTTCTCGATTGCCACGATGTTCGTCTTTTTGGCAACGCAGCAAAACACCCGCACCGATGGCTGGGATTTTCTCACGATTATCCTCATGGTTGTGGCCACCATCGACTACGTGATTGCCTTCCGCTTTTATGGAATGGCAAGACGAGCGAGAAATAATGATAAAAAGTAACATGAAGCAGCGCGAGTAGCGCTGCTTTTTTGTTTGGGTGGTGGATTCGCCCTTAATCGGGGATTATTCGCCCGCAAAAAAAGCACTCCCTTATGAGAGTGCCTGGTCCATTTGCTTTAAGTGGTGCTGATCGTGCTTCACGAACATCTTCACAAAGCTCTCCGGGGAAAACTGCCTCTTTCCTTCCCCAATGGTAAACCGCATGTCCGGATTCAACGACTCAAACTCCGACACCAGCTCGTTTCTCACCTTCACAAAAAGGTCAATGACTTCCTCTGGATCTTCACATTTTTTCAGATACTCGAGTCCCTCTGCGTTATGCTTATCGTGATCAGGAAATGCCGGCAGTCTCGCTCCGTCGGCCATGTGAGGGACCATTTGTTCTTTGTTGAATTTATCCCAATAAAACATATGGCAAATGATTTCTCGCGGGGTCCATTTACCCGCTTCAATAGGGTTAAGAAGGGCTTCCTTTGGTGCTTTTCCTAACGCAGCTACTTCGTCTGCTGTTTTTTCAAATTGCATGAGCGTTTTCGTTTTCATCGTCTCTCCTCCTGGGTTTAGTCACTTTTCCTATGTAAAGCAAATGAGATGAAACACCTAGGGTGGATGGGTCACGAGCCATTTTTGCAAGAAGCTGAATGAGTTTGTGGTCCTCGCCTTTCTCCCGCCACTTATTGAGTGCGTCATTTCCGATCACGGCACCAACATTGGAGCCAATCAGTTCAAGTGTCTCAAATCCATTTTCTTGCATAAACGGCTTGATGTCTTCGGTGTTCATATAATAAGTGCCTGTAAAACGGCCACTGTCTTCGTGGTCAAAACAACCGGTTTCTAAGAAGCGAGCGATTCCGTCCAACGTGTGATTCGGTCTTAGGTGTTCCGGGTTTTCAAGACACGTTAACACGTGTTTTGAGCGGGGCATGAACGCGACAAACACGAGGCCTCCTTTTTTCGTGACTCTCTTCAATTCTTGGACAGCCTTGATCCGGTCTTTTTCTGCCTGCAAGTGATACATGGGACCGAGCATGAAAGACGCGTCAAATTGATTGTCTTTAAGGCAAGTGAGATCCCTTGCATCGGCTACGTGAAATCCGTCGAATTGCTCTGTGAGCGTATGTTCCTCTGCCTTTTTCTTCGCCACTTCCACTAACCGTGGTGTCACGTCCGTGAGAGTCATGCGGTACCCTTTCTTGGCAAAGGTGATCGCATACTTCCCCGGGCCTGCGCCGTTATCCAGAATCGAGCCTGATGGGGGCAAATAGTGTTCCATGTAATGAAGGTTCACGTTAAACTCGATCGGCTCTCGATCCAGGCGCCCCCACTCATCAAAGCGTGTATAGTAATCGATTACCTTTTCCACACGAACCCCTCTTCTCCGATGTACTCGGTGTGAATGGTACTTTCCGCGTCTTCCTTCGTCACCTTAAAGGCTCGAGCGTTTGGCCTTGAGCTCACCACTCGGTGCAACGCTTGCCCTTTATAATGAAGAGCAACGCCATCATCGGCTGCGATCCCTGCTTTCATTTTTTCTGAAGCAACGAACGTTTGATAAGAAGGACGACGTTCTTTTTCCCCATCATAATGAGGGCAATGACTGCCCTTCAAAAATCCGAGGCAAGGCAGAGGGGTCAGACCCCGTCCGAATGAGTCGGTTACGCCTTCTTCAAACCAACAAATCGCCCCGGCGCTGAGTCCGGCGAGGATAATGCCTTGATTCCATGCGTCATGTAATACTAGGTCCAATCCCCATTCCCGCCAAAGAGCGAGAAGATTCTTCGTGTTCCCTCCGCCCACGTAAAAGATGTCTTTTTCTAAAACGAAATCTTGGAGGTCTTGTGAAGGGGGCTTAAACAAGGACAAGTGGGAGGGTTCGCAGTGAAGTTTACCGAAACTCTCATAGAACCGTTCGATATAGCCTTCTGCATCGCCACTAGCTGTTGGCAAAAAACATACTTTCGGCTTATCAGATGAGGCTTGGTTTAAAATATAGCGATCGAGTAACAGGTTGTCCGGCTCCATGGAAAACCCTCCGCCGCCCATAGCGATGATTTGTTTCATTCTTACCCCTCCTTAAACGATGATGTCTTTAGGAATCCATCCTTCTTTATTGGTACGTCTGTTCTTTACCCAATACCAACCATTTAGCTCTTTGACCACGTTTACCTGCTCACCAGGACGGATTGTTAACTCGCGGGCACAGTAATCTTCAATCAAGGTCGACTCACGATCAATCAATTGCGCCGGCACCCACCCTCGGGACTTCCCATCTTCCGTTGTGCAAAAAAGCCAGTCCGGCCAGTCTTCCTCTCCATCGTAAGCTTCACCGACCAAAACCCTTTCCCCTTTTCTAAGTGAAATTGGATTAGGATAGTTACTCTCATGAGCTTTTTTAACAGCGTACGTCATGGTCATGCTTGCAACCTCTGAGCCAACCGCACCATATCTCTGCACTGAATGCCATTTTCATAGATTTCTTCTTCGTAGTGCCGGACAAAAAAATCACGATCCACACCGACGATCCGAAAGCCGCACTTCTGATAGAGAGCAAGCTGACCGATGCTCGAATTGCCTGTCCCTACCTCAAGTGTTTTGAGGCCGGTATTTTTTGCTCGTTGGACTGCGTCCTTAATGAGCTTTTTTCCAATTCCTTTTCCGTGCGCTGATTCTTTTACTGCGATGTTCATGAGCTCCGCTGTTTCGGCGTCTGTCTTAAGAAGGACGTAAACGCCGATCGTTTCGCCGCTTTTTTCAGCAATATAGCAATCTCCGTTGTGCACGTAGTCTGTGACTTTTTCTTTAGATGGATCGGCTAGTAACAGCAATTTCATTGGTGGTTGTTCGTTATGGTGTAGCTTTCTGATGTTCATGTGTCTCACCTTTGCTTGAATTTTCTGCATTCATTATACCACACCAAGTATTTCCAATGTTTGTGGTGGTTTGATGAATTTCGCTTTATTTCTGCCAAAAGGACATTAATTCTACCTCAAGTGACGTTAATTCTACCAAAAAGCATCATAATTCTACCGAAACAAGCATTATTTCTACCTCAAATGGAGTTAATTCTACCAAGGCTTTTTCGCATCTTATAATTCGCCCTCAACAAACACCCCCCCCACCCCAAAACAAAAAAACGGCTCCCCCCTAAAGGAAACCGTTCCACCTTAAGCTGTCTTCTCGCGCGCCTCTTGCTTCTTCACTTCCCGCCCTAAAATCACGCCGGCAGGAATGGACACCAGTAGCAACACGGAAATCACAATGAATCCTTCCGTAATCGCTTGGAGACTCGCTTCTTCTATCGTCAAACCGTTCGCGCCCATCATCTGAGCCCGTCGCACTTCAAAGTACACACTCATAAACACGATCCCAAGAGCCGAACTCATCTGCCTCAGCACGTTGTTCATCGCCGATCCACGGGAAATCATCTGCTCGGGAATCGCATTCATCCCGGTCGTGGTCGATGGCATCATACTAAAGCCCATCCCCATGCCGCGAATTCCGTTTAACACGAACAGCACCCAAAGAGCTGTTTCCATCGAAATAAAGCCGAGCATAATCGTTCCTGCAAAAGAGAGCGTCAGACCAACCGTCACCACGCCCGACGGTCCGCGCCGATCCAAAATTCGTCCGCCGATCGTCATGCAAAGCCCCATCAGTAAAGCAGACGGCAAAAACACAAGGCCCGTCATAATCGCACCGTATCCATACACATTCTGAACAAGAAGAGGAATCAAGAAAATCCCGCCGAACAAACTGATCGAACTCACGATCCCGATCCAAATGCTGATCGTATACGGCTTGATCTTAAAAATCGACAAATCAAGAAGAGGCTCCGCTTTCCCATTCTCAATTTTCACAAACGCCACAAGCGACGCAAAACCAACAACCATAAGCCCGATGTTGACGGGATTCGTCAAGTGGGCAAGCTCACTGATCCGCCCGAGGGCAAAAAGCACTGATCCGACACCAATCGTCACCGTCACAAACCCGCTACCGTCAAAGGAGATCGACTTGTCAGGCTTACTTTTGCTTAAAAAGATCGACGAAAACACAAGTCCCAAGATTCCTGTAGGGATGTTACACAAAAACAGCCACTGCCACGACCCAAGCTCAATGATCACGCCACCGAGCGTCGGACCAATCGTAGGCGCCATCATAGCCGCAATCCCCCAAATGCCCATCGCCATGCCCCGCTCTTTTTTCTCGAACACCTGAAACAAGAATACGAGAGATAACGGCATAATAAAGCCGCCCCCTACCCCTTGAAGGCCTCGAAAAAAGATGAGCGACGACAAATTCCAGCTCATGGACCCGAGAATCGACCCAAGTACAAAGAGCCCGAGCCCCAAGAGGTACAAGTTCTTTTTCCCAAACTTGTCCCCCAAGTAGCCGGTCAACGGCATCGTGATCCCCATCGTAACCATGAAGATCGTGATCACCCAGCCCGTCGCCACCGCATCGGCGTCAAACACCTCCATCAAGTGAGGGACCCCCGGGTTTAACATGCTATTATTTAAAATAATCGTAAATGTACCAAGTAAAACCGAGAATAACACAATCCATTTATGCGGAATCTTAGCCACGAATACGTCACCTGCTTTATGTTTTGCCTCATTAAAGTACCTGTTCCTTTTTTCACACGTCCCCAATCATCTTTCGCTACACGAAATACCTATTTCTATCATACCATGAATCTCTCACACGTGCTCACAGCTTTTTCACCATTGTCACCGTATCAATCTCAAACCCGAGCCGCTTATAAAAATGGATCGCACGCTCATTCCCGTGGAAAGCCCCCAACACAAGCTCCTCGAACCCCTGCTCAACAGCCCACACTTCCGCCGTTTCAATCAGCTTTTTCCCAACACCTGTTCCTTCACCACCGCGAGCAACAGCAATCGCCGCAAGATACGCCTGCTTTTTTTGGGTAAAAAGGTCGGTATGGACGTCAACCTCCAAATACCCGCTCAAGTGACCTCGATCATTTTCCGCGATGAAAATCCGCTCTTTATTGTCCCTGATCGATTCAAGACTCAACCGATACTGCGCCTCCGACATTTCTTTTGGATCCCGCCACCCCACATGGTCGAACTCGCCGAAGCGGGCGGCGAGTTCCAAAATAAAGTCTTTATCTGTCTTTCGATAAGGTCGAATCGTCGTCATACAAATCAGCCTTTCATATGTTTTCGGTTTGATCGAGTTATATATTGTTTGATCCAGTAATTTTTTGGTTGATCCAGTTATTTTTCTTTTGTTCCAGTTATTCTGTTTTTGCTCCAGTTATTCTGTTTTTGCTCCAGTTAGCTAAAAAACCGCCTCTTGCTCATTGGCAAAAGGCGGCTGTTTTTTTACATAGGATAGTGTTTAAGAAAGTAGACGAGCGACTGCAGTTCCACCGATAAATCGATGTGGTGCACGCGCACGTCGTCCGGCACGCTTAGTCTGGCCGGAGTAAAGTTCAAAATCCCTTTGATTCCCGCTTCCACAATATCATCGGCAATGCCTTGCGCTGCGTGGGACGGGACAGTGAGGATCGCCACTTCCACGTTTGGTCCGATTTTTTCTTTGAAGTCGTCCAAATGATAGATGGGAACGTTTCCAATATTTTGGCCAACCTTGTCATGGTCAACATCGAAAGCCATATCAATAACGGTATTGTTGCTTTTGGTAAAGTTATAGTTTAGAAATGCTGTACCCAAGTTCCCCACACCGACTAGCGTGACTCGAGTCACTTCATCTTGATCCAATGTTTTTCTAAAGAAGGTAAGTAAGTAGTTCACGTTGTAGCCGTAGCCTTTTTTACCAAGAGCCCCGAAGTAGGAAAAATCACGTCGGATTGTGGCACTATCCACCTTGACTGCTTCACTTAATTCAGATGAAGACACGCGGTGTTTTCCCGATGCCTGCAAACTCTCTAAAAAACGGTAATACAACGGCAAACGTTTGGCCGTTGCCTGAGGAATCTTCGTTTGATCAATGTTATCCATAAGTTCGCCTCCAACCTTCGCAACTTCTCTCCCTATTCCCTTTTGCGGAAATTGCGTTGATCTCTTTATATTTCGTGATGCGCTCTACTCTTCTCGTCTAAAGTCTCCATTTTTGCCTCCTGTTTTTTCACACAAAAACGTAGGCATGATGACCATTTCTTTTCCAAGGGCTTTGCACATGTCATAGATGGTGAGCGCGGTGGCGCTTGCTGCTGTTAGCGCTTCCATTTCTACTCCTGTACTCCCCTTCGTTTTCACGTGTACCTCAATGAGCAGCTTGTACTCTTCTGTTGTGTCCCAGTCAAACCGGATGTCAACACCGGATAGAGCCAGAGGGTGGCACATGGGAATCCACTGTGACGTGTTTTTCGCAGCCATTACGCCAGCCACTTGTGCAACAGCTAAAACATCGCCTTTTTTCATCGTTCCTTCTCGGATTCCTTCGTAAGTTGCCTGGTTCACAATTACACCCGAGCGGGCCACTGCCGTGCGTACCGTTTCTTTCTTGTCGGAGATATCGACCATTTTCGCTCTGCCTTGCTCATTAAAATGTGTAAATGACCCCATAACAATCTCCTTTCAACCTCTCTTTGTCCATTGTACACCATCAATTCACAATGTGCACAGGAAGAATCAAAACAACCAAAGACAGGGGAAGAATGGGGTCGAAGAATGGGGTCTGCCCCCCGAACAATTGTGTAAATTCATTCCCCCCTATTGAATTACTTCAGATCTATTGTAATACAGCACCTCGAGTCCACCTGTCAACTGAGTTTATGAAATGTTCGGGGGACAGACCCCTGAACTTTAGCAATTAGGAAAGTTACATATATGGTTCCTAATTAAACTGCATAGAACAACCAATCTTTTAATAGGATTAATTAAATCAAACTTTGTTGGAGGTGAGATCATGGGCATAATTATCCCAGGAGGATTAATTCCATTTTCAACAGGTATTATCCTCTCTGGTGCTGCGGTAGTTTCAGCAGCTCCGATTTTAATGGGTTTTGGTAATAATACCGTTGAAGTTATTGACGGTTCTGGAGAATCAACGAGTCCACCAGAAGCAGGTGGTTTTGCTTTTCCAATCCCCTTTGATGGGACCATTCAAAATCTACAAATAAGTGCAGATTTGTTGGTTGCTTCTGTTACTTCGATAAACACTTTGGGTCTCCAATATGATTTCACAGTATTCCGCGCGCCTTCAGTTCCTAATGATGGAATCGATCACAGTTCATCACCTTACCTGACAACCCCGTTAACTAGCTCAGTTAGATTTGGGTTCCCGAATAACGTTATTACTCCTGGTGTCCCTGACGGTTTTCGTACAGCAACGAATATTAGTCTTGATTCATTAGATGTGGCTGAAGGTGATCGTATTGGTATTCGTGTGAGGACGCTTGAGGAGACCGACCCTTCAGCAGCTGATATCACTCAACTCTCGTTTAGTGCTAGTTTATCTTATACCCCTATTTAAAAGGAATTTCCCATTGTAATTGGGGTAGGTACGATTGAAAAGGTAACCGCTCCACCATCTGTAAGTAAGTGAAAAAGCAGCCCCCATGTTAGGGGCACTGTTTCTTTATGTCAATCCAACAAAAGAAGAAACCTGTAAAAGGACCTTCTAAAAGACGGGGGTCTGTCCCCCGAACAATTGTGTAAATGCATGTTCTCCTATTGAATCACTTTAGAGCTGTGGTATTACAGCACTTAGAGTCCACTTGTCAACGGAGTTTATGAAATGTTCGGGGGACAGACCCCCGAACATTTTCGAACATTTATATGAAAAGGAGTCAAAGCTGTATCACCATGCTTTGACTCCTTTTTTATTCTTTGATCAGTTGGAGAAATTCCCTCGTTCTTTTTTCTTTTGGTGAGACCAAAACGTCTTCCGGCTCTCCTTTTTCGACGATATATCCTCCGTCCATAAAGAGGACTTGATTAGAAACTCTCCTTGCGAAATTCATTTCATGTGTCACGATGACCATCGTTTGACCTTCTTTTGCGAGGTCTTCAATAACCCGGAGCACTTCTCCTACTGTTTGAGGATCAAGTGCTGATGTGGGCTCGTCGAAAAGCATCACTTCCGGTTTCATCATTAACGCTCTGGCAATGGCTGCTCGTTGCTGCTGTCCGCCAGATAAGGCATCAGGATATTTGTCTTTATGTTCAAGCATCCCTACCTTTTGGAGGAGTTCTTCTCCTTCAGCCACAAGCTCCTTTTTGTCCCGTCCTTGGACAACAAGAGGGGCTTCGATAATGTTTTCAATGACCGTCTTATGAGGAAACAGATGAAACCCCTGGAACACCATGCCAGAGTAAGCGCGAAGCTCATTTGTATCTTTTTTGGATAGCTTTTTCCCGCCGAAATCGACTGTTTTTTTGCCAATCGTAACCGTTCCTTCTTCAGGTACTTCTAGCAAGTTCAAGCAGCGAAGTAACGTTGTTTTTCCCGACCCTGAAGGCCCTACTAAACAGACGACCTCTCCTTTTTTCACAGTAAAATCAATCGATTTCAGTACGGTGGTGTCGTCATACACCTTCTTTAACTTCTCAACGGTAATCATTACGCTCGCCCTCCTTTACCTCTTCGTTAAATAGCGGTTGTACCTTACTTCCAAACGTTCTTGGAAATATCCGATCACAATACAAACACCCCAGTAAATAAGGGCTGCCGTAATGTACATGGTCATAGAATCAAACGTTTGCCCTGCAACGAGTCGAGCGCTGTACAACAGCTCATGAACAGTAATAACGGAAGCAAGTGAGGTTCCTTTTACGATGTCTAAAAAGATGTTGGTCGTTGGAGGTAACGCAATTCTAGTTGCCTGTGGAATCACAATCCGACGCAACGTTTGCCAATAGGTCATTTGAAGAGAAGCGGCCGATTCCCACTGCCCTCTCGGTACACTCATGATCGCTGACCGAATCACTTCCGCCGAATATGCCGCAAAGTTCATACTAATTCCCACAATCGCAGCCACAATGGCACTGTTAAATTGGATCCCTAAAACGGGAATCCCGTAATAAAGAATAAATAAGAACACAAGGAGTGGCGTGCCTCTCATAAATGAGATATACATGCGAGCAGGCAAGTAAAAATACCATCGTTTCGACATCCGTCCAACGGCTAAAAAGAGACCGAGCACCAAGGAAAAAGCCATGCTGGATAGAGCGATCAGTAACGTAATTTGGAGACCTTGAAGAAGGAGCGGAAGGGAATTCCACGCCAATTCCGGATCAAAAAGATGTTCCCATTGAATCTGTCTAAACCAGTCAATCATTCGTTTCCCTCTTTTCGTACTTATGTAAAAAGATACAAGAGACAAAGAATCTCTTGTACCTTTTTCACCCTGAAATTAGTTTCCGTCCAAGCCGATTATGTCTTCTGTATCAAGTGGTTGTGAAACGTCTGTGCCTAGGTACTGCTCAGACAACTCAGAGATGGTGCCATCTTCGTGAAGTTCGGCAATGGCTCCGTCAACCGCTTCTTTTAAGTCCGTGTTTCCTTGTTTCATAATCATGACGCTTTCCGTTGCGTGGTACTTCACGTGATCCGCAACAACAAGGCGGTCGTCACCGAACTCTTCAAGTGTTCGTTGAAGGACAAGCACGTCGTTTAAGTACGCATCGCGGTTCCCGTTGATCACGTCTCGCAAAACAGCTTCCATTCCACCGTCGTAAGCCGCTCCGTCCGCTCCGATGTTGTTGGCGAACTGTGCATAGTTACTCGTTAGAGAACCAAGGGCTACCGGTACACCTTCAAGGTCTCGAGCTGTTTCAAACCGTTCAGCGTCTTCTGACCGAACCACGATGGATCCGTAGGAGAATTTATATGGATCTGTTAACTCAAAGGTTTCCTGTCTTTCTTCGGTGACGGCGAAATCGTTTGCTGCAAGGTGAATTTGGCCGTTTCTTAAAGCAGGAAGAATACCGTCAAAGTCCATTGTCGTAAACTCCACTTCTACACCAAGTCGCTCTCCAATTTCACGAACAAGCTCCACGTCAAATCCAGTTAGGTCACTTCCATCAAAATAAGTAATCGGAGAATACGTGGCTGATGTCCCTACAACCAACGTGCCGGACTCCTGAATCTCAGCCCATACGCCCCCACCCTCTTCTCCTGCCTCATCAACTTCTGTTTCATTTCCTTCTGCTTCTTCTGCGCTTGCATCTTCATCTACCGATCCACAAGCGGTTAACCCCACCAATGCAGATAAACCTACTAATAATAAAAGTCGTTTCATATTCCCCCACCCTCTCTTTCCTGATAAAACATACCTGTTAAATCGGAATTAAATTCAATGACAAAAATATACCACCGATCCCCCTCACCGTCAATAACAATTTCTCGGTAAAATGTGAAGGAGAATGAAAGGGAATTCGGGGGTCTGTCCCCCGAACAATTGTGTAAATCCATGTCCTCCTATTGAATTACTGTAGACATGTGGTATTACCAAAAGGCACCTAGATCCCACATGTCAACTGGGTTTATGAAATGTTCGGGGGACAGACCCCCGAATTCGTTCGACAGGAGTTGCCTCTTTTTGCGGGGTTCATGTACACTTGAATGAGATAGAAGTGCGTTTATAGTGAGGATGACGAATCGATGATTTTATTGCAGTGTGTACAAGTATCCAAATCATTCGGCGCGGAGCCGATTTTACAAAATGTAAAGCTTGAAGTGCAGAGTGGTCAGCGCGTGGCCTTAGTGGGTCGAAATGGCGCGGGGAAATCCACTTTATTAAAAGTGATCGCTGGTGAATTAACGTATGACAGTGGTGACGTGATCATTCCAAAAGATGTGAATGTGGGCTACCTTGCTCAAAGTAGCGGCCTTGAATCAGATCGCTCCATTTGGGACGAGATGCTCACTGTATTTTCTCACCTGCAAAAAATGGAGAACCGTCTAAGGGACATGGAAGCGGCCATGAGCGATCCTGCCGTTACCGGTCAGGCCGCACAGTACGAGAAGCTTCTTAAAGATTACGATCAGCTTCAGCAAGACTTTAAAGACAAAGGCGGCTACCAGTACGAAGCGGACATCCGCAGTATTTTGTCCGGCCTTCAATTCGCCGACTTTGACTACGCAACGCCAATTAGTTCCTTAAGCGGGGGACAAAAAACACGTTTGGCTCTAGGGAAGCTCCTGTTAACCAAACCGGAACTCCTTATTTTGGACGAGCCTACAAACCACTTGGACATCGAAACGATGACGTGGCTTGAAAACTACTTGAGTGGGTACGCTGGAGCAATTTTGATCGTGTCCCACGACCGCTATTTCCTCGATCGCATCGTCGATCACGTGTACGAAATGTCCTTTCAACAAACGACAAAATACGTGGGCAACTACAGCCACTATTTAGAGGAAAAAGCGAAGCGTCTCGAACTTGAAATGAAGCATTTTGAAAAGCAACAAGGCGAAGTGAAACGCCTCGAAGAATTTGTACAAAAAAACCTGGCTCGGGCATCCACCAGTAAACGAGCCCAAAGTCGTCGAAAACAGCTGGAACGAATGACGATGATGGAACGACCAAAAGATGACGACAAATCGGCTCAGTTTTCGTTCCAAATTGATCGTCAAAGCGGAAACGACGTGATGATGTCGGAGAACCTGGCCGTCGGTTACGAAGGAGAAGCCCTTACTAGAAACATTACCTTAAAGCTTGACCGGGGTGAAAGTGTGGCCCTCCTCGGACCAAATGGGATCGGTAAATCTACATTGTTGAAGACCATTCACCGGATTCTTGAGCCATTGGACGGCTCGATTCGGTTTGGAAGTAACGTGTCAGTTGGATACTACGATCAAGAACAGACAAGGCTCACTACGAACAAGACGGTTCTTCAAGAGCTGTGGGACGAGTACCCGACCACACCGGAAAAAGACATTCGTACCGTGCTCGGAAACTTCCTGTTTAGCGGTGAAGATGTGTTGAAGCATGTTCGCGACTTGAGCGGAGGAGAAAAAGCCCGTCTCGTGTTGGCCAAACTGATGATGCAAAAAGCCAATTTTTTGATACTGGATGAGCCTACAAACCACCTGGACCTCGATAGTAAAGAAGTGCTTGAGAACGCCTTGATCGATTATCCTGGGACGCTTCTTTTCGTATCTCATGACCGGTACTTCGTTAACCGCATGGCTACCCGTGTGGTGGAGCTTGCATCGGACGGGCTCACCAACTACCTCGGAGACTACGACTACTATGCGGCGAAAAAAGCGGAACAACGTGAATGGGACGCTCTAAACGAAGCGAAAGCTCAGGCGAATGGCAACACGCAAGACTCAACGGACAAACAGTCGAAGCAAGACTACGAACGGGACAAAGAAATGAAGAAGCTCGAAAGACAACGACAGCGTAAAATCGAAGCAGCCGAAGTGAAAATCGAGGAAAATGAAGTCGAAATTGCTGAAATTGAAGAAAAAATGGCCGATCCTGCCATTTACCAAGATCACGAAAAGTCTCTCGAGTTAAATACAAGACTAGAAACGCTCCGAGTAGAAAACGAGGAACTCATGGAAGAATGGGAAGCCTTGCAGGAATAGTGCCTAAAAGAAACGCTGAGCCGCTCAGCGTTTCTTTTTCGTTTCGGCGAGAAAGACAGGGGTCTGTCCCCCGAACAATCGTGTAAATTCAAAAATCCCCGTCACACCCCTAAAAAATGTGGTACTATAGCCATTTGTCTCACCTGTCAATACATAAACCGAAAAGTTCGGGGGACAGACCCCTGAACTCTGAACTCCCTGTATTCTTTGCCAAAAACCCGCTTCACCGCTCACTTTCTAGGGAAGATAAAAGATACACCGATCGCTCTGCGACAACGGACCTATTTACCACCCGATCAATTGACTTTATTTTCAGTTTTCTTTACCATTGGAAAACAAGGAAAACGCATTCATTTTACATAAGCAAACACGATTCGACTATTCAAAAGGAGGAATGAGTATGAGCGTATCAACCGTTTCACGCATGTGGTCGCAGATGTGGAAGTGGCACCATCAAGCGATCGAACTCTTAACCTTAAACCCCGGTGGCCGAACAGGCTCAGGATCCGGAGGCAGCGGTGGTGGACAAGCTGCTGAAACTAAGGAAGGCTCAGATCCACAAAAGGAAAAAGAACCTCGCTCCTATGACACGAGACAGCTCGTCGGTCTCATGTTAGGACCGCTTCTCTTCATCGCCACCCTTCTTTTTTTCACTCCCGAAGGACTGTCATGGGAAGCAAGAGCCGTACTTGCATCAACCCTTTGGATTGCAACCTGGTGGATCACGGAAGCCATTCCGATTCCCGCCACCTCCATCATGCCGATCATCCTGTTCCCATTAACCGGGTCTCTAGAGAGCGGCACCGTCGTTTCAGCCTACGGTGACAACACCGTCTTTTTATTCATGGGTGGTTTCGTCTTGGCTCTCGCGCTTGAAAAGTGGGGCGTCCATAAACGGATCGCCATTGCCATCATTAGTGTGATCGGAACGAGCACACCAAAAATCGTCCTCGGCTTCATGGTCGCCACGGGCTTTTTGTCCATGTGGATTTCAAATACAGCAACCGCCATGATGATGGTACCGATCGGAACCGCGATCATCATGCAAGTAAGCAAATCCCTGAAAGAAAAACATAAAGGCGATACGGAAGTGGAGCGGGTCAATTTTAGCCGCGCCTTATTGCTCGGGATCGCCTACTCCGCGTCCATCGGCGGGCTCGGAACACTCATCGGAACACCGCCAAACACGATCTTTGCCGGCGTCGTGAACCAACTTTACGGCATCGATATTTCCTTTGCGATCTGGATGCTGTTCGGTGTACCTCTGTCGATTCTCATGCTCGGACTTGTCTGGTTTTACCTCGTTAAAGTCCAATTTAAAATGAAAATCACACAAATCCCGGGCGGTCGCGAAGTGATTCAAAACGAAAAACGATCACTTGGCAAAGTCCAGCCTGAAGAAAAAATCGTCCTTGCCGTGTTTGTAATCACCGCTTTCTTTTGGATCAGCCGAACGTTCATTTTTGACGGCGTCGAAGCGTTCGAAATCAATGACACGACGATCGCCATTGGAGCAGCCGTGACCTTGTTTTTAATTCCGTCCATCCGTATGCCAGGGCGCATCATGGATTGGGACACAGCGAAGAAGCTTCCTTGGGGCATTCTCCTCCTGTTCGGTGGCGGTCTTGCTATTGCCGCCGGGTTCACGGAGACCGGACTTGCCGAATACATCGGGAATCAGCTCACAGTCCTTGCTGCTGTTAACTTCTTCGTCATCCTGCTTGCTGTAACCGCACTCGTGATTTTCTTAACTGAAATCACGTCCAACACAGCAACAGCGACGATGATGTTCCCAATCATGGCCTCCCTTGCCTTTGCGATCGACGTTCACCCATATGCCTTGATGGTAGCCGCAGCGCTCGCAGCATCTTGTGCGTTCATGCTCCCGGTTGCCACACCGCCAAACGCCGTCGTGTTCGCCTCCACGGACCTCCGTATCGGCGACATGGCCAAAGCCGGTTTTTGGATCAACGTCGCATCGATCTTTATCATCGCCTGTTTCGTTTACTTCTATCTTCCAATCGCTTGGGGCATTGATTTACAATCGTATCCGTTTTAATAACGTGTCAAACAGGTGGCAGGACCAATGTCCGCCACCTGTTTTCTTTAAATAATCCTTTTATTCACTTCTTCAGCCACCCGGACACCTGACTCAATAGCCCCTTCAATCCACGCATGGAGCCTTGATGTATGTTCTCCGGCAAAATGAATCCGCCCTTCCGGTTGTCTGATCACACTTGGCAACTCCCCATGCTGATAAGGCTTAAACATGGAAAAACACCCGGCTGAAAAGGGGTTACTACCCCAGCTCACAGACACTCCGCCAGTGGCGAGCTTTTTCACTTTTTCCCCATGAATATGTGCCACATACGATAATGCCCTGTCAACGCGCTCTTCTTCTTCCATGGCGTCCCACAGATTTGCGTTTTCTCCCCATGCATAACAGGCTTTTAAAATGCCCGGTCCCGGTACGTTTATGTTATGGCTAGGATAATACATAAATTGAAGAGGAAGGTCAGTAATCAGGCTGCCTCCGTATAAAGCGTCGTCCTCCCAGAATTTACGCTTAAACTCAATCCCTACCTTTGTGGCCTGCACATAAACAAGCTCCCGAATCGCCCGTTGTTTAGCAAAGGAAAGAGAGTCATGTGGCCAGATATCCACAAGCCGCAACACAGAAAAGGGAAGTGTGCATACAACTACATCACCAAAATAAACGTGCTGCTCTTTACGTTCATCTTCAGCCGTTACTTGTACGCCTGTATTATCCTGAACGATACGCATTACTGTACGATTCACATGCAAATGATCATTAATATACGGAAGAAACGCTTTCGGTAGCTGGTCATTTCCTCCTTTAATCTGAAAGAAATCTACGTTATCTCCAAAAATCGTACTTGTAATATTTAATAGGATGTCCGTAAAGGAAAGATGGTGAAAACCACCAATCCCAAGCATTGTATTGATTTTATAGGTAGCAATGTCTGATAACGATTCCCCCAGTGGATTTTCACGCAGAAAGCCATCCTTTGTAAAACGGGCAAACCGGGCTAGTAGCCGTCCCCGCTCGTTCTTTGTCCCTGCAACATATTGCTCTGCGAATTCGGCTACTGCCTGCCTTAAAAGGTTTACTGCCGTTAATCCTCTCTCCTTTTCATCCACAGGAAAAGCGAGCAAATCAGGATTGTCCTCGTACATGAACCTCCTCACAAGCTTTCCATTCATATAGATCAAATCATTGTCTGTCGCATTCACAAAGGGGATGACAGGAAGATGAAACTTCTGCACATACGTCATCGTCAACTGGTGATGACTTGGAATCCTCATAGCCCCACCTTCAAAGTGATCGCCGTTTCGGAACGGTTTGCGGAGAGTATGAACCCTTCCTCCCACCCGAGAATTTCCTTCAAGGAGTATGACCGAATGTCCCGCCTCTTTTAAAAGGGAGGCTGAAACAAGCCCCGCCATGCCAGCTCCGAGAACAATGATCCGCTTCTTTTTTGCTGGCTGCGGTAGACCCCTCTTTATCATTTCAACATGTTCCTGTTCCGGTTCGGCATGGACTTTCGTTAAAACAGACAACCCTCTCACTGGCTTCATCCCTTTTTACTTCCTATAGTAATAAAAGAGATTCCAATATATGTTAGTCCAAATCAGCTAATTTTTTTCCTTCCCATCCTCCAAAAGCCACGCATAGCTCGCACAAAGGGTCACAAACATGCTCGTCGCTGCTGCTACAATACCTGAGTCGTTTAAAAAAAGAAGCGCGAGTGATGCGATGATACACCCTTGTATCATAATGTTTCGCTCGTGAGACCACGCTTTCTTTTTTCCTCTCCATATGTAAATGCCGATCAAGACGTACGTCGTTACAAACAGCTGCGTCCAGTGGGAGATTTTAAAGATCTTCCAGTTCATCTCGAGCTTTCTCAGGATAATGTTTCCGATCCCGTTAACGTCTCCTTGAAAGAGGAGGTTAAACGCCGAGTGGATGTGGCTTGCGGGCTGGTTGAGCTGAAGAACGTATAACACACCAAGTAAAGCCAACCCTCCCACCGGTATGAACAACAGGAGCTTTTTCCAATTTAGAAAACCTAAGAACAACTTATACACAATAAAACCGATCATCACGCCTGTAGCGAGAGAGGCTCCCGCATTGGCCCCTAAGGACGATGTAGCTAAAAAAAGTAGCATCGCCGTGAGGACGAAAAACAATGTGGCATGTTGGAGGATTCGCTTTTTTTGCCCGCCTGTAAAAAATGGTGCGAGCATAAGCCAGCCGCTCACGATGTATACGCCGGCGAATTCGTTGCCGAGGCCGTAGTATCTTGCTCCGATGATCGGGTCGTAGCCGAGAAAGGATTGTTTGATCAAGGTGGCGTTGTTCAGTAAGTCCCACGTGGTGATGGCAAAAAATAAGCCGCATATGGTGCTTACCGGGTACTTGGCTACTTTGTCCACAAGGATGGCGCCTACCCCTGTCGCCCCGATCAACATGACCACGTAAAAGACGGTGGACAAGTGAGGGATTAGGGGACCGGTGAGTAAAAAGAGGAGCGGCGAGCTGACGGCGCTGATCAGGACAAGGCGCGCCACTTTGCGCCATAGAGACGCTTCTTTTTTTATCCACAGAACGGCGCTCACTGCAAGCAGAATCACCACGAGAACGGTAATGTACCCGGAAAGAACGGGCCCTCGCTTGGAAAACACGGCAGTCATTGCTTTGTGTTGGTTCAAAAATGCGGCTGGGTTAGCCGTCCCGGTCTGAAAAGTGACAGGATGACCGATCCAGTCATCCCCTTCGTCCATTCCAAAAAAGCCGAGCCAGGTTGGAACGAGGTCAACGCTTGCCATCAGGCCGTCTCGCCTTGTTGTCGGTGAGTGCCATGTAAAGACTTGGCTCCGGTCTTTTTTCCACACCCACAAAGGGGCGAGTTGGTCGCTTTTATCAAGAGCGCGGTCATTCACGGCCGGCGAAAGAAGCCATACTTCCTTGTTGGTCGTGGTGAGCGTCTTAGCTATCAGCCCTTCAAGTCTCGTCAACGTTTCTTTGTACGAGCTGGCAAAGTGATTGTCGGTCATGTTCGAACGGTCGTGATAAAGCCTGTGGAGATCTCCCCACTCGAGGACGAACACACTGTTCTTTTCTGTGGATGCGTCCATCTCTTCCACAATGGTAGTGGTGTCTTGGTAAACGCCGGACGGCTTGCTCGTGTCGACGGTGATTCCCCCTGGGGTGTAGTTATCCACACTCGCCGTTTCATCGATTACGAGAAGAGACCCGTAGCGCTGACTGTCCGTTCGGGTGTCGCTGTTTCCCGCCACATGTCTCGTGATGCCTGCTTTTTGAAGTCGGGTGCCGAAACGACCGATCTGTGCTCCCCGCAAGCTAGTGGCAGTTTTTTTCTCGAGTTGAGGAAAGGACGGATGATAAAGAGGAGCCGGCTCGCTTGTTCCAGTCCACTGCGTGACGAGGTCCCTCGCTCGCACCCCGTCCACAATCTCATCTTCAAAAAAGGCATTCCAGCCGAGAACTCCGGAGGCCCGCTCTCCAGCGCCCATGGTCACAGCGTGGTTTAAATATGAATAATTCCCTTCCCCTTTTACGTTGACGGCTCCAAGTCCTCCTGTTTTCCACAGGGTTTCCTCATGACCGTGATCAATGAGCCAAGAGATGTCATCGAAGGAGAGGCCGGGGACCAATACGATGAGGAGCTCTTGATCCTTTTCTTCTCCCAAAGTGATTGTGGGTAAACTGAATAGAAACACGATAATAAGAATGGCGATTTTGTACTTTTTCACATGACTCTCTCCTGAATACAGATAATTTTCTGAACTATCCACACTATCCACACACTTATCAACAGTAAATGTGTAGTATTTCCGCTATTTTTTTAGGTTATTCACAATAAGGGAGACTTATCCCCAAAAATAGTTGTAAACAGGACCACCATTGCCGTTCACGCTTTTGAGCCACTTTTCCACATTATCCACAGGTTGTACACAGATTGTTATTAACACGAACATCCATTCGTTTTATCCACACCCCCCTGTGTAAACTGTGAATAACCCTAAAAAGTCAATAGGAAATTATATCTTTATGTTCCCCAATTCACAGAGGGTCAGACCCTCTGTGAGCTATTTCACATAAATGTTTGTGAGTGTAGTGAAAATTTCTCGGCGCGACAACTTTATGATGAATAGTTAGGCACCTATGATGAATTTCGTAGAGTTTATAATGAATTTACGAGTATTTATAATGAATTTTGCCGTTTTATAATGAATCCGCCAGCACTTATGATGAATCCTCGACCTATTATAATCAATCCACCCGCCGCTCCACCACAACACCTCCCCCCTCAAAACATAAAAGAACCAGAAAGACGCTCCCACGCCTTCCTGGTCCACACATTCTCCAGTGCCAGGCACTATGCTCAACACTGAACACGGTGCCTGACCCCATGTGAAACGCCAAACACAGTGCCTCGCACCCACAAACACTTCTATCTCTCCAGCTCCAAGCCTGGCTGTGCGTTCAACCGGTCATCGGCAAACTGACCTTTTTCATACATGACGCTACCCGCCGCTGCGATCATCGCCGCGTTGTCCGTACATAGAGCGAGCGGTGGAATCGTCATCTTCAAGCCGCGCTCCTCGCACACTTCAGAAATTCGGGCACGTAACCCTTTGTTCGCAGCCACACCACCTGCCAGCACAAGGCGCTCCACGCCATGCTTCTCAACCGCACGCATCGTTTTCGTCACAAGCACATCAATCACACTCGCCTGAAAGCTCGCGGCAATCGTCTCCTCTGGGATCTCTTCACCACGCTGCTTCGCGTTATGAAGCGTAGTGATCACCGAACTCTTCAACCCACTGAAGCTAAAGTCAAACGAATCCGCTTCAAGCCACGCACGAGGCAACTCGATCGACGCCTCGCCCTCATGAGCCAAGCGGTCCATGTGTGGACCACCCGGATACGGAAGTCCAATCGTCCGCGCCACTTTATCGTACGCCTCACCTACCGCGTCATCTCGCGTCTCGCCCAAGATTTCATACTTCCCGTGCTCATCCATCAACACAAGCTCCGTGTGCCCGCCAGACACCACCAGCGACAGCAACGGAAACGTGAGTTCCTCGACCAAATGGTTCGCATAAATGTGACCGGCAATATGATGCACACCAATCAACGGCTTGCCCTTCGCAAATGCCAACGCTTTCGCCGCATTTACGCCGACTAAAAGCGCCCCGACTAGTCCCGGACCTTCCGTCACCGCAACCGCGTCAACATCGTCCATCGTCACCTCAGCCTCACGAAGGGCTTGTTCGATAATATAAGTGACTTGTTCCACGTGATGGCGCGACGCAATCTCAGGCACCACACCGCCAAACCGCTTGTGACTCTCGATTTGCGACGACACCACGTTACTCAATATCTCTCGACCGCCTCGCACAACCGATGCACTCGTCTCATCACAGCTCGTCTCGATTCCCAGTATCATTAATTCTTCATTGATTTTCATTCCATCATCACCCACATAATCTGCGCATCCTCTTGGTTATCCGTATAATAGTTCTTCCGGATCCCCCCGCGCTCAAATCCAAGCTTCTCGTACATGTTTTGCGCCGCTTCATTACTGACCCGCACTTCAAGGGTCAGCTTTTTCGCACCAAACGTTCGAGCCAGCTCCAAGCTCCCCGTCATCAGCGCCTCACCAATGCCTTTACGCCTGTACGTCGGGTCCACCGCAATGTTTGTAATGTGAGCCTCATCAATAATCACCCACACCCCGCAATACCCGATGACTCGCTCCCTCGCTTCCGCCACCAAATAATAAGCAAACTGGTTCGTCTTCAGCTCGTTTACAAAGGCACTACGGCTCCATGGCGTCGGAAAACACATCTCCTCCACCGCCAGCACACCGTCCACATCGTCCAATTCCATCAACCGAATTTGAATCTCCTCGTTCATCTCTTACTCCCGTTCTTTCTGAGCCTCGAGCCACTTCGACTCCGCCTCGGCCATACGCAAGTAATTCGGCGCAAACAAATGAACCGCCTCACCCGGCTCTTTTTTCATCCCGGCAAACGCAATCGCCGACGGCCGCCCCAAATGGTCCGCAGGATTGATAGCAGCATCCGCCCCCACCAACTCCTTGTGTTTCAAGAGATCCGGACTCAAGAACAACACCGGCTCCTCTTTTTCCCGCACGTATGTAACCCATTCTTCGTGCAAAATAAGGCGATCCTCATCCACCCTCTCGACCTCGCCACCGCGACTACGGTAGAGCCCTGTGAACACTTGGCCTCTCCGCGCGTCGATGAATGGACTAATCAGGCCGTCAAAATAGCGCCCATTCGCCGCAAGGGCTTCTAAGCTCGATACACCAACAACTGGAATTCCGAGGGCCCACGCCATCGTTTTCCCAGTCGTCACGCCGATGCGAACACCTGTGTACGATCCAGGCCCTTCCGCTACCGCAATTCGGTCGAGCTCTTCTGGCTTCATATCCGCTTCTTCCATCACCATGCGAATCGCCGGCATCAGACGAATCGAATGATTTTTCTTTACATGAGTGACCATCTCCCCTGCCACTTGACCGTCGCGAAGAACCGCAACACCCATCACATACGTCGATGTATCAATAGCTAACACGTTCATCGTTTCAAAAACTCCTTGCAAAGTGTAATATACCGCGCTCCATGAGGCTCAAACCGGATACGCCGACTCGTTTCATCGAGATGAAAAATCGAGATCGCAAGCTTCTCTTGTGGCAGCTCCTCTTTAATCATGCTCGGCCACTCCACAACAGACACTCCGTCACCATCAAAATACTCCTCAAGCCCCATATCTTCACCGCCCTCTTCTAAACGGTACACATCCATATGATAAAGAGGCAGCTCAGTCCCTTTGTACTCTTTAATAATCGTAAACGTCGGACTGTTCACCGTACGTTTGACACCTAGTCCTTTGGCAAGCCCTTTTGTAAAGCTCGTCTTCCCGGCCCCGAGATCTCCTTCAAGGGTAATTAAATCCCCCGGCTCCAAGTGCTTCGCCAACGCTTCCGCCAACTGGCTCGTCTCTTCTGGGGAAGCCGACGTTACTTCGTAATATTCATTCATATTCAATCACCTTTATTAAAATGGTTATAGCCTCTTTTATGAAGAACGGAACGCTCGTTTTCCTTCACAAGATAGACTTCTGCTTTTCCTTTAATGACGCGTCCTACACGAATGAGCGAGAGCCCTTTTTCATGAAACGTACGCTCAAGCTTGGCAAACGTCTCTTCTCCCGCCGTACCAATCAGCTGAAAGTCTTCCCCGCCATACAGCGTCCACTTCTCGATACGATCCTCACCCTCTCCTTGTAGCTCATGAGGAATGCTCAACCAATCAATCTCCATGGTCACGCCACTTGCTTCTGCAATTTCGTTCGCCTCGCTAGCAAGGCCGTCACTAATGTCGTTTAGCGCTACTCGCTCACGGGCTTTTGCAAGAACCCTCCCCGCTCCCACTTGAGGGCGCGGCATTTGATGAGCACTGGCAAAAATATCGGGGCAACGGTGGCCTTCAAGTAAATAATGAAGCCCCGCTGCAGAACTTCCCACCGGACCGGTTACAAACACCACGTCTCCAGGCTTGGCATTGGAACGAAGCAACCGAACCCCCTTTTCCACACGGCCCATCACGGTCACGGACACCACGAGCTTGTCGTTCGTCCCGTTCGTGTCCCCACCGATCAAATCCATGCCGTATTCATCAGCTAATTCGGTCATCCCACGGTAGATCTCCTTCAACTCCTCCTCGCTCCAGCTTCCGCTTTTCGGAATTGAGATGGACACGAGATAGTATGTAGGCCTACCACCCATGGCGGCTATGTCACTCACGTTAACAGCGAGAGCCTTATAGCCAATGTGAAACGGCTTCATCGTTTCTTTCGTAAAATGCATATCTTCTACAAGGGTATCCACCGTCGCAATCTCATGAAAGCCCTCTTCGCTGTCGTATAGAGCGGCGTCGTCCCCAATGCCTGCCACAACCGTCGGCTGATGGTGCCCTTTCGGCTGGATCGAACGGATAAACGAAAACTCATCTTTCATGCAAATCACCGACCCTCTTAGATTCTCTCTTACTAGAATCCCCTTCTCTACGGCTTATAAACTGTTCTTATTATAGCAAAGTTACGTGTGTTAAGGAATGAGGGGAGTGGATTCGCAAATGAAAGCTCCTTTTAAAAAAGGCTTTCAAGATCCTAACTCAACTAAAGGAAGAGCCAACTCGACTAATCGTCATGCTAAATCGACTAAAGCAGATTCTAACTCGACTAAGACTAATGGCCAAACTAACTCGACTAAATCGCCCCGCTCCACGTCTCCACCTCACTCCTCCCCCAAAACCCAAACCCATTCCACAAAAAAGACCCTTCGTCCGACAAAAAACGAAGGGCCTTCCCGTTTTAAACAAACGTTTATTTGAAATGAAATCTGTGTCGGAACCCGTTACTTCTTGGATTTTTCCAAAGCACGATCAAACACAGCTTTAATGTCTTCTGCGTCTTCAATCCCTACACTAATGCGCACCATCGAGCCAGTCACACCAAGACGATCTCTCGTCTCTTTTGGTACTGGGCGGTGAGAGGTCCCTACTGGATAAGTAACGGATGTCTCCACTCCCGCGAGTGTAGGAACGACTTTTACCCAGTCCAAACTTCTGAAGAATGCGTACACATCGTAGTTTTCCCCAAGATCAATCGTCACGATTGCCCCGTGCCCGCGCTCAGACACAAATTCCGGGTAGTACACGCGACCAAGACTTCCTTTCTCACTCAAATGATCGGCCAGCTTTTTGGCGTTGGCACTTTGACGCTCCATACGAAGGCTTAATGTCTTCAAGCCCCTGCATCCAAGCCAGCCGTCAAACGGACCGAGGTTCGCACCGAGGTGAACGATCTTACTCTTCGCTTTCTTTACAAGAGCCTCGCTTCCAACAACGACACCAGCAGAAACGTCACTGTGTCCCCCGATATATTTGGTCGCACTGTGAGCCACAAGATCCGCACCGGCTTCGTAAGGTCTTACGAGATAAGGAGTCGGGAACGTGTTATCGACCATCGTTTTTAGCTCGTGACGCTTCGCCAACTCCACCACGCTTTTAATGTCTTCCACTCGAAGAAGGGGGTTCGTAACGGACTCTGTATACAACAAAACCGTATTGTCTTTGATTGCTTTTTCCACTTCGCTCAAGTCTTCAAAATTGGCAAAGGACACTTCGATGCCAAAGTCCTTCAGCTCATGGGCGAACAATTGATATGTACCACCATACAAGTCTTCTGTAGCAATCACGTGATCGCCCGCTTTCGCAACGGCTAGGATACCGCCCATGATTGCAGATATACCAGAAGCCGATGCCACACCGGCCGGCGCTCCTTCAAGATCGGCTACTCCCTTTCCAAGGTCATCGGTGTTCGGATTTCCCACCCGTGTATACATGTATCCTTTTTTCCCTTCGAAAAAAGCTTCCATATCGTCAAGATCCGTAAATGAAAAGGCAGACGTTTGGTAGATTGGCTTCGTTTTACTAACCTCCGCCCCATCCATCTTCTCCTGAAAGTGTACGTTCTTTGTATGAAATTTCATCATGATTGCCCCTTTCTCGTTGACAGTCTTTTCTATCATTTTACCTGAACACCTACACTCTCACAATGAAAGGGGCTTTTACAATTCATTCATAAATAAACGAGATTGTGATGTAACAAATATAAATCAATACTCAACAAAACTCATCTATCTTAGAGATTCATAAAAGTCAGAAAGCTGGCGAATTCATACGTTGTTCATAAAATTTATTTATTTTTTACCTGTTCTTCATTATGACTTAATTTTCGACACGTAAAGTATGCAGTGTGTTAAACGAACATGACATTATCGAGGAGGAGAGAGAATGAAACAGTTTGGGAAGAAGTTATCTATTTTTGCATTAGGGTTAGGGTTACTTGCCGCTTGCGGTTCAGAGGATACAGAAACAGAGGAACAAAGTGCACAGGCTGGTACTGACGAAAACTCCGCCGAAGAAGAAACAAGCGACCGTGAAGGGTGGCCTGAAAAACTGCGCTTTGCAGACACAGGTGTTGAAGGAATGGAAGAATTACAACGTGAGTTCGGTCCTTTTAAAGACGTATTAGAAGATGTGCTCGATATCGAAGTGGAATTCTTCGCTGTAACAGACCGCATTATTGGGGCCACTGCCCTTGAATACGATCAAGTGGACATGATGCTTGCCGGTCCATCTGAATATGTACAAATCAACTCTGTTGTACCAGACTCTTATCCGATCGTTGGTATTGAGCGTTCAGAATATCATGCAGCAATAATCGTTCACGAAGATGACGATATTCATTCTTTAGATGACTTAGTTGGAAAAGATATCGCGATGAAAGATGCTGGATCCACAAGTGGGCACATCGGACCAAGCTCGATCCTAATAGAAGAAGGATACGATCTCGACCGTGATTTCAACATCCAATTACTAGATAACGCACGTATTGAAGCTTTCAAAAACCGTGACGTTGATGTACTAGCTACTGGAATTAAAGATTACTATCAAATGGTTGAAGAAGATGGCGAAGGTAAATACCGCTTGCTTCACGAAGGTCCTCCACTACCAAATGACACTTTCATTGCTAGTCCGGAGCTTCCCGAAGACTTTGTAGAAGAGGTACGTCGATTGCTTCTTGAAAACCAAGAGGAAATTCTTGAAAGCATCCTTGTAACTGGTGAAAACGATAAGTATATTGAAGCGAAATTTGTAGAAGCTGCGGACTCTGATTATGATCCAATGCGCCGTGCTTACGAGACGCTCGGTTTAACGATTGAATAGTATTTGTATTGGAGGCCGTTTTACATGAACTCAATTACCGTCAATGAAGTCACAAAGACGTTCCCTGACGGCACCACCGCATTAACAAACGTATCGTTCACAGTAAATCCAGGTGAAGGGGTTGTGCTCCTCGGCCATAATGGCTCAGGAAAATCCACCCTGTTCAAATGTATATCCGGTTTTGAGAAGCCGACTACTGGTGAAATCAAATACGGAGATCACGATATTACGACTCTTTCAAAGCGGAAGTTTCGTCCTTTACGTAAAAAAGTAGGAATGGTTTTTCAAGACTTCCACCTCATCTATAACCTTTCTGTATTTCAAAACGTATTGTTCGGTGCCATGGGAAATTCAAAAACGTTTGTACAAACACTTGCCTTTTGTGCATCCGATGACATGAGAATGAAGGCAATGGAGTGTCTAGACCGGGTGGGACTTGCCCATTTGGCTAAAAGACGCGCCGATCAACTTTCAGGTGGTCAACAACAACGTGTGGCCATCGCCCGTATGCTCATGCAAGATCCAGAAATTGTTTTGGCAGATGAACCAATTGCAAGCCTTGATCCTCGCGCTGGACGTGAAGTCATGGAACTATTGTGGGAGATTGTACGTGAACGTAAATTAACTGTTGTTTGCATCCTCCACCAAACTGAGATTGCTCTTGAATACGGCGAACGTTTTATCGGTCTTCATTCCGGAAAACTCGTGATGGACCAAATAAAAGGACAAGTATCAAAAGAAGAACTAACTACTCTATACAATAAAGAGAGCACGTTTGAATCTTTCCAAAAAGCAGGTGCTACACATGAGTAACTTAAGACAGCAAATGCCTCCAAGGTTCAAAATGCCTTCTCTTGGGACGATCTTACTCATCATTGCTTTTGTCTCACTATTCTATCTAGGTTTACGACACGCTGACGTAACGTTTGATAGACTCACATCAGGCATTGGAAACATGTTTCATTTTGTAAGTTCTGCATTCCCACCTGATCCAAGTCGAATCTCATCCATATCAAGTGCTATGTATGAAACCTTTCAGATTGCTCTTGTGGGAACAGCCATTGGAGTAGTATTAAGCTTACCCATTGCCGTTTTGGCATCACGAAACACCTCTCCAAATAACTTCATACGAGTAGCAACCCGCGGTATGGTCTCCACTATGCGAACAATTCCCGATTTAATTTGGGCCCTCATTTTTGTAATTTCTGTAGGTTTGGGAGCATTCGCCGGTATTTTGACCATTATTGTTGACACAATCGGGTTCTGTGCTCGCTTTTTTTCTGAAAGAATTGAGGAAGTGGACAAAGGACCTTCGCAAGCCCTTGAGTCAACCGGTTCATCAAGGCTTGGAGTAATCAGTGGATCTGTACTTCCATTAGGATTTGCCTCTTTTGTCGGAACAGGCTTATACGCTTTTGAAAAATCCATTCGAGCTGCTGTTGTGCTCGGACTTGTAGGTGCAGGTGGAATTGGAGTGGAGCTCTCCACCGCCTTTACTCTAAGGCGATTTGACGAAGCACTCATGATTATTATCTTAATTCTTGTAGTTGTAATTGCTGTTGAACAACTATCATCGACCATTCGTAAAAAAATCATCTAAACGTGAGGCCACTGAAAAAGTACAACCCAACTTTTTCAGTGCCTTTATTTAAATAAGATTGGATCCCCCTCCAATAGATAAAAGAAGCGGCCCCTCAAAGGAAGCCGCTTCTTCTTATTCTCCGATCCAACGTACGATTTCTTCCGTTACTATGTCTTGCTGCTCTTGAGGCGTAAGAGGACTCTCCAAGTCTCCCCGCTGAGGGCCGTACCAACCGAAATTGGCATGGTTCCCCTCTTCAATTTCCACATAAACAGCATCATCCGGCAGACGCTCGTCGCGCTCTTTAATATCCTCAGGCGTCGACACCCCGTCCAAGCCCCCGTAGATTGAAAGCACAGAAACACCTACATCCGTTAAGTCATTCCCCGGATAGGAAGCCAAAAAGATCATGCCCTCCACACTGTCAGGATGATTCGCTACGTAAAACGCCCCCATCGCTCCACCAAGAGAATGCCCGGCCACGTACCACCGATCCACACCCGGAAACTTCTCCATCACATCTCCAGCTCGGTTTCGATTAAAGATCGCCAAATCCAAAGGCATCCTCGGAACATAAACGAACAAGCCCTCCTCATTCAAACGATGCGCCAAGTAGCTGTACGCCTTGTAATTCACCCTTGCCCCCGGGTACAGAACAATACCCGTCACTTCCTCACCAGTACCAAAGGCAAGCCCCGTATTTGAATCACGGTCCACCTCTTCTTGAACATAATTCGTCGCCTGGCTCTCGGCACTATACCCATTGCTCGCCCAAATAAGAACGAACGTAATTCCCGCAAAAACCAAGAACCCAAACGCGAGAATCAAATAAAACATAACCTTTTTCCATTTTCTTTTCTTATTCTTAGTCGTCATCCTTCTCAATCAACTCCGGCTCGCCACCAGGTAAGGAAAGAAACGAAAAGTTCTCATCACTAAACAACTCCCAGCCTTCCTGATAGCCACTATCATGAAACAAATCTAGCACATATCCACCACTAAATGCTACCCTCAACATGTAGCAGTCATCCAACCACTCCACGCGCTGAACCATTTTATCCCGAAGCGCCTCATCGAGAACACCGCGATTAAAGTCCCTGCGACCTACGTGTAAAAAATCCGTCTGTCCAAGAACAATCTTCTTATCTTTAAATAAACGCCACGGACACTCCACCGACAAGCCCCCATGGGATAATTGTATCAACAAAGGGTGAGGCACATTCTTTTCAATCTCTTGCACAACCATTCCTTCAAAAAAAGCAAGCTTCTCACTGGCAACATTCATGAACAGATATCCTCCTCTGTAGCCTCGCTACCGATTAAAAACCACTATTTTCATAAGCTACTATTCTTTTTATAGTATATAACTTATCAAGTGATAAGTATAGACCACAAAAGGGATACCTACCCTTTGTTAAGAAGGCTGTGAAAAAGGTAAAGGTCAACCTTTCCCAGCGCCTTCTTTTGTCAAACCATTTAGCAACACTTCCAAAATAAACGACGCACGCTTTCTCGCCAAAAGCTCACTACCTTCCTCCGACACTTCCTGCCTGGATGGAACCGACTGGCTGATCATATTCACCAATACACACACATACTTTTCAGCCGACGCATCAAATTGCTCAGGATCACGAATCACACCACTTTGGATCCCCCGCTCGAAAATCTCCACAAGGGGCAAACAATAAGCCTCATTCCACCACTGATGAATCTTCTCCCGAAACTCCTCACTCATCTCGCTGCGAATATCTTTTACCATCTGTCCCATGTTCTCCGGCGAATGACCCAAAATATAATACGTCACCTGAAACAAACACTCACGGACATCCTCATACTCCTTCGCCAAACGCGTAATCGCCTCTCTCGTTCGCCTCAAGTCCGTCCGTAACACCTCAAGATAAATCGCCTCTTTATTCGGAAAATGATGATACAAAGCAGGCTGCGTCAATCCACAAATATCCGCAATCCGCCTCGTCGACACCGCCCGATACCCATGCTCCATAAACAACACATGAGCCGTCTCTATAATTCGTTTCTGCGTCTCACCCTTTGCACTCATACAAAAAACCCCTAATCCCGACTTCGTCCTCTTCTACACGTAATCGTATGTCCAAACCCCCAACCTGTCAACTACCTTTTTAGGCTAAAAAACACGATCCTCAACTCTCCCCCAAAACCCCAACAACCGCATTTATCCCTAACCCCACACAGCAAAGTGGTATAGTAAAAAGAACAAGGCTCGCAAAAAAGGAGGCACTCCCATGCTTTATACCTATTTCACCTATATATTACTCGGACTCGCCCTCACGCTCCCCGTAGGCCCCGTTACTATTCAAATGCTTCGCCAAGGCCTAAGCGGAGGCTTCTGGCACTCATGGTTTGTAGGTATGGGCGGCATGACCGTAGACCTCCTTCTCGTCTTCCTGTTCTACTTTGGTCTTTCAACCTACATCCTAGACGTTCCCTACCTGCAACCAGTCATGTGGTTCATCGGCTTTCTCTTCCTTATCTATCTAGGAATTCAAAGCATCAAAGATTCTACAACCACATTAGACTTCACCCAAGGACACAAAAAAAAGAAGCCTTCCCTAACAAAAGCTTACGGCTCCGGCTTCGTCATCGCCCTCACCCCAGGCTACATCATGTTCTGGCTAGGCATCTTAGGCACCTTGCTCGCATCCTCCTTAACCGACGCCAAAGGCTCACTCTCGTTTCTATTAGTAGCCGGCGGCATCGTCACAGGCATCTTGATTCACGATATCCTATTTTCATGGATTGTCAGCTACAGCCGAAAACTACTAAAACCCATAGCGATCCAATACATCTCCGTCGGTGCCGGCCTCATCCTCATCGCCTTCGGCCTCTACTTCGGATATGAATGTATTCAATCCTTTAGAGGAGAGCTCGCTCTATAACTGACTAATGGAGACTAAAGTAAGTGCTAACTCGACTAAAGCCACAGCCACACAAAAAAGCACCCACCAAAAGGTGAATGCTTTTTCTCATGTTGCCTAGCGACGTCCTACTCTCACAGGGGGAGAGCCCCCAACTACCATCGGCGCTGAAGAGCTTAACTTCCGTGTTCGGCATGGGAACGGGTGTGACCTCTTCGCTATCGCCACTAGACAAATATGAAGTTAGAGAGATATTCTCTCAAAACTAGATAACAGCTTCGACACTCTTCACAGAGTTTCGTTAGAAGACTAAACAAACATCAATTTTTGGATAAGCCCTCGATCGATTAGTATCTCTCAGCTCCACGCGTTGCCACGCTTCCACATGAGACCTATCAACCTCATCGTCTCTGAGGGATCT
>NZ_KE386943.1:0-200663 GCF_000429705.1 Alteribacter aurantiacus DSM 18675
TATCAGAATGCTAACCGCAGTAGAGTTTTTGCCTTCGTGCCGTGTTCTCAACATCTAATCAAAAGGAGGTAGGGTATCTAAGAATATTTCCACCCTTTAGCTTTATAAGAGTCTCAACCCTTTGAATGGCAGTCAAGGAGAGCACTTGACAACCATTCAAAGGGTTGAGGAAGAATGATTAGCTAAAGGGGGACAAAATCAGACTGAATATAAAGGACAACCAAGTCAAGAAGCCCAGAATAGCTTTCCTTCTTAAAGTTGCCCAAAAACAGGATCATAATCAATATTTCAGCGGGGCCTTGAAAGTTTCGTTCATATCAGGAGGCTGAGGCGATGCCCGCGGAAAGCGTCCACCTGTAACGGAATTTATACTTGTTCAAAAAAATCTTACGAAAAGAAGCATCTTTGTCATGAGATGAAATGTAACTAGATATTCAATAATAGAGAAAAACACAAAAAAACAACAAGTATAGCTTAACTTGACGGTTATGGGGGTCTGGCCCTCTGCTCACAACTGCACAAACTTTCATTATTTTCTGACTATATTATAATAGTAGAAACTAGGTTAGGAGGTGGTCGTGTGACGTTTGGGATTTTTTTCGGTCTTATCTTAGTACCCATAGCTATCCTTGCTCTTGGTGGTGTGTGCTATGCCGTAACTGCCAAGCAAGACGAACAAAGTTAACACAAATTCAACACTACTTCTCAGGAGGACGTTACTATGGACATTACTGCACATCCACTTACTGTAACCGTATTAATTTTATACTTACTTTTACTTATCGTGATCGGTGTTATGAGCTCACGAAAAAGCTCCGGCGGACTCACGGACTTCTTCCTTGCCGGTCGTAATTTGAGCAAATGGACCGTCGCTTTATCAGCTGTCAGCTCCGGACGAAGCGCTTGGCTCGTACTTGGGGTTACCGGTACTGCTTATATGACCGGACTGAACGCCGTTTGGGCTGTTGCCGGATACATAACGGTCGAAGTATTCATGTTTTTCTTCGTCGCACGCCGTTTTCGAAACTTCAGTGAAAAAACGGACAGCATCACCATTCCGGACATTTTGGAAAACCGCCTCGGCGACAAAACGAAAATCATTCGCCTCGTAAGCTCCTTGATCATCCTCTTTTTCATGGTCGCTTACGTAGGAAGTCAGCTTGTAGCCGGTGGAACCGCCTTCTCAGGAAGCCTCGGGATCACAAGCACACAAGGTCTCTGGCTCACAGCCGCAATTATTTTTCTTTATACAATCCTTGGCGGCTTCCACGCCGTTAGTAAGACCGACGTCATACAAATCGGTTTCATGTTCTTCTCTTTAATCATTTTACCGATCGTCGCCATCGTCCAGCTCGGCGGTTTCGGCCCCGTTCTTGACGTGATGCAAGCAGAAGGCGGCGGATTTACGAGCCCATTTGCCTTTGCTTTCGGTGCGATTATCGGTCTAATCGGGATCGGGTTCGGAAGTCCTGGTAACCCGCATATCATCGTTCGTTACATGAGCTTGAAAAACGTAAAAGAAATGCGCCAAGCAGCGCTCATCGCCACCTTTTGGAACGTGATCATGGGTTGGGGCGCGATTATGGTCGGTCTTATCGGCCGCGTTTACTTCCCGAACGTAGACATGCTACCAAACTCGAACAACGAACAAGTCTTCACCTCTCTTGGTGCTGAAGTGTTGAACCCGTTCTTTACAGGCATTCTCCTCGTTGCCGTTCTAGCAGCGATCATGAGTAGCGCCGACAGCCAACTTCTCGTTGGGGCAAGTGCCGTCGTACGAGACATTTATGACCGTATTTTTGCAAAAGGAAAAGAAATCTCCCAGCGAAAACTCATCACCTACAGTCGTCTCGTCATCGTCGTCCTTATGGGTCTCTCCATCTGGCTTGCGTCCACAGCCACGGACTTCGTTTTCTGGATGGTGCTGTTTGCTTTTGGCGGCCTCGGAGCTTGTTTCGGACCGGCACTCATTCTCACGTTCTATTGGAAAGGCCTCACGAAAGCTGGTGTTTTAACAGGAATGCTCACAGGCCTCTTCACTGTCATCATGGTCGCCCAGCAACCTCAATGGACGTACGCGATCATCGATGTCCACGCGTTCCTTGAACAGTACTTCTTCGGCATCACCTATGAAGCAGTACCCGGCTTCCTCGTAGCCACTTTCTTCACCGTGGTCGTGAGTCTATTTACGAAAAAACCGGACAACGCCGATCAAATGGTCGACGAAATGAAACAAGCCGGATAATCCTATCTTCTAAAAAAAGCAGAATGGCTCTTCTCAGACGGGTTCCCGGAACCCCTCTGAGTGAGCCATTCTGCTTTATTTTTCCTTAACAACTCACCCATCAGGACAAGCAACGCAATACAAACTCGATTAATAAATCTCAATGTCGATTAACAAACCGCGCAACTCGATCGATAAAATTGCTCCCCCATCCCCTACAACAAAAAAAGAACCCCCACTTACTCCGAGGATTCCCACTCACCTTTTTTCTTCACCACAACCGCACGCCACAGCTGGTACGTCCGAATCAACCGCTCATGCAAAAACGCCATCCGATCACCCGTATCCACCGCACCAAACTCGTCCTTCTCGTGGCCAAACCGCTCCTCTACATCCACGGCCTCTTTCACACACTCATGAAACGTACGCAACACGCCCATCGCTTCACCGTCATCCCCAAAAATCGACACCAACGTCATATTCTCAGGATGATAGGGAAGCATCCCTTTCATCACATCACTTAAAAGGCGATCGGCAATATCCACATCCCCTTTTATGTAACACTCACTCACATACCCAAGTACATCATCAAGCTCACGCAACAGCTCCTCGTAACTCTCCAAAAATCGCCCCTGCGCATCGGTCACTTTTTTCACCATAAACGCTCACCCTAACCTAAGCGAAAATCAATTCCGTTTGTCAATAAACGCCCCGTCAATCGGCCCCGAATCACCATACGGATTCTCGTACCGACGCCCCGTCGTTTTCTTTCGCTTCAATTCGTTTATGTCCATCTTAATAAACCCCAGTTCTTCTTGCAACCGCCCTTCAATAAACCCGTTCATATCAACCGCTTCCTTAAGCAACACCCGCTCCTCAGCAGAAAACGCATCACCCATATCAGCCAAAATCTCGCCCCGCTTCTCAAGCATCTCTGTCAACGCGGCAATATACGCTTCCCGCTCCTCAGCACCAGGTCTCACCTTCGCATGCTCGTGTAAGTCTCTCGTGATGTCCACTAACGCTTGTACCCCAGTCATTACCCGCGAACCCCTTGACCATGACGACGCTGACGGTCAATCTTGATCACTTCTTTCCACGTATCATAAAAATCAACCACAAAACGCTCCGCCTCTTTCAACGCCTTCACATCATTTTTCGTGTTCGCATCCGTCAAACGAGACAAAATAAAATCATACATCTGCATCATGTTCCGCGCCGTATCCGTCTCCACCTTAAGCGTCACCATCAGCTCACGAATGATGTTTTGCGCCTTAATCAAATTCTCGTTCTTCACTTCCATATTCCCTTCCACAAGGGCCTTCTCTCCGCGACGGATAAACTTCACGCACCCCTCGTACAACATGAGCGTCAACTCCGCCGGTGTCTTCGTTTGCATGTTTTGCTGCTTATAATTTGCATAAGGATTTCTCACTGCCATCCTTCTCATCCCCTTCTCAATGTCTTACATCATGCCCCCGCCCAAAAGGGAAAACATCTGATCCGCCTGGGCATTCGCCTTTGCCATCGCCCGCTCCAACGCCGTGAACTGGCTCCAATACCGTTGTTCAACCTGTTGCAACCGACGCTCAAAATTTGAAATCCGATCATCCATACTCATCATCTCGCGCCCGAGGGTAAACTGATGCATCGTTCGCCCCTCACGCCCCGCACGCTGCGTAATCCGATCAATCGCCGTATCCAAACTCCCACGAAGACGCCGCAAAACCCCGCTCTCCGACTCAGTCGCACCACTACCCATAAACAACTGGTACAACCCCTCCGGATCAGACTCAATCGCATGACGCAACCGATCCTCCCCATCAAGACGCTGCCCATCCGGCATCGTCCGACGATTCGTATCCAGAACAATCTTACCCCCGTCCATATAATCCGACGAACTCACAAGCCCAATCGACGCCAAATCCCGAAACATCCCCGCAGCCTCTTTCTGCACGCTCGAATACAAACTCATCCGCATCCCACTAAGCGCCGAACTAAGAGCCGGATCACGACGAAGCAACCCACTCATCGCCTTCTCTTCCCACATCTCAACCTCATGCTCACTCATGGCACGCCGCTCCTCCGTGCTAAGCGGATGATAATCCCGAAACCGCTCCTCCCGAAGAGCCCCATTGAGCGTATCCACAAGCTCATTGTACTCCTCCACAAACCCCATGATCTTCTCCATAATCGCATCCGTATCCGTCTGAGCCGACACCGTCACCCGCTCATTCCCAACCGTCTCCCCGTTCAACTGATAATTGATCCCGTTGATCGTAAACGTATTCGACGTACGCTCCGTCGTATGGCCGTTTAGGGTAAAACGAGCATTCTGTCCCTCCGACCCAGCACCAGTGTCCAGCTCCGGCTGATCTTCATCAACTTGAAAACCAAGCGCCGCCAACAGTCCCTGGCCATTCATAGCCGCCGAAGGATCTCCACCCTCTCCCTCCGCTGACGAAAGACGTATCGCACCACCGTGCCCGCTCTCCGTCATGGTCATAATAAACTGGGGAACAGCCCCCTCCGCCGAACTCTGATCTAAATATGTATTCACCCCAAGATCCGAACGGTTCATTTTCGTTAACACCTGAGCAATCGAATCATTCTCGGCAACCTCAAAAGACACTGTTTCAAACGCTCCACCCGGTCGCTTCACATCAAGTGAAATCGTCGCTTTCCCGTTTTCAAACACAAGACCTGAATCCCACTCCTTAACTGGTCTATCCAACACATTTTCATTCACCCCAGGGTGACCTTCTCCGACCGGCGTAATCCAAGACGTAGCCGTTGCCAGCTGCTCCACCTGAAGCTGCACACTCGTATTCGGCGCATTCCCTACGGCAGTTGCCGTCGCCACACGCTCATTCGAACTCGTTACCGCTTTTTGCAAAAACGTACTCTGAAGCCCAAGCCCCGTTGCCCGAAACGAATCCCGAAGCTTCGTCATCTGCAAATTCACATCACGATACGCATCCTGCTTCCAATCAAGAAGCTGCCTGTCCTGCTGCATTTTATCAAGAGGAATTCGTTCCGCCTTCATCAAATCGTCAACGATCTGATGCGTATCCAAACCCGACGCCAATCCCCCAAACCGAAGCATCTCACTCATCGTCCCACTCTCCCGTTCTCATTCCCTATCCCTTTTATCGGTATTTACCGGCAAAGTGTTTAGTCTTTTTTCGATGTGGGGACGGTTCTTTTGCTTCCTCCCCCAAGTATCCAACTATTTTTAAATAAAAATCAGAAAAATCGGTTGATTCATAATAGTAAAACGGTATAATAAGAAACTATATTTTCTGATAATAAATAACGAGGAGTGACACGATGCCACAAACAGAAACGAACCAGAGCCCGCAAACCAAGAAGAAGTTCAAATGGGAAATGCCCGACACGTACGTGATTCTCTTTTTAGTGTTACTCGCAGGATTTATATCTACCTATCTTATTCCTTCCGGTGTCTTCGAAAGAGAAACCGTTGATGGCGTAGAACGGGTCATCCCCGGCACCTACACACAGACTGAAGGTGCCACTCTCGGTCTCATGGACTTTTTTATGGCTATCCAAATAGGCATGATCGACTCCGCCGACATTATTTTCATGGTCCTCTTTACAGGAGGCGCATTTGAAATTATCGAACGATCTGGCGCCTTAAAAGGAGGGATCAACCGCGCTGTCGACGCCACACGAGGAAAAGAGTTTTGGATGATCGCAACCGTATCCTTACTGTTCGCCCTCGGCGGAGCCGTCGGAGCAGTAGCAAACTCCGTTATCGCTTTCGTTGTGATTGGAATCATCATCGCAAGAACCTTGAAGCTCGACCCGATCGTCGCCGTCGCCATCACATTCGGCGCAAACTTCGCAGGCTTTAACGTAGGCTTTACCAATCCATACACCGTAGGAATCGCCCAAGACATCGCTGATCTACCACTCTTCTCAGGGGCACTTCTTCGAATCATCGTCTTTGTGATCATCGTTTCCATAACCATAGCCTACATTTGGCGCTATACGAAAAAAATCATGGACGATCCATCCAAAAGCTTGGTAGGCATCTATAAAGACGACGATCAAGAAGAATCCATGGACGCGCCGTTTACGACAAGGCACAAAATCATCTTAAGCTTCGTCGCTATCTGTCTCATCTTCTTTGTGTATGCATCCACCCAACTGGGATGGACCATTAGCCACATGGCCGCCTTCTTCATTTTTATCGCCTTTGGTGCCGGAATTATTGCCGGTATGCACTACAATACGCTCGTAAAAACATTCTTAGACGGAACGAAAAAACTAATGTACGGTGCTCTCGTAGTCGGATTCGCCCGAGCAGTCATCGTCGTTTTAGAAGACGGAGAAGTACTCGATACGATCGTCTATGCCATTTCCGTTCCGCTAGAGAACTTCCCGCCTGTCCTTGCAGCAATTGGGATGTTTATCTCTAGTGCCCTATTAAACTTCCTCGTCAACTCCGGAAGTGGACAAGCAATGATCTCCATGCCAATGCTTACACCACTCGCCGACATGGTAGGAGTCACGAGACAAGTCGCCGTTCAATCATTCCAATTCGGTGACGGCCTAACCAACAGCATTTTCCCAACATCCGGGATCCTTATGGCCAGCCTCGCTGTCGCAGGCGTCTCTTGGACCAAGTGGGTCAAATTCATCTCCCCACTCTTCCTCATTTGGGTATTGATCGCCATCGTAACCCTCTCTGTTGGGGTGTTGATTGAGTGGGGACCATATTAGGAAAGTGACACAGTCCCTCCAAGCTGATATCTCGTTAACTTAGCTAAGCGTTTGTATAAGTAGATTAGAAATTACTAAGGAATAGCAAAAACTCACAAAGCGAATTGCTTTGTGAGTTTTTTGTTTAAGAGTAACAAGTCCGTCCTAGCATCTCTATCTAAATTTTTTCATCAATAATGATCCCTGCAAACTCCAACATGGACGAAATCATATCCAAAAATTCCTCAGGCGGAATCTCCTTGACAACTTCGTCCGTGTGGCGATCGACCACTTTCACATACATCCGATCCAATCCTTCGTGCAAATGAAACTGAACGTTTGTCTGTTGCAAATCAGACAACTTATTGACCGTATTCAGCTTCTCCGTTAAATCGTCTTTCGTCCAACTCTTCTTGATCTCAACCACTCGCTCCGATTCGGTTGACCATCCTTGGCGCGCCTCAGCTCGGTCACCCTGCACTTTCGCAAACAAGTCGTTCATCGACATTGAACTGACCGACTTCACATCCATGTGAATCCCCCCTACTATCATAGTGTTTATCGGTTTAATTGTAATTCTCTTTAAAGATTCTAAGAAAAAACTAAATGAACCACTAGAATAGTCCTTTACACAAAGAACCAATAAATAAGACCCTAACCGAAGTTAGAGTCTATTTACTATATGATTATCCAAGTAATTGTAAAACAGACTGCGGCGCCTGGTTAGCCTGAGCCAACATAGACTGAGAAGCTTGAGAAAGGATGTTAGAACGAGTCATTTCCATCATTTCAGCCGCCATATCAACGTCACGGATACGAGATTCCGCAGCTGATAGGTTTTCAGAAGAAGTTTTTAGGTTATTAATAGTGTGTTCAAGACGATTTTGATTTGCACCTAACATAGAACGTTCAGAAGAAACTTCCTTGATTGCCGCATCTATAGTAGCAATTGCCGCATCTGCATCTGTTTGATCTCCGATGCTTAGTTCATCAAGATCCAAAACTTCACCCGTAGCTGTCATGTCTCTAATTGTCACAGACATATTCTGAGTATTATTTGCACCAATATGAAAAGTAAATTCACCTTCATCTCCACCATCACCATTTAGAAGCGTTTCAGTATTAAATTCGGTTTGAGTTGCAATCCTATCAATTTCAGTTATTAATTCATCAAGTTCTTTTTGGAGTTCAGCACGATCGTCATCAGTGTTTGTATCATTCGCAGACTGGACCGCAAGTTCACGCATACGTTGAAGGATTGAATGTGTTTCATTCAATGCACCCTCAGCAGTCTGAATCAAAGAAATTCCATCTTGCGCATTACGACTCGCCTGATCCAACCCATTAATCTGAGCACGCATTTTCTCAGAAATCGCAAGCCCCGCTGCGTCATCACCAGCACGGTTAATACGTAGACCTGAAGAAAGCTTCTCCATTGCATTTTGGTTCGCCTGTTGGTTAATCCCCATCTGACGGTGCGTGTTTAACGCTGAAATATTGTTATTGATAATCATAATAAAATTCCTCCTTGAGTGTTTGCTCCCGGTCACGTCCTTGTGAGTGGGAGGTTCGTTTTGGTTGTTCACAGAAGAGAACGTCTGCAGCCGTCTTCGTTTGTGAACGTGACACTCCTTATATCGGTCGAAGGTCTGTAAAAGTTTATTGGTTTATAGAAAATAAATGTAACTTTATTGAACACAGACATAAAGTAACAATATTTTGTTAAAATATTCAAAATATTTATTGACCGGTCGTGACTTTTGTCATATTATGTATTTATGGTATTAATTACCTATAATTGAATTTGAGGAGAGATGGTCCAAGTGAAAGATGTATATGTAGAAGAGTACACAGTAAGGTATCAGTCGTTAGCCCTGTTACCACATGCAGACATGGTTTATCAAGCGAAAGTAGTCGAATTGGATCGTACGGTGTTTGTAGCACAACCTTGCATGAAGATTATTGAGGAGTCTTGTTTGAATGGTGGGGCATCGTTTAATGGCCGACGAGATGCCGTTTTGTTTCATACGGGATTTCAAAAGCGGGTACCGGTACCCCTTTCCATCTCACACCAAATTTGTGCGTTTCCGACACACTCGCCACACATCCATGATTGTGCCTGGATTTTTACCCAGCACATCAAGAAGGTGTCGGATATTGAGGAAAAGGGTAACAAAGCGAAGAAAAAAGCCCACGCCCGTGTACACTTCACTAGTGGTCAACACTTGGATATCAATGCATCAAAGCATGTACTCGACAAACAAATGACGCGAGCGTCTCATTGCATGAATTTGTTCACAAAACTCTAAAAAAAACAAAAATAAAAAGGAGAGTTCAATGAACCTCCTGAGCATCCGCCTTGTAACGTTCACTTTTGTGAACGTTTTTTCTTTTTAAAAAGTCTAGCGTGCAGCGTCGACCCATCCATTTCGTATCGACTTCACTAGAGCGTCAGTTCGATCATTCGCATGCATCTTTTTGAGTAAGTGGCTGATAATCGTACTAATTGTCGAAGGGGCCAAATATAGGGACTGAGCAATATTCAAGTTATTGTTCCCTTCTAACAGAAGCTGAAGGACATTTTGTTCGTTCTCAGTCAGAATGTCTTTAACCTTCTCTTTTTGAAGAATCAATTTTCTAATCGGTTGTTCCCTCAATTTAATTCGCTCGATCTCCCCAATTAACACCGAATGATAAGCGGGCTCTAAAAACAAAGGTTGATGTTTCATATGTTTAAGTACAAATGGTACACTCTCGAGAAAATAGCCGAGTGACATAAACCCTTGAATCGGCTGATGTATGTATGGAAACAAAGATGTTGGATTATCATCCACGCTTGCAACGATCACGCGGGTATGAGCGTCCGAATCGCTTAGAGCTTCTAATCTACGTACGGTTTGGCGATCGTGTGTATGTGCAAGGATAACGATAAAATCAAAGTGATTGTCTGCTTTGGGCAATGAGGAAAGGTGATCAAATTGAACGTTTGGATACTCATGCGATAACTCTTCTATATCACTAGCAGCTAAATATTCTAGTTGATCCAAAAATAAAACGGTTGCTGTGACTGTTGGAGCGGTCGTCATTGTAATCATCGTTTTGGATCTCCTTTCTGTTACGGTATACGATAAGCTTATCAAGTATTTCAAAAATCTAACAAGATTCGTTTGTCGTTTTTTGTTTATGGGGGTTATAGGTATATTCTTGTTTTTTTATCCATATTTTACCCTTACCATTTCCCCAACTAAGAAATTGGAATTGATTTTACATTATTTATGGTGCTATTGATCTACACCTGTCCTTTTCAACTGAGTTTCCTATATCTATAGTCACTTTTCACTACTATTGTAGTCAGTTAATTTTCTCAACATTTCGACACTAGTGAGCGCAGCTGCCTTGTTTTCAGTCTGTATAGCATCGAAAATTTCTTTTCGATGTATGTCGATATGCCTAGGTGCTTCAATACCTAATTTCACTTGGTCACCATCAATGCTAATGATCTTGACTTCTACATCATCATTGATTTTAATCGATTCATTTTTCTTCCTTGTGAGCACCAACATCGTTATCGGACCTCCGAGCTAGTAATTATAACAAACCTATGCCTCGTATGGTATTTTTCATCTTGGAGAAGGATTTGTTTGCCCGTTTGTTTTCCTTCGTGAATCACAATAGGCCCTCGTAAATTCGCTGTAGATTCATTAAAAGGATCCTTAACCGTGAGCACCGTGTATATGGTCACATCCGTTTCTTTTTTTACCTCTAACTGCTCGATCGTACTGTCCGATAATGTCACCTGATAGTCTGGAAAAAACGGAAAGGGGTCAGCCATCACAAAAGCAAGCTCGGGGGTCATTACAGATTGAAGAATGTAAAAAGGATTCGGTTCGGTACCGAATGGCAATATAGCAAAGATACGTTCATTTTCGAAACTTGGTATTCCTTGAGGGAATTCAATGAGCTGACGATCATCTACTTCCACATCACCTGAATATTTTGTTTTCAGTTGCAAATCCATCACTCCATAAAGTATGCATAAGTATATTTTAGAAAAAATATCCTAAAAAGCCAATAGTAAATTACGAATTATTACGGCTTTTTCACACAAATAAATAGAAACATGTCAAATTACGTCTAAATTTGACGATTCACGTTCCCTTTATCTACAGAAAATGTAACGGAGGCCTTCTTTTTCATATACATGTCCACCTCCCATAACGGAGCTGAAATCTCAGGCTTCCTCATATGAAATTCAATCTGGGGATCTGGCCATTCGCTATGAACAGATACCTGAGAGGGCTGATAATCGAATTGCACGCGGGACATGGTTTTCGGCATATAGCCGAGCGTCACTTCTTTAGTTGGGGGATGACTGTGGTTTTTTGCTACTTGAGAAAGAGCATTTCCGCCTTTTTCAATTTGTTTAAGCTGTTCGCCTTCTCTTGTCTTTTTTGCCACATAACTGAGTGCTTGTTCCTTTCCCGACGTTGCCCATTCAGAAGCTGCCCTCAATGGAGCCTTCAGATTCGCATCAGCAAATGCTTCCGTTTGATCAATAAAGAGCCGGGATGCCGTTTGACTGATCTCAAGAGTACCAGCCAATTCTTGATCAATGTTCATTACAGCGTCATGTTGGGTGATATGCACGTGAGGACGAGTGTGTTGCATCCCTGTTTGGGCGTGTTGAACGTCTATACGAAGCTGAGGCATGTTCACGGAAAGACCTCCTTGTTAATTCGAACCCTTTTATAAAATGAGGTTGCCAAAGTGTTTAAGTAATAATGCGAACAATATGCTAACATAGCGGATGAAATATACGTAGACTCCTGCGGGAAGAAAAGCGTAGGTGAGACCCCGGAGGGCAAAGCCCGAGGAGGCTCACCCGCTTCCCGCGGAAAGCGGAGTATATTTCAGGAGCGGTTTATTTGCACCGCATACATATGGTTTTTTCGAACTGATTAAAACACTTCTGACCACGCCTCACCTACTACCGCAAGAAGTCCATCAATGACGGCTGTAAAATTCGGGCCGACGAAGCGAGAGCGGCGCGATGCACGTTCTCTTGAGACATAAGCTCCGAGATTACCTTTTCCATATCCGCGTCTTCGTTATCTGAAAGGACACGCTTGGCAATCACTTCTTGTTCTCGCACACGATCTTCCATCATTTCAATTCGGTTTTGCCTCGCCCCAAGCTCCGCACGTTCGTTCACGACTTTCTCAATTTGACGATCAACAGTATCAATGAATGAAGTCAGCTCAGGCCCTTTCACGTCCGGGTCTTTCAAGGCTTTCTCCAATTGAATGAGATCACCAAAGAAATCAGACGAAAACACCTTTAAGGGATCGATGTTTACCGGCATGTTTACTCCTTTTAGAAGCTCAATTTCCACATTTCGGCTGTTCGTTGACACAGCCACGTCCGCAGAGATCACAAAATCCCTTTCCGACATTTCCACTACTTGTTGAACTTCATTACCGTCTGCATCCACTTGTGTAAATTCCCGTTGAACAACCGCGTCTTCACCAGGGAAGTCCGTAAAAACGATCCGGTCTCCACCTTCACTTGTGAACACCATGCCCGTAGCTTCTTCGTCGCGATCGTAGCGAACCCCGTGGTTAGTAATATGATAGGCGTGTGCCGCGTCTTCCCCTTGAATCCACGATTGAAAGCCTGCACTATCCATGCCCACATCAAGCAGGTCTTCACGAACCGGTTCATTCGTCGTGTTTGTTCCATTGAATATATACTTCCCGTTCGTTTTCGTATTTGCAAGAGACTGAAGGTGTTTTCGAAGCTCCTCCACCTCTTTTGCAATATTGCTTCGCTGGCTATCTTCATACGTATCGTTTGACGCCTGGACGGTCAATTCCCGGACACGGTGAAGGGAATGAGTCACTTTATCAAGAGTCGCATCAGAGTTGTCCATCCAATTGTTCACTTCACCTAAGTTTCTCTGGAACTGCTCGATTTCCGTTACTTGCGTTCGGTAACGCATGCCATTCATGGCTACCACCGGATCGTCCGATGCCCGAGTGATTTTCTTTCCCGTAGACAACTGATTTTGCAATGTATGAAGCTGTTGATAGCTCTGGCTCAAGTGGCGCAGAGAGTTATTGGAAAGCATCGATTGTGTTACCCGCATCGCCTACACCCTTTTCATCATTATAATTAGCGTCCAACTACACCCATGCCGTTAATGATCCGATCGAGCATTTCATCAATCGTGGTCATGTTACGTGCCGCCGCATTGTACGCGTGTTGAAATTTGATCAAGTTCGTCATTTCTTCATCTAGGGATACGCCACTCACGGATTGTCGTCGATCGTCTACAGACTCTCGTAGCTCGTTCGTGTTTCGACTCATTCGCTCAGCCTCGTTCGTGCTAACTGCCATCGCACCGATCACACCTTGGTAAAAGCTTTGGACGTTTGTCGTCGTCCCACCAAAATTCAACGTATTGTCTTTCACATTTGCCAAAGCCAACGCATTGCTACCATCACCACTAAACGCCTCACCGGCCGTTACCGTCGCCGCCGCAATTTTATCCAAGTCGTTTAAAATGTCGTCAGCGACCTTAATCCCTTTAGCCGCGCCCTTCACTTCATTCGCTCCACCTGCAAAGTCAAAGAAGGAAATTGCCGCTTCTTCATTTGCCATTTCATATAAACTACGCCCATTTTCATGAACGTCATTAAACGCCTCCGTAAACGTGTACACCATCTGATCCAAGCTTTGGACCATTTCAGGGATCAGGCCTCGCTCTTCACCACCAGACATATATCCAAACGTCTCGATCGATCCCTTTAATTTCCCGTAGGAGTGAAACGCATCAGGATCAAACGTCTCGTTCCCGACTAATACACCATCAATCAGACCTGTTTCCTCATCGTAGGAAAGGTCAAATTTAGTCGCCTCAAGAGAACGCCCGTTCACGAGCGTCACACCCATGTCCGAGCCGTTATGATCGAGTAGCTTGATCGTATAACGCCCACCGGCATTTTCTTTTGCCAATCCGCCACTACTCACCTGTTCCACACTGATATTCACATATTCACTTAGCTCATCCACCAGCTTGTCCCGCACATCATACAAATCATTCGTCAAGTAGCCATGAGGTTCCACACTCGCGATTTGCTTGTTCACGTTATTGATCTGCTCCAAAAGAGAGTTGACTCTGCTATTTTCCACACCGAGCTGGTTTTGATAATCCCGCTGCACCGATTCAAGAGCACTCGCTGTATAATTGAACGTCTCCGCCAATGCGATTCCGTTTTGCCTCACAACCGATCTGGCTCCCGAATCCTCTGGGTACACGCTTAAATCTTGAAGCGACTGCCAGAAACGGTCCATCGTTTGGGCAATTCCGTCTTCTGTCGGCTCATTCATAATGTCTTCAATCTTCTCAAAGGCCGTATGTCTCGCACTCCAATAGCCATGCTTATTGTTTTCTTGACGGTACTGAAGATCCAAAAAAGATTCCCGAATGCGCTCAATCTCTCCAGCCTTGACCCCGGTACCTACTTGCCCGGCCATGTGAGGTTGATTAAACCCAGGACTCGGGAACGCTTCCGTTTGCGTGAAATTCACTCGTTGACGGGAATACCCCGCCGTATTTGCATTGGCAATGTTATGCCCCGTTGTATGTATGGCTGATTGTTGCGTATTAATGGCTCGCCTAGCCGTTTCTAAACCGTGAAAAGTAGACATCTACGTTCCTCCTTGATGGTTACGCTTTTGAATCGAATACGGACCGCCGCTCTTCTGCGTATGAATGACCACGATTTGGTCGCGCGTAATTCTCTGATTGCTTCGGTTGAAAGGCATCGAGAGACATGTTTACAAAACGCAATGACTCGTGGATGAGCTGCTCATTTAATTCGTTCTGCTCTTTCCATAACCGGATCTCCTCCAGAAGACGCTGTTGCCAAAAGCGAAGCTCATCGCCTTCTTCGTCTTCCAAATACGGGATCATCTCCTCAACCGTTACGTTCTCTTTCACAAGCCCTTGACGATGAAGCCAATCAGATGTAGCTATTTGCCGTTTCTTTTCACACGCACTCAACTCTTGAATCAACGCCGATTCCCGCTTCAAAACCTCATCCAACGTTTTCATCTCGCTCTTTTTAACAGCCTCAGCTTTTTCTTTCGCCAAACCGTTAAACCGCTCATGAAGCTTGGTTAAGTCTTTTAATGCTTCGATTAGATGTTTTGCCACACCGTTCACCTCTTTTTACTCCGACCAAAAGTCGTACATTTTCCTCGCCGTCTCTTTCACGTTCACTTCATACGTTCCGTTTTCAATACGCTCTTTAATCGCCTTCACTTTTTCCTCTCGCTCCTTTTCAATAAAGGAACCTTCCTGCATCTTCTTTGCCTCCGGCGAAATGTGCACCTCGTCTTTACGCTTCGTGACGTCCGCCTTTTCATATGCCCCATTGTTTTGCTGCTGGCGGTACATATTGAGCGACTGCATCGGATTAATTTTCACACTAAACACCTCCACGTTCTTCGTCTCTTCTCATTATATCGGTTTGAACACACCGGTTGTTTACCGTTTTTTATTCAAAGTCACCGAATGATACGTATTAGCCCTATTTTCATCTTCCCGCTTTCGGCTCGCAAATCGCTCTTCCTGTTCCACTCGCTCCAATCCAGACCGAATTCCACTGCGACAAGATCCACAAATGCGCCCTTCTCGTATGCTCTTCCCACACCCTTCACACGGAAACATCACGTTTGGCATGTGGGCCAAGTGAATCCGCCCCTCTTTCACAAACCGAATAATCTGCAACTCCTCGACACCCGTCGCCTCCGTCACATCACTCATCACCGCCATCCGATTCTCCCGCTTTTTCACAAACGTATAAACCCGATCAAACATCTCTTCCACTTCCTGATGACACTCTCTACACACCGCACGCAAACTCTTCACAAACAACCGATCACACTTCGGACAATTGGCCAACTCATTCATCGAATCTCCCCCTCGCCCCTTATATCGGCCACACCTCCGTAAAAGTTTACGCCCGAGCAAGCGTTACCCCCCTCACCCTCTCCGCCCCGCCCTCATAGAGCACCCGCGCCGCACTCCGAATCGTCGCCCCCGTCGTATAAATGTCATCCACCACCACAACATCAAGCCCTGCCACATCGGTCAAAAGGCGAAACTGCTCTTCGACACTAGATAATCGATCCCCCCTCGACTGCTTACTCTGCTTGTTGGAAGATTGGCTTCTCCCTAACAGAGAGACCGACGCAACCCCTCCAACAAGAAGGTCCGCTTGGTTAAACCCACGCTCATAGTGCCGCTCCTCGTTCAAAGGAATCGTCGTCACCACAGCCCCACGCGGCAGAGCCTTCGCAATCTCCCCCGTAAACCCTTCAGCCAACCGAGCATCGCTTCGGTATTTAAATACGGCGATCACGTCTTTAAGAAAGTCATTGTATTCATAGAGAGCCACATTCGAAAACGAGTAATCCTTCCAAAACGCATCCTCCCCCCACCTCTTACAATCGTCACACTCCGAGACACACGGTTTACCACATCCCACACAAGCCTCACTCCGCTCAATCCGTACAAACCGCTCGTCACACCGCTCACAAAACCTTCCCGTTTCCTGCTCTCCAAAAAAAGCAGCCCAACTCACCGGTTCAACATACGTTTCCCCACACCATAAACACCGCTCATTTTCAGTAATTAATTCTCGAATTCTCACTCCTCCACCTTCTCTCTGTTCATCATTCGAATATGATTTCTCGCCTCCACCATGGCACGAGTCTTTCCATCATGAAAAAAGACAACTTGACCACCATGTTCATCTGGGCTCCTCCCCACACGACCAGCCATTTGTACAAGAGCCGATTCTGTAAACACTCCGTCATCGGCCCCTAAAACCCCTACCTGCACGCCCTTTACGGTGACACCTCGTTCCAGGATCGTCGTGGTAAGAAGAAGTCTCGTCTTTCCTTCTCTAAACGCTTTCACTTTTTCCCGTCGCTCGTCGTCTTCTGAATAAACCCCGGCGGTATTTGGGAAGCGCTCTTGGACGTACGGCAAGATCGCACGAAGAATACGAATCGACGGCACAAAAAGAAACACTTGTTTCTTTTCCAAAAGAACGGTCTTAAGCCAGTACTCCACAGCACTAGGGAGTCGTCCTTTGCTTGCTGTCTTCCTCCAACTCATTGCCCATTGGAATGTCGGCTCCGGTAATGGATGACCATGAAAGCGACGGGGAACTTTCACATGAGGGAGCATTCCCCCAATCGCTTTTGATTGCATGCGCTGATCCGGTGTAGCGGTCACATAAGCGACGAGTGCATCCGGCTTGGTCGCTTGCTTGACCGCATAACGAAGCTTCGGGTCGTGATCATATGGAAAGGCGTCAACTTCATCGATGATCGTTAAGTCAAATGCGTGATAAAAGCGCAAGAGTTGATGTGTGGTACTCACAGTGAGGGAGGCGTTCTTGAACCGGTCATCGGATCCTCCAAACAACATCGCAATGTCTGTACCAGGAAACGCCGCATTGAGACGAGGGACAAGTTCTCTTACAACATCCGCTCTTGGGGTAGCAATAAGCACGCGCTTGTTGTCATTTAAAGAGTGATGAATGGCGTCAAAAAGCATTTCTGTTTTCCCCGCCCCACATACAGCCCAAAGAAGACATTCTTTAACTTCGCTGTTGATTTGGTTTACGAGGAAAGTAGACGCTTGTTGTTGAGCTGGTGACAATGTTCCCTTCCAAGCTAACGTGTGAGGGTTTTGTTGCGGTGAAAAGGCGGTAGTCGCAGTAACAAAAACCGCACACGAACCGGATCGCCCCATCATGATACAGCTTCGACAATAGGTGCACGGTTGTTTGCAACGAAAGCAATCATACGTATAAAACAGCTCGGGGTCCCTATTCCCGCACCGGGTACATTGAAGCTTCGGGATTATGGTAAGGGCAGGTTCATAACGAAGGTGCCCGTTAAGGACATGAAGGTGAATCGTAAGAAGATCTGTATGTTCTAGAAGCTCGTCCATAAGTAGCCTGCGACCGGTTATTAGGGACATGAGGGAAGGATTAGGTGTAAATGAGTCGGATAAGGGAGGCGTGTAAATGGATCCAAAGTCCAGGAGTCGTTTTGGGGAGGTTGTTACATTTGGAGCGAGGTGTTCAGGAACGGGGAAGTCAGATAACGGTGGATCAGAGGGGATAAGATTGGCTTGGAGCATTGATGTAGATGAGTAAAATAACAAAAGGTATCACCTCACTACTTTTTATGAGTGTAGCAACTTGGGAGGTTGAGGTCACATGATGATTGGTGAAGTTTCGTTATGGAAAATGTGTTGGGAGAGTGGGTGAGATGTTGAGAGGTGGTTCTGGTAGTGGAAGAATGGGGTGATTTTGTAAAGTTTGGTCGATCTGATGAGTTCGAATTCACTCGGTTTTATTGTGGTTTTCTCTAAACCGGGAAATGTGAGGAGAAAGCCGTTAATTCTTGGTGGGAACCCGTTAATCCCTGCCTCCAAACCGTCAATCCCTCTTCCCAACCCGTTAAATTCTTTCATGAACCCGTAAAACCACCACTCCCACCTCCCACCCTGTCTACCTATCCCTCACAAAACAAAACACCCCGCTCAATTAAAACGGAGTGCTCTTCATTACGCTGTTAGATTTGTTTTTACCCAACCTACACCCAGACTTCCTTCGCCGAGGTGAGTACCGATGACCGGTCCGAAGTAGCTTATGTACACGGTAGCATTCGGGTATTTTTCACGAAGTTCCGCCGCAATCTCTTCCGCTTTTTCAGGGCGATTGGCGTGGATCACCGTAATGTCCAGCGGGTCACCAGAAGACGCATCTTCATCAAGCAAGTCTTTGATGCGCGTTAATGCTTTTTTCGCCGTCCGCACTTTTTCAAATGGGACAATCACTTTATCTTGGAAATGAAGAACCGGTTTGATTTGAAGCAGGCTTCCAACCACAAGCTGGGCACCGTTCAGTCGGCCACCGCGGTGTAGATGGCTCAAATCATCGGCCATAAAATACGCTCTCATGTTATCGCGCATCATATGCAAATAATCCAAAATATCGCTTACTTCTTTTCCTTCTGCAACCATTTTAGAAGCAGTTAGGGCGAAGAAACCTTGTGGCATACAGCTTATTTCCGAATCGAACACGCGAACGTCAACGTTTTCTGTCATGTTGGCTGCACTAACGGCCGTTTGGTACGTGCCACTTATTCCGCTCGAAAGGGTAATGACGATGATGTGATCATGAGTTTCAGCCAAACGTTGATACGTTTCCTCAAACAATCCTACTGAAGGCTGAGATGTTTTTGGCAACATCTCTTTTTCTTTCATTTCTTCATAGAATTGTTCCGTCGTAATTTCCACTTCTTCTTTGTATTCTTCTTGGCCGAAAACGACGTTAAGAGGGATCATTTCAATGTTGTGTTGATCACGTATATCTTTTGTCAGGTAGGATGTGCTGTCAGTTAGTATGGCGATTTTGCTCATCACGTGTCCTCTCTTTCTCTATACTCTAAAAAGTTATAACTCGGACAATATCTTCTATCTCAAATACTACCAATGTTTGTGTACAGTTGTCTATTTATATTACCATAAATCGCATGTCAATATCCGACAGGAGAAGTGGTTGACTGAGCGCTCAATCGACCACGCTCTCCAAAACGAAAACAAAGACGACGCAAAGAGCGCCGCCATTTTCCGTCCGTTTTGTTTTAGAATACTTAGTTTACTTTTACCCATCCGTTTTTAATCGCATCCACAACCGCTTGCGTACGGTCGTTCATGTTCATCTTTTGCAAGATATTACTTACGTGGTTTTTAACAGTCTTCTCACTAATGTAGAGAGACTCACCAATCGCACGGTTGCTTTTCCCGTCCGTCATAAGCTGAAGAACTTCGCACTCGCGACGAGTAAGAAGGTGAAGCGGTCTACGGTATTCGACCTCACGGAAACCGATCTCCGTTTCTTCTTTGTCATCATTAGCAAGGCGGCGGTATTCGTTAATAAGGTTATGGGTAACTTTCGGGTGGATATAAGCTCCACCTTCTGCTACTACTTTTACCGCTTCAATAAGAGCGTCCGTATCCATCTCTTTAAGGAGGTAGCCGTCAGCACCCGTCTTCAATACGTGGGTAACATAGGTTTCATCATCATGGATGGAAAGAATCAATACTTTAACGTCCGGGAATGATTCCACAAGGCTTTTCGTCGCTTCCACGCCATTCACGTTTGGCATATTGATATCCATTAGCACAACGTCCGGTTGATTCTCGCGCACAAGATCCAGAGCGGCGTCCCCATCGCTTCCTTCGGCTACGATATCAAAAGATTTTTCCATGGAAAGAATACGTTTAACACCTTCTCTAAATAGTTGGTGATCGTCTATAATAATGATTTTAATGTTATCTCTCTCGCTCATTATGTTTCTCCTCCTTCAGGTCCTTCTCCCTGAAAAACACGAAAAATTCGTTACGGGAACCGGTCTCTTATAGTAATATCGACTGTATTTTCTATTTCTTGAACATGTCCAAAGTCACGTCAACTCGTGGTTGTGACTTATCGTTTGTTTGATATCGGGATTTGCACCATGATTAAAGTCCCATTCCCTGCTTGAGAGTCAATCGTAAGTTGGCCGTCGAGCATATTCACTCGCTCTTTCATTCCTAAGAGTCCAAACGATCCTTCTTTCTTTTCGTTTGGATCGAATCCTTTACCATCATCTTTAATGAGCGCAAGGGCTCTCGTAGGCTTCAACTCAATCTTCACCATGACTTGGCTAGGATCTGCATGTTTGTACGCATTTTGAACAGACTCCTGGATAAACCTGAAGATGGCCACTTCCATTTCCGACGGTAGCCTAATTTCTTTTCCAATATTACGAAAAGAAATGTTCAATCCGCTATGTTCTCGGAAATTCTTTAAGTACTTCGAAATGGTTGGTACTAAACCGAGGTCATCAAGGGCCATTGGACGAAGATCGTAGATAATCCTTCTTACTTCAGCCAGGGAAGACTTGACCATCTTCCTGAGGTCGCGAATTTCTTTCAATGCCTCGTCAATGCCATGCTCAGTGTAAACCCTTTCCACAAGCTCGGAACGTAGCATCACATTGGCCATCATTTGAGCAGGACCGTCATGAATCTCTCTTGAGAGACGTTTGCGTTCTTCTTCCTGTGCCTCAATGATTTTAAGACCGAACTTTTGCATTTCCTTCGCGTCGGCAACCATTTCACTGATGTTTTGAAGATCTCCGGTCAAATAATGGATCACCACGTTGATTTGAGCAACGAGGGTCTCTGCCTTCTCGATTGTCCCTTTGAGTTTCATGAGACGTCTCTCGATGCTGTCTCGTTTTTCACGCAACAGCTTTTCTTCCTGCCTGAGAACAGCCAGCTGAACTTGATAATCATTGGCCAATTCGTAGGCTTCTTTCACTTCGGTATCGCTGTAGTTTGCAAAGTGCTTGCTCACTTCAGCGAGGCGGTTTCTAGCAAAGCGGGAGTGAAGTTCCATCCGCTCCGTTTTTTCAATTAAATTAATCACTTTATTTTGTACATCCGTGAGCTCTGCTTTTAGCTGCTCATATTCATTTCTTGAATGTTCACCGATGTCAAAGATCTCTTCTTTACTTCGACCGACTGTTTCCATCATGGCATCCAAGATATCGTCCAGTCGTTCGGTCATTGGTTTTTCTTTTCCCTGCTTTTGCACCGGCTACACCTCCCTCACACTAGCACCCATCGGCCTAATGCTTTGGAACCCCTTCAGTATACTATTTCGACATCACCCATGTATTTCTGGGTATGGAAATTCCTGTTTAAGGGAAAAGCATTTTCAGATGGAGGTTGCCTGCTTCTTACGATTCTTGAGAAGAGCTGGATAACTTGACACCTTTTCATTTCCATCTTAACCTAAAACTATCGTTTCAGGACGGCTATATCGTGCTTTTTGAGATTTTTTCACGTTCTGTAACATTCCCTTAACATGTGTCAAAACCTTGTCACTTTGTGTACGTTTTACACACTTTACGTCAGGAGCGAACGTTATGCTTACTTCATATTATACAGTAAAAGGATACGGCGAACAGGAAATCACGATACAAAAGTCACGCTTTATTGCATTCGTGAACAGAGTAACAACCGAACAAGAGGCTCAAGCATTCATTGAGCGGATTAAAAAACAGCATTGGAATGCCAACCATAACTGTTCGGCATACATGATCGGCGAGCGAGATCAAATTCAAAAAGCGAACGATGACGGCGAACCGAGCGGAACCGCCGGTGTTCCTATGCTTGAGGTACTTAAAAAGCGCGGCCTAAAAGACACGGTCGTGGTCGTTACTCGCTATTTCGGTGGAATCAAGCTAGGGGCAGGCGGACTCATCCGAGCTTACGGTTCGTCTACATCCGAAGGGTTAAACGCCACCGGCATTGTCGAAAGAAAGCTGATGCAAATCTATAAAACAACAATCGAGTACCCCCTTCTTGGCAAAATCGAAAATGAATTGCGCGGTTCCATTTTTCCGATCAAGGAGATTCATTACCTTGACAAAGTCACCGTTGAAACCTACGTTGACAGCGGAAATGAAGAACGTTTTGAAGAAAAAATGACGAATCTCACGAGCGGTCAGTGCACCCTTGAAAAAGGTGATGAGGTTTATTTGGAAGTGGATGTGACGTAGAAAAGACGTGTGTGTTGAATACCCGGCTTTCATAACAAAGGTGTGACTCCAAATGAACAGAGTCACACCTCTTTTTGCATTACCGGCAAGTGCAACACAATCTCGCAATGATTTTTACTCAAGTAACCGCCTTGTTTTTGCAACACTTTTTTTGCCGTGTCCGTATAGAATCTCATTTCTTCATCCGTAGAAAAGGAAAGGGACTGATAAGCATGACGAATGTTCAACTGAACAACGTCTTTGTCCCACTGTTCAAAAGCAAGCTCCAACCTGCCCGAATCCTTAATGTAATCAATCGATTTTTTTACTAGAAAAAACACGGCAATACATACTGATTCAGCATCAATATCAAGCTCTACCTCTTCCACTTCGAGAAATCGCCACATCATGTAAGGTACAGCTTCCGGTAGCTGTACATTTACCTTTTTTTGGACGATTTGAATGAAGCTACTTACCGTAATTCCTCTCGTTGTCAATTCACCTAAATTATTGATTTTAAGGAAATCATTTACGTGAGCTTTTCCTTTAAGCAACTCCGTTTCCGCAAGTTCAATTAACCGATGGTCATTTCGACTATCCGTGTTTTGCTTAAGCATTTGTAGTGTCCCATATACAGGAGTCATCACATTGAGCATTTCGTGCGCCCGCCTCATCGAAAGAAGGCGAACAAGATTCTCAGAATGGCTATTCTCATAAGGATCGGAAGCATCATGAACGATTGCGATCCACCCCTCTTCTCCTGACTGCTCGTTCAGTTTGGAGAGATAGAGCATACACTCATGATTGTCTTTGTGACCCAGCCTGAATGTGCCACTCCCCTTCTCTTTAACAACATCAAAGAAAGGTTCTAAATCCGTTACAAACACATTCGTTCCTGACACAATTGCCGTATTCATATATCGCTCTAGATTAAATGTAACCGTCACAACTCCGAAGCGATCCGCAACAAACACTCCAAATTTCATACTCCCCGAAAGTCCTGATGATATCGCACTTGAAATTACTTGAGTGTCCATGCACACCTCTCCTCTTTTTTTGGTTAAACGTAATATTCTACATAGTTAATTATTCTTCCTACTAAAGTTTCAAAAAAAGATCATTTTCTTAAGGTCAATCATGGATTCACGGGGACATCCTGTCGATTTACGTGTTTGGAATGCGAATTAACGGTGTGGAATCTCGGATTAACTACTTACTGCCTCATATTAACGGCTACACTCACGCCATTCACGGCTTCCCTTTCCCATTTCACCGTTTAGCGCTAATCGCCCCACCAAACCAAAAAACACCGACAGCCTTTTAATCAGCTGCCGGTGTTTCATGACCTACTCCATGCTAGAATAAAATTCGTTTACTTTATCAACAACTTCTCCACTACTCGCACCATCGACCATCATCACCACGAGCAGATCACGATCGTCTACATCGACACTCACGTACCAACCAATTGTGTCCCCGTCTTCATCGTCTTGGGAATCTTTGATTTCAGCCGTTCCTGTCTTCCCTGCAAGGCTTCGGCTGTGACCAGGATTGCTACGATAGGCGGTTCCGTTAGAATCTTGCACCACACTTATCATAGAGTCGAGGACGGTTTCCGCCGTTTCCGCCGACACGACACCCTCTTTCCAAACATCCTCTTCTTCGTCTGCCAATAGAAGAGGTTTAACAATGCTACCCTCGTTAACGAACATCGTATACAAAGTGGCCAAATGAAGAGGTGACATCTGCACTTCCCCTTGTCCATATCCTGTATCTGCTAAAAGGGCACTATTTTCCAGACCGTTATTGGACAGTCTTGAATGATGAATTGGATATTCAAACGGGATATCTTCACCGAAATCGAACGTTTCACTCCACTCTTCCATTCGTTCCGAACCAATCTCCAACGCCTGCATAGCAAAGTAAATATTATCAGAGTGTTTCATAGCCGCGTCCAAATCAACCGAATCTACGTCTTCGTTCACCCGGGTGATGCGGTGATTCCCCCAGTCCGATCCTTCAGGCTGCCACTGAGCTCCTGTAATCGTAAAAACCTCATCAGGATCAAGGGTTCCTTCTTCCAACCCGATTGCCGCCGTTAGGGGCTTCATCACTGACCCTGGAGAAAACGTACGATTAAACCGGATGAACGTCTCATCGGTGGTGACAGAAGCCGTTCTCAAATAGCGCTCATTGGGATCATATGCTGGGCTACTCACCATTGCCAGCACTTCCCCTGACACGGGATCCATAGCTACAGCTGCTCCCATTTCATCACCAAAAGCTTCATACAAAGCCTCTTGAATCCCTACATCAATGGTTACAGTCACGTCCTCCCCTTTTTCAGGGTCCGTGCGAGTAAGTACCTCTTGAAGGTTACCATCTTCATCGACGATGTTCACCTGCGAACCGATCTCTCCACGAAAACGTTCTTCAAATACACGCTCTAACCCATTTTGCCCAAAAAAGCTCGATTCCTGATAACCAGGCCAATCATTGTCTTCATCTTCCAAGAAGTCCGCAGTCATCCCTGTGATGTTACCAGTCAGATGAGCGGCCATGCGAGCGTAAGGGTATTCACGTCCGTTTGGTGTATTGATTCTTACACCAGGAATATTCGCGTCCTCCACATCCCCAATCAACTCGTGATCGTTCGGAACATTAATCACGGGGGCATGCCAATCCGGATTTGCTTCATAGGGTGCAATCAGTTGAAGAATACGCTCTTCTTCAAGTCCGACAATGTCCGATAGTTGTTCCACTTCTTCTTCCAATTTTTCTATATGTTGATAAACAAATCCGATGCTACGGTAATTCCCTGCCACAGCTAACCCTTCGCCGTCTCTTGCAAACATCTCTCCACGTTCCGAAGGGTCTGAGCTTGGAGATTCCACCGTCACTTCAATAGAATCAGAGAAGGATCGAACACCGACAAACAAATGCTCCGGACTCCAATCCACTACCCATTCTTCTCCCTCTTCCGTCTCTATCTTCATTAGATGAACGTCTGTGTCATAATCGTAATCCCCGATCACCGTTTCAAATTCGACTCTTACAGGATACGTGATCTCTTCCAATTCATCTAGGTCTACTTCTTCCTCTTCAAAATTACGAGATTCATAGTTGACCGTTATATCGTTCACACCAATCTCTTCATAAAATTCTTCGTATTTTTGTGAAAAAGACATAGCTTCCCCATCGATTTCCGCTCTGGACTCTTCACTTAATTGTTGCTCCATCTCTTCATAAGCGTGCTCTTGCCATGAAGATAGATAATCCTCCAATGTTTCTTCAGGGTTAGGCGGTTCCTCTCCTGAACACCCGGCCAACGCCAAAATCCCTACTCCTAAACCTATGTATACCCACTTTCGTATCATGCGATAATCTCCCCCTCTTATTATTAGACGAAAGACACGTGCTACTAGATTCATGTTTTACCAAACACACTACTAACTTTAACAAAATATTGCAAACATGCTTAAATATCACTCTCAACTATACACGTTATCTGTCTTTTCGACAGGTACATGCTGAATTTATCTAAAAAAGTCGGATAGTAATGTCTCCAATGGTATGGTAATTTTTATGGAAACCATATAAATGAAAGAAAGGGGGAATCAGCGCACTTGAAAAACGTCGAATGGGGCTCACCTATAAGCATTGCTTGTCTCGGGATCTTTTTAATCGGATTAGCAATGTTACTAGACACAATTTGGAAATATTTTCTCAGTTTCGGTTGAGAGGCAAAAGATGAGGAGTTGATTTTTTTGAAGAAGAATCTCACAATCTTTGCCTTAGTGTTTATCATTATGATGTCCTTTTTAGTCATTGATATTGAACAACCCACATTGGCGAACAATGATGTAATGACCGGTGAAGTCACCGCATCTTCCCTGTTCGTCCGATCGCAGCCATCAACCAACTCTAATGTGATAGGATCATTATCGAGAGGAAACAAGATATCTCTATATGAACGCTCGGGCAATTGGTATGAAGTAAGAATTAACAATCAACGAGGGTATGTACATGGGGACTTTATTAAAGTCATCAGTCAACCAGGTGAAGCACTCTCAGGCCAAACAGGTCAGATTACCGCTTCACGCTTAAATGTCAGATCCGATGCTTCTGCGTCGTCTACTGTGATCGGTAGCGTTACGCGTGGAACAACGGTAGAACTTCAAGAAAGACATGGTAGCTGGTTTAAAATTCAACATAATAACCGCTCAGGTTTTATACATAGTGAATATGTAAACGTAACGAACAGCGGCTCAAACAACGCTACTCCAGAAAACGAAGGTGAAATTACAGCTTCCAATTTAAACGTTAGAGCTACAGCGTCTACTTCCGGTTCAATTATCGGCTCATTATCAAGAGGAACGAAAATTGATTTATATGAAAAATCTGGTAGCTGGTACAAAGTTCGAATCAATTCACGTTGGGGTTACATCCATAGCGATTTTGTAAAAGTACTTGGTAGTGGTAGCTCCGAAGAAGCAGAATCAACTCAACAAGGGGAAATTACAGCTTCAAGCTTAAATGTTCGCTCCAGCGCTTCTACTTCCGGCTCTATTATCGGTTCTTTATCACGTGGAACGAAAGTAGACCTTTACGGAAAAACGGGTAACTGGCATAAAGTCAAAGTGAACAATCGCTGGGGATACGTTCACAGCGATTACGTGAGAGTACTCGGTAGTGGATCAGATGACAACACTCAGCCTCAGCAAAAAGGTGAAGTGACAGCTTCAAGCTTGAATGTTCGTTCCCAGGCGTCTTCATCATCCTCTATCATCGGTTCATTATCTCGAGGAACAAATGTTGATTTATACGAAAAGACAGGAAGCTGGTACAAAATTAAATTGAACAACCGTTGGGGCTATATTCACAGTGATTATGTGAAGACGTCCTCCGGTTCCGACAGCAGTTTCGATAAAAAAGGACAAATTACCGCTTCCAATCTGAACGTCCGATCCCAAGCTTCTTCTTCAGGATCGATCATTGGTTCTTTACGTAACGGAACTGTAGTCGACTTGAAAGGACAGTCGGGCACATGGTACGAGATTAGTTATAGCAATCAAAAAGGATTTATCCATAGTGATTATGTGCGTATCGTTCAACCAGGAACAACACCACCGCCATCAAACGGCTCTTTAAACGGAAAAACAATTTTCCTTGATCCAGGTCACGGGGGAAATGACCCAGGAGCAGTCGCACACGGTGAAAAAGAAAGCGAATTGGCTCTTCAAATTTCCAACAAACTAAAAGCCGAGCTTGAAAAAGCAGGAGCGACGGTCATTGCAAGTCGTACAAACGACCGATACGTCGCACTTAGTGAACGAGTTCGTATGGCCAACAACACGAACGCAGACATCTTTGTAAGTGTTCACTTAAATGCTTTTCCAGACTCTTCTGTGCGTGGAACCGAAGCCTTTTACAATACGGTGCATGCTCCAGCTGGAAGCCAAAGCTTAGCAAACAGCATCCACAAGCGTCTCGTAAGTGAACTCGGTTTAAGAGATCGCAACGTGAAGAATGCGAATTTTGAAGTCATTCGGTACACCACCATGCCAAGTACACTAGTAGAAATCGGTTTTATGACGAACAGTGGTGACTTGCATATCATTAAGAATGATCAAGATAAAGTTGTGAATAGCTTAAAGAATGGAATTGTGGATTATTTCAACTAAACAAATCCTTAAACCAACACCTGTAGGTAAAGGTGTTGGTTTTCTTTAGGTAAAAGTGTAACGATAAAACTAAAAAATCGTCTACGTTACTTAGAACAGTTGTGACATATGTCCAAAAGTTCAAATAATAATCTTTACTGATTCGACAAGATACGGTAAGATTTTATGAGGCTATTATATTAGGACTACTATTTTAATAGATAGATAAAGAATACAAAGAGGAGTGTCTCATCTTGACACAATCACGGATGGAGAAAAAACGAAAGAAAAGACGATCGCCGTTTAAACGGTTTGTAAAAGTTACCCTGCTTACTTTTTTACTACTTATTATAGCCACCGGTGGCTATGCCATGTGGAAAATCAATGACGTATCACAAAGTGCCCAAGTAGATCTAAATAGGGGCGAACATTCCGAATATCGAGATGCTGCTGTAAACCCCAATAAAGACCCCTTCTCCGTTCTAATACTAGGGCTTGATACGAGAGACGGAGATCTTTCAGGAATTTCCGACGCCATGGTCTTGGCTACCTTTAATCCTAAAGAAGGTTCGATTAAGATGTTGAACATTCCTCGAGACTCTCAAGTAGAGATCGTAGGTCGAAATCGTGTAGATAAAATTAACCACGCTCATGCTTTCGGTGGGGTTGACATGACTCTTGATACAGTAGAGAATTTGTTCGATATCCCGGTTGATTATTTTGTGTCCCTCAACTTCGATGCATTTATGAAAATCATCAATGAGCTAGGTGGTGTAAATGTAGACGTACCAATGACATTCACTGAAACCGATAATGCAACTTACGGAACCCTAACGATTGAGGAAGGTCCCCAAACCTTGAACGGACAAGAGGCGCTTGCTTATGCAAGAATGCGAAAATCCGATCCTAGAGGTGACCTCGGACGGGGCGACCGCCAAAAGGAGATTATTGAATCTGTAATTAGAGAAGCAGCCACATTTAGTTCTATTACACGCTTCGGTCCTTTACTGGATGCTCTTGAAGGTAATATTTACACAAATATGAGCTTCAATAATGTTATTGGAATGCATTCCTACGCAAATGAACTGGATCAAATAGAGTCTCTTAGTCTTGAAGGGGATAATCACACAGAAAATGGTGTCTACTATTATCGCCTACGTGAGGATGCCCTCTCCGAGACAAAAAACAGGCTTCAAAGGCATCTCGGAATGGAAGTTGAGCAAGACACTGAACTAGCAGAAGAACCTACTGAAGGAACGGAAACAGATACTACAGATGGATACTAAAAAGCCGGGCATAAGCCCGGCTTTTACTTTTCTCTTACTGCAATTCTCTTATAGTACTGAACCGTTTCTCGGATCCCTTCTTGAAGGGATGTTTGAGGTTTCCAGTCATATGCATTTACTAACTTCCCATTATCCAAGCAACTTCTCTTAATATCCCCTTTTCTCTCCTCCTGATAAGAAGGTGAAAAAGCCTCGCCCATATCCTTACAAATCACATCAAGTAGGGTAAGAATCGTCGTCTCCGAGCAACTACTCACATTATAAAGTGCCTGCTTGTTACGTTCATTACTACGTCCATACAATATTGCCAAAATAGCTCCAGCAATATCTAGTACATAAATAAAGTCCCTTGTCTGCTCACCATCTCCAAAGATGACAGGGGTCTTTCTACTTAGCAAATCTTCAATGAATATGGTAATCACACCTGATTCTGTGGCAGCACTTTGACGCGGACCATAAACGTTTGCAAATCGAAGGTTAGTAACCTCCATACCATAAAGTCTTCCATATGCCTTCACATATTCTTCTGCAGATAACTTAGATACCCCATACGGAGAAAGTGGCTCTGTTGATTGATCTTCCAAGATCGGCAGATGGCCTACATCTCCATAAACCGCCGCAGTAGAAGAAAAGACAAACGACTTAACAGCAAACTTCCTACTAACCTCTAATACGTTTATTGTCCCATTAATATTGATATTGGCATCCTCTTCGGGATTCTCTATGGAAGGACCTACTTTACTTTGCGCTGCAAGATGGACCACACTATCGATATTGGAATGTTGTTGAAAAACAGCTTCAACATCTTCCTTATTTGTAATATCCCCTTCATAAAAAGCGATTTCACTTGCCACATGCTCGAGATTTCTTAAGCTACCTGAACTCAAATTATCCATAACGATAATCTTAGCCTTTTTTTCGAGAAGCAGGTCTACAACGTGAGAACCGATAAAGCCCGCCCCTCCTGTTACTAACACATTTTTCATAACGACCCTCTTTTCAAAAGAAAAAGCCAGGCTTACTTTGTAAGCTGGCTGACTCTTTTTTGTACATGCTCTTCTTTCTTTTCCGTACCTTCTGCTTTGGACTTATCTAATAACACAAGGAACGTTTTTAATAGAATCACAATGTCAAGCCAGAAACTATAGTTACGAATATAATAAAGATCAAAGCGAAGTTTGTCTTCTACATCTGTACTATATTTCCCCATTATCTGCGCATACCCAGTAATACCAGGCTTTACTTTGTTACGATAACCGTAGTGGTAATGTTGTTTTGACAGTTGTTTGATAAAGAAGCCTCTCTCAGGTCTCGGACCTACAAGAGACATATCTCCCTTAAGTACGTTGAACAACTGTGGTAATTCGTCTAAACGCGTGGCACGCATGAATCTACCGACTTTCGTAATACGATCATCATCTTCAACAGCTAATACAGGACCCGTCTTGCTCTCCGCTCCTTCAATCATGGAGCGAAACTTATAAATGGTAAACGGCTTATTGTCTTTCCCGTATCTTTCTTGACTGTAAATGATGCTACCTTTTCGATCTTCAAGCTTTACAATCAGAGCCACCAATAGTAAAACAGGACTTAACAGCAATATCAGCAGTGCTGAAGCAACAATATCACATACACGTTTAACAAGGGCTTGATCCCACGTTAAGCCGAATGGTTTAACTGACATAACCAACGTATCATCCAAAGGAGAAACATTGGCTCGCTGTAACAACAGTTCATAAAGCGTAGGGATGACATAAACCAGCTTGCTTTGCTTCATTCCATAATAAATAATTTCAGACTTATCCTCTTTACTGACACTTGTACAAAGTAAAACATAATCGGATTCTTTCATATAGAGCTTAATTTTGTCCATTGGAGTCGACGGAGAAAGCTGCGTAATTCTTGTACCTTTCATCATCGGTTGCTTGATTTTGGACAAGATTTTATCTGTGTTTTCGCCATCTCCAATAAATAGGACGTTCCCTACCACATTTCCTCTAGTAAACTTCAAATATACTAATTTAAAGGATGCTAACAATATCACCATGAATATGCTTCCGATCAAAATAATCGACCTCGGCATAGCAAACTCCCTAAAAAGATAAGAAGCGGCCATTGTTAAGAATGCCATGGCAATCACTGCTACAACAACCTTAATCATAATATCCCAAAGAGTCTTTCTACGATCTAATGCGTATAATTCATACACAGAGATGAAGAATAAGCCGATTAACAGAATCCATGGCAAGAGTGCAATAAAGGAGTTCCAGTTTTCTTGCGGGAATCCGTTATACCTCACATAGAATGCCCCTACATAAGCTGCTAAAACAAGCAATAAGTCGGCTATAATAATAAACCCTTTGTGATTTGTTAATTCATTACTGTTAGGCATTGTAAATACCTCTCTCTCTCACTATCAAACCTATTGTGTATATCTTTATAAAAGACTTACACTTTTTTTGCAACCCTCTTAAACTACTTTTGCAGTGCTATTTCCTTATTCTCAACTACTGGTCGACCAATCGAGTGATAGATTAACCCAGACTTCTCTGCATTTTCAAGGCTAAAGCAGTTTCTCCCATCAATCAAGATTGGCACTTTTAAGAGACTGCTGACTTTTTGTAGATCCATTTCAACAATTTCTTTCCAGTCGGTCAGTATCACACATGCATCTGCGTTATTAATCGTTTGGTATAAGTCTGTGCTGTAAGTGATACTCTCTCCAAAGAACTGCTTAGCAACACCGTTTGCAATAGGATCAAATGCTTCCACCTCAGCTTCATGCTTAACAAGCTCAGGAATGATCTCAAGTGAAGGAGCATCTCTCATATCATCCGTGTTAGGTTTAAAGGCAAGGCCTAGAACAGCAATACGCTTCCCTTTGAGACTCGGAAAAATACTTTTAAGCTTTGAAATTACTTTGAGCTTCTGATTTTCATTTGTTTCAATGACTGCTTTAGCCAGCTTAAAATCATAACCGACTTGTTGTGCTATGTGTACAAGAGCTTTCGAATCTTTTGGGAAACAAGAGCCTCCGTAACCAATTCCCGCTTGAAGGAATTGAGAACCAATGCGTCTATCATACCCCATACCTTCAGCTACTTTCGTAACATCCGCTCCTACACGCTCACATATGTTTGCAATATCGTTAATATAGGAGATTTTAGTAGCCAAGAATACATTAGAAGCATACTTAATCATTTCTGCCGTTTCTAAGTTCGTCTTTACAATCGTATCTGTAAACGGCTTGTGTAACGCTATAATGATATCTGCAGCAACCTCACTAGTGGCTCCTACAACTGCTCTTTCCATGTTCATAGTGTCATACAAGGCAGAACCTTCTCTTAAGAATTCAGGATTCGATACTACGTCAAATGGTGTAATTCCATTGCTTCTGCTTGAAACAATTTCATGAACAAGCCTACCTGTCCCAACTGGTACAGTACTTTTATTGACAATGACTTTATATCCGTTAAGGTTTTCACCAATTGTCTGCGCGACGTTTTTAACAAAGGTTAGATCAGCCTCACCAGACTCTGCCATCGGTGTCCCAACACCGATATAAATAATTTCAGCGTCACGAATGGCTTGAGGAATGTCAGTTGTGAATGTAAGACGCTCTTCTGCTACATTTCGTTTCACGACTTCTTCAAGTCCAGGTTCATAAATCGGAATCTTACCATTGTTTAAATTATGAATTTTTGTTTCGTCAATATCACAGCATACAACCTGGTTTCCTGTTTCAGCAAAACATGTTCCTGATACAAGCCCTACATAACCAGTACCCATTACTGCTATTTTTTTCATTAGTAATCTCCTAACCTTTCACTACGCTTAACTTAGTTTCGTAGACTTCTTTCAGATAATCAGCTACCTCTGTAGATAGATCTTCCCGCTGAAGTGCAAAATCAATCGTTGCTTTTATAAAACCAAATTTATCTCCAACATCATATCGAACGCCTTCAAAGTTGTAAGCCATAACTGCCTGGCTCTGATTCAATGTGTTTATAGCGTCTGTCAATTGAATTTCCCCACCGGATCCTGTTGGTAGGTTTTCAAGAATATCAAAGATCTCCGGACGCAGTACATAACGCCCCATAATGGCATAATTGGAAGGCGCATCTTCTATCGCCGGCTTCTCAACCAAGGTTTCAGCATGAATGACATTCGCTTCAATTTCTTGTCCTTTAGGCGCTACGATTCCATATTTGGATACATCTTTGTCCGGCACTTCCTGAACCCCTACAACTGAAGAATGATAACGGTCATAAACGTCAATCAACTGTTCAAGGCACGGTGTTTCAGACTGTACGATATCATCCCCTAGTAAAACGGCAAATGGTTCATTACCGATAAACTTACGAGCACACCAGATCGCATGCCCAAGTCCCATTGGCTCCTTCTGTCGAATATAATGAATATTTGTCATGCTTGAGATTTCCTGCATTTGTTTTAAAAGAACTTGCTTATCTTTCTTTTCCAGCGTTTCTTCCAATTCAAATGATTTATCAAAATGGTCCTCAATCGCTCGTTTCCCGCGGCCTGTGACCACAATAATATCTTCTATTCCAGAAGCAATCGCTTCTTCAATAATATATTGTATGGTAGGTTTGTCTACAATCGGCAGCATTTCTTTAGGCTGTGCTTTTGTAGCAGGCAGGAACCTCGTCCCTAGTCCTGCAGCAGGGATTATTGCTTTTTTTACTTGCATTGTTGTATTTCCCCTTCCCTCTAACTCGTCCATGAAGGCTTCTAAACTCATATTATTTCCATCATCTCATTATAGTACGAAACCCAGTTCATATCTAGCATCTATAAGAAATTGTCGTTCTTAGGCGGAAAAAGTTACAAAATCAACAAAAAGACCGGTCAACTAGGATATATACCCTTTAACCAGCCTTCTAGTAAATATAAAATTAGAAAGTATTTAAGAGCTAAACACCCTTTCAGAAACACTTATGACGACTCTTTTTGACTGTCCTGAATGTGATTTTAAGAAATGTATATATTTGTCCACTGAGGTTTTAGAACCTTGCACTACAATTTCAACTTTTTTTAATTCATTATTATATATGGCTTTCTTTACGGCACAACTTTCACCATCAAATGAGCTGCACATTCTCAAATAGTTTTCTTTCTTTTCTTTATTTTCATTAAGCCCAGGGACTGAAACATAAATAGAAGCAATGATACTAGATGACTTTTCTTGTTTAGAAGATCTTATAGTAAACGTGTTTTCCGCTTCCGTTGCATAAAATCCAGCTTTTCTCTTTGAATATAGCATATTTAGTAACCTTACATTATAATAAGCGTCCATGTTCCCAATTTCTTTTGCTAGCGAATCATCAGGATATTTATTATTCACTTCTATCAGCCATATATTCTTTTCATTATCTATTGATAAATCAAAGGCTAATTTTCCTATGTCTAGTCCTGTCAAGTCTAGTTTCTCAGACATAACTTTTGCGATTTTAACTAATCGGCTTTTGTATTCATTAACTTCCACTTTATTCATACCATAAATATCTTTTAACACTTTGTCAGGGGACATAATTTCTCCACCACCCGCCGCACGGTTACTAACTATACTGTCATTATCACTAACTCTTGTTACAAAAATTACATTTTTCCATTCACCATTTTGGTCTTTATCCATACCTATCCTAAAGTCCATTACTTTCGTACCAACTTTTATATCTACTGTTTTTTGTATAATATATTTCTTTGGGCTAAGGTGACTATCTAAAAAATCTGCAGTTTTAGAATAGTCATCAAACTTCCATTCGTAATTTAAGCCATCTTTTCTGGTTTTTATGATAATGTTGTTACATTTTATTTGGACATTAAATATTCCAAGCCCTTTTTTACCGTCTGAGGGCTTTATATATACATTTTTTTTGACCTTTAAAAAACTGATGAGTTCTGGCATATTATCATACCTAATTGTCTCAGGGATGATTTTGGAACTCTCAGCAAATTGTTGCAGCCTACTTATCATTTCCCATTTGTCAATGGCTTTGTAATTGAATACTTTACTTCCATATATTGCACCAAGGTATTCCCTCCACCCTTTCGTTAAAGGGTTTCTTTTGAAGATTGATGCTGGTAGGGGTAAAGTTACGTCGTTCCATATTTCTATTTCAGGATTATACATAAATCCTTTTACCTTAAGCCCCTCTTTATTTATATCATCAGTAACAAACGCAAAGATAACTCCGTTAATTTTAGAATAGTTTGCGGAATAACTCCCCAACTCTTTCATTTTTTTAATCAAACTTGTTCTCTTATGACCCATGCAAACTCCAATAAATGGTCCAATTTCAATTTCATTATTTTCAACTTTTAGGTGATAGCTACAATCCAAGGGGAGACTTAATTTTTTCAAAAGTTTTTTAGATATTAATACTTCATTTTCCTTCACTTGTTCATCTATAATTACAGTTGCTTCCGACACATTAAAACCAAACCTGATATTTGTATGTTTAAGGTATGGAATACCTAATTTGTGAGCGAGATGTTTGTTAATCATTAGGTTATAGTCTTCATCCATTAGTAAATCAATTTTATAATTCATATATTCTCCTTAAATCTAGACTTGATTAGATTATACCTTATTTAAGTAGAAGCAAACTGATAAATCACTTTTTAGTTATATGGATTGTTTTACAGATAAAAAAGGAAGCCTAACCTCGGCTTCCTTTTTTTTATTTATATGTTACAACATCAAATCTGTAGATGGGACGATCAAGCATGTCATAAATGTTCTTAATAGTATTAACTTGCTTAACTGCCCACCCCATGTCGGTCGCATACTGAGGTCCAACTGCATGAGAATTGAAATGATTCCACCGCATTTTATATAGAGTATTTTGTCCTCTTTCAAAGTAACTATTTGAAATAAAAGCTGCACCACCAATAATAGCAGCCTCAGGCGTAAACCACCCTCGGTTATATGCTTCTATAGCTCCTAAACGATATGGATCAACATCGTGAGCCCCGATACCAAACATATTGTATGTTCGTTTTATATCAGTAAGGTCTCTGCGGTTGTTAGTAGTAACTAGCACGAGTTCACCATTTCTATTTTTGCCAACTTCAATACCGGTAGATAATTGAGATGATCCATGACCAGACTCTAGCAAAGCGTGAGAAATTAAATAGACTTCATTAACACCATGTGTTTTTCCTGCATCAATAAACGATTGCCCTTTCCCATCAAGGATTCCTTTATCTGAGAGAACATTGTTAAGTTGGGCCGCAGATACTCCAGCACTATTATTTAACATTAAATGTTGGAAGATATCGTTTTGTTCCGGATCAATATACTTTGAAAAATCTTCAACCTTGGCATTTCGCCATACAGCATTATAATTTACTTCGTACCAGACGTTACTACCATTTACCGAAGGCCCCGATACTTCTTTAAGTACCACATACTCTGCTCCACTATTTACTTGCCCATAGATATGACTCGTGGTAGAAGAAGATTCCCTAACATTAACATTGTTTCCCTTTACAACCGCTTTCTGTGTATGCCTGGCTAAACTGCTATGAACATAAAGTGTAAGATTATCATATGTAATCTCGTACCATGTTCTGCTATTAGAAACAGCATCACCTGTAACTTCACGTAAAATTGTAAAAGTAGTTCCCTGTCCAACAGTAGAATGAATATTTCCGGAATTACTTAAATCTGGACTTGTTCTTAATCGAACACTACTGGCAGTTGTGGCTCCTGTCTCTACCACGTCCACAACACTACTGTGTAGAAAAGCTGTGTGGTTACGGTATAAGTCTGTCTGAGGTGGTGGATTTAACGTTAATTGTTTTTGAATTGCTTCATTCAGAGTAACGTTATATAGGGTATTGGTAATAAATTTATTTGTTTCAAAAAGTTCGGCTATTTTATTTAGCGTCACTTCATCTCCAATACCGTTCACTCTCAAACCATTATTAGATTGAAACTCTCTTATTCTTGCTTCTGTTGTATTACCATAAAAAGCAGTTGGATTGGCAGAAATAGGATAGCCCAACCAAGCTAAATCTTCTTTTAATTTTATTACACTCTCGTGAGATTGCCCATTTCTAAGAGGTGACGACAACACTTCATTGAGTTTTGCCAGTGTGTTGCTGCCTGCACTTCCTGTAACTTCAAGACCATAGTATTGCTGAAACTCTCTTACTCTTGCTTCTGTTATGTCGCCATAAAGTGGTGTTGCATTGGCAGAAACACGGAACCCTACTGTTTCAAGATTTCTCTTAAGCTCTATTACATCCTGTCTATAAAGACCATTTTGCAAGGGCATCGAATTTAATTCTAAGATTTTTGCCATTGTTACACCGTCTGCAATACCGTTCACATTTAAATTGTTATCTAACTGGAAAGCCCTTACTGTTTCTTCTGTTTGAGCACCGTACAAAGCAGTCGGGTTACTTGAGATATGATATCCCAGATTAGCCAAGTCTTCTTTTAAAGTAATTGTATCCTCATGACGTATGCCAACCCTGAATGGACTGGATAGTATGGCATTCAACTTTGTTAGTGTTGGTTCATCCGCAACACCGGTTACATTCAGTCCGTAATACTGCTGAAATTCCCTTACTTTCGATTCGGTCGTACTCCCGAATAATGGTGTAGGATTATTTGAGACTTTAAAGCCGACATCATCAAGTTGCACTTTTAATTGAATAACATCTTCTCGATATAAACCATTCTCCATAGGTAGATTTAAGAGTTCATTTAGTTTAGCTAATGTGACAGAATCAGCAATACCATTTGCGACTAATTTGTTATCACTTTGAAATAACATGATTACTTCTTCTGTCTTTGTTCCATAGAGTGTAGTTGGATTCGTTGAGATGTTATACCCTAGGTAGGAAAGGTCTTCTTTTAGTTTAATAGTATCTTGGTGTCTAAATCCTACTTGAAATGGACTGGATAATATTTCACTTATTTTAGAAGTCGTATTATCATCAGCAACTCCCGTGACATCTAAACCATAATACTGCTGAAACTCACGAACTTTTGTTTCAGTGGCAGAACCGAATAATGGAGTAGGATTACTTGAGACTGTAAAACCAAGCTCATCTAACTGAACTTTAAGTTCAACAACATCATTGCGGTATAAACCGTTCTGCATCGGCATATCCAATAGCTCTTTAAGCTTCCACAAAGTTATCTTGTCCGCTATTCCATTTTCCATCAAGTCAAAATCTCGTTGGAAGTTTTGCACCATGTGTGCAGTCTGTTGCCCATAGAAAGTGGTCGGGTTATTAGAAATGTGGTATCCCAAGTAAGATAAATCTGTCTTTAATTTTATAACTTCTTCGTGATAATCACCACTTTTGAATGATTGATTAAGAACAGTTCGCACATTGTTCAGAGTGTCCTCATCAGCAAGTCCAGTAACCCTATAGTTATAGTAACCTTGGAACCTTTCAATAGCATTTGAAGTCAACTCATCCGCTTTTCCGGTTACGTGATTTAAATATCCTAATGCAACCAAGGCATCTTGAATTTCTTTTATCTGATCATCTGCTTCACTTTCTACCACTTCTTTTAAAGTAGTTAAAGTACTCATCTCTGCACTTTCTGCAGTACCCTCGAGTTCCTCTTTCGAATCCACTAAAACATCGTCTACTCCATCTAGGTCATTCTCGATATTAGTTTCTTCAATATCTTCTTTTTCTTCTTTTATAACTTCGTTTTCTTGAACCTCACTGCTCATCTCTTCCATTTTCTCTGATGTTTCTAGCTCTGTTTTTACATCTTCTTGAACCTCATATTCGTCTTCTAATCTTGCAATTTCATTAATGGCTGAGTTTTTTTCCTCGTCCTCTGTGTTATCACTTTCTATTTCTTCACTTTCTTCCTGAGTATCTTCTGATACTTCTTCATCCAATCTAGCTGAAGGATCATCGACGGCTTTTTCCTGATCATTTTCTGAATCTTCACCTTCGATTAATTCATTCACTTCATCTTCATATTCTTTTATTCCAGAAACGGATTCTGAATCTCCTGCTTGCTCACCATCTTCATTAGCATTTACTGTTCCGTTATTGCTAATAAATAAGATTAAGGTGAAAATAGCTACTAAAACATAGTTTTTTGAAACCATTCTAACTCTCCCTTCAACCCTACTATTTACGCCTGACAAAATACCTGATGGATGTCGAAAATCCTAAAAAAAAAGGTAGTTTTGCACTACAATGCGGTATTCAACATTGATAATTATACTAAATATGTAGGATGAAGGAATATTTTATCAGAATTTGTGTTAAATAGTCCCGACTATTATCCCGATCACGAATAACCATATCTCAGTTGCAGTCCGTTACCTTTTTAACGTGATTAAATGGGAAAGGAGCATGTAAGACTTTAAACAGATGAGCTTTTTCTCGTACATACAACCATTAATAAAAAAAGAGTAGCATTTGGGTAAGAAATGCTACTCTTAGACTGGGGATTTCCCCCCCGCACCCTCTATTTAATTCAGTCCTTCAATTTTAAAGCCTTTCATTACAGGGGTTGTTCTCTTTTTCTCTTCAATACTGGTAATATCATTTTTATGATGAATTCCCGACTTAATCTGTTGGCTCATTGCTGTAACAGAAGTAGCTGATCCGCATAGAATGACAGCAATCTTATTCTTATTCAGTACCTTGACATAGCCACTTAGTTTAAGCACAAGAGCTTTTTTTCTCAGTTTATTACAATAGATTCTGTTACCTACCTCTCCAGTTACAATAAACCTCTTTAATTCAATGTCATCAGTTGATAGTTTAGGGATGGCTATCTCTTTGGCAATTCCCTCTTGGAAGGCATTGTAAATACTGGAGTAGTCATAATAAATAAGGTCTGAATTTGCTCTTTTATTACCAATTGTTTCAGGAAAATAAAAGTCTATAATCTCTTTTGGAATATCTCTAGCCTTACCTTCCATAGGAAATAGGTGGGAGGTGATTCCGGGCATAGAATTTACTTCTATTACCACTCCTTTTCCTGATTCCGGATCGACAATCATGTCAACCCCGCATTGAACGAGGTTCGGAATGGCAGCTGATGCGCGAACAGCAGCTTTTTTTATATCATCAGAAAGATCATCTGTAACATCAATCGCATCTCCTCCAGAGGAAATGTTATTTTTAGTTTTTAAGAACACCCTTTCTCCATCATAAGGCACGCCTTCCATATTATAGCCATAACTCTCTAAGAGAGTGTGTGTTTCACCATCAACTTTAATTGGTCGATTATACAAAGCAGGGATGTTGTTTCTGAATTTATTTTTATCGATTATTAACTGTTTAACACTTTTCTTGCCATCACCAGTCACATTTGCAGGAATCTTTTTGAATGCTCCTGCTACTTTTCCCCCAATAACATAGATACGGTAGTCGTCACCATGAGAAAACTCTTCTACAATGAGTTTTGAAAACCCAAGACTCTTTACATATTTTAAATTGTGTATGAAATCCTCTTTTGTTTTTATATTAGCGATTACACCAACACCGCCTTTTCCATCTGTTGGCTTAATTACAAGAGGATATCCAAGAGTTTCGGCGAATTGAATGATCTCATCACTGGTTGTTCCTTCCTCAAAGGTTCTACCTTTAGGTATTGGGACACCTTGTTCGGCAAGGCAAGCATATGTCAGATCTTTATTCATGCAAGTTTTGATTGCTTCAGCAGGAACTAAGTCCCCTCTTGCAAGTCCAAAATGATGTTCCCTTTTAGGGGAACTTAGAATGTATCTGATAAGATACTTACCTTTGCTTTTATAATACTTGTTAACATAGGTTAACTTAAGCCCTCTTCTCCATCCTTCCAGTGCAACGCTGTAGGAGCTGATAGCATGGCCAAATGCTTCAACAGGGACAGAGTCTTTTAGTTGAGGTAACCATTCGTCTCTGTAACTCTTCATTTAATCATCCTTATAATAATGTTTATTTCACTGAATCAGGTTACTTGGTGATACGAAAAGCACTAGTTACTTTTCTCAATGGATCGGTTATATTCCAAGAGCGACTTAACTGTATTTTTAAATTCTCTTTTTCAAGCCGATTCTTCTCTTTTTCTACTTTTTTTAACTCTTTTTCCATTTTTCTAAGAGCGGTTTCTACAGATTTATGGCTTGATGTATTTAGACCCTCATTTATTTCAAAGCCCACTTTCACCGGCTTTTTCCATGAGTCTTCAATAATCTTCTTTATTTTTTCCGATCCAAAAACATTTAAAATGATTGTTTTGAAGTTTTGAACTATCGATCTATCCGTTCCTGCTATTACAATTTCAATATCTCCATCCATAAGGCTGTTGATATGACCATGTAATTGGTTATCCAAAGCATATATCTTAATCTTCCTATGTTTACTCATAGATTGGATACTTGTACCTTTAACATGGAACCTTTTCATATACAATTTGCCTATAGGCGCAGGTACTACTTCTACTTCAACAGCAGAGCGGCTTTGTAGTGGTTCCAATACAGTGTTTAAATCAAAGTAAACTTTGGAACTATCTGTACGCATTCCTTGAGTTTCAGGGAAGTAATAATCAATAATTGCACCAGGAATGTTACGCGCTTTTCCTTCTACAGGAAATAGAATTCCTCCAATTTGCGCTGTTGGGTTTAACTCAATAACAACAGCTGATTTCTCAACCGGCGCATCAATGTCAACAATAATATCTACGCCACCATGGAATAATCCTGGAATAGCCTTTACTGCATTAACTGCAATGTCTTTTAATTCTTTTGGAAGATTGTCTGTTACATCGATAGGGTCCCCGCCTGCCGATACATTTGTTTTTTCTTTAAGCAAGACTTTTTCACCTTTGTTTGGAATACTATCAAGGGTGAATCCACCTTTCTGTATAAATTCAAGGGTTTCCTGATCAATCTCGATTAGGCAGCTAAACAAACGTGCATTCTTTTTTCTTTGTTTATTTTTTTCTTCAATAAGTTCTTCTATGGTATGAACTCCATCACCAATAACGTTAGCAGGAAGCCTGTTATAGGCTGCGATCACTTTGTCTTCTACAACATATACCCTGTATTCTTCACCAGGTACATATCTTTCTACAATAACATCAGTGTATTCCAAGTCTCTACGAACATAGAGAAGTGCTTTCTTTAGCTCATCTTCATTCTTAATGTTTGTGATAACACCATTCCCTAAACTACCATCAACAGGTTTTACTACTAAAGGAAAGTTTAGGTTTGATTTGATTTCTTCAACAATATTTATATCTTCGTGTTCTTCATTAAACATAAACCCTCGAGGAACAGGTACCCCCGCTTTTGACAGCCACACTTTTGTAGCGTCTTTATCTGATCCAATCTCCACTGCTTCGTTTGTTACTTTGTCACCTCTAGTGCGAAAGAAGTAATGCGTTCTTTCACCAGAACTTAAAGAGAAAAGCCTCCCCGGTGGGTTTACTCCAAATGTGATCATATGGTCAAACTTCCCTGAGTCTACCGTATACCATTTTAACTTTAACCCTCTTCTCCAACCCTCTAATGCAACAGCATAAGCGCACAATTTAGTTTTTCGAGCACCTGTTACAATTTCGTTTGTTAGGTTTGGCAGGGTAATCGGATAGGTATTTTCCATTTTAATAACCTCCATTACTTATAGAGCATCCCACCCTATTCATTCATTTTTCTTTTCACATACTTAACAAGATCAGTAGATTTACGCAGTGGATACGTAATTCTCCATGAAAAGCTTTTTTCTAACTTTTTATTTTGTTTTTCAGCTAATTTTAGATCTTTTTTTAGGGAATCCATTTGCTGTTTCATGAACTTGAATTGTTCAACTTGCGTTTTTAAATCTGCTTTTACTTCGAAGCCTACTTTTACAGGTTTATCCCATGGCTCAACTGTAATATTAGTAACCTCTGCACGTTCTGGATCTTCTAGCAAAGCATTCTTAAAATCTTCAATACTCTCATAGGATTTTCCCATAATGACAACTTCAATATCACCATTGCTTAAATTTTTCACAAAGCCACTTAAGTTCCGTTCAAAAGCCTGTTTTCTAAGTCCTCTGTGATAGGAAATATTCTGTACATCACCTTGAACATGATATTTTACAGCATATATCTTTCCAAGAGGTGCCGGAGAAACAGTGGTTACAGTTGCTGTTTTCGAAACAAGAGGCTCCAAAACATCCGAAAGAGAAAAATAGACCTTATGATAGTCAGTGCTTGTCCCTTTTGTATCAGGAAAATAATAGTCAATGATAGCCCCTGGAATATCTCTACCTTCTCCTTTCATAGGGAAAAGCAATGACCCGATTTGAGCAGAGGGATTAAGTTCCAATACTTCTGCCACGTCACCTTTATCTTTCGTACATACCATTATATCTACTGCACCATGAAACAATCCCGGGACTGCTTTTAGTGCCTGTATCGCTGTATCTTTAACCAACTCTGATATATCGTCTAAAGCATCCAAAGGGTCTCCGCCTATTGATATATTACTTTTATTTGTTAGATAAACGATTTGTCCTTTTTCAGGAATTGTTGTAAATGAAATCCCACAATCATTTAAGTAATTTTTCATATCTTCATCTATTTTAATGGGGCAGCTAATCAGACGTGGATTGTTTTTTCTTACTTGATTTTTACGATCAATCAGGGTCTTTATAGTATTGAGACCATCACCAACAATATTTGCAGGGACTCTCTTGATTGCACCAACGACTTGCTCCCCTACCACATATAGCCTATAATCTTCACCATTTACATGCTTTTCAACAATGAGGTCTGAATATCCTAAACGTTCTGTCACGTAGCTTAATGCTGAAAGGAGCTGACTTTCATTATTTAAATATGTCATGACTCCTCTACCAAAGCTACCATCCACAGGTTTTATAGTAACCGGATAGCCGATTTCAGAAGCATATGCAATGATCTCATCATGCTTATCTGCTGAGTTTGTAAAACTCTTCCCTTCAGGTGTCGGTACGCCAGCCTTAGTGAGTAGCTTTTTTGTTTCTACTTTATTTCCACCGGCTCTTACAGCTTCATTTGATATAATATCTCCTCTAGTTCTGAAAAAATAATGTGTTTTTTCGTTTGAACTTAAAGAAAATAACTTTCCTGGGCGATCCACAAACCAAGTGTCCATCTTGCCAAATTTCTCGGAGCCTTTTGCATGCCACCTTAATGTAAGTCCTCTTCTCCAGCCTTCCAATGCTATTGCATATGCATCCAGTTCCGGGCCCCTAGCATCAGATACAATTTCTTCTGTTAGGTGCGGTAACCAAGAGACTTGCTTTTCATCCATTACAATTGCCACCTACAATCTATTAATCTTCAAACTTTCTTCTATAGCTAAGCTTACCGTACTCATCTTAAATAACCTAATCCATTATGACAAGTTTTTATGGAAAGAGTCGAATTTTTTACCCTCAAGGAGATCTTGGAGGAGTCGGTTTTCTGCACGTAGCATAGCTTCTCCTAGTTTCTGATCGGTTTTCCGGTTAAATTCGTCGTAGTTCCCAGGTTTAGGGGTGAATTCCCCAAACACAAGTCCCTCTTTTGTCTTTAAGAAATCAATTCTTATAAATGGAGCAGGTACATGTGTGCTGAGCATTGAGGCAACCCTCAGGTCCTCTTCTGTAACTCCATTTCCTTCAAACAACTCATAGCTGTACTTGCCCGTATCAGCTTTTCTCCCGTCAGGGTACCACCAGCAGTACTTTACGCTAGGGGTCCTTACCACTTCTAGAATAAGAGCAATTTCTCCATAAAAAGTATAAAACTTAAGGTCTCTTGCGGATATACCTTTTTGCTTATCTTCAAATATAAGCTCTTCCATCATCCACTTGTCTTCTATAACCCAGTTTAAACCTAGATCTTCAGCCATACTGACTTTAAGTTCTTCTCGGCTGACAAGCGTGCGTGACCTCTTTATATCAAGAATCTCAGAATCCTTTTTCACTAAGTAAACTCCTCTGGAACCTGCTCCTTCAACAGGCTTAATGACCACTTCCGAACGATCGGGAAGAGAGTAAAAATCATAAGCCTCTGATATCCAAGGATGTTTTATCCCAAGCCCGCTAACAAAAGAATAGGCATGCTTTTTGTTATCAAGAATACTTTCCGGCAGCTTGTTGAGCTGTCTTTTTCTTGCTCTTTTCGTCATTTCTTCTCGAAATGAGGATAGTGGTTCAAGAGAAAGGCCATTTTTTCCCTCTCCGTGACGAACGATAAATTCAGGAACGTCACCTGTTCTCATTCCCGAAATTATTTTCCCGTACGCAATTTCCTGAAGGTCATAAGAGTCTTTTCTGAACAGACGACCGCTGAAATGAAGTGCTGACGTAAGTTCATCCACTTTTCTTTCTTTCAAGCTGACGATACTATCGATGTACTCAAATACAAAACCTGACATTTTAGCGTTTTTTAATCGCTCTTCAACTTCTGCGCAAGTAAGTTTGTCCAGTTCCGACTGAATGGAAGTTAAAGTAACTTGAAGCTCTTGAATTGATCGCTCTTTTTCTTTTAGGCGAATACCTAACTCATCATTTATTCTTTGTAAGTCTTTTAATTCAGCCTTACCTTTTGAATAAAATGAGCGAAAAAGACATTTTATTTTCATAAATGGTCTAAGAACTTTCCATAATCGACTTTGTTCTATCTGATTGGTTCTTTTTTGAATATCCTTGGACTCTGCCTGCAAAGTGTTTAGTTCTGCTTCTTTCTTATATAGAGCTTCAGTAAGCCTGCGCTTTTCGTCTTTCATTCTTTGTACTTCTTTGTCTTGTTTCACGCGGCCTCCTCCTTCACTCGGTCTTTCCGATTCTTAATAGATGTTTTGTATAGCCAAACTGACTATCAACAAATGCCGTTGCACGCTCCACTTGCTCCGCATACTTTTTTTCGTCTTCCATGAGCTCTTGAATATTTTCTTTCACTTTATCAGGTGTTGAATAAATAGCGGCATTACCAAAAAGTTCCTTGTATTGAGGTGGTATAATTACAGGAACTCCTGCAGCCATAGCCTCAAAGATAACCCTTCCAAATGCCTCAACCCAATCAGGGTGAGTGTAATAAACAAACACGTCTAAACTAGCAAGAAATTCTTTAGGATGAATACTTCCAAACTCTGCTACGTTCCAGTTAACAGGTAACTCACCTAAAACGTTCTTGGGAGCTTCCGCTCCCCCCAAAATACGGACTTCAAATGGCTCTGCATCAGGGTAGATACTCAAAAGTTCGCCCTTATTTGATGGCCATTTTACATATTGATCCCTCGAGTGTCTACCTATAATGATTTTATCTTTATGTTTAGGCCTCTTCGGTCGCTGCCACTCATTTATATCGATAATATTAACCCAGTCTTTCTGGGATAAGGAAATGGTTTTCAACTCTTTTTTATGATAATTATATAACGTTTCCCGAACTAAGGGCCCAATGGGAAACCACGTTGCAGACTTTCCAAAGTAGTGTTTCAAATGGGATGCGCATTGATTAATATGGTAGAGCGTCCGTCCATTACTACCGTAATCTCTCTTTGGTGGTTGGTTGACAATAACGTTAATAACGTTTGCCTTAACATCTGGCAAATAGTTCTGGAGTTCTTCAAGTACCGGCGGGTGTCTGATTATTAACACATCACAGCTCACGCTTTCACCGTATACAAGCATCTGGACTTGTTCACCATCAATAAGTTCCCGGACAGCTGGATTTGTTTCTTTCCTTGATGAAAAATCGTAGCGGTTCATCTGTATTAAACCTGTACGAAGACCATACCGCTGCTGCGCCTTTATTTCCTCTACATTGGACATGTTCGTACCGCCCATCAGACGAAATTCAGAAGCAATGATGACATCAAAGTGTCTTCTTGTTTCAGGTTTAACTCTATTAATCTTCATTGGCTCTGGAACTGGAAACGGCCTTGAAACGGTCGGAAAGTCATAATAGAGGGATTTACCGGATTGGTGATAGTCAGAATAACTGTGGAAATATTCTTTTCTCGCTCCCATGAAAAAGCCGTGAAATCCAAACACACCACTGCCCGTTAACGAACCCTTTGATTGCCGCTGAAAAGATAATGGTCCTGTTTTAAGATCAGTTACAGCATCGTTTCCAAAAGTGAGTTTTACCCGACGTTTAAACTCACCATCAGCACCAAAACGTACGCTGTCCCAATAACCTAGCTTATTTAAAACAGGTTCTCTCCTGAACATGAGCGATGACATATTCGCAAAAATATACTCGCCCGGTTTACCTCTACGGTAAAACTTCATATCTTCTGTTACTCTTGCCTGCTCTGAAGTATTTGCCATTACTGAAGGGTTTTTGATTAAGTGAAGAGCCTGGGTCGCAATTTTGTCAGGATGTGACCAGTCATCAGCATCATTGATTGTAACAAACACACCATTTGCTACATTTAATGCTATGTTTCTTGCGGTATAGGCACCTCCATTATGCTCAGCCCGTATCAATCTCACCCTTGAATCAGCCAACTCATATCTCTCAACCACTTTTGCTGTATGGTCTGTACTGCAGTCATCGACTACTATTAATTCAAGGTTATCCCATGATTGTTTTAAAAGAGACTCTATAGAAGTTGAAATCGTGTGCTCTGCATTAAAAGCAGGTATAATGACAGTTACTAATGGAGTGTGATCCGTATCAACCGGTATTGTACCTATAGCTGTTAAAGAATCATAGAATGAGCGTTGCCCATCATTGGTGTTTACATTGGCAAGCTTGTAATAAGACAATGCTTGATTGATCCAATCCATCTTTCGGGCGTTCACTTTTTCAAGGTTTGCTTTTGCAAAACATATATTCGGATTTGGATAAAGCTCATCTTCAAAGAAAGGGACTATTGCCCGGTTCCCTTCCTCTTGGTCACCGGTAAAATGAAAGCACTCTGCTTTCATTACAGCCGCCTTCAGCCGAAAAGGCTTGTCCATTTTCTTTTCTTTTAACTGATCAAGATAAAACAACGCTTTTTTTGCATCATCATGGGTGTATTGATTTGCATACCATAAAGCAAGTTCCCACGCATATTCATTTTTTTGTACAGGATAGTCCGCCTTCAAGAAAAGGGATTCCAACTCTTCAACTGCCTTGCTGGTAAACCCAGACTCATAAAGCTTATATTTGACTTTCTTGATTTTCTTCCGCGCAATCTTTCTTTTCGAAGATTGACTGAAAACCTGTCTGAACGTTTTCTTTCTTAACAGAAGCTGTCCGGCAATTCTTACTCCTCTTTTTGCAACCCTGAGACCATGCCAGACGCCACTTTTCTTTATCGCTCCATATTCATCTTCCAATTCCCTCAGCCTTTTGTTGTCAAGAAGATTTCTTTCTTCTTGTAAAGCGACTTCTTTTTCAAGACTTATTAACCTTATCTTAAGTGCATCCTGCTCCTTTTGAAGATCACGTTCTTCCTGAGTCATACGTGCCATTTAAAATGCTCTCCAATCTTGAAGCATGCTTTTTATAGCCAAAATTATTATTAACAAACGAATACGCTTTTTCAACTTGCTCATTGTACTTGGAGCTATCCCTCATAAGTTCCTTTATCTTATGTTGTACATCTTTTGGTTCTGCATAAATAGCAGCTTCTCCAAAAAGCTCTTTATATATTGGTGGAATGATAACCGGCACACCTGCAGCCATTGCTTCAAAGATGACTCTTCCAAAAGCTTCAATCCAGTCAGGGTGTGTATAATACACAAATACATCAAGTTCTGAAAGAAAATCTTTAGGGTGTACTTCTCCAAATTCTTTTGTCTTCCAATTTTCCGGTAGGGAACCTAACACTTTTTTGGGGGCAGTAGAGCCACCAAGGACGTGTATTTCATAGTTATTATCGTCCGGATAAATGGCTAGTAATTGTTCTTTTGTATTTGGCCATTTAACATATTGATCTCGTGAATGACGACCTACTCTTATTGGGCCATTTCTGTCTCGTGGGTGACTTCGACGCCATTCCTCTACATCAATAATATTGACCCAATCTTTACAGGACAGGTTAATATTCCGGAGCTCTTCTGTATGATTCTTTTCAAGGGTTTGTCTGACTCTTGGTCCAATAGGCCACCATAAACCTGCAGTACCAAAGTATTCCTCTAGATGTCGAACACAGTTTTCAAGTTGATAAAGTGTTTCTCCTTCTCTACTGTACTCCCGTTTTGGAGGCTGATTAACAATAACATGAACATGGGTTGCTTCTATGTGTGGGACATACTTTTGCCATTCTTGGAGGACAGGCGGATGCCTAACAATCAAAACATCACAGCTTACTTTTTCCCCATAGGAGACGGTTTGAACAAGGTCCCCATCAATACAATTACGAACTTTCGGATTCATTTCTTCTACTGAATTCAAGTCGTACCGAGACAGTTGTACGAGCCCTGTCCGTAGCCCTTTTTCTTTTTGGGCTTTTATTTCTTCAATATTCGACATATTTGTACCGCCCAGAAGCCTGAACTCCGATGCTATAATTACATCAAAATGCCTGTTACCATTTTGCCTTTTTTCCCTCTGTGGCCACATAGGCTCCGGTACAGGGAAAGGACGGGCTTTCTGAGGAAAGGTATAATATAACTTTTCCTGAGGTGCAGTTTCATGAAAGTGTCTGTTCGCCTCATCATATTCTTTTCTGACACCCATGAAGTATCCTGGAAAACCAAAGGCCGAATGTCCTGTTAATGAGGATTCAGACTGTCTTTGAAAAGAAAGTAGAGAATAAGGAAGTTCTGTCACAGCCTTCTCTCCGAAAACAATCTTCATCCTTTTTAGGAACTCGGAGTCACCTGCAAAACGCACAGAGTCCCAGTAACCAATGGCATCCATTACTTTCTGTCTTCTAAACATAAGGGAGGACATATTTTTAAAGGTGTAAATCCCCGGCTTTCCTCGGCGATAGAATTTCAATTGTTCCGTTGCTCTAGCCTGCTGTGAGAAGTTTCCGATAACGTTTGGATTTGCCATTAAATGATGCGCCTGACGTTCTATTTTCTGAGGGTGTGACCAGTCATCGGCATCATTAATGGTGATAAATTCACCCGTTGCTTTTGTTAAGGCAAGGTTTCTTGATACATATGCACCACTATTCACTTCACCTTGAATTAACAATACACGACTGTCGCGAGACTCATATTCCCGAATGACCTCTGCTGTATGGTCTGTACTGCAATCATCCACCACTAAAATCTCCAAATTCCCCCACGTCTGACTTAATAATGAATCGATAGCTGTTCTTATACTATCTCCCGCATTATAGGCTGGTACAATAACAGAAACTTTCTTTTGTTCCTCCCTGGGCAGTTTTGCTTCACCTGTACCTTTTAGGGAATCGTAAAGAGGCTTATTTTCCCATTGATCAAAGGTAATTTCAAACAATCCTTGCTTCGTTAACGCTTTATTAATCCAGAGCTTCTTCTCTTCTTGCTCTTCTACGAGACTTGCAATTGCAAGGTATAAATCAGGGTGTTCCTCTTTCTTAAGGGCTTTTTCAAGTTCACTCTTTCCCAATTGGTTTTGGCCTAGCAGGTCATAGCATTCTGCCTTCATTATCGCTGCCCTACGGAAGTTACCATTGTCTGGATCATTCTTAATCGCAATATCAATATAAGACAAACACTCTTTTGCACTCTCGACAGTATAGTTATTAGCATGCCAAGTAGCCAGTTCCCATGCTGCTAGTCGAATTAAATAAGGATCTTGCTCATTCTTTACAATGTTTTCAAGATCTGCAAGGCCTCTTTTTGTAAAGCCCAAATTATATAAACGGAATTTTAACCGTTCAATTTTCTTTACCTGGGTCCGCTTCTTTCCTGGACTGATGATATTTTTAAGCTTTCTTTTTTGAGTGTCGGTTAATAGTCCTGTGAGAAACTGCTTTTGTTTCGTACTCAACACCTTATAAAGAAAAATATCTACCGTTTCTGCTATCCCTTTTTTCACCAAACGAAGCATACGAACACCACCAAACGTTATTTCTTATTATCCGATTTCTTAGCTTGTACAGCCTCTCTGTATTGGGCTACAATTTCTTCTGCATCCCCATCACCACGGACCTGGCCTTTTTCCATCCATATCGCTCTCGTACATACACGTTCAACAAACTTCATACTGTGTGACACAATAATGACAGCTTTCGCATTCTCCATCATTTCCTGAATCTTTTCACTTGCTTTTTGTTTAAATGCTGCATCACCGGTAGAAAGAGCCTCATCAATTATAAAGATATCCGGTTGCAAGGTAGCTGCGATACTAAACCCCAGCCTTGCTTTCATTCCACTGGAATAACCTTTTACCGGTTTATCTATAGATTTTTCGAGCTCTGAAAACTCGATGATTTTCGAGGTGTCTCCTTCCACCCTTGCTTTAGGTATACCTAGCAACATGCCATTTAAGTAAATGTTGTCCCTACCTGTGAGCTGATCATTAAATCCGGTTCCATACCCCAGTAGAGCAGACGTTTCCCCATTAACCTTAATAGCACCTCTGTCTGGTTCTAGAATATTCGTTAGAACTTTACAAAGTGTACTCTTCCCTGCACCATTATGTCCGATAATACCAATAACCTCACCTTGTTTGATATTAAAGGATACATCTTTTAACGCCCAATGCGTTTCTTTTTTTAGTTGGTAAGAGATGCTTATGTTTTTCGCATCAATCACTGTAGTGTCTTTTAATGCAGTCTCCGTTTTCTTTAGTTCAAGTTTCTGATTAAGTTTTCTTTTACGCGGAGGTATGGTTGCTTTATATTTTTTCAGAATATCTTTAGGCTCCCCAACATCCCGAATGGCCCCTTTATCAAGCCAAATAAGCCGATCGCAGTTTCTTCTAGCATAACGAAGGCTATGAGTCACAAGAATTACCATCTTCGCTTTAGAAACAAGCTCTTTCATTTTATCTGCTGCTTTCTTGCCAAATGCAGCGTCCCCCGTATTAAGCGCCTCATCGAGAATTAAAATTTCAGGTTCAAGAAAAGCAGCCACACTAAAACCAAGCCTTGCTTTCATTCCACTGGAATACGTCTTCATAGGTCTGTCAAGAAATTCCCCAAGTCCTGAGAATTCATGAATGTCTTCTATCGATTCCTCGATCTTTTGCTTCTCGATACCAATCATCATCCCGTTCAGATAAACGTTTTCTCTTCCAGTCAGTTCCTTGTTGAAACCCATCCCAAGAGAAAATAACGCTGACACACGACCATCTGCATTTACATTACCTTCGTCTGCCTCAAGAATACCAGATAGAAGTTTACAAAGCGTTGTTTTACCAGCACCATTGGAACCAATGATTCCAAGGATCTCACCTTTATACCCTTCGAAAGAAATGTTCCTTAAAGGCCACACTGTCTTATTTGACAATTTCTCCTTGTCTTTACTGAAGAAGTTAATCACATGGGACTTATAATCATCCTTGCGAAATCCAGAGTTAAAAGACACTCCTAGGTTTTTGGCACTAAGAACAACTTCTCTTTTTTCTTCAGGAAGGTGCCCCTCTATACTATTTTTTAAAGACATAGTATCTCCTCATTTATAATGCTTTAATTATTTTATGCTCGTTTTTACTATAGTGATTGACAAGTAATGCAATCACAACAATCGATGCCAGTGAAATTACCGTAAGCCCAAGAAACTGCGGGTTTGTTTGATACATAAGAACTGCCCTGTAGGAATCAATAATGATTGCAACAGGATTAATAGCAACAATCCAGGAATACTCCGGAGGAAGTCTTCCTCCTTCCCAGATTATTGGAGATGCATAGAAAAACACCCTTAAGACATGAGACAGGATATTATCGATATCTCTTATAAACACACAGATGTATGCAACAAACAGACTGATAGCAAGTAAGAACAGTAACTGGATCAAAATAATCAATGGTAGATAAATAACCTGCCAACCAGGCATTACACCAAATACAGCTAGGAAAATCGCTACAACTACCAAGCCGAAAACAAAGTTAAAACCTTGAGTAAAAGTCATAGAGAGCGGAAAAATCGACTTAGGCAGGTAGACTTGATTAATAATAGATGAATATTTCATGATTGATTTTGCGGACGTGTTTACTGTCGTGTTCATCCAACGCCATGCCACGAGCCCAATAACAAGAAAAACCGCAAACTGAGCCTTGTCGTCTCCTCCTCGTCCTAAAACAATAGCAATAAGGAAAAAGTAAACCAAAACGTTAAGGAGTGGGTCTAAAAGCCACCAGAAGTAACCGAGATAACTGTTACGATTCTCTGCTTTCAACCCGGACTTAACAAGGTAAAATAATAAATCTTTTCTTTTTATTAATTCTTCAATGTATTTATTCATAAAACTAAACGTACACCGCCAATCTTATAGCTATCAATAAAAGTCAAAATATTTTAATTAGAGGGTTGAATACTTTTTAACTTTGAAAAAGATGTAATTCGCGAAATACCATACGCTTTTTAGTAAGCTAAGTTTTTCTATCTTCCTGTATACTCTCCAATTCTGCTTAGCCATTTTATATTTGTCACTTGAAACAGAGTTTTGGACAACCCTGTATTTTGATAATACTTGCGATAATCCCTGAGCTCTAATGCCCTTCTTACAGAGGCTTAACCATAGAACGTAATCTTGCCTTGTCCTAATATTCACCATTTCTATCGGGCCTGCTTTATTTTTATCTATCATTACCGTTAGACACCCGATCATATTTTGCTTTAATAGATCTGTATAGTTGACGGAGCTTGGAGTGGAAGATACTTTTCCGGTCCCTTCACCTTGTTCATTGACGTAACAATAGTTTGTGAAGGTGAATATCGCATTATTTTCCTTCATAAAGTCAAGCTGGACTTCCAATTTTTCCGGAAACCACTGATCATCACTGTCAAGAAAAGCGATATACCTCCCACGAGATTGCCTGATTGCCTCATTTCTTGCGATAGCAGCTCCACTATTTTCAGACAACCTTCTTGCTTTGATCCTAGGTTCTTTTGCAGCATACCTTTTAATGATTTCAAAAGTACGGTCTGTAGAACAATCATCTACAATAATCATTTCCCAATCTTCCAAGGTCTGGGCAAGTACTGAATCTATCGTCTCACCAATAAAACGTTCAGAGTTGTAAGCTGGGGTTATCACTGAAACAAGCGGCTTCGTGTCAATATTCATCATTTGTATATTTACCCCCGATGTTTCCGTTTTTCCCAGAGAGAATCATACCAATTAACCAGCTTTAATTCCTCTATTCCCCAGTTAAGCTCTTTCTTCACAGCTTCCCTACCATTTTCCCCCATCTCCTTAGCCTTATCAGGGTTTCCTTTTAATAAATCGATAGCTGCTTTAATCTCGGCTTTATCGTTTGGGTTGACTGCTACACCGCAGTTGTACTTGCTAATAAAATCCCTCCAAACAGGAAAATCCGAGCATATAACAGGAATGCCTGCTGACATATACTCGAAGAACTTTGTGAGCTCTTTTTTCTTAAAGTGGTCTGAAGGAGGGAAAACTGCGATCCCGGCAAGCCAGTTATGGGCTTTATATGCATGGTCTATTTCATTTTTGGGGACATACCGTCCAACCCCGGTAATATGAATTCGATCATCATTACCGCTGGCCTGCTTTTTCATTCTCGATGCCAATTCATTTGAACACTTCCCATAAAAAAAGACACTTACTTGCTTATTAATATCAGGAAAAGAAGAATGAATTAAGGCTCCACGATCTTCTCTCACATTGCCCGTGTATATCAGCTTGTCCTCCATAACCTTCCGTTCTAAATGTAATAATTCTTCGTTAAGGATCGGATAGTTAAGGATGCATTGGCCTTCAGGATATTTTTCTAAATAATACTTTTCTGCGAGACAAAGTTCCATTGATCGAGAAAATACTTTTTCTACCGTTTTATACAGCATGCTTAGTATTTTTCTTAAAGGCTTATTTAAGTAATTCCGTTGTACGATGCCAGTCTCATAATCTTCGTGAATGTCATAAATCACTACATTTTTCCGCTTTTTAAGGAGCCAAGCAACCGGAAGAAGTTCCGGGTCATGAAAGTGATAAACATCCGCATTAAACTGTTTGGCAATTTGATAGACCTTTAAGGGCGATAGCAGCATACTGAGGAAACGATTACCGTTTTTTTTAAAAGGAACAATATGAACAGCAGATTCCTCTACTTTAATATCCTCTGAATACGGAGCAATCAACGTTACGTCAAAGCCGGCTTTTTTTAAAGAAAGGCACTCTTTATAAAAAATTCTCGGATCCAGTGGATGATGAACGCTTGTCATATGAACCACCCGTTTTTTTCTTCCCATGTAAACTGCACCTCTACTGTTTAGTCGACATTATTTTAAAAGTGTTTCTTCTATTACTTCTTCGTATTGTTTTACTATTTTTGTAGCATCGAAGTCTACTGTACGAGCGAAACCTTTTTCTTTCCATCGCTGTTGCTCCTCAATACTTCTATTTAGAACTTCTTCAATATGAGAAGCCATTGTAGTTGCATCACCTACGTTACATAAATAACCGTATGCGCCATGGTCCAGTACTTCCTCAGGTCCAGACTTGCAATTTGTAGAAACGACAGGTGTCCCACATGCTAACGCCTCGGCAATGACATGGCTGAAACCTTCATGTTTTGAGGACAAGACAAAAATATCCGCCTTACTAAAGAATAGATATGGATTACTTTGAAAACCGATAAAATGTACGTTCCCTTCAACTCCTAAATCTCGAGCAAGTTCTTTAAGACTCTTTTCCAAAGGTCCTTCACCAAGTATCACTAGTTTGCTTGGTATTTTTTTTGCTACCTCTTTGAACGCTTTGAACAGAGTAGCTTGGTCTTTCTGCTCAACTAGCCGGCCGGCTGTTATAATGACTTTCTCATCTGTTTTAAACAAGTCAGTGTATTGCTTGTCCAACGTTTGAGAATAGATCTTCTTATTTATGGCTTTTACATCAATTGGATTATAGACTACTTTGATATCTTCTCTTTTAATGTTATACCGTTTAATGAGATTATCTTTAACTCCTTGAGACAAAGAAACAATTTGATGAGCTCGTTTATAAACCAACCCAAAGAAACGTAGCTGGAGTTTCACCTTAAGACCGCCACTTAAATTGTCTGCTTCTCTCACAATATTTTTTGCTTTTGTAAAAGAGAGTTTGTTAGCTAGTATTGCGATTGTATTTACACGAGGTATCGTACTAAATACAATATCTATCTTTTCTCTTCTAATAATTTTAGAAAGCTTTAAAACAGATCGGCTAAGCCTTTTTGTATCTAACTTTATAAGAGTAACATCACTTTCCAGTTCACTTTCATATGATCCCTCAAAGTCCAGTGTAACAAGAATTGGCTCATATCTTGACCTGTCAAGGTTATTAATTATATTCAAAAGTGTTCTGGCTGCTCCTCCAGCTCCCATTTGATATATAAAGAACAAAATTCTAATTTTCCTCATCACAAACGCCTTCCCTTATCTTTTACTATAGTAAATCTTCAAAAAATAAAACAAAACACAATATAAAATTATAACATATGAGCCTTCCTAATTATTTTCTCATTTATCCTAAGAGAAAATTCTACATATATAGACAGTTTACTTAAATTCCGTATTCTTTCCTATGGATAAAATATGTAACTAGTTACAAAATATCATAGAATTTTCGGTTTTTTTGTAATAAAATATTTCTTGTTACTAAATAAAAGGAGTGATAGATTCTTTGAAAAAATTAAGACTGGTATGTGCCAGCCTGTTTTTTATTCTACTAATTGGAACATTAATTCCTCAATCCATCACAGCTCATAATACCGTACTAAAATTAGGAATGAACCATCCCGAAGTCGTTCAACTAAAAGTAGATCTAGAAGCAGTTGGCTTTCAAGTATCTTCAAGTCCAACTCAGTATTTCGGCCTTCAAACTGAACAACGTGTGAGAGAATTTCAAACAGCTTATAACCTTACAGCTGATGGGGTTGCGGGACCACAGACGTTTAGCACATTGCAATCTGTAATCGCCAGTGAATCTCTATACATAGGAATGTCTCATCGAGATGTTGTCCAACTTAAAATTGACTTGGATACAGTAGGCTTCACAGTTCCTGGTAATACTACTACCTACTTTGGGTCACAAACAGAAGAACAGGTAAAGAAATTTCAGATTGAAGTTGGACTTCAGCCTACAGGAATAGCAAACCCCGCTACTCTGCAGAAATTAGAAGATGCTGTATCTCAATACCCAACTCATTCTACCTTTAGAATTGGTGATTCTCATCCTCAAGTTATTCAACTGAAGGAAGATCTTGATTACATTGGATATACTGTATCTTCTAACCCCACTCCCTATTTCGGTACACAAACCGAAACACAGGTTAAAGCCTTCCAAATGGGATACGAAATTAATGCAGATGGAGTTGCAGGGCCACAAACATTCCAAACACTGGCTAATGCTAAAGACTCTGTCCTAAGAATCGGGATGTATCACGAAGATGTTGTTACGTTAAAAAACAATTTGGAAAATGCAGGTTTTCCCGTTCCAGGAAACCAAACCACTTACTTCGGTCCCCTAACAGAGGAAAAAGTAAGTGAATTTCAACAAGCAAACAATATTGAAGTATCTGGCGTTGCGAACCAACCAACATTGAATGAGCTTGAAAAGACGGGCTCACCAGTACCAGATGCAACTGTTTTAAGGCTAGGGGACTACCACCCAAAAGTCATCCAGTTAAAAAAAGACCTTGAGAAAGTCGGTTTTTTTGTTTCCTCCAATCCAACAGACTTTTTCGGGGCACAAACGGAACGACAAGTCCGTGCTTTTCAAACTGCTTATGGTTTAACAGCTGATGGTATCGCAGGACCACAAACATTTACCAAGCTAGCTGAAGTAATTGAAACTGATAAGATCATAGGATATGTAACTGCTAATTCTAGCCTAAATGTAAGAAGCGGACCATCCAGCTCTCATTCGATCATTGGTTCTTTGAACAGAGGATCAGAAGTAGAGATCGCTGAAACAGTTGGAGATTGGTACAAAATTGTATACGGAACTTCCTACGGCTATGTTCATAGTTCTTTCATCAGTTTTAGAAGTCCTGCTAGTAAAACAATCGTCATTGACGCAGGTCACGGAGGAAGCGACCCCGGAGCTGTAGCTTTTGGGTTTCAGGAGAAAGACATTGTCCTCGACGTAGCTCACATCGTGAATAATATTATGGAAGGCACCGACATCCAAGTCGTATTAACACGTACAGGTGATTACTTTATTGAGCTGGAAGACCGAGTAAAGATTGCGCACGATTCTGGTGCAGATGCTTTTGTTAGTATTCATGCGAATGCCTTTGGCCAGGAATCCGTTCACGGAACAGAAACATATTGGAATAATAACCATCAAAGCGCTGATAGCAGAGCATTAGCTGAAGCCATTCAGGAACGATTAATTTCAAAGTTAGGTACGCAGGACCGTGGTGTTAAAGAAGCGAATTTTCATGTTATTCGCCACACCCAAGTCCCAAGTGTACTTGTAGAGTTAGGCTTTATAACAAACCGTCAAGAAGCAGAACGAATGCAGACTGCCGCATTTAAACAGGCAGCAGCTGAAGCAATTAAAGAAGGTGTAATGAATTTTTACAATAGATAAAAGCAGAGGTTATCCTGGTATTTAATCAGGACAACCTCTTTTTGTATTATAAATCGACAAGATTAAGTATCTACAGGAATATAAATCGTTATTCAAGGATGGACTGAGTCGTTTTTATTTGACTTCAAAATCTATTCGTTAAACGAACAATTATAACCACTTATTTAACCTTGAACCAACTTAAAATACGCTCCGCCCACAAATCATGCCCCTCTTGATTCGGATACCCATGATCCTCAATATAACGTAACAGCTCATCATCATTGTAAGAAGGCCAGTCCTGCCAGTGATCAATGTAAGAAATTGATGCCTCTCTTGCGTAAGACGCTACCTCAGCCATATGATCACTCAGATTCGCTACGTTAGGTATAGGTTGAGAAGGTTGAAGAATGATATAACTATCTGGGTTCTCTTCTTTTATCTCACTGATCAAATTCCGCAAGTGAATGATAGCTTCATCTGTTCCAACACGGTATAAATTATTTCCTATTAAGGGTTCAATTAAATAGATTTCACCATTCAATTTTGCAACTTCTTTGTGGTGTTCATTAATAATGAAATTTAGACTATGCATATCACCAAAGGATGCGACTTGAGATTCGAAAAAGTTACCATAGTGTTCGTTAAGCTTATCTATTATCCGATCCGTCCAAGGGACAATGCCTTCCTCATGATAATCAATGATTGCTCCGGATCCGACACTGACCAAAGTTAGCTTCTCATTATTTTTATAGGCGTTCGTGATCATGTCTCCCAATTGCTCCGGAAGAGAAGCGACTAAAGGTTCCATATCTGTTGAAGGTAATGAGGAGGAAGGCTCTGCCGCAACTTGACTATCCTCCGTTACTTTTTGTTCCCGAGCTGCAGTTACTTCGGTTGCCCCAGCAGAGATGTCCAGTAATTTTTGATCGTAGTGAAATTTTCCGAATATAACAGTTCCAATTGATACTAAAAGAATAATTGCAAATATGCCCTTGTACATAAGTAAACTCCTTCGTATAGAATATCTTTCCATTATACATCGAAAGACTCTATTTTTCAGCAAAATCTACCAACAAAGACCTGCTATCTTAGCATATAATGTAATTCACAAATTGATCTATACAATAGTCGACATGTGTTGTAATACACAAAAAAAGACCCCCACTCTAGTGAAGGTTAGTTAATCGATTCTTTAAAACGAAAAGTGATTTCTTCAACAAGTCGTTCTGTAGTAGCTGATTCCTCTGATCCCATCTGCTTTAACTCCGATAGAAGCGTTTTCAAGTCTTCTTGTGAGAGTGCTAGTTCTTCTAATTTCAAGCTTCTTTCACCTCTTTACAAATTATGTATAATTATTTATTTTAACCCACTACTTTGAGCACGTAAAGACAATTTACCCACTTTAATAGTAGATTACACCACTTTTTAGTAGGTCTAACGTAATGAATCCAATAAAAAAGACATAAGCTAACGTAATAACGCTAACTCATGTCTACCTCGGATCTTTACGATAGTCCCATAGAATCTTCCACTCATCATCTTCACGAGCCACATAAACATATTGGACAAATTCAAAATATCCGTACTTTCCTCGATACTCTTTCGTTGCAATAAGGTGATAGACATCAAGGAGTTCGGCATCTTCATGCTTTTGCCAGTTGTCTAGTCTTTTGGGTTTCGTCAGTGTGAATTCAAATGTGGTTACGCCGAAATGATTAATAAAAACGTGAGACCGGTCTTGGATATAAGCTTCCCTCGTGAAACGGTTGTGCATGGAGGAATGCAAGAGTTCCCAAGACGACGAATACTTTCCTTCCTGCTCGAGTCGATAAAATTCCTCTACTACGTTTCCTGCCTGCCTACTCTCTGCTGTCATGATATAAATAACCATTCCAACTGCCATACTAGCGATTAGCAAAAAGATCAGGATCATTTGAAACGGGATTGATCGCCTTCTTCTCAAAGATGAAAACTCCCCTCATGTACGACCTACAGCATGTTTATTCATATGAGGACAGGAATATCACTCTCGCCGTGCCCTGGACTTTGTGAAGGCTCACACGTGGTGTCAGGCACCACAAAAAGTGCCAGGCACTGTGTGAGAATGCTCACGCAGTGCCTGGCACATACAATGTAATACTATCGGATACTAACTTCGTGGTACATGTCTGCTGGCAGGTTATGGACCTTTTGTTTCTTTGGCTTAGGTCCTTGGTTATCAAAACTTGCATAATCGTAGACTGCTATTCCAACGATTTGGGCGACATCTTCTAACTTTTCTTTACTGATCTTATCGATTGTATCTTCAGGTGTGTGATACCAAGGCTCTAGAGGAGAGTGAATAAACAGGGCAGCTGAAATTCCTTTTTCACCAAAAGGTACATGGTCACTGCTTCCTCCTTGTCCGAATGGTGTTGGCTCACCGTTCAAGCGAAGGCTTGATGCCTGTGCAAGGTCTGTCACTAAGTTGGACTGACCATTTACTGTTCGCATCACTAAATCTCCCGCATCTTGACTTCCAACCATATCCAAGTTGAAGTTTGCTACGATGCGGTCCAATTCTTTTTCTGGTAGGTTATTCACATAATATCTAGATCCGATCAACCCTAGCTCTTCAGCTCCAAATGTGATAAAACGAAGCTCTGTGTCAGTTGGCATGTTCTTCATCACACGGGCTAATTCAAGGACCATCGCTGTTCCTGAAGCATTGTCGTTTGCTCCTGGTGAACCTGGAACTGAATCGTGGTGAGAGGTGACAGTAACTACTTGTCCATTATCTTTGTTTTTATTTGTCGGCTTTTTAGAGGCAATAACGTTATGTGACGTACGCATACTAGATTCTGCACCCAATACCGTTAACGATGCTGTTACTACTTCTCCTTGATCTAGCTGTGTAACCAGCGCATTCCCTTGAGCTTGGGTAATGGATACTGCAGGAACATACTTGTCATTTGCTTGCCCGAGCGTTCCGTTGAGGTTGCCGGTCGTGTTATTAAAGATAATAACCCCTTCCGCTCCTGCGTTTGCGGCGTTAAGAACTTTATCCCCGAAAGATATTTCCCCTCTCTGAATGAGAGCGATTTTTCCATCAAGGTTTTTCCCCTCTAAATCTACCACTCTTCCTAATCCTACATATTTTAAATTCCCTGTTACTTCACCACTCGGAGTGTATGTAAACGAGAGAGGGTTCAAATGATCACCATTCACAGAAAGCTCTACTGTATGAGGGGCCGTAAAGCCAAAAAACTCAAATGGTTGCACTTCTGCTTCATAGCCATACGATTCAAATTCGGACTTAATGTACTGAACTGCCGCATATTCTTCTTCCGTGGCTGCCACCCGTGGGGTTTGTTGCAAATATTCAATATTGTTATAGATGTTGTCTACATTGATCCTATTAATAATCCTCTGATCAAATGCCGTTTCATACCCTTGTCCTGCATTTTTGTAGCCTTCCACCGGTTGAGCCAAACCCGATCCTCCAAATGTACCAAACGTAAACATCATAGTAACCGTAAGTGCAGCAATAAACCTTTTCATTGACAGCCTCCCTTTACTTCATTAGTAGTATAAACTCTAGTACATCTTATATTTTTCTGATAGTTCAGATAAGTTCTTTTCTACCTATTAAAACATGAGTAAAAATACTTATTTTTACATTATATTGATAATATATCCATGTGCGAATTTTAGAAGTTTACTAGATTCACTGTTTAGGTGTCAGGCACAAAAAAAGTGCCAGGCACTGTGTGAGATTGCTCACGCAGTGCCTGGCACCGTTAAAAAAGGATCAGCCTGTATTTACGAGTCCTGCTGCTACCCCTGAGATGGTTAGTAGCACTTCTGTTAATAATTCATCAGATTGATCGTCTGATTCACGCATTTTGCGAATGAGGTCCACTTGTAGGAAGCTGAGTGGATCTACATAAGGATTACGTCTGTGGACGGACCCTTGGATGTTCGGCGTGTGATCAAGGAGCTCTTTGTCTCCTGAAATGTCGAGAAGAACGTTCTTTGTACGATTATACTCCTCTTCAATGTCCCCGAAAATGCGTTCGGACACGGAGTGATCTTCCACTAGTGCAACGTATTCTTTTGCCGTTTGCATGTCGGCTTTCATCAGCGCCATCTGCAAGTTGTTCACCGTTGCTTGGAAGAACGGCCATGCTTCGTACATTTCTTGAAGCATTTTCACATTCTCTTCGGACTTCTCAGCAAAGGCTGCTAACCCAGTACCTGCGGCGTACCATGCTGGTAACATATGACGACACTGCGTCCAGGCAAACACCCAAGGAATTGCTCTCAGATCCTCAAAACGTTCACTGTTTTTACGGCTCGTTGGACGTGAGCCAATGTTAAGCTCTTTAATTTCCTCCAACGGAGTCGCTTGCTTAAAGTACGTAAGAAAATCTTTATCTGCGAAAACCAGCTGCTGATACTTAGCAAGAGACTTTTCTGAAATCTCCTCCATGGCATCTTCCCATTCTTTTTTAACCGGATCTGCGTCCTCCGTTGCACGGGCAGAAGCTTCAAGCAAGGCTGATGCTGCCTGCTCAAGGTTACGGAAGGCAATGTCGCCTAGCATGTAGCGAGACGAAAGAACTTCGCCTTGCTCCGTAATTTTAACCCCATCCCCTAGAGTTTTTGCCGGTTGAGATAAAATACTACGGTTAAGCGGTCCGCCACCTCGTCCAAGAGATCCGCCACGTCCGTGGAAGAACTTAAGACGAATGTCGAATTTGCTCGCCATGTCGTGAATCTCTTGCTGAGCTTTAAACAGCTTCCAGTTCGCTGTAATCGTACCACCGTCTTTACTTCCATCAGAGTAACCGAGCATAATTTCTTGATGGTTGCCGCGCTCGTTGATGTGGTTACGGTATACATCCATATTAAAGAGCGTCTTCATAATCTCTGGACCAGCAATCAAGTCATTTACCGTTTCAAGAAGCGGTGCCACGTTTAGCCCACTCTCCACACGCCCGTCCATGTGCAAGCGATAAATGCCCGCTTCTTTTGCCAAAACAAGCACTTCAAGAAGGTCACTGGCCGATTGCGTCATACTTACGAGATACACTTCAATGGAACGAGGGCCGAATGTATCGTGCGCTTTCTTAATCAGCTGGAATACACTGAAGATCTCTTGCGTTTCTTTAGAGTAATCTTCGTTCAATAACATCAAAGGACGAGGATCTTTTAACACACGCTCAAGAGTCTCAAGCTTCTCTTCCTCTGACAAATTGCGGTAATCGTCAGTAATGCCAACCATCTTTAGAATTTCAGCAATGGCCGTTTCATGTTCACCGCTATGGTTTCGAATATCAAGGGTAGCCAGATGGAAACCAAACAGTTCCACTTGACGAATGAGCTTGTCGAGCTTCTTCAATTTTTGTCCCGGTTGGCTATGCTCCAAAGCACTTCGTTTGATCATTTGAAGGTCTTCGAGTAATTCTTCCGCTTCGTTGTATCCTGCTTTTGACTTGTCCACGTGACGAAGACGTTTAAGCATGATCGCAAACTTCCGGCGGTAAAATTCCGTCTCGATTTTCCACGCTTCCCCTTTACGTAAATAAGCACGCTCTCCTTCTTCCACACTCTTGCGAAGCTCGTCGCTTACCGGTACGTACTTGGCGGATTGACTGAAACGACGCATCAGTTCAACCAATGACTCGTCGTACTTTTTCACAGCAAGCTCTCGTTGCAGTTTCAACGCTTCCCATGTGACGTCAGGTGTTACATAAGGATTCCCGTCTCGGTCCCCACCGATCCAAGATCCGAAGTGTAAGAAATTCGGCACTTTCCATTGATGATCTGGGAAGTAGTCATCCAGCTGGTCTTCAAGCTCTTGGTGAACAGCCGGAAGTACGCTAAAGAGGGTTTGGTCAAAATAATAAAGACCGTTTTTCACTTCATCAATAACGCTCGGCTTCACTTGACGAAGCTCGTCCGTCTGCCAAAGAGCCGTTACTTCGTTTGCCAAGCTTTCTTCCAATTTCTTACGCTCTTTTGAGGTAAGTAGAGGATTGTCGAACTTTTGAATAATAGTAGAAATTCGCTTTTGAATCTCAAGAATCGTACGCTTCGTTGCTTCGGTCGGGTGAGCCGTCATAATCAATTCAATGGATAAATCGTTCAATACTTGTTGAATCACATCGTCAGGATAGTCCGCTTCCTTGATCGCAGCTACGGCACTTTCAATCGAGAAAGGCTGAAGAATACTGTCATCCAGCTGATACTGGCGGGACCTACGAATCCGATGGTTGTGCTCCGCAATATTAATCAGATGAAAATATGTAGAGAAGGCACGAATCACATGTTTGCGCGTTGGTGATTCCAAACTCTCTATTTGATCTTTCAATTTATTGTACGCTTCATCACTGTATTCTTTTCGAAGGTCTTTTGCCGCTTCGCGAATGGCTTCAACTTTGTCAAAAAGCTCAGTACCTCCATGCTGTTTAAGGACGTCTCCAAGAATGCTTCCTAGCATTTTTACGTCATTTCGCAAAAGGGTGCTGTTGTCTGCTGTTTGTTGCATCGTAATCATCTCCTTTTGTGCTTATGGCAGGATCACTTTTCGTCAGCAGGGACATTTTCTGTCCCTATCAAGGAAAAAGAATGCTGCTCACTTATTTTTACTATCTTATCAAAAAGACATACATAAGGCTAATTTTCTGATTTTTCTCAAATATTGTCAGGAGCTATGAGAAGGATTATGCACAGTGATTAGTAAAAGGGATCAATATGACTTATTTAAAAAAACATTTAGTAATAATATAGTCCACCCTATTAACAAAACCATTCGTGACTATTCCATCTAATTATAAAAAAGCGGTTACAACAATCTAAAAAATGGGTATGATATAAATATCAGGTAAAAACTGAGTGAGGTGCATAACGTGTTTTTGAAAAAATTGAAAGAAGCCAAAGCTCTTGAAGCTACCCATATCGACTGTCCAAACTGTCGAGAAGAGACCCTGATTGACGACTGGCATACAATCGTCAAGAATACATATGGCAATGACAGCCCTGATGTTAGAATTGCGCATTTGGATAAGAAAAACAGTTTTCCATACCAATGCCCTTCTTGTTTTATGGCCTTCTCAGCCTACCAACTGACCCTTACAACGAATGACACCAGCGTTCAAACTCGCGAAAAAATGACACAAGCTTAACCATATACAAAAACTACCGTCATAATGATGAAGGTAGTTTTTTTGTTCTTTTTGGAACTCACTTATTAATTCAATTCAAATTAGCTCTTTAATTTCGCCCCCAACCAAGTTGCTAAAAAAGCAATGATCGTTGCCATGAAAAAGGCTGTCACCACGTCATTTCCTATTGTTAGCTGACTCATCGCATCGCCTCTTAGGTTAAATGCAAAGTATGAAACGATTGTACTAACCACGACTCCGTAGGTAACTGCATGAGCACCTAGTAGCTTCCATCTTTCTGCTTCATTGTTCAATGTTCCCGAGAGCTTTCTCCCAAACCAAACGAGCACCCCGACAATGACCGCAACACTCATTAAGGAAAACACGTTTCCAAGACCCATAAACGTTTCCATTTCTACAGAGAAAATAGCTAGCTGCTCTGTAGAAGCAAACTCCTGTTGAACATGAATAGGTGTAAAGTGGGCCGCTCCAAAATAGTAAACGGCAAATTGAACCATAAATACAAGGGCAGCAAAGGTCGGCCACCCATCCAAAAATGCAGCATGAATCGTTCCTTCAGTAGAGCGGAAAAACAAGATGAACAGAACGGATAAGACGAGTAACGAAGCAAGTGCCGATAGCACTCCTTGCAACACGCCGTTCACATACACATTGCTTCTCCTCAGTTCAGACCTATCCTGCCACTGCTTTGATCCAATGAGGACACCTGCCCCATATGCGACGGTTCCAACAACTAAGCCAGTAAAAAATGCGCTACCTAACGAATAGCTCTTTGTAAAGCTCATCAGCTCCATGAAGATTTCTGCCTCGCCTGCGTTACTTCGCAGGAGGGCCACAAAAAAGAAGACGATTCCGAATCCGATACCAAAAATAATTGATTGTTTTAGTCTATTCTCTTGATTCCAATTTGCTTTCGTTTGGCTGATCCAGCCTGAGACAACAACCGGTAAGACTGCAAGGAAAAAGAACGCGGCTACTGAAAAGTTAAGCCCTAGCGTATAGCTTTCGTCGAACCACTCTGATGTGAAAATGAGATCAGGTGTAACACCGAACATGTAAAGAAACGTATCTGCAATGTTAAACCAACCGAAGAATTCGGGAATAATGGCTAATGCTTCAAAACCCGCCATATCATACATGTCGTACTCAAACCCTCGTAAGAAGCCTTGGTGAATTAAAGCAACCCAAACAAAAACCAGGGCAATGGTACCAGCTACATAAGGTAATCCCGCTTTTGCATCTTCTACTGTAATGAAATTCTTTACGGTATTCAGTGAAAGTTGCCGACTCTCCCCTTGAGAAGGTGCCGTTTGTTGTTCTTCTATCACAGGCAATTGTTCTTGAGTTTCAGCTGCCTCTTCCCCTTCCTTCACTAGCGGTGTTCCGTCATTTTTACAAAACCTAGCATGTTCATCATGATGTTCTCCGCATTTTGGACAATACATGTGTGTGTCCCTCCTTAGATGTTGTTTGTCTCTAATAGGTGATTGTTTTACACCAGTTTAGTGTCCAACACTGTATGTCTATTGGTAGAAGAAGGAAGTATGCGGAGATCGTAATGGTTACAGTTTGGGAGCCAATCAAACTTTTTACTGAGACGATAAGTAGATTTTAAGAACGTAAAGGATCAGGCGTGTCGCTTCGAACAATATAAAACTCCTATGTTTTCATGACTAAAGTTCTAGTATAATAGATTCATAAACGAACAAGGAGCGATAACGATGTCATTTTGCACTTCCTGTGGCGCAAATCAAGATAAGAATGCGACTTTTTGTACATCCTGCGGAGCTAAGTCCACACAAGGGGTAACTAAGAGCACAGAGTCAGAGCAACACTCGGTAGTAGAGAAAGAACACAACGATTACAAGCCCAAAATAGTTTTAACGAAAAAACAAAAAATAGGTATTGCTTCAGCAGTAGCAGTAGCTGCCTTCTCAATTGGCTTTTATCAAGTTGGAAATTCGGCTAATGACCCACTAAAAAAGGCTGAAAAGTTTGTTAATGCACTTGAATCGGAAGATATAAATTACATACAAAGGAACCTTACGTCAGATTATGATGACTTGGATATAACCGAAAAAACAGCTGAAGATCTTCTCTACTATTTTAATGAATCCTACTTGTATGCAAAAACCGATTTTTATTCATACTTAACTGAACAAATGAACAGAATTGAAGCTCAAGAAGAGAATTCTTCCAACTTTGCTTTTGCAGATCAATCCCATCTTCCCTACCACCCTTTCTTAACGTTTGAGAAAACTGGTCGCTCTTTTTTGTTCTTTGACAAATATGAGTTTGTCCTTCAACCTTTGGAACTAAACATTTACACGAATGCTCCTGATATGGTCATTTATGTTGATGGTGAAGAACTAGATGCTCCTTATGAAAATGGAGTCTTCCAACTCGGCACCTTCTTACCTGGTTTTTATGACTTAAAAGGAGAGCTGGACACAGACTTTGTTTCATTAGAGGAAGAAGTTACGATTTCACATTTTTACGGTGACGAGGTTTATCTGAATTTAGAGATGGATGAGATCTATTTTGATTTAGAAGTAGACGAAGCAATGCTTTACATTAATGAGGATGAAGAAGGCCGACGAATCACGGCGGATGGAAATCATTTTGGCCCAGTGTTACTAGATGGTTCAATGTTGATACATATGGAAACCGACACCCCCTTTGGTACGTTAAGCACTGATCCAACAGCTATTACAAGTGACTACTACACCCCAGACTTTAAAATGAAGGATGAACAAAAGGAACATATATATGAAACCTTACACACATACATGAAAGAGCGAAGTGAAGGTGAAATGACAAGCAACCCGAACACGTTAAGTTCGGTGACTGCTTCTCACCAAGGTGATTTCAATAATTTCATCCATAATCGTAGCAACCAGCCTGCTAGCTTTTTGGATGAAACAACATACAATCAGCTCACCTTCGATGTTTATCGGAACTACGGTGATTGGGAAGTGGCAGTTTCAGTTGAAGAAGAGTGGCTAAGGGCGAACAGTGATAATACAGATGTTTATCCGGACACTACTGCATACCGTTACGAGCTTGTCTATGATGAAGAAAACAGTAAATGGTTAGTACAAAGCAGAGATTCCTTATGGAGCTTTGACTATTCAGATACCGTCTCCTTTACCTTTGATACAGATAAGCAAAGGGAAAAAATGCTTGAAGCAAGTATTGAGGATTCGACACAACCGTTTGAAACACTATTAGATTTATTTATTTCTGCAAATGTAGAAGCCATCAACTCTCATGATTCAACTGAAGTTGTCACCTTCATTGCATCCGATGCCGATGAGTACAGAAATGTGGTTGTGAATTATATCGGCTATTTAAATGATAGAGGAATTACCCAAGAGTTCTTGGGTGTTGAGGTGATTGATGTTAAAAATGAGGAGGATCAACACCACACAGTCACTACACAGGAAGAATATTTAATCCATTATGAAAGTTCACCTTCATTAGTAAAAAGCTTTGAGTCCATTTATACAGTGAAGCAAGTTTCAGGTGACGGGTTAAAAGTTGTGGAGTTGGTAGAGACCAACGAGTTATCGAGTGAAGAATACTAAAGACAAAGCTGCTCCTGATTAGGAGCAGCTTTATTACGTGAATAAATTAGAAAAGAGATCTCCTTTTTTTATGTATGCACATTGAAAGGTAAACCCGGTACACAAACAAAATAAACCAACAAAAAAAAGCTGCAGAGAATTGTGTCTCTACAGCTTCTTTCCTAAAAAGGTAGTCCGATACCCGACGGAATAAGGTTGCTAATTACAGCGTCGGCCACAATAAGCATAAGGATCAATGCAATAATGGTGATTAAAACATTGGTTAGAATGATTCCGTAAAAAGCATCGAGTCCTCCAGGACGTTTCTTATCGAATGAAAACATCGTACCTAAAAACGTGAGAGGGAAAAACATTAGACTTACAAAGGCTATCAAACTCCCAAATGCTTTGGCTGAAAGCAATGCGAAGATAAATCCAACTAAACCGATTGCCACAGGGAAAACCAAAAGTGCACCAAAACGTGAAACAACCATTTTAAAATCAGCATCTACCTGCATGAGTTTTAAAACGCCATTCATTACTCCAACCATAAGTAAAACACCTAATGTTAATACAACAGCCGGAATGACAACGGTCTCAAAAAACGGAACTGAGAAGTAAGCGTTTCTAGAAGCCCACCATGATGTCATGGGTACGATGAGTGCAAATAAGATAATGGAAATGAGCCCGTTAACAATAGACGCTTCACTCATATTTCTTGCAAATGTAAACGGTGATTTAAAAGCAGTTAAAGCAAATGAAAAATAAGCTTTCCCTACCGCTTGCCCTTGCTTAACAAATTCGCTTTCCTTTAAATTTTGTAATTGGGCACTTGCTTGCTGACTAGCGGATGATTGAGGATTGTGTGGGCCAGGTTCTGAAGTTGCCGCCATCTCCTTATGGGCCTGTGATGGAGTACCCCCTACTTTAGACCCGCACTTCCCACAAAATTTGTCTTGACTACTAAAGTGACTTCCACAAGATGAACAAAACATCTTATTCCTCCCTTATTTCGTTGTAAACGTATGTAGGTCTTGATAAAACAACAGATCTTTAGAACTAGTTTTATTTTACTATTAAATTCACATTTTTTCCATTGTTTTTTTGTGTCTTTAAGTAACTATGAACCGAAGTTACCATACAAAAAAGAAAACCGGCAGCCATATCGGCTCCCGGTTCTCTCTTACTCTATTTAATTTCCTTTACCGTTCTTTCCGTTCCCTTTACCAGGGTTCCCGGCGTGGTCCGGTTTCCCCTTTCCATTCGCATGATCCGGCTTTCCCGGTTGTCCTGCGTGTGGTGGTGGTCCTGGCTGGCCGGCATGCGGAGGTGCATTGCCGTTACCTGGTCCTCCCGGCTGTTCCTCGTCTTCTTCATCTGGAACGTCTCCACCAACACGAACAACAATCGCCGTGAGTGGATCGATCTTGATTTGCTCAGAAGTAAGCTCAAAACCTGTTGGATCGGAAACTTCAACAACACCCGCTTCATTTCCGTCTACAATGACGGTACCTTCGGTTATGTCCTCACCAATCGTAAGCGTACGTTCTTTATCGTCTGCATTCACAAACACATAGTACGTTCCTGTGTCGTCCGTGGACGCTGCTTTATATCCAATGACCAAGTCTTCTTCAGCAATCTCCGGCGCATCAATAAAGGATACCCGCTCATCAATATCCTCCATCGTTCCTAGACGGAACGCATCGGTAGAACGACGAAGCTCAATCAACCCGGTCGTATACTCCCGCGTAAGATTGTTGATCGGATACGCCTCTTCGTCCGTTGCCATCGTCCAGTCAAACTTGTTGATCATATCCGTTGAATCGTACGAATCGTGGATAAAGTACGGATACACAAACGGATTGCCATCTTTGTCAGTCATGTACGTAGACTTGTATGGTGCCGTATCTGTCTCCGCCCTGAACTGCTTCGTACGGCCAAACTCTTGTCCTGCATGGAGGAAAGCCGTCCCTTGCGCAGTCAAAACCATCGTATTTCCTAAACGAATACGCTTATGGATTTCTTCTTGATGATACTCAGGATCTTTCTTAATCGACTGTGCAATCACATCGTGCAACGTCAAGTTATCATGCGCCTCAATATACGGCACAACGTCTCCGGGGTTCGTTGCAGTAAAATTATGAGGATTTGCAGTCAGGTTGTCGTAAATTTGCTGAATGCTACGTGCCCCACCGGTAATAAAACGCGGCTGTCCTTCGCTTCCAAAGCCTGACTTCAGCTCGTTTCGGAAGTCGTCAGAGAAAGAACCAACGCTCTCTGTATGCTGCATCCAATCTTGGTCTGCAGGCATTACATCACCACCGTTTTCATCCCCTACAAACGTTCTCCAACCTTCTCCGATCATGACGACATTCGGGTTGATTTCCTTTGCTTTATCGTAAGCAATCTGAATACTTTCCGCATCATGATCACCCATCATGTCAAAACGGAAACCATCCACTTTAAACTCTTCCGTCCAGTACGTAATAGAGTCGACTAAAATACGACGAGCCATTTCGTGCGTCGTACCAAGGCGACCGCCACCGAAACTTGTGCGCGGCGTACCATCCGCATCCATGAAATGATAATAATTCGGTACAAGATCTTCAAAAATCTTCACTTGTGCCGTGTGGTTGTAAACAACATCAAGAACTACACCCATGCCACGGTTATGAATTTCGTCGATCAAGTTCTTCAATTCTTTAATACGAAGTTCCGCATCCTCAGGGTTTTCAGAGTACATACCCGTTGGTGAGAAATAACTGTGTGGGTCGTAACCCCAGTTATAGTTGTTTCCGGTTGAAGACCACTCCAACTCTCTTTCCCCGTTAGCCAACTCGTCTCCCCAGAAGTAGCTCATCACAGGTAACAGTTGGACGTGAGTTACCCCAAGAGCTTCAATGTAGTCGAGACGCTCTACAAAGGCGGCAAACGTTCCAAACTGTGCTTCCAATTCCTCATCAATCGTTGGGTCAGAAGTAAAGTCGCGAACATGAACTTCATAAATAATCGCGTCTTCTCGTTTCTCAAATCCATCAATGTCGGCAAACTCAAGATCCGGTCCGAGAGAAGATGGATCCACGATCGCAGCCTTCCCGATCACTTTGTCCTCATCCAAGTTCTCGTCAAAGTTGTTCCATGCGGCCATGGATTTCGCGTACGGATCAAGAGCAACTTTCGTCTCCCCATCACGCTCGATCGCATAATGGTAGTAAAAACCGGTGAGATCAGACTTCCCGGTGTTCCCTTTGTCGAGAGTCACTTCCCACACACCACGATCGCCATCGTTCATGTCAATATCGTCAGCCACGACCTCATACTGGTCATCACGATCATACAGAATCACACTAACGTTATCTGCTATCGGTGACCACAGCTTAAGTGTAGCCGTGCCGTCCTCATGCAATGTCGCACCAAGCTCCCCGTCATACGCATACATTTCATCGATCAAGCGCCAGCCTGCTGCCGCCTGAATAGTACGATCGTTAAATGTAACTGAAAACGGTGCCTGGTCAATGTCAAAATTACCGTGAATCAACACTTTTGTTTCGCTCTCAATTGTGACGCTGTCAAACGCAACGTCATTCCCGTCTTTATCCACAATTGTTATCTCTTCCGCCAACGTTTCTTCATCTAGCCACAATGTTGACGTGAATGTGAGCTCAATCCGTTCATTACTTAATAGTTCTCCGGACACAAGCCCCTCAAGTCGTTCAAAATAAGGATTCGTGTACACCGTCTCATCACCTTCTCGAATAAACAGCTGTTCGTTGTCTGCAAGTTGGTCAAAGCTCATATCTCCCCTCTGTTCACCAGTAGCTGGATTGAGCGTCAGAAAACCGATTTGCTGTGCGTTCTCAATCAAATCAATGTCAAGATAAGCGCCGTATTTTCCCACTTGGTCGTTAGAAAATGGTGTAGCTCCATCCGGCCAACCATCAGATGGTTCAGCTACATCTCCCCACGTCCAAAGTCTCCACGGGTCATACTCCTGATCCGTTCTTTCATAGTTGATACGAACCGTATCTTCCGGCAAGTCCACCGGCTCATAAAGCCAGACACGGTCCGTCCCTTCTTTAATCCAAACTTCATCCATATTAGGGGAAAGAATATTTAGATGCTTGTCGTCCCCATCTTTGTTTCCGTTTGTACGATCCACGACAAGGAAGCCAATCTTCTCCGCCCCTTCTTTTAGCTCAATGTCTACATACGCACCTGAGGAACTGGCTTGAGCCGCACTGAACTCCCCGCTACCTGCCACTTCAAAAGGTGTTGCTCCTGAAGGCCAATTGTCTGAAGGATTTGCTACATCATCCCACGTCCATAGTCCCCAGTTTTCATAATTATTGTCCGAGCGTTCGTAGTGAATTCTGAGCGTCTCACCTTCCACAGGGTCAACCGTCCCATCTACAACAAACGAACCCCCTTCTACTGTTAAAAGAACAGTACCTCCATCACTCATAGCAGGAATGTTAATCGTAACGAGACCATCCTCATTTACATCGTATCCTGTTCCACTGTAGGCGTCCGTTACAATCGCCCCGAAGGAGTCTACTTCAAGAGTAACGCTCTGCTCTTCTTCTGACGTGTTAAATCCAACATACACTTCCTCATTATCGTAACTTCTTTCAAACAAAAGAAATTCTTCTTCATTAGAACCAGCTACCGTACTACGATCTCCTCGAGCAAAAATAGCCGAATGCTCTCCGCGGAAAGAAAGGAGCTTTTGATAATGCTCAAGAATGTCGTTCTCTTCTACTTCGTCCCACGCCATATCGTAGCGGTTGTCATAGAAAGGATAATTATCGTCACCGCTTAAACCAAGTTCTTCACCGTAGTAAATGACGGGCTGACCTTTAGCTGTAATCTGAAGGCCTGCGGCTACTTTCAGTTTTCCTTCATCACCACCGACCATTTCAAGAAACCCTTGCTCGTCATGGCTTCCGAGGAACTGGCCTAATGTAGCTGTGTTGTCCAATTGCTGATTACGGGCTTCAAGTCGGCTGCTCGCTTGCTCAAGATTCCCATTGGCAAAGTCTCTAGCCGTATACTTAAAATCAAAATCGAGGAGTGAATCCATCGTGCCAGTTCTAAGATAGCCATAATCATTGTTTTGGCCGGCACCCCATGCTTCACCAATCATTTTAAACTCAGGCATTTCACGGGTAAGTTCGTTCTTAAACGCCATCCACGTTGTATCTTCCACGTGTTTGACCGTATCCACTCGGAAGTAATCGATTGTGTTCCCATTAGCTGTACGAGATTTTTCAATCCAATCGGTTTGCCATTCAATGATTTGCTCACTTACTTCAGGATCTTCTGTAATGAAGTCCGGAAGTCCTGCAAGTTCACCTGTAACTTCATCAGTTCCAACATTCGGACCTTGACGAAGCATGTCACTAAAGATCGCACGCTCATTATCTGTTGGGTACCCTTCCGGTCGCTCGCTTTCAGGAAGGTCGCCATCCATTTCTTTTAACCCATAACCAGTATGGTTAAGAACCACGTCAACCATGATCTTCATTCCACGCTCAGCACTTTCGTCGATCAGTTCGTGGAAGTCTTCCATCGAACCGAAGTGTGGGTTGAGCTCCGTAAAGTCGCCTGCCCAATAACCGTGGTAGCCGAAGTAAGGCTGGTCTTCTGGACCTTCAGTCGTATTAAAGCGAACGTCATACTTTATGTTCTCTACAATCGGGCTAATCCAAATCGTGTTAATTCCTAATTCATCAAGGTAATCGAGCTGCTCGGTAATTCCTTTGAAGTCTCCACCTTGGTATGTTCCTCGCTTGTCCGTATCGTAATCCATTCCATATGGATCATTATTGCTTTTGTCACCGTCAAAGAATCGGTCAGTAAGCATGAAATAAATCAATGCTTCATCCCAATCAAAGTCGTCCTCACCAACGAACTGACGGGTTTTTACTTCAAGTTCCGCAGATCCTTGATGGCGGTTGCCATACTCGTCCACTGCAGTAATCGGAATCTCTTTGGTCCCAGCGGTTACGTCATGAGCAACCGAAAGTGTAATCTCATTTATTTTAAGATCAATGTTAAGACGTTCCGGTCCACCAAGAGAAGTCGTATCTGCATATACCTCTCTAATGGACGCATCACTCTCAACATTTACTGAAAGAACAGCATTATCATTATAGTCAATCGCACCAGGCTCAACAGCACCTGAAATCTCAACGTTTGCTGAGAAGTTCCTCACCACTGACTTCCCATCCACCGTATTGTACGGATCGGACACTTCAGTTGTTTCACCGTCTTTTGTTACCAAATAAGTGTATTCGTGCTCCCCCTCTGGAAGGCTCTCATACGTGTAGACAAACCTCTCATTTTTCGATTCATAGTCGAGCTCATGGGTTCCTCCGAGAATACTGAGCTCCACTTTATCAATCGCGTCCATCTCATCATCTAAATAAAGAGCAGGATCCCGATAGAAAAACGTTGCTGTTCCGTCATCAACATCCGGACCAGAAACAGTCGGTACAGTATGGAAATCTGTTTCTCCCTGCTTGATATGTACCTTGGTTACAGGGTCTTGTTGATTCACTCGGATCGACCGGTCCATTTCTTGCCCATTCGGTTCTCGGTCAGACCAATCGTCCTTTCTAACAATAAAGCCGATCTCTCTCGTGTTCGCTCCTACTTCAATAGAGGCAGTGGCTGTGTTTTCCCCAAACTCTGTAAAATCAATGTTGTCATCTTGCACCCCAGTATTCCAAACCCAAACATCCCAACCGTCAAATTTCCCATCTTCCCGCTCGTACGTAAGTTTCACTGTACGATTCTCATAACTGTTCGTAACTCCTTCATCTGCACTCACTTGCCCCGCCGGTACGAAAAACGGCAGCATGCTAATCAGCATCACCCAAACCATAAACAACGACGAATAACGTTTCGTTTTCCTTCTCATCCCTTTCATCCCCTTTAAATAATAATCAAAAAAGACTACTACCAAACCCTCCTTTTTCCATCCATGCATTTAGTGAAAGCGTTTGCACAAAAGCTCAAAAATAATGTTTGTCCAGAAACAACCTCTTAATATTTCTGTGCAAACGTTTTCATCTTTATTATACAATTGAGTATTTTCAAAATAAATAGGTTCATAGATACATAAGGCTACACACCAACAACTCCCTTCATGAGTAAATTTACCCACTAAGTCTTGTCAGTTCCATTGTCATATAAAAGGTGCCAGGCACTCTGTGAAATTTTGATCACAGGGCCTGGCACCTTTCATTACAACGTTAAGCTGCTTCTTTCACTTCATTCTCTGCTCGTTCCTTAAATTGATTTCCTTCCACAATTAGAGAAACGAGAATTCCTCCGATAATCGCCCAAAATGGTGAGCTAATACCGAAAAATTCGACTCCTGACATAGCAATAATCAATGCGAAGAAGGCTCCGACTTGGAACTTTTTCTGTGAAAAAGCACTTTGCAACGAACTTAATAAAACACCAATGATTGCAAGTCCAGCTACAGTTCCAATAAGAACACCTGGCATGGCGGTCACAAATGGTACGAGCAACCCGGCAAAGATGGCAAACGCCATAAAGGTAAATCCATTTACAACAACCGCAGTATACCGACCTTCTTTGACACCTGCTTCTTTAGACGCACAAATTGCTGTCATCGGCCCTGCTACGTTAGCATTATGGCCGCCGAAGAAAGCTGTAATGATACCTCCTAAACCACTAAAAATCGTCATGGCGTTAACAGGCGGCTTGTACTTCTGCGCCATTAGAACCCCAGTTGCTTGGGCATTCTCAGCACCAACAACCAATAAGGCTAACGGAATTGCAATGGAGACGATCGCCTCTAGGCTGAATCCAGGCACCATCAGTTGAGGGACTGTAAATTGCGTCTCAATCCCTTGCATTTGGAATTCGCCAAGAACAATGGCGAGAATGACCGCGACAGTAAATGCCATAATGATCGGCGGAATTTTATCCGTAATTTTTGATGAAACCAAATACAAGAGAATGGCGGATCCGGCAATGAGCGGGGCTTGTTCGATGCCCAAAATCATGTCGGTTCCAAAACGAATCAGTGCACCAACGATCATCGCCATTACAATTGGGGCCGGAATCCAATACATCACTTTCCCGATCCAACCGGTCACTCCAAGAATAAGAACGATCAGACCGGCCACGATATATGCTCCCATGGCTTCAGCTAGGGTAAATTGCGTTAAAGCTCCTGCAATTAAAACAGCACCTGGAATCGACCAACCACCTGATATTGGTTGACGATAACGAAGAGCCATATATAAACCTAAAAGTCCTGCAAAGAAATAAATCGCAAAGATCCAAGAAATTGTCTGCGCTTCCGTAAGACCGCCATCGGATGCGCCTCCAATAATAATGAGTGCCGGTCCTGTACAGCCAAAGATTGTTGCCAAGAGACCAGCACTAATGGTTTTCGCATTTAAATACTTTTTGGATTCTCTTAAGCTGTCCATCATGTTGTACGTATCCAATGTCTTTTCCACTTCCTTTTCCATTACTGGTGCCAGGCACTGTGTGTATGTATGAACACAGTGCCTGGCACCGAAGAATTATTTCTCTAGCTTTTTATAGATGAGAATCGCAGTGACAAGATCATAGATTGCCATTCCAACTGACTTAAAGACAGTGAACGCTTCTTTTTCCGAAGCGAAGCGCTCCCCACCTTTGATAAGATCTTCCAATGTGAAGATGTGCTCGTCTTTTAAGCCATTTTCTTTGGCACTAATCATATCTCCGCATTCTTTTAGGGCAGTCAATGTATCCACATAAGCATGTTCCGCTCGATCAAACACATAGTCAGGAATTTCTTGCATAAACGGACGAAAAGATCCACAGCCGACGATGTGTTTCCCAGCAAGTTCTTCCTCACTCAATTCCGGTAGTACAGACGTTTTACTACTGGTGGCTGTGACGATAATATCAGATTGCTTCATGAGATCTTCCGTTTCCGCAAATGTTACCTCAAGCTCTGGGAAGTGCTTGTTTACTTTTTCAATATAGCGATCTACATTCTCTCGTTTACGGCTGTACACGTACACTTTTTTAATCGGACGCACAGCACAAGCCGCTTGCAGATGACTGAAACCTTGAACCCCTGTACCGATAATGCCTACTGTGGAAGAATCCTCTCGTGACAGATACTTCATGCTGATGCCTCCAAGTGCACCGGTTCGAAGGGCGGTTATGCCTTGAGCATCCATCAGTGCAACCGGCTCCATCGTTTCCCGTTTACTCAAAAGCATCAGGGCATTAATCGTGTCTTTTCCAAGGTTCGGGTTATTTGGTGCTACGCCAACAAGTTTTGTACCATAGTAACCTTCAAAGAATGAGGGCATTAACAAGATCGTGTTGTCTCCATCTTCTTCGTGCATGCGTTCTGGGACATGTACACTTTCTTGATCCCCGTTTATATAAAAGTCTTCAATGGCTTTAATTACATCACTCATAGAAATAAGTTCGTTGATTTTTTCGTTCGTTAACTGATGCATTCGTTGCGTCCTCCTCGTTGTCTTTAGAAAGGCGTTGAGTTCGATCTTTAACTTTTTCAATGCTTTCGTCTTTGCTTCTGGTTCATGATTTTAACACGATGAAAGAATATGTAAAGGCTGGCCGACATGGCTTAAACCCTCTAAAACCGCTTATTTTTTATCGTTTTATCAAGCATTTAATCCTATACGAGAGAATGTGCTTGCTATCTATAGGAAGACAAAGGTCATCTCCAATCACAACGTTAAAGATGGCTTAATTATAGAATAGTGAGAAAAATGAAGAATTTTAATTTCTTCAAAAAAAAGTGCCAGACCCTGTGTGAAATGGTCCACACAGGGTCTGGCACCTAGTCGGTTACTTCCGGTCCCACCAGCTTGAAGTTGTCACTTTCATTAAGGCCACTGTTGTACCGATGAACCCTCCTACAGAGTCGAGAATGACGTCCTCCACAATACCGGACCGCGACGGAATGAAGGTTTGTCGGTATTCATCCAACGCCGCGTAGGCAACAACGACCGTCATAGCAATCACAAATGATACAACAGTCCGTTTGTTAAATCGGTATGCCAACAAAAACACAAAAAATCCGAGTAATCCGAATAGGGTCAAGTGCGCAGCTTTTCGAATGAGAAAAGTAAGTAAACCATCAACACCCAGGCGCTCCAATGAAATTTCCGACCCGGCATATGTAAAGTGGACTCTGTCCAACACAGCTACAATCGTATTAAAAGAACCATGGCTTCTAACTAGCTCAATGATAGCGTCACTTTTTAAGAGTGCGAGTCCAGCTAGAGCGAACATAAATAAGATCCCTGTATAAATAAAGGCTTTCATCGCTTTTTTTAATCGTGAGTCTGATGAGCGGAACAATCTGAAAAACACGGCTGCAATGACCAGTGCAACAGCAACAATTCCAGCCAGCGCCACATTCGGTCTATTTTTAGCCACTGAAATGCCTCGCTCAACGATGCGATCAACCCGATCCATCACCATTGCTACGTTCTCTTTCACAAAGTTTCTATCCGTCACACGATCAAGAACCGGACTGAGATCTTGTTGATCCGATGACTGAGAAGAAGCAATAAAGATGACACTCATAACGATAAGAATGGGAATGATATTAAGAAGAAAGACAGTTATTGTTTTTTTCATAGATGCTCCTTTAATTCACTTGATGTCTATATATAACGATATTAGAAGGGGAATAGTTTCAATGAATTTTAACAAAGCATCACAGGTGTATTACAACCCAGAAAAAGCAGACTTATGTCAAACCAGATGGTTGTACCTATACAAGGAACATTATACTCACATTGCAAGCTCTATCCTCTGACCTACTTTAACGCAGCTCATATAAGTCAGAGTATGTGTTTTTCTTATCGACTGAATATTCGACCTCTTTCGCTGAAGTTATGGGTAATAATAAACACATAGCGAAGGAAAAGGGATAACAGGTCCACTAGGTGGCGCTCTCCAAATACTCCCTTCGTGCGGTTAAAAAAGAGGAGGACTGAAGATGAAAACGTTGTGGCACGAAATAATGGTCGATCTCTATTTGCACAAATACAATCAATGCAGTGAAACAGATCATCAACAGCGAAGCATCCTCATCAAAAAAGTGTTCCACCACCAGGACCATATATTGAAAAGAAAAGTGGCCAAGCACACTAAAAAGGCAGAATCCAACATGAAAAGCTACAGAGAGCGTCATTCTCTGTAGCTTTTTGTTTACTAGTAAACACCTTTGTCACGTATGACCATTTTAAACAAACGTTTATTTACACTGCGAATCATGTACTATTTTCGTGGCTAGAAGAAAACATGAACAAGGCAATTGCAACATACACTGAACCGATTCGTAGCATCCCACTTGATGAGGAGGGTTCTTTTATGAAAATCGCCGGCTGTCAAATAATCATTCCTTCTCTAACAACTGTTGCTGAAAGAAACGCTCATATCAATGAAGTAATGAAGCGAACCAAAGAAGCTCTTATTGGCAAAGATGTTGACCTTCTTGTTTTTCCTGAACTCTCAACCATCTCATATAACATCAACACATTTGCACACATAAATGAGCTCGCAGAGGAGCGATTTGGCTATTCCTACAAGGCCTTTGCTACTCTTGCAAAAGAGCTACAGGCTCATGTTTGTTACGGGCTACCGCTAAAAGAGAATGGTAGCCTCTTTATCTCTCAGGTTGTTATCGATCCACAAGGAGATTACGTTATTCACTACAACAAGATTCATCTTGCCCAATTCGGGGCATCTGCAGAAAAACAATATTTTACTAGAGGAAATCACTTATCCGAGTTTGAAATTAAAGGCTTCACGTTCGGACTAATGATTTGCTATGACATGCGATTTCCCGAACTGGCCAGGTCCTATGCTTTGGACAAAAACGTCGACTGCCTCCTACATCCAGTTGCCTTCTATAAAGACCAGTCGTATCCTAGCTGGCATGCCTTCGTTCAAACACGCTCGCTAGAAAATCAAGTGTATATGCTAAGCCTTAATCAAGCGGGCCAATCATACGGCAACTCCATCTTCTGTCCACCTTGGATTGATTATGACAACAATGCAACCAACTATGGGGGAAAAGAACAGTTCCTCACCTTCGAATTAACAAAAGAGGCGATTAAACAAAGCCGAACAGAATACACGCTCCGAGAAGACCGATGGGAGCCAGGCACTGTGTGAATACGTAAAGACAGTGCCTGGCTCCCAAAACTTATCGCTCAACCACCATGGCAATTCCTTGCCCTACGCCAATACACATGGTAGCTAGTCCTCTTTTCACATCTCTCTTTTTCATCTCATGAATCAACGTTGTAAGAATCCTCGCACCACTAGCTCCAAGGGGATGACCAAGTGCAATTCCTCCCCCATTCACGTTGACAATGCTATCGTCTAGATCCAGCTCTCGCATACAAGCCAAAGCCTGAGACGCAAACGCTTCGTTTAGTTCAATCAGACCAATGTCTTTCATTCCGAAACCAGCTCGTTCCAACGCCTTCCGAGTAGCAGGAACCGGTCCCATTCCCATTACCTGAGGCTCCACCCCGGCGACCGCCATTGAGCGAATTACAGCCAGTGGTTCAAGTCCCAGTGCCTCCGCTTTCTCTTCACTCATCACAAGCAAAACCGACGCTCCATCGTTCACCCCGGATGCATTTCCTGCTGTAATCGAGCCGTCGTCAAAAAGAGGTCGAAGCTTAGCGAGATTTTCCATTGATGTGTTTGGGCGTGGGTGCTCATCCGTTGTAACTGTCACTTTCTCTTTTCGATTCAACCAGGCTTCCACTGGGACGATTTCGTCTTCAAAACGCCCCTCTTTTACGGCTGACACTGTTCGCTCCTGACTCCTTAGAGCTAATTGATCTTGCTCCACCCGTGAGATCCCGAAGCGATCCGCTACGATTTGAGCGGTTTCCGGCATGGAATGGGCACCGTATTCTTTTTCCAAAGTAGGGTTTGTGAACCGCCACCCGATGGTAGTATCGTACATTTCCATGTTGCCACGAGGAAACTCTTTATCAGGCTTAGCCATGACCATTGGAGCACGCGTCATACTTTCCACGCCACCAGCCAAGAACATATCGCCTTCTCCCATCGCAATCGCCCGGTATGCATACCCCACCGCATCCAATCCCGATCCGCACAATCGATTGACCGTCGTACCTCCTACTTCTTGTGGAAGACCGGCCAATAAGGCGGCCATTCTGGCTACATTACGATTATCTTCTCCCGCTTGATTGGCGTTTCCGAGCACCACTTCTTCTATTTCCCCTGGATCGATTGCTGGGTTTCGTTCCAACAATCTAGTAATCACTTGCGCAGCCATGTCGTCTGGACGCAAGTGTTTATAGCTACCTTTATAGCGGCCGATTGGAGATCGAACGGCGTCTACTATTACAACTCTCTTCATCGTCGTCACCTACTTTGTCAAAGTTTCGCTCACTTGTTCAGTTGAGGTATAATCATACACACCTTTTCCGGTTTTTTTACCCAAACGGCCTGCCTTCACATACTTTCTCAGCAGTGGGCTTGGACGAAACCGTTCACCAAGGGTTTCATGGAGGTACTCCAAGTTCCGCAGACGCGTATCAAGTCCAACGATGTCGCCCAGCTTGAATGGTCCCATAGGATAATTGAGACCTAACTCAATAGCCTTATCGATCTCTTCCGGCGTCCCAACCCCTTCCATCAGCATGTTGAACGCTTCGTTACCAACAAGGCAGCTGATACGACTCGTCACAAAGCCTGGAAATTCATTGACCACAACCGTTTCTTTCCCCATCATGCGTGCGACAGCTTCGGTGATCTCAGCCGTTTCATCGGATGTTTCAAGGCCACGGATGATTTCAACAAGCTTCATCTTTGGCACTGGGTTAAAAAAGTGCATGGCAATCACGTTCTCAGGTCGTTTTGTAAATGAACCGATTTCTGTAGGGCTCATGGTGGAGGTGTTTGTAGCTAAAATAACGTTCTTGTCCACAACGCGATCCAGTGTCTCCATCACTTGCTTTTTAATCTCCAACTTCTCGGGCACCGCTTCAATTACAAAGTCCGCACTCTCCGCCCCTTTTTGCAAATCGGTCGTATATGTAACGCGACTTTGAACTTCTTTTCCTTCATCGGGGTCTATCTTTCCACGATTCACACCTTGCTCTACGAAACTCGCAATCTCGCTTCTTGCCCCTTCAATCACATCAGAAGAAATATCTGTAAGTGTAACGTCGAATCCTTTCACTGCAGCGGCATAGGCAATTCCCCTACCCATAATGCCTCCGCCCACAACCAAGATGTTGGAAATGTTCATTTTCTTTTTCCTCCTACAGATTATTTGATAGCGCTTACAAAATAACGGTTAATGTTTTAAAAATTCAGAAATAAACTACTCCATTATTATAAAAGAAACTTGTGGAAATAGAAAGGTGCCAGGTCAAAGGGGGACGGTTCTTTTGCTTCCTAAGATGCAGAAGAACCGTCCCCACCACACAACAAACGAGCTTTCGCCCTCTTTATCTGCTTCTTTACCTCTTCTGGCGCCGGCCCTCCCGGCGTGGTTCGTACAGCGATGAACATCTTTGGATCGATCATTTCGTGATACAACGCTTCTGAAATCAGTAGCATTTTTTCCGTTTTCTCAGCAACAATACCTTCAAGAACACCTTTTGCCTTACTGTCCACAGGTATGATTCCTTTTTCACTTAACTCCTTTATAAATAATGCGGTTATTCCATGAGCTTGGCGGAATGGAATACCAAACTCTCTCACAAGACGATCAGCAATCTCGGTGGTTGTCGAAAACCCTTCTTCGCACCGCTTTAACATCAGTTGCTTGTTAAACGAGCAATTGCCGATGACTTCAGTTAAAAGACTTACTACACTCATGGCACCCGTAAAGCCTTTATATAACCCTTCTTGAATGTCATCACCAACATCTACAATATCCCCAAACGGGACGTTATGGAGAAGGTCACCAACTCCCCTTAACTGCCCGAAACTCCTGCTGATAAACGCCCGAGTATGCTCAAGCGCGGACGGGTTCCTTTTTTGTGGCATCACACTCGAGATTTGAACAAGAGAGTCATCGAGTTTTAGTACGTCGACCTCATTACTAGCCCAAAACATCAAATCGTGAACAAACCTTGATAGTGTTGTAAGAGAGATGGAAATCACCGACGCCAGTTCTAACATATAATCACCAGCACTAATCGCATCATACGTACTTCCCATCACTCGAGTAAAACCGAGACGATCACTCATAAACTGTCTATCAACCGAAAAGCCGGTCCCTGATAGAGCAACAGCCCCCATTGGACATTCATTGATACGTTCATAAAGGGCAACCGCTCGGTCATAATCCCGTTTCAGATTCTCTTCAACGGCCAGCAAATAATGGGCAAGTGTTGTGGGTTGGGCCTGTTGACCATGAGTATAAGCAGGCATTACCGTATCGGTATGTTGCTCGGCTAATGCCAATACTCCATTCCTTAACGACACAAGACCTTCCATCCATTTCATCAACTGATTCCGCCAAAACATCCGATACATCGTTGCATCCATATCGTTTCGACTGAATGCCATGTGAAGATTTCCTGCAACGTCTTCTCCTAGCCTCTTGTTCAACTCGTGTTCGATCATAAAGAAAAGATCTTCAAACTCCCCAGAGTATTCTTTTTGGAATCCTTTCTGTTTCATGTCCTCTAGTTCTTTTCTAAGTGCACGTACTTCCTTTTTATCTACTAACTTTTGTTTTCCGAGCATCGTAATATGAGCAATATTAATTTCCAAGATGTGACCGAGAAAGTGCTCTTTAGTAAATGTATATTGAGGCTCGAGCACATGCTTAATGTATACGTCCGATCTCCTTTTTTTCACCGTTCATCCTCCGAAATCGTTGATGATTATCAATATGTTAAGCACAAAGAAACGGTGTTTTTAATAACAGCTTATTGCAAATATCGCCTCTTTTTTCAGGTTAAATAAACGTTTAATTAATAAGACATATGCTGACAATTTCCCAAGAAATAATTTCTCAGACTACAAGAATTGACCTTTATTTCACCCATAGTTGAAACGAGATGTTATGTCTCCTCCACGTTGCACTAACAGGCATCGCTTGTGCTTTTAAATTAGTTGGAACGACCAACTCATTATTTTTTGAAGAGATCTCTTTTGTAACAACCTCTCCCCCTATAAGATAAGCAATCTCAAGAGTATAGTTATGACTTAGTTGATTACTAAAATCAATTCGAATTCGGTCTCCTTCTTCAACTTGATTTACCTTATATTGAGGATCTTGCAAGATGCCTTTAGGTAAGAGATATGGCTCACCAATAGGGTTTCTCTCGTCATCCCGAAACCCAGTTGAGCTAAAGCTTTTGCTTACTTGTTCGCCAATAACCTTTTCATCATTAATAAATACGTTAGCCTCAGGAAAACCAACTTCATCTAACTGGGAACTTTCTTTTGACACATGATAGTTTGTTAACCACGTAGGCGTAAGTGCAACAAAAATCATGACTACCGGCGTTACTTTTAACATGTTACTTTGCTTTCTCCCATTCGTATGAGGCCACTCGTCAAATGCAAAGAAAAACACCCCCATAACCGTGGTCAAGGCTACAATGCTATCAAACCCTCCAAAGAAGAATTGACCCAGGAGGAATGCTGGTACAACATGCACAACAAAGTTAATGAGCACCCTCACAGGACCGTTAAGATTTTTCGTAATTATTCCGGCCACACATGTAACAGGTACTGCTGTAATTAAAATAATCGGAACCCCAAATAAAATTGACCAATAGAAAGACGAAAGACGAAAACATACCCCATAGATCATATGTACGAGTCAAATTAGAACTTAAAAAGAATTGGCTAATCGGTCCCCAAATCCATAATAAAATGACAAATGCAATCAATGACTTTAACGTTACTTTTAACTTATGTAAAAACATACTATCCCTTCCTTATATAGCATCACTGAATGTAATGGTACCAAAAATAAAATAGATGGGGGGATTATTTGCTAAACCAGTATGATGCAAAAAAGCACGGAGAAATTAGATCCCCCCGCGCTTCACATATTTCCAAAATATCCACGATTCTCTTACTCGCAAACCTATCTCCATATGGATTGCTTGCTTGACTCATCTTTTTATACTCTTCTTTATCTTCGAGTAGTGTTTTAAACGTTTTATAAATCACTTCTTCATCGTTCCACCAACTTTACTTAGAGGTTTATGATCTCATGTTCATAGTACCTAGGACGAGCTTATCAGAAATATAAAAAAGGTGCCAGGCACCATGTGAAGTGTTCACACAGTGCCTGGCACCTAACTCAAGAAGCAAGAGAACCGTTCCTACTTAGACTAGTACGCTTTCGTCGACCCGCCATCCACAACGATAGATTGACCGGTTACATACGTGTTAGCGAATGAGCCGAGAAAAACGATCGTATTCGCGAATTCATCAGGCGTTCCGTAGCGCCCGACGGGGATCGTTTTTTCATGCTGCTGTTTTGCTTCTTCATAGCTCATACCGAGCTTTTCTGCCCTTATTTCATCCAAGTGGGCAACTCGGTCGGTGGCAATTCGACCAGGACCGACTGTATTGACGAGAATATTGTACTCTCCAAATTCTTTAGCAAGGGTCTTTGAGAGTCCTACGATGCCCATGCGAAACGTGTTTGACAGAAGCAAGCCTTCCACAGGTTCCTTAATGGAAGAGGAAGCGATGTTGACGATCCTCCCTCCTCCATTTTGCTTCATGTGAGGTAGCGCTTCTCGCACAGCTCTCACAAAGCTAAGAAGGTTGAGCTCGAAAGCTGTTTGCCAATCTTCATCTTCGTGGCTCTCAAACCCGCCCGCTTTCGGTCCGCCGGCATTGTTTACGAGCACATCGACTGTACCGAACTCCTTAACCGCTTGGCGAAAAAGGGCTTTAATTTCCTCCGGTTGTGTTACGTCGCATTTCCTAAACGACGGCTTATTCCCGGTGGCCTGAAAAATCTCTTCGGCTGCTTCTTTCAACTTTCCTTCATCTCGACTGGCAAGGGTCACATTTGCACCTTCTTTTGCAAAAGCGAGAGCTGATGCTTTGCCTAGCCCTTGGCTCGAAGCGAGGATGACGACTGATTTTTTATCCAACTGTAAGTCCATATGGATCTACTCCTTCTAAACCGTTTTAGCTTCTGATTCGGATTCGAAATTTCCTTGTTTTTTACCCTTCTTCCACTGCAAGAACCAGATGATCGCGATGATGGAGAAGCCGATCACATCTTGGATGAGGTTCGGGTTCATAAACAAAAGCGCGCCGCCGAACAAGACGATTCGAATGACCGGATTAATATGGGCAAACAAGTACCCTTCGGCCGCTGTACCGAGCATTATGACACCTGCCACCGCGGTGATGACCACAAGTACCCCTTCCATAAAGGTCGTGTCGATTAACAGAAGCGAGTTGTTGTAAACGAACATATACGGAATGATGAAACCGGCGATGGCGAGCCTCATGGACACGAAACCGGTCTTCATCTGGTCTCCTCCCGATATCCCCGCCGCCGCAAATGCTGCCAAAGCGACTGGTGGTGTGATGTTGGCAAATAGACCGAAGTAGAACACGAACAAGTGAGCAACGAGCGGCTCAATTCCGTATGCAACAAGGGCCGGTGCCGCCATCGTCGCTGTAATGATATACGTTGGAATCGATGGTAGTCCCATTCCGAGCACGATACACGCGATCATTGTAAAGAAGAGCGTGAGGAACAGACTATCTCCTCCAAGTGCAACAATGCCGTTTGCAAGCTTCAGACCAAACCCAGTCATTGTCGCAACGCCCACTACAAGACCGACGGACGCACAGGCTACGGCTACACCAACAGCCATTCTCGCCCCGTTTTCAAGAGCATCAAGGATGTCACGGAAAGACATACGCGTCGTTTTACGGATCATAGCAATCAATACAGTCACTAAAATCGTTAAGAATGCGGAGAAAATGATCGTTCTTCCGCTGAAAAAGAGCATGTACAACAAGAACGCAAGTGGAATAAGAAGATGCCCACGCTCTTTTAACACATCCATCACGTCTGGAAGGTTTTCTCTTGAAATCCCCTTCAAGCCGAGTTTTGTTGCACGGAGGTGAATCTGGACAATAATGCCCAAGTAGTAAAGTAGTGCCGGAAGGAGAGCAGCCAAGACAATTTGGCTGTACGGAATCCCGAGCATTTCGGCCATAATGAAGGCCGCCGCTCCCATGATCGGAGGCAAGATTTGCCCCCCGACCGATGCCGTACTTTCTACGGCACCGGCAAAGTTACGGCTATAGCCGATTTTTTTCATTAACGGGATCGTAAAGGAACCGGTTGTTACCACGTTTGCTACAGCCGCTCCGTTAATACTTCCTAAGAAGCCACTGGCGATAACCGCTACTTTCGCCGGACCGCCTTTCGTGCCCCCGGCGATGGCCATAGCCATGTCGTTAAAGAACTGACCCATTCCGGATTTGGACAAAAACGCACCAAACAAGATGAACAAGAAGATATAGGTGGCCGATACACCGATGGCCGTCCCGTAAACCCCTTCTGTAGTCACATACATGAAGTTCACAAGCTCATCCCACGTATATCCACGGTGTCTGAAGATTCCAGACATTTCGCGACCGAACAATCCGTATAAAAGGAACAAAATCCCAAGAACCGGAAGTCCCCAACCCGTTACACGGCGTGCAGCCTCAAGTACTAACAGTACGAGCATACCGCCAAAAATAAGGTCGTAGTTATTTGGCATTCCACCACGATTGACGATCCCGAGGTAATCGACAAAAATGTAAATGGTAGTAGAGAACGCCATGAGTGTAAATAGGATGTCGTACCACGGAAGCTTTGTACGACTGGCTTTTTTAAACGGTGGATAAAGTAAAAAGACAAGTGCTAATATAATGGCCACGTGAAGAGACCTGTGTTGCAACGTCACTGGCGTTCCAAAATAGGACGTATACATATGATAAAGGGATAAAAAGATCGCCAGTCCGGATACCAACATGGCAACTGCTTTGCTTGAGAACGTTCGGTATCGTGATTCGGCGGAATACTTCTCTAATACTTCTTTCTGTTCACCTGACATTTCAGGCTCATCGATGGTTGGTTGTTTCTTGTCAGCCATCACACGTTCACCTCTCTTCAATTACTATCTCGATCGCTTGATGATGGGGCAAATCGTTTGGACCTGTGCTTTCTTTGTCTCGTAAGTGGACCGTATGCTCCGCTTGTTGGGAGTGAATCCACGTAATCTTTTCCACAGGCTCATCGATATCTTTCACCACAACCTTACCGTCTTCCACTGTCATCGTTCCGTTGGCGTGATCCACACCTGCACCGAACGATTCGAAAATGGCTTCGGTCAACATGAGGCCCCCTTCGTGAGTGACTTCGTACACTTCACTCCAAGGTGTTTTTTCCACTGAGTGAATCCAGCTTAGGGTAATGCGGTCTCCTTCGGTCACTTGTTCCTCTACATAAATGCTGTCATTGTCTTGGTCTTGAATAACCATGTACAGCTGTTTTTCGGGAGTGCATGCCACCATAAGGAGAAGGAAGGCAAGTAAAGTTGTGGTCCTCATCATGTGCACCTCTTTTGTGACTCGGGTTTGATTTCTGTAACGTTCTCTTTCAAATTCCCTTCTAAAATGATTAAAAGAGGATAAAATTCAAATTGCTTACTCAACCCAAATGATGTTAGTAAGCTTCGTTGAACGGAATATACTCCCTTTCCGCGGACTCGCGGCAAGCCTCCTCGGGCGAGAGCATTGTGCTTCTTCCTCTACCAGCTGAGCTACGAAGAGTCTGCGTCGAAGCAACTCGAAGCATACTCATGAAGTAACCGCTCGTCCCTGTGGGGTCTTGCCTTTCTCGTAATTCCGCAGGAGTGTCGCATATTCCGTTCAACTACGCATTACTTGTCTAAAATCAGCAAACCAACTTAATGGAGTAAAAATGTAGATCTTTGTCATCAACCCTAAATAGAGTCTAATGTTCTTACTTTCGACTCAACTTTATCGTTTCTTAATCCAACGCTCCTACTTCTTCAAAGTAGCGTTCTGCGCCTGGGTGGAGTGGTACTGGCATTCCTAGGTCAACCGTATCTAGCGTGATGTCTTGGGCTGCGTTGTGGGAGCCTTGGATCGAGTCTAGGTTTTCAAAGAGTGCTTTTGTCATCTCGTACACGGCATCTTCAGAGATATCGTTTGATACAAGAAGGACGTTCATGATGGCTGCTGTTTGAATGTCTTCGTCATTGTTGTACGCGCCTGCAGGGATGGTTTCCGGTGAGAAGAACGGGTAGTTTTCCTCAAGGTACTCCATCGCTTCACCTTCGATCGGAAGGATCTTCGCATTGTGCGTTGTATCAAGGTCGATCACCGTCGCGTTTGGTACACCGCTCGTTACAAATGCTGCGTCAACCATGCCGTTTTTGATCTGATCAATGGCTTCAGCATAAGACAGGTAATCTTCATTAATGTCATCGTAAGACATGCCGTACGCTTCGAACACCATACGAGCGTTCAATTCAACACCAGAGTTCGGTGCGCCGACTCCGACACTTTTGCCGGCCAAGTCTTCAATCGACTCGATCCCAGAGTCTTCTGTTGTTACAACTTGTACGAAGTTTGGATAAAGAGAAGCCATTCCGCGGAGGTTATCAGTCGGTTCTTCACCGTCAAACGCGCCGCTTCCTTCGTATGCTTGTTGAACCGCATCGGCCATTGTAATCGCAAGTTCAGCTCTGTCATTTTCAATTAAATTGATGTTTTCCACGGACGCTCCAGTGGCTTGTACAGAAGAGTCAACCCCTAGCTCACCTTCAAGAATGTTGGAAATGGCACCACCGATCGGGTAATACACGCCGGATGTTCCGCCTGTGGCAACGGTTACAAATAAATCGTCAAGCTCTACGCCTTCTGACGCTTCGCCGCTTTCGCCGTTGTCGTCTGTACCTGTATCTACTGCATCATCATCTCCACACGCGGTGGCCAGTAACATCGTCGCTACGAGTAATCCTGCTAATTTCTTCATAATGATTCCCCCTAAAATAAAGTTTTGCTTTCATATTCAGAATAATGCAAGAGTTGTGCCAAGTTTCAAAAAGCCCGTAATGATAGCGCTTTCTTTTTATCCACCTTCTCCTTTCGTCAAAAAAGAACGGCAAAATCTGCCCCTCCAGCAAATTTTGCCGTTCTATGTTAGGTTTCTGTTGCTTTTACTTTGTCTCTTAAACTACGCTCACTGATCCCGAGCATGGAAGCCGTGTTTTTCCGGTGTCCCTCATTGTACTCAAGCGTGGCAAGGATAAACTTCGTCTCCAATTCTTTAAGAGACATCCCTACGTACTTATCGAGCGTACCTGTCTCTTGTGACGGAAGAGCCAGTCCTTTCTTAATCCCAGGCGGCAAGTCCACCACGTCAATGAGCTCCTCATCGGCCAATACCATGGACGACTCGACAATGTTGCTCAGTTCTCGGATGTTCCCCGGATAATCATGGTTCATAAGAATCTTTTTCGCTTCTTTTGTAAAGCCTTTGATTTCTTTATCCATCTCTTCATTAAACATCGTGCGAAAGTAATCAATGAGGGCCGGCAGATCGTCTTTTCTTTCCCGGAGAGGTGGAAGTGGGATCTGCAAGACATTCAGGCGAAAATACAGATCTTCACGAAAGTCTCCTCGTTGAATCATGTCGTCAAATGGCTTGTTTGTAGCCGCGATGACCCTTACGTCTACTTTTTCCGTTTTATTCGAGCCAAGCTTTGTCACTTGTTTATCCTGAAGCACGCGCAACAGCTTCGCCTGCAGGTTCATGGGCATATCTCCGATTTCATCTAAAAAGATCGTCCCGTTGTTGGCGATTTGAAACTTCCCTTCCTTTGAAGAAACCGCTCCTGTATAGGCTCCTTTTTCGTAGCCAAACAATTCGCTTTCCAAAAGCTGCTCGGGAATTGCTGCACAGTTGACCACTTCAAAGTGCTCCTTCTTTCTTTTGCCTCCAAAATGAATCGCTTTAGCCACAAGCTCTTTTCCAGTCCCGCTTTCGCCAGTGATGAGGACGTTCGTGTCCACTTTCTTCACTTTTTCAATCATCTTGAACACTTGTTGCATTGGCTCACTTTTTCCGATAATCCCTTCATACCGGTACTTTTTCTCAAGCTCTTGGCTCAAATATTCGACCTGATCACTAAGCTGGCGGTAGTGAAACGCTTGGTTTATGACGGAAAAGAGCTCGTCCATATTCACCGGCTTCGTAATGTACGAGTAGGCGCCGTCTTTAATCGCCGTTACAGACGAGGAGATCGTGCCGTAAGCCGTTACCATAATCACCATCACGGACGGGCGAATCGCCTTGATTTTTTTCAACACATCAAGCCCGTCCACGTTCCCGATTCTAAGATCCAAGAGGCACAGATCAAAGTGATTGTCCCGGATGTTGGCCAAGCCCTCCTCAGGATTGGTCGTGGTCACCACGTCATATTCATCTTCCAACGCAAACGCCAACGACGAACAAATCGATGGTTCATCGTCAATAATGATCACTTTTTTCATGCTGTTGTCCCCCTTTCTACTAGTTCGAACGTCAGATAAATGGCCGTTCCTTCACCTTTGACGCTTTCGATCCGAAGCTGCCCGTTGTTATCTCTCAAGTATTGTTGTGCGATCGCAAGGCCTAGCCCCGTTCCTTTTGCTTTTGTTGTAAAAAACGGTTCGATGGCTTGCTCTTTTTCTTCGGCACTCATCCCGATTCCGTCATCTTCCACTTTAATAATTACCTGTTTGCCAACAACATGCGCCTTGAGCTTAAGAGTTTGATCTTCAGACGACTCCTTCATGGTCATGGCGTCAATACCGTTTAAAATCAAATTGATCACCACTTGCTTCAGCTGATTTTCATCCGCTTCTATAAATAAACCTTCTTCAGATTCACAAACCATATCAAACCCGCTGTTGATTGCCGTTTGTTTAAATAAAATCGTACACTCTTCCAAAAAGGAGCCCACATCCATGATTTCTTTGTTCACTTGCTTCGGTTTGGCGTAATCAATCAACCCTTCAATCAAGGTGTTTACCCGTTCAATTTCTTGAGGCACATAGGTGGAAATTTCCTTTTGAAACCGCGCATTGTTGTACTTTCTTGGAATCAGCTCTACAAACGCTTTAATGGACGTAAGAGGATTTCGGATTTCGTGAGCGATCCCCGCAACCACGCGACCAAGGGCCTGATTTTTTTCCTGTTCAAACACTTGTAGTCTCAGCTGCTTCTCTTCGGTCACGTCCTCAAAGGTTACGATGATCCCAGCTCTATTTTTATCTAAATCAAAAAGAGGATACACATAGTACCTGAGGTAATAGACACGTCCGTCATCACGTTTCCATTCTGCGTCTTCCCCGAGGTAAAGCTGATTTGAGTGAAGGACCTGATCAAACTTACTTTTCAAAAGTTCGTTTAAGATCCTTACTTCCTTATAATGCTTTGACACAACCTCTTCTTTTAAACCGCCCATTTCCCCTGCCTTCGTATTAAAAGAGGTAATCACTCCGTTCGGGTCAACAGTCGCGATCCCCCGTGGACTACTGTTGAGAATCTGCTTCTTAAACTCATCGCTGCTCTGTGTCTGTTCAACCTGGTGCTGAAGGGACTGGTTGAGCTGGTTGAGGACATTGGTTTTTTTGTTCACTTCCCGTTTCAGCTGCCTGTTCCATTTCACTCCGATCAGAAACAGGATTAAGATCAGAACGAACGCCGTTCCGATCACTTGAATGGTCAGCCATAGCCGATCGGCAAGGTCACTTTCACCGGCAAACCAATTGTCGTAAATCTCATTGTACGTCCCGTCCCCACGCACCTCGCGAAGGGCTCGGTTGATCTGGTCCATCAACAGGTAATTCTCTTGTTGGACAACCATGGAATACTCGACCGGTAGCAAATAACTCCCCACCGTCTGATACTCATCCCGAACCCCTTGTTGCTCGAATTCATATTCAGCAGTGAGCATGTTTCCTACAAAAGCCCCCGCTCTCCCCGATACAAGAAGGTCAATCGCATTTCGTGGGGTGCTCGCCGTATGATAATGAATGCCTCGGATGTTGCGGAGAAATTCATATTCGAGCGTATCCCTCTCCATAGCCGTGATCACTTGTCCCAAGTCAGCCAGCCCGTCCACCTCATCATTGTCTTTGTGAACAAATAGCCCAACAGACGTACTCATATAAGAATCCGTAAACTCCATCTCTCTAGCTTCTTGGTCATTGAAAAAAGCACTAAGCATCACATCAATGGTACCGTTTTCAAGATAGGCCACCGTCTCCCGTCTCGGCACTTCCACGTAGACGATCGACCTGTCCATCCTCTCTGCCAGCTCGTCCATCAAGTCAATCGCAAATCCCCGTTCCCCTCGACCATCATAATAATGAAGTGGCGGAAGCTCCGGGTCATACCCGACACGAAGAGGTCCATCCGTCTCGGCACTCGTTGGCGTCACACTTATCGTGCTTGCCATGATGATGAAGCATAAAACCATGATGATTATCCTCAACCGGACCACCCCCTTCTTTCTTCTTAGTATAATCGTATCGTATTTTTTGTGTGGGGGGAAGGTGGGGTTGGAGCGAGGTAAGAAACGTAAGGTTCTCCTCACCCATCTCCCTTCTACACAACGATTTCAGTTCTAGCCCATCCAATAATTGTATAAAATAGTCCGGAACGAAACAGCTCCTATCATAAACGAAAGAAGGTGAAGAGTTGAAGCGTGTAGTGCTAAGTTCAATAGTCACACTTCTCTTCTTGTCGTCCGGTTGCTCAGAAGAAACGATTTTAAAGGAGGAGAAACAAAATCACGCGGGAGAAACAAGTCATGTTAAAGGTGAAGAAGATGATATTTCCTCTAACGAAGCTCCACTTTCAGAACAGGAATTAAGGTTTATGTTTAGTGATGTTAAGAGCTATATGGGCCGAGACGTGCACTTTACAGGGCGAGTATTTTCTGTTGAAAAAGACGCTGATGGAGTTTATCTTCAAGTTTGGCAGGACCCTGATGCGCTTAATAACAACACGATTATTGGTTACACTGACTCAACTTTAGACGTGAAAGAAGACGATTACGTAGAAGTTTTAGGTACTATAGCAGATGAATTTGAGGGAGAAAATGCATTTGGTGGAGTGGTCACTGCACCAGTCATAAGAGCTGAAGAAATTAACGTTCTCACATATAAAGAAGCCATAGCCCCAACAGTTTTAGAAGTAGAAATAAACGAAGAAATTAGTCAACACGGCTACATTGTTAAGGTTCAAAAGATCGAATTCGCAGCAAACGAAACACGAGTGTACGTTGAAGTAGAAAACGACTCCAATGAAAAGATCAACGTCTGGATATATGATACCAAGCTCATTCAAGGCTCTCGGCAATTTGATGTAGAATACAATTACGATGCCGATTATCCTGAGATTCAATCAACAATCAACCCTGGTATTCAATCAGAAGGCATCTTCACCTTTGCACCGCTTGATCATGAAGGTGGTGAGTTAACATTCGTTATTGAAGGATCTTCAGATGATTGGGAAGTTGAAATTCAACCCTTTACTTTTGAAATAGTTTGGTAATGCAGTGACGGTTCTCCTACTTTGGAAGAAGGAGAACGATCCTTCATGCTAATGAATCAACGCCCTCCACTTGGAATATCCATGTAATAAAACTTCTAACGAGGCGAGGGAAACAGATGACTAAAGTAAAGGAAACGTACATCAAGGTCGATTCAGGTGTGGAACTGTTTGTTCAAGAGGCTGGGCAGGGTGAACCGATCGTTTTTATACCGGGGTTTACGTTTACGACAGAAGTGTTTGAAAAACAGGTGACGCACTTTGCAAAAACCAACCGGGTAATTGTGGTCGATCCAAGGAGTCACGGGCGATCTACGGTGGTTCTTCACGGGAACGATTATGTCACTCATGGCACGGACCTTCACGAAGTACTTGAGGCACTGGACGTAAAGCAGGCCACTCTTGTAGGTTGGTCATTCGGATGTTTGACTGCATGGGAGTATGTGAAACAGCAGGGATTTGATAAAGTAAAAGCGATGATTTTTGTGGATATGCCACCGAAATCTTTATCCACGAAAACAGAAGATTGGGCTGAGGGAGCACTCGACGACATCGCAGGCATTTACAATGCGTATTTACTAGACTCCAAAGGGCAAAGAGAATTTATCGCTAGTTACATCTACCAAGTGATGATTCAAAGAGAGCTTAAACCCGAAGAATTAACATGGCTTGTCGAACAATCCCTAAAGACTCCCTTTTATATCGCCGGCAACCTATTTGCATCAGGCATGTTTGCCGATTACCGAGAGGAAGCGAAACAGGCGAGTGAAGCTGTGCCTACGTTAAATATCGTGGCAGAGCATTGGTCTAAAACTGCGGTAGCGTACTCAAATAGGTTGACCCCTAAAACAAAAGTCGAAGTCCTCGGAGGCCACATGATGTTCTGGGAGCATAGTGAGAAGTTTAATGAGGTTGTGGAGAGATTTATGAATAAAAACTAAACCGCAAGTCCAAACCCCTCATTCCAAAAAGTGAAGACTGCCTCCAAAGAGACAGTCTTCATTTATTAATCATCCAAACTTTCCTTGATCGCTTCAAAAATCGCCGTTACGCTTTTGTTTCTATCCATTGTTATTGTCGCCGAGCTGCTACTCCCCGTGTGGTCCCCTGACCATCCTCCAAACGTATACCCCGACTCTGGAACAGCTGTAATTGAGACGCCTGTGCCGGCCTGGAATGTGGATCCTGATGGAGATACCGTGACGGATCCTCCTCCTTGACTACCAGTAGAAAGAGTAAATTCCGAAACTGGCGCTGATACAGTCACCTTGGTAAAGATGGCTTTGACACTTTTATTTGCGTCCATTGTAACCGTGATTGACGGTGACGACCCGGATACTGACCCTTCCCAACGAACAAATTCATACCCCGATGCTGCCTCTGCTGTTAGAGAAACGGCTGTGCCTTTGCTGTAATTAGATTTGGAGTTGCTCTTTGCAATTCTTCCCTCTCCCGAAACTTCCGTGCTCAGGGTGTATCTTGTAGGCGCTGAAGTTGCTGTTTGTTGCCCCTGGTTACCACCATACGTCCCTCCTGAACTACTACCTGAGCCAGAGTGACTTCCTGAACTACTACCTGAGCCAGAGTGACTTCCTGAACTACTGTCAGAACCGGAGCTACTCTCTGAAGGCATGCTCGTTTCCTCATTACTACTCTCTGTATTTTCAGATTCACTTTCATCCGCTTCCACTTGCTCTCTTGAAAAGATGGCTTGTACGTTGTGATTTCTGTTCATGGTCACAGAGACGGACTTCTCGGATCCATTTACACTACCTTCCCAACGTTCAAACTTCCATCCACTGTTAGGCACAGCTGTCAACGTTACTGTGTCACCAGTGGAATACTCGAGAGCATTTTGAATCACTCTTCCACTGCCTTCTACCCCTACAATAAGATCAAAGGATACTTCGGTGAAAACAGCTGTCACAGCGAGGTCCTCTTCTAACGTCACGGACAGAGGGTTCGTCATAGTTTGCACATCTCCATACCAGCCAGAAAACTCCCAACCTTCAGCCGGTGTAGCTCGAAGGGTAATCTCTGTGCCATAAGGAAATCCGTCCTTCAGAGGACTGAGGCTAACGGTTCCCTCGCCCTCAACTTCGTAAGAAACGTACACTTGGTCATCATCTATAACGATCGTGACCTCTGTTATCACATTATCTACTTCTGCCGTTAGCGTCTCCGTTCCACTTTTTTCAGCAGTAAAAGAAAATTCACCATCCTCGGCTTCCGATAGCGTACCTAATTCTTTTTCCAATACCCAATCAGGCATAACATCCATTTCTTTTCCTGCTAAATCAAGCCCGGACGCCGTAAAGGAGACCTCTTCTCCCCTGCTCATGTTTACTGATCGAGGCGTGACCTCAAGCTCATCCAACACTTGTTCTGCAATTTCAAAGTCTTCTATAATTACAAGTGAACCAATTGCCCCTTCAATCGTTACTTCACCAACCTTTTCAGGTGAGATAAAAATACGGTCTTCTTCATCGACAATAAATTCCCCTTCTCCGTCTTCCAATGACCACACTACTTCCATATCAAGAGAGGTATCTTCGTCCCAAATCAACGCAAGGGAATTTTCATAGTTAAGTTGAAGGCGAGAGCGAGTGGACTGGACGGATAGACGTTCTGTTATCTCCTCAACCAATGGCTCGAAGTCACTAGAGCGACCAGCATCTTGTCCATCTAATGTGATGTGGATCCCCTTTTCAATCTCTTCCCTTTGAAAATACATATCTGCCAATGTAATATAAAAAGCCGACTCCCTCGGTTTGATCCGAACACCTTGGAGAAGCGTACTTTCCCCCTCGTCCCACCTCTCAAGCATAAAGTATGCTTTTGAAAGATTTAAGCGTGCCTCTAGGTGCCCAGGGTCCACACTCAAATAGTCCTGATAAAAGTGAATGCTAGCTTCATAGTCTTCTAATTCAAAGTAATCATTCGCTTGTGAAAGTAAATGATCAGGATCCTCCGACTGGGCAGCGTTAAACGTAAATGTCCCCACTCCTATCAAAAGAAGCACGCTAACGGCTATAATCAAGATCTTAACTTTATCCATCGGTCCCCCACCTCCCGCAACCTGTAAAAATTATGAATTATAAATAAAACATACCATAAACCTACATCTTTTGACACCCTGCGTAAAGGTGGGGTTCCATGTGGGGACGGTTCTTCCGCTTCCTCGGCACGCCAAGATAGGGACGGTTCCCCCACTGCCAAAGGATGCAACAGAACCGTCCCCACCTTACTCTCATTTAGACGTTTTCCGACACGGTTAGTATGGTAAAATTTAGAGTATAAAGACATTGTTCCGATGGAGGGTGATCAGATGAGGAAACGCCAGCTTTTAGTAGCAACGGCTTTACTGGTACTTATTTGCACTGCTTGTACCAATGCAGGAGAAGAAACGAGTGGAACGGAAGAGAATGAACCACAGCCAGGAGAAGAAACAAATGAAAATGATGATGGCTCCGCCTCGCAGGCAGAAGAAGAACCTCCTCCTGAAAAAGAAGAACAACACTCCGATGAGCAAATAGATGAGGACGTCACCTCTGAAGATGAAGAGGAAGAAATAGAAGAGAATGTTACAGAGGAAGTAGTCGACAGAGTTTTGGAAGTAGAGGGCGATAACTACGTGTTAGAGAGCTCTGAATACGGCTTTTCCCTAGACCTTCTTGAATCATGGAGAGACATCACGACAATCACAGAAAGCAACGATGCACCGGACACCATCAGGTCATTCAGTATTTTCTATACACCTGACCATACTATCGAACAATTCTTCTTTTCCATCGATGTACTCCCAGCAGATTATGGACCCGAATACCTCGAAGGGTCACCATGGATCTACCTCGGTTCAACTGAACAATACATGTTCTCCTACAACATCACCCCAGAACCCACACCTGAGATCTTGGAGCCGGAAAACGAGGATAAGTTAATGGAAATTCAAAGTATGATACAGGATGAGCTGCCAAGAGTGATTGAGACTTTTAGGATTTACTAGCGGCAAGGTGGGGACGGTTCTTTTGTCTCCTAGGAAGCAAAAGAAACGTCCCCAACATAGACGGGAACATGCGGGCAAAGGAATCGAGACCCACTTGAAAAATCTCGGATAATGTCTGCTCAAGAATATTGTTGCCGAGTTTACGCGCGGTTTTGGCTAGGACGGGCTCGGAGAAAAAGACCCATACATGGCATCCGTTACCGGAACGAGAGATCTCCGGGTATGCCGGAACACTATCTTTACACATCGATAAAAGAGCACGCACGTCTTCCTTCCAGCTCCTTCTATCAAAATCAAAAGCCGAGAAATAACACGTGTCATCTTCAAGCAATGGGTAAATTCCGATCGTCCGCTCCCCTTTGAGGTGATCAAAAATCACTTTATCAGTCATAGGAGTTAACTTACGACGCTTACAATCAATACATTTAATCTGAGGTTTCTTGCATAAGGTAGGATGCCATTGATGATCACAGGCAGGAGAGTACCCGGTCCGACCGGATTTAGATTCCCAACGCTTTGGGAACACGTCCGTTCTTCCTTTGAAAAGACCCTTAAATATAGATAGTCTCTCTTGGATCACTTCAGCATTGGACTTTAAAGGTTGGCGTGGTTTTGGGGCGATATCTTGTTCTTGCAACAACGCTCTTAAACGGGCGTTCTCTTTTCGTAACTCTTCACATTCTTGAAGTGCCTGACGCAACTGTTCCTCCATGCTCATCCTAATCCGCCTCACTAAAAATAAAGTTGGTTTTATTTAGTAAAATAAGCGAATGGTTCAAATGTGAGGCTGACCATAGGGGATGAAAGGTGGATTTAATGCTTTAGGAATGTAGGAAATAAGGGGATCATCATTTCTCTTTTAATCGCTCAATGTCACTTTCCACTTTAAACATTCGCTTGTTCAACACTTGAATGTCATAATCGCGCGTGTCCATCTTCTTGTCAATTTGGTGCAAAATGGCTTCAATATCCTTAATGTGACTTTCTTCCACTCTGACTAAGGTATCTTCAACCGTATCAAATCGCTTCTCCATTTCATCAAATCGCTTTTCCATTTCATCAAATCTCTTCAGCTCTTCTTCAACCCAATCGAATCGCTTCTCCATCGTATCGAATCGATTCTCTATCGTACCAAACCGATTCTCCATCGTGTCAAAACGATCGCTATGCTGATCAAGTTGTCCTTCTATGCCCATTAACTTTGCTACAATCAAATCCAACTTTTTATTCTCCACTTTCTTACCTCCTCACATTTTTTCAGCTTTTATAAAAGTATAGATAAAAAACCAAACGTAAACAAGCGTACAATAAGGAAAATGTCAACAGGGGCAGAGATAATAACAGAGGAGTTAACGATGAAAACCTAGAGGAGTATTCTAAAAATAGTGTACCACAAATGACGGAACATTCGTTCTGTTTATGCACTTATTTTACGTACTTTTTTCATAAGCGCAGCGACGGTACTTTCGCTTCCTTGAGAAACATTAGAACCGTCCCTACTTAGACCCACTCAGCACCCGCTCTCTCGACGGAAGCTCCTTCGCCCGCTCGCCCATAAACATCTCCGCCAATGGATAGAACGACTCCACGTCATCCGGTATGATCGTTAGATCCATCGCAGCCAATTCCCTGTCTTCTCAGTGATCGCTTTTCTCTTTCTAAAAAAATGCGAAGCTTCCTGGTAGGTACGCCAATAAGCCACCTCATCGGTAAGTAGTGTCAGTAGCAAAGGGTTAATTTGTATATCATCATTGTCCTTTCTATTAATCTATTAAGCGTTTTATCAAATCCGCACGTAAAAATGATCTACCACTGCTATAATCCCTCATTCCATGTCGAACGTCATCCGTTTAAATAAACGTTTAATTAACAAGACAAAGACCGACAAATAAAAGTTCGCTTCTGCTCTTTTCTTCAAAATGAAGCAACAGAACTGTCCCCAATTCACCACCTTGATAAACACCTTTATTAATCTTACAATTAACCGGAAAAAACACCTTGTAAAGAAGACGTAATCATTTCATTTTTTGTATAATCTCAAAATCCTGTCCATCAAAAGGAGTGGCTAATTGTGAAGGATAAGAAGGAAAAAACAGAGCAAAGAAAAAAGGAGTTAATTCGTTTAACAAGCCTTTTCAGTCAAGAATATCTAAACGATGAATATGATCACATCATTGAAAAGTTCATTTCAAAAATGGCTCGTAAAAGAGAGGTTCCCTTTCTCTTGGGCAGAATTGAAATTTGGGCGGCAGCCATGATCCATGCATTGGGAAGTGTTAATTTATTGTTTGACAAGAAGAACACCCTTACGTTTCTGCAAATGATATTTATGAGTTTTTCGACACCAAACAGAGTACGACCTCTCAACGGTCCAAACAGATCAGAGATATGTTCAACATGACCTATTTCGATGAACTACTGTCATTCATCAGAACAAGCGCTTTTCTACGACCCATCATCATCACATTAGCATGCCAACAATACAACCGCTCCTCTTCAGACACTTCACTCGGCTTCACTTTAATCTCTTTTAACAACTTTTGTGTACACTGAATAAGCACAATCCATCCCCCTAACCATGGTTACTCTTTCTTTTATTATTCCCACTATATCTCACTACTCAACAGGGAAAATAAGAAAATCGTGACACTCTCCTTTCACTTCTGTTCCGCTCCTACGAAAAAACTTCACCTCTTCGCTCCCAAAGTGCAGGAGTAGACTGACTTATATCCTAATTAAATCGTCTTTGGTGCTTATCCCCACTCGTTTACCACCCTTCATAGAAACAAAACAACATAACAATATTTGCCTCGAGATCTACTTATAACCTTGTGGAATAAAGCAACCAACTCATGTTCTCTTGAATTACAAATCACTAATTCCCTTGCCAAATGAAGCAAAAGAACCGTCCCCACTTGGCCAAGGAAGCAGCAGAACCGTCCCCATTTGGCCCCCACCCGGCCCTTCAGTCCAACTTTGCACACACCCATGTTCATGTTTCGGACTTCCGAATTTTGTTTATCCTACTTATCATGGAGTTAAGTCATTCCACAGTATTCCTGATTTTGATTCAGCTAGCTAGCACATTGTTAGGAAAGGTGGTGGGTGAAATTGATATTAGATCAAAAGAGCGCTCAGTTATTAGACCTTCTTGCACTGAAAGCCGATCCGGTTTCAGCCAAGGAACTGGGAGAACATTTAAAGGTCTCTCGCCGGACTGTTTATTACAACTTGAACAAAGTGGATGATTGGTTAGTGGACAAGAACCTCGATAAGGTTCAACGAGTGAAAGAGGTTGGGATTTATTTGACTCAAACGACGAAAGACGAGCTGCCCAAACACTTCACATTGAACCAGTCCTATGACTACTACTTTTCATCGGATGAGCGAAGGGCCATTTCAACGTTTCTCTTGTTAACCAAAAACAGTAACGTTTTTTTGAAACACATGATTGAAACGACAAGTGCCAGCAGGAACTCTTGTTTAAGCGATGTAAAGGAGATCCGAGAACGAGCCAATGACTATGGAGTGGATCTCACCTCCTCACGCTCTGAGGGCTACAAGATTAAGGGAAAAGAATTCGATATTAGAAGACTGTTTATTACGACCGTTCACGAAGACTTGGACGTTGAAGTACTCAAGAAGATGATGAGCTTGTGGGAAGAGGCTAGTCCTGAGATCTCGCAGCGCATGGACTTGGTTGAAGAGGTAATGAAAAAGCACTTTCCTCACACCGGGGCTCACGGGGAGTCAGGCCGTTATCATCCATTGATTTGGTACATGACCTTTTCCCTTCACCGTATGATGAATCGTCAGAACATCGATGCAATTGAAGAAGCTCATTCCCTTAGACGAAGTTCCCTGTATGAAGATGCCAAGCGTGTGAGCCATGACTTGAGCGAGGCTCTTCAAGTCAACATCCCTGACGAGGAATTAGCATTCATTACGATCCTCCTAGTCAGTCATCGGATTAATTCAGAACAAAATGATTATACTATCAAAGGGTTGGACGAGGTTGTTCGTACCATGGTAGTGGATTTTCAGCGGTATGCCTGTATGCAATTTCGAAATTACAGGGAGGTTCAAGACAACTTACTCATTCACATCTACCCTGCTTATTACCGGATGAAATACCGGTTGCCTGCGAGAAATCCATTAACAGAGTCTGTTAAGGAAAAGTACAGTGATATCTTTCAGCTCACAAAAAAAGTCGTTCCTCATTTAGAACGCTTTGTGGGGCAGGCAATTGACGAAGATGAAACCGCCTACATTACGATGCATTTTGGCGGGTGGATGAGAAAAGAGGGCCAAACGGCGGCTGAGAGGAAACAAGGTTTGATTGTTTGTTCCAGCGGAATCGGGACGTCTCAAATGTTACGCACCCAACTCGAGAGACTATTTTCAACGATTGACTTTGAAGTCGTCACCTCTGTTGAAGAAGCCACGATCAATCCAGACCTTATTTTTACGACCATTCCTTTAAAAAATAGAAATGTACCGACCTTTCACGTGAATGCCGTCTTAACGGAAACGGAAAAAGAACGAATTTTGACGAATGTCAATCGTCTCCTACATGTGAAAGAAATTAATCCAACACAACCGAATGTAAAAGAAATCCTTAGGGTCGTTGAAAGACACGCGACCATTCACGATCAGACACTGTTACAAAAAGAGATTGAGGATATTCTTTCAAATAAACCACTTCAAGTAAAGGAGCTGTATAAACCGATGCTAAATGAAATCATCCAATCGAACGCGATTCAAATTGTCGATCGCGTAGAGACGTGGGAAGAAGCGATCGAACGGGCAGCACAGCCTTTAGTCGATAATCAATCCATTACTCCAAACTACGTGTCTGCCATGATCGAGAAAGTCAAGGAGCTTGGCCCATACGTCATTATCGCTCCACAAGTGGCGATCCCACACGCAAGACCTGAAGACGGGGTGGAGAAGCTTGGAATGAGCGTCATGAAAGTAGACGAACCGGTGAAGTTTTCAGATGAAGAGCGTCACCAAGCATCGTTATTCTTCGTCTTGGCAGCCGTTGATAACGAGACACACCTTAAGGCACTTTCACAACTATCAACGATGCTGTCTGAGGAAAACAACATTGAAAAGTTACGAGCAGCTACACAGATTAGCGAGATTCAAGGAATTATTGATCAATATAGTGAGTAAAAAACAAAAACACTTAGGAGGAATTTGAAATGAAATTATTAGTTGTATGCGGAAATGGACTAGGAAGCAGCTTTATGGTGGAGATGAACGTGAAGAAGGCAATCAGTGAACTAGGGATTGATGCAGAGGTGTCACATACGGACCTTGCTACAGCACGAACAGAATCGGCTGATTATTACATTGGATCTCGTGACATCATTACGAACTTGGACGATGGAAGCAAAAAGATCATTCCCCTTACAAACTTGCTAGATCAAAATGAACTGAAGGAAGCGTTACAAACTCACATTCAGGAGGGATAAGTCATGGCAGAACTCATTATGAATGACATTCTGGGTACACCGGCCATTCTCGTTGGTCTCTTCGCTTTACTCGGTCTTCTTTTACAGAAAAAAGACGTGGCCAATACCGTATCCGGGACTTTGAAAACGATCATGGGCTTTGTCATTCTGGGAGTGGGAGCAGGGGTTTTGATCTCGTCTCTCGACTTCTTCTCCCAAATGTTCGAGCAGGCGTTTGCCATTCGAGGGGTTATTCCGAATAACGAAGCCGTTGTAGCGGTAGCGCAGCAAGCATTCGGTACAGAGACCGCCATGATTATGTTGTTCGGTATGGTAGCCAATATCGTCATTGCTAGACTCACGCCACTTAAATATATTTTCTTAACCGGACACCACACGCTTTTCATGGCATGTTTGATCGCAGTTATCTTAAGTACAGGTGGCATGTCAGGCATTCCGTTGATTGTTACTGGTTCCTTCATTTTAGGATCTGTGATGGCTCTCTTCCCGGCTCTATTGCAGCCGTACATGAGACAAATTACAGGAAACGATGACATTGCCCTTGGTCACTTCGGCTCTATCGGTTACTTCGTTTCAGGTACAATCGGGAAATACCTTGGTAACAAAGAAAAAACGACTGAAGACATTAAAGTACCTCAGTCACTCGGATTCTTGCGAGATACGTCAGTAGCCGTATCTCTTACGATGGCAATTCTGTTTATCGTCGTCGCCCTCTTTGCAGGTGCACCATTCATTGAAACTGAACTAAGTGAAGGGATGAACTTCATCGTCTTCTCACTAATGCAGGGTATTACATTTGCTGCCGGTGTGTATGTGGTTCTTGCCGGGGTACGTATGCTACTTGCTGAAATCGTTCCAGCCTTTAAAGGAATTGCCGACAAGCTCGTACCAAATGCGAAGCCAGCATTGGATGCACCAATCGTCTTTCCTTTCGCACCAAACGCTGTTATTATCGGATTTTTCTTCAGCTTTCTCGCGGGACTTGGAAGCATGTTCTTCCTACCGATGTTCGGTCTAGCTCTCATCGTACCAGGCCTTGTGCCTCACTTCTTCACAGGTGCAGCGGCTGGCGTATTCGGAAACGCTATGGGTGGACGAAGAGGGGCGATCTTAGGAGCCGTCACAAACGGAATCCTAATCAGCTTCTTACCAGCCCTACTCATGCCAGTCCTAGGTACGCTTGGATTCGAAGGTACGACATTTGGAGATTCGGACTTTGGGGTTGTAGGTATTCTGTTAGGTTGGTTGGTGAGTTTGTTTAATTGATAAGATGTTACGCCAATATAAATTAATGAAAAAGGAGAAACGGCCAGGTTGGCTGTTTCTCCTTTTTTGTGTGTATTTTATTCCCAAAAGGTTGTATCAACTTTCAAAGATAACCGTTAGACTTCCGTTTCCGCCCATTGTGATGGTTGCCGATCTGTTGCTTTCGGAGTGATCGCCGGCCCACCCGAAGAATGTGTAACTGGAGTTACGGATTGGAGCCAAGTGAGATAATACTAACCTACCACACTGACTTTATCGTAAACCCCAAGCAGTCAACCTCTGGTTTTTTACCTGATGCGGAAATTGTAATGGCATAGCTGTCAGCTTGTTCCGGCAAAATGAGGTTGGTCATCGTCCTTCGTCCCCCATCGATGAAGATTTCTACAGATCCACGATCCACGACGAGTTGAAGGTGCAACGCACCAGCTTTGGCACTGAAAGGAGCTGTTGTAACTGCCGGGAAATGTTCATGAAACTCACTGTTCTTCATGCCGGCACGGTCAAAAGCCACCTCTCCTTGTTCGAAGTCTACCGTGACACTACAGCCTTTTTTTCTGTCCGACTGGAACAGCGTAACGACCATCTGCCCCTGTTCCGGTTCACCTCCATTAACACCTTTCATCATCAAATCAAGCACAAAAGGGCCATCCGGCTGAGGGATAATTGACGTGTTTTCTTCTTCTATACTTATTGTGCGGTCTACAAATATGTTTTCGGAGCGGTTAAACAGTTCAGCCACTGGCTTTTGGATCAGCTCATACACGTGTTCCTCCTGTACCAGTGAAACCTCTCTTGGAAGTGACATGGCACTTCGCCAAGGGCTTGTCGGAACATCATTGGCATACTGCCAGTTGCTCATCCACGCCATCCATATCCGTCGACCGTCTTTTACGGGCATATCGGAAAACGACTGGGTCGCGTAGAAGTCCTTCCCATAATCCACCCAGCGGACAGCATTACCACCGTCAAGTGTCCCCGTTACTTTCGGTTCCGTTACAAACGTCCGTCCATCAAACTCACCGACAAAGTACTGTCCGCCCGATCCCCCGGCAATAGCACCGTCTCCGATGTCCACCTGCATAACCCATTTTAACTCTTTGGTTCCTTCTACCTCTATGGCAAACAGATCCGGACATTCCCAGACACCGCCGTGAGCGCCTTCGCATTTTCCAAATGAGCTTTCATACGTCCAATTTAGCAGGTTCGGTGAAGAATAGATCATTATTTCCTGCCCAGCAGCAAGCACCATCACCCATCTGTTCGTCTCATGATGCCAGAACACTTTCGGGTCACGAAAATCCTTTAGCTCTGTATTTGGAATCACCGGATTGCCATTGTACTTCACCCACGTGCGTCCCCGGTCGGTGCTGTATGCTATACTCTGCTGCTGAGTGCTTTCAGAAGCGCTTGTATAAATGGCTACCAAGCCGTGGCCACCATTGAAAAGTCCGGATGTATCATGCCAGTCCACTATGGCACTTCCTGAAAAAATCATTCCCAGTTCATCAGGCTCAAGGGCAACAGGGAGGTGCTCCCATTCAAGAAGGTCCCTGCTCACCGCGTGCCCCCAGTGCATGGGGCCCCATTGCATGGAATCGGGATGAAACTGGTAAAACAAATGGTACTCCCCTTCGTAGAAAACCATTCCATTTGGATCATTCATCCACTTCTTTTCGGGTGTAAAATGAAGATGTGGGCGGTAAGGCTCCTGGTAAGTTGCTTTTTCTATTTTTTTGGCTAGTTTATCATCCAACGTCACGCTAACACTCCTCACTCCTGTAAATTCCGTCCATCTCCCACACTTTTAGAGAGCGGACATACACATCCTCATCCCCTTTAAGGGAAAGCCCTTTTGATTCCAGCAGTGCCGGATATATTCTTGTAGTAAGGCTCTTTTTTTCATTGACATACGCTTCTGCTAAAGACCGATCAAGAATCAAACGAAGAGAGAATAGTTCATCTTTAAGCTGCACTTTTCCTCCTTGAATACCCACGGTTCTTTCCGAAGCATCAAGAGTGGAAGAGTTTCGGTCTACATAAAACGCTTCATGTTTACCGTCGTAATAAAACAGTGTCTCTTCACTACGGTCTGGAGCCTGCCGGACATAAATTCCAACGGGCGACTCAACCGTCTCAACTTCCAACTCAATATCCAGCATATCGCCCTTCACCCTTTCGAGTTTTTGATTCACCTCAGCAAGGGTCATTCCCTGTACATCCACGAGCTGTCTTCCACGAAGAGATTTCACCTCTTCGATCGGCCTTATTCCCATATCATTGTCCTTATTCAAAAAGATTTCTGCCGGCATCCCTGCGTTATGTGCCCATCCCGCAGCATATTCATACTCAATAGGCCGCTCCCCTTGGGCAATCGTAAACAAGACAAGCCTGTTTTTCACAGGGTCCGCCATGGCGCTCGGTCCCGTAAAATGAAAGTCACCGTAATCAAACAGACGCGGCTCTTCAAAATCAGGGAGGAAACGTTTCGTATCCAGATCCCACTTTCCGATCCAGTAAAACACCTCCACGTCCGCACCTTCACCTACAGGGCTGATAATAAAGACATGCTTTTCCTCCCCCTTTGTATCTTTACCAAGTGGAAGGAGAATGGGCAGCTCCCAAACGATCCCCAGATAAGGGAAACGTTCATATTCACTCACGTAAAGGGGACCGTGAAACGCCCATTCCTTTAAATCCTCTGAGCTGAATAGAAGAGCCGTGCCCCCTCTTTCGTTAATACCCGAGGCCACTAGCTGAAACCACGTTCCGCCCTCTTTCCAAACAAAAGGATCACGAAACCCATCATCATATAAATCGTACCCTTCCGGCTGGACCAGATCCGGCTCATCCCGCTTGTTCCACTCTGCGAGTGTCGGATCGGCAACGTCCACCGGGTTCGCCAGAGCCACCATCTGGTTTGGCAGTTTTTGATGATTGCCTGCCGTAAAAAACAGCACCGGCTCTCCATTTTCATCCATATGAGCACAACCTGACCATGTACCGTCAGGATCCACCGCCCCAAGTTCAGGCGCCAGTGCCACAGGGGCGTCCTCCCAGTGAATTAAATCGTCACTTACCCAATGACCCCAGTGAATGTTCCCCCAATATGGGCCTTGTGGGTTGTGCTGATAAAACAGGTGGTATTTTCCTTCATAATAAAACGGCGCATGAGGTTCGTTCATCCAGTGCCCCGGAGGCGATGCGTGAAAACGGGGACGGTGGACATCATTCGTGAATTCGTCGCGCTGAATCGCAATCGTTTCTTTTTCCAGCACCGGGTGTCTCCCTGCGGGAAGATATTCCTGGTAAAGATCCGCAACATCTTCATTTGATAATGCCGAATCGTAGATCGCCACCTCATCCATCAATCCACTGAACATGTTTAAGGAAAACGTGTTTTCCACCATAAAAGGATCGTTATTCTTTCCGATGTATAAATCCACATCTGCGAGCTTCAATGTTGCTCCCTGCAGCACATGTTTTCTTTCCGCTGTCTGTCCGTTTACTAAAATCTTGATCTCTCCCAGAGCCCCGTCAAAGACCGCTGTAACCATCGACCATTCGTTTTTCTTTAGAAAGGTTCGTTCACAGGTCAACTCCTGCCATCCGGTGTTGAGCCCCACGTGAAAACCTAATCGTCCGTGTTTATGGAACCCCAGAATAAACCCCGTTCCACGAGCCCGGTTCTGTTGATTTACAATTGCGGAAAGCCGCTCGTCTTCAATACCTCCAAAAGAGCTCGGTGCCACCCAGGCTGATAGGGTAAAGCCTTCTGCCGGAAGAGCGATCTGCTCTTTTTCACGCGTGATAAACGTAGAAAAACCATCAAACCAAAGCGCCTGTCCGTGAATGCCTTTTCTTCGTTTACAGACACGATCCGGCTGAAACCGAGCATCATGAAAAACATAGGAAAGTTTGTCTTTGAGACCTTTTATCTCATCTGTGACATAACGCTCATTACCTTCTTCAAACCGCCATCGTGCTAACATTCCATTCTGCTTTCCCATCTCCTCACGCCTTTCCAGCAAGTTGTGCTTCATACTCATACGCTGCTCCGATCTTTTCAAACGCCTTGTAGCAAATCAAGTACATGAGATAACCGCTCAATGTACCTATAAAGAGTAAAAGCACCGGCCAATGGTAAACAAAATAAGCAGTAAAAAGCATAACCGCACTTCCCAAAAGAGTATACGGAAGCTGGCTCACCGAAATGAAAAAAGCATTTCTGACTTTGAACCGGAACGGCAGCTCAAAGTGAACAAGAACCGGAAATAAATACACTGTCGTAAACACGAAGCCAATGATAACAAGGCCGATGAGCGCCATAAGAACAAACTCAAATAAGGATGCAAAAGGGTCGATAATGCGCATATTTACGTAAACAACGGCAAACCCAGCTGTCCATAGCAGCGACACCACCATACTTGTTTTAAGGTTTCTCCTGAAATACCGCAAGAAGGGTACGACCACAGCCCTGTTATCGTTCTTATGCCAGTCCCGAAGAACGCCAAACATCGCTGTCGTGGCAGGAAATGCCGTCACTAAAGGAAGGCAGCAAACAATCCAGACCAGGTTAAGAAAGAAAAAATTCGCGATATGTTCAAGAAATTGGTAGAGCTTTGAATCGAGAAACCCCATCACCATCACCTTCTTCTGTTTATATAATTTGGGGCCGGTCATATTCATCCGGCCCCCAAACTCAGACTGCTCTACTGGTTCTCATAAAAGCGATCGTAGCCGTCTTGATAAATCTGCATAAGCTCTTCAAGTCCCATCTGGTTGAGCTGGGCTACAAAATCGTCCCACTCTTCCTCAACCCCGCCATTCATAAGCCAGAGCGCCTGTCTCTCTTCCACCACGTTCATAATGTCTGTTTGAAGACGGTTGATCCGCTGAAGCTCTTCAGGTTCAAAGAAAATGTTTGGATACTTTTCATCTACCGCGTACGGCTCGTAGTACTCTTGAATATCAAGGAGACGTTGCTTGGCACGAGGATCCATCTCCACCACCGTTCCGAAATGCTCTGCCAGGATCACAGACGGACCGTTTGGTGCCACTAGCTGGCGGTATTCACCCATGGAAACACCCTCTTCAAGTTCCGCCCATACAAGAGTGCCGTTTTCGTCACGCTCAAACACATCGTCTTCCGGGCCCCAGTTGATCTGGGCGGACATTTCCGGATCGTACAGCTGGTCTACCCAACGCATCGTAATTTCAGGGTTTTCATTGGCAGATGTAATGACAAATGCGCCGCGCCCCATGTCAGAAGCGTTCGCACGTCCGACCATGTGATGACCATTCGGCCCTTCAAGCGGTCCGAGAAGGGCATAGTCCCCTGCTCTGTCAGGTCCGACAATTTCTTCTGTTTCCCACCAGATATAAGAACCGAGGCGGGCATCTTCTGTTTTTCCTTTTGCAAAATACTGACTCACATCGTGCGTGAACGATTCTTCGTCAATGAGACCTTCTTCTACCCACTCGTGGAAGTAGGCTGTCGCTTCTTTAAACTCAGGCTGCACGGCTGTAAAAAGAACTTCACCGTCTCTTACAATCCGGTAATCCGGATTGTTTGGCACACCAAATGACGCGTATAGATCCCCCATGTTCCCGGTCCAGAAGTTGTACATAAAGCTCAGTGGGATCGTGTCATCCTTACCGGTATTGTTTGGATCCTCATCACGGAATGCACGTAGCACATCACCATATTCGTCAAGTGTTTCTGGCATATCCAGACCTAGTTCATCCAGCCATTTCGTATTGATGGACAAAAAGTTCGGGAAGTCCCCAATTCCTGCTTCCTCTGCTGATGGCAGGGAGTAAATGTGTCCGTCCGGCGCTGTTACAACACTTCTTAGTTCCGGACGTTCTTCCATTCGTGCCGATAAATTTGGTGCATATTCTTCAATTAGATCCTCAAGTGGAATTATCGTCCCATTTTGCCCGTATGTCACCAAGTCGTTATCAGAAAACGACGCATTATAAAAGGCATCAGGCAGCTCACCGCCGGCAAGCATGAGATTCTTCCGCTCCTCATAGGCATCAGCCGGAATATTGGTCCAGTCGATGGTGATGTTTGTGTCTTCCTCCAGCCAGTCAAAAATCACCATCTCATCAAAGTCCGGTGCCAGTGGTGCTTTTGGTGACACAAATTCAAGCGTAAACCCGTCTTCTTCTACTATGGGAAGCCCTTCTGAATTGAACTCCGCTGACTCCTTCTCTTCCCCGCTGCTCTCATCGGAGCAGGCTGTCAACCCAAGTGCCACAATCCCTGCAGATAACCCTAACCATGCTTTCGAAACGTTTCTCTTCACCTTGCAAACCCCCTTAAGAATTTATCTTGCTAACACCAGCGAGGTAAAATAACGCTCATCGGTGGAATAACCAAATCAAAACATCAAACAGCCATTATCCTTTGATCCCGCCAATCATGACTCCCTGAACAAAATACTTCTGGATGAACGGGTATACAATGAGAAGGGGAAGACTCCCGACGATGATGACCCCGTATTTAATAAGTTCAGCGATCCGCTGCTGGGCAGCAAATGAATCGAGATCGCCAACCATCGTGGCCGCCGCCTCGTTCTGAATCAGAATGTTACGTAGTACCATCTGAAGCGGGTAAAGACTCTCATCATTCAGATAAATCAGAGCGTCAAAGTACGAGTTCCAGTGACTCACTGCGTAAAACAGAACCATAACGGCAATAATCGGTTTAGACAGCGGCAGAACGATCTTGAGGAAGAACTTTGTGTTCGAACAGCCATCCACTTTTGCCGCTTCATGCATTTCATTAGGAATCGTTGCCTGAAAAAACGTCCGGGCTACAATGATGTTCCACACTGCCACAGCTTTCGGAATGATCAGTGCCCACATCGTGTTGACCATCCCAAGGTCTTTTACGACCAAATAAGTTGGAATCAGACCACCGGAAAAGAACATCGTGAATACGAACATAACCATGAAGAACGTGCGTCCGTAAAAGTCCTTTCGAGATAATGCATAGGCGGCTGTCAACGTGAGAGCAATATTAAGTGCAGTCCCAAGCGTGGTGTATATGATGGTGTTTTTATACCCCGTCCAGATCTTACCGTCCTGAAAAATCCGGATGTACCCCTCAAACGTAATGTCCCGCGGAAACAACCATACATCTCCTGCAAAAATACGGTCCGGATTACTGATCGACGCAATAATGACAAAATAGAGCGGATACATAACCGCAATTAAAAGGAGAGTAAGCAGGGCAATGTTGAAAAAATCGAATATCTTATCTTGTTTTGATCGGTTTATAGATGACAAATCCATCGTTTCACTCCTCCCCTACCATAGTCCCTGTCCTGAGATACGCTTGGCAATCCGGTTGACATACCAGAGCAGGATCAAGTTGATCATGGCATTAAAGAGTCCCACGGCAGCCGCGAAGCTGTACTGAGCCTGCTGCAGTCCGACCTTATACACGTATGTCGGTATAATTTCAGACGAGCTCTGATTGAGTGGTGTCTGCAGTAAGTAAGCTTTTTCGAAACCAATGTTCATGATGTTTCCGACTGAAAGAACGAGTAGGATAATCATGATCGGCAGGATCGCCGGAATATCGATATGAAGGACTCGTTGGAACTTACTCGCTCCGTCCACAATGGCCGCTTCGTGCAGTTCCGGATTGACCGCAGCGAGGGCTGCCAGATAAATGATTGCTGCCCAGCCGGTTTCCTGCCATACGCTTGAACCGACATACAGTGGTTTAAACCAGTTCGCATCGGCCAGGAAGTTGATGCTATCCAAGCCAAAAATCATAAGAAAATTGTTGATCAGACCGTTATTGGAAAAGAATACATACACCATTCCGACAAGAACAACAACGGAAATGAAATGAGGTGCATAAATGATGGTCTGGACAAATTTTTTGTACCGCTTAAAGATCAATTGATTGAGCATGAGTGCCACAACAATTGGCAGCGGGAATGTAATTAACAACTGCAACACACTCAGTGATAAGGTGTTATACATTAAAGTCCAGAAATTGTATGATTCAAAGAAACGAATGAAATGCTCTAATCCAACCCATTCACTCCCGCTAATTCCAAGTGCCGGAGAAAAGTTCCGAAACGCAATCTGTACCCCGTACATAGGCCAATAGTGGAAGATAAGAAAGTACACAAGCGTCGGCAGTAAAAACAAATACAACTCCCAATTCTGTTTTATCAACTTCCACCAGTTTTTCCGATACTTAGGGGGTTTTTCAATTCCCCTTGTCAATATTGGAGCCGGGGTCGGCATCGAGTTGGACTCTTTTGATAAACCTGGTTTCATCATACCCCTCCCTCTACTTCATGTTTTTGTTTACGTAATCGATTACGTAAACCCTGAGAAGATAATCATGCTGATTAGCATGATCCTCTGATCACCAGTTCAGACGGTAAACGGTGCAAACGATAAGGCTCTTCATTTCCATTAATCCGATCGATCAGAAATTCCACCGCAGCTCTTCCAAGTTCATAGGACGGCTGTTTAACAACTGATAACGGTGGGGAAGTAATCCGCAGCCAGTCGTAGTCATCGAACCCAATAATGGCGACATCGTCCGGAATCTTAACTTTTTGATCCTGCAGGTACCTAACCGCTCCCATTGTCATGACGTTATTGGCTACGAAAATGGCCGTGACCCCTTCTTTCACCAATTCTTCTGTGAGTTCTTCTCCGGTCTCAAATGTGGCTTTCCCTTCTTTAATCAACGCTGCATCCAGGGCAAGACCATTATCTCTAAACGCCCGGCGGTATGCTGCCAGTCGTTCATCACTGGTTGTAATTCCAAGTGGTCCTGTTATATAGCCGATGCGGTGGTGTCCTTTTTCAATTAAAAGAGTGATCCCATCGTAGGTACCGGCGCCACTGTCAATCAGTACCGTATCACCGACACGCTCCTTTGGCTCCCGGTCAATAAAGACGGTTGGATATGTACCGTGGAGGTTTTCTCTGTAGTCATGCTCCTTCGAGTCCACCGGCGCCACAATAAGCCCATCAATGAACTGCGTATTAAACACTTTGATCTGATTCTGCTCCACTTCAAGATCCTCGCCACTGTTACTCAAAATGAGATTGTAACCGTTTTCTTTTAACACCTGTTCAATCCCATTCGCAATGGACATAAAGAAAAAGTTTGACGTATCTGATGCCACAAGGGGCACGAGCAGACCGATAATATTTGTTTTCCGGCTTCTGAGACTTCTAGCTACGGAGTTGGGCTGGTAATCCAGCTCTCTCATGGCTGCATAGACTTTCTTTTTCGTCTCCTCTGCCACGTACCGCGTCTCGTTAATCACATGAGACACCGTTGCCGTGGATACCTTGGCTTTAATAGCAACATCCTTCATACTTGCGTTCACCATGTAAGCGCCCTCATTTTCTGATTTAGTTTCAAGTAATCGATTACGTAATCGATTACATTAAGTTTATACCTGATTTTATATTAATGTCAACAAAATTCTGAATATTCTTCGTCACAAGATCCTTAGCAGGATTCAGACCCGTACCTTGAAGGGATCAAGGGGCTTTAAGGTTATTTGCAATAGTGGTGTATCCAAAGCATTTCTTTCCTTAGTGCGAGGTCATCAATGGCCGCGAAAAGCCACAGGCTTTGGTGAAAAAAAAGAGGCTGCCTCCAAGAGACAACCTCTACACCTTAATCATTCTCGTATTCAGTTTCAAATAAAGCCGTCACACTTCTATCCACGTCCATTGTGATGGTTGCTGATCTGCTGCTGCTTCCGGAGTGATCCCCGGTCCACCCGGCAAATGTATAACCGGAGTCAGGTACTGCCGTAATCGTGTAGGTTGGAAGCAATAGAACCGTCCCCAATTAACACCCACTCAACACCCACTCAACACGACGACCGCTCAATCAGCTCTGTGTCAAACGAGTAGCTCTCCTTCACCTGCACCCCTTCCAGCACCTGAAAGATGACGTGGGAGGCGAGCTTGCCGATTTCGTATTTGGGCTGGCGCATCGTCGTTAGCGGTGGTGAAAGGTACGGAGCAAGCTGGATGTCGTCAAACCCGATAATGGAAATGTCCTTTGGCACCTTTACCTTACTCTCCTTCAAGGCTTCTAGGCCACCGATCGCCATTTCGTCGTTGGCAAAGAAAATCGATTCGGGCATTTCACCCTGATGAATCAGCATTTTCGTGGCCTGATAGCCGCCCTCCTGTGTAAAGTTTCCGTTCAGAATCCACTTTGACAAAGGCGTTTGACCATGGTGTTTTAACGCGTCTACATACCCTTTAAAACGTTCATTGCTGTCTGCAGAATTGGAGGGCCCGCTGATAAACGCCACCGATTTTTTCCCCTTTTGGATCAGGTAATCTGTGGCCTCGTACCCGCCGGTCACGTTGTTTACATTAATGCTGATAATATTAGGATCGCCGGTCACGTAGCGGTCAAGCACGATAATCGGAAATCCTTCACGTGCCGACCCCTGGATAAAGCTGTTTTCAATATTGTGTGCAAGCAGGATGACCCCATCAGTCCGTGTTTCCCGCAGGAATTTAACAGCCGTTGAGCTCTCGTCCCCGTAGGAGCTGCAGACGATCAGGTCATACCCTTTTTCAAGCACGAGTTCCTGGACCCCTCGGATCAGTTCGGAGTAAAAAGGACCGGTAAGATCACTTAGTATCAATGCGATCGTTTTCGTTTTATTCTTTTTTAAGTCCATAGCCAGTCCGTTTTTTCTGTAATTCAGTTCTTTTGCTGCCAAAAGGACTTTCTCTCTCGTTGAACCCTTTATTTTTTTATTCCCGCTCAATGCATAGGACGCTGTTGATACTGCCACTCCCGCCCGCTTCGCAACATCTTTAATGGTAGCCATTGGTGTCCCTCCTTTCTCGATTCGGTTTCCGGTCGGCTTACGTTGACGCAAGCCGACCATCCTGTTACTAATTTACTACACAAAAACGTCTATTTCATTTTTTTCACCGGAAATCATATGTTTTTTACTGATTTTTACACCGCTGTTCCGGTATCGATTGGAGAGCGCACCGGTTGGGAGTTCTTTCCCGTTGACCATCACTCTCCCGCCGCTCGCATGTTCCTCTCCTGAAAGGTTGTACCTGATCGTAACCGGGCGTCCCCCGATTGCAAAGGCAAATGTTAGACCGTCCAGCCTTGGATCCAGGACCGGGTCGAAAATAACCATATCTCCTTCTTCACGGACACCAAGTACATTTGACACCAGTTGATTCAGGTAGATTCCCGGTCCACTGGAATAGATGCGCCAGCCCCCTTTTACTTTCACCTCGCCGCTCTTCAGCTGGGCAAATTTCTCAGCCGCTTCGTAGCGGGTATTGAACTTCCCGTCGGAGCTGCTGTAATAGGCATTGCTCTGACGCATGTCGGCATTCGGTACTGCATCGCCGATACCTACCGGGTTAATGACCTTCAATGCTTCCCACGCCACTTCACCTTTGCCGATTTTCGCCATCGCTTCGATAAAGCGAATGTGGGCGTGCACGTACTGCAATCCGATTTCCCTGCCGAAGTTTGCCGCTTGCTCGGCGCGTTTGAAGTGCTTGCTCACACCTCCGTCATAGCGCGCAGGCTTGTTCATGAGGCGCACACCATCGGGAAAATAAAGATGTTTTCGAATTAGCTCGTAATGCTCGTTCATTTCCTCTTCATCAAACAGCTCACTAATCATGCTACGGGTCATCGGCAGAAGCCGGTATTCAATGCCGGTTTTTTTGTCGGAAGGATGAACCATTTTTTCAGGGTTTTCTTTGTCCGCAAAATATAAAAATCCGGAGATGACCTTATCATCACGAAGGAATTTCTTATAATCCTGCTTAACCCCTTCAGCAAGGCGCTTAACTTCGGTTGCTTCTGTTGGAGCTGCTTGCTCAAGCATGTCACCGAGGCGTGTTAACGACTGGTATGTTAGCGCAACGGTCCAGCTGCTCACCATATACTGCTTGAGCTCCTGGTTCGCCGGCTGCAGCGTGTCATCCCAATCGCCGTCCCCGTAGGAAGACAAGAACGTATCATGTAGGAAGTTCGCCTTAATATAGGCAATCTGTTTGTTTACGTGCTCAAGTAATGCAGGTTTGTGCCCGGTAAACGTCTTGGTGCTTCTGTCAGTGTAAGGCAACTCCTCTTGGAGAATAGCCGTGTCACCGGTGATCTTCATGTAATCAGCCAGCAGTTTCAGCGGCCAAACGATAATGTCCCCGTGGCTTTCCTCTTGCTGGACTTTCGTATACTCATCGAACATAAACCACTGCGGCCAGTTCCCTGTATCCTCATACTGGTGGGCGTAAACGGTTTTGATAATGTCTTTTACCCGCTCGTATTTCTGCATGGCCAGGAAGTATTCTGCCGGACCTTGGCACACATCCCTTGTGCCCCATGCCGCTGCCGTATACTGCTCCAACCCATGCGGCACTGCGTAATGGACAAGCATGTTATGGGTATACCACCAAGCAAGCGTATTGAGCTTTTCCACGTCTTCAGCCATTTCGCCATGATGCTTAAGACTAAACCCGTTCATCAACTCGTAAAAATAGCCACGATATCTTTCCTTTTCCTGCTCGAAATCCTTACCGGAATCGAAGTCCGAATCTCCGGTAACACTGCCGGCAATCGTGAGGCGCCACTCGGACGTTTTATCAACCTCAAAGGCGATTAAGGACGCTGTACCGTAACCCGGGCCGTCCATTAACGCCTTTTCGTCTGTCATCACGGTCGGCACGCTGAAAGTGAACCTGTAGTTCAGGTCAGGATGCACGTCCTTGCTTGGGGCGTTTTCGTCACCGGTCACAATGTAGGCCTCTTCTTTTTGCTCAATATGAAAAGACCCTTCGTACTCGTTGGGAGCCATGGACAGCTGATTGGTCACCAGGAACCGGTAAGACTTTCGTTGTTTCGATTCAATGTCCATCGTCACTTGTGCACCATCGACCGAGGTGAACGTTGTCACAACAATCAAATCGTCTTCAGTCTTATAGTACCAGCGAGCGTAGTTAAAGCCCATCTCAAACAGGGACGGCATCGTAAGCAGGGAGTATGTGCCGTCTTTTTCAATGTAAATCCGCTGGCCCGACGTTTTCGGGATATTTAGAGCATTTCGAGGGTTGGTCATCAGTTTATTGAGTGACGTATTCCCCACAGCCACCTGGGCGTTGAAGATCCCTGTCATGTAGGCCGTTGTGGTGATTAATTCCTGATCCTCGCTTCCGTGATCGGCTGTCATCAGAATATGCCCGTGGGTGCGCTCCACCTGACGTTCCTTTGCGGGAAAAACAACATGCTCATGCGTAGGTGTAAAAAAGGCCGCCAGTTGGTCTCCCACTTTTTCTTCAAACCGTTTTTCAGGAAAAAGAGCATCAACTTCCTCTGCCGTTAGCGGGAATGTTTGGAGGTTTTTCCCGATCCGTGTTCGTCCCGGACCTGTTTCACCATCACTGAACTCGTACGTTTCGTGCTCTACTCGCTCCCAGGCAGCTTCAAGCTGATCCTGAAATTCAAGCTCCTTTACCGGTTCTGGATGATTGTCTTTAAACAGCCCGTAAAACACCATCGTAAGGTTGTCGTTTAGCGTCTCCCGAGCCGTTTTCAGACCGGTGTAGGCAAATTCGTACTGATAGTTTTCATTCGGAAACGACTCGCTTGTTAACAGCTCAGGCTCGTCCGTTTCTTTATAGGAGAGGCCGAAAAACTGAAAGCCGTCCGTTACATAGCCATCCGCACCTGTGAGGCACCCTTGTTGCACATACGGATTTCCACCCGGTTGCGGTTGATTCTGCCTGCTTGCGATCACATAACCCTTGTCTTTTGTCTCAAACGGTTGATGGTCGATATACTGAGAGGCGTACGCTTCATTGGTCCGGACCATCGCCTTTGCGCCGAGTCCGAGATCCTGCCCGTACACCACATCCACTTCGACTCCGTTCCCTTGCAGGTCCACCTTCCAAAACCACGTACCTGAGGGGTCAGGTGAAAACGTGACTAAGTACGAGACAGTTTCAAAGCTTCCCTTCCACTGCACGCCTTTGTCCCCGAAAGAGAGACGCGACGGGGACTTTACGCCGAGCATCGGGCTCCACCGGATTCCTTCCCCAGAATGAATCCGCAAATAAAGGTTATTCAAAGAGCCGTCAATCGTATTGCCGTTCAACTGGTTGATCATTGCGTGCGCCGAACGGATCTCAAAGAGATCACCGGTCGGTAAAAACGTATAAGTTAAATCACCGGATGTGATCGTGTGATTATTGATTGGTTTTGTTTCTACTTTCATCTAAAATCTCTCCTCGCCGTATACTCTGGTGGTGTGTTCTCCTACCGCTGACCGGACTCTTATGGCAGGACTGTAGGTAAACCGACGTCCCTCTGTGTTCCTGCTATCGGGACCAACACTGACAACAAACTCACCTGCGTCGTACGTATAGGTCAAATCACTGTGGTAATACTTCAGGCTTTCCTCATCCAGCTCGAACACCACCTGTTTTGTTTCACCAGGCTCTAGATGAACTTTCCTAAAGCCCTTCAACTCTTTCACTGGGCGCACTACTTCTCCAACGAGGTCGCGGACGTACATCTGGACGGTTTCCTCACCGGCCACTGCTCCTGTGTTCTGTACATCAACGGATACGCGAATCGTGCCACTTTCCTCCATCATCTCCGAGGAAAGGGCAACATTTGAGTAGGTAAACTCCGAATAGCTCAGGCCAAACCCAAATGGAAATAAGGGCTCGTTCGGTGCGTCCAGATACTTGGAGGCAAACCGGTATTCGGAAGGAATTTGATTGTGCGGCCGTCCTGTAGTAAAGGAATTGTAGTAAACCGGTACCTGCCCTACGCTATGGGGGAAGGACATCGTCAGTTTGCCGGAAGGATTCGTATCACCGAACAGAAGATCAGCCACCGCATGTCCGGCTTCTGTACCGGGATACCACGCCTCAAGGACGGCGTCCGATTCATCAATCACGCCATGCAGATCGAGGGGACGTCCGTTGAAGAGAACGGTCACAAGCGGCTTACCGAGTTTCCTCAACTCCGATACCAGTTGAAGCTGGGCGTCAGGCAGCTTGATTTTTGTTCTGCTCCCTGCCTCGCCGCTCATCTCGGAATGCTCACCGAGTGCCAGCACAACCACCTCGGCCTTCTTTGCAGCTTCAACGGCCGCCTCGAGTTGTTCAAAAGAGATGACTTCGATGTCACATCCCTTTTCAACCGCCGGCTCAATGTCGAGCTTGCCGCATATCCCCGTTCTGACGGATACGACATCCTCTTCCGCTCCGAAAATCGACCAAGGACCCATGAGATCCGTGCTTTCGGCAAACGGGCCGATTAACGCGATGTTCCGGTCCTTTCTTAACGGCAAAACACCGTCATTTTTCAAAAGCACACAGGATTTAGCCGCCGTATCCCGGGCCGCTTGGCGGTGAACGTCAGATAGCGTAACCGTTTCTTCCAGTTCCCTGTCTGCTCCTCGGTAAGGATTCTCAAACAGACCGAGCTTATTTTTCAACTTCAGAATCCGGAGAACCGCTTCATCAATCAGTGCCTCCTGGATAACGTTTTCCTCCACAAGTGTCTTTACATGCTGTATGTAGCATGGGGTCATCATTTCGATATCGAGCCCTGCCGTCACCGCTTTGATCGCCGCTTCACGGTTATCGGCTGCCACACCGTGTGGAATCATTTCCTGAACGGCACCCCAGTCCGATATAAGCACACCGTCAAACCCCATTTCCTTTCGGAGCAGGTCTCTCATAAGCCACTTGTTACCTGTAGCCGGTATACCTTCAACGGTGTTAAAAGCGGTCATCACCAGTTCAGCACCTTCATCGAGGGCAGCTTCATAGGCAGGCAAGTAGTACTCCATCAGCTGGCGACGGGACATGTCGACCGTGTTATAGTCCCTTCCGCCTTCAGGAGCTCCGTAAGCGGCAAAATGTTTCACACAAGCAGCAAGCTTGGACTGATCGTTCTTCAGATCGTCTCCTTGATAACCACGGACGAACGCTCGGGCCAGCACTCCATTTAAATACGGATCCTCACCTGTGGACTCCATCACTCTTCCCCAGCGCGGGTCCCGTACAAGGTCAACCATGGGTGAAAACGTAACATGAAGCCCCGCAGCTGCCGCTTCTTTTGCGGCGATTGCAGCACTCTTTTCTACAGCCTCCGTATCCCACGTGCACCCTAGCGCCAAAGGAACAGGAAACACGGTTTTATAGCCGTGTATCACATCCGCCATAAACAGAAGGGGGATTCCCAACCGGCTTCGCTCCAAATATGCTCTCTGAATCGTGCGGAGGTCGTCTGCTCCTGATGCCCCGAGGACCGATCCGCTTCCGCTCATATCTTCATTGGCCACTTCCATTCCTGCAAAAGGCCCGGTTATCTTCTCTTCGCCGCTTCCTTCGTGAAGAAAGGAAGAAACCACCTGCGACATCTGGGCCGCTTTCTCTTCAAGGGTCATGCTATTGATCAGATCATGTAATTTCGATTCATTCATACCGTCTGTCCTCCTGAAATGTAGCGCTATAATTAAGTTGAATCATAATGTCGTCCGTTCGCCAGCACCGATTCAGCTGACTTGGAAAATAGCCCTGTACAATTGCTTTTCTGAAAAAACAGCCCTCTAACCAACTACTTAATCCCTGTCGTATTAAAGCCTTCAACAATATACCGTTGTACGATAAGGAACAGGATCAGCACAGGAATAACCATGACCGTCGCACCAGCCATCTGCAAGGCAAAGCTGCTTGAATGTTGACCCTGAAGAAGCGCAAGGCCAACTGATAGGGTATACAGTGCCTGATCGTTTGCCACGATTAAAGGCCAGAGAAAGCTGTTCCAGGCACCTACAAACGTAAGAATGGCCTGTACGGCAATAATCGGTTTTGATAATGGAATGATAATCTGAAAGAATATCCGGAATTCCTTTGCCCCGTCAATACGGGCAGATTCAATTAATTCGTTCGGGATCGTCGTCATAAACTGGCGGATCAAAAAGATGTTAAAGGCAGCAATGAGCCCTGGGAGAATAATCCCAGCCATCGTATTGGTAAGACCCATCTGGTTTAAAAGAAGATAAACCGGAATCATGGAAACCTGGGCCGGAATCATCATCGTTGCGAGAACACCGAGAAACACCACTTCTTTTCCTTTAAATTTGAACTTTGCAAACCCGTAGCCCGCCATTGTGTTAAACAGTAAGCCGAACATGGCGAAAAGAACGATGATCATCGTGTTTATAAAGTACGTACCGAAGTTCAGGTTTGTAAAGAGATTGATATAGTGCTCAAAGGTGAACTCCTGCGGCCAAAATGTAGGCGGCATCATGCGTGCTTCTCTTTCAGGCTTAAAGGAACTCAGAATCATCCAAATGAATGGGATTGAAACAAGGAAACCACCAACAACTAAAACGGATGTGACGAACAGCTTTTCAAATCTGTTTTTCAACAGTGTTCACCTCAATTCTCTTTCGATTTATTAAACGTAAACTGGATTAACGTAGCCACAATGATGAAGACGAACAAGATTAAGGACGCTGCCGCAGCATAACCGAAGTCGTTATACTGGAAACCACTTTCGTAAATAAACAGAGCCATCGACATCGTGCCGTCAAGAGGTCCGCCGCCTGTCATAACAAACGGTTCCTCAAAGAACTGAAGCCAGCCGATCAGCGTTGTTACGGTTACGAAAAAGGTCGCATAGCTTAACGAAGGAATCGTAATGTATCGTAGCTTCTGGAGTTTATTCGCTCCATCCATATCCGCAGCTTCATAATATGACCGCGGAATCGACTGAAGGGCTGCAAGGTAAATGAGCATGTTAATGCCGATTCCTTTCCATACTGCCAGGATAATCAGCGAGATTTTTGCGATGAACGGGTGTTCCAGCCACGGCACTTTTCCAAAACCGAGTGTGTTCAAGATATAGTTGAACAGGCCCACGTCCATGTTGTAGAGAAAGCCCCAGACAACCGCAATCGCAACGATATTTGTGATGGAAGGCACATAAAAGAGCACCCTGAAAAAGGTAAACAGCTTGTTCGTCATATAATTAAGAAGAAGTGCAACACTGAGAGAGCAGACAATGACTAATGGCACACCAATACTGACATACACGAGTGTGTTTACAATCGACCTGTGAAACAGGGAATCCTGGAACAGGGCAATGAAGTTCTCAAAGCCAACGAAGCTGATCACGTCCCAGTTTCTAAGACCGATCAGATTCATATCCGTAAAGCTGATGAGTAGGCTTACCAGAATCGGCAGCAGTGAAAAGGCAATCAGCAACAAGACGGCAGGCCCGATGAACAGCCATGGTGTGAGGGCGTTTTTATGATTCACATTCCTTTCCTCCTCGTACAAATATTCGTTGAAAGAAGAGAGAAAGGCTTTTAGAAAACCTTTCTCTCTTAAGCTAGTTGTTGATTTTCGCGCCTTGCACTCCCATCAACAACAATAACCGTTACCGCATGTTAGTTTAGTCGTCTCGCGGCATTCTGCTGGAAATCATCCAGTTCTTCGTCAAGGTCGGCACCGCCGCGGTTGATGCGCTCAAGAGAGGACAAGAGATCCTGGGCTACGTTTTCCCACTGGTTTAATACCGGAGGAGCTACCGCTTCTTCCAGCTGGTCTCCAAAGACGGCAAGTTTCTCATCTTGCTGAAGCTCTTCATTATCCCACGCAGACTGGCGGGCAGGTAGTGCGTTCGTCTCCTTAAACCATTCGATCTGTGTTTCCGGCTGGGACATATACGTAATAAACGCAAGAGATTCTTCCACATGCTCTGTTTCAGCGAAGACGCTCAAGTGAGATCCACCGATCGCAGAAGCATTACGCTCACTGCCCGGAAGCATGGCAACATCCCAGTCTCCGTCAATATCAGGGGCACTGTCACGAAGGATGTTGACCATCCATGGTCCGCTTGAGAACATCGGCTTGCTTCCTTCTTCAAACCCTTGTTCAATCGGCACACCTTCCGTTACCTGAACTAGTTCTTCATTGAAGAATGTATGATAGTACTCCATCGCTTCTCTGAATGCCGGATCACTGAAGTTCTCCTCTGCTTCTTCTTCGTTAAACTCCCATCCGTTTTGCCAAGCAAAGATCGGTGGAACAAGCTGGTCATTCTGATCGATATCATAGCCGTACATACCTTCACCGCGGTCGGCAAGAGAACGGGACACTTCAAGCATGTCCTCCCAATTTTGAGGCGGCTCGCTGAAGCCGTGCTCTTCAAGGATATCGGTACGATAAAACAGGACACGTGTATCTACATACCAAGGCACACCGTACACTCCATCATCGTAAACGGTTGTATCAAGGGCCCCTTCAAAGAAATCGTCATTGCTGATCACGTCGTACTCATCTGCGTACTCTGACAGATCCAGGAATGCGCCCGCGCCTGCAAATTCGGCCACCCACGTGGTTCCAAGCTGTAGAACGTCAGGACCGTTCCCTGAGGCAACTGCCGTCAGCAGAGTCTCGTGTGCATTCCCCCATGGAATCGCCTGTACGTTAACTTCGACGTTGTCATGTTCATTTTCAAACGCTTCAACGAATGAGCCGAGAGCGTTTCCTTCCTCACCCATGGCCCACACGTCAAGCGTGACCGTGTCGCCGTCATTTGCCTCTTCCCCGCTTGTATCGTTGTCATTTCCGCAACCGGCTATTGCAAGAACGCCGGCAACCATCACTAAACTCTTTTTAAATGTCATCCTGACTCCTCCTCATTTTAGTGAAACGTTTCAATTTTTTGTCAAAAAAAAGAATGGCTGAAAAGGACCAACTATCATTCACTCTCTCATCATATCCTGGGCCTTGACCGTTGTCGGCCATGAGCTCCTCTCAAATCCCGATCCCGGTTCTTTATATCGCTGAAACCCCTCTTTTAAGGGAAGGACCGGGATAAACGCTCCCGGCCCCAGCCAGCCTACTGACTATTCGTTAATCGAAAATACTTCTCTTTCAAGCAGATGTTCCGGGTTAGACCCGATTTCGTTCTGGTGAAAATAGTTTTTAATCAAACCGTCATGGAGGTAGTTGGCGATGGAAAGCATGATCATACCTTGGTCGAGGGCAAGATACGCTTCTGTCACTTCTCCGGTGTGAACATTAACTGTGTCATAAAAACCGTACGGGCCGTATACGCCCAGAGCACGAAGCTCTTTTACGTTTTCAAACACATCCATTGGTGCATATTCAAGTGCTAGGAAAGACGCGTGCGGTGTAACAGTACCGTCTTCCGGATAGCCTTCCATACCGCCCGCAGGTACACCGAACTCTCGATAATCACCAGGAACCGATGCCGGAGAGAAGCCCCATACAGGATAGCCTTCTTCTTTCGCATGGTCGATCTGCAGTTCTACATGACGTTTATTATTCAAACCAAGACCTTTTGTTCCGAGCTCTTTTTCTTTTACAAGCAATCCAGGCATTAACGCTTCAAACATGCTTCCTCCCCAGCTAGGCACGTACTTGATATCATTGTGCTCATAATGACCCTGGAAAAAGGTTACGCCGTCATATTCCACTTCATAGCCTTGTGGAGTCTGACGTTGCCAATCCCACTCCGGAGGAAAAGTACGGTGCATGTGCCACCAGTGCTCAGAAGGAACGTCGCCTTTCCCGATCGCAAGGTAGCTTGTGATTCTCGGTTCCGTATAAAATGCTCCGTAATGATGATCCGTCAGGCTGTCCGTTTCCGCATCGTATCCTCCACGGAACAGGTTCTCATCAAAATCGTACAGGGAAGAATAATCCATATTGTCAACAAGTACAAGCGCCTCTTCCTCAAGCTCTTCGTAGGCTTCCGCTACGACAACCAATGCTGCCGTCAGCCATCCATTATCCACTTGGGAGATAAACTGTCCCCAGTCTGTCATGAGACTCGCATCGTCCGTAAAATACCAGTTATAATACAGCCCGTTCCACGTTTCCATGTCCTTGAGACTGTTCATCGTTTTACTGATTCTTTCAACCGCTTCTTCCTTTTCAATAAAGCCCATTTCTTCAGCTGAAATGACGCTCAGCATATATAGACCGATATTCGTTGGGGAAGTATGCTTTCCTTCTTCGCCTTCATCCAGACGGACAATATCATAGGTCAAACCCGTTTCTTCATCCGTAAAATCCTCAAAATACTTGAATGTCTTCTTCGCAATCGCTTTCATCTGCTTTTCCAGTGCAACGTCATGCCCCGGAGGATGTCCTTCATGAGGTGGCTGGGCATGCTGAGTGGATGGTAATAATGCAAAAACCAGAACGGCCGTTAACATGATGCTGAATACCTTTTTCATAACCTAAATCGCCCTTTCATTATGGAAGTTTATTTACATGACAAGTGAGAAAGTTACGGATCCTTTCATCACACCGGCAGCTTAAGCGATCACCTCCTGCGCATTCACCTGCAAAAGTATGTACTCTTTTACCCGCTTTCATATCCGTATACAAAAATTGAAACGTTTCTCTAAAATTACATGTTACTTACGAATGATCTACTATGACTCTTTGATGAAAGATGATGAGATTTAGTGAAACGTTTCAATAAATTGATTGTAGTTCATTTTGTAAGCCCTTTCAATAGTTTTTTTAAAATTACATAAATGGGGACGGTTCTTTTGTTTCATAATGAAACAAAGAACCGTCCCCAATCGGTCTCCCCACCTGCCCCTTATTCTACTTGCGTTTGTACAGCCTTTTCTTCAATCTGATCAGGTTTTGCTGCATTGATCATAAGAAAGGTGGCTGTGAGGATGTGCATGACCATACCTACAACTGGTATCCAAGCAATACATGAAGTAATAATACCCAAGATGCTTCCTGTAGATTCCCCTCCATCCTTTTTCGTAAGAATTAACGTGACGATATGCAACGCCAGCATAAATACTAAAGGTGTATAAAGTAAACTAATGACAATCATCCCGCCCAAAAACGGTATCCCCAGTACTGCCTCAAGTCCTCCAGTGATCCACTTTAAGATTCTTGATACTGACAAGCTTTCGCCTCCCCTACCTAGTGAATCTAAACTTCAAAAAGGGCTACCCATCCCAAAGCAGCAACCATCAGTATAACTAAAATACCGTATAGAACTGTGGCAATAATGCTGCAGTCAGTCCCCCAATTGCTAGACCTCTTCCACCTTCAGAAGACACTTTGGTTTCCTTTAGAGCCATTTGCGCAAGGACAATCCCAATAATTCCTGTGATCAAACCTACATACGGAATAATCAGGGATAGAATCCCCAGCACAAGAGAGGCCACTGCCTTTCCGTTTACTTTCTCTTTTACAGCCCCAACACTCTCCCCTATCACACCCACACCCTCTCAACTTTAGTAGAAAACATTAGAACAGACAGCACACTGCTGCTAATCAGATATTTATGCTCAAAGCACAAAGAATTGAACACGCTATAACGAAAATATTTTGCATGGACGTTTCTTACATAACAAGAGTGCAACACCATGATGGGCGCTAATTTTTTTGAGTTTGTCATCAAAAAAAGGAAGCCTGGAGATGGCTTCTCCTTGCTTCCTCACCTTTAATAACCCCATAACCCCACTTCAGGAAAGCAATAGAACCGCCCTAAATTTGAAATAAGACCATATAGAGTACGAGAAGACTGACAGAGATCACTGCAGATGTCACTGTCATCTTTCGGTTTTTCTTAACAAAGCCTGTAACTGTCATTATGATCGCGATCAGCAAAAGCAAAGTGATGAATATCTTCATTTAAGTACCTCCAAACACTTATTTGTCATAAGCTTAACATATTGAAGGGGGTGGCTGTCAGCAGCCGTTTAGCTTCCCGCAAGCGATGGGAAATAGTCCAAAGTCCAAATCATTTTTTTAACAACGTATAAATCTAGCTACCTTAAAAATTTGAATAAAAGACTACCGTTTCGACACAGTTTGGGTAGTGACAGGCACCACCCTACCTCCAACTCCCCTTAACCCAAACGCCTCATCAATCATCTCGTCTGAAATCACCTCTGTCCCGCTTAAATCCGCAATCGTCCTGGCCAACCGAATCACTTTGATTTGCACCCGGTTACTCAGTCCATGCTTCATACACAGTCGGTGAATTCTCTCCTGTTGCTCTCTCGTCAACGGCCCATCAGCCACTAACCGATCGTACGTCACATCTCCGTTCAACACACGCTCCCCATACCTTTTATACTGCCTCCCTCGAGCACCCTCCACTCGTTTTCGAACCGCAGCTGAATCTTCCCGCTCCTCTTTCTCCCCATCTACCAACGACACGCCATTCAACCGAAGTAAGATATCCATCCGATCTCGAATCGGACCGCTCACTTTGTTTCGATAGGACGCCACTTGCTTATCTGAACACGTACAGTAATGACGACTAGACCCCAAACAACCACAAGGGCACGGGTTCATCGCCGCGATCATCGTGAATTTGGCCGGGTACGTGACCGTCGAATGAGCCCGACTGATCGTCACCTTCCCGCTCTCCAACGGTTGCCTGAGCATGTCCAACGTTTTCTTCGTAAACTCCGCCAGCTCGTCCAAAAAGAGCGTTCCATTATGAGCAAGGGACACTTCACCGGGCTTTGGGTTCGAACCTCCACCGATAATAGACACAGCCGAAGCCGAATGATGAGGATGTCGATAAGGAGACGCCGCCAACACAGAATAAGAAGCGTCCGCCAACTGGTACAAGCTCACCTTCTCAAGCTGCTCTTCTTTTGACAAAGGAGGCAAAATACTCGGATACGTTTCCGCAAGAAGGCTCTTCCCGCATCCCGGCGGCCCATCCATCAGCACATTGTGACCTCCCGCCGCACTGATTTCCAGCGCCCGCTTGGCAAACTCATGGCCATACACATGCGAAAAATCCCGCTCATGCACCCACTCCACAGACTCAGATTCCTTTTGTGGGAAAAAAGGGAGCGTGTTCCGCCCCGCCAAACACTGGATCGCGTCTTGGACGGATCCAACATAGACCAGCTCCAACCCGTCAATGTCAATCGGTGGCAAGCCGGGATCAAACGGCAAAAACAATCGCTTCATCCCAATTCGTTTCGCCGCCAAAACGGCACTCAACATGCCTTGAACAGTTACAACCGATCCATCCAACGACACCGCTCCGATAAACGCCGTACCCACCGGGATCTTCTCTCTTATAAACTTTCCGCTTTTTAACACACCAAGAGCAATCGCCAAGTCAAACAACGGTCCGTTCTTTCGTTGTTCTGACGGAGACAAGTTCACCACCACTCTTTTATCGGCCAACGGATGCCCCATACTATGTAGGGCTGACGACACGCGCTCTCGAGATTCTTTAACAGAAGCATCAGGCAGCCCGACCACAATCATCGACTCCACCCCTTCCATCACCTGCACCTCCTCTTGCACACAATAACCCTCAAGACCCTTCAAACCAATACTCTTCACCACAGCCGACACACCATCACACCCTTTTTTTATTGAAGGACCAAAGGAAGCTCGGGGACGGCTTCTCCTTGCTTCCTCCCCTTGAATAGCCCCACTTCTGGAAGCAAAGAACCGTCCCCGCGCTTCCTGGAATGATAAGAAATATTCTGCTCTTATGCCTTAAAAATCAAACTAGCAGACACCCCCAAGATTATCGCTGCCTGCCGCTGAGACAACCCCTCAATTTGCTTCACTTTCCTTAGAATCGGGTCTCTCTCCAACTTCGGCAAACTCTTTACTTGCGCAATGTTCACACCTGTTCCCAACAGCTCCACAATCACCGCTCGTCCTTCGTCATCGGTTAAACGACACATAGCTGAAGTGAGATCAAGACACTGATCGTCATTGGCTCTTTCATTAAAGCCCTTAAACCTCACCAAGTCGTTAGCAAACCGGGATAACACAAAGCTTTGATCTATCAGATCAGGAAAAGCAGCACTAGGATCCTTGTAATACGCAAGGCAACTGCTCCACTTCCACTCATCCACACGCGTAACCATCCCTGCTTTGACCGGGTTCTGATGAATATACCTCACCACCGTTAGGAGGTACTGATCTGTTTCCACCTTCTCACTTTTAAAGCGATCCTGAAACAAATGCCCCGTTGTCCTGTATTTAAAATTGTAGACCTTCACCACACTCACACCGATCCGTTTCATCGTATCGGACACAGGTTCGTTGCCTTCTTTTATTAGAAAATGGACATGATTACTCATCAAACACCAGGCATAGATCTTCAAATGGAAGCGACGCTTAACCTTTCGAATGATTTCTAAAAAATTCATACGATCATCGTCATCATGAAAGATTTCTTGGCCACTCGCCCCTCTCCACATGATATGGTAGATCCCACTTCGGCTTTTCACCCTCGCAACACGAGGCACACAACCACCACCTTTGCATGAAAGAAACGAAATTAGATAAGAATTGGATAAAAAATAAGAGGATTACGTAAGAAGTTACGAAGTATACACAAAGAGGATTAAGTAAAACAAACAATTAAGTAAAAAAATAGAGTAGAAAGCAAGTTGATAAAGAAGGAGTGAAATTGTTAAGGAGATTCTAGAAGAAAAGAAGGAGGACTAACTTGATAATAATATAACACAACGAATCCAAAAGGGGAACAAAAGTTCTTACAAAATAAAACAAGGAAGCTCAGGGACGGCTTCTCCTTGCTTCAACTCCCTTGATTACCTTCACAGCAGGAAGCAAAGACCTGTCCCCGCGCTTCCTGAGGGCAACAAGAAAAGCTGTTATTATGAGACATTGCATTGTTGTAACTACTTTCAATTGGTCCTTACTATGACAGCGGTAGATCAATTCGATGGCAGAAGTGGATCAAATGCAAAGATGGATTCACACAATAAAACGATTTAGAGTGTGCATTCCACATAGGTCGGAAGCACCAGATCCGTCCCGGTGCTTCTTTAAATGACTATATGTATGAGCCATTAACTCATTTGACTTCTTTGTACAAGCATATAACGACACTGGATTATCAACAAAGTCTGTCTCTTCAAATGGAACCTTCTTATTCGTACCATAAACAGAGCTAGACGAAGCATACACTAGTGATCGACTGGAAAGTGGCGAACAAGTTTCCGGATGTTGTAGAATCCAATGTGTTCCTTTGGATGTAGACATCTGGATTCTCAATCAAATAACGAACACCGGCTTGTGCAGCTAAGTTATTCTAGTGAAAACCCTGTACTATACTTTCATTTGTTTTTTTAATATTCTTCTGAATCGTGAAACTATGCTATTAGTCAAAACTTTATCGAAAATATAGTTAACACCCACAAAAAGCACTATGGATATAATTGTTAATAGCACAGCAATAAATACCCACTGGATAAAATTATCAATTTCAATACCTATGAAATAGGCCCAACCACTAAAGTATAATAATACAATCAAAAGAGTTCGAAGCATTCTAATTCCACTCAGTCTTTTAGGAAGTTTCGTAATCTTTTTAGGAACAAAAATTAACATATCAATCGTACGATATATATTAGATAAAATCGAAGCAATTAGAACACCCACTATACCAAAACTAGGTGCCAACATTAATCCAACCCCAACAATAATTAATCCTTGTATAGTCACTTGTTTACGTGTTTCTTTAAAAAGTCCAGCTGATATTATTAACATTCCTTGGGGAACTTTTATATTATATAGGAAGCCATCTAAAGCAAATAAAAACGCCACCAACGGTAATACGTATTCTGCATCATTAACCCCTATTGTGAATAATTTAACAAAGGGTAACAGCATACAAAATGTAACTGAAAAAACCACACCTACTATGCTATAGTAAAAAACTTCAAATTCCTGAGTAGTTTTTTTTAAGTTTTCTGTTTCATTTCTTGCAATAACATCTCCAAAAGAAGCAAATAGTCCGCTTTTAAAAATTTCAAGGATGCCATTTATACCTATAATTACCATAGAATAAATTACGTATACGCTAATTAATTTTAAATCTCCAGTTATTACGGTTAAAATCAAGATGGGTGCCCCTGTTTGAATAGCGCCTAAAATTTGATTGTAAATCGCACTCCACCTTTGGTTAACTGTTGAAAGTTTTGGCTTCAAATTATAGTTAATATATTTATATTTTTTCTTTACATATATTATTAAAACAAGTGTCCTTACAAAGATTGAGGTGCTTGCTAGTAACCAAAGTAAAAGAAAGTTCAAGTTTAGATTAATTGACACAAAGATAATTGTAGTGTTAATAACAACTTGTATAATGGAAGCTATTGATATAACATAAAGTTTTTGATCTGCAGTTAATAGTACTCGGTATTTTGCCAGTGTAAAAAAGTCTAAAATCCCGCCTATTCCTAAGACCAAAACTAAACCCCCAACTAATCTTGGACTACTGTTTTGAATAGGTACTAATATAGGATAAAATAGAGCTAAACCTATTATTAAGATAATAAAAATATATCCAGCCTTTTTATAAAGTATTTTAGTAGTTGAAACTACTGTATTTACTTCGTTTATGTTATTTTTTGTCAAAGGCTTATATAAAGCATACACTGCAGCAGCTGATAGACCTGCCTCAACTAATTTAAAGTAAGCAATAAATTGATTTATTGAGGAAACTAAACCATTTAATTCTGATCCATAGTTATCAAGTATTAGCTTTACAGTTATAATTCCAGACAACATTGAAATGATTTTAAAGATAGCAGTAAAGAGAGCATTGTTTAAAAACTTTGATGTTCTGTCCATAATTTTATCCTTCTCATCTTTTTTGAATCAGTTCATAGAGTAAAGCTATTGATTCCTTTCTGTTAAGATCCAACTTCTTATTAATTCTTTTATAGTCAATTTGATTTAACGGATTTTCCACACTCTTGTCATTTAAAATATTTTGATCGAGTTCGAACAGATCTACAATATTTTCCAATCTAGAGTTTACCTCATATTTATCTGATAAATATTCTATATAAAATTGTTTATTAAAATTTATGGAAAAGGCTGTGCCGTGAAATGAATTTGTAATTACAAATTCTGCATTCTTAATTAGAGTTAAGAACTCTAATGGACCTGCGTTTTTTATATATTTTATTTTACTGGATTGTTCATAGCCATAAGTCAGCCATAAAATTTCATATCCGTATTTCTCTGAAATTTTCATAGCTAATTTTTCGATATTTTTCGTCCCAGAAAATGCGTACACAAAAATATACTTTCTCGACCTTTTATTTTGAGGTATTATTTGATTCCATTCCTCTTGCGACAGTAATAATGTCGGGTCCAATACAACTTTAGCCTCTTTATTTGTAATTCCATTGACTATGTTTACAGCTTGCTTTTCTCTAACTAAAATTTTATTGAAACCCGAAAGTAACTCAGAAAATTTATCTACATATTTTTCTGGTAACGATTCGGTACCAAAGCTAGCAGCGTAAGCATTTTTTTTTGAATTATTCTTGGTGAAGTCTAGTAAGTATGTCATATCTTCTCCGTTAAGTTTAGGATTCCAGACCTGATCACTACCCGTAATAAAATTTGTGTATCTTGCCTCTATAGCTGCAATATCTGAAGAATTTCTACATTCAACACTGAGCTCAATAAAGTTATTTAAGAAATCAAGAAACTTGTAGTATCTAGCGTTACGGTTTCTATAAATTAGAAAATATGCTCCTAATTGCTTAAAACTTCTAACCTCTTTAATACTTTTTGGACGATACTGATTTTCAATATGATCATTAATGTAATCAATTACATGACATTCTTTACCTAGTACTTTAATTTTTTGTTGTAAAGCATACACTTGTAAAATAGCACCATAATTAATTGCTCTATGATACGTGATAATACCTACACAATCATTTTCTTGTTTATAGTTTAAGTTCTCCACCTATTTACACTCCTCAGTCAACTAAATAAACTCATACACCTTACTGCTAAACAATCAATACTAATGTTTAATTATTTCTAGATTTCACTACAAAGCTTTCAATTCTCATTTAAACCCTTAATAATGAGAATCCACATTCAGTAAACTCGGCAAAAAAACTGAATGGAACCCAAGTGGAAGAATAGGATTTAGACCAAACAGAAACAATAAATTTAATAATAAAGTGTCTGTCCTATTAGACTTGAAACTAACACATAAATGTTCTCACTGTAACCTTGCTTTTTGCCCGTATAATGCTTCAAATGCTACAGGTACTGTTTTCATTTCAAAAATCACTACATTTTCCAGCTATAAAATGCTTTTTGATATAAAGCATGTTTTTTAATTACTAAACATATACATAATTAAAAAACTGACTAAACTTTCTCACTAGCTACTGCCTTTTTATTAAAATTCCAAAATGAATAAATCAATCCAAAAGCTAAACAATACATAATAAAATAACTATAATCATATAAGGGATTCCCAGTTAAACCATATAACAGGAAAAAGGTTTGTGTGTACAGAGAATAGAGAACAGCAAATTCCCACTTGCTTGAATACTTACTTTTATTCCTATTAATCATTCGTGTTGTTTTAATAGTATAGAAATACGTTAGAAAAAATGGGGTTAATATCAACATAGAACCAACAATTCCAGTTTCACTTAGCAATTGCAGATAAATATTATGAACATCCATTTTCGTATGAACTGTTACATTACCAATAACTGTGTCTTTAAAATTACCCCAACCTATTCCAAAAAGAGGATTTTCCACAAACAAACCCCATGCGAATAACCAAAATGTATTACGATTACTAGTAATATCTTCCCCTGCGAATAGAGCTTCAATGGTTGCAATAACTCTTAAAAATAAAGTATCTCCTATATTAGTTAGAAGTGTGATAATTATAAAAAAGACTATTACAAATATTGAAAAATAAAATGCCTTAAACATTTTTTTGAATCTTTCATAATTAAAACTGGAATACTGTATATAAACAAAGAAAATTGTCAAAACCATTAACAATAAATGTCCTCTTTTTTGGGTTAGCAATAAAGCGAGAAACATTATGAGAAATAAAAGGATTTCCTTTTTTGACTTTCCGTGTCTATTAATAATCCAGCTACAAAAAATTATTCCTATTCCGTTGACAATATAGCCAGCAGTCAAGCCAACTTGACTTGTAAATCCAGTATAGTAACCATTTTCCATTCCAATTAAAATTCGTTCTACAAAAATCGGACGTAATTGAGATAAAAAAAGATTATTATATAAAACAGGAAATAAATAGGAGAAAATTACCGATAAACCAAAAAAGACTCCACCCCACTTGATAAGGTTAATTGAACTATTATAATTCCTTACATCCCCCCGAACAAAAAAAGAAATTAAGATTCCTAAACTAAATATAACTGGACCTGCTACTTCATTGGTCGTTAACATACTATTATTTAAACTTGCTAACGGAACAAAAATAGTAAGCAAAAGTAACATATCTGTTTTCTCAAAGAAATACTTTTGCTTTCTTATAAGTTCATTGAATAGTAAAATAGTTAAAATAGAAACCAAGATAACTATCTGAATAAAAAGGCTATTAAAGACAGCTACATAAATCCAAGTCGTTATCATAAATATTGTCAATAAGGTAATGCTAATAGCTTTTAGATTAATAGAAACATCCCCATTATGCCGCATTATTTTGTCTTCTCCTTTTTAATGGGTTAAATAAGTTATAGCCTTTTCGAAATAATGCATAGTGTTTTATTTCAGGTGATTTTTTTAGTGTTATTATAATTTGTTTTTTAGTAATGATATAAAATAAAATATAGAATATACTCTAAGTTTAAGAAGGAAGAATCCAATACTCCGAAAAAAACTACTTTTTTCAGAATACTGTATTACACTAATTTTCTTAATAGCGGATGAATATGGTTCTGAATTACATAACATTCTAATTCCTTTAATTTTTTCAAAATAGGTATTTCGATTTTTAGAACTGCAGTAAAATTGATTCGTTATTGTAAATATATTGAAAATAGCTCTGAAATAGAACGCAGTATAGAATTTCCCACTCTTCCCAGAGTTTATTAAGCATCTTTCTAATTCTTTTAATCCATTACCATAATCATTCTCGGCATTCTCTCTAAAACTTTGTGTTGCTGACTCGCTATGCTTTCTGTAATGATATAAGAATTCATTTATATAAAATATTTTATTTGCATTCTCTAATGCTTGAAAAACAAATACTCCATCCTCAGATAGTGATAGATTTGTATTGTACTTCATATTAAATGTCTGTAGAAAGTCTTTCTTATATAACTTACAAACAGCTACTCCCACCATGTTATAAGGGGGACTAAATTGTGATACTGTTTTATAAAGTAACTGAATCTGCAACTCTTCCCTTGCATATTTATCAAGATATTCATAGTCTGAGTTCCAAAAGGGGTTTATCATCTCTCTATCAGGAAAGTTAACTTTTAAAGCAAAAATCAAAAAATCACTATCCTCTTGTAAGACATTATTTTTTAATATTTCACACGCATTCAATTCAAGCCAATCATCTGCATCAACAAATGTAATCCACTCTCCTGTTGCTGCCTCTATTCCATGATTACGTGCTGCAGAAACCCCTTGATTTTCCTGATGAATCACTCTAATTCGCTTGTCTTTGTTTGCATATTGATCACAAATAATTCCCCCATTATCAGGTGTACCATCATCAACTAATATAATTTCTATATCATGTAAGGTTTGGTTAACTAGACTTTCAATACATTGCCTTAAATAATCTTCACTCACATTATAAACAGGCACAATAATGCTTATTAGTGGCATTACATTTCCTCCATTTATTGACTATAACGATCTAGGCAACTTAGAAATAAATCGTTTAACTGTTTAACGACAGCCTCTTCACTAAATATGTTATATGCAGTTTCAGAAATTTTTCTTCCATCAAATGAACCCTTGTTATCATATAATTTTGTTAATGCATTTGTTAAACTATCTAAGTCATCCTGCTGAAAGAGAATACCGTTAGAATTGTTTATATATTTGTCTATTGGTCCATTTTTAATACCAATTACAGGTTTTCCACATGCCATCGCTTCAATAAACGGGACCCCAAAGGTTTCCAAGATACTTCCGGAAACAAATGCATCGCTTTTTTTCATAATTTTTGCAGTTTCATTACGCGATAGTAATCCATGCATTGTAATTTTACCCTTCATATCTAGCTCTGTAATTTGTTGTTGTAATTTTTCGTATAATGGGCCATCCCCAACTAGATTCAAGTGTACTTCATTAACATCTTTAAAAGCCTTACTAAAAGCATCTATAACTAAACTAAATCTTTTTACTTCTTCCAACCTTCCTACCATAATAAATTCAAACTGCTCGCTTTTTTGCTTAGTTTCCTCGTAAAAGAAAATTGGCTTTACCATGTTTGGTATAACTTTAATGTCCCTATTAGTATTAGTTAGCTCTAAAACACTTTTTTTTAGCAGGTCTCCAACACATATAAAAGCATCTGCTTCATTAACTATCTTATTCAACAAAGTAATTTGTTGGGGCTGCAAACTCTTTATCTGCACCTTTGTCCAATGTTCAGTAACAACAATCGGCCTTTTCAATTTCTTTAACAAATCCCACATTTTATGATTTAAATTCAATAATGGAAAATGAACATGAATGATTTCAGGTATTCCTTCATCTTTGATAATTTCATTTAAAACTTTTTCATAACACCAATTCTTTACACTAGAAAATACTTTCTGAGGCGTTCCTCCCACAGGGAGATTATATCCATATATTGGAACATCATTAACTTTAAAACTTCTAGGACCAAAACTCATCAAGCGTTTTATTGAACGATTATCGCTAAAGGAATATACTACTTTACTGCCATATTTGCTTAGGGCTACCGCTTGTTCAAACTCAAAAATACCAATCATTCCAGTTTTATTATTTGGGTATGCTCTTCCTATTACTAATGCATACATTTAATTCCTCCCGCATACACTACTTTAAAATCTTTTTATTCAAGTATCTCTTTAATTATTTCTTGATATGTGCTGGATCTATCAAATTTCAGTTCAGCCAATTTCCGACTGTTGTCACCCATACTTTCTCTTAATTGCTTATCTTTATATAATTTTAGTAATTTATCTGCTAAATCTACCGCATTATTATTTTCACAATTAAATCCCATCTGAAATTCCTTCACCAAATCTCTATATTCTTTAGATTCCTGTGTATTTAATACTGGTAATCCTGCAGCAGCATAATCTCCATGCTTATTTATAATACTTTGAGCAGCACCTTTACTAATAGGATTTACTGCTATATCACAAACTTTTAAAACTCCTACCATCTTACCGTAATCAAGTCTACCAAGAAATTTGGCATATATTTCATTTTCTTTAGCGTGATTTTCAAATTTAGACTTAAGTGGTCCATCTCCCATAACGACAAACTTAATATTTTTAATTCCTTTATCTTTTATAATCTTTAATGCATCTAAGACAGTAGTTATATCATAACTATGACCTAATGTACCTATATACGCTAGCCATACTTCACTTTCTGGCTTCTCTAAATACCGATTTTCAGATACTAATGAATCAAAGTATGATAGATCAGTTCCTAAAAAGACACTGAGTGCTTCTTTACATTTATCATTCGTTCTGAGTGCTCTATCACTATATGTTTTGGAAACTGCAATAATTTTATCAGCTTTGGCATATACATAATCTATATTCTTATTCATAGGATAGAAAATTACATTACTGATTAAAGGGATATTAAAGACCATTTGAAAAGCTTCAGGCCACAAATCTTGAACATCAACTATAAATTTAATATTATTCTTATGAGCATATTCAGCGGCAACTTTCGCTGCATTAATTGATGGGACTGCACAGTAGATAACATCTGGCTTTTTTCTATTCTTTAGATACTTTTTTAAATTCCTTCCGAATATATAATGACTGTAGAATCTTTCCAATGAAACATTCTTGTTATATCCTGGTTCATATACTGTAGTAAATTCATAAGGAATGCTCTTTATATGTTCATTAGATAACTTTCTCTGTACTTTTCCCTTGTGTGCATAGCTACTTGTAACAACCTCAACATTTTTACTTTTATTACCTAGTTTATCAGCAATATAATGAAATCTACCGTTCCCTTTTTCATTAGGAGCCTTTGTATAATGTGCAATTATTAGAATATCTTCCACGTTGCCAACACTTCCAATTTTCGTTAAAATTTTTGACTTTAAACTACTATCAATTTAAATTATCATTATACTAGTAAGTAATATTCAAAAAGATCTTTTACCATGTCGGGCATTATAATGGATGGTCTCCAATTGAAATCGTTATAAAACAAGTCACTATCTATCTGATTACTAAAACTGTTCTGCCCTTCTTGAACTAATAGCCTAACTTGGTTTTCTGTATATTTAGATGACATACTTTTAATTGTTTCTGCTAATTCTAAAATTGTAAAAGAGCTGTTATTCCCCAGGTTGTAAACCTTACTCCAACCACTTGGACTACTTTTAACCATAGCAACCAACGCCGAACTTGCATCCCTAACATCCAAATATGATATCCTTTGGCTACCGCCATGTATTTCAATGGGATTACCAGCTAGGGCAGATTTTACAAATCTATTAGTCATTCTCACTTCTAATTCAATACCCGATAAACTAGCTAATCTGATATTTGAAAAAGCTACATTCTCATTTGAACTCTCACATATTGTTGAAACAATTCTTTCACTAGCATATTTTGTCATCCCATAGAAAGTTTCCGGTATAACGGGAGATTCTTCATTAGTTATAGACTTTGCTTTTTGACTATATACACTTTGTGAAGAAATATTAATGATTTTCTTAATACCTAAATTTATCGAGCCTTTTACCAATTTTTCAGTAAATAGTAATCCTTTAGCTAATTGTTCTCCATTAGCGGTTCTAGGAAATGCACAATTTACTAGAATATCTATCTTCACATTTTGATCTATTTCATTACTCCAGTTAGCTGTATTCACCACTTTTAGGTTAGGACTATTCCCAAACTTAGCATGTAATACACCTTTTCTAGAAGACATCGCAATTACTTTATAGCTTCCGTCATTGAGCAGCTGTCTTACAATCTCACTTCCTAAAAATCCGCTTGCACCACTTACTAATATAGTTTGATTTATCTCCCTTATACTCAAATTAATGCACCTCTTAAATCTTCGGTATCAAATCCCTCTAATAGCATGTTTTCTCCATCTGTTGATAGAACTTTCAAACTAGAATGAATTTTATTCAAAGTTTCTCCTAATTCCTTTTGACTATAGGCCGTCGCAAAAACTCTTATAATTATTTGTTTCAAAGTTCCTTTATCTGATTCTAGAATTTCTTCGCCTTCAGTGCGAGCCAATACTGCATCTATAACTCCAGGGAGTTTGATGATTTCATCCATACCATAGATCTTATCTATAACGCCTGGTCTAATTAAAAAGGATATATTACAACCATATTTCTTCCACTCAGGATTTACCCTTTCATTTAAAGGATACTCCGCCATCTTTCCAGTCATAGCAAATCTAATTAACATCTCCAATGGACTATAATCACAAATTGTTTCTAGTAGTTTATATTCTAACGAACCAGTTAGTCGATAACCTATATCGTATACAATACACTCATTATCTTCAATCAGACATTGCATGAAGACCATACCATTCTTCATTCCTAATGATTTGAACATCTTTTTTACCCGTGGCTCTATGTTTTTTTCATAATCTTGCAAATGTATAGAAGGGAAAGTATATGCTACTGGAAGTGCTATAACATTATCTTGATTGTGTTTAATATGTCTATTACCTAATGCAGTTAAGTAAACTTCTCCATCTTGTAATGTATAGAAAACCGTTACTTCTTTCCCAATAATATATCTTTCTACAATAATTTCCTTACTCTCCGAAAAAACAAGTGCCTTATTATAACCGTGGAGTAGTTCCTCCTTATTATTACAGATAGAAATTCCCCTACCCCCACTATTATCTGCTGGCTTTACTAATACTGGATATATAATGTTATTAACTACATCCGTATCTAAATCACCTTCTTTAATATTGTATTCCTCTACTACTGGAACACCAAATTCACGACAGATTTTTTTATATACTCTTTTGTTTGTTAAAGTTTCAAATTGTTCTTTTGTACCATAACAAGGTAATCCTGCTGCCTCACAAATTTGAGCATAATATGGTAAGGACGAGTCAGTAAATCCAGTAAGTATACCATCAACTTTTTCATCTTTTATTAATTTAACCATTGCTTCAATGTCAGCAGTGCTTGTCATAAAAGCCTTGTCGGCTATCTTTTTTGCAGGTGATTTATCTTCGTTATACCAATCTGTAACCATTGTATAAACTCCAAGGTCTTGCGCTCTTTTCACTATTTCACTTGAAATTCTAGAACCACCTAAAACCAATAATCTTTTTCCTGTTAAATCGGACATAAATACAACTCCATCCATATCTTTTTGCTACTGTTTATTAAATTCCTTATATAAACTTAAATTATACCTATATGCGGGAAAGAAGTTTACATCTGAATCAATTTCCTTCTTATAACATAACTGCTTATAAACATCCGTATTCCATACTTTTTTTCCAATTTGAAAATCAAATTCAGTATTTTTCCCAAACTTTTTCTTAAATTGATACAATGGATCGTCTAAGCTATTGCTTGTACCACCGCCATAGTGTATTAGCTTGATACCATGTTCTATTGCCCATTCACCTGTAGCATGTTTAATAATATATGCTGGTGAAAAATGCAAGTATCCTTTCAATGTACCCGATAAATGTGCATGAACCACTTCTCCATATACAAAGTAGAACCCAGAGGCTATAACCGTATCTTCAAATAGAACCTCTACCAAAATTATATGATTTCTAAAATACTTTAAACAGTTGTCAAAATAGTTATCGTCAAAATAATAATAGTCAGAAGCATCATTTCTATCCATTGTTGAATAGTATATTTCTTTAAATTTATTAATATTGTTAGGACTTTCTATTATCCTGTAAGTTACTCCTGAATTTAAAATCTTTCGAATAGTTTTTCTAGTACTCTTTGAAAACTCTTTAGTAATAGGGTCTTCAAAATCGTGCAAATTCGTTCCTACTGTTTTTCTAATATTCTCTACTCTATATATTGATTGGAAATCTCCGGCATTTCCAACGATAGGGTGAAAACGTGCAAATTCACTAACAATATTGTTTTCTTCACAATACTTTTGAAAGTTGATATTAAAATCTTCGATTAGTTCACTCTTATGGTCTCTGTCGCAATTAATAATAACAGGTCCCCCATATCCATATGGAGAAACCAAGTCATAGTATGTTTGGTTGTTGATGTAAATAGGAATCACACGTTTAATAAACATATGATGTATAGTACCATGAGGGCTAACGTGACGAAACACATCACAAACGCCATTTTCAATCTTCTCATATAACTTTCCATAATTAGGTTCAAAATATATATCTATCATAATATATCTATATACTCTCCTAACGCTGTAATTATTCTTTTAACATCATCATGTCCATATCTTTGATCACAGATTAACGATAATTCTTCGTTATATATTTGAACGGTGCTGTCACCTAATGAATCATCATTCGGTATTGGCCAGTGTACAGGACAAAATATATCATTTTTTATTAAATGTTTTCGAACTTCATCTCTTTTTTCTGCTCTAACCATTATCGGTACGAAAAGTGGACAGTCTCTACTAAAGTTAGGTTCAGTAATAAGGAAGCCTATATTCTTTGAATGATTAAGAGCATCATGTATATATTTCGAATTTTCACGACGCCTCTTCTGGATATTAAAAATATTTATTCTAGATAAAATGTCCGCTGAAGTATCATCTATTTTAATGTTTTTATATTCTAAATGCAGACTCTTATTAAATTCAGCAAATAGCTTTAAAAAATTAGATTTTTCATGTTCGGAATATGTGTTATTACTTTCCAATCCGCTCATAAACGCTGCCTTTTTACTCATAGCTTCAATTTTTTTATCTACTATTTCTGTCGAAGGAGATAATAACCTTATTTCTTTGAAATAGCCCTTTAGCTTAACCGCTAATCCCCCACTTGGAATTGGAAACCACTTTCTTAAACTAGCAACAATATAATCAGCCTTTTCACAAAAGTTTTTTTCACTAAGTAAACGATGAGTTATGTCTTCAATAACAATAATATTTCTACCTTTGAACTCTTCGATAATGAAGTCCATAGCAGTGACCTCATAGCCAAAATAACTATTTGCAAAAAAAACATCAATATCTGTATCATAATTAATTTTATACTTTAAACCTTCTCTATCTGAAATTACATCATAATATTCAACATCAATATCTCTATCATTAAACGGCTGTATCATAGAAGCACAACAATAAGAAGGCATATATACCTTTTTAATAGGTTTTGATATGTCTTCTAAAACATAATCTATTGCCGTCCTTCCAGAAAAAAGTAGCTTCTTGTCATCACCAAAATTAATTAGGTTATGAAAGGATCCATTACTCTTATCATTTAGATTGTCTTCCGACCAAAATTCGCTACCTATTTCCCTCATTTGCTTTCACTTTCTTTTTTTTGTTTCATACGATATTGATGAAAGTTTTCTACGGTTCCAGTTCCCCTAATCACAACATCACTTCTTTTGAAAACAACCAAAATTGTTTTAACAAAAATCTTGGTATCGTTGATAAACGATAATTCACTTACATACTCGACATCTAAAGCAAATCTTTGTTCCCAATTCGCTCTATTTCTTCCGTTAATTTGTGCTAACCCCGTTAGACCTGGTCGAACATCGTGTCTCTGTTTTTCATATTCATTGTAATAAGGTAAATACTTAACAGACAATGGCCTCGGTCCTACAAACGACATATCACCTTTTAAGATATTGAATAGCTCTGGAAGCTCATCAAGTGATGTAGAACGTAGAAACTTACCAAACTTCGTTAACCTCACACTATCCGGTAACAACTCTCCATTCTCATCTCTTTCATCAGTCATCGTTCTAAACTTGTACATCATAAAGACCTTATCATTTATACCCGGACGTTTCTGTTTAAACAATACCGGGCTTCCTAGTTTCGTTCTCACTAGAATAGCAACTACTAAAAGCACGGAACTAAGAAGGATAATAGCGAAAAAAGAAAGTATAAAATCCATCGGTCTTTTAATAAATCTCCTATAAATACCACCTTTTGAATTATTCATTATTTACACCACAACCCCTTAATAATTTCTACAATTTTCGTCAAGTCAGCATCGGACATCTTCGTGTCAGAAGGCAAACAAACACCATTCTCAAACAACTTCTCCGATACACCTGCACCTATAAAATCATATTTCTCAAAGAACGGCTGCATATGCATTGGCTTCCACACCGGTCTTGACTCAATATTCTCAGCTTCCAATGCATCAAAAATATCACTCGGTCTCACTATACCATTCAATGTCATTGAGCTTAACCAGTAATTCGGTGCATCCCAATCATTACTAGGCATAAACTTGACTCCTTCAAGCTCACCAAGTTCTCTTTTATAAAACTCATAGATATAATTCTTCTTATCTACACGTTGCTCTAAAACTTTTAACTGCCCTCTACCAATACCAGCAACCACATTACTCATACGATAATTAAATCCTAATTCGCTATGTTGGTAATGTCTTGCTTGGTCTCTAGATTGTGTTGCCCAGAACTTTGCTTTCGCCATTTTTTCTTCATTATCAGAAACTAGCATTCCACCACCAGAAGTGGTGATGATTTTGTTCCCATTAAAAGAGAAGATACCATAATCTCCAAAAGTTCCTGTATGCTTACCTTTATAGTAAGTCCCTAAACTTTCAGCAGCATCTTCTATTAATACAACATTATGCTTCTTACAAAGCTCTACGATTCTATCCATATCAGCAGACAAACCATAAAGATGAACAACAATAACTGCCTTAACTTCAGGATACTTTTTTAACGCTTCTTCTAATGCTTTAGGACACATATTCCACGTTTCATAATTGCTGTCTATAAAAACCGGAGTAGCATTTTGATAAATAATTGGGTTGGCAGTTGCTGAGAATGTAAGTGTTGGACAGAATACGATATCTCCTTCACCAACTCCCGCAGCTCTTAAAGCTAAGTGAATAGCTGCAGTTCCAGAAGAAAGTGCAACTGCTGCTCTAGAACCAACCTTTTCTGCTAGCTCTCTTTCAAATCCATTCACATTCTCTCCAAGAGGAGCAATCCAGTTTGTATCAAAAGCTTCCTTTACATATTCCATTTCATAACCTTCATCACTCATATGCGGTGATGAAAGGAAAATTCTTTTGTTCACTTTTGTTGTCGTCATGTCAAGGTCTTCCTTCCTGTAATGGCTTATTACGTTAGTCGCTTAGTACTTCATTAGAACCTCTTTCCAACCAACTACTAACCTACTAAAGTTACCGATATCCAAACGCTATTCCTTGCTCCTATGTAATCTATTAAAGAAAACCTCTAAACACCTCATCACACATGAACCATACCGAGTTCTTTCCTATTATATAAGCCAACGAAACACCCCCACTACCAATTACTATCCCCACACAAAAAAACAAACACCCTAACCCGCTCCCACATAAGCAAAGCAGATCAGGGTGCTCTCACACTACTTCAACAAACTCTTCTCTTTCTCTAACATCTCTTCCATCACTTTAAGCAACTCACCTTTAAGTGATTCATCCTTCAAAGCAAACTCCAACGTCGTCTTCACAAACCCCATCTTCTCACCAACGTCATGACGAGTTCCTTCAAAGTCATAAGCAAACACACGCTGAATTTCGTTCAACTTCTGAATTGCATCAGTCAGCTGAACTTCGCCACCTGCACCTTTTTCCTGCTTATCAAGGAACATGAAAATTTCTGGTGTTAAGATGTAACGTCCCATGATCGCGAGATTTGACGGTGCTGTTCCTTTTGCTGGTTTTTCTACGAATTGGTTGACGCTGTGACGTCTTCCTGTTTGCTGTAGCGGATCAACAATTCCGTAACGGTGAGTTTCTTCTTCCGGTACCGTTTGTACACCGATCACGGATGCTCTTGTTTCATCGTATTGTTCGATAAGCTGCTTTAAACAAGGCTTGTCTGCTTCTACTATGTCATCCCCTAGAAGAACAGCGAATGGCTCGTCACCGATGAACTTACGGGCGCACCATACAGCATGTCCGAGCCCTTTTGGCTCTTTTTGACGAATGTAATGGATATCCACCATTTTGGAAGAGTACTGCACTTTTTCCAACAGTTCGGTTTTTCCTTTTTCAAACAGGTTTTGTTCTAGTTCAAAGGCGTGGTCGAAGTGGTCTTCGATGGCGCGTTTTCCTTTACCGGTTACAATAATGATATCTTCAATGCCTGATTTAACTGCTTCTTCAACAATGTACTGAATCGTTGGCTTGTCCACAATCGGAAGCATTTCTTTTGGCATGGCCTTTGTTGCTGGTAGAAAACGAGTTCCCAGTCCCGCTGCTGGGATTATCGCTTTTTTTACTTTTGCCATTTGTCATCGTCCCTTCTTTTATTTAACGAGTGTCAACTGCTTCACCTTAGTCAACCTAAAATGCGCTAAATCCAATGTATGTTCCCTCAAACGTTCCACAGGGAATTCCTCAAACTGTTGAATCAAATCATACACGACATCCACTTCTACTTTTGGTGTCTTTCCTCTGTAAATCATTGGGAAGATTTGTTCGTCGTGGACTTCGTCTTTTCCGAGTAGCTCTTCGAATAGTTTTTCTCCAGGGCGCATGCCAGAGTATTTAATGTTAATTTCATCTTCTCTAAATCCTGATAGTCGAATCAGGTTTTTCGCTAGATCGACGATTTTGACTGGTTCTCCCATGTCGAGAACGAAAACTTCGCCACCTTCTGCGAGAGATCCGGCTTGAAGAACGAGGCGGGATGCTTCCGGGATGGTCATGAAGTAGCGTGTCATCTTCGGATCGGTTACGGTTATCGGACCGCCTGCTTCGATTTGCTTTTTAAAGAGCGGGATCACACTTCCGCGACTTCCGAGTACGTTGCCGAAACGAACAGCTACAAATTTGGTAGCGCTGATCACGTCCATATGTTGAACGACCATTTCCGCAATTCGTTTTGTGGCTCCCATGACACTCGTTGGGTTTACCGCTTTATCGGTTGATACCATTACAAACGTGTTTACGCCCGCATTGTTTGCCGCTTCTGCTGTGTTCTTTGTCCCGATCACATTGTTTTTAACGGCTTCGTGAGGGTTTTTTTCCATTAATGGCACGTGTTTATGTGCCGCTGCGTGGTAGATCACGTCTGGTTTGTGATGAGCGATCACTTCAAACATGCGCTCGCGGTCTTGTACATCGGCGATTTCTGTTTCTACATGTAAGTGACCGTGTGTGGTTTTCAGTTCCATATCGATGCCGTATATGCTGTTTTCTCCGTGACCAAGAAGAATCAACTTGGCCGGTTCGAAGGCACAAACTTGGCGACAGATTTCTGACCCAATAGATCCCCCGGCACCGGTGACGAGTACCGTTTTTCCGGTCAGTTCTTGTCCTATTTTCTTCGTGTCGAGTTCAACAGGTTCGCGACCCAAAAGGTCTTCCACTTGGACATCGCGAATCTGGGAGACAGTCACTTTTCCGCTCATGATGTCTTCAACTGAAGGCATGATTTGCGTACGAACTTTTGTTTTTGAGCATTCGTCGAAGATCGTATTCAAGTCTTCTTTCGTTAACGACGGAATCGCGATGATAATGTGTTCAATGTTTTTTTCAGCCACGACCGTTTCAATGTCTTTCGTGCGGCCCATCACAGGGATACCCATGATCTCCAAGTTTTGCTTTGAAACGTCATCGTCAATGAATGCCACCGGGTGAAGTTCTGACTTGATGCTGTTCATAAGCTGGCGAGCGACAAGTGTCCCGCCGTTACCGGCACCGATAATGAGCGTACGTTTTTTGTTTGGGTTTCCTTTAATCAAGGAGTCACGATAAAGTCTCCACGAGAAGCGCGATGCTCCGATGAGCAAGATATGTAACATCCATGTGACGATCAATGTACGAGCAAAGATCGTTTGATATCCGATAATCTGAATTAAGGCAACTGCGGCGATGGATAAAGACACAGCTGCGAAGATAGCACTCAACTCTTGAATGCTTGCATACTGCCAAACCCGTTTATACAGTTTAAAGATGTGCGCAAACACATGATGAGCAAAAAATAACGCAATCGAACTAACAATAATGGCTTCAGGTAATAGCGACGATGTTGGGACTAGCAGCCAATAACCGACGAAGATCGAAAATACAACTATCAGTGAGTCAGCGGTAACCAACAAACTTAACCGTGTTTTAAAGTCCAACTCGTTCCCTCCTAAATGTTTATAAGTGTAATGAGCATTGCAACTTAGTCATTAAGGTCCCTTTTATGTGAAGCGAAGCCTTGTACACTGACATAAGACGATACACATTTTAAATATTAAAACCCTTAACCGTGAATCGTTCGTAACGACAGCACGGTTAAGGGTTTTACAAATTACGGACACAAAGTTAAATATGTATTCGTAATATATATTATTAAAAATAGGCATTAAACCTAACCTCACACCCCACCGGTGACAACGAGTGTCTAAGGTCCATTGGACCCACAGCATGGCCGAGTACCTCCGTTGATAAAGGTGAGGAGGCATTACCTAATTTCGTGCTTAACTAGAATTTGATTCTTTCCGTTTTTCAATCGTGAGAAGAAGAAGTTTCTCGAGCTCGTCCAAACGATCGAGTGGTCCATCTTGTTTAATGTAGCGGATGGCTTTTTTTATTGATTTTGGGTATTCGTCGAACGGACGCACGTTCTTCCTCCTCTTCACTCTACTTTCATAATGTAAATTCAGGTTAAAAGATTCCTAAGAATTTCTTTTGTTTTACTTTTTGTGGGGGTTCTACCATTACACGGTTACCTCTTATTAATAATTCGCAATTTTCTTGAAAATAAAATCGCGTATCAACTCCGAATTCATGTTCAATGTGATCGTATGCTTCACTTAAACGAAACGGTCGCCGTTTCGTATCGTGAGCGTCACTTGCGATGAAATGAACAAGGTTTGCTTCTACTAAATCCTCCGACAGTCTCTTAATCTTCTTCCCGAAATCCCCTGTTATGCTCCCTGCAGTAAGTTGTGCTAGGCAACCAGACTGTATAAAGTCATACAGCTTATCCGGGTCTTTCGTCACCGTTTGGTTGCGTTCTGGGTGAACAATGACAGGCTTTAGTCCTTGTTGTTGGACGTCGTACAATAGTCGTTTGCTATATCTCGGAATGTCACTTGAAGGAAATTCCACAAAAAAATACTTTCCCTGATTCAGAGTAAGTATGTCGTTTTTTTCAAAGTCTTCAAGTAACTCACCGTAAATCCTTGTTTCTTGTCCCGGTAAGATCGTGACATCAACATCGTGTTCCTGTAATTGTCGGTTCAGTTCATCTACATGAGAGAGGATCGTTTGCTTTGTGTTTGTATAGTGTGGATGTTGGTGGTGAGGCGTAGCGATAATGGTTCGAATTCCTGTTGCCGATGCCGCTTTTGCCATTTCGATTGCTTCGTCTACACTTCCCGGTCCGTCATCAAGTGACGGTAGGATGTGACAATGAATGTCGATCAAGATGAGTCCTCCCTCTTTTAGAGAAAATATCTGTCCAGGATTATCGAACCATGCCCTATTGGGTCTTTCTACCAACCCATGGTATCACAAAATTACCAAAAAAGGGAGAAAATTCTTACATTTTTCAGTATTTATTTCTTCTTTTCTCCATAGTAGTAATAGCTTGTTTCTTTCATTTCACGATCATTAATAACGGTGCCTAGAATGGTTGCGTTCGCTTTCTTTAATGCATCTACTGCTTTCACAGCAGCTTCTTTTTCCGTTTTCCCACTTCTCAAAACAAAAACAACACCATCGGTTAATGTGGAGAGGACTTGAGCGTCCGTTACGGCATTCACCGGAGGAGCATCAAAAAGAATGTAGTCATAATCTTTATCGATGTCGTTTAAGAAACGTTCCATCGCTCTTGACCCTAACAGCTCACTTGGGTTAGGAGGAACCGGACCACATGTCAAAACGTGGAGGTTCTCAACCGGTGTTTCTTGAACGGTCGACTCGAACGTTTCCGAACGAGTTAAAACGTTCGTAAGTCCGTATGTGTTATCAAGTTGAAACGTAAAGTGAACCGTCGGCTTTCGAAGATCCGAATCGATTAGAAGCACGTGCTTCCCTTGTTGGGCTAAAACCGTAGCCAAATTAGCGATAACGGTAGATTTCCCCTCAGCAGGACCGGATGAGCAGATGAGTAATCGTTTAATCTGTTTATCTACAGCTGCAAATTGAATGTTTGTACGTAACGATTTGAATTGCTCGGTCACAGGTGAACGCTGTGCGTGAAAAGCAATTAAGCTTCGTTGTTTGTCTGTTAACTGGTTTTTGTTCCGTCTACGCGCCAATCGATCCACGCCCCGTTCTGTTTGTTCTCGATGATTCTTTGACCGCACTCATGTCGACAGTCTTGTTATCTATAGAAGGAATGCTCGCTAGTACTGGTAGATCCAGAGCTTCTGCTACATCTTCTTCCGTTTTAATCGTGTTATCCAAAAACTCAAGCAAGAAAGCCAGTCCTACCGCTCCCATCATTCCTACAACAAAGGCAATCGCCATGTTTAGTGTTGGATTCGGGCTTACTGGAGTTGGATTATCCGAAAGCTCAGCACTGGATAGTATGGATACGTTATCTACGTTCATGATGTCAACAATCTCTCGTTGAAACACAAGAGCGATCGTGTTGGCGATTTCTACCGCTAGAGCCGGGTCCGCGTTTTCCACTCGAATATTTACCACTTGAGAGTCTCGCTCGCTACCTACGGTTACCATATCTCTAATTTGACTAGGTCTTGCTTCAATCCCCAATTCATCAATCACAGGTTCAAGAATACGAGGGGAGGTCATAATCACGTTATATGTATTGATGAGTTCCAAATTGGTTCGTAAGTCCCCTTGAGTCAGCTGGGTACTGTCTTCACCTGACTTATTTACTAGAATTTGTGTTGAGGTTTGATACATAGGGGTAAGTAAAAAGTATGAGATTAACGCACTCGCAGCCACTGCGACTGCTGTAATACTAATGATTAATACTAGTCTCTTTTTTAACGTCTGGAAAATATCTTTTAAGCTAATCGTTTCTTCCATTTTTTCCTCCTGCTTCCTTTATGCCTTTGTTTATGGTACTGGAAATATCAGTTTATGTAAATGGTTTTTTGGTAAAAAAGTCGGAATTTTGCATAGTATTTTACAATAGCATTACATAAAGCGCTTACATTCGACATGATTGAAATAATACTAGTATTTATTGTAAATACCCCTTGTCCATTCACATTGTAAGAAATATAATCGAAAGTAACGAACCTATGAGGAGAGCTCAAATTATGAAAAAATTCTTATTAATATCTGGTCTTGTTATGTTTGTCATTCTTGGGTCGATTGCCGGCTATGGTTACTATATGTACTCTAGCGTCCAAAACACTGTCGATAACAAAATGCATGTCACAGTCGATCGTGAAAAGTCAGAAAAGCGCGAACTGGAAGTGGACATTGAAGATCAAGAACCTCTTTCTTTCTTATTAATGGGTGTAGACACAGGTAATGGTCGCACAGAAAAAGGAAGAACAGACACGATTATGGTAGTCACTGTCAACCCGGCTGATGAATCCATGAAAATGATGAGCATTCCGCGAGACACGCGTACAGAAATGGTTGGACGAGGAACAGATGATAAAATTAACCACGCATACGCCTTCGGTGGACCTGAAATGGCAATGGCAACTGTTGAAAACTTCTTGGATATTCCTATTGATTACTTTATGACGGTTAATATGGATGGGTTTAAGGATATTGTTGATGCATTGGGCGGTGTGACAGTCGATAACAATTTTGCCTTTAAGCAAGGGGCTTATGAATTTAATGAAGGAACCGTTAATTTAGATGGCTCCCAAGCACTAGAATTTTCTAGGATGCGCTACGAAGATCCACGCGGTGATCTCGGCCGTAACGAACGTCAGCGCCAAGTGGTAGACGCGATTATTCGTGAAGGAGCTCAATTCTCATCGATTACAAAAGCGGGGGAGATTTTGGATGCTCTTGGAAACAACATTTCAACAGACTTGACGTTTGATAAGATGGTGAAGATTCAGTCCAACTACAAAGATGCTCGTCATAACTCTGAAACATTAGAGATTACAGGTAGTGGTAGCCGTATTAATAACATTTGGTACTACATCGTTGAAGAAAACGAACGCCAACGTGTGAGCAATGAGCTTCGTGCCCACTTAGGGTTAGATGGCGGCGAGCAAGTGGCTGTGAGTGATGATGGAGAAGATGATGAGTCGTAATTAGAGGAAAAGCCTGGATCTTTAGTGGATCCGGGCTTTTTTATGTTTTATGAAATGCATTTAAAAAATGGATGAAGCAGGAATATCTTTCGCTTTCCGCGGAGGCGCTGACGAGCCTCCTCGCTTCGCTGCGGGGTCTCGTCTTGCCCCCACTTCCGCAGGAGTCTTCAGATATTCCTGCTTCATCCCTTCTCTTAATATTTGTAAGGGCTCTTAAGAGACTTATAACTATACCTTTGACCTCTAAACACCCACACAATTTTACTGAACTTTCTTTGTTCATCATCCTCTTTCATCATGGACGATTGAGAAGTATCTTAAATTAGAAGAAATCTCGCACACTCTCTTCTTTTTTCCAACCACATTTATGCAGCATAGAAATAATGAAGCGAAAGGCGGCGACTCCGACGGGAATAGCATCTGCTGAAGACCCCGCAGGCTGTTTTTGCCGAGGAGGCTGAAGCGATGCCCGTGGAAAGCGTCCGTCTGTAGCGAAATTAATATTAATAGTCTTTCAAAGTAGAATTCTACTTTCAAACAATATGTTTAAAGAGAAGGCCCGCAACGAGTTGGTTGCGGGTCTTTCTTTATTCTTCCACTACCATTTCTTCCTCTTCTTGCTTTTCTACTAATCGCTCCTGTATCTCCTGCTTCTCTTCTTCTGTCAAGGTGTCTTCGTGTTTGAAGCCGGCTAGGATGCCGGTGAAAAGGACGAGAACGACGAGTGGGTAGAGAAAGGTTGCGGTTTTTTTCATTTATTGGTCTCCTCCTTTTTTCCATGTTCCGTTTCGTCTTGGGTCGGCTCCACCGGTGAGTTCGCCGGTTTCAGGGTCAGTTACGAGGATGTTTACGCTCCCGAAGTTGAACGGATCGATGGCTTGTTTGATGTCGTATTTGTCATGCATGGCGCCGGAGATGGCGTCTGGGTTTTCTGTGTATAGCGTATCTTCAAACACTTCCAAGTAGTGTCTTGGGGCGTCGATTGCATCTTGGACGGACTCTTTGTCAACGATCGATCGCAGAAGGGTTTGGGTCATTACAGACGGAATTCGTCTTCCTCCCGCACTTCCCACTCCGATCACGGGCTCATTGTTATGAGAGAGAATGCTCGGAACCATGTAGCTGTTTGAGCGCTTCCCTTTCTCGGAACGGTTTGGTGACGTGGAGCTGTCGCTAAAGTTTCTTAGTTGGTTGGTCATGAAGAAGCCGTCCACGTAGATACCGGAGCCGAAAAAGTTGCTGATTGTGTTCGTGCCGGAAACCATCATGCCGTCTTTGTCGACGATCACGAAATGGGTTGTGTTGGCGTGGTTTTCTCGGTCGGCGTCATTGTCCAGCTGGACAAACGACGTTTCGCTCGTCACATCTTGTGCTAGGTTTCTCGTATAGTCCCGAGATGTGAGAGTTCGTTCGTGAACGTCCACAAAGTCGGGATCGCCGATGTTTTCGTTTCGGTCTTTGTGTACCGTACGGTTCATTTGACCGAGAAGTTCGGCGAGGGCGCCTTCGTCTTCCATTATGTCTTCGATACCTAATTGTTCGGTCATTTGCAGGGATTGAATGAGCATCGTTCCGCTTGACGGTGCCGGCGGTGCGTATACGTCATAGCCGTAAAACGACCCTCTTAGGGGTTCCCGCTCGAGGACTTCGTATGCCCGAAGGTCTTCTCTCTTCACTCCGATCACATCGCTTGAAATGGTGTCAGCGATGGCTCCTTCATAAAAAGCTTCGGCTCCTTCTTCTTGAATGAGCTTCATGGATTCGGCCAGATCTTCTTGAATGAAGGTCTCCCCTGCGCGGATCGGGTAGCCGTCTTTGTAGAAAGCATCGAGCTCGTCAACAGGCATTCGGTGCGTTGCGTTGATGAGTCTCCGTTCAAAGTCTTCGTCCGGTTCGAAGCCGTTCTCCGCAAGGTCGATGGCGGGATCCAGTAGGCGAGGCAAGCTTACGAACCCGAAATCTTCGTGTATTTTTTCCAAACCAGCCACAAACCCGGGAACACCTGTACCACTGTCGGGGACGGGTCCGCTCACGGGGGCCATCGTTCGGTAGTCATAGACGGTCGGCTCTTCCTTCGGTGGGTGGACCATCATCACGCCGCCTCCTCCCATGCCTGATGCGTAGGGCTCGACGGTGCCGAGGGCGTAGGAGACGGCGATGGCCGCGTCGACGGCATTGCCTCCGTCTTCTAGGATGTCCATGCCGATTTGGGTGGCAATGTCGTTATCAGTTGTGACGCCGTATTCGGTTGGTTCGTCCGTTTCTTCCGCTACGTACGCTGGGCGTTCGGTTAAGTCAGGAACCTTTCCGGAATCAGCTTCCGTTGATTGCTGCCAGAAGTAATAGCCTCCTCCTGCTAACAGGAGGGCGGCGGTGCCCAGTGTGATCGCGTTCGTTTTATTCATATCGGGAACCTACCTTTCGATCGTTTTCACAAGCCTCCCTTCGTCTCTCGTCCACGTATCATTGAAGCTGTCGGTAAAGACGAAGTCCGTGCTTATGGAGTTGAAGATCTTTTCTTGACGGTAGCGGTTGGTGGCCGGTCGTGGCTGTGATTCTTCAATATACATCGGGTGTACGGTCACTTCGGCTCGGTCGGAATAGAGATCGTACTGAACAACGGCCGTTTCACGGGTCATGGACCAGCCTTGATCAAATACGAAGTTGCCGAGGCCGTAGATGACGACCGTATTATCAATCACTTCGATTGGTTGAAGAGTGTGGGCGTGGTGTCCGGCGATCACGTCGGCGCCGGCTTGAGCCATGGCTTCGGCCAGTTCGCGCTGGCGAGGGTGCACGGTGTTATCGTACTCTTCTCCCCAGTGGGCGTGAACAATCACGAAGTCGGCGTTCTCGTTCGCTTCTTTAATGTCTTCGATTACGTACTCAGGTTCCATGGGCACCACGCCTTCTTGTGTGGCGGTGGCTCGGCGCTCATTGGTCATATAGGCGTCGTTGAACCCGAGCGTGGCGACGGTCATGCCGTTTACTTGTTCGTAATGGATTTCGCGGGCTTGGTCAATGTTAAGCCCAGCACCTGTGGTTGGGATGTCGAGTCGATTGAACGTTTCAAGGGTGTCGTACATCCCGACAATGCCGTAGTCAGACATGTGGTTATTGGCCAGGTTCACATGGGTAAAGCCCGCTTGTTTCACGGCATTTGCTGCGTCAAGGTTGGCGTGAAGAGTAATGTCTTTGTCTAGACGGACGTCTTCGTACTCGCTTGGGTCGCCAATCAGGATGGGATGTTCGAAGTTCCCGGTGACGATGTCCGTTTGGTCAAAGATCGGTTTCGCATGAGCGAACGGATAGTCGGTGCCTTGTCGGTTGAGTACTTCACCGCTGTATCTGCCGAGCATAATGTCGCCGACCATGGAGATGGATAGCTCGCTCTCTTCACGGGGAGCGTCGGTGTCGCTTGCGTCAGCTGCAAGGTGATCAAACAGCTGGTACGACGCGATTACGGTTAGGCAGATGGCAAGGAGTGCGAGGGAGTCGCGAAGGGCTCGTTTTTTATGCTTTTTGATTCGTTTTAAATGCTTTTCTTTTAACGTTAATGGTCGTTCGTCCGTTACCATGATGTGTGGGCCTCCTAAAATAGCTGATAGATAAGGAGAACGATGAACGTTACTCCGCTTAGGGCAAGGGTTGAGCCGAGTGTTGGCAATATTCCTTGGCGCTGGATGGTATTTGCAATGAGTCCAGGCACGATGACACCGAGTCCTCTGAATTCGTTAATCACAAAGGGCATGGCCGGGTAAAAATAGTCAAAAATCATTTTAAGCAGTATGCCTGCGACCATCATGGCTGCGAACTTTCGTCGTCCGTAAAGGGTGACGAATCTGCCCACGACTTGGGTGACGAGTAAATAGGTGATCACGCTGATGGTGAGGATGACGACCAGGAATAAGGGTTGATCAAAGATGAGTGCTAAATAGCCCGGTACGATCAGTCCTGCCGGCAGTACGCCGTATCTTTCTGTAAATAATAAACTCACTAATGCGCCTACAATGAGCGCCACATAGAGTTCTCCTCCAAACATGGTTTGCCTCCGTTTTCTACGCTGTTTTATTGGTTTTTTGAGTCATTTGTTCAAAGCGTTCGATGAGCGGTTCAGCCGCTCCGTGAATGTTGCCAATGCCGTACATGACGCGCCCCGGCATGATGTCTTGAAGTTTTTCTTCAATTTCGTCCGTAGTTGCGCCGTCTAAATTGATGAGATTGTTCACGTCAATATGCCCTTCATTGTGGGCTTGTACGATCGGGTCCGTGACGTTGCCGATCAGGACTAGATTATTAGTCGGAATGTATGGAAGTACGTCGCGGGCGAACTGTTCGGTCCGCTCGACTCGGTCTTCTCGGCAGTTGACGATAATGATCGGGTCGTCCGTCGGATAGCCCAGGTCGACAATGCGTTTCCAGATGTTGATCGTGGACGTGGCGTCGTTTGCTGCGAATCCGTTAATGAAGAAGGACGGGTTTGCTTCGTCTCCTACAGGGAGAACTTTCATGGCACCCGGGTCCGGCCAGGCGTTTAGCATCCCTTCCATGGCGGTCTTTTTGTCGATGTCGAGGACTTCGGCTACAGCCATGGCGAGGGCGATATTTTCTGGGAACACCATGTATTTGAATTTTTTAATGTACGCTTCTGACACGGTTGAGGTGTCGATGACGATCACTTCGGTGTTGCGCTCTTCGGCGATTTGCTGGAAGAACGGCACGTACGGGCTATCGTTTACGATCAGGTGGCCGTTGTGCGGGATCGTTCCGCTGAAGGCTTCTGCCACTTCGTCTAATGTTGGTCCGAGCACTTCCATATGGTCATGGAGGACGTTGACGATGAGGACGATGTTTGCTTGTAGCCATCGTTCTTGAAAGACGACTTGGTAATCAGGGTTAACGGCCATACATTCTCCTACAAGGGCGTCGGCTTCTAGGTCGACTGTTTTTTGGATGACGGCTTTTTGCTCTCCGATGTTCGGTCCTTCCATTCGCCGTTTGATCGGTTCTTCTTTATCATCAAACCAATACAGCATTCGTGCATCGGTTCCGGTTGTTTTGCCCACCGTTTTGTAGCCTGCTTCGTGCAGGATGCCGGTGATAAGGCGGGTGACGGTGGATTTTCCCCGCACGCCGTTGATGTTGATTCTGATGGGAATCTTGTCCAGGTTTTCCTGGTGCTTTCGTTTTTCTCTTACACCGAGGTAAAAGCAGATCGCAACCAGTGCGCCGGTGAAGAGTAACTCCGTTGTCCACATCTGTGTGTGTCCTCCTGTTTGGTTTTTTGGGGTGCTACTGAAAGGTTGGGTAATTACCTTTTAGTGTCTTGAATGCAATGAGCGTGGCGGTTATCTCTTTGAGCACATAGATAGATGTGTATTTATAGCCGTAATGCACATAAACCGCTACTGAAATATACTTCGCTTTCCGCAGGAAGCGGCTGAGCCTCCTCACGCTACGCGCTGCGGGGTCTCACCTTCGCTTTTCATCCCGCAGGAGTCTACGTATATTTCATCCGCTCCGTCAATAAACACGTACCCGTGCTCGGGTTCGAACAATTGATTGGAATCATCGCACCTCATCTAAAGGTACTGTAAATGTACTCTTTCAGTAGTATCAATTTTTCGGGTGGATAACGCCCTTAATTTTAGTATTTGTTATGAATCCATCTACAGTTAATCGAAGCAGATGGGGGTTTCTTGAGGGTAAATTAGATGACATTATATTACGATAACTTTTCATTTGAAACAGTTGTTACGTGGTGTTTATGAATTTGTTATGTAGATGTAACAGTGTGGAGGTTTTTTCACGGTTAAGGGGTTTCATAGGGAGATTGTGTGAAAGTTTGGGAGAGTGGTGGATTGATAGATTAGGGCTGGTGGTTGAAAGTTGTGGGTCATATTGGGAGAGGTAGTGGATTGTTGGGAATCACGCATGTTGCCGGGCACTGTGTGATAAAGTGAACGTGGGGTCTGGCACTGTGTGAAGCAGTGAGCGTGGGGTCAGACCCCGCTCATTTTCGACATTGTTACTAGGACTCTTGAAGGGAAATTTGAAAAAACGCTTTTAAATGTAACCTTTTAGGGTATGGAGGTTATAGAAGTACAAGATTCGCCCTAGTGATTATGTAACATTTCCAAAATACCTCTTATATTCTCGGTATGCGACGAATTTTGTAAGTGTCACTTTCTTTACAACACATGAATGGAGGCTTCCGAGTGAACGAACTTACGTATTTACTCCTTTTTGCCACTGTCGCACTGTCACTTGGCATCATAGAACGGAACAGATTAAGAAAGAACATAAATAAAATACCTACCCGTGTTCTGGTAAACGGGATTCGAGGTAAATCTACGGTTACGAGATTAATCATGGGGATTATGAAAGAAAACGGCGATCGAGTTGTAGGTAAAACGACCGGTACGTCCGCTCGTATGTTTTATTGGGATCAAGAGGAAGAGGAACCGATTATCCGCGGTCTTCAAGGTCCAAATATTAGTGAACAAAAGCATATGGCGCGAAAAGTGGTGAAGCGAAAAGCCGATGCGTTCGTATCTGAGTGTATGGCCGTTAACCCTGAATACCAAAAAATCTTTCAAGCCCAGCTCGTTCAAGCGAACATCACCGTCATTACAAACATTATGGAAGACCACTTGGACGTGATGGGACCGACTGTGGACGACATTGCTGCCGCTTTTAGCTCTACCATCCCGAAGAACGGCTATGTTGTCATTCCAGAAACAACGTATCAGCGCTACTTTGAACAAATTGCCAAAAAGAAAAACAGTCAGGTTGTGGTCGCCCGAGAAAGTGACATTGACGAAGAGTACTTAAAGAAGTTTTCGTTTATGATCTTTCCGGAAAACGCAGCACTTGCCCTTGCTGTATCCGATATTTTAGAAATTGATCGAGACGTGGCCCTAAGAGGGATGCTCACTGCTCCAGTCGATCCAGGTGCCATGAGGGTCCACCGTTTTGGAAAAGAATTGGCTCCGAAATATTTCTTTAACGGATTTGCGGCGAATGACGCCACTTCTACGTTGAACATTTGGGATCGAGTGAAAGATTTGGATTATCCGATGAATCATAAAACGATCATCATGAACTGCCGTGATGACCGAATGGATCGCACGTTGCAATTCGTGGATGACGTTCTTCCCCACTTGGACGCAGACAGTCTTGTGTTGATCGGTCGCGGGACTAGCCCGATCGTACAAGCCCATAAAGACGGGAAACTTCCATTTGAGAACTTAATCAATTTGGAAAAAAGGTCTGTAGATGTGGTTATGGAAGAATTGGAGAAGATTCCAGGTAACTCTGTTATTTACGGAATCGGAAACATTAAAGGTAGCGGTGAAGAACTAGCTGCCGTCATTGAAGAAAAAGGACTAAAAGAAGTATCGCTGGAAGATTACAGAACAGACGAAGTGACTTTCTTGCCAAACGATAAATTGGCTGAAAGAAGACGTTCTAAACAAAAGCAACCAGTCTCTTCTAATGATGTAAAAGTAGGAACAGCACAGTTACCATTAAAATAAACCAATAATCCAGCAAATGATGAAGGAGTTGTCGCTACCGTGTTCGGTACAGATCTTTATATAGCGATTGTCTTAGGAATTATACTCAGTTTGATTTACGTTGAAAAAACAGGAATTATGCCAGCCGGGCTTATCGTGCCCGGCTATGTTGCGTTGATTTTTGACCACTTGATGGCTGTTGTTGTCGTCGCTTTACTAAGCTTACTAACGTTCCTGATCGTCACCCAGGTGATCGGACGTATTACCGTTATGTATGGGCGGAGAAAGTTCGCTTCAATGCTTGCGGTTGGTATTCTATTAAAAATGAGTTTTGACTTTTTTTATGGAGCCCCCATTGTCCCCTTTGAAAACTTTGAGCTCAGAGGAATTGGGGTTATAGTGCCCGGGCTGATTGCCAATACCATTCATAAGCAAGGGGTCATACCCACATTCAGCTCAACTCTCGTTATCTCATTCTTAACTTTTCTTTGCATTACAATCTATCACTTGTTCTAGAGAGGGATCTTGCCTATGAAAACAGATAATATGAAAGACCGCATGAGGGCATGGACTCAACGGCACGAAAAGAAAGCACTCCCCCACTCTCTGATTGCATTAGCTATTGTTATTCTTATTATTTTCACGGAGCCTTTTTGGGGAAACACACCTGTGCCTGAGAATACTCGCCCGGACAACGTTCAACACCGTATCTCCATGGTCGGTGACATTATGATGGGACGCCACGTTCAAGACGCCGCTGAACAGAGCGGCGAAGGTTTTGATCGCGCGTTCCGTTACGTCTCTCCTTATTTTCATGAATCAGACTATGTAACGGGTAACTTGGAAAGCCCGATTATGGCTGACGATGAAGAAGAGATTGCTTCCATAATGGAAGACTTTGAATTTGATAAAGAAATCCACCTTTATGCGCCCACAAGTGCAGTGGATGCCCTTGTTAACGCCGGATTCGACTCTTTGAGCCTGGCAAACAACCATACTATGGACTATAGAGAGCTTTCCTTTGAAGAAACCCTTCGTCACATGAAAGGCAAAGGAATTGAGTTGGTCGGAATCGGACATCAATTAGGAAGTTCGGATATTCTCGGCACTGATGAAATAGAAGACTATGAAATCGAGAACGGGCAAGAAAATATCAATCAACCATCTATGGACGAACTAATTGAAAATGAAGAGCTCGATGCGGCCCGCGTCTCCTATCATGAGCTTGAAGATGGGACAACGATTGGGTTAATCGGAATTACGGATGTTTTTTATCAACAGTTTGCTGCTGGCCACTCTCCTGGTGTCTTTATTACGTCTAACGTGACAGGAACCGGTCAGGCCGGCTGGGCCCTTCTTGGTACCCGACTTATGGAAGCCAGAAACAATGCAGATATTGTGATGGTACACGTACACTGGGGAGAAGAATACCAAGTTGGTTACAACCGCGATCAGCAACGTCTTGCTCAGTATATGGCCGACAACGGGGCCGATGTTATCATTGGTCACCACTCCCATGCTCTCGAGGAAGTTAGTGTATTGGAAGGTTCCTATCAAATGGACGGGAGAACCGTTGAAAGCAATACCCTTGTGATGTACGGGCTCGGTAACTTCGTATTCGACCAAGGATGGTCACGTACGAAAGAGAGTGTGTTGGCACAGCTGGATATTCTCAACGACGGAAGCTCCGAACTCTCCTTTATTCCTATGAATGTTCTTGATGGATCACCGCGGGAAACACAAGGTTTGTTTAAATCGTACCGTGACTTCAGGATCTTCCGTACTTTACGAAAAGACCTTGATAAAAACTTGTGGCGTGTAGAAGATGGCCGACTAATTGTAGATTTGGATGCTGCAGGGATCTTTGAAAGGAATGAGCAAGGCCTATGAATGCGTTAAGAATAACAAACCTATCGGCACTACTTATCTTCGTTGGCCTTATCGCCTGGGAGATCTATTATATGGATTCTGTATTGCAACTTTCAGAGCCCTATGAAACAGATAATGAAGAAGACAGCTTGGAAGTGACGCCTGGTGGAGCCTCTAATGGTTCAGATGAGGACGGTAATTTAGCCTCACCAGATGAACAGGAAGGTTATGTGTTCGGAGCAAGCTCCGTTCATCCATTGGCAGTGGAAGCTGCCATGGAAGTATTGGAAAATGACGGAAACGCAGTAGAAGCTGCCATTGCCATGTCCTTTGTCCTTGGTGTTGTTGAACCCTACGGATCAGGCATTGGAGGCGGCGGAATGATGCTCGTTCATGAACCTGGCGAAGGGGCAAGAAGCTTCGATTACCGTGAAGCCGCTCCTGCCAGCGGACAATGGCCCGATGGAGCTGTTGCAGTACCAGGAATGGTTAAAGGAATGGAAATGCTTTATGAAAACTACGGATCAGGTGCAGAAGGCTTAACGTGGGACCACCTTCTACAGCCTGCCATTGACCATGCTCGAGAAGGTGTGCTGGTAGACCGCATTTTGAGTGACCGTATCGACAGTGCCTCTCGATATTTAAGTCTTGATCCGGCTGAACGAGAAGCATTTTATCCGGATGGCTTGGCCATCGGGCGACATGAATCACTGGTGCAGGAAAATCTAGCACAGACTTTAGAAAAAATTCAATCGGAAATGGCTGCCGGCTTTTATGAAGGTGAAGTGGCACAGGCTATGATTGATCAGGTTGGGTTCACTGCCGAGGACCTTCAAAGCTATGACGTTTACGAGCATAGTCCGGCAGTTGGAGAATTCAACGGGAAAACCATTTACGGTGCTGCGTCTCCTTCTGCAGGTATAACATTAATTCAAATGCTGCAAATGGCGGAGTCACTTGATCTGGAGGAAGCCTTGGCCCAGTCCGGTGAAGACGCTCAAGCCTTTGCACAACTTGACTTGCGGGAAAACTTGGAGTCCGACGAAGAGTTGACTCTCGGTCACCTCGTCAACGAACCAGAATGGTTGCCAGTTTATGTTCATTTAATAAGCGAGATTACAAAAGCCGCATACAGCGACCGACTTGATACGATTGGGGATCCGCAGTTTAACCCTGAAATAGATATGGATCAATACACAGAAAAAGGATATACCGATTCTTTGATTGAGAATATCAACTTCGATCGAATCTCTTACAATGAACAATATGATTCACCTGCATCATTAAAAGATGCAAGACACACAAGCCACTTTGTGATTGTTGATAAAGATGGGATGATGGTTTCTTCAACCCATTCTCTCGGAGAGTTCTTCGGGTCTGGTCGAAATGTTTCTGGTATGTTCTTGAATAACCAGCTTCAAAACTTCAGCCCTCGTGAAGATTCGCCTAACAGCTTCTCTCCGGGCAAACGTCCGCGAACGTTCGTGTCACCGATTATTGTTGAACACGAAAGTGGAAAAGCTGAGTTAGGTCTTGGTTCTCCTGGAGGAAGACGTATTCCGGCTATGCTATTCCAGACAATGATGCAATACACGTATGGTGTGCACACGGAAAGAGATGAACGTCTCACATTACAAGAAGCTATATCACGAAGCCGCTTCTACGCAGAAGATAATATCGTGAATATTGAAAGGGAACTCCCAGAAGAAATCGAGAACATCTTTATGCAAGATTTCCGCTACAACGTAAGTATACAGACATCTGCCCTCTATTATGGAGGTATTCAAGGCCTTGGTCTTGAATACGACGATAATGGCAATGTGCAACGCATCTTTGGTGGAGGTGACCCTCGTCGTAACGGAGCATGGCAGCTCGGTACGCACGAAGGTACTCAAGAAGAACAAAGTGCAGAAGATGATGAAGTGGAAGAATAACTGAAAAAACCGTCAGATCCTCTCAGAGGGTCTGGCGGTTTTTTGCGTTGAGTAGTGTTGGTGAAGTACGGTACCTGGTACTATGTAAATCATTCAACGTCGTCCCAGGTCCCTCTCTTCCTTCGCTCTGTCAACAACACCCAGAAAAGCACACCGATCGCGGCTCCAGCCATATCTAGGAGCACATCTTCTACCATCCCCGTTCGATTCGGATGGAAGTAGTGACGGATTTCATCATAGGCCGCGTATAGGGTGGCAAAACCAATTGCAAGTACTGCTGATTCCGGCACTTTGTTTGGTAGTACCAACTTTACAACGCGATAGATAAGGATGGCGAGAAGGAAGTATACAAAAACGTGAGCTCCCTTACGAATGAAGAACTCCACAAACTGCTCGGTTGTTCTCGTTTCGAGACTTACTACACCTGTGCCGTACGTGAAACTCACCCACCCAAATGTGGATTCCACCCAGCTCAGGTTAAAAGCAGCGAGAAAAGGAGTTGCTTTTTGCTCTTCATACGACTGGGAAGAGGCATATTGAATGAGTGCGACCCAGCCAAGTAAGGGCACGATGTGACTGAGTAATGTATTCGTTTCTTTATTGTTCATATGAGATCACCTGAATCATTTTATTATCGAGTCGTTGTTCATTATACGTTAGATTTTTGGTGATTTGGGAAAGCTTGGACAATTTTTGTGTGAATTCGGGAAAGTTTCCCGGGAAATCGAGCAATTGTGCACGTTAATTAAACGTTTATTTAAGTTGCAAAAGAAAGAGATTGGCGTTCTTTTAGGTCGTTTATTGAGAGGTGTGCGGCGGAGGGGAATGTTCGAGGCCTCAGCAGAACCGTCCCCCTTTTGCCTCTACCACGGGCGGGCAGGAAGCAAAAGAACCGTCCCCACCTTTCCACAAAAAAAGAAACCAGGGCATTGTTTGCGCTGATTTCTTTCGTTATTCTTCTCTTTTCTGTTTTTCGTTAAGTCGGTTTTCCTTCCCTGGAAGGCCGACTCTGGCACGGAGGGTGTAGTCTGTTTTAAGGGTTGGTCCGGTTTGTTTGTTGCCGATTCTTTTTTCTTCAGAGCGTCCGACCATGGAATGATCGGACGTTTCCAGGTCTTTTAGGAGTCGCCCAAGGTCTTGAAAGAAGTCTTTCTTCATTTCGTCACCTCTTATTCAGTTTTACTTTCTTCTTTTGAAGAGATTTGCTGTACTTTTTTCTCCAAGTCTTCGAGTTGACCTCTTAGGTACGTATTCTCTTCTTCCAGCTTTGATGCTTTTGAAGAGTAATGGGGATCGTTTTCCCACCAGTCCATGCCAATTTCTTTTGCTTTATCAACGGAGGCGATGAGCAGGCGGATTTTAATCGTGAGAAGCTCCACATCTGCCAAATTGATTTTGATGTCTCCGGCGATGACCACGCCTTTATCAAGTACGGTTTCCAGTACGTCTACTAAGCTATTGGAATTGTTCGGGGTCTTCATCGGTTCCATGTTCACTCACTCCTATTTTATGTGCTCGTGCTACAGCAGGTTACCAAGTGGGCCCAAGTTGATGTTGAGGTCTTCATCGTCTAGTCCGAAGATCTCTTTCATTTCTTCCATTTTCTCTTCTAGGTTCATAAGGGCTACACCAAGCTGCTCGATCTGTTCGTCGGTTAAGTTGCCGCTATCTACACGGCGCATCGCTTGTCTTTCCACCAGTTGCCTAAGTAGTTCGATGACGGTCATTACGAGTTGGGATAATCCTTCTTCCGCTTTTTCCGGATCAAGGGAAATGCGACCAGTCGGCTTGGAGTCTGATAAGACCATATCGCCTTTATTCATTTACAGTCTCTCCTTCTCGGGGCTTATTTTGGCTTTCAATTAACGTTTCTACGGACGTGAGCAAGATGCGCAAGTCCAAGTATACCAAGTCTATATCGGCTATCGATATGGTGATATCGCCCCGTAGGACAACCCCTTTGTCTAGGACCGCATCGAGTATATCGAGTAGCGATACGTCACTTTGCTCAAGACTTTCTCTTCTCACCTAATCCACCTCTTTACGTGTCGCTATCTTCTATGAAACTGGAGAAATGATACGCGGGCCACGGTCCTGTGACAGCGTAATCAAGACCGCTTTCTTTATCAACGGCTTCCTTTTTCTCGTCCTGTATCACTTGAACGAAGCGATCCGTATCGCTTTCATTGATCAGGTAAGCGCTATTCCAACACATCTCCTCAGGGCGACCGGTCACCTTTTGGTTCCAGTTCTTTTTCACTTCTGATTGATCGGAAAATTGTAGAAGCTTTTCATGCAGGTTCTCGCACTGCTCTGCGATTTCTTTATCGGCTTGCTTTTCTACGAATTGGTCGAGCTTACGTCTTTCGAAAAACTGCTTCCCTTTTGAAAGCTGTTCGATTTCTTGCTTTTTCTTTTCGATTTCAGGGCTGTGTTCCAGGACGCTTTGGGTAAACTTCTGTTTGTCTGCGTATATTTTGACGTTCCACTCGTTTTTTTGTTTAAGGGTTTGAAACAGTTCGGTGATTCGTTCGTTGTGTGTGTGAACGATCGACTCGAGACTCTCTTTTGTTTCATAAATGGTACCGAATTTAAGCGGGATCATGGTGTAGGATTGGTGAAAGTGATTCATCATTTCGTGATGGTGAAAGGCTTTTTCTTGGAGCCAAGACATGTTTTCTACGTTCTTCTTCAGTTGGGTTTCGTCGAACTCGTCTTTTTTTACCCGGCAAATGATAGAGGTTATATCGCCATGCGATATGTATTCGATTGGTGAGTCGGGATCGATGCCTGTCATGTCGGGTGTATCGGTTTGTTCATTGGTTGGGATAAAGGCGTAAAGGTAGAGTAGTTGGTCTGCTGCTACGTGCGTTTCCATGGGATCACCGTCCTTCGTGTTCTTCAAGACTTTCCTTGAGGCGTTCTTGCTCAAGGGCTTTGGCAATTCTGTATCGCTTGAGGAGCTCTTCTTCTTGTTGTTCATAAGCTTCTTCTGAAATCTCTTCCATTTCGAGCATCATTTGCAAATGGATGAGCTTTTGCTGGATGTGCTCCAGGTCGTAAAGTTCTTTGTCCACTTCTTCTTTCACTTTCTTACCGACCATCACAAGGGTATCGATGGGCCAGGTGAAAAGCTTGAAGATCATGAGGCATCTTCCGCTTTGATTTTCAGATTGATGAAGTTGTACGCGGGCCACGGGCCTGAATATTTGAAGTCGACGCGATCGCTCCACTCTTCGTGAAGGTCGTTTACGAGAGCATCAAACTCTGCTTCTTTTTCTTTGTCGATTAAAAAAGCAGCGTTTAGCACCATTCGTTCACTAATCGATTCATTATTTTTGGCTGCGTCGGCAACTTCCGCGAGCGGTTGAAAAACGGCCTCATCAAACGTGATTTGCAACTGGGTCATGAAGTTACGCGCTGCTTCACCGAGTTTGATCCGGTCGTAGTAGCCTGCTTGAGCGTTCTTTCCTTGCACATTAGTCTGAAGCTTTTTCATCGCTGGTTCATTTTTAGCTACGTGTTCGATCCATTCTTTTTTGCCAACGAGCTTGAGTCCCACTTCGATTTTTCCTCGAATGCGAGGGAAGATCTCGTTAAACTGCGGACTAAGCTTGCCAAGAAGAATCTCCACATCTTTTTTTGACTCGAGTACGTTACCAAAACTCATGGGAATGATCGTGAACGTTTTCATTATTGTAGCTACCGTGTCCTGATGGGCTTTTAAGTTCTGCCTGCTCGGTTCATAAATATCGACCGGGGCATCTGCCACCACCATGGACAAGTTTTTGTATGGGATGGTGTACACGCGTCGGTGCTCTCCAGCAAGTTTCACTTTTTCAAAGGTCTTCGGTTCTGCGGTTTCAATTGCGCCGAATAAATATACTCCCTCTTTACTCATAGGTGTGTCCCCTCCTTACAGCTTCTTCAGTTCGTCTGCGATTTTTGTTGATGCTTCTTTTTTTCCTAAGCATCGTGCCACAGATGCTCCAAGTACGTCTTTACATAAGGAAATGAACGCGTCGTTGTCAGCTTTGATCTCAATGTTGTTTTGCTTGGCAATCTCGCCGATCATGACACTGCCTCGAAAGCTCGGGCCTTGAACTTCTTGTTTTTCACAGAGCTGACGAATGCTTTCGACGAGTTGAACGATCACTTTCGCCTCGTCTTCTTTAATTCCCGATCGTTCTTGAACCATTTTGATTTCCGTTTCCGTCGATCCTCTGTTCAATTCGAGAGTAATGAGTCGGTCTCGAAGGGCATCTTGGGACTGGAACACGCCAGCATATTCTTCTGGATTGCTCGTGAAGATCATCTTGAAATTCGGATGGGCACGAACAAACGCGTCTTTTTGCTTGGATCCGTATAAAGGAAGAATGCCCTCTTCAAGTAACGAGAGAAGAAGGTTGTTCGTCTCCGGTTTTGAGCGGGTGAACTCGTCGTAAATCACGGTGTAGCCGTTCTTCACCGCTTTGACAAGGTGGCCTTCATTCCAATTCTCGTTTACTCGTTCTTCATGTTTGTAAACGGATCGGATAAAGTTATCGACTGACTTGGATGATGTAAAGCCGCTCGATCCACCGATGAGGTCGACGTTGTTCATTTCATGATTTCCTTGGAGAAAAAGAACGGGTTCTTCGTATTGGCTTGCAAGATAGAGAGCCAATGATGTTTTACCTACCCCGGCAGGTCCCGTGAAATGAACCGGGTATCCGGCTTTTAGGTATTGTTTTGAGCGCTCCACAAGGCTTTCAATGTCAGATGTGACAACGAAATTGTCCAAGTCGATGTTTTGTTTTTTCTTTGAGGGCTCTGTGTTTTCTTCGTGCTGGTCTTTGTTATTTTGGGTCTTATCTTTGTTATCTTTGGTTTGGTCTTTGTTGTTGTTATGGGAATTTCCTTTGTTTTCTTTGGATTGAGGTTCGTTAGTTTTTTGGGATTTTTCCTCGCCTTTAGGCTCGTTTGATTGGTTGTTTTTCGTGCTGGATTCTTTTTTGGTCGTTTGTTTACTGGAAGGTTGTTTTTTGGCGGGTGCCGATTGTTGTTTTTTCGGTTCAGTCTTTTGGTCTTTTTCTTTGTCAGAGTCTTTGTTCATGAGCTTTTTTAAGACCATGTTGGACTACCTCCCTTCGCTGGCTTCAAGTGTAGCGCCGCGATTTCTCAAGCTCTTACGGTGGAAAGATACAACTTCCATGTCCTCGTTGACTCGGCATTGATAGACGCCAAGAAGCTGATCGCGTCCGTACTTTTTCATGTACTCTTTTTCCTCGATGACCTCGACTTCTACTTCCCATGCCTTTTCTTCTGTGACGATAGAGGTGACTCGGTAAACGGGATAGACGTGTTCTTGGAAGAAGTCTTTTACTGTGTTGATGACTTGTTCTATTTTCATGGATTCACACACCCTTTGATCAATTAGTCGTTTTCACGCCAACAGAAAGTGGACTCATAAGGGATGGATTTCCCCTTATGAGTCACATTTTGTTATGTGTTAGGCAAAATTTAGTCTGCTGTTTTCTCCTTCTTCGGATCCGTCCAATTCGCCTTGAACTTCATCTCGAAGTAGGCCAACTGCTTCAGCGTATCGAAGCCAAGTGTCCACACTGGCGATTACGACTCTCGCTTCAACGGTAATGAGCTCGATCCCAACAAGGGACACACGGGCGTATAGGTCAATGACGACTCCTTTATCTAAAATACGGTCAATCACTTCTGCCAAACTTGATGAATCGGTACTTTTTTGAATAGCCATGAGTTGCACGCTCCTTTAAGGTTTTTTGATGCTACTCGCATTTTTGATATCCGTGACTTTTTTGAGATCTGACGGTGTTTTCACGTCACTCAACTTCTTGATTCCATCGCTATCGTCATCAGAATCGTTACTGCTGCCGCTTAATTCGTTATCTTTGATTTCCTCTTTCGCGTCTTCGCCCTTGGATTTGATACGACGTTTTGCTACTTTGAGGTTTTCTTGGGCTTTTTCACCGGTTTCTTTAAGCTTTTCTCCGGCTTCTTCTACGTTTTCTTTGACTTTTTCTTTGGACTTTCGTACCTTTTCAAACATGTTGTAGAATTTCTTTCCTATATACGTTGCTGCAGCTGCGTTTTTGGCTTTTGGATGATCGTCTGCGAAGTCTTTTGCGGCATCTTTGGCTTCTTCTTTTGTTTCTTTCTTTGCCCGTTTCAAGGTCCCTTTTACTTTGGTGCGGACGTTACTGTTAAGTAGTGATAAACCGCCGGCTAGAACGGTGATCCCGCCAGCGGCGATAAGGGCTGATTTGGTGTTTGATGATTGACTTGTTTTTTTATCCATAGCAGCCGCTCCTTTTCTTGACCTTATTCCTGCTATTAGGGGATATTTGTGTATCAAAAAAGAGGGTGCCTTCGCACCATCTCTTTTTTCACAGTTGTGCTAGTCTTTTTTATCTTCGTCGTTATCGGTATCTTCGTTTTCTTCGTTTTCTTCGTTTGTTTCCTCTTCGTTCTCTTCTGTTTCTTCGTCCGTTGCTTCTTCGGTGGACTCGTTTTCTTCGTCTGTTTCTTCAGTGGAGCCTTCTTCTAATGTAGCGGCGACGTTGTCAGCGGATTCTCTGAGGGAGTCGGCGATTTCTTCTTGTTTTTCAGCGCGCCAGTTGCCTACTTTTTCTTTGAGTTTGGATACGGATTCAGTGGACGAGTCTTTGAGTCCTTGGATCGTGTCCTTGCTCTTTTGTGTTGTGCTTTCATAGCCTGTTGCGATGTCGCCTCGAAGGTCCTTCCCGCTCTTAGGGGTTGTGAGGATCGCGGCGGCTGAACCGATGGCGGCTCCTACTAGAGCGCCTGTGAGGAATGTCTTCTTACTTCCACCTTTTGGCTGATCTACCTGCGGCTCGTTTGATTGTGGCTGTTCGTTTGATTGCGGTTGTTCTGTAGACATGTTGAATTCCTCCTTGAAATTGGTTTCTTTACGAGCTATACCCTTTTGTGAAACCTCAAAACGACTTTGTTAAGAAATGGTTAAAAAGTAGGTAATACTTGTGGTTTATTATGCTAATCGTCCATGATTTACCACCGAAAAGGACGGTTTCTTACCTATTAAAATGATTTGAGTTTTATGAAAGAGGGAAATAGGCTTCATAGCAAGAATGATAATGTATGGATGTAAATTCGGATTAGGGGTGACAAGTCATGGTTGAGTTTTGGAAGATTAGCGAGTTTGCGAAAGAGTTGGAGAAGCATTCAAGTACCGTTAGTAATTGGTTCAGTAAGCTCGAGGAGAAGCAGCTTCATTATGTAAATCGTGCGGACGAGGAGCGGATTTTCGACGAGTTTGATCTGGAGATTGCCCGAGTGATCAAGGCAAAACGTGAGGAGAACAAGTCATTGGATGAGATTTTTCAGGAACTTGACGAGTCGTATGAGTTGCGTCCGTTTCCGGTGGGCGGTGCCGTTGTTGATATGAGTGCGCTCCGGGCGGAATTGATGGAGGAGCTTGCGGCCACAGCTGAGCAGGACCGCGTGAAGGATGCGGCGTTGCGACGTGAAGTGGAACGTGCCCTACAGGAGGAGTCGCTCAAGGAGTGGTCGTGTTTGCCCAAGGAGTCGCGGTTGAAGCGCGGGCGACTGTTTTTGAAGGTGGAGGATACGGAGAAGCGGGATCGATTTGTGGAGTTGTACACAGATCGACGGTTTGAGGAGAAGTTTCGTGAGGTGATGGGTGAAAGGGAATGAGAACATTCGGGCATTATCTTTTCAATTTCATAGGTTAGTAGGAGAAAGTCGGGGTTGAGGTTGTGGCCCCGGTTTTTTTGTGTGGGTTTTGGGGTGGGGGGCTACGGAGGGCGGCGGTGGATTTACGGGTTGGAGATCTTTTTTCTACAGAACGATGTTTTTATTTACGGGTTCGTGTCTCTGATTCCCGGGTTCCTACTGCTTTTTTACGACTTCACCGCTCCTATTTACGGGTTGGCTTAAATTTCCTCCTCGCTCATACCCACACCCCTAGCTTGGGGGTTTTTACGGGTTGAGGGTCTTTTTTCTACGGTACGGTGTTTTCATTTACGAGTTCTTCTCTCTGATTCCCGGGTTCCTTCTGCTTTTTTACGACTTCACCGCTCCTATTTACGGGTTGGCTTAAATTTCCTCCTCGCTCATACCCACACCCCTAGTTAGGGGGTTTTTACGGGTTGAGGGTCTTTTTTCTACGGTACGGTGTTTTTATTTACGAGTTCGTCGCTCTGAATCCCGGGTTCCTACTCCCTATTTACGGGTTAGCTCAAATTTCCATCAGCCCCACTTACTATTCTCACCTTCTTTGGTTTCACCTTATATTGATCTAAAGCCAGATGGCCTAAATGATACCTCTTTCCCTTGGTCCTTCCTTCTGCAGGTAGTTTGAGATTCTCAAAGATTGAACCTACATGTCTGGCATTGGATATACCCCAAAAAAATCTCTAAATTCGCTGTTCTTAATGGTTGGGGAAACTAGTAAAGAGAACTCTTGCAGTGCTTTTAATAGCTCTTCTCTTTCATTTGTACGTCTAGAGCACCTCTTACAATACCAGCTTTTCTTTTCTCTAAGCATGGGTAGGGTGAGGCACTTTGGACAAAGAAGCCCTTTCTTTACTTGGTCGAGATGGAGGTTATATTTTTGTAGAACGTTTGGGGATTTTTCTTTGTGGCTTGATAAGAGAGTGAAATCGAGGTTGGAGAGTTCGTGTGATTTGAGAACGGTATGGGAGTATTTCCGCTCTATTTCTGAGATAGAGAAGTCGAGGAATGAGCTCCTTATGATTCGATTGCATTCTGGAAACCCGTTACTAAACTTTAATTCTGGGCTGCGATGTGTCATTACGACTAGATGCTCTACTGGAATTTGATCATATCCTTTTTTGTTTAGCCAATCCTTTAAGTGATTTGCTTGTCTTTTTACTTGTAGTAATGGACAGTCATGCATCTCAACTGAATGATCTTGGAACGTTTGCTTGAGCTGATTTGTTTCGTGGTTAAATTCAAGCATGACTCCTCCTAAATACTTGATTTCAATGATAAGGATAAACTTTGGTGTTAGGGTAAGGGTGTCGATTTGGAAAGCTGATTCCGGAGTGAGTAGGCGGAGGTGGTGGTAGATCAGATTGTGATTTGAACGGGCTGCCACATTTAAATAATAATCGATCGATTGTTCTCCTTTATAACCTGATTCCGCCCGACCAAGATCCTTTTCAAAATATTTGTATGTGGGGTATTGTTGTGGGAATCGCGGGGCTAGTGCTCGGAGAGTGAGAAGCTCAAGGGAGGGTTTGCGAGGCTTTCTTATCACATGCATCATCCTTTCTGTGTTTAAAAACTATGATTCGACACAGTCTTGGATAATCCTCTAATTATATTGAAAGATATCAGCAAGGTGAAGGAAGGGGTTTTTTTACGGGTTGAGGGTCTCTTTTCTACGGTACTTAGCTATGATTTACGACTTCGCTTCTCTTTTTCCCCCTATCTTATTACTATTTTACGGCTTCTCGCTCTCTATTTACGGGTTGGCTCAAATTCACTCCCACGCCCATACCCAAACACCTAGCTTGTGGTTTTTTACGGGTTGAGGGTCGCTATTCTACGGTACGGTGTTTTGATTTACTGGTTCGTCTCTCTGATTCCCGGGTTCCTTCTGCTTTTTTACGACTTCACCGCCCCTATTTACGGGTTAGCTCAAATTCACTCCCACGCCCATGCTCACACCCCTATCTAGGGGATTTTTACGGGTTGGGGCTCTCCTTTCTACGGAACCCCCCTCTGATTTACGGCTTAGCTTCTTCTTTTCACGGCTCTTCAACTCGGATTCGCGGCTTCACGCTCTTTATTAACGGGTTGGCTCAAATTCACTTCCTCGCCCATACCCACACCCCTAGCTTGGGGGTTTTTACGGGTTGGGGAGCTTTTTTCTACAGAATGTTCCTCGTTTTTACAGGTGCAGAGCTCTTTTTCCCCGGGTGCTTCTACTTTTTTACGGCTTCACGTCCCCTATATACGGGTTGGCTCATAATCAACCGCCCCCGCCCCACGCAAAAACACCCTCCCGCCAAAAGCGGGAGGGTGCCTATACCCAAAAAATTAGTTAATCGTCACTTCTTGTAGTTGATACAAGCCGTTCGGGTGCTTCCAGAAGCCTTGAACGTTGTCACGTAGACCTACCAAGTAGTAGTTGTGGTATAGGTTTACGAGTGGTGCTTCTTCGGAAAGTAGTTCTTGAATTTCTTTATACATCTCTTCACGAGTGGCTTCGTCTGTTTCACGACGGGCATCTTCTAGAAGGTTGTCCAGTTCTTCGTTGTCTGTGAACGTACGGTTACCTGGTGAACCTTTTTGTGAAGAGTGGAACAGTGGATACATACCGTAGTCTGCGTCACCTGTTACTGTTACCCATCCAAGGATGAACATGTCGTGTTGACCGTTTGCAGTTTGATCGAGGTACGTACCCCACTCAACAACATTGATGTCAACGTCAACGCCGATTTGCTCAAGTTGGTTTTGAATGATGATCGCGATGTCTTCACGCTCGCCATCGTTTGTCCAAATTGTTGTTTCAAAACCGTCTTCGTAGCCTGCTTCAGCAAGAAGTTCCTGCGCTCTTTCAGGATCATATTCGAGTTCTGATGCTTCATCACTGTAACCAAATACAAGGTCACTGATGATACCAGTAGCTTCAGATGCATAGCCTTCGAGGATACCGTTAATGATCGCATCTTTATCGATCGCCATTGTTAGAGCTTGACGTACTTTTGGATCATCATACGGCTCTTTTTCCGTGTTGAATCCAACGTACGCAGTACTTAAGCTTTCCTGCTCGTACACGTTAGCTCCGTCCATATTATCTACACGGCTCTTACTTGTTGGCTCAACAGGGAAGGAAATGTGAACATCTCCTGTTTCAAGGTTACCTAAACGAGTACTTGGCTCAGAGATCACTTGGAAAGTAACGGAGTCAAGTTTTGCGTTGTCACCCCAGTAGTCTTCGTTCTTTGTAAGAACAACATCTGTACCGATGTTGCGAGATTCGAATTTAAAGTAGCCAGTACCTGCAGGTTCGTTGTTAATGAAGCTTCCTGCATCTTCGCCATCTTCCATCGCTTCGTAATCTGCTTCGATCGCATCCTTACTGATCATCGCGCCACCAGAGTGAGCGAGGTGCGTTGGAAGTGGAGCAAATGGGAATTCTGTTTTGATTTGGACTGTATATTCATCCACTACAATAACGTCTTCTACCATGTCGAATAAGAACACACGCGGAGAACCGATGTCCGGGTCGAGAACGCGGTCAAAGTTTGCTTTTACTACGTCTGCGTTGAATTCGCTGCCGTCGTGGAAGGTTACGTCTTCACGGAGTTCGAATTCCCATAGGTCGTCTTCTACTTGATCCCAGTCTGTTGCTAGAAGGGGTTCAAGTTCCATATCTTCACTTTGAGTGACTAGGGTCTCAAAAATGTTATTCTGAATGTTACTTGAAGGTACATCGTTAGAACCGTGTGGGTCTAATGCTACGATGTCAGCTTGCATGGCAATTTTAAGATCGCCACCTTCTTCACCTGTAGCTTCTTCGCCGCCACCATCTGTTCCACCGTCTGTTCCTCCATCTGTGCCGCCTTCGTCAGGCTCGCTAGCACATCCAACGAGAGCCACTGCCATAACAGTTGGAATCGCAATGGATTTTAACCAGGTGCTTTTTTTCATAGGTATGTCCTCCTGTGTGTAAAATATATTACGTTTTCATTACTAACCTACATGAAATACTTTTAAAAAACAAGTTTAAATTGTCAAAACCTTTTACGTTTTCAATAATTCAGAATATTATTTTCCGAATATAGTATTTTTTACCCCCTACAAAAGATCTTGTAAGCACTTTCATCCCTTGATCTAATTGGTTTACATATATTTCAAAACCCGTTATCCCTTGTAATATTCTATTGAGGTGATATAATTTTGCATGTGTCGAAAAAAGTCGCTTTTGTACACTAAACTTTCAAATAATTATGAACAGGGGGAAGACTTTGATGGCTGAAACGACAGTTAACAAACCAGCTGCGAAGCCACCATCGCCGACGATTGAAAATTTAAAAACGATTTTCAAAAAATTACGCAAAAATAAAGCGGCTATGGTTGGTGGGTACTTAATCATTTTCTTTGTAATAGTGGCAATATTTGGCCCACTCTTTACGACGGGGTCACCAAGCGCCATTGATCCGACAAACAGAATGGCTCCTCCATCTGCGGATAACTGGTTCGGTACGGACCACCAAGGAAGGGATATCTTTACAAGAATTATTCACGGGATGTCCATCACTTTATACATCGGCTTTAGTTCCGTATTAATCGGGGCAATAGTTGGAGTCTTTATTGGGTTAGTCTCCGGGTATTACGGAAAAAAAGTAGATGCAATTTTAATGCGTTGTATGGACGTGCTTCTTGCGTTCCCTGGTATTCTTCTTGCGCTTGCGATTGTAAGTGTACTTGGAGGAAGCTTGCAAAACGTAATCATTGCCGTTGGTATCTTCTCGGTTCCCATGTTTGCACGTATCGTGCGTGGGTCGGTGCTTGCGGTTCGAAAACTTGAGTATGTAGATGCCGTTCGTGCGTTAGGCGCGTCGGACACGCGAATTATATTTAGACACGTTTTACCAAACATTATGTCACCAATTATCGTTCAGGCCACTCTTCGTATGGCAACGGCAATCTTAACTGCCAGCGGACTCTCTTTCTTAGGATTAGGTGCACAGCCGCCGACACCTGAATGGGGCGCTATGCTAAGTGCTGGACGTAACTATATGTGGGACAGCCCTCACATTGCTTTGTTCCCAGGACTTGCGATCGTCATTGTCGTACTCGCCTTCAACATTTTCGGTGACGGCTTACGTGACGCTCTTGATCCTAAAACGAAATAATTAAAAGAGAGGTGAGACAAAATGTTGGTTTATATCATTAGACGTTTATTGCAAACCATCCCGGTACTACTCGGGGTTACCATATTGGTATTTTCCATGATGCACTTGATTCCTGGTGATCCGGCGCAAATCATTGCCGGTGAAAGCGCCAGTGAAACACAGGTAGAACAAATGCGTGAGCGACTCGGCCTTAATGAGCCACTCGTTGTTCAATATGGGAAATTCCTTGGCGGTGTGATTCAAGGTGATTTAGGAAACTCGATCCGAAGCGGAAATCCCGTATCAGCTGAAATTGGTGCGCGGATAATGGTTACAATAGAACTTGCCGTATACAGTACGATACTGAGTATATTCTTGGGACTTATTGCAGGAATCGTCTCAGCTACGAAACGATATACATTTTGGGATACGAGCATCATGATTGTGGCTTTGTTCGGTCTTTCTATGCCGAACTTCTGGTTAGGTCTTATGCTTATTCAGTATTTTGCCCTCCCGCCACTACAGTGGTTCCCGGTTTCCGGTTGGGGAACGCCTGGTCACATTGTGCTCCCGGTTATTACTCTCGGTACAGCTGGTGCGGCGATTATCGCCCGTATGACTCGTTCGTCCATGCTTGAAGTCATCAACCAGGACTACATTCGTACAGCTCGTGCCAAAGGGGTTAAAGAAAAGTATGTCATTTATAAGCACGCCCTGCGTAACGCACTGATTCCGGTTGTTACGGTTGTAGGTCTCCAGTTCGGTGTTCTACTTGGAGGTACGGTGCTTACAGAAACGGTATTTGCGATTAATGGAATGGGGCGACTCGTCATTGATGCGATCAATGCCCGGGACTTCCCGATTGTACAAGGGTCCGTTCTCGTTATTGCCCTATTATTCGTACTTGTAAACTTAATTGTCGACTTGAGTTATCGATTCTTGAATAAACGAATTGAATTGGATTAAGGAAAGGAGGGTACTTCTGTGGAAAACAACCAAAATATTATTGAAGTAAACGAACTGCAAACATCCTTTTTTGTTGGTGGAAAAGAAGTGAAAGCCGTTGACGGCGTTACGTTTTCCGTGCCAAGCGGTAAAACGCTCGGACTTGTTGGAGAGTCCGGTTCCGGAAAAAGTATCACCTCTCTTTCCATCATGCGCCTCATTGCCGAGCCCGGCAAAGTAAAGGGCGGAGAAATTAAATTTAACGGTGAAAACTTGCTCGATAAATCAGAGGGGAAAATGCGACGCATCCGTGGTAACCAGATCTCAATGATCTTCCAAGAGCCAATGACGTCGTTGAACCCCGTATTTACAGTTGGGGATCAAATAGCCGAGGCGGTCATGATTCACCAAGGCCTTTCGAAAAAAGAAGCATTGAAAAAAGCGTTGGAAATGCTTGAGTTAGTTGGGATTCCATCACCGAAAGCTCGTTTGAAGAATTACCCTCACGAGCTATCCGGTGGCATGCGTCAGCGTGTGATGATTGCCATCGCCCTCGCTTGTCGCCCGGAACTGTTGATTGCCGATGAGCCGACAACTGCTCTTGATGTTACGATTCAAGCCCAGATTCTTCGCTTGATGCGTAACCTGCAAGACGAGCTCGGCATGAGTGTAATCTTAATTACTCACGATCTCGGTGTTGTAGCTGAAACCTGTGATTACGTTGCAGTTATGTATTCCGGTAAAATCGTAGAGTATGCCGATGTGAATTCACTATTTGCAAATCCTAAACACCCGTACACGGTAGGACTACTCAAGTCCTTGCCTCGTCACGATATTGATCAAGAAGGTGAACTTAGCACCATCAAAGGGATGGTTCCAACACCTGATGATATGCCTAAAGGCTGCCGCTTTGCCCCACGTTGCCCGTTCGCACGTGACATGTGCCGCGAAAGCCTCCCTCATTTAGAGGAAGAAGAGAACGGAAATCAAGTCCGCTGTTGGATTCACACCGACAAGTGGGACGGCCCGGAGGTGAACGTCAAACATGACTACGAATCTGCTGCAAGTCAACAATCTTAAACAGTATTTTCCGATCAAAGGTGGAATCTTCGGCCGCCGCGTGAACGACGTAAAGGCCGTTGACGACATCACGTTCGGCGTTCGTGAAGGTGAAACGTTAAGCATCGTAGGAGAGTCCGGTTGCGGTAAATCCACAACGGGGCGCGCGATCCTTCGCTTGGACGAGCCTACGAGCGGTGAAGTGACGTTCAACGGGGAAGATCTTCTCTCTTTGAGTAAGGGCGAGATGCGTAAGCGTCGTAAAGATCTTCAGATCATTTTCCAAGATCCGTACGCGTCCATCAACCCTCGTCAAACGGTTCGCCAAGTACTAAACGAAGCAATGGCAATTCAAAACGTTGTGCCAAAAGAGAAGCGTCTCGACCGCATGATGGAGCTCATGAAAACGGTTGGTCTCGGACCTCACCAATTGGACCGCTTCCCTCACGAATTCAGTGGTGGTCAGCGTCAGCGTATCGGAATCGCCCGAGCGCTTGCGGTTGATCCAAAGCTCATCGTCTGTGACGAGAGTGTGTCTGCCTTGGACGTGTCGATTCAAGCACAAGTCTTGAACTTGCTCAAGAAACTTCAGAAGGAATTCAACCTGACGTACTTGTTCATCTCCCACGACTTGGGTGTTGTTCGTCACATTTCCGACCGCGTGATGGTCATGTACTTGGGTAAAATTGTGGAGATCGGCGATAAGAAGTCGGTTTTCGATAATCCAAAGCACCCGTACACGAAGACACTATTGAGCGCGATTCCTGTTCCGGATCCGAACGCGAAGCGCGATCAGATTGTGTTAAAAGGCGACGTTCCTTCTCCAATCGACCCGCCGACTGGCTGTCGTTTCCACACTCGTTGCCCGTTCGCAACGGACAAGTGTAAAAATGAAGTGCCTGAGCTAAGAAACACCGGCGCGGACATGATGAAAGAAGGCCACAACGCTGCTTGTCATTATATTGAAGAGATCGAAAGCGGCGAGATGAAGCCGAAGTATACGTGAATCATTTTCTATGAGTCTCGCTACATAAAGCGGGGCTCTCTTTTTATAAAAGCTTTAAGCCCCTGTCGAATTTCTGACGTGGGGCTTAAACAAAATATTCCTTTTAACAATTACGGATTCACTTATCTCGACACTACTCAGATTTTATCTATATTATCGCCATTTGATTATGGATTGATTTTGAATAGACTATAAGGGGAGAAATAGTAACCAAAATTTATATGATTGCAATCCCTCATTTAACTTTCAAATGTAAAATTGCCATTGTTATTATAACCTCTCTCATAAAAGTGTACGATTGTGTTTATGTTTCAAAATGGAAGTATAGTTTTGTAAATATCCTTGAGGTTATTGTAAAAGCACTCTTTATGAAATTAGCCTTAATTTCACTATACAGTTGCGCCTGTACATTAGAATCAGTTTCTGCCTGTTCTTCGCTGAGACTGAGCTCCATTGACTCTCGATTCTTTTGATCAATCATTTTTATAGAATCTGCTGATCCACTTTCTACTAATAGATCAACATTACCATCCATAGCAGATGCAAAGTCATCATAATAGTAGTTAACAATTGAACTAAATAAAAATACGAAGGTTACCAATAGAAGAATATTTACTAACTCAGTTTTCATGAGCTCACCTTCCTCATCCTCTCCCTAACAGGGGTAGTTTGAAAACTATTTCCATCCCTTTTTGAAACGTCCCATCCTTCTTTGTTTTTTATATACATAAATGTTCCAAAAGTAACGAAGATTAAGCCTAGTAACCTGTAAGTTATAATTTCATAAGGAATAAACCAGGAAATCCTAAGGTAATCTTTTATGCCATATTTCAAACCAAACCTTCTGCTGATAACCATAGCTACTATACTTCTATAAGTAGCTAGTAAGAAGGTTACAGACAAGAATGCTAGAGCTACCATATAATTACCTTGTGTTGCCACTAAGGTGGCACATACAATTATTGTGAAGAACGCATTAATTGTTCCAAGAATAAAAGAGTCAAACAACAAATAGATGGAAGGTGCTATACCAAGTTTATGAAAAAAAGCAGTCTTATAGTTAAGGATGCAGTCGAGAAATGCTTTTTGCCACCTTATTCTTTGCTTATATAGATCAACAAAAGATGAAGGACATTCTGTGTAGCATATGGCTTCGGGAATAAAGACGAGCTTATGCTTCTTATACTTCGCTTTTATTAATGTGAGACAACGGAGCGTGATATCCATGTCTTCTCCAACCGTTTTCCGATACCCCCCCACTTCCAGCAATATACTTTTTCTAAAAACACCAAAAGCACCTGCGATAATTGTCATAGATTGAAATTTTGTTTGTGTTAACCTGTGTAAATAAAAATCTGTTAGATATTGAATAATTTGGTACTTTATTAAACCTTTCGTGTAAAAAGTTGGTTTAAGGTTCTTTAGTTTCCCATAAAAACCTTGCCCTATCTGCACCATTCCACCTGCAGCTAATATATACTGGTCATTAAACTTGCTATTAATTACATTCAATGAGTTTGGGTCGAGAACACTGTCAGCGTCTAAAGTAATCACTATTTCGCTTTCAGAATGGTCAATACCCGAATTTAATGCGTCGGCCTTTCCTCCATTATCCTTATCAATCATAGTTATTTTTGGATAAACCGTAGATTTATATAGACCTTTAATTTGATTGTAAGATAAAGCTCCCACAGATCTCTTAATACACCTATTCATTTTTAATTCTTTTATCAGTAACTCTTTTGTTTGATCACGGGATCCATCATTTATAATAATGACTTCATAGTTTTCATAGTCTAGCTGAAAAACCCCTTCTATACAGTTCATGATTATCTTTTCTTCATTAAATGCTGGTATTAAAATGGTAATAGCTTTTTCATCTTTGGTTCTAATATATTCTCTTTTTTCTTTCACAACGAATAGGGGCACAAAGATATACAGAACTTGAAAAATGATAAATACCGTAAATAAAACTAGTGTAAAAATCATCATTTTACTCTCCCCCTTCTAATTGATAAACCCTAACATAATCTACACTGAAAAATTGAGGAAAGGACGTAGTTTTATCCGGAGATCCTGGCCAATTTCCGCCAATCGCAGTATTTATATACAAGTACATCTCTTCGTTAGGTACTAATCGTTTGGTTTTAAACCTTTCAATGCCATCAATAAACCACCTTATTTCCGTAGAGGTCCACTCAATTCCAAAAGTGTGATATTTATAGGAATAATCATCCCCAACATATGAGCTATAATCCCTTAAAAGGTTTCCATTCTTATCTTCCATATGAACCACCATCCATATTTCATTTGGTTCATCACCTATCATTTCAAAGATATCGATTTCAGGAAGCCATGTTTCTTCTCCATTTGGTAAAAGCCAAAATGCTGGAAAAATCCCTTTTCCCTTTGGAAGGCGAGCTCTCATTTCTATTTTTCCGTATTTAAAATTGAATTTGTCTTTAGATTGAACTGCGCCAGATGTATACGAGCGTCCTTCATAATACTCCTCTTTACTTGATAGAATAAGGTTTCCATTATCCACCTTTACATTATTAGGAGTATAATATTGTAATTCATTGTTCTTTTCAGCTGGCCAATATTCAATATTCCAACGGGTTTTATCTAATGAATCACCATCAAATTCATCATTCCATATTAATCTCCAATGCTTTTCGTCTTCATCGTAGTATTGGGGTCTAATTAAATGTGTAAACTTTACATTTTTTTTAAAGTCACTATTCACGATCCTCATTGCATGTGTCGTTATTTCAGTTATTTCTTCTTTTTGAGTGTTCTCTTGACTGTTCGAATTCCCAACTATGAAAGGAATAGCTCCAAACAATATGACCAGAGTAAAAATTAATATACTCTTAATCAGTAACACCCCCTGAAGTTCTTTATAAAGAACAAAAACGTTAAAAAAAACCACCTCTTCCACAACCTTTTGTTCTTTATATAGAATAATACTACCATAAAACTCTAAAGTAAACTAAAAACTTTTAATTTTTAACAAGATGTGATTAAAATCATACAACAATATGTTTCTATATAAAGAAATGTACACCTCTAAACATTCATGACTCCTAAAGACTTCAAATCGTAATATGCCGTTCGAAGGTTCACTCTAATCAGAGAGTGAACCTTCTTTTTTAGCCAAAAAGGTCTGGGTCTTTCTATACATATTCCGACAAATAACGGTATACTTATTGAGGGGAATAGTTAAAATATTGACGCTTTTTACTTGATTCAAGGGGTTTAGGCGATTGCGCAGTGGGAGGAATGGATAATGGTTGTAAAGTGGAAGAAAAGAGAGACGATGTTGTTTGGGGATTTGGAGACGATTGACGCAAAGATGCAGGTAAAAGACGAGGCGATATTGGCCAAAATTGAGATGATTCATCTGACTATCGACGATTTGAGGGTTATTCACGCTCTCGAGCCTTATATTAAAGAGAAAATCGGCACGTTGGTGAACGGGTTTTACGATACGGTCGTTTCTGTTCCGGAGCTAGAGCAGATGATTCGAAATCATAGTACGATCGAGCGCCTTCGCAATACGCTTCAGGAGCACTTGATTGAGCTTTTTAACGGTGAGATTGACGATAGCTTTTTGGACAAACGTTTGCGTGTGGCAAAAATTCATTTTCACATCGGCCTCAAACCGGCGTGGTATATGGGTGCGTTTCAAAACCTGCAAGACACGTTGACAGAGATTATCTTTGAACATGTTCCGGCTGTTGAGGAGAAAAAGCGGGCGATCTCTGCCGTTACGAAGATCTTGAACTTGGAGCAGCAAATCGTTTTGGAAGCGTACGAGCGTGAGACGATGCTGCAAAAAGAGAAGGAATACGAAGCGGTGCGAGTTGAGATTCGCACTAACATTCTCGGTGTGAGCAGCGAACTTGTGGCCACTGTCGAGGAAACGTCTGTGTCGGTGGACAACCTGAAATTGAACAGTAAAGATGTGGAGCGTATGGTGTCGTCCACGAACGCCAACTCGTTGTCCGCTCAGCGTTCAGCGAGTGATGGGCAAAAGCATTTGACGGAATTGACCGGTCAAATCGACGCGTTGATGACGTACACGAACGAAATGAACGAGATGGTTGGAGAGCTGATCAACTCGTCCAAGCAAATCAGTGCGGTCATCAAAATCGTCGAGGATATCGCGGACAAAACCAACTTGCTTGCCTTAAACTCCGCGATCGAAGCCGCCCGTGCCGGCGAGCACGGACGCGGTTTCGCCGTCGTCGCTGATGAGGTGAGAAAGCTGGCCGAACAAACGAAGGACTCGACTACGCGCATTGAAGCGCTCATTGAAACGTCAAGAGAATACACGGCCAACGTTAACGATGCCTTGGGTAAAGTAAACAAAGCCGTCCACTCGGGTAAAGAAAAGTCCGAAGTGACCAACCAAGTGTTCCACACGATTACAGAGACCATGGATGGAAATGTGCGGAGCGTGAAAGAAGTGCAAGAACAAATGAATCACTTGGTTGCAGGTGTGGATGAAATTAGCGACGCGATCAACTCGATCAATCGCTCGGCGGAAGATTTGAATGAGACGGCGAAGATGGCTTAGGGTTTTTGGAGTTCGCAACCTAGTTTTATCAAAAAAATGACACTGAAAAAGGTATTTTTTACTTTTTCAGTGACCTCGTTTTATATTGTCGTGGATGAGTTTTTTAGGCTGATTGATTTTAAGAAAGGATGATGTGGATTGAACATTCGTAAGCCCTCGAAAAACCTCTTGATCTCCTCGTTAGTGAAGTTGCTCTAAGGCGGGTGTCTTCCTCTCACCCTCAATATGGTTTTATGGAGTCTGATTACAAAGCGTATGCTGCAGGATTTAAAGGGGAAAAGACGGTAGCGTATTTTTAAAAAAACTGCCCTCTTACTTCAAGTAACATCTATCATAACTTAAAGTTACTATGCCTCGACAACAATGAAACTTTTGAAGTGGACCTCCTCCTTACTTTTCCTGAATATTTGTTAATTGTAGAAGTGAAGTATATCTCCAGCCAGTCGGCCACCCTCTCGGAATTCCCTCATCAACTTACCCGACTCTCTTATGAAGGTTTAAAAAAGACGTTTCCCGACCCGATTCTTCAAGTGAAGCAGCAGCGCAAACAATTGAGTGTTTGGCTGCGTGCGAACGGATTCCCTTCAATGCCAATTGAATATCTTGTGGTGATGGCTAATCCGAGCTGCGAGGTAATTATTGCGGCGAACTACCGGGATCAGGGGCGCGTGATCCGAGCTCCTTTCTTGGAATATAAGATGTCGGAGTTTGGGCGACATCATCGTGAGGAGCGATTGGGTGAAGAGGTTCTTGGACGGTTGGATAAGGTGTTGCTTGAAGGGCATCGGGCGTCGTTTAAGACTGGGATAGAGCGCTATCGTGTGGCGTTTGATGAGGTTAAGAAGGGCGTGCATTGTCCCAAGTGTGGAGTGCTCGCGATGGAGCGTAAACATAAGAATTGGGTTTGCAGGGCGTGTGGGCTGCGTTCTAATGATGCGATTATTGAAACGTTGCGAGATTATTATTTTATGGTGGGAGATACGATTACTAATAGCCAATTGAGAGATTTTTGTTGTATTGAGACTTCAAAGAGCGCTACTAGAATTTTTAACAAGTTGAATCTGCGCTCAGTAGGGGCTACAAAAGGGAGACGATATCTATTAGATTCACTTTTGCGGTAGCTTTTTGGGGAAGTGGGCGAATTAATTTGGATTGAGGGTGAATTAATCAATATTGAGGGCGAATTATTTAATATCCAGGGTGAATTAATTCATATTGAGGGCGAATCTTCCATTCCCCGACTCCTCCTTCCTCCCCACAAAAAAGACAAGCCCAAAAGGCTTGTCTCATCTCTCCCCCACCACTGTCTTCAATTCTCTGAAATAATCTCCTCTCACCACGCCATTCTCTGTCACTATGGCGGTGATCAAGTCGCCGCTCGTGACGTCGAATGCGGGATTATAGGTTTTCACGCCCGCGGGGGCCATTGGTTCTTCATACCATTTTGAGGTAATCTCTTCCGCTGCCCTCTCTTCAATTTCAATATCGGCTCCCGTTTCGCATGCGAGGTCGATTGTGGACGTTGGGGCGCATACGTAAAACGGGATCCCATAATGCTTGGCTAAGATCGCGACGGCGGAGGTTCCGATTTTGTTGGCTGTGTCTCCGTTTGCGGCGACGCGATCGCAACCGACGAGAACGGCTTGGATTTTGCCTTCGCTCATAACGATGGAGGCCATGCTGTCGCAAATGAGCGTCACGTCCACACCGGCTTCGCTCAGTTCCCACGCGGTGAGGCGCGCGCCTTGCAAGAGGGGACGCGTTTCGTCGGCGAACACTTTAAAATTGTAGCCTTGCTCTTCGCCTAAATAAATAGGTGCGAGTGCGGTGCCGTATTTGGCGGTGGCGATAGTTCCTGCGTTGCAATGAGTCAAAATGCCGTCTCCGGGCTCAAGAAGTTCCAACGCGTGCACACCGATCGCTTCACATACTCGCTCATCTTCTAGGCGGATTTGCTCTGCTTCATCACGGAGCGCCTCGGCCACTAAACGAACATCTTCTACTCTCTCAAACCGCTTCTCCATTCGCTCCAACGCCCAAAAGAGATTCACGGCGGTTGGGCGGGACGAGCCTAAGTATGCTTTAACGCGTTGAAATGCGACTCGGGCTTCGTCTATGTGAGCATAGGTGCTCTGGTTTAAGCCGAGATAGACCCCGTAGGCCGCGGCAATGCCGATGGCTGGGGCGCCTCTTACTTTTAGGTGGATGATGGCGTCGAATACGGCTTCAGGGGTAGAGAGAGTCTCGTATTTTTTTTGCCCAGGTAAGAGGGTTTGGTCTAAGATCACTACGCCGGATCCGTCGGCTGTAAGGCGGACGGATTGGACGATGGGGATGGTGGTGGTCATGGTGTGTCCTCCTTTTTGATAGCGGCGATGAAGCTGTCGCCCGTCTGGTAGTCGCGGCGGTTCAGGATCAGCTGTTTGCCGAGTGTTAGGCAGTTGATTTCGGCGGTGGTTCGGCGCTCTGGGTCGGCGATGTCGGTCAGGTCTTTGACTTTCGCGATGCCGATCACGCGCCGGCAAAGTTCGAGGCCTACGACCGCTGCGGTGTCTTGCAAAATGCCGGTTAGATAGTCTTCGAGAAAGCCTTCGTAGCGGGCGACTTGTTCGGTTGCTTGGTCACGGAAGGCGGCTGTGAATTTGGTCTTGAATTGATCGACGACTTGTTCGATCGTTTCTAGTAAAAAGCGTTGGTACTCGGGTGTGCCGTCAGTAGCCTTTGCGTTTTCGTAGGCGAAAATGAGATTCGCGATCACGTTGCCGATGTCGTAGCCGGCCGGTCCGTAAAAGGCGAACTCAGGATCGATCACTTTCGTTTCGTCTTCTGTGACGAAGATCGAGCCGGTGTGAAGGTCGCCGTGAAGAAGTGATTGGGCGTTCGTTAGGAAATTGAACTTGAGCTTTGCTGTCTCCAACGCTAACGTTTCATCCGCCCAAACTTCACGTTCAACAAAGGAGCGGGTCCCTTCGAACACGTCGTTTCGTGGGCAGTGAAAAAACGGTTCCGTGTACACAAGGTCTTCGGTAATCTCGCACAGCTCCGGGTTGGTGAACTGTTTGACGAGCTCTTTTTTCTCCTTATGACCGAGGACGAGGTCGGACGTGGAGAGGAGCGTGTTGACGAGAAAGGTCGTGATATGGTCGGCAAAATGAGGGAACGATTGGTGCTTTCCGAGAGCGGTTCTTAAGATTTGGAAGCGGGAAAGGTCCTCCATTGCTGTGCAGTTCATGACCGGATCGTAGTGGTAGACTTCTGGGACGAATCCTGGTGCGAGCTCCCCTTGCAAGCGCAGGATATCGTACTCGATTCGGTTGCGGTCTGGGGAGAGCTTGAATTCGTCTGATATGCGGGCGACGGGGCCGGCTTGTTTGATAATGAGTGAACGGTCGGTGTGTGCGTCAACAATTCTGAACACGTAGTTCAAGTTTCCATCACCGATTTCTTTGCACGAAAGCTCCGCGTCTGGGGCAAAGAAGTCGAGAGTTCCTTTGGCATATTCAACAGCTTCTTGTTCGGTCATGGTGAAATAACCGGCTGTAAAATTTGTCATCACAATCCCTCCGAATTATTTGAGTTTGTAATAGGTTACGGCGAGCGCCAGGGCGAGGACGGTTCCTTTGACGATGTCCATGGCGTAATACGGGACGCTCATCATGACCAGTCCGTTGGCTAAAATGCCGATGAGTACGGCGCCGATAAATGTTCCGAATGCGTTCGGCTTGCCCGCTCCGAGAACGGCGAATCCGATAAAGGCAGCGGCGACGGCATCCATGAGATACGGGCCGCCAGCGTTGATTTCCGCAGTCATGACACGGGAAGCAAGGACGATGCCACCGAGAGCGGCGAAGAAAGCGCTCATCAGATAGGCGACGACTTTGTATTTGTTGACCGGAATTCCGCTCAGGCGGGCCGCTTCTTCGTTACCGCCGATTACGTACATGTAGCGGCCGTGCTTTGTGTACGTAAGAAAAATGTGAACGACCACGACGGCCACCAGCATGATGATAATGATGTAGGGTACTTGCCCGAGCTTGGCGAATATCGGACTGATTTGCCCGGTGGCGTAGCTTCCGTCACTCATTATCATGTTTTGGGAGATGGTGGCGCCTCTTGTGTACGTGAGGGCCACGCCTTGGATGATGAACATGACGGCGAGTGTCAAAAGAAGGTCCGGTATTTTTACTTTTACGATCATAAAGGCGTTGAAAAGACCAACGAGTAACGCCGCTGTGAAGGCGGCTACAAGCGCGATCAGTGTTGGCTGGCCGTACCAGACGAACATGGAGATCACGATGGCGTTCGCGAGTGATGCCACCGAGCCGACGGAAAGGTCGAAGCCGCCGACAGAAAGGCTGATCGTGATGCCGATCGCGATGATCGTGACGATAGAGATCGACCTTAAAATCGAGATGATGTTGTTGGTTTGCAAAAAGGCTGGATTGGCCGATGCGAACACGATGATCAGGACGAAAATGAGGATGATCGTGCCGTATTTATAAAGAAAGTTGAAAATATCAAATTGTGGTTTGGTGGTTTCTGTGTTTGTTTGTGCCATGCTACTTGCCTCCAGTGGAGAGGTATAACAGTTCCTCTTCGTTCGTCGATGATGCCGAAAGTTCTTTTGTGATTTGTCCGTCGTACAGGACGTAAATCCGGTCGGAGATTCCTTTTACTTCGGCCAACTCGCACGAGGCATAGATGACCGATTTCCCTTTTTCCGCGAGGGCGGAGACGAGGTCGAAAATGTCTTTTTTCGCCCCGACATCAACTCCCTTGGTTGGTTCGTCGAAAATGTAGATGTCGGCGTCTGACACGAGCCATTTGCCGATTGCGACTTTTTGTTGGTTTCCTCCGCTCAAGTTTTGGACGAGGGTATCGGCTGTCGGTGTTTTAATGCCGAGGGCGTTGATCATCTCCCCTGCTTTTGAGCGCTCTTTTTTGAAATCGAGAAAGCTGAACACTTTTAGGAAGTTGTTCACACTTGCGGCGGTCAGGTTCGTGACTACCGATTCTTCTACGAGAACCCCTTCTTTCCGCCGTTCTTCCGGGACGAAGGCGATACGCCTGCGGACTGCGTCTGAGGGGGTTTTGAGCGTGATCTCTTTTCCATCGATTGCGACGCGGCCGCTTTTTTTACTAGTAGCTCCGAACAGGAGCTTGCAGAGTTCGGTTTTCCCGGCTCCAACTAGTCCGGCAATTCCGATAATTTCACCTGCTCGAACGTTGAGAGTGACATCTTTTACTTTGTCACCGTCGGCTAAGTGTTCGACTTGAAGCCTCACGTCTTTTGGCGTGCTCGTTCTGCTCGGAAACTGTTCTTCGAGCGGTTCGCCGAGCATTTGTTCTACGACGCGGGCGATGGATGTGTCGGGAATGGCTTCTTGGATGACAAATTCGCCGTTTCTCATTACCGTGATTTGTTCACAGATGTCAAAGAGTTCCGGGAGGCGGTGAGAAATGAAGACCACGCCTACTTGTTTTTTCTTAAGGTCGTTTACGACGCGAAAGAGCTGTTCGGTTTCCGAGAAGCTGAGAGGCGCTGTTGGTTCGTCTAAAATTAAATAGCTGCAGTCCGTTGAAACAGCTCGGGCGATGAGAACCATTTGTTTTTCAGCCAACGTAAGATCACTCACGAGGGTACGTGAAGATAGTTGAACGTTTAGGTCACGTAAGATGTCTTTGGCTTTGGTGTGAATGGTTTTCCAGTCGACGAGCGTTTTTTTATCTGTGTTTGCGACGAATTCGTTTAGCATAATGTTTTCGGCGACGGTCAAGTACGGGATGAGGGCCGTGTCCACTTCTTGATAGACGATTTGGATCCCGAGGTTTCTGGCGTCTTTCGGGGAGCGGATTGTGACCTCGTTCCCGTTGATTGTGATGCGGCCAGTGTAATGGGTGTAGGCGCCGGATAACACTTTCATGAGGGTCGATTTGCCTGCCCCATTTGCGCCGATTAAGGCGTGGGCGATGCCGGGCCTGGTGTTGAAACAGGCCCGATCAAGCGCCTTCACGCCGGGAAATTCAATTGTGATGTCGGTCATTGTGAGTGTCATTCGATCACCTGTTTATTCGTGATGGTCTTTAAGGGTTTTGATCCAGTCTTCCTCAAATGCGTCCGTTTCGCCCCAGCCAGGAATGATGTCGGCCAGGTTCACCATGTTCACGGGCTCATTGGCTTCTAAGAGCTGGTCGCGGCTGATGAGGGTGGCTTCAAGGTCGTATGTGTCAGGCGTGTCTTCGCCGGCTAATTTTTTGGCTAAAATACGGAGGTTCACTGAACCAACGAGCTTCGGGTCAACGGCGGCGGTGTATTCCCACGCGCTGTTTTCTTGTTGCATCACTTCAAGGTCCGAGTTTGATACGTCAATGCCGTAGATTTTCACTTCTTCACGGCCTGCTTCTTGGATCGCGCGGGCAGCGCCGATGGCAAAGGCGTCCCATGTGGCAAAAATAGCGTCGATTTCTCCTTCACCGTGTTGGTTCAAAAGGGCCGACACGGCGTTTTGCGTTTGGGTGCTCGTATCTTCAGCAGCTACCCCGAAACGACCGAGTTCATTGATACCAGGGTTTTCGCTGAGCACGTCTTCGTAGACGTTGTTACGTCGTACCATTGGTGGAAAACCGTCTACCCATAGGTAAAGAATATTCGCTTCTCCGTCGAAGTCTTCGACGAGCTGATCCAGTGCAAGCTGGGCGAGTGCTTCGTCATCTTGGGATGTGAGTGTCACGCCGTCGATGTCTTCAAGTTCTGAGATCGAATCAAACGCGACAACTTCGATGCCTTCTTCGCGTGCTCGTTCTACGGCATCGTAGGTCGCTGCATCGTCACCGTGTGAAAGGATGAGGCCGTCGTAATTGTCATTGATGGCCTGATCGATGGCGTCGTGATAGCGGGCGGTGTCGCCGTTTGCTGTGAAGGTCGTCACGTCAAAGCCAATTGCTTGGCCTTCTTCTTGTACGCCGGCTAGGAATTGTGCCGTGTGATCGTCACCGCCGATTTTGCGGATGACTTTTACTTTGGAGCCTTCTCCACTGGCAAATCGCTCCGGTACCCCGTCTAGTTCGACGCTTCCTTGTGCTTCGTTTGCTTCGTCTTCTGCTCCACATCCGACTAAAAAGACCGATGCTGCGAGTGCCACCCCTGTTGCCTTCAACCATTTTGCTTTTTTCATTGTTCATCTCTCCCCTTTTATGTAGAGGCTGAGTGCCTCTGGACTGTTAATAAATGTAAGCCCGCTTGCTTTTTGTTTTCTCTATAACCCTCTGAATTGATGAATGAAGCCTGCGTGCCTTTCGCTTTCCGTGGCGGTGCTGGCAAGCCTCCTCCCGCTTGCGCGGTGCGGGGTCTAGCCTAGCTCCCACAGCCACAGGAGTCTCAGGCACTCCGGCTTCATCGCTCTCTTACCCTTAAGTTGGCTTAGAGTAGCACAGAGCCTTTTTAGAATTATGCCTTTCACCAAAGTACTTCTACTTGTAGAAGAAAAGTGAAGCGAAAGGTGGCGACTCCTGCGGGAATAGCATCAGCTGAAGACCCCGCAGAGTGGTTTTCTCGAGGAGGCTGAAGCGATGCCCGCGGAAAGCGCCCGCCTGTAGCGGATCCCCCCTCCTCTTTTTATCAACCAAAACTCAAAATAGAGAAAGGTGTTTCAGACCAAGACGCATGGTTAATAATTGTTTATTCGCAACTCCCGTTTGTAAGAAAGTGGATGCAGCCGAGAGGGCCGAGACTCCTGCGGGAGCGGGAGCCCGGGTGAGACCCCGCAATGCGAAGCATGAGGAGGCTCACCGGCGCCCCCGCGGAAAGCGAAGGCCATGTCGGCTGCATCCCCCTCCTCTCTTCATCAATCAAAGCTCCAAAAAACAGTCGCCTGTAGCGCAATGGAACTCTTTGGACAAGTAATCTTCAACCTCTAACCCTCAAAAACTACAAAACAAAAGCCTCTTTCTATGAAAGAAAGAGGCGGAAAGGTGTGTGTCCGTCCTCTTATCTTTCAGACTAGCGAAAAGTCGCTATCTGTTGGATGTAGCACCGTGCCTTAAAACCTTTAAAAGTCTTCACCACATAGGGTGATTAGGTCGGTTGCCGGGCTTCACAGGGCCAATTCCCTCAGCCAGCTCTCGATAAGAGATGGTATTCAATTGGTTGTGCAAGCGGATGCCTGCGGTTGGAAAAAAGATGTTGAGCCTTATGTTAAAAGCTGAACGATCTTTTGTCAATAGATTCAAACAATTTATTTTTTCAATTGACAGACAACTCAATCCCTGTCATAATTCAAAGCAATTGAAAAACGCAACACTCTTATTAAGAGCAGGTGGAGGGACGAGCCCGATGAAACCCGGCAACCTGTTTTGGCGCAACCTGCGCTGATTCAAGGTGCTAATTCTCTCAAGCGAAAGCATGACAGATAAGAGGACCTGACCTGACCTTTTACGTCCTCTTCTCTTTTGAAGAGGACGTTTTTTAGTTTTTAACACTGAAAGGAGTGCTACACGTTGAGCCACATTACAGCAACGTACCTTGTGCATGACAAAAAAGGGGACCTTGAGAAAAAAGGGGAAGCGATTGCCCTGGGCCTCACGATCGGCTCGTGGACCCACCTCCCATCCCTTGAAAAAAAGCAGCTTGAAAAGCATAAAGGAGAAGTGGTATCAGTAGAAGCCATCCCTCAATCAGAGGAAGCGGTGCGCTTCTTCCCTGAAACGAGAACGACCGGTCTTTTAAAAATAAAGTATCCTGCGGCGAACTTTAGCGCCGACATTCCAGCGATTTTAACGACCATCTTCGGAAAACTGTCTTTGGACGGTGAAGTGAAATTGGTGGATGTGGAATTGAGTGAGGAGCTTGAAGCCAAGTTCCCAGGACCAAAAGTAGGCATTAACGGGATTCGTGAAACCCTCGGTGTCCACGATCGCCCTCTATTGATGAGCATCTTTAAAGGGATGATCGGAAAAGGGATCGATGAATTTGAAACACAGTTACGGGGTCAGACCCGTGGCGGGGTGGATTTGGTGAAAGATGATGAGATTTTGTTTGATAACCCTCTTACTCCTTTTGATGAGCGGGTTCGTGTAGGAGCTTCGGTAGTGAGGGAGTCCTATGAGGCGACGGGTGAGAAAACCCTTTACGCTGTGAATTTGAGTGGGCGGACGTTTGAACTAAAGGAGAAAGCTAAGCGGGCTGTTGATGCTGGGGCTTCTGCTCTTCTGTTTAACGTGTTTGCTTACGGGCTTGATGTGTTGCAAAGCCTTGCGGAAGATCCGGAGATTTCCGTTCCGATCATGGCTCATCCGGCGGTGTCCGGTGCGCTCACGGCGTCACCGTTTTACGGGTTTTCAAACGAAGTCCTTTTAGGGAAGTTCCTTCGTTTGGCAGGGGCGGATCTTGTGTTGTTCCCGTCTCCGTATGGTAGCGTGGCGATGAAAAAAGAAGATACGCTTGCGATCAAACATGCTCTTACAAAAGAAAGTAACGCTTTGAAAACGGCGTTTCCTGTACCGTCTGCAGGGATTCACCCGGGGCTGACTCCCCTACTCGCGAATGATTTTGGCGTAGATTCGGTGATCAATGCTGGTGGTGGGATTCATGGACATCCGGGTGGTGCCGAAGCGGGCGCACGTGCGTTCCGTCAGGCGATCGACGGGGTACTTAGAGGAGAGTCTCTTTCTGAAACGGCCAAAGAAAAGCGAGAGCTTGAGACGGCGCTCGACCTTTGGGGGCAGCCACAATGAGCCGGTTGATGAAAAGACAGCCGATTATTTTTTGTGATTTTGATGGGACGATTACGACGAAAGACAATATCATTGCGATTATGAAGAAATTTGCGCCGCCCGAATGGGAAGCGTTGAAGGATGATGTGTTGGCCGAGCGAATCTCCATTCGCGAAGGCGTGGGGCGGATGTTTGCACTTCTTTCAAGCGCGAAGAAACTGGAGATAACCGCTTACGTTTTGGAACAGGCGGAGATTCGAAAGGGATTCGCCGAATTTTTAGCCTTCACAAAAAACAGGGGCCTTGATTTCAAAGTGGTGAGTGGCGGGATTGATTTTTTCGTTCATCCATTGGTGGAGCCTTATGGGTTGATTGATCAGACGTATTGTAATGGTAGCGATTTTTCCGGTGAGAGGATTCGGATTACGTGGCCTCATGCGTGTGATGAGGGGTGCGAGAACGATTGCGGGTGCTGCAAGGCATCAATTTTGAGGAATTACCCGGATGATGAGTATTACAAGATTGTGATTGGGGATTCGATTACGGATCTTGAGGCGGCGAAAGTGGCGGATCAGGTGTTTGCTTGTGACGACTTCTTGCTCGAGAAGTGCCGTGAGTTGAATTTGAATCACACGTCTTTTGAGACGTTTTATGATGTGATTGGGCAGTTGGAGACTCAGCGAGAGGTGGCTGGACGACGATGACGATTGCGAAGGAACGAGTGAATGAACGATGGAACGAGCTTGCTGACATTAAAGATGAGTTGGCTGTGCGGGATTGGTTTCCGGGAACGAGTGGGAACCTTTCGATCAAGGTGAGTGATGACCCGTTGACGTTTTTGGTCACGGCGAGTGGGAAGGACAAACGAAAGCGGACCGGCGAGGACTTTTTGCTCGTTGGGGCTGATGGGCGTCCTGTTGAGGATACGGCGCTGAAGCCGTCGGCGGAGACGGTTCTTCACCAGCGAATTTATGAGCGGACCGATGCGGGGTGTTCTCTCCACGTTCATACAGTCGATAACAATGTGATTTCGGATTTGTACGCGGGTCAAGGATTTGTCACGTTTCGCGGGCAGGAGCTGATCAAGGCGTTCAACATTTGGGAAGAAGATGGTGAAATTACGGTGCCGATTGTGGAGAACCATGCAGATCTCAAGCGACTGGGTGATGCGGTGGCTGAGCAGATCGCGCCGGGCGTGTACGGGGTGCTTATTTTAAATCACGGCATTACCGTGTGGGGCCGAAATGGGTTTGAAGCGAAAAAGCATTTGGAAGCCTTTGAATTTTTGTTTAGCTATACGTTGAAAAAGCGATTATACAAACTTTAAGGAGGAATGTACGATGGCAGTGATTCATGTACGTAACACAGGTGAGGAAATTCGCGGAGAAGAGAACGTTCGGGCGTTTTTAGATAGCCAGGAGGTTTTGTATGAGTTTTGGGAGCCGGCAAAATTGCCTGAGGAGTTGCAAGGGGTTTGCCATTTGAATGACGAGGACAAGGAGCAGGTGCTGGCCACGTTTGACGAGGAGATTCGTTCGTTGGCGGCGCGGCGCGGCTACAAGAAATGGGACGTGATTGCGTTAAATAAAGACACGCCGGATTTGGATAAATTGCTGGCGAAGTTTGAGCAAGTGCATACGCACACAGAGGATGAAGTGCGGGCGATTACGGCGGGCTCAGGCACGTTTGTGATTAAAGGTGAAGATACGGGTTATTTTGATGTGAATTTGGAGCCTGGCGACGTAATTTCCGTTCCGGTAAACGTGCCTCACTTCTTTACGCTGAGTGATGAGCGTCAAGTTGTGGCTGTTCGTTTGTTCATCGATCCTGAGGGCTGGGTGGCGCACACGTTCAACGATCCGGAGTTTGAGGAAGCGAAGACGAAGTAAGGGTTTTGTGCACGCTCTCTTGGTGGGGGCGTGTATTTGTTTGGGATTGGGGGGCAGGTATTTTTTGGGTGGAAGAATTATTGCTGTTTTGGGCAGGAATACGCCCTTTTCCGGAAGAAATAACACGCCTTTTGGAAGAATTACGAGGCTTCTTTCTGCACCCATTCTCAAACAACAAAAAAGACAAGCCCAAAAGGCTTGTCCCTAATCCCATCTAAAGCTTGTATAATTCTGGGCGGCGGTCCTCGTAAATGGTCATCCGCTCACGAATGGCGTCCACCTCACCCATATCGATGGCGCCGCGAAGGACCGTCTCCTCCACCCCGTCAGCCTCGGCAACGACCTTGCCCCACGGGTCTACGATGATGGAATGTCCGGCAAATTCGTTGTTCGGATCGCTCCCAACGCGGTTGCACGCCACCACGTAGCACTGATTTTCGATGGCGCGACTAATGAGCAACGCCCGCCAGTGATCCACACGAGGTTTCGGCCACTCGGCTACAACGAAAAGTGTCTTCGCCCCTGCGAGCATGTGGGTACGGATCCATTCCGGAAAGCGAATATCATAGCAGATCACGCCGGCGGACAGCTCTCCATCGATCTCAAACAGCCCGTCCGTGTTGCCTTCCTGCAAATATTTTTCCTCATTCATGAGGCGAAACAAATGGGCTTTCGAGTACTCTTTTACGAGCTTCCCGTCTCGATCGATCACGAGCATCGTATTCGTGATCGCACCATCCTGGGATCGCTTCGCAACCGAGCCCGCCACGACGTTTACGCCGTATTTTTTAGCCAACTGGCCGATAAATTGAATCGCACCGGCCGCTTCCAGGTCGCCGATCTCATCGAGACGATCAAGGTCATAACCCGTTGTCCAAAGCTCTGGGAGGACAACCACGTCCGTCGCGCTTTGACACGCCTCGTGAAAATACTGTTCTACTTTACGTTCATTTGCTTTCGGATCGCCAAAAGCGATATCCATTTGAATGATTGCAATGTTCATAGTCTGACCCCATTTCGTACTCGTTGTGATCAACAGTATAAGATTTATGTTACTATTTCAAGTATTACGAGAATTATTTTTGGAGTGATAGCCATGCATACGTTCAAACCTTCTCATACATTACAACGCCTGCCCGAGCAATTTTTTGCCCGGCTCGCCGGAAAAGTCCAACAGCTCACCGCTGAAGGTCACGACCTGATCAACTTGGGGCAAGGAAATCCCGACCTCCCCACTCCCGATCACATCGTCGAAGAACTTCAAGGGGCCGCGACGGATCCGACTTACCACAAATACTCCCCCTTCACCGGTCACCGCTTTTTAAAAGAAGCGATCGCCCAATTTTACAAGCGGGAGTATGATGTGGACGTGGACCCCGATACGGAAGTGGCCGTCCTCTTCGGCGCGAAAACCGGCCTCGTGGAAATCAGTGAATGCCTCCTGAACCCTGGAGACACCGCTCTTTTACCCGACCCAGGCTACCCCGATTACATGTCCGGGATCGCCTTGGCCAATGCGAAAACCGCGTTCATGCCTCTACTGGAGGAGAACGGCTTTTTACCCGACTATGGCGCGATCGACAGTGACACGTTGGACCAGGCTAAGCTTATGTTTTTGAACTATCCGAACAACCCCACTGCCGGAGTGGCCAACCGCTCCTTTTTTGATGAAACCGTTCAGTTGGGAAAAAAACACGACATTTGCATCGTCCATGACTTCGCGTACGGTGCCATCGGATTCGATGGAAAAAAGCCCCGTAGTTTCCTTGAGAGTGCGGGAGCAAAAGAAGTTGGAGTGGAAATGTACACCCTCTCGAAAACATACAACATGGCAGGTTGGCGCGTCGGTTTTGCCGTGGGCAATCCGTCTGTGATAAAGTACCTCAACTTGATACAAGATCACCGCTACGTAAGCTTGTTCGGAGCGGTCCAACAAGCAGCGGCCAAAGCCTTGATTGGCGACCAAACGGCGGTCAATGATCTCGTTGAAACCTACGAGCGGCGCCGGAACGTCTTTATTAACGCGTTGAACGAGATCGGCTGGAGAGTGCCGATGCCTAAAGGATCGTTCTTCGCGTGGCTCCCGGTGCCTGATGGGTATACGTCGGAAGAATTCTCAGAGATTTTGATCGACCGAGCCCACGTCGTCACCGCGCCAGGCAACGGATTCGGCAAGAGCGGCGAAGGCTATTTGCGCGTTGGCCTCCTCGCCGATGAAGACGTTTTACTAGAAGCCGTGCGTCGAATCGATGAACTGAAGTTGTTTGAATAAATGGTGCAGCACCGCCTTTTGGGCGGTGCTGTTTTTGTGCTGGAGAGAGGAAGGGTTCTTACGAAATGCAGCGTAATTCTACCGCCAATCTAATTTTTTCTACCTTAAGAAGATAGAGCCCATGATCAGAAGCTGAATTCTACCTAAACGCCGCTTTTTTCTACCGCAAAGAGAGATATTCCTACCACAAAAAGCAATAATCCTACCGCAAATCCGATTTTTTCTACCTTAAGAAAAAAGAGCCCATGATCAGAAGCAGAATCCTACCCAAA
>NZ_KE386943.1:200743-500399 GCF_000429705.1 Alteribacter aurantiacus DSM 18675
AGAGAGATATTCCTACCACAAAGAGCAATAATTCTACCGCTAATCCGATTTTTTCTACCTTAAGAAGATAGAGAGCCCATGATCAGAAGCAGAATCCTACCCAAACGCCGCTTATTTCTACCGCAAAGAGAGATATTCCTACCACAAAGAGCAATAATTCTACCGATAATCCGATTTTTTCTACCTTAAGAAAAAAGAGCCTATGATCAGAAGCTGAATTCTACCTAAACGCCGCATATTTCTACCGTATAGAGAGATATTCCTACCACAAAGAGCAATAATTCTACCGCTAATCCGATTTTTTCTACCTTAAGAAGATAGAGAGCCCATGATCAGAAGCAGAATCCTACCCAAACGCCGCTTATTTCTACCGCAAAGAGAGATATTCCTACCACAAAAAGCAATAATCCTACCGATAATCCGATTTTTTCTACCTTAAGAAAAATACTGGCTTGTTTGTTTTCCCGCCCATCTGTCCTTCTCCGCACCAAAAATAAATAACCCCCGCACAAAGCGGGGGCTATCATTTTTAACTTTCTGTTCCGGCATCTTCTTCCGGGTTTGTTGCACGGTCGTCATCTGTTATGCTGTTGTCACCGACGTGACGTTCGAAGTAGTTTTCGGTCATTCGCTGTTCGTTGTCTGTTATTTCAATGTCGTGGCGAAAGAAGGCCATGAAAGAGAAGACCACCGCGAGGAACAGTAATGAACCGTATTTTTGCAGCCACTTGCTATTCATCGAACTGTCCCTCCTCGTCTTCGATTTCGTCCATGTCAAAATACGTTTGATCCTCTTCATCTTTTTCCGGATCGCTCGCCTTCCAGTTACCTCCACGACGAGGGTCAGACGTGCCGTACAAGAGTTGATTTTGTCTATCCAGAAGCATGGCTTGAATTCCGCCGAAGAACATGTCGCTGTCGTCTTGCTGAACGATCCAGCCGTCAATGTCCTCTCGTTCGTTGAGACGCTCTTCCAAGTCGAGCTGCCACTCTTCAGGGAATTTGTAATCCACAAAGATGCCGATTTCACCGGTTCGATCAATACGATCGTCGAAGTGGAAGCGTGGTTGTTCGACGGCGGCCTTCAATCCGTAATCGAAAATTTCTTTATGAATAAGCGTCTGAGCGAGCATGTTCGGAATTCGGGCTCCCCCTGGGGATCCAATTCCCAAGATGCCTTTTTCTTCACTTACGAGAATGGTTGGTGCCATGAAGCTTCGCGGACGTTTACCTGGCTCGTATCGGTTGATCGATTCTGGTGCCTGGTTAAAGTTGCTCAGCTGATCATTTAAGAAGAATCCTCCATAATACTGACCAGATCCAAAGAAGTTGCTGAGCGTATGTGTAACGGAAATCATCCGGCCTTCTTTATCCACAATAACGAAGTGACTGGTGTTGTTGTGATTGTTCGTCATGGCCGGTGAGTCGTCTTCCATTTGATCAGAAACTGCCGATTCATCAAGGGCATCAGCCGCAAGTTCTTGGGCGTATTCATCAGATGTGAGTCGGTTCAAGTTCTCCATAAATGGGTTTTCCCACTGGTTCCCTTGATTGAAGTCTGGATCGGCAATGAACTGTAAGCGATCGTTGTAGGCTTCAATTTGAATGCGAGACAAAAGCTCCGTATACGTGAGGTACCACAATTCGTCGTCATCTTCTTGTTCTTTAACCTCTTCCAAATCCAAGTACTCAGCCGCTTGAAGAATCTGAATGAGCGTTGGACCTGCGAGAGGGGCAGGAGCGCTATACACGCTGTACCCTTGAAATGTTCCTGTTGCAGCCTCCGGTTGTTTGACTTGATACTGCTGAAAATCGGCAACCGTAAGTCCCGGATATCGCTGTTCCATAGCAGGTGCGAGAACGTCTAAAAAGTACTGGCGAGGACCCATGTCTTGAATGGATCGAAGGGTTTCGGCCAGTTCTTCTTGTACGAGCAATTCTCCGCTTGGGATGGTCTCGGCCCCTTCATAAAAATGCGGGATCTCAGATGGATCCATTCGGTACTGGGCGTGATGAAGACGGCCTGATAAATACCGGTCCACTTCAAACCCGTTTTGCGCCACTTCAACAGCGGGTTCGATCAATTCAGCAAAGCTTAAGTTGCCCGACGCGTAATTGTCATACATTGTGCTCATCCCGATCAAGAAGCCTGGCACTCCGAAATTGCTTCCATACTGTTCAGCGGTCGGCACATTGTACGGAGCTGTTTCCCTGTAATCCAAGTATTGAGGAGTACCACCGAGTTGCGGGTCGTAATATAGAAGGGATCCGCCTCCCCCGATACCCGATCCGTACGGTTCAACGACGTTGAGCATAAAAGAAACGGCAATAAAGGCGTCGGCTGCATTTCCTCCTTCTTGAAGAATCTTCATTCCAGCGTCAACCGCAAAGGGGTGGGCCGCACTTACCCCGTAAGACTCGGTCCCTTCTGCAATGTCTTCTTCCGGAATGCCTTCATCTTCTTGCAGGCCTTGGTCTTGCGTAAATTCGATTTCATTAAATCCGGTTATCAAAAAAATGACAATCAAAATTGTTCCGATGATGTTTGTGGCAAGGCGTAGCCGCATCCTTGTTCACTCCTTTCTTTTACGCTTCGTCGCTTCCACCGATCTCAAGGTACAGCTTGCCGTCTTCACGCCACGTATTTGCGTTAGTATCCAACTCTTTTGTGAGCGTACGGAAAATGCGTTGCTGCTGGATCGTTCCAAATGGCTCTGTTGCAGGAAGGGGGGTTGCTTCACGAATCATCATCGGTGAAAAGACGAATTGCTTTCGCCCGTCTTCAAAAAGATGAAATTGTGTAATGAGCGCATCGGAAGTTCGTGACCACCCTTGATCGGAAATGAAATTACCGACACTGTACAAAATGAGACTGTCTTCATAGATTTCCATTGGGCTAATTACGTGCGAATAGTGACCTACGATGAGATCAGCTCCTAAATCCACCAAGTAATGCCCCAAGTCTCGTTGTCTTGAAAACACGCGGTTGTTGAAGTTTTCTCCCCAGTGAGCGTGAACAATGACAAAGTCAGCTTGCTCTTCGGCCTGACGAACGGCTTCGTACACATCCGCTAAGCGACGAGTCGTTAAAACACCTGAGCGGTCTTGGTCCACCGCATGGTTTGGTGCATACACATCTGTGAATCCCACCGTGGCGATGGTGTAGCCGTTGATTTCTTGAATGTCCGGCGTAATCGCTTGCTCGGTGTTTACACCTGCACCTACGTAGCTGATTTCATTTTCGTACAAATCAAAAACGTTGAGGGTGTTTCGAAAGCCGAGATAACGATAGTCAAACTGATTGTTATTGGCCAAAGAGACATTCGTAAACCCATGATTGATAAGCGATTCCACACTTTCATATGTTGTGCGAAACGTTACAGGCTTGTTTTCATTTTCCGTAATGTTATCAAGGGTGTCTTGGTTCTTGTTTTCCATGGCGCTTGCAGGCATGTCGATAATGGTTTGCTTGAAGTTGCCGCTCACATAATCGGAGGCGTCAAAGTAAGGCTTGGCAAAAGTAAACAATCCATCAAAGCCCTTATGCTTGATTACGTCTTCCACGTATCGCCCAAGCATCACATCCCCCACTACGGTTCCAGTGACGAGGGCGTCTTCCTCACTCTGTACTTCAGGAACTTTAGCAAAACTCACGACTTGACCGAGCCCAATTAAAAGAACCAAAGCGATGAGAAAGACCAGTGCATGTTTGTCCGCTTTTTCTTTATGCTTTTTTGTTAGTGCAAGAAGCTTTTCTTTTTTTGTTAAATATCGTTTCGTTTGCATCGCTTAACCGCCTTAAAACATGTAGTAGATGGTCATTACCAAAAATGTTAGTCCACTAAGAACCATCGTACTTGTGACAGTTATGTAGACTCCTTGCTTTTCAAATGAGTTGGCAATTAATCCTGGTACAATAACCCCGATCCCTCGGAGTTCATAGATTTCGAATGGAAAAACCGGATAAAAGAAATCAAACGCGAGCTTCATGACAACTCCGGTTAAGAGCATGGCCGCGAACTTTCGCCTGCCATACAAAATCGTGAACCTTGAAAACACATGGACCACGAGGAAATAAATCGCACAGCTAATGAAGAAGATGGACATAAGGAAAAAGGGTTGATCGTAAATCAACGCCAAGTACCCGGGAACGATAATTCCCGCCGGCAAGGCCCCTGCTTTTTCCGCATAAATCAAACTAAGTACAATCCCTACAACTAATGTGATGTATAAATCGGCACCAAACATAGGATGCCACCTCCTTACTTAAGATGCGTGCTCTTCGTGGTGCTCGGATTGAATTCGTTCAACAAGAGGCTCGGCAGCACCATGGATGTTCCCTACGCCGAAGATGGACGTGCGTTGTGTAATCTTTTGTAGCTCGTTATAAATCTCGTCTGTTGAAGCCCCTTCCAAACTGATAAAATGCTCCGCTTCAATGGTGCCGTCACGGTAAGCTTGTTCGATTGGTGACGTCAGATCTCCAATGACGACGAGTGTTCCAATATCGAGGTTCGGTAACACGTCCCTTGCAAATTGCTCAGTACGGTCCACACGGTCTTTACGGCAGTTCATGATCACAATCGGATGCTCAGAGGGAAATCCAAGCTCTTTAACACGCTTCCATATGTTTAATGTAGAAGAAGCATCGTTTGCCGCGAATCCGTTGAAAAAATAAGAGGGTTTTTCCGGGTCTCCCGTTTTTAAGATTCTCATAGCACCCGGGTCTGGAGGGGCGTTAAGCATGCCTTTAAGAGCTGTTTCTCGGTCGATATCCATCGCTTCTGCCACAGCCAATGGAAGAGCGGCGTTATCCGGAAACATCATATAATCAAATTTTCTCAAGTAATCTTCTGAAACCGTTGACGTATCCGCCACAATCACTTTCGTATTTCGCTTTGCGGCAATCTCCTTAAAGAAGTCTTGATAAGGCCCGTCATTAACAATGAGGTGTCCATCGAAAGGAATCGTTGCAGTAAAAGATTGAGCGACGTCATCGATGGTCGGACCTAGCACATCCATATGGTCTTCCAATACATTTACGATCACGCCTATGTTGCCTTGTAACATAATATTTTGAAAAACTTTCTGGTAGTCCGGATTTACAGCCATGCACTCACTGACGAGCACTTCTGTTTTTTGCTCAGATACACTTTTCATTACTTTCAATTGTTCACGAATGTTTGGCCCTTCTGGATCTCTGACGATGGGATCTTCCCTATCGTTGTAAATCATACGTGCTTGCGTTCCCGTGGTTTTCCCGATCGTCTTGTAGCCTGCCTCCATCATGATTCCGGTTATGAGGCGTGTGACCGTTGATTTTCCACGAACGCCGTTTATATTAATCCGGACCGGTATGCTATCCACATTACGTTGGTGGCGCTTTCGTTCCCATACGCCAAAGACGAACAAGAGTACACATGATAGTGGAATTAATAACATGGTTTTGTCCTCCCGCTTCATGATTCCAATCGATTTTTGAGTAGTATGTCCCGAAAATAACGTTCCCATTTGAAGATTGGAATGTTTTCTCTCTATCTAGTATGGATTTTTCTTATTCGTTCACTCTTTTTTATGCGTATTACGTATTAACAATTATTTCTTAATACTATTTATGGAAAAGAATAATGGAGGTTTTTTAAATAAATAAGGAGGGTTGAAAGGGTCATAGGACCTGTTTTCTGTGACAATCCGTCCTATATTTCCGCGGTTTTCTTTGTTAATATTACAAACTTTACAGATGGTTTAACGTTCTATATCGAATAATCAAAAACTATTGTAGGACGATAAAAGCTTTTGTATAGTTACACATGTGCAAGACAGGGAGAAAAAACATTATAGAAAAATACATATCAAAGAGAGTTAAGGGAGAGGAAAAGAATGAAAAAGGTTGTATTAAGTGTAGCGTTAGCAGGTGGGGTATTTTTAGCACCACAGGTGGCTGACGCCGCTCTAGGAGATCAAACATTACGAGAAGGTATGAATCACGGGGATGTAACAGAATTGCAAGATTGGTTACGTTCAGAGGGACACTTCACATTCCACACATCTACAGGATATTTCGGCTCTATCACTCGTCAAGCGGTTCGCGACTTCCAGCGTGACGCAGGGATTTCTGCTGATGGGATTGCAGGGCCACAAACATTCAACGCGATGGGTGTAAATGGGGGAAGCAGTTCTTCAGGTTCCACTGTAAGCTCAGGTTCTGGAGATTGGATTACATTTAACGGTACTCTTCGCTCTGGTTCACGTGGAGCAAGTGTTTCCGCTCTTCAAGACGCACTGAATTCTCTTGGATACAGTGCTGGTAACCAAGGTATTTTCGGCCCGGCGACAGAGTCGGCTGTTCGCAGCTTCCAGCGTGACTCAGGAATTGGCGTTGACGGAATTGCTGGACCACAAACCTACAGTGCCTTAAATAATGAGACTGTCGTAAAATCCGGAAGTACTGGTAATTCTTCAAGTGGATCTGCTACAACAGGGTCAAGCACGGTAGAAAACATTATTTCAACTGCTAAAAGTTTGGAAGGTACACCTTATGTATGGGGTGGCACAAGCCCGTCCGGTTTTGACTGCAGTGGTTTCTTACAATATTCATTCGCTCAACATGGAAAGAGCATTCCTCGTACAGTAGCTTCCATCCATGATGCTGCTACTTCCGTATCTAATCCACAGCGCGGGGACATCGTATTCTTTGAAACGTATACGTCAGGTCCATCTCACGCAGGAATTTACCTTGGAAACGGCAAGTTCATCCACGCTGGTTCATCTACTGGAGTAACCATTGCAGATGTAGACAGCTCTTACTGGGGTCCTCGCTACTTGGGAGCAGGACGTCTGTAAGCCAAGCAATTTTTAAGCGCATATGATAACTCTTTACCCAAAACAGTTGATACGTAAACACGATTTAGTATAGACGCCTGTGAATGAGACAGGCGTCTCTTTATTTAATCAAGAGTTGTCATTTTTTGGTTTCAGAGGTGAGATTTAACAATTCTTTCAGGTGCGTGGCCACTAGTCATACGTTCGTCCTAGAACAAATTACGGACATGCGCCAAAATATTTGCTAATGTTACAAATTTTACAGACTAATTAACATTATATATCGAATGATGGGATACTATTGTCGGATGTGAAAAGGTCTTGTATAGTTACTATTGTGCAACACAGGGAGATTAAACCAATAAATTAAACATAAAGAATTAAGGGGAGATTAAAAGATGAAGAAGGTTGTATTAAGTGTAGCAGTAGCCGGCGGCGTTTTCTTGGCTCCGCAAGCAGCAGACGCAGCATTAGGGGATCAGACATTAAGAGCAGGAATGAGTCACGGGGATGTAACAGAATTACAGGACTTCTTACGTTCTGAAGGGCACTTCAATTTCCACACTTCAACAGGTTACTTCGGATCAATTACAAGAGACGCAGTACGTTCTTTCCAAAGAGACGCAGGAATTGCTGCTGATGGTATCGCAGGACCACAGACGTTCAACGCTATGAACGTGAATGGTAGCACCAACAGTTCTTCTTCCAACTCTGGATCAGCTTCAGTATCATCTTCATCCGGTGATTGGGTATCCTTTAACGGAACTCTTCGCCAAGGTTCAAGAGGCGCTAGTGTACGTAACCTACAAGATGCCTTAAACTCTGTTGGTCATAGTGCAGGATCTGCTGATGGCGTATTCGGACCTCAAACAGCAAATGCCGTAAGAAGCTTCCAACGTTCAGCTGGAATTGCTGCTGATGGAATTGCTGGGCCACAAACGTATCGTGCCCTTAATGGAAATACGGTTGTTAAATCAGCAAGCACAAGCCGCTCAAGCAACTCAACTGCTACATCTTCAAATAGCAGCAGCACTGCTCAAAGCGTAATCTCTACAGCAAGAAGCGTACAAGGTGCTCCATATGTATGGGGTGGGACAAGCCCATCTGGTTTTGATTGCAGCGGATTCATTCAATATAGCTTCTCTCAAAATGGTAAAAGTGTACCTAGAACGGTTTCCCAAATGTGGAGCTCTAGCACTCGCGTATCCAATCCACAGGCTGGAGACATTGTCTTCTTTGAAACACGCACAGGTCCTTCTCACGCAGGAATTTACTTAGGTAACGGGCAGTTTATCCACTCTGGATCTTCTACTGGTGTTGCCGTAGCAAGCATGAGCAATTCTTACTGGAGCCAACGCTACTTAGGTGCAGGACGCTTCTAAATCTAACTCTAAATAACTGTTGCAGCTTACTTACACAAACCTACTCTTCTAATTAATCTACCCTAACACTATTGCTTTAAACATATAATCATTACTTTTTTATTGGCGCCCGTGAATGAGACGGGCGCCTTTAATTATGGGAGAAGAAAAGAAAAAGGCAGGTTAGACCTTCTCATTTCTTGCTACTATAATAGACGATTCAATTGGTAAAAAGGTTTCACTTTACTTTAAATTAAATACACATTTGTTTTCTCCACGCGGACAAACAAAAATGAGAGCCGCATGATGGCTCTCATTTTTGTTAGCTACCCTATTAGTTTAATCGTTTCGCTCCTAGGTAACGCTGGCTCCAATAACTGTTGCTTAAGCTTGTAATCGTGATTCCTGTAGAAGACCCACTGTGGATGAATTGATTGTTTCCAATATAAATGCCGTTGTGAGAAGGTCCTTTTGTGTAGGTTTCAAAAAAGACGATGTCTCCCACTTGAGGTTTTGCAACACTTTTTCCAAAATTGTATTGTTGAGCTGCGGTACGAGGAACCGTGACCCCATTTTGTTTAAACACATATTGGATGAACCCACTACAGTCAAACCCTGTAGGTGAAGCCCCGCCCCATACGTAAGGGGTGCCTAGGAAGTTTGATGCGTCAGCAACAAGGTTCATCACATTAAAGCTTCCTCTTGATGGTTGAGGTGAGCTATTTTGCGCACTTTTCCTATGTATTTCGGCTACTTCATTCAACTTTTGAATTGTAGCTTTCGTCGCGATGCCATCTGCAGTTAGATTCCATTGCTGTTGGAACTTCCGAACGGACTCTTTTGTAATTGATCCAAAATATCCTGTTGGTTGAACATTGAATAAACCTAATGTTCTCAGCTGATTTTGTAGTTCTGTAACGGCCGCCCCTTCAGATCCCACGATTAAAGTACCACTGGTTGAGGATGTATTCCCGTTTGAGGGTGTACTTCCACTTGAGCTTCCCGTGTTTTGAGAAGAACCCGTCCAATTTTCAAGAGCCCTAAACGTTTGAGGACCGGCGATCCCGTCTGCGGAAATGCCGGCAGCTCTTTGAAAATCCAGGACTGCTTGGCGCGTAATGGGACCGTATGTTGTCGTAATGGAATAGGTATAGAATCCTTTTGCTTTTAGTTGTTCTTGCAAGCGGCTTACGTTTGCACCCGTGTCGTTCAACCTTAAGATCGTGTTTTGCGGGATGTTATTATTTGATGAACTCGTTTCTTTTGCCGGGGGTTGTTCTGGGCTATAGCTTTTACCGTTACCGCTGTTTAAATGTCTGATTGTTTGCGGACCGGCGATGCCATCTACCAGTAAGCGATTTGCTTCTTGATATTTTCGCACAGCGTCCCTTGTACTTGCTTGAAAGCTCCCGTTCGCCGATGCTGTAAAATAACCAAGGTCCTTCAGTTTTTCCTGAAGCAGCTTTACAGCGTCGCCGGACGACCCTTGCCGAAGCAAATGGTTATCGGGGATGGCAGTGGCTCTTGGTTTTTCAATCGCTTGTCCCGAGCTGGATGTGTTCCCTAGTGCTCCGAATGTTTGTGGACCCGCGACGCCATCTACTTTAAGTCCATTGGCTAGTTGAAATTCTCTAACGGCTTGTCGGGTTACTTCACCGTAAAAGCCTGTCGCCGTATGATAGGTGAAGAATCCCTTTTCTTTAAGGGTCTCCTGTAATACTTTTACGTCACTGTTATTCATACCAAAGTGAAGGGTTCGTTCTCCAAAAGATGCTTCAGTAGCTGATGGGGCTGCAAAGATCATTCCCGCTACAGCCATTGACGCAGTAACCATTGTTTTTCTCGACGACAACACTGACATTATGACACCGCTCCCTCTTTTAAGATCGTTTAAAGTATAAAATTTGGCTAATTTTGGATTAATTTATAATATTTAATTTTACTCCTAACAAACAGGAGATTCAATAAGTATTGTGAACAATAGAAAACAACCGAATTTAGGTCCAACAATAGATGGGTCTTTTTTGCTTCTTATAGAAAATGTGAAAAGAGAGGTTTATTAGACAAGTCCTATGGTTAAGGGGTTTTATGAGGCTTGACGTTCGCATTTTCGTTCGTATTTTTGTTCGTTTTTTTGCTTTCAAATTTAGGACTTTTCCATTATATAAACAAACAAAGGCGCAATCGTCTTGGTCATTCACGAGTGCCAAGCCTTCGAGGCATTTGAGGTAGCTGACCCAGATTGAGGAGCTGCTTTTTGCTTTATCATGATGGAATAAGATGACCCCGTACTCGCAGGTGCTGGAGCTAGACGAAAAAATCTAATTTCTACACAACAAAAAAGACCAGGGTGGTTGAGGCCCTGGCCTTTTTCACGTTCCATATATTTATCTTCAATTAAGGGGGAATTGGGAGAGAATATAGGGTGAACGTGAGTTACAAGTGTTATTCACAGTAAGGGTTTGTTATCTTGCCCCGAGTGAGCGAGGAGGGTTAGGCCTCAGGACACTCAGGGACTTATATTATAGAGAGTTAGGGTTGTGTTGTTTTTAAGGGTTAGTGTAATGCTAGGTGGGTTAAGCCCAGATTACATGTCTTCGTCTTGATCTTCTTCCATGTCATCTTCCATGTCAAACTCATCGTCTTCCATGCCGTCATCTTCCATGTCAGCATCTTCTTCATAGTCATCTTCCATACCGTCATCTTCCATGCCGTCGTCTTCCATGTCAGCATCTTCTTCGATTCCAGTGTCGTCGCCCATGTCGTCTTCCATACCTGGGTCTTGCTCAGCGTCTCCACATGCTGCGAGAACTCCTACAGTTAGTACTCCTGATAATACTGAAAGCATTAGCTTTTTCTTCATGATTGAAATCCTCCTAGTTGTACCATGCTATGATGGTTATTGTTTTAGTTAGTGGGATGTTAGCGAGATCCCTATTGAAATTGACGTCGTGTTTCTTGACGCCAGGTGACGCTGTGTTTCAACGTCGACATCATCATAACGCGAGAAAAAAACAGTCGCAAGAGATCTTGCAAGTTTTTTGCACATTTTGAGATTTTACCAAAATGCTTTTTCTCGTTAAAAGATGCAGGGGGAATTCCCCCACACCTTGGAAATACTGCTACAAAGGCTTAATAATCACCTTCATCATCCATACCGCCGTCGTCTTCCATGCCTGGGTCATCTTGCATCGGATCATCTTCCACGTCTCCGCATGCTGCAAGGACCCCGATTGATAGTACACCGGCTAAAAGAGAAAGTAATACCTTCTTTTTCATGATTCGTCCCTCCTTCTTATGTTGTAGTGGTCATGTAGTAGGTCTATACGAATTTGGGTTATGGGGTTACTTTCCCCGGTATAGCATGTTTGAGGTTAGGCGTCGCCATCCATATCGTCATTCATGTCATCTTCCATCTCCATGTTTGTATCGTCTTCCATTCCAGGGTCGTCCACATCGTCTCCGCATGCTGCGAGTACGCTTAAGGACATTGCCCCTGCCAACACGGATAGAAACAGTTTCTTTTTCATCACGATATACCTCCTCGAAGAATTAAATGAACGTTAACGTTGCTTCATTTATTTCAACCTGATCATTTCAGGTAGTTCTTCAGTCTATAGTTTAAACTAAAAGTTGATTATTCATCCATCTCGTCATCTTCATCCATATCATCGTCCATGTCGTCATCCATACCGTCATCTTCCATACCATCGTCTTCTAAATCGTCGTCCATTCCGTCATCTTCCATGCCATCGTCTTCCATGTCATCGTCCATTCCGTCATCTTCCATGCCTGGATCATCATTCATATCCGTATCGTCCGTGTCATCTCCACATGCTCCTAAAACTCCTACTGCTAAAACTCCTGAAAGTACTGATAACATTAATTTCTTCTTCATTATGAATTCCTCCTCAAATTTTTAAAACATGATTTTTTCTGTGTATGTCCTGATGTATGAGTCATTTAGCTGACCATCTTATCTACTTCTTTTAAGACCATTTTTTTGCTTCTTTTCACTGGATCTGACTGTCAGCTATTCAACACTTAAGTGCTGATGTTCAAATGGCTTTTTCTCGGCTAATCATCCTCCTATATTTAAAGGTGATTATAGAATGTGACGGCAACTATTTTGTTAGTTGCGTTTCAGTGATTCTACTCGAGATATATCACCGTTCGTCCTTTCCGAAACGTAAAAAGGCACTTTTCACACATATTCACACATTTTATTAGCAGGATCCCATGATTCAGTGAGGGGTCTGTCCCCGCACAATTTTATGGGATGTTATAGGATTTCACCAACCAGAGCTTGGTTTGTAGTATCTAGTCGTCGTTTTGTGTTGTGTCAATAAGGTTTATGAAATGTTACGGGGACAGACCCCCGAACTTTAACGAATGGGCTTGTGTTAATTAAACGTTTGATTAATGTGGGGAGATGTGACAAAGAAAAAGAGGATGAAGCAAAAGGTGTGTTTATTCACCTTTGCCCCATCCTCTATTGGAGGTAGCTTTATTCTTGTTTGTCCCCAAGGGCAAACATCATTTCCATTTCTGCAACCGTCTCGCCGTCAACAGTGGCAACGGCTTTGCCTTTCCCGATGCTTCCTCTTAAGCGTGTCATTTCAACTTCCAAACGAAGCTGGTCACCAGGCGTCACTTGTCCTTTAAATCGGCATTTGTCGATGCCTGCAAAAAAGGCGAGGCGTCCTTTGTTTTCTTCTTTTTTCAAGATGGCTACAGCACCTACTTGCGCGAGTGCTTCAACGATTAGAACACCGGGCATCACGGGATATTGCGGGAAGTGGCCGTTAAAAAATTCTTCATTCGCGGTTACATTTTTAATTCCAATGGCCCGCTTTCCTTCTTCTACTTCAAGAATGCGATCAACGAGTAAGAATGGATAACGATGGGGGATGATTTCTTTAATTTGTTCTGTATTAAGCATAAATTAGTACCTCCTCATAGGTGTTGGTTTTAATTTGATATGTACAGTTTATCTTTTTTCGAGTAGTTTGTAAAAGTGGCTTTGTATTCCTTTAACTTTGAGTCATCGACACACCTTCTCTTAGAACGTTATCGTTTCCGTTCATTGTCAGTATTTCTATTCCTTTTTAGGCTGAAAGGTGTTTGGATTAACGGTTTGGATTAGAGTTTTAGCGGCTTTAGGGGATGGATTTACATGAAGGGTGGCTTATTTAACGGCTAGGCAGTTCGTATTTACCGTTTCCGCCGACTTTTTAACGGCTTAGATGTATTCTACTCCCCCTGCCCCGAAAAGCCTCAATAAAAAAATCCCCTCACATGCGTTCGCATAGAGGGGGAAGGTTATTCTTCTGTGCCGTATATAATATCAACAATATGATACCACGTATCTCTTTCAAAGACGTCCACCGGGTTACCGTCGCCTACAACACCATAGCCAATCATTGCACCTGCTACCAGGCTAATGAACAAGAAGAGAACCACTAGGATGATACGAAGCCAGATAGGGATTAACCGGATCCGGCCGGGTTTCTTCTTGGAATATTTTTCTTCCTGTTTCCGGGCTTTTTCCTGTTCTTCGGCCTCGTGTTTTTGCTTTCTTATTTCTTCACGAGTAGTTGGTTGTGTTTCGTTCTCTTTGGTCATGAATAAACTCCTTGTTTACAATGGTTCTTCTCTAGTCATTGTAGCTTTAACGGATGTTGTTTACAAGCCCCATCATTTCATCAGTAATGGAGATGGCTCTTGTATTGAACTGATACCCACGCTGGATTTGAAGCATGTCATTCATCTCTTTTGCCATATCGACATTGGACATTTCCAACGCCCTTTGCATCAGAACCTGACTACCTGCCGCCTCTTCCAGTACATCATCTATCGTAAGCTCAAGTTCCTCCATGTTTGGGAACACAAGGGTGTTTCCACCTGTGCTTTCGAGGAGTTGCGGCTTAGTTATGTTGACGATCTGAAGTTGTCCTGCGTTAACGACTGTATTTTGCCCATCGTTTAATGTGACGTTAATGTTGCCTGACTCGCTAATATTCAAGTCATTGAAGTTGCTCGGTATAGCTATGGGTTGTCCGTCAACAGATCGTACATACTCTCCCGATCGATTTACGAGGTAATTCTCCAAAGCATTGTTCGGGTTAGGTGACAAGTAAAATGCGCCATCACGGGTGAATTGTCGTTGCCCGTCTTCGCCTATCAACTCAAAGAAAAAGCCAGGCTCAGTCATAGCTATGTCCAGATCACGCCCCGTTTGGGAAAGGGATCCTTGTTCAAATCGAACTGCTGTTTGTGCAACAGCTCCTCCTGTCCCAACTCGAAGGCCATTGTGCGTTTGTCTCCCTGTTTCGTGTTGGAGAGAGGATTGATTGTTCACTTGCTGAAATAAAAGGTCGGAAAAGCTTACGTCTCTTCTTTTATAACCGGTTGTGTTCATGTTAGCCAAATTGTTTCCCGTAGTGTCCATCTTGTGTTGAAGTTGTCCTAGCGTTACCGCTGACGTGATTAATGCCTGATTCACCGTGTGGTCACCTCACTTTTATTATCCAATTCTCCCGATATCATTAACCGCTCGTTCCATGCTTTTATCATAGGATTGGAGCATTCGTTGATTAGCTTCAAACGAACGAAGCGTCGCCATCATATCCGTCATGGTTTGGGCTGCATCTACGTTTGATCGTTCAACAAACCCTTGCTGAATCTGATAATCGGCGTCTTCATTGCCAAGAGCTGTCACCACGCCTTGTTCCCCGTCATAACGGAGAAGTCCGTTTCCTTCTTTCACGAGCTGAGCGGAATCAGGAACGACTGCTATGTTTAGTTGGGCAAGAGGATCCTGGTCTGGTTGAACGAAGATTTGTCCTTCGCCATTCACCGAGAACGTCTCGTTCCCTACGTTGATTCGATTTCCAGCCCCATCAAGAAGGTAGTTTCCTTGTGAAGTGGTTAAAAATCCTTCTCCGTCGACGGTGAGGTTGCCATTTCGTGTATACCGGACTGCTCCTTCATCGGATTCTACCGTGAAAAATAGAGTAGCCGCTTGTCCTGTTTCTTCATCAACAGGAACCCTCCCTTGAAGAAGAGCCAAATCCGTTGCGTTCCCGGTCTCTTGCACATCCCCTTGGGTAAAATTCTGCGTACGCTCCTGCATATAAACACCTGTTGCAAGCTCCCCCACATGATTGGACCCGTATCGCTTTGCATGGTCGGTGCCTGTGGCTTGGATGAGCATCTTCGGGAACGTCCGCAATGACCCTTGGTCCGCTTTATACCCTGGTGTGTTGGCATTGGCTAAATTGTCCGTTAACATTTCTTGACGGCGCTGTTGTGCAATCATGGCTGATGCCGTCGTGTAAAGTCCTCTTAGCATCTTTTACACCTCTATTTATTAAAATCTCGTCTCTGATCCGTTCTATGCTTTAATCCCTCGTTTGGCAAGGCGGTCCAAGTTTTCCAACAGCTTTCCTGTTCCGTTAACTACACAGTTCATTGGTTCCTCAGCCACAAATACAGGCACCTTCAGCTCATCTGCCAAAAGCTCGTCCAACCCGTGAAGGTAGGCTCCTCCTCCGGTGAGAATAACCCCTCGATCAATAATATCTGCTGAAAGTTCAGGTGGTGTTTGCTCAAGTACTGTTTTCGACGCTTGAACGATATGATATATAGATTCTTCAAGAGATTCGCTTACTTCTTTTGATGTAACCGTGATCGTCCGCGGCAGTCCGCTCACCATGTCACGTCCGCGAATGTCGATCTCAGCATCTCGACCACCAGGTGATACGGTTCCCACTTCAAACTTGATTCTCTCAGCGGTACGTTCTCCAATGAGAAGCTTGTACTTCTTTTTTATATAATTTAATATGTCATGATCAAATTTGTCTCCTGCAACTTTAATAGAAGAAGCGGTAACAATGTCACCCATGGAAAGAACAGCAACGTCTGTTGTCCCTCCACCAATATCAACAACCATGTTTCCGTAAGGCTGATAAATATCCATACCGGCGCCGATTGCAGCTACCTTTGGCTCTTCTTCGATAAAGATGGATTTTCCTCCGCTTTTTTCAGCGGCTTCGCGAATCGCTTTTTGCTCAACTGATGTAATGTTAGTTGGACAGCAAATCAAGATTCTTGGTTTTGAGAAAAAATTACGAACCTTTATTTTGTCCAAGAAGTGCTTCAGCATGGATTCAGTCATGTCAAAATCAGCGATAACGCCATCCTTCATAGGGCGGAGCGCCACGATATTCCCTGGCGTACGTCCGACCATTCGGAAAGCTTCATCACCTACTGCCAACACTCTCTTTGTGTTTGTATCAATGGCCACCACGGATGGTTCATTAAGAACAATCCCACGGCCTTTTACGTGAATAAGTACATTTGCTGTACCGAGATCTATTCCGATATCCCTACCAAACATTTCATTTTTCCTCCCTAAAGCTAGTAAATCTTGCCTCTTTATATTCCGTTCATTGTAGATAAAGTATCCAATGTTTAATTTTATCACAATCTGTCAGAATATAGTGGGAGCATATGAAAAAAATGTACAAAAACCCTCAAAAAGGAGTATTGTGAAACGAAGTCCTAGTCTCACGAGAGGCCTTTTTATATGGATGCAGCTTTTGTTACGCCGTTACGATAGGGATAGCGGATTAGTCGCGGTTTCTTCGCCTCTTCCTCCCCTGTTTCTCATGAGCGGGTTCCGAGGCTCTCAACCCTTTGAATGTTTAAGGGGGGTGAGGAGTTTACGCTTTTGTTTCAGCCATTTTCTTTCCTGTTTGAGTCTTCTTGTACTTCACTTTTGTTGCTTCTCCTCCGCGAAGGTGACGAATGGATTTATGGTACTCGAGAATTTCTTTCACTTCATTCGCCAATTCTTGGTTGATTTCAGGCAAACGCTCGGTCAGATCTTTATGAACCGTGCTTTTGGAAACGCCGAATTCCTTTGCAATGGTTCGTACTGTCTTTCTCGTCTCGACGATGTACCTACCGATCTTGATTGTCCTCTCTTTGATGTAATCGTGCACACCTCTCGCCTCCCTAATGTTTCTAGGTCCAAAAAGACGGAGAAAAAGACAGCCACCCTTAGATGTGAATTTCTCTGCTGATGGTGGTTGCGTTCCCAAGTTCCAAACAGGTTGCCTGTCAGCACTCGCTATCTCTCTGAACGACCTTGTCAATGTGGTAAGGTTTGTTAAATTTTATTAACGAGCTTGCTTAGATATGCACAAAAATCACAGAAGAGGCAAAATCCTTGTTCAATCAACCCACTTTTCACGATTTACACAATTGTTCGGGGGTAATTGTTCGGGGGTCAGACCCCATAGCCGTCAAGTTAAGCAAACGTGGCGGCTTCTTTCGGTTTTCTCTCTTGTTGGCCATTCACTCATATCTTTTCACATGACAAAGAAGCTACCTTTCGCTTAGTTGGTGTTAGTGAATCCCTATAATCTATGTAACTGTCACAGACAATCTGACTTTGACCATGTGATTAGGTGTAGCCGGAATGTTTGAAGACTCCTGCGGCAGTAGGAGCCAGGAGAGACCCCGCAAGGGCTTTGCCCGAGGAGGCTCGCCGGCACCGCCGCGGAAAGCGAAGAACATTCCGGCTACACCTTTCTTTAACTGATTTACTTTACGCAATTCCATAAGTTGATGGCTATGATGTCCCCATATAGGAGCGAAAGCCATCGACGTAAGCAACGAGCGTTTGCTTGGCCTACAAGAAAAAACCAACAGCTCCCGGACGCGGTGGGAGCTGTTGGTTGGGTGTCACATGGGATTTGTGACTTTTTAATGAGTATTGAAGGTACTCATTTGTGTATTCTTTGATAGGTTTAGTTGGAATTAAACGTTACTTACTGTGTTGGCACTATGGAAAGCTTTGTATTTTTCATTATTTCTTGGTGCTTCATTTGCTTATTACAGTTTGATTCGTTTTTACCTGTGTACCAATGTTATGGTTGAAGCTTTTGAGTGTCTGAGGAAGAATCATCTTCATCGTCTACTTCGACTTCTACATCAAGTTCAGGAATCTCTTCACTACCTGGCTCTTGTGATGCTTGCTCTTCGTTCACTTCAGGAAGAGAAGCAATTGGCTGTTCCATATACTCAAGTGGGTTAACTGGAACACCGTCTTTGCGGATTTCAAAGTGTAGATGAACACCAGCGTCACTGTTGTAAAGGTTACGGCCGGCTCTTGCCATTACGTCACCTTGTTTCACTGTTTGTCCTGCTTCTACCAGTACACCTTCAAGGCTTTGGTAGATGGAAAGGATGTCATCATCATGCTCTACATGAACCACGTGACCGAACAACGCATCTTCTTCCGCTTTTACAACTGTACCACTCATAGCAGCAGTTACATCAAAGCTTTCTCCGTTTTCAGAGGCAAAGTCGACACCTTTATTTTGGTAGTAGTAATTATTGTACTGAATTAAGGCATCTACTTGCTCATCGACTGAAGACTCGTAATCATAAAAACTTCCGACAACACTGACTTCATTTTCATCAAGGACCGGCATTTCGAACACTTCGTTCTGAACGGATACAGGTGTAGCTTCCTCATCGTCTCCAGGTTGTACAATGTCAAACTCGGAGTCTTGGGTTGGATCTTGAGACAGATCTTCACTTGTAGATGTTAGCCAGATAAAACCTGTAATTACGACTGCAGCAAGCGTTAAGTAAAGAGCCGGCATGGTATAGCGTTTTTTCATTAGGCGTTTAATATTCGCCTTGAGTTGTTCCACTTTGGAACCTTGTTTTTCTTCATGATTCATTTGATCATCACCTCAGCAACCATTCTGATCAAATTGCGAATCGTTTATACATTTCACAAAAAAAATTTTCTAAACTTTTTGTGAAATTCGGGATTTGTAGGGTAAAACAGCCATTTATTAGCCCCTCTGATAATTGTAATCGGACTTACACAAGGCCCTTTAATACAAAAAATTGTCGGGGGTCAGACCCCCGACAATTATTGGTTACTTGCGACGTAGCCGCCTAAGATCGTGTCGGCGTTGGTAATTTCTACGTCTTTATAGTAGTGGTGGATGATGTCTTTGTAGGTTTTCCCTTCTTTGGCCATCCCATCAGCACCAAATTGGCTCATCCCTACCCCGTGTCCCCACCCTTTTGTGGTCACGTGAATGTCATTTCCTTGTCGCTGGATTGAAAAGTCGCTCGAATCTAATCCTAGGGCATCCCGGATTTCTCGTCCAGTGAACTCTGAGCTACCCACACGAACCTTGCCCACTCTTCCGCCTGTGGTTCTTTCAACAATAGAGCCTACTTGGTCGCCACTCACACTTACCCCGAGAGCTGCTTCGAATTCAGACACAGTGAAGGTCTGCTCCCCATTAAACCTCGGGGACTCTTTATCCCATGGGCTTTCAACACTCCGTAAATATGGAATCTCATTTTCCCAATACTCTTCTGAGTTCTCCGTATACCCGTTACTAGTGGAAAAGAAGGTGGCTGTGATTGGATTCCCTTGATACGTAATCACTTCACCTTTGGTCGCTGCCACTGCCGCTTTAATTTTTTCCATCATCTCTTCGTAGTAATCACCGTGTCGTTCTTTAAGCTGCTCTTCATCTTGGTACACTTGGTGCATCACCGTATCGGTTACATCGGCACCATCAGGCAAACTCGCATCTCCCGGATTCGTTAAATGTCTGATAATATAGGTTCTCGCGGTCAAGGCTTGTGCTTTTAAAGCCTCCTCTTCATACGACGCCGGCATTTCCGACGCAACCACTCCAGCTACATATCGTTCAAAATCCACTTCTTCAATGGTTTCCGTTTGAGAGCGAAAAACCGAAACCGTCAGTTCCCCTTCCAAATCCTCAACTGTTTCCTCAAGGGAAACTTGATCCATTGAAGTCATGACTTCTTCTGTTGCTTGTTCATTCTGACCTCCTGAATGCCAAACAACAAGCAAGGAAGGAATCACCAAAATGATTCCCATTAGGATTATCCCCACTATGACTACGTGCTTCATTCTCCACACTCCCCGTCCATTCTGACCCTATCCTAAACCGAGAAAGTTGTAGAATCATGCTGTCTACCTCTTTCTGGCTTCTGATAAATACCTATGTTTTCTTAGTACTAGTTAGAACAGAGAGTCAGAATTTTATACTAGAGTATTTGAATTTAATAGATTAGCTAGATTTGTTTAAAGGTGTATAGGGCACCGTTTCTTTCATGAGACTAACACTAGCAAATGGTGATGTACGGCTTTTTTGGCCTCAACTCTTTTACAATGACACAGTATGTAATTGTCCGTTCATCCCTTCTAAAAATGATGTCGATTCAAGGCGCGAGAAACTCAGCAAATAAAGAGTTCTTCACGACGTTTAGTGGCGCGTAAACCATGGTGAGGGGGCTCATTTGACCAGATTCGTGTGCCATTTAAACAGGTTGGGACCCCTTTTAACAGGTTCATGTTCTATTTAAACAGGTTCGCGCTCCTTTTAAACAGGTTAGCCCCTGTCAGCACCTTCTACCTGCTTCGCCCCTCGCCCCCCAAAAAAGACGCAAAAAAAGACCCCAGCACCTCACAGTGCTCGGGGTCATTCAATATAAATAATAATTTCTTATGCAAAGTTCGGATCCATTTTTAATGGAGCCGGTGCTTCAAGGTTTTCCAGTTCGTTTTCTTGTGCTTCGTAAATACGTTCTACGTCAGCGCCAAGAGCTTTTAGTTTACCGGCAAAGTCCACATATCCTCTGTCGATGTGCTTGAGCTCAGTTACTCTTGTGTAACCATCTGCTACAAGACCAGCAACAACTAAGGCAGCACCTGCACGTAGGTCAGTTGCAGATACTTCTGCTCCCTGAAGTTCGTTAGGTCCAGATACGATAGCTGCGCGACCTTCAATTTTGATGTTACCGTTCATACGACGGAACTCCTCAACGTGCATGAAGCGGTTTTCAAATACCGTTTCCGTAATCACGCTGGTTCCTTCAGCACGGAGCAACAAAGCCATCATTTGGGCTTGCATGTCCGTTGGGAAGCCAGGGTGAGGCATCGTTTTTAGGTCACAACTCTTGAGCGTTTCAGGTCCAATCACACGGATCCCGTCACTCTCTTCGATGATGATAACACCCATTTCATTTAACTTGGAAATTAGTGGGCGCAAGTGCTCAGGCTCAACATTTTCAAGAAGGACGTTCCCTTTTGAAATGGCAGCAGCGACCATGAACGTACCCGCTTCGATACGGTCAGGAATGATCGTGTGCTCAGCGCCTGTAAGCTCTTTTACACCTTCAATACGGATCGTGCCCGTTCCTGCTCCGCGAACTTTTGCTCCCATGGAGTTTAAGTACGTTGCAAGACAAACAATTTCCGGCTCTTCTGCTGCGTTTTCAATGATCGTTGTACCTTCAGCCATTGTAGCAGCCATCATGATGTTTTCTGTAGCGCCAACACTTGGGAAGTCCAGATAAATCTTGTTTCCGATGAGCTTATCTTCGACTTTCGCTTCGATAAAGCCGTTTCCGATTTCAACTTTTGCACCCATGGCTTCAAAGCCTTTTAAGTGCTGGTCAATTGGGCGAGATCCGATCGCACATCCACCTGGAAGTGCAATACGAGCATGACCAATTCTTGCAAGAAGTGGCCCCATAACCAAGAAAGATGCTCTCATTTTTCGTACGTATTCAAACGGTGCTTCCGTTTTTAGTGCTCTTGTAGCGTCCACGTCAATGGCGCCGTTTTCGTAATCAACATCAATGTTAAGGTTTCGTAAAACTTCGTTGATTGTGTATACATCAGCTAAAGCTGGAACATCATAAATCTTGCTCTTCCCTTTACTAGCGAGTATAGATGCTGCGATGACTGGCAACACGGCGTTTTTCGCACCTTCAATGCGAACTGTACCGCTTAACTGCCTACCACCGCGGACGATAATTTTTTCCAACGTATTCCCCTCCGCGTCCAGTTTCTATAGTTATTAATATTCAGCCGTAATTATTGGCGTGCCAATTGTGACGGTTGTTTCACCGCCCAATCCTTGTTCATTCTTCCTTAGCGCGATCTGTAAGTTCATCGGTTCGCCTTTCGTTTCAAGGTTTGACCCTAAAAAAGGGGCATATGCGGAAATTGAAACGAAAGATGGTTCTTCTAAAGATTCAACGACATTTGCGGAAAATGATTCTGTAATATCTAGTCCCCATTGTTCAACATCGGTTGTGTCACTCGAGGGTAATACGCCTTCTGCACGAACAAAAAATTCTGCATGGCTTAGCCATTCCGGTGATTGCACGTTTTCAAAAAGCATGGAAAACCCTTGATTGTCTTTGTGATAGACGGGGAGCATCGATGCATTATAAGTAAGATAAGTCCGGTAATCATCTTCTGCAACTCGTATAGTCGTCAAAGTGACTTTTTCCGTTACAGTTTGGTTAATATCCGTTCTTACACCTTCCCAAACTTCATTTTCACTTTCTTCCTCGACCTTTGCCCAATCGAACATACTCAGCTGCTCTTGATACTGCTGAACAAATTCTGCTAACGATCTCTTAGTCATCGTATGCGGGTCATTGTCTCTTGCATAAATATGCCAACGACTTGTACGAATGGCATGATCCGTCATTTTATCGTTCATTTGCTGTATTGTTTGCAATGGTGATTGTGCTTTTAAGTCTCTGTCCGAATTGTCATTTCCTTGAGCTACTCCGACCCACAACAGAAAAATCAAAACAAGACTCCCCAAGACGACCGTGTATCTCTCCATAGTGATCTCTCCCCCCGGACGTACGTTCTGCACGTTACTTCTTATTAGCATTGTTACCTCTAAGAAGGGGGACATACATGGAATTTAAAGCTAATACACGACAATTTTCGAGTACTTCTTGATTTGGTTTTCAGTGATGAATCTTAACGTAATCCTGATGTTAAAACAAGTGCTGTAACATCGTAGACCAGTTGAGATAGTTCAATAAAAAACTGCTGACCAAATGTGTAATGGCGATTGCAACCAAAATCACTAACGCTTTTGCTTTGGGTCCATCTGGGTCCGATACAAACAAGTCCCATTTAAACGTTTGTAATGCCCACCAAACCGTTACGAGCACTACAATATTCACAAAAAGGCTGACCAACGCTTGCTGACCAAACTGTTCCAAAACAAAACGACCTCCATCGCTATCGCCCATAGCTTTACATTTCGCTACGAAAGATTCCATACTTGAAGAATTCACATAAACGTGGTACCTTTTAACGTTACCAACTCGTCTATACAAAACTTCACAAGGACTATCTTAACGAAAATTCGGTGTAAATGCTATGGATTGTTTTACCTAAATTACACTTTTTTTCGCTAAAATTGCGGTTGTCATGGTTTGTTCATAATTGGATTGTGAAATGAGTGAATAAATAGCTTGTAGTATACTACATTACACTTGTAACAGGATTGTAAACTTCTAAAATGAAAATATCTGGTTTTTTCGCAAAAAACATCCTTTTTTTCCTCAAAAACCGCATTTACATTTCCTTACACACATCCCTTAACTTACATGTGTCAACGACCCACAAAAAAAGCCCTCTCTACAAGGCCCATAAAACATTGTCCGTAGAGAGGGCTCCTTTTCTGTCCGTTCGACAGAAAATGGTTATTTTTTTGCCTATTTTCGTTGAGAAAGGTGATCTTTTGATCGTTCTCTTCAATACTGGGTGGCTATCAAAGCCTACCTGCTCCTCGCGCAAGTTGCCAATACTCGTGACTGCCACCGGAGTCTTGGGCAATGCTGCTTCGATTTTTCTTTAACTTTTAAAACGCCATCCAATTCATGGATGTAAACAAGTTGATCAAAAGAAACGGAAGGAACCCTAGACCAATTGTAACGACGAGACTCACTGATACGACACTGGCCGTACTTACCGGAATACTCATTCTAGTTACCACGTCTTCATCGGGCTCTTTCATAAACATTTGGCTAATGATCCCAAAGTAATAAAAGAAGGAGACGACGCTCATGACGATCATCACCACTGCTAGCCAGAGAAGGCCTGCTGATATGGCTTGAAAGAAAATCCACGCTTTTCCGGTGAACCCTGCCGTAGCCGGTAGGCCTGCCAAGGAGATCAGAAAGGCGCTCATGGCAATGGCTAAGAAGGGAGACCGATGATACAACCCTCTGAAACTGAGAATGTCTTCTGAACCGGTCTTCTCCGTCACGAACGTGATGACCGCAAAAGCTCCAAGCGTCATCATCACATAGGCAATAGCATAAAAGAGCACCACACTCACCGTCATGTCTAGTGTCACAAAGGCGGCCACTGGCACAAGAAGGTATCCGGCCTGGGCAATCCCCGAATAAGCCATAAGGCGTTTGATATTATGCTGGTTTAGGGCTATGAGGTTACCAACAACCATGGTCACTGCTGCAACAATGGCGATGAGAAAGCCCCACTCTTCATAGATCCCTTCAAAACCTATGAAAAACACCCGGATGACAATGGCGAAAGCAGCTACCTTTGAAATGGCAGCCAGGAAAGCCGTGACCGGTGTAGGCGCTCCCTCGTAAACGTCAGGAGCCCACATGTGAAACGGAACAACGGAGATTTTAAACCCGAATCCTGCAATCATAAACAAGAGGCTCATCATGACCAAGTACGGGTATGCCTCAAACAAGGTCCCAATTTGCCCGCCAATGTCCACAAGGCTTGTTGTTCCCGTCAAACCATAGATAAACGACATACCGTATAAAATAAAGGCAGACGCCGTTCCTCCAAGGACTACATACTTAACGGCCGACTCTGTTGATTTTTTATGGTACTTCCTAAACCCGGCTAAACAGTAGGCGGAAATACTTAGGATTTCCAACCCGATAAACAGGGTAATTAAATCCAGAGAAGAAACCATCAACATCGCACCGAGAGTAGCGAAAAGCAAAAGCGAATAGAACTCTCCTTGATACATATCGGGGTGGCGATCAACATAATACATACTGATTCCGATGACGAGGGCGACGCCTACTAGAATGACGACCTTAAATGCTGTCGAAAAAGGATCGACCACGAACATATGACCGATGCTAGCCGTTTGCGCCCCATTCCAGCCAACCACAAGGGCCGCTGTTGTTAAAAGAGCAACGATACTCAACCTTCCGATGAACGGCTTTTTCCCCTTCACTCCAGTCATAAAGTCGATCGTAAAAATAAGTAAAGCAAATGCAGCCAACACGATCTCCGGGGTCATTAAAGACCAATTAGCATCAAATAAAAGCATTGCCTTTAACCCCCTATCCTTGATACGAATTCAATAACAGTGCTATTAATGACGTCACTTAACAGATGAGGGAATACCCCAATCAGGATGCTTGCCCCGAGAAGGCCAATCATGGGAACGTATTCGAGAGGCCTCGCATCGTGTAGCCCTCTATATTTGTCATCCATTTGACCAAAGGCTGTTCGCTGGACCGCCCACAAAAGGTAAGCAGCTGTCAAAATGATGCCTAAGGCTCCAATCACGGCAATGACGGTCGCTTGAGGAATGACGTCAGGTGAAGCCCCGAATATGCCCATAAAGGCGAGAAGTTCACTCACAAAGCCGGACATACCCGGAAGTCCTAATGAGGCGAGAGCCGCAGCGAGCATAAAGCCTGTGAGAACCGGTACTGATTTGGCCAACCCTCCAAGCTCTGACAAGGTGTACGTTTTCGTTCGAACATAAAGGGCTCCGGCCATAAAGAACAAGAGTGCCGTAATCAAGCCGTGGGATACCATTTGAAAAATCGCTCCTTGCACCCCCGCTTGGGTAAACGAAGCCGCTCCGAGGAGTATGATTCCCATATGGCTGATGCTCGCGTAGGCAATGAGTTTCCTCAAATCCGTTTGCACAAGAGCGAGACTTGCTCCGTAAATGATGTTGATGACACCTAAAATAGCAATCAGTGTGGCAAAAGAAACCGCTTGATCGGGTAAAATTCCGTATCCGACTCTTAAAATTCCGTATGCTCCAAGCTTTGAAAGAACACCTGCCAGGATCATCGTTGCAGGGATCGGAGCCTCAGCGTAAGCATCCGGTAGCCACGTATGAAGGGGAAAGATCGGAAGTTTCACCGCAAAACCAACAAGCAGTGCAAGAAACAATCCCGCTTTAAACGTACTGCTGATTGCTTCAGAATTCGAAGGGTTTGAGAACGCTTCTGCCAAACCGACCATGTTAAAGGTGGCTGAAGCCAGATTCATAGCATCTGCCCCTTTGAAAGCAAGGGCGATGAAAGCCATAAACATGACCGCACTCCCTAGTCCCGTGTAGAGAAGAAACTTAAACGAAGCGTATGAACGCTTTTTCCCTCCCCATATCCCGATAATAAAGAACATTGGAATCAGCGTGAGCTCAAAGAATAAGAAAAACAAGAATAAATCTAGAGCCGCAAACACCCCAAGCATCCCTGTGATTAAAACGAGTGTCCAAACGTAATACTCTTTCACTCGTTCACGAATGGTGAAAGATGCGACAATCGCTACGGTTGAAATAATTGTCGTAAGGAGTAAAAGAGGTAATGATAAGCCATCAATACCAAGGGCATAATCGATCTGTACGATCCCAAAATCGATCCACGGGTAGCTCTCCCCCATCTGCATCCCACTAACTGTTCTGTCAAAAGCAGACCAAACGGCGACCGACAACACCAAAGCGAGTAAGGATGTTCCCACTGCCATTGAGCGAATGACGTTTTTATTTTCCCGCGGAATCAAGAGAAGGACGATCGCTCCTGCGAGCGGTAAAAAAACGAGTAACGATAAAATGTTCGGGATCATCCGAAATACCCCCTAACCATAAACGCCACAACAAGGATTGCAATACTCCCCACAATGGTCACAAGTCCATATGTTTGCATCTGACCGTTATGTTGTTTCCCCGCCGCTTTTCCGACTGATCTAAGCGACCTTGCCACCACGTTCACTGTGCCGTCAACCGCAAAGCGATCAAAGCGTTGGAGAACGCGACTCAAAGCTAAAACCGGTGTGACAACCACAGCTTCGTAAAGCTCATCCATATAATATTTGTTTACAAGAAGGGTCTTGATAAAGCCTTTGGAATGCTCCGTCCCTACTGCCTGAGATCGTCCGTATTTTACCCAAGCAAGGAGAATCCCTGCGCCGGAAAGGAATAACGATAAGGCAGCCAAACCAATCCCCCCGTGCGCTTGATCCCCGAGCGTGAGGCCTTCAACGAGAAATCCTTCAAGGGCGTACCCGCTCAACGGACTATTTACAACCCCCGCCACCACTGCGAGCGCAGCTAACGTGACGAGTGGTACGGTCATCCACTTCGTATTTTCACGAGGATGAGAGACTTCCGGATCTCCTCGAAATTGTCCAAGAAACACTTTGAAAAACAGACGGAACATATAAAAAGCGGTTAAAAAAGAAGTAATAATCATGATGGAAAGAAGAACCGGATCCCCGTGTGACCAAACGGCAGCCAGAACCCCTTCCTTACTCCAAAACCCCGCTAGGGGGAACACCCCAGCCAACGCCAATGCCCCGATTAAGAATGTCACCGATGTGACCTTCATGTTTCTCCATATCCCGCCCATTTCATTAATGTTTTGCCTATGATGAAGGGCGTAAATGACCGATCCCGCGGCTAAAAAAAGCAGTCCTTTGAAGAAGGCGTGGGTCATGAGATGGAATAACCCTGCCACGTAACCCGCCGTTCCTAGAGCAAGCATCATGAGCCCGAGCTGACTGACCGTTGAATAGGCGAGAATCCGTTTAATGTCCGTGTTCACAAGTGCAATCGATGCGGCAAAGATCGCCGTCACCGCCCCTGTATAAGCGACGACAGTGAGTGCCGTTCCAGAGCTTTGGAATACGGGATACATGACTGCAACAAGGTATACCCCTGCCGCAACCATGGTCGCCGCGTGAATCAACGCACTAACGGGAGTTGGACCTTCCATGGCATCCGGAAGCCATACGTGTAACGGAAATTGAGCCGATTTCCCCACTGCTCCTAGGAATATACAGAGAGCAATTGCTGTCACGAGTCCACTAGACACCTGCCCATTGTTGATCGCTTCAAAAGCGGCTCCATACTCAAAGCTACCGGTAGCGTTAAAGAGCAGGATGAGACCAATTAATAATCCAACATCTCCGATCCGTGTGACAAGAAATGCTTTTTTCGCCGCAGCCGCAGCTTCCGGTTTAAAATACCAAAACCCTACGAGAAGGAACGAGCATAATCCAACTAGCTCCCAAAAAATAAACAGCTGCAGAATGTTCGGAGCCAAAACGAGTCCGAGCATGGAAAACGAGAACAAGCCTAGATAGGCGTAAAACACATGAATGCGATCGTCTTCTCTCATGTATTGCTTTGAGAAGACGTGAACGAGAAAACTGACGGATGTGACGACAAACAGCATCATTGCATTTAAAGGTGTTACTTCAAATCCCATCGTTACCGTGCTTTCGCCAATGGTTATCCACTCGACAGCCGCTCCAAACGTCTCGGTGCCCATTCGCTCAACGAGGACAACCACCGAAGCGACAAAAGAAAAGCCCAGGGCGACCATGCCTACGTAAGGAGCGTATGGTTTTAACACCTTCCCGAAAAGAAGGAGAACGATAAAGGCGATCAACGGAAAAAACGGGATGATCCAAGCGTTCTGTAACATACCATCACCTTTTCCTCATAAATGCTTTGTTTTTTTACCAGCGAAGCAAGTCTTGTTTTATCGCGTCAATGGATGCTCGGTTTCGGTAGAGAGCGATGAGAATCGCCAAGCCAACAGCCGCCTCAGCTGCCGCCACTGTAATTACAAACAATGTGAATACTTGGCCTGTAATATTGGCGAAGGGACCGATACTCGAAAAGGCCACTAGGTTAATATTCACGGCGTTGAGCATCAGTTCAATGCAGATGAGCACAACGACTAAATGGCGCCTTGTGAGCACACCGTACAGCCCGATACAAAATAAGATTGCAGCCAGGGCCAAAAAGAATTGGATGGATACCATCGTCACTCCGCCTCCTTCCTGGCGATCACAATCGCTCCAACAAGAGCGGCAAGAAGTAACACAGCAACCCCTTGAAACGCAATCACGTAGTTTCCGTACAACTCAAGACCAATTGCCTCTACCGAACCGACAAACGGCTCAGAGCTACTGGCAAGGTCAGCGGTCAAAATGCCATACAGCATCATGCCAAGGAGGGTCGATACACCAAGAAAACTGAACACTTTATGAAGCTGGCTCCGCTCAGGTCCAAATCCGACCGCTCTATGATCGGTAAGCATCATTCCGAAAATAAACAAGATCGAGATAGCGCCTACATAAACCATGATCTGAATGATCCCGATAAATTCGGCCCCGAGTAAAAAGTACATCCCCGCAATGGCAAAGAAACAGAACGCCATCGCGACTAACCGGTGTGAGATCCGGTTGAGTGCCAGCACAAGAACCGCGCATACAAGAATCACAACGGAGAAAATGATGAAGAAGACCGTCTGCGGACTCATTCGCCCCCACCTCGTTTCTCTTCTGTTGTTGGTGCGGGTTCTGCTTTGCCGGTCTGATCTTGCGCCTCAGGTGCCGGTGGTGTTTCCTTTTTTGTTTTTGGTATAGGCTTCTCTTCACTCGCCGCCTTTGGAGGTGCTTCTTTCTTCTCCTCAGTCAGTGGCTTTGTTTGTGAAGTAGTGCTCACAGGGTCTGACCCCGCTTCTTTTTTTGCCGGGGTTTTGGTTCGAGCCGGTCTTTTTGGTTTTTCTTCTTCTGCATTCGGGTCGGGCTCGGTGTAGTTGCCGAACACTTTGTTTTCGGTGAGCCACCCCATATCTTTAAAGTGTTCGTCTCGTGTATAAGAGGATAAATTATCGTACTTCGCCGTCATGACGATGGCGTTTGTAGGGCACACTTCCGTGCAAAAATCACAGAGGATACACCCCTGAAAATCGATGTTGTACGTATCGATGACTTTTTTCTTCGGATTCGCCTCGCTTTTTTTCCCCGTCAAGGTAATCACATCTGTCGGACACACTTTCACGCACATGTCACAGACGATGCATTTTTCCGGAAAGAAACGGTGAACGCCTCTGAATCTCGCGGGCATTTCCACTTTCTCTTCGGGATATTGAATGGTAAACTTCTTCTTTCGAAAATAGTTCAGTGTGACGCCGAATCCTTTGAGTAGTCGAAACATGTTATCACCCCATCCACACTTTAATGATCGACGTAATCACGATGTTCAGGAGGGCAAGAGGAATAAGCACTTTCCACCCAAAGCCCATTAAGTGGTCGACCCTAGCGCGTGGCAATGTGGCGCGGAGCCAGAACCAGATAAACATGAACACACACATTTTGAGTAAAAACCAGACCACGCCGGGTAAAAAGGCCGGTCCGAGCCACCCACCAAGGAACAGCGTTGTCGCCAGGGCGGAGATCGCAATGGCATACGTATATTCAGCGAGCATAAAGAACGCATAACGAAATCCGGAGTATTCCGTATGATAACCGGATACGAGCTCCGATTCCGCTTCAGGCAAGTCAAAAGGAGATCGGTTCAGCTCTGCAATCGCCGCAATCATATAAACAATGAAGCCAAGAAACTGCGGGATAATGAGCCATAGTCCAATTGACTCTTGGTAAAAAACAATCTCTCTAAAATTGAGAGAGCCAGCTAAGATAACCACCCCTACAATCGAAAGTACAAGAGGGATTTCGTAGCTGATGACTTGCGCGACACTTCGCATCGCCCCCATCAAGGAGTACTTGTTGTTCGATGCCCAGCCCCCCATCACCACACCCAACGTGGTGATTGACGAAATACCGATAAAATATAAAACACCAATGTTTAGATCAGCCGCGTAAATGTTCTCGCTCCACGAAATCGTCGCGTAGATGGCAAACGACGGGACAAATGCGATCACCGGCGCAAGGATAAAAATCGGTCGATCCGCAGCCTTTGGAATTACGTCCTCCTTCATGAGAAGCTTTGAAACGTCGGCGATGGTTTGCAACATTCCCCACGGGCCGTGACGGTTCGGTCCGATACGAATCTGCATGTAGCCAATTACTTTTCGTTCAAAAAGAATGGCGTACGTAACAGCGCCCAAGAGAAGCAACATGAGACAGACAGCGTAGATGATCATAAACACGAGATCCACTACGCATCCACCTCCCCTAAAACGACGTCAAGGCTTCCAAAAATCGCAACCAAATTTGCGATCGGCTCATCGATGAGCAACTCTTGAAGGATCTGTACGTTCACAAAGGACGGACGCCGAAGTTTGACCCGGTACGGCTGGGTCTTTCCATTACTTACAATGTAAACACCGATCTCGCCCTTAGACGCTTCACACCGTTTGTAAACCTCTCCTGCCGGCGGTTTGATCATCATGATCCGCTTGCCTTTTTTATGGATGATCTCTCCTTCAGGAATTTGCTCGCACGCTTGCTCGATGATTTTTAGTGACTCGTGCATCTCGGCAATACGGGTTTTGTAGCGTGCATACACATCCCCTTCTTGAAACGTCGGTATGTCGAAATCGAAACGATCATAAATGGAGTACGGCTCTTCTTTTCGAAGGTCAAACCGGATCCCGCTTCCTCTTGCAATCGGTCCTGATAGACCCCAGTTGATCGCTTCTTTTTGACTGATCTTCCCTACCCCGATCGTTCGTGCTTGGAAAATTTCATTTCCTGTCACAAGGGTGTCGTATTCTTTTATGTTTTCTCGGACCTCTTTCACGGTTTCTTTTACCCGCTCAATCCATCCGTCTGGCGCGTCCCATTTCACCCCGCCGATGCGGACGTAGTTAAACGTCATCCTCGCCCCGCTAATTTCATTTAGTCGATCGAGAATGAGGTCCCGGTCGCGAAACGCGTATAAAAACGGGCTGAGTGCGCCAAGATCAAGCATGAATGTACCCCACCAAACAAGGTGGCTTGCAATACGGTTTAGTTCCATTACGAGAACGCGCAAATACTCCGCACGCTCAGGAATCTCCCATTCAAGAAGCTCCTCGACTCCCGCGCAGTAAATATAGTTGTTCGTCATGGCATTTAAGTAATCAAGCCGGTCGGTATATGGAATGAATTGCGTGTACAAGAGCCCCTCGGCCAACTTTTCTGAGCCCCGATGCAAGTAGCCAATGACCGGTTCGGCGTGCTTGATGGTCTCTCCTTCGATCGTGAGGACGAGCCTGAATACCCCGTGCGTACTCGGGTGCTGCGGCCCCATGTTCAATGTCATCTGTTCCGTGCGAATTGACATCCTGATGCCCCCTTAATCCAGTCCCAATGCTTTTTTATCTGTAACATAGTCCTTTCTGAGCGGGTGTCCTTCCCAGTCGTCCGGCAGGAGAATGCGTTTCAAGTTGTAATGACCGGGGAATTCAATGCCTAACAAGTCATACGTCTCACGCTCAAGCCAGTCTGCCGTTTTCCAGATTGGCTGAACAGAATGTACAGTCGGCTTCTCTCGTGCGGTTTTCACTTTTACGTAAAGGTAGTAGTTATGCGGGATGGAGTGAAAATTGTAGATCACTTCCATATGCTCTTCGTAGTCCATTCCTGTGAGGCAGCTGAGAAAGTTAAACTTCAGTTCTGGGTCGTCGTGAAGTAGCTGTGCAATTTGCGGTGTCCAATTTGAGGTATCGAGCGTAATCATTGGTTTTGAAAAATTCAGTGATGCTTCAAGGACTGCTCCTTCTCCTTGAATGTTTTCAATTCGCGATACGATTCTTTCGAGAAGTTCTTGGCTCATTTTTTCACCACCTGCTCTCCAGCTGCTTCTTGGCGGATTTTCTTCCTGAGCAGTTCTACACCGTCTAGCAGCGCGGGAGGTGTCGGCGGGCAACCTGGTACATACACGTCAACCGGTACAATTTTATCCACTCCATTAAGAACACTGTACGCGTCCTTATAAGGTCCACCGCACGTGGCACAAGAGCCCATGGCAATGACCCATTTCGGCTCAGGCATCTGATCATAGAGTTGCCTTAATACGGGTGCCATTTTCGCTGTCACAGTCCCCGCTACAATCATCAAATCCGCGTGTCTTGGGGAAGCACGGAAAATAACACCAAAGCGGTCGAAATCATAACGAGCTGCTCCTGTTCCCATCATTTCAATGGCACAACAGGCAAGTCCAAACGTAAGTGGCCAAAGGGATCTCGTTCGAGCCCAAGCCTTTACTTGCTCGACTTTTGTAAAAAAAACGTTGCGCTTCAGGTCTTCTGCGAGTCTCGGGTCGTATTTTTCCAAGTCTTGAAATCCTTTTAGTTCCATTCCAGCACCTTCTTTTTCCAAGAATAGGCGAGTCCTAACCCTAAAACAAAGATGAAAATCAACATGGCATTAAGCCCTGCCCACCCGAGCTGATCGAGGGTAACCGCCCACGGATATAAGAAAACGGTTTCAACATCAAAGATGATGAATTCGAGTGCGACAATATAATAAGCGACGTGAAAGCGAACTTGCGCGTCACCTGTTGGTTTAATCCCACTTTCATAGGTAACGAGCTTTTCTTCATAAGGATTCTTCGGTCTTACAAGCCTTCCAAACCATAAAGCTACAACCGGTAGCGCCACACCAAGCAGCAAAAAGATCACCACATAAGTGTAATTTTCGTAGTAAAGCGCTAAATCCATACCGTCACTCCCTCCATTCGTCATGTCTTTCTCTCCCAAAGTATACCAAAGCTTGGAATTAACCGTCTATAGTATTCCGAATTATCTGAACTTTAGTCAAACTTCGTCATGTTCTGCGTTTATATGCAACTTTTTTTGGCAAAACGGCCCTCCTTTTTTCGGTGAATATCCAGTGAAATCTGGGAATAATGATTGATAAAACAGCCTGACTTTTAGATTCCCTCACTAATTTGTATGAAGGTGTGGACGGGAATATCAGTAGAATTTTTCTTGTAGCGAGGTAGATTCTTGGATGTAGTGACGATCGTGCCGAAACTCAACCTTTGTTGGGAACTGAAAAAGGTCTGACTTCTGTTATGGTAATAGAGGATATTATTTACACAGGTTATTTCGAAGGAGTATCTTATGAAAAAAACGATAGGAATACTAACCATCATTTTAATAACGGTCGGGTTTGCCGTGTGGAATTTTGAATTGTTTTTTAGCTCGCAGTCTAACGACCTTCAATCTAGAAACGGAGAAGACCGCCTTCTTCTCTCCACCGAAACCCCGTCTGTCGTAGATGAGGATGAAGAAGGTGACCTTGATGAAAAGGTTGAACACCTTTACGCGGGGATGAACTTAACCCCCGATGTGATTTTTGGTTTCTCGGAGATTAACGAAAGTGAAAACGAAGGTGCTGCTCTTGATCTCCCCCGGGGTTCCATCTTTTCTGTGTTGGACGAGCAAGGTGAGTGGTCACTTATAGATAAACCCGCTATGGGGCAAGCATGGGTTAAGAGTACAGATATATCGGAAGTGCCGTATGCGTTTAACAAAAAAACAATGATTGAGGATGCTGATGCTGTCGATGTGTTGGTAAACAAGGAGTACCGCCTCCCTCACGATTACCGTCCAGATGACTTGGTTATTCCAGACATTCCTTTCACAATTTCAGAGCAGGATGAACGAATGTTTATGAGAGAACAAGCAGCCCACGCTATCGAAGAGCTGTTCGCTGACGCCCTTGGGAACGGGCTCTCCTTGTTTGGGGTTTCCGGCTATCGTAGCTATGAATCCCAACAACGGATCTTTTCAAATAACGTTGACATTCAAGGGTTCAGTGAAGCCAATCGCACAAGCGCTGTCCCCGGAGAAAGTGAACACCAAACCGGACTTGCCATGGATGTGACAAATGAAGTGGTTCGCTATTCACTTACGCAGGACTTCGCTAATACGGAGGCCGGTGCGTGGTTAGGTGAACATGCCCACAAGTACGGCTTTATCATTCGCTATACAGAGGGTGAAGAACAGCGGACTGGATACACGTTTGAGCCTTGGCACCTTCGTTATGTTGGGGTCGATACGGCAACATTGTTGTATGAAAATGGATGGATTCTTGAGGATGTAGTGGGATAGGTGGATTGGCGATGGTGGTCTCTTGTAGTGTTGCTGCTGTTTGGTTTGGAGCAAGGTTTGGAAGAAATGTAGGTGTAGGCATCAGTAGTGTGTCGGAGACGACGGGTAGAAGCACTTCCATGTTGAGCATGGGGGTGTTTTTTTTTGAGGGTGTAGTGGAGGTTCTGTTTATCGTCCTTTAATTGGATTTTATCGAGCCTTAATGAAGTGATATCGACCATTAAACATATTTTATCGATCACTAATACTGATTTATCATCCTCTACTCTAAATATATCGGTCAAACGACACCGATCGACACAACTCCAACAATATCTCGATTAACACACATGATTATTTAGAGCTTAGCCAGCATCTCTAAATTATAGGTAGTGGACTTTTTTGTACCAATCGTAGGGAGGTTGAGTGATCGGAGAGTTTTGTAAGCTTGAGAACTAGATGTTACTGAAGCAAATCTCCTGAATTGATAATTTGTAATTAAAGGACCATGCAGATGTCTAAAGTCCATTAATAATGGGTGAACGATTTCACTCGTCTTCTTGACAACTTCACAGGAGTAACACTTCCATTTTCGGTTCCACCTTACAAAAAAACCTTCTGAACAACAGGTACATCTGAATCCACTAATTAGATCCGAATCGCTTAGATCATAATTCTTTAAGATATTTAGTGTTTGTGGACAATCTTGAGTTAAGATTTGCTGTTGTAACTTAGGGTTTTGATGGGGCTTTACATTCGTGTTTGTCTTACTCAGAGAGTCGAGTTTAGCAGGGAGATAGGGGCTACGGATAATGGAATCTAACGAAGGATGTCCTTGTTCTTCTTTAGGTATCACTAGTTGACACGACTGATTGGCTATGATGACCAATGTTTCTATAGGTTTGTTACTTGGGCAATGTTTGTTGAGCCACTCATTCAGTTGTGTTTTTTGAGATTCTGCTTGGATGACAAAATCAGGTAATATTTTTGTGATGCCTTGGGTATTTGTCCATTCTACTTGTTGAAGGGAAGGTTGTATTTTGAGGGTCCCGGCTATGTTCTTTACTTCTAAAATAAAGATTTTCTCGGGTGCTATGAGAAGGAAGTCCATTTGAAAGTAGTTACCGTTAATAGAGAGTCTTATGCTGTGGAATTTTTGATAGTTAGCTGAAGGGCTTCTTGATAGATAGTATTGAAGGGACTTTTCTCCATAATATCCGGCTAAAATACGTTTGTAGTCTGAAAGAATAGCAGGTTTGTTGGGGTATGACTCACGTAGTCGTGGTAGAAGTGCTTCATATTGAAAGAGAATGTTCGGTTTTACTATTGGTTTGATGAACATTTAGTGTATCAGCTCCTAGTTTGAGGTCATTTATCGACCTCTAATTGTAGTTTATCGACCTTTATTTGGTTTTTATCGAGCCTTACTGAGATGTTATCGACCTTTAACAATGTTTTATCGAGCTCTAATCCGAATTTATCGACCAAACGACACCTACCGACAAAATTCGACGCAAGCCCCACCCCTCCCCTAACCTATAAAAAACACCCCTAGACAGCGCAAAAAATCCTTCACTTCTGCGTTAACCAGGGGTGCTCTATATACGATTACTTTCCTGACACTTCCAAGCGGTTGATCGCACGCTTCAGTGCGAGCTCCGCACGGCGGAAGTCGATGTTGTCTTGTTTCGCAACGTCCAGGCGACGCTGTGCACGCTCTTTTGCAGCGCGGGCACGAGCCACGTCGATGTTCGTTGGCAACTCGGCTGATTCAGCCAGAATGTTGACTTCATCTCGGCGAACTTCCATGAAGCCGCCGTTTACCGCCACCAGATGGACTAGGTTGTCTTGCTTGATTCGGACAGGGCCGATGCGTAGAGGTGTAACGAGAGGAATGTGCCCTGGTAAAACACCAAGTTCACCTTCAGCTGCTCTTACACTAACCATATTGGCCTCTGCTTCGAAGACACTGCCATCGGGAGTGACGACATTGACCTGCATCGTCTTCATGGTTTATCCTCCTTCACCGTTTTCACGAATGACTCCCCCGCCTCATAAAAGGCGGGATGGGGTCAGACCCCCAGCGTAGTGACGTTGCACCTTTACCGCAATGCGAATCGTCCTTACCACCGACGTCACTCGTAATGTCGGCTTGTTATTCCATTTCCTTCGCTTTTTCAACGACTTCTTCAATGCGTCCGACAAGACGGAAAGCATCTTCAGGAAGGTCGTCATATTTGCCGTCAAGGATTTCACGGAATCCGCGGATCGTTTCTTTAACCGGTACGTAAGACCCTTTTTGGCCTGTGAACTGCTCGGCAACGTGGAAGTTCTGGGATAGGAAGAACTGAATACGACGAGCTCGGTGTACGATAAGCTTGTCTTCTTCAGAGAGCTCATCCATACCAAGAATGGCGATGATGTCCTGAAGCTCTTTGTATTTTTGAAGCGTCTGTTGAACTTCACGAGAAACGTTGTAGTGCTCTTCCCCAACAATTTCAGGAGACAACGCGCGAGACGTTGACGCCAATGGGTCTACCGCTGGATAGATACCCATCTCGGAAAGTTTACGCTCAAGGTTAGTTGTTGCGTCCAAGTGGGCGAACGTCGTAGCCGGTGCCGGGTCAGTATAGTCATCGGCAGGTACGTAGATCGCTTGGATGGATGTTACGGAACCTTTTTTCGTAGACGTGATACGCTCTTGAAGCATACCCATCTCCGTTGCAAGTGTAGGCTGGTAACCTACGGCAGATGGCATACGTCCAAGAAGGGCGGATACCTCACCACCGGCTTGCGTGAATCGGAAGATGTTATCAACGAAAAGAAGTACGTCGGCGCCTTTTTCATCACGGAAGTGCTCAGCCATTGTAAGACCGGACAAGGCAACACGCATACGTGCACCAGGCGGCTCGTTCATCTGACCGAATACCATGGATGTTTTCTTGATAACGCCGGAATCCGTCATTTCGTGGTACAAGTCGTTTCCTTCACGAGTACGCTCACCAACACCTGCGAATACGGAAATACCACCGTGCTCTTGTGCGATGTTGTTGATAAGCTCCTGGATAAGTACCGTCTTACCTACACCGGCACCTCCGAAGAGACCGATCTTACCACCCTTGATGTAAGGGGCCAAGAGGTCAACTACTTTAATTCCTGTTTCAAGGATTTCTGTTTCAGTGGAGAGCTCTTCATACTTCGGTGCTTCGCGGTGAATTGGGTCACGTTGAACACTTTCAGCTACTTCTTCTCCTAGGTCGATCGCTTCTCCAAGAACGTTGAATACACGTCCAAGAGTAGCGTCCCCTACTGGTACTGCGATTGGCTTACCTGTATCGACTACTTCCAACCCACGAGTCAATCCGTCAGTGGATCCCATGGCAATTGTACGCACGGAGTCGTCACCAAGGTGAAGGGCAACTTCTAACGTTACGTCCACGTCCACTTCACCAGAGGATTGAGCTTTGTGTTGGATTTTAATCGCGTTATAGATCTCAGGTAATTCTCCGCGGTTGAACTTTACGTCTACAACCGGTCCTGTTACTTGAGTGACGCGTCCTTTATTCATCATCTTTCCTCCTCACTTCCTATGAACACGAATGAACGTTAATCGAGAGCGGATGCTCCACCTACAATTTCGTTGATCTCCTGTGTAATCGCCGCTTGTCTTGCACGGTTATAGCGCAAGTTTAACTGATCGATCATGTCAGAAGCATTGTCAGTGGCTGCGCTCATCGCCGTCATACGCGCTCCGAACTCACTGGCTTTACCATCTAATAATGCGCCGTACACTAAGCTTTCCGCATAGTGTGGAAGAAGCTGTTCAAGAATGACTTCCTCGTTCGGCTCATATTCATACGTTGGCGTATCACCAATCGCTTCCTTTTCACTTCCATCAAAGTCCGTAAGAGGAAGGAGCTTTGTTTCAGTGATTTCCTGTGAAATGGCACTTACGAAGTGGTTGTAATGAAGGTAGACCTCATCAAATACTTCATCTGTGAACATATCAACAGTGGTGGCAGCGATATTTTTAATGTCTGCATAGCTTGGCTGATCGGAAACCCCAACGATTTCCTGATAGATTGGCATATTACGCTTCTTGAAAAAGTCACGACCGACTTTCCCAATCACAATAATCCCATACTCGTCCTGGGAGTTATGCCTCTCGTTAATCGTATTCATCGTGTGTCTTAAGAGACCGCTGTTATAAGCGCCACATAACCCACGATCAGACGTGATCACAAGGTATGCCGTCTTCTTGATCTCCTTACGAGTCTCAAGCATCGGGTGCGTCGCTTCCGTGCCCGTAGCGATACTCATAACCACATCACGAATCTTTTGTGTATAAGGCCAAAAGGATTGCGCTTTGTTCTGCGCCTTATTCAACTTGGCAGCAGAAACCATCTGCATCGCTTTTGTAATCTGTTTCGTCTTTTTTGTAGACGTAATTTTAGACTTTATATCTCTAAGAGAGGCCATCGTACTTCACCACCTTTTTTCAAAACTCACTGTCTTATGCAAAAGGGCGTCTCATTTACTAAATGACAAAGGCTGTGTTTCAAGCCTGGCTCGCTTTACGGTAGATTTCCCCTCTCAGGGGGGTGGCGGCTGAAATGGAGACAGCCGCCCCACTCTATTCCTTAAGCGCTGAATGTCTTTTTAAAGTCTTCGATCGCTTTTCTTAGATCAGCATCTTCAGGAAGGTTACCTGTTGTGCGGATGTGATCCAAGAGATCCTTATTGTTGTGCTCAAGGTAGCTGTACATGTCCGCTTCAAAGCGTTGTACATCTTCAACAGCAACATCGTCAAGGAAACCTTTTGTAAGGGCAAAGAGAATTACAACTTGCTTTTCAACAGCAAGTGGCTGGTGAAGGCCTTGCTTAAGAACCTCTACAGTACGGGCACCACGGTTCAGTTTCGCTTGAGTTGATTTATCCAAGTCGGAACCGAACTGAGCAAATGCTTCAAGCTCACGGTAAGATGCTAAGTCAAGACGAAGCGTACCGGCAACTTTCTTCATCGCTTTGATCTGTGCAGATCCCCCTACTCGGGATACAGACAAACCGGCATCAATCGCCGGACGTACGCCGGAGAAGAAGAGGTTGGACTGCAAGAAGATCTGTCCGTCCGTAATCGAGATTACGTTTGTTGGAATGTAGGCAGAGATATCTCCGGCCTGCGTTTCGATGAAAGGAAGAGCTGTTAAAGAACCGCCGCCTTTAGCATCGGAAAGCTTCGCTGCACGTTCGAGTAAACGACTGTGCAAGTAGAATACATCCCCTGGGAATGCTTCACGACCTGGAGGACGACGAAGCAATAAGGAAAGCTCACGGTATGCAGCCGCTTGTTTTGAAAGGTCATCGTAGATAACCAATACATGCTTTCCGTTGTACATGAACTCCTCACCCATTGTTACCCCGGTGTATGGAGCAAGGTAAAGAAGTGGTGCAGGCTTAGACGCACTCGCACTTACAACGATTGTGTAGTCAAGGGCACCGTGCTGACGTAGTGTTTCAACTACCCCTGCAACTGTGGACTCCTTTTGACCAATCGCAACGTAAATACAGATCATGTCTTGGTCTGCTTGGTTAATGATTGTATCAATAGCGATCGCCGTTTTACCCGTTTGACGGTCACCGATTACAAGCTCACGCTGTCCTCGACCGATTGGGATCAAGGAGTCGATTGCTTTAATTCCTGTTTGAAGCGGTTCGTGAACAGATTTACGGTCCATAACGCCAGGTGCTGGGCTTTCAATCGGACGACGCTTGTCTGATTCAATATCCCCTTGCCCATCAAGTGGGTTACCAAGTGGGTCTACTACACGTCCTAGAAGGGCTTCCCCTACAGGAACCTCCATGATACGTCCAGTACGTTTTACCTCATCGCCTTCGTGGATGTCCGTGTAAGGTCCGAGGATGATGATACCTACTGTATCTTCTTCAAGGTTTTGGGCCATACCCATTGTTCCATTTGCGAATTCAAGAAGCTCACCGGCCATGACATTCTCAAGTCCGTGAGCAACGGCGATCCCGTCACCAACTCGGATTACGGTGCCGACTTCATTTACTTGAATCTCAGACTGATATCCTTCAATCTGTTGTTTAATCAGAGAGCTGATTTCATCGGCTCTGATGCTCATTTGCTTCACCCCTATCTACTTGCGTTCCCAGAAATCATTCGATTATGAATGCGTTTAAGCTTACTGGCGACACTTGCGTCATATACGGTGTCACCAATTCGGATCTTAAATCCACCAATAACGTCCGGATCAACAACTTCCTCAAGCAAAATCTCATCTTGATTCGTTTTCTTCTCGAACGTCTCTTTAATGGCTATTTTTTCATCTCCAGTAAGGGCCTTTGCTGTATAGATCGTCGCTTCAGCCACCCCTTGAGATTGATAAGAAAGCCTTTTGTATTCGTCTGCAACAGCAAGAATTTTGCTAATTCGTTTACGGTCTACAAGGAGCATGAGCAGGTTCATTACCGCTCCTGATACTTGCGTTCCGAAGTTCTTGTTTAAAAGTTCTTTCTTTTCTTCATTCGTGATGCTTGGGTGTCTGAACACTTCGTCAAGAAGGTTCGTCTTTTCAAAAACATCCTTTACTGCCTGCAACTCCTCGCCGACAAGCTTAAGCTGGTCGCGCTCTTTGGCAAGGTTAAAAAGAGCGTTGGCGTAACGAAATGCTAACGGGTCCCGTTTCATACCGTTTGACCTACTTCTTTAAGAGTTTCTTGAATAAGCTTTTCTTGTTCTTTATCATCCAGCTCTTTTTCGATAACCTTTGTTGCCACTAGGACAGACAAGGACGAAACTTGCTCACGAAGTGCAGAGATCGCTTGTTCTTCCTCTTGCTTGATTGTAGCAAGAGCTTCTTGCAATTTACGTTCAGCTTGCTTTTCAGCATTGGCCATAATGTCTTTTTCTGTGCGTTCCGCTTGCTTACGAGCGTTCTCCACGATTTCTTTCGCTTCTGCTCTAGCTGCTTTGATCGCTTCACGCTGTTCTTCGATATACTTCTCCGACTCTTGGCGGTTTTTCTCTGCAGTGGAAATCTGCTCTGCAATATGATTCTCTCGCTTTTCCATCATGTCCATAATTGGACCGAAAGCATACTTCTTCAAGATGAGCAAGAGAACGGCGAAACCTGCGAGTTGGAAGAGAACATCAACGATTGTAAATGGTCCTAACACAGTTCTGCCCCCTTTACTTCAATCATACATAAGGAAAGGCGAAGAGGTATAAACGTTCTCCGCCATAATTAGTTCTAAAGCAACTACCCGGCTAATCCTAGTCGGATGGCGCCGTCATTACATCTGTAGGTATAGTAGAATTGAAATAACGATCGAGATGATTGGCACGGCCTCAACAAGCGGAATACCGATAAACATAATCGTTTGTAATTGTCCTTTTAGTTCCGGTTGACGAGTGATTCCTTCCAACGTTGCTTTTACAACAATTGCAACTCCAAATGCACCGGCAAGTGCTGCTAGACCTGCAACAATACCTACTCCAATAGCGATAGTACCCATTAAAAAATCCTCCTTTGAATTCTGAAAAAAAGTTTTATATTACGCTCTACCATGAAATTGTTAGAGCAAGTGGTACCTAAAATTAATGTTCTTCGTTAACCTTGTGACTCATATACACCATCGTTAACATACAGAAAATAAATGCCTGGAGAGAACCAATAAACAATCCAAATGCCTGCCAGACTACGAGTGGTGCGAATGAGAGAATACCCCACAGGACCCCTGAAGTTCCCAAACCAACTAACATGATCATTAGGACCTCTTTTGCAAATACGTTACCGAATAAACGCATTCCAAGTGTGAGTGTGTTGGCAAACTCCTCAATGATTTTGAACGGAAGTAAGAATGGTACAGGACGGAAATAATCCTTCGCGTATTCCTTAGGACCTTTCATCTTAACACCATAGTAGTGTGTGAGTAACACAACCATAGCTGCCAATGTCAAAGTCAGGTAGACATTCGAAGTTGGTGATTTCCACCACACATAATGTCCCGGTTCCGTTACAATCTCAAACGGAAGACCAAGCATGTTGGCTACAAATACGTAAAGTAAAATTGTAATCCCAAGCATGATGAAGTTCTTCCCTTTTTCCCAAGCCATGTTTGAGCTAATAATGTTTCGCACAAACTGGACGAGGAATTCTAGCGCATTTTGTGCACCTTTCGGGTACATTTTCACCGTTCTGGACATAAAGAAACAGACTAGGAAAATGATAAGAAGTGTTGCTGTGACTGTAATCATGTTCGTCACATTCATCTTGAGCCAGGAAATGCCAAACAGGTCAATCACTAATTCTTGATGTTCCAATTACTTTCACCTCTTTTCTCGCTTCTGCAACGGCACACTTTGTTCAACAAAGTACAAATACCGTCGTCACTGTAAACGCTTAATATGAAAAACAGGTTCTATCATGATGATGGCATAGGTACTCATTAGGCCTATAAGCGCACCAGCAAGATTAAATAAATCCGGAAAGCTTACGGCAGTCAGGATACAGATCACCGCAATGACAATTCTCGTTGCAGTACCAAACGCAAACTTGGTTCCCTGCAATGCCGAGTTGCTTACGCGTTTTACTTGCGTATAAGTAACATAGAGATTTAGAATGCTAAATGCGGTACCCAAAATCAAGCCCATAAACAGGGTTTCATAAGGGGTGACGAGGGCCAACAACGCATATACGATGATGAGAACGAATGCATACATTGTGATTCGTCGTGCTGTGCTGCGAAACTCCATTACTTATCGTCTCCCATAAATCTCTTAACTAGTGAGAAAACCCCGTACGCACCTGCACCTAATCCTAAGATAAATCCGAGGATCAAATAGAGTCCGTTTGTTCCAAAATGGCCATCAAGCCAAAGTCCACCGAACACTCCAATTAGAATCGTTACTAAAAGGTAAGATGAGATGGATCCGACGATCGCCATTTTTCGAATCAAAGATCGAAACTCCGAATTTTCAGCCATCCTTCTCCCCCAATCCGTGCTTGCCTTAAACGGTTGTTTAACGCATGTCGAAATGTCGCACTTTTTAGAATCCTTCTTTCATTCTACGAGTCGAATGAACAGACTGAAAACGATCACACAATTATGTACAAACGTGGGAGAATCCCCTCTGTATCGTATAATAGAGCCATGCTTGTGTCAATCGAATCCGAGGAAAAAGAAATGGAAGTTTTTCGCACGAGAAAAAGCGCTTTCACAATATCATATGAAGTTGATAGGAATTAAAAAAACAACACATGTCTTATTATACATAATTTTGTTTTCTTTGAGTGGCTATTCACAAAGAAAATAAATGTTTTAATTTTCAGTAAACTTTGTAGTGATTCAGCGTCGTTTCTTATGGATATTCACTAGATTTCTGATTTAAGATATATCTCAAGTTTTAAGATGAATATCAAGTAAGCCGAAACATATAATCCTTCTTTAACCTGCATCTTCACTTGATTAGTTTTTCCCTAGTGAAAGGTTGGATATCAATGCTAAAATTTTATATAAAAATGGTTAGGAGTGATTATGTTGAGAGTAGAAAAAACGGTAAGGGTTTGCAATAAAGGACATAAGTATTACAAAAGTAGTGAGTGTCCAAGCTGCCCTACTTGTGAAAAAGATAGCAAACCGAATGAAGGTTTCCTTTCAAAACTTAGTTCACCTGCAAGAAACGCTTTGGTTCACGAAGGGTTGGATACGTTGCAAGCACTATCGACGTTTACCGAAAAAGAAATACTAAACATTCATGGAATAGGACCCGATTCCTTACCTACTTTACGAGCTTCATTGGAAGAAGAAGGTTTATCATTTAGAAAATAAAAATGACTTTTGTTGTTCTTAAGTTAATAGACCCCACAAACAACCCGGTACCTTTTGAAGGTACCGGGTTTGTTAATATTGTTGTTAATGTCCTGCTTGTGGTGGCAAATACTCTCCGATCACAATATCACGCTCGATCGTGTCCTCTTTTCCGTCTTGCTTGGCAAAAATCAGTGCTTTGTAAACGCCTGGTTCGAGCCCTTTGATTTCAAGCTTCTCTTCAAGCATTCCTCGGTCGATGTCCTGCTTTGCTTCAATGTAGCGAATGAATTGGAACGTATCCGGCTCGTATAAAACGATACCGAACTCTTCGGCTCCACCAGGTAAGTACACCTCATACTGGTACACATCTTCATCGGATGTGTGTTCGAGCATAAAGGCCATCACTCTCGGATAATCAGGCTCTTCTACAAAAAAGAGGTACGGCACGTTGATCGTTTCGTCTTTGCTTTTCACTTCAATGATGCCGTTGTACATCCCTCCTTCAAAAACAGAAGGAAGAACGTCCATGATGATCGACACTTCTCTTTTTTCACCAGGGTTGAGATAAAAAGAAAACGGTACTTTCCATTGAATACCGTCCGGAACTTCAAATGGCGGATCGACTGTATATCGCTTTCGCTCATCCGATTGGTTGTCAACGGTCACTTTGACTTGCTTCTCAATTCTTCTATCGGTCCTGAGCCACTTCCCAAAACTGACGGCTCCGGGGTAGACGAGCGTTTCAGTGTTCAACGCTTTCTTTAAATCCACTCGTCCCGTCCCTTGAACGTGCGGAGGATAAATATTCCCTTCTTTATCAGAAATAAGCTTGGCCGAGTTCATGAGAGCAGCCTTTACTTGGTCCGGTGTCCAGTCAGGATGTTTTTGAAGAACAAGAGCTGCAGCGCCTGCGATATGAGGGGCTGCCATACTCGTTCCGTTCATGTCGAGATATCCTTTTGGAACTGTGCTGTCAATGGCAACACCTGGAGCCACGAGATCCGGTTTCACGTCCCATGAATAAGTAACCGGTCCTCTTGAACTGAATGGTGCGATCAGGTCCTCTTCTTCATGATACACCGTTCGTATACGAGGGTGGCTCGTTTTCGCCAGTTCACTCAAAAGAGTTTCACCATCTTCTTTTGACATACTCACAACGGGTAGATCCACTACTTCTTCCAACGTTCCGGCAAACTCACCGTCATGATTGTTGTATACGATCAGCCCTTTTGCTCCTGCCTTTTTCGCTTCTTTCGCTTTGACCGTAAACGTGACAAACCCTCGTTCTACAATGGCAATCTTCCCGTTCACGTCCATTGACTGAAAATCTTCTTTACGTCCAAGTCCAGCATATACGATTTCATCTTCACGCTTTTGGTTCCACGGCTGCGCTCGCATCATAGGCGTGATCGCCCACTCTTGTTCCGCGTGTCGCCCAAGAGTAAGGTAAGGAATTCGAAGGGGCGGTGTGGATGCCCCTACAGAGATTGCTTTTGAAGAGGTACCAGGTGAGCCTACGGTCCAAAGGTTTGGACCACTGTTTCCGTTAGAGGTAACAGCTACAACACCTGCTTCCACCGCTTTATCCAATGCAATACTTGTTGGCCAGTCGGGTCCGTTAACGGTGTTACCAAGAGACAGGTTGATCACGTCCACACCGTCTTCTACCGCTTTTTCAATAGCAGCAATTACTTGTTCCGTCGTCCCCATCCCTGATGGTCCCAGAGCTCGATATCCATAAATCTCAGCATCAGGCGCCACTCCTTGCATACGACCGTTCGCACCGATAATCCCGGCTACATGGGTTCCGTGAAGGGTGGGGATGCCTTCTTCTTTTGTTGTTTCCATCGGATCATCATCTTCATCCACCACATCATAACCGCCTCGGTAATTTCGCTTAAGATCCGGGTGACGGTAATCGATGCCTGTATCAATCACACCGATTTTCACCCCTTCTCCTGTGAGGTGGTCACCATCCTCATCGAGCATCTGACGAATGTCGTTTCCTCCGATAAACGGTATGCTTTCATCCATGGATGGTTCGTACATGGCTATAGGATCAATTCGCTTGATTCCTTCTACAGCTTCCAGTTCTTTTAAATCTTTTTGCTTTATTTCAAGTGAAAAACCATTAAAAAGCGTTTCATACGTACGTCTAATTTGAGCATCTGGGAAAAGCTCCTGCACGTTTGCCATGGCATCGGAAGCTTTCCACGCTTCATCCGCTTCCACAATCACGATTTGAATTTCTTCCGGATCGACTTGAGGCATTGGTGGGCGCTCAGGGTAGAGCTCGCCAATTTCCTCTGCAAAACTTTGATACGGTGACACCATTGTCATCATCATGATGGTAACCACCAGCGTTCGCCATATGATCCTCTTCATAACACGCAGACCTCCCGAGCTTAATAGTATTTAATAGCATGCGTGAAAGAGGCCGATTTCATGTATTCAAATCGAACGAAAACCGAACGGGGTCTGACCCCCGAACAATTGTGTAAATGTGTGATCTGAGGAAGGAACCATAACAAAAAGGAAGAGGGATCTCCCCTCTTCCTTTTTATCTTTCTATTTTTTTATTTCGTCCCGAACAAACGGTCTCCCGCGTCACCAAGACCTGGTACGATATAACCTTTGTCATTTAGCTTTTCGTCCATTGCTGCAAGGTAGATGTCCACATCTGGGTGTGCTTCTTGGAGAATTTCTACACCTTCCGGAGCAGCGACAAGGCACATCAGTTTGATGTTGTTTGCGCCACGCTTTTTCAAGGAGTTAATCGCTTCAACAGCTGATCCACCAGTTGCTAGCATCGGGTCGATGACGATAAACTCTCTTTCCTCTACGTCGTTTGGTAACTTCACATAGTACTCGACCGGCTGTAACGTTTCAGGGTCACGGTATAAACCAACATGTCCAACTTTTGCGGCTGGAATGAGCTTAAGAATGCCGTCTACCATTCCAAGGCCAGCACGTAGGATCGGAACGAGTCCAAGTTTTTTACCTGCAATGGTTTTACTTGTTGCAGGTCCAACAGGTGTTTCAATATCCACTTCTTGAAGTGGTAGTTCTCGCGTGATTTCAAAAGCCATTAAGCTCGCAACTTCATCCACAAGCTCACGAAACTCTTTCGTTCCTGTATTTTTATCGCGAATATACGTCAGCTTGTGCTGAATTAACGGATGATCAAAAACATACACCTTACTCATGGTTTATATCGCTCCTTTTGTTTTATCATAGTTCGGGACTTTACTTTCATTCGAATCTATACCCTTTGAAGATTCTACATAAAATAGATACGTGATTCAAGTGAATTCACAAAGTTATTCATTGTGGAAAACAAAGGCAACCTCATTTTTGTTCACAGAAAGACCTAAGTTATGCACAGGCGTTAGTGTTTATCCACAGAAAAAGGTTTAGTTATACACATTTGTAGATAACTACACACAGTTGATCGCAAGTTATTCACAATTGTTCTATTGTTTTCCCCAACTTGCCTCATTCTTTTCCACAAAAAGACCCGGACATCCACCCGGGCCTTTTTAGCAATCTCTTTATTGATACATTGGGAAACGTTTTGTGAGCTCAGCTACTCGATTGCGAGCTTCATCAAGAACGTCTGCTTTATCATGCGCTTTTAACACGGACGCCATAATCTGTCCGATTTCTTTCATTTCCGCAACACCGAAGCCTCGAGAAGTAGCAGCGGCCGTTCCAATTCGAAGACCACTTGTAACAAACGGGCTTTCAGGGTCGAATGGAATCGTGTTCTTGTTCGTAGTAATTCGAACCTCATCCAATGCTTCTTCAGCTACTTTACCTGTGATACCTAAGTTACGAAGATCGAGAAGGACAAGGTGATTGTCCGTTCCGTTGGATACAAGGTCGATCCCGTTTTCCTTTAATGACTCTGCAAGAGCATCAGCGTTATCGACGACTTGTTTAGCATAGCCTGTAAACTCGTCACCAAGCGCTTCGCCAAGTGCGACAGCTTTCGCTGCAATCACGTGCATAAGCGGTCCGCCTTGAAGTCCAGGGAAAATCGCTTTATCAATTTTCTTACCGAATTCCTCTTTACATAGAATCATTCCACCACGTGGGCCACGAAGGGTTTTGTGCGTTGTCGTCGTCACAAAGTCCGCGTGAGGAACCGGGTTTTGGTGAAGTCCTGCTGCTACTAGACCGGCGATATGAGCCATGTCAACCATAAGTAAGGCATCCACTTCATCCGCAATTTCACGGAACTTGGCAAAATCGATTTTTCGAGGGTATGCGCTTGCCCCTGCAACAATCAATTTTGGACGGTGTTCTTGTGCTTTTGCACGAACATCATCATAATCGATGACTTGCTTTTCTTTATCCACTCCGTATTCGACGAAGTTGTACTGTTTACCACTGAAGTTCACGGGACTTCCGTGAGTCAAGTGACCGCCGTGGCTTAAGTTCATTCCGAGGACCGTGTCACCGTGATCGAGTACGGTATAATACACAGCCATGTTCGCTTGTGCACCTGAGTGAGGCTGAACGTTTACGTGATCTGCACCGAATAATCGCTTCGCACGCTCGCGGGCAATATCTTCAACAACGTCTACATGCTCACAACCACCATAGTAACGCTTGGACGGATAGCCTTCTGCATATTTATTTGTCAACACAGAGCCTTGTGCTTCCATCACTGCTTCAGACACAAAGTTCTCTGATGCAATCAATTCAATATTGTCACGCTGGCGTTTCAATTCATTGTCCATTGCCTGAAAAACTTCATTGTCCTGCTTCTTTACATGAGCCAATCGTTCTTGGTTCAACGTTTCCATTTCGTTCGCCTCCTCAAGTGTTTCCGTTCCTGTTGTTTTCATAACATTATCAGTATAACGCAAAAAGGTTGAAGATTTCACCCCAAATTTACATAACAAAATATCGTGGACATGCGAACATTCTATTGCTTCTCACTCGAGGAGGAGGTTCGTTTCACGGCTTGGAGCAAAAGATTCTCGGGGTGGGAGCTCGGATTCACGGCTTCATCTCATACATTCCCGGCGTCGCACTCTCAATTAACGGCTTCGCTTCCTCTATTTACGGGTTAGGCCAAATCCCCCTATCTCCATTAGCTGCGAATTTTTCTCTCTCGGAAAAATGTTCTGTTTAACGGCTTGGAACAGACTTTTCCCGGCTTGGGCGCTCGAATTCACGGCTTCATCTCCCACATTCCCGGCTTCCCCCTCTCAATTAACGGCTTCGCTCCCTCTATTTACGAGTTAGGCCAAATCCCCCATATCCACCACCCCACACAAACCACCTCTCTACTACACAAAAACACCCCTTGCCAACATTCCAGCAAGGGGCACTCTTCGTTATTCACATGTATCCGGTGTGGATGTTGTATCGATCGTGTAGACGGCTCGCTCTCCGCCAATGAGTTTTGGGCGTGTGCGCGCCAACGTAAGGTGAGCACTTCCAATTGATTTCACGCTACTTCGAACAGGTACCGCTACTTGTTTCAAATGCATCCCAATCAACGTATCGCCGATATCAATACCGGCATGGGCTCGTATCGTTTCTAAAACAACAGGCGATTCCATGTGACGATAGGCGAAAGAGGCCATCGATCCACCCGCTTTGGGCATTGGAATGACTGAAACTGTGTCTTCCAATCGCCAGTGCCGAGCCGTATTCGCTTCTATAACGAGGGCACGATTTAGATGCTCACAACATTGAAAAGCGAGATGAACACCTGTTTTTAAGCGAAAAGCGTTCAAAGCAGACCACAGTTGTTCGGCGACCTCCATCGATCCGGCCTTGCCGATGTGTTCCCCTTTCACTTCACTCGTGCTCGTTCCCACAACGACTATGTCCCCTTCTTGAAGGGAAGCAGCTGCTTGCAGATCGTCCAATGCGGTCTCAAGGTCTTTTGATAATTGAGCCAATTGATCAGACATACTCATCAGCTCCTTATAGACTACCCTTCGTAGTCTGAAATTTTTTGGAGACGAAGGGCGTGACGACCACCCTCATATTCCGTTGTAAGCCAAACTTTCGCAATTTCACGTGCCAAACCTGGTCCAATCACACGCTCGCCCATAGCCAATACATTGGAGTCGTTATGCTCACGCGTCGCTTTGGCACTGAACAAATCATGAACCAAGGCGCAACGAATTCCTTTTACTTTGTTCGCTGCGATCGACATGCCAATCCCTGTTCCACAGATGACAATGCCGCGATCGGCTTCCTTATTAGCTACCTTTTCCGCTACAGGGATACCGTAGTCAGGATAATCCACTGAATCACTGCATTCACAACCTACATCTTCATAGGAAATCTGAAGCTCGTCCATTAATGATTTGACTTCTTCTTTTAAGTTTCTTCCTCCGTGATCTGACCCGATTGCTACTTTCATCTTGTTGTCCTCCTTAGGTTTAGGCGAAGGCATTGAAAAGTTAATAATCGAACTTTTCCAGTGCTTTCTTAGGCGCTTGTTACACCTCTACACACGAAATTTTTCAATCATTTTTTTCAAATTGCCCGCTTCTGTGGATAGTACTTCTGATGCGGCCGCGATTTCTTGCATCACAGCCGTTTGTTCTTGCGTGGCTCCGCTCACTTCTACAGCACCGGCAGACGTTTGTTGAGCAATGGCGGCTACCTCTTCCGATTGGCTAGCAGAGGCTTCAACAGACCTCATTTGTTGTTCCACCAGCTCCGAAATTTCCGCTACCGCTTTTGCAACCTCTGTGACCGATTCACCCATATCCGTGATCGCTTCTGTAGTCACAGTCCCTTTGTCCGCCTCGGTTTTTGCCACTTGCACTTGATCTTTGATTTGACCAACAACGTTCGTGACTTCCGTTTGGATGTTTTTAATGAGAGAAGAAATGCCTTGAACGGCCTTCCCACTCTCGTCAGCGAGCTTTCGTACTTCCTCGGCAACTACCGCAAACCCTCGACCGTGCTCTCCCGCACGCGCTGCTTCAATGGATGCGTTTAAAGCGAGAAGGTTGGTCTGCCCAGCGATATCGCCTACAAGAGAAATAATGTTTTCTACTTTTTTTGCATTCTGTTCTAGTCGATGGACCGCAGTAAGAGAAGATTCATGGTCTTTTGCCAGTTGCTGAATGCCTTCTACAAGAGAGGTGATTACATTCTTACTCTCCGATAATCTCTCAACCATATCTTCGCTCAAACGGTTGGAGGTTTGGGCATGGTTTTGTACTTGAGTCGCAATTTGCATCACTTCTTCAACAGATTCCGCTGTTTCTTGGATCGAAGCCGCTGAACTTTCAGCCCCTAGAGAGATCTCATCGACCGTGCGACTGATATTGTCCGCTTGCTCCGCTGCTGAAATGGACGCTCCGTTTATTTCGGCTACTTTTTCATTCGTACTTGTAAAATTACGGTCGATATCTTGAATCATCGTACGCAGATTGTCCACCATATTATTATACGCCATGGCAAGACCTTTAAGCTCGTCGTTCGATTTTGGTACAGGCACGTGTTCGGAAATATCACCTGAGGCTACTTTTCCCGCCGCCTTCTCAAGACGGTGCAACGGCTTTACGATCCATGTTGCACCGATAAAGCCAAGAACCCCACACCACATGACCCCTAAGAGCAACGTCAAAATGGTAAAGACGTTTTCGTTAACACCGATTAGGCCACTAAGATAATCACTTAAAACGAAAATAAAAAATCCACTCGTCACATACGTAATAAGGGCGACGGCACAAATACCAAGAACCATTTTCTTTCGAATACTAAACCGGTACGACGATGATTGCTGCATACGTTTTGACAACCTTTTCTCCCCCTAAATAAAAGAACGACTTTCTCTCTTTTTATTGGCGTTCCAACTTTTCAATGAGCTTATCGATTGCTGCTTCAATTTCAGTCAACGTTTGTTTATAATTTCCCTTATCTCCACCGAACGGGTCGGCGATATCCATGGAAGGATACCCTTGTAACAATTCATCGATCGCTTCTTGATGGGGTTTAATCTCGGCTAGTAGCTCTTCTTCAAGCTCTTGTTGTTTCGTTACATCTTGACTTTCCAACATCTCGTCAACTTTGCTTTTGTTTTTTGAAATGAACGCTGCTCTCTTAATCTCAAGCTGAGCCGCTTCATGATCGATCTTTTCTTTCTTTTCCCTCTGTTCTTTTGAATCGTGGGCGAATTCATTTAAGGTAAAGATATGATTGTGACTCTTATGGAACTGCTCCATAATTCTGCGCTTGTGCTCTTGCGTCATTGTCAAAATCACGTCTGCCCATTCCAAAAGCTCAGCGTCTAAACTGCTGGACTGATGAGTGTAATCAAATCCTCTATCTTCCAAGACGGCGCGGGATCCTTCAGAAATCGGCATTCCGTTCATGGCGTGAATGCCTGCCGAGCGGGCTTCGTATTCTGTTGAAAGAGGTTTTGTTTTCTCTAAAAACACCTTTTCGGCCAGCGGGCTACGGCACGTATTGCCTGTACAGACAAACAGTACTTTTTTCATTGCTGCCACTTCCTCCTTATGAGTAATCATTCATACATACTTCTATTGGTTACCGATTTGTCTCGTTTTCACACTTATATTTTACCACATCGGATCTTTGTAACCGGATACATGCACTCGAATTCAGAGAATAGTCCTAGAAGCAAAAAAAGACAAGAGAGTACCCTCTCTCGCCACATTCACGCAAACATAATCTTAATCCCGAAGCCGACTAAAATAAGACCGCCCAGCATTTCGCTGTATCCTCCGACCAGCCCCTGAATTTTTTTACCAAGCAAGAGCCCTCCCCAGGTAAGAACCGCACTCATGACCCCAAAGCACACAAGGGTCACCATCGTTTTGGCACCAAGCATACCAAGACTAAGCCCCACCGAAAAGCTATCTATACTCACACCGATTGCAAATAAGATCAATCCCCATCCAACCGGTTGCAAAAAGCTTTTTGTATCCTTTGAGAAAGAGGAGTAAATCATTTGAAGACCCAATATAATCAGCACGATGGCACCGATCAAGTACGCAAACACGCCAACGTACTGCGAAACCAACTTACCCAAAACCATCCCGAATAAGGGCATCGCCACATGAAACAGCCCTACCGTCGATCCGATAAAGCCGATTTGACGAAGTCTTAGACCAAGCATCCCCATCCCCACCGAGATCGAAAATGCATCCATACTTAGAGCAAAAGCCATTACTCCGATCGTTAATGCTTCTCCAATCACAAAATCACCCCTTGGACGTGCTACTCTACCGTATGCACGTCCAAGGGGTTTTATATCTTCTTATTCCTCTACAATCACTCGATTTCCAGCCGCTTTCCGAAGTCGATTCATAACCGCTTGTCCAAGTGACGCCTCTCCGACCGTTTGGGCAAAAATGACGTCGATTGACTCGCCCGAATCGAACCTTCGAAGGGCACCGTACAGCTCCCTTGCTACACTCTCGATCTGACCCGCTTCTCCACAAACTTCTGTTCGAACAGCCCCCGTAAACCTCTCATCCTTTTCTTTCGGAACGAGAATGCCAACAGTAAGCCCCTCTTCCACCGCTTGGTCGATTTGTTGTTGAAAAAAAGCGTCCGATCCGTGGACCAACGTCATCTCAGCTTTAGGTGCGTAGTGTGTATACTTCATCCCTGGTGAGCGGGGCGCTTCTTTTTCCTCCATTAAAGAAGGATCCACAGCCACTTCTCCAACGACCTCTTCTAACTGTTCTTTCGTAATGCCGCCCGGTCTCAAGATCATCGGCACTACCCCGGTACAATCAACGACCGTCGATTCAAGTCCTACTCCGGTGGATCCTCCATCCACAATCCCTGCAATTTTCCCAGACAGGTCTTCTTCTACATGAGCTGCAGTGGTTGGGCTCGGTCGCCCTGACGTATTGGCACTAGGCGCAGCTATCGGACATCCTGACGCTTCAATGACAGCCAACGCCACAGGGTCGTCAGGTACTCGAATCCCAACCGTACTCAGCCCTGCCGTTACTTTTTTTGAAAGCGTCTCGTTATGTTCAAAAATTAAGGTGAGAGGCCCTGGCCAAAAGGCATCCATTAACCGCTCACTAACTTCTGTTGTTTGATTTACGTAGTCGAGGACGTCTTCACGCTTTGAAACATGAACAATCAACGGGTTATCAGACGGTCGACCTTTTGCATTAAAAATACGTTCTATAGCTATATCGGATTGGGCGTTTCCTCCAAGACCGTAAACGGTCTCCGTAGGGAAAGCCACTACTTCATTATGTTTTAAAAGTTGGGCTGCTTCTAGTATCTCAGGGGATTCCAAAAGGTTATCCACATTGTTTTCCACAGACCAAAAATTCGTCATTTGTTGTTCTTTCATCAGGCGTTCCTCCTTGCTGTTGTCTATTGTGCCCATGTTCCGTACGATTGTCAATTGCGCTCCTAAGTACATATAAAGACAGACTGTTCGCATCCGCGCCTTTGAGTAGTCATGTGCGTTCATTTGAAACGATGTCTGATTAACGGCTTTTGGGAAAGGATTCACGTGTTGGTAACTTGGATTTACGACTTCTGATTCCTCATTTACAGGTTACTCCTTTCAATTAACGGCTTCGCTCTCCTATTTACGGGTTAAGAATAACCTCTACCAAACCTCCAACTATTCATGTATAAAAGCTATACTCTCTCCTAAAACAGCGAAAAAACAAAGAGTTATCCACACATGACGGTGGATAACTCTTTGTTTTTGTGAATAACTTGTGGGTAAGCTCGTTATTTACTCACAGATAGGCGAGCGTGCATCACTTTCGGGCTTCGACTGACGTTTTGTTTATAATGATAGGATTGCTTTACTTTCTTCGGAACTTGATTCGCTTCGATAAGGGAAAAACCCATTTGCTCAAGAAAGGCTTGTTGACCTGAGGTAAGAAGATACAAGCTTTTATATCCTTTTTTCTCCGCAAATGCTGTGGCTGTTTCTAGGAATTCGAGTAAAAAGACTGCCCCTACTTTCTCTGAATCGATTACGAGCGAGCGTAAAATGACGTCTTTTTTCCCGATTTCTGTGAGCCCGGCCGTGGCAACGAGCTCTGACTGTTCATTTTCAGCAACAAGGAATTCGGTCGGCTCTTGGTCGTACACTTGTTCAATGACGCCTGCTTTTGATAGCAACCGTTGAAGTTGTAATGTATCTGCTTCCACCGCTTTTCGCACAATCATTCCCACAATCGTCCACCCTTTCACCTGTCGTTTGTACACTCTATGTGGACAACCTGTGGATTATGATTGTGATGTGAACATAAAGCTAAGTGAATACAGGGGGTAGTCGGAGAAAAAGAACCGCCAAGTTCTCTTTGACTTGACGGTTCCAGACTACATCCACTTACTCTATATGTTTGGCAATTTTCGTATAGATTGTTGCTTTTTTATATTTTCTTCATCACTTAGAATTGTTATTGAAGCATACGGGCCCTTCGCTTTCCGTGGCGGTGCTAGTAAGCCTCCTCGCGCTAAGCCCTGTGGGGTCTTGCATTGCCCCCACGGCCACAGGAGTCTTGGGCCCTTCTGCTTCAACTTTTCTTGTATAAAAGCAACAATACTTCCGAAAACAGCGATATGTTTTTATCCAAAGATCCGCTCTTTTAATCCTCCGAAGAATTCTACGAAGAAGAATGTGACTTCTACTTCTTCTTCCTCTTGTTCTTCATTTTCGTCTACGGTTTCGGCTTGGGCAACGGCGTCTCCGTTGGCGAAGTCAAGGAAGCAGAGTGGTGGGAACAATACGCACCACCAGTTATCCCCTTTACCATCACCGATCGATACAAGAACCGCTTCATATTCTCCTGCCGGATACAAGAAGTTACCGTAAAGTTTTGTAGGGAACTGGACGTCTTCATAGCTTACGTTAAAGTGTTCGTTGCTTCCTGCGGCACGTAGTTCGTTCGCCACGATTTCTTCGAGCTGTGAAAGTCTTGATTCGATCGTAGAACGGGCTTCATCAAGGCTATCGATTTCCTCTACCCATTCTGTAATCTGAAGATTAATTGCATCACGAATGTTTCGTTTAACCAATTGATCAAGAGGTGCATTGCTATTTGCAAGAATACGTAATCGAATGGACTCTTCCGGAATCGCATCCGGATCGTTTGCATAGGCTGGATTTACTTGTTGACCTTCCCAACTCATGATAAGAACCATAAAAGAAATAATTGTATAAATAAGTGCTCGTTTTTTCATTTTTCTGACACCTTCCCTTCACCAATCATTCTTGGCAGGGGTCAAAGAAAATAAACAGCCAATCGCCCGACATGTTTTGACATGCCTTGCGATTGGCTTTAGGTTATTTTCTAGCAAGCACGATTCGATCGTTACCGTTAATGTCTTTTAAGGTCTCAACTGTCTCGTACTGCACTTGTGATTGCTCCAATAGTGCTGGAACGGTTTTTCCTTGGTCGTATCCAATTTCAAAGGCAACGATGGCCGGCTGGTTTAGTACCAAAGGCAGTTGATTGGCTAAAGCCCTGTACAATACGAGGCCGTCTTCTCCTCCAAACAGAGCAAGTTCCGGATCAAAATCACGGACATTTCTGGCCAAATTGACCCGCTCTCCTTCGGGAATGTAAGGAGGATTGGAGACAACTACATCGACTTTCGTTCCATTTGTCACAAGTGGTTCGAGAAGATCACCATGAACAAACGACACGTCTGCTTCCAGACGTTTAGCATTGGCTTCGGCCACACGTAGAGCGTCTTTTGAAATATCAACCGCTTGAACACGAGACTCAATGCCTCTTTTATCTAATTCTTTTTTCAACGTAATGGCAATAATGCCGCTCCCCGTTCCTACGTCGACGAGATCGAGGGGGTAAGACGCACCAAACGTCTTGTCCACTTGAGCCAAGACGGCTTCGATTAGCTCTTCGGTTTCAGGACGTGGGATAAGAACGTCTTTGGATACGTGGAACGTTCGTCCGTAGAATTCTTCAACGCCTGTAATGTGCTGAACCGGGACGCCTGTTGCAGCTGTTTTAATGTCTTCATCAAAACGGGCAACTGTTTCAGGATTTAGTTCTGTGCGCATTTCAGCAAGCCACCTGGCACGGCTCCAGCCTGTGTGGTGGCTGAGAAGAATCTCTGCGATACGCGTTTCTACTCCGTATTTTTCTAAAAAAGAAGAAGCCCGGTTCAGGGCTTCGTATACATTCACTCTAGAAGTCATTGCTTACTCTCCCGCTTCTTCCATCGCTCGTGACTGTTCTTCCACGATAAGAGCGTCGATGATTTCATCTAGCTTCCCTTGAAGAATTTGGTCGAGCTTTTGAATAGTAAGACCGATACGGTGATCGGTTACACGGCTTTGCGGGAAGTTGTACGTACGAATACGCTCTGAGCGGTCACCGGTACCTACTGCAGATTTACGAGCATCGTCGTATTTCGCTTGTTCTTCTTTTTGAACTTTATCGTAAATTCTGGCACGAAGAACTTTCATCGCTTTTTCTTTGTTCTTAATTTGGGATTTCTCATCCTGACACGACACAACGGTGTTCGTTGGTAGGTGTGTTAAACGAACGGCAGACATGGTCGTGTTAACGCTTTGTCCACCAGGTCCGCTGGATGTGAATGTATCCACACGAATATCTTTTTCGTGAATATCCACTTCTACTTCTTCCGCTTCAGGCATGACTGCCACGGTTGCTGTAGAAGTATGAATGCGTCCACCGGATTCTGTTGACGGTACACGTTGTACACGGTGAGCTCCGTTTTCATATTTCAATTTCGAGTAAGCGCCTTTTCCGTTAACCATAAAGATCACTTCTTTAAAGCCGCCAATACCCGTTTGGTTCATTTCAATGACTTCAGTCTTCCATCCTTGATCCTCGGCGAAACGTGAATACATGCGGTACAAGTCACCGGCAAATAAAGCCGCCTCGTCACCACCGGCTGCTCCACGAACCTCAACAATAACGTTTTTGTCATCGTTCGGATCTTTCGGTAAAAGAAGGATACGAAGTCTTTCTTCCAATGGAGGAATTCTGTGGGACAATTCGTCCATCTCCATTTTAACCATTTCGTACATTTCGTCATCGAGACTGTCATTCAACATCTCACGAGCATCGTCATACTGAGACTTCACTTCTTTGTATTCTCGGTATGTTTGTACTGTATCTTCAATATCGGATTGTTCTTTGGAATACTCCCGAAGCTTGTTTGTGTCACTAATCACATCCGGGTCCATAAGTAATTCGTTTAAGCGTTCATAACGCTCTTCAACCGCTTGCAGGCGTTCAAACATTCTCTTCACCTCATCTTCTGCATAACAGTGTTATTATAGTACAGCCTGCCTCTTCCGTCAAAGTGCATCGAACCCTTATTTTTGCTTTCTCTCCCTTTTGTCAAGGGAACAACCAACATTGTGCGGGGACTGTCCCCTGAACTTTTTTGTTTTACTAGGGACGGTGTTGTTCCAAGAGTAGGTGCCATCCTGGTTTTACGGCTTGAGAAGGATGTTTACCGGATTGGGCGCCATTATTCTCCCTTTTCCTCGTCTCATTAACGGCTTAGATTTTTCTTTTCCCGGGTTACCTTACGTCATTAACGGGTTAGGCAAAGATGCCTCGGCACCTCTCCTCTTAAATTCTGCGTTTTTTTTCGTCCATTTTGTGGGATATTGTAGGTAGTAGATGGCACTGAAAAAGTTTAACTTTTTCAGTGCCAGTAGACAAGGAGGCGCTGACAATGAAATATATCATTATTGGTGGTGATGCAGCGGGAATGAGTGCCGCTATGCAGATCATTAGAGCGGATGAGAGTGCTGATGTCACAACGCTTGAAATGGGTGGTATTTATTCTTACGCCCAATGTGGCCTGCCCTATTACATCGGCGGTCTAACAAAATCCAGCGACGACCTAATCGCAAGAAGTCGTGATACCTTTGACGAAGAGTTCGGTATTGACGCTCGGGTCTATCATAAAGTGAAGGCGATTGATGGCGAAAAAAAAATCGTTTCCGGGGTGAACTTGAAAAACGGTCAATCTTTTGAGCTCTCCTATGATAAATGTCTTTTAGCCACAGGTGCGGCTCCTATTATCCCCCCTTTTGACGGTGCAGATTTGGAAGGAATACATACATTGAAGACCATTCCTGACGCTGAAGCCATTATTGAAGATATGAATGAAAATGTATCGACTGTTACGATCATCGGTGGTGGCTATATCGGCCTTGAAGTAGCGGAGAACTTGGTGGAAAAAGGTAAAACCGTTCGGGTTATCGATCAAGCTGAACGGCTTGGGTCTGCTTATGACAAAGAGATCAGTGAGCAAATTGAACAAGAAGCTAAGCGCCACGGCGTGGAGATCGTCACAAGTGAATCGGTCGATCGCTTTGAAGGAGAAGATCGCGTCCAATCGGTTGTAACCAATAAAGGTACCTACACAACAGACATGGTCATCGTAGCCATCGGAGTTAAACCGAACACAAGTATGATTGACTCCAGTCATGTTCATGTAGCTGACAATGGCGCCATCGTGGTGAACGCCTATATGGAAACGAACGTGCCCGGGCTTTACGCTGCCGGTGATTGTGCAACACAATATCATCGAATTAAACAAAAGAATGACTACCAACCTCTTGGAACCCACGCGAACAAACAAGGGCGCATTGCCGGTATAAATATGAGCGGTGGATCGCAACCTTTCCAAGGGATTGTGGGAACATCAATTATGAAGTTCTTTGACCTCACCGTAGGAAAGACCGGACTTGGGGAAAAAGAAGCCGAAGATCTGGGCATTCCATGGGACAGCCTTTCTTTTGAAGGACACTCTCACGCGGGATACTATCCGGAAAATGAAGCGTTACTGTTAAAAATTCTTAGCCATAAAGAAACCGGGCACCTCCTCGGCTTAGAAGCTGTAGGGAAAACAGGTATCGATAAGCGAATTGATGTGGCTGCAACCGCTCTTTACCACAAGATGACTATGGCTGACATTGAAAACCTGGACCTAAGCTACGCCCCACCGTACAACGGCGTTTGGGATCCGATTCAGCAAGCGGCGAGAAGAATGAAATAAGAACGTGTGTAAGTTGGCTGGTGTCCAACTCAATACAAAAAACACACCTGTTGGCTGGCAGGTGTGCTTTTTGCTTTATAGTAAATTAAGGGGGAGCTGATTTTTACCTAAAGTCGTTGACAACGACTCGGTAGTCGTAACGAGGATTCGCTGCTTTAAGCTTTTTTTCAACTTCGCGAACCTTTGCATCTTTCTCTTCTTGTGTGAGACCTTGATTATCGATCTGCATGTTGACCCACGCATGAGCACCATTAAGCAATATCATCCCAGGCGTCACTCCTGGTGTAGAGTAAATCACATCCTCCATCATATCTTGATCTTCACCGATGGTTTGACGCTCCGATAAAGGATCGCGATAACTCAGACCGTTGACATTTTCTCTATGGTCTCCTTCAGATGAGGAGCTTCGAATTTCTTTAATTGCTCCGTAGTTTGCAGGACCCGGTCCGAACAACCCGTAAGCAACGTTTCTTTGATTTGGATGATTCGGTTCATTCATACTGTTCACATCAGGTGTATCCATGTCGGAGCAACCGACCGTCACAACGAGCATGACGAGGGCGAGGCTCTTAAGGATGAGTTTCATGATGAACACCTCCTATTCAGTAGCTTAACCATCCCAACATCCTTTTAGTCCTTCCCAAAACAACAATTTATGGACATAAGTCATCATTGTTCAAAGCGAAGAAACCGAGTACACTTACACGTAAATACACTCGAATGGAGAGATCGTTATGCTAACTGAAAAAGAGAGAATGATTAGAGGCGAAATGTACAGACCAATGGACCAAGAGCTGTTTAAAGATCGAGAAAACGCTCGCGCCCTTACTCGCCAGTTCAACCAACTAATCGAAACGGACTATGATAAAAAAGCAGCCCTGTTAAAAGAACTGTTTGGGAGTACTGGTGAAAAGATCTATGTGGAGCCGACCTTCATTTGTGATTACGGCTACAACATTCACGTAGGAGAAGACTTTTACGCCAACTTCAACTGCTTGATTCTTGATACTTGTCCCGTCACCATCGGCAAACAGTGCATGCTCGCTCCAGGCGTACATATTTACACCGCTTCTCACCCACTAGACGTAAAAGGACGTTACTCCGGTCAAGAATTCGGTAAACCTGTAACGATCGGGGATAACGTATGGATTGGCGGAGGGGCGATCATTAATCCCGGAGTTACCATCGGAGACAACGCGGTTATCGCATCAGGTGCCGTTGTCACAAAAGACGTTCCTCCTAATACAGTCGTGGGAGGAAATCCGGCTCGAATTATAAAAGAAATTGAGCAATGAAAAGGAACATTTAACGGGTAAAAGTGGGGTATTCACGGGTTGATCGGATCGATTAACGGGTTAGCGTTACCTATTCGCGGTTTCGTCCACCCAATTAACGGCTTCCTCCCATGTATTAACGGGTTAGCCGAATCTCACCGAAATCCACCCTCCCCCTCTACGCAAAAACGCGTCACCTTCTAATTAGAAGATGGCGCGTTTTTTTATGAAAAAGTGGTTCCTGCTGGTTGTTTTTCAAAAGACGGCACCGGTTTCCCAGGAACTTCATGGCAATGACGACACCGTGGTTCGTATGATTCGGAAGCTCCTACGAGAATGATCGGATCATCGTAAGAAGCCGGTTTACCGTTGATCAGGCGCTGGGTACGACTTGCCGGTGAACCGCACGACAGACAAATGGCTTGAAGCTTTGTGACGGTTTCTGCAACAGCCATTAGTTGTGGCATGCACCCGAATGGCTCTCCTCGAAAATCTTGGTCAAGACCGGCACAGATGACACGAACACCTTGATCGGCCAGAGCTTGAACAACGTCGAGGATGTCTTCATCAAAGAACTGAACTTCATCGATGGCAACCACCTGCGTGCCATTTTCAAGACGCTCCAACATGTTAATGGATCGCTTGATCGGTACGGCGTTTACCTTTGTTCCATTATGGGACACGACCTCTTCTTCGCTGTATCTGTTATCAAGGGCCGGCTTGTAGACTTGAACTTTTAACTTTCCATAGCTCGCGCGACGTACGCGACGGATCAGTTCCTCCGACTTTCCGGAGAACATGCTTCCACACACGACTTCAAGCCAACCTTCTCTTCTCGTTAAATTCATGGTAAAACATCCCCCTAGATAACCTTCTGTATATGTAAATCGTTCGACGCAACCGCCGATTCCAATTGACACTTTTCCCCATTATATTACCCTCTCAGACAAAAACTCAACGTCTTTTTCGATCGATTTTTGTATGGTTTTATGGCATTTCCCCATTCATTCGCCCGTATACAGTCAGTTGAGAAAGATATGATTTCTCTTGGGGAATAAACGATTGAATTCGAATGGATGGTGCTATATGGTTTCTCTATTTTATAAATCAGGCGATGGCTATCGCATCCCCTAACCTCAAGTTACTTTTATAATCCGGGCAAAAAAAACAGGCAAGAACAAATCCTTGCCTGTTTTTATTATCCAGTTGATTAAAGGTTGTATTTCTTTTTGAAACGGTCCACTCGGCCACCTGCATCGGCAAACTTTTGCTTACCAGTGTAGAATGGGTGAGAGTCAGAGCTGATCTCAACGTTGATTACAGGGTACGTGTTACCGTCTTCCCACTCAACAGTCTCGCTTGAGCCCTTTGTAGAACCAGTTAAGAACATAAAGCCAGTGCTTGTATCCTTAAATACAACTTTTTGGTATTTTGGATGGATATCTGCTTTCATTCTTTTCATCTCCTTCCGCCCTGAAACTTTCGAATCAGAGTTAAATTCAAGTACACATAGACATGCGCACACGAGTTTTTCATACATACGAAATTATATCAATTAGCAGTCCGGTTTGCAACAGGGTGTTAAAAAAGTTCTTTTGTAAACATAACCCAAAATAAGGATACTCTTACGCTCATCCTTAAAACCCCGCCAAGCGCCATCCGCTTCCTTCACAAAATTACGATTTAATCCTAACTTTTCCCGTCTTCTCTTGCTCAAACGAATTGAAGAACTCTTCGTTTGTCTTTGTTTGCTTCACTTTTTTCAGGAAAGCTTCCAAGAAGTCCGGCTGGTCGTTCATCGTTTTTCTCATGGCCCATAGGTTGTCGATCTGCTTTTTCGGAAGAAGCAGTTCTTCGCGACGAGTACTCGAGCGACGAATATCGATCGCAGGGAAGATTCGACGTTCAGCCAACTTGCGGTCGAGGTGAATTTCACTGTTACCTGTTCCTTTGAACTCTTCATAAATGACATCGTCCATACGAGAGCCTGTATCCACTAACGCTGTCGCTAAAATGGTCAAGCTGCCTCCTTCTTCGATGTTTCTTGCTGCACCGAAGAACCGCTTTGGTCGGTGGAAGCTGGCTGGGTCAATACCTCCGGACAACGTACGTCCGCTTGGAGGAATGACCAAGTTGTACGCACGAGCAAGGCGCGTAATGCTGTCCATTAAAATAACAACGTCTTTTTTATGTTCAACAAGCCTCATGGCACGCTCTAAAACGAGCTCCGCTACTTTAATGTGATTCTCTGGTACTTCATCAAATGTTGAACTTACAACTTCTCCTTTAACCGAACGCTCCATGTCCGTTACTTCCTCAGGACGCTCATCGATTAAAAGAACGATGAGTTCATGGTCTGGGTGGTTCTCGGCGATGCTGTTCGCTACTTCTTTAAGAAGAAGGGTTTTACCTGCTTTCGGTGGCGCCACAATCAAGCCACGTTGTCCAAACCCGACAGGAGCAATCATGTCAATCACACGGGAGGCAACCATACGCGGGTCGTACTCAAGTGTCATCTTTTGCTCTGGATAAAGGGGTGTCAACTGCGGGAAGTGAGGACGACTTTTCGCCGAATCAGGTTCTTGACCGTTCACCGCTGTTACTTGAAGCAATCCGTAATAACGCTCATTTTCTTTTGGTTTACGTACTTTACCCGCTACTTTATCTCCGTTACGAAGCTCAAAGCGACGGATTTGAGATGCGGAAATATAAATATCCTGAGAGCTCGGTTTGTACGTGTTTGATCGAAGGAAACCGAATCCTTCCGTTGGAACAACTTCAAGAATTCCTTCCATAAACATGAGATCTTCACTTTCTGCAGCCTTTTTTAAGATCGCAAAAATAAGTTCTTTTTTCGTTAGCTGACTGTAGTAAGACACTTTATGAGTTTTGGCCAATTCATAAAGTTCTTTCAGTTTCATATTTTCCAGTTGAGATAAGGTGATTCCCATATAATTAATCACACCTTTACTAAGATTATTAAAATGTATTGTTTTATCCATTCAAAAGGTCATTGGAATAGAGTTAAAAAGTGTTAGGAAATGACCGCAGAAGGGCAAGATCGGAGTTCCGTAGGAGGGGTGTTACCGTTGTTTGGGTCTCCATTGTCCAAAACGCTTGTCCAATGGAAGAACAGCAAAATAACATCACGAATTCTTCACGTTTCATACATAGATACTCTCTATTTTAATCATAAACAGGGAGGGTTTTCAAGTGTCTTCTCTCTCTGTGATCCATTATTCACGAAGTTTTGTTCGTTTAAACTCCTTAAATGCGGTACAGAGCCTTCGATGTCTAACCCTTTAGCCAAATTTGAAACTCAAAAAGCCTCAAAAGGTACAAGTGGTCCTTTTGAGGCTTCGAATGATCTGTTATCGAATCACAAGATCCGGTTTCTTTTGTAAGCTGTGCTTTCCGTCAATGAAACGCACCGTTCCTGACTTTGCACGCATGACAATCGATTGCGTTTGACCGGTATGCCCTTTATAACGTACGCCTTGGAGAAGCTCTCCGTCCGTTACACCTGTAGCTGCAAAAATACAGTCGTCCCCGCGCACGAGGTCTTCCATCATGAGCACGCGATTCACATCTTCAATGCCCATCTTTTTGCAGCGAGCCAATTCCTCTTCATTTCCAGGAAGAAGCTTGCCTTGGATCTCTCCGCCTAGACATTTTAAACCGACTGCAGCAAGGACACCCTCCGGCGCTCCACCTGAGCCGAGAAGAATGTCTACCCCTGTGTCATCAAAGGCTGTGTTAATGGCTGCCGCTACATCCCCGTCACCCATGAGTTTGATCCTGGCTCCGGCTTCTCGGATTTCTTGGATCTTTTTTGCGTGACGCTCACGATTTAAAATCGCCACGACCAAGTCTTCGATATCTTTGCCTTTGGCTTCAGCAACAGCACGTAAGTTATCCTTGATTGGTGCGTCAATATGGACTTTCCCGACGGATTCGGGACCAACTGCAATTTTTTCCATGTACATGTCCGGTGCATGGAGCAGATTACCCTTGTCCGCAATGGCAATAACAGCGAGGGCATTCCACTCCCCATTCGCCACGATATTCGTCCCTTCCAAAGGATCCACAGCTACATCTACACGAGGGCCATAGCCATTTCCGAGGCGCTCTCCGATATATAGCATCGGTGCTTCGTCCATTTCTCCTTCACCAATGACAACCGTGCCTTTCATTGGTACCGTGTCAAATACGTCCCTCATTGCTTCTGTTGCAGCCTGATCGGCTCCTTCTTTGTTTCCTCTTCCCATCCAACGAGCAGACGCCAATGCCGCTGCTTCTGTCACGCGTACGAGTTCCATTGACAAGCTTCTTTCCATAATCCTTCTCCCCCAAATCTGTTGATGGTATTATGACGAGCTTTTTACTTCTTCCTCTTCCTTCGTATCAAGCGTTTCACGCCACACAGTGGCACCGAGATTCTTCAGTTTTTCTTCCAAGTTGGAGTAGCCCCGGTCAATATGTTCCACACCAGTAATCTCTGTTACCCCATTGGCCATGAGTCCGGCAATGACAAGAGCGGCTCCCGCACGAAGGTCGCTCGCGCGGACGCGGGCTCCTTCCAGACGTTTGCCCCCATTTACGAGTGCTGAGCGGCCTTCCACTTTAATGTCCGCACCCATTCTTCTTAGTTCATCGATATGTTTAAATCGAGCGTTGTAAATCGTATCCGTTACCATGCTAGAGCCGTGAGCTTTTGTTAAAAGGCTTGTAAACGGCTGCTGAAGGTCGGTTGGGAACCCTGGATAAACTAGGGTCTTTACGTCTACAGCCGTCAGTTCACTGTTTGCACCGTGAATAAAGATTTGATCGTCATTCGCTTCGATCCTCACGCCCATTTCACGAAGTTTCGCAGTCAAAGACTCCAAGTGATTTGGGATGATGTTGTCAATAATCACGGAACGCCCCATTGCAGCCGCTGCGAGCATAAACGTTCCTGCTTCAATTCGATCCGGGATAATTGAGTGGCGACACCCAGAGAGTTCATCCACGCCGTCAATACGAATGACGTTGGTACCAGCCCCTTTGATCTTAGCTCCCATGTTACTTAAGAGCGTTGCCACATCAATGATTTCAGGTTCTTTTGCCGCGTTTTCAATCACTGTTCGCCCTTTTGCTTTTACAGCAGCGAGCATAATATTAATGGTTGCCCCTACGCTTACGACATCCAGGTAAATACGGGCCCCTACAAGCTCGTCCGCCTGAAGATAAATGGCTCCCTGTTCGTTTGTTACTTTAGCCCCCAGTGCTTCAAACCCTTTGATGTGTTGATCAATCGGGCGCGGGCCGAGGTTACAGCCTCCAGGTAGACCAATCACGGCTTTTTTGAATTTGCCGAGCATGGCTCCCATCATGTAATAAGAGGCGCGGAGTTTTTTCACATGGCCATTAGGCAAAGGCATGGCAAACATGTTCTCCGGGTGGATCGTCAATGTGTCTCCATCAAGCTCCGTTTCCCCGCCTATTTCTTCTAAAAGTTCCGATAAAATTCCAACGTCAGAAATGTCCGGCAAGTTGTCGATTGTCACAGTCGAATCGGCTAAAATCCCCGCTGGTATGAGGGCGACTGCACTGTTTTTCGCTCCACTGATCGTCACTGTGCCTTCGAGTAAATGTCCGCCTTCAATTAAAAGCTTTTCCATATTCAGCTTCCCTTCTATTCGTAGGTGTCTCTAACCTTACTTTTAACCCATTATAACCATTCATAGGAAAAAAAGTATCCTTTTTCATTAAGACAATGTGTATTCCTTCTTAATCCTATTCCTTTTGTCTGCTTTTCCAAAAGGACTGAGATACGCGGGTGGGTATTGCTATCTTGGATTTTTCAAGAAAGCCTACGTGCCCTTCGCTTTTATTCTTATAAAAGCATAAACGCTCTTTTAAGGTAATGAGCCAAACTCTATTTTTAACGTAGAGCCAATGGCCTTTTGTAAAAAAAACGTAAAAGGCACCTAATGGAAAAGGTGCCTTCTGTATTGACGGCTCGCTTATCGGTTCGCTTTTTCCCAATCGCTTAAGAACTTTTCAATTCCTGCGTCCGTTAATGGATGTGAAGCGAGCTGTTCGATCACTTTGTACGGAATCGTAGCAATGTGGGCCCCGCGAGTGGCCGCTTCTGTCACGTGAACAGGGTGGCGGACCGATGCCGCAATAATCTCTGTATCTATGTTGTGAATGTCAAACACATCTCGCACACTCGTAATCAACTCAAGACCATCTTGACCGATGTCGTCTAATCTACCTAAAAAAGGCGAGACATACGTAGCACCGGCTCTTGCAGCAAGAAGCGCTTGGTTTGTTGAGAAGATGAGTGTTACATTTGTTTTGATATTCAAGTCTGCAAACGTCCTAACCGCCTTTAAGCCTTCCAATGTCATCGGCACTTTAACCGTGATGTTAGGGGCTATAGCGGCTAATTCTTTACCTTCTTCAATCATGCCTGGCGCGTCGGTCGCGATAACCTCGGCACTGACAGAACCTTCTGTTACGACTCTTGTAATCTCTTTTAAACGCTCGTGAAAATCTACGCCTTCTTTGGCTACAAGGGAAGGGTTCGTTGTTACTCCTGATAGAATGCCCAGTTCGTGTGCTTTTTTGATTTCATCCAAGTTTGCCGTATCAATAAAGAATTTCATAGGTACGTCACCTTTCCTTTTCGTAGTTTGGTAGCGCTTACGATTTTCAAAAGATTAAGACGAACATGTGGAAAAAGAAAGTTGGAAGCGGGACAAGCCCGCAGCCAACTATTCTGTATCAATAACTTACGCTTTTTGGGAAGAACCGAATTCGCGCATTTTGCCTTTTACTGTTTCTTTGATCGCTTCACGAGCTGGTCCCATGTATTTACGTGGGTCATACACTTCAGTGTCGTTAGCAAGTGTTTCACGAACGGCTTTAGCGGAAGAAATTTGGCTTTCCGTGTTTACGTTAATTTTAGCTGTTCCAAGAGAGATTGCTCGTTGGATGTCTTTTGTCGGGATGCCTGTTCCACCGTGAAGTACTAGTGGTACACCAGTCAAATGAGCTACTTCTTCCATACGGTCGAAGCCAAGATTTGGTTCACCTTTGTAAGGTCCGTGAACGGATCCTAATGCCGGAGCAAAGCAATCCACTTTTGTTTCACGTACAAGCTCGTCACACTCAGCAGGAATTGCGTAAGCTGCTTCTGCATCGTCAACGATCAAGTCATCTTCTTGACCACCGATACGACCAAGCTCTGCTTCGACAGAAATTCCTAGTGTGTGAGCTACGTCAACCACTTTTTTCGTTACTGCAATGTTCTCTTCTAGTGGGTGGTGAGATCCATCGATCATAACAGATGTGAATCCAGCGTACATCGCTTCCACACACTTTTCGAAGCTTGAACCGTGGTCAAGGTGAATCGCTACAGGAACGTCTACTTCGTAAGCATCCATCAATGCTTCAACCATTGTTACAACAGTAACAAATCCTCCCATGTAGCGTGCAGCTCCTTCAGAAACTCCAAGGATTACAGGAGAGTTCTCTTCCTTTGCTGCTTGTAAAATGGCTTGGGTGAACTCAAGGTTGTTCAGGTTGAACTGACCAACTGCGTACCCTTCTGCTTTTGCTGTTTCCAGCATTTCCTTCATTGATACTAAAGGCATTTAATTGTCCTCCTTTGAAATCACGAGCATATTGGATCAGCCCTTGGAATGTGTAAGTAATTCAAGAATACAAACGATAATGATACTATTTGCCACTAAAGGTCGTTTTATCCTTACCATTTGTACTCGGACGTTTGCAGACGTGCGATATACTTACTTCCTTTTGAGCTCGTACTAAAAAGCCATGACCTTTTTTTGGCAAATCACAGCATTCTTCTTCGAGAAAATTCATTCCAACAGGTTGATTCACTTGTCTATTATAGCATAACCCGTTGGAATTTCATCCTCTATTCCAAATTTGATTGTTTACCATTAGACCATAAGATATTCTTTCACTTTTTGGCGAACCTCATCAATATCAAATGGCTTTGCGAAGTGTGCCAATGCACCGAGTTTTTTCGCTTCATTAATCATTTCGAGCTCACCGTAAGCCGTCATCATGATGACGTTGGTCTCAACCCCGAGCTTTTTCATTTCCCTTAAAATTTCCAACCCATCCATCCCGGGGATCTTCATATCCAATAGCACAAGATCAGGCTTTTCTTTTTGTACAATGGAAAGTGCTTGCTTCCCATTGGAAGCTTCGAATGTATCAAGTCCATCTTTTTCAAATACTTCATGAAGTAAGACACGTATACCGTATTGATCGTCTACGATAAGCAACTTCTTCCTCACCCGACTTCCCCCTTCCGATCCTTTTCTTCTACCACCTATTACTTTTTCATACAACTAATGGATTTCGCCAAGAATAGCAAATTTCCTTCTTTTCATACATCATTTGCATTGTTTTTTTTCACCAGTGTTGCTTATACTGTTCATGTACGAATAAGGAGAGAGTAGTGGAGTAACACCGATATGATCACATTTGTGATGTATTCTCGGGAGTAAGTAGGTGTTTTTTAAAAAGGGACAGACTCGTGTAACATCTACCACGAAACCAGCCTTTGTAAACACAAATATCCATATACTGAAAAAATGAAAGGACAAGATCTGACATGGATAAAATCTTTTCGACCCAGCTGCAAGGCTTACTTAACAAGATGAATGATACATACGAGGAAGCGTTTGAAGATGCTTCACGAATACTTGCCCAAACGATTACCAGCAGGGGAAAAATCGGAATCCTTGCTAAAGGAGAAATGGAAGGCGTACTTGCCCAAGCGATCAAAGGTGTCGATCGCTTCGAGTCGGTTGTTGAACTAGAAGAGGGAAACCTCGATGTATTGGATGAGATGGACACTGCTCTTATTTTTAGTCCTTCGCCTAACGAAGCCACTTGTTGTATGGCTGCAGATAGCTTGAAGGGCCGAGGCATTCAAACCGTAGCGGTCTTCACAGGTGAAAAACGAGACGAGGATGGCCCTTCTTTGGAGGACCTTACTGATGTATCCATTGATTTAGGCGTTAAAAAAGGCCTGATTCCAAACGATCGCGGAGAGCGCGTCGGTCAACCGAGGCTGTTGATGGCATTGTACGCCTACTATAACCTTTACTTTACGACAGAGGAGATTCTTTCGGAGCACGAGTAGGTGTGGGGCGGGTTTAAACAGGTTGGGGCGTGCTTTAAACAGGTTCTTGGCTCGTTTAAACAGGTTGCAGGTTGCGGCGGTCTTTAAACAGGTTAGCTCGCGATTTAAACAGATTAGCCCCCACACCTCCCCTCCCTTCAATCACAAAAAAGCTGATCCCCCAAAAGGATCAGCTTTTTTCAATATCATCTATTATTCGCCTTTCAAGCTCGCTCCGATAAATTCACGGAACAGTGGTTGTGGGCGGGTTGGACGGGAGATAAACTCCGGGTGGAACTGGGAAGCGATGAAATAAGGATGATCTTTTAATTCCACGATTTCCACTAGGCGGCCATCTGGGCTTGTCCCAGAGAACGTGAAGCCGGCCTCTTCCATTTGCTCACGGTATTCGTTGTTAAACTCATAACGGTGACGGTGGCGCTCGTAAACAACTTGCTCACCATAAGCATCGAATGCTTTTGTTCCTTCTTGAAGCTTACATGGGTAAAGACCAAGGCGCAATGTTCCACCGTAATCTTCTACATCCTTTTGCTCTGGAAGAAGGTCGATGACCGGATATGGTGTGGCTGGATTTAACTCAGCAGAGTTTGCTCCTTCAAATCCGAGTACGTTTCTTGCAAACTCCACGCTTGCAAGCTGCATACCAAGGCAAATTCCGAGGAACGGTACGCCTGTTGTTCTCGCGTACTCAATTGCCGCAATTTTCCCTTCGATTCCGCGATCGCCAAAGCCTCCAGGAACTAAGATACCGTCTACTTCACTTAGAAGTTCAGCCGCGTTTTCACGAGTCACATTTTCAGAGTTGATCCACTTAATGTCCACATCTGCGTCAAAGTGGAATCCAGCGTGCTTCAATGCTTCCGCCACACTCAAGTACGCATCTTGAAGAGCTACGTATTTACCAACGAGGGCAATCGTTGTTTTCTTAGAAAGGTTCGTTACTTTTTCAACTAACGCGTTCCACTCGGCCATGTTTGCTTCTGCTTGAGGCAAATTCAAGTGTTTACACACGTAGTCATCAAAGTTTTGACGTTGAAGCTCAAGTGGTACTTCGTAAAGCGTTTCTGCATCACGTGCTTCGATTACTGCTTCTTTTTCGATATCACAGAAAAGAGCGATCTTGTCTTTCATGTCTTCTGGTACAGGGCGCTCCGTACGAACAACGATCACGTTTGGCTGGATACCGAGGCTACGAAGCTCTTTTACACTGTGTTGTGTTGGCTTGGATTTCATTTCTCCCGCAGCAGCCAAGTATGGGATGAGCGTACAGTGAATGTACATCACGTTTCCTACGCCTACGTCACTCTTGATCTGACGAATCGCTTCTAGGAAAGGCAAACTCTCGATGTCCCCTACCGTTCCGCCAATCTCTGTGATGACTACATCAGGATTACCGTCTTTGCTTGCGCGGAAGATACGCTCTTTAAGTTCATTTGTAATGTGTGGGATTACTTGAACCGTTCCCCCAAGATAGTCGCCGCGACGCTCTTTTTTCAAGACGCTCGAGTAAATTTTCCCCGTTGTAACGTTTGAATTTTTGTTTAGATTGATATCAATAAAACGCTCGTAGTGACCGAGATCAAGATCCGTCTCTGCTCCGTCGTCTGTGACGAATACCTCACCGTGCTGATATGGACTCATTGTACCCGGGTCCACGTTGATGTAAGGGTCAAACTTCTGAATCGTTACTTTCAATCCGCGGTTCTTTAGAAGACGACCAAGAGAAGCCGCTGTAATTCCTTTTCCTAGAGAGGATACTACTCCTCCGGTTACGAAGATATACTTTGTCATAACGTTCCCTTCCTTTGCTTGTATGTTTATCGTTCAGGGGACGGAACATCCGCCTTTAGGATAACCCTAAATGGTCAGGAGCTTCCGTATTATAAAAACAAAAAAACAAAAGTGCCCACCTCAAGCGTTCGCATGAGGGGCACTTTTGTTTTATATATAGGTTTGGTTCATTTTTTCGTACTTGTGTAGCCCAAAAATGATTCTACCTAGAATGGGGGGACATGTCAAGGGGCGATTGAAAAGGTGATTGGTCCTTTTCGACTCTCACCGATGCATCGCTTACCGCAGTCCTCAAATAAAAACCCGGCAGGAATAAGTTTCATCCTACCGGGTTCCAAGTTTCCAAGGCTATTGGCAGATCACTTCCATCTGTTTCAATAACCTTTGTATGGAAAAGATTAACGATCCTCTTCGTCTTCTTCCGAATCAAAGTCTTCCTCTTCTTCTTCGCCGTCGAAGTCATCGTCTTCGTCAATGTCGTCGAAATCTTCGTCTTCTTCATTAGCCAGTTCATCGAGCTCATCTTCCAAGTCTTCAAACTCGTCGAAGTCCTCGTCACTGTCACCGAAGATATCGTCTTCATCGTCAGCAGACGCACGAAGCTTCTTTTTCTTTGGCTTGTTCGTTTGAGAAAGCTCTTCTTCCGTTTGGTCAAATGGGTACCATGAACGAAGGCCCCACTTATTGTCGCCAAGGTTTACAAAGCGTCCATCAAGTGACATTTCAGTGTAAAGGTTCGCAATACGGTCTTTAAGATCGGCATCAGAGATGTTCTTCATCTCAGCCACTTGCTTAAGCAACACGTGGTACTCTTCAGACCCTTTTTTCTCACTTAAAAGTTCATAGGCAATCTCCAACATGGATAATTCTTTCAGCTGTGTATCATCGTATTGTTTCAAGCTCACAACCGGCACTTCCTTTCGCCCTTATAATCATTAATCTTTTTGAGTATACCTCTATGACAGTAATAGTGTTTGACATGCTCCGCTGAGCGCCATACGATCGCTTTCCGCGGCGGTGCCGGCGAGCCTCCTCGGGCCTTTGCCCTGCGGGGTCTCTCCTGGCTCCCACTGCCGCAGGAGTCTCACTGCTGGCGTTCAGCTACGCATGACAACCGGACCATCATTTTACAGCTAGTAAAGCTTTATTGTATAAGACGTATACTCACTTTAATCTTTATAGGTTAATGTGAGAGAGTTCTCCCATTATTTCCTTGTTGATTTGCATCTTTCATTATAAACATAAACATTCGTTTAATGCCAGTTTATCAAAGGAGTTTAAAGAAAGAAATGTTATCTTTTTTCAGAACGGTGAATGTCTGTGGTGTTTGGCTTGGATTAACGGCTAATGGCCGTAGATTAACGGGTCACATCTCCATATTAACGGCATCATCGCCACTATTCCCAGGGTACCGCTCACGATTAACGGCTTTCCGCCAACTTTTCACCGGTTCTCACTCCATAACCAGTCTAATCCAAAATTCTCTACTTCAAACCTTTTGAGGAGGTGGTGGCGTTTAAGGTACCCTGAGATTCCTCTTAAAGGTTGTGATTGACGGGTTCCTAGGCGAGATTAACGGGTTGGAGGTTCGGATTAACGGCTTCATCATTGCGATTCGACGGACACCGCTCCAGATTAACGGCTTCCCGCTAACAATTTACCGGGTAGCACCTCAAACCACCTGCCTTCCTCCTTTAGAGATTAAAAGGAAGCTGCCTCGCACTTGAGACAGCTAACTCATACCTATAGATTCCTACGATACTGACCGCCTACTTCATAGAGGGCGTTTGTGATTTGACCGAGGCTTGCATAGCGCACGGTTTCCATAAGTTCTTCGAAAAGGTTGCCGCCATTTAAGGCTGTTTCCTTCAACTGCTTCAATGCTTGCTCCCCTTTTGTTCCGTGAGATTCTTGGAACTGATGGAGGTTGGCGATTTGCCCTTCCTTTTCTTCTTTCGTAGCACGGGCAAGTTCCATTTCGAACTCGTCTTCAGATGGCGGGTTCGGATTCAAGTACGTGTTCACTCCGATGATCGGAAGGTCGCCGTTATGCTTTTTCGTTTCATAAAGAAGCGACTCCTCTTGGATCTTGCCTCGTTGATATTGTGTTTCCATCGCTCCAAGAACCCCGCCGCGATCATTGAGGCGCTCAAGCTCCATTAACACCGCTTCTTCTACGAGATCCGTCAGCTCATCAATGATGAACGATCCTTGAAGTGAGTTCTCGTTCCTAGCAAGCCCTAGCTCTTTTGTAATAATGAGCTGAATGGCCATGGCTCGGCGAACGGACTCTTCTGTTGGCGTCGTCACTGCCTCGTCGTACGCATTCGTATGAAGAGAGTTACAGTTATCATAAATAGCTAGTAACGCTTGAAGAGTGGTTCGGATGTCGTTAAAGTCCACTTCTTGAGCGTGAAGAGACCGGCCTGACGTTTGGATATGATACTTCAGTTTTTGGCTGCGCTCATTGGCTCCGTACTTGTTCTTCATGGCCACCGCCCAGACGCGGCGCGCCACTCGACCGATCACCGTATATTCTGGATCAAGACCGTTACTAAAGAAGAACGACAAGTTCGGTGCAAAGTCGTTAATGTTCATTCCGCGACTCAAGTAATATTCCACGTACGTGAATCCGTTTGCCAACGTGAACGCCAGCTGGCTGATCGGATTTGCTCCAGCTTCTGCAATATGATAGCCAGAAATTGAGACAGAATAGTAGTTACGGACTTTGTTATCAATGAAATATTGCTGAATATCACCCATCATACGAAGGGCAAATTCGGTTGAGAAAATACATGTGTTTTGTCCTTGGTCTTCTTTTAAAATGTCCGCTTGCACGGTACCTCGGACAACGGATACGGTTTTGGCTTTGATCTCCGCTCGCTCCGCACCATTCGGTTTTCGTCCATTCTCTTCTTCAAAGAAGGCGAGTTGCTGATCGATCGCCGTGTTCATGAACATGGCAAGTATGATTGGTGCCGGTCCATTGATCGTCATGGAAACAGACGTGGACGGCGCGCACAAATCAAACCCGTCGTAAAGCTTTTTCATGTCTGTAAGGGTACAGATGCTTACGCCACTTTCCCCAACCTTCCCGTAAATGTCAGGGCGATGACCCGGATCTTCTCCGTATAAGGTAACCGAATCGAAAGCGGTGGAGAGGCGCTTCGCTTCATCGTCTTTGGATAAATAGTGAAAGCGTCGATTCGTTCGTTCAGGAGATCCTTCTCCAGCGAACTGGCGCTTAGGATCTTCCCCTTTACGCTTAAACGGAAACACACCAGCAGTATAAGGGAACTTACCAGGAACATTCTCCCTACGTACCCAGCGAACGATTTCGCCGTAGTCTTCGTATTTAGGTAAGGAGACTTTCGGAATATCAAGTCCCGATAAGCTTCTCGTTTTCAGCTCGGTTACAATCTCTTTGTCTCGAATTTTGGTTACGAATTCATCTTTTCCGTAAGCTTCTTTCGTTTTTTCCCACGTATCCAATGTCTCTTTTGTCTCTAAGTTAAGGGATTGAGAGTAGTGATCCCGGAGCTCGAGGAGGCTTCCTCGGTCAATTCCGGTTGTGCCTTCTTCCTCAATTGCCTCTAGGGTTCCTTCCAGTTGAAACAGTCGGCGGGCTTTCTTTACTTCTGCATCCGTATCGCTGTGATACCCTCTCACCGTTTGGGCAATTTCGCGTAAGTAATGAATTTGCTCTGGAGGGATGATGGCATCTTTTTCAGTCAGCTTGTCATCCTTTCCGAGATCCGTGAGCCACGATCCGCCGCATTTGTTATCCAAAATACCGGCAAGCTCATAAAAAAGGCGATTCGTACCTGGGTCGTTAAATTGACTTGCGATTGTTCCGAAAACCGGCATGGTCTCCGGTTCCTCGTCAAAGCGCGTACGGCTCCGTTGAAACGTTTTTCGCACTTCTCGAAGGGCGTCTTCTGAGCCTTTTCGGTCAAATTTGTTGATCGCAATCAAGTCCGCAAAGTCGATCATGTCGATTTTTTCAAGCTGAGACGGTGCACCGAACTCACTCGTCATCACGTACATGGATACATCGGCTACATCGGCAATCGCCGCATCCCCTTGACCAATTCCGCTTGTTTCAACAATGATCAAGTCAAAACCGGCTCGCTTAACAACGCGAATGGACTCTTCAATCGCTTTGGATAATTCTTGACGACTGTCTCTTGTGGCTAACGAGCGCATGTACACGCTAGGATGGTGAATGGCATTCATCCGAATACGGTCACCTAGAAGTGCGCCGCCGGTTTTTTTCTTAGTCGGGTCTACACTTAAAATCGCAAGGGTCTTATCATCGTATGCCCTTAAAAAGCGGCGGACGAGCTCATCGGTCAATGAACTTTTTCCCGCGCCTCCGGTTCCCGTGATTCCTAGTACAGGTACATTCGGAAGGTCCGATTGGTTCACTGCCTCTTCAAAGAGGGTTTCAGCCGACGCAGCGACTTCTTCACCGTTAAATGCCCGCTTCTCGGCTACGGTAATCATCCGTGCGATGTGCTTTGATTCACGGTTCATCAATTGATCCACGTCCACTGACGATACGTCGTCAAGGGGATAGTCACAAAGCTCCATCATTTCATTGATCATGCCTTGAAGGCCCATCTTGCGACCGTCTTCGGGAGAATAAATCCGCTTGATTCCGTAATCATGAAGCTCTTTGATTTCAGCAGGAATGATAACCCCGCCTCCACCGCCGAATATATTGACGTGATGGATGCCTTTTTCTTTTAAAGAGTCGTAGAGGTACTTAAAGTATTCCACGTGGCCTCCTTGATAAGAGGATATGGCCACGCCTTGGACGTCCTCTTGTACAATGGCATTTACGACCTCTTCTACGGAGCGGTTATGACCAAGGTGGATCACTTCCGCTCCTGTCGCTTGAAGCATTCGCCTCATAATGTTTATGGAAGCATCGTGACCGTCAAAAAGTCCGGAAGCCGTGACAAAACGGACCGGGTTTTTAGGCTCGTAACGTTTCATGTTGATCTCTCCTCTGTCGTTCAACCGAGATTGGTTTGAACGTTTGTATCAATCTTAAAACCTTCCAACAGTTGACGAAGCTGCAGTTCACAATATTGATCAATCGTGTATTCCCGTTGGATCACCCAGCGTCGAAACGTCCACATGTGACCAGCAACTAAAATGTTATGACAAGCTAGCTCCATTTCTTCTTTAGAAAGGTGCAAGTACCCTTCATCAATGCCTTTTTGGAGTTCTTTTTCAAACATGGCTTTCATTTTCAACTCTTTTTCCAACACGTAATTGAGTGCTTCACCTGAGAGCGACTTGGTTTCCTGGTACATGACGAGCACTTCGTCTTGAAGGTCGTGAACGACGCGGAAGTAAGCTTCGATCACTTGTTTTAACCGATCGAGGCCATGAAGGTTTTCATCCCTCAATTGGGCCCAGTTTTCTACTACCTCGTCATACACGGAGTCACAAACGAGATAGAGAATGTCTTCTTTTGACCCGATATATTCATAGAGCGTTCCAATGCTAAAGCCGGATTGTTGAGCGACTTCACGGGTAGTGGTTTTGTGGTACCCTTTTTGGTTAAAAAGCTGAACCGCTGCTTTCACGATTTGATCTCGTCGTTTTTTGACGAGACGTTGGTCTTTTACCATGGACGGCACTTGCTTTTTCTTCACGTTTTCCCCCTCCTTGGATGTTGTTTTTGTTTGGCACTTTCTTCGCACTTTTTGTATGGTGAGTGGCGTTTTCTTGTTTAAGCAGGTTGGTTGTGGGTTTAAACAGGTTAGCGCTCCTTTTAAACAGGTTAGCTCCTCTTTTAAAAAGTTTGACGGCTTATTTAAACAGGTTAGCACCCTTTTCTTCTTTAAACCGTTTGTAAATCCGGCCGGCCATGTCGTAGGGATCGCCGCCGGTGGCATGGGCGACTTCTTCTTTCACCAGCGGACTAATCTCTTCGACGAATTGTTCTTTAATCCTTCTCGTTACTTCCTCTTCCAATTGACTGAGCCGTCGCTCAGTTCCTGTGGTTGACTGAGTGAGCAATGCCTTATGAGCATTTAGTTCAGCAACGACTTCCCACATGCCTTTCCCTTCCGTTGACACGGTCTCTAAAATTGGTGGCTTCCAGTCTTTATCTTCCGACGTTAAGTGAAGAAGGTCCTCCACTTCCCCTCTAAGCTGATTGACACCTGGAAGGTCCGCTTTGTTTATCACAAACACATCGGCGATTTCCATGATCCCTGCTTTAAATGCTTGAATCACGTCCCCTCCCGATGGATATAAAACAAGGGCAATGGTATCGGCAATTTTCATAATGTCCAACTCACTTTGACCGACACCGACCGTTTCTACGAGCACAACATCCAGCCCTGAGGCATCCATTAACCGAATAGCGTCTTTACACGCTTCCGAAAGTCCACCAAGACTCCCTCTTGTGCCCATGCTTCGGATAAAAACACCGTCATCCTCTTCATGGTCCCGCATTCTTACGCGATCCCCGAGTAGAGCGCCTCCTGAAAAGGGGCTTGTAGGATCAACTGCAACAATGCCCACGGTTTTCCCTTCTTTTCTCCACACTTTCACTAACCCGTTCACGAGGGAACTCTTACCAGCCCCAGGGGAACCGGTAATCCCTACGATGTGTGCCCTGCCTGTATGAGGAAAGAGGGTGGAGAGGAGTTCGCGTTTTTGCTCGTGGTGATTCTCTATATAGCTGATGCCCCTCGCAAGAGCGCGAAGCTCTCCGTTTCTAATTCGTTGGGCGATATTTTCCATCCTCTCTCCCCCTTTCATTCTATTTATCTGCTAATAACATCTTAGAAATAACGAGTCGTTGAATCTCATTCGTGCCTTCGTATATCTGCGTAATTTTCGCGTCACGCATGTATCGCTCAACCGGGTATTCTTTAATGTAACCATACCCTCCGAACACTTGAACCGCTTCAACTGTAACTTCCATTGCCGTATCACCTGCAAAAAGCTTTGACATAGCGGACTCTTTCCCATAGGGAATGCCGTTACTTTCTCTCCACGCCGCCTGATAGGTTAACAGACGGGACGCTTCAATTTTTGTAGCCATATCGGCGATCTTAAAAGCGATTCCTTGCTGAACACCGATTGGTTTGCCGAACTGCTTACGTTCTTTTGCATAGTTAACGGATGCATCGAGTGCTCCTTGAGCGATTCCTACCGCTTGTGCTGCGATACCATTTCGACCTCCATCAAGAGTCATCATGGCAATTTTGAATCCGTCTCCCTCATTACCAAGAAGGTTTTCTTTTGGAACGCGACACTGGTCAAAAATGATTTCTAGTGTTGGGGACGAACGAATGCCGAGCTTGCTTTCTTTTTTCCCCATCGAAAAGCCCGGAGTTCCTTTTTCCACGATGAAGGCGGAACAGCCTTTATGCTTTTTCTCAGGATCTGTTAACGCAAACACTACATAAATCTCCGCTTCACCTGCATTTGTGATGAAGATCTTCGCTCCGTCGATAATGTAGTCATCTCCGTCACGCTTCGCTACGGTTTTCATATTTGCAGCGTCACTTCCGGAACCTGGCTCTGTGAGGCCATAGGCTCCCATTTTCTTTCCTTCTGCCATTGGACGAAGGTACTTTTGCTTTTGCTCCTCGTTACCGAATGTGTAGATCGGCCAGCCAGCAAGTGACGTATGAGCAGAAAGAGTTACCCCCGTAGATCCGCACACTCTGGAAAGCTCTTCTACTGCAATCACGTAGCTCATATAGTCAGAGCCGATTCCGCCGTACTCTTCCGGCCAAGGAATTCCCGTCAAGCCGAGCTCTCCCATTTGGTCAAAAATACTGCGATCGAATCGCTCTTCTTCATCTCGTTCAGCGGCTGTAGGTGCCACTTCGTTTTCAGCAAAATCTCTCACCATTTTGCGAATCATCTGTTGTTCTTCTGTGAGTAAAAAGTCCATTTCTCAGTCCCCCATCGGTGTAATTGTTGCGTTTTGCGCGTTTATTTTTGTTTAGATACGCTAGTTTTCATATTAAAAAGGCGGTTTTCGTATAGATTGTTGCTTTTTTAATATCATCTTCATTACTAGAAAGGTGATTGAAGCATACGGGCCCTTCGCTTTCCGTGGCGGTGCTAGCAAGCCTAAACACCCTGCTTCTTCCTCTACCAGTAACGCTTTGTAGTTTCTGCGTCGAAGCAACTCGATGCACATTCATGAAGTAAATGCTCGTGGCTACGCCTTGCGGGGTCTTGCATTGCCCCCACGGCCACAGGAGTCTCGAGCCCTTCTGCTTCAACATTTCTTGTCTAAAAGAAATAAATCATCCGAAAACGAAATTAGGGCTCATATCGTCATTAGGACGTTGACGTTTAATCAACTCCTACTCCTTTAAAAGCCCTTTACTGATCACCATGTGTTGAATTTCGTTTGTGCCTTCGTAGATTTGCGTCACTTTTGCATCACGGAAGTATCGTTCTGCGGGATACTCCTTTACGTATCCGTATCCTCCTAGCACTTGAATCGCTTCTATCGCCACTTCCATGGCTGTGTTTGAAGCGAACATTTTCGCCATGGCGGCTTCGGTTCCACACGGTCTGCCGTGGACTTTTAGATTGGCTGCCCTATAGGTAAGCAATTTGGCCGCCTCCACTTTGGTAGCCATGTCTGCAAGCTTGAAAGCCACGCCTTGTTGTGTGCCGATTGGACGTCCGAACTGCTTTCGATCTTTCGCATATGCCGTTGCGTATTCAAGAGCAGCTTCTCCAATCCCCAAGGCTTGGGCAGCGATCCCAATCCGACCAGCATCAAGGTTCGCCATAGCAATCCGAAATCCCTCTCCTTCTTTACCAAGAAGGTTTTCAGCTGGAACCACCGCGTCTTCAAAAGATAATGAGGATGTGTTGGACCCGTGAAGACCCATCTTTTTTTCTTTAGCACCTACCGTAAATCCTGGTGTATCTTTTTCTACGATAAAAGCACTGATCCCTCTTACACCTGCACTGGAATCCGTTTTCGCAAAAACAATATAGGTACTTGCGGCACCGGCGTTTGTAATAAACACTTTTGACCCATTTAAAATGTAACTGTCTCCATGCTTGACTGCCGTGGTTTTTAATCCGGCTGCGTCACTACCAGAACCTGGTTCAGTCAAAGCAAAGGCCCCGATGTATTCTCCTGAGGCAAGCTTCGGGAGGTATTTCATTTTTTGTTCTTGGTTTCCGAAGTACAAAATCGGATTCGTTCCAACAGATGTATGAACAGAAAGGATCACACCAAGCGTGGCGCTCACTTTGGAAAGTTCATGAATGGCAAGGATATAGGATGTGAAATCCATGTTCGACCCGCCGTATTTTTCATCGATGGGGATGCCCATTAATCCTAGAGCTCCCATCTCTTTTACGATGTCCAGTGGGAATTCATCGGTTTCTTCCATGATGGGAACAGCCTTGCTCACTTTGTCTTCTGCAAATTGCCGAACCATTTTCCTCATCATGTCTTGTTCTTCATTCCATCTCAATTCCATTGGTCACTCTCACGCCTCTCTAGCTGTATTCGTAAAATCCGCGACCAGACTTCTTGCCAAGCCATCCTGCTTTCACGTATTTCCGCAAAAGAGGACATGGACGATATTTATCGTCTCCAAACCCTTCGTGGAGGGTCTCCATAATATAAAGACAAGTATCAAGTCCAATAAAGTCTGCTAATGTAAGAGGCCCCATCGGATGGTTCATGCCAAGCTTCATCACATCATCAATGTCGCTTGGAGACGCAACTCCTTCATACACTGTAAAAATCGCTTCATTGATCATCGGCATCAAAATACGGTTGGACACAAACCCAGGGAAGTCTTGAACTTCAACAGGTGTCTTCTTGAGGTTTTCTGCCATCGTGCGAACGCTTGCGTATACGTCTTCGTCTGTTGCCAGACCCCGAATGATTTCTACAAGCTTCATGACCGGCACCGGATTCATAAAGTGCATTCCGATTACTTTGGACGGTCGGTTCGTTTCAGCTGCAATCTCTGTAATTGGAAGAGAGGACGTATTTGTGGCCAGAATGGCGTGTTCAGGTGCAATGGCGTCCAGTTGTTTAAACACGTTCTTTTTCACTTCCATATTCTCCACCGCAGCTTCGATCACGATATCTACGTCTGAAGCGTTGTTAAGGTCGGTGGAGGGATGGATTTGTCTGAGGAAACGTTCCATATCTGCTTCAGAAATTCGCTCTTTTTGGACTTGCTTCTGAAGTTGCTTTTTAATGCCGTCGATTCCTTTATGAACAAAGGTTTCTTGAAGATCATGCAGGGTGACTTCGTAACCGTTCATGGCACACACCTGAGCAATGCCTGAACCCATTTGTCCTGCTCCTACGACCATTACGCGTTTAATTTCCATTATGTTAACGACTCCTTTTATTTGCGGGGCTTATTGGTCTTCTTTCTTTATATAAAGATCGGTAGATGAGCCTTCTTGCCTTTCGCATTCCGTGGCGGTGCTGGCAAGCCTCCTCAGGCTGGCGCCTTTTGAGGTCTCGCCTAGCTCCCACGGCCACAGTTCATCTCGGGCGATTCCACTTCATCTCCTTGCCTTCTTTTCTCTATTCGCTTTTACACTTGTATCATAATGGCGTCGCCTTGGCCTCCACCGCTACAGATGGAGGCGATTCCGATTCCGCCGCCACGACGCTTTAATTCATAAGCAAGGGTCAAGATGACTCTCGTGCCGCTTGCACCAATTGGGTGACCGAGAGCAACGGCTCCCCCGTTTACATTTACTTTCTCTGGGTCGAGGTCTGCAATTTTTCCACTCGCTAGTGATACGGCAGCAAAAGCTTCATTCACTTCAAAGAGGTCGATTTCATCAAGGGATTTGCCTGTTTTTTCGAGTAACTTGTTAATGACGAGACCTGGCGTTTTCGGGAAGTTTTCAGGTTCTACCGCCAGTTGTGTATGGGCAACGATCGTAGCTAGTGGCTCTAACCCTCGCTCTTTCGCTTTTTCTTCATCCATGACCACGAGCGCTGCCGCTCCATCGTTTACACCAGGAGCATTGCCGGCTGTTATCGTTCCATCTGCACCAAAAACGGGCTTTAGTTTCGCAAGTTTTTCAACGGATGTGTCTGCTCGAGGAGATTCGTCATTCTCTACAACAAGTGGATCTCCTTTTCTTTGTCGCACTTCTACCGGGACAATCTCTTCAGCGAACTTTCCTGTACTGATCGCTTCCGTTGCACGCTGATGACTTCTGTAGGACCACTCATCTTGGGCTTCGCGAGTGAGTTCATATTCACTTGCTGTTTTGTTGCCGTAGTTCCCCATGTGCACGCCGGTGAATGTACACGTAAGACCGTCGTGGATCATCATGTCTTCAAACTTTGTTGGTCCCATTTTCACTCCGAATCGGGCATTTTTCACAAAGTAAGGTGCGTTACTCATGGACTCCATTCCTCCGGCAACGACCGTGTCGTGTTCTCCCGATCGAATTAACACGTCTGCCAAAGTGACACTTCGCATGCCTGAGGCACACACTTTGTTAATCGTTTCCGTTTCTGTCTCCCAAGGAAGGCCCGCGTGATGAAGGGCTTGACGAGATGGGAGTTGCCCCTGTCCGCCTTGAAGAACCGTTCCCATGATTACGTGTTGCACGTCATTTGTGCTCACATTTCCTCTCTTTAAAGCCTCAGCGATCGCCTTTCCACCAAGTTCCGACGCTGTAAATCCTGACAAACTACCACCCAATTTACCAACCGGTGTTCTTGCTCCGCTTACAATCACTGTTTTCCCCATGTACAATTCCTCCTTTAATTTTAGGCAATTCGATTGAACGCTCGCTCGGGCCACTTCCATGACAAAGAATAAAGCGCTTTCAATAAAGGCTTTGAAGATTGCTTTTTTGCTTACTAATCCTAAGACTGGGCTAAAATGTCCTTTTGAGTTGTTAGATTAAAATAGGGATAAAACCTATGTGCCCTTCGCTTTTTGTAGCGTAATTCTACAGAAGCCTTAGGCACATGGGTTTTATATAAGAGAGAATCATGTTTCGCTAACGAAGATCATCGTTTCCGACTATCCCGTCTATCACTTTACTTACTTCTTTATACCGTGACAGATTCCTTTTTTGTTTCCAAAGATTTTTCTAGAATTTCTACAATATCCATGGTTTTTACGGATTCTTCCACTTCTTTCGATTTCGTTCCGTCACTTAGCATCGTTAAGCAGTAAGGACAAGCACTTCCGATTACAGACGGATTAACGGCTAAGGCTTGCTCCGTTCTCGCTTCGTTTACACGGGTACCTGTGTCTTCTTCCATCCACATCATACCGCCCCCGGCTCCACAGCACATGCCGTTTTCCCGGTTTCGTTCCATCTCGACCACTTGAACACCCGGGATGGCTTTCAAGATTTCACGAGGTGGGTTGTAAACATCGTTATATCGACCAAGGTAACATGAATCATGATACGTGATCGTTTCGTTCACTTCTTTTGTCGGCTTCAAACGTCCGTCACGAACCAACTCATAAAGAAGCTCTGTATGGTGATAGACTTCCGCTTCGAGACCGAAGTCAGGATACTCGTTTTTCAACGTGTTGTAGGCGTGAGGATCGAACGTCACAATCTTCTTCACGTCGTTTTTCTCGAACTCGGCAATGTTTGCTGTCGCAAGCTCTTGGAATAAGAATTCGTTACCGATACGACGAGGTGTATCTCCTGAGTTCTTTTCCTTGTTTCCTAGAATCGCAAATTTAACGCCCGCTTCATTCAACACTTTTGCAAGAGACTGGGCGACTTTTTGGCTTCTATTATCATATGAACCCATCGACCCTACAAAGAAGAGATATTCGAATTCTTCTCCGGCCTTTTTCAATTCTTTTACTGTTGGTGCGTAAATGTCGTCACGACCTTCGCGCCACTTTTCACGTTCTTTACGGTTGATCCCCCATGGGTTTCCTTGACGCTCGATGTTTGTGATGGCACGCTGGGCTTCCGGATCCATTTTTCCTTCTGTCAAAACAAGATAACGACGCATGTCGATAATTTTGTCAACATGTTCATTAGCTACTGGGCACTGATCTTCACAGTTACGACACGTCGTACAAGCCCAAAGCTCTTCTTCTGTGATAACGTCGCCAATCAAGCTCACATTGTAGTTTTCAGCACCTGCCATAGCAAGCTGATTGCCTTCTGTTTTATCAAACGCGAAAGTCGGCATCCATGGCTTCTTGGATGTAACTGCCGCGCCTTTTTCCGTTAAATGATCACGCATTTTTACGATCAGGTCCATTGGGGAAAGCATCTTCCCTGTTCCCGTAGCCGGACACATATTCGTACAGCGCCCACACTCCACACAGGCATATAAGTCGAGAAGTTGTTTTTGATCAAATTCTTCAATCTGATTTTTCCCGAACTTCTCTGCATCTTCATCTTCAAAGTTAATCGGTTTTAGTTGACCCGTTTTGTGCGTCGGCCCTAAGTAAACGTTTGCAGGACCTGCAATTAAGTGAGCGTGCTTCCCTTGTGGAATGTAAACAAGGAAGGTAAGTAAGAATAACAGGTGTGCCCACCAAAATACGAAGAACAACGCTCCTGCTGCGGTTGTGCCAATCGGCCCAAATACCGTTGCAATTCCAGTTGCAATTGGCTCAGCCCACGTAGCTGACTTTCCAAGCCAAATCATTTCCATCCCTTTTGCAAAGAGTTTGGAAACCATTAATCCACCGATAAAAATAAGGACAAGTCCTGCTTTTGCATTCTGTTTTAAACGAACAAGCTTTTCAACGTAACGTCTGTGAAACGCCCAAACAACCGCTACTAAAATCATGACTACGACAATTTCTTGGAAGAACGTAAAGATCGGATAAACCGGTCCTAGTGGCAAATGAGAGCCGACCGCAAGCCCTTTCCAAATTAAGTCGATAGCACTGAATTGAACGAGTAAAAATCCATAGAAAAACATTAAATGGATGATTCCACTCTTCTTATCTTTTAATAACTTTTCTTGGCCGAACACTTGTTTAAAGAAGACGTCCTTCCGTTCTTTTACCGAACGATTGAATTCTGCCTTTTGTCCAAGCTTAATGTAGGCAATCCTTGTTCTCGCCAGTGTAGCAAACAAATATACTGCGTAACCGGTTACAAGAACGAACATCAGCCAGTTAATGTGGATTGGATCCATGATGCAAACAGCCCCTTTCAGACATTTTTCTTACGCACAAAAACGGAAGAAAAACCCTTTTCAGAAAATAGAGTGAATTTTGTCTTTTATTATAGCACAAGAAAGTATGAATGAGTATTCATTCACACTACTTTTTTTCCTCGGAAGGATTGATTTCGATATAGAAAGGGAAACTAAAAGCAGTAGCTATTCGTCTCATCAAAAGGAGGTACCACCTTTGACAGTAATGAATATCCTCTTAACCGTTATTCTCTTTCTCCTAGCTGTTATCCTTTTATTTATCGTGGATTTTCTAATTGCACGGTGGATTCATCATAAAAACATCCCTCCTTTTCAGGAGCCTCCTGTGAGAAAAAGCGATGTGGAATTCTTCGCTCGAGGAGACAAGTTGTTTAACCATCTTTTTGGAGAAATTGAAGCAGCTGAAAAACATATCCACATGCTTTTTTATATCTTTAGAGAAGATGACATCAGTAAAAAAATGCTCGAAAAATTAAAAGATAAAGCAAGAGAGGGTGTCGACGTTCGTCTAATGGTGGACTTTATGGGCATCCGTATCTCCAGAAAAGGAAAAAAAGCGTTAAAAGAAGCTGGGGTAAAGCTAGCCATTACAAATAAGCCGAAGTTTCCGTTTCTTTTTTACAGCGCCAATCAGCGTAACCACCGGAAAATTACCGTTATTGATAGTCGCATTGCCTACATAGGCGGATTTAACGTGGGAGATGAGTATTTGGGGCGCGATCCGGAGTTTGGTCCGTGGCGAGATTATCATCTAGCTGTAAAAGGAGAAGGAGTCAACGACCTTCAAAACCAGTTTCTTATTGATTGGAAAAGGGCCTCCTCTGAAGACCTTGTCCATGATGAATCCTTTTATCCAAAACAGCCACAAGGCTCGAAGGGTATTCAAATCTTCCCTTCTGATGGGGCTCATGTGGAAGACCTCGCTCTTCGCATGATTAATAAAGCGGAACACAAGCTCATTATTGGAAGTCCTTATTTTGTGCCTGGAAAAAAAGTGAAGGATGCCCTTATTAAAGCTGCCAAACGAGGGGTGGATATTCGTGTGATTATGCCAAAGAATCCCGATCATCCTCTTGTCATCCATGCGGCTTATCCATACTTCCGTACGTTAATTGAAGCAGGGGTCGACATTCACATGTATTTTCAAGGGTTTTATCATTCCAAAGCCATCATCGTGGATGACAAGATCTGTGACATCGGGACTGCCAATTTCGATAAGCGAAGCTTTTATTTAAACAATGAAGTAAACTGCCTTATCTATGATGAAAATTGGATTGAACAGGTCATGGTTCAAGTAAACGAAGACTTAAACCGCAGTGATCTGGTCACGATTGAACAGCTTAACCAGCGCTCTTTTATAAAACGAACGAAAGAAGCATTGGCTACTGCTCTTGCACCGCTAATGTGATGAATCAAGGAGGTTTTCATGCGTATCCGATTCGGGTTTGTATCTCACGCCCTCTCGTTATGGGACGCTTCTCCCGCTCATACGACGACGTGGGCTCATGCTAAAAAACTGACAAAAGATGAGCGACATGAAAAGCTACACGTCATTACGGCTAAAAATATAGCTCATACGAAACGAGCGATACACTACTGTATCGCTCACCAAATCGACCTGTTCAGATTGTCCTCATCCATGGTCCCCCTCTCTACTCACCCTGAAGCAGCGTGGGATTATGTTACCCCTTTTAAAAAAGAGTGGGCAGATCTCGGACAATTAATAAAAGACCATCATATTCGCACGAGTTTTCATCCAAATCAATTTACCCTCTTTACGTCAGACAAGCAAGACGTGACCGATCGTGCAGTCGAGGATCTTCGATATCACCATAAGATGGCTGATGCGATGGGACTCGATGAATGCCGGTTCGTTCTTCATGTAGGAGGAATATACGGGGATAAAGAAAAAGCCATCGAGCGTTTTTCCAAGAACATAAACCAGATGCCTACCTCTCTAAAAAACAGGCTCATGCTGGAAAATGATGATAAATCCTATCACACAGAAGACGTGTTAGCCATATGTAGAGAAGAGCAAATCCCTCTCGTTTTTGATTACCACCATCACGTAGTGTTTCCAGGAGAAGCTCCTTTGGAAGAGTTGATGCCTAGGGTAATCGAAAGTTGGAAGCATACGGGACTTCGCCCGAAAGTCCACCTCTCCTCTCCTAAAGACAAAGAGCGCTCACGGGCTCATGCTGCAGGGCTCGATGTGAATTTTGTTAAGCCCTTCTTTGAGATGATGCGCCAATACGATACAGATTTCGATGTCATGATTGAAGCGAAGCAAAAGGATAAGGCACTGCTTACGTTTATGGAAGATGTGAGTGCGATTCGAGGTGTGAGGCGAGTCACGGGAGCAAGCGTCGAATACAAATAAAGCGCTTTGAGACTAAAATGGTCTCAAGCGCTTTTTAGATGCCACCGAAAAAGTTAAAGATCGAACTTTTTCGGTGCCTTCTTTTATCTTTGTTGTTCCTTGTTGTATTCAATGCTTTTTATCACAAACTCATGAAGGACGTGGTTCAGTACTTTAGGGTGTTTTGTTGGTAGTTGATGACTGGCTTTTCCGATAAAAATAACATCGCACGGGACTTGAAGCTTCTTTTGGAAAATAAATCGGTAGTGGTGAACGTAATAGTCCCACTGTCCGTATACGAGAAGAACCGGACAGCGAATGTGATGAAGTCGATCTGTAGATTTGTAGTGAAGGCCTAAATCGTACAGGTTGGCTAAAAAGGTAGGCGAAGTACGTCTGATGTATTCCGCTAAGTCTTTCCTGTTCCCGCCTTTTTCATGGGCCGCTGCCAGAACTTCTGATATCGTACGCATCTTCTTCAGCCTCGCTGCGATAATTCCCGATCGAAATTCATTGCGTAGTAAAAAACTGTTCACTTCTGAAAAACCACCGAGGAGAACCATTCCTCTCGTTCTTTCTGGATAGCGAATGCAAAACTCTTGAACGATCGAACCACCATTCGAATACCCACATATAAACGTCTTCTTAATCCCGGCGTGATCTAGAACGCATCTAATATCATCGGCAAGAAGTTCCATCGACAGCGGTGAGTCATCAAGGCCACTACGCCCGTTGCCCCTGACATCCATTAAGATGACCGTATGAGAATCTTTTAAGGCCTCTGTTTGATGGCGAAAAGTGATGTGTCCCATCCCTGGCGGATGAATAAACAAAATGGCAGGCCCTTTGCCTTTAATTTCGTAATAAATGCTTGCTCGATTATGCTCACATGTCCACGGCACGCGCTCCACCACCTTTATATGATCTCTCCATATGTTGTCTCATTTTAGGGAGCATTATGAAGGGATTTTAGGATTTGGTTTGGTGTTGTACCGAGGGGGGGGATTTGTCGGCAAACCCGGCATTGGGGAGGGCAAACCGGGAATCGTGACGTTCAAGCCGTTAATGAGGAGAACCAAACCGGGAATGTGGGGCGGAAACCGGTGAATGCTGGGTTTGTAGCCGTTAATCCATGAGTTCCCCCATGAATCGCTTGCATGTCAGCCGTGGATCTCCTCTTCTATTCCCTTGCTAGAGGTTTGTTCATCGACTTTATGATTTCTTCATCGACTTCACACCGACCAGAGCCTCTCCCCACCCCTCCTTACAAAAAAAGATGAACAAAAAGGCGGTGTCACGCCCTTTTGTTCATCCTAGTTTTATGCAAAGTAGCCCGATACGAATCCAAACAGTTTGTAGCCCAAGTAGATACCAAAGATACCCATGATCCCCGCTAGTGCCGGTGGTGCTGGCATCGGAAGTTTAATAAGTGCAAATAGAAAGCCTACAACGAGACCTGCAATTAATGCCAAAATAATTTCTTGCATGAGGTTCACCCTTTTCAACACATTTTTGTCTTAGTAGTATGTACGTAAGCGCTTCACCTTATAGACACCTTTTATCCTATCAGAAAGAGGTTCGTACATCTATACGTTTAGCAAAAATAAAAAACACACGCAAGCCCCATGAGCGGGCTTGCGTGTGTATGGGTTCATTACATTTTTTCAGGAGCTGAAACGCCAATAAGTGCCAAGGCATTTAAAATGGTGATACGCACGGACTCCATCAGTGCCAGACGACCTTTCGTTAATTCTGCGTCGCCCTCATTAATCACCTTCTCAGCGTTATAGAAGCTGTGAAGGGCTTGAGCAAGGTCGAATACATAGTTTGCCACTCGGTGTGGGGCGCGCTTGTCTGCCGCGTCACTAACGACTTCAGGAAACTCTCCGACTTTTTTCAAGAGATCAAGCTCTTTTTCACTGTTTAAGCGTGTCAGGTCAACAGATGGATCGGCTTCGAATCCTGCATCTTTCGCTTGTCTGATCATGCTGCAAATGCGGGCATGGGCATACTGCACGTAATATACAGGGTTTTCATTGGACTTGGAAACGGCCAAATCCATGTCAAAGTCCATGTGTGTGTCTGCCGCTCTCATGGCAAAGAAGTAACGAGTTGCGTCTGTTCCTACCTCTTCCATCAAGTCGCGCATCGTAACAGCTTTACCTGTACGTTTACTCATCTTCACACGTTCACCGTCTTGGAACAGGTTCACCATTTGGATGATCTGAACGCCAAGTTGATCTTGGTTGTACCCAAGAGCTTGTACGGCTGCTTTCATTCGAGGGATGTAACCGTGGTGGTCCGCTCCCCAAATGTTGATCAGCTCTTCAAATCCGCGAGCAAACTTATTTTTATGATAGGAGATATCTGGCGTAAGGTACGTGTAGGATCCGTCTCCCTTTACAAGAACGCGGTCTTTGTCATCTCCGTATTTCGTGGATTCAAACCAAAGAGCGCCGTCTTTCTCGTACGTTTCCCCTTTTTCTTGAAGCTCTTCTAAGATCGCTTCTACTTTTCCTGTTGTATAAAGGGATGTTTCAGAGTACCAGTTGTCAAAATTAACTCGAAAGCTAGCCAAGTCTTCTTTTAATTTATCCAGCTCACGCTTTAGCCCATATTCACGGAAGAATTCAAGTCGCTCTTCGCGAGGCGTCGTCTTGAAACGATCACCGTACACTTCTACGATTTCTTTTGCAAATCCGATAATATCTTGGCCTTGGTAGCCGTCTTCAGGCATTTTTGCTTCTTCACCAAGCGCTTCAAGATAACGAGTTTCCAAGCTTAAAGCTAGATTTTCAATTTGGTTACCTGCATCGTTAATGTAATACTCACGAGCTACATCATAGCCTGCTTTATCTAAGATGTTGCATAGAGAGTCACCTACTGCAGCTCCTCTTGCATGCCCTAAGTGAAGGGTACCTGTTGGGTTAGCGGACACGAACTCCACTTGGATGGACTTGTTTTGACCAACATTCGTGCGGCCGTAGTCACTGCCTTTTTCCAACACGGTGCGCACAATATCACTTAAGTAGCTGTTGTCCATGAAAAAGTTCATAAACCCAGGTCCTGCAATATCGATGTCCTTTACGTGGGCACGTTCTTTGTTAAAGTTCGCAGCCATTTCTTCTGCGATCATGCGAGGGGCTTTTTTCGCAATTCGCGCTAGTTGCATGGCCATATTTGTTGCGTAGTCCCCATGAGCTTTGTCCTTAGGTAGCTCAATAACCGGTTCTGGAAGCTCCTCCTCAGAAGCAAGTCCTGCTTGAATTACGGATTGTTTGATTTCGTCTTTTAACAGCTGTTTCATTTCCTCTACTTGGCTCATTGTGTTTCTTTGTCCTCCTTTAATGTGACGCGCATATCGTAGTCACCTGCGAATTCCCCTTGTAACGTTAAAGAGTAGTTAAGTCGGATCTCTCCTCGGTTTGCGGACTCATCCCACAAGAATCGCACGTTTTTTGTATCCGTAAGCATACGCATCGGCCCAAATGGACTGTGGTACGTTCCTTCCGTTTCCACGCCTGTAATAAATCGTTGGTTCATATTTACGGCTCCTTTTCGGATCACCGACATTTCTCCTTGTTGCACTTTTAAGGTCTGCATTGTTTTATCAAGCCCTTCTTCTACGGGCTCTTCAAAGCGCAGGTACGTGACATCTCCTTTTGACAGGAGGCGCCCTGTTGCGTTGACCGTGTTTGTTTCTTTACGGCCGGAATCGTTTATTTGTGTTTTCATATGAATATGGACGAGTAGTCCTTCCATTTGAGTCACCGAACTTTCTGTATATCTCTATCATGAACATGATTAAAAAACCTTATAACTTAAGTATTATAGCTGATAATACCCCCTTTATACAAGGAAGCCACTGAAAAAGTACACCTCGACTTTTTCACTGCCTTTATTTAAATGGCAATGGCTTCACTTGGTTGCGCGCCTGTTACGAGAACCCCCCTCGTAACAGGCTTCCAAAACATGCAACCGTTACACTCATTGCATCGAAGGCACTGAAAAAGTTAAAAATCGAACTTTTTCAGTGCCTTCGATACAAGGTGTGGGGGTTGGGGGTATTAGACAATGTTTACTTGTTAAACCGTTTGGTTAATTACGAAAATCGATATATGAACTTTCTTAAAGTGATTCCAACAAGTTAAGTTGAGGTCATTGCGCTACAGGCGGCGCTTTCCGCGGGCATCTCCTCAGCCACCCTCGGCAAAAGCGGCCTGCGGGGTCTTCGGCCGATGCTTCTTCCTCTTCCAGTAATGCTCCGAGGCGTATATGTGTCGAAGCAGACCGCAGCAGGCTCATGAAGTAATGCTTTTGCTATTTCCGCAGGAGTCGCCACCTTTCGCTCCATTTTCACTAACACGAACAAGTATTGTTTCAATTCTGTTGTTAACGTAAGTAGTACGTTAACGCTACTTATTCGTTCATTTAGTTATACAAAAACAACCCGCCACTTAGCAGGTTGCTTGGATTTGTTTATTTTTTTGTCCATCCTAAGATCATTTCACGGATGAATTTGCTTGCGGCGATGGCTGTTTGGTCTGATGGATCGTATGGAGGTGACACTTCAACAAGGTCACAGCCGACGACATTGATGTCAGACTCGGCAATTGCCACAATGGCTTCAAGAAGCTCTTTTGAAGTGATGCCCCCTGCTTCGGCCGTTCCTGTTCCCGGTGCAAAAGCCGGGTCCAATACGTCGATGTCGATGGTCACATACACTGGGCGCCCTTTTAAAGTTGGCAAAATTTCTTTTAACGGTGCTGCCACTTCATACTTGCTCATGTGCATGCCGCTCTCTTTTGCATACTGAAACTCTTCGCGCATACCAGAACGAATCCCAAACGAATAGACGTTTTCAGGTCCGATCAGCTTGCACGTTTTTCGGATTGGCGTAGAGTGAGACAGCTCTTCCCCTTCGTATTCTTCACGAAGGTCTGCGTGAGCGTCGATATGAATCACGGCAAGATCATCGTATTCTTTATGCATGGCACGGATAATGGGCCACGACACAAGATGCTCGCCACCGATTCCTAGAGGGAATTTGCCGTCGGTAATGAGTTGATCCACGTATTGTTCAATCATATCGAGGCTTTTTCCTGCATTTCCGAAAGGCAATAGCATATCCCCAGCGTCATGATACTTCACGTCTTCTAAGTGACGGTCCATATATGGGCTGTACTCTTCAAGCCCGATTGACGACTCCCGCACCCGGTTCGGTCCAAAGCGGGATCCTGGACGAAAGCTTACTGTGTAATCCATCGGCATGCCGTAAATCACGATGTCGCTCTCTTCGTAAGAGCGGTCTCCCATGATGAACACACGACCGGAGTAACCTTGGTCAAAAAACATGTTACGACCTCCTTACTTCAAGAGATCTTCCACAAATTTAGGCAGAACAAACGCTGCTCGGTGGATGTCTTTTGTATAGTATTTTGTTTCAAGCTCATGGAAGCGGTCTTCGGCCACTTCAAGAGGGTCGTGCTTTTTTGAGCCAATTGTGAACGTCCAAAGTCCGCTTGGGTACGTTGGAATGTTCGCTGTATATAGGCGTGTGATCGGGAACGTTTCTTTCACGTCGCGGTAAGCGTTACGGATAAGGTCTTGATGGAACCAAGGGTTGTCCGTTTGCGCAACGAATACGCCGTCCTCTTTCAACGCTTTTGAGATTCCTTCATAGAATCCTTTTGTAAATAGGTTCACGGCTGGTCCTACAGGTTCTGTAGAATCGACCATAATCACGTCATAATCGGCTTCACTTTTCGCAATGTGCATGAATCCGTCATCCACTTTTACTTCTACGCGAGGATCTTCTAGCTTCCCAGCAATTGAAGGTAAATACTCCTTGGAGTACTCGATCACTTTTCCGTCAATTTCAACGAGTGTCGCTTTTTCCACGGAAGGGTGCTTGAGGATTTCGCGAATCACACCGCCGTCACCACCGCCTACAACGAGGACGTTCTTTGGGTTCGGGTGGGTAAAAAGCGGAACGTGCGCGACCATTTCGTGATAAACAAACTCGTCTTTTTCCGTTGTCATGACCATTCCGTCAAGAAGAAGCATGTTGCCAAACTCCGCTGTTTCAACCATGTCAAGCTGTTGAAATTCTGTTTTTTCACTGTGATACGTTTGCTTGATACGTGCTGTAATTCCGAAATCTTTTGTTTGTTTTTCTGTAAACCAAATAGACAAAGCTTTCACCTCTTAAATATATGTGAGTTATTTATTGCATTCACGCCTGGCCTTTTTCGTAAACATCTTTAACGTAACCCGGCGGGGGCCGAAAACTTGCACGAAAAGGAAGATGGGCGATTATTATGTTCTAATCTATTGAAGTATAGCCGATCCTTTTTGAAATGGGAATAGTTTTTTCGTGTGATTTTAAGTACAGCGTTCTGAGGTGTATTTCCCTTCAGAGGACAGTCTGTTTTTTCCTAAACAACAGACCTCTTTACACTACTATTTTTATATATTCTTGGACACCTTCTCCCTTGATGTATAACTCGCCTCCCTTTGTGGAAAACTGTGGAAATAACTCATATATTTTCCGTTAACGAGGTGAAAGGGATGGAAATTAGAACTCGGTCAGAGCAACGAAAAAAGAACAAAAGTATTCGACAACTGATTCGCCTTGGCCTTTTTTCCATGGTCAGCAAGATGGTTGTGACAGCGATTCTCCTTGGCTATGTGTATCAATTAGGTGCTCCGTCCCTTTCTGTACCGGAAACGACCGTCATTTATTCCGCAGACGGGGAAGTGATCGGTGAGCAACACGAAGGACAAAACCGCCATTGGATCTCTCTTGATGAGATGGGGGATCACATCAAGAGGGCTACAGTTGCCATTGAGGACCGCAAGTTTTACGATCACCACGGATTCGATATGCTTCGAATTGGACGGGCGGCTCTTACGAACGTGACAGCAGGTTCAAAACTTCAAGGGGCAAGTACGATTACGCAGCAGTATGCTAGAAACTTGTACCTGACACACGACAAGACGTGGGTACGTAAACTCAACGAAGCTATGTACGCCCTTCGTCTAGAAATGCACTACACAAAAGAAGAAATACTCGAAGGCTATTTAAATACGATTTACTACGGTCACGGCGCTTACGGAATTGAAGCGGCGGCAAACTTTTACTTTGGTAAACCGGCATCTAGCCTGTCCGTGAGTGAAGCGGCCCTTTTAGCAGGTATTCCAAAAGGGCCAGGGCTGTACTCACCACATAACAACCCGACTCAATCTTACGCCAGGCAAAAACTCGTTCTTCAAGCCATGCTTGATACGGAAAGCATTACGAATAAGGAGTATGAGCAAGCGTTAAATGAAACGGTTGAGCCTGATGCGTTCAGGGATTTTCAAGGTAAGCGAACAGCTCCGTATTTTCAAGATGCTGTTCAATCCTTCCTTGAAAACGAGTTAGGGATGGACGCAGCCACCATTCATTCTTCAGGACTGGCGATTCACACCACCTTGGACCGTCAACAGCAGCAGATCGCGGAAGAGTGGATTGAAAAGGAGATGGCCGGCCCCTATGATTTACAAGTGGCTTTTGTAGCCATGAACCCAGCCAACGGTCACGTGCAAGCGATGGTCGGAGGCAGAGATTATCAGGAAAGCTCGTTTAACAGGGCTACTCAAGCCAAAAGACAAGCGGGATCGACAATGAAGCCCCTTCTCTACTACGCGGCCCTTGAAGAAGGGTTTAGGCCAAACACGCAGTTTAAAGTAGAAGCAACAGATTTTGTATATGATGATGGGCGCAAAACATACTCACCGAAAAACTTTAACGACCGGTACGCAGATGACAATGTAACGATGATGCAAGCGCTCGCTGTTTCCGATAACATTTACGCCATGAAAACGCATTTCCTTTTGGGCTTTGATACGCTCGTAAATACGGTGAAGCGATTTGGAATTGATAGTCCAGTGAGCGCTAACCCATCCTTGGCGTTAGGTGCAGCCGACGTGAGCGTGATTGAAATGACGAATGCCTACAGCCCTTTTGCTAATGGCGGTTACGGTGTTGACCCTACTTTGGTCACCCGCGTCGTTGATCGAAACGGTAATGATTTGTATGTGGCAGACTCTCATTCAGAACGCATCATTGATCCTGCCTATGCTTTTATCATGACAGACATGATGCACGGCATGTTCGAGATGGGATTGAACGACCCCCGATCCGGAACCGCGGTTACGGGGCGAAGCTTGATTCATTTACTTGACCGACCGATTGCCGGGAAAAGTGGTTCAACCTCTCATGACAGTTGGATGATTGGGTATACCCCTCAACTGCTTACTGGGGTGTGGGTAGGAAACGACCAGCAGTTAAGTAACCTGCCATCTTCGAATGAATGGGGATTGTACTCAAAGAGGATTTGGGCTCAGTTTATGCGGGAAGCATTGGCCGATGACCTGATTTTACCTTTTGAACAGCCGCCGAATGTAACAAGTGTGGTCATTAATCCGATCAACGGGAAGCTCGCTACAGATGCTTGTCCGGTTCAGCGGACGTCTTATTTTCTCCAAGGTACAGAGCCAACAGAGTATTGCACCGACCACTTGGACGGGCAGTCGGGTAAAAAAAGCGAGCCAATCGAACAAGAACCAACTCGATTTATCGATCGCTTCTTTAAATGGTTTGATTAAACGTTCTATAAAAAAGACAAGCGAAGGGTTGGCATTCCCTTCGCTTGTCTTTTTGTCTTAGTATTGTGTGTGTTAGACACGTAGTTCTAAGTTTACAAACTTCATGTCGAATTCGCAAGTGACATTGTTGAGGTTTTTTCATTTGTTCACAAGACGTTCACAATTGTTATGCGTTTAAGCCTTCTTTTAATGTATCGGTTGAACGCTCCCAAACGTCTTTGTTGTGGCTTTCAAGAAACGTTGCTAGTACTCCTTTTGACTTGTCGTCCATCTGATCAACAATGATCCGCCCTTTAAGTGAACGGTCCATATTATTTACGTGCTCTGGAAGACTCTTGTATCCTCGGCGGATCTCACGGTCTACCGTTAGTTCACAAGCGGTTACGCCATAGTAGAACGGTCCTTCGCCCTTATCTTCAACCGTCACCCACACAAGCCAATAGGGCTTTCCATTAGGTACTTTGTCTTTTTCATGAAGGAACTTAATCCCTTTTTCTACGGAGCTTCTTGCATGAAGAGCCCCCATATCCACGAAGGCTTCCCCTTCATTGACATCGATGAACACTGGGGACATGTTGTTCAAGTTAAGAACACCAGATCCATACCCACCGTGTCCATCTGTAGAATCCGAACTCAATATATTAAAGCCTTGTCCACGCTTTTTTCCTTTATTATCGTCAAACAAATTTTTCATAACCCATCCTCCATTCGAACGTCATTTCGTTTAGTTTATCATATTCATTTTCAAACTTGCATGTCATGGCTGTTTCTGTGGGGAAATGGTGGGGCTAGTGGTCGATCGACTTTGGGATTTGTTCATCGACTTTCTCCCGTTCTTCATCGACTTGCTCCCGTTCTTCATCGACTTTCGGATTTATCAATCACTTTTCCCTCGTTATCCATCACTTCCACCAGACAAAAAACGTGACGAATGTCACGAACCCGTTTAAAGTAGGGAAAGAACGTCTATTAGATAACTAACCTTATAACAAGAAAGGACCGATGACTTTGCCATACGTAACAGTTAAAATGCTCGAAGGCCGTACAGACGACCAAAAACGTGAGCTGGTTCAAAAAGTAACGGATGCCGTTTCCGAGTCCACGGGAGCCCCGAGAGAAAAAGTAGCCGTGATCATTGAAGAAATGTCACCAGCCCATTATGGTGTAAACGGTGAGCGCATTAGCGACATTATGCCGTAAATCGTAAAAAGACGACCTTCGATGGTCGTCTTTTTTGTTACTCTTGTTCGTGCAATTCTTTTATAGCAAGGTGAAGGGTTTCGATATAAAAAACAGGTGGATCATCATGATTCTCGAGCTCTTCTACGATCCATTCGAAATTTTTCATTAGCAGTTCAGTTGGCACATCCCTGCTCGTCAAAACCGTATTCAACCATGTAGCGTAGTCGATAAACACAGTCTTATTGTTAAGCTTTTCCGATGTTTTCAAGTAATCAAAATGATGGTGGATATCATTTCTTGTGTGCTTTTTGCCACGATCACCGAACTTTTCAAGCATATCACCGTACTCTTCGTAAAAACGATCCGTCAGCTTAATGGCAATGCGATCTTCCTCTTCCTGTGAGACCATTATGTTGCCACCACCTTGTATTGGTGTACACGTGCTTTTATGTTGGCAAGCTCTTTGTCAGGATACTTCTTTTCCAGTTCGTGTATGCGTTTAAAGTCATCGCTGCGAATCCAGTCCAAATAATCCTTCTCTGTTTCCCATTCCATCTGTACAGTAAGTTCACCGGCTTTGTGGCGGTTTTGAAGCAATTTAAAAGAAATGAACCCTTCCGCTTCGTCCACAAGCTTTGAACGGTTTTTATAGAGTCCGATGACTTCGTCAGACTTTTCTTCCGGGATCGTTACTACCGAGTGTACGATATACAAGCTAACACTCTCCTTATTTGGCAAACGACTCGCTCACCTTAGATTGGCGTAAAGCATCAATGTAGCGAAATGCCTCTTCCACCTCTTCTTCAGTGTAGTTTTGTTTCGCCTTGATTGTAAACACCTTTTCTTTAATCTCTTCGTTGGTAAGTTCTTCGAAATAGAACATGGTGGATACAAGTTCAAGGAAACGTGAGCTTTTACTGTTCAGGTCATCGAGTATCGCTTTAGGGTTAGGAAAGTCGAAGTCAGAAATGGTCAGAAACTCTTCTCCCTTTTCTGTAAGAGAGTAGCGAAACTGGTGATAGCTGCTTTTATCCTCTTTCACTTCCGAAATAAAGCCTAAGTCTCTCATCTCTTCCATACGTACGGATAGCTCTTCGGAGTATGGGCCATACATTCTGAACTGATATTTTTCGTAAAAAGGAAGGTCGAGCTTCTTAGCGATATATACGATTTTCTGTAATTTCTTTCGCCCGACGATTTCTCCTGCCTGCTGAATAAGTGTCAGCAATTTCGCATGCTCGTTAAGCATACTTATCCCCCCTGAGTCATAAGTAAAGTCTTGATTCGTTGTTTAATCTCTTTGTGTGTACTTTCGTCCTCCAAAAAGTCCTTTGGAAAGTACAATTTATGGTCTGTTCTTTTTTTACCCGAAATGGCTTCAACAACGTCCGATTTACGAGAAAGCTCTCGAAGCTCTCCCCCTGGCATGAGTAAGTGAATCGGTAGACGCTCTTCATCCTCTCCTCCGCGGTAAAAGTCATAAGGAAGGTCCGATGACGAGTCAATGACAAGGTAATACGACGGGTCAATATCAGCCTCTTTAAAGAGTTGAAGAAGCTCCGGCCATATTTTCATTTGCGTACTCGGATCACACTCTACATATTTAAACAAACGTCGGTCCATAAACCTGTCGCACAAGTCCTTCAAGATCGGATCGTCTTCTTCCTGCCACATCTGGAAATAATACATAATAACTGCTTCGTCGAGCTTTAAGTAGTCTTCCAACGTAATGCTTCCTGAGAAAAGAGACTTAAAGTGACGAGGCTCGTCCTTAAATTCATATCCCGCTTCATAAAGGTGTTTCGCTCTATGTAGGATTTTGCTTAAAATCACTTCCGCACTTCTCGTAACTGGGTGGAAGTATACCTGCCAATACATTTGATAGCGGCTCATAATATAATCTTCGACAGCGTGCATGCCACTGTATTTAAACACGGCTTGATCTTCCGTCGGCCTCATCACACGGAGAATACGCTCCATATCAAAGTGTCCGTAGCTTACGCCGGTGTAAAAAGCGTCGCGCTGCAAGTAATCCATGCGGTCAGCGTCAATTTGGCTCGAAATCAAGCTGATCACAAGCTTGTTATCGTACGTCTTCCCAATTACATCTGCTACCTTTTGAGGAAAAGCGTCGCTGATTTCTTTTAAAACACGGTTCACTTCCGTATTGCCAAGAATGATTTCTCTCGTCCAATGTTCGTGGTCTGTATGAAATACTTTCTCGAAGGAGTGTGAAAAAGGGCCATGGCCTACATCGTGCAGAAGGGCTGCGCTTAAACAAACGAGTCGCTCTTCAGGATCCCAGTTTTCTTTTTCTTCAATCGTTTCTACCATTCGGCGCATAATTTCATATACCCCAAGTGAATGATTAAAACGCGTATGTTCTGCTCCGTGAAACGTGACATACGTTGTACCTAACTGTCTGACACGGCGTAAACGCTGGAATTCCCGCGTGCCGACCAGTTTCCAAATAAGTTCATCACGGACATGGATGTAACGATGGACCGGATCTTTGAACACTTTTTCTTCGCTTAGTTTTTTAAATGGGCCGTTCATGTAAGATAAGGCTCCTTTCCTGCACTCCTTTGGCAGCTGACAATCTTGATGTTTAATTCTGTACCGTTCAATACCCTGATCTTATTATACTAAAGTACGGGGTAAAAAAAAGGAACTTCTTGTCGATTTGCGCACGTTTTTTGGCAGTTTTTGTATGAAAGACAATACAAAGGAGGGCGACTGCCGAGACATTTGGTCTCGATCCCCCTCCTTCGTTGGTTAAGATCGTTTCATGCGCTTTTTCACTTTTTCAATCAACTGTTCTTCGCTTAAGCCAGTCACTGCTCTGTCGTTCACAAAAGTAAATGCCTTTTTTCGACCAGGTCCGCAGTACGCTTGGCATCCGACCTTTACTTCGGCACATGGATCCAGCTCTTTTAACTTTGGAACGAGTGTCTGGATGTTTGTGGCCTGACAATCGTCACAGATGCGAAATTCATTTGCCACGGGATTCACCACTTTATTTTTCAATTAATGAGTAGCCTCTTGCGTCAGTGTACAAGGCTGTGCTTCACATAATACGTTTTCTGACTAAGAGGCATCCTCATTTTGCTAATCTATTTAAAGCTTTGCAAACGTAGTTTTCATGCGTTTCTATTACAAAAATCCGCTACACACGACGGATAAAAAACAGCATTCTTTCCGTTTCCACTAACGTGTATTTTACTATGTGAGAGTTAGGGAATGCAACGGTAACCTTGTCCAATTTGTGATATACTTTAAGGGTTTGAATAAGGCGTTTAAGGAGAAAGAAACGATGAGTATTTTACATAGAAATCGCTGGTATGTGATGGATGAGTCCGTGACCGGTCTTACAGAAAACCCAATGCATTCTTTTGCCATGGATGACACGCTCTGTCGCCTGGTGTCTGATCATGAGGATTGGGGAATTGCCAGGACGTGGGTGCATGATCGTACGGTGGTGTTAGGCATTCAAGACAGCCGGTTACCTCATATTGAAAAAGGGATTGACCTTTTGAAATCGGAAGGGTACAACGTGATCGTCCGGAACTCCGGAGGACTGGCAGTTGTTCTTGATGAAGGTGTTTTGAACCTGAGTTTGATTTTTAAAGATGAAAAGCGTCTCTCTATTGATAGCGGATATGAAGCAATGGTCTCTTTTGTGAAAGAGTGGTTTAAAGGATTCGACCTTGATATTGAAGATGGAGAGATTGTAGAAAGCTACTGTCCCGGTCGATACGACTTGAGTGTTGGGGGCCGGAAGTTTGCAGGAATCTCCCAACGTCGCCTTCGGGGCGGCGTTGCAGTACAAATTTACCTTGCTGTTACCGGTAGCGGAAGTGAACGGGCCGATCTTGTTCGCCGCTTTTATGATGCAGCTATTGGTAGAGAAGAAACAAAATTCACCTACCCGAATATTGTTCCACTGAAGATGGTGTCTTTAGAAGAACTCACAGGAGAAACGCTTCCTATAACCGAGATGCTTCATTCCATGCTACTCACGTTGAAGGAGTATGGGGAAAAGCTTGGGAATGTGGAACTGAGTGAGGAACAATGGAGCGTTTATGAAGAGAACTTGAAGCGTATGGTAAAGCGGAACGAGAAAATTGTTTAATTGAGTAGAGTCGTCCTTCTTTTCAGGAGAAGGCGACTTTTTTTGTGTAGGGGGTGGGGCGTTTAAACAGGTTAGCTTCTCATTTAAACAGGTTGGACTGCCACTTAAACAGGTTAGCCCGCCGCACACCGTCCACCACTTCCCCCTTCACTTACTACTAACCCCCTAATAAGGGGTTTTTAACGGGTTGAAATCCACTTTTCTACGGCATAGAATTCTTTTTCCCCGCTTTATCTTTCTCATTAACGGCTACTCTTCCTCTTATCACGGCTTCGCTCCCCCTCTTACCGGGTTAGACTCCCCCACACTCTCACTTACTACCAACCTCATATTTAGGGGTTATTAACGGGTTCTGCCTCTCTTTTCTACGGAATAGCCTCCCCTTTCACGGCTTCACCACTCTTATTACCGGCCACTCCTCCTCTTTTCGCGGCTTCGCTCTCTTTATTCACCGGTTAGTCCAAAATGATGACCTCCCCCACACCACATCCCCTTCCCAACAAAAACCTCACCCGCATACACGAGTGAGGTCAAACGATTGATCTATTATTCAGCTAGTCCTTGCATGGCTGTAATCAATGCAAGCTTGTACACGTCTTCCACGTTACAACCACGAGACAAGTCGTTTACCGGCTTGTTAAGACCTTGTAAGATCGGTCCGATGGCTTCGTAGTTACCGAGACGTTGTGCGATTTTGTAGCCGATGTTACCCGCTTCCAGGCTAGGGAATACGAACACGTTTGCTTCTCCGTTTAAAGGAGAGTCTGGTGCTTTTTTAGCTGCTACAGATGGAACGAATGCAGCGTCGAATTGGAATTCTCCGTCCAATGTGAGGCCTGGTTCACGCTCGATTGCGATTTGAGTCGCATCCACAACGCGCTCTGTTTCAGGGCTTTTTGCAGAGCCTTTTGTAGAGAAGCTCAGCATCGCTACTTTAGGGTCGATGTCGAATACACGAGCCGTTTTCGCGGCTTCAATAGCGATTTCCGCAAGATCGTTGCTATCTGGTGAGATGTTGATTGCACAATCACCGAAGATATATTTCTCTTCGTTTTTCACCATGACGAATACGCCAGATGTCTTTTTCACGCCTTCTTTTGTTTTAATGATTTGAAGGGCAGGACGAACCGTATCTCCTGTAGAGTGTGCCGCACCACTTACGAGGCCGTGGGCTTTGTCTACGTAAACAAGCATTGTACCAAAGTAGTTTGGTTGCTTTAAGATTTGACGTGCATCGTCATGAGTCGCTTTTCCTTTGCGGCGCTCAACGAAAGCTTCCACTAGCTCTTCAAAGTGCTCGTACGTTTCCGGGTCGAAAATGTCGATTCCGTCTACAGATACACCGATCTCACTAGCCTTTGCTTCTACTTCACCTTTGTTTCCTACAAGTACGGGCTTGAGTACTCCGTCTTTTTTCAAGCGGGAAGTTGCTTCAATAATACGCTCGTCTGTTCCTTCTGGGAAAACGATCGTCGGGTTTTGGGCTCTTACTTTTTCCGAAATGCCTTTAAATAAGTCGCTCACAATGATTCCTCCTTGTTTTCATACCTATTCTGACCTTTATCCTTAAGGATACTCCTTTCGTTTTGAAAAATAAATTGTTGTGATCAATTCTTCACAAAGTTCTAATTTTCAGACATTCCACCTATTGTTTACCCTGCTTCCCTTCCTGCTATCCATCTGAAACAAAGTTCCTAAATTCGCCCAATTCGTTGTTTCAATCGCCAATCTTAAGTATAATGAATGAATAGTCACTCATTTTCTAACTATTTTGACGATTAGGAGGGTATTTATGGCATGTGATGCGTTATTTCAACCATTGAAAATCCGGAATTTGACCCTAAAAAGTCGAGTTATGATGGGATCTATGCACGTTGGACTTGAAGCTTTAGACAATGGCATCGAAAAATTGACGGAGTTTTACAAACTTCGCGCCAAACATCATGTAGGATTAATTGTAACCGGGGGCGCTGCCGTGAACCAAGAAGGTAGCGGTGGTCTTGGCTTTATGATGATTGACTCCGATGAAGACATTGAAAGGTGGAAGCCTCTGACCGATGGCGTTCACGAAGAAGGCGGACGGATTGCTCTTCAGCTCTTTCACGCTGGGCGCTACGCCTACAAAATGATGATCGGGCAAGATCCTGTTGCCCCTTCGGCTATTCAAGCGCCAATAAACCCCGATCGCCCTGTTGCTCTAAGCGATGAGGATGTGGAGCGGACGATCCAAGATTTTGCTCAGGGAGCTCGCCGGGCAAAAGCGGCCGGCTTCGATGCTGTTGAGATCATGGGATCTGAAGGGTACTTGATTAACCAGTTCACTTCCCCTGCCACGAACAAACGAACGGACCGTTGGGGCGGAAGCTTTGAAAACAGAATCTCTTTCTCTCTTCGTATTACTGAAGCCGTGAGAGAACAAGTTGGCGAAGACTTTCCGGTTATTTTCCGAATGTCGGGACTCGACCTCGTGGATAACAGTACGACTGAGGAGGAAACGCTTCAATGGGCACAGGCCCTTGAAAAAGCTGGTGCTGACGTCTTGAACATTGGCATTGGGTGGCATGAATCTCGTGTTCCTACGATTTCAATGAAAGTGCCACGCCTTAAGTTCGTTCCTGTAGCTGAAAACATTAGAAAAGTCGTCTCTATTCCTGTTGTAGCCAGTAACCGTATAAACGACCCAAGAGATGGTGCAAAGATTCTTGAAGAAGGAAACGTCGACCTCATTTCTATGGCGAGACCGTTCCTTGCTGATCCGAAGATTCTTACGAAAGCAAAAGAAGGTCGCCATGATGAAGTGAACACGTGTATTGCGTGCAACCAAGCATGTCTCGATCACGTGTTTGAAGGTAAAGCGGCAACGTGCCTTGTTAACCCTGAAGCCGGCCGAGAAACAGAGCTCACCTTGGAGCCGACCTTTAATCAAAAGAACATTCTTGTTGTTGGGGCAGGACCAGCAGGTCTTGAAGCGGCAAGAGTAGCAGCTGAACGAGGGCACTCTGTGACTCTTGTGGATGAAAAAGAGGAAATCGGCGGGCAGCTCAACTACTCTAAGCGAATTCCGGGTAAGCAAGAATTTTATGAGACACTTCGTTATTTTGATGTACAACTTCGACTTCTTGGCGTAAAGGTTGTTCTTGGACACCGCCTCTCCCATAACGACAGCCTCATTGATGAAGCTGACGAGATCATTCTTGCAACAGGCATCACACCTCGCGTTCCTGAAATTCCGGGCGTTGATGGCGATCATGTGGCAAGTTATCGAGAAGTATTTGACGGGAAGACTGAAGTTGGGAAAACCGCTGTCATTATTGGCGGAGGCGGTATTGCTTGTGACCTTGCCTTATTTTTAAAGAAGAAAGGTGTTGAAGAGATCACCTTGCTTCAACGTGGCAAATCATTTGCTCGAGGAATCGGAAAGACCACGCGATGGACGACGTTAATGGAGTTAAAGCAAAGTCATATTCAAATGGTCGGTGGTCTTGAAGAGTATAAAGAGATCACAAAAGAAGGCGTCGTATTTGTGCTAAACGGAGAAGAACATACGGTGAAAGCAGATACGATTTTGTTAGCCAGCGGTCAGCTTGTAAACAACACTTTAGCCGAGAAGCTTGAAGAACGTGGAAAAACCGTTCATATCATCGGTGGAGCCAAACATGCCCTTGGACTTGATGCAAAAAAAGCGATTTATGACGGGACATTAGTAGGAAGAGCGATCTAACAACCCATTCAAAGGAGTGCATATCATGTCTTATCAAACGTTACGGTACGACGTAAACAACGGAGCCGGAACCATTACCCTTAATCGGCCGGAAGTAAAAAATGCGATCAATAATCGCATGCATGAAGAATTGTACGATTGTCTTCAAGATGCAAGGTCAGACGAAAACGTACGTGTCATTGTTTTACAAGGAACGAACGGCTCTTTTTCAAGCGGCGCAGACTTAAAGAGTATTCCTATCGAGAAGATGGAGCACTTCGATTATGGCGAAGCTCTTGAAGAAACGTATAACAAGCTTGTAAGACTTCTCGATGCGATCAACAAGCCGACCGTAGCTTACATGAACGGAATCGCTGTTGGAGCGGGCCTTAGTATCGCTTTAGCTTGCGACTTTCGTGTTGCAGAGCCGGGTACAAAAATGGCGTTGAGTTTTATGAAAATCGGTCTTGTTCCTGATGCGGGAGCGTCGTACTTCCTCCCTCGTTTAATTGGCTTATCAAGAGCATTGGAGCTTTCTTTAGGTGAAACGATTGATGCGGAGGAAGCTTTTAGAATCGGTCTTGTCCATCAGCTTGGAAATCTTGAATCGTTATTGTCAACCCTAAAACAAGCACCACCAACTGCCTATGCAAGCATGAAAAACAACATGAAGTGCGGCCTTCATTTGAGTCTTGATGATGTCCTGGAAGAGGAACGAAAAGGACAGCAACAAGCCGGAAAATCCGAAGAACACCGTCAGGCCCTTCTTCACTTTTTGAAAAAAGTTAAGTAGTAGTTTTTAAAAATAAAATGTTAAGCGCTTTCAATTACACGCCTTAGTCACGAGCGTTAAAGAAAACTTGGCTTTTCGCCCACAATGGCGAAAGCCTTAGTTGCCCTTATGCTGGAAGTACAAGCATTTCAGGCCATCAGATTGAAGCTGCTTTTTGGCTTCATCTGATGGAATGAAATGACCTCGAGCTCGTAGGCGCTGGAGCTAAACGAATAAACTTTTTAAAAGAGTCGTTATCCACATGTAAGTAGACTTATAATTTCCTAAACAACTTAGAAAAGCCAAACGGGACAGACCGTTTGGTTTTTCTTTTTTCTAATAGTATAATGAGTATGCGAAATAGTACATAAGAGTTGGGGACTCCCCTCTCTTCCTTGATGACTATATACAGAGATTGGAGTGTTTCATAATGAGTGAAGCCGCTAAAACATTAGATGGTTGGTACGTTCTCCACGATTTCCGCACAATGGACTGGGCTGCTTGGAGAAAGCTCGCTTCTGAAGAGCGTGAATCGATCATCGCCGAGTTCCGTCACCTTTTGGACAAATGGGGAAAGACAGAAGAGCGCTTTGATGGAAGTCATGCCCTTTACAGCATCGTTGGTCAAAAAGCAGACTTTATGATGATGGTGCTTCGTCCTACGATGGACGAATTAAATGAACTTGAAACCGCATTTAATAAAACACGTTTGGCTGAATACACGATTCCGATGTATTCCTACGTATCGGTTGTAGAGTTGAGCAACTACTTGCCTGCAGGTGTCGATCCTGAAACAGACCCTGAAATCCAAGCTCGTTTAAAGCCAATTCTTCCTCGCTGGCAGTATGCTTGTTTCTATCCAATGGACAAGCGTCGTGACGGCGAAGACAACTGGTACATGCTTCCTATGGAAGACCGCAAAGCAATGATGCGTAGCCATGGCATGATCGGGCGCAAGTATGCAGGGAAAGTACGTCAAATTATTTCCGGTTCTGTCGGCTTTGACGACTGGGAATGGGGCGTAACATTATTTGCTCACGACGTATTGGAATTCAAGAAGCTTGTCTACGAAATGCGTTTTGATGAAGTAAGTGCACGCTACGGCGAATTCGGTTCGTTCTACGTAGGAACGTACCTTGACGAAGATGCCCTTGCGAAATTTATGTATATCTAATGTTCAACGAAAAGGCGACCAGTCCCGGTCGTCTTTTTTTCTTGATCACTTTCTTCTCCGTGCTTCAATTTTTCCAAAAACGCTGTGTTTCTCCCCTTTATTCATACCTCTCCCCTCTTTTGCATAGGATGTAGGAGCGCACGTGCGCAGAGAGCGAAGGAGGCGAATACATTGGCAGTCATTAAAGCATCTGAGAGTGATGTAGCACTCCTTGCCCGCCTACTACGAGCTGAAGCTGAAGGGGAAGGCGAGCTCGGGATGCTCAAAGCCGGTAACGTGATGGTCAATCGTGTCAGAGTCCGCTGTCTTGATTTTGAAGATGTTAATACGGTTGAGCGAATGGTCTATCAGTCTCCGGGAGGGTTTGAAGCGACGCAAAAGGGTTACTTTTACCAGCGCGCAAGAGAACGAGATAAACGCCTTGCTAGGCGCCTGATTCAAGGTGAGCGCACAGGAATCGCCGAGCATGCCCTATGGTTTTTTAGACCGGATGGAGACTGTCCGCCACAATGGTGGGGGCAACCGAATACGGGGCGTTTTAAGCTCCACTGTTTCTACAGACCTGAGTATGTGGATTGTGAAGAGGTATATAACGTCTTTTAAGAGCGACCGTACTCCGGTCGCTTTTTTTATGGAAAATGTTCATAGGCTAACACCTTGTATCATAGTAATTTAATAGCGCAAGAGCGCCGGCATTATATAGAGTACCCCGAAGTCTCACATCAGGAATTAGCTTACGTCAGGGGGTGAGGGTCAGATACGCTAATTCCAGCTTACTGAAGCTTCTTGAAAAGCTTATGTACGTTCATTTATGACAGCTAGATGATTTACGAATTTTTAAAAGGACGTGATGGAATGTATCAACAGTACCCTCAATTTGGTCAAAATCCGTATCAAGCGCCCGGTCAAGGGATGAGCTTTAACCAAAACGGTATGAATGGTATGAACGGGCAGGGTCAGCGGCAGTTCCTTCCAGGTACACCAGAACCTCCTCAGCCGGGATTTGCAGGCGGACAACAGCAACAAACCGGGGGGCCGTTTGGTATTTCCGCACAAATGCCTGGGATGTTGCCAATCGAACAATCTTACATTGAGAATATTCTTCGCTTAAATCGCGGTAAAGTCGGTACGTTCTATATGACATATGAGTTAAATGAAAAATGGAATGCCAAGATCTTTAAAGGGGTTATTGAAGCTGCCGGACGAGATCACATTATCATTAGTGATCCCCAAACCGACAAACGTTACCTCCTGCTCATGGTTAACCTTGACTATGTGACCTTTGATGAGCCTCTTGAATACGAGTATCCGTTTGATAACGGCCCCGACCTTTCTACGTTCGCTCCGCGGAAATAGATAAAAAACGGCTTCCCGTCAATGACGAGAGCCGTTTTTTTGTTACCCTGAATGATTCAATGCTGCGATAAAAATGAGCGTCCACCCTACAAGGAACGCTACACCGCCGATTGGTGTAATCGCTCCTAATACGCGAATCCCAGTCACACTCATCACGTACAGGCTTCCAGAGAAAAGGATAATACCAATAAAGAAAGCCCACCCAGCCCCTGTTAACAGGCCTGTTGATGAGAGGTGCTTCGTAAGAATCGCTACAGCAATTATCGCCAGTGCATGAATCATATGATATTGTACAGCCGTTTCAAACGTTTTTAAGTAGCCTGAAGCTTCGAGTTTATCTTTCAATGCATGGGCTCCAAACGCGCCTAATGCAACAAATAAAAACGAACTGATGCTTCCGAGTAAGAGGAATAGTTTCATGATCTTTGTTCTCCCTTCCATCCTGAATAGTTGCCAATGTCAGAATATCACATCAAGGGGTGAAAGGGAAAAGGGGCGTAAGGGTCTATCGATTTTGGGCATAAATCCTCAGACAGTTTTCCATTCGCTCTGCTTCTTCATGGCTTGGAGTGATGACAACAATATGATCACCGTTCACTTCCATATTCACGTTTTTAAAGCCTTGTTGGTGAAGAAAATCTTTCACTTCAGACGCGTGTTCTTTCTCTGTATATAGGGTATGGTCACCTACATAGTGGTTGTTTACATACATCTCATAACGATCTTCTGTGAGTTTTGTGTCGCCAACGTCACCTTGAAATACGCGGAAATAAAGAGGGTAACCTACACTTGCAGTATTATAAATCATCGGTTTGCACTCCTTTATGTGGTTCTACTATAAACGTCCCCCGATCACAAGAAAACCATTCCAGAAGGCACTGAAAAAGTTCGAACTTTAACTTTTTCAGTGCCTTCTGAGCAATGAGCGGAACGGTTGCATCTTTTAAAAGCCTGATACGAGTGGGGTTCTCGTATCAGGCGCGCAACCAAGTGAAGCCATTGCCATTCAAATAAAGCACTGAAAAAGTTCGAACTTTAACTTTTTCAGTGCCTTATAATAGAGGTAGCAAAGAACAACAGAAATTTGTCATTAGACACTTTGAGGAACATGCTTTCACTAAACTGACCAAGGAAAGGGTGCTATTAATTGACGATCACCGTTCGCAATTACACGTTGGATGACCTTGACGCTTTATTAACCATTCAAAAGGAAGCCTTCCCTCCCCCTTTCCCCGAAGAGCTTTGGTGGAACAAAGAACAAATTCAAGCTCATGTTGATGCTTTTGCTGAAGGAGCCATGCTTGCAGAAATTGGCGGTGAACCGGTAGGCTCGGCAACTGCCTTGATGATTCAGTTTGACGGGAAGCCCCATACTTGGGATGAGGTAGCAGACCACGGTTACATCACACGCTCTCATACCCCTCAAGGAGACTCTCTTTATGGTATTGATGTCTGCGTTAGACCTGACTACCGAGGACGTGGTGTGGCACGGGCGCTGTACGTAGCAAGGAAGTCATTGGTACAAAATCGGGGTCTAAAACGATTTATGGCTGGCTGCAGGATTCCTGGTTACCATGCGTACGCCGATCGTCTAACCCCTCACGAATACATGAACGAAGTCCAACAAGGTCGTATCGATGATCTTGTTCTTTCCTTTATGATCCGTCAAGGCATGACTCCTCTTCAAGTGATGGAGAATTACTTAGAGGACGAAGAATCCAAAGACTGTGCGGTCATTGTAGAGTGGAAGAATGAATTTAGATAATCTTTCGTAATCGTCTGGTGAGGGTCTTTCCTTTTACAAAAATTATGGCTGGTTTCGTTTTGGATGTTGCTTTTTTAATATTATCTTAACCGCTAGAATTGTGGTTTAAGCATACGGGGCCTTCGCTTTCCGTGGCGGTCCTATGAGCCTTCTCAATCTTTCCTTTAAATAACAATGTACATTTACATCGCCTATTTACACATCCTATGATCCGCAGTACAAAAAGAAGAGGATGACCAACATCATTGGTCATCCTCTTTTGTTAAAAATCAAACAAACTGTCGCTATCCGGTTGATCGTCGCTATCGTAAGCAACGGATTTCTTTTGAGATGCTTTCGTTTTGGGAGTGTCGTCAAAGTCTCCCATCATCCGCTGGCGCTCAAGTAGATCCATTGCATCTTCATTTTTCGTACTCGTCTTAATCCCCGAGGAAGGTTCAGTCGCTAGTAAAAGGTCGCAGTATGTTTTAAGTGCCATTACGTGTTCTTTAAAGTCAGGGTCGCCTGTATTGACCTGCCTTCTCACGTGGCCTAATTCCTGCTCCATTTTCGCTACTACGGTTTTAGCTGAAATGTTCATGGTGTATCCCTCCTCCGACAAATGATTTGTACGTTTAGGATAGCGTTATTTTTCCGTCAAATCAATAAATGTTTCCACATCTTTGGCAACAAGGTCGATCGCTTTCTGCCAGAATTCAGACTCAGTCAAGTCTACATCAAGGTGCTTTTTCGCCAGATCTTCTACTTGCATGCGTCCTGTGTCACGAAGAAGATCAATGTAACTCTCCTCAAAAGCCGTGCCCTCCTCTGCTGCTTTTGCATAAATGCCCATGCTAAACAAATAGCCGAACGTGTATGGGAAGTTATAAAACGGCACGCCTGTAATATGGAAATGAAGCTTGGATGCCCAAAAATGCGGGGAGTAGGAACCAAGTTCATCACAGTACGCCTCTTTTTGTGCTTCTAACATTAATTCATTCAATCGATGCACGCTCACAAGTCCTTTTTTACGTTCTTCATAGAAACGCGTTTCAAATAGGAATCGAGAATGGATATTCATAAAGAAGGCAACGGCGCGGTTAAGCTTGTCATCAAGAAGCTGAACTTTCGCTTTTTCAGATGTTGCTTGTTTGACAGTAGCATCCGCAACGATCATTTCGGCAAATGTGGAGGCCGTCTCAGCCACATTCATAGCATAACGCTGTGCCATTTGCGGCAAGTCATTCATCACGTGCTGGTGATACGCGTGACCAAGCTCGTGGGCTAACGTTGCCACATTTGAGGCAGAGCCGTCATAAGTCATAAAAATACGGGACTGCTCTTTTACTGGGAAGCTTGTACAAAAGCCACCCGGACGCTTCCCTGATCGGCTTTCTGCCTCTACCCATCGCTCTTCAAACGCTTTCTTTGAAAAAGCTGCCATTTTCGGGCTAAACGTCTCGAATTGTTGCACAATCATCGTGGCTGCATCATCGTATGACACTTCCTCTACTTCACTTGTTAAGGGCGCGCTCACATCACTCCAATCGAGCTTTTCCACCCCTAGCAATTCAGCCTTACGTTTAAGGTATCTGGTAAAAGTCGGCTTGTTATCTTCAATCGTTTTCCACATCACATCAAGCGTTTTTTGATCCATGCGGTTAATGTCCATCGGCTCTTTAAGAACATTGTCCCACCCTCGCGCTTTGTACGTTTGCAAGCGAAAGCCACCTAAATGATTAAGCGTATTAGCAAAGAGCTCAGCTTCGTCGCCCCACGCTTTCTCCCACTTTCCAGCCATCGCTTGTCTCGTTTCACGGTCTTTACTGGACATTTTATTAGCAGCTTGGCCAACAGAGAGGGATTTCACTTCTCCGTCTTCCTCTACTTCAATCGTCATGCGTCCAACAATCGTATTGTACACGTCTCCCCATGCGTGATAACCATCTACCGATAGGGATTGGATGAGCTTTTCTTTATCTCCCGAAAGCTTGTCATTTGCCAGACGTCGTCGCTCTTCCAAGTTGTATGTAAGTGGGCTTAGTTCATCCAGTTCGAGAAGGCGCTTCCATAAATCATCAGAAAGGCCGAGAAGCAACTCATCAATTGATGTCATCACAGAAGAATAAGAAGATGACAGCTGCTTCACCCGTCCAGTCAGAAGTTTCGCTTCTTCGTCTTTTGTATTTTGTGCAGTTAAACAGCTTACGAACGCTCCGGACTCACGCACTCTTTTTGAGATTTCTTGTGCTCTTACAATCACATGGACAACACCAAACAGCTCGTCTTCCGTTTTCGGCTGTGTTTTTTCATTTAAATCTTTCTGGAAGGAAGCAAGATCCGCTTCAAGCTCCCCTAAAAAAGATTGAAAGCGGTCCGACTCGCTCCCTCCTGGAAAAATCGTTTCCAAATCCCAAACTTGACTAAACTGTTGCATTGTTTTGTCCCCTTTCGATTTGCGTTCTCTCTTACTTACGCTTGTTTAGCACGTTTCCTAAATGGCGAATCTGGTTCGATTCGTAAATGTGGACACCTAGACTCTCTTCTTGAGCTAATGCACACATAACAGTGGCCACATCGATCCCTTTTACAGGCTTGTACTTTTCGAGTGGACCGATGAAAGCAAAGCTTAACGGCTTCCCAATCCATTCTGCAGCTTTTTCTCCTGGCCTGAATTCATTACGGCTTCCAAGAAGTAAAGAGGGTCTTAGAATATGAAGAGACGGGAGCTTTAGCATAATAAGTGCTTCTTCCAATCTTCCTTTTACCTTGTTGTAAAAAAAGGAGGATTCAGGGTCCGCACCAATGGCCGATACCGTTAAAAACCGTTTGGCTCCTTGATCTTTAGCGAGCCTAGCAATGGATAAAGGATAGTCGTAATCCACTTTCTCAAACTGTGCCTTTGACTTGGCTTTTTTTATCGTGGTTCCAAGGCAATTAAACACATCATCCACTTGGAAACTTTCAGCATCTTTTTCAAGCTCGTCAAATGTCACCATTCTTTCTTCCACCAATGGCTCGTCATAAAAAGCGGTTTTTCGTCTTGCGATTACAATGATTTTCTTATAGTGATTACTTTTCACCAATTGGCGAACGACCTGTTCCCCAACGAGTCCGGTTGAACCGGCTACTAATGCGGTCTTCACACATGAGCACCTCTCTTTACTTTGTAGCTTTACTTTATCACGTTTGGAAATCAAAAAGAAAGAATATTGAAACAACAAAGCGTAGAGCTCTACATAATTCGCGACCGCAATAAGCCTCTCATAGAATTTCATAAAAAGGCTGGGACAGAAGTGTTTGATCAATGAAGTCCGAACAATGGTATGCGGCAACCGCTCTGTTAGCCATTTGTTCGACTTTCTTTGAACACTTTTTTATGTCCCAGCCTAAGTTTTCCTTTTATTTAGTCCTCATTAACCGGAATATGGACAGAGAACGTTGTGCCCACTCCTTTAGTAGAAGTCACGGCAATTTGACCATTAATTTCTTCAATGATGCGATAGCTGGTCGTGAGTCCTAGACCCGTTCCCGTTTTTTTCGTCGTATAAAAAGGTGTTCCAAGCTTCTCAATCGTTTCAGCATCCATTCCAACGCCCGTATCTGTAAATGAAAGGACAATCTCCTGTTTCGGCTTATGATAACTTGTACTTACCGTTAATCGGCCTCCGTTATCCATCGCTTCGCATGCGTTTTGCACGAGATTCAAGAGCACTTGTTGTATTTTATTTGCGTCCAAAAACACCGATGGAAGCTTCCCGTGAAAATACGTATTAACTTCAATCCCTTTTTTCTTTAGCTGGGATTGGTGAAGCAATAATAGGTCGTCCAACAGAAGCTCCAAGTTCGTCTCTTTTGGTTCATCTGACAGCTTCGGGTTGGCAATGTTCATCAAATCGGTAAGGATGTTATTTACTCGATCGATCTCATTGATAATCAAGTTGTAATATCTTTCATTCGACGCTTCTTTTTTGGAATCAAACAGCTGAATGAACCCTCTGATTGTCGTAAGGGGGTTTCTAATTTCGTGTGCGAGACCCGCAGACATTTCACCGACGACTTTCAATTTTTCAGATCGCATCAGTTCCCTCTCCATGAGCCTTTTTTCTGTTAAGTCGTGAAAGACGACTAAGAGGTCTTCATGGAGCGTTTCATCTACGATATTGGGCAGTGATGACACACTCAAGTAAAAATAGCGTGTGTTATTGTCCATTGTACATTCGATTTCATACGTTTTTCGCACTTCGTCCTTCCCTAATAAACCGAGAAGGTTCGCCGCTTCCAAGAAGGATTTAAATCCTTCCTTTTTGTTGGCCACATCGCATGCCTTATTATCAATGACCTCATCTCTACTTAGTCCGAACACTTCTTCACAGCGTTTGTTAAAAAGGCTTACCTCTTTTGTAACACGATTTAATGCAAACACGCCGTTGTCCGTCGTTTCAAGAATAAGTGTACTCTTCTTGTGACCTTTTTCTCGTTCTTCAAGCCGCTCTGTCATCGCTTCAAATCGATCATTCAATCGGTTCACTTCTTCATAAGCAGTAACAAACTTTGGCGTGTCCCTTTTTCCGAAAGCGACATTCGTAGTCGCTTCCACAAGTTGCTCAACCGGCCTTACAATATAGGTGGAAAGACGGAATACAGCAAAGGTCATGATGAGGAGGACCAGCCCGAATACAATTAAGTATTGATATAAAAGTCTAGTCAATGGTGCATAAAGATCGGTCCCATTTGCCGCCACCCCGATATACCATTCATTCTCAAAGCCCGGCACTTGTGAGATGGAACTGAATCCGTGGACTTCATCTGAACTGGAATATGTGGTAAGAGATTGAGTAGCCGCAAGCTCTCTCACCTCATTAATAGACGTATCAAAGCGCTCAAAATAGTTTACTTCGAGGATTTTTGATTGATTAGGATGAGAGATAATGACGCCATCACCGTTTATGAGAAACGCATAGCTGTCTGAGTCACCCGCTTGTTGGGCGCGATTAAAGTTCTGTAATGTACTTGTGAGTTCTTCTAAGTCAAAAATAGGTGTAATGACACCAATGACGTCATCTTGTGTATTAAAGACCGGGGAGGAAAGTACAATTACGTTTTCATCGATGACGGGTGAATAATACATATCTGATACAAATGACTCCCCTTCCATTGATTGAGCATACCACTCACGATCGGTAATATCCGATCCTACAATGTTGTCATCTGTATCTGCAATGACCATCCCCTCGGTGTCTGATAATACAACACTGAAATAGATGTCATGAATAGCTAAAAACTGGTTAAACTGTTGTCGCTTTTCTTGTGTATCTGTATCTTCATCAATAATAATTGGATTTCTAGCAAGATATTCCACATCATAGAGGCGCTCTCTGATAAATGTTTCTATTTCAGCCGCCATGCTTTTCGTGTGTGTGGACAAGGAGTTTTCCAGATTGGCAGTAAGCTCACTTTTTTGAGCATAGTAACCCATGATTCCAACGACACTTAAAGGAATAAAAGTTACAAGCAGAAAAAAGATAAGCAGCTTGGCTCTTAATGTTTGAAACATAGTATTTTCTCCCTTGCAACAATTTCACTAGTCTCATTATAGTACATTGCACTTGATTATGTGGAGAAAATACGACATTTTTTTCGTACAGGTAACAAATTTAACAATCTTGTATCCAATATGTTACTCTATTTAACGCAACAGCTAGAATAATGGCATAAATCATAAAAAACAAAGAGAGGCTTCGACATAAATCGACCCTCCCCTTTATCTTAATTTTATATTGAGTGTGACTCTTAGTCAGTAACCTTTCTAAACCTATGTGAAATGCCATGTCCATTTGTTTTGCGTAGCTGAATGCTAGCTGCGACACTCCTGCGGCAGTAGGAGCCAGGAGAGACCCCACAAGGGCATTGGAAGCCAATGAAAAAGTACAGCCCGACTTTTTCATTGCCTTTAATTGAATGGCAATGGCTCCACTCGGTTGCGCGCCTGATACGAGAAACCCACTCGTATCAGGCTTTCAAAACAGGCAACCGTTACGCTCATTGCTTCGAAGGCATTGAAAAAGTTAAAGATCAAACTTTTTCAATGCCTTCAGGGCATAGCCCGAGGAGGCTCGCCGGCACCGCCGCGGAAAGGGAGCGGAAAGCGTGAAGCGGAGCCTTACACACTGTGATAAGGTATATTCATTTACTTTTATTTAGCTAGATAATACTTAATGAGTGCCTGGGTTCCTGAATCAGCTTCACCGTTTTCTGCTAATTCTTCGTAGAGCTTGTGAGCCAGTGCAAGACCGGGTGTTTTTACGTTTAGTTCTTCTGCCACATCCAGAGCGATTTTCATGTCTTTTATAAAATGTTTAATAAAAAAGCCCGGACTGTAATCTTCCTTAATCATTCTCGGCACAAGGTTTGTTAATGTCCAACTTCCTGCTGCACCTGTTTCAATGCTTTTAAGAACGGTTCTTGGGTCAAGACCCGCGGCTTTTGCATAGGCAAGTGATTCACTTGCGCCAAGCATGGTTCCTGCAATGGCAATCTGATTACTCATCTTGGTGTGCTGGCCACTTCCCGCTCCTCCTTGATACACAACATTTGTCCCAAGTTGCTCAAGGATTGGAAGTGCATTAAGAAAGGCGGCTTTGTCACCACCCGCCATAATGGCAAGCCTCGCTTCCTTCGCTCCGATATCGCCTCCGGATACTGGTGCATCAATGACGGAAATGCCTCTTTCTTTTCCAGCCTCATATAACGTTTTTGCAAGGACAGGTGAAGAGGTCGTCATGTCGATAAATGTGGCCCCTTCTCTCCCGTTTTGAAGCAAACCTTCAGCGCCTAAGTATACTTCCTCTACATCTTTCGGATAACCAACAATGGTGATCACCACATCGCTTTGCTTGGCCACAACACTCGGGTGATCACACCACACAGCACCTTGATCGATAAGGGTAGCGGCTTTTACTTTTGTCCGGGTGTACACGTTGACTGTATACCCTGCTTCCAAGAGGTGGCCGGCCATACTTCGTCCCATCACACCGGTTCCGATAAATCCGATCGTTTGTTGTTTGTTCATATGATTGATCCTTTCCGTGACCGCTATATGCGGATGCGTTTTAGCCTATACAAACGTGTCAGGGTCTTGACTGAAGCGGTGGTTCTCGTTCATCCCGTTTAACGTGTTCATATCTTGTTCGTCCAGTTCAAAATCAAAGATCTGTGCGTTTTGTTTAATTCTTGATGGCGTAACGGATTTAGGGATGGTCACCACTTCATTTTGTAAATCCCATCGAAGGATGACCTGAGCCGGTGACTTCCCATGCTTTTCTGCAATGGAAACAAGCTCTGGTCGATCAAAGATCCGTCCTCTCGTAAGTGGGCTCCATGCTTCAAGCTGGATCCCCTTTTCCTTACAGTAGACATGGAGCTCTGGCAAGGTGAGTAAAGGATGATACTCCATTTGGTTTACAGCAGGGATCACTTCCGCATCTTCCAGTAGCTTTTCTAGGTGATGAATGTTGAAGTTACTCACCCCGATGGCTCGAACCCGCCCCTCTTTATACAGCTTTTCCATCGCTCTCCACGTTTCTTTAAACATGCCTGTAACAGGCCAATGTACAAGATATAAATCGACAACGTCCACCCCGAGTTTTTCTCTGCTTTCTTCAAAAGCCTTTAACGTTTCATCAAATCCTTGGCGATCGTTCCATACTTTCGTGGTGATAAACATCTGTTCACGAGGAACATCAATCTCCCTTAAAGCTTGTCCAACGCCCTCCTCATTTTCATAGACAGCGGCTGTATCAATGCTTCGATACCCGTTTAATACGGCTTCTTTAATCGTGTCTACAATTTCTTTGCCATTCTCTGCTTTATATACTCCAAGGCCGAGCCAAGGCATCTTCACACCGTTGTTCAAAGTCGTTGTTTCAAAAATTGACCTCATTTCGTTTCCTCCTTTTTTGGATACGAAGGCACTTGAAAAGGTAAAGATCAAACTTTTTCAGTGCTTTTTGATACGGGTAATGACCAGTCTATTTCTTCTTCACCAATTTCTTTTAAAAAATGATTCACATGCGTAAACGGACGGCTTCCAAAAAAACCTCTTCTAGCTGAAAACGGACTCGGGTGAGGAGACGTGATAACAAGATGGTGTTCGTTGGTAATCAGCGCTTGTTTATGTTGTGCGTGTTTTCCCCACAAGATAAACACAACGGGCTTCTCGCGATCGTTTAACTTACGGATCACTTCATCGGTTAATGTCTCCCAACCTTGTCCTTGATGTGAGCCAGCCTGCCCTTTTCTCACTGTAAGGACCGTGTTTAACAAGAGAACCCCTTCTTCTGCCCACTTTTGTAAGTAACCGTGCTCTGGCACTACACATCCTGCGTCGTCGTTTAATTCTTTATATATGTTTCGAAGAGAAGGCGGGATCCGTTGTCCCGGTTTGACCGAGAAGCTGAGACCATGTGCTTGATTGGGGCCGTGGTACGGATCTTGTCCAAGAATGACGACTTTTGTACCTTCATAGGATGTGGTATTTAACGCATGATAGATCTGTTCCATCGGGGGATATACGGTATGTTCATTGTATTCCTTTACTAGAAATTGACGAAGCTCTTGATAATAAGGCTTCTCAAATTCGTCTTGTAGCTTCTCCTGCCAATCGGTTTCAAGCTCTTTCATCGTTTCACCTGCTTCTTACTTCTTTACTATCGTTTTTTTCATCAACCACTCATCCCTAATCTCTATACCATTCGTTCCTGTAAGGGGAATTGCGGGCTTTTTCTTACGACATTGATCTACAGCATTATGCTTAATCTCAACTAGCCGATACCCTCTTTTTTGGTAAAAGCTCAACGCATGTACGTTATCATTCGTTGTTACAAGACACAGCTCTTGAAAATCATTGGACAGGGCATCATTTTCCACCAATTCCATGAGCTGACCACCGACGCCTTTTCTTTCTATTAAACTATCAAGAGAGATAATCTCACGCGTACCCGTACGGTTATGATCATAGTAAGTAACGGCTCCTACAATCGATTCCCGGTCATGAGCAATAAATCCTTCCAGTTCGCTACATATGTACTCACCGTGGGAATACACCATCCGATCGTCTCCCCAGTAAGCTTTGAAAAAATCTTCAATCTCTTTGCGGTGTTCCTCTGTGATCCGCTCCATATGAAATGTGATCACGTGCTTACACTCCTTTTTTTACACGATCAAGATGTTTACGTCCTTCCCGTTTACTAAGGGGTGATAACGACTCTTTTTCAATAAAATGTTCAACGGCCTCTGGAGCTGTCTTCGAATACTCTCTCAACGCCCAACCGATCGCTTTTCGAATAAAGAATTCATTGTCTTCACGGTTGATTCTGCAATAATGAAATAATCGATCCTCGTCCGTGTCTTTTTTCTTTTTAAGCTGATGCAAAATGGCCGTTCTTCTTAGCCACATGTTTTCATGAACGGCCCACCGGTCGGCCACTTCCCTTTCGTGGGGGAAACGGTCGAAATAATGTCCGATCACATTTGGTGCAATTCCATCGACTGAATCCCACCACGATTGCGTCGTGATGAGCATTTCAAAGAACGCTAAGTCTTCCTCTTTGTACCTCGTTTTCATACGAGCGACAATCTCGATGACCGTATAGTGGTATTCTCTTTCAGGAAGCCCCCACATGTCTATTAATGCAGAAATAGGGAGTTCACTTTCTTTATGTAACAATGTCTCGTTTAAAAATGTTCTTGTAAGCTCTTTTCTAAGAGGACTCTTGATTCCCAAAAACGGAAAATGATGCTTCATATACGCTGACATGGGGCCAGCCTGCTCCTCGTTTCGGTGTGATTCAAACAAACGAATGAGTTGTTCTACTTCATTAGTCATTTACTCACCAACCTTTTTCTTTCCTATAGCAAGTATACGTGATTTGTTGAAAAATTCCTTGTCTCTTGCTTCAAATGGAACAAAAACCAGCAATTGACAGATACTCATTCGTTCACTATATTTAAATGAACAGGGATAATATACCCAGGTAAAAAGGAGTGTTTCGCATGGGGAAGCTACTAATAACAGATGATGCTGCATTTATGAGGATGACATTAAAAAAGATCGTCACTGATGCAGGCTATGAGGTTGTGGGAGAAGCTGCTAACGGAAAAGAGGCTGTTGCACTATACGAATCTACAAAGCCTGATGTGGTGACGATGGATATTACTATGCCTGAGATGAATGGGATTGATGCATTAAAGGAGATTAAAGCTATTAATCCGAATGCAAAGGTGCTCATGTGCTCGGCTATGGGACAGCAGGGCATGGTCATGGATGCCATTAAGCATGGGGCCATTGACTTTATTGTAAAGCCGTTTGATGAAGTTCGCATTCGAGAAGCCATTAGTAAGGCGATGGCTCGGTAAGAATATAAGGCTGTTTTTCGTATAAATATATGCTTTTGTATTATATCTTGATCACTAGAATCGTGGTTGAAGCATACGGGCCCTTCGCTTTCCGCGGCGGTGCTAGCAAGCCTCCTCGGACAAAACCGGGCTTCTTCCTCTGCGAGCGTAGGCTTCGAGGCGTCTGCGTCGAAGCAACTCGAAGCGAATTCATGATGCCAATGCTCGTCACTGCCGCAGGAGTCTCGAGCCCTTCTGCTTCAACTTCTCTTGTATAAGAGCAACATCCCTTACAAAAATAGTGAAATATAAAGCAGCCTGAGACGGTTAGATCCGACTCAGGCTGCTTTACTTTTATTAAAAGAGTATTACTATTGCTCCAGTGCATTAGGCTCCGCTTCACGCCATCCGCTCCCTTTCCGCGGCGGTGCCGGCGAGCCTCCTCGGGCAAAGCCCTTGCGGGGTCTCTCCTGGCTCCCATCGCCGCAGGAGTGTCGCTTCTAGCGTTCAGCTACGCATAATAATAGAACACGGCATTTCACAATATACTAAGAGACATGTTTATTTTTTATCCTCTTAACTCCCACTTCTTTACGTTCAACGTTGTTTGTTCAGATGACGTGAAGCTGATTCTGTTTTCTGTTGGTTCTGGGAAATAGCGGGAGGTAAACACGTCCTCTCCACCGTTAACAAAGATCTCAAGAGATGAGGTATCCATAAAGATTCTAAGGGACTGGAGCTCCTCTAGATGACACTGGCGCTTTTCAGTCAAACGATCAGCGAAGTTTTTGCGCTCTAGGGTAAGGACACGACTTTCACGGTCAAAGACGAGTCTCGCTTCTTGGCGAAAATCGATTTCAAAGAATGCAGGTGCAGATCCGAAATCAGACAACTCCAGTTCCACGACATCTCCACTTACACCATTCAACTCTGTATGACCCTCAATCGTTGCTTCTTCATGCATAACTTCATTGTGACGCATCTGTTGAAGCTCTTCTACGGGCTTTTGAATCAGGCGATCTCCTTTTAACTGAAGTTCTCGAGGGATCGTCAAGCAGTGAATCCATTGATTTTTAACCGATGGGTGTTGATCTTCCTGTTGATCCGGAACACCCATCCAACCGACCATGATTCGTCGTCCACTCTCGTCCTCCGTTGTTTGAGGGGCGTAGAATTCAAACCCTCGGTCGAGCTCGTCAAAAGCACCGTGATGAAATTTCGGTAAATCATAGTCCAACTCACCCACAAAATATCCGGCCTGATACGTATTGTGATTGTGCATTCCCTCAGGCTCGAGCCCTTGAGGAGAAACGATCATCACTTCTTTTTCCCCTAGCGTAAAGACATCGGGGCATTCCCACATAAAGCCGAACTGTTGGAGAGGAGCAAGGCCTGATCCCGCGATGGGCCCCAAGTTTGTCCACGCTCTTCCGTCATTTGATCGATAAAGAAGAGCATGCCCTTGAAGGTCTTCTGTTTGAGCTCCAATAATCAAGTACCAAACTCCGTCATGCTTCCACACCTTCGGATCGCGAAAGTGTGCTGTGTATCCACTTGGAAGGGTGTCAATGACCGGCCCTTGCTTTTCAAAGGTAATCCCGTCCTGTGACTGAGCAATGCACTGATAAGACTCCCTGTTTCCTTCTTCGTCTTTTACGTTTCCTGTGTAAAAAAGAGTGAGTTTCCCGTCAAGATCCACGGCACTCCCTGAATAACATCCGTTCTTTTCATACCACTCGCTCGGAGCAAGAGCAATCGGCTCGTGTGTCCAATGAACAAGGTCTGTAGACGTGTAATGACCCCAAAATTTCGCCCCATGACCAGGCTTGAACGGGTTCCACTGGTAAAACATATGATAGGTGCCATTCCATTGAATCCATCCGTTCGGGTCATTGATCAGCCCCACTGGTGACATGAGGTGAAATTGAAGACGGTGAGGGTCGGCCTCCACTGTTTCTTTATGTTTCGCTACTTCTTCGTGTGCTTGAGAGATGAGAATGCTCTCTTTTTCAGTCATGTGCTCACCCCTCCCTTTTTCCCGATAAAATGTCTTTTACTTGCTCTAAAGTAGGAAGAGCGGTCATCGCTCCTTTAGTAGACGCAGCAAGGCCTCCCGAAACGCTAGCGAATTGGGCCATTTCAGCCACTTCATTTGCAGTGAGGTCTTGAACAGGCTTTTCACTGTGATGGAGTTGATAAAGCATGCCGGATACAAACGCATCTCCAGCACCAGTTGTATCAACGGCATTCACTTTCATAGCGGGTACATGCTGCTTTTCTCCACCAGTAAACACGTAACTACCTTCCCCACCAAGAGTGACGAGTAACAGAGGAATGTCGAACGTTCCTAAAGCTTGTACTCCCTGATCAATGTTGGACTCACCTGTGATAAATTCAAGCTCTTCTTCTGAAATCTTCACTACATCCGCTTGGTCCAACATGGAAATGATCCCTTCTCGTGCTTCTTCTTCACTTTTCCATAGACTCAGCCTTAAGTTAGGGTCGTAGGACACAATGGCCCCTTTTTCCTTTGCTAGTGCCACCGCTTTTTTCGTCGCCGACCGAGACGGCTCGCTGATCAGACTGATTGAACCAAAGTGAAGCAGATTGTGATTGTCAAAAAGAGTGTCTTCAATATCCGACTCTAACAAAAAACGATCGGCACTTGGGTCAATGTAAAATTCAAAGCTTCGTTCTCCGCCTTCACCAAGGGTAACGAACACGACGCCTGTTCTTACATCGGTAGAAAACGTCATGTGATCTGTGTTGACGTTGTAGTGCGAGAGCGTCTCTTTCATAAATCGCCCTAAAACATCGTCACCGACCTTTCCGAGAAATGTTGAAACAGCCCCTAACCTCGCTACTCCAACAGCTACATTTGCAGGTGCTCCACCTGGACTTTTTTGAAACGTCTCATTGTTATCGTCGAGCGGAATAAAATCGATCAATGCTTCTCCTAAACTTACAATCCCTTTTCTCATGTATGGATCCTCCTCTATCGTTATGTACCTAATTAACATGTTGCCATAACCTTATCCCTGTAGCAACGGCAATTCCCTATGATTCCGCTTACAATTCGGCCGCTTTTCTATCTTGTCCTAACGTTCCCTTTTTTTAAGGAATGTAAGCGTTGGCAGTAGCAAAATTGTCTCTCCCTTGATAAAATAAACAATACCTATCTTTTTTATCGGAATTATCAATGGAAGGGGAATACAAACATGGCAAAAGTATATATTATCCACGAAAATGAAGAATGGACGCAACCATTGAAAGCCGCGCTCGATGAGATTTCTGTTCCTTACGAAGATTGGCACATGAATGAGGGAATGGTGGATCTTCAACAGAAACCGCCAGAAGGCATCTTTTATAACCGAATGAGTGCATCTTCTCATACACGCGGGCACCGCTATGCGCCTGAACTTACCGCTACTGTTTTAACTTGGCTCGAAAGCCACGGACGAACGGTGCTAAATACGAGTGAAGCTCTTGCCCTTGAATTGAGTAAGGTGTTGCAATACGAAAAGCTCAAGCAGTTCGGAATCAAGACACCTGACACAATTGCAGCAGTTGGAGAACATCATCTCATTCAAGCAGCTAAGTCGTTCCCCACTCCGTTTATCACAAAGCACAACCGCGCAGGTAAAGGTCTCGGTGTCAAGCGTTTTGACGACGCTAAGTCCTTGGAACACCACGTCACAAGTGGATTTGATGAATCCGTTGACGGCATCACTCTTCTTCAGCAGTACGTCGATTCACCGACAAAAACAATCACACGTTGTGAGTTTATCGGTGGTAAATTCCTTTATGCTGTTCGGGTTGATACAAGCGACGGCTTCGAATTATGTCCTGCCGAAGCTTGTGAGATCGGTGACCTTGCATGCCCGACGACCTCTTCCCCCCGACCGAAGTTCGAGATTATTGAAGACTTTAACAGTCCGTTGATAAAAAAGTACGAAGCATTCTTACAGGCAAACGGCATCACATTTGCCGGAATTGAGTTTATTGAAGACAAAGACGGTACAGCCTATACGTATGATGTCAATACAAATACGAATTACAACCCACAAGCAGAATCAAAGGCCGGCATTTATGGAATGAAGGAAATTGCCTCGTATTTGAAAAAGGAGCTTCACGCTTTGCAGCCGGTTACTCCACTTTAATTCAGCCTAATGCACTGAATAGATTCGTACTTAAACTTTTTCAATAGCCTCAATTCAACCCTTGGTGAGCGTGCGTCCACGACAAACGCTCCCTTTTTTAGTAACATATAAGGAAAGTAAACACGTTACCTGCAGCAAAGCGTAGAGGACGTCATGAGTGACAACGGACGAAGTCCTAGAGACCGTGCAGGACAGAAAGACTAAATCATTGAAATCACCGATTGTCCAGGAGGGATATCGTCATGAAACCCATAGATCAAAAGCTTGTACAACAAACAATTGATGAGCTAGCTGGTAAAGAACTTTACGTCCACCTTGAAACGACGAACGGTGCTTATGCTACTCATAAGAACCAAGGGTTCTTTTCAGTGGGCACGTTCCTAAGAAACGCCCGCATTAAGTATGTACAAGGAAAAATTACCGGCCCTGGTCCCTATCGGATCGGCCTTGAGCTTGAAGGAGGCTGGGCTTATGCAGAAGGGCTTACAGATTGGGAAGTTGACGATCAAAACCAAGTCCTCTTTGCTGGCCACGACCCGGACGGGAAATTAGCCATTGCTTTTCAATTAAGTGAAAAACCATTTCGGAAATAAAGAAAGGATGTGCGACACCGATGGAACGACACGTACTCGTTATTTTTCCGCACCCGGATGATGAAGCATTCGGCGTAGCAGGAACGATACTTTCCCATACGCAAAATGGAACGCCTGTCACCTACGTTTGCCTAACACTCGGAGAAATGGGGCGAAACATGGGCCGTCCGCTGATCGCCAACCGAGAGACATTACCTGACATCCGGAAAAAAGAGCTGGAAGAAGCTTGCCGCTTGTTAGGCATTGAAGACCTTAGACGCTTTGGTATGCGGGATAAAACAATTGAATTTACAGACAGTGAACTTCTGATTAACCGGATGAAAGAGGTCATCGATGACGTTGACCCGAGTCTCATTATTACGTTTTATCCAGGCTATGCGGTTCATCCCGATCACGACGCCACTGCGGCTGCCGTCATTCAAGCCGTTCAACGAATGACACCTGAAACGAGGCCAACTGTCCATGCTCTTGCCTTTTCAGAAGGCTGTGAAGACATTCTTGGAGAGCCGGACATCATCCATGATGTGAGTGCTCATGCCGATCAAAAAATGAAAGTCATTGAAGCTCATGAATCTCAAACAGCAGGCGTACTGCAAACGATGAAACAACGTTTCATGGAAAATGATGAGACGATGAAAGAACGTATGAACACAGAACGATTTTGGACATATCCGATTGATAACAAAAACGAATAAAAAGGGTAGGTCGTCCATCGACGACCTACCCTCTTCTTGTGCATATGTGGATGAATGAAAGGTGAAATGGTGGATAAGTGACCTGACCTTGATTCCGAAGAAGTTATCCACATGTGAGTAACTGCATTTCGTGTTGTTATGTGGCTTGAGGCGTAACCTCTTGCCCGTGTTTAACGTGCAGCCAGCGAAGGCATGAAAGGTCTAATATACTAAAGCCTACTTTCGAAAAGATAGGTAGACTTACAAACAAGGCTTGATCCGTGATTTGACTAATCACACCTAACCCAGATGGACCGAGAAGCCACACCGTAGGGTATCCAACCCAAAGGATAGAAAGGTAGCCAGCAACAATTAAAAACACTCGATATACATAGTGATTTTGGCTTTTGGCTTTTGCTCTAAGAGGCCACCAGATAATCCATAAAATAATCAAAAACGCCACTACACCAAGGATATACCAGACATACTTTATCGGAGAAGGTGAAAATTCAGCAATAAGACCGGTTAACACCATGAATACATCCGCAACAATCAGCCCACCAATGATGACACGGTCTTTCGAAATTGTGTACATGGCGGTCATAGCCAACGCCAATAACAAGAGCGGCGTAGTAACAACCCAGTCCAGGTACCGGGCAAAGTAAATGACCCTATCCCCCCACTCCACCAAACCTTGTCCTAAAGCAATGGAAGCGTAAGCCACGCCTGACCAAGTAGGAATAATGAATGCGACTAGGTATTCAGCTCTTGGCACACCTTTTCTATGAAAAGCAAGATAAGCAAAATAAACGGCCCCACCACCCATGAAAGCGACATAGATCCACAGAAGCTGTTGTTCGATTTCATACATTGAAAACCCTCCGTTTCGGTATTCTCTACTAGTATTAGTAAAAATCACCGAATTCATATCTTTCTTTTTCTAGAGGAAGGGTTTTATTTTGCCAGGATTCACTTTCGATTTTAGCTCCGTTCAAGACAATACGTTTCTTTTAAGGAGTATTACTGAAAACAAAAAAGGCTCCTTTGCTGACACTCAGCTAAGGAACTCTTTAAAAAATAACTTCTACCGTTTTAACATTTTTCCCTTGTATGGTAATGATGGACTCGTAGTCTCTTCCAACACGGTCTTGAACTTCTGAGCTGTAAGAATGGAAAACGTAAAGCTTCGATATTGATGTTTCGTTCTTACAGTAAACTCTGCTGTAAGTCCGTCCACATCTCTTCTAACAATATCGGTAGCCTTCACGACTGTTCGTACTTTTCCCAGCACTGGCACAAACAACAAATAGTTCTCTGTTAATACAAGGTATCCTCGCTTATCTTTCCCGTGACGAAATGCATCTACCATACAATGAGGATCCTCTTTTAACATCCCATTTGTTTTCATTTTTACAACCTGTCTGCAACCGTAATCCACGCCAAACGTTAACATCACTGCCAGTAGTAGACTGCCAGTTGCTAAAAGCCATGAGTATTGTAAGAGGTACGTAAAGCCGAAGATTCCAAACAATAGCCAACCAAGTGTATATCTCACATACTTATCAGTAAATGGACCAACCATTTTTTTGCCTCCTTCTGTTGAGGTTAGTTTAAAACTATACCAGTAATGTTCTAAATATTCAAAATATATTTATGCATTCGACAAAACTAGTGTGTTTATATAACGTTTCCCTAATATATGTGACCAATTAAATGCCCGAATTAGTTTAATACCCTTTTACTACAAAAGTAAAACATCAAGGGCCAAATTGTGCGGGGACAGAACCCGCACAATTTTTCTGATCATACAAAAAAAACCAACCCGCTTTATGTTGCGAGTTGGTTTTTTTAGCGAAACCTGAGAAGGTCGCCGAATATAATACTGTCGGAGTAGAAGACTTCATATTCTCCGCGCTCTCGAATGGGATCACACGCTTCTAGGAGCGTTGGTGTCTGTGTCTCCATGTCGTAACACGTCTCCGCTGTATACATAAGCGTATCGGACACGATGGTTCCATTTCTCAATGCCACAAAGTCGTCCCGTTGTTCCGACAACAAATCATTTCCAAACAAAATGTGAGGATACTCTGGTATTCCCAATAAGTTCAGAATCGTCGGCATGACGTCCACTTTCCCCGACACAGTCTCGTTCTCTTCTCCTTCTTCACCCGGAATATGAATAATCAGTGGTACCCTTGCCAGCTGCGTGTTTTCAAAAGGCGTAATTTCTTTGTCCAAGAACTCGCCCATAGCTTCGTTATGGCTTTCCGCGATGCCATAATGATCTCCGTACATAACGAAGATAGTATCTTCATATAATCCGGCTTCTTTCATATCCTCCATAAAGAGCCTTATCGACTCATCCATGTATCGCACGGTCGGAATATAGCGATTTAAAATGTCGCTCGATGAGGTGTAAGGGTCAATGAAATGATCCTCTTCATCAAGCTCGTAAGGAAAATGATTCGTTAGGGTAAGAAACGTGGCATAAAAAGGCTGAGGCAGCTCCTTCACATATTCCATGGACTGCTCGAAGAAATCAATGTCTTTGAGGCCCCATCCCACGCTATTCTCTTCTGTTACATCAAAGTAACTCTTCGAATAATAGTAGTCGTAGCCAAGGTTCTCATACATAATATCACGATTGTAGAACGTTTCATCGTTACCATGGAAGGATGCCGTGTAATACCCTCTGTCTTGCAATGTATCCGGAAGTCCCATATATTCATTGTCTGTATGGGTGTGAAAGACCGCTCCCCTTCCGACGGGGTATAGCCCTGTATTAATCATAAACTCCGCATCGGACGTCTTTCCTTGGCCCGTTTGATCGTAGAAGTTAGGAAAGTAATAGCTGTCTTCGATTAGTTCATTTAAGAAAGGCGTGATTTCCTCACCGTCAATGGTCTCTCCAATAACAAAGCTTTCTAGGGACTCTAAGGAAATTACGACGACATTCTTTCCTTTGGCTTTGCCGTAATAATAGAGATTCGGAGCGGTTTTATACTCCTCCAAGTGATCAAAGATATCATCCCAGTCATCTTCTTCAGAGACGATCGCCATGACTGCCGTTCGTGTATGCAAAAAGGCATCATATACATAAAAATTATACAGCCCGTACCGTTTAATGAGACCTTCTCGATCAAACGAATGGGTCATTGTCTCCGGGTTTTCCGGTCTCTCCAGTTGAGACAGACCTACTACAACGAGAATGACTGCACCTGCTATAGCAAAGATCTTTCGGTTCTTTTTAAACGAAAGCTGTGTGGCCGTAAGGAACCCTTTCTTTTTCCACAATAAAAGCACAAACACAATCACATCGGCAAAAAAGAATACATCATACCATTCTATAAGTTGAAACACACTCGTGCTTAAATCCCCTGCATTTCCGCTCATCACAAGCATCGGTAACGTAATGATGTCCGTGAATTCCCTGAAGTAAACGGAATTACTATATAACGCAATCGATAGAATTAATGAAAGAATAATAAAATACCATTTCTGTACATTAGGCTTAAACAGTAAGCCAATAGAAAAGGCCACCAACATAAACGATAGCGGGTTCAAAACAAACACAATGGCTTGTATGACGTTATTGATCGCCACTTGAAAAACAAAAGCGGATACGATAAACGTCTTTAACCACAAAGTGAGTAAACTTAGGATATATAAACGATGATCGTGAAAGAACGTTTTCACTTTATGGACACCTCTTTACTGTAATCTTCTCTCTTTACTATCTGACTATATCTTAATAACCTTCCAAATCGTTTACAAATAAATCAAATCAATTACACGATTTCCTACATTTCACCTATCCTTCTCATACCCTTTTTATATAACATCTTACCTTCAAATCGAACTATTGATCACAACGCAATTACCTTAAGTTTCAAAAAAGACTGTAAACTGTTAAAATGAGGACAAATGATACATTACTTTATTCAAAAAGGAGTTTATATACCATGAGTCAATTCGAACAAAAGCTCGCTAAATATGCAGAGTTAGCTGTCCGCATGGGAATCAACGTACAAGAAGGTCAAGATGTGGTCGTGAATGCCCCTGTTACATCTCCTGATTTCGTACGATTAATTGTAAAAGAGTGCTACGAAGCAGGTGCAAAAAATGTACATATTGAATGGCACGATGATGAATCGGCTCGCATCCGCTACGACTTAGCACCAATGGAGGCGTTTAAAGAGTTTCCGGAGTGGAAAGCTCGCGGCCTTGAAACCCTCGCTGAAAAAGGCGCTGCTTTTTTAACGATCAAATCTACAGATCCTGATCTCTTTAAAGGGATTCCTGCAGAGCGCATTGCAACGAACAACAAAACAGCAGGTCAAGCCACAAACGCTTTTCGCAAATACGTGCAATCAGATAAAGTCGCTTGGTGTGTGACTGCTGCTCCATCTCCTGGTTGGGCGAAAAAAGTATTCCCTGACGTTTCCGAAGAAGAAGCCCAAGAAAAACTATGGGAAGCAATCTTTGAAGCGGTTCGTGTGAATACAAAAGACCCTGTCCAAGCATGGAAGGATCACGATGTAACACTGAACACAAAAGCGACATTCCTTAACGAACAGAAATACAAAGCTCTCCATTATACAGCTGAGGGTACAGATCTTACTATCGAGCTCCCTGAAGGCCACATTTGGGCCGGCGGCGGTAGTGCTAATACAGCCGGCACGCACTTTATTGCGAATATGCCAACAGAAGAAGTGTTCACTGCACCTAAAAAAGGCGGTGTTAACGGAACTGTCCGCAACACAAAGCCATTAAATTATAGCGGAAACCTAATCGATGGCTTCTCCCTGACATTTGAAAACGGAAAAGTGGTCGACTTTAAAGCCGAAGAAGGACACGAAACACTCAAGCACCTTCTCGATACAGACGAAGGAGCGAGATACCTCGGTGAAGTGGCCCTCGTCCCGCACAGCTCGCCGATTTCTCAATCAGGCATCCTCTTCTATAACACCCTTTACGACGAAAATGCGTCCAACCATATCGCATTAGGAAGCGCTTATGCGTTCTGTGTCGAAGGTGGCCCTGATATGAGTAAAGAAGAACAAGAAGAGCGCGGAATCAACAACAGCATCACTCACGTAGACTTCATGATCGGCTCATCTGACATGAACATTGACGGTATTAAAGAAGACGGCAGTCGCGAACCGGTTTTCCGTAACGGAGAATGGGCAACAAACGACTAGGCCTCCCTTCCTGATGACTCGTCCGGCACTACTCTGCCGGGCGAGTTTTCATATGCTTTCATTGCTCTGTTTGTTTTATCTTAATCCAGTTTGTACTATAATAAACACAAGTCATTCAGTTAGACATTAAAGATACAGAAAAAGTATGGTCTTTCAAACTACATAGGAGGTAATCAAATGAAAAAAGCACTTACAATTGCAGGTTCCGACACAAGTGGCGGAGCCGGTATTCAAGCCGACCTGTCCACATTTCAGGAACTCGGCGTATATGGTATGACAGCATTAACGACGATTGTCACAATGGATCCGAAAAACGGATGGAGCCACAATGTTTTCCCACAACCGATTGAGGTCCTTGAAACGCAGCTGGAAACGATTCTTGACGGTGTTGGGGTCGACGCGATGAAAACGGGCATGCTCGGTTCAACCGACAAGATCGAATTGGCAGCCCGTACAATTGAAGAAAAAGGAATTAAAAACGTTGTCGTAGACCCTGTTATGGTATGTAAAGGAGCGGACGAGCCCCTTTATCCTGAACATACGATCAGCTACAAGGAAGCGCTCGTACCAAAAGCTACGGTTGTAACACCGAACTTGTTTGAAGCGTCCCAGTTAAGCGGAGTAAACCCAATTGAAAGCCTCGATGACATGAAACAAGCCGCTGCAAAGATTAAAGAGCTAGGTGCGGAGTACGTTCTTGTTAAAGGCGGCAGTTCCATCGGGGATACTGCGGTAGATGTTCTTTATGATGGAGAAGATTTCGAAATTCTCGAGTCCAAGCAAATCGACACCGACTACACGCACGGCGCGGGCTGCACCTACTCTTCTGCCATCTGTGCCGGACTTGCTAACGGCAAGGGTGTAAAAACAGCGGTGCGCGATGCCAAAGTCTTTATTTCCAAAGCAATTGAAGGATCTTTCGCCTTGAACGAATACATCGGTCCGGTAAAGCGTTACGCGAATCGTGAGCAGTAAGGCATAGGGCGATCTTTTCACCGCATAACAGTCCGAGCTTCCCAAAGTGAAGCTACCGTCCGCCGAACCATTCAAAAAAAGGATGTCCTCCTTGCTGAGGACATCCTTTACTTATTGATTTACAGCTTCATCCAACGATTCCTTCGAGTGTTCTTCACGTTTGTAAAAACTCGTCACTATCACATACCCGAATACCATGCCTCCAATGACCGCACTATGGGAATTTAAAAGCGTCATTGAAAGGGCACTAAACGCAAAAATGTTTCCAGAGAAGGCGAGAACAGGGTATAGCATCATATATAAAAATGGCAATCCGAAGAAAATGAGCTTTTCCCAACTTATCAACCATCTTCCCTGCATTTTAAATTCCTTGATTAGTCCTTGGGCACCAAGGATCAAGCCGAGGGGTAATCCGGTCAAGGGGATGAGCAATGCATAAGGCATGATTTCAAAGCTCCTTGCCATTTGTTCATACATCTGCTCAGTCAAACGCTCACCAACAAAAAACATAGCAATAAACGTTAACGCAAGGGCAAAGTACAACATCGATTTTTTCCAAAACACCGTAACCACCATCCTTCATCTTTAGCTACGAACCATCCTTTACAGAAGTTCCCACTAGCAATATATTCCACTAACCTTTTTCTATAAACCTAAACTTCCATCTTGCAACGATTTAAGTATAGGGAAATGGCACTTATAACGAAAAAGCCGTAGTCGAGCGGTTTTTCCTTTCATAGTAGTTGCGAGGAGGGTCGATTATTGTCGTTTGGTCGATAAAGTTGGATTAGCGCTCGATAAATTCGGAATAAAGGTTGATAAAACGCGATTAGTGATCGATAAAACCAAAATAGATCTCGATAAAATCCGATTAAAGCTCGATAACCCGACACCTCCCCACTCACTCACAACGAAAAACACCCCGCAATCATGCGAGGTGCTCGGCTCAAGCCGTGTATTAGTAGTCTCTCAACTCATCCATGTCATCAATAAATGTCGGTAGCAAGGAGTTTTCATAGAGCTCAATGATAAACTCTTGCGTATCTTCTTCATGATACAGCTCAGCAATTCGCTGAAGGACTTCATCGTCCGCGTCTTCAGCCTGGGTAGCAAGAATATTTACATACGCTGCCGCCCCGTCATCGTCCTCAATGAAGATCGCATCGTTAACAGGGATCAAGCTTGCTTCTACAGCTACCCCATTATTAATAACGGACGCATCTACATCAGGGATGACACGTGGGGTGTGCGCCGCCTGCACTTCTTCAATGTTTAGATCGTGATGGTTCTCGACAATGTCGCTCGCGTCACCGATTCCGTCGAAGTCTTCAGGAAGCTCAATGAACCCAGCCTCTTGAAGAAGCAACAGAGCACGTCCTTGGTTCGTTTCCTCTTGAGGAACGGCAATCGTCGCCCCTTCTGGAATGTCTTCGTGAGACTCATATTTATCGGAATAAAGCCCCATTGGTGCAATGTACGTTCCTGCAATCGGCTCTAGGTCCAAGTTATGTTCTTCAATAAAGTTGTCAAAGTAAGAGATTGTTTGGAACGCATTAAAGTCCACTTCACCTTCTGCAAGAGCCATGTTCGGTCTCACATAATCAGAGAACTCTTGAATCTCAATCGTAATCCCCTCTTCTGCGGCTTTATCGGCCATGTATTCCCATAGGGGGATGCCTGATCCGTTTACTCCTACTGTTACTGTGTTTTCATCATCTGCCCCTCCACCGCACGCGGCTAGAGCTGTTAGAGATACTGCTGAGACGACTGTTGCAATTGATTTTTTCATAATGGTATTCCTCCTCGTTGATTATCGGCGACGAATCGCTTGTGATAGATGATTTCCGCTAACTTGAATCGCTTGAACAATAATGACGAGCAAGATCACAGTGACGATCATGACGTCTGTATGGAAACGTTGGTAGCCGTATGCAATCGCCAAGTCTCCCAATCCTCCTGACCCGATCGCCCCCGCCATAGCAGATGCTCCAACAAGCCCGATGGTGGCAATCGTCAAATTAAGAACGAGTGAGCTTAACGCTTCTGGAATTAAGAATCGGAAAATGATTTGCCATGGTGTAGCCCCCATGGACTTGGCGGCCTCCGTGACACCTGGGTCTACTTCTAGCAAACTGCTTTCAACTAGTCTTGCAATGAAGGGTGCCGCAAAAATAACGAGAGGCACCATCGCGGCAGTCGTTCCGATCGTCGTTCCTACAATCAACCTTGTAAGAGGGATTAAAGCTACGAGCAAAATGATAAATGGCACGGAACGGACAATGTTTACGATGGTATTCAATACGAAAAAAGCCGCTCTATTTTCAAATAAATGTCCTTTTCGGGTAACCACTACGGCCACACCGAGCGGAATTCCGATTAAACTGGCAAAAAATAACGGGAATGCAGTCATGGTAAGGGTTTCAAGCGTCGCCTCCAAGACTCGTACCCAAAACGTACTCCAATCAGTACTCCTCATGAAGGTCGACCTCCCTTACTGTCAGATTCTCTTTTATGAGCGCAACCGCTTCTTCAATTCGTTCAGGCTCTCCATGAAACTCCACGATCAAGTTTCCGAACGGCTTTTCCTGTAATTCTGTTATTTGTCCATGAAGGACGTTCACTTCAAGATCAAACTGCTTACCTACTTTTGAAAGGACCGGCTGGCTGGCCATCTCTCCTTCGAACAAAATACGATAGATATAGTGGGTTTTACCATCTTCACTCAAGTGTTTTATGACGGACTGAGGAAGTTGATCTTGCATGACCGAACTTACAAAGTTTTTCGTTGTTTTAGCCTCAGGGCGGGAAAACACGTCAAACACACTCCCTGACTCAATCACTTCACCATTCTCCATGACTGCGACCCGATTACAAATGTCACGGATGACCGGCATTTCGTGAGTGATGATCAAGACAGTGATTCCGAATTCCCGGTTTACTTTTCTGAGCAATGCAAGAATCGCTTTTGTTGTTTGCGGATCGAGAGCTGAAGTAGCCTCATCGCACAGAAGCACTTCCGGTGAGGTTGCGAGCGCCCTAGCAATTCCTACACGCTGCTTTTGTCCCCCAGAAAGCTGATCCGGGTAGTTGTCTGCTTTATCGCTCAATCCAACAAAGGAAAGAAGGTCTTTAACCCGCTTTTCCACTTCCTTCTTCGGTGTTTTACTTAATTGAAGAGGGATCGCGACGTTCGCGTAAACGGTCTTTGATTCACACAAATTGAAGTGCTGAAACACCATCCCGATCTTTTTTCTAGCCTCTCTTAACTCTTTGGCGGAAAGACTCTTCATATCCCTGTTGTTTACTCGTACTTCTCCTGACGTAGGTTCTTCGAGCAAGTTCACACAACGGACGAGTGTACTCTTTCCTGCTCCACTAAACCCAATCACACCAAAGATATCGCCTTTATTTACAGTAAACGACACGTTTTTAACAGCCGTAACGGTGCCTTCTTTTCCTTCATACGATTTCGTGACGTTATCAAACGTGATCACGGGTGCTCACTCCTTTAGATGCAAAAAAACCTCTCCTTATCAAATAAGAAGAGGGTAAAAGATTAACTACCGCTCTTCTTATCTGTCGAGCAATTGCTCGATGGAATTGGCACAGTTCTCCAGTCGTCACCGGAATCCGCTGCCGAGGCGTCATAGGGCCATATCCCTCTGCCTCTCTTGATAAGAAGTGTTTTATTGAATTGTTGAAATATTAATAATTGAGAGTAATCATAACGTTAGAATCAAGCACGCGTCAACAACGTTTCCTATTGCAAGCGCTTCACTAACCAAAAGTAATTCTATTTTCACCGTTAATATCCTGTTCCTACCACTTTGTTTTTTCCGGGCACTTTTGCTTGGTATAGCTTTTTATCCAAAAATAGTGACGTTCCTCGGATTCGGTTCCCTCTTGTAAGTCTTTGGGCTTAAAGGTTTTTCTTTTTTATCGAAAATTTTAGTAAATTCTATTTTTATTCAGAATTTTCTATTATACTTGTCTAATAAAATATAAAGGGGGAGTATGATGGAACAATTAAACGATTTTGTTGGGTTTCTAAGTGATTTGGTCTGGGGTGTACCTTTGCTTGTCCTGCTTGTTGGTACAGGAGTATTCTTGACGTTTCGCCTTGCTTTTTTGCAATTTCGAACGTTGCCTTATGCCCTAAAACTATCATTTAGCCCTAAAAGCCAGGACACGAAGTCCAAAGGTGACATCTCTCACTTCCAAGCGCTTACGACTGCACTTGCTGCTACAATCGGTACCGGTAACATTGCCGGGGTTGCAACAGCGGTTGTTCTCGGGGGACCGGGGGCTGTTTTTTGGATGTGGATTACAGCGTTGTTTGGAATGGCCACAAAGTATGCAGAAGCCATTCTTGCTGTAAAGTATCGTGAAGAAGGCCCTGACGGCACGATGTCCGGTGGTCCCATGTACTATATCGAAAAGGGTCTTAAGTTAAAATGGCTTGCCGTTCTTTTCGCTGTCTTTGGCGCATTCGCGGCTTTCGGTATTGGTAACTTGGTACAGTCCAACTCGGTTGCAAGTGCCATGGAATCATCGTTTAATGTACCTTTCTGGGTCACAGGAGTCGTTTTAACGGTGCTCGCTGGTCTTGTTATTCTTGGCGGTATTAAAAGCATCGGGAAAGTTACGGCATATTTCGTACCGTTTATGGCATTATTTTATGTTATCGCCGGACTTGTCCTGATGATTCAAAACTTCGACCTTGTTCCTGCAGCTGTTGCCCTTATTTTCACAGATGCATTTACAGGTGAAGCTGTTGCTGGTGGTGCCATTGGTGCAGTGATTCGTTGGGGGGTTGCCCGTGGGGTATTCTCAAACGAAGCGGGTCTTGGTTCCGCTCCGATCGCAGCCGCTGCTGCACGAACCGACTACCCTGGTCGCCAAGCTCTCGTGTCTATGACGCAAGTGTTTATTGATACGATTGTGGTTTGTTCCATCACAGGTATCGCTATCGTAATGGGGAACATGTATGTAAGTGGAGACTTGAATGGTGCAGACCTTACTGCCGCCACATTCGAATTCTTCCTTGGTGGTGCCGGCTCCATGATCGTCGCAGTTGGTCTTGCCTTCTTCGCTTTCTCTACGATCCTTGGGTGGTCTTACTACGGGGAAAAATGTTTCGGTTATCTTTTTAAAGGGAATGCAGTTAAAGGCTATCGCTTAGTGTTTGTTCTCATGATCTTTGTTGGAGCCATAACAGAACTAAGCCTAGTATGGGGTATAGCCGACGTCCTAAACGGCCTCATGGCAATACCTAACTTAATCGGTCTTCTCGGTCTATCCGGAGTCGTTGTTGCTGAAACAAACCGATTCCTAAAAGTGGCACGAGAAGAAAAAGCACGAGCAAAAGCTGCAAGCTAAACGTAACGCTTGTCGAGCGCTCTGCTACCATAAATGGTGGCGGAGCGTTTTATTGCGATTTATTTGTAAGCGCTTTACGTATGTGTTAGTTTATTAATATAGTGTTTATTTAAAAATAATCTTGTATTTTTACTCAATGTGTATTAATATTTTCATCAGTGAATAATTATCAAACCAAAGTATCGTGACTATAGATATACAACAGGAGTGACTCATATGAACAAGGGAAGCAAGCAATCGTCGCACTACAGCTCTTTTTGGAAGTTCTTAATTCCTTCCTTGATCGGTGTCGGTTTATTTATGACCCCGATCCCGATAGATGATGGGATGACCATTCCCGTTGCTATACTGGCAAACTTATTAGAAGGCGCACTATCCTCCGTTCTTCCGGCCATTTTAACCTTTATTATTTCTGCTAGTTTTGTAGGTACAGTCATTGCGATCGCAGTACACAAAAGCAATCCAAATGCTTTTGCGGACAAGCCGTTCATGGAACGTCTTCTACTCGTTAACCCGTTTTGGTTGATCGTTCGTTTGGTTGCATTTATTCTTGCCATCATCACGTTCTTCCAAATTGGACCTGAAGCTGTATACAATGAATATACTGGCGGCTTATTGTTAATGGAAGATGGTTTACTCCCTCTTTTATTTACGGTATTCCTTTTCGCCGGACTATTTTTACCCCTTTTATTAAACTTCGGACTCCTTGAGCTTGTTGGCTCATTATTAACGAAACTGATGCGTCCCCTTTTCAAACTTCCTGGCCGCTCTTCCATTGACTCTCTAACGTCATGGCTTGGAGATGGAACAATCGGGGTTATTTTAACAAGTAAGCAGTATGAAGAAGGTTTTTATTCAAAGCGTGAAGCAGCCGTTATTGGTACAACCTTTTCCGTTGTTTCCATTACATTCAGTTTAGTTGTCATTCAAGAGGTCAATCTTGAACATATGTTCTTCCAATTCTATGCTACAGTGGCTTTAGCAGGGTTCATTGCGGCCTTGATCATGCCTCGTATTCCCCCTCTATCCAAAAAGGCGAATACGTATGCGAACGGACAAGAAGGACAGTTGGACGAGTCTATACCAAAAGGCTATAGCCCATTCTCTTGGGGGATGAAGCAAGCGAAAGAGCGCGCTTCAAAAAGCAAAGGCCTAGGCGAATTCTTTAAAGACGGAGGAAAGAACGTCCTCGACATGTGGTTTGGTGTCGCTCCTGTTGTTATGGCATTCGGTACGATTGCTCTTGTAATCGCAGAATTTACACCGGTGTTTTCTTGGCTCGGTGCACCGTTCATTCCGATCTTAAACCTCATGCAAATTCCTGAAGCCGGTATTGCTTCTGAAGCATTGGTCGTTGGGTTTGCTGACATGTTCCTTCCTGCGATTTTCGCTTCAGGTATCGAGAGTGAGCTCACGCGATTCATCATTGCCTGTGTATCCGTAACACAGCTCATCTACCTATCGGAAGTCGGTGGCGTACTTTTAGGCTCAAAGATTCCAGTCAAATTTAGAGACTTGCTTGTGATCTATATCTTGAGAACAATCATTACCCTACCAGTGATTACGTTAGTCGCTCATATGATTTTTTAATTAAATGAGTATATCCTTGCGTGCTCCGCTTCACGCCATCCGCTCCCTTTCCGCGGCGGTGCCGGCGAGCCAGTAGAAACACCTGCTTCTTCCTCTGCAAGTAACGCTTCGGAGTGTTCTGCGTCGAAGCAACTCGTAGAGAACTCACGATGTAACGCTCGCCACTGCCGCAGGAGTGTCGCTGCTAGCGTTCAGCTACGCATAACTAAAGAACACAACATTTCACATAAAGTTAAATGGTTTACTGACTAAGAACTATATTAATTATTATTGGAACCTCCTTTTCATTAAGGAGGTTTTTTTATGTTAAAAGTACCGTAACGCGTGAACCCTCTTGCAAAATCTAAAATAATCCTATACACTTTAAATCGTAATAATTACGCTTTATTTTGATTAGGAGGTGCTGAACATGTTTGAATGGACCATTATCGGCGGAGGGATTCAAGGTGCCACAGTGGCTAGTTTCCTTTCAGAGCGAGGTGTTAAACCGGCACACATTGCTGTCGTTGATCCTCATAACGAACCTTTGGAAAATTGGAAGCATTGTACGGGGAAAATCGAAATGGAATACTTGCGATCGCCATTTGTTCATCACCTTGAAGAATCCCCCTTCTCTCTCGACTCCTACGCAAAGAAAGAAGATTACGTGAAACCTTTCTTAGGCAGACGAAAACGTCCCAAATTGCAAATGTTCAATGACCATTCAACCTTAACACTCGAGTCACGTGGCCTTCATGAAAGCTGGGTTAAAGGACGTGTAACTCGGATAAAAAAAGGCAGACAATATTGGACGGTAACCTTGTCAGATGGACAGATCATTGAGTCCAAATATATCGTTGTTGCGATTGGCCTAGGAGAACAACCTTATTGGCCTGATTGGGCAACAGACCTGAATGAATCTTCTAGTCGCGTTTCTCATGTCTTTGATCGCAGCCTGAACACCGATTTTGTGAAAGGCCCAGTCACCATTATAGGGGGGGGAATCACTGCGGCACACCTTGCCGTGAAACTAAGTCGGAAAATTCCCGGTCAAGTGACCTTAGTTAAACGACACCCTTTCCGCATTCATGAGTTTGATAGCGACTCCGGTTGGATGGGTCCAAAAAACATGGCTGGCTTCCTTAAACAAAAAGACCCGGCTAAACGGCGACAAATCATCCGCCATGCAAGGCACCGCGGCTCCATAACCCAAGAGCTTCAAATGACCTTATTACACTTGGAGCGCTCTGGCTCTCTCTCCATTAAGGAAAGGGAAATCACACATGGTACAGCATCCCCACACGGTATGATTACGTTATACGATCATGACACTGTGATAAACGAAACGGCCTCTGTCATCCTATGTACCGGCTTTAAACAAGAAGCACCTGGCATGACATTCTTAAACTCTCTAATAAAAGACCATAACCTACTGTGCGCCGCATGTGGCTATCCCCTAGTCCCTGACAGCCTAGAGTGGTGTGATCACCTCTATTTAACAGGAGGGCTAGCTGAGCTTGAACTTGGCCCGACTGCAAGAAATATTTCTGGTGCAAGACGAGGGGCAAGTCGGATTGTTCAGCAAGCGCTATAGATTATAGATCGTAATGATATTGTTTTTCAATATAACATCTTAACAATCGGTTCACTAAAAAGGAGAATGAACATGACGAACAAACAAGTTCCTGTAACTGTATTAAGTGGCTTTTTAGGTGCAGGAAAAACGACCTTACTAAATCACATTCTTGCCAATCGAGAAAACAAAAAAGTAGCGGTTATTGTCAATGACATGAGTGAAATCAACATTGACGGGGACCTCATCAACCAAGGTGGCTTTTCACGAACAGAAGAGAAACTTGTAGAAATGCAAAATGGTTGTATCTGCTGTACGTTGCGAGAAGACTTAATTTTAGAAGTTGAAAAACTCATTCAATCGGGAGATATTGACTATTTGGTCATTGAATCTACAGGGATTAGCGAGCCGATTCCAGTGGCTCAAACATTTACGTATATGGATGAAAATATGGGTATCGATTTAACTCGAATTTCTCGTTTAGATACGATGGTCACAGTCGTTGATGCTCATGCTTTTTGGAATGACTATGCAAGTGGTGAAACATTAGTCGAGAGAGGCCAAGGTGTGGATGAAGCCGATCACCGCGATGTGGTTGATCTCTTAATTGATCAAGTAGAGTTTGCAAATGTCATTGTTTTAAACAAAACAGATCAAATCAATGAGGAAGATCGAGTTCAACTAACAGCCGTACTAAGAAAGTTAAATCCTGATGCCAAAATCGTACTAACCGCATTTGGGAATGTTCCATTAACTGAAGTTCTTGATACAAAAAGCTTTGATTTTGAAAAAGCGAGCCATAGCGCTGGTTGGATCAAAGAGCTAAACGAAGAGCATGTGCCTGAAACGGATGAGTACGGCATATCGTCTTTTGTGTACCGTAAGCGCCGACCTTTCCACCCTGAACGACTCATGGACTGGTTGGAGAATTGGCCGGAAGACGTCATACGCGCAAAAGGTTTCTTCTGGGTTGCCACCCGAAATGACATGGCAGGTCTACTATCGCAAGCAGGTGGTTCGATTACAATATCAACTGCCGGAGACTGGATTGCCTCCTACTCAAAAACCGAGCAAGAACAGTTATTCGCTGAAGATCCTGAGCTGAAAAAAGGCTGGGAGGAGCCATTCGGTGATCGTGCAAACGAGCTCGTCTTTATCGGTATCGATATGGATAAAGAAAACGTCTCTCACTCTTTGGATGCATGTTTACTTACGGACGAGGAAATGAAACAAGACTGGGCTATGTTCACTGATCCCCTCCCTGTATTTACTGAAGCCACTGAATAAGTACAGCCCGACTTTTTCACTGCCTTAATTTGAATGGCAATGGCTCCACTCGGTTGCGCGCCTGATACGAAAAATCCACTCGTATCAGGCTTTCAAAACAGGCAACCGTTACGCTCATTGCTTCGAAGGCACTGAAAAAGTTAAAGATCGAACTTTTTCAGTGCCTTCGCATTTACTGTCCATGAACCTGAGAACGCATAACCTATCTTACGCTGTCGTTTCACGTGAAACATTGTTCCTTTTTCCTTCATCATCCGTTAGGTTATACTACATGTAGACACATTTCGGGATGGAGATGAGAGGATGAGAAAGACAAAACAAGCAATCCGCGAAGAGGTATGGGAGACCATGGAACAGGAAAAGGTCGGGCGATTCCCCTTCCCTCTTAGAGGTAGAATTCCTAATTTCAAGGGAGCCGAGGCCGCAGCAAGACATGTTTTCAGCCTGGATGTTTATAAGGACGCCAAGGTGGTAAAGGTGAATCCCGATTCCCCTCAGCTGCCTATTCGTGCTCAAGTATTAAAGGACAAAAAAACACTGCTCATTCCTACTCCAAGGCTTAAGGACGGCTTCGTGATGATTAACCCCGCTTATGTTCCGAGTGGAGAAGAACGAAAAGCGGCGAGTCTAAAACATATGAACAGTTATGGTAAAGTCGTCCCTCTCGATGCACTCCCGCCGATCGATGTGCTCATTGTAGGCTCGGTTGCCCTCCACAGAGACGGCCGAAGACTCGGAAAGGGCGAAGGATATGCTGACCGGGAATACGCTATTCTCCGCGAATTAGGCAACCCTGAAATTCCCGTCATCGGAACGGTGAACAATGTACAGCTTGTGGATGAAGACCTACCGAGAGACGAGTACGATCTTGTGGTAGACTACATTGCCACCGAGAGCGAGGTGTTTGCCACTCACTCCCCCTACGACAAACCAAGAGGCATCGTTTGGGATGAAGTTACGGATGAAGATAAAAAAGAAATGAAGGTGTTAGAAGAGATTTGGAAGATAACAAAAGGATAAAAAATGCAAAAAGGATGCTCCTTTTAGAGACATCCTTTTTTGTGTTTATTCGTAGTGAACGGTTTTTAAGAAAACCCTTGTTTCCTGCTCATGTTCATCTTTTTGTTTCCAATACGTGTCTAAACGATAAGGCACGACTACATCATCTTGGTTTTTCCGATAATCTGAATAATGGACCGTCCATTCTCCACTTTTTCTGTTGGCGCTAGCTCGTTCGATAAGTCCCTCGTCGTTAAATAGAAGACTGACGCTCATACCATTACCAAAATCACCATCCACTTCCCGCTCACTCACCTCAGTCCACTGAACGCTACCATAATGGATAAAGGACTGGGGAAACCATACCATTTCAGAGAAGTAAGTGTAGCGAAGCCTCTCCACAACATCGCTTCCATCCTCTTTCTTAACCGTGAAAATGGACCACAGACGGGAAAAGAAGCGTCCTTCATTCTTTGATAGCTTCTCCATATGACTTACACGAACAATGGGATTTGCCTTGGAAAAGCCCATCCACATATACGAAGGACGATCCGTTAAATAGAACTGCTCACCTTTTACGGGATTGAGAGAACGCCCCTCCTTTATACGCTTGAACCCTTCGTAGGTAATAAAACACTGCTTGTACCTCTCTTGTGATTCTCCATTGACTTTAAGCAGATAGTTCCTAAGCGGTCGCGGCAACGCCAATTGTTCAGTATCCACTCCCTCTTCCTGTTCTTCTCTCATATAAAGGACGTCTTCTCTAAACCGGTTTAAAAACACCCAGTTACTAATGAGAAGTAGTCCAAGAAACAGGATAGCAATGACAACTACACTAAAAACAAGATCCGAAAGAATTTGTTCAATCATGTGTTTCCCTCATTTCCTAGCTGATTCTCTTCTTTATATACCCGTTTTCTGCTGGAGTCATGAATGCTTTTTGTATATGTCTTGAAGTCGATGAATAAAAGGGCATTGTCGATTGATAAATGTTGAACTCGATGAACAAATATACCAAGTCGATCGACAAATTTCAAATTCGATGAATTAACGCTCCAACTCGATCGAAAAACCTCTATATCGACATTCCCTGAATAGAAAAAAGCCATGGACTTCGAGTCCATGACTTATTTTCCCATTACTTTTTACGACGCTTACCGGAAAAAGAAAACTCTTTTTTGCCTTCTGGGCGAGTTCCGCCGCTGCGACGTTGATCTTTTCCGCCACCGCCGGAACGACGACGATCATTGCTGCGGTTTCCGCCTTTATTGCCACCGCGGTATCCACCGCCGCCACCTTTTCCTTTAGGACCGGACCCACGCTTAATGCGCACAGGCGGTTCACTAGTCAAGGTGATTTTCACTTCATTTGTAGGCTCTTTGCTCACCGTTTTAAGGGCTGCAGCAACCAATGTTACAGCATCATAGCTCTCGAGAAGCTCTTCTGCTTTTTCCGTAAGGTCAGCGTAGTCGCCACCTGTAACGACTTCAAGAAGTTGCTCTCCCGCTTGCTGTTGACGACCGGCACTCGCATCTTGAAGAGTTGGTGCTTTTTCAACAGTCATCTTCTTGTTGGTTGTTTTCTCAATGACATTGATATGCTCTTTCTCACGTGGTGTTACAAATGAGAATGCCATACCATGCTTACCAGCACGACCTGTACGTCCAATTCGGTGAACGTAGCTCTCAGGATCTTGTGGCAAGTCAAAGTTGAACACGTGAGATACGCCACTAACATCAAGTCCACGAGCAGCAACGTCTGTTGCCACAAGGATTTCAATGCGCTTTTGTTTAAACTTCTGAATCACTTTGTCACGCTTGTTCTGTGGAAGGTCACCGTGGATCCCTTCTACTTCATAACCACGTTGGAAAAGTGCGTCAGACAGCTCGTCTACACGACGTTTCGTACGACCGAAAATGATGGCAAGTTCCGGAGAATGAATGTCGATCAAACGGCAAAGTGTATCGAACTTTTGGCGTTCCTGTACTTCTACGTAACGCTGGTCGATATTAGATACCGTCATTTCCTTCGCTTTAACCTTGATTTGCTCAGGGTTGTTCATGTGCTTGTTCAAAATCGTCTGCAAGCGCGGAGGCATTGTAGCAGAGAAAAGCAATGTCTGACGTTTGTCCGGCACGCTCTCAAGAATTTCTTCGATTTCTTCTACGAAGCCCATGCTTAGCATTTCGTCCGCTTCATCCAACACAACCGTGTTGATATTGCTAAGAGAAATGGTTTTTCTTCTCATGTGGTCTTGTAGACGACCTGGTGTTGCAACAATAATTTGTGGGTTTTTCTTCAACCCGCGAATTTGGCGACCAATCTCCTGTCCACCGTAAATTGGAAGACAGCGAACGTTGCTGTAACGACCAATTTTATTAAGCTCTTCGGCTACTTGAATCGCAAGTTCACGTGTAGGGGCAAGAACAATCCCTTGTGGATGGCGTGCATCTTGCTCCATCTTTTCAATTAACGGAATACCAAATGCTGCCGTTTTACCAGTACCTGTTTGCGCTTGACCAAGAACGTCTCTTCCTGTCTTAGCAATCGGAAGTACCTGCTTTTGGATCGGGGTAGCTTCTTCAAACCCCATTTGATCTAAAGACTTTAAAATCATCGGATGAATATCTAATTCTGCAAAAACTGTCAAAAAAACCGAACTCCTTTATTTTTATAAATTTATATAATCAACAGCTCTCCACGTTCACGCGTGTTCAAAATGAACAAGGGATAATCTGTCCCCCGTCTTTCTAGTAACAACTATCATGGAGACTTCTATTATTATCCATTTATGTTCAGGATGAGCGTAATCTATCCTCTATTTTCACTTTAAATGAGGCCTTTTATAACAAAGGCATAAAGAAAACCCGGGCTAAACCAGGCTGTATCAATGGCGGAGCCGTTATTATATATATTGCCCCGGGGGTGGCCCCCGTAAGCACTAAAAAGGGCATATTCCTGATACGTTGGAATATGCCCGTTCATTCCTATTGGAATCGAGTTAAATTACAGACGTACAACGTTTGCTGCTTGTGGTCCGCGGTCGCCTTCAACGATTTCAAATTCAACGTCTTGACCTTCTTCAAGACTCTTGAAACCTTCAGATTGGATCGCAGAGAAGTGTACGAAAACGTCGTCTCCGCCTTCACGCTCGATAAAACCGAAACCTTTTTCTGAGTTAAACCATTTTACTTTACCTGTCATAATTGACGGCCTCCTTTAAAAGAAAAGAAAATTCGTGAAAACTGAATTACCGTAAAACCATATTTCTCCAAAATCCTTACGAGGCCGGAAAAAATGTTTTCGATGTTCAGATTTTCAATCTTCTTCACTATATCATGCAGGTCCATGAAAAGCAAATCCAAGGCTACCGTATGAAGCCTTAGAACTATTCTTTTTATATGGAAAAGTCAGACCTCTAGTGCTCTAGTTACAGAGTCTTTGGCAGCATGGATCAGAGGTTCGTTTTTCTGATCTTTGGCGTATAAAAACAATAGTACGCTGATGTAAAGAGAAACAAATTGAGCCTTCATCTTTGTATTCGTCGACACCTCGCCATAGGCGTCAAAGAACACCACTCTGCCCGCTTCAGGAAGAAAACTGTACACAAACGACAAATCAACAGCTGGATCGCCCATATGAACATCTCCCCAATCAATCACGGCTTTAATCAGTCCGCTCGCTTCACTGATTACAACGTTTTTCAAGTGTAGATCTCCATGGACTAACCTTGGTGTATAGGACTTTTCTTTTGGGAATGTCAGCGTGTCCTGATATTCTTTTAGTCTTTGGTATAAGCTTGTGTCACCAAGACGTTTGATCTCTTCCAGACGGTCACAAAATTTCGGCAAGCGCTCTTCTATATCCGTTCGATGAAGATAATCGGCGGGCACACTCCATTCAGGTCGAACGGGTGTATGATGCAGTTCTTTTAAAAAAGTAGCCAGCCTTTTTGCAGATTGGGTACGCAAAGAATCACTTAGGTTGTATGCTTTTTTCCCGTCAAAAAAACCATAACCCAGAAATGGCCAAGGGTAGCCCGCCGTTGGTTTCCCAATAAACTGCGGACGGGGAGTGGCAATGTCACCCAAATCGGGCAATTCAGGAAGAAACCGTGCTTCCCTTTCGATTAAAACAGTCGCTACTTTACGTCTTGGAAATCGAAAGACATAAGCTTCGTTTACTAAATAAACCGTGTTATCAAACCCTTCATCAAGAGCCTCAATCTTTACAGGAGAAAGGTTTGGAAATTGACCAGCGATTAACTCGGCCGCTTCCTCTCTTCCTATGACCAGTTCTTTGTCCCAAAGGTTTCCCACTTGTCCTAATTACCCCTTAATCGCAACGACTTCGACTTCCACTAAGGCACCTTTAGGTAATTTCGCTACTTCCACCGCACTTCTTGCAGGGTATGGTTCTGACAAGTAAGAGGCATAGATCTCGTTTACAGTCGCAAAGTCGTTCATGTCTTGAAGAAAAATCGTCAGCTTGACCGCTTGCTTCAGGGAAGTGCCTGCCGCCTCTAGTACAGCGCTCACATTTTTCATTACACGATGGGTTTGTGCTTCGATTCCCTCGACCATTTCCATTGTTTCAGGATCAAGTCCAATCTGACCGGATGTATACACAAAACCGTTCACGATCACCGCTTGTGAGTATGGTCCGATGGCATCAGGTGCTTGCTTTGTTTGTACAGGTTGAATGTTCATAAAAGGGGTCCTCCTTGGTGGTACAAGTTTTTGTAGTGATTTGAGTCTAGTTTAGCATAGGTAGGGGCAATTTTTGGGGTGTGGGAGGGGAAATAAAGGATATGATGAATCTTTTAGTAGATAAAATGAATATTTCCGTTTTATAATGAATCTCCACTTCCATATAATGAATTTTCTTTAAATATAATGAATCTTACCCCTATCCCCCCTTAATGAGTCCCTCCAAGTGGTAAACAGTACCTTTTTTCTTTCCCGACTTTGGAAGATCAAGCGTACCGAGGTAGTAGCTACACTGATTCCTATTTGCTAGCAAACAAAAGGCCACCATATCGCGATGACAGATCTGCTCATCGATTAATAAGGCATAATCTCTAAGTGATTCGATAAGTGGATTACATTTGTGATTGCAAGCACCACACAACCAATGATTCTTCTCACGTATCATCGGTATGTGAGAACAAGCGGGACAGCGAAGGCCTTTACGCAATTCATTTGGTGATATCCCAAACTTTTGTAAGATGTCACTCTTCTCTTCGGAGTGGGAACTCATAATCTTCTCACTAATCGCTTTTAATTGTCGTTTAGAGATTGGTTTGTTGCTTTTGGTTGAGTTTAGAGATTCACGTAACTTGAATGGGAGTTGGTCGGAACGGAAGATACTTTTAAAGATGTCCGATTGTCCAGGCAACTCTGGGTCAATCAAAGCATCTTTATGAGTTAGTGTGACATAAGGAGTAATCGTGAGGGGATAGTGAAGCTGATTTTCCTTTAACCAAGAAGAAAAGTCATGACTATGGGATCTCACTTGTGTAAGTGGGTCTTTATAGACTTCAATCTTCTTTGTTTCAGGGTCCTTCCTCCAAAATTGATGACGAATGGGATCAAAACTGAGGATGCCTTTGAAATGTTTTGTTTCCACAAAGGTCATTTGTCTTTGAGACAAAATCATTAGGTCCATTTCAAAATAGAATCCGTCTTGCTTTAGCTTTACATTATGGTAAAAGAGTAAATCGGGTCGATATAGAAAGGATCTCAGGTGGTACAAAAGAGACCTTTCTCCATAATAGCCGGAATAAAATTTGCCATGTTCTTTCATGATGTCTTCTTTTTTGGGGTGATTAACCGGAAGGCGCCACTTGAGGGCTTCTAATTGCCTGAGGTAGATCGAGGGTTTCAGAGGTTTAATTATCAAAGGAAGACTCCTTTCTAAATTAGGATTGCGCTCCTCCTTAAACTTACCATTATAATCCAATTTTGTTCTTCGATTTTTCTGGTTAAATGATTTATAATGAATTTCTCAGCGATTATAATGAATCCTTAACTACATAAAATGAATTTTCACCGTTTATGATGAATCCTCAACCATATATAATGAATTTCTCAGCATTTATAATGAATCCACCTTTCCAACCAAAAAAGCCCCCCACAAAAGAGAGGCTCCCCTGACAATAACCAAACTACCGAGGCCCATAAGACGATAGCTGAACCAAAATATCCTCTTGCTCCCGCCAAAGCTTTTGCGCAGACTTCACATCGACCGCTTCAAAGGAGATCGTGCCCCCTGGCGGTAGCTGAGCCACTTTCCACAAGTCTACACTGATGACAGTGGCAATTTTCGTATAGCCTCCGGTCGTTTGCCTGTCGGCGAGGAGGATAATCGGTTGACCGTCACCAGGAACTTGAATTGCTCCTGGCGCGATCGCATCTGAGTAAATATCCGCTCCTACACTTGGACGGTGACATAAAGGTTTGGCTCCTTTAAGACGATATCCCATGCGATCAGACTCCGGGGTGACACGGTAATCCGTATTCAAAAAAAGCTCCAACGCTTCTTCCTCAAACGCCTCTTGCTGCGGGCCCATCACGACCCTGACACATACAGACTTGCCGTAGTCGGGGATATGTTCCGACAACACCTTTCGACCTGTATGCACGGTCAAGGCACCTTCACTTTTTCCAATCGGTAGCCGATCATTTTTCTTTAGGCCTCTTCCATTAAAACCGCCAATATTAGCGCGTACGGCTGTACTTTTGCTGCCCATTACAACGGGAACATCCACCCCTCCACGCACGCTCATGTAGGCACGTACGCCGTTCACTGCCGAACCAAAACGAATGTCATCACCTTTAAAAACAGCATAACTTTTCCACATGCTAACCGGTTCACCATTGATCGAAGGCAACATGTTTGCACCTGTGAATGCAACCACCATATCCTCTTCCGCTCGTAACGTTGGTCCTGCAGCCGTGAGCTCAAGAGCTGCTTCATCACGCCAATTTCCGACCAAGACGTTGGCTACCTGCAACGCATAGCTGTCCATGGCGCCACTCGTTCCAAGACCAAATTGCTGATACCCTTCTCGGCCGAGGTCCTGCACCGTCGTCAGTAAGCCCGGCTTTAATACTGCAAGCCCTCCGCTCTTCTTTTCCCCATTGTTCATCAATCACTCACCCGCCTAATCTCGATCCCTGCTTCCATAAAAGCTTGGCGAAGCTGCTTAACAAAAGCCAAGGCCTTAGGTCCGTCTCCGTGAACACAGATCGTATCCGCTTTTACAGGGACGATCGTACCATCCACAGCTTCAACCTGGTTTTCCTTTACCATCCGAACAGCTCTATCAATCACGTCGTTTTCGTCGTGTAAAACAGCACCATCCATTGTCCTTGGAGTTAAAGAACCGTCTCCTTGATATGTACGATCAGCAAACACCTCTTCAGCTACAGAAAGACCCTTTTCTTTTCCCGCTTTGACAAGTTCACTTCCTGCAAGGCCAAACAAAATGAGAGATGAGTCTAGATCATGAACAGCACGAGCAACTGCATCTGCTACAGCACGGTCTTTTGCCGCCATATTAAATAGAGCGCCGTGGGGCTTCACGTGCTGCAAGGGAATTTTTTGAAGATCCGCAAATCCTCGAAGCGCTCCAATTTGATAGACAACCATGTTATAGACATCCTTTGGATCCACTTCAATATAACGTCTTCCAAATCCGACTAGATCTGGGAGGCCCGGGTGTGCGCCTAACCCGACACCTTTTTGTGCCGCCAACGTTACGGTTCGCTGCATCACATTATGATCTCCTGCGTGGTAACCGCACGCAATATTAGCCGAGCTTACAAGATCCAATATTTCTTCATCGTTTCCAATGACATAGTTTCCAAAGCTCTCGCCCAGGTCACTGTTCAGATCAATTCGCATGCTCATTTGCATCCACCTCCACTGTCTCGATCGTCACGACGCTCTCGCCCTTTTCAGCACGTACGATCAGTTCATCATACTCTTCTTTTTTTACAGGATAAAAACGCAGTCGATCTCCTGCACGAAATAAAAAGGGGTCATCCAATTCTGGGGCGAACAAACGGGCCGGGGTGTGGCCGATGATCTGCCACCCTCCCGGTGAATCGAGAGGATAGATTCCGGTCTGCTCTCCGGCAATGCCTACCGAACCGGCACTTACCTTTTGCCTTGGCTTGTCCAAACGAGGGGTATGAATGTCGTTGGAGAGCCCCCCTAAGTAAGGGAATCCAGGGGCGAACCCAAGCATGTATACCAGGTAGTCACCCTCCGTATGTAGCTTGATCACCTCTTCTTCTGAGCGGTTATGAAAAGCCGCCACCTCTTTTAGGTCTGGCCCTTTTTCACCACCATATAAAACGGGAACTGAAAGTAAACGAGCCGGCGGTGTCTCAATGTGATTTATTCGATCGGACAACTGTTCAAGCCATAAAGCGATGTCGTCATAGTCAACAAGCTCTTGCTTATAAAAAACGGTCACCGATGTATAGGCTGGTACCCATTCCACGATGGCCGAGTGGTTTTCCTCTTCAAGAACAGCACAAAACGAACGAATGTGCCGAAGAACCGTATCGGATATCTCTTCTTTAAACCCGATCCGAACGGCACGGTCGCCTACCGGTTTTATTGTTTCAATCATGTTCACATGCTTTCCTCCTTGCCAACTTGTAACCTATCTTTACTATAACAAAAAGGGATGTCTTCCTTCAGACTCCGATTAACGAATATTCACGCGATAATTGCCGAGAGAGCGACTCTTCTTATCCTTACTTAGATTACTCGTACAATTTGGACACCTTATCGCACGTAATGAAATATCCGAAAAGCAATAAGGGCACGTCTTGAGCCTTCCTGCTTCTTTTGGGAGACGCTTCAGGCGATTCATTTGCAGGATTAGTAAATAAGCCGCAAAGGCAATAATGACAAAATGAAGCACCGATTCAACAAAGACACCATAATTGATCGTGGCAGCACCCGCTTCTTGAGCATCGGATAACGAGCGGTAATGCCCTCCTGACAAATTCACATACAGGTTGGAGAAATCCACTCTGCCAAGAAGAAGCCCAACAGGGGGCATGACGATGTCAGAAACAAACGAGCTGACTACTTTCCCAAAAGCAGCCCCAATGATGATCCCAATCCCCATATCAACCACCGACCCCCGAGTGGCAAACTCCTTTAAGCCTTTTAGAAACATTTGTGGCACCTCCTATGAAGAAGGTATGTCCCACAAATGAATTTATGATAAATCAAAAACGAAAAAGGCCTCGGGAGCGATGAGCTTCATGAGGCCTTTTTGTGAAGAGGATGGCATTGAAAAGCTTACGTTCGAGCTTTTTTCAATCCCTTCTTTATTGTGAGTCCAAAAGTGTGCAGCTTACGTTGACCGTAAGTGTATGTTGCCCGCCACGATACACCCCTTGGAGTGGGCTAAGGTCTGAATAGTCTCGACCAGTGCCTACTCGGATATGGTGCTCTAACGCTTCCACGTTGTTAGTCGGATCAAGTCCACACCAACCAATACCAGGTACCATAACCTCTACCCAGGCATGAGTCGCAGCGTCACCGATGAGTGCTGAATTTTCCCCAACATATAAGTAGCCACTAACGTAGCGTGCCGGAATCAGTCGTGCACGGAGAATGCCTAGCATAATGTGAGTAAAGTCCTGACAAACACCAGCTTTCAGCGGAAACGACTCATGAGCTTTCGTATTTACGTTTGTTGTACTTGTATCGTACGTAAAGTTCTCATGAATATAGCGCATCACTTCGATCGAGAATTGAACAGGGTTATGAATATCCCCGACGGCATTCACAATCTCGTCGACCTGATCTTTGTATAAGAATGTATACGGCGTATCGTTTAAATAAGCCAGGTAATGCTTTCGAAATAAATCGGAATGGTAGATGTTTCTCATTTCAGTAGAGTAATCAACCATTTTAATAAATGGGCTACGTTGGATGCTGACGATCGATGTCGTTTTCACTTCCAATGTTTCATGCACTTCCGGTATAAAAAACGTTTCAACCGTGTTGCCCCACAAATCGAGATGCTCTTTTGTTAATGAGCTCGGGTTAATGTCGGAACGATACGATAGCAGCCGCTGACACTCATCAGTTCTTGGCTTTAAGCGAATATGGTTCATACTTTGGTCTACAGGTGTATCGTAGTGAAAGCGATTCGTATGCTCGATCTGGTATATCATGCCTGCCTTCCCCTCTCAATTCTGGTACTGTGTCATTACCCCCACCGATGAGTCAGTAGGCTCAATCAAATAATACGTCTTGGAGAAGATATGTCCGATGTTATTGCAATGGTTTTGGAACTGGTCCAAAAACTCACCCAACTCGTGCATTTGAAGATCTTTAATTCGCATTTCATCGAATTCGATTTTCACACGCTCAATCGCATCGAATAACTCCTCGGAATAATGGGATACTTTCCCGCCTTCCATATCCTTTACGGAATCCCATACGTGGTTCACGCAATATTGAATGGAGCGGGGAAAGGTGCCGTCCGTAATCAAGAAGGAAAGAACATCTTTAGCCGAAATTGCCGGAGGATATTTCTTTAAGTAGGCATCATGTCCATTGACAAACTGCAGGGCAGCAAGCCAGTAATAATAATGATGCTCCTCCGGATTTTCTGACTCCTTACGGGCTTTTTCACACATGACATTCAAGATCCGAGCTGTTTTCTCTGCTCGTTCTAGCCATTTACCAATTTGGATAAAAGTGTAAGTCGCGTCTCTTGTCATGGATGATTCAATGACCCCTTGTGTCGTAAAGGACATCAGTTTAATTTCACGAAGTAATCGGTCCACTTCTTGTAAATTCCAATATTGACGGTCTACATCAATGCTGTTCCAATAACACTCGTTTAAGCATTCCCACAATTCATGAGGGATGATTTCACGAGCGGATTTCGCATTGTCCCTTCCGAATCCAATACAGTTTGCCAAAGAGTTCGGATTTCCATCTTGGAAAGCTAAGTACTGGACAATTGTATCCGGATTAAAGGTGGAATATTCCTTTTTGTAATCAGAAAGAGACGAACAAATTTCGATGACCTCTTCCCAATCTCGTTCAGCAACTGCGTCTGTGTCAGATGCTTCAAGCATATTTATTAATCTCGCACTTAATACTCGGCTATTATTTTCGGCTCGTTCGATGTTTCTTGCCATCCAGTATAACGAATCCGCAACTCGGCTTAGCATGAATCATCACTCCCTTTTTTCAGAACCCACGTATCTTTGCCTCCGCCACCTTGTGATGAATTTACCACAAGAGACCCTTCTTTAAGAGCGACACGGGACAATCCACCCGGAAGTACCTTCAACTTCTTGCCTCCCATGACGTATACACGGAGGTCCACATGACATGGATAAAAACGCTCCTTTTGAAACGCCGGAGCCCTTGAAAGTTTGATTGTAGGCTGAGCAATATATTGAGCAGGATCCTGTATGATTTTTTCGCGAAATAAGTCAATTTCAGCCTTTGTTGCGTGAGGGCCGATCAGCATGTCGTATCCCCCTGAGGAGCCGACATTTTTCACGACGAGCTTGTCCAAGTTTTCGAGGACGTGCTCTCTCGCTTCTCTGTCACGCAAAAAGTACGTTTCTACATTCTTAATGAGTGGCTCTTCATCCAAATAGTAACGAATCATATCCGGAACGTATGCATACATCGCTTTATCGTCTGCAACTCCGTTTCCGATTCCATTTGTAATGGCCACATTTCCTTTACGATAAGCTTCCAATAGCCCCGGTACTCCGAGAACGGAATCGGGATTGAACGCTTCCGGGTCAAGGAAATCGTCATCGACTCGACGATAAATAATATCCACGCGATGAAGCCCTCGAATGGTTTTCATAAATACACAGTCGTCTTTTACGATCAAGTCACGTCCTTCAACAAGTTCAATCCCCATTTGTTGGGCGAGAAACACGTGATCATAATAGGCGGAATTATAGCTTCCCGGTGTAAGGAGGACCGCAATCGGATGGTCTTTATCCTCGCAGTTTTCAGGAGCATGACTCAGTAGAGCTTCGTGAAGATTGGATAGCTGACGTTCTAAAGTGCAAATTTGATGGCTGTTAAAAAATTCGGGGAATACTCGCCTCATGACAAAGCGGTTTTGGAACACATAAGACATCCCTGATGGATTTCGTAAATTATCTTCGAGAACACGATATTCGCCATGTTCATCACGAATCAAGTCGATACCCGCTAAAAAAACGTGACTATCGTTCGGGATTTTAAGGCCGGACGCTTGTTCTTTATAATAATAAGGGTTTTCCTCAATTAACTCTCTCGGAATTAACCCGTCTTTTATGATTTGTTGGTCATTATAAACGTCTTCAAGAAACAGGTTGAGCGCTTTTACCCGCTGCTTCATCCCTTTCTCGATTTGCTCCCACTGATCAGGCGGAATAATGACAGGTATAAAATCAAACGGCATTGTTCGCTCTGTCCCTGTCTTGTCACTGTAAACCGTGAACGTGATCCCCTGGCGTAGAAAGCTTAATTGAGCGGTTTCATTTTTCTCGTGCAAGTCCTCGACCGAGAATCGATTTAAAATATCATGAAACTGCTCATAGTGCGACTTCGGCTTTCCGTCCATCTCCATCATCTCATCAAAAAAGGCTTTAGAATCATATTGCTTTAACACCTATCCATCTCCTCCCTCAGGAAAACTATTTATCTTGCTTCACGCAAAACATAGTGTCCATCCTTTTCCCTCTTTTGAAATTTTTTACACTTCTTTTTTTCAAAAGGAATGCTATTTCAAAAGCAAGAATGATGTTCAGGTCTGTTATTTGTATATAATTCTTCACGAAACGTCGAATTTCCTCTAACGCTTAGTCTGGTTTTAGGCTACTGCACCAGATATGTTTTCAAAAGGGAGTATACCCTTACGTAAGTGTGTAAGGCTCCAATTCAGGAAAATGAAAGGGTTTATTAACTACGCTATTTTCGGAAGTACTGTTGTTTTTATACAAGAAAAAGTTGAAGCAGAAGGGCTCGAGACTCCTGTGGCAGTGACGAGCGTTTGCATCGTGAGTTTTCTGCGAGTTGCTTCGACGCATATCACTACGAAGCGTTACTTGCAGAGGAAGAAGCAGGTTATTTCTACCGGCTTGCTAGCACCGCCACGGAAAGCGAAGGGCCCGTATGCTTCAACAAAAATTCTAAGTGAGGAAGAAAATAATAAAAAAGCAACAATCTATACGAAAACAGCCATTAACTAAGAGACATACTCATTATTCAAAAAGAAGGCTGTCTCAAAAGACAGTCCCCCTCTTTAAAGTGGTGCGACCAAGTTGATGATTACAATAATCAACACATACCCGACAAGTACACCTATACCAATACCAATCAGGTTCATTTTTTTCGTATATCCTTTGAAGTCCTCTTGGCTATCCGAGCGATCGACTTTCCAGTTGTGATAAAGAGTTGTTCCATTTATCACAAGGAGCAACACTAGGACAAGGCTGCTGAAGAAGATGATGTTGGTACGATCTAATGCAAATGAGAACGTATCTCCCGATCGCGCCATCCAAGCCTGGAAGAGCATAAGTCCACTTAAGACAATGGACCAAATACCATTGTTTTTTGAACTCTTCCGCCACTCATCCCCCATCTTTTCTCGCTCGTATGCGATGATTTTTTTCATAGAGGGTACCCATCCACCCATGCCTGCTACTTTTTTCTTCCCTGTTATCGTAAATAGACCGTCTACAGCTAAAATAACGGCGATGACGATAAAAAAGATTCGCGTGCTTACATCAAACATAAAAATTAATCCAAAAAAGAAGGTAAACCAAAGTAGAAGTGTTCCATTCACAAAAAGAAGCTGTTTCATTCTTAACGTTTTTAATTCTTTTTTATCCAACACGTCCCCTCCTCTACATCCATCGTAACACCTTTTTCCAATTTATTGGTCCCATATGGTAAATGCATGTTTTAAATGAGTTGGGAAAAGTTATGGTAGAAGAAGATGGTTAAAAAAGGAGGATTCCCTATGAATGACCAAGTGCCAAAATTTCCGGAGCCATATTGGCGAATCGACATGGAACCATTCGATTTCCCCACCCTTTCAGAAGACACGTCTTGTGAAGTGGTAGTGGTCGGCGGAGGAATTGCCGGGATTACAACTGCTTACCTTTTACAAAAAGAAGGGAAAAACGTCGTCTTACTCGATGCCGGTGTGCTCATAAACGGAACGACCGGTCATACAACTGCAAAAATTACGTCTCAACACGGATTGTTTTATCATGAATTGATTCAACATTTCGGAAAAGAAAAAGCGAGATTGTACTACGACGCAAATCAAGAAGGACTTGAATTAATCGAATCCCTCGTCAATGACCTAGGGATTGATTGTGACTTCAGCCATGAAGACGCGTTTGTCTTTACAACCGACCCTGACGAGATTTTCAACATAAAAAAAGAAGATGACGCCTATTCAGAGCTCGATATTAACGGAGGGCTCATCGACGAAAAAACACTCCCGATTCATGCAAGAGCGGCCATCGTGATGCGCGACCAAGCTCAATTTCACCCGGTCAAGTATTTGAATGTGTTGGTTAAAGAATTTGTAAAAGCAGGCGGAACGGTTTACGAGAATACAACAGCCAATGACGTTAAAACAGGGGAGCGCCCTCGTGTGGTGACTAGGGACGGTCATGAAGTCGAGTGCGACTACGTGGTCGCTGCATCCCACTTCCCTTTTTATGACGGAATGGGGCTATATTACACACGGATGCATGCAGAGCGCTCCTATTCCCTTGCAGTCAAAACGAGTAAGCCGATTGCAACCGGGATGTACATTAATGTGGAAGACCCAAAGCGTTCGATCCGTTCTACCCCTGGAGCAGACGGCCCGCTCATGATTATTGGTGGAGAAAAACATAAGACAGGTCAAGGTGTCGACACCTCCAAGCATTACGAAGCGTTGGCTGCGTATAGTAAAGAGCTGTTTCCGGACGGGGAAATTCTACACCGTTGGGCAACCCACGATTTGATTACGATGGACAAGGTTCCGTACATTGGACACTTAACAAAAAAGCATAAAAATATCTTTGTAGCTACTGGCTTTCACAAATGGGGGATGACAAACGGCACAGTAGCCGCAAAGATCATCCGCGACGGCATCTTGGAAAAAGACAACCGGTACACCGAGCTTTTCACTCCACACAGAATGAAAGCAGACCCTGGCATTAAAGAGTTTGTAAAAGAAAACGCGAATGTAGCCAAGTACTTTGTTAAAGGAAAAGTAGACATGGTACGTAGAAAGCCCGAAGACTTAACAAGCGATGAAGGTGGTGTTGTCACGGTTCGAGGGAAGCGTGCAGGTGCTTACAAAGATCTGGACGGACGCTTGCATGTGGTTGATACTACCTGCACGCACCTCGGTTGTGAATGTGAATGGAACGATGGAGACCGGACGTGGGATTGCCCGTGCCACGGATCTCGCTTTGACGTAGAAGGCGTGGTCATTGAAGGTCCTGCGGACAAACCGTTAAAGAAGCTTGATTTGGATTAATTTGTTTGAAGGTTTGGTGCAGCGAGGATGGAGCGGGACTACTGTATCAAATGATCCACATATTTTGAATGTTTAATTGAACCCTTTTCCATACAGACGAACACCCCTACGGAATCCTTTTCCGGCGGGGTGTTCGTTTTAATAATTTATCAAATCGCTCTCACTATTTGCTATGATCACATATGCGGGTTCGTCCAACTCTTGCATCAGCATGCGCATCTGAGCTTCCGGGACCGACACGCACCCTAACGTAGGCGTGCCATTTGAGATATGAAGGAAGATGGCACTTCCCTTTCCTTTTACACATTGATCAGTATTATATTCGATAACCATGGCATATTTGTACTCATCCTTCAGGCTAATGAGGTGTTCATCGTCTTTATGTGAGTGGTCACGCTCTTGCCACGTATTATAATGAACGTCTAAAGGATTTGAAATCCAATAAGATCGCGGCGTAATGTTTGTAAAGGGATGGTTCGTTCCTGGATCTTCTGTTCCAAATGGTGTACTAACTTTATAAATGCCAAGAGGAGATTTTTTGTCACCTTCTTGTTTTTTATCTGGATCAGTCGTTCCCCCACTCCCCAAAAACCCATCTACCTGCATTTTTCTTTCCCAACTACCTTTTGCGTTTGACCAATAATGCACAGTTGCATGGCCCTCCCCCTCGTGGATGGCCATGATCAAATGATTTGTTTCTTTGGAAATCCCCATGGTTTCTATGATTTGGTTTGTTATGCTCAATGGGCTCCTCCTCTTACTTTTTATCTTTGAGCGGCTTTGGGTTATAACTTGAACCGGTAAGGTCAGTGAGATCACTGATGGCTTGCCAAAGATCTGGGTAAAATTCGAATTTCGCTCCTCGTTCAAGCATTTGAGCCGGAACGCCTTTTAGACTTCTCGTATTGAGGCCAATCATGCGACGAACTAGCTGAATGTGCTGGTGCCTGAATGTTTGGAAGCATTCGTCAAAACGAGTCAATTCCTGCATAAGTAAAAACAACTCGTAACGACCAGTAGCGTTTTCATGAAGGTCTACCACCGTTAAAGATTCAGCGTCGAGCAACGCTTTAAACGGCTCCCATAATGTCGGACCGAGGCGAAGGATTTCATTGAATCCCGGTGAATCCTGCCCGCTTCCTCTTCCCAGCGCTAGACGAATCGTATGGTAATCTCTTGGACTAATCACTTTTACCATATCAAATACAGGTGGCAAATGTTCCAGATGCATCGTAACTCTTTGTAGCTTTTCAGTGGCTTTTGTTAGTTCCGCTTTTCTCATATGACTGTCAGCTTGATGAATATATTGGATAATCAATTTAAAATGCAGCTCGGAAATTTGATGAATGACTTGAAAGGTTAACTCTTCCTCACAGCTTGCTTCACTCTCTAACACTTGTAAGCTCAAAAGCTCGTCTGTTCGGATATACTTTTCATAATCTGTTTTTCCCATTCTGTAATCCCTCCATATTTTAGCAAAACAGCCTTATTGTAAGCGCATACACAACCACTACTCATTTTACTAGAGAAGTCTCGTCCTCGCTAGTTGTTTTGAAAATAATAGAAGTTTTACGGTTAGAAAGATGCGTTTGTGCACTTTTATGCTAGCCTATAGGTCATTTTTTCTTCATTCCCTCTTGGCAACGATGTCTTTTCACGTAAAATTTACGATGTATCATTTTACATACACGATATTACACAGAATTATGCAAATAATTGTCAATCGTGAACATGCTCTTCGGTTTGGTCCTACCTTTGAATACAGACCTTAATCCCGAGGCATTGATCGTATATGGGAAGCACTTTTTATTTAGCAGCTAGGAGAGAAGAAAATGAAACGAAGTACACAATTACTAACAGCCAGCCTCTTAAGTGCGACCGTCTTTGCCGCTTGTTCGACTCAAGAAACATCCGGTGAGGACGAGGCTGAAAACGTTAACCAAATAGACAATTCCGATGAAACGGACGAAGATCTTGAACAGGGAGGCTTCACAGATGAAGAAGAGACTTACACACTTCCTGACCAACAAGCGATCGATAACTATGAATTTGAGTTGAATGAAAGGGAAAGTGAATTTGAACTGTCTTTGCTCGTCCCCGCCTTCCTTCCTCACAACTTCAATTCTGATAACGCCATGATCATTCTAGGATCCGGCCACCATTCTGCCAACCTCAGAGTCCATGAAGCCACAGTGGAAGATTATTTGGAAGAATACGAGTTGGATGAAGCAAAATTCAAGCATATGGAATATGAACTGGACAAGTCTGAACTGCCGTTGACCGTTACGGACATTAACTTGAACGAGTACCCTCCATTAAACGATGTATTTGATTACTACATTGTGACCACAGGTCATGTCACAGGCAGCAACCTCCCTGTGCCCAATCAGTTTCTTGACACAGATGTAGTCTTTCATACGTTAGTCAAAATGGAAAAAGACAGTCGCATCGTCCTTACGTTCAACTATGAAATGGATAAAGAAACGGACACACTAGTGGCCGAGTTTTTACAGATTGCTCAAAGTATTGAATTGGACGATTAAATAACATTAGCGCTAGAGATGGACGTTAAAGAGGGGCAACTTATCAGAGGTTGTTCAGGTGAAAATACCGTTTCCTTAAAAAACACAAAAGAGGCTTAGCCAAGAGTCGTTCTCCTTTTGGCTAACCTCTTTTTTTATGCCTCTTTGCTCACTTGGTTATATTCCATTTCCAGTTCACGAAGAGTCAAATGATAGAGTTGATGACCACTCACTTTGAATATTCCTTTGCTTAGGAGCTTTTCTATCAACTCCTGCCGCCTTTTCTCAAGGCGCTGTTCCACATCTTTACTCACAATGGTTCCTCCTTGCTTTAGGAAACAATTCAGAAAGCCCTCTTCTACGTAATGTAAGAAGAGGGCTTTGTCTATGTTCCCCTTCCCATTTTTCAGTCTGCCAAAAGCAGCCTGCAGGATTTAGCACGGTATTGAAATCAATCCGTTGCCGAGGTTTCCAAGGGCCAGTCCCTCCACCTCTCTTAATAAGAAGATTACGCGTTGTTAACTAGGATTGGCTTATTCCTACCTGAGTAAACAACGCTTATGAAATTTAATCCAATATCTTTTCCGAGTATACCGATCGCCTTTACAATCGTCAACCTCCAATATAGGACATTTCAATTTTTTCACCTTCCTGTTTTTTGCGGACCGATTCGGAAGTACGTTCATCCGAATAACGGTCATGCCGCTGTTTCCACGTATCGGTTAAAAAAGAGAAAATCGCTTCATCATCGTGCGTTTCACGAATGAGGCTTCGTAAATCCGTCCCTTTATGAGCAAATAAACAAGTGAACAATTTTCCGTCTGCACTCAGTCTCGCTCTTGTACAGCTCGAGCAAAAGGAGTCTGATACAGACGAAATCACGCCGATTTCACCGTCTCCATCTTCATAGCGAAAGCGGTCCGCTACTTCTCCGTAGTAGTTCGCTTCTACAGAATGAAGGGGGTAAACTTGTCCAATGTGATCAACGATCTCTTTTTTTGATACCACGCTGTCAAAGTTCCACCCGTTCGTATTGCCTACATCCATGAATTCAATAAACCGTACGATCACGTCTGAACCTTTAAAGAAGCGAGCCATTGGCACAATTTGCGATTCATTTGCACCTTTTTTAACGACCATGTTCACTTTAACTGGAAGGCCCACACTCTTAGCAAGCTCAATCCCTTTTAAAACGGGAGATACCGGCGTACCTCTCCCGTTCATTTCCTTGAACACGTCATCTTCAATCGCATCAAGACTCACATTGATACGGTCGAGTCCTGCCTGCTTTAGCTGTTTTGCCTGTTTAACCAAAAAGACGCCATTCGTCGTCAGGGCAATGTCTTTAATACCCTCAATTTCTCGAATTCTCTCAATGAGTTGGTGAAGGTCTTTTCGTAGAAGAGGCTCCCCACCCGTGATCCTAATCTTTTCAACACCGAGTTTTGCAAACTGCTTAACAAGTCGAATGATTTCATCAAAGCTCAACAGTTCGTCTTTTTTCAAAAAGGGATAGTCCGGCCCGAAAATTTCTTTCGGCATGCAGTAGGAACAGCGAAAATTGCATCGATCCGTGACGGAAATTCTCAGATCTTTTAATGGACGAAATAAGGAGTCATATACGTTTGTAGATGTGTGCATCAAAACACTCCTTTCCCTTTATTGCTTCTTACACCCTTCAATCCTCTCAGGGTGCGAGTAAACATTGAAGCGGTTCCCCCGTATAAATCCGACGGCTGTAATTCCCAAGTCATGAGCAAGATCAATGGCAAGGGACGTAGGCGCGGACTTGGACAGGATGATACCTGAGCCAATCTTTGACACTTTTAATAGAACTTCAGAAGAGATCCTTCCGCTAAAGGCGATTACTTTATCTCTTAACGTGACGTTGTGCGTGAGGCAGTATCCATAAAGCTTATCAAGAGCGTTGTGCCTTCCGATGTCCGACCTGGAAAGGACAATTTGTTCTGTGGTACAAAGGGCCGTATTGTGTAGGCCTCCTGTTTTTTTAAAGTCGGAAGAACTCTCTTGCATCCGTGACATTAATTGAATGCACTGCTGGGGTGTAATCACCGTTTTCGTAGTAATGGTTTTCGATGTTTTCACATCATTTTGAAAATAAAACTGACGACTCTTCCCGCAGCATGAACCGATCACTCGCTTCGTGGAAAAATGGGCGGAAGAGATTTTCTTGTTTTTAAGCGCCACATAGGCAAAACCTTTTCCGTTATCAATTGATAAAGAAGCGATGTCATCAGGTGTAAGTATCAACCCTTCAGACGCGAGAAAGCCGATCACAAGCTCCTCGAGATGAGTCGGTGTACAAACCATAGTAGCGAACTCTTCGTTGTTTACTTGTACAGTAAGCGCTGTTTCTGACGCTATCGTATCTTCGACCGAAGTGAGACTGCCATTTTCATATTTTACGATCGGGCGAGAATGCATAATGTCATCCATAAGCGCCCTCCTTTAACTAAGTTCCGTTTCGAGCTCTTCGATGCGTCTCTCCACATATTTCGTGTCTTTTTTGGCGTGAAACGTCTCTGCTTTTTCGACTACTACTGCCGTGTTATATTCTGGAATTCCTGCGTACTGCTCATATACCCCTTTTGGAATCAGGACATTCCCTTCCGGCCAGTATACTTGAATATTCCCTTGTTTTGTAGCGTCAATTTTCGCTCTCCCGTGGTACACGCCGTATTTATTGTAGGCAACAATGGCTTCTCCTTCTTTTATGCCAAGCTCCTCACAATCTTTCTTGTTTAACAAAATGTCGTAGCGATCGGCATTGTTATTCGGATCTTTTTCACTGTATATCATGGAATTGAACTGCTTTCCTCTTCGTGTCGTCACATAAAAGTGGCCTTCTGGCTTCCGAAGTTCCGGTAGGACAATCGGCAGCAAGGTTCCTCGCCCGTCTTTTGTTGGACAGACCCCACCTTCCAAAAGCCACGCTCCGCCCCACTGAAAGACGTCACCTTTTTTGTGAAGATGCTGAATGCCGTCGTACACAGGGTGGGCTTTGGCGATTTCTTCACGGATCTCCTGGGCATTTTCAAAATTGATGAGTTCCTCTTTATACGGTTTGACACGCTTAGCCAAATCAACATAAATCTCCCACTCGGAGCGCGCTTCTTCAATTCGGTGCCCTTTAATTTCAGGTGAAAAATAAACCATTCGCTCTGTTGAGGTGGACGTTCCTCCGCCAGGCTGTTCATATCGAGTCGCAGCCGGCAGGACAATCACTTCTTCTTTGGCATCAACAAGGGTGGACGTGTTCAAGATGATGTCTTGATGCACCCGAAGGTCCACGTTTGTTAAGCACGTTTCAACAAAGGCTGGGTCTGGCATCGTTTCAAGGAAGTTCCCACCGGATGTGTAAAAGACTTTGAGTTTCCGCTCATGATCTTCAGGGAGAACGGCGTTTTCCAACGACACACCCACAATGTCTCCTTGCCAGCTCGGAATATCAAAACGCCACAGCTTTTGCACTCGCTTTCGGTTAGCCTCATCAAAGTCGCTTCCAGGGAGTACGAACGGATCGGCTCCCATTTCCCCAGATCCTTGAACGCCTGAGTGACCGCGAATCGGCATGACACCACAATATTTTCGTCCAAGAAATCCTTGAAGCATAGCGAGGTTCGCCACTTGAGAGATATTGTCCGTACCAAACCGGTGCTGGGTCAGTCCCATGGACCATACAAACACGCCACTTTTCGACTTGGCGAGCAACTGGGCAAATTCAAGCATTCGATCTTTTGAAAGACCGGAAGATTCCTCAAGCGTAGTCCATTCTTGTTTTTCCACATGGGATTTAAGCTCACGAAACCCATTGGTATGTTCGTTAACAAACGTTCGGTCAATTGCGGAGCCAGGTTCTCTGCGCTCCATCTCGAACCAATGCTTCATCACACCGTTCATAAAGGCAATGTCTCCGCCGATGTTTACTTGATACACATCGTCCGCCAATTTCGTTCCGAAAAGAGCACTGTCAGGTACAGACGGGATCCAGTATCGGTCCATGGACGGCTCGCGATAAGGGTTGATCATGATAATCTTCGTACCCTTCCGCTTAGCGGCGTACATGTACTTGGTGGATACGGGCTGGTTGTTTGATGCGACCGATCCCCAAAAAACAAGGACGTCCGTTCCAATCCAATCTTGGTAATTGCAGCTTGAAGCCCCGATGCCGAGAGATCGCTTAAGGGCCGTTTTACTCGGAGAGTGGCAGATCCGCGAGGCGTTATCAATGTTGTTCGTTCCGAGGAAGCGGGCTACTTTACCTGCTACATAATAGGATTCATTCGTGATACCTCTGGCGGTCAAAAAGAACGCTAATTGTTTCGGGTCAATCGTTTTGATCTTTGAGGCGATCCGGTTCAGTGCTTCATCCCAGCTAATCCGCGTAAACGTCTTCTGTCCCGGCTTTCTGGACAGCGGATAAGGAACCCGTCCTAACTGCCTCAACTCGGAGCTATTCATTTTTCGAAGTTCATTTATATCAGAAAAGAGAATTTCGTCTTTTATGGCAGGCATGGTGTTCAGCCTTAAAACATTGAGTCGGGTTGTACAAATGTGAGGTCCAGAAAGGGTCTGATCATACAAGCCAGCAACCCCAAGGGCACAGCCATCACATACGCCCTGAGTCAAAATCCGCGTCGCATAAGGCAGGTTGTCTTTGTTGTCCCAGACTACTTTCGCCGTGTCCCGAATGTGCTTCGGCTTGACCTTGCCAAGACCGAACGGCACCATACTCACCCAATGCTTCGGATCGGGCGTCTTTGGCAGCTTCATTGGCCCCTGATGCTTCGTTTTCCCCATTCCTATCACCCTTCTCTCTTAATCTCGCACTATTTGAAAGCGCATACACCCAGTATACCACCGGGGTCTGTCCCCGCACAATTTCGTGTAAAATCGTGGGATCGGGAGGAGGGGGGTACAAAGAAGTAGTTTGTTTAAAAGAGTGGTAAATTCTCCTTTTGTTGTTTAACCAGCCCCCTAAGAGGTTATTGTTCTATATTCTGCTATGGGAGTGATTGTATTGAACAATGTATCGAATAGTTTTGAATCTGCCATGGGATCCTTGATCCAAGCCATACCAAACGTTATTATTGCCCTTCTTCTCCTTCTGCTAGCTTACATAGTGGCCAAAGTTGTTAGAGGTATTATCGTTAAAGGATTCGGTAAGCTCGGCGCTTCCCGAGGTCTTGTGCGATCCCGCCTTGTTACATCGGAAGAGCAAGGAAGAGAAATCCTCAAATCCATTGGAAATGTCTTTTTCTTTCTCGTTTTTATTCTTTTCCTTCCAAGTATCCTAGCCGCGCTTAATATGCAAACTGTGGCTCAGCCCATTTCAAATATGGTCGAGCAGTTCCTTACCTTTTTACCTAATGTATTCGCTGCTGCTGTCATACTTATTATTGGTTATTTTATTGCAAAACTCGTACGAAACCTTGTCCATAACCTTTTCTTAAGCTTGAATATTGACCATTGGTTCAATCGACTTGGACATTCTACAACTGCAACACCTGCAGACACTGCATCTCCCCCTGCACCAGGTGAAAAGCCGGCTGCACAGAGTAAACAGACCTTGGCAAACATTCTCTCTACCTTCGTTTTTGTAATCATTATGATACCGATCGTTACAGTAGCACTTGAAACGTTGAATATCCAAACCGTTTCAGAACCTATTACTGCTGTACTTAACACGGTCTTAACCATGATTCCAAACGTATTTGTAGCAATTATTCTAGTCATTGTAGGTTACTATTTGGCTAAGTTCATTTCCGACTTGTTAATTAGTCTCCTCCACCGTACCGGTATCAATTCCGTTTACGATTTTATCGGAATGGAGCCTAGAGAAGGAAATCGATTTGACCTTGCCAACATCATTGGACAAGTAGTCAAAGTATTGATTATCGTCTTCTTTACAGTTGAAGCCCTAAACGTTCTTCAACTAAATGTCCTTAACCAGATCGGTAACGCCATTATCATCTACTTGCCTCTTCTAGTAAGCGCCCTTCTTATCTTAGGTCTAGCTTTCGTAGGAGGCACGTTGCTTCAAGGTATTATCAAACGCTACACAAACAGTCCATTCTCTGCAGCGTTAGTCAAATACATCGTCATTACGTTCGCTGTATTTATGGCTCTTGATCAGCTCGGATTTGCGACAACGATCGTGAATATCGGATTCCTTCTTATCCTTGGTGGTTTAAGTGTCGCCTTTGCTATTTCCTTTGGTATCGGCGGTCGCGACTTTGCAAAACGCAACTTGGACCGTTTTGAGCGCAAAATTCAACGAGACTCAAACGGACCTAACAATGGACCAACTGGACCAACTGGAGGGCCAACTGGAGGACCTTCTGGAGGACCAAATAATCTATAAGATAACAAAGAAAAACCTGTGCCGAGTATCGTCTCGGCACAGGTTTTTTGTTTCCCATGTAATGGGGTCAGACCCAATAGACGTCAAGTTAAGCAAACTTGGCGGCTTCTTTCGGTTTTCTCTCTTATTGATCATTCACTTTCATTTTTTCACACGACAAAGAAGCTTCCTTTCAGATGTTTTATTTACAAGGATAAATTCCGTTACAGGTGGACGCTTTCCGCGGGCATCGCCTTAGCCTCCACCGGAACTGTGCTTCTTCCTCTACTAGTATTGCTTTGTAGCGTCTGCGTCGAAGCAACTCGTAGCTTATTCGTGATGTAACCGTTCGTCCCTGCGGGGTCTCGGCTGAAGAGCTCCCTGCTTCTTCCTCTAAAAGCATATGCTCCGAAGCATCTGCGTCGAAGCAACTCGTAGCATACTCGTGATGTAAACGCTCGTCGCTGGAGTCGCCACCTTTCACTCCATTTTTTACTTTTAATGAAGGATGATCTCTATATAACAAATACCTTATTTATACTTTTTAACATTTGAAAAGATGTCTCGCCCCCCTTCTTTTTCACTTCCTACATAAACTTCGAATGGCTCCTGTATGTCGATAAAATAGGTTGGTTTACCTAGTTGGTGAATCCCCAAAATCTATGTAACTGTCACAGACAATCTGACTTTGACCATGTGAATAGGTGTAGTCGGAATGTTCAAAGACTCCTGCGGCAGTGACGAGCGTTTGCATCGTGAATTTTCTGCGAGTTGCTTCGACGCAGATTACTACGAAGCATTACTTGCAGAGGAAGAAGCAGGAGATTCTACTGGCCTCGCCGGCACCGCCGCGGAAAGCGAAGAACATTCCGGCTACACCTTTCTTCGACTTATTTACTACACTCAATCCTTAAGTTGATGGCTATGGGGTCTGTCCCCGCACAATGTTGTGTAAAATTGTGGGATCGCACACTACCTCCCCCTCTTCCTTCTACATCGCTTGCGTTTTCTCGTCCGGGAAAAGGAGATAGCTCATCGTAACGACTGTATCAATGAATAAAATGAGTACCCAAATGATCACCACTTGATTGAGTGCAGGCTCGCCAAACAAACCGAACGCTTCTGGTGACTCAAACCATCTCACAAGTCCATCTACTTGCAGAGCCTCTGTCAAAGCAACTTGAGTACTAGGAAATACAAGAAAAAACGACACATTCACAATGGTGAACAAAAGCACGTGCAGTCCCCATTCTCTTAAAGACTCCCTACCACTGTTCTTTTTTTCATTCATCCTTTGCCTCTCGTCTTCCGATACATGTGAAGTGTGAAAATAGCGATCGATCTGTGTTCTCAACCAATAATCCAGCTTTAAGAAGTCACTACGACCAAAAGTAATAGCGTACACCACAAAAATAAACACAACCACTTGAAACGTAGACAGTTCTCCCGTGTGACGATAAATAAAAAAGCCAACAATCACATCAAAAACGTTCGAAAGAATAAAAAGCCATAAGCTAATTTTTGTCCCACTGTTGGATTTTAGTAAGTAACGACAGATCGTAAAAGCCACGATAGCAACAATTGCAATGACTTCTGTAGCGATAAACAGCTCCCACTGATAGTGAATCAACCTCTCCACACAAACACCTCCTAGAAGGTTTTTTAAACCTTTTATTGAATCTATTCCTAGCATAGCCCCTCACCTTACGTGAGGAGCAACAACTATTTTGGCGAGGTGTTTGTGTTGTTTAAAGTTAGCGAAGTAGCAAAGAAAACAGGGCTTTCCGTACGAACATTGCATCACTATGAAGAAATTGGCCTCTTGCCCCCAAGTAAAAAGAACGAATACGGACACCGTCTTTACGACGAGGAAAAGCTGTTTACTCTTCAACAGATTTCAGTTTGGAAGGACCTTGGATTTTCATTAAACCAAATCCAAACCTTACTACATAAATCAAACCCGATCGATACCATTTCTGCACAAATAAAGCTCTTAGATGACGAAAAAGAAAGAATCGACAAGAAAAAACAACATCTGATGAGTTTGAAACATATGATCGCTATAGAAGATAAACTCGATTGGGAGATCCTTTTCCAACTCATCGAAGGACGGTCAGCGGCTGCTAAAAACAGAAAAAAGTATGTATCCATGCTCAGCCAGCTTCCTAAATTAGAAGCTACCGACGAAAACAGTCAGGAATGGCTTCTCATCTATCAGTCTTTTAAAGCTCATTATGAAAGAGGTACAGACCTACATGACTCCGAATTACAGAACCTATGCAAAAGAACGATACGTAAGTCCAGTTCCATGTTCGGTGGAGACCTAAAGATGCAGGAGGAATATTGGGAGATCCGAAAATCACCTGAAAAATCAAAAAGCCTGAACCTTTATCCTGTAGAACCGGGCTTAATGTCGTATATGGAAAAAGCCATCAATGCCGTACAAGATGAAAACTAAACGCGTTTTCCCACTCAAATAGACACGCAATCGACCCAATTGCCTACGTCTTTTCATCGACCCTTCTGCTACACTAAAGAAAACGGATTCAGATCCTTGAAGGAGGAACCTGGTTGAGTCAAATTAAAGAGCAGTCCATGTTTGCCCATTCCGAAAGTTCACTTGAAGTGAACGGCCGTAAAATGAACATCACACGCCTTTCAGATGAGCCGGTTGTTGCTGTATTTGAGAATGTCCTCGATGAAGAGGAGTGTAACGCTATTATTGAACTAAGCCGCGGGGAACTAAAACGCTCCAAAGTTGGCACCGATAAACAAGAGCATGCCATGAGAACAAGCAGCGGTGCTTTTCTTGATACTCACCGCTCACACGTCGTTTCAGAAGTTGAAAACCGACTATGTACTATGATGGGCATGCCACTTTCCCACGCGGAGAACCTTCACATTCTTCATTATCGTCCAGGCGAGGAATACAAAGCCCACATGGACTCGTTTACGAAAACGGATGTAAACAACCGAATTGCAACCATGGTCGTGTACTTAAATGACGTGGAAGAAGGCGGAGAAACGCAATTCCCGAAGCTCGGTCTCACCGTTTCTCCAAAACGAGGAAGCGCCTTGTATTTTGAGTACTTCTACAATGATCCTAAGCTGAACGCACTCACCCTCCACGCAGGATCACCAGTTTTATTAGGTGAAAAATGGGCAGCGACCCTTTGGGTTCGTCGTCAGAAGATTCGCACTCAATAAGACATATCAGATACAAAAAAAGTGCCGGTCACAATGTCCGGCACAATTTGTATTCCATTTGTACGAAGGGGCCGTACCTGTCACTTTTTTGTAGGCTAAACCTCTGTTCCAGCCCTTGTGGAAAAAGAGGCACTCCACCGCCTAAAGCAACTGGCGCGTAAGTTACGATTAAACGGTCGATCATAGCCTCTTTCATAAGGGGAGTAATCACGCCGCTTCCACCCACGATCCAAATGTTTTTACCCTCTTTTGCTTTCAACCCTTTTACAAAAGAAGCAAGATCTTCATTCACAAACGTGACGTTTTCATCACGTCCCGTTTTTGAGCGTGAATACACATAACCCATCTTCCCTTGATACGGATACTCATCAGCTAACGTGAAAATATCATCGTACGTCTTTCTCCCCATCACGACCGTATCAATCGTACGATAAAACGCCTCATACCCTGTATCCGGAGCATCAAGAGACGTCAGCCAGTCAATCTCTCCGTCTTCCCTTGCAATATAACCGTCCAAGCTACAAGCTATATAAAGAACTACCTCTCGATTCATCCGACCTACCTCTTTCTAACGAATAGAACCTTTAAGTAGTTACCTTCTGGAAATGTGGGATCAACCGCAAAGTCCTTCGGTAAGGTAAACTCCTCTAAAAGAGTATACTTATGTCCCGTTTCTTTAAATGCTTGATCGATAAATCCTTTGAATTTCTTCATGTGAACTTTCGCCGCATTTGTGGAAGCAACAATCACACCACCCTTTTCAGTAATGGCAATCGATTGCTTCAACAAGTCCTTGTAATCTTTCTCAGCACTGAACGTTTTCTTTTTTGAGCGGGCAAAGCTCGGTGGATCTAGGATTACCGTGTCGAACGACAGTCCTTTTTTTACGGCGTAGTTAAAGTAATCGAACACATCTTGAACGACAATGTTTTGCGCTTCGTAGTCGATCCCGTTGATCGCAAATTGCTCAACCGTCTTTTCATAGCTTCGATTCGCCAAATCCACGCTCGTCGTCTCCGTAGCGCCTCCAAGAGCCGCAGCCACGGAAAATGCACCAGTATAAGAAAACGTATTGAGCACGGTTTTGCCTTTAGAATAGTCATCACGAATGGTACGGCGAACGTCCCTTTGATCCATAAACACACCAACCATGGCTCCTTCATTCAAATAAACCGCGAACTGAATGCCATTTTCTTTCACAATCAAAGGAAACTCTCCACGCTCACCGCTCACAAAATCATCGTCTTCGATATATTTGCCCCCAGTTTTAAAGCGCTTCTTCTCATAAATCCCTTTAAAGCTCACCGTTTCTTCCAAGGCAGCGATTACGTCATCTTTAAACGAATAAATCCCTTCGCTGTACCAATTGAGCAAGAGAAAGCCGTCAAAATAATCAATCGTAAGTCCCCCAAGCCCATCTCCTTCACCGTTTACGAGTCGAAAAGCCGTTGTATCCGGATTGTTGAAAAAAGCTTTCCGCTTACTCCACGCTTTTGCGAACTTCCCTTCAAAAAAACGTTGGTCAATTTGCTCGGTTTCCTTTTGAGTAAGCATCCATCCGTACCCTTTATTTTGCCTACCGTAATACCCGCGACCAAGAAAGACTCCTTTTTCATCCTCTAAAGAAACAATGGTCCCTTCTTCTTTTAACCGATCAAGGTTGGCAATCGCTTCTTTAAAAATAAGCGGTTGACCTTGCTTGAATTTATGGGCAAACTTTTGTCTGATTTTTAACGTGACTTGACTCATTTGTTCATCCTCGTTTCTGTTCCATTGATCTTTCTATTCTTTCACGAAAACAAGCGGAATACAAACCACTAATGCTTTAAGTGCAAAAAAAAAGATCCTCCAAAGGAGAACCTACACGACTGCTTCTTTTTGTAAAAATGCCATCGCTTCATCAAAGCTCGTAAAGTGATGTTCATTACTATGGTTGGATTCTTTGGCTGTGCGTTTCAACTGCATCTTGGCAATGGCTCCGTTCACGACAACCGCAGCTTTTCCCAGTCCAGCACTGATGAGCCACTGCTGATGTTTAACAATTTCCTGCTGTGTCTCAGGTGTCCATACTTTTAGCTCGGCCATATCGACAATCATATCAAAGCCTTCTCCTAGTTGATCGATGCACTCGGCAAGCTTTTTGTTCGCTTCCCCTACTTCTTTTGGTCTTACCATGCCGGCCCACTTTAAGAGTATGACCTTTTTGCTCGTATCCACGATCTTAACATCCCACATGTTCATTCCCCCACGATCTTTTTTGCACCCATAGCTCAGATACCCTCTCCCTCGATTTTTAAACGTTTTTGTCGAACGATTGGTGTGAGTTGTCGAATTGTTTTGTAAATTTCGGGGAATATCATTTGCTTTAATGGATCAAAACGAACGGGATTATCAGCTAACTGGAACATAACTCGAATAAGTGGCTCAACCTTAAAATATGTAGCTCAAACCAAAAATAAATGGATCAACCCACCGATAATCTCAGACAAAACAATGATAAGTGGATCATACGAAAACCGAAATAACTTAAAAGTGACAAACAAAAGAAGCCCTCACAGAGAGCTCCTTTCATATTTATACAGTTGTCGTTTCCACAGCCTGTTTTTTTTCACGATAGACCGATTTAAAGAACATCGTTTGGAAAATAAGCAGCAGGCCACTCACGGACCAGTACAGCGGCAGGGCTGCGGCAACGTTGAACGAAAACACCCCCATGATAATTGGGGTCACGTAACCGAGCATGGCCATTTGCTTTTGTTGCTGATCATCCATACCAGACATGGATACTCGAAATTGAATCAAATACACGCCACCAGCAATAAACGGCAAAATCATATCAGTTTGTCCAAGGTTAAACCACAAAAAGCTATGTTCGGCAATTTCCGGTGTACGCATGATCGCATAGTAAAACCCAATCATAATTGGAAATTGAATCAGCATTGGCAGGCAACCCATAGACGTGATCGGATTGAAGTTGTGCTCACGGTAAAGAGCCATCATTTCCTGTTGAAGCTTCTTTTGGTTTTCCGGGTTTTTACGATCCTTGTATTTTTCCTGAATCTCTTTCATGGCCGGCTGAATGTGAGCCATCTTCTCCCTTGTCGTACGTTGACTTTTATATTGTTTCATCATAAGCGGCATTAAAGCCAAACGAATGAGAAAAGTCATAAATACAAGGGATAAGCCATAATTCCCTGCAAACATTCCTGCAAAGAATTTAATTGAAAACGAAAACGGCCAAACGACGTAATGGTTAAAAACCCCTGTCGTTTCCGCGTTAATCGGTTCTGTGGAAGCACCACATCCCCCTAAAATCACGAGTAATAATCCAAAAACGAGCAAAAGCTGAACGTTCCTAAGTGATGCAGATGTTTTCTCCATATTTATCCTCCTCGCTCTCATTCATCATGTCCAACGAGAAGGAAAAATAATCCGCATCATCTTCAGGTGCTTCTTTTCTTTTTACAATCCGAGTAATAAAGCTTTGCCTCTCCTCGATACTCTCACCAGCGTCATCGTCGTCCATCCCGGTACGATCAAGAGTAGCAATGCGACTGTTCGCCATATGCCTGTTCCGAATCATACACTCGTGTGACATGTAGTTAACCCACTGAGCCCCGGCTAATGCCACAAGAATACTAATTGAAATTAAAATCGGCACCAAATCATGATAATGCTCTAAAAACATCTGCATTCACCTCCTTTATGAACCTTACGTTACTCTCATCATCGTTTATTTGCAAAGCAATGTCAAAGGGAGCTTTTGGCACATGTGGGAGGAGTTTTGACAAGTCTTGTCTTATCTTCCTCGCCTAGAGCCAGACTGTTTTCGCCCACTTCGACCGTCACGACCGCTTCGTTGGCCAGGATTCGTCCCTTTACGATTACGGTCCTGCCAAGGTTTTTTCTTTTTGTGCCTTTCACCAGCGCCAATTCCTGTTTCCAGACTTTGATCAGCCTTCGCTTCCGACTGAACTTTTTTAATTGAAAAACCGATCCCTTTTTCAATCAAATCCAAATGCATCTTATCTTTTGGTGCTACCAGCGTGACTGCCAATCCGTCGTTCCCCGCTCGGCCCGTTCGCCCAATTCGATGAACATAGCTCTCTACATCGTGGGGAATGTCGTAGTTGTACACGTGGGTCACACCTTCAACATCCAGCCCCCTCGCGGCCACATCCGTTGCAACAAGGTATTGAATCTTCATTTCTCGAAAGCTTTTCATGACTTTTTCTCGCTTCGCCTGTGATAAATCACCGTGAAGCTCATCGGAGTTGTATCCACGTTCTTGAAGTGCCTCATTTAATGTAGACGCTCTTCGTTTCGTTCGACAGAATAAAATCGCTAGAAACGGTTGGTGCTCATCCAACAACCCACGCAATGTGGCTTGCTTTGCTCTGTCTGTTGTTTCAACCACGAGCTGGTCGATCTCCTCCACGGTAATTCGCGTGGCTGCGACCTTAAGAAATGTGGATTTTTTCATGTATCGCTTCGTGAGGTCACGAATTTCCTTTGGCATCGTTGCTGAAAAAAGCATCATCTGTCGAGTTGCCGGTGTCGCAGAAATCACATCTTCTACTTCGTTCAAAAAGCCCATATGAAGCATCTGGTCTGCTTCGTCCAATACGAGCATGTCTACTTTATCCAAACGAACTGTCCCTCTTCGCATGTGATCGAGAAGGCGCCCAGGAGTGGCAATAATGAGGTGAGCACCTTTATTGAGTCTGTGGAGCTGCTTCTCAATGTCTTGTCCTCCGTAGACCGGTAGTACTTTTACATCGGGCTCACTCTCGATTAGCTTTGTTACTTCTTTTGTGATTTGCAAAGCCAGTTCTCTTGTTGGGGCTAAAATCAGCCCTTGAGTGTGAGTGACACTCGTATCAATCTTCTCAAGCATCGGCAAAACGAAAGCCAATGTTTTTCCTGTTCCTGTTTGTGACTGGGCCACGACGTTTTCCCCGAATCGAAGAACGGGAATCGCCTGCTCTTGGATCGGTGTCGGTTCTATAATTCCGAGGTTCTCTAAAACCTTGTTTGTCTCTTCTTTGATTCCTAAATGGATAAAGCCTTTCAATCTGTTTTCCTCCTAAATGCTTCTCTCGCACGTTACTAGTTGACCATCAGTGTATTATAACAGAAACGAGCATGTCAGGTTTGATTGTTTCGTGGTAAAATAAAGCACACTACGTTTTAAAGGAGTCTTCACTTATATGAACGGACAAAACCGCAAAGACATTACGCCTGGTGCCAATGTGAAAATTGTATTAAAAAAAGATCAGCGTGCCGGCACGCTCACTTCCGGGGTTGTAAAGGATATACTCACAAAATCCCCTAACCACCCCCATGGCATTAAAGTTCGCCTTCAAGACGGTCAAGTGGGACGGGTAAAAGAAATTGTAAGAGACGAAGAGGCGTAACTGCCTGTTCGTTTTTTTATGAATAAATGCCTTCTTCTTAAAGGGGGGATCTCAACTTGAGCGAACGGATAGAATTCCTTTGACAGCCGTAAGATCCACTTATTCACTTATTTTTTAATTGAGCCACTTATTCTGTATTTGCTCCAGTTAGCCCCACACTCACAAACGATCTGCCCCTTCCTTGATCACGTCCACCTCTTTCCTTGGTTTCGATACAAACGGGTTATCTTTAACCCAGAAGCGCCACGGATAGTCTCTCGCTTCACCACTGTTATCAATCCCAACCCTCGGGCCAACAGAAATGTCAAAGTCATGTCTCGTATCGGCTGCGATATATATCGGTTGCTCATAAAAACGACGGCCGTAATCATCACGAGTGATTCCAAGGGCTTTTGTAAGCTTCCCCGGACCACTTGTGAGGTCGTATAACCGCTTTTTCTCCCCTCGCCTCTCATACATAAGGTCCTTACCGTAAACAGGCTCTACAGCGCGAATGAGGACCGCCTCAGGCATGTCCACCTTTCCACTTACGACATTCACTAAACAGTGTGTGTGCATCACATACGTATATACAGTGCCAGGTTCATGAAACATCGCTTCCGTTCGCTTCGTTCGCCTGCCTTTAAAACTATGAGCAGCACGATCATCAGGACCCAGATACGCTTCCGTTTCTACTATGCGTCCTGCAGCAACCCCTTCCTTCGTTTCTTTGACTAGTACTGTACCTAATAATTGTTTTGCTAGTTCGATTGTTGGCTGATGGAAAAATTCTTTCTTTACCGGTTGAAACAACGTCTCATCTCCCCTTTATCGAGAAGGCACTGAAAAAGTTCGATCTTTAACTTTTTCAATGCCTTTCATCTATCTGCATAATTTACCCCTATTTACGAACAGTAATGTTAGTTTTTAATTTTGCTTTATACGAAAGTTGAACGCTTTCCTAATGTTTAATAGTAAGAACCATCCAACGGTTCACTCCAATTATTTTGAATGAGGTGCTTTTCGATATGCAAACAATTCAAGAGATCTTCATCGTCTTAGGAAGGATTGTGACCATTCTTCCTCTCGTCCTTTTTATTACCCTTTTTATGGGCCGAAGAGCAATTGGGGAACTCCCCGTTTTCGATTTTCTGATCATCATTACACTTGGTGCTGTAGTTGGCGCCGATATCGCCGATCCAAGCATTAAACATTTGCCCACAGCCGTAGCGATTGTAGCAATCGGCGTACTTCAGCGTATTGTTTCGTCGTGGAAAATTAAGAACCGCAAGATTGGACGATTTGCTACGTTTGAGCCACTTATCGTAGTAAAAGACGGCAAATTTATCGTTAAAAATTTAAAGAAAATACGTTTTTCTGTTGATAACATTTTGCAGATGCTACGGGAAAAAGATGTGTTTGATTTAAGCGAGGTAGATACTGCCATCGTGGAAGCAAACGGCGCTGTTAGTGTCAACAAGAAGCCTGGTAAACACACCGTTACCATTGAAGATATGAACCTGCCAACGCCTCACTCCAGCATTTCATATCCTCTCATTATCGAGGGGCTTGTTTATACTACCGTTTTAGAAAAGCTTGGTCTGACTGAAACATGGCTTACTGAGGAACTTTCACGCCTTGGCGTAAAGAGTACAGATCATGTGTTCTTTGCGTCTGTAAATGACCAGTCTCATCTCCATATTTCTTTAAGGGATGAAACATCTGACAACACCCCCTCCTTTCACCATTAGCAGTTACATTGTTTTTCATATACAGAGGAATCCCTTTACCACAAGTATGTAAGCGCTTGTTTATAATCAGTTTAATAAAAATGTTCAGAATAATTCATTTTTAGTGTTGACCTACTCCAATAACGGGCGTAATATAAGCTTCATAATTATTGAAAAGACGCGAAAAACAGACGTTTCCTGACTCAATATGACAGCAGGAGTCGTTCTTTTACACTTTATACTTTTACTTTAGTACAGCGTCTCACCATTTAAAGAAAGGAGTGGTTACATGAGCAGTCAGTGGATATTTTTAAGCGGTAAGTTTGTAAAGAAGGAAGAAGCAACAGTGTCAGTCTACGATCATGGTTTTCTATATGGCGATGGGGTGTTCGAAGGTATTCGAGTTTATAGCGGCAATATCTTTAAACTCGAAGAACACTTGAACAGATTGTACGATTCAGCCCAATCGATCATGTTAAACGTACCTTATACAATGGAGGAAATGGCAGCGATTATTGTTGGCACTGTGCAAAAGAACGAGCTGGATAGCGCTTATATCCGCGTTGTCGTGTCCAGAGGCCCCGGAAATCTTGGACTGGATCCGACACTCTGCTCTAAGCCACAAGTGGTTGTGATTGCTGAAGAGTTGTCGATGTTCCCTAAGGAATTATATGATAAAGGGCTTCGTGTTGGTTCGGTAGCTAGTCGCAGGAACCGTCCCGATGTGTTAAGTCCACAAGTGAAATCCTTAAACTATTTAAATAATATCCTTGTAAAGTTAGAAGCCAATCAACAAGGTGTTGATGAAGCTCTTATGCTTAACGATCAAGGGTATGTGACTGAAGGATCGGCTGACAACATCTTTATTCTGAAAAATGGCACGATCTACACGCCACCTGTTTATTTAGGAGCGTTAGAAGGCATCACACGTAATGCTATTATCGACCTAGCCCATGAACACGGCTACAAGCTACAAGAAAAGCCGTTTACTAGACACGACGTCTATGTAGCAGATGAGGTGTTTCTCACCGGTACTGCCGTTGAAGTCATCGCTGTTGTAGAAGTGGACGGACGAAAGATTGCTGATGGTAAACCAGGAGAAGTAACGAACCATTTATTATCAAAGTTCAGAAAGCTTGTCATGACAGACGGCGTCTCCTGTTATGCAAACGTCAAACCCGATAAGGCTTACGCAGGGTAGCGCTAGCCTCAAGGAGGGTCAGACATCATGACGACATTCATCATATCCATTTTACTTCTCGTTTTCGGTTACATGACCTATTCAAAGGTCGTGGAGCGAATTTTCGGGATTAACGACAACAATAAAACACCAGCTTACAAAAGTCGTGACGACATGGATTATGTTCCAATGAGCTGGTGGCGCGGAAGCTTAATTCAACTTCTAAACATTGCCGGGCTCGGTCCGATTTTCGGAGCCATACTCGGCGCATTATATGGTCCTGTAGCGTTTATTTGGATTGTCATTGGTTGTTTATTCGCTGGTGCGGTTCACGATTACTTCTCGGGAATGCTTTCCTTAAGACATAATGGAGAACAATTCCCAACGATTGTAGGACGTTATCTCGGAAAATATGTAAGAGTCTTTATTTATATCATCTCAATTATCCTAATGATCTTAGTAGCTGCCGCCTTTACTGCAGGGCCCGCTCAACTTATCGCTGAGCTTACACCTCTTAGCTTCATGGCTGCTTTAGGCTTTATATTTGCTTACTTTTTAGTCGCTGCGATCTTACCGGTCAATAAAATCATCGGAAAGATTTATCCAGTATTTGGAGCCATCTTGATTTTCATGGCAGTAGCGATTGCCGGAGCATTACTTTTTACGAATCAACCAATTCCGAATCTATCCGTGTCGAATTTCCATCCTGAGTCTTTGCCATTGTGGCCACTCTTAATGGTAACGATCTCTTGCGGTGCGATTTCTGGCTTTCATAGTACACAAAGCCCGATTATTGCCCGGACAATAAAAAAAGAGTCGGATGGTCGAAAAGTGTTTTACGGAGCCATGGTTGCAGAAGGGATTATTGCTCTGATCTGGGCCGCAGCAGGAATGACGTTCTTTGGCGGTACAGAAGGCCTTCAATCTGCACTTGCAGCTGGAGGACCAGCAGGGGTAGTCAATGAAATTTCGACCTCTTTATTAGGAACAATCGGTGGTATCTTGGCGATTCTCGGTGTGATCATCCTGCCAATCACGACTGGTGACACAGCTCTTCGTTCTTCACGCATGATGCTAACTGAATTTTTAGGTAACTCGGTAAAAGGACTGTCTGGGAAAAAGAAAGTGGTTCTCGCTACAATCCCTGTAACTGTCCCAGCCATCTATCTCGCTACAATTGATTACACGTTCTTATGGAGATATGTAGGATGGACAAACCAAGTTGTAGCAACCATTATGCTCTGGACAGCCGCTATGTACCTTTTAAAGCATTTCAAGTTTCATTGGATTTGCGGAATACCCGCGATGTTTATGACGAGTGTTGTCTGCACATATATCTTCTATGCACCTGAAGGATTCGGTATGGCTTATGAACCTTCTCTTGCAATCGGATTGACACTCACAAGCTTTGTGTTAGCTTGGTATATCAGACAAATCTTTGTTCATAAAAAAGAAAAACGAGAAGACAATGTATCAAGTCTTGCTTCATAACAAAAACCCGGTCTAATAGGCCGGGTTTTTGTTATTTCTTTAAGGATGTTAATCCTTTTTCTCCACTTGGATTAACAGGTGGCTATGAATCTTGGACCCTTATCTTGATTGTGGGGCAACTTGATCTTCATTCAACAGATATTCACCTGAAACAGGTGCTCTTCTATGACCTGACTTCCCTTTACCAGGATGTTCTTTTCGGGCGAAGTCATAGATTGCCGCACCAATAAGTTGTCCACCTTCTTTTATTCGGCTTTCACTGATCTTATCGATTGTATCAAATGGGGTATGATACCAAGGCTCTAAAGCAGCCGTTCCAGGCTCTCTTCTGATGAAATTGGCAGCATCTATTCCCGCTTCATAGAAAGCAACGTGATCGGATGCCCCTCGTTCAAATAAAACAAGAGAATCATTTCCCAGTCTCTCAGCTGCGGCACTGGCAGACTGCCAAACCTGGTTCGGCGCACCGTCTACGACATTTACATATAGGCTTGTGGCTGGCTCCCAGTTCGTACCTACCATATCCAAGTTAAAGTTTGCCGCACTACGGGCAATCTCACCTTCACTTAGCTGGCTAACATAATATCGTGATCCAACAAGTCCGATTTCCTCAGCTCCTACAAAAACAAAGCGAACTTCTTTTTCAGTTGGATAAGGGGCCATAATTCTCGCCAGTTCTAGGACTACACCCGTTCCCGATGCATTGTCACTAGCGCCTGGAGAGTAAGGAACACTGTCATAGTGAGCCGTGACATAAACGATTTCAGGATCGTCTGATTTTTTACCCTTAGGTTCTTTAACAGCAATGACGTTTTGTGATACTTGATCGGTTACTTCACCGATAGTAATAACTGCCGTTCCACCATTATTAAGCAAGCTTTCTCCATCAGCTTTCGTAACACCTACCACAGGAACATCCGCTTGGTTTGCTCCTAAGCTCGGTGTAGGTGGTACAAGGGCTTCTGCGTTATCAAAAATAATGACCCCGACAGCACCAGCCTCTTGGGCGTTATAAACCTTATCCCAGAATGGAATCTCTCCTCGTTGAACTAACGCTATGTTTCCGTCCACCTCAGCTGGGAAATCACCTGCTCCAAGGCCTAAACCGGAGTAAACAACGTCGCCCGAAATGCCTTCCTCATCTGTGGAAGCAGATCCAGGAGAAATCCGGATAGCAAACTCCTCATCACCACTGACCAACGTCCCTGAAAGTCGGTTCGCAATATCAAACTCCTCGGTTGAAACCTCATACCCATAGTCCTCTAACTGCTCTTGAATATATGTAGCCGTTTCTTTTTCCTCGTCTGTTCCCGCAACCCTAGGGCCGATTTCCTCAGTCAGGTGATAAATATGATCCATTACACGGTCTGTATCAAATCTCTGGGTGATTCTTTTGTCAAAAGCCGATCCTGATTGACCTGGTGCCTCTGCATAAGCAGATTGCCCTGATCCTAAAGAATTTCCACCCAACCCTACCATAGGAACCGTTAAAACCATTAAAGATGCTAAAACAGTAGCGACAACTTTTTTCATAAATACCCTCCTGTTCATCATTTAGAAATACGAAATAGTAATCTACTATTCTAGTTTCGATGGACAGGCTAATCTTGCCAATAGACCATAGGACCTTTAATTCTGAAAATTCAGTTATAAAAATGCCTTTTTACCCACGACCAGAGAATGGATTTACCAAAGAGGAAGGGATTGGGGAAAATAATGAGGTGAATGAGGAAAATAAAAGACCGCTTGCGTAAAATAGTAGGTCTATTATGTAGAATAGTAGGCCTATTAAGTAAAATAAGTCGTTCATCCATGACTTATTGACCCTACACAAAAATAGAAAAAGCCACAGCCCACATTGGCTGTGACTCTCTCCTTAACGATTCATACGATCCAAAAAGCCCCCAAGCAAATCGTCTGCACTTTCCTCTTCAGGCTCCTCATCTTCATTTGAAGAAGCTTGTTCTTCCCTCGCTTGGTTCCAATCGAACTGGTCGAGTTGATCATCAAATTCAGACTCACCCATCCGGCTCTCATCGGCCCCAGAATCCATTCCGGACTCTCGGGGAGGGTGTTGCTCCCCACCATGATTAAACGGCCCTGGTGGCCCTTCCTGAAGGTATAATGCCTGATCAATGTCTAAGGAGTGGCTGTTGAGTGAAGCAAGTACAGATGATGCTCTCATAGGGTCAGCAAGAAGCTGATACACAATATTTCCAAGTAACGCTTCTGAATGTGCGTGCTTAATCCAGTTACGTTGCTCTTTACTTAGCCCCTTGGGCAAAGGAATCGTGATCGTTTCTCGCTCTCTTTGAATCGACTGGTTAACCCCATCGAGTGCAAATTGTGCAATCTTACTGGAAAAATTCCGTTTCTCTGTTTCTTTTAACTCTTGTAACTGCTTGATGAGATGGTCAGGTGTATCGGAAGGCAAACGAAAAGTAATCGCCTGCCCTCTTTCTATTCCGCTTGTCCCCTTTTTAGCCATGGAATCACCCGATTAGTTTTTTACTGTCTTTTTCTCTTCTTTGCCTTTTTTCTCATCCGCTTTTTGCTTTTTACGAACAGAATCGGAGATGAGTTTGTAGTAAGCATTGGCCATCATCCAAATACTTTCTTTCTCATCTTCAAAGAAGTCGATGTTATAACCATCCAAATTGTTATTTAACGTCTTTAGGTAGTCTTTCAATACCATCGCTCCGCCACCAACAAAGTAGCAGATTTCTGTTTGAGAGTTTTTCGCCCATACATTACGTAAGTGACGGTATTGTTTTTTCGCCAGTTCCAAAAGAATGCGGTCAGTAATATCATGAACGCTCGTACGGCTTCCTTTGACCATAATGTGATTGCGATCATTCTTCTTCGTAAGAATGTCTACTACATCACGACGACTATCAAGCTCTACACCGTGCTTAGAACGGATTTCTTCGCGAATCTGCTCTAAAGACTCGGACACACCGATGTTGAAACCTTGTGCTTTATCATCATCAACGTTTCGGTTGCGAATAACAGCGATATCCGTAGACAAACCACCGATGTCTTGAATTAAAATCTGCTTGTCAATCAAGTCACGGTTAATAATGTTCAAGTCTTTGTCCATCACCAAGTTAATGTAAGCAGCGAAACCTTCAGGGTACACTTTCACTTCATCAAACTTAATGTTTACTTTAATTCCTTGATACTTAGGTGTAACGAGGAACTCCACTTGGTGTACAGAGCTTAACAATTGAGAGCGATACCCAACATCTTTACCTTCTTTTACTTCACGCAAAGGCAATCCTGTACCAAGAGTGTAGTTGGCTTCTACTACATTATTATTCTTTCTAAATAAATCTTTGTTGTTATCGCTTACTGCATCTAATGCTAATGATGCAAACAACATCACCAATGTTTGATCTTCTTCTGATTTACTGCTTCCCGGATCGAGCTCAGTAGCGTTGTCCGCTTTCGTTGCTAGATTACCAACACGATAAATCACATTGTTTTCTGATAGGGCAGGGGAGTGGACACGAATATGAATGCCATCCAACGGATCTTTATCATCTAATTCTTCAATTCCAATTACAGGACGATCTTCAACATCTCTTGCAATGACGTTTGGTATGTAGAATTCTGCATCCGCCTTTCCAAATAATGCTTTAACAGAGTCGTTCCCTACATCTACTGCAGCGATTCTTGATTTACTCAATTTTCATCATCCCTTCATAAATAAATGAATAGTTAAGGTAAAAAATAGCAACTTGTACCATTTACTAAAAGAGTATATCAGGTTCATAGATACGTCAATGATCCTTTAGTTGTATTCAAAAACGTATACTTGTATACAAATACGTAAACATGTACACAAACATGTACACATACTTATATACCAACAAGTGTACAGTATTGTATACATGTAAACATTATTGTATACACCGTGTTTACGTTTTTGTTTACTTGTATACATTTTTGTACACATGAGTAGTTAAGTAAAAAGGCCCCTTTCCCACTTACTCTTTTTGTAAAAAGAATGCTAGATCTGCCCTCCTTCCCTACCCCCATAAAACTACGTTTGACATTCTGGGCAGAAATAAAGTCGCCTAGAGTTAGCAGTAATTCGTTTGATTTCAGATCCACAAATACGACAAGACTCCCCTTCTCTATTGAAAACCCAGTGTCGATAATGTTTTCTCGGTACACCCCGATCTTTTAGTCGATCGACAATTGTTAAATCTGTCGTAATTCCACGAGTTTTATAGGATTGTGTCATTAAATCAATGACGGCATGTGATGCCGCCGTCAACTGCAAGCTTGTGCAGTCCTTTGGGCGAAAAGAAGGAGGAATTTTGGCTACAAATAAGATCTCACTACGTAGATAATTGCCGATACCTGCAATAAACGACTGATCAAGGAGTAGTGCTGACCACCTTCTACCAACGAAAGGCTTTGACAAAAATCGCTCCAAAAGGGCATCAGGAGTGATTGGTTCACTAAGGATATCAGGCCCTACCCTACTCACAAAAGGGTGAGCAGACACCTCTTCGTCCCGTAAAACCTCAATATCAGAAGCACTATACAGAAATGCTGATTTCTTTTCATTGTGAAGTGCAAGGCGTAGTTGACGGTTTGTCTTCGGATAGTCATACGCTTTTTTAATCACCCACTTCCCATACAGTTGATTATGGGAATATAGGGTATACCCGTTGTCAAAGCGAGTGAGCATGGCTTTCCCTTTCGTATCCACCTGCAACACATGAGACCCAATTAGCGCTGACTCAAAGCTTTTTAAGTGATCAAAAGCGAAGAAAACATCCAGTAAGGGCAAAGTAGAGAGGGCTTTTTCAACTCGATCGGCTGCAAGACGAATTTCCGGACCTTCCGGCATAGGTATCACCTCTCTTTTCACTCATTTTGTAGTCCTAAATTCTTATAGAATGAGGGAGTAACGGGTTAAAATGGCGTAAGCTTCCAAAAAATCACTTCTTGGTTTGTTGAATAATGAAGAATTGGGTCATGATCTGGGAGGTAAATCGAATGTGTAAGAGCTACTCTATTGTCTATAAATGTGGCATCCGCTTTTTGAAGGTTCCATGGTAGATGGTGGATGTCACCTCGATAGATCTTCTCCTTGTGAGACGTAAATAAACAGTACCGCTCCGTCAGCCAGTATTCTAATGAATCTGGAGCTGAAACAAAAGGGGTTCCCACCGGTTCATAAGACGCTGAAAAGGTCCCAACTGAATCACTCTGCCTTTCTGATGAGAAAAAGACACCTTTTCCTTCCCTGCGGATACTTATTTTGGAAAAATAATAAGGAAGGTGAAAGAAACGCCGAGCAGTTTGAACAGCAAGCCTGTGGTTTGCGTCCAAACTAAAGAAATACACACCAGGCACACCTTTATACGTGACATATGTCCTCACGTTCAATTCAAGCAATGAGCTGGCAAAAGGAATGGGAGGGATCCACCGTCCCCTCACGTGATCCATAGCAAAAGGAACAACTCCTACATATGCTTCTTCCCTCCAAGTGTCCAACACCATACCTTCAGGAAGCTTGTCCTCAAGTTGTGCAGCATTCACTTTCCAGTGAGCAAACAACAAATCGTTCCATACTTGTTTCATAATCCACGGGCCCTTAGGTGGTAAAAAGGGTCGGTGAGACGTTTCCTTTAACATCTCGCCACCTCTCTTTCAAAATCATCTACATTATCAATGCCCTTATTTAAATCAAATCAATCAACATGTGGATAAGTGACTTCCCTCCGTTCTTTTTAAAGAACGCTTTTTATCAGTATTAAAGATATCCACAGTATTTCGTATTCATCTGGGAGCCTGCGATTAAGAGGACTCTGAGTAGCTCATGGCTACATATAGGTTTTATTGGCACTTTTATCTCTGGTATAACAATAGTAATTCCACACTAACCTAATTCAGTATAAACCTACTTTCTTCTTATTTAATATGTACAACTAATTATCATGCCTAGGATCATTCATGAAAATGAATAAACTTTCAAGATCCTGTAATAAAAACATGCTCCTCTTCGAAGGCTGAGAGCATGCTTCTACATCACTTTTTATTCAAGAACCGCCTCTTTATCACCATTCGATTAAAATCCTTCTATTATTCTGTTCAATGTTTAGAATCAACAGACCTTTAAAAGATTAATAAACACCTCTTAGTTAGAATTACGATCGGTTTTTGTCTTCTTAACCTCTATTTGATTCCTTCTCTAATCGTATTCAATGTATTTAAACTCTCAGATTCCAAATTATGCATATTTGTGTAATTAACGAGGATGCTACAAGTAATAACAATAAGCGGGGTCTAACCATGCACCAAAAAAATGAGCGAATTAACATTTTTCATACATTGGCTATTTTCATCACATCAGTAGGTCTCCTAAACCATGTGATTATTCTTCCGCCATTAACAGAAGTTGCAGGGAGAGACGGTTGGATTTCCATATTGCTTTCAACCATAATTGCGCTTCTGTGGGTGTATATTATTGTCTTTATCAATAAAAAGACCAATCAAAAAAACGTATACAATTGGCTGATTGATCATACCGGCATTATTACAGCAAACATATTCGTATTCGTCCTTATTCTCTTTTTACTCTCCCTTGCCGTGGTCACTCTGAATGACCTTGTCACTTGGACAAATGTGTCGTACTTACCGAACACGCCGAAGTTGGTGCTGGTAATTACTTACGTCCTTCTATGCTTTTGCACAGCCATTACCAACATCCGCACGTTGGCGATTTTAAATATTCTTCTTTTGCCGGTCATTATTATTTTTGGCATTTATGTGGCGTCTATAAATATGCCGGTTAAGGATTATTCTTTATTAACCCCTGTTTTGGAACATGGATTCCAGCCAGTCATAAAGGGAATGATTTACCCAGGAGCTGGACTAGCAGAGCTTTTTCTCCTCCTTCTTATCCAGCATCGTGTAAAATCCCGTTATAAATATTGGCAAGTGGCCTTGATCGTCGTTTTCTTAGGCGGTCTCTCTTTTGGCCCACTCACTGGAGGTATTGCTGCATTCGGTGTAGAGCAGTTGAAGCAGCTTCGCTTTCCTGCCTATCAGCAATGGAATCTTGTAACGATGGGCCGATATATCGAGCACGTGGATTTTCTCTCCATATACCAATGGCTGTCAGGGGCATTTATAAGGATTTCACTCATGTTTTTTATTATTGTGGACCTTCTCGACATAAAACCTGGTAGGAACAGGGTCATCGGGCTGGCTTTTCTCTCTGTAATCCTCATTTGTTCCCTTTATTTACCTTTTTCAGATATGCAGTTTATTATGTTTATCCAGACATCCTTCCTTCCTTTCTCATTTGCTTTTTTGTTTGTGATTTCATTGCTCCTACTCATGATTATCTTGGTTAAAACGAAAGGAGTTGCAAAAAAATGATTTTTTTTCGCAAAAGGAAAAAGGCCCAACCTGAAACCAAAACAAATTCGCCCCTCCCTCAGAAGTATGATCATGCTGTTTCGGAAGAAGAAATCAGAAAAGCATTTAAAAAGTGTAGCGATGTAGTCGTAGAAGATTATCAATTCAATGAGCACCCTTCTTCCCAGATCCTGTTAATCTACACAAAAGGACTTACAAATGTTGAATTACTGAATAAAACCGTCATACCAACTATAGAAGCTCACTTCGGTTTTGAAAAAGACCTGGATACATATCGGAAGAACTCTACCTTTAAAAGGATAAACAGCATGAATCAAGTTATTGACAAGGCGTTTAACGGTGATTTAATTCTTTTTGAGAAAAGCTCCAACAAAGCATTTGTCATCGATATTTCGCAACATCCACAAAGGAGGCCTGAGCAACCAAACAATGAGATATCTGTAGTCGGGCCAAGAGACGGATTTATTGAGGAAATTGACGTGAACCTTGCACTCATTCGCAAAAGGCTAAAGACCACATCCTTGTCATGTGAAATGTTTGTACTTGGAGAAAGGAGCCAAACCAAAGTCGCTCTTCTGTATATGGAGGATATAGCCAGACCTCAAATGATCGACCACATTCGTCAATCACTTGAAAAGATTGAAATCGACGCAATTTTAAACTCTCAGCAGCTTGAAGAATTGCTCAGTGAATCATCTTTCAGACTCTTTCCTATGTATCAGAATTCCGGAAGACCAGATTATGTGTGCGATGCGTTATTGAGAGGGCGGTTTGTAATGCTTGTCAATGGCATTCCCCAGGCCATTGTGGCACCGGTGAACATCACCCTTTTCTTAAAAACGGCTGAAGATGCGGAATATAGCTGGCATTACAACAGTCTGGAGAGGATCCTGAGAATTGCAGGTCTATCAGTAGCTGCGTTTCTCCCTGGATTTTGGGTTGCCCTATCTGCCTTTCACCAAGATCAGATCCCGTTTATTTTGTTGGCAAGTGTAGCGGAAACCAGACAGGGAGTCCCTTTACCGACAGCGCTGGAAGCCTTCGTTCTTGTAGGCCTATTTGAATTATTCCGCGAAGCCGGACTCCGGCTTCCCCTTGCGATTGGACAGATACTCGCCGTTGTCGGGGGCTTAATTATTGGAGATGCTGCGATCAACGCCGGTTTAACTAATCCTGCTATGGTTGTTGTTGTAGCTACTTCTGCAGTAGCTACCTTTACTCTGGTCAGCCAGGCCTTACAAGGTACCATAACTATTTTGCGTTTCTTTGTACTGCTAAGTTCCGCTGCGCTCGGTCTGTTCGGCTTTTTTATCAGTGCTTTTTTTATCCTACTGTACGTTTGTAATCTGCGCTCCTATTCAATTCCGTATATGGTACCACTTGGACCAATGAGGGTAGGGGACTGGATGAAAAGCATATTCAAAATTCCATGGAAGAAACAGACGAAGAGACCTGCAATTCTTCATACGGATGATGATGAAAGGCAGGGGAACACCCAATGAGGCTTAGCATGATAATCAAAGTTTTTCTTCTCTGTCTCACTTGTCTCACTATGGGAGGTTGCTGGGATTCAAAGGAACTGGAAGGGCAATATTACATCCACTCTATAGGTGTAGATTATGAAGATGGAAAATATGTTGTCTATGGACAGATTATCAACTTTGCCGGCGGTGGGGAAGATGGTAACAGTGGAGGGACTAACGGAAACAGACATGAAAATGTGAAAATCGCCAAAGGAACAGGGGATTCGGTGGTGGCAGCGATTCATAACTTATACATTTCAACCCAAAGAAGAATTTATTGGGGCCACCTTTCTTCTGCTGTTTTTCATGAACGGTTATTGGATGAAAACTTTAAAAGTGTACTCGATGACTTTTCTAGATACTATGAAATCAGACCCACCTTGTGGATGTTCATCACGTCTGATCCAGTATATGAGATACTAGGAACTTTTCCTGTGATGCAGACCAGTATTCTCTATTCGTTTTTGGGTGATCCTGTTGAGAGTTACGAACAGAGTGCACGCGTCGCCCCTATTCGCAAAAGTCGTTTTGAAGCAGAATTGTACGACCCGGGAAGGACCCTAATCCTCCCATCTGTGGGCATCGTCCGGGAAAAGTGGTACACCCCTCTTGATTTCCAAAGGAACCTGAGTTTAAATAAGGCGGGATTTCTAACACAAAATTCTTATAAAGGCAGTCTTGGTGAGGCTGACATTAACGGATTGTCTTTTATAGATGAGGAAGCCGGAAGAAACCCGACTATTATACGGAAAAATGACAAGCCTGTCGCCACAGTGATTGTTTCTGATCCAAAATTAAAAGTAGTCCCTGAAATTACCGGTGAATTTGTTACTTTTTCAATTGAGCTTGCTGTATCAGGAATGGTTATTGAGCTGGCAGAAGAGGTAGACGAACAGTTTCTAAATGAAAACCTCGGCAAAGTGGTAGAAAGCCAGATCAGACATACGTTTGAAAAAGGCGTTGAAATAGGTGCCGATATCTACAACCTCTCACATAGCCTGTATAGAGAAGATCCTGAACAATGGGAGCAACTTACAAACGAGCAAGGAGAACTTGAACTGACTCAGGATATACTAAAAGAGATTAATGTCGAAGCCACGATCATTCATTCAGGTTCTGAAAAACTTCACCTTCCCAAATGAATACTGAAAAAAGCCTGTTCCCTATGAAATGAATCAGGGAACAGGCTTTTTTGACTTATTTTTTAAATTTAAACGAACTTTTCAGTGACACAATTCGGTTAAAGACAGGCTTTTCTGCTGTCGAATGCTTAGGGTCGACATTGAAATACCCGTGTCGGAAAAACTGGAACTTATCTTGAGGCTTTACGTCCATGTTGGATTCAACAAACCCTTGCAGAATCTCAAGAGACTCAGGATTGATTCGATCCATAAACGTCTTTTCCTCGTTTCCTTCTTCTTCTTCATCCTCGTCAAGGATGAGTGAGTCGTAAAGGCGAAACTCGGATGCTTTAGAATCATTTGCATCCACCCAGTGAATCGTTCCCTTTACTTTACGTCCTGTAAAGCCTGAGCCACTCTTCGTTTCAGGGTCGTACGTACAGTGAAGTTCGACAATATTCCCCTCTTCATCCTTCACGAAATCCTCGCATTTAATAAAATAAGCATGCTTTAGGCGAACTTCATTTCCTGGATAAAGGCGATGGTACTTCTTCGGAGGCTCTTCCATGAAGTCTTCCTGCTCAATATAAATTTCACGAGAAAACGGAATCTGACGCGTCCCCATCTCAGGATTTTCAGGATTGATTTCCGCCTCCAGCATTTCACTTTCCCCTTCAGGATAGTTCGTGATCACTACTTTAAGAGGTCGAATGACACTCATCGTACGTGGAGCCTTCATTTTCAAGTCTTCTCGAATAAAGTGCTCCATCATTTGAACGTCAACAGCGCCGCTTCCTTTAGAAACCCCTGTTTCGTAAATAAATTCACGAATGGCTTCAGGTGTAAAGCCTCGTCTGCGGAGACCTGAGATCGTAGGAAGGCGAGGATCGTCCCAACCATCGACAACACCTTCATCCACGAGCTGCTTCAATTTACGCTTACTCATGACCGTGTTAGTAATGTTTAAGCGACCAAATTCAATCTGCTGAGGTTGAACCGCCATATCTGTATGTTCAACAACCCAGTTGTATAATGGGCGCTGCTCTTCAAATTCCGTTGTACAAATGGAATGAGTGACACCTTCAATGGCATCTTCCAACGGATGAGCAAAAGCGTACATCGGATAAATGCACCATGAGTCACCAGTATTGTGATGCGTCGTGTGTGAAATTCGGTATAGAACCGGGTCACGCATGTTCATGTTACCGGAACTCATATCAATTTTCGCACGAAGAACCTTTTCACCGTTGCCGAACTTTCCGTCTCTCATTTGTTTAAAGAGATCAAGGTTTTCTTCGACATTTCGTGAACGAGATGGGCTTTCTTTACCATGTTCAGTCAACGTCCCTCGATACTCACGAATCTCTTCAATGGATAGGTCCTCCACATACGCCATTCCTTTTTTGATAAGTAAAATGGCACGTTCGTACATTTCCTCAAAGTAATTAGATGCAAAGTGTAAGCCATCCCATTCGAACCCAAGCCATTGAACGTCCTCTTTAATGGCATCTACATACTCTTGATCTTCTTTTAACGGGTTTGTGTCATCAAACCGCAAGTTCGTTTTCCCGTTAAATTCATCAGCTAATCCGAAGTTAAGGGCGATCGACTTGGCATGTCCGATATGTAAGTAGCCGTTTGGCTCTGGTGGGAAACGAGTGATAATGTCACTGTGTTTTCCGGAACGCAAGTCTTCTTGCATAATCGTTTTTATAAAATTGGAAGAAGTCTCCTTGTTCTCCATAGCATTCAACCTCTCTATCGATTCTTATCAGGTACCTAAGATACCTCTACTATGTACTTATAGTAACATGTTTAAACGTTTAGATATAGATTCCGACAGAAGCTGCATAGATGATTCCAGTTGTCCTATTCAAGAGAGGGAATGTTCCCTTCCTCTCCTGAGATGATTTTACAGTTAAAATACTGAGCGGACGCTCATGTAAGCGCTTCGAAAAAATTTACATTTTGAAACACAAAACTTTCGACCTCGCTTGCCCCAACGGTTTTGCTACCCTTTTCCGTTTTATTATTTAAAATAGTCAGATTTATTTAAAAAAACCTGTTGACCTTCGTTTTCGATGGTTGTAAGATTATCGTCAACATCACAAACGAAATAAACACCCCGCTAACAGTAGCGGGTGTTTCCAATCGATTTTTTGATGAATGGCCTTTTCGAACTTCAAAACATGAAGATCTGACAAAGGTTCTTTCTTTAACATCAAGTTTCACCGAATTAAAGCGTTCAAACACTAAAGGAAAGGAGTGGTTATGTATGAGTAACACTCAATGGATTTATCTGAGTGGCGAATTTGTCAAAAAAGAAGATGCCGTCGTATCGGTTTACGATCACGGTTTTCTATACGGAGACGGGGTGTTCGAAGGAATTCGAGTTTACAGCGGCAATGTCTTTAAACTCGACGAGCACATCCACAGGCTTTACGACTCGGCTCAGTCCATCATGTTAAATGTTCCATACACGAAGGAGGAGATGGAACAGATTATTGTCGAGACTGTCCGCAAAAACAAACTTGAGAGTGCATACATCCGCGTGGTCGTATCCCGCGGTGCCGGCAACCTCGGATTGGATCCTACTTTTTGCTCACAACCACGGGTTATCGTTATAGCTGAAGAGCTAGCCCTCTTTCCGATGGAACTATACCAGAAGGGACTTCGAGTAGGCAGTGTTGCAAGCCGAAGAAATAGACCGGACGTGTTAAGCCCTCAAGTAAAATCATTGAATTATTTAAACAATATTTTGGTTAAGCTTGAAGCCAATCAAGCCGGAGTTGATGAAGCCTTGATGCTTAATGATCAAGGGTATGTTACAGAAGGTTCTGCCGACAACATCTTCATCATCAAAAACGGTACGATTTACACCCCTCCTGTTTATTTAGGAGCACTCGAAGGCATTACACGTAACGCCATTATCGATCTGGCTCGTGAAAAAGGGTACGAATTAAAGGAATCACCGTTCACTAGACACGATGTTTATGTGGCTGATGAAGTTTTCTTAACTGGAACAGCTGTTGAAGTCATCGCAGTTGTAGAAGTAGACGGAAGAAAGATTCAGGATGGAAAGCCTGGTAAAGTCACCAATCACCTTCTGTCCGAATTTCGCAAGCTAGTCACACAAGACGGTGTCAAATGTTACAACGAAGAAGAGAAACGCTCACACGTAAGCTAAGCATTGACGACTTTGAAAAGTGGATATAACGAAAACGTTGAAGGGAATAAAGAAGTAGATACGTTGCATTTACAGAGAGCCGGGGTTGCTGGAAGCCCGGAAATGCACCCTACTTCGACATCATCCCCGAGTGTTAAGCTGAACCCTCTTTGGTAGTAGGCTTAATCAGGTAGCATCAAGACTACCTGTTATCAAAAAGGAACTGGTGCAATCGCCAGCTCTTTGAGGCAGTCATTTGCGAAAATGCTGCAAAACCGGGTGGTACCGTGAAAAGGAAGTCCTTTTCTCCCCGTTGAACCGCAAGCGTGTGGTTTGACGCGAGAGGAAGGGACTTTTTTAGTTATATACTCGAAAGTTTCGTTCCATGGGGACGTCGTACAAATAATTAATTGATTATTCTGACTACAGGAGGGATGAAAACGTGAATTTAGAAGCAAAAGCAAACCGTGAAGCTGTTGTTCAGACGAAGACGGGAGCAGACCTTCTCATCCAAACGCTGGTTGAGGAAAAGGTAGACACGATTTTTGGTTACCCAGGAGGTGCGGTATTACCGATTTACGATGCGATCTACCGAGCTGAGGATGATTTTGTTCATATCCTCACACGACACGAGCAAGGTGCCATTCACGCAGCAGAAGGCTACGCCAGAGTATCAGGTAAACCTGGTGTCGTAATCGCAACATCAGGACCTGGGGCAACAAACTTAATCACAGGGATTGCAGATGCCATGATGGACTCCCTCCCTCTCGTTGTTTTTACCGGCCAAGTAGCAAGAACAGTCGTTGGTACTGACGCCTTCCAAGAGGCTGACGTAATGGGGATTACAACGCCAATTACAAAACAGAATTACCAAGTGCAAGACGTAAGGGATCTTCCTCGCATTGTAAAAGAGGCCTTTCACATCGCAAGCACAGGCAGACCAGGTCCAGTTTTAGTTGATATACCAAAAGACATTAGCGCAAATCCTTGTGATGACCGCTATGATGATTCCTTTTACCTTCCCGGTTATCAACCGACCATGAAACCGAATCCTTTACAGGTTAAAAAGCTAGCAGACGCTTTGGCTAATGCGAAAAAGCCGGTTATTTTAGCAGGTGCAGGAGTGATTCACGGTAAGGCATCAGAGGAGCTTCGTACTTTAGCAGAACATCACTCACTACCTGTAACAACAACGCTACTCGGGCTAGGTTGCTTCCCCGGTGACAGTCCTCTCTCTTTAGGGATGGCAGGAATGCACGGGACCTACACAGCGAACATGGCCCTTTATGAATGTGATTTGCTTATCAATGTAGGTGCACGATTTGATGACCGACTTACAGGAAACCTGAAACACTTCGCTCCACATGCGACGGTTGCTCACATAGATATCGACCCTGCAGAAATCGGTAAAAACGTGACCACCCATATTCCGATCGTGTCAGATGCAAAAGAAGCCCTAAAAGAGCTTCATCGTCAAGCATTTGAACGTCCAAATCACGTAGATTGGATGGAAAAATTGAACGTAAACAAAAAAGCGTATCCCCTTTGGTACAACAAGCCTGAACAGGAAATGTGTCCACAGTGGGTGATGGAGAACATTCACAGAGTTACAAACGGAGAAGCCATTGTCACAACCGATGTTGGTCAACACCAAATGTGGGCTGCTCAATACTACTCCTTCAACAAACCGAATCGCTGGGTTACATCAGGAGGCCTTGGCACAATGGGCTTTGGTTTCCCAGCAGCCATTGGGGCACAACTCGCCGAACCGGATAAAACGGTCGTTGCCATCGTTGGAGACGGTGGATTCCAAATGACCATGCAGGAACTAAGCGTTCTTCAAGAACGAGACCTTCCTGTAAAAATCATCATCGTCAATAACGAGGCTCTAGGTATGGTACGCCAGTGGCAAGAAGCCTTCTATGATAAGCGGTACTCCGAGTCCCTTCTCAGCTGTCAGCCTGATTTCGTTAAACTCGCCGAAAGCTATTACTTAAAGGCGTTGAAGGTCGACAGCCAAGAAGAATTCGAAAAAGTGCTCCCTGAAGTCTTTGCCTATGACGGCCCGGTCGTTGTAGATGCTAGAGTTCTTCAACAAGAAAATGTCTATCCGATGATTGCTCCAGGAAAAGGGCTTCACGAAATGATAGGGGTGAAACCATGAAACGAATCATCACTGCACTCGTCCAGGATCGAAGTGGCGTATTAAATCGCCTGACAGGACTGATGCAACGAAGGCAGTTTAATATCGAAAGCATTTCTGTTGGTAAAACCGAAACAGAAGGCATTTCCAAAATGACATTCGTCGTGGAAATCGCCGACGCTCAAAAGCTTGAGCAATTGACAAAACAACTCCACAAGCAAATCGATGTACTAAAAGTGTCGGACATCACCGACAAGGCCATTGTAGCCAGGGAGCTCGCTCTCATTAAAGTGGTCAGTAACGGTCACCTGATCAATGAAATGAAAGGGATTATTGAGCCGTTCAGAGCATCGATTATCGATGTGAGTAAAGATAGCTTGTCCATTCAAGTAACCGGAAAGCCGGAGAAAATCGAGGCCTTAATCGACCTCCTCCGTCCCTACGGAATCAAAGAAATTGCAAGAACCGGAATGACCGCATTCCTCCGAGGCCAACAACCTCAAGTAGCAGAGCTGAACTCCTATTCAGCTATTGTGAAATAAAAATAGTGATTTATAAGATGAGGGCGTAACACAAACCCCAATAATAGGATGTCCTTTGGAACACTATTGCTTTTAAACAAGTAATTAAGAAGCTGGAGTGCCCGAGACTCCTGTGGCAGTGACGAGCATTTACATCGTGAGTCTCTGCGAGTTGCTTCGACGCAGAACACTACGAAGCGTTACTTGCAGAGGAAGAAGCAGGGTGTTCGACTGGCTTGTCGGCACCGCCACGGAAAGCGAAGGGCACGTAAGCTTCAATCATATCTCAGTAGAAAAAACAGACAAGAATAGCCGAGCAGAGCCGAGACAACCAAACCCAAAATCGAAAGGAAGATTAATCATGGCAAAAGTACTTTATCATAACGACATCCAAGAAGAGGTTTTAAAAGAAAAGAAAGTAGCTGTAATCGGATACGGTTCCCAAGGACACGCACACGCACTCAACTTAAAAGAATCCGGCTTTGACGTAGTAGTAGGCCTAAGAAAAGGAAAGTCATGGGACAAAGCCGTTGAAGACGGCGTTCAAGTAGCAACAGTGGCAGAAGCAACGGCTCAAGCAGACGTTGTCATGGTCCTCCTCCCTGACGAGCATCAACCAAAAGTATACGAAGAAAGCATCAAACCGAACTTGGATGAAGGAAACGCTCTCGTTTTCGCCCACGGCTTTAACGTTCACTTCAACCAAGTAGTCCCTCCTTCAAACGTGGATGTTTTCCTCGTAGCTCCAAAAGGGCCGGGACACCTTGTTAGACGAACGTACACTGAAGGAGCCGGTGTTCCTGCCCTTTTCGGCATTGAGCAAGACTACACGGGTCAGGCAAAAGAGATTGCCCTTGCTTATGCAAAAGGAATTGGAGCAGGACGTGCAGGGATCCTCGAAACGTCGTTTCAAGAAGAAACAGAGACTGATCTTTTCGGAGAGCAAGCTGTCCTTTGCGGAGGACTCACAAGTCTTGTAAAAGCCGGATTTGAAACATTAACCGAAGCTGGATACCAACCAGAAGTTGCCTACTTCGAATGTTTACACGAACTTAAACTGATCGTAGACCTTATGTACGAAGGTGGAATGGAAGGCATGCGCTACTCCATCTCCGACACGGCCCAGTGGGGTGACTTCGTTTCCGGTCCGCGCGTAGTCAATGCTGAAACGAAAGAGCGTATGAAAGAAGTACTCGAAGATATCCAAAACGGTGAGTTTGCAAAAGGCTGGATCCTTGAAAACCAAGTGAACCGCCCTCAGTTCAACGCCGTGAATAAACGAGAAAGCGAGCATCAAATCGAGAAAGTCGGACGTGAACTACGTGAATTGATGCCATTTGTAAAAGCAGCACAACAGCCTAAAAAATCCAAAAAGGAAGTGGTCTCGAATGCCCCACGTTAAAGTCTTTGATACCACCTTGCGCGATGGCGAACAGTCCCCGGGAGTGAATATCAACAAGCTAGAAAAGCTTGAAATTGCGAAGCATCTGGAACGATTCGGAGTCGATATTATGGAGGCCGGTTTTCCCGCCTCCTCCCAAGGTGATTTTGAAGCAGTAAAAGCGGTAGCCGATACGATCAAACATGCCAGTGTCACAGGTCTTGCAAGAGCAAAAAAATCGGATATCGATACAGCGTGGGAAGCGTTAAAAGGGGCAGCTGAACCAAGGCTTCACATCTTCCTTGCTACCTCCCCGATTCACATGACACACAAGTTAAAGAAAACACCGGAGGAAGTCGCTCAGCAGGCCGTTGAAATGGTTTCTTACGCAAGACAAAAGTTCCCTCAAGTGGAGTGGTCCGCTGAAGATGCCACCCGCTCTGACATGGACTTCCTTGTTAAGATCATTGAACGAGTTATCGACGCAGGTGCGACTGTCATTAACCTTCCTGATACGGTCGGCTACGCTACACCTGAAGAATATGGCCGCCTGTTTCGAACGGTCAGAGAGCGGGTTCCAAATATCGATCGTGTAGAGCTATCCGCTCATTGCCACGACGACCTCGGCATGGCAGTGGCAAACTCCATTGCCGCGATTGAGAACGGCGCAACTCAAGTAGAAGGAACGATAAACGGCATCGGTGAACGTGCTGGTAATGCAGCATTGGAAGAAATCGCTGTTGCACTTAACATCCGAAAAGATCAATACCCGTTTACAACAAACCTTGTGTTAAAAGAAATCAAGAGAACAAGTGACCTGGTCTCGAAGCTAACAGGCATGGTCGTTCCAGGCAACAAAGCCGTGGTCGGCCGGAACGCCTTTGCTCACGAGTCCGGCATTCACCAAGACGGTGTTCTAAAGAATGCGTCCACCTATGAGATTATCACTCCTTCTCTAGTAGGGGTGGAATCAAACAATCTCGTCCTCGGCAAACATTCAGGACGACGAGCGTTTAAAGATAAAGTTGAACAACTAGGGTATGACTTGTCCGATGAGAAATTAAACGAAGCGTTTAAATCGTTCAAGTCCCTTACAGATAGGAAAAAAGAAGTAACCGGAGAAGACTTGGCTACCATTCTCACAGATATTCAAACGACTGTGACGAATGTGAAAAAATACGAGCTTCGCGCGTTCCAAGTCCAATACGGATCGTCGAATCTTCCAACTGCCACGGTCGCCCTTCATACACCTGAAGGAGAACACGTGGAAACAGCTCGAACCGGGCAAGGAAGCGTAGAATCTCTCTACAACACATTAGAAGCACTAATTGAAGAGAAAATTAACCTCACAGATTTTCAACTCAACTCCGTCGGTAAAGGTCGAGACGCCCTTGCTGATGTGTACGTTCAGATGTACGTGAATGGAGAAGATGTGAGTGGCCGCGGAACAGCTCAAGATATTTTGGAAGCTTCCGCAAGAGCTTTCTTAAACGCCGTTAACCGTTACTTGTTTAATAAAACCCACGAGCCCAAGAGAGCGGCTCAACTATAAAAGGAGGAATAGAGGATGGCTAAAAAAATCGTACTTTTACCCGGTGACGGGATCGGTCAGGAAGTAATCGAGGCGGCGGTTTCCGTCCTGGAGGCAGTCAGTGAAGAGTACAATCACTCCTTCTCCTTTGAATCACATGCCATCGGAGGAAGTGCCGTAGACGACCACGGCACCCCCCTCCCCGATAAAACCGTTGAAGCGTGTAAAGAGGCAGACGCTATCCTTTTAGGAGCCGTTGGTGGACCAAAATGGGATACGTACCCGTCACACTTAAGACCTGAAAAAGGACTTCTTGGGATTCGTAAAGAGCTTGGCCTATTTGCCAACCTCCGTCCTGTTAAAGGATTCGAGAAGCTCCTTCACGCCTCTCCATTAAAAGAAGAAGTGGTAAAAGACAGCGACCTTCTCATCGTTCGTGAATTAACAGGAGGCTTGTACTTCGGTACACCGAGTGAACGTCAAAATGACGGCCAATCCGTTGTTGATACTCTTGCCTATTCCCGATTCGAAATCGAGAGAATCGTAGATAAAGCATTTGAAAGTGCAAGACTTCGAAAAAAGCGACTCACATCAGTCGATAAAGCCAACGTTCTTGAGTCGAGTAAGATGTGGCGTGAAGTCGTAGAAGAGAAAAAAGCAGAGTATCCTGACGTCGAGGTGGAGCACCTTCTCGTGGATGCGGCTGCTATGAAGCTCATTACCAACCCATCTCAGTTTGATGTCATCGTCACTGAAAACATGTTTGGTGACATCTTGAGCGATGAAGCATCTGTTCTTACTGGATCGCTAGGCATGCTTCCATCTGCAAGTGTACGAGAAGACGGCGTTGGTCTCTATGAACCGGTGCACGGCTCAGCTCCTGACATTGCCGGAACAGGGATTGCCAACCCACTGGCCATGATCTTATCTGCTGCCCTCATGCTCCGCCACTCCTTTGGCTACGATCATGAGGCCGGGATTATCGAAAACGCCGTAAAAGAAGCACTGGACCGCGGCTATCATACAGCTGACCTGCAAGTAAAAGACGGCCAAAAGCTACGCACAAAAGAAATGACCGAAAAAGTCGTTGAATATATCAAGTCAGAAAGCACATCCGACTGCATCATGCACTGCTATACGTAATAACCCAATCAACAAGGACAGGAGGTCCACCCACCCCCTTCCTCCCATTATATTAAATGGTTGTTTGGTATACAGTTTAGTACTCATAGCCTTATAGAAGTTACTCTTGCAAGATTGATTATGCAGCCTAAGTACCTGAGACTCTGGCGCTAACTCCACACGTCGGAGCTGTATTACGAAAGTTAGTGATACAGAAGCTAGCATTTGAGAAGTTCACCATTTCAAAAGAGATTGATGTAACTAGAACGCCTGAGACTCCTGCGGGAGCTGGTGGCAAGGTGAGACCCCGGAGTGCGTAGCACCCGGAGGCTCACCGGCGCCCCGCGGAAAGCGAAGGGCGTACTAGTTACATCTAACAACTTCTTCATTTTAGAACTCATTATAAACAAAAAGTCAGACTTAAGGAGTGATACAATGGCACAACCAAAAACGATCGTAGAAAAAATCTGGGAACAACATCAAGTACACCAAGAAGAAGGCAAACCAGACCTCCTCTACATCGATCTCCACCTCATTCATGAAGTCACTTCTCCCCAAGCCTTTGAAGGACTCAGAATGAAGGGCCGTACTGTACGACGACCTGATCGTACGTTTGCCACAATGGATCATAACGTACCAACCATCAATCAGTTGGTCGTCAACGATCCCATATCAAAAAAACAAATGGAAACTCTTAAAAGTAACTGTGATGAATTCGGGATTCCCCTTGCGGATATCACCCACCCGGATCAAGGAATCGTTCACGTCATCGGACCAGAGCTCGGCCTTACCCAACCAGGTAAAACGATCGTTTGTGGAGATAGTCATACGTCCACTCACGGCGCATTCGGCGCTCTAGCTTTCGGTATTGGAACAAGTGAAGTGGAACACGTTCTGGCCACTCAAACCCTTTGGCAAGCACCTCCGAAGACGTTAAACGTAAAAGTAAACGGCAAACTCGGTACAGGTGTCACGGCAAAGGACTTGATTCTCGCTATTATCGGCAAATACGGCGTTCGTTTCGGGACCGGCTATGTGATTGAGTACACAGGTGCAGCCATCCGCAACCTCACCATGGAAGAACGAATGACCGTTTGTAACATGAGCATTGAAGCAGGTGCCCGTGCCGGTCTGATCACTCCTGACGATACAACGTTTGACTACTTGCGCGATCGTCGTCACGCTCCTAAAGGGGCTGACTTTGACCGAGCAGTTGAAGAATGGCGAGCACTGGCTACAGATGAAGGTGCCGAATACGACGCCACCGTCGAAATCAATGCCGATCAAGTCGAGCCACAAGTGACATGGGGTACAAACCCTGGCATGTGTATCCCGATAAGCGCCAATGTTCCTGATCCTGCGTCTAAAGAAAAGCCCGGTGAAAAAGATGAAATCAGCCGTGCTCTTGATTACATGGGGCTTGAAGCCAATCAGCCTATCTCCTCTGTATCTGTGGAACACGTCTTCATCGGATCGTGTACAAACTCAAGACTCGGTGATTTACGAAAAGCAGCCGGCGTTGTAAGAGGGAAAAAAGTGAACCCTAACGTCACCGCCCTCGTCGTCCCTGGCTCTAAAACCGTAAAGGCAGAAGCAGAAAAAGAAGGGCTCGACGTCATTTTCAAACAAGCAGGATTCCAGTGGAGAGAAGCAGGATGCAGCATGTGCCTTGCTATGAACGACGATGTCATCCCACCTGGTGAACGTTGTGCTTCCACCTCGAACCGGAACTTTGAAGGTCGACAAGGAAACGGTGCACGAACCCACCTGGTGAGTCCTGAGATGGCTGCTGCTGCTGCTGTTGAAGGTCGCTTTGTAGACGTCAGAACATTCACTGCTCAACCTGTTCAATCATAAGGAGGTAAAAATCTAATGGAGCCAATACGCACCCATAAAGGCGTTGTAACCCCTCTAAATCGAGCTAACGTCGATACAGACCAAATCATCCCGAAACAATTCTTAAAGCGAATTGAACGACAAGGGTTTGGCCAGTTTCTTTTTTACCACTGGCGCTTTGATGATGACGGAATTCCACGAAAAGATTTCGTCTTAAACGAAGACAAATACGAAAACTCTACCATTCTAGTGGCAGGAGATAACTTCGGATGTGGATCCTCAAGGGAACACGCCCCATGGTCCCTTGAAGACTATGGCTTTAAAGTAATCATTGCCCCTAGTTTTGCCGATATCTTTTACAACAACTGTGTAAAGAACGGAATCTTGCCGGTGGAATTAAAGGAAGACGAGGTCGAAACGTTATTGAAAAAAGGAGCCGAACAGATCTACTCCATTACAGTAGACTTAGAAAATCAATCTGTTCGCGACGATCAAGGCTTTGAAGCATCGTTCTCCATCCCTGGGTACCACAAAGAAATGTTGCTTAATGGATGGGATGACATCTCCATCACCTTAACCTTAGAAGAAAAAATCACTCAATTTGAACAAGGAGCGTGAAGACGTTGGGAATTGCTTAACAGGACAAATGGTTTTAGAGGCCCATCGGTACGTGAAAGAACATGTCCATCGTACCCCTCTTACCACATCCACTACCATGAATAAGATGACCGGAAAACAGGTGTACATGAAAATGGAAAACCAGCAAAAGACGGGAGCATTCAAGCTTCGGGGGGCCGGATACAAACTATCCAGACTGTCAGAAGAAGAATGCAAATGTGGTGTAATCGCCGCATCTGCCGGCAACCATGCCCAAGGGGTTGCTCTTGCTGCTGAAAAACAAGGCATTCAAGCAACGATATTCATGCCTGAAAAAACACCGAAAGCGAAAGTTCTTGCTACGCAAAACTACGGTGCCAAAACGGTACTGGTCGGTGAGTCATACCAAGAAGCCTTCGAGGCTGCTTGCAAAGAACAGGCTAGAACGAAAGCGACTTTCGTTCACCCCTTTGATGACGTTGACGTAATGGCGGGACAAGGGACGGTTGCTCTTGAAATGCTCGAAGACGCTCCCCTACTCGATACATTGATCGTGCCGATTGGGGGCGGCGGCCTCATCGCAGGCATGGCTGTTGCAGCGAAGCATATCAACCCCGATATTCAAATCATCGGTGTGCAAGCACGAACAGCAAGTGCGGCTTACAACCATTTTCACAAGAAAGGACCGACGACCCTTTCTACTGTTTCTACAATTGCAGAAGGCATTGCGGTTAAAAAAACCGGCACAAAGACGCTACCGGTCATTCATGAGTACGTGGATGATATTGTCACGGTCACAGAAAACGATTTGGCCACGGCAATGATGTATATGCTTGAAAGAAAAAAGAGCCTTGTAGAAGGAGCAGGGGCTGCCGCTCTTGCCGCCCTTCTCGTACATGGCGCTAAGCTTCCATCAAAGCATTGTGGCGTCGTTGTGAGCGGAGGCAACGTCGATTTAGCAAAATTACCTGCCATCCAAACACTAGCAAGAAATCACTTCCTGTCTTGTTTGGCATAACACGCGATACCACCCGCCCCACTAAAAAGGGGGCGGGTTTTCTTATTGTTAATCTGTTTTCGGAGAGGATGTTGCTTCAATATCTTTTAAAACCATCCTTTCCCTTAAACTTGCAGGACTTTCAAGGACTATAGAGAAGTATACCTAACCAATATTATGCGGAGGGATTTACGATGAACGATCAAACCCTGTCCGTCCAAGAGTGGCACAAAAAGCAAGCCGTACACAACTTTAACTCCACATGGGACTTGATTGAGAAAGAGGAGCGGACAACGGCCGATGATTTGCTTATGATCCACATGGCTCACGCTTCCCGATTTCACTGGGGAGAAATTGGCACACCGATAGAATTTGCTCGTGGCGAATGGCAAATCTCGAGGGTATACGCCCTAACCGGAATGGCAGAAAGCGCACTGTATCACGCCAAGCATTGCCTAGAGATTTGCACAGACAACCGCATTGGAGACTTCGACCTTGCTTTTGCCTATGAAGCAATCGCTAGAGCCTACCATACAGCCAATGACCGCATACAGTACGAACGCTACCTCGAAAAAGCAGAGCAAGCCGCAGACGACATTGACAAGATGGAAGACCGGGATTATTTTTTATCCGAGCTTGAAAGCATTAAGTAAGTACAAAAGCGAAAGCGCCTTAGTCACGAGCTCGAGCTAGACGAATAAAAATTTCACAAAAAGTCGTTATCCACATGTAAGAAGAATTTTAAACAACAAAAAAACGCTCAGATTAGAGCGTTTTTCTTTTGCCTATTAAATGGAACAAGAGCCATCGTTGCAGTTCTCGCCTTGACTATTCATCATCTGAACGGGCTTCTCTTCTTCCCATACCTTTTCAAGAACGTCCAAGAAAGCATCTTCTGGCTGGGCTCCTGAAACCGCGTATTTTCCGTTAAAAACAAAGAACGGTACGCCTTGAACACCAATCTTCGCACCTTCTGCTTGATCCGCCCGCACATCCTCCCCGTATTGATCGGTTTTCAGGACGTGTTTAACTGCTTCTTTATCCAACCCTGCATCGATTGCAATTTCTTCAAGGGTATCATGGTCGGAAACATCTTTTCCTTCTGTAAAAAAAGCATACATAATTCGCTCCATCACCTTGTCCATCTTGCCTTCTTGTTTCGCATAATGACTTAGTCGGTGAGCGTCTTCCGTGTTTGTTGGAATCATGTTGTCAAAATCGTAATCAAGCCCCACTTCCTTTGCCTGAGCGGCTACGTTGTCCGTAGTCGAACGTGCTTGCTCAAAGCTCATGTTGTACTTCGAGGCTAAAAGTTCATGCATGGACTCGCCTGAATTTTTCTTGGCATTTGGGTCTAGCTGAAAGCTTTTAAAAGTTAGGCTAACAGCTTGTTTATGTTCAAAACGATTAAGGGCGTTTTCAAAACGACGCTTGCCGATGAAACAAAATGGACAAACGATATCTGACCAAACATCTACATTCATTGAATCTTCCTCCAAATAAGGTTTGCGTTTATTATCTCTTATAAATGATGAAAAGACCAAGCAAGTTGCTCTTGCTTCTTTAAATAAACAGCCTGACCCGTTCCCCCGGCTGCTTGGAACCAACTGCCGATCGCACCAATGACCGCCCCTGTGGTCTGATTGCTCCTCAATTGAACGGAAGCTCCCAGTGATTCCAAAGTGGCGCCAATCATTTGAAGTAGGTTCGTTAGAATCAAGAAAGCCTCAGTCTCTTCCACGTTTGAAAGACTTGCTCCAATCGCTTGCATAGCATCTCCTACAACGACCGTTTGAAGGCCCTCCTCTTGATTACCAGTAAGCTGAATCGCCGCTCCTACTGCGCTTCCACCCGCCCCTACTGCCCCGATATAGGCAGCTGTTTGACTGATGCCACTTGATGCGATTCCTTGTAAAGCATTCCCCACAGACTGAAGAGATTCACCGATGATCACCAGAGCTTGGTTAGCCTGCGTTGTTACACGGATTTGATCCGTAGCTCCAATGGCTGCAAGCCACTGTCCAGTTGCCTCCACCCAACTGCCAATCAACCTGAGTTCTTGATGTGTGGTCATTGGCTCCTCCCTCCCTTCGAAGGCACTGAAAAAGTTAAAGATCGAACTTTTTTAATGCCTTATCTGAATGGCAATGGCTCCACTCGGTTGCGCGCCTGTTACGAGAAACCCACTCGTATCAGGCTTTCAAAACAGGCAACCGTTACGCTCATTGCTTCGAAGACACTGAAAAAGTTAAAGATCGAACTTTTTCAGTGCCTTCTTTAGCTTATTCTCGTTTAAGCAGAGCGTTTCTTTTCGCACTTGTTCGATTTGAGTGGTACGATTTAGCTACTAAACGCAGAGGATGAAACACATGAATGTAAGAGCGATTGCTAGCTTTGGACTATTTATCCTGATCTATAACGGATTATCATTTTATATAGGGTGGAACGTGTGGGTTTGGCTGAATACCTCTTTTTCGTTTGAATCTGTGTGGCTGTATAGCCTTGTATTCGCACTTCTTGCTTACGGTTATTTAATCGGCCGATTCAGTCTTAGCTTTTTTAAAATTGCAGGTGCCTACTGGATCGGCTTTTTTCAATACGCGTTGCTTCTCTTTCCTATCGCAAATGTCGTCGTCTTTCTTTTAAATAGACTCACAGGCGTCTCTCTCGACTCGGCCATTATGTATACAGGTCTCGTCACAGCTCTCTCGCTCGTCGTCATTTTTCTTATAGGGACTTTCCAAGCCTATCGCCCGGTTAAACGGACGTATTCCTTATCGATACCAAAACAAGGGGCACGTCCTTCTTCAATTAAAATTGCCATGGCTTCTGATATGCACTTTGGTGCTTTATCTGGAAAAGGGCACTTAAAACGTCTCGTAAAAGAAATAGAAGCCATTCAACCGGACATGGTTGTCTTTCCAGGAGACATCATTGATGATTCACCTGATGTGTTTAAGAAAAAGAACATGGGTGATGTGATGAAACAAATCAAGGCGCCTCTTGGTGTATATGGTGTCTTAGGTAATCACGAGTACTACGGGCGACAAGTACAAGAGATTATTAATGAATTAGCAGCTTCCGGAGTTACGATGCTCACAGATGACAGCCTTCTCGTCGATGACCGTTTCTACATTGCTGGCCGCCGAGATCGAACGGACAAAAATCGTCTGTCAGTAGAAGCCTTGCTCGGAGATCTCGACCATCACAAACCGATCATTCTTCTCGACCACCAACCTTTTGAGCTGGACCGAGCTGAACAAGCAGGAGCGGACCTCATGCTCTCCGGACATACCCACCGCGGTCAGATGTATCCGAACAACTGGATTACGCGCCGCATGTACGAAGTGGATTGGGGTTATTTGAAAAAAGATTCCCTTCACACGATCGTCTCCAGCGGATTCGGCTTTTGGGGCCCTCCACTCAGGATTGGGAGTCGGTCAGAGATTTGGGAGATTACCGTTACAATGGGTACTCAATCTAAAAAACGAACCACGTAACTTTTACGTGGTTCGTTTTTCATTTAAACCTTCTTTGACCACACGCTTCCACACGAATACGGAAATGGCGATCCACAATCCTCCTGTTAGGAAGCCTGCAATTATATCGGAGAAGTAATGGACGCCCAAATACACGCGACTGAGTCCGATGAAGAGAATCAAAGTGGTTGATGCCGCAATAACACCTGCTTTTGCCCCTTTGGAAGGCAGGATTTTGACAATAAAATAAGTTAAAAGTCCATAGGTAATGATCGAGCCCATGGCATGACCACTTGGAAAACTATAACCTTGCTCAATAATAATAGGGTCAAAATCTGGTCGCTCCCTTTGGAACACCCACTTTAAAAACCAATTTAACCCACCACCAAGAGCAACAGCTGCTCCATAAAAAAGAGCAGTAACCGATCTTTTCAAAAACAAAAACAGCACCATGGAAAGGACAACTGTAGTTGTTAGGGCCGGTATGCCGCCCAAAGACGTGATGGCAAGCACAAGTGGCGTGACCTCATCGTGATGCACACCTTGAACCAACTGCATGATGAGCATATCCATCCCTCTAAAAACATCTGCCGTCCCTGCTCTGGCAACTTGGGTAAATAAAAATAGAAATAACGCAACAAGAACGAGGAAGAAGATTGTTCGTCGTTGTTTTTGGTTCATCCTCTTCACCTCCTCTTCTTTTTTTACCCCAAATGAGTGAAAAAGAACCGAAGGAAGACAATCCTACACAAACATTTAACCTTCTTGAGGACGTCCTTTTTCAACGATCTTCCCAATAAGTAACCAGGCTAAGAAGATGGTAATAAAACTAAAGAACATGATTCGCAAGGTTCCAATTACCATTTCAACATTATGGTCTCGTATAAAGACCGTTTCATTTGCATATCGATGTTCGATTTGAAAGAAAAGTGGTTCACCAGTGTAAACGAAGAACGCGATGATCAAACCGATCACCATGCCACTTAGTAGAGAAATCAAAAACATCTTCATATCATTGCCCCCTTACCTATATAAGCTCCGAATTCACCTAAACATAATTTAAGGAATAATAACCTTTTTATGTTAATTATCTGTATACTCAAGTATATCACGAACGATCGATTAACATGATTATTTTGGAGGCGAATAGCAATGGGATTATCTTTAGAAGAGAGTATTAAAAGCTTTGTGAAAGCCTGGGAGAGCAGTGAATTGTCCGAACTGGTTTCTTTCATTTCACCGGATTACCAAGCGAGGGAGATCACAGGTGGAGAAATCGTGGACTTTGGCTACGACAAGTGTATTAAGGGCTGGGAAGATGGATTCCAATTCGTGGAGGATAACCAAGCACAGTGGGACGTGAGGGTGATCAAAATTACTCCAATACGGGATGACGAAGCAATCGTTACAATTACAGCTTCGCTTCTCATGAACGATGAATACTTCAAAGGAGCAAATTTGTTTTATGAAACGTTTAAGAAAAACACCGATCGTGAGTGGAAAGTTGTAAGAAGTTATATTGAAGCAGGCCTTCCTGTCCAATACATACTGGACATTGTTGAAAAAAGAAGTTGAATATCTACAACAATCTTGAAAGAGTAGTCCTTTAGGAGGGACTATTCTTTTTTTGTTTTCATAGGTTTTCATTCCTAATATTAGGGGAATTTCCCCTTAAAGGTTGTGAAAATACATATTTTTTTATAAAAATTGAAATTCTGGCGTGGGAAGTATTGGGTCATTTAGTTTTAAAATAAAACAAACTAACTCTACCAAAAGACTGTTTTCGTGCAGATTGTTCTTCTTTGTTCTCCCTCATAAACAAAAGAGGAAATCTCTTTATGTAAAAGAAACAATCTCTGCGAAAACAGCAACAAATTGAAGACATAGGAGGTTCATCATGAAATTAACCAAATATATCATCATCGCTTTATTTCTTGGACTATTCACTGGAATTGGGTTTAATTTACTAGCCCCCGAATTGTTTCAATATGCTGACAATTATGTTTTCACACCATTAGGTACGCTCTTTATCAACTCTATAACGATGCTCGTCGTTCCTCTTGTACTCTTCTCCATCATTTTGGGAACTGCAAGTGTAGGAGATCCAAAAAAGCTTGGTAGAATTGGCGGAAAGACAATTGGTTTTTATCTTATTACGACGGCTGTTGCTCTGTCCATCGGTCTCTCAATGGCATTTCTCATTCAGCCGGGAGCTGGTGGTGGATTTGAAACCGAAACGGCAAACTATGAAGCAGATGAAGCACCACCGATTATGGATACGCTTCTTAATATCATTCCGGAGAACCCAATCCAAGCGATGGCTGACGGAGAAATGCTCCAAATTATTGCTTTTGCCATACTCATCGGATTTGCTCTAGCTAGGCTTGGTGACAAAACGGCAGGCATTCTAAAGCTTGTGGAGCAAGGGAACGAAATTATGCTGTACCTCGTAAAAATTGTCATGTATTTGGCTCCAATCGGTGCATTTTCATTAATCGCATCGGCAGTTGGGGAGCTAGGGATGTCAGCCCTTCAGGCGATGCTGCTATACATGGCTACGATTATTTTGGCCCTTATTATACATGCAATAGTTACGTATGGATCGGTAGTGGCGTTTATTGCCAAACGAAGTCCGATCGAATTTGTACGTAAGTTCTTCCCTGCTATGGTTGTGGCGTTTAGTACATCAAGTAGTAGTGCGGTGCTCCCTGTATCCATGCGTGTGGCACAGGAAGACTTAAAGGTTTCTAAGCCTGTTAGTAGCTTCGTTCAACCTCTTGGTGCAACGATTAACATGGATGGTACGGCCATTATGCAGGCTGTAGCAACCGTATTTATCGCTCAGGTCTATGCTGAGGCCCTTTCATTCGGGGACCTTCTTACGGTTATTTTAACCGCTACCCTAGCAAGTATCGGTACGGCTGGTGTGCCTGGGGTCGGTATGATTATGCTTGCTATGGTACTCACATCCGTTGGTCTACCTGTCGAAGGAATTGCTCTCGTTCTAGGTGTGGACCGTATCTTGGACATGCTTCGTACTGCTGTTAACATTACCGGAGACGCTACCTGTGCCATGATGGTATCAGAATCTGAGAACAATCGAGATGATGAAGCAGAAGCTTCGAAGGCGTCATAGAAAGTGGACTCAACAAAGCCATGGATGGTAGATCCATGGCTTTGTTTCATGTTGTTTCGGTATTTCACCTACTCCCATCCTGTTTCTTCAGAAGAGATGATAAATTCAAAGGTTAATAGCTTCTCTTTTGTACTAGCCCACTCCATAAACGCTTCATAGTCAGCATCATAGTTCCTATCCACTCTTGCATCTCCCTCAATTACAGCATACCCGTATACAACAGGCTCTCCGGCATTGACTTGTTGAAAGGCGGGATCCCCTGCTACTTGAAAGTGATCAAGCTCTCGTAAATCGTAGACCCCTCTTAATGAATGGTAGCCCGTTGGTTCGTTTACTTTTATAACGTTGTTCCATAGGTATCCAGGGTCATCCTCATCGATCGTGATGGCACCTGTAGCAAAGTCAATGATGTCTCCTTCAAAAGGTTGCTCTGTGTATTCCAGTGATCCTAATGGCTGGTGCTCAATTCGTTCACCGTACTCATACACGTTGGCAGATGCGGTCACGTGCTTCACGCTCTCTAGGTCCGTTATTTGGACTTGGGATCTTACGGAAAAGCTGTACGACGCGTCAAACAATGGCTCTGCTTCATGATCTTTAGGAATGATATAGCCAATGTCACCTTCTTCTTGAGTCACAGTGGGTTGGGAGGTGGTGCCTAATAAAAATGAGAAGATTAATCCTCCTAATAAACAAGCAGCAAAAACGACAGCGGTTGTGAATTTTAGATTTTCCATGTGAGAGTCCCCTTTAACGACAGTCTAGTAGTTATCAGGATAAATGGTATGTGTTGGAATTTCAAATGATTGGTAGTGTGAGAGGATTTGTGGAGCGGAAGAAATATTGGTTTTTAAGGCAGAATTATCATCGTTATTGGAAGAATTATTCGGTTTTTGGCCTGTGATATTTTCAATGGAAGAATTATTGCTTTTTGGGGAAGAATTATCATCAATTTTGGCAGAATGATTGGCCTGTGAGGAAGAAATATGACCTTCCACAGGAGAATTGTAAAATAAAAAGGTGCGATTCACGGCTTAGGGCGAAGAATTCACGGCTTGGAGGCTCCGATTCCCAGCTTTTCTCCTTACATTAACGGCAAGCGTCTCTTAATTAACGGCTTCTCACCCTCTATTCACGGTTTAGCCAAAATTTCCCCTCACTCCCCCCTCCCCATCCAAAACCAACACAAAAAACACCCGCCCTCATCAAAAGGAGCGAGTGTTTCCATCACATATATACTACGACTACGGCAGCTGTGTCGTACCCATCAAATAGCGGTCACATTCACGTGCTGCTTCACGGCCTTCGTTGATCGCCCAAACGATTAAGCTTTGACCGCGACGCATGTCACCTGCGGCAAACACGCCATCTTTGTTTGTTTTATATTTCCCGTACTCCGCTTTGACACGAGTACGATCGTCTGTTTCAATTTCCATTTGCTCAAGAAGTTGTTGCTCCGGACCACTGAAACCGATGGCAAGGAGGACAAGGTCCGCTTTCCACACTTTTTCTGTTCCAGGGATTTCTTCACGGAGGCGGTTCCCGTCTTCATCTTTTGTAAGACGAACGTTTACCGTGTGTACTTCCTTGACGCGACCGTTCTCATCGCCAACGAACTTTTTCGTCATCACTGCGTATGCACGAGGGTCTCTGCCGAATACAGCTTCCCCTTCTTTTTGACCATACTCAATGCGGTGAATGATCGGGTACTGCGGCCATGGGTTGCCAACAGCGTCTCGCGTGTCCACTTTTTTATCATAAATATCAAACTGCGTTAGGCTCTTACAGTTGTGGCGAATAGACGTTGCGAGACAGTCTGTTCCTGTGTCTCCACCACCGATAACGATGACGTCTCTGTCTCTCGCACTAATGTAGTTGCCGTCCTCAAGGTTAGAATCAAGCAAGCTCTTCGTGTTCGCATGAAGGAAGTCCATAGCATAGTGAATGCCTTTCAAATCACGGCCTTCAGCAGGTACGTCGCGGTGAACAGTCGCTCCTCCACAAAGGATCACAGCATCATGCTCTGCTTCCAATTCTTCCGACGTAATGTCCTTACCGATCTCCGTGTTCGTTACAAACTCGATTCCTTCTTCGCGAAGAATGTTCACACGACGCTCCACCACTTCATAAGGAAGCTTCATTTCAGGAATGCCGTAAGTAAGAAGGCCACCGATACGGTCGTGACGCTCATATACGGTTACGGAATGACCTGCTTTGTTCAGCTGAGCGGCTGCGGCTAAACCGGCAGGACCCGATCCAACTACCGCTACACGCTTGCCAGTACGTGTTTCAGGTGGCTCAGGTAAAACCCAACCCTCTGCAAAGCCTTTTTCAATAATCGATCGCTCCACCGTACGAATCGCTACAGGCGGTTCGTTAATTCCGAGTACACATGCCCCTTCACAAGGAGCCGGACATGCAAATCCCGTGAACTCAGGGAAATTGTTCATTTCGTGTTCTTTTTTCAAGGCTTCTTTCCACTGTCCTTGATAGACAAGATCATTCCATTCAGGAATCAAATGATAGACCGGACAACCGGTTGTTACCCCGCCTATTTCCATTCCTGTGTGACAGGTTGGCACGCCGCAGTCCATGCAGCGCGCGCCCTGTTGTTTGAGTTCTTCTTCAGGCATCGGTTTTGTATAGTCATTCCAGTCTTTGATTCGAGACTTTGGATCTCTTTCATGCTGGGTTTTTCGATCGTATTCTAAAAATCCTGTTGGCTTTCCCATGATATCACCCTCCTTATCAATTCGCTCATTTCACAGAGGTTGATCCTTTTGTCGGCTCTAGAAACCATATATGAGCGTCGCTTAGCCTAGCGTAACTCCAGCCTCACTGGAGTTGCTTCATCAAACCATCTATGAAAACGAGCGTATCAGTTACGTTAATGCCTTCACCTTAGGACTTTGACTTTCTTCAAAGGCTTTCATCGCCGCTTCATCTTTATCAAGTCCCGTGTTTTCGAAGTATTCAATGCGGTTTTTCATTTCAAGGTAATGCTTCGGAATCACTCGGACGAAGTTTTGAACGCTCGTATTCCAGTTGTGCAAAATACGACGGGCATTCGCGCTGTTTGTATAGTGAAGATGTTTTTCAACCATCTTAAAGACTTCTTGTTTTTCTCTTTCGTTTGTGACCGATTCGAGAATTACGCCATCGCGGTTACATTTGTCAGCAAAAATTCCATCTTCATCGAACACGTATGCGATTCCACCACTCATTCCGGCTGCGAAGTTACGTCCTGTTTGACCAAGGACAACGACTTTACCACCTGTCATGTATTCACATGCGTGGTCGCCTACTCCTTCTACAACAACGTTTGCTCCACTGTTTCTCACACAGAAGCGTTCACCGGCAATCCCTTGAATGTACGCATCTCCACTGGAGGCACCGTAGAAGCAGACGTTTCCGATAATGATGTTTTCTTCTGCTTTAAATGTCGCTCGGTTGGATGGGTGTACGATGATCTTTCCACCGGACAATCCTTTACCCACGTAGTCGTTTGCATCTCCCACTAGTCGAAGGGTCATCCCTCTTGGAATAAAGGCCCCGAAGCTTTGTCCGGCCGATCCTTTAAACGTGAGGCGAATCGTATCTTCTGATAGTCCTTCTTTCCCGAACCTGCGCGTCACTTCAGATCCAAGAATCGTTCCCGTTACACGGTTGATGTTTCGGATCGCAAGTGTGGCTTCAAACGGTTCTCCCTTTTCAAGGGCGTTACGACAAAGAGGAATCAACTCTTGGTTATCAAGAGCTTTATCCAACCCGTGATTTTGGTCGATCGTCTTAAAGCGGCTTACCGTTGCCGGTACATCAGGCTTATGAAGAAGGGCACTCAAGTCCACATCTTTTGCCTTCCAATGATCGATTGCTTTATTTGCTTCAAGGACTTCTGTACGTCCTACCATTTCTTCAATCGTTCTAAATCCAAGTTCAGCCATTAATTCACGAGCTTCCATCGCAATAAAGCGCATGAAGTTCACGATATGGTCCGCTTCTCCTGTGAACTTTTTACGAAGCTCAGGGTTTTGTGTGGCTACCCCTACAGGACACGTATCCAAGTGACAAACGCGCATCATGACACAGCCCAATACGACAAGTGGGGCTGTAGAGAAGCCGAATTCTTCAGCTCCTAGTAAGGATGCAACGACCACGTCGCGACCGGTCATCATTTTGCCGTCTGTTTCTACGACAATTCTGTCACGAAGGTGGTTTAAGAGAAGGGTTTGGTGCGTTTCCGCCAAACCGATTTCCCACGGTAGTCCCGTGTGCTTAATACTTGAGCGAGGCGCCGCTCCTGTTCCACCGTCATATCCACTGATTAAAACAAGATCAGCACGGCCTTTCGCTACACCGGCAGCGATCGTTCCTACACCCACAGCAGACACGAGTTTTACACTAATACGTGCGCGCGGGTTCGCGTTTTTCAAGTTATGAATCAACTCGGCTAAGTCTTCAATCGAGTAAATGTCATGGTGAGGCGGTGGTGAAATCAGTTCAACGCCTGTGGTGGATCCACGTACTTCTGCGATCCAAGGATAGACTTTCTTGCCTGGTAAGTGTCCACCTTCACCCGGCTTCGCTCCTTGAGCAATCTTGATTTGAATTTCGTCAGCGTTCACAAGGTAATGACTTGTCACACCAAAGCGACCTGAGGCCACCTGTTTGATCGAGCTTCTGCGAAGGTCTCCGTTTGCGTCTTCTGTAAAACGCTCAGGGTTTTCTCCACCTTCACCGGAGTTGCTCGCACCGCCAATTCGGTTCATGGCAATAGCCAAAGCTTCGTGGGCTTCTTGGCTTATCGCTCCGAATGACATGGCGCCTGTTTTGAATCTCTTGCAAATCGATTCTACCGATTCTACTTCTTCAAGCGGAATGGACTTTCGCTTTTTAAAGGACAACAGTCCGCGAAGAGACTGAAGATTGTTCTTTTCATTGGTTAATAGTTTTGAATACTGCTGGAACAGCTCAAAGTCGCTGGAACGACAGGCGTGTTGAAGCATGTGAATCGTTTTCGGGTTGTACTGATGATCTTCTCCTTTTTCGCGGTATTGGAATTCATCCCCTACATCAAGGCGATCATCGGTTCCTCGCTTCTCTTCAAAGGCAAGTCCGTGACGCATGAGCACTTCTTTGGCAATCATGTCGGTTTTAATACCGCCTAAACGTGACGCTGTACGGGTAAAGTACTTTTCAATCACATCCGGGTGAATACCTACCGCTTCAAAGATCTGTGCCCCTCGGTAACTTTGAATTGTTGAAATTCCCATTTTCGAGAGAATTTTAATGACACCATCCGTTACTCCTGACACAAAGCGATCTACTGCTTCTTCATAAGAAGAGAGGTCAATTTGACCAGTCTGGCGCATGTCTTCGATTGTTTGATATGCCAAGTACGGATTGATTCCTTCCGCACCGTATCCGAGTAGCGTAGCGAAGTGGTGCACTTCTCTTGGCTCGCCCGATTCTAGTAAAATACTAACCTTCGTACGAATGCCCTTTCGAATCAAGTCGTGATGAAGACCGGATACAGCAAGAAGCGCCGGAATCGCCGCTCTCTCTTTAGACACACCGCGGTCGGATAAAATAATGAGTGTCGCTCCGTCTTTGTATGCTTGCTCCGCTTTTTCAAATAACGCTTCTAAAGCCCCGTCCATCTCTCCTTCTCCCTTTGCATCAAACAAGATGGAAAGTGTCTCAGCTTTAAAACCGTCTTCAGATTGAACGCGTAGCTTCTCAAGTTCACCGTTGGTCAACACTGGTGTTTTTAAACGAATGTGTTTGCAACTTTCAGCCGTTGGGTTCACCAAACTTCCTTCTGCCCCAATCGTCGTTTGTGCCATCGTAATAATCTCTTCACGAATCGCATCGATCGGCGGGTTCGTGACTTGTGCGAACAGTTGCTTAAAGTAGCTGTATAAGAGCTGCGGCTTTTTCGACAACACCGCAAGTGGAGAGTCATACCCCATGGAACCGACTGGATCTTTTCCGCCGGAGACAAGAGGCTTCAGAATTTTGTTAAGCTCTTCTTGCGTGTAACCAAATGCGAGCTGCTGCTCACGGAGGTTCTCAACCGGACCTGCTTCAATTGGAGATTCCTCCAAGTCGTCTAGGTCACGCATATTGTCTTCAATCCACTCTTTGTATGGTTGTTCACCGGCAATTTCAAGTTTGATCTCTTCATCAGGAATAATTCTTCCTTTTTCCAAGTCAACAAGAAGCATTTTGCCCGGCGTGAGGCGATCTTTAATTTCGATATCATCGGCAAAGAGGTCAAGAGCTCCTACTTCAGAGCCAAGAACGATCATGCCGTCTTTTGTAATGTAATAACGAGCCGGACGAAGACCGTTACGGTCAAGAGTCGCACCGATTTGCTTTCCGTCTGTATACACAAGAGCGGCTGGTCCGTCCCACGGCTCCATTAACGTACTGTGGTATTCATAGAAATCACGCTTTCGCTCATCGATCGTGTCGTCGTTTGCCCATGGCTCAGGTACCATCATCATCGCCGTGTGAGCAAGGGAACGACCTGACAAGTGTAAAAATTCGAAGCAGTTGTCAAACATGGACGAGTCACTGCCGTTTTTATCGATCACAGGTAAAATCTTTTTCAGATCTTCTTCTTCAAAGTACTCCGACGCACACAAGGCTTGACGGGCACGCATCCAGTTCACGTTTCCGCGAAGGGTGTTGAACTCACCATTATGAATTGTATAGCGGTTCGGGTGAGATCTCTTCCAGCTTGGGAACGTGTTCGTACTAAAGCGAGAGTGAACAAGTGCTAAGGCGCTCTTAAACTCTGGATGGTTCAAGTCGATATAAAAGGAGTCAAGCTGTTCAGGCACTAACATCCCTTTGTATACAATCGTACGTGTGGACAGACTGCTGATGTAAAAAGCGTCTTGCCCTTTCAAACGCTTGGAAATCTCAATTTCCGTACGCTTTCGGATAATATATAGGCGACGCTCGAATTCATCTTGGTCATGAATCATTTGCGATCTGCGAATAAACACCTGACGAATGGCAGGCTTTGTTTTCTTCGCCTCAATTCCTACAAATGAATCGTTTACGGGAACCGTTCTCCAACCGAGAAACGTTTGCCCTTCTTCTTTAATAATCTCTTCAAAAATGGCCTTACACTTCATCCGCGTATCTTGGTCCTCAGGCAGAAACACCATACCGATGCCGTATTCCCCTTCATCCGGGAGCACAATGTCTTCTCGGTCACATTGCTTCACAAAAAAACGGTGAGGGATCTGGGTCAAGATACCAGCCCCGTCACCGGTACTTACATCTGCTGATTGACCTCCCCTGTGTTCCAAGTTACTCAGAATGTTGATCGCATTCTGGACGATCGCATGAGATTTACTACCATCAATATTTGCAATCATTCCAATTCCGCATGCTTCATGTTCATTCATTGGGTCGTATAATCCCTGCTTTACAGGATATCCGTGTTTTCTCATGGAAACGCCCTCCTTATAAATCGTAAGTCTATTTTGTCAATTCTATAATTTCAAACAGTATAGCATGAAAAAGCGTTGTCATAAAACTTCACAATCACCAAAACCCTTTAATAAAGCGCTTACATTGTGTTTTTCATCAGAAATGACAAGGGTTTTAAAATTTTTTTGCTATAACGAGAGGAATTCGTCGTTATTTGCAGAAATTAGTAAAGTGAATATTTTGTAAATTACATTTATTCGATCAAGGGTATTTTAATTTACAAACAGACAAAAGAGGGGGATAAACGACGTGAAGAAACGACTGTTTGGGATTTCACTGCTTATGGCAGCAGCAACCGTCATCTCGGCTTGCGGGACAGATGAAGAAACAGGTGGCGACGAAGCCAACGGTGACACAGAAGAAGAGCGTCCTACGTACACCGTCGCTACAGACACGAACTATGTTCCATTCGAGTTTTTGAACACGGAAACAGGTGAGATGGAAGGGTTCGACATCGACCTCATTAATGCGATTGCTGATCGAGTCGGGTTTGACATTAACCTTGAAACGGTGGAGTTTGACGGAATCGTTTCCGGTATGGGAACAGGCCGTTATGACATCGGGATTGCAGGCATGACCATTACAGAAGAACGCGCAGAGAACTTCGACTTCTCTGATCCTTATTATGATGCGGGTCTCATCTTGGCTGTTCGTGCCGATGAAGAAGAGATTCAATCGATTGAAGATGTGGACGACAGACCTGTTGCAACACGAGCTGCGACCACAAGTTATGATTACTTAGAAGAGAATACCGATGCACAGATTCAGACGTTCCCGGATATCGTGAACGCGTATCAGGATCTGACTGCCGGTCGTGTGGATGCGGTCATCTACGACTTGCCTAACGTTCTTTACTATATTGATACAGAAGCACTCGGGGATATGAAAACTGTTGGTGACACCTTAACTGGTGAGCAGTACGGCATTGCTTTCCCTAAAGACTCGGAGCTTGTTGAACAAGTGAATGAAGCCCTTGCCGAAATGATGGAAGACGGAGAGTATGGCGACATTTACGAAGAATGGTTCGGTGAGCGTCCAGCAAATGAAGAATAGTCACATAGTTCAATAAGATAGAAATGATGAGGCTGGGACATAAAGAAAGTGTTTAGAGCGAGATTCGAACCATTCGTTAACGGAGCGGATGAAATATACGTAGACTCCCGCGGGAAGAAAAGCGAAGGTGAGACCCCACAGGGCAAAGCCCGTGGAGGCTCAGCCGCTCCCCGCGGAAAGCGAAGTATATTTCAGTAGCGGTTTATTTGCACCGCATACTGTTGTTTGGGTTTACGTAAAAAAACCCTTCTGTCTCAGCCTCGTCCATTTTCATATGGGAGGTCAAAACAGATGCTCGATTTTATTAGTCCGCACATTTCAGGAACCCTCCCCTTTATTTATCGAGGGTTACAATTAACGATCTTTATTACATTTGCAGGTTTTTTCTTCGGCTTTATTATTGGGGCACTAACCGGCCTGATGCGCTTGTCCAATAACAAAATCATCTACGGAATTGCGACCGTTTATATTGAGCTCGTTCGAGGAACACCGATTCTTGTACAAGCACTCTTCCTTTACTTCGGTATTTCAGATGTTGTCGGCATAAACTTTAGCGCCGTTACAGCCGGAATCATTGCCATCTCGATCAATGCCGGTGCCTATATCGCGGAAATCGTTCGAGGCGGTGTGGAATCAATTGATAAAGGGCAGCGCGAGGCCGGCCGTTCCATCGGTTTAAGCTCTTCCCAAACGATGCGCTACATTATTTGGCCCCAAGCGTTTCGTCGCATGATCCCACCATTAGGGAATCAGTTTATTATCAGTTTAAAAGATACGTCAATCTTTGCGATTATCTCCTTAAACGAAGTAACCTATTTGATGAGACAATATGTTAGTACAACAGCAAGTCCGTTCGTACCTTACATCATGCTATGTCTTGCCTACCTGGTCATTACAATACCAGCGATGGTCATCCTACGACGAGTGGAAAGGAAGTTGGACGTATAATGATAAAAGTAAGAGAGTTACATAAGTCCTTTGGCGATTTGGAAGTGTTAAAAGGCATCGATGCCGATGTGAAAGAAAAAGAAGTGGTGTGTGTGATTGGGCCATCCGGTTCGGGAAAAAGTACCTTTCTTCGCTGCCTCAATATGCTTGAAGACATCACATCCGGTGAAGTGATTATCGATGGCGACAACTTAACCGATCCAAAAGTGAACATCAACAAGCTTCGCTCCCGCGTAGGTATGGTGTTCCAACACTTTAACCTGTTTCCTCATATGACTGTACAGGAAAACGTCACGTTGGGACCAATGAAAGTTAAAGAAGTAAAAAAAGAAGTAGCAAACAACATGGCTTTAGAGCTTCTCGCTAAAGTCGGTTTGTCTGATAAAGCCAACGTTTATCCCGGCAGCTTGTCCGGTGGCCAAAAGCAGCGTGTGGCCATCGCCCGCGCCTTAGCCATGAATCCGAAAGTCATGCTGTTTGATGAACCTACTTCCGCTCTCGATCCCGAGCTTGTGGGAGGCGTTCTTGAGGCCATGAAAGACTTGGCCAAAGAAGGGATGACAATGGTCGTCGTTACTCATGAAATGGGCTTTGCCCGTGAGATGGGGGATCGCGTCATCTTCATGGACGAAGGTAAGATTATGGAAGAAGGCAGTCCTGAACAAATCTTTGATAACCCGCAAAACCCCCGTACTCAGGATTTTTTGAGGATGGTTTTGTAGTAGTGATAAGAGCAGCTCTGGAGATTTTCAGGGCTGTTTTTTTATGGGGAGAGCGGATGGGGAAATAGGATGAGCGGTGGAAGAAGGGGCGGCGGGCGGTTGTTTCGGGGTTCGGATGATCCACTTATTTTCAATTTAAGCCACTTATCCTCGTTTTGATCCACTTCTATTTCGTTTGAGCCACTTATCCTCGTTTTGATCCACTTATTTCACTTTTGTCTGAGTTAGCTCCTCTGCCGCTATTTTAAAAAGCTTTTGACCTGCCGCTGGGGTCTTTCGAACTTCGGAAGACCGACTTATTTTTTGTTTAGCGGAGATAAATGTGTAATTAGCGTACTTATTTTCTGTTTAGCGGAGTTAATTGTGTAATTGCCGTACTTATTTTCAAATTAGCGGAGTTAGATCCCAAGCCTCTTCCCCCCTCCCCCCCTCTAATTAAAGAGAACCTCCCTTTTGACTAAGCACCTGATAGACGTCTTGTCTGCTATCAACGATAAACGAAGGCTTTGGCTTTCCACGGTTTGCTTTATGACCTGCCAAATGAACATCACTTGTTTCCCAAGCTTTCCAATCGTCTTCCGATTCCCATCTGATCATAACCTTCACTTCCTCGTCTCCCCGACGCTGCTTTTTTCTAAGAACACTTAAATCAAGAAAGCCAGGCTGTTCCTCAATGACACCTTTTCCTGCGAACCTCTCTACCATTTTGTCACTGTGTCCCTCTTGAACGGTGATTGTTTTTAATTGAATAAACATGACTTTTCCTCCTTACACTTTTTTATTATGTCTGTTATTATAATTGAAAACGATTATCATTATCAATGTAATTTTTAGAATTGTGAGGATTGAACCATGTGGAAGAATAGAAATGTATGGATCTTATTAATTGGTGAGTTCGTTGCAGGAATGGGGTTGTGGTTAGGGATTATCGGAAACTTGGAATTTATGCAAGCCCACGTTCCTTCCGATTTTATGAAGTCTCTCATTCTAGCGACGGGCCTTGTAGCAGGAATAGCCATAGGACCAATGGCTGGACGAGTAACCGATCGCTTGAAGAAAAAAACGGTGATGCTCGCTGCGGGGTTTGTTCGTTCCGTTAGCGTTTGTTTTATGTTTGTAGCCATACAACAAGAGTCGGTGTTATGGATGATTGTTTTTCTTATTACCATTCAAGTGTCTGCGGCCTTTTACTTTCCGGCCCTACAAGCAGCCATCCCTCTCGTAGTAAAGGAAAAAGACCTAATGGAACTGAACGGCGTTTACATGAACGTATCGACCTTGTCACGGATTGGAGGTACAGCTTTGGCGGGGGCCCTTCTCGTTGTGATTTCCTTAAGCATGCTCTACTTTGCCTCTCTCATCGCCTATATGGCTTTGTTTGTGTTGACGTTATTTTTGACCATTGAAGAAAGCTTACCTAAACAAACCACAAGCAACACAGAAGAACTGAAAACGTCGTTTAAGGACGTTTTTCCAGTGATCAAGGGAATGCCGATTGTTTATATGACTCTTGTATTAGCTGTGATCCCCCTTCTTTTTCTAGGTGGATTCAACTTGATGGTCATTAATATTAGTGAGATCCAAAACAGCGCAGAAATAAAAGGGATCCTCTATGCCGCTGAAGGAACTGCCTTCATGCTTGGCGCTTTTTTCGTGAAATGGTTGAGTCAAAGGCAATCTCAGTATCATATTCTTTTCTTTTGTTCTTTCTTAGTGGGAGCCTCACAGTTGCTCCTCTACTTTGCCCATATTCCTATGATTACGATTCTCTCATTCATCCTATTTGGGTTTGCCGTAGGTTGCTTCTTCCCTACAGCAGCAACGATCTTTCAAACCAACGTACCAAAGGAGTTCCACGGCCGGTTCTTCTCCTTTAGAAATATGCTTGACCGTGTCGTTTTTCAAATCGTCTTAATCATGACAGGAGCGATGCTGGACCTCATCGGATTGTCACATATGGCTGTAATTATTGGGCTCGTTTCTCTAGTCACGACTACGGTGTTCTTCATCACATTTAAAAAGATCAAAGAACAAGAGCACGTAGAGGTTAGTAAAGTCAGTTAGGCCTTTCTACTACTCTCTCGAATAGAAAGCTCCAAATCTGTGAATACTTAATAGTAACCCTTCACGATTGGAGCGAAGCCCCATGGAACCTAGTTTTTTGGATATGACCGTTAAGCTTGTTCTGGGCTTCTTTTTGCTTTTTCTTATTACGAGATTATTAGGAAGGACAACGATTAATCAGCTTACCCCTTTTGACTTTGTATCGGCCATCGTACTGTCGGAGCTTCTAGGTAATGCGGTTTTCGAAGCGAATGTGCCGATCTATTTTGTTGTATACACAATCTTGCTCTGGGGCTTGTTGCTCGTAATCATAGAGAAGCTTTTACTGAAATTTAAAGTGTTGCGAGGTCCGATGGAAGGAAAACCTGCCATCGTCATCCGTGATGGGAAAATTGATCGGCGCACGCTTAAGAAAAACAGAATGAACCTCAACCAGCTCATGAGCCTTCTTCGGCAAAGTGAAACCTTTTCGATCCGACAAGTGGCCTTCGCTATTTTGGAAAACAACGGAGGCATTAGCGTACTTAAAAAATCACCGTATAAAGAAGTCACTCAAAAAGTCATGAACCTGGAAGAGCATCCGGTTTACTTGCCTATAAGCGTCATTTTAGACGGGGAAATACTGGATGATAACTTAAGAGAAATCGGCCTTACGCGCCCCTGGCTCACAAACGAGCTTGCCGCTCAGGGCATTTATGAAGCGCGCCATGTCTTATACGCCGATTACCTTCAAGGGGACGGGTTATACATCGTTGAGATGGAAGGAATTGAGGAGAAGCTATAACTATAAAAAGCCGGTTCGCAAAGGGGGGAATGCGAACCGGCTTTTTTTCGGATCTATTGGATCTTTCTAGTGTACGCGTGGTTGACTACATGTTTAAGGATATCCCACTTATATTAAGCAAGTGTTTAAGTGGGGTAAATAAATCGTAAATGTTTGTCGATACCTGCTATTCGCTTATCTAAAAGGCGCCATGTTTGCTCTGCATTTGTTCATAGAGTAGCCAAACCGTGAATTAAGCAACTGAACCCGTTAATAGTGAGAGCTTTCCCGTGAATACCTGCTCTCAAACCGTTAATCCGATTACTGAACCCGTTAATACCCTCTACCAAACCGGGAATAGAACATAGATCCTCCTACTCACCTTACTCGTTCCACGTGAAACAAAAAAAGTGATCCGCTACGAATCACCTTAAGAGCCAAACGGATTCTGCCGTTCCACAACCGTAAAGTGGCGGCGTTTCCCGACTCTTTTAAACCCTTGCTTCAAATAATACGGCAAACTGTTTTTATTGCAGTAGGCATAGATCCGGTGAGGCTTGAGTTTTTTCATCCTTCTCATCCGCTCTTCAAAAAGCTTACGGTAAATCCCTTTTCCGCGATAATCGGCCACCACAAAGTCACGCTTGAACAGAATGCCTCTTTTCGTTGAACGATACGCACAAACGCCTACAAGTCTTCCTTTATAGTAAGCGCCAAGCCAAACCGTGCCTTTAAAATTCTTCAACTTAAGGCCCGCTTGTTTGTAAGCCCCTCTTAACGGCCTCACTTTTTTAAATGGTACACGTTTTATCGTTACTCTCAATTCAATCACCTCATTTAGGGTAATAAAAGAACATGTCCAATATTATATGTATTCCTAAATGATAGAATTGCGCACGGCATACCAGATAAATAGGTGCATTCACTGGTTTCACGTGAAACAAAAAAGGACGACTTCAAAGGGCTATCGTTCCCTTTGAAGTCGTCCTCTAAGCAATGAGCGAAGCTCCACCTACTGTTTTGCTTTTATTTTTTCCACTAACGCCTGTAGATCCGGGTTCATGCCTTTTACCGCTTCTCCTTCGAACACAGTGACCGGTACACCCATGATCCCAAACCCTTCTACTTCTTTTTGATACTCACGACTGGTCATCACGTCGCGCACTTCAAAATCAATGTTGTTTTCCGTTAGCATTTGCTTTACGATGTCACACTCCACACAGTTCTTCGTGGAATACACAATTACTTGAGACATTCTTATCACTCCGTTTTATGACTTTCCTTTATTGTAAAGGTACACGTGTCTTCTGTTCAAGATCTTTCCACATCCAATTGACATCCTCTCTTCCGTTCGGTTAAATAACAGGTGTAACGTAAAGGAAGTGACCCCCTTGAATCATCTCGAATTAGGAAAACAACATCACCGTAAACGAGAGTGGAAAAAAGCCATCTCTTGTTATGAACAGTATATAAATGAACATCAAAGTTCCCCACCTGAGGAAGTGTTCCGTTTACTCGCTCGAACCTTGCGCTTTAGGGGCAATGCCAATCGGTCTCTTCAGGTGATCCACGAAGGGTTGAAGGTCTATCCTAATCAACCCTCACTATTAATCGAACTGCATCATCATTACGACTATACGGCTGAATGGAAAAAAGCAAAGTCCGTTGCAAAACAGCTCGTGAAGTTAGACCAAAGCAACCCAGATCACCTTTTCAGACTTGGCAGGACCTATTCCTTTTTAAAGCACTATTCTAAAGCAAAACAAGCATATAAAAAGGCTATTGAAAAAAAGCACCACCTCTCCCTTTCTTCTCTTATCAAAAAGATTGAAGAAGGGTTTCCCGGAGATTCAACATACCAATCTGAGTACCGCTTTACAGATGGGAAAAATAACGTTGGTGCGATCATTCATAGGAGCCATTCGAAACAGTACTTTACAAAAATCTCAACCTTAAGTGGAAAAAACAACGGAGCTGCTCGGGAAGAAACCTTTTATAAAGAGGTATGTAGCGACTTTCCTGACATTAAGCCCTTTGTTCCCGGCTACGTGAATGTACAGCGGATCGATGACCTTAGCTACCTTACCATGGAAATGATTGATGCGATTCCAAGCACTCAAGAGCACGCAAAAAAGGTTATAAAAGATTCACACCACTTAACAAATGTTCCTTACACTGAAATCAAAGGGAAATACCCTCCCCCTCGATACGTCTATCAATTTAAAAAAGGACGGGGGATCTCGGTTGTTCACTTTTTTACGCAAATCCATAAAGAATCCTATAATACTAAGCTGTTTAAGTTACTACATACCATCGCCAAGCAAAACGACTACCCGAGCACAGTCAAAGACATGATTACGAGACTTGAGCGAGCAATTATGGACAAACGTCTTTTTGAAAAAATCATCCCGGCGGAGCACTACTCTCTTCTTCATGGTGATTATGCTTATCAAAACATCTTGATCGATAAAGAAAGCCACTCACCTCAAGTAATCGACTGGTCAACCTTTACACTGGGCCCTCGCTTTATCGACATTGCAAGATATGTAACCAGCCTCCCATTACCGTTTCATGAGATTGAAGCGTTGTATCTAGAGGACGAACAATCCGGCAAGAACCTCTCTTCCATTGAAAAGATATTCTTTCTCTATTCATTGGTTGTCTTTTATTTTCAAAAGCTCGGAATAAGAAAAATGGAGACAGAGGCCTCCGTCACTCTCTTACCTGCACTTGAACAACTAGAACGATTTGTCTTACACATGGATAACGAGGTGAACCCTATGAAAGCAGAAGACCTTCAAAACCTTAACATAAAGCAGCTTCAACAAAGAGTAACCGTCCTAGAACAAGAGCGTAGCCATCTTGAAAAGCGCTTAGAAGACATGGAAAACAGTAAGTCTTGGAAAATCACGAGACCACTACGATTATTAACAGAAGGCGCTAGAGGCAAGGACTGAAAGGATTTCATTCTAAAAAACATTGTTGTTTCTTTGTAGAAAAAGCAGGAGAATTCCTCCTCAACATGGAAGTCTTCTCTTACACAAGTCCACTAGGGGTGCCTTCGGGCTGAGACAAGCATCGCTTGATCCCTTTGAACCTGATCTAGTTCATACTAGCGTAGGGAAGTGGTGTCGCGGTACTTTTGCATACCTATTGCGACCTCACGCCCTTCTTTTATTAAAGAAAGGCGTTTTTTTGTACCTCCTTCCTTACTAGAGATAATGACAAAAGTTTGGTTTTTAACTTTTGTCAGTTTCTCTGATGGGCTTGTAAAAAATTTAGGAGGGTATTTATCCATGAGTTTTACGAAAAGGCTAAGAGAAGAAGCAGATCCGTTATTTCAAAAGGTGTACGAGCATCCCTTTGTACAAGGGATACGAAATGAAACACTCGAAAAAGAGCAGCTGATCCATTATGTGAAACAAGATTACGAGTATTTAAATGCTATGATTCAAACGAGGGCTCTGACAATGGCAAAATGTACAACAAGAGAAGAAATGACACTGCTACATGAAGGGATCGGCTTTATTCTTCAAGATGAAACCCACCCGCACAATAATTTTTGTTCGGTCGCCGGCGTCTCTTTTGAAGAGCTCCAAGGTCAGCCCCTTGCTCCTGTGGCCCATCACTACAGTCAATTTATGATGCAAACGGCCAGTAACGGCACCTTGGGTGAGGCACTTGCTGCAGCTCTTCCATGCCCTTGGATTTACTTGGATATCGGAGAACGAATGATTCAAGAAATCAATCACGATAAAAGCCACCTCTATTATGACTGGATTGCCTTCTATGGTGCTCAAGAAATGCCGAGAATCACTCAAACGACGAAGTGGATGGACGAACTAGCAGAAAAAGCCGGTCACGAAGAGCGTGAGCGGATGCGCTCCCACTTCCTTACTTCATGTCGACTTGAATATATGTTTTTTGATATGGCTTATCATAAACACGATTGGCCAATTTAATGTCACTCTACAGGCTGCCTCAAAAAAGAGGCAGCCTGTTTTAGTAGAATAATGTCGAATTAACGAACCAATATATTCTTTTTTGTCGAATTATGTTGATTTTATTTTCAGAATATCCTATCATTGTTATTAAATTTTCTGAAAAATAAGGAGGCATCAACATAAGAAATGGATATGTTAAACGATATTATATGGTCTTATTTTGTTATTTACGGATTGTTGGGCCTCGGTCTTTATTTTACGTACAAGACTGGTTTCGTGCAGTTTCGTTATGTAAAAGAAATGGTAAGAGTGATTTTTGAGAAATCTCCTAAAACGAAAGAGGGAGAGAAATCGATCTCCTCTTTTAAATCCTTTTGTATCGGTTCGGCTACACGGATCGGAACAGGGAACCTTGCCGGTGTGGCCGTTGCTGTTACCCTCGGAGGTCCCGGGGCTGTCTTTTGGATGTGGGTTGTAGGCTTGCTCGGAGGCGCTACTAGTTTTGTGGAGAGCACCCTCGCTCAAGTCTATAAAGTAAAAGATAAAGACAAGCCCGGGGCTTTCCGAGGTGGACCTGCCTACTACATTACAAAAGGGCTGAACAAGAAATGGCTTGGTATCATTTTTGCGGTGCTGATTGCTTTTACGTTCGGTCTGGTTTTTAACTCGGTTCAGAGTAATACGATCTCTGCCGCTTTTGAAGGAGCCTTCGGTTTTAACACGACAGCCACAGGGGTTGTTCTTGTGATTCTTTCGTCCATCGTGATCTTTGGGGGTGTTCACCGGATCGCTAATGTCACAAGTGTTGTCGTACCGGTGATGGCATTGCTGTATATCGTCGTTGCTCTCTTCGTTTTGGTGATCAACATCAATCAGTTACCTGCTGTCTTATCTCTCATTGTTTCTAGTGCCTTTGGTCTTGAACAAGCGGTTGGTGGCGGAATTGGCGCCGCGATCATGCACGGGGTACGACGGGGGTTGTTTTCTAACGAAGCCGGGATGGGTAGCGCACCGAATGCGGCTGCTACCGCTCACGTGTCTCATCCAGCCAAACAAGGCTTCATTCAAACACTCGGTGTTTATATCGATACGATTGTCGTGTGTACGGCTACAGCTTTTATTATTCTCGTATCAACCGACCTTTCACAAGTAGGAAATGAAGAAGGAATTAATCTTCTACAGACGTCATTGAGCATACAGATTGGTGGGTGGGCAAGCTCCTTTATCGCTGTTGCTGTCTTCCTATTCGCCTTCAGCTCAATTGTAGGAAGCTACTACTACGGGGAAACGAACATTCAGTTTATTAAAGAAAGTAAAACGATGCTAAATCTTTACCGCGTTGCTACACTTGGGTTTGTGATGCTCGGTGCTGTGGCAAGTCTTGGGTTCGTATGGGAGATGGCCGACCTCTTTATGGGGCTTATGGCGGTCATTAACCTCGGTGCGATTGCCCTCTTAAGTGGCATTGCTATTAAGGTATTGAAGGATTATCAAGAGCAGCAAAAGGCAGGGCTCAATCCTACCTTCCATGCGAAAAAGATCGGACTTACCAATACGGAATGCTGGGATGAAGAAGAAAAGAAACAAGAACGCGTTGTTTCATAACCACATAAAAAAGCTGCATGGGATGTCATCCCATGCAGCTTTTTTATCCCAACATTAAAATGCCGGAATCGCTGTTTCATCATAGTTTTCTTCTAAGAATTCACGAACCTCATCACTTGTCATTGCTTCTGCTAGCTTTTGAATCGCTTCAGAATCGGCATTATCTTCACGAGCCACTAATGAGATGGCGAACTCGTTGTCTGTTCCTTCTTTAAGCAACGCGTCACTCTTTGGCGTTAAGCCAAGGGGCGCAGCGTAAGCCGGAGTCATCACAACGGCCTCCACGTCATCGTACATTCTTGCAAGCATCAGAAGATCGACTTCTTCAAACACATAGTCGTTCGGGTTGTCGATGATGTCCTCTTGCGTGTAGTAGTTCCCCGTTTTCTCTTCTAATTCGATTACTCCGTGCTGATCGAGAAGAGCAAGTGAGCGATCGATGTTTGACACGTCATTGGCAATCGCAATAACGGACCCTTCCGGAATGTCATCGATCTCATCATACTGCTCGGAATACACCCCGTAGTTGGCAAAATAAATCTCTTCAATGCCGACTAGGTTTGCATCGTTGTTACGGTTGTACTCTTCCATGTAAGGGACATGCTGAAAGAAGTTCGCATCCACTTCTTCATTTGCAAGAGCGGTGTTTGGCTGGACGTTATCCCCTAATACTTCAATTTCAAGCTCGATACCCTCTTCTGCTAACATTGGCTCCACAAGCTCAAGAATTTCTGTCATTGGCGGGATCAATGTCGCAACCTTTAATGTCACTTCTTCTTGAGGCTCGTCTTGTCCTTCGTCTGTATCGGTTCCTTCATTCTCTTGACCGCCACAAGCAGCCAAAAAGATTACACTCATTGCCATGAGCAATAATAGCTTTTTCATTGTGTTTCCTCCTACGTTTTACCTTTTATCAATCATTCTTGCCACTGTCATCCCTGTAAATTGAATGATTTGTACAAAGATAACCATAATTACAATCATATACATCATTAATTCAGTTTTGAACTGCTGATAGCCAAAGCGAATCGCAAAGTCTCCGATTCCACCACCACCGACAACACCCATAATCGTCGAGTAAGAAATAAAGCTGATGATAGAGGTGGTTAATCCAACAACAAGTCCTGAGCGGGCTTCTACGTACAAGAACTTAAAGATCACGGACCTGACCGACGCCCCCATGGAAACGGCCGCTTCCAACACGCCTTTTGGTACATCCAAAAGCGTTTGTTCCACGAGCCTAGAGTAATGGGCAATCGCAATGATCGCGAGAGGGACTGTCGCCGCCGCTGTTCCGATCGCCGTTCCGATAATCAGTCGGGTAAATGGAATCAAGAACACGACCAAAAGCAAAAACGGAAACGAACGGATGATATTTACCAAAAGATTGAGAGTGGAAAAGGCCACTCGGTTCTCAAGAAGGTTCCCTTTTCTGCATAAGTACAATAGGGTTCCCACAGGCAGACCGAGCAGGACTGCAGCGAGGATGGATACACCTACCATGATGAACGTTTCCCCGATCGCCTGCCATATTTGCGCTTCATATTGAACTAATATCTCAGGCACGGTCCACCTCTCCATCCTTGGCGAGCTGGTCTACGAAGTACTTTGGGTTGTTGTCGATGTGTTTGACGCCTTTGGGCTTCGTTCTCACCGTCTCATACACTTCACCGTTCGCCATGACGGTCACTTGCGTGCATAAGCTTTTAATCACGTCCATCTCGTGACTCACAATCACAATCGTCACACCAAGACGCTTGTTCACGTCTTCCAGTACTTTAAGGACTTCTGCCGTCGAATTTGGATCCAGTGACGACGTCGGTTCATCGCACAACAAAAACTCGGGCTTGTTCGCCAGTGCCCGAGCAATGGCCACACGCTGCTTTTGTCCTCCGCTTAACTGGGCCGGATACTTCTTCATAAAGTCTTCAAGCCCGACAAAACGAAGGCACTCTTCTACCCTACCTCGTCGTTCTTTTCGCGGGTAGTTCGAGAGCTCAAGGGAGACTGCGATGTTTTCATAGACCGTTTTATTGGCTACGAGGTTAAACCCTTGAAAGATCATGCCAATCGACTTCCGGGCGTCACGAAGCCTCTTCCCGCGAAGCTTGGTCAAATCCCGACCGTTCACTTCCACCGCTCCCGTGTCCGGAACCTCTAGCAAGTTAATTAACCGAAGGAGCGTCGACTTCCCCGCCCCACTGGCGCCAATAATCCCATAGATCTCGCCTTTATCAATCGTAAGCGACACATCTTTGATTGCTTCAAACTGTTCAAACCGTTTATTTACGTGATGCAATTGAATCATAAAAAAACCCCTTTCTTCAGTTGAAAGGTGATTACAACGGTCCTTATTATAGCTTATTTTGGTGGGGGTTGTCACTGTGGGAGATTTAGCTATAAACATTTGAACAACTGGTTTTAAACCTTAAACATATTTTAAGGTTACACCAACACTCAATTCCAGTATTCTTTAGTGTAATTATTTGTCGATAACATTTTGTACCTATTTTGAATGAGCCAATATATAATTCAAATTAGAGACATTGCACCATTACTTTCTCAGTGGCCACTGAAAATAAGGATCAAAGTCTTGGGTATTATACAGGGGAAGCGATGAAGTATAATCCTTAGTTGGACACCTTGGGTTATATGAAGCTAGTGGTGTAACCGGCCCTCTTACTTAAGTTTTGAAAACAATTTATCTTAGAGGGGAAATGACCATGAAGAAGATATTATCGGGATTAACAGCAGGAGCATTGGCAATGTCATTATTTATCGGCTCAGCATTTGCAGGGGGAACAATCGATTATTCTAATGGACAGGGCTTTGTCGGTAAAGGAGATGTCCAGTCTGTTTTAGGGTACAATAATGCACAATTACAGCAGAATGCTGAAAAACTAAAATTCACCTATGAATCTGTAGACACGTATGAAATTACCGTTGAGTGGACCACAGGTGAAGGAACTAGAGGAGAAAAAACCCACACTGTTGAACACAAAAGAACTTCAACTTTTTCAAGTGGTGTTGATTACGACACTAGAAAGGCGAAACAAGTTACTGGGTTTAATTTAACTGGTTTCGATAATGTCTCTACGGAAGGAAACATTCCTGAAGTTGGTGATGAATTCCCTGGAAACTCAGGCCATAAAGTTACAAATATCGAGCATGTTTCAAGTACTGATACACTATTCGTAAATGGAAAAGTAATTCAATAAGTCCCAAAATCATAAATTCGGTAACTTAATTGAGATGCTGACTATGTTACTTTGAAAAACGATAAATAAAAATAGATAAGACCTTATCATTTGAACGATGATGAGGTCTTTTTGCTTCGTAAGCTACTTCACTTCCTCTATTTTAAGCTAGCTTATCTCCCATATCCCCAATTGGAACAGTATGCTGCTTCTGGTACAATGATACCAATTAAATCCATATTCATAGAAAGGATTGCCATGATGAAACAAGGAATCTATGAGGAAATTATTAGTCAGAAGCTACAAAAAGAGTTAGCTGATACAGATGGAGATCTTGATATCGGTCGTATGCCTTTGGATGTGGAAGAAGCAAGAAAGGTTTTATCTACTTACATAAGCTCAGTTACGAGAAAAGCGTTACAACATGTCCGGGAGCAAGAACAAGATGATACTCACGCATTACTTAAGCAAATCAAAACCTGTAATGAAGTGATTGATCTTCTCAGTGAAAGACTCGATGAACAGGAGTTTGAATCCCTTCGGATCGCTGAAGAAGGTGAAGTGTTAACTTATGTTTATATAAAATTGAATACCACAAGAAGTATAAAGAAAGAATCCGTTGTTCGTCCAGTTACACCGATATCGGAGAGTTCTTTGTTTACTGGCTCCAGCTTTGAGCCAAATATGCTAGGCGAGTTGAAAAAAGAAATCCTCTCCTCGGATTCCATTGATATGCTTGTGTCTTTCATTAAATGGAGCGGCCTTCGTATTATTTTAGATGAATTAAAGACCTTTACTGAAAAAGGCGGCAGACTGCGTGTCATTACGACTTCTTATATGGAAGCAACGGATTATAAAGCGATACAAGAGCTTAGTCGTCTGCCCAATACCAGCATCCGAATTTCCTATGATGTAAAAAGAACGAGACTTCATGCAAAGGCTTATTATTTTGAAAGAGAAACAGGCTTTAGTACCGCTTATATTGGCTCTTCAAACCTATCTAATCCCGCCCTCACCTCAGGCTTAGAATGGAATGTCAAAGTCACAGAAAAGGACTCCTTTGACGTATTAAAGAAATGTGAAGCTACCTTTGAAAGCTACTGGAATGACCGTGAATTTAAAGCATTCCATCATGATAATAAGGAAGACCAAGAGACATTAAAACTGGCTTTGGAGAAAAGCACGTCCGTTGCTGAGCCTTCTGTTCAATACTTGTTCGATATCCAGCCTTACTATTATCAAAAAGAGATTCTAGAGAAGCTTCAGGTCGAGCGTGACGTTCATCACAGATACAAGAACTTACTTGTAGCTGCTACAGGAGTAGGAAAAACCGTGATTTCTGCTTTTGATTATAAACGATATCGCAAACTCACAAATGGTCCAGCCAAATTATTATTTGTCGCTCATCGCGAAGAAATATTAAAACAGAGCCTTGCTACGTTTCGTACAATTCTAAGGGAACCAAACTTTGGTGACATGCTTGTAGGCGCTCATCATCCTAACTCCTTTAATCATCTGTTTGTGAGTATCCATAGCTTTAATAGTAAAGAACTTCATCAACGGATTACAAGTGACTTTTACGACATGATCATTGTCGACGAGTTTCACCATGCTGCTGCTAAGTCTTATCAAACACTACTCTCCCACTTTAATCCAAACATTCTATTAGGATTAACCGCAACACCTGAACGGATGGACGGAAAAAGCATCCTCCCTTATTTTGACCATCATGTTGCGGCTGAAATGAGACTCACAGAAGCAATTAACCAAAAGCTTTTAAGTCCTTTCCAATACTTCTGTGTAACAGATACTGTTGATTTATCTGATCTCAAATGGTCAAGAGGGGGATACGACACAAAAGCGCTCGAGAACGTATATACTTCAAACCATTTGAGAAGCACCCAAATCATTAAGAGCCTCCAGAAATATGTGACCGATGTTCGCGATGTAAAGGGGCTAGGGTTTTGTGTTTCCATTGCCCATGCAGAGTATATGGCCGACTTTTTTAACAAATCAGGAATTCCTTCGATGGCCTTACATGGAGGTTCAAATGACCATTTACGTGCGGAGGCGAAGCGTCAACTTGTCTCTGGAGACATTCACTTTATTTTCGTCGTTGATTTGTATAATGAAGGGATCGACATACCGGAAGTAAATACGATTTTATTCCTAAGACCAACAGAGAGTTTAACCGTATTTTTGCAACAGCTAGGCCGTGGTCTTCGGCTTCATGAAGATAAAGAGTGTCTTACTGTTTTGGACTTCGTTGGACAAGCTCACCTGAACTACTCTTATGAAGAAAAGCTGCGATCGTTAATCGGTAAGTCCAAACATTCCGTTCAGCACTATGTAGAGAATGGTTTTTTCAACCTACCAAAAGGTTGCTTTGTTCAACTGGAAAAACAGGCAAAAGAGTATATCTTAAGAAACATACACTCTTCCACAAACACGAGAGGAAATTTACTATCCAAGTTAAAAACCTTTGAACAGGACACCGGCCAGTCTGTCACTCTTAAAAATGTTCTTACCCATTACCACTTGGATCTTTATGATTTTTATGGGGGAAATAAAGATCGGAGCTTTCATCGAATGTTAGTAGAAGCAGAACTTACCGAGGATTTTCACTACGAAAAAGAGAAATGGCTTACAAGCCGCCTCCCCAATCTGTTTCATCTTAATTCTCAAAAACTTTTGGCCTTTTTAAGAGAGTATATAGTAGATCGGCGAATAGGGAACAAAAAAGAAGAACTCATGCTCCATATGTTCTATTATTCTTTTTACCAACGGCACCCTGAACAAGAAGGCTTCTCTTCTATTCAAGAAGGAATTGAATGTGTCCTTGAACATACCGTATTTGTAGCTGAGATCCAGGAGATTTTAGATGTTCTTTATGACCGTCTAGAAACTATGGAACTAGAACCGAACTTTCACTTCAAGTGCCCTCTTCAGGTTCACAGCCAGTACACGACAGCCCAGATCCTTGCTGGCTTTGAGTTTTACAACGGTGAAAAAAGTCCAGCGTTCCGGGAAGGAGTCAAACACTTTAAGGACAAGAACTTAGACATCTTCTTTATTACGCTTAACAAATCAGAAAAGGACTTCTCCCCCTCCACTCTTTATGAAGATTATGCAATTAATGAAAAGCTCTTTCACTGGCAGACACAAAGCCGTGTAAGTGAAGAAAGCCCAACAGCCCAACGATACATCCACCACCGAAAGTACGGCGGTAAAATCGCCCTGTTTGTGAGAGAATACAAAAAAATAAAAGGCAGCATCGCATCTCCCTTTATCTTTTTAGGAACAGCAAATTATATCAAGCACTCCGGAAGTAAACCGATGAGTATTGTTTGGGAGCTCGATGAGGAAATGCCAGCCTATCTCGTCCCAAAAGCAAATAAGAATATATTGTAGAGTGAACTAAAAAAGCTGTTTGTCCTCATTGGATGAACAGCTTTTTATCATGGAAAAATAAGTTTTTATATTTACCTTTTCTTTTCAACCAAATCGTTCGTAAAAGCATAAATCACGGCCTGGGTTCTGTCTTGGACATCCAGTTTATGAAGGATGTTGCTCACATGGACTTTGGCCGTCTTTAACGCGATAAAGAGTTGGTCAGCAATCTCTTGATTGGTTTTTCCTTCTGCCATTAACTGTAGGACATCCTTCTCCCTCCCTGTCAGCTGTTCATGGGGTTTAGGCTTTTGCCTCATGCGATTCATAATTTTTCCTGTCACCTCGGGCTCTAAGACAGACTCGCCCTTGTGTGTAGCCCTGATCGCTTTTGCTATTTCACTCGCCTTTGATGTTTTTAACATATAGCTCGTAGCCCCAGCTTCAAGGGCCGGGTACACCTTCTCGTCATCTAAAAAGCTCGTTACGATGATAATTCTTGCTTCCGGCCACGCCTTTATTATCTGTCTGGTTGCTTCAATCCCGTCCATTTTCTTCATGACCAGGTCCATAAGAATGACGTCTGGTCTAATCTCTAAAGCAAGCGACACAGCTTCTTCTCCATCATCGGCTTCTGCCACTACATCGATATCCTTCTGGGCGGACAAATAAGAGGATACACCAATGCGAACCATTTCATGGTCATCCACAAATAATACTCTGATCATTCACTTTCGCCTCCTTTAGAAAATGGGACTTTTACTTCGTAGTAGGTTCCTTCTCCTTCTACACTCACGATCTTGAACGCTCCCCCGATGGCCTCAGCGCGCTCTTTCATATTCGTAAGTCCGTACGAGCTTCTTTCTATCGCGTCGTCAACACTAAATCCAATGCCATTGTCTGTGATCCGCAAAATCACGTATTCGTCCCGGCTTACACAAAGCACCGTCATTTTTTCTGCTTTAGAGTGGCGAAGAATGTTGGAAACAGCCTCTTGAAGGATTCTAAAGAGGTGATCCTCCACCCCTTTTTCAAGTTCAAGTGGCTCTGCCTTCACTTGGATCTGAAGCGGTACTTTTTCTTTCAACTCAGAAAGAAGCTCTTTCACCCCTTCTTCTAGGGTTTTATTTTTGAGAGCAATCGGACGCAGGTGAAGAAGAAGGGCCCGCATTTCCAACTGAGACTGCTCGATCATCCTGCCTATCATCGTTAGCTGCTTTTTCATGGTGTCATCTTCAGGGGGGCTCGTTTCATTAATCGTCGCCATCATCATAGAAGCGGCAAACAGTTGCTGGCTGACGGAATCGTGGAGTTCTCTAGCAAGCCTGGTCCGTTCTTCCGCCACCACTTCCTGAAGGCTTTTTTCCCGCTCCTTGGCATGTTCCGTTACAAGCCGCTGGGCTGCCTTTGTTTGCTCCATAATTTTTTGCTCAAGGGCAGTCAGACTTCGTTCTAGGTCCTTCATTTCCTGAAGTTGTTCACCATTAAGCCCCGCCCTTTTTTTCCCTTTTGAAACGGCCTCTACCTCGGTGCGAATAACCGTGAGCTTGCTCTTTATGTAACTTCCCGCCAGTAAACCGGCAGTGACGCCTCCAAGTACGATCACGATGAGGAGGAAATAGATAAACGGGAGATCAAACATACGCTGTTCCCAGAGCAAGGACCACGAATCAAGAGGGAAAGAAAAGAATATCGTCACACTTACAACGAAACTGAAAAGGAGGCTAGCTGTGAAGGTGATGAGACCGGTTTTAAACATCGCATTCATGTCCGCTTCACCTCACATTCTCCAGACCACACAGAGGTGACAATCCGGATCCGGGGCTTCTCCGTCTTAAACCCGCTCGTCTCATAAACCACCTGCTGGTTAAAACGGCGACCTTTTTTCTGGTCAAAAACCGTTATTCCTCCGAACAATACAGTATGATGAACAGCCACTTCCACCTCATACGGCACGAGGATGGTCAAATTCCCGATCCCGTGCTGAATCATAATCACACCGTCCTCTGGTACAACGGTATTTCCAAGATCTACGATCCGGTCACCAATGCCTCCTAGAATATTGACGTCGCGCCAGGCGTATGTTGATTCGCTTGTTTTTTCCGTGCCGATCAATCGATTTTTCATGAGCGGACGTATGTGGAGGTAATCTCCTTGCTTTTCTGTCTCGTGGGAAAAGTCAGGCGTAATGATTTCCGGATCCGACTTCGACTGATAGAACTTGTAAAGCAACAAGACTGCTATCGCAATGATGATAAACCTTACCGCTATCAGATTCAGGATGGTCAGAGAAAACATGACCACTCCGATCCAGAATAGAAGCTTTCCTATCAAGCGGCGATACCAGCGCCGACCAAAATAGATCATTAAAACTTGAAAGACGAGGGAAAACAGAAATCCTGGTCCAAGAAATAACGCTTCCCCTAATAGGAGGACAATCCCAATCAAAAAAATCCAGTTAAATGCTCTCGTTGATATTTGATTAAACACAGATGTGCCCTCCTTTTTTTCCTATTCATGCTTCTTAGGGGTATGAAATATGTAGAAGCGCTCCTTAAACGTGAGCGCTTTTTTCATTCAAACAAACTATCAATGTTTCGCCGAATTACCGTTTTTCATTTTCCGCCTGTTCAATCAGCTTTTGTTCAATTTCAGCTAGCTTCGCATCAAACGTTCTTTTGTGGTAATCACGGTTTACACGCTTTTCCAGGTTTTCAATATACAGCTCCATATCCCCAAATCGGGATAGGGAACGCTCACCTGATTCAGAGGTAACCTTGCTCATTTGATAGCTCGCCCTAGCCACATTTTCTCGACCCATCAGTTCCATTTGTCTGACTCGCATATCCTTGAGTCTGTGCTTCATGTTCTCGTACTGCTTTTCAAGATTCTCTAACTGAAATTCAGCATCTTGTTGTGCTTTTTCAAGCCTGCTCGCTCTCTGGCTGTATTCTTCCCATTCACGGGCAGCAAATTCTGCGTACTCCTCTTCACCTGCCTGCTCGGCAACGTTCTTCTGGTGCAGGCGTTTTTCTGCCATATCAGCAGCCTCTGAGTACTCTCTACCAAACTCTTCTTTAAGTCGGTGTTGACGTTCAACTAGGAGCCGCACCTTTTCCGTTTCTCTTTCACTTTGTCTTAAATAGTGATTGAGTGCCGTAATTGGATTTCCAGCTTCCTTTTTATCCATTATGCCATGTAGATCCGCTGAGATGGTATCTTTAATTCTTGTAAATAGAGATGTCATCGTGTCATTCTCTCCTTTATTTTTCTTCATTTTTAATTAGTGGTTCATGTCTGCCCACTGTTTCTCAAAGCTTTTGAAAGGATCATTCTCTTCTGAGGGTCTTGTGATATCTACTTCTCGGTCATTGCTCCAGCTCTTCCAAATGAAATAGAGAGCGGCTAGCGCAGCCAGTCCAATTACTGAAAATGAGTTGGCAACCCCGATACTTACAACCACCAAACCGGCGATTACCCACCATACTTTTCCGGCAGTTGACGTGGTTTTAACAAATTGTTTAAAGATAACGTAGGTGAGCCAAACGGAAAATGCTAACACAATCATCGGTGCGAGGTTCGCCAGTAGCACCACCAGAGCGACAAGCCCTGCGCAAAACAGTAAAAACTTTTTCATCCCGTGTTCCTCCTTTCCTAATCTCTGACTTAATCGTACCGCCAAATAAAAATTCATATAACGACCCCTGGCTTTATTTTTGCTAGGTCTAGGGGCGTATATGAGAGCAGGACTATGCCAATCAGAATGGAGGAAAGTGATGAAAATGTCGTTTTGAGAGAGTATATGAGCTGGTAAAAGTGCCGAAGCCGGGTGGTAAAAAGAATGAAGGTAGAATATCACTGGTGTAAATGAGGAAGGAACAGATAAAAGGGTGGATACTCTATGAAGAGGTAAGTTCAAAGGAAAGGGAAGGCTAGAATACAGCCTTTTTTATAACTTTTTCCTTAATTGAAATACAGGGACAGACAATCGTCCCTGAGGTGAATTAGATAAACATGAATATCCCAAATCCAAGTACCCACAACATTGGAATCAGATTTACGATTACTGCAGTTCGTCTTTTTTTATTATAAAAGATCCATGCCAAAATAGAGCAAATAATCACCGCAAGTGGGTATGCGCTTATGGTCAGGACAAATAAACTATTCCAAAAAGCAATACCCTGATCAAAAGCCATAAAAGACAATCCCCAAATTGGAAGCCAGAAAACCAGGCTCATCAAATACAACAACTGGCTTAAAATCAAATATAGTTTCATAACCCCTCCACCTGAATTTTTTAACTTCTAGATATATTATATTTTTAACGATTTAGAAAAATGCCGGGGTACATGTAGATAGGGACAGGCACCTCGACCCTCGTTTCGAGGTAAATAAGAGGAGACTTTCCGGTTGCCTTTTGAAAACAGACAACACCCCCTCTCCTCTAATCGGAAAGGGGGTGATTCTCCTTACTTCTTCACTGTCACATTCGTTGCTGGGCTTACATTATTTGATGCATCTGTAGCGGTAACACTAAGAACAGTGTCTCTCTTTTGTTTTGGAATCGTCACGTCAAACGTTCCTTTGTTGTCTGCTTTGGACGTTCCGACAACGTCATCGCCTACTTTAACCGTCACTTCGGCATGAGCCTCTGTTTTTCCTGTGACTGACGTAGACTTGCTATCTACTTTTTTAACCTTTGGTGCTTGAGGGGCATCGTGCTCTACGACAATCAGTGTCTTCGTGTCAGTGATCGTACCAGATGCATCTTCTACTGTAACGGTAATTTCCGTTCCAGCTTTTTGCTTCGGTATTCTCACATTGAAGTTACCCTCTGAATCCGCCGTTCCTGTACGCTGTTGATTTTTCTTTCCGAGCTGTACAGTAATAACCGAATCGGCTTTCGCTTTTCCTGTTACTCCTTTGGATTCAACTGTGATCTCGTTCACTTCGAAACTACCTGCAACTGTCACAGTAAGTTCTTCGCTCACATTCCCAGCTTCATCCGTTGCCGTAATCGTTAAGACGGTTCCTGCCGGCTGCTTTGGAATCTCTACTGAGTATGCACCTTCTGAGTCAGTAGTGGATGTATACTCTTCTGTACCATTCGATACCGTCACGACTGAATCTGCTTCGGCTTCACCTGTTACTTTTGTTGATTGATCGGTTACGTCATTGGCTGTTGGCATTTCTGGAGGTGTTTTATCCGTCACCGTAATGCTTAACTCTTCGCTCACATTCCCAGCCTTATCCGTTGCTGTAATCGTAAGCACGGTTCCTGCTGGCTGTTTTGGAATCTCTACTGAGTAAGCACCTCCATCATCGGCAGTTGCCGTATATTCTTCCGTGCCATTCGACACTGTTACAAGCAAACCAGCTCCGGCTTGACCTGTTACTTCTGTTGATTGATCGGATACTTCGTTCGCTGTCGGCGTCTCAGGCACTGTCGCAAACTCGTGGATGTACACTTGTTCACCGTATTGATCCTGTCCGCCTTCAGCTAATCCATAGGTAAACCAGTATTTGATTTCATCACCCTCATTTACATCATTTATGGTGTAAACAGAGTAATTCTCTCCGGCTTTATTCATCATAATATTTTGTTGTGTATTGCCATTTTTAATGTAATGAATAATCACCCACGGAGCATCATTCACATAGAATTCCACAGAATTTTCCTTAATCTCTCCCACGCCATAGCCTTCTCTTGGTGTAGGTGGCTCTCCTGGACCTTCAGTTGGAAGGGCTGGAATTTCATATAGATAGACATTATCGATCGTCACCACATGCTCACCGATCTGCTCTTGTCCTTCCACTTTTCCTAGTGCAAAAACAAGCTTAGCAGCAGGATCTGTACCTTTTTCATGGGTAAACTCAAGTGCATGCGTATTTAACTCTTCGTTGATTTCTACCGTTTCCCATAAATACTTGTCATAGTTTGTACTTTCTATGATTGTATCGATGCTTCGTCCGATCGAAGAAGACATATCAAATACCATTCTATAAGACTTTGATTCTTCTAATTGAAGACCTAGCTGACTAAATTGAATGCTCCAGAACTCATTTCCTAATGATGGAATTCCAATTTTCTTTCTTTTATCTTCTATAGCAGACGTAGCTCCAACATCAGACCATAGCTCCCAAGAAGTCGATCCATCGGTAAAGGAATGATTCTTAATTTTATTCACAGCTGGATTTTTAATTTCTAGCACGACGTTATCAATCGTTACCTCATGCTGGTCGTAATCACCATACTTACCTAACAAGAAGTTCAATTCCACTTCTTCTTCATCAGTTGCTTTAAACGAATAGGTGTATCTGTTACTGTCTTCTGATAATGATAGGTTTTTCTCGAAAACTCTATCATTTTCACTGTTTTGAACAACGAGTTCCATCTCTCTTGAGATCGTGGAACGAGCATCAAAGGAAACGAGATACTCCTGATCCTCATATAGCTGAATGCCTGTTTGCTTAAATTGTACCGCGTCTTTTTCAGCGCCTGCACCACTAGCGTCAAACGCAGGAATTGCAATCTCAGCTTTACCATCGTTCACTTCAATGTCATTGATAAAGTCATCTTGATCGTTCCAGCTCCAAGCTGACCAGTTCGTAAGACCATCGCTAAACGAGCCATTCTTTAGAGGGAACATCTGATCCATTGTTAGCTGCGGGATAATGTCGACAGTCACGGTCGCTGTATCCACCTTTTCCCCATCTTCTGTTGTGACTGTAATTGTAGCCGTACCGTTGGCTACTGCCGTTACAACACCGCTTGCACTTACTGTAGCCACACTCTCATCACTTGAAGCCCATGTGACTTTTTTATTCGTCGCATTGGATGGAGATACGGTTGCTGAAAGGGTTGATCGTTGACCTTCGGAAGTTAATTGAACTTCTGATCGGTTCAACTTCACACCTGTTACAGGGATTTCCTCGATTTCTTCTACTTCAGCTTCATAGACACGAACGTAATCGACCTGCATGGTCACTGGAAAATCTTCTACGTTCGGCTCTCTTCCACCATCGAACCATCCACCTAATGCGAGGTTCATGATCACATAAAAGTCTTGATCAAAAGGCGCTAGTGGATTTTCTCTCGCCGCTGCTGAGAACCATTGTTCTTTTGTTACTTTAAGGAAGAACTTTCCATTAACATACCAACTAAGAACATCTTCTTCCCATATTAAACTGTAAACATGGTAGTCACTATCAATGGTTTCTCCAACTTCAAAGGTTTGATCTCCATGAATATACGTATTTCCTGGCCACTCACCGCCAAAGTGGATCGCGCCACTTGTGGATTCAGGAACACGGCCTCTCGCTTCCATAACATCAATCTCACCTGAAGACGCCCATCCTCCATACACATCATCATTCGGCATCATCCAAAGGGCAGGCCATGCGCCGGTCACTGCAGGAAGCTTCGCACTGAAATCAATTCTTCCATATTTGAATGTGAATTTATCCTGTGTTGTGAGTTTTCCTGAAGAATATGGTGCTATACGATCTGGGTCCTGTGGAAAGGACTTCGGATCTTCAAGTGCTACAATATTTAGTTTACCGTCTTCTACAAACACATTGTCTTCACTGTCTGTATAATGTTGAAGTTCTTCATTTCCCCAACCCCATGTACCCGGGTCGTCATTTAAGTAGTAACCAGTATCATAGTTCCATTTGCTCGTATCTAATTCCGTACCTTGGAATTCATCATTCCAGACCAAGTCCCATCCTTCGAGCGTTGCATCTTCAGATGTACCAAGCTCGATATCATCTAACGGCACTTCATCCGGACGATAGGCATCTGGGTTGCCTGTAAATTGATACGCCACATAATTGTCGCCAATGTCCCCGCCCTTTTCACCATCTAATGGATATCCGATACGGAGATCCACATCTTCTTGAATAGGCTGGAACCAAAGTCCAAAGATGTAGTCTGTCCAATATCCCCACTGGTTTGCAGACGACATTCTATTGTATCCGCTTGCAGAATAACTAAATTCTGAAGCGGAATCCAAAATATTGACCCACTCACCATCGACTTTCACTTCATAAACGAAGTTATCAACTTCACTTAATGTAGCGTAACCTCCATCAATCCGTGGTAGAGGAATACCAATGGCACCGTTGTCATCTGCATCAAACGATGATCTGCCATCAAAGTTGGTAATCACATGAGAGTTTCGTACTGGTAATGTAACGATTAACGTGTACTCAACAAACACGTCAGGATTTGTCTTTGAAGCGACTCTCACCTTCGTCGTTTCTTCTACTGGATCAAACCAATATCCACCCGGACCTTCCCACCAGTTTCCAAAGTTATTATCATAGATCCATCCGCTACTTGCATTGTTATCGATCGAGACCCACTCATCACCTTGTTGCACGAAAAGTGCCACATCATCTTTTACGTCTCTAAAAGTAGCACCGCTATTAAAGCGCGGAAATTCAAATCCAGTACCACCAGAGGGTGATACGTCTAATGACGTGGGACCTGCAGGAGCCATTGATGTAATGACTTGAGGGTTTGCCGGAATAACGTTAAACGTATATTCAACAAACACGTCAGGATTTGCTTTTGATGAAACTCTAAGCTTCATTGTTTCTTCTACCGGGTTAAACCAGTATCCACCTGGACCTTCCCACCAGTTTCCAAAGTTCACATCGTAGACCCATCCGCTGGCAGCATTATTATCGATGGAAATCCACTCACCATCCTGCTGCACTAAAAGATCAACGTCATCTTTTACGTCATGGAATGAAGCACCGTTATTAAAGTTTGGAAACTGGAATCCGACTCCTCCGTCGAGCCCGGCATCAATGGTAGTAGGACCAGCCGCCTGCATGGAAGTAATCGTTTGTGAGGCTGCTGCCTCAGCTTTAGCACTAAAACCGATTGTATTAAACATAAGTATTAAAGCTAGACACATCATTGTTATTCGATTTATTTTTGATTTCGACAATATGAACTCATCTCCCGTGTGTGCTTTTTTGTAATTTGTCTTCTTGAAAAATTAATTCTAAATATTAAGAAAATTTATAGCTTTATTGAGATGGGATAACGCCATTAAATGATCTTTCTGCCCTCCTTTTTTAATTCAAGTACTGATCTTGCTTCCAAGGTAAACGTTTCAACTCTCTTAGATGTGTAACCAAATGACTAGTAAACATTTCCCGCCCATGTTTGCGCTTTCATTAAATCGTAGGCTGTATTGCTACATTTACTAAATGTCCCTTCACGTAAATTGTCCTACGTGGGACATTTATGTATTTAACTATAAAGCATTCATTAGAAATAACAACACTTTTTTACAATAATGAATGCTTGATATAGGTTTAGGTGGCGCATTTCATCTCAATACAGGCGCCACACATGAATGACGTTCAACCAGTGAGGCTTTAAAAAAACGTTCAGGTGCTGGGACTCCGTGTTCAAACTGACTGATCAATTGCTCCACTAAATACTCAGCCATTTCCACTCTTGGAAGGTGCATCGTCGTTAAAGAAGGGTTCATGTATTCAGTTAGCCGAATATTATCAAAGCCGATTAATGATACTTGCTTCGGAACGGAAATTCCATGTTCACCTAATGCCTTTAGTGCACCGATGGCAATCAAATCATTCGAGCAAACAATTGCTGTTGGAAGAGTTCCTTTTCCAATCCAATCTAATAGAGCTTCATAGCCTGACTCCTCCACAAAGCTCCCTTTATAAACAGGTCCTTCCTCAAGCTTAGCCTGTTGAAGAGCTTCTCTATATCCGTTGAGACGTTCCACTGCAGCACGGTTTGTCTCTTCCCCAGTAATGATGCCAATTCTCTCATGACCCAGCTGAATCAAGTACTCAGTCGCTTCAATGGCTGACTCTTTATTTAAGAGCATGGGCACAGGGACATCCTGTTGTTTTGGAGAGAGGTTATTTTGATCAAAAACACCAACTAAAAAGTCAGCTTCTCTAATTTCATCTACAACCTTTTGTACATTTGACCAGCTAATAATCATTCCTGCATCAATGCTTTTCTCTCTGTACAGCTTTAAGATAGGTGACGGGTCATCAACCGTTGACGTCGTAACGAGCATATTATACCCTCGACCCCTAGAGGAGCTAATCATTTGGCTAATCACCGTACTGTAAAAGAAATCATCTGCATAAATGTTGTCTAATTCAGGGTCTTGAATAATAAATAAACCAAGCGTCTCTGTTTTCTTTTTTGTTAAGCGCCTAGCAGAGACGTTAGGATGATAATTATTTTCGGTCATAATCCTAAGGATCCGGTCGCGTGTTTCTTTTTTTACTTGAGTAGAATCGTTTAGTACCCTCTGAACCGTTTTCCTCGAAACGCCTGCCAGTTTTGCAATATCATAAGTATCCATTTTTTCCTCCTGAATCATGCTGATATCGTTTATTATAGATGATCAAAACCCCTGAATCAGTAGCCAAATCTTCTCTAAAATCTTTAATGGCTACGATATAGCTTCTTAGCTGGATATCAGAAAGAAGGCTTAAAACCTATTCTTTAAAACTCGATATGTGTGACTTTAATACTACAATAAACGTTCCAATATCTCTCGAAACTGAAAATGCGTGACATTTAACCTATTTAAGTATACATTATTTAACTATATTAGTAGAGGATTTATAACTTTTTTTGATAGTAAATCTTATCACTTACTAATGTACGGTACACCAAAAAGTGCATCAGTCGATGGCACCGATGCACTTACTCAACACATTTGAATAATCAATCATTAAACATGAGGTCCATATTAAACTCTCACCACTTGTGTTCTTAAAACAAAATCATAGAGAGATTGTCTGCGTTTCGAAAAGATAGCTGTAACGATATAAATAAAGATGAGCGTATAAATAACTCCAGTAAGTAAGTATAAGGATAATGCGACTTCTCCCCCTGCAGAAAATCGATAGACAGCGAAATGTGACAGCTCCCATGGTAAGAACTTCAAAACTGTCCGAAGAGCATTATGTGACACCGACAATGGCTCTCCATTCATATCCACTACTCGTATACCTGACTTCCTTTTCCCAAAGGATTGAGTACCGATTTTTGAGTCGCTAATAATAAAATAAACCGATATGGGTAGAGTCACAAGTAAGAACCCAAATAACTGATTCATAAATAATGATCCGTTAAATAATTGTTGGATGGAAGGATAGAGAAATAGACTTACCACTAAGAGTCCACTTAAGTAAATGAGGATCACTATATAGTCAATCATGAAAGCTTTAAACCGGAGTAAAAATGAAGCATTCACACTATTCCTCACTCCTTCCTTTATTCCATTGTACATTTCTCTTCAGATGCTAAATATGCCAAATGGCAGAGTAAAATACCACCTTATTTACACCTTTTTTTCCTCTATTTATGGTACGGCTCCCCTCGATTAATCTTAAACGCACGATAAACCTGCTCCACTAAGATTAACCTCATCAGCTGGTGCGGAAACGTCATGTCGGAAAACGACAGCTTTCCATTGGCTCGCTTCAATACGTCATCGCTTAGGCCGACCGATCCGCCGATGACGAAGGCGACTTTACTTTTGCCGTAGGTGGCCAGGTTGTCCATTTCTTTGGCGAGGCGTTCTGAGGTCCATTTCTGGCCGTTTATGGCGAGGGCGATCACGTGGCTATCGGGGCTGATTTTCCCGAGGATGCGCTCCCCTTCTTTTTGTTTTACGATTTGGATGTCTGCGTCGCTCATGTTTTCCGGCGCTTTTTCGTCAGCAACCTCGACGACTTGAACGTTGGCGTAGGCACCGAGCCTCTTCGTATATTCCGCGATTCCTTGCTTTAAGTATTTTTCCTTTAATTTTCCGACTGTCACGATCGTGATATTCACAGGTGAGTAACTCCTTTTAATATAGTTTTCCACAAAAGTTATCCACATACCCACAGGTTTTCTGTGGAGTTATTTGTCGATTCGGTATAAAGCCTTGCTGTCACAGTATTTGCATCCTGTGGACAACTGTTCTTCGGCTGTGAGTTTGTCGATTTTTGGTGGAAGAGCGTAGTAATCGACAATATCTTCAATTGCCATATCTATGTGTTCTTCGCAGCTGTAATACATCATCTAGTCCTCCCATACCAATGTTTTTCTTATCAAAAAAGTCAGTTATCAACATGAAACTGTGGATAACATTTGGATGTAAACCCTTACTCTCCCATACGTTATAAAAGATATGGAAAATGATATCCATATAACTTATCCACATTTATGGATAACTTATTCATCGCCTCTCTATTGTAGCGATGTTCACACAAAAAAACCAGAAGACTTGAAGTCTCCTGGCTGTTCATTAAAAAATTTGTTGCTCTAGCGTCATTTCTACTTGCTGTTCTTCTCCATTACGATAAAATGTGACGTCTACCGTGTCACCGATCGATTTTTCCGTGTAGAGGAACTTCCGTAGATCGTGAGTATCTCTCACTTCTTCACCATCAAGTGCGACAATAACGTCCCCTTCTCTCATACCAGCCTCTGCTGCAGGGGAACCCTCGGTTGTTCCTTCCACATACACACCACCCGTCACATCTTCAGGAAGACCTAACGTATCGTGCCAGTGGAAGCTTGGGATCTCTTGCAAGGAGCGAATCATGACGCCCATTTGCGGACGACGGACTTCACCAAACTCCTCCAGATCTTCGATTACAGGAATAGCGATCGCGGTTGGAATCGCAAATCCGATTCCTTCGACGGACTGCTGGGCAATCTTCATGGAGTTGATTCCGATTACTTGTCCTTCAATATTAATTAAAGCTCCACCAGAGTTTCCTGGATTAATGGCTGCGTCCGTTTGAAGAACTTCTGCGTTCCAGTCCGGCTGTCCATTTCCGCTTAAATCCACCGGAAGACTTCGTTCAACAGCACTGATGATTCCAAGAGTGACCGAACCTTCAAAGGATAAGGGATTCCCGATCGCAATGGCTGGTTCTCCCGGTCGTAATGTATCCGAGTTGCCGAATTCAGCAACCGTGTCTACTTTATCTGCTTCGACTTTAAGTACGGCTAAATCAGTAAGTTGATCTTCTCCTACAAGCTCTGCTGGAATACGAGAGCCGTCTGAAAGAGTCACATCTATTTCTTGTGCGTTTTCAATGACGTGCTGATTTGTAACAATGAAGGCATTGTCACCTTCTTTTTTATAGACAACGCCTGATCCTGTTCCTTCACCACCACGCTCCCAGAAGCCACCGCCAGAAGATTGACGAATGTTTACAACACCTACAACAGCATCATTTACCCGATCGACCGCTTCTGTCACTTCTGAACTCACAGCGACGTTCACCCCTTGAAGGGATTCAGCTGCTTCTTCCTGGCTCTCTGTCATCGTTTCAACGGCTTCTTCATTGCCTGCCGTCTTCGGGACGACCTCATAGGGCAAAAAGCCGTTCGATGCGAGAATAGGGATGGAAAAGACAACGATGAGGGCGCCTGCCATCGCGGCAAGAAAAGCCGTTAGACCCGTTCGGGGCCGTTTCCCTCTTTGACTTTGGCTCCTCGTTGTATGACTATCGTAATACCCCATGTTTGACCCTCCTTTGTAAACTCTGTTTCTTTGTAAAGAAGAACCTCTCACAACGGTGAGGTTTGTACCGTGAAAAACAGCACGTGTACCTTGTTTATATTTTATAAAATCCAGCGGTGTCCGTCTATTCAGACGAATCATTTTCGATATTTTTCCATACACAAATACGATTTCCCATTTTGACGAATTTTAGACTTTTTTTTGCAAAAGCGTAAGCGCCTTGGTCACGAGCGTAAAGCATTTCAGGCCAGCAGATTGAAGCCGCTTTTTGGCTTTATCTGCTGGAATGAAATGACCTCGAGCTCGTAGGCGCTGGAGCTGGATGATGAAGAGATATACTAAAAGAAGTTATCCTTATGCAAGAGAGAACTAATGACTAGATTTTACATAAAAAAACTGCCACTGATAGGGATAAGCCTAACAGGGACAGCATGTTATCTTAAATGAAACCGACATGCCTACGGAGAGCATTTCGGCTTCATCACCAAAAACTACACTACCGTAAGAGCCGTTGGCGTATCTGGATCTGTATCAAAAAGTTTCAGAGATTTACCCGTTTGGTAGCCTCTAGACTCCAAGGTTTGCTTCACAGTCATATTGGCCAAATCTTTCATGTTGTTATCCTTGCTCAAATGAGCCAAGTAAATGTTTGTAGGCTTGTCATTCGCATCGAGAATGTCAGCCATGGCATGAGCCGCATCTTCGTTCGATACGTGCCCTACATCACTGAGTATTCGCCTTTTGACACTCCACGGATACCGGCCCATCCGAAGCATGTTCATGTCGTGATTCGACTCGAACACATAGGCGTCAGCGTCTCCTACAAGCCCTTTCATACGCTCACTTACGTATCCCGTATCCGTAATCACAGACAGCTTTCGCCCTTCGTGGGCAAACGTAAAGAACATAGGCTCAGCCGCATCATGTGACACCCCAAAGGATTGAACGTCCATGTCTCCGAACACTTTCGTCTCTTCCACTTCAAAGTGAAAGCGCTGATCAGGCGTTAGCTTACCGAGCATCGGCTCCATGGCATCCCATGTTTTTTCGTTTGCATAGATCGGAAGGTTATACCTTCTTGCAAAAATGCCGGCACCTTTAATATGGTCACTATGTTCGTGCGTAATAAACAGGGCATCAAGGGTGGATGGATCCAATCCGTTTTTTTCAAACAGACTTTCCATCTTTTTGCCGCTCAAGCCTGCATCGATCAGTACGCGCTGCTTATCCGTTTCTACATAAATCGCATTGCCCGTGCTTCCACTGGCTAACACGCTGAATCGTAAGCTCATGCTGCGAGTCACTCCAATTAATCGTTTTGACTTCGTATCACACTGCCTTCAATGGCGTTTACATAGCGGTCTTCATCATCGATCGTGATCCGCCAGACAGGGGTATAGAACTCGATGGCACTCACATCGTTTTGAGAGACATTTGTGTACATCAATTCCACGTCTTCTTCACTAATCTCAAAGTCCGTTCCGAGAAGATTGGCATTTGCCAAAGACTCGATAGCGGTGTTAGGAGAGATTAGTTCCGTTTCTTGGTCCGTTTGTCCGGTCAAGTTCAAGTACCGCTGGGAATAACCGATGGCTTCCAAGTCTTCATTCACATCGATTCGTACATGACTATCTCCGCTAAGGTACTGAAGTAGTTCACCGTCATACGTCTGGTACGCTCGGATATAATTCTCTTCTTCGTTATAATACCCGAAGGCATACTCTTCCCCGTTCATCAGATGGCTCTGTAAAAAGGCATTCACGCTTCCGGGTAGGTTTTGGCTGAGTAAGCGCTCCGGCTCCTCAAGTTCCACCACAAGCTCGTATTCTTGTCTCCCAAGCTCCACATCGAGCGTTCCAAAGTCGGCCAGCAATTCTTCATCATTAAATGATTGAGGCATACCAGTCACGTGGTACCCTCTCGGTGTGTAGTTTGGGTCCGATAGGTTGATCGTAATGTTTTGGTTGTCGAGTAAGTGTTGAAAACTCGGAGGAGTCAGGACGCCCAAGTTTGAATCACTACGCTTTTCAACGAGCTGGTAGACGAGGAACACATTCAAGCAAAAGAATGTAACAATTAAAATGGTCTTTGCCCGGCTCCAGTCCATCCTATGACTCCTCCTCCATCTCTTCGTCGTTGTCTTCCTCTTCCTCTTCTTCCTCTTCTTCTAGCAAGCGCTCTTCATATTCATCTTCAATATCACTGAAACGCTGCCAGTTTCCCCGCTTAATAAACCAGTCAGGGGAAAAGATCATAAACGAACTCGTGCTGCTATCCATAAAGTATCCGAAACGAATACCTTCAATGCTATCCGTATCAAAATCTTCCATCTCCTCTAGATAAGACATCATCTCATCTAACGGAGGGAGGGCAATCGGTTCGTCTTGATTGAATTGCCCGTCTAAACGAAACAAAGGCCGTTCATATTTGTTAATCTCATTACCAGCTCGTGTAATTTCTTTCGTGTAATAAAGATCTTGGTTCGCAGATCCTCCAAGTACCGGCAGGCCGTCCACATGCATCCGGTACGTAACCGAATCAATAAAGCCGTGATGCCAGGCATCTACCCCATAGTGGTCGGTCCAACCGCCTCTAAGATTAATAAAGTCGAGAGCGTCTTCCAACACATGAGTTTCCGTTTCGTTCTCGTCAAACGTTCCCGTACGCTGATGTTCAAACTTCATCACATTTCCACTTGAGCGTCTCGTCACTTCAAGGAATCGACTACCGTCAGAATACATCCGCGTCGTTGGACCTCTTGGATACTCTTGAACGAGATCAGGATCACTAAACATCACGGCGCGCATGTCTTGCTCAGAGATCGAGTTCCAGCTGTAAGTAAGCTTTCGCATCGTTAAAGGCTCAACAGGCAAGTAGGCGTAGTCACCATAGAGATTCTCCTCATCAAAAGACACGCCACGAGCTTCATACATATGGTCTCTTTCACCTTCATACATAGCCACGAGCTGATCATTGTTCAAGTTCGTTTCCGCCTGATAAATTTCTTCATCTTCCGTCGATATAAAGCGGGCGATCACTTCACCATTTGCCGAAGTGGTCGATCGAGTAATATAAATCCGGTCCACAGACGTAATGGCAATCGTCTCTTCACCAAAATCAAACAGCTCGTTAATCGTACTTCCAGGGATAGGAGAATGAAACTTATAGTCAATCGCCCGGGCCGGTTGATTGAGAACCGGAACGCCGCTTCTTGGATAATCGACCACACGTTCAAATTCCACGTCCAAAAGGGCTTCCATTTGACTGGTGAATCTCTCTTCTTCCGGCTCGAGCCAGTACCGCTCTTCGTTTTCATGAATCGTAATACTCTCAGGGATCAAAAGGTCCACATGACTTTTTTCTACACCAATATCAGGGCTCTCAATGGTTCCGGAAGAGTCCAATGGACTGAAGTCAGGCTGAAACGTCCAAATTGAATACGTAAGTCCGACACTCGTTAGAATGAGGACCCATAACAACGCGGTCTTTAAATGCTCCATGGCCATTATACTTCTTTCGCCTCCTCAGGAACCGGTAGGCTAAACGACACTCGGGTGCCTTTACCCCAATCACTGCTTACCCAAATGTCGCCTCCGTGAGCATGGATGATTTCTTTTGCAATAGCCAAGCCAAGGCCGGTTCCACCGAGACTTCTCGTCCTTGCTTTATCCACGCGGTAAAAACGATCAAACACGTGAGGGATACTGTCTTTTGGTATTCCCACACCTTCATCTTGAACACTAGTAATGACGCGGCCTTTTTCAACCTTCACACTAACGCTAATCATGCCGCCCTGCGGGGAGTATTTCACCGCATTGGACACGATGTTATCAAGCAGCTGCGTCAATTTATCCCGATCGCCATACACAAACAACGGTTCTTGTGGGAGCTTTCGGTTAAACGTAATCGACTGATTTTTCGTCGACATTTCGAATCTATCGATCACTTGCTCAACAAAGGTAATTAAATTCATCGAGTTCATCGTCAACTGATAGTCTTTACTGTCCATTTTCGACAGCTGCAACAAATCATTTACAAGACGAATCATTCGCTCCGTTTCATTTTGCGTCACGTTAATAAAACGTGGGGCCACGTCGGTATCAAGAGCTCCATCAGCCAACGCTTCCAGGTAACTCTTCATGGACGTTAATGGCGTCCTTAATTCATGGGACACATTCGCCACGAACTCACGGCGTTCTTGTTCGACTTTTTCTTGTTCTGTGACATCATGAAGCACAGCGATGAGTCCATTTTGTTGACCATTCTCTTTTGAAATAACAGAGAAATGGGCTTCAAAGAACAAATCGTCTTCCATCGTGTCCATATCAAGGAGAAGAGGATCGTTGTATTCATAAAGCTCTTCTAGCTTCATAATCCCTTTCAAGTTGAGAACATCCGTCAGTTTTTCACCAAGCGTTCCTTCTTGCGTTCTCTCGAGCATTTCCTCTGCTCTACGATTCATCAAGATCACATGGCCATGCTTATCAGTAGCAATAACTCCATCAGTCATGTGCGTCAACACGCTGGAGAGCTTCCGACGTTCCCCCTCGGTTGTTGCGTGGGCGTCTTGGAGCTTGATGGTCAAATCGTTAAACGCTCTTGCAAGCTCTCCGATTTCATCATCTCCATAGACCGTTACGCTTCGGGAAAAGTCTCCTTTCCCCATGACGTGGGCTTGCTTTTTCATATCCACAATCGGTCTCGTGATCGTTTGGGCAAGCAACACACCCAAGACGACGGTAATCGCAAGGGCTATGACGGTTCCTGTCATCAAGATCTGGTTGATTTGCTGGACTTGAGCATAGATATCCTCAAGAGACGCTTCAATATAGATCGCTCCAATAATCGTCTGGTCCTCGTCCATGTCATAAACCGGTTGTGTAATGACCCTCACCCGTTGCCCTTCAAAGTCGATCACAGGTGTTGGTGAAGATTCCCCTTGCCCTGTTACGAGCGTACGGGTAATCCTCATATTCGTGGTCCGTTGGCCTTCAATACGAAATCGTTCGTCAGGCTCCGATGTCCCAATGATCGTTTTATTCGAATCGACCACCTGGGCTTTTGCATTGGCAATATCAAAGAGCTGATCGAGAACGTTGTTAATGTCTCTCTCTAACGAAGGATCTTCTTCTCCCCGTTCCTCCAACATTTCTTGCTGTACGTTATAAACAAGAAGGTTCGCTCGGTCATTGATCATTTCTCGATGGTTTTCAACGAGGCGATCTTCCAACTGTTGTGTAAAATAAACCCCGATGACCTGCATCGCAATTAAAATCAATAGCACGTAAATAATAACGATCTTTACGTGTATCGACTTATAAAAGCGGATTTTTTTCATTCAATCAACTCTCCTGGTCTGTCGCGTTCCGTAAGTAGTAGCCTACCCCGCGTCTTGTGACGATCCACGTTGGATGACTCGGGTTGTCCTCTACTTTTTCGCGCAAACGGCGAACCGTTACGTCAACTGTACGCACGTCACCGAAGTAATCATAACCCCATACCGCTTGTAACAAGTGCTCTCTTGTCATGACTTGACCAAGATGTTTAGACAAATAATGAATAAGCTCAAACTCACGATGAGTCAGCTCAATCGGCTCTCCGCGCTTCGTCACAAGATACGCATCCGGCTGAACGAGTAGCGGTCCAACCTGAATGTCTTTATTGTCTTGTTCAGGCTCTTGCGACTTCTGATTGCGTCGCAAATTGGCTTTCACTCGGGCAATCAACTCACGAGTACTGAACGGTTTTGTTACGTAATCATCTGCACCAAGCTCAAGCCCTAATACTTTATCAATCTCAGAGTCTTTCGCAGTCAACATAATAATAGGCATATCATACGTTTTTCGTACTTCACGACACACTTCCATACCATCTTGGTAAGGGAGCATAATATCAAGTAAAATCAGGTCCGGTACATGTTCTTTTACTTTCTCGACCGCTTCATTGCCGTCGTACGCACAAATAACCTCGAACCCTTCTTTTTCTAATCCGAACTGTAAAATATCTGCAATGGGTTGCTCATCGTCAACCACAAGAATTTTTTGCTTGTCCATTCTTCCACCAGCTTCCATTTTTATTCTGTGCCGGCTTATGTCCGTGCACCGTTTGAATTTGCTGTTTCGTATCAGTTGTTGCTCTACCCTCTCATCCGTTCTTAAAGCTTTGCTGAACGCCATCGCTCACTTATTTGCGGCGGTGCAGGACTAAAAGGTAAACGTAAAAGAACAACAATCACTCCGAAGACTTTAAATTGCCGATATTTAGACGTATCTTCTTCCATTCTATCACAGTTACAGTATACGTTGAAACTGAGTAACTTTGGGAAATCGTGAGTACTATTTTCATAGAAAAAGAGCTGCATCCTCACTGGAATACAGCTCTTCTTCGTTATTTACTTACATAATCTGTCGGGTTTTCTAACTCCCCGTCTTTATAAACTTCAAAGTGAAGGTGTACCCCTGTAGAGTTACCCGTTTCACCCATAATTCCTATATCTTCTCCACGCGATACCTTGTCTCCTGAACTCACATCCATGCTATCTAAATGGGCATAGAGCGTTTCAAGTCCATTGCTATGACGAATACGAATGGTATTTCCATAGCCGTTTTCATAACGGGCAGAGGTCACTGTACCGGACTCAGCAGCTCGAATCTCCGGGCTTGATGGTCGTGCAATGTCAATCCCTTTATGGAACCTGCCCCAACGCGGCCCTTGATGACTTGAAATATAACCGCCAACAGCCGGCCACGCAAGTTCATCTGATTCTTTCGTTCCCTTTATCACAACGCGATCTTCAGGCTCAGACACTACTTCTTCTTCTATTACATCCGTTGATGCTGTGCTTCCATTCTCCAGGACCACTTTACTTTCTACTATCTTTTCGCCCTTTTCACCAGATTCTTTAACTTTGGTTTCCCCTTTTTCCATCTCGTCATCTTCTTCTGTTTTTGTATCGTAAGAAATGTCTTTTGATTCTTTTTTCTGCACTTCAATCACAAGCTGGACAGCTGGAGATTCGTTTTGTACCTCTAATGTATCGCCTACTCGAATGGACGAATCTTCATCAAGGTCGTCATTCGCATCCAGTAGCTCTTTAACAGAAAGATCATGCTGACGTGCAATCGAACCTAGCACGTCTCCTTCTTGTACTTCATACTCCGACTCTTCAAGAGCTCCAGTTTCAAAAGCTTCTACAAGCTCTTCTTTCGTGCTTAATTCCGCAGGATCGACAAGTGTTTCTTCTACTTCCACCTCTTCAGAAAGATACATATCAAGGATCTTCATGTCCCCTTCGTCAAGCTCTACATCTTCCTCGTCTTCATACGCTTCCAAAACGTCTTCATCTACATATTCTAAAGCCCAAAAACGGATGAAGTCCTCTTTGTCAAATGCTGCACTCATGTATCCGATCTCTACATCGTCTACTGTAAAGGTTAACGCCTCTGCCTTAATTTCTAACATGTCTTCAAGCTTTTCCGTTGTCACATCATTGATCGCCTTCACTTGAAATACGCGCTCTGGGATCACTTGGAGCTTCTCTTCTGGCGTAAGTCTAAGGTCTTCTTCGTCTTCGTTGATCTCGTCAACTTTTTCGTCAACGATCTCATAGACATCGGATTTATCATCTACAAATCCAACAAAGGTGTCACCATAATGAACATGATAAATCGTGTCCACACCTTCTCCTTCGTCTTCTTCAATGCTTTCCTCATCCATAATGTGGGCACTAGCGGATAAACTGTACACCGTAGTGACCAAACCAAAGACGAGGAGCATTATTATATATGTGAATGTTTTTTTGTATGATTTTTTTTGCTTAAACATATGGTCCTCCTGAAATGTGCTGAGGGATATACAGAATAGATATATAGGCCCATTCCATATCCCGCACCATTCTAACATAAGTCACAGAAGGTGTGGTTTGTATGACAGATCTGTAAAAGAAATGTATTATTCGTGTCAGTTATTGCTATTTTTTGTGGAAAAAAGAGGCATGCCCTCTGAATATGGTTAGGTTGACTTTGTGCGGGTGGGGATTGAGGTGGGAAGAATGGGGCGCGCGTGCTAACACCTGCTATTTTAAAATAAGTGCGCTAATTACATATTTATCTCCGCTAAATTCAAAATAAGTACGCCAATTACACATTTATCTCCGCTAATTCGAAATTAAGTCGGTCTTACGAAAGCCGAAAGGTCCCCAAACGGGTAAACAAAATAAAAAACCTACCCCGCGATTGCAGGATAGGTTATCGTATGTAGTGGTGCTGGCCAGAGGACTTGAACCCCCAACCTACTGATTACAAGTCAGTTGCTCTACCAATTGAGCTAGGCCAGCGAGTATAGAAAAAAATGGTGGCTCGAGACGGAATCGAACCGCCGACACGAGGATTTTCAGTCCTCTGCTCTACCGACTGAGCTATCGAGCCAACATTTAAATGGCGGTCCCGACCGGGATCGAACCGGCGATCTCCTGCGTGACAGGCAGGCATGTTAACCGCTACACCACGGGACCTTGACCAACAAACTATGTATTCTATACTCTATTAAACTGTCCAGCTTGTCCTGTATTTTCGGCAAAAAAAATACACCAGGCAAGCAATGTTAAATTGGTTGCGGGAGGAGGATTTGAACCTCCGACCTTCGGGTTATGAGCCCGACGAGCTACCAGACTGCTCCATCCCGCGCCGATTAAAGTGACGCTCTTGAAATGATGTTGTTGTTCACCTTATGTAGTATGTGAAGCAACAAAACTTATTATACCCCATGTGACAAAATAAAGCAACCTTTATTTTTTAATGGTGACCCGTACGGGATTCGAACCCGTGTTACCGCCGTGAAAGGGCGGTGTCTTAACCACTTGACCAACGGGCCACAGTGGGTATAAAAAGTAAAAATGGTGAGCCATGAAGGACTCGAACCTTCGACCCTCTGATTAAAAGTCAGATGCTCTACCAACTGAGCTAATGGCTCATTTCTTGGCGACAAGGAATATATTATCACCTTTCAATGATCAATGCAATACATTTTTAAAAACTTTTTTAAAAAGTTGCATTGGACTCTCAAACATCCTTATCAACAATAACGAATCTTATACAAAAATGCAACAGATAATTAAGATCTTAGGTCATCTGTACCTTTATCTTCCCCGTTTTAGAACGGGAATAACCTCTTTTATTTGCTTGGTATGCGCTTTTTCACCAAGGTCATTCTTGTTCTTCTGTATGGATCGTTGCTTTGATAAACAGCTGGAGTAAGGTAAATGCGGCTAACGCACATAAGTGCCCTTTCCTTTCCGTAGAAAGACTAGGGAGAGCACTGTAAATACCCCCATAGGAATTTGAAACGGACAGACACAAAAAATCACCTCCGCAATTCGCTTGCAGAGGTGATCATCATTCTGTTATTTATCCAAACACACCGCGTACCATGTTTGTTTGGTTTCTGTCAGGTCCTACAGAGAAGACACTCAATGGAATACCTGTAAGCTGTGAAATGCGCTCTACATAGAACAGAGCGTTCTTAGGAAGCTCATGTAGAGATTTCACACCAGTGATGTCTTCGTCCCAACCATCAAGCTCTTCATAGACTGGCTTACACTCAGCAAGAACCTTGAGGCTCGCTGGGAACTCATCGATCACTTCACCTTTATATTCATAAGCCACACAAATCTTCAGCTTTTTAATACCGGAAAGAACATCGATGGAGTTGAGGGATAAATCAGTAATTCCACTCACACGACGAGCGTGACGCACAACAACACTATCAAACCAACCCACGCGACGGGGACGTCCGGTTGTCGTTCCGTATTCGTTACCTGTTTCACGAATTTGATCGCCTATTTCGTCCGTTAATTCAGTTGGGAAAGGACCATCCCCTACACGAGTCGTGTAAGCTTTGGATACTCCAACAACATGATTGATTTTAGACGGACCAACACCGGATCCGATTGTCACTCCACCTGCGATCGGGTTTGATGACGTTACGAACGGGTATGTTCCTTGGTCAAGGTCAAGCATAACCCCTTGTGCACCTTCAAACAAGACGCGACGGCCACCATCAAGTGCGTCATTCAATACAACAGACGTATCCGCTACATAATGAGCAATTTCTTGTCCGTAATTGTAGTATTCGTCTAGGATATCTTCTTTCTTGAATCCTTCAACTTCATAAACCTTCTCAAGAAGACGGTTTTTGTCACGGAGGTTGTTGTCAAGCTTCTCTTCGAACGTTTCTTTATCCAAAAGGTCGGCAATACGAATACCTACACGTGCTGCTTTGTCCATGTAAGCCGGACCAATACCTTTTTTAGTCGTTCCGATCTTGTTTGCACCTTTGCTCTCTTCTTCAACGATATCAAGCTTTAAGTGATACGGAAGAATGACGTGCGCACGGTTACTGATGCGTAAGTTGCTTGTATCTACACCTTTGTCGTGCAAATATTTAAGCTCTTCAACAAGTGCTTTAGGATCGATGACCATTCCGTTTCCGATCACACACGTTTTGTCACTGTAAAAAATACCTGAAGGAATCAGGTGAAGCTTGTACTTTTCACCACCAAAGACGATCGTATGACCGGCATTGTTTCCTCCTTGATAGCGAGCTACGAGCTCCGCTTGTTCAGACAAGTAGTCTGTAATTTTTCCTTTTCCTTCGTCTCCCCACTGAGTTCCTACCACTACAACCGATGGCATGGATGAGCACCTCCACTTATATTTCACGCTATTAACGTTCCCTGAAATCTATATTTTCATTAAACCACAGTAAGTTTATCAATAGAATCATCGCCAGTCAACTAAAAACCGAACAATTATAGAGATTTAGAGATTCTTTGTTCGTGTGTTGAGGGAAGATTAGGTGTCGATGGTAGCAATCGTTGGAGCGAACTGACTTTTATCGACCTCTATTCTTATTTTATCGAGCCTTGTTTTAGATTTATCGAGACTTCTTATGAATTTATCGAGCCTTAATCAGGTTTTATCGACCTCTAAGGAGAATTTATCGACCATACGACAAAAATCGACACAATACGACTCCCGTTAAACTAAAAACCCCCTCCTCCGCACAACACAGAAAAGGGGGTTCCATAACAAGCACTTACGCTCCAGGAGGGATACTCCCTTCGTCGTAGCGACGCTCTAAATTTACGAATTTGTTGTATTCTTTTACGAAAGCCAGCTCACACGTACCGACCGGGCCGTTACGCTGTTTGGCTATAATGATCTCGATGATGTCTTTGTTCTCCGATTCTTTATCGTAGTAGTCGTCTCGGTATAAGAAGGCGACGATATCGGCGTCCTGTTCGATACTTCCCGATTCACGGATATCACTCATCATCGGACGTTTGTCCTGACGGGATTCTACTCCACGGCTGAGCTGGGAGAGGGCAATGACCGGCACCTCTAGCTCACGAGCAAGTCCTTTTAAGGAACGAGAAATTTCGGATACTTCCTGTTGACGTCCTTCCCCGCTTCTTGCATCCCCTTGGATGAGCTGCAAGTAGTCAATCATGATCATGCCCAGACCTTTTTCTTGTTTTAGACGACGGCATTTCGCGCGAATATCATTTACTTTTACACCAGGAGTATCGTCGATGTAAATCCCTGCCTTAGACAGGCTACCCATGGCCATCGTGAGCTTTTGCCAATCTTCGTCGTTTAAGTCTCCAGTCCTTAGACGCTGGGCATCGATGTTGCCTTCCGCACACAGCATACGCATGATCAGCTGCTCGGCACCCATCTCAAGACTGAAGATCGCCACGTTTTCGTCCGTACGAGTGGCAACGTTTTGACTGATATTCAAGGCGAAAGCCGTCTTACCTACGGAAGGTCGGGCAGCTACGATAATCAAGTCGTTTCGCTGGAATCCGGCCGTCATTCTATCTAGCTCCGTAAAGCCGGTAGGAATTCCGGTAATGTCTCCCGTTTGGTGCTGAAGAGCCTCAATGTTATCGTACGCATTTACAAGCACATCTTTAATATCTTTAAACACACCTGAATTCTTTTTCTGAGCCACTTCAAGGATCGTCTTTTCGGCTTCATTTAGAATGGTGCTTACTTCTTCTTCCGCTGCATAACCGTCGGAAGCAATATTTGTAGCTACACGGATGAGGCGTCGTAACAACGATTTTTCCTCAACCATTTGACTGTAATACTCCACATTCGCTGCAGTTGGTACAGCGTTAGCCAGATCACTTAAATAAGGTACACCGCCAATTTCTTCAAGCCACTTACGCGTTTGCAGCTCAGACGTAACAGTGACAAGGTCCACCGGCTCTCCTTTTTCAGAGAGTGTGAGCATGACCGTGTAAATCCGCTGATGAGCGGCACGATAAAAGTCGTCTGGTACTAAACGCTCAGAAGCCGTGACAATGGCTTCATCATCGATAAAGATGGCGCCAAGCACGGCTTGTTCTGCTTCAATGTTTTGTGGCGGGGTACGATCGGCAAATACATCACTCATCGTTATCGCCCCTTTTTCATTCTTTTCGTAAAGTTTTTTTGTATAGATTAAGAGCTACAAGCGGCCGTTTTCGGCGTGGGGGATGGCTAACCTGTTTAAACGTCCATCTAATCTGTTTATCCATACCCACAACGAAAGTCCACTGCGCTTGCTCGTCTTACTCTTCTACAACGTGTACTTTAACAGTAGCCGTGACTTTTGGGTGTACTTTAATGTCTACGTTACGATAGCCAAGAGCTCGGATCGGTTCGTCGAGGTCGATTTTTCGCTTATCTACTTTCAACTTCATTTTCTTTAGTGTGTCTGCGATTTGCTTGCTTGTCACCGCACCGAATAATCGGCCGCCTTCTCCCGCTTTGGCTTTCACTTCAACGGTTGTATTTTCAAGCTTTTCTTTGTAAGCTTGTGCTTCTTTTAGCTCTTGTTCGGCTTTTTTGTTCTGGCTTTCTTTTTTCATTTCGAGGTCTTTTATGTTGCCGCTGTTTGCTTCCACGGCAAGGTTATTTTTTAGAAGGTAGTTACGAGCGTATCCTTCTGCTACATTTTTGACTTCGCCTTTTTTACCTTTTCCTTTAACGTCTTGTAGAAAAATCACTTTCATGACGATTGTCCCCCTTTAAAGTAATCATCTATTTTCTCTTTTAATAGGTCTTCTGCTTCTTCAAGCGTGGTCCCTGACAGCTGTGTGGCTGCGTTTGTTAAGTGACCGCCACCTTGCATTTTTTCCATAATCACTTGCACGTTAATATCACCGAGTGACCTTGCGCTAATGCTTACACGGCCATCATCGAGTTCCGAGATCACAAAGGAAGCGACCACGTTGTTCATCGTAAGCAGTGTGTCAGCAGCCTGAGCAATTAGGACTTGGTTGTACGTTTGATTCTCTTCTCCTACTGCAATGGCGGTGCCAGCGGTGTAAATATATGCTTTTTCCACCAGATTCGCTCGTTTCACGTACTGCTCGAGATCTTCTTTCATGAGCTTTTGTACAAGCGTGGTGTCAGCTCCTTGACTCTTCAAATATGAAGCCGCGTCAAACGTTCTTGAACCCGTACGAATGGCAAAACTCTTCGTATCGACGATAATACCGGAAAGGAGGGCCGTCGCTTCCAGGACATCGAGGTTCGGATGGTTCGGCTGGTATTCAAGAAGCTCGGTTACAAGCTCAGCCGTTGAAGATGCATATGGCTCCATGTATACGAGTACCGCATCTTCAATAAACTCTTCTCCTCGACGGTGGTGATCGATGACGATAATGCGATCCACGCGATCCAACAGCTTCGTATCGATACATAATGACGGCTTGTGAGTGTCTACAACGACCATCAGCGTCTCGTCTGTCATTTCTTCACGTGCTTCTTCAGGTGTAATAAAGTTGGCCCAAAGGTCATCGTGGTCCTGTATCGCCTCGAGGAGCTTGTGAACACTCTGATTTACGTTATCTGGGTCTAGCACAATAAAAGCGTCTTTTTTGTTCACTTGCGCAATTTTAAGCATTCCAATGGCTGCACCGATCGAATCCATGTCGGGGTTTTTATGACCCATCACAATCACGCGGTCACTTTCTTTCACAAAGTCACGAATGGCGTGAGAGATTACGCGAGCACGGACACGGGTCCGTTTTTCCATTGCGTTGGATTTCCCGCCGTAAAAGCGGACTTTTCCGTTCGATTGTTTAATTGCAACTTGGTCCCCACCCCGACCAAGGGCCAAATCCAAGCTGGACTGTGCAAGAGCCCCTAGCTCTCGTAATGACGAATGACCGCTTCCGACCCCAATACTTAACGTGAGGGCTACTTTTTCCTGAGCGGTTACGTCTCTAACTTGATCTAGAAGGGTAAATCGGTCTTCTTCTAAGTTGAATAGTGCTTCCTCATTAAAAATGGCAATGAATCGATCAGATGAAATTCGTCTTAAGAAAATATCCTGATCTTTCGACCACGAATTCAACACGTCCGTCACATGTGTGAGGAGCTTGCTTCTTAACTGATCTTCCATCCCTTGTGTTACTTCATCATAGTTATCAAGAAAAATGAGACCAATGACCGTTTTATCTCGTTCAAAAAGCTCTTTGATTTCTTGTTCTTCTGTTGCGTTGAAAAAATACAATAGCCGCTCATTTGATTCATTGACGACTCTGTATTTTCGATCGCCAAGTGTAAGAAGGAATTCCTTTCCCTCATCCTCCATCAAAGTAGGGAGGTCATCTGAGATCACTTCGAGTTTTTCCCCGAGGGTCTCGTTTGACAACAACGCTGACATATAGGGATTTACCCATTGAATAATGCCTGCATCATTGTACAAAATCATCCCGATCGGCAGCTTCATCACTGCCTCTTCTCCGGCTTTATTTACCCGATAAGAAAGGGTGGATACGTATTCTGTCAGATCTTTTTCAAATTGTATTCGAGCACGTAGAACGAATACAAAAACAATGGCAATCCCAAGAAAACCGACCAAGCCGATTTGCCAGTGATAATAGGTTAATATGCCTGTAAATATGATGGCGATTCCGAGCAATGCGACGACGTGATAGCCATGCCACCGCTTCATTAAGAAATTAGGCATTCCTCACAACTCCTACTTGTTTGAGTCCATTCGCTTCCTAAGCTCAAATACTAAATCAATTATACCTAAAAATCGGATGAGAAACAGTAATGGTGGGAAAACGATCCCCAAAACTAAGATGATGATCGGAACGACCTTGTGAACCTTTTTCATATAAAAGAAAAAGAAAATCACAGCGAGACCTTGGATAACCATAATGATTTCCAATATAGGCAAAAGATTGTACGTTGCCGTATAAAGGGCGGACCCTTGCTCCATGTCTACAAACAAGATGAGCACGAGAACAACCGCATAGTACCAAATAAAGGCTTTAGGAAATCCCCATTCCCGTATAGGCGGAAATGTGGTCACATTTACTTTACGTTTTCTGAGCATAAAGGATGCAAGCCACTGCACAATAAATGCATAGGAGACGCCCAAAATAACAAACAAGGCTGGTGTAATGATCACTAACCCGTCTATCAACTCTGTCGCGGCCTCGACAGCCTCCTCTTGCCCTCCCGGTAAAGGAATAATCGATTCCGTCGTTTCAACAGATTCATAAAGGACGGTTTGAATACTTTCCACCGGATGAACGTCCAAAATGACAATGCTTCCGATAAAATTAATGATTATCGCTGTAATAAAGGTCAGTGCCCCTCCGAGAAGAACACCAAACGCGGATTTTTCTCGTCTTAATAATTCTCCAATTACAACCCCTGTCGAAGCGAACGTGATCGTAAAGATAATTGCAATCGGATACGCAATAATGAGCAGCAAAACAAAGCTCACCGTCGCTAAAAAGATTCCTGACTTGTATCCATGCTTTCTTGCATAGAATACAAACGGAATCGGCAACAAGAAGAGCGTAAGCAAACTGATGAGCGGTACAAACAGTGTTGCTAAAATAAGTAACATATAAATACCGATATATAGAGCGCCCTCTTTAATTGGGCTCTGTTCATTCATAGTCTTCCCTCGTTTCCAAACCTTTTCAACGTATACTATTGTAGCACGAGATAAATAGAAAGAACAAAACAGGAAAAAAGAGAAAATGAATATGCCTTGTAATCAATTAAAGTCTAGCTATACCTTTTCAGTGGCCTTAGCTTTTGCCCGAGAAAGATCGCCGGTACCGCCGCGGAAATGTAGCGGATGGCGTGAAGCGTAGCCTTCTAACCTGACGAACGGATACTCATTAAAGCGAATGACTGAAAGGTATACATACGTTTACCTCTCAGGTCATTCTTATGGAAATAAGTAACACCATCACTGCTTGAGTTGAGGCTAGGGCATAAAGAAAGTGTTTAGAGTTGAATCCGAACAATTCGCTAGTAGAGCAGATGAAATATAACGTAGACCCTGGAGGGCAAAGGAAGGCACTGAAAAAGTTCGGCCTTTAACTTTTTCAATGCCTTCGCAAAGCCCGAGGAGGCTCAGCCGCTTCCCGCGGAAAGCGAAGCATATTTCAGTAGCGGTGTATTAGCACGGCATACCATTGTTCGGATTTTCATTCCTCGTTAACACTTCTGTTTAAGCCTCTTTTCAGTTATCTCATGGAGCTTATAATCAGTATCGCTGCCATGGCGAAGCAATAGAGAGCAAAGTAGAGAAGCTTCCCTCTTGTAACCATGTTAATCAATATTTTAATTGCTACAATAGAAACAGCAAGGGCTACAAGGAACGCCACTACATAATAAACGAGCATACCAGGTGCCGTAATCGCCTCATAAATTCGCCCCAAATCAAAGACAAGGCTCCCGATACTTACTGGGATTGATAGAAAAAACGAAAACTTCAAGGCTGTTTCAGGTTCAATTTTTCTTGCCATCGCCGCTACAATGGTAGCGCCGGAACGGCTGATGCCCGGTGCCAAAGCAAGCATTTGAGCAAGACCAATAATGATCGTATCCAAAACAGTAATTTGAGGTTCTTTTTTATCACCACGAAGATTACGAATGAGCCATAATGCGACACCCGTGATCAAAAGGGCAATCCCTACATTTCGAATTTGTGTTAATTCGCCCCCGATAAAGTCATATAAGAATAATCCGCCAAGCACTGCTGGAATTGTACCTAAGATTAACAATAGAGAAAATCGAAAGGGTTCTTTGTCATATTCTTTCGGTTTTCTTATGTAGTTGAGAGTACCTGCAACCAACTCTATTAAATCCTTACGGTAAATGATGAAAACCGCCACGAGTGAAGCACCGTTTACAAAGATCTCAAAATGAAGATCCGGTACGTCTAAGTTAAAGAAATAAGACACGATGCGTAAATGACCACTCGATGATACGGGAAGAGGCTCGGTTGCCCCTTGAATAATACCAAGAATAATGTATGTCAATAGTTCCATAAATTCCATTTGTGTTTCTCCTCTTATGTCACTTTTTGTCTATTTGGCGTAACCAATAGGTGTCATTTTATCGTACATACGAGGTTTATTCAATGATCATTCTTTGTGAAAATTATGACCCAAAATATAAAAACACCCGCTGCCTACGGGGCAACGGGTGTCACTACTCAACGATTACTCACCAGTAACGTATGGTAGTAGAGCCATTTGACGAGAGCGCTTGATCGCGCGAGTCAATTGACGCTGATACTTAGCAGAAGTTCCTGTTACACGGCGAGGAAGAATTTTTCCACGCTCAGAAACGAATCGCTTAAGCAAGTCTATATCTTTATAGTCGATTTTCGTAATTTTGTTTACAGTGAAGAAACAAACCTTACGACGTTTTGGACGTCCACGACGGGCCATTTGAACCCCTCCTTCTTTTAAAATTTTTATATCGTTTCGTTCGTTGTTGCAAACTTAGAACGGCAAGTCGTCATCATTGATGTCGATTGGTTTACCGTCATTGGCAAATGGGTCATCCGAGAAGTCCGACTGTCCCCCGCGTCCACCAGATGGTTGACTTGGGTTGTTTTGAAAACCGTCGTTGCTTTGACCGTAGTTTCCACCGGATTGCTCGCGATTTCCACCACCGCCGCCACCTTTTGTTTCAAGGAATTGGACACTTTCTGCCACAATTTCCGTGATAAAGACGCGACGTCCTTCGTTATTATCATAGCTTCGGCTTTGAACACGTCCGTCCACACCAGCCATACTACCTTTTTTCAAATAGTTTGCTACGTTTTCTGCTTGTTTTCTCCATACAACAATGTTTAGAAAGTCCGCTTCACGGTTTCCTTGTTGGTTAGAGAATGGACGGTTTACTGCAAGGGTGAATGTTGCTACTGCAACACCGTTTGCTGTATAGCGTAACTCAGGATCTTTTGTTAATCTTCCGACTAACACAACGCGGTTAATCATTCGAACTCCTCCCCATTCTTTTACTCTTTATTTATCGTCTACTCGTCGTCGCGTACTGCGATTCTGCGTAGGATGTTTTCGTTGATTTTCACCAAACGATCGAATTCAGAAATGGCCTCTGGGTTAGAGTTCACTTTAAGGATTACATAGTAACCTTCTTTAAAGTCGTCGATTTCGTAAGCAAGACGTTTCTTTCCTACTTCCTCAACCTTTTCCACTTCTGCGCCGTTGTCAGTCAAAACCTTGTTGTAACGTTCTACGATTTCTTTAGTAGCTGCTTCTTCAAGGTTAGGACGTACAATGTACATGATTTCGTATTTGCGCATCTTTTTCCACCTCCTTTTGGACTTAGCGGCTCCTCCATTTGGAAGAGCAAGGAGCAAGCATATTTCTCTTTTGCTCGCAATTGTCAATTATAGCAGGTGTTTTGCAGAAAGACAAGAAGTGTGGAGAATTTTTTTGGAAGGGTGTTTCGAGGGTGAAGTTGGGTTCGAAATAAACGATAGTGAAGATCTGGCTTTATGATGAATCCCTGGGCGTTTATAATGAATTTTCCCGTTTTATAATGAATACTCAAGCCTATATAATGAATCCCCAAAAAACAAAAGAGCCTCGGCATTATTGCCGGAAGCTCTCACCACTCTTTATTACACGTTAAAACGGAAGTGAACGACGTCTCCGTCTTTTACGATGTACTCTTTTCCTTCGAGACGGACTTTTCCGTTCTCTTTCGCTGTGCTCATGGTTCCTGCTGCTACTAAGTCTTCGTAAGCAACAACTTCCGCACGGATGAAGCCGCGCTCAAAGTCGGTGTGAATGACACCGGCTGCTTGAGGTGCTTTTGTGCCATGCTTGATTGTCCAAGCGCGTACTTCTTGTTTCCCGGCTGTGAAATAAGTCTCCAAGCCTAAGAGATTGTAAGCGGCTTTGATCAGCTGGTCAAGCCCTGATTCGGCAATGCCAAGGTCATCGAGAAACTCTTGCTTCTCTTCTCCATCAAGCTCAGCAATTTCAGATTCAATTTTTGCACAAACCACGATCACTTCGGAGTTTTCTTGAGCAGCAAACTCTCGTACTTTTTGAACATTCTCGTTACTGTCAGGATCGACAATCTCTTCTTCACTTACGTTTGCAGCGTATAGAACAGGCTTTTTAGTTAACAAATGCATGCCCTTCGCAAGCTTGTCTTGCTCTTCTGTCAGGCTTACACTACGAGCCGGCATTTCATTTTCAAATGCATCACGGAACTTTTCAAGGATCTCCATTTCGAACATGGCATCCTTATCTTTTTGGCGCGCCATCTTGCTTACTTTAGCCAAGCGCTTCTCTACCGTTTCCATGTCAGCTAAGATTAGCTCCAAGTTGATGACTTGAATGTCACGAATCGGATCAACGCTACCGGAAACGTGAGTGATGTTTTCATCTTCAAAGCAACGAACCACGTGAGAGATCGCGTCCACTTGGCGAATGTGGGACAAGAACTTGTTCCCAAGGCCTTCCCCTTTACTTGCTCCTTCTACGATACCGGCAATGTCTGTAAATTCAAACGCTGTAGGCACCGTTTTGTGTGGATCAACCAGTTCTGTCAGCTTATCCAATCTTTCGTCCGGAACCTCTACAATCCCTACGTTCGGGTCGATCGTACAGAACGGGTAGTTCGCAGACTCTGCTCCTGCTTGTGTAATTGCATTAAATAACGTCGACTTCCCTACGTTTGGCAAACCGACGATTCCTGTTGTTAACGCCATAGTGCATGCTCCTTTATTCAACGGGCTTGTCCGCCTAGCAGACAACCGTACTTTATTTTCCAAGTGTCACGACATACATATTCATCCTTCCCAATTATAGTTAGTCTCGACTAAAAGTGCAAGATGGTCGTGAATAAGAAGAATAGGGAAGGGCCACGGTCAAAAGAAACTTGATTTTACTGACAGGAGAAAAGATTCACCTTAGGAAACTAAAAAACCACGCCCATCAACCCTACTAAAAGAGTGACAGGCATGGCTATTATCCTTCGTTGTGCTCAAGCACCTTTTTTATTTTCTTGGTGAATTCTTTTCTTGGGAGCATGACGCTGTGCTCGCACCCCATGCACTTGATGCGAATGTCCATCCCCATTCGGATGACTTTCCATCGATTCTCCCCGCACGGGTGAGGCTTTTTCATTTCTACCACATCGTAAAGCTGAAACGTTTTGTCAGCCATTATGATCACCTCTTCATCCTCGTCCTTTGCAGACATTATACAACATTGCATGAGGTTTTCGTAACGTGTTTTTGTAAGAGGTGTGATGATCATGCTGGAAGATATTTCAGAATTGGTATGATCCAGTTAATTTCGGTTTGGCGGGGTTGCTTGTATGATTGATCCACTTGTTTTTGATTTGTCCCGCTTAATGTGATATTGATCCACTTATTTAAGCTTTAATACAACTTTTCTCCTCTAACACCTCTTTTTTGCTTTATCAAGTTTTATAACATCCCATATGCGCGTGCTCAACTTGGTTGGTGAAACACCGTAAACTCTTAACTATGATAGACGATATAAATGTGAGCATGTGATTAGGTGTAGCCGGAATGTTCAGACTCCTGTGGCCGTGGGAGCCAGGAGAGACCCCGCAAGGGCTTTGCCCGAGGAGGCTCGCCGGCACAGCCACGGAAAGCGCAGAACGTTCCGGCTACACCTTTCATCAACTGATTTACTACACTCAATCCTTAAGTTGACTGTTATGACCCACACACCCACACCAATCACAAACGCTTACGGCACGGGCCGCTCATCGAATTTATGCACAATTGGGTACAAGAGAATCGCTCCTAAAATGTAGAGGTTTAGTAACCCATAAAGAGGATAAAGTATAGCAATGAGTGTGGAGAATCCTATGGTCGTTAGCGGAATCATAAGGAAAGTCAAAAGTAAAGCGATCAACCAAAATGGATAATTCACATACTCCCTAAACCTTGTACAAAGGCCGAGCATACCGGAGGCTGCTGTGGTGTAAATGGCGGCCCACAGTAGTCCTGACATAACGAGGACCATAAAGTAAGGATAATGCTTCAAAATAGCAAATAAGGGTATTTCATATAACATCACTTCATGCGCAACAATTAAGAGCGACTCATTATAAAGATAAGAGATTACTCCCATAACGAGAGCACTTCCAAAACTCGCAATCCAAATTTCACTGGTGTGCTTAATTTTCTTCCCGATTGCCGCAAGAACAGCCACAAGGGGCAAGATATTAAGTGCCGTAAAAGTAAACGCCGTCGGCCAATTGTGCTGAGCCGCTACATCAAAGCGGATTTCAAAACCAGAGGTCCATTGAAAGATAAAGAGAGTACCAACCAAAAACACAATCAGTACCGGGATAATCACGGCATTCATGGACGTCATACCGTTAATTCCCCATACGAAAAGCAACACAAGAAGCAACGAGATGATCGCAACACCGTACCAGTAAGGAATATGTAGCACTTCCAGTGTGGCGCCACCGCCGGCGATCATAATGATAGTTGTGGAAAATAAGTAGAGAATGATCATGTAATCATATAACCCGGTAATTCGCTTTCCCATCAGCTCTCTTAATACAGGCATATAATGTTCTGTACGATTTTGAAAACTGATCGTCATTAACACGTAGCAACAAATAAAGAACAGAATCGCAAACAACACGATCGCGAGGCCACTTTCACTACCGAAGAACTCCCACAGCTCTCTACCGGAAGCATAGCCTGCGCCTATAATTGTACCAATTATCAAAAACATCCACTTAAAACCCGATAGCCACATGGTCTCTTTCCCCTTTTCCTACCTTTTTTGAGACGTATAGATTCGTGAAAGATTCCGTATACTGTTAATACTATTTGGGAACAGGGGGTTGTATGATGTTTCGTGGACAACTTTTTCAAAATCACCGCCCATCTCCTTATCGGATCCATTCAAAAGAAACAAATGCTGCTATTGAACTTTCAACCCACCTCAAAACAGCATTGGCAGCAAAGAAGAACAGGGACTTGGTGATCGTTTGTATCGGTTCAGACCGCTCTACCGGAGACAGTCTCGGACCTCTTATTGGAACAAAATTGGCAGATCAGCCGATACGTCGTTTTCATGTGTATGGAACGCTAGAGCATCCGGTTCATGCTGTGAACTTGGAAGAAACGCTTGAACTCATCGCAAATACCCATACGAATCCACTTATTTTAGCCATCGATGCGTGTCTAGGCAGATCAACTAGTGTGGGGTACGTGTGCTTGGCCGACGGTCCGTTAAAACCGGGTTCGGCTGTAAAAAAGCAGTTGCCTCCTGTCGGTGACCTTCACATGACAGGCATCGTAAATGTAGGCGGATTTATGGAGATGATGGTGCTTCAAAACACTCGTCTAGCCGTTGTGATGGACATGGCTGAAGTAATGGCAATGTCGATCATTCGTGCGACTCGAGGGTTAGCCTCACCCCCGAAAAAATTCACTTGGCCCAGCCTGTCACAGACAAAATCACAAACATAAAAAAAGGTTTTCTGACCCGGGAATGCGAACGATTCCTTGTCAGAAAACCTTTTTAAGTCAAAAGTGAGAGAATCCATACGAAAAGGAGAGCTATCGGGATTGCAGGCAACAAATTGGCTACGCGCACCGGTGTAATTCCAAGGATGTTTAACCCAATGGCCAAGATCATCACACCACCAACCGCAGTAATCTCACTAATCATCGCTTGAAGGAGCTCGTCGGGAACGAATGTAACCACATAAGCTGCTCCTAGCGCAATGGAACCTTGATAAAGAACCACAGGGACAGACGAAAACATCACGCCCACACCCATCGTTGCCGCAAAAATAATGGACGAGAATCCATCCAGTACACTTTTTGTAAAAAGGACCGAATGATCACCACGAAGTCCGCTATCAAGAGCGCCAATGATCGCCATCGCTCCAACGACAAACAAAAGCGTAGCAGCTACAAATCCTTCTGCTATGTTCCCGCTGCTCTTCTTCATCTTTCTTTCCATCATACTTCCAAGCTCGTTTAATCTCCCTTCCAAATTCATCCGCTCTCCAAGAATGCCACCTAGAGCTAAACTGAAAATGACAAGTAGAAATTGCTGTCCTTCAAGAGCCATGGATATGCCAAGAACAATAACCGCAAGACCAATTGCCTTCATGACCGTCTCTTTCATATTTTCTGGGATCCGTTGAAGCTTCATTCCTATGTAGGCGCCAATCACAATCGCCAAACCATTGACTATTGTACCGAGTAGTACCATCTTCCATTCTCCTTATCCGAGTAACCCTTCTTTAATTTCCCTCACCGCTGTGACGAGAGCATCAAGATGTTCTTCTGTTGTAAAAGGGCCGATACTCGCTCGAACCAGGCCACTTTCCTCTGTTTTTAAATACTTATGCATAAGAGGGGCACAATGAAGCCCACTACGAACAGCAATACCGTAGTGTTCGTCTAAAATCATTGCCGTTTCATGGGCGTCAACACCTTCAATAACAAAAGAAACGACTCCGATTCCGTCACCACGTGAAGAATAGACCTTTACACCCTCAATCGATCTCAATCCTTGAGATAAGGCTTTACCAAGCTTTTGGTCATGTTCAAAAACCGTCTCAATTCCACAGTTACGTACCCATTCAAGCCCTTTTAACAGTCCAGCAATCCCTGGGGTGTTAAGGGTGCCACTTTCCATTCCATTTGGCCAAACCGCGGGCTGGAATCGATCACTGGAATAACTACCCGTACCACCGAAGTGGATCGGCTGTAACTGTATATCGGATGCCACCATCAATACGCCCACCCCTTGAGGACCGAGCAAGCCTTTGTGTCCGGGAAACGCAAGTAAATCGATCTTTTCACCTTTCATCGACACCGGCACTACACCTGCTGTTTGGGATGCGTCGACCGCAAATACTGTCCCTACTCGTTCACGTAGCACCTCTCCCCACTCCGACAAGGGAATCATATCCCCCGTTACGTTGGACGCGTGTGTAGCAACGACCATTTTCGTTTCTGGCTTCAGCTCTTTAACTAGACAGTCCTTCGTCCAACCTTGTTTACTCGGTGTGATGTAGGTTACATCAATGCCTCTTTCTTCTACTAACCATTCAAGGGGACGACGAACGGAGTTGTGCTCAAACACTGTAGCTACAACGTGGTCGCCTTTTTTGAAAGGAAAACCTAGTATAGCCTGGTTTAAAGCAACGGTGGCATTTTGATAAAATAGGACACGCTCAGAACCATACCCATTGAAAAAATGGGAAAGCTCTTTTCGGCATTGTTCCACCACTGATGCCGCGCGCCTCGACAACTGGTGACCACTTCGCCCAGGGTTCGCCCCATATTGAGTCACAGCCTCTGCCACTGCCTTTGCTACTTCATCAGGCTTCGGAAAGCTTGACGCCGCATTGTCCAAGTAAATCATCCAACCCCTCCCTCTTTTATGGAAGGCACTGAAAAAGTTAAAGATCAAACTTTTTCAGTGCCTTCCTTTTATGTACCATGTTGCTAAGTCGTTCCCTGTTAAGACCGTCTCTTCCAAAAACAGCGTATAAAAAAGACCACCGATGTTCGATGGTCTGATCGGCTATCCTTCTCGTTCAAGTAGTGTGAGGATACGATCTAGGTCATCCTCGGAAAAAAAGTCGATTTCAATCTTCCCTTTTTTCTTTCCTTGCTTAATTTGCACGTTTGTGCCGAAATATTCTTTCAGTGTCGATTCTCTTTCTTTTACAAAAGGTGACACAGCTTTCTTTTTTTGAGTCGTTTCACGTGAAACGGTGTCGTTCATTTTTTGCACATATTCTTCCAGTTGCCTTACACTAAATGTTTCTTTAATTACTTTTTGGATGGTCGGTGCAATGTCGTCTTTGTTTTTTAATCCAAGCAAAGCCCGGCCATGCCCCATGGAAAGCTGTCCATCGGCAAGTAATTGCTGTGCGGTCTCTGGCAACTGCAAAAGCCTGAGGTGATTTGCTATGTGCGGCCTGCTTTTACCAAGCTTCTTGGCTAAATCTTCTTGCGTCATTTGAAGATGTTCCATAAGCTTTTGATACGCTTTTGCTTCTTCAAGAGCATTCAGATCTTCGCGTTGAATGTTTTCAATAAGGGCAATCTCCATCATCTCATCTTCTGTGAGTTCTCGCACGACAGCCGGGATGGTCTCCAGGTTCGCGGCTTTTGCTGCCCGGTAGCGGCGCTCCCCGACTACGATTTCATAGCCCTTAATGCTTTTTCTAACGATGATTGGCTGCACCACACCGTGCTCGGAAATAGACATTCTGAGCTCTTCAATGGCTTGGTCACTGAACTTTTTCCGTGGCTGGTAAGGGTTCGGTCTGAGCTCACTAATCTTCACTTCATCCACTTTATGCTGTTTTTCATCATCCGGAAAGAGTGCCTGTATTCCTCTTCCAAGACCTTTACCCATTTGACACCACTTCCTTCGCTAATTCTGTGTAAACCTCCGCCCCCTTGGAACGAGGGTCATACGTAATGATTGGCTCTCCGTGACTAGGTGCCTCACCAAGTCGGACATTTCTTGGAATAATCGTTTGAAATACCTTTTCACGGAAGTACTTTTTCACTTCTTCAATCACTTGAATACCTAGATTGGTTCGTGCATCGAGCATCGTTAAGAGAACACCTTCGATGGCCAATTGCTGATTCAAGTGTTTTTGAACAAGCCTTACTGTATTCAATAACTGACTGAGCCCTTCCAGAGCATAATACTCACACTGCACAGGGATTAATACACTGTCTGCCGCAGTAAGAGAATTTATGGTTAAAAGCCCCAGTGATGGAGGGCAGTCAATCACAATGTAATCATAGTCTTTTGTTACTTGGTCAATCGCTTTTTTTAATCGAACTTCCCGGGAAATAGTCGGAACAAGTTCAATTTCAGCTCCTGCAAGCTGAATGGTGGATGGAAGAATATGAAGTCGCTCTGTCGTTGTTGGTCGAATAACTTCTCGCGGATTCATATCTTCGACTAGAACGTTATAGACACACTCATCAAGATCACCTTTATCAATGCCAACACCACTTGTCGTATTTCCTTGAGGATCAACGTCTATAATTAATACCCGTTGCCCCTGAGCTGCAAGGCATGCACTTAGATTGACTGCTGTCGTCGTTTTTCCGACTCCGCCTTTTTGATTTGCGATGGCAATTACTTTCCCCATCTTGTCACCTACTTCACGTTCCTGATTTTATGTTGGGATTCTTGTTACAAGAATCCATAGAAACTTACACGTCTTTCCATTCCTGTCGCGATGCTTTCACGTCTACTGCCACACCGCTCCCTCATTTTGATCAGCCATGTAAAAAGAAAAATAGTAAGTTACAGAAACGATCAAAATATTCTGTAATAGGTTATATTTTACCACGAATTCAGGGAAAAAGCGGAAGTGCGAAGGAGAAAAATGATAAAATACCTAGAGATATCATAAAGGAAGGCTGATCCGATGTATTGTCTATGTGAAACACCACTCGAGTCCATCCATTTGCAGCTCGATCGCGAGAGCCCCTTAACGTGCTCCCACTGTGCATCAACCCTGAAGTTGGGCGAACTGCCACTACCACCACTCGCACAAAAAGCTGTCGAGCAGTGGGTCAATGCCTTTGAACAAGGAAAGCTCTCTCCTAAAGAAGCAAACCACGCCGGTCACCAGCTCGTGTACCGTCTCCAAGCAGCACTTGATGGGAAAACGCTCGTGTTTTATATCCCTCTTGAGGAAAAATAACGGATTAGTGGGGAATAAATAGATTAGTTGGTTAGGTAGATTGACGGGTTGAGCTTTCGGTTTCACGGCTTGGTTCCGTGTATTCACAGGTTAGGATGCTTAATTTACGGCTTAGCTTGTGGTATTGACGGGTTTAAATGCTGGATTCACGGTTTAGCTCAGCATCACCAGTTGTCGGCCGGATTCACGGCTAAGCCCCGTGTATTCACAGGTAAGAGATCACTTTTCCCGGTTTTGAACCACCAATTCACAGGTTGAGTCTCCTTATTTACGGCTTCACACCTACAATTAACGGCTTAATCCCTTCACTAACTGCCTCCTCTAGCCCACCTCACCTCAAAAAAAGAAAGCATTCGTCACCGATATGGGGGCGAATGCTTTTTTAATGAGTTCATTATGATTTGGGAATCCGGATCGTGAATTGATAATAATCGTCATTTTCTTCTTCGTTCGTATCCAGTTCCATACCGGATTGAGCCACCATATCAAGGGATTGACGGATGGTGTTCATCGCCAGGCGCATATCTCTTGAGTACCCTTTTCGAATAGGCTTCTTCTTTTCAGGTTTCGGTTCGATCATGCGTTTGACTTGCTCTTCCGTCTGCTTTACATTTAACTCTTCTTCTATGATCCTTGCAAGGAGCTTGATTTGTTTTTCATCATTTTTAAGAGAAATTAACGCTCTTGCATGACGCTCAGTAATGAGGCGTCCTAAAAGAGCATCTTGGACTTCTTGCGGGAGATTCAGAAGTCTTAATTTGTTCGCTACGGTGGACTGTCCTTTTCCTAGACGCTGTGCAAGGCTTTCTTGTGTAAGGCCGTGAATATCAATGAGCTTTGCGTAGGCCATGGCTTCTTCAATGGACGTTAATCCTTCCCGTTGCAAGTTTTCAATTAACGCAACAGATGCGGTCTGGGCATCGTTAAATTCTTTAACGACTGCGGGAATTGTTTCCCAACCCAATTTTGTGACTGCACGCCAACGACGTTCCCCTGCAATGATTTCAAATTTCCCTTCTCGCTCACGGACGACAATCGGCTGAATAATACCATGAGTCTTAATGGTTTGAGCAAGTTCATCGATTCGCTCGTCTTGAAAAACCGTACGAGGTTGGTACCGGTTTGGAACGATATCGACTATGGGAATTTTCTTTACTTCCTCTCTGTCACTCACTTCAACTTCTTCTTGTTGTTTTTCGTTTAGGCCAAACAAGCGTGAAAACGACTGCTTCATGGCGACACCACCTTCTGAAAACTACCTTACTCCATTTCGAGAAAATCATAAAAGAATCCTGCTAATCGGGGCTGTAAAAATTATGATAAAAATCGCGGATTTCTACAATATTTTTAAATCGTATCGTTATTATGGCTCCGCAGGACCACGTACCCTCAACTGTCTAGTCTCCAGCCCTAAGAATAAAAGTCTTAAACAATCGGCTGCTTGTTCGGTGTTCCCGGCTTTCTTGGGTATTTCCCAGGCGTTTGCTTTACTTTTTTCACTTTAATTATAGAGCGTTCACTTTCTTCTTTCGGAAGAGTGAATGCATTTGCGTCTTCTAGCTCACCGCCTAGAAGTTGAAAGGCTTTCTTTGATTCGCCCAACTCATCTTTCGCTCCCGCACCTTTCATAGCCAAGAAGGTTCCTCCTTGTTTAACAAGAGGTAAGCATAGCTCACTAAGGACAGGTAGTCTGGCCACTGCACGAGCCATTGCTACGTCATAGCGACCACGGTGCTCTTTCTTTTTACCAAAAAGCTCTGCACGATCATGATAAAAAGAGACGCTTGTTAGATCGAGTTCTTCTGCCAAGGCATGGAGAAATGTAATGCGTTTGTTCAAAGAATCGACAATGGTTACGTCCAAATGAGGGTAGCAAATCTTCAGGGGCAGGCTAGGAAATCCGGCCCCGGCCCCAATATCTACTACAGTTTCTACTTTCGTAAAGTCATGATAAAAAGCAGCGGAAATCGAGTCGAAAAAATGCTTTAAATAAACATCTTCCTTCTCTGTGATTGCCGTTAAATTCATGCGCTCGTTCCAATCTACCAACGTTTCGAAGTAGCGTTCAAACTGAGATCGTTGTGTATCGTCGAGAGTGATTCCTCTCTTTTCCAACTCTTGCTGAAATTCGTCTACCTTCATGCTCTCACCTTTTCTATCGCCGTTACTCTTCAGCTTTATTTGATGCATGCACTTTTTTTAATCGGCCCTGCTCCATATACACTAAAAGAACAGATACATCGGCAGGATTTACGCCGGACACTCGTGAAGCTTGTGCCATGGTCAACGGTTTTACTTCAGAAAGTTTTTGTCTCGCTTCCATTGCAAGACCGTTAATCGCCATATAATCAAGATCTACAGGAAGTTTTTTCGTTTCCATCTTCTTTAGACGTTGTACTTGTTCCATTTGTTTTGCGATGTAGCCGTGATATTTCACTTGGATCTCTACTTGCTCTTGCACATCTGCATCGAGTTCTTCTTCTGACGGTGCGAGCTGTGCCACATGGTGATATGAAACTTCTGGACGTTTTAACAGTACCGTCGCATTCATTGCATCTTTCAACGGGGAAGATGGAATGGCTTCGAGAACCGATTGTGCTTCTTCAGATGCCTTAATCGTTGTTTTTTCAAGTCGCTTAATCTCGTTTGAAATCGCTTCTTTTTTCGCTTCAAAGCGGGCAAAACGTTCGTCATCGATCAAACCAATCTCATGGCCTTTCTCAGTCAGGCGAAGGTCTGCGTTGTCATGACGCAAAAGTAAACGGTATTCCGCACGTGAAGTGAGAAGACGGTACGGCTCGTTTGTTCCTTTTGTAATTAAGTCATCGATGAGAACGCCCATATACGCCTCTGATCGATCCAAAATAAGCGGTTCTTTACCTTGAACTTTTAATGCTGCGTTAATTCCGGCCATGAGTCCTTGTCCAGCTGCTTCTTCATAACCGCTTGTGCCGTTTATTTGACCGGCTGTAAAAAGATACTCGATCTTTTTCGTTTCAAGAGATGGCCACAGCTGAGTAGGAACAATCGCGTCATATTCAATAGCATAGCCTGGACGCATCATGCGAACCTCTTCAAGTCCCGGAATCGTTTTTAGCATGTTCAACTGCACATCTTCCGGCAAACTAGTCGACAGACCTTGCACATAGACTTCAGAGGTATTACGACCTTCTGGCTCAAGGAAGATTTGATGGCGAGGTTTATCACTAAACCTAACAATCTTGTCTTCGATGGACGGACAATATCTTGGACCTGTTCCTTCAATCATACCTGAATACATTGGAGAGCGCTGAAGGTTTCCGTTAATGATTTCATGAGTCGCGTCATTTGTATAGGTCAGCCAGCACGGAAGCTGGTCTGTAATATATTTTGTTGTTTCATAGGAGAATGCACGAGGTACATCATCTCCCGGCTGAATCTCTGTTTTCGAATAATCAATTGTGTTGCTGTTTACTCGTGGAGGTGTTCCTGTTTTAAAGCGAACCATGTCAAAACCTAGCTTTTGAAGATTGTAACTTAGGTTAACCGATGGTTGCATATTGTTTGGACCACTGTCGTAAGCCAGATCTCCGAGAATGACTTTTCCACGAAGGTATGTTCCCGTTGTGACGACGACGGATTTTGAGCGATACTCAGCCCCCGTTTGCGTAACCACACCTTTACATACCCCATCTTCAACGATCAATTCTTCGACCATCCCTTGACGGAGAAGCAAGTTCTCGGTCTCTTCAATGGTTTTCTTCATTTCGTGCTGATACAAGAATTTGTCAGCTTGTGCTCTTAGTGCGCGAACAGCAGGTCCTTTTCCTGTATTCAACATACGCATTTGAATGTGGGTCTTATCGATGTTTCGCGCCATTTCCCCACCTAATGCATCAATTTCACGAACAACAATTCCTTTTGCAGGGCCACCAACAGATGGGTTACAAGGCATATAGGCTACAGCGTCCAGGTTTAACGTAAGGATGAGCGTGTTCGCTCCCATTCGAGCAGAAGCGAGCCCCGCCTCTACTCCTGCATGACCTGCGCCTATGACAATCACATCAAATTCTCCACCTTGATAATTCATACCTTTTCCTCCTTCAGAGGATGTTTAAATCTTATTTAAACATTCACGTTATTTTCCTAAACAAAATTGCGAAAACAGCTGGTCAATCAGACTTTCATTTACACTGTCACCAATGACTTCTCCTAACAGTTCCCACGCCTTTGTAATGTCGATTTGAACCATATCGATCGGCATACCAGCTTCTACAGACTGAAGGGCATCGTCAATCGTAACACTCGCCTGATTTAATAAAGCAATGTGACGGGAGTTGGACACGTACGTCATATCACCGGAATCAAGGTCACCTTCAAAGAATAATGCCTTAATGGCTTCTTCTAATTCGTCGATCCCCTCATCCTTTAGTAAAGATGTCGTCAGGATCGGGCGTCCTTCGGCCAGTTCTTTAACCCTATCCATGTCCACCTTCTCCTCAAGGTCCGTTTTGTTGACGATAATGATCGAATCTCGCCCTTTACTCATCGTTAGTAGTTTCTCGTCTTCTTCTGTTAAAACGTCGTTGTTATTCACTACTAGAAGAACCAATTCAGCTTCGTTTATCAGCTGCCTGGATCGTTCAACGCCAATGCGTTCTACAACGTCTTCCGTTTCTCTGATTCCTGCAGTATCCAAAAGGCGAAGGGGAACACCGCGAACATTCACGTACTCTTCAATTACATCTCGAGTTGTACCTGGAATGTCAGTCACAATGGCCTTATTTTCATGAACAAGGCTGTTTAACAGCGATGATTTCCCTACATTTGGCCGTCCGATAATGACAGTGGATAGGCCTTCTCGCAGAATTTTCCCTTGCTGCGCTGTATCAAGAAGCTTATTGATCTCATTTCTTACATACCCTGCTTTCGTTCTTAAGATGTCCAAAGTCATCTCTTCCGCGTCATATTCCGGGTAATCTATATTTACTTCCACGTGTGCCACGGTCTCTAGTAGCTCTTGTCTTAATTTTTGGATGCGGTTGGACAGGCGCCCTTCCACTTGACTCATGGCAACGTTCATTGCTCGATCCGTCTTTGCACGAATGAGGTCCATTACTCCTTCAGCCTGACTTAAGTCAATACGTCCGTTTAGGAACGCGCGCTTTGTAAACTCACCAGGTTCAGCCAGTCTTGCTCCTTCGTTTAAAACAAGCTGCAATACGCGGTTAACCGATACAAGCCCACCGTGACAATTGATTTCAATCAGGTTTTCTTTGGTAAATGTACGGGGAGCATGCATGACGCTGACCATCACTTCTTCTACGGTTTCATCCGTTTTAGGGTCCACAATGTGGCCGTAGTTGATCGTGTGCGTGTCAACTTCCGACAATGCTTTTCTTCCTTTGTAGAAACGATCGGCAATCTTGATGGCATCATCACCGCTGATCCTAACAATTCCAATCGCTCCTTCTCCCATTGGAGTAGAAATGGCCGCAATAGTATCGAGTTCCATTTCCTTCACCTCTCTTTCGTTACTTTTATATTTTTCGTTTATATCGTTATTTAAGAATAGGCTAAAAAACTGTATCCAAAATATTAGAATACCACAATCGCACTTTTTACAAAAGCCTGTCATAAAGGGGATTTCAGGTTATCCACACCCCCTCCTATCATCTTCGACAAAAACAGTGCAAAACATCCGTTTTCCACATGTGCATAAGTGATTCAACCATACAAGAGTAATAAGGAAAAAGCAAAAAGGGTGCATTGGAAAGGATACTGGGTTGGTGTGATAAAACTATAACTGTCACTTCATATGTCTCCTCTCTCTTTATGTTACTTATGCAAGGAGGTGATTTTCTAAAAACGACTGATTGCTCCGAGCTTTATTAAGAGATTCACTTTTATAATGAATTCTTGGCAATTTATAATGAATTTTTTGGTTTTATAATGAATCCGCATCCTTTTATAATGAATTTTTCAGTTTTATAATGAATCCTCAAGTATTTATGATGAATTTGCCCCCTCCATTAAAACAAGCGTATTAAACATTAAAAAAACCACTGCACATGTTACTGTGCAGTGGAGTGAAAGTGAATTCTCAGGTGACTGGTTGATTATTTAGGTGTGACGACGATGCGACGATTCGGTTCTTTTCCATCCGAATAGGTAGCAACGCCTTTTACATTTTGAAGGGTTGTATGAATGATTTTTCGTTCGTGAGCGTTCATTGGTTCAAGTTTGACTTCTTGGCCCGTGCGAACAGCTTTGTCGCCTAAACGCAAAGCAAGCTTTTCAAGCGATTCTTTACGACGCTCACGGTATCCTTCCGCATCAAGGATGATTCTTACATAGTGCTCTGAATTTTTATTGGCCACGAGATTGACAAGATACTGCAAGGAATCGAGTGTTTGTCCTCTTTTCCCGATCAATACGCCGATCTCTTCACCTTCGATGTTGAAGTAGACCACGTCTTTCTTAGCCTCTTGGGAGATGCTAACGGTGACTCCCATCTTGTCGATTGTCTCGCGTAAAAATGTCAATGCTTCTTTCAACGGATCAGGCTTAACCGCTGCCTCTACAACAGCCGGCTTCACTCCGATAATGCCTAGAAATCCTTTTTGTGCTTCTTCAACAATTCGAATGTCCGCTTGTTCGCGGGTTACACCTAATTTTTCAATTGCTTGCTCAATTGCTTCATCAACAGTTTTTCCTGAAACAGTCACTTTTTTCACTATTTCTTCGCTCCCCCTGTATTCGGCTCAGCATTCTTATCTTTTCCTACATTCGGACCTGTAATGAAATACGTCTGAACAATCATAAAGATGTTACCGATAACCCAGTAAAGGGCTAGTGCTGCCGGGAAGAAAGCTGCAAATGCCATGATCATAACCGGCATAATATACATGAGCATCTTCATTTGCGGGTTGTCTGTTACCATCATCATTTTCTGTTGGATGAAGGTCGTCGCTCCTGCAATTAAAGGTAAAATAAAGTACGGATCGGCCATTCCTAACTCAAACCACAAGAACTGTTGCGGATCCCCTGTATAACTTGGGTCGACTCCAGGGTTGATTTGCGGTGTACGCATAATCGCGTGGTAAAACGCGATTAAAATCGGCATTTGAATAATGATTGGGAAACAGCCTGCTAATGGGTTTACTCCATGCTTCTGGAAGAGTCCCATCATTTCCTGCTGCAATTTTTGTTGCGTTTGCTGATCTTTTGCACTGTACTTTTCACGAAGAGACTGCATTTCAGGCTGCAGTGCCTGCATCGCCTTTGTACTCCTCGTTTGTTTGATCATAAGTGGCAAAATCAAAATTCGAAGTAAAATCGTTACAATAATAATTGCAAAACCGTAGCTGTTTCCTAAGGCTTCAGCAATCGTAATCATCAACCATGACAGTGGATAAACAAAATAGCTATCCCAAATACCGGTACTCGATGTATTAATCGGTTCGTTAATGTTGAAACAGCCTGTCATGACCACCATTAATAAAAGTAAGACTGACGCTAATCCAAATTTTCTAAACACGCTGGATCCTCCCTTGCTTTCTTTGAAGCATAAAATATCTTCTATCTATCTATTCATCACGCTTGTGAGTAAGCTTTTTTTCAGGAACAGGATCTATTCCTCCTGGATGTAAGGGTTGACATTTCACAATTCTTTTAACCGTCAGCCATGTCCCTTTCCACACACCGAATCGTTGATACGCTTCAATTCCGTATTGGGAACACGTCGGGTAAAAGCGGCACGACGGAGGCGTAAACCTCGAAATGTATTTTTGGTAAAGTCGAATGATACCTATAAAGAACCATTTCATTCTTTTGACCTCACTTTTCACTTTCGGCCATGAACAGGTTTTACAATCTTGCCTAATTTTAGAACATGAAGCAGGCTTTTACGAACTTGATGGAAATCCATCTCCGCTGTCGGCTTCCTCGCAATGATCACGTAGTCCCTATTCTTCATTTGAGGCTCGAGTTCACGAATCACTTCGCGTATCAACCGTTTTACACGGTTTCTCGTTACCGCGTTACCTACTTTTTTGCTAACAGAAAGCCCCACTCTCAAATGAGGGTTTGTTTCCGTTTTTCGTTGGTAAACAACAAACTGACGGTTCGCTACTGAGAAACCACCTTTAAACACGAGTTGAAAATCCTCGTTCTTTTTTAGCCGATAGCGTTTTTTCATGAGTATTTCCACCTCTGTCTACTCCAAGCTTCTATTCTAACGTGAAAATAACTTGGAAGAAACTCAAATTTCATTATATCTAATGCTCGGATGAAAAACTAGGAAACATTATCACCCGAACTCTATTTGCACACGAAAGATGGGAACAAGAAGGACCTCCTCCTTGTTCCCTATTGCTTATGCCTAAAATCATACCAACCGCTCACTTAAGGAAAAAAAGACCACTGAGCGGTCAGTGGCCTTTTTTAAGCAGATAGTACTTTTCTTCCTTTACGGCGGCGATTCGCCAATACTCTACGGCCGTTTTTCGTACTCATGCGATTACGAAAACCGTGTACTTTTTTACGCTTACGGTTGTTAGGATTGAATGTTGGTTTACCCATCTATTTACACCTCCTGGGAAATATCCATATAAACAGTCTTGTAAAGTATAAAAATTCCCGAGTCAATTGTCAAGGTTATTTCCGGAACAGAATCTTCCTTTTTTATTCTTCGTGGATCCTTTTCCTCTTCTCATCGATCAATTCGGTTAGAAATTCTTTTTTTCTCTGAACATTTCCCTACGTGGTGATCTCCCCCCAAGTACATTCACGATGGAATACTCATCTGTGCGAATTGCGCTTTTGTCACTAGGAATTCAATTCTAATGTAAATGGAGCCAACATCACCCAACATTCAGCATAGTTTTCTTAAAAGAAGCTGTCCCCTGTAGTGAGCACCTCAACATTGACCCGTTACATTCTTTAGCTCTTAAAACGATGCGAATGAATTGTACAGACCGGTCAAAAAATAGGTTGTGGACAACTTTCTACAATATTTTTATTTTGTACACACCCCTTTCGACAAGTTTTACACATGATCTTGTGTTGTGGAAAAAAGATAAGCACAACCCGTAGAACTTTGTGGATAACTATCGAAAGAGATTGAGACATCCAGATTTTTTTGATAATATATTCTTGTTTTTTCAGTGGAGAACCTGTGTTAAAATAAAACCTATCCACAGCTGTGCACAACTTTGTGGATAGTTATACACGTCCTCTGAATTGTTTTATCCACAATACTGTGCATGGCGTGTATTTCCGTGTTTCTACTATAATAATGTTTTTCCACATTGTATACTCATTTATATATATTCGACATGATTTATCACGTTATACAATTGTTGTACAAGTCGACTGTCCGCTGGTATGGTCGGCTCATCTGTTGTGGGACAGAATGTGAGTTAAAGGAGGTAGACAGTTGGAGAATTTAAGCGATCTTTGGGACCAAGCCCTTAAGAACATTGAAGAAAAAGTGAGTAAACCGAGCTTTGAAACGTGGTTGAAATCCACAAAAGCTGAAGCGATTGATCAAGATACAATGACTGTCGTTGCACCCAATGAATTTGCACGTGACTGGTTGGAAAACCGATATTCAGGACTGATTGCCGAAACATTGCAAGAACTGACAGGAGCAGACCTCCATGTCCGTTTTGTTATTCCAAAAAATGAGCAGGAACAAAACCTGGAGCTCATTGAGAAGATGAAGCAGCCTAAAAAAACAGCTGTAAAAAATGACGACGAAACGCCTAAACACATGCTCAACCCGAAATATACGTTCGATACATTTGTCATTGGTAGCGGAAATCGTTTTGCTCATGCCGCGTCACTTGCTGTAGCCGAAGCGCCGGCCAAAGCGTATAATCCTCTGTTTATTTATGGAGGAGTAGGACTAGGAAAAACTCACTTAATGCACGCCATTGGTCATTACGTGATTGACCATAACCCCGATGCAAAAGTGGTTTATTTGAGTTCTGAAAAATTTACAAATGAATTCATCAATTCGATTCGTGATAACAAAGCCGTGAACTTTCGCAATAAATATCGAAACGTGGACGTGCTTTTAATAGATGATATTCAATTTCTCGCGGGAAAAGAACAAACACAAGAAGAGTTCTTCCATACGTTTAACGCCCTTCATGAAGAGCGTAAACAAATTGTGATCTCCAGTGATCGACCACCAAAGGAAATCCCAACGTTGGAAGATCGCCTTCGCTCACGATTCGAGTGGGGTTTGATTACAGATATTACACCGCCTGATTTAGAAACCCGAATTGCGATTTTGCGTAAAAAAGCGAAAGCCGAGAATTTGGATATTCCAAACGAGGTGATGCTCTATATTGCGAATCAAATTGACACGAACATTCGAGAGCTTGAAGGAGCACTTATTCGCGTCGTAGCTTATTCTTCTCTAATTAATCAAGATATGAATGCAGACCTTGCAGCTGTAGCATTAAAAGACATCATTCCTAATTCGAAACCAAAAATGATCACGATCGCCGATGTGCAACGTGCAGTAGCAGAGAATTTTAATGTAAGAGTCGAGGAAATGAAGGCAAAGAAGCGAACGAAGACGGTTGCTTACCCAAGACAAATTGCGATGTATCTATCAAGAGAGCTTACAGATAATTCATTACCGAAAATCGGCGGGGAGTTTGGCGGACGAGATCACACAACTGTCATCCATGCGCACGAAAAAATCTCAAAGCTTCTTACGAGTGATCAAGATTTGCAAAAACAAGTCCAAAACATCACAGATCAGCTAAAATCCGGCTAATCAGCCTTGTGCACAATGTGAATAACCGGTGCGAGTTTATCAACAGCTTGTCCACAGGTGAATAACTTGTCCTTATTGGTCTTTTTCTCACTTATCCACATTTACACAGCGCCTATTACGATTACTACGGGTTTTTATTCTTAAAAATAAATAATATAACCGTCCCAAATAAATTGAGTGATTTGAATAGAAAAGAGGGGAAATCCATGAAATTTACCATTCATCGAGAACAATTCGTTCAAAGTGTTCAGCATGTATCAAAAGCCATTTCATCCAGAACGACCATCCCAATTCTAACGGGAATCAAAATTGATGCGTCTGAAGAAGGAGTTACGCTAACAGGAAGTGACTCCGACATCTCGATCGAGTGCTTTATTCCAAGAGAAGATGATGAAAATGAATACGTAGAGATTGAGGAAGAAGGAAGCATCGTTTTGCAAGCGAAAGTGTTTGCAGATATTGTAAAAAAACTTCCTGAAAACAAAATTGAAGTGACTGTGCAGGACCAATTCGCAACTACATTAAAATCCGGCTCGTCTGTTTTTAATTTAAACGGTCTAGATCCTGAAGAATATCCACGCTTACCGCAAATTGAAGAAGATAGTGTGTTTAAACTTCCGACGGATCTTCTTAAAAACATTATTCGTCAAACCGGTTTTGCTGTATCAACGGTTGAAACGCGACCAGTGCTTACTGGCGTTCATTGGAAAATTGAAGATGGTCAACTGATCTGTACATCAACAGATAGCCACCGTCTTGCTATGCGTAAAGCGAAAGTAGAAACGAACACAGATGACTTGGAATTCTCAAACGTCATTATCCCAGGAAGAAGCTTGAGTGAATTAAGCAAAATTCTCGATGACTCTGAAGAATGGATTGACATCATCGTTACAGAGAATCAGATTCTATTTAAAGCTGAAAACATTTTGTTCTTCTCACGCTTACTAGACGGGAACTATCCTGCAACTGACAACATGATTCCAACAACTTCAAAAACTGGAGTGAAACTAGATACGAAAGTCCTTCTTCAAGCGATCGAACGAGCACTCTTGTTATCGAGAGACGGAAAGAACAATGTCGTAAACTTGAAAACGATGGATAACGGACAAATTGAAATCACGTCTGTTACACCTGAGGTAGGAAAAGTAACCGAGGATCTTAGAGCACTAGAGCTTACAGGGGAAGAACTTCGTATCTCGTTTAACGGAAAAAACCTCATCGACGCTCTAAAAGTCGTCGACTCTTCGGAAATTCATGTGGACTTTACAGGAGCCATGAGTCCATTCGTATTAAAGCCTGTGGATCATGATTATACGCTTCACTTGTTCTCACCAGTCAGAACGTACTAATTTGCAGAAACTGTCGACGAGGCTCTCGGCCTTGTCGACAGTTTTTTTGAAAAAAGGAATGTTAGGCCAATGATAATTCCCCTTTAGGCAGCGATGATAGTGGGAAGTGTCTACCTATAGAGGATTTATACTCGTAAAGATAGAGGATAGTAATGTCGACTACGTCTTAGGGATGAGGAAAACCCTGTATCCGTCGTATTTTTAAGGAATATGTCGAATAAAAATAGGATTCGTTTAAGGAAAGTTGGCTAAATCGTCCATCTTTTAGTACAATATAGATTGAGACCATTTGCGTTTTTACATATAGCATTGCGCAAATAACCGGAATCGGAAAGTGAGTGACCATCGATGGAACAAGCGGTAAAAATCGAAGGTGAATATATGACGCTAGGTCAACTGTTGAAAGAGGCCGGCGTTATTGATACAGGCGGCATGGCTAAATGGTTTCTTCAGGAATACATCGTTTACGTAAACGATGAAGAAGAAACACGTAGGGGACGAAAGTTATATCCTGGCGACATAGTCAGATTTGAAGGTGGCGAAGCGTTTGTTCTTGAATAAACGACACCTCGCCATTGGTAGGTGAGGGGATCAACGTGCAAATCGACGAGCTGACAGTCAAAAACTATCGCAATTACCCTGAAGTTAGCGTGACATTTGAGAACGAAGTCAACGTGATTATTGGTGAGAATGCTCAGGGGAAAACGAATCTGATGGAAGCCATCTATGTGTTGGCTATGGCAAAATCACACCGGACACCGCGAGATAAAGAACTTATCCGATGGGATCAGGAGTTTGCGAAAATACAAGGGAAGCTCACAAAACGGACTGGCCCGCTTCAGATGGAAGTGATCTTTTCAAACCGAGGAAAAAAAGTGAAGCTTAACCACCTTGAAAAAAATCGTTTAAGCGAATATATCGGAACATGCAACATCGTTATGTTTGCTCCTGAAGATTTGAATCTTGTAAAAGGCAGCCCACAAGTGAGAAGACGGTTTTTGGACATGGAGATGGGCCAGATCCACTCTCTATATCTATATCACCTGGCCAGATACCACAAAATACTTAAGCAACGAAATCAACTTCTGAAAAACATGCAAAAATCACGTAAAGATGAAGATTACGTCATGTTAAGCGTCATGACGGAACAACTAACGGATTCAGCAGTAGAAGTAATCAAGAAACGTTTTTCCTTCCTAAAAAAACTTCAGCAATGGGCAGAAGAGATCCATTTCGAGATCAGTAGAGGTCTTGAAAAGCTGGAGATTAGATATATTCCCACCTGTGACGTATCAGAAGACATGGACTTGTCGACAATGAAAAGTAAGATCACGGAAGCGTTCGAAGGTTTAGGAGATCGGGAAGTTTTTCGTGGGACAACGTTGATTGGCCCTCACAGGGACGATTTGAAGTTTTTTGTTAACGGCAGGGATATCCAGACCTATGGTTCCCAAGGTCAGCAGCGGACAACGGCATTATCGCTGAAATTAGCAGAAATCGAACTAATCTATGAAAAAGTCGGGGAATACCCGATTCTATTATTAGACGACGTCTTGTCCGAATTAGACGACTATCGTCAGTCCCATTTACTTGATGCGATCCAAGGAAAAGTGCAAACATTCGTCACAACGACGAGTGTAGACGGAATTCATCACAAAACATTGCAAAATGCTCGTTTGTTCCATGTAGAACAAGGGGTAGTGAAGCGAAAAGAATGAGGTGGTTTTCATGTTTATCCATTTAGGCGGGGATCAAGTCATTCGTTCAAAGGATGTTGTGGCTATTCTCGATTATCAAAGCAGAGGGCTATCACAAGATAACCAGGCTTTCTTGTCCAATGGAAAAGAACAAAATCATATCACTCAAATTTCTGCAGACCTTGTGAAATCTGTCGTCATAACAACGGACCGCGTCTTTTTGTCCCCCATTTCATCGCTTACGTTAAAAAGACGGGCCAATGTGGCTGTAGACTTTGATGAGGATGACGCAGAGCGTATTGAAAATAAAGAGTAATAGACATTATTTTTAACATTATCATTCCATGCAGTGCATGTGTACTGCAAAGAAGTGTAGGTGAAGAATGTGACCATCGATCAACAGCAATCCTATGATGAAAGTCAAATTCAAGTATTAGAAGGCCTTGAGGCCGTAAGAAAACGTCCCGGAATGTATATCGGGTCGACAAGTGGAAGAGGTCTTCATCACTTAGTGTGGGAGATCGTGGATAACAGTATTGACGAAGCTATGGGCGGTCACTGTGATACGATTCGCGTAACCATCGGTAAAGACAACTCCATTACCGTAGAAGATAACGGTCGGGGAATTCCAGTCGGGATTCATGAAAAAATGGGGCGCCCGGCAGTAGAGGTAATTATGACTGTGCTTCATGCCGGCGGTAAGTTTGGCGGCGGCGGATATAAAGTTTCCGGAGGACTTCACGGTGTTGGGGCATCGGTAGTTAACGCCCTGTCAACGGTTCTTGAAGTTGAAGTGCACAAAGAAGGAAAAATTCACTATCAGCAATTTAAACAAGGGGTACCTCAAGAAGATCTTGCTGTTATCGGGGAAACAGAGAAGCAAGGAACAATCATTCGCTTCGAGCCAGACCCGGAGATCTTCACGGAAACAACAACGTACGAATACGACATCCTTGCCAACCGACTGCGTGAACTTGCATTCCTAAACAAAGGACTGCGCATTTTCATTACAGACGAGCGAGAAGAAGATAAAGGTGCCGAGTACTACTATGAAGGCGGAATCGCGTCCTTTGTAGAACATTTGAACCGAACGAAAGAAGCAATCCATGAGCCACCGATCTTCTTGGAAGGTGAAAAAGACGGCATGACCGTTGAAATTGCCATTCAATATAACGAAGGATTTGCAAGCAATCTCTATTCCTTTGCAAACAACATTAACACCCACGAAGGCGGAACACATGAGTCGGGCTTTAAGACTGCACTCACACGTGTGATTAACGACTATGCGCGTAAAAATAATATGTTCAAAGAAAGTGATCCGAACCTTGTCGGTGACGATGTTCGAGAAGGTCTTACAGCGATCATCAGTGTGAAAATCCCGGACCCTCAATTTGAAGGGCAAACGAAAACCAAGCTTGGAAACAGTGAAGCTCGTACGATTACAGATTCCCTGTTTACCGAGCATTTAACCAAATTTTTAGCAGAAAACCCTTCTGTTGCCAGGAAGCTTGTTGAAAAAGGGATCCTTGCTTCAAGAGCCCGTGATGCAGCCAAAAAAGCCAGAGAACTTACCCGACGTAAGTCCGCTCTGGAAGTCAGCTCATTACCCGGGAAATTGGCAGACTGTTCTTCTAAAGATGCATCTATCTCGGAAATCTATATCGTAGAGGGTGACTCAGCCGGAGGTTCAGCAAAACAAGGGCGAGACCGACACTTCCAAGCCATTTTGCCATTACGAGGTAAAATCATTAACGTAGAAAAAGCAAGACTTGATAAAATCCTGTCGAACACTGAAGTTCGAGCTATCATTACGGCTCTTGGCACAGGAATCGGTGAAGACTTCGATATTGCTAAAGCCCGTTATCACAAGATTATTATCATGACAGATGCCGATGTTGACGGAGCGCACATTCGAACGCTTCTTCTCACATTCTTATATCGTTACATGAGACCGTTGATTGAGGAAGGTTATATTTATATTGCACAGCCGCCTTTATACAAGATCCAGCAAGGGAAGGTTGTTCACTATGCCTATAACGAAAAGGAAATGGAGCGGGTCATGTCTGAGATTCCAGAATCTCCAAAACCGGGATTGCAGCGTTACAAAGGTTTGGGAGAGATGAATCCTACTCAGCTGTGGGAAACAACGATGGACCCATCCAACCGAACGGTTCTTCAAGTAACCATGGAAGATGCCATGCTCGCCGATCAAGTCTTTGAAACATTAATGGGAGACCGCGTTGAACCAAGACGTGACTTCATTCAAGAAAATGCTCACTACGTGAAGAACTTGGACGTATAAACCATGCAGCGGCCATGCAGTGTGATTTTTCACCTGCATGGACTTCTGTCTTTATATAGAGAAACATGACTGGTTCAGATATGAACCAACGAACGGATCATACCGACCCGTTTCACTTAAGAGAAAACGGAGGTAAGCGCAATGTCTGAGCAAGATCAATCCAGAGTAAAAGAAATAAATATTAGTCAAGAAATGAAGACATCATTTATGGATTATGCCATGAGTGTTATTGTCAGTCGTGCATTGCCTGATGTTCGGGACGGATTGAAACCCGTACACCGTCGAATTTTGTACGCGATGAACGAATTAGGGATGACACCTGACAAAGCTTATAAAAAGTCAGCACGTATCGTAGGGGAAGTTATCGGTAAGTACCACCCTCACGGTGACTCTGCTGTGTACGAAACGATGGTACGTATGGCACAAGATTTTAGCTATCGTTATATGCTTGTAGATGGCCACGGAAACTTTGGTTCCGTCGATGGTGACGCAGCCGCAGCGATGCGTTATACAGAAGCAAAATTAGCAAAGATCTCTATGGAAATCGTACGGGATATTAACAAAGATACGATTGACTACCAAGACAACTATGATGGTAGTGAAAGGGAACCGAAGGTATTACCAGCAAGGTTCCCAAACTTGCTCGTGAACGGAGCCTCAGGAATTGCTGTAGGGATGGCCACAAACATTCCCCCTCACAATTTGAGCGAAGTGATCGACGGGGTTTTAGCATTAAGTAAAGATCGGGATCTTACAAACCAAGACCTTATGGAGTACATCCCTGGACCGGACTTCCCAACGGCAGCCGAAATTGTCGGTATTTCCGGTATCCGCAAAGCTTATGAAACTGGTAAAGGCTCAATTATGATTCGCGCGAAAGCCGAGATCCAAGAAAACAAAGGAAAACAGCGCATTATTGTGACTGAACTACCTTACCAAGTAAATAAAGCGCGACTTATTGAGAAAATTGCAGAACTTGTTCGTGATAAAAAGATCGATGGCATTACTGACCTTCGTGACGAATCGGATCGAAATGGTATGCGAATTGTGATTGAACTACGTAGAGATGCCAATGCGAATGTATTATTAAACAACTTATACAAACAAACGGCATTACAAACGAGCTTTGGAATTAACACACTCGCACTTGTAGATGGTCAACCAAAGGTGCTCGACCTCCGTTCTGTTCTTTCTCACTATATCGATCACCAAATTGAAGTCATTCGCAGGCGTACGGCTTTTGAACTGAAAAAAGCAGAAGCTCGTGCTCATATCCTTGAAGGACTGCGGATTGCTCTTGATCATATTGACGAAATTATTGCGTTGATTCGTGGTTCACAAACGACAGACATTGCCCGTAATGGACTCATGGAAAACTTTGAGCTTAGCTATGAGCAAGCTCAGGCGATCCTTGATATGCGTCTTCAACGCCTCACAGGTTTAGAACGAGACAAAATCGAAGCGGAATACCAAGATTTGCTTGCTCGTATCACAGAATTGAAAGCCATTCTCGCTGACAACGAAAAAGTACTTGAGATTATCCGCGAAGAGTTGACAGATATCAAAGACCGTTATGGTGACGATCGTCGTACCGTGATTACTTTAGGAGAAGACAGCTTTGAAGATGAAGACCTCATCCCAAGACAAAACGTTGTCATTACCTTAAGTCACAACGGATACATCAAGCGTATGCCCGTTTCCACATATCGAAGCCAAAAACGTGGTGGGCGAGGCATTCAGGCGATGGGTACCCATACTGATGATTTCGTACAGCACCTGTTTATTACGAATTCCCACAATGTTCTCTTGTTCTTTACGAACAAAGGAAAAGTGTATCGCCTAAAAGGGTATGAAATTCCTGACTTGGGTCGAACAGCAAAAGGGATTCCGATTATAAATCTTCTTCAAATTGAACAAGACGAGTACATCAGTACCGTTATTCCGATCGAAGAATTTGAAGAAGACAAATACTTGTTCTTTATGACAAAACACGGCGTAACCAAACGTTCTGTCTTAAGCGCGTTCTCGAACATCCGAAAAGTCGGTCTCTTCGCCATCAACCTGCGCGAAGAAGATGAACTGCATGGCGTTCGACTTACGGATGGTGATCAAGAAATGATTGCTGGAACGAAAAAAGGCATGTCCATCCGCTTCCATGAAACAGATTGTCGAGTCATGGGTCGAACGGCAGCCGGTGTTAAAGGTGTTACTTTACAAGAAGACGACGAAGTAGTTGGCATGGATATCATTCAGCCAGACCAAGATGTGTTGATCGTTACGGAAAAAGGATTCGGTAAACGAACAACCATTGATGAATACCGTGTTCAATCCCGTGGAGGAAAAGGAATTAAAACATGTAACATCACTGATAAAAACGGTGATCTCATTTCCTTAAAAGTCGTATCTGACGATGATGACTTAATGATTATTACAAACTCTGGCGTTATTATTCGAATGCATGTAAACGAGATTTCTCAAACGAGCCGAAACACGCAAGGTGTTCGATTGATCCGTGTAGGTGATGATCAACATGTGTCTACTGTTGCTCTTGTAAACATTGAAGACGATGAAGAGTTGGATGAAACATTAGAGGTAGAGGGAGAGACAATCGAGGAAGTTGAAGAAAGCGAAGCAGATGAATCAACTGTTTCCGAGGAAGACCTTTCAACAACTGAGGATGACTCACCAACAGAAGAATAACAATCATGAAGGCGTGGGTATACTCAGCCGTAAATGACTAATAAAAATGGCTCCGGTTATCTTTTGATAATCGGAGCCATTTTTTGTAAACATGCTATATTTCATGATTATCATGAAAATGCTGTTCTTTCATACTTTCGTTTTTATTTATCAATGAGTAAGAGTAGTTTGAAGCACTCTTCGTTAAAAGGGAAGGGAAGTTGCCCCAGTCCCTTTCTATGGATAAAAAAACCTAATATATTCTTTCTTTTTCTTACGCTGTTATTGCAAGAGTTGTTGCTTTTACACAAGAAAAGTTGAAGCAGTAGGGCCCGAGACTCCTGTGGCAGGGACGAGCGTTTACTTCGTGAACGTTCTTCGAGTTGCTTCGACGCAAAAAGTACAAAGCGTTACTAGCAGATGAAAAGGCAGGGATTTCTACCGGCTTGCTAGCACCGTCACGGAAAGCAAAGGGCCCATTTGCTTCAACCACCACTCTATTGATGAAGATGAAATTAAAAAAGCAACAATCTATATGAAAACAGCAATTCTTAACACCTGCATCAATGGCCCAAGTTACTTTGCGCTTATGTAAGAAACAGCAATGTAAAAAAAGGGACTTATATGTCTATTTATGCTAGATAGTCGGATTGACTATCGAGTAAAAATCATATGGAATTAAAGTATGGTACACAAGAGGAGTCAAGGATATGAGAGTAAAAACAGAGCACTTAATACCAGGTTGCATCTTATCAAAGGATATTTATAAAAAAGGGGAAACCCCGATCGCAAAGAAAAAAACAGTACTCAGGGAGAAGCATATTGACATGCTTTCTCGTTTTCTTATTGATGATGTTTTAGTAGAGGTTAAACTTGAAGACGGAAGGTTGTTTAACCCAGAAGGAATTATTCAAGAAGAAAATCTTCTTCTAAGAGACAATGATTTGGATGTAAAGGACGTTTCTCCCTTTAAAGCGACGTACATCCATGCAGTTGAAAAGTACAAAGCTATGTTTCAACAATGGAGAGGTGGGATGAAAATTAACTCCTATGCTGTCAGGCTCCTTGTTACAGAACTATGTAACTTAAAACCAACGAAAGAAGATTTGATATCCCTTTATCAACTTTCTACTATTAAAGAATATGATGCGCATCACGCTATTGCACGTTCCATTATCAGTATTACCATTGGAAAGGAACTCAAGTTAAAACAGAATGAGCAACTCCAATTAGGAATGAGCGCATTGTTGGCAGATGCCGGTATGGCCAGGTTGTCCATACGTTCCACTAGTTCAGAAAAACTTAAAGTATACGAAATGAAAGAGTTACATGAGCACCCCCTATACAGTTACGACATGTTAAAGTTAGTTAAAGGGGTGACAGTGGAAGCAAAACTAGGTGTGCTGCAACATCATGAACGTATTGATGGTAGTGGATATCCTCATCGTGTGACGGGAGAAAAAATCCACTTGTACGGAAAAGTGATTGCTGTGGCGGACACCTTTCATGCCATGTGCTGCGATCGCACATATATAAGAAGAAAATCACCATACGAAGCGCTGGAGGTTTTGAATAAGGACTGTTTTGGTTTATTGGATCCAGTTGTCATGGCTACAATAATACAATTATTGAATGAATTAAAAATTGGAGAAAAAGTACGTTTAACAAATGGAGAAGAAGGGGTAATAGTATACCTACAAGCCAATGAACCCACACGGCCCTCCCTTCGGATGTCTAAAACGAACGAACTCTTCCAGTTAACTTCTACTCGATCCCTTTTCATTGATAGTATTGTTAGAGAGTAATCAGGCATGATTGTTGTTTAAAAAAGTTATTTTAAAATATTTATTAAAAAACCCTTGTGTATGCCTAAACCACGTGGTATATTTATATTCGTTGCTCAAGACAAGGCAACAAACACTTTCCAGTCATAACAATTTCAGCCAAAACTTTTTAAAAAGATTTTTTAAAAAAAGGTTGACGAAAGATGATGAAAAGTGGTATGATGATCTAGTCGCTCCAAACGAGAGTGACAAAGATAGTGACCTTTGAAAACTAAACAAAAAGCCAAGCGAAACGTGGGATAATGACACATTATCCCGTCAAAAAGCAAGACATGATGTCAGAGACATCAAACTTTCTATGGAGAGTTTGATCCTGGCTCAGGACGAACGCTGGCGGCGTGCCTAATACATGCAAGTCGAGCGGACTGATGGGGAGCTTGCTCCCCTGACGTCAGCGGCGGACGGGTGAGTAACACGTGGGCAACCTGCCTCACAGATTGGGATAACTCCGGGAAACCGGGGCTAATACCGAATAATCAAAGGAACCGCATGGTTCCCATGTAAAAGTTGGGTTTTACCTAACACTGTG
>NZ_AUCJ01000010.1 GCF_000429705.1 Alteribacter aurantiacus DSM 18675
AGCCTCCTGATATGAACGAAACTTTCAAGGCCCCGCTGAAATATTGATTATGATCCTGTTTTTGGGCAACTTTAAGAAGGAAAGCTATTCTGGGCTTCTTGACTTGGTTGTCCTTTATATTCAGTCTGATTTTGTCCCCCTTTAGCTAATCATTCTTCCTCAACCCTTTGAATGGTTGTCAAGTGCTCTCCTTGACTGCCATTCAAAGGGTTGAGACTCTTATAAAGCTAAAGGGTGGAAATATTCTTAGATACCCTACCTCCTTTTGATTAGATGTTGAGAACACGGCACGAAGGCAAAAACTCTACTGCGGTTAGCATTCTGATATTCGTGGGTTTTCACATTTTATCTTTCCGTATGAAGGACATTTCCACTAACTCGGAGCGTGCGTTAACCTTTGACAAGGGTAGCACAGAGGAGGCACGTGGGTTTTCCTTCCCGGTATTACTCTTTGCCTTCGAGCCCTATTCTCAGCCATCTTTTTTTATTGCATATCAACACCAAAATCATTTCTCTACAGTCTTACGACTCTTATCTCAACGAACTCTACTTAAGAGCGTTTTTATCTTCTTGAGTAACAGCCCATATAAACCCAGCCAGTTCTCTAGCTACTGCAGTGATGGCTTTTCCACTTTCTTTCCCTCTAGATAGTAACCTAAAATACTTATTGTGCAGCCTGTTTTGAGCCTTCCATGAAATGCCCTGAATGGCTGGAGAAAGTCCATTTTGTCTCTTCTTCAATTCTCCTTTCACCGCAGGCTTATATCGATAACTCCATGCAGACTCAACTAACAAACGACGAACATGACGATTTCCTGTTTTCGTAATTTCCCCCTGTTGCCTTCTGTCGCCACTAGAGTATTCACTCGGAATTAAACCTACGTAGGACATAAAGTGACCTGCGGTAGGGAATCGCCTAAAGGAACCAACTTCAGCTACTAGGCTTGTCGCAGTAATCAGTGCAATACCTCTTAATGCTTGTAACGATTGAATCATTGGGGCATGGACACCTTCGTTCGCTTGAACTTTCACCTCTTCTTCATATCTAAGGATTCGTTGTTCCAACTCTTTAATTTGATGATAATACTCTTGAAAAACAACTCGTAATGAAGAACGTTCAAATGTTAATTTGTCGAGCCAATCGCGGTATTTCTTCGTCCACTTGTTTACACCTTTAGGTGGCTTAATATCATTACGCAACAAGAATTTAGATAACCGGTGTTTGGCACGTAATTCATCTTCTTTGGCGTCTTCACGTGCTCTCACCAAATCACGAAGAGCCTCATCATCTGAATTCGGGATGTATACCGGAGTCAATTCTCCAGCTCGATATAATTGTGCAAGACGGATCGAGTCCCGCCTATCTGTTTTAATACGCTCACCTGGTTTTTGAGGAATCAAAGACGGCGCAATAACTTCACACTGTATATCTAGAGATTGAAGTAGCCTTTGAAGCGAGTAACCTGTTGGGCCTGCTTCGTAGCACATACGCAACGTGTGGGGATCTCCTATTGACTTAATTAACTTTTTAATTGCTTCAGGTGTATGAGGAATCATGCCATAATATCTCGGCAATTCTCGTCCCTCATCGGCAATTGCGACTGCAATTTTATCTTTTGACACGTCTAAACCTACAAATTTTAAGGTATCCTTCATAATAACTAGCTCCTTCCGTAATGTAGCTCTAATTTGGTTTTTGTTTTATTTAGTCAATAAACATTCTTACCAAATTAACCTACGACTTTACGTGTAAGGGGCTAGTTTCGTTCATGATAACTCGGGAAAGACGCCCTGCGGGGTCTTCAGCTGATGCTATTCCCGCTGGAGTCGCCACCTTTCACTCCATTTTTCCATTAACAAAACTACCTAATCTAAAATACCTTTAGGAAAAGCGAAATGAAGTGCGTCTATGGATTTCTTTAAAGTGTTTTTCATCATAAGATATACCTCCTTTAACCTTGTAAAGGGAAGATACCTGACAGGGTGAACCAGTAAGCTATTGTTTATCACAAACGATATAAACTTCGACCTGTGATTAGGTGTAGCCGGAATGTTCGAAGACTCCTGCGGCAGTGGGAGCCAGGCGAGACCCCGCAAGGGCTTTGCCCGAGGAGGCTTGCCGGCACCGCCGCGGAAAGCGAAGAACATTCCGGCTACACCTTTATTCAACTTATTTGCTACACTCAATCCTTTAGTTGATGGCTTATGGGGTAACTGGTTCCCGCACGGTTTTGTGAAACATTGTATAATGGGGAGGACTTTGAATGGTGGGGAGTGTGTGGGATGGGGCATACTATTGGGATTGATTTGGGTGGTACGAGTGTGAGAGTGGCTCTTGTAAGTGACCGTGGAGAGATGGAGGTTCATGAAAAGGCGCCGTCTGAGCCGGAGCGAGGCGTGGAGGCGTTTTTGAATAAGGTGTGCGCAATGGTTGAGCGTGTAAAAGGAAGTAATCCGGTTGGTGGGATTGGTTTAGGGGCGCCTGGTCCACTTGATCCGTTTAACGGGTTGATTTTGGATCCGCCGAATTTACCTGGGTGGCAGAACGTGCCGATTACTAAGCTACTCGAAGAGCGCACGGGTCTTCCTGTGACCCTTGATAATGATGCGAATGCGGCTGCTTTAGCGGAAGCGCGCTTCGGAGCGGGCCGAGGTGAGGCGAGCGTGGTGTACATAACAGTTAGTACCGGTGTTGGAGCAGGGATTGTGATTGATGGCCAGCTCTTTCTCGGTGCTCAAGGAAATGCTGGAGAAATCGGCAATATGATAGTAGAGCCCGGGGGCTATCAACACGGGGATTTGAACCCGGGAGCCTTGGAAGCGTTGGCGTCGGGTACGGCGATTGGTCGTGTAGGGCGAGAACGGCTAGGTGTAACAGGCGGGGCGATCGAGGTGTTTGAGCGTGCGGATCAAGGGGAGAAGGAAGCGGTGGAGATCATTGGTGAGGCAATCGGCTATCTCGCTATCGGCGTGGCAAATTTGTCGAACGCGTTTAACCCCAGCGTGTTCGTCTTCGGTGGCGGTGTGATGGAACAAAAGTCGGTGTTGCCACTATTGCAGGAGAAGGTCTCCGGTTTTCTTTACCCAAGCATGAAAGCCCATTTGAAGATGAAGAAAGCGGGGCTCGGAACGAATGCTGGTGTGATTGGCGCGGCGCTGCTACCTGGGGTGAAGCGTTTAAAATAGGGTGAGTGGGTACATAGTAATGAACGAGCATGAAGGAGGATATAGGATGGCAGACACAAAAACATGTAAGGAATCGTGGGTCGTGAAGACGGCTCATGTGTTTCCGAGCGATACGAATAATCATGATACCCTTTTTGGTGGGAAATTGATGAGTTTTATTGATGACGTGGCGTCTCTCTCGGCGATTCGTCATGCGCGGATGCCTGTTGTGACGGCGAGCACGGATTCGGTGGACTTTTTGACACCGATCGTCCCGTCAGATTCTGTGTGTTTGGAGTCGTTTGTGACGTGGACGGGGAAAAGTTCGATGGAAGTGTTCGTGAAAGTGGTGGCAGAGAATTTGCTGAATGGAGATCGTAGGATTGCGGCTACGGCATTCTTAAGTTTCGTGGCGTTGAACGAGGATAAACAGCCGGTACCGGTACCGAAGATCGTGCCGGAAACGGATGAGGAGAAAAAGCTGTATGAAACGGCGCCGGTTAGGCTTGAGGCGCGAAAGAAGCGTCGGCAGGAGAGTAAGGAGCTGGCTGCTCATTTGACGACGAAGCGGTTGTGGGAGCAGGGATAAAAAAAGGATGCGCGCCAGGGTTGGCACGCATCCTTTTTGTTTTTAAAGATTACTGTACGTTGATGTTAAGTTTACCTGCAGCACGTTCGCGGACTTCGTTACCAAAGTCGTCGCGGACGATGACTTCCACTTCAGCACCTGGTGCTTCTACGTTTGAGGTTGCTGTGTAGTAACCCACGTAGTAGCCAGGAGACTGTTCGCGAATTGGAAGTTCAGTTGCGTTTTGAACACCAAGGTTAGTCAGAGGCATCAAGATCACGAATGATGCGTCGAGTCCTTCTTCAGCATTGAAGCTGATTTCAACTGTTTGGCCGGGAGCCAAATCTCTGTCTTCGTCAGGCTTCAAGTTTGTGATTTCATAGTCACCGAAGTTTGCATAGATGGTCATGTTTTCAACTGTGCGGTTTCCTGCTTTGTCGATGGCAACGACGCGGATGTCGTTTGCACCTTCGTCAAGGAGGAGACGGTGGTTGAAGTTACCTTCGCCGTCAATGTCGGCACGTTGACCGTTAATGTTCACACGTTGAAGGTTCTCGTCAATCGCTTGACCTTGAACGCGAACCGTTTCTGTGTTTACGCGGTCGCCGTCAGCTGGGCTTGTCACAACAAGCTCTGGACCTTCTTGATCAAGGATGACAGTTACCGGTGCAGATTCACCAGTGCGTCCGTTTTCTGTGCTTGCAGCAGCAGTCAGAACGTTCTCACCTGAAGTAAGAGATACGTCAGTTGCAAAATGACCGTTGTCATCTGCAGTCGTGTGAGCGACTTCTTCACCGTTGTTGGAAACGTGGACGTCAACGCCAGGAGACGCTTGTCCTTCAACAGTGACACTGTCTTCGTTCGTGAATGTTCCGTCTTCAGGAGACGTGATTTCAGGAACGGTTACTTCATAGTTCACAAGGGCACGAATCATGTAGTTTCCTTCAGCTGCCGGAGCTTGGCTGAACGATCCACCTACATATTGCCAGCTACGCTCAGCGTTAGGACCGTCTTCATCGGTTCCAAGACCTGGAGCGTAAGGATTTGGTTGAGTCTGGATGTACATCATGTAGAAGTCCCCTTCTACTACAACGCCTTCACTTGAAAGGTCTACTTGCGTCCACGTACCGTCACGGTTTGCTTCAGCGTCGACCGGTCCAGCGATCATGTTTCCAGGAGCGCCGTTTGTGCCTGTTGCGTCATAAACAGCAACTTGGAACTCAGTTCCACCTGGTACAGGCCATTCAGTATCCCAGAATCGGAACAATCCGCCTGTGATAAGGGCACTGTCCTGACCGTCTTCAAGGCTCATGCGTACAGCCCATCCGTTGCCAGCGTCAAAGAATGCACGTGCGTTTTCAGCAGTACCGTCATCGTAGCCGATTTCACCAGGGAATCCGATGAATGGTGTAAGGCTGAAGTCAGCAACGGTTACTTCGTCGCCAGTGATTGATACTTCAGTTTCGTCACTGTAGAAAGAAGGAGCAAATACTTGTAACGTGTACGTTCCTTCGTAAGCGTCAATTGAGAATTCACCGTTTTCATCCGTGTGAGCAGGTGACACGCGTGGGTCTTCTTTTAATAGAAGGGTCGCGCCTTCAATTGGCTCATCTGTTGCTGCATTTGTTACTGTACCTGAAACGGTTCCGCTGTCCAACTCGTCAAGGACAAAGTGAACTTCGGTTGTTTCGTCTGCTTCTACTACAACGTCTTGGTGTTCAGTTTGGAATCCGTATGCTTCTGCGCGGACTGTGAAGTCACCAGCAGGGTGAATCATGCCGAAGCTTCCGTCAGCCGGGTTCGTTTGCACGGAACGTCCGGATTCAAGAACAGATACTGTAGCGTGAATTGGAAGTCCGCCATTGTCTTCTACTACAGGCTCTTCATTATCAGAGTTTCCGTCGCGGCCTTTGCCTTTACCTGGGTGACCGTCGCGATGTCCAGGTGGGGTGAAGGATGCGTCTTTACCTGATGGAGCAACGTGTACGGAAGGATCTGTTTGTTTTTTAGCCAAACCAGGAGCTTGGATGTTGCCGATGCCACGGTTCATTGGTGCCATCATTGTGTTCATAGAGCTAAAGCTTGTTCCAGAGTCGATGATGCCAACAGATCCACCGAAATCGTCAGTGCCTGTTGCTTCGTCTGTTAGAGAAACGTGGTCGATGTACCAGCCTGGGCGGACGATGATGAAGTCGGAGTAAGCGTTATAGCCGACAACGATGCGCTCACCAGCGTAGTCGCTCAAGTCGATGGATGCGTCAACCCACCCACCAGATTGATTGGTTACGGTGTGAAGGGTTTCCCACGTGTCCATACCGTCTGTTGAAACAACAAGGTAGCCGTAGTCGTAGTTGTTCTCAAAGTTGAACCACTCTTTGTACTCAAGGTAGAAGTCGCCTTCATCAGGAACTTGTACCGGAGGCAAGATGAGTGTAGCGTTCATGTTGTTGCCGTAGTCACCGCCAAGGTTTGTAGCGTACACGTTGTCGCCAGTGTAGGCTTCACCAGGACCGGATGTTGGCGCGCCCCACTCCCAGCTGTCGTTTTCACCAAAGCTCATCCAGCCGATTGGTGTGCTAGAGAAGTCTTGGTAATAGCCTGTGGAGATCGCTTCGTTTACAGCCACTTCGTATACTTCTGTTTCAACGGTGTTACCACCGAAGTCGTCGATCGTAAAGAAGTATTCTACTGCCGGTGCGTCAATGTCTGAGCCCGGAATAGAAACCGTGTACGTAGCGTCACGGTAGTTTCCGCTTGAGCGAGATGCGTCAAGCTCGTGCCATTCGCCGTCTTTTTCAAACGAAAGCGTTACGTCTGTGATGCTTACGTTATCTTGAACGTGAATTTCAAGTGGAAGGTTAAGACCTTCGTATGTTTCTTCTGGTGCTGTGTGCTGGTAAGTCGGAGCTTCAGTGTCTTCTCCGTCTTGAAGCACGCTACCTGTTAGGCTTCCAAGTCCGTCAAGGATACCGGCTACGGCGTCATAAGCGTTAATGATTCCGTGTCCAAATCCGTTGTTTGGTGCTTCTGGGTACTGACTGTTTGTACGTGGTGTTGCAGTTTCTTCCATGATTTCAGAGATATCGTCATGGGAAAGGTCAGAGTTTACTTGTTTGATTAAAGCTACTAAACCAGCTACGTGTGGCGATGCCATGGACGTACCATTCCAGCCGCCAGTGTATGTGGATCCTGGAGTTGATGAACGGATGTTTACACCAGGAGCACTAACATCAGGCTTCATTTCACCATAAGGAGATGGCCCTTGAGATGAGAAGCTTGCAAGGTTCATGCTTGAATCTGTCGCACCTACAGCGTAGGATTCAGGGTAATTTGCAGGAACACCGACTGTTCCAGGACCTGCAGTGTTACCAGAAGCGAAAACCGGGAAGATTCCGGCTGCTTGCCAGTTTTGTACCATCGGGCGGAACCATTCGTTCAGTCCACCTGCGCCACCCCAAGAGTTGTTTACAACGTCTGGAGCCATTTCAGGGTGAGGATTACCATCAGCGTCAGTTGGCGCTAGTACCCACTCACCACCGGCTAGGATGTTCGCTTGAGATCCGCCACCGGAAGCAGCAAGGATCTTAACTGCGATCCACTCAGCGCCAGGAGCGACACCGATTTTGTTCGTGCCGTTTGGTTCAGCACCAAGAGTTGTACCGTTTACGTGCGTTCCGTGTCCGTGATCATCATACGAAGCTTCTTGACCGTTTACAGCATCAAAGAAGTTGAACGTGTGATCAACAGAGTCGGATGCTGCATCATATCCGCGGTACTGTTCTTTTAGGGCTGGGTGATCCCACTGAACACCTGTGTCCATGTTGGCAACGACGATACCTGAACCGTCGATTCCCATATCCCATACTTCATGAGCGCCAACTTGCTCGATGTTCCACTCCACGTTTTCGTTTTGCGTTTCAGGAGTAGAAGTTGGAGCGCCTTCTGCTTTAAGGTCAGGACCGCCTGCACTTAAAATTTGGAAGGTTTCGTTTGGCGTAATTTCAGCGATCTCTGAAAATCCTTTTAAAGATTCAAGGACTTCTTTTGTCGCTGTTACTTCAAGTCCGTTAACGATGTAGAAAGATTGGAAGCTTTCTACGTTACCGGCAGCTTGTTCTTTTTCAAGGAATGCTTTAAGTTCCTTTTGGGACTCCATTTGCGCTGAGCGAAGTTCGGAAACGATCGCCGTACGCTGAGCGAGTGTTACGTCAGACGTGTTGGCGATTTGGATTTTATTGCTCGCCACGTCTGCTGCTACTTGTTCCGTGTCTACTTGGTCTTTCATTTTTACTAGGAAAGAGACGTATTTGTCTTCTTTAAACTCGTTGACTACTTTACTACTAATCTCAACAGCCGCATCTTTATTCGTTTCTTGTAAATAAGAGATCGAAGCTTGGTCTCCGGCGCTCACATTTTGGGCACCAGCATGTTGTGGTAATAATAATGGGATCATTAAAGCGAAAATCATCGTGAAGATGATCCACTGTCGCATCGTTCGTTTCCTCGGCAAATCAACCACTCCTTCTTTTTTATGAAAATGTCGGGGGACAGACCCCGCACAAAATGTTTTGGGGACAGACCCCCGAACATTTTGCGGATGGATGTTCATAAAACGTGAATGCTTGTTCTTGAGGCTTTTCCGCACGAGCTATGATGCATATGTACGGGTGGCCGCTAACACTTGATTGTCTGCTACATTGTTTTGGACTTTACGGATAGCTTTGTTGTGTGGTCGTGATGCGGGTTCCTTCGTTTCCCGTGACGGGCTCAGGGATACAAAAGGGTAGGCAACCTTAGAGGGGGGACTGCCAATCTTTTTGACCACTGAGCGCATGCACTGAAAAGGGTAGTGTGATCCTTTGTCACTGGGAGGAATGACAGAGGATGTTGACTCGTTTGTGAGCGTTCATACTATGATAGGTGATAGAATGCAGCTTGCCCGGGCCATTTTAGGTTTCGTGTCGGGTAAGTTGGTAGATCCGGAAACAAGGGACATTCATCATGTTCCATACGTAACGAACGTCTCGAACCTTTTCAGAAGTTTAAGTGGGCTTCGATCCTCCTTTCAGTAATTTGGGACTGTCTGATCTGGGAGTCTCGTGTTGTTAAACTGGATTTTATAGAACAATTTGGAATAAATCACTAGCTTTTAGCCAAAATAAGCCAAAAGAATTCTGAAAATTTGTAAAACTAGTAAAGAAGTTTGGTAAAATGTGAGATTGGTGTGGGATTTGTAGTATTTTTCCACTAAAGACTGATAATTGTAAAGATTTGGTTCGAAAGAAGTGAGGAAATATGTCGGATCAAGGAGGAGGCCTACGGTACGAAAGTATTGAGCCAAATTAGGGGTAGGGAGAGGGAAGACGTTCATGAGTCCTGGGTCTAATCTAGATAAAAGGGTCCTTACCTCATACAAGAAACAAAAGAAAGTCGAAACGATAGGAACATAGATACCCAGGGGTGGATAGACCCACGTTCACCACTTCACATGGGGTCTGACCCTATGTGAAAGCGTGCACATGGTGCGGATACTACAAAAAAAGAGCTGGGAGCGGTAAATGCGGCCGCCCCCGGCTCTAGGTCTTTTATTGTTCCTTCAAAATGAGAGATTCGTATGCTCCGACGGTTATGGACAGTTTTTCTTTCTTTACTTTTAGTGCTTCACCGTCTTTGAACATTGGTCGGAATGTTCCTTGGGCAAGTCCTTCGAGGGTCACTGTTTGCTCGTTGTCGTCTCCGTTTAGGATGACAATAAATCGGTTGGTGTCATCGGTTCGCTCATAGGCAACGGATTGTTCGCCTTTTTCAGCAGAAAGAAAGCGAAACGATCCGTCACGAAACGCGCGATAGTCTTTTCGAAGAGCGATCAATTGCTTATAGAAAGCAAACAGCTCTTTGTCCTGGCGATCTTCTTCCCACACCATTGGTTTGCGGCAATCCGGGTCGTTGCCCCCGTCCATCCCAATTTCATCTCCGTAGTAGATGCAAGGTGCACCGGTGTACGTAAGCTGGAACGTGGCGGCCAGCTTCATTCGTGCTTTATCTCCGTCCGCGATGGTTAGGAGGCGAGGGGTGTCATGGGAATCGAGCAAGTTGAACGCGACTTCGTTTGCTTGCTTTGGATAAGCGACTTGCATGGCGTCCAAACGTCCCATGAAGCTTTCAGCATCAATCGTTTTCTTAGCGAAAAATTCAAGAATGCTGTTTGTGACCGGGTAGTTCATGACCGCATCGAACTGGTCACCACCAAGCCAAGCCATGGAATTGTGCCAAATTTCACCGAGAATGTACGCTTCAGGATTGGCTTTTTTCACCACATCACGGAAGTCGCGCCAAAATGCGTGGTCGATCTCATTTGCGACATCCAAACGCCAGCCGTCCACGCCGATATCTTCTACCCAATAACGGGCCACCTCAAGAAGGTACGCTCTTACTTCACGGTTTTCTGTGTTAAGCTTTGGCATGGATGCTACGAATCCGAACGTGTCATAGTTTGGCAACGGTTCTGTTTTCACTTCGTTTTCACGAAGGTGGAACCACTTGGCAAAACGAGATTGGCGACCGTTTTTCAACACATCTTGGAACGGTGGGAAGTAGTAGCCGCTATGGTTGAAGACCGCATCGAGCATAATTTTAATGCCACGCTTGTGGGCTTCATCTACTAAGCGCTTGGCCGTTTCGTTGTCTCCAAATTGAGGGTCGACCTTTAAATAGTCAATCGTATCGTATTTATGATTTGATTTCGCTTCAAAAAACGGTGTGAAATAAATACACGTAATCCCGAGGTCTTGAAGGTAGTCGAGGTTATCGATGACTCCTTGTAAGTCGCCGCCGAAAAAGTTGTCGCGGGTCGGAACGGCATCGGCATGCCATTCTTCAACGCCCTCAGGATTCAATGATGCGTCCCCGTTGGCAAAACGTTCAGGGAAAATTTGATAAAAAACCGCATTTTTGACCCAAGCAGGAGGTGCATTTACGTCTGCAGTATTCAAGAACGGAAACTCGAACATGCCTGACGGACTCTCAAGCATACCGATCCCGGATGTAGACTGGGCGCCTTCTTCTTGAAAACCGACTTCATTGTAATAGAGCGTTTCTTTACCGCTCTCAAGTCGAAAGGCATAAGCGAAACGACGAAATTCAGGTTTCACAGCAGCTTCGTAATAATCAAATAAACGGTCGCTCGCAAATTTGTTCATTTTCGTCGTCTGAATGTAGTCCTGAGTAAAGCGGTACTTGTCGCCGTGAATTAAAAACACATTGTCCATATCGTTTCTCTTCGTTCGAAGGCGGATATGAAGGGTCTCATGGTCGTACGCATACGCATAGTGCGACTTCGGTTGGTGAAGAATAGCCTCTAATAACATCAATAGTCCCTCCTGCTAATTCCATAATTTCACACAAAATTGTGCGGGGTCAGACCCCTGTGGTACCGGTGGATATACAATGATAAAATAGTACTTTACATATTGAGTAAAAGTGAGTAATGCAAGCGTTTGCACAAGCACTTCACAAACGCTCTACTTTTTGACATTTTCAGTATAGCACGACCGTGAAAGCGTGTCCATTTCAGATTGGACAGGCCATATAAGGAGGAATAACGATGAACAACATCTTATTATTTGAACCCGTGTTAAAAGAAAAAATATGGGGCGGGAAGAAGCTTGCCGAACAGTTCGGATACGACACGCCGTCCAGCCGCACAGGAGAGTGCTGGGGGATATCTGGGCATGAAAACGGCACAAACGTTGTGGTAAACGGTCCCCACCAAGGCCAAACCTTGCGCGATCTGTGGAATAACCACCGTGACCTATTCAACAACGAACCAGGAGACGAGTTCCCCCTACTCGTAAAAATCATCGATGCCCAAGATGACTTGAGCGTCCAAGTCCACCCGGATGACACTTATGCAAAAGAGCATGAAGGCTATGCATTCGGAAAATCAGAATGCTGGTACATTCTCGATCACGAACCGGACGCTCGACTTATCCTCGGCCATAATGCAAAGAACCGCGACGAACTCCGTGGAATGGTCGACAATGGGGAGTGGGATCGCCTCTTTCGGGAAGTTCCAGTGAAGAAGGGGGACTTCTACTACGTACCAAGTGGGACCGTGCACGCCATCGGAAAGGGAATCGTCATTCTGGAAATTCAACAAAGCTCCGATATTACGTACCGTTTTTACGACTACGACCGAACAGACGATGCAGGAAACACACGGGACTTGCATATCGCCGATTCCATCGCCTGTTCCATGGTGCCCCACAAAGACGCGCGCTCGGATCAAAAGGAATGGACCGAACAAGATCTCACGGTTACACGTTTCATTGAAGAAAACTATTTCACAGTCTACCACTGGACACTAAACGGAACAGTGACCCGTGACGTGAACGAATACATGCTCGTAAGCGTCGTCGATGGAGAAGGGCAGATCACAATCGGAAACCATACCCATCAGCTTGAAAAAGGAAGCCATTTTATCATCCCGTCAACCGCAGATCGCTATGAACTCAACGGCAACATGACCCTCATGGCTGCCCATACAACAAGTTCGTAAGGGTAAAAAAAGCCGAGAGACGCATGAACGCATGATCATCAGGGCTCACGCCATCAATCAAACAAAGAACCCCTCCATTTTTCAGGTATATGATCCTGACCGAAGGAGGGGTTGTTTTAGATGGGGTTAATAGTGTGAAGGACGTTGGTGGGACATTTCCAAGAAGGAGCGGAGGATGACTTCGTCTGAGTTGATGTTTTCGATGTGCTTCGCTTCCACGCTTCGTTTAAACTCGAGGATGTCTTCTTGAAGAAAAGCCATCTGTTCTATGGCCTCACCCATTCCTTTGTTTAAGAAGGTGAGGTCTTCTTTTTTTACCATGGCACGCTCTATGTGAGCGAGTTTATGAAGGACGGATTTGAGTAAGTCCATTTCTGTAACGGTTGAGGACGATTTTAAGGCGGTTGTCATTGTTCGGCACCTGCTTCCTGTAAAGTGGAGGATTCTGTTTTTTTAAGTTGAAGGAATTGGACGTCTTCTGCGATCATGTCCATTCTGAAAATCCGTTTGTTATCACTGTTTTCGTATACTTTTGACTGCAATCGGCCCGAAACTGCGACCATCGATCCTTTGCCGCAATGTTCGGCTATCTTTTCTGCATTGTTTCGAAAGATCGTGCACGGAATAAAATCGGCGTCGTAGTTGCCGCTTTGGTTTTTGTAGCTCCTCTTCACAGCTAGTGAAAATCTTGATAGTGGCACACCATCCTTTGTGTAGACAAGTTCGGGGTCTTTAACGATTCGTCCGATTAAATTTACTTGGTTCAACATGGGGAATCACGCTCCTTAGTTTTGAAAAGCTTCTTTTAACAAACAAGACAATTTCCATTCGCGCTCGACATACGTCTGGTAATGAATATGACTTGGCACCGGAAACAGGGACGTGAGTTTTTCGGTTGAAAGTGACAATGGTGCAGGAGGGGATGGGTGTTGATCTAAAAATGTTACAGATGTTTCTCTTGTTAGTGAGTGTGCTTTTTGGCGAGTTGTTTCGAGTTTTACTTGTGATTGAATGTAGTGATAATAACTACTCCAAGGATAGTCTTCCGGATTTTTTACCATACCCGCCGCTCGCGGATTGTTATGGATGTAAGCACTCGTCTTCATTAAGGCGTGTGATGACGGGACCGGAGTTGAATAGTAGCGGTCTTGAAACAGATGACCTTTTAAGTCGTACTTTTTATTGATGTATCTGGCGTACATGGAGTTGAGCGGCTGCATCACCTTATGAGGTGGATCGCTTTTTGTTCCGATCAAGAGATGGACATGGTTGGTCATCAAGCAGAAAGCATGAAGATGAAAAGTTGAATAATGATAAGCATCATCGAGCAGTGAAACATACTTGAAGTAATCTTTTCGTTCAAAAAACAAGTTACTTCGGTGGTTTCCGCGGCAAGTAATGTGGTAGATGGCACCAGGAAACCACTGGCGGGGTTTTCGAGCCATATAGGTAGCTCCTTTAGTGGAAATTTCAATTTTTTGGGGAGAGTGAGTGGTCGAACGATCCTCCTTTACTTAAAGCATTTTTTTGCCGTACGTGAAGTTTGCCCTAGGGGATACTTCACGTACGACCGGGTGAAACGTGACGTTTGTGACGAAACAGCAAAATCCTGTGGTGCTAAAAAAATCCGCAGCAAATATGAGAAATTGGCCAAAAAAAGGTGCGCAAACTAGAGATTGGCGCGAAGATGTTCTATTCTGTTAAAACGATTTGACCAATTTCGTGCGGAGAGTGTGTTCTCATTGCACAAGTTTGCCGTTTTAAAACGAAAGGGCAAGCCTCGTCAAGGTGGTGGCGAGGGTGCAATAAGCGTTTCAGTATCATTTGAGGGTGACGAGGATTACCCTTCTATGAATACTGGTGAAAGAGGATTGGCCCGATGTGAGATATCGTTCTACAAAGTGAACAACTCGGGATCTTTAGAGGAGAAAAGACGTGAAATGGTGTCTCTTCTTGATTTCCATTTTATTCAATAATTCGGACAATTTCAAGCACTAATTTACAAAATATACAAAAATAATCCATAAAAATTGTGCGGGGACAGACCCCGCACAATTTAGATGATGTCTTCGATGTTGATGGTGCTCTGTTGGTGACGTTCGGTTTGGGTTGCTTGTTTGTGCCAAAGCATGAATGTGAGCAGCGTCCATATTTTTCTTGAATGGTCGTACTTGCCTACTCGGTGTTCTTCTAATAGAAGAAGAGCGGATTGGCTATTGAACAATGTGTCTGATGCCGGGCTTGTTAGTAGAATGTTTCGTGCCCATTCGTACAACTCGTCTTTTAACCAGACTCGGATTGGCACAGGGAATCCCAGCTTCTTTCGCTCGACAACGTGTGAAGGTACCACGTCAGCCAAGGCTTCTCGCAACCATACTTTTGTTTGAGTCCCTTGGATCTTTCCGATTGACGGGAGGGTGGAGGCTACATCAAACACGTTTTTGTCGAGAAATGGCACGCGAAGCTCTAAGGAGTGTGCCATCGTCATCTTGTCGGCTTTTGCTAGAATATCGCCTCTTAGCCATGTGTTCATATCCACATACTGCATCGTTGTGATTGGATCCCAACCTTTTTGTTTGGCGTACTCGTACAACGGAGCTGTAAAGTCGTGCGCCGTCACACCGCTATGTTCGTTAAGGTAGGCTTCTGTTTCTTCAGGGTTGAAGATACGTGCGTTCCCTACGAATCGTTTCTCAATTGGCGTTGAGCCTCTTAACAGAAAGCTTCTCCCTTTCACCCCGTGAGGCAGTTTCTGTGCGAAGGTGTGGATCTTCTTCTTCGCTTCCTCAGGTAAAAAGTCAAACAAACGCAAGGAGCCGGGCTCTCTGTAAATGTTATATCCCCCGAAAAGTTCATCTGCTCCTTCACCTGATAAGACGACTTTCGAATGTTTACTAGCTTCTTTTGCCACAAAATAAAGGGGAATCGCTGCTGGGTCGGCAACGGGCTCGTCCATGTGCCAGATAATTTTGGGCAGTTCTTTCATGACTTGTTCCGCTGTGATGGTCACGACGGTGTGGTCTAGGTCGAGATGCTCGGCGGTTTGTCTGGCTACGTCCGCTTCACTGTAGCGTGCGTCGTTAAATTCAACGGTGAACGACTTTACGTCCGGCTTCATTTGTTTGACGAGAGCCGTGATCGCGGTGGAGTCGATTCCTCCTGACAAGAAGGTGGAAACCGGTACTTCGCTACGCAGGTGAAAGGCGACGGACTCTTCGATCGTCTCTCGTATTAATGACAATGCTTCTTTTTTCGGTTGAGCGGTCGGTTGAAAATCGAGCTGAGTGAACCTTTTCATGGTTACTTTGCCTGTCTTCAACTTGGCTTCAATGATATGCCCCGGTGGAACCTTTGTAATGTCGTGATAGCTCGTGAGCGGTTCCGGAACATATTGAAAGGTTAAGTAAGCTGGTAATACTTCTTTATTTATGGACATAGGTCCCTTCAAGTTTGCGTAAATGAGACTTTTCTTCTCGGATGCAAAAAGAACGGCGTCATCGTCTTTCTTCATATATAACGGTTTGATGCCAAAAGGGTCCCGTGCACCGGTGAGGGTGCTTGTGTTTTTGTCCCAAATCAAAAAGGCGAACATCCCGCGAAAACGGGAGAAGCTTTTTTTGCCTTCGTGTATGTACGAAGCGAGAATGACCTCTGTGTCAGAGGTGGTGTTGAAGGTGACGCCTCTTTTTTTCAAGCGGTCCCTCAATTCGGGTGCGTTGTAGATTTCACCATTAAACACGATGGTGTAACGGTCTCCCTCATATTGCATCGGTTGGTGGCCGTGCTCAAGGTCAATAATGCTTAAGCGTCGGAATCCGAAACGCACTCCTGTATTTGTGAAAAAGCCACTGTCGTCTGGTCCCCGGTGAGTAATTACGTTGGTCATTTTATCGAGTGGGTATCGTTTTAATCGGTCTTGATTGGTTGAGATTATTGCTGTAAATCCGCACATAATTGTGTGAACACTCCTTTAATTTCTGTGTCACCTATGCGACTTTTGTCGAGCAGGTGAATGTTTCGTGTAACTATGTAACTTAAGAATACATGGAAAAAGTTTCATCAGGTGAATATTTTTACAAAAATGTCATATATATTGAATAAACCACACACGATATATGGTGTGTGAAAATAGCTTCGATTACCCAAAAACAACCAGGTCAAACCGCCTAGGACAATATGTCACAATATTGTGCGGGGTCAGACCCCTTTGTCGAAATTAGGCGTTCGAAAGAATTTGACTGAGGTTTTGGGCGTTGCTATATTATAAGTGTGGTCAAGCCACAAGATTTTTAATACGAAGGGAATGTGTTAGAAACATGCAAGGAAAAGTGAAATGGTTCAACGCTGAAAAAGGTTTTGGTTTTATCGAGCGCGAAGGTGGAGACGACGTATTCGTTCACTTCTCTGCGATCGAACAAGATGGGTTCAAATCTCTTGAAGAAGGTCAAGACGTTGAATTCGAAATCGTAGAAGGTGCTCGTGGCCCGCAAGCGGCGAACGTAACCAAACTGTAATGCTTCGCACTTCCCTGAAATAGAACGTGCATCAAATCATATGATTTTGTTTACGTCAGTAAGGGGTAAAATGTAAGCGAACACAATCCCGTCATGAAGCCTAAACGCTTTGTGGCGGGATTTTTCTGTGTCCATAAAAGTGTCTTTCACAGAAATACATATGTTCACAAAATTGTGCGGGGTCAGACCCCGCACAATTTTGTTAGATTGATGAATAATAAGTTGAGAGGTGAGGCGGGGAGTGGGGTGTCCACTCTCGCCCCTCTTTTCTTATTCCCTTATTTGTAGTACGTGATGACATATTTGAGGGAGGCGAAAGCGTTCGAACAGCTTGGGCGTTGCGCGTTGCCGTCTTAAAGAAGTTTGAAGATCGGGTGTTTAACTTCTCTTCTGAAGAGGTAAAGTCACTGTACTCTTTCTCCATTGATTCCGTCATTGCTAGATCGAACCAATGGACCTTTAACGTTATGAGAGAAAGAGCGTTTACGAACGGTTGAGGTAATCGAGGTCGCTTGGGCAATTGACGTATTCATGACCTGATTGTAAGTACAAATGAAATCCGACGGAGTTTGACAAAAAGTTTTATATTTTTTCTGTCACTTTAGAAGGATATTGAATCGGGGATGAAGAATATTACACACATAACCGAAAGGAGGAGTTTGCTTATGAATTACAACATTCGTGGTGAAAACGTAGAGGTGACTCCCGCACTAAGGGAATACGTAGAAAAAAAGGTAGGCAAACTTGAACGATATTTTGATCAGACTCCATCATCAGATGTACACGTAAAACTCCAAGTTCTCAACAATGACCAACGTGTCGAGGTAACGATTCCAATGCCAAAGCTCTTGCTTCGTGCAGAGGAAACTCACAATGACATGTACGCGGCTATTGACCTCGTTCTTGAAAAACTCGAGCGTCAAATCCGTAAGCATAAAACAAAAGTAAACCGCAAGTTCCGACAAGACGACAGCTTGAAGTACATGTTCAAAAATGAACTCGAGCCAACTCTTGGAGAAAACCCAGTACCAGATGAGCCGCAATTTGAAGATGACGATATTGATATTGTCCGTACAAAGCGTTTTGATTTGAAGCCGATGGACGCTGAAGAGGCCGTTCTTCAGATGGACATGCTTGGACACAATTTCTTCGTATTCTCAAACTCTGTAAACGGCGGTACCAATGTTGTATACAAACGTAAAGACGGAAAGTACGGCCTGATTGAAGCAGAATAATCAGGATTGACTCTTTAAAATAAATAAATCGAAAGCCGGCGTCCTTGATTGATCGGGACGTCGGCTTTTTCACGTCTTTTAGAGGGGACCTATGTGAAAGAATGAGACTACTAAAAAAGCAGCACACGACTTTTTAAGTGGTTAAATTAAGTGGTTAAATTGAATGCGAATGTCTCCACTCGGATACAAGCATGTTTTGAGAAACCAACTTGTATCAGTCTTTTAAAAGTAGGGTGTTTTCGTATAGATTGTTGCTTTTTATTATTTTCTTCATCACTTAGAATTTTTGTTGAAGCATACGGGCCCTTCGCTTTCCGTGGCGGTGCTAGCAAGCCGGTAGAAATATCCTGCTTCTTCCTCTGCAAGTAACGCTTCGTAGTGATCTGCGTCGAAGCAACTCGCAGAAAACTCACGATGCAAACAGTAGTCTCGAGCCCTTCTGCTTCAATTTTTCTTGTATAAAAGCAACAATACTTCCGAAAATAGCTTAAAAGTAATAATCGTTTCACACATAGCTTTAAAAGCACTGAAAAAAGTAAAGATTGAACTTTTCCAATGCATTTGGAAAACATTTTCTGGGGTCTGACCCTCTGTTACTCCTTTCACAATCCTGGTCTGTCGGGGGATCTTCTTGTAAGGGGTCTTGGAAACTGATAAAATGAATGATAACTGTCAGAAGACTTGTACGATCAGAATCCTGACGATAACATCATGGGATATCCCATTGGAATATACGAAAAGGGAGCAATGTCCAATGCTAGGCTTACTGAAAAAAGTAATCGGTGATACTGATGCACGCCAAATTAAAAAGTGGCAGAAGACGGTTGACCAAATTGAAGAGCTCGGCGAAAGTATGAAAAAGCTTTCGGACGAGGATTTACGAAGAAAAACAGATGAATTTAAAAAGCGCCATCAAGAAGATGGTGAATCTCTCGATGACTTGTTACCAGAAGCATTTGCTGTAGTGCGCGAAGGATCTACCCGTGCCCTCGGTATGCGTCACTTCCGTGTGCAGCTCCTTGGAGGCGTATGTCTTCACCAAGGGGACATCGCTGAGATGAAAACCGGTGAAGGTAAAACGCTTGTGGCGACACTACCTGTTTATTTAAATGCGATTACTGGAAAAGGCGTTCACGTTGTAACGGTAAACGAATACCTTGCTCGCCGTGACTCCACAGAGATGGGTAAACTTTACGAGTTTCTTGGTCTTACGGTCGGTCTTAACGTAAACGGCATGAGTAAAGACGAAAAGCGTGAAGCATACCAATGTGATGTCCTTTACGCAACAAACAACGAACTAGGCTTTGACTATCTTAGAGACAACATGGTTCTTTACAAGAAGCAGATGGTTCAACGTCCGCTGCACTTTGCCATTGTCGATGAAGTGGACTCCATTTTAATTGATGAAGCCCGTACGCCGTTGATCATCTCTGGTTCTGCAGAGAAATCAACGCAGCTTTATACAGTAGCGAACTCCTTTGTGCGCATGCTTAAAGAGGAAGAAGACTACACGTACGATGAAAAAACAAAGAATGTACAAATGACGGATGACGGTGTTAGTAAAGCCGAACGTTCCTTTAACATCAATAACTTGTTTGATCAGTCTCACGTACAATTGAATCACCACATTAATCAAGCACTAAAGGCCCACGTTGTGATGAAACGTGATGAAGATTATGTGGTAGATGATGGTGACGTGGCGATTATCGACCAATTTACAGGTCGTATGATGAAGGGCCGCCGATACAGTGACGGTCTTCACCAAGCGATTGAAGCGAAGGAAGGCCTTGAAATCAAGCGGGAAAGCATGACGATGGCCTCCATTACGTTCCAGAACTACTTCCGTATGTACAATAAGCTTGCCGGTATGACTGGTACGGCGAAAACAGAGGAAGAAGAGTTCCGTAACATTTACAACATGAATGTCATTGCTATGCCTACAAACGAGCCGATCGCTCGTGAAGACAAGTCTGATTTGATCTACAAGACGATGGACGCGAAGTACAAAGCGATTGTTGAAAAGATTAAAGAGCTACATGAAAAAGGACAGCCTGTTCTTGTGGGTACCGTGAGCGTGGATACGTCTGAACTTATTTCACGTCTACTCACAAAGCGAGGCGTTCGACACAACGTATTGAACGCGAAAAACCACGCTCGAGAAGCGGAGATCATTGAGAATGCCGGTCAGCCAAAAGGTGTTACAATTGCCACCAACATGGCCGGTCGTGGTACGGACATTAAACTAGGTCAAGGTGTAAAAGAACTTGGGGGACTTTACGTACTCGGTACAGAACGCCACGAGTCTCGCCGTATCGACAACCAGCTTCGTGGACGTTCCGGTCGTCAAGGTGACCCAGGTATGTCTCAGTTTTACTTGTCCTTGGAAGACGTGTTGATGCGCCGATTTGGTAGTGAAAACATGCGTAACCTTATGGACAAAATCGGTCTTGAAGAGGATCAACCGATTGAAAGTAAACTTGTATCCCGTGCTGTTGAGCAGGCGCAAAAACGAGTAGAAGGAAACAACTTCGATGCTCGTAAGCAGTTGCTTCAATATGACGATGTAATGCGTGAGCAACGTGACATCATTTATGAACAACGAAACCAAGTACTTGATTCAGAGAACTTGCGTGAAGTTGTTGAAAAAATGATCGAATCCACAATTGAACGTAACGTTCAACTTTACACGCCGGCGGATGAGGTGCCTGAGGACTGGAACCTTCAAGGAATTGTCGATTACATTAACGCGACTGTGTTAAACGACAATGAAATTGAACTGAAAGACCTAAAGCCTCTCGAGCCTGAAGAGATGGTTGAACTGATTGTAGATCGTGCAAAAGAAGAGTACGACAAGCGTGAAGCGGAGTTCACACCTGAACGTATGCGTGAATTTGAAAAAGTTATTCTCCTTCGTACGGTTGATTCGAAGTGGACAAGTCACATTGACCAAATGGATCAGCTTCGTCAAGGAATTCACCTACGTGCGTATGGACAAAACGATCCTCTTCGCGAATACAAATTTGAAGGGTTCGAGATGTTTGAACAAATGGTTGCTTCTATTGAAGAGAACGTCACGCGCTATGTGATGAATGCTCAAGTGGAAGCGAACCTTGAACGTAAGCCAGTGGCTGAAGGGAAACCGGTCCACCGAAGTGCAAGTAGCCCAACCCAAAAAGAAAAGCAGAAAAAAGTTCCGTTCAAAAAGTCACCTGAAGTCGGACGTAATGATTCATGTCCTTGTGGATCGGGTAAAAAGTACAAGAACTGCTGTCAAAAAGAATTAGGATAAGAAAGTAGTCCTTTTCTCTACGCTTTAAATAGAAACCCATCAATGGTAACAAACCAAAGCAATAAAAATAAGGCAGCCGGTGCTCACAATGATCACCGGCTGCCTATACTAATGAGGTGTTCGTACATGGAAATGTCAGATATCAGAAACGAACTTTCAACTATGGCTAAGCGATTAGCGGACTTCAGGGGGTCTCTTTGACCTGGAAAACAAAGAGACTCGCGTAGCCGAACTTGACGAACTTATGTCTGAGCCAGGCTTTTGGGATAGTCAAAATGAAGCCCAAAAAGTGATTGATGAAAGTAACCAGCTTAAAGAAGGTGTAGAAACATACCGGAAGCTGGAAGGGATATTTGAAGATCTTGAAGTATCCTATGAGCTGGTAAAAGAAGAAGGCGACGATGAGTTGTTGGATGACTTGGTAGATGGGGTAAAAGATCTTGGTGAAAAATTGAACCAATTCGAACTTCAACTTCTATTAAGTGAACCTTACGACAAGAACAACGCCATTCTGGAATTGCACCCGGGTGCAGGGGGGACCGAATCTCAAGACTGGGCTTCTATGCTCCTTCGTATGTACACCCGTTGGGCAGAAGGAAATGGATTCAAGGTTGAAACGATGGACTACCTCCCAGGTGAGGAAGCTGGTGTGAAAAGCGTGACCCTTTTAATTAAAGGTCATAACGCATATGGTTACCTGAAAGCTGAAAAAGGTGTCCACCGTTTAGTCCGTATTTCTCCATTCGATTCATCGGGACGCCGTCACACGTCGTTTGTATCCTGTGATGTTGTACCGGAATTAAATGATGATGTAAGTGAAGTAAGCGTGAGCCCAGACGAATTAAAGATCGATACGTATCGTGCTAGTGGTGCCGGTGGTCAGCATATTAACACAACGGACTCGGCTGTAAGGATTACGCACTTGCCGACGAATACCGTCGTAACGTGTCAATCGGAACGTTCGCAAATCAAGAACCGGGACCAGGCGATGAAAATGCTTAAAGGGAAATTGTTGCAGTTGAAGATTGAGCAGCAACAAAAAGAACTCGATGAAATTCGTGGTGAACAATCGGATATCGGCTGGGGAAGCCAAATCCGTTCATACGTGTTCCACCCGTATAACATGGTGAAAGATCACCGTACGAACCATGAAACCGGAAATACCCAAGCGGTAATGGATGGAGATCTTGGTACGTTCATCGATGCTTATTTGCGTTCGAAAATCGATTAATCACATTCTCATGCGACCTTGGAAGACTCGATCTTCCGAGGTCGTTTTTGTATGCTGTTTTACCATGTGCTGAGACTTTGACATTCATTTAATGCGCCTCGTTAAAGCGTCACCGCAGTCTCGTTTACAGCCTTTGGAACCGGTGATATACTACTTGAGTCTTTGCTTGATACATGGTTCACAAATGGTGTGGATACGGAAGTCGGGCTCAGTGAAAGCTAAATGACATACATACTTTCCTCTTTTAAAGTCATGATAGCTCAATTTATTAGAAACAGGTGAACACAATGATGAAAGCCATGAAACGGAGAAAAGATCAGCAGCCTATGAATCCAATTAGCAGAATTCTTTATGAATTCGCGCACGTGCTTGTTGGATCGGCGATTGTAGCAATTAGCTTTAACATTTTTCTACTACCAAACCGTATCGCTTCTGGTGGGGTAGCAGGTATCTCCACCTTGGTAGAAGCGACATTCGGTTTTGAACCGGCATTTACACAGTGGGCTTTTAACATTCCTTTATTTATAGCGGGTGTACTTCTATTGGGCGGAAGTATTACCGGAAGTTTACTTTATGGCCTCAAGACATTAACTGGAACGATTTTTTTACCCGCAGTCGTCTTGATGACAAGACACTGGGAGCCAGCAACACTAGATCCCCTTTTAGCAGCGATTTTTGGTGGAATCGGTGTGGGTCTTGGCTTGGGAATCGTGTTCAGATCGAATTCTTCAACCGGAGGGACTGATCTTGCGGCACAAATTGTCAATAAGTACACAGGCTTGACCCTTGGAGCATGTGTGTTTTTGATGGATGGTCTCGTTGTTTTGTCTGCTGCCGTTGTATTTGGTTTTGAATTTGCTTTATATGCGTTAATCGGTTTATTTGCCACAGGGAAAACGATTGACCTTGTTCAAACGGGCATCGGATATTCAAAAATGGCGATTATTATTTCCGATTACGAAGAAGAAGTGCGTCAAGGTCTTCTCACTCAAGTGGACCGGGGAGTGACAAAACTCCATGGATACGGTGGTTATACGAACCATGAGCGCCCGGTTTTGATGTGTGTGGTGGGACGTAACGAAGTCACAAAATTGAAACAAACGGTTCAAACCATTGACCCCCATGCATTTGTGATTGTAAGCAATGCGTCGGAGGTACTTGGGGAGGGTTTCAATAAGGGGTAATTCGGTTATAATATCTAGGAAGGTTATCTAGAAAAACCTACCATATTACATTCAGCAGAGCAGGAGGGTTTACATGAAGAAATGGCTTATTGCAACATTAGGTGCTGTCATGGTTCTATCAGCATGTGGTGGCGGAGATGACGACACGACACCGGTAGATGAGGGCGGAGACGACGATGTAGAAGAAGTTGAAGAAGATGATACAGAAGAAACAGCAGGAGATGGAGAGTATGACCTTGCTGCTGGAGAAGAAGTGTACGAGCAGAACTGTTTATCCTGTCATGGGCAAAACGGTGAAGGTGCATCCGGGCCAGGAATTGCAGGAATGGATATTGATTCTGTAAGAACGGCCATTGAAGAAGGTCCAGGTAGCATGCCAGATGGACTTGTAGATGGTGACGAAGCAGATAACGTATCTGCATGGGTTGCCGATCAATAAAACATAACAAAAACAGCTGATTCCCTCAGCTGTTTTTTGTTTGAGCAAAATGAACGGTCGGCGTGATTTCAACTTACACGAAGTTCACTTATTACCTAAAAATACCTTAAAAACATCCTCTTATACCTAGTTATTTTGAATTGTTTTTAAGAAAGTTCGGAAAGGTCTTTCTTATTGAAAAGATCTTACGTATACTCAACACCGTTGTAAAAAAACAAGAGAGGAGGCACTAGGTCTTATTCATATGAATATCTCATATGACGGTTTACGACAGGATTTGAAACAAAACTGTAACCTAAATTAACTTAAAAGTGATAATTAAGATGATATAATGTTTAATTGTAGAACTAGAACGATTTTTGACTAAAGTTTTGAATATGACAATAAATTCACAAATAATTCGACACTATTATACAGGGCTACTAAATGAAGACGAGCTTGTCTGACACCATAGAGAATTTTTAATCTGGGAAGTGATATTTTGATTACGATGAAAGAAGTGTGGAAGACCTATCCTAACGGCGTGATGGCCATTAATGGCATTGACATACATATCGACAAAAGTGAATTTGTTTATGTAGTTGGACCGAGTGGTGCGGGTAAATCCACTTTTATTAAACTGATGTACAGAGAAGAAAAGCCGACACGCGGCACAATCAAGATCGGTGATGAAGAACTTTCGAAAATAAAAGAGCGGCACATACCGCTCCTAAGAAGAAAGATCGGCGTGGTCTTTCAAGATTTCAAGCTTCTTCCCTCCCTTAGCGTGTATGAAAATGTTGCATTTGCACTTGAAGTTATTGAAGAAAGCAAGGCGAATATTCGCAAACGTGTGATGCAAGTTCTCGATATTGTTCGTCTTAAAAACAAAGCACGATTTCTTCCTCACGAACTCTCAGGAGGGGAACAACAGCGTGTTGCGATTGCAAGGGCGATTGTGAACAACCCATCTGTTTTAATTGCTGATGAGCCTACGGGAAACCTCGATCCGGAAACTTCTTGGGAAATCATGAAAATTCTCGAAGAAATCAATGATCGTGGAACCACTATAGTCATGGCTACCCACAATAAAGAAATTGTAAACACCATGCGAAAACGAGTCATTGCCATTGAAGGCGGACGAGTTGCTCGTGACGATGCAAAGGGGGGCTACGGTTATGAAAGGTAGAACCCTTGGCCGTCATGTAAAAGAAGGCGGAAAGAACTTAGTAAGAAACGGTTGGATGACGTTTGCGTCTATTAGTGCTGTAACGATCATGCTTTTCGTAGTAGGGGCATTCTTACTTCTCATCATGAATATTAACGAATTTGCGGATTCTTTGGAAGATGATGTAGAAGTACGGGTCTTTATTGATCTGACAGCCGACGAAGAAAATCAGTCGGAACTGGAGACGGAGATCCAAGATATTGATATGGTTCAGACGGTCGACTTTGTAGCGAAAGAAGACGGTTTAGAGAGCCTTATTACAAGCTTCGGTGATCAAGGGACTTACCTTGAATCGTTAAGAGAAGAGAACCCGTTGAATGACGTGTTTGTTGTGCAAGCGCAAGACCCTCAACAAACACAGGTACTTGCAGAAGAGATTCAGACCTTGAGTTACGTGGATGACGTAGAGTACGGGGCTGATATTGTAGAGCAATTGTTCTCAGTGACGAACATTATGCGATATGCAGGCATTGTCCTAATTGTAGGATTAATGTTCACAGCCATGTTCCTCATTGCGAATACAATTAAAATTACCATTATTGCAAGAAAAAGAGAAATACAGATTATGAAATTAGTAGGAGCTACAAACGGATTTATCCGTTGGCCGTTCTTTGTGGAAGGCCTACTGCTCGGTGTCTTAGGTGCAATCATCCCGATCAGTGCTTTAAGTTACGGCTACGTAAAGCTAGTGGAAGTTGTACAAGGTACACCAGAACTTTCTTTCCTGACCATGACCCCACCTAATCCGCTAATTCTACAAATGGGCGGTTTGCTTCTTGGGATCGGAGCTTTCATTGGGATATGGGGAAGCATGATGAGCGTACGTAAGTTCCTTAAAGTTTAGCAAAGGCTACTTTTTAGCTAACTGGTCTTACTTTAAAAAAAGAAATGAAGCCGCGTGCTTAAAACTTCTGTGGCAACCACGGAAAGTTTGGGCGCGCAGGGTTCAATCATTTCCTTGTATTTGATAGAAAATTGATGAAATGAAGTTTAATAGAGTAAAAGAAACAGAAAATTATTGTCTATTTCCGTGGAAATAAAACGAGATAGCAGGGTTGAGGGGGAGTTTTTTCGATGAATCGCAGATTGGGACTCGTTTCATTAGCATGTTTGCTTGCGGCGTCGACATTATTCGGTCAAAACATGTGGACGGTAGCTGAAGCAAATACAGGTGACGAATTAAAAGAACGTATTGAACAAAGTCAGCGTGAGCAAGAAGAAAAGCAAGGTCAAGCAGAGGAAACAGAAGAAGAACTTGCTGAAGTTGAAGAGGAAATCAACGAACTTCATGAAGAAATTCGTGAGTTGGATGAAGAAACGCAAAAAACAAATGAAAAAATCAATAATAAACAAGGTGAAATCGATCAAACGAATGAAAACATTGAGGATCTTCGAGATGATATCATTGAACTTCAAGAACGTATTGAAGAACGTGATGAATTGCTAAAAGATCGTGTGAACTCTATGTATAAAAACGGCGGAACGGTAAACTACCTTGATGTTCTATTGGGAGCTCAAAACTTCGGAGACCTTATTGAGCGTATCAACGCGTTAAGTACTATTTCTCGTCAAGATCGAAACATCTTAGAGCAACATATTGCAGATAAGCAAGCGTTGGAAGATGCAAAGATCGAGCTTGAAACGGAGCTTGAAAACCTGGAAAACCAGATGGCTGAGCTTGAAAACCTTCGAGCGGAACTTGAAGCTCAATCAAAAGAAAAAGATCGTCTTGTGGGCTCTCTTGAAGAAAAAGGTGCTCAGCTAAAAGACGAGATTGTTTCTCTTGAAGAAGAGCAGTCTATTTTAGCCGCACAAGAAGCGGCCGCGAAAGAAGAGCTTGTAGATTGGGAAGAAGAACAGCGCCGTCTTGAAGAAGAGCGAAAAGCGGAAGAGGAACGTCAACGTAAAGCTGAAGAAGAGCGTAAGCGTCAAGAAGAAGCAGATCGCAAAGCCGCAGAAGAAGAAGAAAAAGAAAAAGCTGCAGCCGCAGCTGCTTCGGCCTCTTCAAACTCGAACAGCTCAAGCAGTTCAAATAGCTCAAATAGCTCAAGCAGCTCTTCAGGAAGCTCAACTTCGAGTAATTCTAGTTCTGGAAGCAGTCCGGATCGATCAAGTTCTCCATCAGCTGCAGCACCGAGCGATTCAGGTGGAACGATGATGAGACCGGCTACTGGACGAGTGACGAGTGAATACGGCCCGCGTTGGGGACGCGTACACCACGGTATTGATATCGGACAAGGTGGTCGTTCAAACGTACCTATTGTGGCGGCCGACTCAGGGACAGTCATCTCTGCTCGCTATATGAACGGATACGGAAATACGGTTATGGTCACTCATAACGTTAATGGTCAAACGATTACTACGTTATACGCGCACTTGGATTCAATAAATGTTTCAGCTGGTCAGTCTGTTAGTCGTGGACAACAGGTAGGGATTATGGGGAACACAGGAGTTTCAACTGGTCCTCACCTTCACTTTGAAGTGCACGAAGGCGGATGGAACGCTGCGAAATCAAACTCGGTTGATCCGAGAAAATACGTAAACTTTTAAACACAACCCAATCAATGTGAGTCGATAGAAAACTCCAATTAAATCTAAGTAACCACATCTTTGCTAGGACAAGCTAGCAAGGATGTGGTTTTTGTTTTATGAAGAAAGGGCAAATAGAACAATCTATATTATATTAGGATGATGGTAACGGAAAGGGGAGGGTTGAGGTGTCAATCGTTATCCCAGGAGTGATCGGGCTTTTAAGTATGATTCTCATGGTCTATATACATGTGCTCATTGAAAGAGTCTATCGCCAAAGGGAGAAAACGTTAGTTGTCCTTCACTTTCCAAACCTTATGTTTACTTGGTTGATGTATGGGGTGACGTACATAACGGTTAACGGTTTTGTGTTTAATGGTCTTCGTGAGCGAGGGAGAAAAGAGGTGTTATTGGAAGCATTCATTGATTCTGCTTCATTTATCGTTATTGCTTATGTTGTGATCGCTCCTTTTCTTAGGAAATATCTTAGAAGGTATTATCCAATGAAAGGGACAAATCTGGTGTATTTAAAGGTGAAGAATAATGAAAAAAAGAGAAATACGAATACATGATTCTTTCTTTTGCACGCATAATAAAAAGAGTTTTTAAGAGAAATGAAGTAGAACAATTTAATATGGATTCCATATTTGGTAAGATAGGAAGTAACATGTTTCGTAATGTGCGAGGTGACGTTGTGATTCCTTTGTTGTTAGAAGGTGTTGGCGATGTCCCTTACATAAACACAGGTAGTTGGGCCAAGTAAGTAGGAAGCAAAGATAAAGAGAAAGACTAAACGGGGGATCAGCCTAGTGGTTTCCGTAATGAGGTGAGTAAATGAACATCGATAAGAGGTTTTTGCCGCTTATAGTATCGCTGTCCGTGATTTTTGGTGCTGTTGTCATGTTTATTGTAATGGAGGTTGCGGATGGTTCGTCTGCCGAGCCGGTATTAAATAACAGTGAAGCTGAGACAGAGCTGGCAAATGATGCGGTTGAAGAAGATGAACAAGGTACCGAGGAGGCCATTGAAACCTCGGGCTCACAACTGTCGGACGACAAAGCCGAGAAGTTCCATAAAGCCTACTCGATCATTAAAGATCGATATGTAGAAGAGCTGGATGAGGACGAGCTGATGGAAGGCGCCATTAATGGCATGTTGGAAGTGCTTGATGATCCGTATTCCGTTTACATGGACGAAGCAACCGCCCGTGAATTCATGGATTCTTTGGATTCCTCATTTGAAGGAATTGGTGCGGAAGTTAGCATGACTAATGGAAAGGTGACAATTGTAGCACCGTTCAGGGATTCACCTGCTGAAAAAGCCGGTTTGCGTCCAAACGACCAAATCGTTGGTATCGATGGAGATAGTATCGAAGGGCTCTCCCTTTATGAGGCCGTTTTACAAATCAGAGGTGAAAAAGGGACAACGGTGACATTAACCATTGAACGTCCTGGTGTAAGTGATGATTTGAAAATTGATGTTATTCGAGACACGATTCCAATCGAGACGGTTACAAGCGAAGTGATTGAACAAGACGGAGCAACCATTGGGGTCTTAGAGATCAGGTCATTTGCGGAAAGTACCGCTAGAGACTTTGAGGAAAAGCTTTTTGAACTTGAAGAAGACGGGATTGATGGTCTAATTATTGACGTTCGCGGAAATCCTGGCGGACTTCTGCAAAGCGTTGAGGATATCGGGAAGCTTCTTGTCCCTGGCGGGGAGCCGATCGTGCAAATTGAAAACCGTAGCGGTGAACGAATTCGCCATGTTTCCAATTTGGAAGAGGAAAAAGAGTATCCGATTGCTACCTTGATCAATGAAGGAAGTGCTTCAGCTTCCGAGATTTTAGCTGCTGCTTTAAAAGAAGCAGGAGGTCACCATGTCGTTGGTGAAACAACGTTTGGTAAAGGGACTGTACAACAAACCATCCCACTTGGAGACGGTAGTGATTTGAAGCTTACTCTATTCAGATGGTTAACGTCTGCAGGGAATGATATTAATGAATCAGGAGTAGAACCGACCGAGCACGTTCGTCAACCTGACTTCTTCTACGTATCTCCTGTACAAGCGGAAGATCCACTAACATTTGATACGAACAGCGAACAGGTTAAGAACGCCCAGCTCATGCTTGAAGGATTAGGCTACGATCCACAGCGAACGGACGGGTATTTCAGTAGAGAAACGGAAGATGCGGTGAGGGCGTTCCAAGAAGATGAAAGCATGGATGTAACCGGTGAGGTTGATGAAGATACGGCATTTGCACTTCAAGATCGCGTTGTAGAAGCTGTACGAGATCGAGAGAATGACAACCAATTCAAACGTGCTGTTGAATTGCTAATTGAAGATCAGTAAGTGTAAAAGACCCGCTCGTTGTTGAGCGGGTTTTTTGTGCAGGGAAAAAGTGAAAGCAGGTGTGCGAATGTCGTGATGATGGTGGGGAAAGTAGGGTAATGGCAGAACGGCTTTGATGAGGCTGAAAAAGGGCGATATCAGTTCGTGAAGATTCGTGAAAAACGATTAGCGGATCGGAGGTTTCTTGGATATAGGGCAGTACTTTCTACTATGCTCGTGATTTATATGATTCATTTTTAAAAAAGGGTGCCCTTTTCTTCCAGATCAATTAAAATGAAAGTAGTGTGATAAGGAAATAACGGAGGTCAGATCGATAAACGTATTTGACCAAGGAGGCGGACGATGGAAGCGGTTTTGTGGGAAATGCTTCAGGCAGTTGGACGTTTCTTCCTTCATCCAGCTTTGTACCTGTTCCTATTTGCGTGTTTATGGTTTGGTATTAGCAGAGTGAAGCGAGAGCGTCGCGATTTTCATACAAGGATCAATGATGTTGTGTCCGATTTATTATCTCCTCTAGGGGTGGCATTCGTAACCGGACTTATTCTTACTGTGGTGTTTGTGGTCGTCGGTGTGACGATTCCCTTTGCCATGTTTTTACTTATGACCGTTGTTTGGGTGTTTTTCCTACCCTTTAAAAATGCGAGGCTACTAAGTTTTTCGTTTACAGGTAGCATTGCCTATCTTTTAACGATGGTATTCCCTTCGTCAGGTAGTGGCTGGGGCTGGCTCGACCAACAGCTCACGGTCATTAGTGCAATGGAAGGCATTCACGTTGCGTGGTTTTTAGGATCGATCTTTTTCGCGGAGGCTTTGCTTATTTTAGTTAATGGAAGAAAAGGTTCAGGGCCAAAACTTGAAAAAAGTAAACGAGGAAAGACAGTTGGAGCCCATGAAGTCAATCGTCTGTGGCTGGTTCCAAGTATCCTCTTGCTCCCTGCAGGAGGATTGGCCGTAAGTGAGATGGGAATTTGGCCGTTTGGACAGACGGCTATAGGGATGTCATTGGAAACGGCAGGGCTCATGTTTGTTCCGGTCATTCTTGGTTTTCGTGCGGTAGTGCGATCAGGCTATCCTGAAGATATTTATAGAAGACTAGGGAGCAAGCTTCTTATCGTAGCATCTATAGCCTTGATTACGACTATAGCCGGGGTGTTTGTAAATGTTCTAGCTTCGGTAGTGCCATTGATTATTCTTGTTGGCCGTGAACTGATCTTTTTCATTCATCATAAACGAGAAAGCAAGTCGCAAAGTATGTTCAGAAGCGCTAAAGAAGGCTTGGTGGTCCTAGGTGTGATTCCTCGTTCCGTTGGAGACGAGATGGGAATCAAAGTAGGGGAGAAAGTAATGAAAGTAAATGGACAACCAGTGTCGACACAGATGGAATTGTACGAGGCACTTCAGAAAAAAGGGGCTTTTTGTAAGCTGCAAGTTCTTGATGAACAAGGGGAGCTTAGGTTTACTCAATCCTCTGTTTATGAAGATGATCATTATCAGCTCGGTCTTCAATTTGTACCAGACGATGATATCGGAAATCTATCGACAGAAGGACTTCGCTATACCTTCTTGTTACAGCAAGACCGGGAAAAAATTCATCAAGCAGGTACGGAAGAACACGAACATGAAACGGAAGCGGCAGCGACTAAGGAACGGGAATAAGAACAAGGCGGAGGACCAACAAGGTCCTCCGTCTTTTTGTAACTAATGGTACTAAAAAGTTCGGGGGTCTGACCCCGCACAAATGTTGGAAAAGGGTTGACAACGTTGCTATGATAGATATAAAGGAACGTGTGTTCTTGTTTTTGGGTATTTTGAGCGGTTTTTGTGATATAATGATGTACATATGTTAAGAATGGGTAATGAAATAATAAATAGAACAAAAAAGAACCTAAAAAGGGTTCTTCGTTTTATATAAAAGTCGATAGAACGATTGGGTGAAGGAGGTTACTCGCAATGGATCAAAGCATAAATACGTTTGAATTGGTTTCGAAATACGACCCGCAAGGAGATCAGCCCAAAGCGATTGAAGCGCTCGTTAAAGGTGTTAAGGAAAATAAGAAAATGCAAACGTTGCTCGGTGCAACGGGAACAGGAAAAACATTTACCGTTTCCAATGTGATTAAAGAAATAAATAAACCTACGCTTGTGATCGCCCACAATAAAACGTTGGCGGGTCAACTTTATAGCGAGTTTAAAGAATTTTTCCCGAACAATGCAGTAGAGTATTTTGTCAGTTATTATGACTACTATCAGCCTGAAGCCTATATTCCCCAATCGGATACGTTTATCGAAAAAGATGCTAGCATCAATGATGAAATCGATAAGCTTCGTCACTCAGCCACAAGTTCTTTATTTGAGCGAAATGACGTGATCATTGTTGCTAGTGTATCGTGTATCTACGGTCTTGGTTCACCAACGGAATACCGTGATCTCGTTGTTTCATTGCGAACGGGAATGGAAATGGAGAGAAATACTCTTCTTCGTGAGCTGGTAGACATTCAGTACGAGCGAAATGACATTAACTTTACCCGTGGAACGTTCCGTGTAAGAGGGGATGTTGTTGAAATCTTTCCGGCGTCAAGGGATGAACACTGCCTCCGTATTGAGATGTTTGGTGATGAAATTGACCGGATTACCGAGGTTGATGCTCTTACAGGGGAAATTCTCGGTGAGCGAAATCATGTCGCAATTTTCCCGGCTTCCCACTTCGTTACGCGAGAGGAAAAGCTGAAGCGTGCGATTGTAAATATTGAAAAAGAACTGGAAGAAGTCTTGGACGATATGAATGAAAAAGGGAAGCTCCTTGAAGCTCAACGCCTTGAACAGCGCACCCGTTACGATATCGAAATGATGCAGGAGATGGGCTTTTGCTCTGGGATTGAGAACTACTCTCGTCACCTTACATTCAGAGAGCCGGGTGCAACGCCGTACACCTTGATCGACTTTTTCCCTGACGACTTCCTTCTGGTAGTAGACGAGTCCCATGTAACACTGCCGCAAGTAAGAGGGATGTACAACGGAGACCAAGCGCGTAAAGGGGTTCTAGTGGATCACGGATTTCGACTACCATCGGCAAAAGACAATCGTCCTTTAAAGTTCGATGAGTTTGAAAAACATATCAACCAAGCGATTTTCGTATCGGCTACACCAGGTCCATATGAGCTTGAACACTGTCCGGAAATGATTGAACAGATCATTCGACCGACAGGCTTACTCGATCCAACGGTAGATGTGCGCCCAATTGAAGGACAAATCGACGACATCATGGAGGAAATCCATGTTCGAAAAGAGCGTAATGAGCGTGTGCTCGTAACGACTCTCACAAAAAAAATGAGTGAAGATTTGACCAACTATTTTAAAGAGCTGGGCATTCGTGTGAAATACCTCCACTCGGACATCAAGACCCTGGAGCGAATTCAAATCCTCCGTGATTTGCGCCGAGGTGAATTTGACGTTCTTGTCGGAATTAACCTTCTTCGTGAAGGGCTTGATATTCCCGAAGTGTCCTTGGTCGCCATTCTCGATGCCGATAAAGAGGGATTCCTGCGCGCCGAGCGGTCTCTGATTCAAACGATGGGACGTGCGGCTCGTAACTCGAACGGGCACGTGATTATGTACGCAGATAAAATGACGAAATCAATGGAAATTGCTATAGAAGAAACCAAACGTCGTCGCCAAGTCCAAAAAGAGTTTAACGAAAAACACGGCATTACACCTCAGACGATTCAAAAAGCAATTCCAGAGCTCATCCAAGCAACCTATGCAGCTGAAGAAGGGGAAGAGTACGGTGAAAAAGGAACCGATGCGATTCCGCCTAAACAGAAGATGAGCAAAAAAGAACGTGAAAAAGTGATCGATCGTATGGAAACAGAAATGAAAGAGGCAGCCAAAGCCCTTGATTTCGAACGGGCGGCAGAGCTTCGTGATGTGATTATTGAACTGAAAGCGGAAGGGTGAGAAACCGTATGGCATTAGATAACATTGAAGTAAAGGGAGCCCGTTCCCACAACCTAAAGAACATTGACGCAACGATCCCTCGTAATAAGCTAGTTGTGTTAACGGGATTGTCGGGATCGGGGAAATCCTCCCTTGCTTTTGATACGATTTACGCCGAAGGTCAAAGACGTTACGTAGAGTCGCTCTCGGCATATGCGAGACAGTTCCTCGGACAAATGGACAAACCTGATGTGGATGCCATTGAAGGATTGAGCCCGGCGATCTCGATTGATCAAAAAACGACGAGTCGAAATCCAAGATCCACCGTTGGTACTGTAACGGAAATTTATGACTACTTACGTTTATTGTTTGCTCGTGTGGGGAAACCGGTATGTCCGAATCACGGAATTGAAATCAGCTCCCAAACGGTACAGCAAATGGCTGATCGTATGCTCGCCTATCCCGAGCGTACAAAGATGCAAATCTTAGCGCCGATTGTGTCCGGTCGAAAAGGTACACATGCTAAAGTGCTTGAGGATATTAAAAAGCAAGGGTATGTCCGTGTGCGTGTGGACGGAGAGATGCGAGAAGCGGCAGAAGAATTTGATTTGGATAAAAATAAAAAGCACTCGATTGAAGTTGTGATTGATCGTATTGTGATCAAAGAAGGGGTGGAGTCTCGTCTGGCCGATTCTTTGGAAACAGCGCTGAATTTGGCAGATGGCCGTGTGATCGCCGATGTAATTGGAGAAGAAGAACTGTTATTTACCCAAATGCATGCGTGTCCTCACTGTGGCTTTTCCATCGGTGAATTGGAACCACGGATGTTTTCTTTTAATAGTCCTTTTGGTGCCTGTACATCGTGTGACGGGCTTGGAAGCAAGCTTGAAGTCGATTCGGATCTAGTTATCCCGAATTGGGAAAAGTCTCTGCGAGAGCATGCAATTGCCCCGTGGGAGCCCACAAGCTCGCAATATTATCCTTCGTTGCTGCAGAGTGTTTGCGAGCATTACGGAATTGATATGGATGCGCCGGTTGAAAAATTGCCGAAGCATCAAATGGATAAAATTCTTTATGGAAGCGGAAAAGAAAAGATTTATTTCCGCTATGAAAATGAATTCGGAAACGTAAGAGAAAAAGAGATTTATTTTGAAGGTGTCATCACGAATATCTCTCGTCGTTATCACGAAACAAGTTCTGATTATATTCGTGAGCAAATGGAAGGCTATATGACGCAAAAGCCGTGCCCAGCGTGTAAAGGGTACCGCCTCCGCAAAGAGAGTCTTAGCGTCTTGATCGGTGAAAAGCACATTGGAGAAGTCACAAGCTATTCGGTAAAAGACGCAAAGACGTTTTTTGAAACCCTTGAGCTCTCGGAGAAGGACATGACGATCGCTCGCTTGATTCTTCGTGAAATCGAAGAGCGACTCGGCTTTTTAATCAACGTAGGTCTGGAATATTTGACCCTTGCTCGTTCAGCTGGAACCTTATCCGGTGGGGAAGCTCAGCGAATTCGACTGGCTACTCAGATCGGTTCTTCTTTGATGGGTGTACTGTACATCCTTGACGAGCCGTCCATCGGTCTTCACCAACGAGATAACACGAGGCTCATTCGCACGCTTGAGCGGATGCGCGATCTTGGAAACACGTTGATTGTGGTAGAGCATGACGAAGATACGATGCTTGCTGCTGATCACATTATTGATATCGGCCCTGGTGCCGGTGCCCATGGTGGAGAAATCACGGCAGCCGGATCACCGTCACAAATCATGGACGACCCTAAGTCTCTTACTGGAGAGTATCTGAGCGGGAAAAAATTCATTCCGTTGCCTGTGGAGCGCCGTAAGTCCGACGGGCGCATGATTTCTATTAAAGGGGCAACGGAGAACAATTTGAAGAACACGTCCATCGACATTCCTCTTGGTGTGTTCGTAGCGGTAACCGGGGTTAGTGGTTCTGGTAAAAGTACGATGATCAATGATATCTTGTATAAATCGTTGGCTCAAAAGCTTACGGTAGCCAAGGACAAGCCCGGTGCTCACAAATCGATTAAAGGAATTGACCATTTGGACAAAGTGGTTGAGATCGATCAAAGTCCGATTGGTCGAACGCCACGTTCTAATGCAGCCACATACACGAGTGTGTTTGACGATATTCGTGACGTGTTTGCTATGACGAATGAAGCGAAAGTGCGCGGATATAAAAAAGGGCGTTTCAGCTTTAATGTCAAAGGTGGTCGTTGCGAAGCGTGTCGCGGAGACGGAATCATTAAAATCGAGATGCACTTTTTACCTGACGTATACGTCCCTTGCGAACAGTGCGATGGTAAGCGATACAACCGTGAAACATTGGAAGTGAAGTACAAAGGGAAGACCATTTCAGATGTGCTCGCTATGACGGTAGAAGATGCGGTCGCATTCTTTGAAAACATCCCGAAAATCAAGCGAAAGATCCAAACGTTGTACGACGTTGGATTAAGTTATATGACTCTTGGTCAGCCGGCGACGACCTTATCTGGTGGGGAAGCGCAACGGGTGAAACTGGCATCGCAGCTTCACCGCCGATCAAATGGTCGGACGCTTTACATTTTGGATGAACCGACTACCGGCTTACACGTCCATGATATTGATCGCCTTCTTAAAGTGCTTCAACGACTTGTGGAGAACGGAGATACAGTGCTTGTCATTGAGCACAATCTTGACGTGATTAAGACCGTGGACCACATCGTCGACCTTGGACCTGAAGGGGGAGACAAAGGCGGAAAGCTCGTTGCTGCCGGTACACCGGAAGAGGTAGCAAAGGTGAAAGGATCGTATACAGGTGAATATTTGAAACCGGTCCTCGAGCGTGACCGAGCAAGAATGGAAAAACGGATGAAAGAAAAAGAATCTCTCGCAACAAGATAATAAATGGATCAATTGAAAACCATCTACAGAGGGGAGGCCCGATGTAGATGGTTTTTTGTTTGGGCAGGGTTAAGCTTCCTCCCCACCATCACATTTTACACAATTGTTCAGGGGTCAGTCCCCCCTGTTCATGAGTGAGCAAGCGCCACCTGGTGAAACTTTTTCTTTCTGGTTTCGTAAATACGTATTATGATGGAGTTAACTTTGTATTCTGTGGAGGGATTCGGATGCAAGAAGAACGTAAAATGATATTGAAGATGATTGAGGACGGGAAGATTTCAGCTGAAGAAGGGTTGCAGTTGTTGAATGCTTTAAAGGATGACAATGGTCCTTCAAAGCAAGAGTCACCAATACGTAGGGAAGCCCCTCAAGAAGTATCGACAGATGTAAACTGGGAAAAGGGGGATGACTATCGCAATCGTGCAAGCTACAAACAGCCATCCTTTGCGAGCCGATTTACGGACTTTATTGAAGATGCAGTCCAAAAGATCAAGGAATTCGATCTCGACTTTAATTTCGGTTCTTCTGTTGAAATTCAGCACACTTTTCAACACGTAGGGGCGGATATTCGTGATGTAGATGTTAGTGTAGAGAATGGTGGCATTACGTTTCGCCCTTGGGAAGAGTCGGACATTCGCGTAGAGTGTAGCGTCAAGGTGTATAAAGTGAAGGACGCCGACGAAGCTCGCCGTTTCTTCTTGGATGAAGTGATTTTTGATGTGAAAGAACAGAAGCTTCGCTTAAAGTCACCTTCCAAATCCATGAAAGTGAATACGGTAGTGTACGTACCAGAGAAAAGCCTAGAAAAAATTAAACTGTACGCGTTTAATGGAAAAGTGACCGGAGAAGCAGTGCACACAACCATGTTTGAAGCACAAACAGTAAACGGTCGAATCGGTTTTGATACAGTCACTTGTAAAGATGCTCGGTTTGAGACAGTGAACGGGACGATTAGTGTTGAAAAGCTTTCTTCTACACATTGTGACGCCAAAACGATTAATGGCACGATTGACCTCAATGTAGAAAAAGGGGAAGTAGACGTAGAAACGCTGAACGGAACGATTAACTATACGTTGCTTCATGAGGAAGCTACTCGCGCTTATTTTAAAACCACAACAGGAAGTGTGGTCGTTCAAGTACCTGAAACGATGAAAGTAGAAGGGGACTTGAAAACGACCGTTGGTGGGATGAACTGCGATCTCGAGAAGCTGACGATCATTGACGAGAAAAAGGATTGGGCGAACAAACGAATGTCCTTTTTGGCAAATAAAGAAGGAGAAACATCTATGTACATCGAAGCGGAAGCGACGACCGGATCGATTACGGTGAAAGCTAAATAACCCCTTCTCACTCACGGAGACCACTAAATAGTACAACTGAACTTTTCCGAAACCTTTTGTATCATTGGCAGTAGGTCCACTAGGTTGCCTGCCTGTTACGACACTCTCATTCGTAACAGGCTTTTAAAACGTGCAACCGTTCCATTCAATGCTTAAAAAGGCCTTGATGAAGGTGACTTCGGGCACTGTTTAGGAGGCTTCTAAAACGGGTAAAAAATCAGAGATAGGCAACATTAATAGTGCAAAGTTAGTCCCTATCTAATCATATGTACCAGCTAACGTTAAACTAGGATTCGTGACTTGATTCCTACCAGTGAATGAAAGGGTGTGAGATAAATGAAACGATTATATCGTACGGAACATGACCGAAAAATCTCTGGAGTATGCGGAGGTATCGCCGACTACTTTAATGTGGATTCCACACTTGTCCGCCTCTTGGCGATTATCGGGTTAATTTTTGGTAATATTGCAACTTTCTTGGCGTACATTATTTGTATTTTCGTAATCCCAAGTGAATCGGATGTGAGGCGTTAATGGGTTGGCTCATACAAATACTCGTGAATGCCGTCGTCCTTCTCATTATTGCAAGGTTCTTCTCCGGATTTGAAGTGGATGGATTTATGGCAGCCCTTTTGGCCAGTTTCATTTTGGCGATCGTAAACTTGATCGTTAAACCAATTCTGGTCGTTTTGACGCTACCGATTACGATCCTTTCACTCGGCTTGTTCCTTTTTGTGATCAATGCGATCGTATTGATGCTCACACAAGCGCTAATGGGAAGTGCCTTTAACATTGACGGATTCGGACTGGCAATTATAGCAGCCATTATCTTCGCCATCTTAAGCGCGCTTATCCACTCCTTTATTGTGGATCCAATAACGAAAAGATAAAGATCGATCTGAAAACCATCGGCCCAAACCGGTGGTTTTTTTGCGTCTCCCTAGCCGCAAATTGTACGGGGACAGACCCCCGAACTTTCTCTCTTTCATCTTGACACCTGCTTTAAGGGGAGGTTTGTTTCTGCTCTTGGGGGAGTTGTGATAAAATGAGGAAGTTATATATGGTTTTGAGTTTCGACACGCTGAATGGATGCAAACGACGGCGTTTTGTATAAACTAGTAAGTACGTGAATGCAGTAGGAGGAATTTGAATGGCAAAAGTGACAGCAAAAGAGTTAATGGAAGAATTCGATTTAGAACTAGTGAATGATGAAGAAGATGTGGTCTTTCGAGCCATCACAACGAGTGACATCTCAAGACCTGGAATGGAGATGGCCGGCTACTTTACATACTACCCGGCAAAACGTCTTCAACTCCTTGGAAAAACAGAGCTTACGTTTTTTAGCCAGCTAACGGACGACGAGAAAAAAGACCGAATGGACCGTTTGTCTACATACGATACACCGGGGATCATCTTGTCTCGAGACAATGAAGCACCACCGGAACTGATTGAAGCAGCCAACAAGGTCGGCGTTCCGATCCTTGTATCGAGCATGACGACAACGCGACTCAGTTCTCAGCTGACGAACTACTTGGAAACAGAACTAGCTCCAATGACCGCCATACACGGCGTTTTGATTGATATCTACGGAATTGGTGTCATGATTACGGGATCGAGCGGTGTAGGTAAAAGTGAAACAGCCTTGGACCTCGTACGCCGTGGGCACAGACTTGTAGCCGATGACAGTGTGGAAATCAAACAAGAGCACGACGGCGTTCTCGTAGGAGCCGCCCCTGATTTAATCAAGCACCTTCTTGAAATTCGAGGTCTTGGCATCATCAACGTCATGACTCTTTTCGGAGCCGGTGCCGTTCGTAACTACAAACGCATTGGCATGGTCATTCATCTCGAACTTTGGGACCAAAAGAAACAATACGATCGTCTGGGCCTTGATGAAGACACGATGACGATTTTTGATACAGCTGTGCCTAAGCTTACGATCCCGGTTCGTCCAGGACGAAACTTGGCCGTTATCATTGAAGTAGCTGCTATGAATTTTAGACTCAAGCGCATGGGCATTAACGCTGCTCAGCAATTTACGGAACGCTTGAATGACGTGATTGAAGACGGAGACAAAGAAGAATATTAAACCTGTTCCCGGGCGTGGATCTTGAACATTAAGAGCTCCGCGCTCGCCTGAACATCATATTATAGATGAGGTGAAACGATGTTAGAAGCTGCCGCGCAACCACTAAATCCCGTTGCCTTTGAACTGGGGCCGATTACCGTCGCCTGGTACGGCCTTATCATTGCTTTTGGTGCCTTTTTAGGGTACCTCTTGGCCAATCATGAAGGAAAAAAACGAGGCCTTCCAAAAGACCTCATTGCAGATTTGCTATTATACGCCATTCCTATTGCCATCATCAGTGCAAGACTCTATTACGTGATCTTCAGGTGGGAGTATTACTCCCAAAACCCCGGACAAATCATCGCGATTTGGGAAGGGGGACTCGCCATACACGGCGGACTCATCGGAGCCGTCATCACCGCCTTAATCTTTTGTAAAAAACGAGGTGTTTCCTTTTGGAAAGTGGCCGACATTACTGCCCCGAGCATTCTCCTCGGACAAGCAATCGGACGCTGGGGCAACTTTGTAAACCAAGAAGCCCACGGCGGCGAAGTGTCCCGTCAGTTTCTTGAAAGCCTGATGATCCCTGAATTTATCATTAACGGCATGTACATTAACGGAGCCTATTACCACCCAACGTTTCTCTATGAATCTCTTTGGAGCTTCGCTGGAGTGGCCCTTCTTCTATACTTGCGCCGTGTGAACATGCGACGAGGCGAACTGTTCCTCACCTACGTAATCTGGTACTCTGTAGGCCGCTTCTTTATTGAAGGACTCAGAACGGACAGCCTGATGATCTTTGACCTCCTTCGTACCGCACAAGTCATCTCCATCGTGCTCGTCGTAGGAGCTGTAGCTCTGATCGTCTATCGTCGCCAACAAGGCCTAGCAGATAAACACTACCTTGACGATGACAAGACCGTTTCGGATAAAAAAACAAGCGGACAATCTCGTCCAGGGAACAACAAGAAAAGAAAAAAGAAATAGATGAGTCGTGCCTGGGAAGACGAAGCCTCTCCCCGGGCACCTTTTTTATGTTTCGATAAAGAGGGGCTGTTCTTTATGTACACCTAGGATTGTGATAATCTTAGATGAGGTAAAAAGGAACGTTTTTGAAACAGTCAGGAGGAGTGGGGATGCTAAAGACGTTAAAAGAAGGTCTGAAAGTGGGGCTCTCAACCACGTGGACCCTCGGGAAAATTATATTTCCGATCACACTGATCGTAACGATACTCAGTCATACCCCGGTGATGGATTGGCTCGTGCGAATGCTCACGCCACTCATGGGTGCCATCGGTCTCTCGGGAGAAGCGGCGATTCCTCTTGTTTTAGGAAACGTGCTCAACCTATATGCCGCCATCGGTGCCATTCTCACACTCGATTTGACTGTAAAAGAAGTGTTCATATTGGCCGTTATGCTATCGTTTTCTCACAACTTGTTTGTAGAAAGCGCAGTAGCCAAACAGATCGGCCTTAAAATATGGGTCGTCCTCGTCGTCCGCATTGGTTTGGCCTTAGCTTCTGCTTGGGTGATTAACCTCGCTTGGCAAGGAGGCCAAGAAACGGCCAGATACGGATTCGTGGCAGGGCCTACTGAACAAGAGCTCACAGGCTGGGGCGCGATTGCCCTGCAAGGTTTACAAAGTGCCTTTTTCGGCGTCATTCAGCTGGCAGCGATCGTGATTCCAATTATGATTTTTATTCAAATCATGAAAGATCTAAAATGGCTAAACGTGTTTTCAAAATGGATGGCTCCGTTCACGAAAGTGCTGGGCGTCCGGGAAAATACATCAACCACACTGGCAGCAGGGCTCGTGTTTGGACTCGCATACGGAGCCGGAGTGATGATTCAAGCTGCCAAAGAAGACGGCGTTCGGAAAAAAGACTTATACTTGGTTTTCATTTTCCTCGTTGCCTGTCACGCTGTGATTGAAGATACGCTCATCTTCGCACCACTCGGTATTCCATTATGGCCGCTTCTTTTAATCAGGCTCGTCACAGCGGTGCTCTTAACGATCGCCGTAGCCATCATCTGGAACCGCCTAGAAAAGCAACAAAACACCGACCAAACATACAAAGAAAACATCTCATAAAAAATTGTGCGGGGTCTGTCCCCGCACAAAAATTTCGGGGGACAGACCCCGCACAATTTTGCTTAACGGAAGGAAGTCTGATTATGACAAACACCACGAAAACAATGGAGAATGTAAATACGGTATTATTCGATCTTGACGGTACGTTAATCAACACAATCGACTTGATTGTGTCCTCTTTTCTTCATACGATGGAAGAGTATTATCCAGGAGAGTACGTACAAAAAGATGTGATCCATTTCATCGGACCCCCTCTTTCTGAAACGTTTGAAAAGCTAGATCCCGCTCGTGTGGAAGAAATGACGCACACGTACCGCACATTCAATCATGAAAAACACGACGACCTCGTCAAGGAATACGAAGGGGTTTATGAAACGGTCGAAACCCTTCACGACCAAGGGTACAAGCTCGCTATCGTTACAACAAAACGAAGCGACACGGCGATCAAAGGGATGAAGCTTATGGGCTTGGACCGCTTCTTTGATGTGGTGGTAGCCCTTGATCACGTGGAAAACTACAAGCCTCATCCCGAGCCTTTAGAAAAAGCACTCAAACAGCTCGGAAGTCGTCCGGAAGAAGCGATCATGATTGGCGACAGCCAGCACGACATTTTAGGTGGGAAAAACACAGGTACGAAAACAGCCGGGGTGGCTTGGTCCATCAAAGGCCGCGAGTACCTTGAAACGTTTGAGCCTGATGTGATGCTCGATTCCATGAGCGATCTTCTTGAAGTGTTAGGCGTACGCGCGAAAAAATAACAGATATCATTAAAAAGAAGAAGGCTGGTGCGTTGACGAATCATGAATGCTACCAGCCTTTCGTTCTACATAAGATGAGGAGCGAAGAGTATGAGAAATACGACACGTTATCCCGTAAAAACAGCGAATTCCCTTTGGCACGTTTATAAAACTGTCCCTTTTTTAAAAGTAGTCAAAAACTTCGTTGTCATTCAAATGGCCAGATACACACCTTTTCTCGGCATGAAAAATTGGCTGTACAGAACGTTTCTTAAGATGGATGTTGGAAAAGAAACGAGTGTCGCTCTAATGGTGATGCTAGACGTCATGTTCCCCGAAAAGATTAAAATCGGGCAGAACACGGTTATTGGCTACAACACAACGATTCTTGCACACGAATATTTGATCAAAGAATACCGCCTTGGCGATGTAGTCATCGGAGACAACGTCCTCATTGGGGCGAATTCCACCATCCTCCCCGGAGTCACAATCGGAGACGGCGCTATCGTAGGGGCTGCCACACTCGTTCATAAAGACGTCCCAGCAGGCGCCTTCGTCGGAGGCAACCCCATGCAAATCATCAAACAAAAAGAAGACTGAAAAAGTTCGGGGGTCTGTCCCCCGAACTTTTTTCGTTCCCCATTGACAAAAACAACCCAACCTTCCCTCCGCTCGTGATGAATCTTGCTTTTAAGGAAAAGATAGTGATGATTCGTTCAACAGCATTGCTAAAGGTGGCGTTTAAGCTTCCACCTACCCAAGAACCTACGTGAATCGATCCCTTCTCTGTCTCCCGTTCCTTGTATACAGCGAGCCTGACAATCGTTAGGACGGAAAGGGCAAATAACAGTTCACATCCCAGCCAAACCAGTCCAATGTAATAAGTGAAATTCTCGCTCCAACTAAAATTCGAGGAACCCATCTGAATAGCACAGTCAATTCATCTTTACATGATGAAATCACTCTTATTGTGTCTGTTCATAGGGAAAACAAACACTAAAGTCGAATCTTTGTAAGGGGAGGGAATGCCTCTTAATTAAAGTAAGAACAGAATAGTAAGAAAATCAACACAAATCGGTTGACGCTAACCAAAAAGACTTGTAGACTACTACGTATAACTTTATTGCGACATCACATTAGCGAACTAAAGCAAAACTAAAATAAAAAGAAGCAGGCTATCAAAATAAACATCCATAAAACTTGTACCCAACCAGCACTTATTAAAATTCCTTCTTTTTTTGAAAAGTTACGGGGACAGACCCCGCACAATTTTTGATAAAGGTGTGACATGAGATGACGAAGCCGTTTATGTTTGAAAAGCCGATGGGAATGCGAGATACGCTGCCTGAATTGTATTCATTGAAGCAGCAAGTGAGAAGTACCATCGCCACTGAAGTTGCCAAATGGGGCTACGCGCCCATTGAAACACCAACGCTAGAATTTTACGATACGATCGGAACCGCGTCCGCCACATCGGACACGCAATTGTTTAAGTTGTTGGACCAACAAGGAAATACCCTTGTTCTTCGCCCGGACATGACAGCACCGATTGCGAGAATTGCCGCATCTACACTAAAAGGCACCGAGCGCCCGGCAAGGCTCACTTATGACGCAAACGTCTTTCGCTCCCAGCAACGCGAGGGAGGAAAGCCTGCAGAATTTGAACAAGTGGGTGTCGAGCTGATCGGAGACGGAACAGCCAGTGCCGATGGAGAAGTAATCGCCCTTATGATCTCCGCCCTTAGAAAAGCGGGGCTCTCCAACTTTAAAGTAGCGATCGGTCACATCGGTTTTGTGAACACGCTTCTCACCGAAATTTTAGGAAACGAAGAGAGGGCCGGAACATTCCGCCGCTATTTATATGAGAAAAACTACGTCGGTTTTAAACGAGAAGTTGACCAGCTTCCTCTCTCGTCCATCGACCGGAGAAGGCTTCACAGCTTGCTGAAACTAAGAGGAGGCTTCGACATCCTCCAAAACGCCGAAGCCTTAGTAGAAACTGAAGAAGGACGCCGCTCTTTACAAGACCTCTACAAGCTTGTGGACGTTCTCGCCGCGTACGACTTGGAAGATGCAGTCATTATCGACTTGAATCTCGTCATGCATATGAGCTACTACACTGGGATGGTCTTTGAAGCATACAGCGATGAACTTGGCTTTCCACTTGGTGGTGGAGGACGTTACGACGAATTGTTGTCCAAGTTTCACCGAGCCGAACCGGCAACCGGATTCGCCGTCCGTCTCGACCTCTTAACGGAGGCACTCGGCAAATCGAAAGAACAAGTGACCGTGAGTCACGCGATCATTTACTCAAACGAACGAAGAAAAGAAGCGATGCAAACAGCAGATTGCCTAAGAAACGAAGGTCAGTCCGTCGTCATGCAAGACGTTCAAGGCATTACCGATTTAGACGCTTATTCTACGCAATTTGACGACGTACACTATCTTATAGGAAAAAACGGCCAAGCGAACGGAGGTGGCGACAATGACAACGTCTAACACACAAACCGAAAACATGCTCACCGTCGCCATGCCAAAAGGACGGATCTTTGAAGAAGCCGTATCTCTTCTCAGACAAGCAGGCTACGACCTACCACCTGAGTTTGACGACTCCAGGAAACTCATTTTAGACGTTCCAAGAGCCAACATGCGCTTTATTTTATCAAAGCCAATGGACGTGCCCACCTATGTCGAACACGGTGTGGCAGACGTTGGGGTAGCGGGGAAAGACGTGATGATCGAGGAAAAACGTGATGTCTATGAAGTGCTCGACCTTAAAATCAGCGCATGCTACATGGCCGTAGCAGCCCTTCCAAGCTACGATTCAAAGGCGGACATCGCACCGAAAATCGCAACGAAATATCCAAAACTCGCAGCTGAATATTTCCGCGAGCAAGGAGAACAAGTAGAGATCATCAAACTGAACGGGTCCATTGAACTCGCCCCACTCGTAGGGCTAGCCGATCGAATCGTGGACATCGTGTCAACCGGCCGAACGTTAAAAGAAAACGGCCTCGTAGAAACAGAGACGATGATGTCCATTACATCACGCTTCATCGTCAACCCGGTGAGCTACAGAATGAAAGCAACGCAAATCGACGACATGGTCGAACGCCTCGCTAAAGTCGTGGAAGGAGGCGGCGACGAGTGAAGATCCAAGACTACTCCAAAGACATCAGCATTAAACGCTCCGTCGACCAAGGCACCGGCGATCAGCGAAAAGCAGTAGAAGAGATCCTTCAACAAGTGAAACAAGACAAAGATCAAGCCGTCCAAGCCTACACAGCCAAATTCGACGGTGCGACACTCCGCCAAATAAGAGTCGCACAAGACGAAATCGACCAAGCCTATAAAAACGTAGACGACGATACCCTTGCCATTCTTCGTGAAGCGAAAGCAAACATCACACGCTTCCACGAACGCCAGCAACGCCAGTCGTGGATGACGACCGAAGAAGACGGCACCATCCTGGGTCAAAAAATCACCCCACTCGATGCGGTCGGCGTATACGTTCCTGGAGGCCGGGCCTCTTACCCATCAACAATTCTCATGAACACGATCCCTGCTCAAGTGGCAGGTGTTGGGCGCATCGTCATGGTATCCCCTCCACAGTCGGACGGGACCCTAAATGACGTCGTTCTAGTGACCGCCCACGAGCTCGGCATTGACGAAATCTATAAAGTCGGTGGCGCTCAAGCTGTTGCCGCTCTAGCGTACGGAACAGAAACGATCGACCCAGTGGACAAAATAGTGGGGCCAGGCAACATCTACGTGGCCCTCGCCAAACAACTTGTTTATGGCACCGTCGATATCGATATGTTCGCAGGACCGAGCGAAATCGTCGTCCTTGCCGACAGCACAGGAAAAGCCGATTATATCGCTGCCGATATGCTGTCCCAGGCCGAACACGACCCGATGGCATCCGCCGTCCTTGTCACACCTGACCGAACATTAGCCGAGAATGTAGCCGAAGAAGTGGAGAAACAACTGGCCACCCTTCCGAAAAAAGACATCGCCGAAGCATCCATCCGCGATTTCGGCGCCATCTATGTAACAAAAGACATGAACGAAGCCATCGATGCCGTAAACGAACTGGCACCTGAGCACTTGGAAGTGCAAACCGAAGCGCCATTTGAACTCCTCGGATCCATTCGACATGCGGGCGCCATCTTTCTTGGGGAAAATAGTTCGGAGCCCGTAGGCGATTATTTCGCGGGACCCAACCACGTATTACCAACGAACGGTACCGCTCGTTTTTCGAGCCCGCTGAATGTGGACGATTTCACGAAGAAGTCCAGCATCTTATCCTACAGTAAGGCTTCGGCAGAGCGCCACGGGGCGAAAATTGCGGCATTTGCGCGCCTCGAAGGATTAGAAGCCCACGCCCGCGCCGTAGAAAAACGTTTGGAGGAGAAAAAACAATGACAACTCAAACAAGTAACCGATCGGCCACCATAAAACGAAACACCAATGAAACGAAGATCAACCTTTCACTCAACATCGACGGAGAAGGCCAGTCTGCCCTTGAGACAGGCGTACCGTTTTTAACACATATGCTCGACCTGTTTACCCGTCACGGATTGTTTGACCTGAGTGTTCAAGCAGATGGTGATACTGAGATTGACGATCACCACACGACTGAAGACATCGGTATCGTCCTTGGGGAAGCCTTAAAAGACGCTCTCGGAGACAAAAAAGGAATTCGCCGCTACGGCAATGCGTTCGTGCCAATGGACGAAGCCCTCGCCCAAGTGACTGTTGACTTGAGCAACCGTCCACACTTGGAATACCGCGTCGAGCTTCCGAGTGAAAAAGTCGGTACCTTTGATACAGAACTCGTTCACGAATTCTTGTGGAAGCTGGCTCTCGAAGCCCGCATGAACTTGCACGTAAACGTTCCATACGGGACGAACACGCACCATATCATTGAAGCGATCTTCAAAGCGCTCGGTCGCGCCTTGGACGAAGCCACACAGATTGATCCTCGAGTAAAAGGGGTTCCATCCACAAAGGGGCGTTTATAAATGATTGGAATCATCGACTACGGGATGGGCAATCTTCACAGTGTGTCAAAAGCTCTTGAGCGCCTTGAGTATCCGTATTTTATCTCAGGTAATATCTCAGAACTTCAAAAAGCTGATGGGCTTCTTTTACCCGGAGTGGGCTCCTTTCGAGACGGCATGACTGAACTTGAAAAAGCCGATCTGATTCCTTTTATCCAAGAATGGGCCCAGTCGGGCAAGCCTCTCCTCGGTATTTGTCTCGGGATGCAGCTTTTATTTGAAAAAAGCGAAGAGAACGGAACGACAAGGGGTCTGACCCTCCTAAAAGGGAGTGTGGAAAAGCTCACAGGTGTATCGCCTACGGGCGAGCGATACAAGGTACCTCACATGGGGTGGAACGAGCTTCGTTACGGAAAGCCTGATCATCCGATCCTCGCCGGTGTTCCTAAAGGGCATGTGTACTTTGTCCATTCCTACGCTGTTAGAGTGAGTGATGAAACAGACCTTGTGGCTTACGCTGATTACCACGAGCAAATTCCTGCTGTGGTCACTCGGGATAACGTCTGGGGCACGCAGTTTCACCCAGAAAAGAGCAGTACGGTCGGCATGGCAATGCTCCGAAATTTTGCCGAACAAGTAGAGGGGGAAAAGTAATGTTTACCATTTACCCTGCCATTGATATGCGTGGCGGAAAATGCGTACGTCTTCTTCAAGGCGATTACGATAAAGAAACGGTTTACGGGGATAGCCCGTTTGATATGGCAAAAACCTTTGCTGAAGAAGGTGCTCGCTGGATTCATATGGTTGATTTGGACGGAGCAAAAGAAGGAGCCCCGGTCAATCACGAGCACGTGATTCGTACGGCAAAAGAACTCGATGCCCGCGTACAAGTCGGTGGCGGTATTCGAACGTTGGAAGCAGCGGCAGCTTACCTTGATGAAGGGGTGGACCGTGTGATTCTCGGTAGCTCCGCGATCAGTGACCCTGCTTTTGTACAGGAGATGCTTCGTACATATGGAGGAGATCGTGTTGTAATCGGAATTGATGCGAGAGACGGTTACGTAGCCACTCATGGGTGGCTTGAAACGTCAACGGTCAAAGCGGAAGAGCTGGCTTTGGAGCTTGTTGAACACGGCGCCAAATGGTTTGTGATGACAGACATTGCCCGTGACGGAATGTTAAACGGACCGAACGTGGATGCAATCGCTCATTTAGGTAGCACCACAGGAAAACAAGTGGTAGCCTCTGGTGGCGTAAGTAGCCTTGAAGACCTTGCTCGCTTAAAAGAGAGAAGCGGGGAAGGAATTGAAGGCGCAATCGTAGGGAAAGCCCTATACGAAGGGCGATTCACTTTACAAGAAGCATTGGCGGAGGTGAGTGACTGAATGCTCACGAAACGAATTATTCCGTGCCTGGATGTAAAAGAAGGCCGCGTCGTAAAAGGCGTTCAGTTTGTGGACCTTCGTGATGCGGGGGACCCGGTAGAACTCGCGGCTTTTTACGATGAACAAGGAGCTGATGAACTGGTGTTTCTAGACATCTCTGCTTCTCATGAAGGTCGAAAAACGATGGTTGACGTGATTGAACAGGTTGCCGGCGAATTGGCGATTCCTTTTACGGTCGGAGGCGGCATTAACGCCTTGGCTGATATGAAACGGGTACTTCGAGCAGGAGCCGATAAAGTGAGCTTAAACACAGCTGCCGTTTTACGCCCAGAACTGATCTCGGAAGGAGCGGACTACTTCGGGTCACAATGCATCGTCGTAGCCATTGATGCGAAGTGGGATGAAGGGATGAAATCGTGGCGTGTCTATACTCACGGCGGTCGAAAGGCAACGGACTTGGACGCTGTTTCATGGGCAAAAAGAGCAGTAGAGCTTGGGGCCGGAGAAATTTTACTCACAAGTATGGATCAAGACGGTGCAAAGTCAGGCTTTCATATTTCTCTTACCAGTGCCGTGAGTGAAGCGGTTAGCGTTCCGGTTATTGCGTCCGGTGGTGCCGGGTCAAAAGAGCACTTCTATGAAGCTTTTACAGCCGGTAAAGCAGATGCGGCACTAGCTGCGTCTATATTCCATTATAAAGAGACGAGTGTCGCGGAAGTGAAAGATTGGTTAAAAGAGAGGGGTCTGAACATCCGATGAATATCCAAGACTTAACGTTTGATGAAAAAGGTCTGATTCCCGCTGTCGTACAAGATGCTTCTACGAAAGAAGTGCTCACAGTGGCGTATATGAACGAAGAATCCCTCCAAAAGAGCCTGGATACAAAAGAGACATGGTTTTACAGTCGCTCTCGTGAGGAGCTATGGCACAAAGGTGGCACCTCCGGCAATACACAGAGAATCGAGGAAATCCGATACGACTGTGATCAAGATGCCTTGGTAGTACTTGTAACCCCTAACGGACCTGCTTGTCATAAAGGGGATGTGAGCTGTTTTTCAGACACTCTTTATAAAAGTGAGAACGGGCCAGACAAGGATGAACAAAACCGATTCGCCATTTTGGAAGAGTTGGAGCGAACCATTCGAAGCAGGGAAAAAGAGCGACCTGAAGGGTCTTACACGACGTACTTGTTTGATGAAGGCGTCGACAAAATCCTGAAAAAGGTCGGAGAGGAAGCATCAGAAGTGATCATCGCTTCTAAGAACCGATCTTCTGAGGAGCTCACTTGGGAGACGGCAGATCTTCTGTATCACCTCATGGTGCTACTAGAGGAACAAAAGCTACCCCTCGATCGAATACTTGAGAGACTCGAAGACCGATTCGGGAAGCAACACTTAAAGGAATAGCGTAAAAAAAGGGGTCAGACCCTCTGTGAAAAATTCACAGAGGGTCTGACCCCTTTTCTTTGTTTTGAGTGGCGAAATATGGTGTAGAATGTAGATGTGGTGCGTGTTATACTGCATATATGTGTTTTTTTGAGTTTGTGAACGTGATTGGGGGCACAATTCGTGCGTAATATAAATACAAAAGAGAAAAAAGGACAGGTTATTCCTTTTTTACAAGACGGTGCATATTACTATAAAAAAGGTGTCGAAGCCTACCAAAGTCGTAACATCAACCAGGCTGCACAATACATTCGCAGAGCGATCCGCTTGGAGCCGGAAGAGCCGGTTTTTTTGTGTCAGCTAGCGATTGTTCTTTCTGAAAAGGGACAGTTTGATGAAGCGAATGAATGGCTTGAAAAAGTGATCAACGAGATCGATGACAAGATGGCCGAATGCTATTTTTTCCTGGCTAATAATCTAGCTCATGCAGGCGACTTCGAAGAGGCAGTGAAACACTTAAATACGTATTTGGAGCTTGATCCGAAAGGTGAATTCGCTGAGGATGCGAAGATGCTCTTGGAAATGCTCGAAGATGACGAAGAAGATCTGGAAGACGTGGAAGAAACCGAAGAGCAACTTGCTCATAGTCGACTAGAAAGAGTGGCAGACCTTCTTGATCGCGGTCAGTTTGATGAAGCAGAGCGAGAAGTAACCACCTCGTTATCGGAAGAGCCAAAACAGTGGGATCTCTATGCGTACTTGGCTGAAACAAGATTTTATCAAGGAGACAAAGAGCAAGCACTTACTGTCGTTGCTGATCTTTTGCAAAAAGAAGAAAAGAACTTCCTAGCTCAGTGTAACGCTGCTGTTTTTTTGAAGGAAACAGGGGATGAAACGTGGGAACAGCTCGCTTCACGACTAAAAGTGATGCGCCCGATGAACGATTGGTATGGCTACCACTTGGCTAAAACGTGGTTCTTCTTAGGGGATTATGACGAAGCATACGATTGGTTCAAAAGGTTGTACCAGCGCCATACGTTCTCCAAACGCCCTCGCTTTTATCATCAAATGGCACTGGCTGCTTGGATGGCAGGGGACAAGGACAGAGCCCGTCAACTTTGGATGCGTGTGACGAAGTTTGATCACCATCAAAAGAAGCTGGCCGAATGGTGCATGGACCAGTTGGTAGAAGATGTTAAACCAAAACGTGAGTGGTTTTACTACCGCATGCCGGAATTAGCGTCAGAATAGGATAAAAGGAGCCGGGGTCATGGTGGATCTCGGCTTTTCCATTGCGGTCGTATAAACGGTTTTGTGAAGCGAACACTAAACGGTGAGCAGAACTTTGGACTTAACGACTGTTTTTTCATAGGATATAGATGTGAATAAATCAAACCTATTGTATTAGGGGAGTGGACAAAAGTGACTGAAGAAAAAATTTATGATGTTGTAATTATCGGAGCAGGACCAGCTGGGATGACGGCGGCAGTCTATACGTCTCGTGCAAATTTATCTACAGTGATGATTGAGCGTGGAATGCCGGGCGGACAAATGGCAAACACAGAAGATGTTGAAAACTACCCGGGATATGACAGCATCCTCGGTCCTGATTTGTCTAATAAAATGTTTGAGCACTCAAAGAAATTCGGTGCAGAATACAAATACGGCGATGTTAAAGAAATCATCGACGGAAAAGAATATAAGCGAATTGTACTAGGAAACGGGGAAATCAAAACCCGCTCCATTATCATTGCTACAGGTGCGAAATATAAAGCTCTTGGCGTTGATGGGGAGAAAGAACTGAGCGGTCGCGGTGTATCTTACTGTGCTGTATGTGACGGCGCGTTCTTTAAAAATAAAGAGCTTGTCGTTGTCGGTGGGGGCGATTCTGCGGTGGAAGAAGCAGTGTACCTCACTCGTTTTGCCAGCAAAGTAACAGTAGTGCACCGTCGCGATAAGTTACGTGCACAAAAAATTCTCCAAGATCGCGCATTTGCTAACGATAAAATTGATTTCATCTGGGATACGGTTGTAAAAGAAATCAATGATAAGGACGGTAAAGTCGGAAGCGTGACCCTAGTGAGCACGAAAGATGGATCGGAGCGCGAGTTCAAAACGGACGGCGTGTTCATTTACATCGGTATGCTTCCAATTAACGAGCCGTTTAAGGATCTAGGCATTACAAACGAAGACGGCTACGTTGAAACGAATGACGAAATGGAAACGAAAATTCCTGGTATTTACGCAGCCGGAGACGTTCGTGAAAAAACATTGCGTCAGATCGTTACAGCCACAGGAGACGGAAGTATCGCTGCTCAAGCGGTGCAACACTACGTTGAAAGCCTTATTGAAGAGCTAGAAAGTGAAAAAGCGAATAACTAATGCTAGTTAGCTGCGGCCCATCATCTTGGTGGGCCGTTTTGTTTGTTTGCAGAAAGGTAAGGGCGGAGGGGCGATTTGGGCCAAACCGTTAATTAGAGGCGGGAAGGCGTAAATCGGAGTAGTGAAGCCGTGATAAAAAGAGATGAAACCGTGAATTACCCATTCGTTCTGTAGAAAAAAGAAAAGCAAGCCGTTAAAACCTCGAGGAATTACTGTATTAACCGATGCCCGAGGGGTTAAGACCGAATATCATCATAACGCTTACGGAAACGTGATAAAAGCCATTAGTGATGCCGGTGGTCTAAACTATACCCGGACATTTAACTATGATGATCAAAATAACATTATTCAGGAGAAAGATGAAAATGCCAACAAGTCAGGGAGTAATGCATCTTACGATTATACTTATGACTTGGAAGGGAATCTAACAAGTTTTACAACAACTTTAGGTGAAGTAGAGACATTCGAGTATGATGAAAATCATAATCCCGTACAAATCATCGACGCAGAAGGCAATGTGTTTTCAGAAGAGTATGACATAAATAGTAACAATGTTGCTTCAACGGACGCAGCTACGAAGTCTTCGGCAATGAAATATGACAGTAATGGGAACGTGATTGAATCCACTTCCAGTGTGAGCATCGGAGAGAACCTCATTCTTAATGGAAGCTTTGAGATTGATCAAAATCAAGATAATTGGCCGGATCACTGGCGGAAGGTTGGTACGGCCACATTTAGCTACCTAAACGGTGGCGCCCAAGTGCAAAATGGCAAGCTCGGAAACAAACAAGTAAGGGTAAGAAATCCTTCTACCAATGCTGCAATTGAAAGTGATGCCATCCCGTATGACAATAAGAAAAAATATGTCGCCAGCGGCTACATCAAAACAACCAATGCATCTTCGCAAGGTAAGATTGTGGTTACCGGAAAAACATCCGGCGGAACGATCACAAAAGAACTCAGCAGTCCTGCTCTTTCAGGAACCACGGGGGTTGAACGTATTCATTTAGTAGTAAACCCTGGTGATTTACCAAGTACCACAACAAACATTACGATAAAAGCGTACGCAACAAGTGGTTCAGGTGACTTCTTCTTTGACGGACTTCAGTTGGAAGAAGAATATTTCGGCGCCTATAATCTTATTGAAAACAGCGATTTTGAATGGGATAAAGATAAAAACGGCGTGCCGGAACAATGGTATTTTCCAGGAACATTAACATCAAAAGATGGTATAGACACGACAACCGCTTATGCTAGGAAGCAGTCTGTCAAGCTTACCGGACAGCGAAACATCGATAAATTTGTCCGTCAAGAAGTGCAAGTCAACGGAAAAGCGGGTCAAAAAATCACCGTCTCCGGCTACTCAAAGGTGGATAATCCGACACCGAACGCCGGACCTTATCAAATGAATGTTGCAATTAACCACACAGACGGAACCACACAGTGGGTCAATGGAGACTTTGATAAGTCAAAATCTCATGACTGGCAGCATGTCTCCTTAAGGTTCGCACCCGTGAAGGATTTCAGTAGTCTCACGGTTTACTATCAATTCAAAGACCAAACTGGTACCGCTTGGTTTGATTCGGCAAAAGTGAAGATTGGTTCAATCCGATCAAAGTCCGCATACGATCCTAAAGGGAATTATGTGATAAATGAAACGGATGCAAATGGGGATACAGTTTTTAAATCATATGACGCGATTGGAAACGTGACAGGGGAAACCGTTGGTGGAGATACACGAAATTATGAATATAATTCAAACGACAATTTAGTAAAAGTAATTGATGAACACCGACGTACGACCAGGTTTGAGTATGATAAAAGTGGCAACCATACGGCCACGATAAATGCGTTGGGACATATTACCTCTACAACATTCGATGAAAGGGATAATAAAACGTCCTATACAGACGCGCTGGAAAGAAAAATCCATTATGAATATGACATTATTGGAAACCCGGTCAAAACAATCTCACCTAATGGGAGTGTCGTAGAAACAACTTATAATAAAGTTGATCGTAAAAACGCTGCCTTCTACAACGGGGTAAAGCGGTATGAGTTTGTATACGATGCCAACGGGAATTTACTGAGTGAGAAATATCTCTTAACAGGGGTCACCTCTACTTTTACTTATGATGCGGACGATAAGTTGAAAGAAAAAAGCGATACTGCAGGTAAGAAAGTGACCTATTCATACGATAAAAACGGAAACCTAATGTCAAGTGTGTACCAATCTGGAACCAATAAAGTCGAAGCAGCGATTACCGTAGATAAAAACGATCAAATAACGAGTATTTCCAGCGGGGCTGCCGAGGTGGGCTTTACCTACACCGAAAGCGATGAGTTAGCCAGCTTAAGAAACAAGAATGGTACTTTTACCCTTTACGGGTATGATGGGGCGGGTCAGGTGCTTCGGGTGGCAACCAGTCATCCTCACGGCACCCTCATTGAGTCGTTTGATTACAGCTATGATGCGAAAGGAAACCGGACTTCGGAGAAAACTCTATCCGGAACGGCCAGCTTTACTTATGACAAAAGCAATCAGCTTACAAAAGAAGTAAGACCAACAGGAGATGTGCTCGAGTACACGTATGATGCGGTTGGGATTAAATTTATGTTTTCCTCAACAGTATAGCGAACTTATGCTCTTTACAAATGCTCCTCAAATAGGGGAGTGGGAATTTTATCCTATAAAGACCGCAAAACCACAAAAGAACATGGGATGATGTTGTGAGAGCAAATAAGGAAGTATTATCCCAAGAGGATTGCCTATTCATTGCCCAAAATGGAACTGGAGATCAATTGTGTTTTAAATTAATGGGTGATGCTGTTGATAATGATGTATACCTTTGGGATCATGATAGCAGTAGCACTTCGTGGGTAGCTCAAAATCTATCAGATTTGATTATGAATTTAAAATGATATTTTTTTACCAGAGGATTCTTTTAATTCTCTGGTATTTTTAGATTCCGTGCATTCAGACAGTCTCAGTAGTTTTTAAGGATCTATTTTTTAAACTAAATACAAATGTCTAAAAGTTAAGACTTTTAGATGATGAGATAAACATAAAAATACATCTTGTTTTTTGATTGTGGATAAATTTACAAGTTCAATATTAAAATGAAATTAGATAATTTGGAATTTGTGAAAAAGGTACTTAAAGTATTGGGGAGTTTAGTGAAGGAAACTTCAACTTAATCAATTGCCAATATTAAAGAGGTTTTATTTGTTAAACTTGTTTCCAATAATTAATAACGATAAAAATTTATTGAATTTCAATAATAAATGTTTTAATATGGAATTAATGGGGGGGTAATTATGAAAATTGGAACAATCAACTTCTTAAAAGTATCTGTTTTTATCATTGGCATTATAATGATTTGTTTTTGTATTTTTGCTCTTCCGTCTCTTGCAGACTACTCAGCAAAGATGAATCCGGAGTACGCATTTTTGGAACTTCCTGTGTTAATTGGTATATACATTACTGCGATACCATTTTTCCTTTCTCTGTTCCATGCCTTAAAACTATTAAATTACATTAAAAGTAAAAGTGTTTTTACGGAATTAGCTGTGAATTCATTAAAACAAATTAAAAATAGTGCAATTTCTATAATTGTCCTATACGTTATTGGTATGTTCTTTTTGGCTTTCTTAAATGCATTACACCCTGGAATAGCAATTATTGGTATTGTTATTGTGTTTGCAACGCTTGTTATTTCTGTCTTTACTGCTGTTCTCCAAGAATTGTTAATAAGTGCTATTAAAATAAAATCAGAAAATGATTTAACTGTTTGAGGTGATAGAATGCCAATAGTAGTTAATGTTGATGTAATGTTAGCAAAAAGAAAAATGAGTGTTACAGAATTATCAGAGAAAGTCGGAATTACAATGGCTAACCTATCTATATTAAAAAATGGAAAAGCAAAAGCCATTAGGTTTTCAACATTAGAGGCAATATGTAAGGCATTAGAATGCCAACCTGGAGATATTTTAGAATACGAAGATGAAGACATAATATAAACATTCTGAAAAATACAATGGAACTAACGGGGGGAGATAGTGGAAGAATCCGTTCCGTCCGTTATGATGCTGACGGGGAGAAGAGTTGAATAAAGAGAGCTAATGCTGAATTAGAAATAGTCTCCTCTTTTACTATTTGTTGTTAATTTATATTTAAGTACGAGAATTAGAAAAATAAAGAATTCAAGAGAGGATATTTTATGGGAGAGCAAGAGAAACTAAAGGTTTTCGATGATGATAGAAACCAAATAGGAATTGCTTCACGGAGTGATGTACATAAGAACGGATATTGGCATGAAGCATTTCATTGTTGGTTTCTTGGAAATGAACAAGGAATAGATTACATCTACTTACAACTTCGTAGTAAAAATAAGAAAGACTATCCTAATCTATTAGATATTACTGCTGCTGGACATTTACTGTCTGATGAGAGAGTTCAAGACGGAGTAAGGGAAATAAAAGAAGAAATAGGAATAGATTTAGCTTTTGAGGATTTAAGTCCGTTAGGTATAATTGATTACTGTGTTGTGAAAGAAAATTTCATAGATAAAGAATTAGCAAACGTTTTTTTATATATGAGTGAGAATACCTTTGACGAATTTACACTTCAACTTGAAGAAGTTTCAGGAATAGTGAGAGCTAAATTTACCGACTTTACTCAACTTTGGTTTAGTGATAAAGAGGAGATAGAAATCAATGGGTTTCAAATAAACAAGTATGGAAATAAGCTTATGATTAATGAAAGCGTAAACATAGATAAATTCGTACCCCATCAAGTTACTTACTATAAAGAAGTTATTCAACAGATACAGAAAAAGATTAAGTAGAACTCTTAATTATGTCTAACGTGTACGTTGCTACACAAATTATCGTTGCTCTTGTGTCGCTAACGAAGAGATTAGGAAAAACAGTTAAATACCATAAGTTCCAAATGTTGCTTTTTAACGATCTTAAAATGAAGAATTTTGTTAGTGAAAAGCAAGTTATTGCTTGAATAAGAGAATTAAAAGTGAGGTATGGCAATGTTAATAAAGCACAAATGGATATTCTTGGTTTTTACTTTAGTACTCTTGACGGCTTGTAGTCCAGAATCTAGGGAAGGAGCTATGATGGAAGTTGAGTCTACAGATTTATCTAATGAAACTATTGACGATATTAAAGCAGGCATGTCCATCAACGATGAATCTCTTATAATGAAACACGGAAAATTTGAAAAACATCCAGATAATGACCATTACGCAACACTAAGAAACTATGACCAATATTGGAATAAACATTTTATTATGAGTGTGGATAGAGAAACAAAGGAAATTTTACAAGTTAGTGTTCTCGAAGAAAACAATACATCTTCAACTGCAATGGGAATAAAAAGAGGTTCGTCTATTGATGAAGTTACAGCAACCTATGGTGAGAACTATTATATTTATGAAGACAAAGAACAAACCATCTATTTAATTGGATATGTTGATCATCAAAATGATTTACAATTATCCTTTCTACACTTTGATAATAAAGTTATAGGCATGAATATTGGTTATAATTTTAACGGAATGAAATATTGATAGAAATATTTTCAAGCAGTGGGTTTAAATTTCAAAAGGAATTTTCCCCTCTTATAAACTTCAAATAGAAGATGGATACAAACCTCTTAAGTACCGAGGGAGAGTATAATTAGGAGGGCAACTAGGTGGTATCAAACAGTTATCAATTATGGAAGCAGCCAAATTTTTTAAAGCTTTGGTCTTCTCAAACGTTAAATTCTTTCGCGGAAATTTTGCTTAGAGTAGTAGTTATGCTAGAAGTTTACCGATTAACAAATTCAGTTCTTGGTGCAGCTTCTGTATTTGCATTTATGTCACTTTCTTCATTTATTAGTAGCCTTATCGTTTCAAGAATAATAGACAATTACTCAATGAAAAAGATTTTATTTTCGGTGGGATGGTTACGCGGCATATTAGTAATAGCAATTGGTGGATTCATCTACATTGAAAATACAGTGGGACTCACCTTATTGTTTCTAGCTATTTCGTTATATTCTTTTGCTGGGGCGTGGTATCAACCAGCAAGGTTTGCTATTTTACCTTTAATTATTCCGAGGGAGCAATATATTAAAGCGAACGGAACTCTTGTCATGATTCAGCAATTACTAATGGTTGCAGGTTGGGGATTAGGTGGTGTTTTGGCAGCATTCATTTGGTATCCAATTATTATTTCTGTCATTGCAGTCGCTTATGTGGTTTCTGGTTTATTCGTTTACCTTATAAAAGTTGAGGAGAAAAATCTCTCCGTTAAGAAAAACACAAAAAGAATACCTGCTTGGAAAGAAGTTTGGCGTATTCCTGTTGTACGTGGCATTACTATGATGGAGACAATTGAAGGTATCTCAAATGCTATATGGACCTCAGCACTTCTACTAGCCTTTGCCACTGTTGTGTTAAATGCTGGAGAAGAGTGGTGGGGATTTCTGAATGCAGGTTATTTCGTTGGTGCCATTTTAGGAAGTATTATTGTTACCTTTAATGCAAAAATCTTAGAAAATAAAATTGGAATTATGATTGGGCTCAGTGGGGTATCCATGGGTGTATTAACGATTATATTCTCTTTTACAACCGTTCCGATTATTGCTGTGTTGCTGTGTGTACTTATGGGACCCATGTATCAAGCAAGGGATATTTGTCAGGTTGCTCTGTTGCAAGACGCTATACCAGAAGAACGTCGTGCGGGGATAATGGCCGCGAGAAGTGCTTTTCTAACTCCGTGGAACGGAATAATGGTTCTAATTGTTGGGTTTGCTGCCGACGTATTTAGCGTTCAGATGGTCTATTTGATTGCTGGGATATTATATTTCATGGGTTCTTTACTAGCTTTTCAACAAACATCACTTAGAAATTACGAATTTAAGGACTCAGAAAAAAGTAAGATGACAACATAACTTAAGGACGAATAGAAAACAGATAATAATTCATGGGATATTCTATGTAAAACGAGAGAAATTAAAGGTTTTAATAGAATTAAAGGGAGAGGAAATAATGGCACAATCAATTATATTTGATATGGATGGTACGCTATTTCAAACAGATAAAATACTGGAATTATCACTGGATGATACTTTTCGCCGCTTAAGATCTTTGGGTAAATGGGACAAAGAAACGCCTATTAATAAATACCGTGAAATTATGGGGGTTCCTTTACCAAAGGTATGGGAGACTTTGTTACCTAATCATTCTGTTGAGGAAAGAAAAGATACGGATGCTTATTTTCTAGAAAGACTAATTAAGAATATAAGCAACGGAAATGGAGCTTTATACCCTAACGTAAAGGAAGTCTTTAGTTATTTAAAAGAGAATGATTGTTCTATATACATAGCAAGCAATGGTTTAACGGAATATCTAAAAGCGATTGTTAGTTTTTATAATTTGGATGAATGGGTTACGGAAACATTTAGTATCCAACAAATCGAATCTTTGAATAAATCAGATTTGGTCCAAGTTATTATAAAAGAATACAGTATCACTAATGGAGCAGTAGTTGGAGACCGACTTTCAGATATAAATGCAGCTAAAGATAATGGTTTAGTTTCAATTGGATGCAACTTTGACTTTGCACGTGAAGATGAACTCTCTCAAGCTGATATGGTTATTGACGACTTGATAGAGCTACAAACAATATTGATGAAATTAAACAGATAGTTTATTGAACGGGAGCGTTTCTTTAATAGGAACGCTCTTTGTGTATCCAATTAATCGAAAGCAAAAATGTTTTTATTAAATTAAAAAGATGGTTGATATTCTATAATAGATGGAGAAAGCTTTAAAACGATTTATACTATAATAGCAAAGAAGGTATACTTTGGAGGCACGCCCCTGCGATAAAACTTAAAACAAAAATAAGTTCTAGATGTTTCTCGTCAAAGTCATATTACGAAACAGTTTAATAAAGGAGTTGTATAAAAAATGAATGAAAATCAAGGTGCAGAATTAAAACGGTCTTTAAAAGCAGAAGACATTCTCCTGCAGGTCAATAGTAAAACTAAGCTAGGCGACTTACGTAAAATCGCGAAGGAAATAAAAAAAGATCACGAACTAGCTATGGAACTTTGGTCAACCGAAGAGTTTTTGCCACGACTATTAGCAATCTTAATTATGGACAAGAAACTTCTTTCACAAGATGTGATAAATAAGTTTGATAAGGATATGCAGAATCACACTTTTGATGAACGAAATAACTTAATGGATTGGTTAATGGCTAATCAGCTCACCAAAGACAAGAAGAAAATTGCATTGATGAAGTCATGGGAAAATAGCCCTTATGCTCTTCAAAGGAGAGCTTTCTGGTATTATCAAGCGCGATTGAGATGGACTGGACAAACACCGCCTGATAACACCGCAGACTTGCTAACTGCAATAGAAGCTACTATTACGCAGGAAGAAACGGAAGTTCAATGGGCTATGAATTTCACCGCAGGTTGGATAGGCGTTTATGATGAAAAGAATCGCGCACGCTGTATTAAACTTGGTGAGAAAACGGGTCTCTACAAAGATGAAATAGTAGCAAAAGGATGTACTCCCAGCTATCTGCCAGAGTTCATTACGATGGAAGTTAACAAACGACATAATATTTAGTTACTTCTGAAAAATTCATTAGAGTTTAATGGAAAATTAAAGGAATTCAAAGCCTACATTTTAAAATTGTAATACTGCTTAATCGAAAAATAAAGGAAACAACGAGTTTTGGCAGCTAGCTCCTATCAACTCTTTCTAATCTGCAGGGCGCATATTTTTAAGAAGACCAATTTTTCAGCTGTGCAGTACAACAATATTATTCAATAAGAAAGGGATGATAAAGATGACAAAATTAGCTTATATAGAGAAAATGATATGGAAGTAAAATAGTTGCTGGATATATAAATTTATTGATTTGAGAGAACGCATACGAAGTATGTGTCTCAAGTAATGAATAAAACAATAGGTGAATATATCCAAGTGAAACAAAACTCCCTGAAATTTGAGGTTGTTTATTTAATAGTGCGAATTGATTGTGAAGTATTGTACTTTAACTAACGGGTGCGATAGTGGAAGAAGCCGTTGCATCCGTTATGGTGCTAGCAGGCAGCTTAATTTATATATATTTTAAAATGAGTATACCTCTCCGTAAGTGAACCTTCTCTTTTAATTGCACTCTTGCTATACTATAGGTGATTAAAGAACGAGTGTTCGTATTTTACTGGAGGTTTTGGAGATGAGTACAGCGATTAACGAAATGAATGAGTTGGATTTTCATCAGCGTTTTCGTACGGAAGAAGATTGTTATAAGTATCTTGTGAAGTTGAAATGGGCTGATGGATTCGTATGTGATCGCTGCCATCATACCTCCTGTACCGAGCTTTATCACCGAAAATTCCCCTTGTATCAATGTAAAAACTGTCACTACCAAGCATCTGCTATTGTGGGGACCATCTTTGAACGTACCCGCACTTCTCTTCTCAAGTGGTTTATGGCAATATGGCAAATGGCGACCGATAAACGCGGGTTTAGTGCTAAACAGCTCGAACGAAACATTGGTGTCACCTACAAAACTGCGTGGCTCATGCTTCATAAAATCCGTGAAGCCATGATTGAACGTGAACATATGTATTTTCTTAACGGCATTGTTGAACTTGATGAAGCCTTCTTCGGGGCACCCAAAAAAGGAGGAAAAAGAGGAAGAGGTACGGATAAAACCATGGTACTGGCTGCCGTTTCTCTCACTGATGATGGAAAACCGAACTTCGCTAAGATGGAAGTGATTCCTGATGCAAAGTCGACTACGCTTGTAAATTTTGCTTACCGTGAGATTGCTCCTGGTACGGAGATCCGAAGTGACGCTCACCGATCGTATCCTAAGTTGTCAGAATCAGGCTATCACCATGTCGCTCATGTGTTTGATCAGAATAAACGTCCTGAACATTTGAAATGGCTTCATGTGATCGTTGGGAATGCGAAAAAAATGGTAACCTCAACCTTTCATGGTCTCGGAACGAAACATTTGCAACGTTACCTAAATGAATTTTGTTATCGCTTTAACCGTCGTCGTTTTAAGGGAGAAGGGTTTGGTCGACTGCTTCGTCTTTGTGTTAACAGTCCGACGATTATTCGGCGTGAATTGGAAAATACATTTATACCATAAGCAGAACAGAGAAGGATTTTATTGGAAGATGCCGAATAGATATTGAATAGCATACACTCCTATTTCAATTCTTTAAAGAAGGGTTTGTGTAATATTTATGAGGAGGAGCCTGTAGAAATAATAATTGAGTTGGAAGGCTGGTTATGAAGTAATATTTATCGAATCATATGGCAGTGAGAGTTGACCCTTACGTAACTCGAATTGAGAGGACTGAAAGTATTAACCCTGATTAATTTAGACTAAATTAAAGCCAGAGGTGGATACGATATGGTATTTATATTAGCAAGTATATTCTTTTGGGTCCTTTTTTTGATATTTACATTATTAGCTGCACTAATTCAATACAATTTCCCCAGATTTAATTTAGTGTGGTTATTTTCAGTCTTTTTTCTAGTGGGATGTGTATATTCAATATCATTACTAGACTTCAGTCTTTTGATTCATTTTTCCATTGCATATACTATTTTGTGCGTAGTATCATTATTGAGTTTAAAAGTTAGAAGTAAATTAATAGAGGTAGAAAAAAGGGAATCTAGATGACAAACGAACCGAAAGCGGGTTGTTTGTCATTTTTAATTAAAATAATTGAGTATTCTATTAGATCAGAATGCTATAGAAGTTCGTATGATCATAATCAGAGGAGGGGTCAGGTGTAGAAAGATGAGAGACAGAGGTTAAGAAATAAAGCACAGAACAATAGTCCAATGGGGAACTTTGCTGAAGGTGTTAACCGTTCAATGTTTGGAGAACCAGGGGCATTAGCAGAGGGAGGTTGTTTGTCTAAGATAATTATTTTAGTTGTAATCATAGTTGTTTTTATGTCTTTTGGTTATTTAACTAAAGGATAGGGTTAGTTTCATAAGAAAGGACAAAAAAAGCAGATGCCTAGTCTGCTTTTTTCTGAGGTAACGGAATACTCATTTTCAAATATAACTCAAGTGCACCAAAACTGACTGAAAGGTATACTCATTTATTTTAATGTCAATTTTACTTACAGGGGTGCATTCTATGAGCTTTGGGACTTGGGTAGCAATTGCAATTGCGTTGATAGGAGGCATAGTTGGTGGTATAGTTGGCGCTAATTCAAAGAAAAAGAATTAATTTACTTTATTCAACAAACGGTGAGCTGTAGTTCAATAAGAAAGTATCAAAAAAAGCAGATGTTTAGTCTGCTTTTTTTTAAATTATTCATTTTCTGAGCTAACGAAAAACTCATTAAGCTTTATATCAAAGAAAATAATTGATTAGAGAATTCTTTTCTTTGATACTAAAAAAATAACTCTATCGAAAGTGGCAAAATCATTCCCATATGTAATCTTGATAATTATCTTTTGCAACCTTAATCCATTCCGCTCCCTCTTCATCCCATTCGAGCACTAAAATATCCCCCCAAGACCCCGAATAATGCGTCGTTTGGATGATCGCAATCCGCCCGTCTCCTAACGAGACCACTTCTTCTCTCGGTGATTCTTCTGGGTATGGCTGTTGGTCATAACTTATATCAGGTCCCACTGGCTTTAAGGCAATAATAATTAAGCAAATAAAAATTCCTACTAGTGATCGGCTAGACTTTGGTCTTTCCTTCTCCATTCTATATCCTCCTTTTTCGTTACCCGACTTTTATTATTAGTATAAACTCATGGTCATCTTAATGTTGAAGATTCAGCCTATATGATGCTAGTTCACGGTAAAGCCTAATGACTCTTGAGTTCACTTTTGTGAATTCTGAATCCGGTTTATCCGGCATATTAAAGGCTTCTTTAATTTCTGTCATCAGCTCAGTCACTTCCTGTGGCTGGGCTTCTTTTTGCTTTAACATGGCTGCTTTTGTTTCATAGTGCTTAATCATTTTAAAACCTCCTTACTTAATTGAAATAAATTCTTCAATCCGGTGGTAGCGGATACTTGTGGGATCGCTTGGAACCAGGCCGGAACATTTGAACATACCGATGAAGCGGTATCGGTTCATACCAAGGTTATTTTTGTACTTGGCAAATACCGCTCTTTTTTGATGCTGTTCCCTTTCTTTTTAAAACCGTGCTTTCTAGCTTCTACAATTTCAGGGGATTCATGAGATTGGTCGATGTACGTCCAATCAGGGCGTAGAAAAAGGAAGAGTACATAAAAGAGAGAAAGGAGCCGGAAAGACCGCGGCTACTTTCTTTTTACTGTATAAAAAATCAGTGGGGCGTTTTAATCTACAAATTTTCTTGTAATAGATAGGTAGTTACCGGAGGAGTTTCGTGTTTCAATTTCAGCGAAGAATTTAAGGTCCTGCTCTTTTGGATTCGTAGGTTTAGGTTTACCGGGGTTCTTTTATGAACGTATCTTCTGTTGTTTTAACAAGTCCTTGCGATCTTCTTGTTCAACATTTTTATGACGGGTCACGTAGAGAACACCTTCTTTTTTGGAGATTTGATCCCCTAACTCCATTCAATGTCCCGCGTATGGAAGGAGAAGTAGTGAAGCAACAATATGTGTGGGAAAATAAAATGAGCTGGAAAAGGCAGGGGAATTCCCTTTGACCTTTCCTAGCGTATAAGTTCGCTCTAAGTATTGGATGGGGTTAAAGGGGGATATGAATAAGTATAACGTGAGTGTCGATGTGTATCAAGATTTTAAGGGAATTTTTGTATATGATTAAGAAGATGATTTTCTTGTTTATCAGGCGTTTGCGGTATGTTGCAGGCAGGTCACGTATCTGACTAAACGTGACACGGCGTTGTTTTTAGCTGAAAGAGAAATTCTTTATTGTGAGCATCGAAGTTCTACTTCTTCCCTTCTTTGAAAGGTTCCGCTGTCTATAGACTTAAGGCTTGTACAAATGTCACCTAGTTATACTGTAGAGGTCAGGGATATAAAAGCCCTCTCTCCTTATGCGAAGGAGAGAGGGCTTTCTTGTTAATTAGGAGACGGAAACCATTAATTATTGAGATCAAAGAGTCCTGGAGCATGCTCATTGGGCATCTCGGGCATATCAGGAATAGGGTGACCCTGCGGTGGGGGCGTGACGGATAACTCTCCGCCATTTCTGCTTGGTGTTGTACCCTGAAATATTTCACCCATCCTGGTCTCGTCCAGACGGAAGTTGAATTGGGCATTATGGAAGCCCATTTCCACGTATTTACGGCATTCCGGGTATTTGTTTAAATCATAATTCGGTATTGGGAGTATTTTTCCCCAATCAACCCCGAGTGTCTCCAGCGCTTTGGCAAAGGCGTTCTGGTGTGCGTTATCTCGTACAATCAGGAAGGCGATGGTTTCTCTAAGGGTTTTATTGCTGCTCATCTCGTAAATTCTCGACTTCTGCAGAACACCAGTGGATTCAAGTACCACGTTATTGAGCAGGTTAGCTACGAGATTTCCATGGTCATATACCCATGACCCGTTCCATGGGTTGCCTCCAGCATCAACCGGTAGTGAAGATTTTGCACCCATAATGTAATGGTGAGGGTTAGCTCCGGATTGTATTACGTCATCTAAAGGAGCAGCATCAGACGCCTTGTTTCCGGGCATATCTCCACCTGATTCATTTAATAACTGATTAATTGTCGACTGAACGAGTTCCACATGACTTAGTTCTTCCAGAAATACTCCTCTAATCAAGTCACGGTACTGCTTCGCTTTTCCTCTGAAGTTAGCACTCTGGAATGAGAATTGCATCAACGTTCTCATTTCACCGAACTGGCCCCCAAGTGCTTCCTGAAGCACTTTTGCAGCATTAGGATCCGGTTTGTCAGGCACAATCATATTGATTAAATCTTCTTTATAAAAATACACGTTAACATCCACCTTCCAATTATATTCTTCTATATTTTGTAAGGAAGGTGCTACCATTATTCGTTATTATGTTAATATTTATTTCCTTTTCTTTTCCTGTTCTTTTGGTGCATAAATAAATGAAAAAAAGGGATTAATGAACTGGAACTGCAAAATTTGCGGCCTCCTTTATAGACAGTCTCTCGTATTGATGATTCTCCATTTTTTAATCCCACTGATAATATTTAAATCCAACAATATTATGATCGCCATATAAATTAAGTAATCGTTTTGCAAACTAAAGTCACAAAATTTCACTTCATCTGCACTTCGTGAATGCCAAACCTGGGCTGGTTTAAGAATGGCACATCAAGCATATAGATTTCATGGATAGCTTTTTATTAGGAGGATTTTATATGCTTTGGTTTGTAACGTATATCCTAGTTCTTCTATTCATCTTTATTACATCAAGTAAACTCGTAAGGATTTATGAGGTCGATGGAAGCCCGGGATATTTACCACTCCTTTTTTTATGTTGTCTTGTGTGCATTTTCGTATTACTCGTGACCAAGTGGATTTCCGGTAGCATGAAGTAGCCTTTAGTATTTTTAATCCTCTTGTAGAACAATAGTAGTTTTCATCACCAGTCAATAAGGAGACTGAACACAGTGGAGGATGATTATGGGTATTATGTCTGGCAATCAAAAAGAACAGCCAATGCATTACCATGAGGTTATTCATTCAGTACATAGAGCTACCTATCAGGAGTTAAAGCAATGGTTGTTACTTATTAAACACGGGAAAAAACCATTGCTGGGAAAAATGAAAAGTCAGGTTATTGATCAAGGGAGGCAGGAGGAGTAAATATGAGCCATTCGAAAAAAACGGCACTTCTCATCCTAAAACCCTCTGTGATAAAGCTGAAGTTAGCATGACTCTTATTATTTTTACATCCTGCTGTGTCAGTTTAGCTTTTTGGAGTGAATGTTGTTTCCACCTATTTAAACAAACGTATATGTTGCTGGTGAGGCCAGAGTCGAATCACCATGTAATACCAGCGATAAGTAGTAAAAGACTCTGATGACTAATAAAAAGATCTTTTTATTACTAAGGTTTAATTCAACATTTTTATAAAAGGTCTGTTAGAAAGGGTTAAATACTTATAACTTATTCCAAAGGCGTTTGATATCTAAGGATTTAAATACTTGATTACCTTTAATCTCCCTATGGATAAGTGGGTTGTTAAAAAGGGCATCAACATCAAGTATCTCTTCTTTACGTTTTACGTCGATTCTCTTTAACTCATCGTAATATGACACATTCTATTCCTCCAATACACAAGGTTTTCAAATATTATGATGGTATATCCGGTTCCTTTTTATTCCTATTAGTGGCTATTTTTCTTTCACAATCCTAAAGGGGTTTTAAAGTTAATTTGCTTATGGAAGCTAGGGGAAAGGTGCTTTTCTATGTAGAAAGACCTTCTCAAGTGATGGGTATTACTAATCCCATTTAACTCAAGAAGGTCATCTAATATTAGAAAATATTAAGTTGAGCAGAGACGAGGATTAGAAGTTGGATGAGAAGCTGAATGTTGATGAGGAGTTGAGTGTCTGTAGATGTGATATTCACATCTTTGGAATCTTCAACGATAACTTTTTGATAAGAAATCTGCTTTGACTTAACAGACTTCATTAAATCGTTTGTAATGCTCTCAGCGCGATCCGAGTCAGCGATAGAGATGCTGATCAAGATGACGAGCGCTGCTTGTAGGGCAGCCTGAAGATTAATAGCTGCTTTCGTATCGGTCGTTGTAACAGTAACATCACAAGAGTTTCGTACAATGATTAGCTCTTCAGATAACTGAAGTGATTTATTTTGGAATGTGGTGTCATTGTTACTATCACTTTCACAACCGTGTAGTGGATGTTTTGCCCCGCTCAAGGCGTTCCAGTCACATCCATCATTTTTGTTAGAAAAGAACATAATCTTTCACCTCCTTTCCTTACTAGAATATGAGGATTATTACTGTTTGTTTAGACAAACTATCTGGTAACTCTATCTATTTTTTCTATTTATTTTATTTGATAGATAGGGTTTGTTTTCTGACTTTTGGCGAGAGGTTAGCGCGCTTGTAGTAGGAGGTGCAGCAGGTTTTTGATTAATTGTAGGGGAACCATCTTTCTTCTCCGTTTTATCAACGAAGACTTTTACTTCTTGTTCCATTTCTTTAACGATGGAGCGTAGTCTTTCTTTCTGCTTCTTAGTAAGTTTTGATTGTGCTTTCTTTACATCGTGTTTCTGGAAAGTGCTTTCTACTAACATCTCTAATAGTTTTTTGTTGAATTCCATATTCTCACTCCTTTCTTAAATAAATATGATTACGTGATAGTCTATGAAAATAGGATGAAAAGGTATAGACAAAACACTTACATTAATAGAAAATATACGGTTCCACTGGAGCAATCAAGTGAGTATTATAGTTGTGTAATGTCACTTACAAAATATAATAATAGTAATATGATTCGAAAAAATTAGTAGTTGGTTGCTACCCTGCCTGTTATGTTTACCTAGCGGCCGCAAAAATAAATACAGGGCTTAAAACTTACGGTTCGAAAACTTTTGAGGATGAAACCTTCGATCCTTATCTTGATTCCTGACTCACGATCCATGTGAAAAAACCCCAAAAAAGCCCCTTTTACGGGACCCGATCCCCTACGTTCGAATGGAGATACAACAGAAGTGAAACACATAGAGAAGGAGGGATTTTAGAATTAAGTCAGTTCAACCCCCCTTAGCGTGGTGGGAGCATGCTACCATGGTTAGTAGAAGTACATTGTTCGATAGCCGGTCATTAATCAACTTTTCTAATATACAAAATAAAAAGGGAAGGGCATTTAGAAAAAGGAAAAAATAAGATAAGCTGAGCTTAAGGTGGACATGCTGAGTTTGATATGAAGCATTACATACGTATGACATTACGAAATTACACATTTTAACATATTAAATGTGTTGCATTTTCCATATAGTGTTATAACATTAAGGTGTACTACTAAAATTATCCAACATTAACGAAAGGAGGTCGTTCCTATGATGCAGGTAAAACAGATTTTAATTGTAAAACTTTATAATGTATCATCGGACGACTTCTGTGAGATCTTATAAATTTGTTATGGCTTTTTAAACCAATGGCAAAAGGATGCACAGACCGGTGATAACCAGGTCTGTGCATTTTTAATTTATTGAAATCTTCCGCACAGGCCTCTGGACCGGCCTGTGTTTTTTAGCATGATTTTATACACCCTTATGGGTATTTGGGGTACTTTACCTTTTTGTTACCAGAGAGCGAAAAAACAGTTGGATTTCCTTGTTATTTCGGTCTTTAACGCGATCAACACATCGTGATGAAGGAATGAAAATGAAAAGGAGGTGATTAGAGATGCTTTTAACATTGTTTCACTATACAATTTCAATTACTCATCTGCCATACAGCAAAGAGGAGGTTGAACGTGAGCGACATTATGGCCGAGTATGTAGACGAATTGAAAAACAGCGGGCACACCAGATAGAATTATTCCGCGTTATGTAAGGAGAAAGGTTGTTGTTGCTATCTATCAAATAAGAAAAGGAGGCGTTTATGATGAAGTTCAAAGTGGTTAATCAACTCGTATGGATACCTGAGGGGGATGGCTTTGGGTAGCTGAGCTTTATGATATTAGGAAGCATCCGAAACGGATGCTTCCTTTTTGTTATGTGACCTGCATGTCTGCCAGCTATGTTGTTAAACACCGCGAGCTTTCGGTTTAATGGCACGCTTGTTTTCTTTTGAAAATGCTCTATTTGGTCTGTCTGACATACGAAAAGCCGTTTTTATTTCCTCCATCAGATCAGCCACTTCCTGTGGTTGAACTTGTTTTTGTTGTAATATATCTGCTTTTTCGATTAATTGAAATATCTTCGAGTGAAATAATGATAGGTATACAATGTTAATCTAAGTGTTTTGCTGCCTTATACAGGAGTTGAGCTAATAAATAAGTATTTTTATGCGATGGCACAACTATCCCTGAGGAAATAAGTCTTTTGATTACGCAGAGGGTGTACGCTTTGGTACTAAACGTACCGATAACCACAGTGTATGGTTGGTTTACGCATCCACACAGTTTTATGTTACGTACAGAACGAGTAGAAACTTAAGGAATTGCTGCTACCCGTGTGTAACAATGGAGTAGGGCTTTCTTGTATAAAGAGTTGTCTATAATTAATTCCTCTCTAATTAGAAAAAACCCAACCATGAGCGGCCAGGTTTAATGATACTTAAGATTATCTGTACTTTTTAGTTTTCGATATCACGGTAGGGTTCTATATTTTGAAATTCTTGCTTCTTCTTTATCTTTAGTACTAGATTCTTCTTGGTTGGGTACTTGTTAGTCATGATACCACTTCATCTACCAGGCGGTTATTAATTGTTGGAGTTCTGGTTACTTGAACTTTTTCCGCCTTTCTGTCCGATTTCTTGATAAAATTCTTTATCTTTATTTTTGCTTGTCTGTTCGCCGCCTTTCCTTCCAGCTTCTTCACGGCTCATGGTTCCGCTAGAAGTACTGTTTTGAGTACCTGAGTTATCGCTGCTGTTGGAGTTATCGTTGCTCGTTGTATATTGATTACCTGAAGATTTTCTTCCGCCCTTTTCACCAATCTCAGCAAAATGTTCTGAACTATGCTGTTTTGCGTTTGCTTCTCCACCTTTTTTAGCAGCTTCTTCACGACTCATTGTTTGGTTTGAGTTATTGGATTGGTTTTGTGCCATTTGAATCTCCTCCTATTTTTTAATTTTTTATGCTTACAGTATCCCTGTTTCCAACTTACCTTCTGAAACAAACCTACATTAAACAATTAAATAAAATTAGGAATTGATGTCTATTTCATACTATTTGGATTATTGATAGATACTTACATAGATGACAACGTAAGGAATTTATTTCTAGGCCCAAGAGTAACTGCTGGTTTTTAATTTTGAGTGTTAAACGGAGAGAGCATAAGTTAAAAAGTATATAGGAAGTATTGTTATTAACTTCAAAACAAACCTAAGTTTGACCAACCTATTTTAGCTTAATACAAAAAAAGCACACTTCCTGTGAGTGGAGGTGTGCTTTTGGCGGTTTTTTCGGAGTGTGTAGTTATAATGATTGGCTACCGGATATTATATGCCTGTAGTCCATCAATGAAACAAAAAAGGTAGTGGGTGACCGTCTATTTTTAACTGATACAAAGTCTAAGTCCATAATACTTGAATAAAGTATCAAAGTAAAAAGGGGGAGCAACAATGGATAACTATAGCGAGGTAGAGCATTTAGCTTGGCATGAAACGTTGGAAATACATGAACTGGTTGCCTTTCAATCAGTCGCACTAATGAGATTAAAGAAGGCATTCCCTAAAGTCGCAAACTCAGAACTTAAAAGCATATACCGAGAAGCCATTGAAGGAATAAGCAAGAACCTTCAAGAGCTTCTAGAATACTACCCAATGGCGCCTATACCACATAGGACAGAAGAGCATCGATTAGATGAGACATCGTTTTACGCTGGTGATCTACTAGGGTTATTTAAAACAAGCGTTCGAAACTATGGTATTGCGATTACAGAAACAGCAACGCCCTCTTTACGGGCAGTCCTAAAAGCCCAATTAAACAACGCTATTGATATGCGCGCAAAAATCTATTCATTTATGTATCAAAGAAGCGATTATCCATCCTATAATTTAGAAGCCTTGTTACAAGGGGATGTAGAGAAAGCAAACGCTGCTTTAAATAAACGATATTGATATTTATTAAAATCCGGTGGTGCTTGTCGACCGGATTTTTCCGATTACATAAAGCACCAAGGAAGGTGAAAGATAGGAATAGGAGGTGTTTTGAAGTGAAAGATCAAATCAGGTATGGAGATGATTATCGCTTTATTCCAGCATTTTCATTCAAAAGTGGTGAACTACTGGAGGTAACGACAGACGTTTCATGTTATGTTGACCAAATTGTAAATGTGGTTTTGATTGAAGCAAATGATCAATTAGTCATAGTAGACACTGGGATGCCTAAATCCTCAGAAAAATTGATATCTCTTATTGAATCTCGCCACAATAAAGGGATAAAACTAGCGGCAATTCTCTTAACACATGGCCATTTTGATCATGTTGGAACGGTGGTTGACATTGTAGATAAATGGAATGTTCCAGTGTTCGCCCACGAGACGGAGCTACCTTATTTAACAGGCAAGCTAGACTACCCTGAACCAGATTCTTCAGTAGAAGGTGGGTTCGTCGCGAAAATATCCCGCTTTTTTCCTAATGAAGCTATTAACCTTGGGGAAAAGGTCGAGGCGTTACCTACTACAGGACAGGTTCCATTTCTAGACGAGTTTACTTGGGTGCATACCCCTGGCCACACCCTAGGTCATGTATCTTATTTCAGAAAAAGAGACGGCCTCTTACTGGCAGGGGACGCCTTTGTGACGCTTAGACAAGATTCTTTGTACCAGGTAGTTACTCAAAAAGGTGAAGTAAGTGGACCTCCGAGGTACTTTACTACAGATTGGGATTCTTCTTATGACTCAGTGAAGAGGCTTGCCAACTTAAAACCAAGTATTGCCATTACTGGCCATGGTCCGCCAATAAAGGAAACAGAGCTAACGGAAGGACTTCGTCATTTGGTTGATCATTATCAAGATGTAGCTGTTCCTGACAATGGTCGTTACAGTCATTAAAGAACAAGAAAAATTCCCCAACCGGTTACACATTCACCTGTTGGGGATAAAAGCTTATTGAGTCTGGCCGCTAAGGTCTGATTTCACTTGTTGGATTTCACCTGGTTGAGCAGGAGCGGCTGCTTTGTAATATCCTCTTTGTTCAGCTGCTTGGTACACCTTATATTGCCTGGCCTCATCATTATCTCTCAACTGTTGGAATGTCTGTCGTAACTGTGGATTACTTGTTTGAGCAATAATGGAAGCATAGGTGTTGAGGCTGCCATTAATCATGCTTAAATAATCACTCATCATATCCTTTTCTGTCATCATTGAAATTCCTCCCTAATTTAAATACATCATTAACTGTTGTTTTGCATTTCTTGCATCCTGAGCATCCTGTGTAAGCATCTCTTGAATTGCTGGATCTGTACATTGAGAGGCATAAGCATCCAGCTTATTCGCTACCGTTTCATGCCCACCAATCAAATGCCTTAGGTGCTGTAACTCCAGTTCATTAAGCTGATTCATGATGTGTTCTCCCTTCTTATTTTAAGTCGTCATTAGTATTATTACTTTTGGTACTTTTATTCCACACCTAAAGCTGTATCTCCCAGGAAGTGAATGCTGTTTTCTGAAAAAAATAACAGACCAATGTATAGAATTCTTTTTAATAATCATAATAAGTTTGGTCATCAAAAGGCAAAAGGAGACCTTAAAATTGCTAAACATTAGGAGGATGATTATGGGTATTATGTCAGGTAATCCAAAAGATCAACCGATGCACTACGGAGAAGTATTTAGTACGTGGAGTTACCTTTCTGGTTTAAAAGCGATGGTAGCTTCTTATCAAACACAGGAGAACCACTGCGGGGATACAGACCTAAAAAAATTGATTCATGATCTGATTGAGCAAGGAAAACAAGAAGAAGAAGAGGTTACAGTACTCCTTAAAGAGAACGGGATTGCTCTTCCACCAAGCCCTCCAGAACGTGCAAAAGCTACACTAGAAGACATTCCAGTGGGAGCTAGAATCAACGATCCTGAAATTGCCCTTTCTATCTCGAAAGACATTGCAGCAGGGCTAGTTGCTTGCAGTCAAGCAATGGGGCAGTCAACGCGTGAAGATATTGCTATGATGTTTGGTCAATTTCATACTGTGAAAGCTCAGAATGGTGCTAAACTATTGAAATTAAACAAAGAAAAAGGATGGTTAGTTCCGCCACCCCTTCATATCAATAAACCTTCTGAAGAATAGATAGGATTATTAGCCGGCTTATCGTGCCGGCTTTTTTATATTCGTACCTAAGTAGGCGTATATATCACAAGCTGATTTAAATTAGATTTGTGACCTCATGTAAAACCTTGTAAGCAGTATTGGAATACTTTGTAACGACTTAAAACACCTTCCGTAGAAGGTGTTTTTAAGCAGATGGGATTTGGTTTTTCCGGCGCATTCGTGCGGGCGCACGATGGTGTAGTATATGATCTAGAGAGAAAATGTATACATAATAAATAGTTGAATAAACCAAAGAAGCATCTGACTTACGTTAATCATTTTTCTTCATTGCTTATTCGTTGTAAACAAAGTTAACGTAAGGTAAAATGTTAACAAAGTTAACTTTGTGGAGGCGGTACGATGAAGAAAAGCGTTGAGATGTTGGTTCTGCGCATGCCGTTTTTAGGTGACATTTCTGGAGAAAAAGAGGACGTTTTTAAAAACGGCCGTTTTACTGATGTTGAAAAGGTATTTTTAGAGCTTTACTTTCATTTTTTAGATCCTGAAAGGCACGCTTTTGATATGGGGCTTGTCTATCAGCATTTGGATTCAGAAGATGTAATTTTGGTGCTTCAGGCATTTGAGGCCTTTTACAGACAGGATAATTACTTAATTCGGCGGGATACGGCGCTATTTATAAGAGAGAAAGAGAGCCTAGAATATTTTAACCAGCGGGATTTTGCGGCATATATGAACAGTCACGGTCATTCCTTTAGTCGGGCGAAGATTAAGGTGTATTACGACCGAGGAAAGCTGCCAAAAGAAGACCTGTTGATCAGCAGTAAACCATACTGGCTTAAAGAAACAGTTGAGAAATATGAGAAAAAAGTAAACAATAAAAGGTAGAGGAAAACCCGAGGAGGAACACAAATGAATCAACTAACAATAGAAAGAGTAATTGCCTTTGTTTCACATGTGACGGGGCACGGGGCAAGCGTTATTCGTGAATCTAAAGTCAGAGATACCCTTAATGGTGGGTATGAATTTAAATTAGGTTTACAACACTACACAGTTCTCCTTATTAATGGAGGAAAAACAATTCAACTTTCTCATTCTTTATTAGGAATTAGCACAAGATCATTTTTCTTTAAGGCCGATGATTTCACTTTTGATCATGACACGATGAATAAGGATGAGATGAAAGTAAAAGAAGATCTTCGAGAAGAAATAAGGGGTCAAATTAGCGTAAGTCTCCAGCAAGGCAATAAGATATGATGTTAAAGAATGTTACCGCCAAATATGAAGAAATCTTATTTTCTGATATGACCAGTTTATAAGAAAACTGGGAAATTTCTTCTTTATTGAGTGCAATGGAGAAGTAGTATATCATTCCCATGCTACGAAACAAAGATTGGGAAAAAGACAATGGAAAAGTGATTGCCTTATATCGAAAAGTTCACGAAGTAAAACTATACAAGTATGCATTAAACAGGTCAACGCTGGCCTGTTTTTTTAGTACTAAAAGACAACACAAGTCTCTTTATATGAAAGAACCTACCACTGTTAAACGTGGGTTTATTGTATGTATTTAACTTAATTGAAGTTGCCTTTTCAATAGCATAAGCTCTGTTTGGAGGGTGTTTTAGGTGTAATCCTAATTTTGATTTACTTCTCTATAATCGCTTAATTTCTCGTTTTAGTTGTGATGAGGATGAAGATAAAGAATGGGAGATTCTGTCGCTATTTGAATATGTGCCTCCATACAATGGAGGCACTCGAAAAAGGCTGCCGTTTTGCATTTTATTTAGTAACTGATTCACTTATTTTCATGTAATTTTAAGTGGAACATGTACCAAAAAATAAAAATCAGACCTAAGACAAAGCACAAGATTGTTAAAATATCTATTTGTGGTAGATTATTTAAGGTTTGAGAAAACAGTGCTTTAGTATGGGGGGAGTCATAAGAACTTACAATAATTGCTACGCTAATAAACTTTGATGCATAAAAGATACTAGAAATTATGATAAATAGACAGCCAAGTTTAAATCTCCACATATTCATTTCACCTCTGTTACACAATAAATTATCTTTTGTGGAAGGTAAAGAGTTGAATAATTTGCATTTTAACAAAGAAAACGTACATCTGGACCTAAACAAAAACCATTATATTGAAAATAACGGTAATAATATATTTGGATATTGAATGCAAATAAAGTCGGAATATGTCGTAAAAGTTTTGAAAGTGAGTAATGGTATATTACTAAAATTGAAATATAAGTAACAATAAAGTAATATTTTTTCCTGTCATCAATAAATGGAGGAAAAAATGAAGAAAATAGGTATTTTAACAGTTTGCACACTTACTTTAGGTTTGATTAGTTTTGGAGAGAACGTTTCGGCAAAAAAGGTAGAGACACCGGGTGATTACGTTGAGTATCTGGAAGACAAAGTTATAGGTGAACAAATTCAAACATTTACTAGTCACTCTAGGGTTGATTCTAATGTACAGGAGGCGCTGGAGACTTTTAAGGATTTACCTCAAAATGATCAGGAACAATTCTTGGATTACATAAATGATGTGGATGTTTTGGAAAAGATTTGGGATGGTTTTGAAGACCTACAAAGTCAAGATGATATAACTTCAATAACAATGTTTGACGGGGATGTAGAAATTGCAGAAGAGATCGAACTTCAAGATGGGGTATCAAGAAATAGTTTAGGGCTATTAGATACGTTTACACATGAAGACGAAGCTACTAGAACGGCAAGAATTTCAGTACAAGGTGTTGATGTAGCAAGGACTTATGCATATGTACAGTGGAGTTCCCAAGGGGATGCCTCGGGGTGTTGCATCGTAACTAGCGTTAACGACACTGACTCAGGAATAGTTCAAAACCTCGTACCTTTACAGGAGTTAGAGGATAGCCCAAGGCAACCATATATTTCAAATAATAATGGGATTTTCTCTGTGGCTTGGCATATTCGATATGATTATGATGGAATAGGTGTTGGGACATCAACAAGAGTGCATGAAGTAACAGTTATTGGAACTGGAAGTCACGTAGGAAGGGTGTATAGTCTCAACTAAAACGAACGGTAAAATTCTCAACGTAGCTTTAAAGTCAATATGATGGTGGGCGGTTATCTGCCCACCTTTTTTGTGTTAACCAGTTATTAAGTAGATTTTTCTTTGGCAAAGACACTGTTAGAGGTGAATAATTCCTTGAGCCTGTTTTTTGTTTTACCTCACTTTTTATCTGAGATTTCCTCTGGCATAAACCGCCTGAGTCTATCCAAATTGACATAAACGGATGCCAGGTCGGTCTGAAGAGTATGAAGCTGCAGCTTAAGTTCCTTGTTTTCTTCTTTTAGTCGCTGGTTTTCATCCAGCAGGGAGGTGTCTGACAAGTGTTTAACTGGAGTGTGCTTATTAAAATTGCTTAGGGCTTTTAGGATATGGTCAACGGTTACGTCATTGTGTTCAGGTGAGGATGGTACATTTTTAGTTGATAGGTTGGCACATTTCTTCTTTTTCATTGCCTTCACCTGAGTGATTTCTTTTTCGTATTGCTTTCTTAGCGACGAGTTCCATCTGAATCCGCATGCACCAGAAGATCGATTCAACATTTTTCCAGCTTCTTCAAACGCACTAAGTTGTGTATGACCGTTTTCCATTGCTTTTAAGACACATGTCGATAGTGTCAGGTCGTCTTTTTTGCTCCATGCATTCTTCATCACGATCACCCCTTGTCTATTAAAATATACTTATGAGGTTTTGTGTTTATACATAACAAAACAGCAGGCCCCTACACTTTGGGTCTGCTGTCTGGAGGTGCGCCAATGCGCAAAGTTCATTATTTTATATGGCATAACGCCTAACTTTGTGCAATTCTATTTTTCACACTGTCTCCTATCTAAAAAGCTAGATACAAACCTGTGTATTTCTGATAACACAGGTTTTATTTACGTTCATGTAGCACCCCTAGAGGGACATTTATAATTTTTAGTCTACCTGCTTGTTATATCTTAATAGGACCCTTTATTCCCTTTGTTGTATACATCAAGAAAACATGTGGGACAGGGGGAGTGTGTCCTAAGCATAAATTAAAAATTACTATAGATCCCCTAACTATCAGTAGGGACTTAACGTTTTCTTGAAATAAGAATGCTGATTGCTTTTCCTTAAAAAAATTATGAACATAAACTTCTCTTGCGAGGAAAAGAGAAGAATCTCTTGGGCGACGGCACCACAGACTGATCCAAAAGAAAGAAGCGTCTTTTGGTCATTCTGTAGGTGTCGCTTCTGTACTAAACGGACCGATAACCACGGATTGTACGGCTTATGCCTACATTCCGTAGGTTCCTGTTCCGTTTGCCTCCTGGCCGTACCGAACGAGTCGAAAACCCGTAAAAGCAAATGTATAAATGAGAGAAAGCAGCCGCAACGACCGCGGCTGCTTTCTTTTTATGTTTTTCTTTTTTCCCTCCGCATCGTATCACTCGCAGGCCGGCTAGGCTTTTTGCAGGTAGGACACCCGAACCTTTCCTGCCAAAAGCCAAGTCGGCCAGAGAAGCGGTCAAGGGGCTCAAAACTTTTATAAGGCGAAAACTTTTGAGGCTGAAACCCTTGACCGCTTCTCTATGCTTCTTGATTCATGCTCCATGTAAAAAAGCAAAAAAAGATCCCTTTTTTGGGACCCATCCCTCGCGGATGAAAAAAAGAAGGAGGAGAAAAAGATGAGACCAGAAGCAACTGAGATTCTAAAAAGATTGTTACGTCCGGGTGTGGTGTTTTCATGTCGTACGGAGCACGGAGGGTATTACGGGGTGGTTGTTAGCGTTCATGATTATTTTGTTGTATTAACCGACGGGATTGTGGAATTTCGAGAAATATACTGGCACTCTTTTGAGCGAGAAGTATCCAACGAGCTAAAAGTAAAAGGAGGAAGGAAGGCATGAGAAAGAACGTCTACACGATCGTGACAGAAAGAATCATGGATCAGTTAAATAAAGGCGTTGTCCCTTGGCGAAAGCCCTGGGTCAACGGCGGGGCTGTGAGTTGGAAGACGCAAAAAGCGTACCGGGGGATCAACACCTTTCTTCTTCCCCCGGGGGAATACGCAACGTTCAAGCAAATTCAAGAAGCCAAAGGAAAAGTTAAAAAAGGGGAAGCGTCTCATGTGGTTGTTTTTTGGAAGTGGCTTGAAAAAGAAAACAAGGACACAGAAAAGGCTCAAAAAATCCCCCTGCTTCGCTATTACCGGGTGTTTGAGGTTAACTCTCAAGTCGAGGGGTTAAATAGTAAAAGAGAAGAGCAACACTTTGATCATGATCCGATCGAAAAGGCGGAAGCCATCTATGAAGTGTATATTGACGGACCGACTTTTACCTTTTCGCCGGGTCGGGCCTACTATTCCCCGTCTATTGATCAAATCAACTGTCCGCCACTGCGTCATTTTCCGAAGGCTGAAGAATTTTATTCGACCCTTCTTCATGAAATGGTTCACAGCACGGGGCACCAAAAGCGGCTAAGTCGATCCGGGATCACGACGGAGAGCGTCGCATTTGGAGACGAGGTATATTCGAAAGAAGAACTGGTAGCAGAGATGGGGGCGGCGATGCTGTGCGGAACTGCCGGGATTGATAACACCATAGAAAACAGCGCGAGTTATATCCAATCTTGGCTCAGAGCCCTTAAAGAAGATCATAAGTTAGTGGTTCATGCGGCGGCTCAGGCGCAAAAAGCGTGTGATTATATTTTGGGAGAAAATGAGGAGTCAGAGTAAAGAGGGGGGAGTTCCCCCCTTTTTTTCAAAAGGCAAGGATGGATTTAAGAAATCCTTTGATTAACAAAATTCTTCATTATAAAGAGTACTTGCGACTATTCATAGAAGGAAGATTTCGTTCAGTGAGTGAAAGAGGAAAGGAGGACTTGAATGGATGTGACATGTCCTTATTGCGGGGATTCATTAAATAATGGGTACTGTTCTTTTTGTGAGATGGTGATCCCAAAAGAAAAGCAGCAACTAAATGGAGAGCGGGCGAAGCCTTACTTTCGTGAATTTGCGTTTATTGAAGACGCGTATCAAGTGACGCCTAAACTAATAACGATGCCTACATTTGAACTGCTTTATTTATTAAAGCTTGTAAGGCAACGGCGGAGTGAATCATACAGCCAAATGAATGTTTTTTATAAAGCGGGTCAATCAGGGAACGAAAGTTACAGGGATCTTGAACAAGATCAAGGAAAAGAGTACCGGTACTGGAGCAGAAAGATGTTTGTGATTGAAAATATCCTACTGGAACGAGGCGTTTTTATCCCTTCTCGGATAACCTCAGCGTTTATTCAGGACTATATCGATAACCTTGAGAAGACGCACAAAAAAACAATGATTGTTCGCTGTAAGAGAAGATCCAATCCTTAAAGAAATCTTAAAAGCAAAAAAGCTTATTCCGGGTACCTCCGGCATAAGCTTTTGTTATTTCTTTTTCTTTTTAAGGGGGAGTCCCATTTTCTTTGAATGTCCGATCATGTTTTTTGCGAGTTTTTGTGCTTCGGCTTTAGTCATTTTCAGTCACCGTCCTTAAAGGTTTCTTCTTATCTATTATCTTCTCCTAGTTTCATAGTTTTTATACATACCTTCTTTTTTACTGCATATAGATGGCAGTAAAGCAGGGACCCGGTGACAGTGTCCCAAGGGTAAGCTTACTTAAGGGAGGTACTTTAGGATGAGCACGGAGGAGAAAACGAGAAAAGTTCGTTCTGATAAAAAAAGAGATGTGAAGCCGACAATCCCATTTCAATTAAGGGAGTGTATTTATAGACTTTCATATATCACCAATCGACCAGTAAAAGATGTGGCGGAAGCGATCTGCTTATACGGATTAGCTTCAAAGAAAGTGATGGAGCATCTATCTAAAAACTTCAGAAGAGACTTTATGGGGGAGAGCACTCTTTATGTGGGAGACTTGGAGAACCTTTCATTACAAGGTCAAAAAGTTGAGTGAAGCAAATCAAGAGTGACGATTCGCTTCACTCAAGAAGATCATGAAATCCTAGATCGATTAGCCTTTGCATTAGATGTAACAACCTCTAAAGCCACAGCGATTTTACTGGATGTGAGTGTTCGTAACTCTCAATTTATTAATAAATATCTAAACACGTTTGTGAAAGAGCAGCTCGATGACAGAAGAATGAGGGAGCTTAAAAAGATCATGACCTTCGTTAATGATAATAACCCATACGGAGAGTACATCTCTTGGGGAGACTTTATCATGTATTTGTTTGACGAATTCAAGTCCGGAAAAGAAACGTTCACAAAACATCTCACCAATTGGATCGATAAGAATAAGCCGGAAAAGTGATATCTGGTAGATGTCAGGGTGAAATCCATAATAGTAAAAAATGCTGACCAAATCTGTGTCAGCTTTTTTGATGAACAATAAAGCATAAATTCGGGCTAATTTAAACCTAAGTGTTATGTAAGTAAAGGGACTAATAAAAGTAAACCTTAAGGTATTGAAGGTAATGAAGATGTTATTGTCATATATAAAATTTCCACCTTAATACTAGTAGAAGGTTTTATTACTTGTGTATGTTACTTCAATTGTTATTTTTGATCTTTTTATAAATATCCCCCCTACTCCAATTGAACATTATTAAGTTTGGAACTGAGGGAAAGTGTCCCAGGTATAAAGTGCTTATTAATAGTGGGGATCCATGGGGGAAGAGGTTAAATGGATGAAGGAAAGCTCTACTGTAAAATCATTTTATTATTTAGAGAACGTCGTTACCCTGAACTCTGTTATAAAGATATAACTATTTAAACAAATTAATCTTCCACTATCTATTGAAATAACGGATATTGATTAAAGAAGACGGCAACATCAAGAAGGGTAATTGTTTCCTTTATAGAAAGTAATGAAAGGACATAATTTAAAAATGATATCCAATTTAGTGAACAGACAGGGGGGCTATTATGCAAATAGATATGAAAAAGAGTATAAAGGTTGGAATCATTACTCCTGTAGAACATTTAGAATTTGTTCAAAGTAATTTGGATTACTTTCCCTCCATTAAACCTGTTTGGTATCTGTATTCTTCTGAAACAGAGGAAAGTAGAGTGATTGAAGAGTCAATTAACAACAAGGAAACAGAAGCATTATTATTTCTGGAACACCATGTTTACAAATCGACGATCAATAACAAGAAACTCTCCATTCCTGCCCATTTTATTGCAGCTACTGGAAATAATATTTATCGTACTGCATTCCTTTTATTTAATAACAATGAGATTAAAAATATATGTTGCGATCCATTGCCCTTGATTAATCTACCTGGAGTATTAGCGGATTTAGGTATTACTTTAAGCTCAGTTCATGTGGTTAAAGAAAAATCCGAAGAGAAAACAATAGAAGAGCACAAAGAATTTCTAGAAAACCATAAAAACGCGGGTAGTATAACATCGAGAGTAAGGGTGGCAGAAGAGTTAAAAAGACAAGGTCTTTGCTGTGAGTATGTTATGCCGACACCACAAGATCTAATGGTAACTTTAGAACGTATATTATTATCAACAAAATCAAGGGAAAATCTTGAGACCCAGTTCGTTTGTGGCTTTATTAAGGGGAAATACATTAATTTTGATGAACAAATACATTTCGAGGTAGAAAAACAGATACATACATTTGTAAAGCAGCTTAATGGGATCTACCAGCAGGTGGAAGAAGATTTCTATATGTTTGTCACGAACAGAGGAAGTTTTGAAAGGGTAACGAGAGGCTACAAGTCTATTCCATTTCTTAATCAAGGTGGGGTGTGTGAGAAGTATGTAAAGTTTAATATGGGAGTAGGATTTGGTAATTCAGTGAAGGATGCAAAGAATCACGGAAGGATAGCATTTAACCATACGAAAGGATTTCCTCCCAATAAATGTTTTATTGTAAATGATGATAAACAGGTTTTCGGCCCTGTAGAGATGACCAGGCATCTAGTTTATGACATTGCAATCACAGATTATCAATTATTAGAAAAAGCGAAAGTAGCTGGAATGACAGCCAGCTACATTTCAAGATTAATTGCACAGCTCAATCATCATGAGAAAGGTGTTTATTCTGCACAAGAGCTAGCGAATATATTTGGAATAACGCTCCGTAGTACTCATCGAAATCTTTCAAAATGGTTAGATGCAGATATAGTGAAAATAGTTGGAGAAGAGAAGACCGCCTATAGAGGACGTCCTCGTACAATTTATTCCTTTGACTGGTTAAAAGATCTTAGATAGTTTCTTTAAGCCAATTATTAAGGTTTTCTTTTACAAACGCATCGTCTGTTAAACTAGGATAAGTTGACATCACCTTATCTAATTTCGCTGCTTGTCCTGGTGACAAAGATTCTTCGTCATTCAAGCAGGATATGTTTTCCATAAGGCCTTGCTTTTTTAAAACGTAATGTATTCCGCTAATACAGCCTTTAAAATCATTTTCCGCATCAAAAACAGCTGCGTTTGCTTCAGTCAGATTGTTGTTATTCTCAAGTAATGAGATTGGAATGTGCTGAGTGTTACGGTACGTTTTAATTTCTTCTAATAAATCGACGGCTTTTCGGGTCCATACAGCCCATTGTCCCAATAACCCTCCGGAAAAACGTTTCGATATCATTTGATTATTTATATGGAATTTATAGTTTTCCAGTAAATCTAGTATGATGTGATCATCATTTCCTGTATAGAGTGCAATTTCTTGATGACGAGAAGATTCACAAACTGCTTTAACCACGTCCAAAGTTTTATAACGATTAAAAGGAGCTACTTTAATTGCATGAACAGAGGGTATTTCAGCAAATTCTCTCCAGAAATTATAACTTAGATCTCGGCCACCTACTGATGTTTGTAGATAAAAACCAAAGATTTTTATATGCTCTCCGACTTTCCTAGAGTGCTGGAGCAACTCCTCTTCTGTCATGTGATTTAAGCCTCCGAAACTCAACAGACCATAATCGTACCCTAAAGCATTTGCAATTCTTGCTTCATTTATTGCTTGATCTGTCTCCCCACAAATTCCGGCTATACAAATCATCTCATCCTTATTACTGTAGTGATTAATTTCATCCATTACACATTTTAAAACCGGTTCAAACAGGCTGTGTTTAGGATCACGGATTTCAAATTGTGTTGTGTGTACTCCTACAGCAATCCCTCCTACACCTGAGTCAATATAGTATCTTGTCAGGGCTTTTTGCCTGCGAACATCAATTTCTTTGTCATCGGTCAAAGCTAGTGGATGAGCTGGAATTACTATACCGTCCATTAATCTTTTTTGTTTTTGATCCATTAAAAAGATCCCTTTCTTTCCTGGAAATGAGTTGGTTTATTTAGAACAATCCCTTCTCCCAAAACCCAATCTGCTGTCCAATCTATTATTTGTTTTAAAGAAACGGAAGGATAACCAAATAACTTATGTGATAATGAGGCGTTGTTCAACAAAGTCGAGTTCGCTTCTTCATTTATAAACACAGGCTCTTTATTAAATCTATTTCCAAATTGAGTAGCCAGCCAACGAATAGATACTACCTCTGGGCCTGTTATGTTTAACCTTTTTACTGGAGTAGAACAGTATTCCAAAGAACGAAGAGCCTGGTCATTAGCATCTCCTTGCCAGATAACGTTCACAAATCCAGTTGTCAAATCAATTGGTCTTTCATTGAGAACGTTTTGAGCAATCTCCAGGCAAACACCATATCTGGTTTCCACTGCATAGTTCAAGCGGAAAAACACCATTGGAATCTGGTTTATGATGCTAAAGTATTCGAAAATACGTTCTCTACCCAGACAAGATTGGGCGTATTCCCCAATTGGTTCCGGAGGGGTGTCCTCATTTGCGCCACCGGATTGAGGAGACATAAATGGATAGATGTTTCCTGAAGAGAAAGCCACTATCCTTGAACTTGAAAAATGATTGCAGATTCGCCCTGGCAAATAACTGTTCATTGCCCATGTAAATGATTCATTATTATTCGTTCCAAATTTTTTTCCGGCCATATAAATAATGTTTTTAATTTTTGGTAAGGAATTAAGGGAACTTTCGTTCATGAGGTCAGCCTTAATAGTCTCCACACCGAAGCTTTCTAATTCATCGATGGAATTTGGATCTGAAAATCTTGAAACTCCGATCACTTTCTTTTCTACTTCCGCCTCTCGAATAGCTCTTACTGCTTTTATAGCAAGGCTTGGCCCCATCTTCCCACCTACTCCCAAGATCATAATGTCACCGTCTAAGGTTTTCATCATTTCAATTAAATCGGCGGATGGTTCAGATAATTTTTCCATTAACTGATCTGTTGTTTCCACTAAAACACCTTCCCTCATTTTTTTAGTTAGACTTTTGATTATGGATAGAATAGTCCACTATGGGTGTCTATTAAATGTCTATAAATCGCTATCCATCTGAATAATAGTGATTTAATGGCAAACAGTGCTGAACAAATATATGTTAAAATATTATTACAATTTAAAATATTTAAAATATACATCGGCAGGATGTGACATAATGCCTTCTCATTTACAAGGGTTTACAGGTGCATTTTCTAGATTTTCTGATTGGGTTTTGAAAATGGTTTGTATTAATTTGTTATGGATTTTATTTAGTTTATTAGGCGGGATTCTTTTTGGAGTATTTCCGTCCACGGTAGCGATGTGTGCGGTAGTTCGAAAGTGGTTTATGGGGGAAGAAGTTAAGATATTTAGATTCTTTTGGGAGAATTATAAAACGAACTTTATCAGCTCGAACATGTTAATGGGAACGTTATTTATTCTTGGCATTTTTATATATTGGAACCTATACTACAGCTTTTATGGTACTCATCTTCTTTATCAACTTGTTTTTTTCTTTTTCTGTATTATAGCCGTGATTTATACATTTACACTGATCATGATATTCCCTGTGTTTGTTCACTATCAATTACCTCTTCTTCACTACATTAAGAATGCTATGATACTTTCTCTGTCCTATCCTATCAGAACAATTTTTATGGCACTTGGCGGTTTCGTCATTTACCTGGTGCTATTATTTATCCCGGGGTTAATTCCTTTTTTCAGTGTTAACTTAATCGCCTTCATAAGCATGCTATATGCTATGAGCATCTTCAGAAAAGCTGATGAATGGCAAAGCGCAAGGGTGGGCAGCTAGGAGAATTGATATGAGGATAAACAGTTACTTACACTCAATAAAAGCAAAAGTAATAATTCTAATAATCTTTTTTCTTTTTATCCCCTGTCTTTTCGTTGGTTTTATCTGGTACACCCAATCAACGACGGTTATAGAGGAAAATGAGATTCAAAAGAACGAAACCCTAATTAAGGGGTTAAATAATCATTTGGATTATTATTTTGCTGGTTTAGAAAGAACAACACTTCCACTGTTAACCCATCCCCTTATTCAACAGTACATACGGACTGGCGTCTATGAACATTATGAACGCTTAATATTAAATTCTCGAATTAGAGAAGAGATATTTGCCAATTTAGTTTATGGAAGAAATGATATCTTTATTGTTTCAATTGCAACTGACTATGGCATTACCAGTACAAATAACCGTTTTTTTGTAAGGAATCAGTATAACGATGATAATGACATAAATCCTATCTATGAAAAAAACTATCACGTTCACGGTATGAGTATTATTGACTCAACACCGGTCCTAACAATTACAAGGAATTTATTAGATATCACGACCTACGAAAAGAAAGGGTTGTTGAGTGTTGATCTGAATTTAAACGGGATAGCCAATATTATTGAAGATGTTGCGATGGGCGATACAGGTTTTGTCTGGCTAACGGATGCAGAGGGAAACATAATTTATCATCCTCATGGGTTTGACGAAAGTACAGAGGTATTCTCAAACATAAACGGTAGTGAAGAACAATTAGGCTCATTCATTACAGGTAGCGGCAGCGAAAGAAAGTTAGTCACCTATCACAGATCGGATCACACAGACTTTGTATTAATTGCCGAAGTTCCATTAGCAGAACTTATGGGAGATATGATAGCGCTTAGAAACAGTACCGTTATATTTGTTGCAGTTCTAATTGTACTAGCCTTATTTGTAGTTGGAGGTTTTTCTTTTTCCATCACACATTCGCTTATGCAATTAAAGGATTTAATGGAACGGGCTAAAAAGGGCGATTTATCTGTCCGAGCTTCGGAAGGGAAAAAGGATGAAATAGGTCAATTGAACAAGGGCTTTAATACGATGGTTAAAGAAATAGGGCGTTTAATAGAACGCGTTCGATTATCACAGTTGAAAGAAAAAGAGTTAGAGATTAAAAATAAGGAATCAGAACTGAGAGCAATGCAATCTCAAATAAATCCTCACTTCTTATATAACACGCTGGAATTAATAAATTCACATGCAATAGTAGAAGATGTAATGCCAATTAGTCGAATGACAACTTCCTTGGGTGATATGCTTCGGTACAGCATAAGTAATTCTAATCAAGCTGTATATTTAGCGGATGAAATTAACCATGTAAAAACATATTTAGATATTCAGCAGGAGAGGTATAGAGACCTCGAGGTTGCAATTGATATACGCCAATATCATATGCATGCAGTAAGAGCAGTTCGGTTAATGTTGCAGCCTATTGTTGAAAACGCTTTTATACACGGGTATTCGAAGCATAAAATGAAACCTAGTTCCATTTCGATCTTGGGGTTCGAGGATAATGGTTGCTTTGTCTTAAGTGTGCAAGACAAAGGAGGAGGAATGGATCTTCAAACGAAGACCATTTATAACAACGCATTCAGGATGAAAAGTGAAGAGACTGAGATGAATGAGTCTCTGCCAGGATCTAATAACTGCATCGGGTTATGGAATGTACATCAAAGAGTACGACTCACATTCGGTGAAAGCTATGGCTTGTTTATTTCTAAAGCCGATTCGCATGGCACTATAATAGAAATACATTTACCACTCAAGGAGGACTTCCTAAAAAGAGGTGAGTAAAGATGTACAAAGTTTTACTAGTAGATGATGAATACATGATCCAAAAAAGCTTAAAAAAACTAATAGAAAATATGAATCCGGAATTCGAAGTTATTGGAACAGCGTATGATGGTGAGGAAGCATTACAGCAGTGCAAGGTTTCCAATCCTAATTTGGTCATTACAGATATTAACATGCCGGTTTTGGATGGATTGGAAATGATCAAAAAGATAAGAGAAAAACAGATTCACACTGAGATTATTATTTTATCGGGTTATGACGATTTTGAATTTGCCCAACAAGCAATTAGGTATAACGTTTGTGAATTTATAGTAAAACCGATAAAACCAAACTTACTAAAAGAAGCGTTAGACAGATTAAAACAAAAGATTCAATCTAAGGAAAAAGAAGTTCTTCAAAGAAAACAGAATGTAATGTTTTGTAAAGTACGTGCATCTGCAATTTCTCAACATTTGAGGAATCTTAATAAAGTTGAAATTAAAAAAGAATTGGATACCTTCTATCAAGAATTACTCCAGATGGAATTGGGAGTCGATCAAGAAAGAAAAGCCTTTATAGATTATGTTATGTTAATTGAAGAGGAGTTAGGGGATGTATCATTGTTTACAAATGAAACTGACTTAAGATATATCAACCTACCTAATGACCGCCATTCAATATATCTACTCATAGAAGAAATATTGGATTCGTTTACACAGCGCTATACACACAAGAAAAATTGGGGTGCATTAACAAAAATCAGTGACGCAGTGGATTATATTGATAAGCATTTTACCGAAGAACAGTTGACCCTAAATAGGGTCGCAGCTTTATTTAATACGTCCCCCTCGTACTTCAGCCGAATTTTTAAAGAAGAAAAGGGAGTAAGCTTTATAAAATATGTTACACAATTGCGCATAAATAAAGCTAAATCATTGATGAAAGATCGCGAAACAAAGACCTCCGAAATCGCACATTTAATAGGGTATACTGACTATCCTCATTTTTCGAAAATATTCAAGAAAAACACTGGATATTCTCCTAGTAATTACAGGAAATACAAGGTGAAATAGAGTTTTGATAGATTGTTTAAGGTACACATTCACCTCTCTATTGGCTGTATAAGGTTACAGCCAATAGAGAGGTGTTTTTTTATGCTAGGTAAAATAATGACAACTAATCATAAAAATAAACATTCAAAATAGTCTGACTTTTTATTAATGTACATAATATACAGCTTTTCTGAAAGGAGAGTAATAGATGGCGTCTCCAAAGATATCTGATTCTCAAACATCAATTCAACCTAAAACGAAACGTAAGAGAAAAAATTACCTGATCAGAAATTGGCAAATATATTCGATGATACTACCGGGGATTATATTCTTTATTGTTTTTAAGTATGTGCCGCTTGGTGGTATTGTAATTGCCTTTCAAAATTACAACGTCTTTCAGGGGATACAAGGTAGCCCTTGGGTAGGGTTAGACCATTTTGTTAATCTCTTTACGTATCCCGACTTTCTGAGAATATTGAGAAATACAATATTAATTGCTCTTTATCAGCTAATATTTGGATTTCCTGCACCAATTATTCTGGCATTACTATTAAACGAATTAAGGTTAATGTTTGTTAAAAGGACACTCCAGACCGTTTTATATTTACCTCACTTTTTGTCCTGGGTTATTGTTGGTGGATTGGTCATCACTTTCCTCTCACCAAACTCAGGTATTATTAACGAGATAATTAGAACATTTGGTGGGGACCCAATCTACTTTATGCAACATCCAGAATACTTTAGGACTATTGTGGTCTCATCTGGCATTTGGAAAGAAATAGGTTGGTCTACAATTATTTATTTAGCTGCCCTGGCTGGGATTAACCCTGAACTATATGAAGCAGCGGAAATTGATGGAGCAAACAAATTCAGACAAGTATGGAGCATTACTATCCCAAGTATATTACCGGTAATTATGATTCTATTGATCTTAAACATAGGGAATTTTCTTGAATTGGGATTTGAGCAAATATACATGCTGCTTAATCCATTCGTAAGAGAAACCGGTGAAGTCTTTGATACATATATTTACCGGGTCGGGTTGCTAGGCGGGCAGTTAAGTTATACCACTGCTATTGGAGTATTTAAGTCAGTTGTTGGATTAATTTTAATTGTTGGTGCCAACCAATTAAGCAAAAAATTAACTGGTAATGCGATCTTCTAGAAAGGAGGTTTTCCGATGATTAAAGAAAGTCCTTCACGAAAAGCCTTTAATTGGTTCAACATAGCTTTTCTATCAATCTTAAGTTTAACGATGCTACTCCCTTTTATTCATATCTTAGCTGGTTCCTTTAGTGCAGGTACTGCAATTACACAAGGAAGAGTTACATTATTCCCAGTAGATTTCACTTTAGACAACTACCGCGTTGTCTTTAATGATATTACTCTGTGGAGAGCATTTGGAGTAACTGTACTTATTACAGTAATGGGAACGTTTATAAATCTTTTTTTCACATCATTAATGGCTTACGGGCTTTCAAAGGATCATTTAAAAGGCCGTTCGCTTATATTATTCCTTGTTATTTTCACCATGATTTTCTCAGCACCATTAATACCAACCTATTTAACTGTTAGAGCACTTGGTTTATTAGATAGTATCTGGGCCTTAATTCTACCGGGCACGATCAATGCATTCAATCTAATCATCATGATGTCTTTCTTTAGAAATATTCCAAAAGACATGCTTGAAGCGGCTAAGATCGATGGCTGTGGGGAGTACAGAACATTATGGAGCGTTGTATTACCGATGTCACTGCCTTCTTTAAGTACAATTGGTCTGTTTTATGCGGTTGGTCACTGGAATGGCTATTTTGCAGCATTACTATATATACGAAATAATGATCTATTTCCTCTTCAAGTAAAGCTGAGAAGGCTAATTGTTGAGAGTGATGCGGAGGAAATGCTGCAGGCAGCACAATTATCAGTGCAATCAGTGGAAGGAATAAAAATGGCGTCGATTATTTTTGCAACTTTACCGGTATTAGTAATTTACCCAATGATTCAAAAACACTTCGTAAAAGGTGCAAACCTGGGAGCAATCAAAGGGTAAAAAAATAAAAAGGGGTTGTTTTTATTGAAGAGAAAGTCTCTTTACGGGTTGAGTACTTTAAGTTTACTGTGTTTCTCTGCTGTTTTGGTTGGGTGTTCATCTGATGAAGCTACCGAAGGAAATGAAGAAGCAAATTCAGACACAGACACAGAAAATGAATCTGAAGCAAGTGCTGCGGAACCTTCTGAATTTACCGTAGCGATGGGGACAGGGGGATCTTCCTACATTATGGGGGCCTCTGACATTCATGAAGATATTTATGTGAAAAAGTTGGAAGAGATGGCCAATGTTGATTTGGATATTGAACTAATCCCTCATGAAAACTATGATGAGCATCTTATGTTGTTGTTTGCAAGTGGAGATTTACCAGACCTTTTACAGACGCGAGGGATTAATTACGCTGAAGTTTCCCCCGCAATTGATGCAGGAGCTCTTATGCCATTAAATGATCTCATTGAGGAATACGGTCCGAATTTAAAGGAACATGTTCCACAAGAATCATGGGACTCTGCAAGAGTTAGTGATGATGGTGTCATTTTCGGTATACCGGATGAAAACCCTCTACAAAACTCTACAGTAACGTACGTTCGTCAAGACTGGTTAGATAACTTAGGTTTGGATGTACCTACGACAGTTGATGAGTATATTGAAATGTTACGGGCATTTAAATACGATGATCCAAACGGTACGGGAGAAGAAGATACAATCCCAATGTCTGCACGCCCTAACTTTGCTTTTGGAACCCATTTCTTTGGAGCATATGATGTGATCCCATCTGGCTGGCGTTATGAGGATGGTCAACTCGTTCCAAACTTTATTAGGGAAGGAACAAAGGATGCATTAGAAGTTTATAAACTTCTATATGAAGAAGGATTAATTGATAATGAATTTATGGTTCAGACAGGACAAGACTGGGATAGTAAAATCGATTCAGGAAGCGTTGGAATGTTCGCACACAGTATTATCGGTGTGACCTCATGGGATCAGCGATTACAGGAAAATGTACCAGAAGGAGAATATGTGGTCATTCCAGCTCCTGTCGGTCCTAGTGGAGAACCTGGAGGGGTAACCAACCTTGGATCCACAGTCGCAGACTGGGTGTGGGTCATTCCTCAAGGAACAGAAAATCCGGAGGAGATCATTGGATTCCTTGATTGGTTCTATGGTGATGGCTATGGTGATGACTTCTTTACGTTTGGAATTGAAGGTGAGAATTACACGAGAGAAGATGGAGAAATTAACTATAATTATCCAGAAACCAACGAAGAAGCTGGAGCCCAATATATGCACCAAGGATGGCTGCATTTTACAGGTCCACGACAGTATCTAACTGATGAACAATTCATCAGCGGACAGCCTGGCGGAGATAAAGTGTTAGATTCTCTTGAAGTTGGTTTGAGTGAAGGTCTAGTTAATGATGCCCAGGATATGCCTACGTTGCCAACTTTACAATCCAGACCTGAACTGGATTATACGGGGTTATGGATGGAGTTTGCTGCAAGAGTTGTTACCGGTCAACAGTCTTTGGACGAGTTTGATGATTTTGTAGAACAGTGGAAGGACCGCGGAGGAGATCAACTGATTGAAGAAGCAACAGAATGGTACGAATCGATTCAATAGACTTAAAGATAACCTTATGAATTAACACTAACCTATGCCCCCGATAATATGCTATCGGGGGTATTCATTAAAATGTTTTGTGGAGGAAGATGCAGATAATGAAGACACTACATTTAATTTGTAACGCTCATCTTGATCCTGCGTGGCTTTGGGAGCTAGAGGAGGGTGCAGGAGAAGCTCTTTCTACCTTTCGTATTGCTGCTAATTTTTGTGAAGAGTTTGATACATTCGTGTTTAATCACAATGAAGTTATTCTATACAAATGGATCGAAGAGTATGATCCAGATTTATTTAAGAGAATCCAACATCTAGTAGAGCAAGGAAAGTGGCATATTATGGGCGGTTGGTATCTACAACCCGATTGCAATATGCCGAGCGGAGAAGCATTTATCAGGCAGATTTTAACGGGAAGACGTTATTTTGATGAAAAATTCAATAAACGTCCGACCACCGCTATCAACTTTGATTCATTTGGACATACAAGAGGATTAGTACAGATAATGAAAAAGTCAGGTTATGATTCCTATATTTTTTGCCGGCCTGATCAAAATGACTGCCCCTTACCTTCAGAAGACTTTACATGGGTAGGCTATGATGGGTCTGAGATTTTAGGACACAGAGCATATAAAGCCTATTTATCGGGACTTGGAAAAGCAAATATAAAAGTAAGAGATTGGCTTGCTGAACACCCTGAAAGAAGTGAGGGACTTGTGTTGTGGGGGGTTGGAAACCATGGAGGAGGGCCTTCTAGAGCTGACTTAATAAAATTAGAAGAATTGAAAAAGGAAGAAACTAATTATGCTATCACACACTCCTTGCCGGAATCCTACTTTGAAGATCTCCGAAATAATAATGTACCTCTTCCAAAATATGAAGCGGACTTAAACCCGTGGGCTGTAGGATGCTATACTTCTCAAATTTTAGTCAAACAAAAAAACCGTATGTTAGAAAATGATATTTTTTTAGTGGAAAAAATGATGGCACATGCCTCGTTACTTGGGCTCTGTAAGTATCCAAAAGCCGAGATTGATGAAGCTATAAGTGACTTAATGGTCATACAGTTCCATGATATTTTAGCCGGAACATCGATACAAAAGGTAGAAGATAATGCCATACGACAAGCTAATCATGGCCTGGAGATTCTGGCAAGACTAAAAGCTCGAGCATTTTTTGCTTTAACAAGCGGGCAGAGACAGGCTGAAGATGGTGAAGTGCCTATCTTTATCTATAATCCCCATCCTTTTAAAATTCAAAGTAATTTTGAATGTGAATTTCAGATTCCGAAGGGTTCAAAAGATAAAAAAGAAATACCTTCTATTAAAGTGAATGGAGTAGGTATTCCATGTCAAATGGAACGAGAAGAGAGCAACCTCTATGTTAAGGGCAGAAAACGTGTTGTGTTTGAAGCGGAATTGGAGCCCGGACAAATCAATCGTTTCGACTTTAGTTATGAGGATGAAATAACAGATAGTAATGATAGAGCTGAAGTTTTGGAGAAACAGGATGGTTATATCTCATTCAAAACAAAAGACCTCCATGTGTTGATTAATCGAAACACAGGTTTTTTTGACCGGTTAGAGGTTGATGGAGAGAATTTTATAAAAAAAGGTGCCTTTAAACCAATTGTAATTGAGGATAATGATGATTCATGGGGCAGTCAAGTCAAAAGCTTCCCAAACAAAATTGGGGAATTTGAACTTGTCACGGAAAAAAACGATACAGATTCTTTAGTTGGAAATCAAACATTGGATTCTGTTCGCATCATTGAGGATGGAAGAGTAAGAACGGTCGTTGAAGCATCATTTAAATATCAAGGTTCGTATATTTGCCAACGTTATTTCTTACCAAAGCAAGGGACCGAAATAAAAGTAACTCTTACTGTGTATTGGAATGAAAAATGTAAGATGCTTAAACTCTCGGTACCAACTGAATTGCCGTCTGCAAAATATCTGGGACAGGTTGCTTATGGCAATGAAAATCTTCCAATTGGAGACCGTGAAGTAGTAACTCAAAAATGGTCATGTGCCGTATCAAACGACTCAAATAAAGCTCTAACCTGTATTAATAATGGTATTTATGGATCGAATTTTTCAGATGGAGAAATTAGACTTTCGTTAATGAGATCGCCAGGATATGCGTCCCTTCACGGCGGTGGCAATGAGGATGTTATGCCCAATGACAGGTTTTCAAAATACAGCGACCAAGGTCAGAGAGAATTTACTTTTTGGTTTAATGCTGGGAAAGTTGAAGAACGTTTATCACTAATTGACCGGGAAGCTCTTATTCATAATGAAAAACCATACCATCTAACCTATTTCCCTTCCGGAGAAGGGAAGGTTCATGAGCCTCTCATCAAGTTATCAGATAACGTGGTTCAGGTAGCTACCTTTAAGCAATCAGAAAAAGATCAAAATGAATATATTATTCGTTTATTTGAGCCTACGGGACAAAAACGTACGACCACAATGGCTATCCCAGTACTACAAATTGAAGAAGAGATACATTTAAATATATTTGAAATAAAGACGTTTTCAGTAAATATCAGTACTAGGGAAATCAAGGAAGTGAACATAATCGAGGAAGGAAAGTGAGGGAATGAGATGAAGGAGTTAGCGATAAATGGTGGGAATCCAGTTTTTACAAAACCATTTCCAACTTGGCCAATATACGGTGAAGAAGAAGAGAAAGCTGTAATCGATGTGGTCCGATCAGGAAAGTGGGGAGGAACAAATAGAAGGTTACTTCCAGAATTAGAAATGAAGTTTTCGCAAATGCACGAAGCTGACTTTGCCATTCCTGTTACAAACGGCACATTAGGAATTACTGTAGCGTTACAAGCTTCAGGTGTCGAACCAGGTGATGAAGTGATTATGCCACCTTACACTTTTATTGCTACTGCTTCTTCAGCACTTTTATTTGGTGCCATTCCAGTTTTTGCAGATGTGGAAGAAGATACACTCTTAATGGATCCAGATAAAGTAGAAGCAGCTATCACTGAAAAAACGAAAGCAATCGTAACAGTTCACCTGGCTGGTGCTTCATCAGACCTTACTCGCCTAAAACAGATTGCTAACAACTATGGGCTTCCTTTAATTGAAGATGCAGCACAAGCAATCGGCACTGAATGGAAAAATAAGAAGGTTGGAGCAATAGGTGATTTTGGCACATTCAGCTTTCAGTCGGGTAAAAACGTGACTTCAGGGGAAGGCGGTATGATCCTGACCAATGATGAAGAGTTAGCGGATACAGCATGGTCGATTACAAATGTAGGGAGGATCCGTAAAGGGAAGTGGTACCAACACGAAAGAGTGGGGTGGAATTTAAGAATGACGGAGTTCCAGGCAGCAATACTACTTGCTCAATTAGGTAGGTATAAGGGGCAACTGGAGAAACGTCAAAATAACGCTAGATTACTAGATCAATCTATAAACGAAATTGAAGGAATTAAATCAATAGAGAGCTATAAAGAAACATCCGCTCATTCATATCATTTGTATATGTTTAGAATTACTGATGCGAAGGAGAGAGGCATAGACAAAACAGAATTTTCAAAGCGTCTTACTGGAGAAGGAATACCTGTTCAAAACGGGTACGTTTCTTTAAACCAAAACATGGCCATTGTTAATGAAATAGAAAAACGAACAGGAAGAAAATACTTAAACCATTGTCCTATCAGTGAAAAAGCTGCTAATGAAGAAGTATTGTGGCTTCCCCAAAATGTTTTGCTTGCAGAAGAAGAGGATATGACAAAAATTAAATTTGCTATTGATAAGGTGATTCATTCATTTCAAAGATAGTAAGGAGTTAAAATTCATGAAAATGGCTAACATTGGTGTTTTATTTGACCACGAGTCGGCAAATATTCATTGGCAGTATGGGATCAACGTCTTTCAATCCTATATAGGGGAATTGCTTTCGCAATACAGGATCCCATTTGACTGGATCAACAATCCAGATTCCCCCATGCTTACATCCTATGACTTAATCATCGTGGCATTGGTTAAAGAAGATAAAAAGACAGCTGACTTTCTGTGGGATTACATGGAAAAAGGAGGGGCTGTCGTTGCACTTTCCAACCTCAACTCTTTAGCAAAGAGATTAGGTTATCAACGAGGACCTACTATGGATCGAGGCTATGCGGACGTGAGTGCATTCATAGATGCAGCGTTTCCTCTCCTTTGTTTAAAGTCTGTTCCTTGGATTAAAACAGGTGAGTCTCATTCGGCGGAAGAGCAATATGGGCATGTAAATGAAAACTTTCCGAATGGGGAGAGACATTGTTCTGTTGTTGATAAATTCTGTATTGGGAAAGGGGTACTTTATCGGTGGTCCGTAGATCTCACATCCACGATCGTCGGTTTGCAACAGGGAACCCGCCCGGTGCTTGAAGATGGTGTTCCGGCTCCGGATAATTCAGCTTCCATTGATGATTTTCATTTGAAGTCAGATGATTCTTCAGAAGTACACTGGGAGCATGATCGGTTAAAAACAGATGCTAACGCCCCCTATTTTGCATACCCCTATGCTGATTTGTGGAGGGAAGCATTTCAGTCTTATTTAATAAGCTGCTGTCTTGAAATTGGTGTGGGATTGCCGTTTGTTGGTTATTGGCCTGAAGGAACAGATAGTGTTGTATCCATTTCTTTTGACAGTGATTATAACGAGGATAAGCACGCGGATAAGACATTAGACTTTTTGCAAGGGTTAAACATCCCTACTACATGGTGCATGATGGAACCAGGTTATAGTGATGAGATTTATAAGCGTGTTGTTAAAGAAGGACATGAATTAGCATTTCATTATAATGCAGTCGCTGAGGACAATGGTTCATGGGGAGAAAGGGAATTTTCAAGACAATTAAACTGGCTGAAAGAGGTAACTGGATTAAAGGAGGTAACGTCAAATAAAAACCATCTCACCCGTTTTGAAGGCTGGGGTGAACTTTACCAGTGGTGTGAAAAGTATGGTATCTCTTCAGACCAGACAAGAGGAAACAGCAAGAAAGGAAATGTCGGTTTTTTATTCGGTACTTGTCATCCTTATTTTCCAATCGCTTGGTTTGACGAACAAAATCGTATTTATGATGTTTTAGAGATTGGATTTATGCTGGGAGATTACAATAAAGCGGACTTCAGCGTTGTTCCTCCATTACTCGATAAAGTTCAAGAAGTACACGGGGTTGCTCATATAGTGTTTCATCAGGTACATATATACAACCAATCCTCAGTTCGAGAGTTACTATCGAATGTTGTTCAACAAGCAAGAGCCCGTGAAATGAGTATCTGGACAGGTGAGACAATAAATAAATGGTACAGAGCGCGCAGAAAAGTACATATCGAAGGAATTAACGACCATGGTGAACCTGTTATTAATTGCGGTGAAGAGATTGAGGGAGTTGTAGTTTATGTACCCATTCATAATCAGAAAAATCCGGATGTATCTGATGAAAACGTAAAGCTGATAAATCATTTATGGTGCAGAAAGTATGTGTTTTCCTCTGGGGTTAGTCATGAAGGAGGTTTAGCTCATGGGTAGAGCGTTATCTGAAAAAAAGTGGAAGGTTCCGCGGGTCAATTGGGAAGGTGCAATTGAAAATACCATGTCCAGGAGGCTGAAAAAAGTATTAATGAACTGGATTCCTTTCGCAGAGGGTCAATTTCATACATGGTCTGATAAACCTAACTGCGGTTATTTTTTTAGGGGTGATTTCTGGTATATGTCTGACTGTTCTTCTACCACATTGGTTTACGCCATTCTTTCTAAGCTAGGAGAATATGATCAATCCATCACGGGGGTTCCCCGTACGGAGTTAAAAGAAAAAGCAATCAAAGTGATTCGATATATGGGATTTACCCATGACGTAGGACCAAAAGATTGTGTAAGAGTTAAAGGATCAAATCCTTACTGTAGCGGAAAAAAGTGGGGAGGAGAAGGGGATCGCTTCTTTATGGCCAGCCAAAACGGACGAACTATCGGTTCAATCGCACAGGCAGCATGGCTTTTATGGGAAGACCTTGATAATGAAACGAAGGTTTTAGTTCAAGGTATGATTACAAGTTATGCAGACAAATGGTCTATGGAAGAGCCCCGCAATGGAAGCTATTATGATACTCAATGTGAAGAGAATGCCTGGACAGCAGCAGGTATCGCAGCCGGAGTAGCAATGTTTCCTTACCACCCAAACCATGATATCTGGGTTTCTGGATTTCAAAAATGGTCAATTAACTCAGTAACAACCTATTATGACAGGTTAACTTCAAGGTCAGGCCTTATAGAGCCATTAGATGATACAGATATTAGGTCTATAACTTTTCATCCTGATTACACAACGGAAAATCATGCATTCGTTCACCCAAGTTACCTTTGTGCTGGAATTAATTTAAGAGCAGCTCACATCAACTTAGCCCTAATGGGGGGACAAAAGATATTAGATTCAGCAACTTTTAATAATAAGGAATTATATGATCGAACAGTAAAAGTTTGGGCGCAGTTCGACGGGTTGGCAGTTCCTATTCAAGGCCAGGACTGGTGGTATAACCGTCACCATGAACGCCAATTGACCCACGCTGTTCTTAATGTTATTCACAATGACCCTGATGCTGCCAGGTATGAAAGAAATGCATTAGAGAGTATTGAAAAACTGCAGGGGAGTAACCAAAGAGGGTGTTTGCTAGAAGAAAAAGGGGAGAACCTCGTTCTAAATGCAGATCACGATCAATCTGCAATAGACTTCGAACATGGTTCTGCAGTTGATTTAGCCAGCTCATATCTCTTACATGTATTTGGTGGTGAAGGTGCTAAGCCAAGTGATCAGAAAGAAATGATGTCAAGGTTAACAGGAGTTTACGACTACCCTCACGGGAATGCGATCGTGCACCGAACAAAGAATTCATTTTCTACTTTTAGCTGGCGTAACAGTGTCATGGGTTTAACACTTCCTAACAAAGGACTATGGAATATAACGCCTTTGTTTAATAGTTATACAGGTCTAGTGGAGATGGAGAATACGGATAATGCCTATGGTGTCACCAATGAGAAAAGAGTTCAGCGAGTCAGAGATCACAATATTAACAAACGGTCAAATGGGTTTGGGGCAACGGTAAGTTTCGATAGAGGGGCAAATAAAGAAGTATCTCAAGATGTCCACTTTGTATCCTTACCTAACGGCACATCAGTTTATACAGAACAATTTCATGTGAATGAGCCCAGTAGTGTGACTGATGTTAAAACCGGAATGATCGGAATTAGGAATGAAAATTATATAAAAATGCCTGAGCTGGCTAAAGGAGAAAGAACAATTTACTTACCTGACAAAAAAGAGAGTTTCGCTGGTTTCTATGGGTATGAACCAGATAGGGTAACTAAGTACCCACCCTGTACTTTCGTGAATGTTGATGACGAAATAGGATATATCTTAGGTGGCTCAAGGGGAGTTACCTATATAAATAAACATCAGTACACCAAATGGAAAGGTATTGAGGATATATTAATCCTTAATGATATGGGTAAGGAAGAATTTCAGAAGCGTGGCGTTTTAAGTCCATTTACAGTAATTAGTTTGCCAAACTACTCCTATGAAGAAACCAAAGAAATGGTTAGTAGTACTCGTTTCCTAAAAACTAATCATGAGGGTGTAGTGATGATTAACTTAAATGGTAGCTTGGTCTTTTCTAACAGTAATAAAAGAGAGTTAACGGTTTTAGGCGAAACACCTATAAACTCAAAAACTGTCCAGTTATTTAAGGGGAAGAATGATATCGTCAATAATCGTTTCAGGTGGAGTGGGAGAATAGATGAATTCTGTTCAGGCTATATCGAAGCTTCCTGCGCCATCACATTTAAAGATTTGATGAACGTCGATGTTAATGTAAGCGTTTTAGATACTCAAGTTATTTTTGAAAATAAAGGAAATGACTCTCTATCCTTTACCCTTAGAGAAAATAATACAGTACGGGAAGTAATTATTACACCGAGGGATACGGTAACCTATTCATTTAGTAATGCGTGAAATGTAGGTTTGCAATGAGGATAGACTGTTCTTTCAAATCATTGAAAATTCAGTTATTAAAATAAACGAATGCTCTTAAACGAACGGAGGTATCTAATGTTTTTCTCAAAAGAAAAGCTGAGATCAAGAATAGAGGAATTAGCCGAATATAGGTACCGCGATAAAAGGCACTTTCAAACATTTGACAAAATAGAAGATAACGGAGAAGTAGGTACCAAACCGCCAACAATTAGAGGTTCTAATAACAAAATGGCCATCGGAGATTGTTGGACAGGGCGTGATAAATACTTGTGGCTTCAGACTCAATCTCTAATTCCACATGATTGGAGCGGAAAGAAAGTATTGGGTTTATTTGACTTTGGCCGGACAGGTAGTTGTCACAATTCGGGATTCGAATCCTTACTTTATTTGAATGGAACTCCGTACCAAGGGGTGGATTCTAATCACCAAGAAGTTTTTATTTCAGATGAACTGGTGGGAACAGAAGTATCTTTTCAATTCAGGCTGTGGTCTGGACTGGAAGGGGGCGGAAAACCAGTCTTACAAGAACATAAAATTAAAAAAGCATGTATCACCTGGTTAGATGAACCGACAGATGATTTATACTTTACCGGATTAAGTTTAATAGATACGGTAACTGAATTAGATGAAAATCAATCGGAGTACTTTAAGATTATTCAATTATTGGACCAATCGTTTTTATTAATTGATTGGGCTTACCCGGGATCTGAGAACTTCTACAGATCAGTAAAAGAAGCAAATGACAGGCTCCAGTCAGAACTGGGTAAGGTGGAAAAGAATCACGCTGTAACCGTAAGGTGTATTGGTCATACACATATTGATGTAGCATGGCTTTGGCGACTAAAGCACACTAGGGAAAAATGCGCTCGTTCTTTTTCTACAGTGTTACGTCTTATGGAACAATACCCTGAATACAAATTTCTGCAAACTCAGCCACAACTCTATGAATATATCAAAGAAGATTATCCAGAGATATATGAAAACATTAAGCTTCTGATATACGAAGGGAAATGGGAAGTGGATGGTGGGATGTGGCTAGAAGCCGATTGTAACCTTACATCCGGTGAATCCCTAGTTAGACAATTGCTGTTTGGTACGCGCTTTATTGAAAAAGAATTCAATAAACAGTGTAATTACTTATGGTTACCCGACGTCTTTGGCTATAGCTGGGCCTTACCTCAAATATTGAAGAAGTCAGGGATAGACACTTTCATGACCACTAAAATCAGTTGGAATCAATATAATAGAATGCCTCATGACACCTTCATATGGAAAGGGATAGATGGAACTGAAATCCTTTCACACTTTATTACTACCCCGTATGCACACGCGGACCTAGGTTGGAGATACGATTATAACGGCCATATACTTCCCAAAACAGTGAAAGGAATATGGGACCAGTACCGTGATAAGTCAGTTAATCAAGAAATGCTTTTGTCTTACGGATTTGGGGACGGAGGAGGGGGCGTAAATCGAGAAATGTTAGAAATGCGTCGTCGTCTCGATAAAATCCCTGGACTTCCTCATGTGAAAACCGGACGGGCAGATGAATATTTCAAAAACCTGCACGAAACAGTCAGCCAAACAGACCAGTATGTCCATACATGGGATGGGGAGCTTTACTTAGAGTACCACCGAGGTACATACACAAGTCAGGCAGAAAATAAAAAATCAAATAGGAAACTAGAATTAGCTTACCGAGAGGTCGAATGGCTAAGTGTAATGGACAGCCTCTTAAAATCTGATTGGGGCACTTACCCTCAGCAATATCTCAATGAGGGTTGGAAAATTGTTTTGCGAAATCAGTTCCATGATATTATTCCAGGTTCCTCAATTGCAGAGGTCTATGAAGATAGTAAAGAAGATTATGCTAAAGCAAACGATATTATCCGAGAAGTTAGAATGGAAAAAACCATGAATTTATGCCAAGAAAATGAGAAGAAAGATTTTCTTGTTTTTAACTCATCTCCATGGCAATGTAACGATGTGGTACGTATTCCATCGGATGATCTTTTACAAGGAGGCAGTTTCATCGATTCGAGTGGTGAAACGTTGGTAGCCCAAAAGATGAATAATGAGTGGTTTATTAAAGCCCTCGTTCCGCCTATGGGATGGACTACAATCTCGTATGTACAAGAAAAGAATAAAGTAGAAGAATCTCCATTTAATGAAGTTCCTAATGGACTGAAAACCCCCTTTTATGAGCTTGAATGGAATAATGAAGGCCACTTGATAAAAATGTATGACTTAGAAGCACAGAGAAATATTCTTCAGGATGGAATGGCTGCAAATGTGTTGCAAGTTTTTGAGGATAAACCTTTACGGTGGGATGCATGGGATATTGATATCTTCTATCAGCAAAAAATGCAAGAAGTAAATCAGTTGGTTTCAGTATCTGTCAGAGAAGTTGGTCCATTGGCAGCTGCGGTCGACTTTGAGTGGGAATATATGAACTCAGTTCTTAAGCAAACAATGATAGTTTATGCCACAAATAAAAGGATTGATTTTGTAACAGATATCATGTGGAGGGAGCAACAAAAATTACTAAAAGTCGCGTTTCCGGTTGATGTTCGAACGACAGAAGCAACTTATGATATACAGTTTGGGAATGTAAAGAGACCGACTCACTGGAACACCAGCTGGGATTATGCACGATTTGAATCGATGGGCCAACAATGGGTGGATCTATCAGAACAGTCTTATGGTGTGAGCTTATTAAATGATTGCAAATACGGATACGACATAAAAGATAGTGTGATAAGACTTTCGTTGATCAAGGCGGCTATTTACCCGGATGTAAACCAAGATATCGGAAAGCATACCTTTACGTACTCACTATACCCTCATGAAGGTCAATGGCTAGAAGGTAAAACAGTCAATGAAGCCTGGTCCCTAAATAATCCATTAACCTTTGGGGAGGGGACTGCCTCTAAGAAAGAGTTTTCTTTATTTAGAACTAACGCCGATAACGTTATGATTGACACCGTAAAAAAAGCAGAAGACGAGAATAAAGTTTTACTACGTGTGCATGACTTTTCGGGTGGAAGACAACAGGTTCGTATTGAGAGTGATTTATCGATTGTCTCTTGGGCGGAATGTAATCTTTTAGAAAGAGAAGCTGACGCTACAAACACGGAGAACGATTTGCAATTTGAGCTGCGTCCATATGAAATTAAAACCTTTCTCGTTGAAATGAGTATATAACTTGAATGTGTGCCACCAATAACTCGATTTCAAAAGAAAGGGGATACGGTTATGAAATGGACTAATGTGGTTGAGACTCAGGAAAAAGCTTATGGGTTATTAAAACAAGCAGGTATTGTACTGACAGAAGACGAGAAAAAAAGCATAGAAATAGCAGAATTTGGATTTAATGAATTTGATAAACAAGGGTTATCGCTGATTACCTATATAAATAATGAAAAATACTGTGCAAAAGAGCTTGTTTTGTTTCCAAAACAAACATGTCCAGAACACAGACACCCGCCATTAGGTAGTTCACCAGGAAAAATGGAGACTTTCCGCTGTCGTTGGGGAGAAGTTTGGTTATATGTAGAGGGTGAACCGGATGACAATATAGAATGTGTAGTTCCTGCAGGAAGTGAAGATTATTATACGGTCTTTCACGAAATAAAGCTTAGCCCAGGAGAGCAGTATACGATTCCTCCCAATACTCTTCACTGGTTTCAAGGGGGAGAAAAAGGCGCCATTGTTTCAGAGTTTTCCAGTACTAGTAAAGACGAACACGACATATTTACGGATACAAGAATTAAGCGGATACCGGACGAGGAAGTAGAATAATTAAGTTCAATTCAATTAAGATAATCAGGTCAAAAGAGAGAGGGTAACTTGAATGCAATTAAATTACAGATTAAACCGAATGTTTAGTGAACAAGGGAAATGTTTTAACGTTGCTATTGATCATGGCCTCTTTAATGAAATGTCTTTTCTTGAGGGAATTGAAGATATGAGGCAAGCTATTGACGTTATTGTAGATGCAAATCCAGATTGTATCCAATTAACTGTTGGACAAGCCAGGCATCTTCAATCTTTGAAAGGAAAGAATAAGCCAGGACTGGTTTTAAGAACAGATGTAGCGAATGTGTATGGAGATAAGTTACCAAATTTTCTTTTCAGTGAAATAGTAGAAGAAGCTGTAGAGCAAGCTGTAAGACTTGATTCAGTCGCATTGTGTGTAAACCTTTTACTCCTACCTGAACAGCCGGAACTTCATTACCAATGTATTAAGAACATCTCTAAATTAAAGAGAGAAGCTGAGAAATATGGAATGCCATTAATGATAGAACCTCTTGTTATGCAGGGCAATGAAAATAAGGGAGGGTATATGGTTGATGGTGATATTCATAAAATTCTTCCCCTTGTAAGGCAGGCCGTGGAACTAGGAGCAGACATTATCAAAGCGGACCCTTGCGAGCATGTTGAAGAATATCATAGAGTAATTGAAGTTGCAGGTGGCATTCCCGTCCTTGTTAGGGGAGGGGGAAAAGCTAGTGATGAAGAAATCATTTCTCGTACAGTTCAATTAATGAAACAGGGGGCTTCTGGCATTGTTTACGGAAGAAATGTAATTCAGCATCATGACCCTGCAGGTATGACGAAAGCATTAATGGCGATCGTACATCATAATGCTTCGAAAAAAGAAGCATTTTCTAATATAAATTAATATTATTTGGATGGTGAAAACTCATGAGTAAAAGAATCATCCGTTTTGGAATTATAGGTTGTGGTTTGATGGGCAAGGAGTTTGCTAGTGCAGCCTCTCGTTGGTGTCATTTAATTGACTTAGATTTTGTGCCACGCATAGTAGCTGTATGTGACCCCAACCCTGCCGCAGTAACATGGTTCAGTGAGAATGTAGATACTGTTGAAACATCTTATTCTGATTATAAAGAGTTACTAAAAGATGACACTGTTGAAGCAATATACTGCGCTGTTCCCCACCATCTTCATGGAGAAATTTACGTAGACATTATTAAATCAAGAAAACACCTTTTAGGTGAAAAGCCATTTGGAGTAGATTATGAAACAAATATAAAAATAAAAGAGGCACTTAATAGTAACCCTGATCTTATCGTAAGGTGCTCTTCAGAATTTCCGTTTTTCCCTGGGGCTTATCAAATTTATCAGTGGGTTAAAGATAAGCGCTTTGGAAAAATAATTGACGTCGAGGTTGGTTTTTGGCACTCTAGTGACCTAGATCCTAACAAACATATTAATTGGAAGAGGCAGATCGATACTAATGGTGAGTACGGTTGTATGGGGGACCTAGGAATGCATGTCCTACATCTTCCTTTAAGGTTTGGGTGGAAGCCAGGTAATATAAGAGCGCTGTTGTCTAAGGTTATAAGTGAAAGACCTGATAAGGAGGACAAAATGGTTCCATGCGAGACGTGGGATAATGCTATATTAGCTTGTGAGGTAAAACAAGAAGAACAAAACTTTCCTATGACCTTATCTATGAAAAGGATTGCTCCTGGACATTCAAATACCTGGTTCATTAATATTCATGGTACTAAGTTCTCTGCTAAATTTTCTACCAAAAACCCAAAAGAGTTATCCTCTTTACCATATAATCCAGGGGAGTCACAAGCTTGGCATGTTGAGGACACGACACATATGTCAGCTTATAAATCCATTACAGGAGCAATCTTTGAGTTTGGATTTTCCGATTCTATTCTTCAAATGTGGGCGGCTTTTTGTGATGAGCTAGTCAATAAGGAAAATATGAAACAGTCGTTTTATTGTGCAACACCAGATGAAGCAGAAGGTAGCCATAAAATATTTTCGGCGGCATTAGAATCGAATCATACAGGTCGGACAATCCAAATTGATTGGGGTAACTAGAATGTTAGCTCAGGAAGCAGAAGTAATTGTAGCTGGTCATATTTGTTTAGATATTATACCTGATATAAATAGTACATTTAATACTCAACTGATACCTGGAAAGTTAATTAATATAGGAAAAGCTAATTTTAGTACAGGTGGGGCTGTTCCAAATACGGGGCTAGCACTTCATAACTTAGGTATCAAAGTGAAACTAATGGGCAAAATTGGAGATGATTTATTAGGACAAACCATTATAGATCTCCTTCAGAGTTATGACGAATCACTGACTAATGGAATGATAGTAACACCAAAGGAACAAAGCTCTTACACCATTGTAATTAATCCACCTCCAATTGACAGAATGTTTTTACATTTCCCTGGTACAAATAATACTTTCAGTTCAAGAGATATAAAGATTCAGGAAATAGGAAAAGAAAAGTTGTTTCACTTTGGTTATCCACCATTAATGGAAAGGATGTATCGAGATAATGGTGCCGAATTAAATGAAATAATGGGGAAAGTGAAAAAATTAGGGTTAACAACTTCATTGGACCTTTCTACTCCTGATCCTGATACTGAATCTGGGAGAGCGAATTGGAGAGATATCTTAGTAGCATGCTTGCCTAATGTGGATCTATTTCTACCGAGTTTTGAAGAAGTTTTTTATATGTTGTATCCCAGTGAATACAAACAATCGAGCAATGTAGAAGATCGATTGTTACAGTACGCCGAAGAAAACGTATTAAGTGATATGGCAGAAGAGTTGATTGGAATGGGAGCAGCAATTGTAGGTATTAAACTGGGTGAACATGGGTTGTACTTACGAACTACGAATAATTTAGAACGTATGAAAAAAATCGGTGCATGTAACCTTAAAGCTGAACAATGGCTTTCAAAAGAATTGATGACAAGTTGTTACCAAGTGAATGTTGTGGGGACCACAGGGGCAGGAGATTGTACTATTGCTGGTTTTTTAGCAGCTATTCTTAATGGTTTAAGCCCTGAAGAAGCAATAGAGCTAGCAGTGGGAGTTGGCGCACATAATGTAGAAGAAGCAGATGCGGTTAGTGGAATCCCTTCGTTGAATGAAGTACAGAGAAGAATCAAAAGAGACTTTAATAAAGTAAAAGATCAAAAACTAAATATTAATGGGTGGATACACACAGGTAATGGTATTTATCATGGCCCTAATCTTAAGGGTTATTGAGCCACGCAATGACCTAAAGAAGTAAACTAGCTGACACCGTTAAACGATGTCAGCTTTTCCTTTTTAGAAACTTGTTTTATAAAAATAGTGTATTTACAGAAAGATGAGATAGTGTGAAGAGAGACTGTTGAATTGAAATTCTAAAAAGGGCGTCTCAAGAAATAAAATGATTATGTTTGATATCGTGAGCTCTCCCCCCCTACTTTAATAAAAGGAAGATAAGATTAGGACAAAGGGAATGTGTCCCAGACATAAAGTCGAGTTTTATAAGAGGAGTTTACAAGGGAGAGGAGGAAAACTAACAAAAATTTCGGCTTAAAGATGATTAATGTAAACAGGGTTCATCAAGAAAGATTGGTTAGGGTCTTTGTTAAGTTATATCTGTACAGCAATGAATTTTATTCTTTACTCATTCATAGCGTGAAAGTTTTATAGTTCTATCTGAAGGAATTTGATAAAGAGAACTGAGGGGTCTGCTCGATCTAGAAGTGGAAAATATAATGATAATGTCTCTTGACTCTTTGTAGTTACATAGGTGTCCCATTGTCATGATTTATGGAGGGTGAAGCTCCCAATCTAGACAGGGTAACAAAAGAGTTCAAGAGAAATTGTGTTTTATTAACTTTGCGTGAAATTCTTATTTTACGCAAAGTTAATTATGATATACTTGAGAATAACTAAAAAGTCATAATTCGATGTTATAAGAATAATAGATTTCGGACATACTAAAGGATGGGCAGGTGTATAACATGACGAGATTTCAAAGAATTGATCAATTGAAAAATGAGCTTGATCGTTACAGACCGCTACCTTCAGCCGCAGTCAAAAACCTTCAAGACGTGTATAGAGTTGAGTGGACGTATAATTCCAATGCGATTGAAGGAAATACCCTCTCATTAGTGGAGACAAAAGTAGTCATTGAAGAAGGTTTGACCATTGGGGGGAAGAAACTCCAGGAGCACTTTGAAGTCATCAACCACGCTGAAGCGATCAGCTTTATCGAAGAACACGTTCGAAACAACGAAGCATTAACAGAACGAACAGTGAAAGACGTTCATTACCTCATCCTTAAAAACATTGATAACGAAAATGCAGGTAAATATCGATCTATTAACGTTCGAATCTCCGGTAGTGAACACGCCCCTCCCCACTTCTTAAGGATCAATGAAGAAATGGCACAACTGTTTACCTGGTACGAGCAAAATAAAGATGAGATGCACCCTGTAGAGCTTGCAGCAAAGTTTCATTTTCAGTTTGTTTACATCCACCCGTTTTCAGATGGTAATGGCAGAACAACCAGGCTTCTTATGAACCTTATTTTATTAAGTCATGGCTACCCACCAGCTATTGTAAAGGCTGAAGACAGCCAACGGCTTGAGTATTATAAAACACTTGAAATGGCCAGTGTAAAAAAAGAAATAGATCCTTTTATCGATTTAATTGCCGGCTGCGTTGAAGACAGTCTTAAGAATTATCTAAATGTAGTCAAATAAATGGCAAAGGCTCCTTCTCTACTACTTGGGAGCCTTTACTCGTTTTTTAAAGAAGCAAAGGTGGTGAAAGTATGGCCGAAAACCTAAGTCGCGAGAAACATACACAACTAAAAAAACTAATGGAGCTAAAGTCTACACTCCCATGGTACGTTGAGGAATATCTTGACGTTAAAAGAAGAAGGCGCATGTCCCCTTCTACCCTGACGCAATATGCCAGGGACTATATCCGGTTTTTCGACTGGATGAGTAAACAGCAAGAGTCCCCCTCTAAAGAAATGAAGCACCTCCCCTACTCCATTCTTAGCAGCATGAGAAAAACAGATGCAGAGGCTTATCTTGATTTTCTAGAGATCGACCGTGGGTTGTCTGATGAAACCATTAACAGAAACATTTCTTCACTCAAATCTTTGTTCAAGTATCTCACCACTCAAACAGAAGATGAAGAAGGTGAGTGTTACTTTTATAGAAACGTTTTTGCCAAGGTGAATCTCCTCCGTCCTGAGAAAGATGATTCTCAAAAAGCTGAACAAGTAGCTACGCAAATCTTTCAAGGTAATACAGATAAAGAGTTCTTACGCTTTCTGATGGAAGAATACCCTTTAACGTTATCAGGGCGCTCTCTCGCCCATTATAAAAACCATATTATAAGGGACTTTGCCATGATCAGTCTCTTTTTAGGTTCAGGTATACGAGTCTCAGAACTTGTTCAACTCACTGTAGATGATGTGTTTGTAAATCAAAATAAATTGGCCGTTCAGCGTAAAGGTAATAAAAAATCGGTCGTTTTGGCTACTAAGTCCTCCATGGATGACTTACATACCTACCTTAAGATTAGAAAAGAAAGGTACAATGTGCCAGACAATCAAAAGCATGTGTTCGTGAGTAACTATGCCAAGTCTTGTAATCCATTATCCATTAGAGCGGTTCAACATATTGTAGGAAAGTACACGGCATCTTTTATATCGAAGATGTCGCCACATAAGTTTAGGCATACGTTTGCCACAAAGTATTGGCTTAGTAACAAAGATCAAATCTCTTTAATGAGACAACTTGGCCACAATTCTGTTCAAACGACTACCATTTACACCAATTTGGATACGCGTGACTTGGAAAAGCAGATGGATGCGATTGATGAGTATAAAGAGGATTAAACAAAAAGAAGGCTTGGATGTGTTCCAAGCCTTCTTTTTGTTCTAATTTTAATGGATTTAGTAAGTATTAATTATTGTTCATAGGCCAAGTAAAATCGAATTCCTCGTGATTAGATGAGTCTGAGGATAAATTATCTTTATTGTAAATTAGATCTGATACGCTATTAGTACCTGTATATACTATTAGATTGGTATTTACAGTCTCATTGGGTTGTATATCGCCTACGTACACATCAAACGGAAATAAATCGAGATCCATCCGAATGATTTCACTGTTATCATAAAGAATTCCTAACTTATTATAGTAAAACTCTTTATCAATATTAATAACTGAATTCGACCTATTACTAAGCTCCAAGTCCACAATAACAACTTGACCATCTTCCGTTGTTTCATGATTTTCAATTGGATTTTCATTGTTACCAATCTGATACCCTGTTGGTTTTACCTCTAATTCATTTAATTCTGCAGACTCGCCCCAATCTAAGGTAATAGAACCTTCAGTGTTAGTAACACATGCCACGAGGAGACTCATGAATAGGAATAAACCAATTAAACATACATTTTTCAATTTAACACCCCTTCTGTAACATTATATGGAAATTTTATCAGTATCCGTTAAGGAGTAAAAGTGGATAACTACTCAGTAGCAGTAGTACAATATAGCTAAATATCGGTAATTACCTTATAATTCCTTCATTTCATAAAAATAACTATTATGCTTTACTTATGGAAAAATTTGGAGGTGCTAAAGAGTAAAATAGAAAAGGTTTTCAACATATTTGAATATAAGATAAGAAGGGATGAGATGATTATTAAACTAAAAGTGTTCGTTATTGTATCCATGGCGCTTGCATTATTCGTAGGCACTTTCTTCCCAAACTATACTACGGGATATGCAAGTACAGTCGCTTCCACAGAAAGCACAGTTGTTCAGGAAGGAGACGTTTTCCCTACCAATCATCATTACAGTAATAACAGGGTACATTTTTTGAAAAAAAAGCAATAATTTTGGCTATGACCGAATTGAAGAAGGTATTAATTATAATCAGCGCTATAGTTTGAGATCCTCCTCCGTTAACTGGACAAGCTTAGACTCTATATACACTATTAATGGTATTCTTCGAAGTGGCATTGCAACATCTCAAGCGAGAGTAGATTTTTTAAGAAATGGGAGTACTCAATTTACAACAGGGTTAATGAGTGCTTACAGTCCAAGTTTAATTTATGCGGAGTTTGTTTCTGGGAGAAGAAACACGGTTACTAGACATTATAGTAGACCAATCTCGAGCAGGTTAACACATACTGTGTTTTTTAATACTTACTATGATCCATCTGGGAGAAATTGGACGTATACAAGAAATTTCAATTAATATGGGGGCGTTACTATGAGTAAAAAAAATACAATATTTACTTTTATACTTTTGCTAGCAATTATAACAACCGGGACGGTTGTAACTGCAAATGTCGATAAAAATGATAATGCCTGGTATGTTGAGTTAGGGAACATGGTCAGTAAAAGCAAGGTCAATGTTTCGTCAATTGACGAATGGTCACCTATCAATAGTGAATTTGACTATAATAGGCATGATCAATTCATTATTACTTTGGTTGAGTATGTTGGAATGGATAAAGACGAGGCAATTCATGAGGCGGTAGAAGGACAAATAATAAATGTAGCCTTATTACAAAAGGCAATTGAATCAGGAATTGAGATAAGTAAAGAAGATGCTCTACGAGAAGCGCAAATCGATAGAAGCATAATGGAAGATGGGGATGCTGATAACGCTCAAGAAGCACTTGAGACCATCCGATCTTTTATTAAAGGGTTAGGAATTACAGAAGAGCAGTACTGGACTGAGTATGTGGTACCACAATACCAGGAAAAACTAATGTTACTAGAACTTCAAGACCAAGTCTTAGGTTCAAGTTCTTATAGTATAGATGAAGATACCATGGATACTTGGGCTAGGTATGAGCAAAATGTGGTCGATGAATTTGTTAGAAATAATAAGCAAGAGGTTTTACAATTTAAGTCTTATGCAACTGAGTAGATGAAAACTTAAGCAAAAGGTTTGCTGATGTCTGTGTAGTATGAAAGAAGGCTTGGATTGATTAGATCCAAGCCTTCTTTTTATCCTATTGATCAGCCCAGCTTTCAATTTCAATGGTTTCTGTGTGACTATCTTCGGAGAATAAATAGATACGGTTTTCCATCTGGCGATCTCCAATCAGATCTTCTCCATCACTATTTTGCTCTCTGGTTCCCCATCCTCCACGAGTAAATTTGTATTGCACCATGGAGAAGGCTTTATCCTCTAAGGTAATTTCGTAGGTGTAGTCATCTACTTGTTCCATAATCAATTGTTCATCTTGTGGGTTCCAGCTGTTAAATTCTCCAACCAAGTAAATGTCGTCATCCTCAGGAGTATCTTCTGGAACAGTGACTTGGAGAGTCACTGTATAGTCAAGATCAGGTATCTCTGCATCCACTTCTTCTACCGGGATTTGACCAGTGGCTCCTTTTAGGATCACAGTGCCATAGGGTGATAGTGTAAGCGTGTCTCCAGTTGAGTACTCATCGCCTGATAATAAATCGACTGCTTCTTCTACCACATTCACAGACCGATTTTCATCTCTTTGGTTATGAATGATCGTGAGCTGTTCATCCTCTCCTTCAGATTGAACCGTATAGCCATAAGTACCAATTCAGTACCGATGGTTTCAAAGTCCCCCGTAAATAGCATTGGGTGTTCTTGTCTAATCGATATTAACCTCTTATAGTGCTCATACATGCTCGTTTCATGTGACACCAAATCCACCCTATATACAAACTCTCCATACCAAGTCAAGAGAACATCACCAATTGTGCGGTGACAGACCCCCGAACTTTTGACCCCCGAACTTTCCTCCGAACTTCGACCTGTTATACTCCTTTGGAACGGTCTGTTATACTTCGGTTGGCGAAAGAGCGACCTCCCAAGTCCCTTGGTGGACAAAGGCGGATCCGAACATTTACAAATCGTAATTCGGTCTTAACGAACCTGTAACAGAGTTGTCACACAATGGGGGTAAGATAATAATAAGTAATTGACCCCCTTTTATATATCTTTTGGCACAGGCAAACCAGCCTTGTGCCCCTTTTTTTGTCTTCTTAAATCAAAACGTCCTTATTTTCTTCAAACCTTCCTTTATATTCAGTTGGTCGCATCCAAAAACTATAGTATAATTTAATATGACAAAGTAGGTTGTATGACTAAAGTGGATTGTGAAAAGGTGAACAACTTCAAGCGTGGGAACCAACCTGAAACACGCAAAACACAACCACCTAAACCTTAACGAAAGCCTTATCGCACAACCAGTTTACAAACCCAGCACCATTGTCATTCGATTTTTACACTAAACCATTCAGAAAAAGAATATCATTGTAATAGAATCGATCGAGGTGAATCCGATGAGACGAGTGAGCAATTGCATTTTACATGATAAAGACACAGACAATGTATTGATGTTGCAAAAACCGAGCCGAGGCTGGTGGGTTGCACCAGGCGGAAAAATGGAGACCAGGGAATCGGTAAAGGAAAGCGCGGTTCGTGAATTCAAAGAGGAAACGGGTATTGACCTGCATGAGCCGACACTACGAGGTGTATTTACCGTTGTAGTCGAAGAGGACGGAAAAACGGTGAACGAGTGGATGTTATTTACCTTTTATGCGAACACCTACAGCGGAACGTTGTTAAGCGAGTCCCCAGAAGGACACTTAGAATGGCAACCGACCGACAACATTAAAAACTTGCCAATGGCTGCAGGAGATCACCACTTCTTCAAGCACATCCTCAGCCGGAATGGCCTAATATACGGAACATTTGTGTATTCCACTGATTATCAGCTTCTTTCCTACAGTTTGGATGCTGAATAACAAGAATGAGAGGTGAATGGAATGGAAAACCCCGTAACGACAAATCCCATGGAAATCGTCATTGTGACCGGGATGTCAGGAGCTGGAAAAACAGTAGCTGTGCAAAGTTTTGAAGATCTTGGATATTTTTGTGTAGATAATCTGCCGCCAGCACTCATTCCGAAGTTTGTTGACTTGATTGAAAACTCCGGAGAAAAAATGAAAAAGGTCGCTTTCGTAATCGACCTACGGGGGCGTGACTTTTTTGACGAGCTTTTTGGCACCATTGATTACTTAAGTTCAGAAGCAAAAGTGACTCCTCAGATTATGTTCCTTGATGCCAAAGATGACGCACTTGTACGTCGATACAAAGAAACAAGAAGGTCTCATCCTCTTTCAGGAGACGGCCCGCCTCTTGAAGGGATCAAGCTTGAGCGTCAAATGCTCGATGAATTGAAAGGGCAAGCACAGTTGATCATCGACACGAGTGAACTTAAGCCACTTGGATTGAGGGAAAAAATTATCGAGCGCTTTTCCTCACCAGAGAAAAACGTATTTTCGGTTCAGATCATGTCCTTTGGCTTTAAGCATGGCATTCCGATTGACGCGGATCTTGTGTTTGATGTTCGCTTTTTGCCAAACCCCCATTATATTGATCATATGCGCCCGAAAACGGGCCTTGATAAAGAAGTTTCAGACTATGTACTCAAGTGGTCTGAAACACAGCAGTTTAACGAAAAACTGCAAGACCTTCTTACCTACATGCTTCCTCATTACAAGCGGGAAGGAAAAAGCCAGTTGATCGTGGCGATTGGATGTACAGGAGGAAAGCACCGTTCTGTGACTCTCGCTGAATACTTCAAGCAAAAGATACTCGATCTAGGCTATATGACGTATGTCACTCACCGCGATGTAGAGAAAGGACGACGTGAAGGTTGAAAAAAGCCAACGTTGTTATTTTAGGGGGAGGAACAGGACTGTCCGTTTTACTCAGGGGATTAAAAACGTTTCCAGTTGATATAACTGCGATTGTTACCGTTGCAGATGACGGGGGAAGTTCAGGAAGACTACGAAAAGAGCTTAATATTCCTCCACCAGGGGATGTACGGAATGTACTCATCGCTCTCTCAGAAGTGGAACCTCTAGTGGAAGAGCTGTTTCAACACCGGTTTGAAAACGGCAATGGACTCACCGGTCATTCCCTTGGTAATTTGCTTTTAGCCGGGATGACATCCATTACCGGAGGAGACTTCGCTAGAGGGGTGGAAGTTCTTAGTCGCGTTTTGAATGTAAAAGGAAAAGTACTTCCTGCGGCCAACCAAAGCATCGTTTTACATGCTGAAATGGAAGACGGATCGATGGTCGAAGGGGAGTCGAAAATTCCGAAAGCCGGAAAGCGAATCAAGAGAGTCTTTTTGGAACCGGAGAATGTGACAGCTCTTGCTGACTCGGTTAAAGCTATTCAAAAAGCGGACCTTGTTGTGATCGGCCCAGGGAGTTTGTACACTAGTATCCTGCCAAACCTTCTTGTGCCGGGGATAGCCGAGGCCGTTAAGAAAGCCGCTGCCGAAAAGGTCTACGTATGTAATGTGATGACCCAACCGGGTGAAACGGATCACTTTAGTGCAGGAGACCACGTGCAAGTTCTCGTCGATCATGTAGGGAAAGATTTATTGGATAAAGTTCTCGTGAACACGCAACCCATTCCCTTATCCTACGCAGAGCGTTATGCTACTGAAGGAGCAACGGAAGTGAAGGTAGATAGGGACCTTTTGAAGAAGTTGGAAGTAGAAATCATTGGGGATGAACTGTTATACTTTGATAATTACCTATTGCGTCACGACGCACATAAAGTGTCACAGCGTCTTGTGAGTATGCTTTAGTGTCGTTTCAAGTTATAATAGTAAAATAGAGATACAGACCACGAGCCGATCGTACTTGATCAGGCGCTTATTATTTATACGTCAGGGGGTGGGACTTATGTCCTTTGCTTCCATGACAAAAAAAGAGCTCACTCAGCTAGAGGTAGAGGATTGCTGTAGCAAAGCCGAACTTGCAGCCCTCATCCGAATGAACGGCTCTTTGTCATTTGGAAACAAGCAATTAATTTTAGATATACAGACCGAGAATGCAGCCATTGCAAGGCGAATATATTCTCTTATTAAAGCGGGTTACTCCTTGCATGTGGAGTTACTCGTTCGTAAAAAGATGCGGTTAAAGAAAAACAACGTTTACGTAGTTCGGATTTCAAACGAAGCAAAAAGGCTTCTTGAAGAGTTGAAAATCATGGACGGAGCCTTCTCCTTCACCCGTGAGATTTCACCTGAACTCGTCGAAAGCGATTGTTGCAAAAGGGCGTATCTAAGGGGCGCTTTTCTTGCAGGGGGATCTGTGAATCACCCGGAAACTTCATCGTATCACTTGGAGATTTTCTCCTTTTACGAAGAGCATAACGATTCATTACGAAGATTAATGAATCATTTTCATTTAAATGCAAAAATGTTGGAGCGAAAAAAAGGATTTATCCTCTACTTGAAAGAAGGAGAACGTATTAGTGATTTTCTGAACGTAATCGGCGCGCACCAATCTTTATTGCGTTTTGAAGATGTTCGAATCATGAAAGACATGCGGAACTCCGTCAATCGTCTTGTCAATTGCGAAACTGCCAACTTAAATAAGACGGTAGGGGCAGCGATGAGGCAGGTAGAGAATATTCGTTTTATCCAAAATGAAATCGGTCTTGACGTTTTACCGGACAAGCTAAAAGAAATCGCTATTCTTCGAGTGAAGCATCAAGATGTTACACTAAAAGAACTTGGTGAAATGGTCGAAAGCGGTAAAGTAAGCAAATCGGGTGTAAATCATCGTCTTAGAAAGATTGACGAATACGCTATGAAATTAAGAGCAGGAGAAAAGGTTTAGTCCTTTTGGGACGGCCTTTTCAACGGATCTTTTTTGAAAGCGCTTAGAATAGAGGGTTAAGGGAGGAATCGGAAATGATTGAAGAAACGGTAACGGTAAAGAAAAAAGCGGGGTTACAAGCGAGACCGGCAGCACTGTTCGTACAAGAGGCAAATCGCTTCTCGTCAGACATTTTCATTGAGCGTGAAGGAAAAAAGGTGAATGCGAAAAGCATTATGGGAATTATGAGTTTGGCTATCGGACCAGGGAAAACAATTGCCCTAACCATCGAAGGTAGTGATGAGTCGGAAGCGTTGGCCGCACTAAAGGAATTTGTTGAACAGGAAGACTAAACGAAAATGAGTTTGAAAATCACTTTTGCAAAGCTAAGGGCTCTTGCAGAGGTGATTTTTTGTTTTGAATTGAAAAAAAGAACAGATGGTTGGTTGTTGGGCGGTTGAATCTTGCCTAAAAGCATTGCAATTCTGCCGAAACCAGCAATAATTCTGCCGTAAAAGACAATAATTCTTCCAAAGATCAGATTAATTCTTCCAAGAGAAAATACAGCACAAGAAAAACGAAGGAATCCTGCCAAAACCAGCAATATTTCTTCCCCAAAAGTCAATAATCCTTCCTCAAACCAATCTAATTCTTCCAACAACAAAACCACCCCTACAAGAACACAAAACTTCTACCCAAAACAACCGCAACAACCACACCTCAATCCATCATTAATGGTTCAAAAAGAAAAAGCACCGAGAGTCCCGGTGCTTTCAATGTTTTTTTACGCGTTTCCGATGTCCGTTTTCTTAGCCATCACATCGTCGATCAAACCGTACTTCTTCGCAGCATCTGCTGTCATGAAGTTGTCGCGGTCCGTATCGCGTTGGATCGTTTCAAGAGGTTGACCCGTACGATCAGCAAGAATTTGGTTCAGCTTTTCACGCATTTCAATAATGCGTTTCGCGTGAATTTCAATATCAGAAGCTTGACCTTGTGTGCCACCTAATGGTTGGTGGATCATGACTTCACTGTTAGGTAGAGCAAAACGTTTGCCAGGCTCACCTGCAGCTAGAAGGAATGCTCCCATGCTCGCTGCCATGCCGATACAAATTGTTTGTACTTTTGGAGCGATAAATTGCATCGTGTCATAAATAGCCATACCGGCAGTGATTGATCCTCCCGGACTATTTATGTATAGGGAGATGTCTTTCTCAGGGTCTTCAGCAGCCAAGAAGAGTAGCTGTGCTACAATGGAGTTTGCTACATTGTCGTCGATCCCAGACCCTAGCATAATGATTCGGTCTTTTAACAAACGAGAGTAGATGTCGTAAGCACGTTCTCCTCGGTTTGTTTGTTCAATAACTGTAGGAATTAAATTCATTTAAAATCCTCCTTTAAAGTGGTATACGTATGATTTGGAATCATCTTGCTTCATTGTGAAGGTACTCTTATCATAACCGCAAAGGTCAATGAAGGTCAAATGATTCGCCCGTATGTAGTGCATAAATAAATCGACACTTTTCATGATAGCCTAATCTCCTTCAATTCAAACTTATCATTAGATATTTCTGAATAGTGAATGACATATATTGCAAAGAGAAAGCGCATACAATCTGTGTTAAAATGACTGTATGTATGAGAGGACTTTTTTATTATAAGAAAGCTGTTTTCAAAAGAATGATTGACAAACGGCTAGCATGACAAAAGTCGGCGTACCTACGCAAGTCGAATCATACATATATTAATAGCTACTTCTAAATATTTTTAAGATTTTGTCTAATCATGTATACTTGTGTGAGGGAGGGTTTACCTCATGATGAATATGGACTTGGGACTATATCAACAGCAAACCATGAAGCTTGTGATGACGAATGAACTAAGGCAAGCGATTACCATACTTCAATATTCGGCGCTCGATCTAAACAACTATTTAAATGAACAGCAACTTGAGAATCCGCTCATTGAGTTAAAGGAAAACAGAGCTCACGAAGAACTTGTGCGTGACAGTATGAACCTTCAAACACCTTATTACGATAGAGGAAGCAGAAGTGAACCGGATGACGATTATTCTCCCCTCGACCATGTAAGTGATGAGAGGGAAGGTCTGCAAGATTACTTGCTTGGCCAAATCAGGCTTCTTAACATTCCTGATAAGCAACGACGGATCGTTGTTTACTTGGCGTTAAGCTTAGACGAAAATGGCTATTTGCCTTACTCCATTGAAAAAGTAGCCGAGGAGTTGAATGAACCGTTAGACACAACGGAATCAGCCATTCACGTCTTGCAAAGCTTGGAACCGGCGGGCATTGGTGCGCAATCCTTGAAGGACTGCTTGCTAATTCAACTCAGACGGTTAGAGAGTCGTGACCCGTTGGCTGAGAGAGTAGTAGAAGATGACCTTGATTTGCTTGGGAAAAAGCAATATAAAAAAATTGCTAAGCAAGAAGGCGTTGACGTTCAAGACATTCAGTCCATTGCTGATTTGATCAAGACGTTGAACCCGAGGCCTGGTGCGGTGTTTAATGACGAGCCGGCAAAGTACGTGACTCCTGATGTTACTGTAAAGAAGATTGAAGGAGAGTACAAAGTCATTTTAAACGATCAATACTTGCCAAAAGTTTCGCTCAACCGACAGTATGAAACGATGCTAAAGGAAAAGAATGAAGAAATTAACGGCTACTTAAAGCAAAAGCATGAACAGCTGCAATGGATCATCAAAAGCATTATGCAACGACAAGACACATTGCGTAAAGTAACCGAAGCTATTGTTCGTCATCAGGAATCGTTTTTGGAGAATGGACCTGGACACTTGCAACCTCTTACGTTAAAACAAATTGCCACTATCGTGGATGTCCACGAATCAACAGTGTCTCGCGCGACGACCAAGAAATATGTTCAAACACCTCGAGGAGTATTTGAATTGAAGTATTTCTTTAATTCGATGGTTGGTGGAGGGACAAGTGGAAGTGAAGGAGCTTCGGCTGAAAAGGTGAAGATCTATTTGAAACGTCTTGTGGATGAGGAAGCAAAAGCAAAGCCTTTATCCGATCAAAAACTTGCAGATTTGCTCAAGACCAAGTATGATATCCACGTTTCGAGGCGGACGGTTGCAAAATACCGGGATGAAATGCATATTCCGTCTTCGTCACAACGAAAACGATACGCGTAAAGCTAACGTTGCCTGTTCGGAGGAATAAAGCATGAAACTGACTTTTTATACAAAAGAGAATTGTTCCCTATGTAATGAGGCCCTTACCGTGTTGAACATGCTCAAGCAAGAGTACCCTTTTACACTTGATGAGGTGGATCTTTATCAGCCTGGTAATGAGAAGGAACTTGAAGAATACCACATCCGAATTCCGGTCATTGAATCGGAGAATGGTGTGGTTTTAGAAGAAGGGAACGTCTCCTACTTCATTTTGAAACAAAAACTAAATGATTTGTTTACAACTTAATTCTTGAAACACAGACCTTTACTTGCTACAATGTCTTTGGATAGACAAAATCATGTATATCCAAATTCTTTTTCACGATTGGCAGGAACGGGTCTTTTTTTTGCAGGTGATGGGACACAATATGTCTATGAGGGACAAATGGCGTCCCGAAAATAGATGTCCGTCACAATTATTTATCCTTACCCAATCCTCAGTACATAAAACGGACAATGCATAAAGGAGTCACAAAAAGATGAATCGATTGTTGGATATCCAAAAAATACTGCTTCCGGATCTCGTAGAGGTTATGGGCTTGCGGTATCGCATTCTTCGTTTTGTCCGATTAATGCAGCCGATCGGAAGGAGAAGTCTTGCCATCAGTTTGGAAATGTCTGAACGGGTGCTAAGAAGTGAAGTGATGTTCTTAAAAGACCAAGGTCTTGTGAATGTAGCTTCATCAGGAATGACCCTTACCGAAGAAGGGCACAATTTACTTGTTCAACTGGAAGAAGTCATGAAAGAGACCTTCGACCTCAGCATGATGGAACAAAAAATTAAATCTCATTTCGGCCTTGAGGAAGTTGTGATTGTCCCTGGTGACAGTGACGAGTTCCCGTGGGTAAAAAAAGAGATGGGACGCTCGGCAGTGACATTGATGAAGAAAAAGCTCTCTTCAAAAGCCAATGTGATTGCTGTAACCGGTGGAACATCCATATCGGCAGTAGCTGAAATGATGGTGCCCAACACGGAACTGGAAGAAGCCCTGTTCGTTCCGGCCCGAGGCGGTCTCGGTGAACAGGTAGAAAACCAGGCGAATACGATCTGTGCGGAAATGGCAAGGAAAGCATCGGGGAAATACCGATTGCTTCACGTACCTGATCAGCTCAGCAAAGAATCGTACAGCTCTCTAGTAGAAGAGCCTTCCGTAAGAGAGATCTTACGCTTGATCCGATCAGCGACGATGGTGGTTCACGGAATTGGGGAAGCCAAGACGATGGCAACCCGCAGGCAATCTTCCGAAGACATCATCGATAAGTTGAAGGAAAAAAAGGCAGTTGCAGAAGCCTTTGGTTATTATTTTGACCAGAGTGGGGATATTATCCATAAAGTCCTTACGATCGGTTTGCAGTTGGAAGATCTCGCAACCATTCCCTATGTCGTCGCCGTGGCAGGTGGTTCCTCTAAAGGACATGCCATACAGGCTTACATGAAGCAAGGACCGAGTAAAGTTCTTGTAACAGACGAAGGGGCGGCAAAAGCTATCTTGCAAGAACTGGATGTTTAATTCGTTTGCATGCCGTCTATACAACGGTAATGTAGACACTGATTCTATGTATCAAGGGGAATACCCTTTGAAATATAAAACTTTCTTTACCCAAATTAAGGAGGAGCTATTATTATGGCTACAAAAATTGGTATTAACGGTTTTGGACGTATTGGACGTAACGTATTCAGAGCAGCATTAAACAACAACGATGTTGAGGTTGTTGCAGTAAACGACCTTACTGATGCTGACATGCTTGCACACCTACTACAGTATGACTCTGTACACGGTACGCTTGACGCTTCTGTTGAAGTAAAAGGTGACAACCTTGTCATTGACGGAAAAGAAATCAAAGTACTAGCTGAGCGTGACCCTGCGAAACTAGGCTGGGGAGACCTAGGAGTAGAAGTGGTTATCGAATCTACTGGACGTTTCACAAAGCGTGCTGACGCTGCGAAACACATCGAAGCAGGCGCGAAGAAAGTATTAATCTCTGCTCCAGCTTCTGAAGAAGATATCACAGTTGTTATGGGTGTTAACGAAGACAAGTACGATGCAGACAACCACCACGTGATCTCTAACGCATCTTGTACAACAAACTGTCTTGCACCATTCGCAAAAGTTCTTAACGACAAGTTCGGTATCCGTCGCGGTATGATGACAACTGTTCACTCTTACACAAACGACCAGCAAATCCTTGACCTACCACACAAGGACTACCGTCGTGCTCGTGCGGCAGCTGAAAACATTATCCCAACATCTACTGGAGCAGCTAAAGCAGTATCTCTTGTTCTTCCAGAACTTGATGGTAAGCTAAACGGTGGCGCAATGCGTGTACCAACTCCTAACGTTTCTCTTGTTGACCTTGTAGCTGAGCTTGACAAAGACGTAACAGCTGAAGAAGTTAACGCAGCATTCAAAGAAGCAGCTGAAGGCGACCTTAAAGGCGTTCTTGGATATAGCGAAGAGCCACTAGTATCTAGTGACTACAACGGAAACCCTGAGTCTTCTACAATCGATGCTCTTTCCACAATGGTTATGGAAGGCAACATGGTTAAAGTCATCTCTTGGTACGACAACGAGTGGGGCTACTCCAACCGTCTTGTAGACCTGGTTGGCTATATTGCTAAAAAAGGTCTGTAAACCTCTCATATAATGAACCACAACTGAAAGAGGAAGCGGGTTTTCGCTCCTCTTTCCCCTTTACTTAACTCACATATACCGGGAAAACCGGTAAAACGAAATTGAATGAAAAATACGAGGAGGCCATTTTCATGAACAAAAAAACGATTCGTGACCTCGATCTAAAAGGAAAACGAGTATTTTGCCGTGTAGACTTTAACGTGCCAATGCAAGGCGGAGAAGTAACCGATGATACTCGTATTCGTGCTGCCCTGCCTACAATCAACTTTTTAGTTGAGCAAGGAGCAAAAGTCATTTTGGCGAGTCACTTAGGCCGTCCTAAAGGAGAAGTCGTTGAAGACCTTCGCCTCGATCCTGTGGCTAAGCGCTTGAGTGATCTTTTAGGAAAAGAAGTTCTCAAAACCGATGAGGTTTATGGTGCTGAGCCTAAAAAAGCCATCGATCAGCTTGCTGAAGGAGAGATCGTTCTTCTTGAAAACGTACGCTTTGAAGCGGGCGAAGAGAAAAACGATGCTGATCTTGCGGCTGAATTCGCAGCACTTGCGGATGTCTATGTAAACGACGCATTTGGAGCGGCTCACCGTGCTCACGCATCCACTGAAGGAATTGCCCATCACCTGCCAGCACTAGCCGGTTTGTTGATGGAAAAAGAACTAGATGTTCTCGGAAAAGCTCTTTCAGAGCCAGAACGCCCGTTCACAGCCATCATCGGTGGAGCAAAAGTAAAAGACAAAATCGGTGTAATCGATAATCTTCTTGATAAAGTTGATAACCTGATCATCGGTGGCGGACTTGCTTATACGTTCATTAAAGCTCGTGGTTTTGAAATCGGAAAGTCCTTACTTGAAGAAGACAAAATCGATCTTGCAAAGCAGTTCATGGAAAAGGCAGAAAAGAACGGTGTAAACCTTTATATGCCTGAAGATGTTGTCGTAGCTGACGACTTCGGTGAAGATGCAAATACGCAAGTTGTTGATATTGATAGCATTCCTTCAGATTGGGAAGGCTTGGACATTGGTCCAAAAACACGTGAAACGTTCCAAGAAGTGATTGCTTCTTCTAAATTAGCAATCTGGAACGGTCCTATGGGCGTGTTCGAACTTGAAACATTTGCGAACGGAACAAAAGCTGTAGGTAACGCTCTTGCAGATGCTGACGGCACTTACACAGTGATTGGTGGAGGAGACTCTGCGGCAGCTGTTGAGAAATTCGGCATGGCTGACCGTATGGATCACATTTCTACTGGTGGCGGAGCTTCCCTTGAGTTCATGGAAGGCAAAGAACTTCCTGGTGTCGTAGCCCTAAGCGATAAGTAAGCAACTACTATTTTTGAGGAGGTCTTTTCAATGCGCAAACCTATCATTGCAGGAAACTGGAAAATGAACAAAACGAAGCGTGAAGCAACAGACTTCGTTCAAGAAGTAAAAGGCTTAATTCCTTCTAAGGAATCTGTAGACGCTGTTGTATGTTCACCAGCGCTATTCTTGGACGCTCTTGTAAAAGAAGCAGACGGAAGCGACCTTAAAATCGGTGCTCAAAACATGCACTTCGAAGAGAGCGGAGCATTCACAGGTGAAACAAGCCCGGCTGCTCTTACGGATCTAGGCGTTGAGTATATCGTTATTGGTCACTCTGAGCGCCGTGAAATGTTCGGTGAAACAGACGAGATCGTAAACCAAAAAGTACACGCAGCTTTTTCACACGACCTTACACCAATCGTTTGTGTAGGCGAGTCCCTTGAAGAAAAAGAAGCAGATAAAACAGCACAAGTTGTAACGGACCAAGTACAAAAAGGACTTCAAGGCCTAACGGAAGAGCAAGTAAAGAAAACCGTTATTGCTTATGAGCCTATCTGGGCAATCGGAACAGGTAAAACAGCTTCTGCTGACGATGCAAACGAAACATGTGCAGTTATTCGTGAAGTTGTTAAATCTTCTTTCTCTGAAGCTGCAGCTGAAGCGGTTCGCATTCAGTATGGTGGAAGTGTAAAACCTGCTAACATCGAAGAACTTCTCGGAAAGTCCGACATCGACGGAGCGTTAGTTGGAGGAGCGAGCTTGGATCCGCAATCTTTCTTACAATTAGTGGAGGCAGGAAATAAATGAGTAAAAAACCGACTGCATTAATCATCTTAGATGGTTTTGCGTTGCGCAAAGAAACAAAAGGAAATGCGGTTGCAAAGGCAAACAAGCCTAACTTTGACCGCTATTGGAACGAGCATCCTCATGCCACTCTTGAAGCTTGCGGTGAAGCTGTAGGTCTTCCAGAGGGCCAAATGGGTAACTCGGAAGTGGGTCACTTAAACATCGGTGCCGGCCGCCCGGTGTATCAAAGCTTGACACGCGTAAATTTGAGTATCCGTGAAGGGGAATTCTACGCGAACCAAACGTTTAAAGACGCTATGGATCACGTGAGGAACAACGGAACGAGCCTTCACATTTACGGACTTTTATCTGATGGCGGGATTCACAGTCACATCAACCACATGTTCGCTCTTTTGGAAATGGCTCAAAAAAGCGGCGTGGAAAAAGTGTACTTGCACGGTTTCCTTGATGGACGTGACGTAGGTCCTCAATCAGCAGAGAAGTATATTCGTGAAACACAAGAGAGAATGAAAGAGCTCGGCATTGGTGAAATTGCTTCCATTCAAGGACGTTATTACGCTATGGACCGTGACAAGCGTTGGGATCGAGTGGAAAAATCCTATCGTGCAATGGTTTACGGTGAAGGACTGAAATACCGCGACCCAATCGAAGCTCTTGAAGACTCTTATAAAAACGACATCCACGATGAGTTCGTTCTTCCTTCTGTCATGACAAAAGAAGACGGTGAAACGCCGGTAGGAACGATTGAAGAAGGTGACGGAGTGATCTTCTTCAACTTCCGTCCTGACCGTGCGATTCAAATGTCGCAAGTATTCACAAACGATGAGTTTGATGGCTTCGATAAAGGCGAACGTTTCCCTAAAGATGTTCACTACGTGTGTTTGACGCACTTTAGTGAAACGGTCAAAGGTTATGTCGCTTTTGAGCCACAAAACCTTGCTAATACGCTAGGTGAAGTCGTTTCTGAAGCGGGTCTTACCCAGCTTCGAATTGCAGAAACGGAAAAATACCCACACGTTACATTCTTCTTTAGTGGGGGACGTGAACAACAATTCCCAGGAGAAGAGCGTGTGTTGATCGACTCTCCGAAAGTAGCAACGTACGATCTTAAGCCTGAAATGAGTGCTTATGAAGTCACGGATGCTCTTATTAACGAGATCGAACAAGACAAGCACGATATGATCATCTTAAACTTTGCCAACCCTGATATGGTTGGTCATTCCGGTAAAATGGAGCCGACAGTCAAGGCAATTGAAGTCGTAGATGAGTGTCTCGGACGTGTGGTAGAGAAGCTCCACGAAAAAGGTGGACAAGCGATTATTACAGCTGACCACGGTAACTCTGATGAAATCATGACGATGGAAGGAACTCCAATGACGGCTCATACGACTAACCCGGTACCGGTTATCGTTACAGGCCACAAAGGCGACCTTCGTCAAGATGGTATTCTAGGAGACCTGGCACCAACGATGCTTAATCTTTTAGGTGTCGAGCAACCAAAAGAAATGACAGGTAAAAGTTTGATTACAAAATAATGACGGTGCAGGTGAAGGGGAAAATGAAGGCGAATGAAAGCAGAGAAGACGTTCGATGCTTGTAAATGCCGATCTTTTTCTACAGTCACCTAAACGACATTTAAACTATTAAAGGAGTGTTTTGAACATGACTGCAATTATTGATGTATATGCACGCCAAGTGCTTGATTCCCGCGGGAACCCAACTGTAGAGGTAGAAGTAACATTAGAAAGCGGCGGTTTCGGTCGCGCACTAGTACCAAGTGGTGCTTCCACTGGTGAATACGAAGCTGTTGAACTACGTGATGGCGGCGAAGCTTGGATGGGTAAAGGCGTAGGCCAAGCTGTTGAGAACGTAAACGAGCAAATTGCTCCTGAACTAGTAGGATTCGATGCTCTTGACCAAGTTGGGATCGACCAGCTAATGATCGAGCTTGACGGAACTGAAAACAAAGGCAAGCTAGGCGCTAACGCGATCCTTGGTGTATCCATGGCCGTTGCACGTGCAGCTGCTGACGCTCTAGGTGTACCTCTTTACACGTACCTTGGAGGATTCAACGCGAAAACTCTACCAACTCCAATGATGAACATCATCAACGGTGGTGAGCACGCGGACAACAACGTAGACATTCAAGAATTCATGATCATGCCTGTAGGTGCTGAAAAGTTCGTTGACGCACTTCGAATGGGAGCTGAAATCTTCCACAACTTAAAGAAGGTTCTTAGCGAAAAAGGCTACAACACAGCTGTAGGTGACGAAGGCGGATTCGCTCCAAACCTATCTTCAAACGAAGAAGCACTTTCTACAATCATCGAAGCGATCGAAAAAGCTGGATACAAGCCTGGCGAAGACATCGTTCTAGCAATGGACGTTGCTGCTTCTGAAATCTACGAAGACGGTAAATACAACCTTAAAGGTGAAGGTGTTGTTAAAACATCTGAAGAAATGGTTGCTTACTACGAAGACCTATGTTCTAAGTACCCAATCGTTTCTATCGAAGACGGCCTAGACGAGAACGACTGGGACGGATTCAAAAAGCTAACTGACGCTCTTGGCGAAAAAGTTCAGCTTGTTGGTGACGACTTGTTCGTAACTAACACAAACAAACTTTCTCAAGGAATTGAGCAAGGAATCGGTAACTCGATCCTTATCAAAGTGAACCAAATCGGTACACTTACTGAAACTTTCGACGCGATCGAAATGGCAAAACGCGCAGGCTACACTGCTGTAATCTCTCACCGTTCTGGTGAAACAGAAGACAGCACAATCGCTGACATCGCTGTTGCTACAAACGCGGGCCAAATCAAAACAGGAGCTCCATCCCGTTCTGACCGCGTAGCGAAATACAACCAGCTTCTTCGCATCGAAGACGAGCTTGAGTACATCGGCCGTTACGCTGGAAAAGACGCGTTCTACAACCTAAGCAACAAGAAGTAATTGAGTAATAGTCAAACCTCCGCTGCACATTGTGTAGCGGAGTTTTTTTGTTGGTGGGTTTTTGGAGGGATGAAGTGAGGGGGGAGTGGGAGAGGAAAGTGATTGATAAGCGGGAGAAAGTGATGGATAAATCTGAAAGTCGATGAAGAACCCGAGGAAGTCGATCGATAAATTTGAAAGTCGATGAAGAAACCAGGCAACTCGATGACCAAATCTGAAAGTCGATGAAGAAACCACCCAATCCTCCCCAACGGAACCAGGCCTCCGGCTAACCACCTCTCACCAATACCAACAAAAAAAGCACCCACACCAACCCCCTGTGAGCGCTCCACTCTTTTTACCCATAACCCCAGCCACCACGTACCCCGCGCACGTCCCTAACCACAGACAATGAGGACCAACCGCTACCTACCTCACCACCCACCCCACTTGTTCAATAATCCGATCCTCCAAGTCGAAGATCGTACTGAAAAAAATTAAAAAGTACAAAAGCATAAACATGAGAGAAATAAACCCTAAAATCATACCGGCAGTGGCAAAAGATCGTCGCGTCGTGCTCTTTCTACCTGGAATGGCCAACAAAATCGCCAAGATGCTACTCGGAATCGTCATAAAGGCAAGTAGGACCCCGCCTATAAGGGAAGCTACTCCTAAAATGAAGCTTGAGTAAGCGAGGGCTCGTGGCAATCCGTCATCATGTACTTGGTGTCCTTTTTCAACAATTGGACCGGATTGTCTTTCCATGACCGTCCTCCTTTTAAAAGTCTTTTTATTCTATATGTCATATTTAAGCCCTTTAGTCTATGCCTGTTTCCAAGAGAGGATCGAGTCATGCTACAATATCAGTAGTCACAAGAAGGAGGAGTAATCATGACACAAAAATCACTAAAGGTAGCGATAATTGGACCAGGAGGCATTGCTCGAAGCGCTCATGCCCCTTTTTACATAAAAGACACAAGAACGGAACTGGTGGCCGTCACGTCACGAACCATGGAGAAAGCAGAAGCTTTTGCAAAGGATTTTAGCATCCCATCTGCCTATGATGACGTGGACAAAATGCTTGAAAATGAAGAAATTGATATCGTAAGTGTGTGTACACCGAACAAGTTTCATAAAGAAGGTGTTTTAAAAGCACTCAAGGCCGGTTGCCACGTATTGTGTGAAAAGCCGCCGGCGATGACGTTTGAGGAAGCAGAAGAGATGGAATTTGCAGCGGAAGCGTCCGGTACGGTTTTGATGTATGCTTTTCATCACCGCTACAACCTTGAAACACAAGTGTTAAAGCGAGCAATCGAGTCCGGTGATCTCGGCAATATTTATCATACAAATGTTCAAGCCTTACGGAGGCGAGGGATTCCCGGTTGGGGTGTGTTTACAAACAAAGAGCTTCAAGGAGGCGGACCACTTATTGACGTAGGGGTTCACATGCTTGACTTGGCTCTTTATTTGACCGGTTATCCAGAACCAATCGAAGTCATGGGAGCGACTCATAAGCGCATCGGGAATAAGCCTGGTGTGGGGCTACTAGGACAGTGGGACCCTGAGAAATATGAAGTGGAAGATTTGGCTACGGGAATGGTCCGATTTCAAAATGGCATGAGTATGGTCATTGAATCCTCTTTTGCCGCGAACCAAAAGGAAGACGAGACGTTAAACGTCAAGCTATTTGGGGATCAAGGAGGCGCAGATACAGCGCCACTTCAACTGTATGAAGAAAAATACGGGTCTCTTTTAAATACCACACCTGCCTATTTGGAAAAAACGGATACACGCTCCAGCTACGAAAGACAGATCACGCACTTTATCGAATGTTGCTTAGGAGAAGCAAAACCGTTGGCGACTCCAGCACAGGGAACGACCGTTCAAAGGATCGTTGAAGGTCTTTATGAATCAGCTGCGAAAAGTCAGGCAGTGAGCTTGTTGTAAAAATTCAGAAAATACGACACAGACAGTGTAATGGCCTATTGCACTGCCTACTCTTTTTTGGTAAACTCAAAATAGGTTTTAAGCAAGCTCTATAAATAAAGAGCATTGTCTTAAGTGTCGGATGGAGGTGTAGGGATTGTTAGCTGTGACATCAATACTTCTAGTTATTGTCTCTATTATGCTTATTACAGTTGTATTACTACAATCTGGCCGTAGCGCAGGACTATCTGGAGCAATCTCCGGTGGTGCTGAGCAGTTAATGGGAAAACAAAAAGCACGTGGTCTGGAAGCTTTCTTAAGCAAAACGACTGTGATTCTTTCTGTATTGTTTTTCGTATTAACCATTACGGTAGCATTTTATATGTAAAGTAATTCTAACAGCAGGGAACCTGGTTCCTTGCTGTTTTTTACGTTATAGCCCTCACTTTTTTGGGAATACCTACTGTAACACTCTTAAGTAAGCTCCTCACGTGACAGGTCCCGACTTTTTTTCGTATGATAGAAATGAATCGATAAATGGATGTGAACAATATGATTGGTGTACTGTGTCTACATGGGTTTAGTGGAACCCCGAAAGAAATCGAGGCCATAACAACCCATTTACAAACGAAAGAAGGATGGCTTGTTTATTGTCCTAATCTACCCGGTCACGGTTCAAAAGAAGGAATGCGGGAAGTGACATATAAACACTGGCTTTATGCGGCGATGGTGGCTGTTGAAGAGCTTCTTGAGCGCTGCGAGAAGGTGTATGTGATTGGTTTTTCAATGGGAGGCATGCTGGCAAGCTATTTGGCCGCGAAATATCCGATTGACCGTTTAGTGCTGATTAGTTCGGCCGCCTATTACCTTAATCCGAAGCAACTCGTGGAGGATGTGAAAACGTGGGTCGTCGAAGGGTTTCAAAAGCCTCTTTTTGACGAAGAACTTTACGCGTTTTATAAAAAGAAGGTAAAAGAAACGCCGATTATGGCCGCATACGAATTTACGAAAATTGTTCGTTCGGCAAGGCCGCTGCTAAAGGATATTAAAGTCCCTACCCTAATTATTCAAGGGGAGAGTGACGAACTCATTCCTCCGAAGAAAAGTGCCGAATATATTTATGAACACATTCAATCAGAAGAAAAAAGGGTATACTATATTCAGAACGCCAAGCATTATATTTGGTTCGGTGAAGAGAAAGATGATTTTTTGCAAACGATTGACGCGTTTTTGACTGAAGAAGACATGGAGTCTTTGGAGCATGAAGATCTCGGATAAATCACGAGCATGCCGTTGTTGACACGCGGGCATGCTTTCTTTTATTCCATCACATGTGGTTGCTGTGTAACCGAGGAGTCCGAGTTGCTGGGACTGCTTATAGAAGACTACTAAATCACCAAGAGAACGAAGGAGAGAGAAACATGATTAAAGTATCACAACCAAAGCCATTTACATTCGAGGGAGGAAAGCGAGCGGTTCTGTTGCTTCACGGATTTACAGGTAACTCTGCTGACGTTCGGATGTTGGGCCGTTATTTGCAAAAAAGAGGGTACACATCACATGCCCCTCAATATAAAGGACATGGGGTGCCTCCTGAAGAATTGGTACATACAGGTCCTGAAGATTGGTGGAAAGACGTAGAAGCTGGATACAACCATCTAAAGGAAATGGGTCACGATGAAATTGCTGTTGCCGGTCTTTCACTAGGTGGGGTATTTTCCCTTAAGCTTGGGTACACACTACCAGTAAAGGGAATCGTGCCGATGTGTGCGCCAATGTACATTAAAAGTGAAGAAACCATGTACCAAGGCGTGCTTGACTATGCCCGTAAATACAAGCGTTATGAGAAAAAATCAGACGAGCAAATTGAAGAAGAAATGAAAGAGTTCGAACCAATGAACACCTTAAAGGAACTGCAAAAATTGAATCAGGAAGTCCGTGAAAATGTAGATATGATCTATTCCCCTGTATTCGTTGTACAGGCCCGTCACGACAACATGATCAATACAGACAGTGCCAACATCATTTATAACGAAGTCGAGTCAGATGTAAAAGACTTAAAGTGGTACGAGGAGTCTGGCCACATCATTACACTCGACAAGGAAAAGGACATACTCCATGAAGACGTTTATCAATTCCTGGAGAAGTTGGACTGGAATGAGTAAACAGAACGGGAATTGGTCCGAGGGAAAGGAGCGGTCAAAATGACAGAGCTATCAAAAGAATATGTACTCAATTATATGAAAGAAGAAGCGGATAAACCGTTGTCCGTAAAAGACCTTGAAGAAGCACTAGGCGTAACTGACTCGAGTCAGTTTAAAGCTTTCGTGAAACTTCTAAATGAATTGGAAGAAGAGGGGAAGCTTGTTCGAACGAGGAGTAACCGCTATGGTTTGCCGGATAAAATGAACCTCATTCGAGGAACGGTTATCATGCATCCAAAGGGCTTCGCGTTTGTACGAACAGAAGAGGGTTTTGACGATATTTACGTTGCAGGCTCCGAGATGAACAGTGCCATGAACAAAGATACGGTCCTCGTTCGCCTTCATCCGAATTCAAGCGGCTCCAAGCCTGAAGGAACGGTCATCCGAATTATTGAACGCGGTGTAAAAGAAGTTGTGGGAACCTATGTGGATGATAAATATTATGGCTTTGTTGTAGCTGATGATAAACGAATCCCGAACGATATTTTTATCCCCAAGAATAAAGAAGGGGGAGCTGTGGATGGCCACAAAGTAGTTGTGGAAATCCTCAAATACCCTGAAGGGCGAATGAGTGCGGAAGGTCAAGTTGTGGATATTCTTGGTCACAAAAACGACCCGGGTGTTGATATCCTGTCCATTATTCACAAGCACGGATTGCCTGGTGAGTTTCCTCAAGAGGCGATTGACCATGCGAACCGCGTGCCTGATGAAATTAGCGAGGACGAAATTAAACACCGCCGTGACTTGCGTAATAAAACGATTGTCACGATTGACGGTGCCGATGCAAAAGACCTGGATGACGCCGTACGTGTGGAAAAACTGGATAACGGAAACTATTTGCTGGGTGTTTATATTGCCGACGTTTCTTATTATGTAGAAGAAGGATCAGCGATCGATGTAGAAGCCTATGAGCGAGCAACGAGTTGCTATTTGGTTGACCGCGTGATTCCGATGATCCCACACCGATTGTCAAACGGCATTTGCTCACTTAATCCACAAGTGGACCGTTTAACATTGAGCTGTGAAATGGAGATTAGTCCACAAGGAGAAGTCGTTAATCACGAGATCTTTGAAGCCGTTATCAACACAACGGAACGAATGACATACACAGATGTGCGTAAAATCCTTCAAGAAGAAGACGAAGAAGTAACGAAGCGTTATGAAGAGCTCGTACCTTTCTTCAAACGAATGGAAGAACTTGCGGCGATTTTGCGTAAAAAACGGTTCGACCGCGGTGCCATTGACTTTGATTTTAAAGAAGCGAAAGTGATTGTGGACGAAGAAGGAAAGCCGACGGATGTGGAGCTTCGGGACCGTTCTGTCGCTGAAAAGCTGATCGAAGAATTCATGCTATGTGCGAACGAAACGATTGCTGAACATTTCCACTGGCTAAAGCTTCCGTTCGTGTACCGTATTCACGAAGATCCCGATGAAGAGAAGCTCAACCACTTCCTCGAGTTTATTACGAACTTCGGTTACGTAGTAAAAGGAAGCGCCAACACGGTTCATCCTCGTGCCATGCAGGAAATCCTGGATGCAGCGAAAGGAGAGCCGGAAGAAGCGGTGATCAGTACAGTTATGCTTCGCTCCATGAGACAAGCGAAATACGATCCGGATAATGTGGGTCACTTCGGACTGTCCGCAGACTTCTACACTCACTTTACGTCACCAATTCGTCGGTACCCGGACTTGATTGTTCACAGACTGATTCGCACGTATTTGATTGAGAAAAAGACTGATGAAAAGACCCGTGTCTATTGGGAAGAAAAATTACCGGCTCTTACACAGCATGCTTCTGAGAGAGAGCGTCAAGCAGAAGATGCTTCTCGTGAAACCGATGAGCTTAAAAAAGTTCAGTACATGGAAGATAAGGTCGGCGAAGAGTATGAAGGAATCGTTAGTGGTGTAACCGGATTTGGTCTTTTCGTGGAACTTCCGAATACGATTGAAGGTCTTGTCCATGTTAGTTATTTGACAGACGATTACTATCATTACGATGAAAAGCAATATGCGATGATCGGTGAACGAACAGGCAAAGTGTTCCGCATTGGTGATGCAATTGATGTTCGAGTGGTGAAGGTCAATGTGGAAGAGCGAATTATTGACTTTGAAATCGTTGGAATGAAAGAACGCAAAGCAAGAAAGCAAGACCGTCCGAAAGTCATCGAGGGAGGCAAACGTTCTCCACGTAAAAAAGATGGTGGTAAAGGCGGTATGAAGCTCGGAGGCCGAGGAGACAAGAAGAAAAAAGACGGCCAGGGCGGCGGTAAGAAGGATAAGCCGTTCTATGAAAGAGCACCTAAAGGAAAGAAGAAAAAGAAGAAGAGATAATGCGAGCCGGGTTCCTTTTAGCTGAGGAGCCCGGTTTTTTGGTGGGGGAGGGACTCCTTGATAGCTAACTCGATCCATTTAAACGTAAGTACGCCATTGGTGAGCCGAGAGTTCTGAGAGGTGGATAAGGAGGGGATTATTTAGGAACTGGTAGATGGATGAGAGAGCTAACGCCGTCAAAGAGGAAATAAGTACGCCAATTACACAATTAACGCCGCTAAAAGGAAGATAAGTACGCCAATTACACAATTAACTACGTTAAAAGAAAAATAAGTGCGTTATTCGTGAGTCGAAAGATTCCCAGGATGGGAGAAGTGGATCTTACAAAGTGCGAAACAAATAACCGAGCCTTCCAAAACAACACTTCCCCGATCAGGTTATCCCCATGTGGACAAACAAGATTAATCTCCTCAAAAACCGGGAAAAGAACAAAGAGAAAAATTAGACACTCGGAGGCGGATGACCATGAATCACATGAATGGAGAAATGGAAGAGATTTATGCTGCTGTAGAAGACTGTTTGAGAGCTTGTAATCAATGCTATGAAGCGTGCTTGTCAGAAGAAGAAGTCTCTCATATGAGAGAGTGTATCAGAACCGATCGGGAGTGCGCGGATGTTTGTGAACTAACATTGAAAGCGATATCCACAAACTCTCCACATGTTAGGGAAATCATCTCTCTATGTGCGAAGGTAGCAGAGGACTGTGGAAAAGAATGCGCCTCACATAAACATGATCATTGTCAGATGTGTGCGGAAGCATGTCATTTGGTTAGTGAATTGTGCGGAGCATATGTATCATAATACATGATAGCGCTGCTCGAACATGGAGTGGCGCTTCAATTATATTGAACAAAGGCTATACTTTTTGGTATGATAAAGAAATCGAAGGAAGTTGAAAGGATGCAAAACAATGGCTGACGGAAAACTCGTAGCACAAAATAAGAAAGCACGTCATGACTATCATATAGAAGAAACATACGAAGCAGGGCTTGTTCTCACCGGAACTGAAATCAAGTCGATCCGTGGCGGTAGAATAAACCTTAAAGATTCGTTCGCTCGGGTGAGTAACGGGGAAGCATGGATTCATAACGTGCATATCAGTCCGTACGAACAGGGGAATCGCTATAACCACGATCCTGTAAGAACGCGAAAACTCCTACTCCACCGTAAGCAAATCAATCAGCTAATCGGACTTTCAAAAGAGAAGGGCTATACGCTTGTTCCTCTTAAGGTATATTTGAAAAACGGGTTTGCGAAGGTTTTGATTGGACTAGGAAAAGGGAAAAAGAAATACGACAAGCGAGAAGACCTTAAAAGTAAGGCAGCGAAGCGTGATATTGAACGTGCCTTTAAAGATCATCAGCTCGGCCGGTAGTACACCTCTTTTCCAACGAGGGATGGCTTTACCATTTGACTGTCAATCTCTATATGCTATAATTAGAAGTGTCGTCAGGAGAGATGGTGGTTTCTCCGTAAGGCGATTTTTGAAAACTGAATAGCATCTATTCATGTTCTCCAGCTTTCCCATTTATCATGGGGACGTTCTGGATTCGACAGGGGTAGGTCGAGCTTAAGTTGCGAGTCGAGCTGAGTGTCCTCGTATAAAACGCTCATCGCCTATAGTTGGCAAAGAAGAAAACAACTTCGCACTAGCAGCGTAACAGTTGCTTTGCGGTTCCTCCCTTCATCGCCCATGTGAAGGATCAGGGACTCACTTATAGTGGGATACGCCTAGCGTCCACCACCTGAGGACAATAGGAAGAGATCAACCAGGTTAGCCACATGGAAGCCTGTCAGCTGGCTGAAGTGATGGCGAATTGCCAATAAACTGACTACACTCGTAGACGCTTAGGTGTCGTTATCTCTGGACGTGGGTTCGATTCCCACCGTCTCCACCATACATAAGTAGCAAAACGCATTGATTTTATCAATGCGTTTTTTTGCGTTCTATTTTAAAGGGAGGTAGCGATTGATGAGTCGGATCGTAAAGGGAGCGGATGGCGTAAAGCGGGGCATTATGAACGGATATGAGTGGATACTCAAAAAAGAAATTGTTGACAATTTAACTGATAATGATTATCATTACCATTGTAGTTTAATTGATAATGAATATCATTATCGACGACACTTGGCGGCCGCCTTGTTTTGGAAAAAGGAAGCGTTACTTATGATTGTTCTCTTTGTACTACTCGTTTGTTTGTCCATTGCATCCCTATTTATAGGGGTGAGTGACATTTCTTTATTACATGTGTTTTCCATGACCCCAGAACAACAGCACGTGTTTTGGGTGAGCAGAGTACCAAGGCTTGCAAGTATTATCATTGCAGGTGTAGGCATGAGCATCTGCGGATTAATTATGCAACAGCTCACTCGAAACAAGTTCGTATCACCAACAACAGCGGGAACCCTCGATTCGGCAAGGCTTGGTATTGTTGTGGCGATGATCGTGTTTGCTTCTGCCACACCTCTTCAAAAAGTGGCTGTGGCATTTGTGTTTGCACTAGCTGGGTCCATTATCTTTATGAAGATTCTTGATAAGATCAAATTCACCAACACGATCTTTATACCCTTAGTAGGTTTGATGTTTGGAAATGTGGTCGGTTCGATCACCACGTTTTTTGCCTACCGTTTTGATCTCATCCAAAACATGTCTTCTTGGCTACAAGGTAACTTCGCTTTAATGATGAGAGGACGCTACGAAATGCTTTACATAAGTGTGCCCCTTCTCATTATTGCGTACGTGTATGCGAACCGATTTACGATAGCAGGAATGGGAGAGGATTTTTCCACGAATCTTGGGTTGAAATACAAGCAAGTCCTGTATGTTGGGTTGATCATTGTATCAGCGATAACTTCGGTTGTTGTATTAACTGTCGGTATGATTCCTTTTCTCGGTTTAATCATTCCAAACATCGTAACGATGTATCGGGGAGATCACCTCCGCAAGAACTTGCCTCACACAGCTCTTTTAGGAGCGGTGTTTGTTCTGGGGTGTGACATCTTAGGAAGAGTGATTATTTATCCTTATGAAGTACCGATTGGGTTAACTGTAGGCGTAATCGGAAGTGGCGTGTTTCTGTACTTGTTGTTAAGGAGGCGGAAACATGCGTAAGAAACTAATGCTTTTATCCCTCCTTGCATTCGCTTTGATTGTTTTGTTTTTGACTTATGACGTAAGAAGCTGGGAATATGCACTCCCAAGAAGGCTGACAAATGTATCAGCCATGGTGATTACCGGAGCAGCTATAGCCTTTTCCACCGTGGTTTTTCAAACGATTACTCACAACCGAATTCTAACGCCTGGCATTATCGGGCTTGGTTCTTTATATGTACTCGTGCAAACGTTTTTGATATTTGCTTTTGGTTCTATGAGCTTTTGGGTTGTGGATAAGCATGCGAACTTTCTTTTAACATCAAGTGTAATGATCGTCTTTGCACTGTTGCTTTATACACTGTTATTTAAAAAAGGCACAAAGCACTTGTTCTTTTTACTCCTTGTAGGCATTGTGTTTGGCACGTTTTTCTCAAGTTTATCTACATTTATGCAAGTGCTTATTGATCCGAATGAATTCTTAAGTGTACAGAATCGAATGTTTGCTAGTTTTTCCAATGTGAACAACGATATCTTACTATTAACAGCCGTCATCTTTGTCATTACAACTGCTTATGTACTTAAGCTTTCAACGTATTTGGATGTCCTGAGTTTAGGGCGTGATCACGCAATTAATTTAGGTGTGGATTACGATTATGTAGTAAAGCGCCTTCTCATTGTGGTTGCGATTCTTGTGTCTGTATCCACAGCTTTGGTAGGGCCCATTACCTTCTTGGGATTACTAGTGGCAAACGTTGCTTATGAGCTGATGAAGACATACAAACACACCTATATTCTGGCGGCAGCCGTTCTCGTATCGGTCATTGCTCTGGTAGGTGGGCAGTTAATCGTGGAGAGAATTTTCGCCATGTCTACGCCCTTAAGCGTAATCATCAACTTTGCGGGCGGCATGTATTTTCTTTACTTGTTATTAAAGGAGGGGACGAAGTGGTCCAAGTCTTAGATGTGACGAAAAAGTACGGTGAGTCAACAGTTGTAGATAGTGTTACGGTCACCATTCCAAAAAAGCAGATCACGTCGTTTATCGGACCGAATGGAGCCGGGAAGAGTACGCTTTTGTCTATCATCAGTCGTTTGATTGAAGCAGATTCAGGTGATGTGCTTGTGGAGAATAAAAGAGTACACGACACGAATCAAACGGAGCTCGCTAAAAAAGTCTCGATTCTCAAGCAGGCAAATAGTATAAGCATTCGATTGACAATTAAAGAACTTGTGTCATTCGGACGATTCCCTTATTCCAAAGGGAGACTTACAAAAGAAGATTGGCGCCATGTGGACGAAGCCATTGAATACATGGGGTTAAAAGAAATGGAGAATAAGCACCTTGATGAGCTGAGCGGTGGGCAAAAACAACGAGCCTTTATCGCCATGGTTATTGCACAGGATACGGAATATATCCTCCTCGATGAACCTTTGAACAACTTGGATATGAAACATTCTGTACAAATTATGAAAGTGCTTCGAAAGATGGTCAAGGACTTAGGAAAGACGATTGTAATCGTTTTACATGACATTAATTTTGCTTCGTTTTATTCAGATTATATTGTTGCGTTAAAAGAGGGGCGTGTCGTACATGAAGGGGCAACCCGGGATATGATCACAAACGGGGTCCTCAAAGATGTCTACGATATGGACATTGAAATCAACGAAGTAAACAACCAACGAGTATGTGTTTACTTTGTGTAAAGGCTGAAATTGGATGCCTTTGATAAGCGTCCCTTTATAAGAAAGCAAGCTACTATAAATAGATAACATGAGAGGATCGATAAATATGAAAAAAATGTGGATGACATTATTAGGTGCAACGGTTGTTTTAGCAGCATGCGGTGAAGGAGAAGAAGCCACTTCTCAAACAGCAGAAGATATGAATGGAGAAGGGCAAGAGGAAGTACAAGAGGAAAGTAAAACAGAAGAGGCGGAGGAGTTGACGATCACCCATGAATTCGGAGAAACCGTGGTGCCCGTTGACCCTGAACGTGTTGTTGTGTTTGACCTAGGTGTCCTTGATACGCTCGATCACTTGGGTGCAGACATTGCGGCAGTTCCAACAGCGAACGTACCGGATTACTTGGAAAAATACCGAGGTGACGAGTATGAAACAGCGGGTACTTTATTTGAACCGGATTTTGAAACGATTTATGATATTGACCCTGAATTGATTATCATCAGTGGTCGAGCGTCTGAAGCTTATGATGAACTAAGTGAGATTGCACCAACCATATTCTTAGGTGTGGATACGGAAAATTACATGGAATCATTTACTGAGAATGTAACGACACTAGGTGAGATTTTTAATAAAGAAGAAGAGGCTCAGGCTGCTCTTTCTGATATTGAAGGGTCTTTAAAAGAACTGCAGGACAATGTTGATGCCGAAGGTCTTCTTGTGATGGCCAACGAAGGTGACATTAGTGCGTATGGTCCGGGTTCTCGTTTCGGTTTGCTTCACGATGATTTTGGAATTAAACCGACAGATGAAGGGATTGAAACGGCCAATCACGGTCAAAATGTCTCCTATGAATATGTTGTCGAACAAAACCCGGAGTACTTATTCGTGATTGACCGTGGGGCTGCTATCGGCGAAGATGCTTCTGCAAAAGAAGCGGTAGAAAATGAGTTAATTCAAACGACGGATGCGTATAAAAATGACCGTATCGTTTACCTTGATCCGGTGAAGTGGTACATTACGACCGGTGGATTGACGTCTGTATCAGATATGGTGGATGAAGTGAAAAAGGGAGTCGGTGTAAAATAATAGCGTATAGATGGAAACAGGAAAGAGGATGACTATGAAAATAAATCAGATCAATTTATTTACAAACCAATTAAATGAAATGATAAGCTTCTACCGGGATGTACTTGAATTAAACGTGATAAACGAAAGTGCACAAACGTTTACTGTAGAAGTAGGGACAACGTCATTAGTGTTTGAACAAGTAGAAGACTCAAAACCATTTTATCATTTTGCCATGAATATACCGGAAAATAAATTTGAAGAAGCTAAGGATTGGATTCAGTCAAAGATTCAACTAAATACCGAAAATGATTCAGATGAAGTGTTTTTTGAAACGTGGAATGCTCATGCCATTTATTTCGAAGACCCTTCAGGAAACATCGTCGAATTTATTGCCCGGCACAATTTGAATAACGCGGTTAACCATCGCTTTTCTTCAGATGATTTGATTTCGATTAGTGAAATAGGCGTTGTAGTAGAGAAAGTCATTCCATTTGTAAGGAAGTTAAATGAGCGTGGTATTCCTAACTGGAAAGAGGATCATGAAGGGTTAACACCAGTTGGAGGCGAAGAGGGTCTTTTCATTACTGTAAAGGAAGGCCGTAGGTTTTTCTTTTCACAAAGGAAGGCGGTGTTTTTCCCTTTAGAAGTAAAGGTCCAGGGGATTGGGAGATTCTCGTTTGTTAAACATGATGGAAACGTTACTATGACCCTAAAATAAGACCTTCTCATTCCATCTTTATATGATACCAAATCCTTTACAAACGCAAGATCTATCTAAAAAACCCTCATGTTTAGAGGCAGCTGAAAAAGGTAAAGTACTTTTTCAGTGCCTTCAATCACTGAGGTTTTTTTAGGTTGATTAATCGAGATTCTTAAACGGACAATACGAACATTTTTGGTTAGCCGGCAGCTCTTTTAACAGGCAACATGTGACTCGTTTGAATTCCGCACTCGATTCATCTAGGGATCGACCATTGAGAAACCGTTTAAATGGAGAGCGTTTTTTGAACGGTTGCCACACATCGTTTTCAATCAGTGACTGTAAATCTTTACGGGCATGATCTGTATCTAATTGTCCATATATCCAAAGAACATATCCCCATATGTTTTCCCAAAGGATAAAAGAAGACACACGTCCTTTTTGACTGAAACATTCAACCACATCGTGTCCGTATTCCTTAATTAAAGCAGATAAATCTTCGCTCATCCGTTTCCTGAGATATCGCTTTTCGATCTGAAAACGAAAATCTCCATCTTTCTCCTTAATATGAATGTCATGAAGGGAGCCGCTCCATCGTGTTTTATGAGTAGCCAAGGAAAGAAGTGAAGCAAGGAAGAAGCCGTATTTCCTCATAAAGATGGAAATTGCGACACTGTTATTTGGCGCACACGAATCAGCTTTGACAGCATCTACTAGCTTTTCAAAAGCGTGATTGTCACTCAACACATCCCCTAGTGTTGTGAAACCTGAAGCATCATCCACGAGGTCAGTTTGATAAATGGTGTAAGCCTTTAGTTTATGCACCACTTATGACCTCGTGAAGGTTTTCACCGATACAGCGACCTTTTCCATAAGGAATACAATGGGGTGTCCCGAAAAGAGGATCTTTTGTTACTTGGCAGTCCATATCGAATACGGTTCGAATAAGCTCGCAAGAAACGATTTCTTCCGGTTTTCCTTGAGCGAACACATCCCCATCTTTGATCGCAATGATGTTATGAGCATAGCGACAGGCAAGGTTAATATCGTGAAGCACCATAACAATTGTACGGTTATGTTTTTCATTCAGGTCATAAAGGAGATCAAGAACGTCGATTTGATGTGTCATGTCCAAGTAGGTAGTGGGCTCATCCAATAAAATGATTTCAGTATCTTGAGCCAGTGTCATGGCAATCCATGCTCGTTGTCGTTGGCCGCCAGATAATTCATCTACTGGACGTTCTTTTAGGCTATCCACTCGGGTGGCTCTCATGGCGTCATCTACTTTTTTTGTATCTTCCTCCGTCCAGCGTGATAGCCAAGAATGATGAGGGTAACGTCCTTGTTTAACAAGGTCATGAACGGTCAACCCTTCCGGAGATGTAGGTGATTGGGGTAAAATACCGAGTTCTTTTGCCAAATTCCGAGAAGACATCTTCTGAAGGTTTTTCCCTTCCAAAAGAACAGAGCCTTCCGCTGGTTTAAGAAGTCGGGCTAACGAACGTAAAAGAGTGGACTTTCCACAGCCGTTACTTCCCACAAACACAGAAATCTCACCTTTAGGGATGGATACATTTAGTTTTTCAAATAACAAGTTATGATCATAGCCTACGGATAAGTCTCTTGTTTGTAATGAACTACTCATTTTGGATCCCTCCAAATCAATGTTGAGTTTATCTTAGCATAAAACAGAGGCATATGAGAATGATTTTCAATATCAAATAGTTCTTTACTTTTTAAAAAAGGGAGAGTACACTGAATTTGTGTTGAGAATGATTATCATAATCAAACGTAAAAGAGATGGAGGATCATTATGAAGAAGTATCTTATACTTATTGCAGGTGTTTTGGCTCTTACAGCTTGTTCAGGAGAAGAGGACGCAACAAATGCGAACGAGCAAAGGGAAGGTGAGCCAGTCACAATTGAAGGAGTCAACGGGGAAGTGACGCTGGATGAACCAGCTGAAAAAGTTGTCGTCCTTGAGTGGACGTATGCTGAGAATCTTCTTGCTTTAGGCATTCAGCCTGAGGGAATGGCCGATATACAGGAATATCATAATTATGTAAACATAGATGCGGAACTTGATGAAGACGTTGTAACGGATGTCGGTGGGAGGCAAGAACCAAACCTTGAGGCGATTGCCGCTTTGGAGCCTGACTTGATCATTGGTGTAAGCTTCCGTCATGAAGCGATTCTTAGTGAGCTAGAGGGAATTGCACCTACCGTTATTTTTAATCCATACCCAGAAGACGACTCCATTGATTTATATGAAGAAATGGAAATGACATTTAACGAAATGGCAAAGGCAGTCGGGAAAGAGGACCAAGCTGAACAGGTGCTTGCGGACTTGGATGTAAAATATGAAGAAGCGAAAGAAGAGATTGAGAATGCCGCGTTGGAGACAAGAGACGTGATCTTAACCCTCGCATACTCAGGTCCACAAGCACCTGAAATCCGCGTGTTCACGCCGCATTCCATGGCTTCGATCATTCTTGAGCGGATCGGGTTGAATAATGTTCATGAACCGGACCAATTTGAAGTCTTTGGTTCGAGCACATATAACGTGGAAGCTCTTGTAAAATACGAAGACGCTAATTATCTTTATACAGTGCCTGATGATGATAATATATATGAAAACCAGCTCGAAGGCAATGCGGTTTGGGAAAACCTGAATTTCGTTCAGGAAGATCGTTTATATGACCTCGGTGAAGATACATGGTTGTACGGAGGCCCTCTCTCTGCTGAAACATTACTCGATCAAATTACTGAAGTAATGGTGAAGTAGTGGTGATGGCGAGTCTTTCGAAAAAGTCCTTTGTCTCACTGACAGGGGGCTTTTTCCTGCTTATTGTATTGTCTGTGATTCACTTAACCCAAGGACAGGCTCAATATACGTCGCAAGAATTACTGGAACAAGTGTGGGTACCTGGTCGCGTGCAAGATATTGTTTTATCTCTTCGTCTTCCGAGACTTGCAATCGGCATTGTAGCCGGAGGAGCATTGGCGGTGTCAGGGGCTGCATTGCAAACGTTAACGAGGAATCCTCTTGCTTCAGCCGGAACATTGGGAATTAATTCAGGAGCCTTTTTCTTTGTCGTCGCTTCCATGATCTTTTTTCCCGGCGTATTAGGTGCTTATCCCTTTTTAACTTCACTATGTGGAGCGGTTTTGGCAGCTACACTTGTCGTCTTTTTATCTGGTAAGCAAATGAATCCTGTGAGAGTGGCTCTGACAGGGATGATCGTATCGTTATTTTTTGCATCATTGACAGGTGCTCTGCAACTTCTGTTTGAAAATCAAACAAACGGTCTGTTTCTTTGGGGAGCAGGTACTCTTGTACAGATGAATTGGAACGGGGTTTTATTTTCCGCACCAATTATTGGAGCCGGATTTATAGGAATTCTCTTATTATCTAAGCCACTCAATACGTTCTCTTTGGGAGAAGACATCGCTGCGTCTTTAGGACAACGAGTGCTAGCTGTGAAATTGACCACTTGGGGGCTTGCGATCGTTATGGCTGCTGCTACGGTTAGTGTAGTCGGTCCCATTGGTTTTGTTGGATTAATGGCGCCTCACATCGTAAAAATGATGGGGATCAAAGGCCACTTTCAAATCTTTGTTCATTCCTTTTTATGGGGAGCCACTCTCCTTATTGGAGCCGACGTACTCGGCCGGATGGTTCAACCTGCTCAAGAGATTCCGGTGGGGGCCATGACAGCCTTACTGGGCAGTCCGTGGTTATTGTACTTGGCTTGGAAAACAGCAAAAGCACTCAAGCAAGGAGACCGTCAGATGGGAGGAACCCGTGCACCGATGAGGATGAAAGTGATCATTCCGATCCTCGTAGCCAGCAGTGCCGTCGTTATTCTCATTGCCTACTCATACAACGCATTAAGTGGTGGGTTTGATTGGTCGGGGTCAGCTGTGTGGACGTTCCGCGCACCGCGAGTCATGACCGCGTTCTTGGTTGGTGTAATGCTTGCAGTGGCAGGTGTGTTGTTTCAAGGTGTACTTCGAAATCCTTTGGCTGACGCTAGTGTGATCGGCGTGACATCCATGGGAGGAGCAGGTGCCATGTTGCTTTTGATTATGTTCCCTGCGCTCCCACCAAAATATTTGCCTATAGGTGCTATGATCGGTGCCATGACGGCATTGGCTATTATTTTGTTCACTGCTTGGAAGAACAACTTTCAGCCGATTTTGGTTGCTTTGATTGGGATTGCTATTTCAGCATTTGGGTCTGCAGTTATTCAAATCTTTGTTGTTAAAGCAAACCTTAGTGTTGCATCAGCTTTAGTCTGGCTTTCCGGAAGCACGTATGGAAATGGATGGGGAAGTGTTCAAATGGCCAGCTTGTTACTTTTCATCCTGTTGGTACCTGCTCTCTATTTAACGAGAAACTTGGACGGCTTATTGTTTGGTGATGACGTGGCCCAAGGGTTGGGGATGAACGTTCGTTATGTGCGACTCGGTGCTCTTTTCACTGCAGTAGCCGTAAGTACAGCGGCTGTTTCTATTGTAGGAACAATCGGATTTATCGGCTTGGTAGCCCCTCATATCGCTAGACGATTGACGGGGTATAAGCATTTCCCTCTATTACTCGTATCCGGATTATTGGGGGGACTGTTATTAGTTGTTGCTGATTTTATCGGACGGGTGGTAATTGCACCAAAAGATATCCCGAGTGGTCTTGTTGTTGCCTTAATTGGGACACCGTACTTGCTCTATTTATTGAGAAAAATGAAGTAGCTTCTTTTCTTCCTTTATTCTTTCTGTTCGTTTAAAGTGAGAATAAAAGGGAGTGTTTCGGTTGAGATTTCAAGGAAAAGCGGTTGTGATTACGGGAGCGAGTAACGGCATAGGACGAGCGTTGGCTTTGGCTTATGGAGAGCAGGGAGCAGATGTTGTTCTTGCTGATATTGATGTCAAAGGTGGGGAAGACACCGTTCAAACCATTGTAGATCGTGGCGGACGAGGTACCTTCGTTCACACGGATGTAAAAATGGAAGCAGATATTATTCATTTAATGAAACAAGCTGTGGACAAGTATGGTCAAATCGATATTCTTATTAACAATGCGGGAAAAACGGTTTTTAAATCGCCTTTGGAATGTACTGTGGATGAGTGGGATGACGTGATGAATACAAACGTTCGCAGCGCGTTTTTATCCACAAAAGAAGCAGCAAAGGTTATGAAAGAAAATGAAGATGGTGGTGTTGTAATTAACATGGCTTCGACACGAGCGGCTATGAGTGAAGCAAATACGGAGGCCTACGCGGCTTCAAAAGGCGGGATTGTAGCATTAACCCATGCTTTTGCCGTCTCGCTTGCAGAAGAGCGGATTCGAGTGAACGCCATTTCGCCGGGATGGATTCATACTGGAAGCCGAGAAGACCTAAGAGAGGTGGACCACATTCAACATTTATCCAAACGAGTAGGGAAGCCAGAAGATATCGTCAAAGCTTGTTTTTACTTAAGCGATTCGGATAATGACTTTGTGAACGGTGAAAACATCACCGTTGATGGGGGCATGACGAAGAAAATGATGTATGAACATTAGAGTAAAGAGGGAACAGACGCTACGGTAGGTAGGTTAAGTGAACAAAAAAGGAAAGAGAGACCACGCTCTCTTTCCTTTTTCAGTGTTTTATTTTAAGTCTTCGATTGAATCGATATCCATATATTCAGGAACGACAAGACCAGTACGAGCGCCTTCAAGGTTTACCCCAAGGTCAACCATGTCATCTTCAAAATCCTCTAAAAGGTGTGCGTGAGTAATAGGTAACCATGCAGCAACCATTGCATCTGCTTCACCTGAAGCAACAGCTTGGAACATGTATGGAGCTTCAGTTGGCGTTAGCGTCACATCATAACCTAAGTCTTCTAGTACTTTTCCGATCATGTTCGTTGAAGCAATTTCAGAATCCCATGCAACGAAGATGAGTTCAATCTCTTCACCGTCAACGGAATCGACACCTTCTGTCCATTCTGAAACTTTGTCTTGGTTGTTTTCAACCCATTCTGCAGCAGCTTCTTCTTCCCCTTGACCTTCATTGATGGCCATCATGATTTCACCCATGTCTTCTTCAGTCCAGTGGAAGTTCTCGAGCACAGAGTATGCTTCAGGCAATTCTTCCTCTAGACCGTGACGAGCGAATGTATGAATATCTTCAGCTTCCCCGAACACACCTTCAGGATCTTCAAGATATTTCAGGTCATACGCAGCAAATTTCCAGTGAGGCGTCCAACCAGTAACGACAATCGGTTCTTCATTGTCAATTGCATTGCCAAGAGCTTGTGTCATGGCAGCACTAGAGCTTGAGGAAACATCCCAGTCTTCAAGATCGTAGGCTTCAACAGCATCTTCAACAGAACTCATGATACCGGCACCAGGCTCAATGCCTGTAATCGTGTAGTTCATTTCTTCTCCGTAGTTTGTGCTTTCTTCAGTGCCTTCATCGTCTGCACCTGTGTTTTCATTATTACCTGTTTCTTCTTCATCTGCGCCACATCCGGCAGCGACAAGTGCAAGTGACATACCTGCTACAATTCCGTACTTTTTGAGTTTCATAAATGACCTCTCCTTTTATCTATTAATCTATTTTGACTCTTTTAAAAAAGAGTGAAAAACTTGTTTACTACGCTTGTTTATTTAACGTTTGCGTAAGGCGATCGAGGATGATCGCGAGAATAACAAGACAGATACCGGCTTCAAATCCCATTGCGATGTCATTTCGGCCTACAGCGTAATACACTTGGCGACCGATACCGTCTGTACCAATCATGGCAGCAATAACAACCATGGATAAAGCAAGCATGATCGTTTGGTTTACACCGGCCATTATAGTTGTTTTGGCCATTGGGAGCTGTACTTTGAACAGCTTTTGATTTGGTGTAGACCCGAATGAGTCAGATGCTTCAATCATTTCGGTAGGTACTTGACGGATGCCAAGGTTGGTTAACCGAACTGTTGGAGGCATGGCGAAAATAACAGAAGCCACAACTCCAGGGACGATTCCAATACCGAAGAACGCCACAGCAGGAATCAAGTAAACAAAGGCAGGCATCGTCTGCATCAAGTCAAGCACAGGTGTGAAAATACGTTGAACCGTATTGCTTTTAGCCATCCATACACCAAGTGGAACACCAATGACAACAGAGATTAATGTGGCTGTCATAACGAGTGATAACGTAATAATAAGGTCATCCCAGTATTCGAGATTCTCGATAAAGAGTAAGCCGAACAAAACGAGTAACGGTAGTCCGTAATTCTTGCTTTTTCTGACTAAAAAAGCGGCGAATGCAGTCAACAGGATGATAAAAAGTAATGGTGGGATTGTAGCAAAAATCGTATGGAATATATCATCAGCAATAAATTGAATGACGCTTCGAAGGGCACCGATGATAAATTCAGCTTTTAACAACCACTCTACAAAGGCTTCAATCCATTCACCTACAGGGATTCTAGGAAACAATTCCATTTGTAGTCACCTCGTTTCCTGATAGAGCAGCCAGCACTTTACTACGAATAATAATGCCTTTTAATTTGTTCTCTTCATCCACTACCGCAATAGGGACTTGTGAAGTAGAGGAAACGTGGAACAAATCGTGAAGTGGCGTTTCCGGTGTAACTGTTGGCACATTCTCATGTATGTATGGTGTTAAATCGGTTTCTTTGTTATGAACCGCTTTGGAAATGTCATCTACGTGGACAATTCCGATCAGTTGTTTGCTTCTTTTTGTTACGTAGATACTCGATATGTTTGTATCCTTCATTCGCTGAAGAGCCACTCTTGGACCATCTTTTTCAGCGTTAATCGTTTCAGGTCTTACCATAATGTTCTCTGCAGTAAACACTTTTGAACGGTCTACATCTTCAACAAACCGTTCCACGTATTCGTTGGCAGGATTAGCAAGGATGTCCTCAGGCGTACCTACTTGTACAATGGCACCGTCTTTCATGATAGTAATGCGATCCCCGATTCGAAGAGCCTCATCCAAGTCGTGAGTAATAAAGACTATGGTTTTTTTCATTTTTTCCTGAAGCTCAAGAAGTTCATCTTGCATGTCTTTTCTTATGAGTGGATCAAGGGCCGAGAATGCTTCGTCCATAAGCAAGATGTCAGGGTCATTTGCAAGTGCGCGAGCGAGACCTACACGTTGTTGCATGCCACCGGACAACTCATCGGGATATTTGTCTTCATATCCTTTTAACCCGACCAACTCCAATGAAGAACTTGCTTTGGTTGAGCGCTTGTTCTTTTCAATTCCTTGGACTTCAAGCCCGTACTCGACGTTTTCTTGAATACTACGGAATGGGAAGAGGCCAAACTTCTGAAAGACCATACTCATTTTCTTTCGCCTAACCTCACGTAATTCCTTATCACTGATCGTAGCAAGGTCTTGTCCGTCTACCCATACGTTGCCGGAAGAGGGATCGATCAACCGGTTAAGCAATCGAACCAGTGTGGATTTTCCGCTCCCAGAGAGCCCCATGATGACGAAGATTTCTCCTTCTTCTACTTCAAAAGAAGCTTGGTTCACACCGACGGTCATGCCAGTTTCTTTTAAGATATCGTCTTTTGATTTACCCTCACTCAAAAGTTTAATGGCTTGTTTAGGCCGTTTGCCAAAAACCTTTGTTAAGGATTGAACTTTTATCTTTGCCATGCTTTCACCTCAATTTTAATTCCCTTGTGAATAATAGTCTGATAGTCTTATGTATTTGGTCCAATCACGCTTGTCTTACTATACGTGTTTACCAAGTGATGTACAAACATTATATTTTGTTTATATTGCATATAAAGTTTGTTCAGAAAAAACTGTATGGAATGAATGGGTGAATTTCTTATATTTCCTCCCGATTCCTCTTCTTTCCTAAAAGCAGAGAGACTTTGACAAATGATGTGAGTCTGCTACTATTTTTATTAAGAATCGTAAATGATAGGGTGGTCATAACTCTGATCATATAAAGGAGGTAGGGCGATGGGGAGCCAAAGCACCTACGAAAATGATGCGCTTACGTTAGAAAAGGCTCGTAACCGATTTGTAAGCGAAATTGCAAAGAACATCCCCCTATATAACATCACGCCGTCAGCAGGAAGGCTGTATGGAACGGTTTTCTTTGCGGAACGGCCGATGACATTGGATGAAATGAGCAAAGAGATGGAAATGAGTAAAACAAGTATGTCCATGAATATTCGAGCCCTCCTCAAATCGGATATGGTGGAGCAAGTGTGGGAAAAAGGAATCCGAAAAGATCTTTATAAGACAGAAGAGGATTGGTACAAGTCATTTTCAAACGTGTTTATTAATCGGTGGAGTGAAGCTACCTTGAACAATATGCGCGCGATTAAAGATACGAAGAGCATGTTGTATCAGTTGGATGAAAGTACGGAACATGAGGATATTAAATCTCGTATTCAAACGGATCTACAGAAGTTGGATAACGCCGAGGATTATTATGAATGGCTAACAGAGGTTATTGACTTGTTCGAGACAGGAGAAATATTCAATATCATACCGAAAAAAACGAGGCAGCGAGAGGGATAACCCCTTTCGCTTTTATTTATTTAATAAGTATTCCATAAGCTCAGTGGCCAAGCAGATTGTCGCTTCCAATCGACGGTAACCGTTGGAACTGTCATGGAGAAAACGAGAACCGATTTAACCAAATGGTTCCTAGCTATCTACCTGGTTGCCTTCGATAAAAGAGGGGTGTCCGCCATGAAAAAGCGGAATGTAAACTATAAATTAGCAGGCATTGTCGAGATGGACGATGCTTTCTTTAGTTTTTATTTATGGAATAAAAGAGAATCGAGTTCGGATGTAGAAATAATTAACAGGTGACAAAATCAAGGAGGATGATATGAGCAAATTTAGTTTGTTTGGAAAGTTTAATATTCAAGAAGGCGAACGTGACACAATGGTAGATATTTTGTTGGAAGCGGCAGAATCAATGAAGAATCTCGATGAGTGCGAGATATATCTCGTAAATATTTCTGAGAGCGAACCAAACGCTGTTTATGTTTATGAAGTGTGGAGTAATGAAAATGCCCACCAAGCCTCCCTAACTCTTGAAACTACACAAACATTAATAAAACGTGCAAAACCAATCATTACTGGAATGGAGAGAATAAGCACCCTTAAAACCATGGGAGGGAAAGGCATTTCATCGAATTTTTATTAAACAAACGGGAGCGTTGAATAAGCAAAGATCAAAAAAGCAGATATTTAGTCTGCTTTTTTTAATTATTATTCTCTGAGCTAAAGAAATACTCATTATTTATTTAACGAAAAACATTTCGCATTACTAAAAAAAAGGAAGGGTTTTTATAATTCATTCCGAATGTATACGTATATGTTTATAACAAAAGTATATACCACCTGACTACATCGACTTAACGTTTATGAAAGAGGGTGGGTCCAGAGAAGGGTGCCGGATAAGATGAGCGGAAAATTAAAAGAAGTAGACGTAATAGGTTCACCGTTTAGTTGGGAACACGAACGTGGCATGTTCACTTTCGAAGGAGATCAGGCTGTTTTATTTTGGCTCAATTCCGCATTTAAGACGTTTTTGGATACGATGGAAGAAGTATCTGGTGAAGAAGCGTCCAACGTGGTTTTGGAAACGACAGGATATCGAATGGGGATTATCGTAGGAGAGTACTTCTTTAGAACGAGCAAACGTCCGACAGAGTCTGTTACTGCTTTGCCTGATATTTATGCAGCAGCAGGGTGGGGGCGTTTTGAGGTCTCTCATCTTGATGAAGATGCATGTACAGCTACTATTCGGATAAAGAATAGTTGGGAATACAGAATTAACAAGATACAAGGAAAAGAACAGTGCGGGGCGTTCTTCCCCGGGCATTTCGCTGGTCTTTTTACAGGTGTGTTCAACAAAAACATTTGGTACAACATCAACAAAAGCCAGATTGAGGGAAGCGATTATTGCGAATTCACGTTCTTTCCATCAGAAGTAACCGTGAACCAAAACATTCACGAACTTTCAAGAAGGAAGGAAAAGAATGAAATCGAGAAGTTGGACCAGTTGGTAAAGAAGAGAACGACTGAACTTTCACAAACGATTAAGGACATTTCGTCTCCGATTATTCCGGTTTTGGATCAAGTGGTAGTTATTCCATTGCTTGGGAAGTATGATGAATTTCGATCAAATGAGTTGCTTGAAAAGACATTAGCCGAAATATCAACGTATTCAGTAAGCTTTCTTCTTTTGGATTTAACAGGATTAAATGAGAATATTGATGAATATGTGGTTTCCATGATCCAACAGCTTGTATCTTCTACTTATCTTTTAGGCATAGAAACGGTCCTCGTTGGGATTACACCTCAGTTAAGTATGAAGATGATAGCAATGAGGTATGACTTTTCTGGAGTAAAGTGCTTTACGAACCTTCAACATGGAATTACGTATTCATTGGAGCGTCAAGGTCTCTCCATATGTTAATTCGACATTAGTCAAAAAAATTGGCACATGAATCTGGTTTTACTTTGGTTTGGGGTGGGAATAAGTACCGTGAAGCAACAAAGATTCTTACAAGGAGGCGTATCATGGCAAGCGTAGAGAAAGACCATATCATCAGCGAGTGCCTGGCCCTTGGGATCTATAAGTTTAAGGATGGACGTCAGCTTTATGAGGTTGCTGTAGACGAACTAATTGAATTTTTAAGCGAATACGGGATCACGAAGTTCCATTCACCCCATGCTACATAAATAGATCCAGTAATAGAGCCAGTAATAGTGGAGGCATCATCCTTTTGGATGGTGTCTTTTTTATTTGTTTTCGCTAGAAACTTAACAGAAGAACCATTATGTTTTAATACTAAATTAATAATGGATTTATAGAATGGAGGGAAAGAAAGGCGAAGAACGGCTTTTTTTGTCGAATATAGAAAATTCTCAAAATTTTTGCAGGATTGTGTGCTAAAATGAGAGAACAGTAGTTTATAGTACAAAAAGATTGGGTAAGGGTGAGTCGGATTGCACGACGGCACCACGTCAGAAGAAGGCGCGAGGGGGCGTTTCTTATGACACTTAATCAGGTGAGTAAATGGCAAGGCCCATTTCTCAAGAATAAGCTTCTTTATGGGAGAGGACATCAGAAGGGATTGAGGTGCACGTATGTTTAGTTCGTTTGTTAACATTTTTCGTGTAGGGGATTTACGCAACAAGATTATCTTTACTTTAGCCATGTTGGTCGTGTTTCGAATAGGTGCTCATATTCCGGCACCGGGGGTAAATCCAAGTGTCATTGATTTTGATGGAATGGCTGCTTTTGGATTTTTGAACACGTTCGGCGGAGGGGCTTTGGAGAACTTCTCCATTTTCGCAACAGGTATTATGCCATACATTACTGCATCCATTATCGTACAATTACTCCGAATGGACGTTGTTCCGAAGTTTGCTGAATGGTCAAAAGAAGGAGAGTCCGGTCGTAAGAAGTTAGCGCAAGTGACGCGCTACGGAACGGTTGGAATTGCTTTCTTGCAAGCACTTGGAATGTCAATCGGATTTAATAACTTGATGCCGGGTCTTGTACCTAACCCGTCATTCGTAACGTATTTACTTATTGCAACAGTATTAACAGCAGGTACTGCTTTCTTAATGTGGCTCGGTGAGCAAATCACTCTAAAAGGTGTTGGGAATGGGATTTCCCTTCTTATCTTTGCAGGTATCGCCGCAGCTATTCCTGGTGGAGTCAACCAGCTCTATGCTACATACATTCAAGGAGCCGGTGAGCAGCTTTTCATTAATCTCGTGATTATTGCGTTATTGGCTGTCGCTGTTTTGGCCATTGTAGTAGGGGTCATTTACGTTCAGCAAGCCTTACGTAAAATTCCGGTTCAATATGCGAAGAAAATGGCAGCGGGAGGGCGCCCAACAGGCGGTCAATCTACTCATTTACCGTTAAAAGTAAACGGAGCGGGTGTTATTCCAGTTATTTTCGCTATGTCGTTGTTCATTTTCCCACCAACGATTGCCAACTTCTTTGATCCATCAAACCCTGTAGCGAACTGGGTTGTACAGAATTTTGATCAAACAAAACCAGTTGGTCTTGTAGTATTTGCATCGTTGATCATTGCGTTCACATACTTCTATACATTTGTACAAGTGAACCCTGAACAAATGGCGGACAATTTACGTCGCCAAAGCGGCTATATTCCAGGTATTCGACCTGGTAAAGCTACACAAACGCACATTACAAGAGTCCTTTATCGATTAACGTTTGTTGGTGCCTTGTTCTTGGCAACCGTATCGGTGATTCCTGTCTTCTTTACAGTAGCCATGGGTCTTCCGGCAACGGTTCAAATTGGTGGTACCGGCTTACTAATCGTAGTCGGTGTTGCTCTTGACACGATGAAGCGAATCGAAAGCCAGCTTATCGATCGTAAATACACAGGATTCCTAAAGAAAACATCTTAAACATAAGAGAAGCATCAGCCATCAGTGGCCGGTGCTTCTTTTCGTTTATTGACTGGGGGCAGACGCCATAGTATCAATTTAAGGGTTGAGTGTAGTAAATAAGTTGAAGAAAGGTGTAGCCGGAATGTTCTTCGCTTTCCGCGGCGGTGCCGGCGAGCCTCCTCGGGCAAAGCCCTTGCGGGGTCTCGCCTGGCTCCCACTGCCGCAGGAGTCTTCGAACATTCCGGCTACACCTATTCACTTGGTCAAAGTCAGATTGTCTGTGACAGTTACATAGATTTTGGGGGTTCACCAACTAGGTAAACCAACTTATTTTATCGACATACAGAAACCATTCGAAGTTTATGTAGGTAGTGAGAAGAGAAGGGGGGGCGAGACACCTTTTCAAAAGTATAAAAAAACTGTTTGTTATATGGAGATCATCTTTCATTAAAGTAAAAATGGAGTGAAAGGTGGCGACTCCAGCGGGAATAGCATCAGCCGAAGACCCCGCAGGGACGAACGGTTACATCACGAATAAGCTACGAGTTGCTTCGACGCAGACGCTACAAAGCAATACTAGTAGAGGAAGAAGCACAGTTCCGGTGGAGGCTAAGGCGATGCCCGCGGAAAGCGTCCACCTGTAACGGAATATATCCTTGACAAAAAAACTTCTGAAAGGAAGCTTATTTGTCATGTGAAAAATGGGGGTGAATGATCAATAAGATAAAGAACCAAAAAAAGCCGCCAATTTTGCTAAATTTGACAGCCATGGGGTCTGACCCCGCACAATTGTTAAGAGGTTGATAAGAAATGGTAAATCGGTTAAGGGTGAACATGTTATGGAAGTATAATTGGTAATAAGAAAATGACCTTGAAGGGGGAAGAGGATGAGAATACGTAAAGCAGTAATTCCTGCGGCAGGATTAGGGACACGATTTTTACCAGCAACGAAAGCACAACCCAAAGAAATGCTTCCGATTGTTGATAAGCCGACCATTCAATATATTGTAGAAGAAGCTGTGGAATCAGGGATAGAAGATATCATCATTGTAACCGGTCGAGGAAAACGAGCAATCGAAGACCATTTTGACAAATCCTACGAACTTGAAGAAACGCTGAGAGTAAAAGGGAAAGAAAACGTGTTGGAAGAGGTTCAAGGTATTAGTAATATGGCGAATATCTTTTACATTCGTCAAAAAGAACCACTTGGGTTAGGGCATGCGATTGGATGCGCGAGACCATTTATTGGAGATGAACCATTTGCCGTATTACTTGGTGATGATATTGTCCGAAGTGACCGACCGTGTCTTAGGCAACTTATGGATGTGTTTGATCGGTATCAAACGTCTGTGGTCGGAGTGCAACCTGTTCCCTATGAGGACGTTTCAAAGTATGGGATTGTCGCTCCAAAACCGAGTGAAGTAGAAAAAGACACCTTACTCCTGGATGATCTGGTTGAAAAACCGTCTATAGAAGAAGCGCCATCCAACTTGGCCATTATGGGACGTTACATTCTAAGACCTGAAATCTTTGATATTATAAGACATCTTGATCCCGGGTCCGGGAATGAAATTCAACTTACCGATGCGATCAGAAAGTTGAACATGGAACAAGCGGTCCTTGCTTTTACGTTCAAAGGAAAACGGTATGACGTTGGGGATAAGTTAGGATTTATCAAGGCTACAGTGGATTTTGGCCTAGAAAGAGAAGACTTGCGTGACGATATTCTTGACTATTTAAAGAAGCTGAATCATTCGGACAGTTCCATTATCCATTAAAGGGGAGACCGATATGAACGTTATGGTTACGGGAGCAGGGTATGTAGGATTGGTCACAGGTGTTGTTTTAGCAGAATTAGGTCATCGCGTTACGTGTGTGGATACGAATCGTGGAAAAGTGGCTCTTATGAATGTGGGGCAGCCTCCTATTCATGAGCCGGGACTTGCACAGATGATGAGGAAGAATCTTGATGCTGGGCGATTAGAATTTACAACGGACTATGAGAAGGCGTGTGAAAAAGTCAACGTTATCTTTATTGCAGTGGGTACGCCGGAGGAGAAAACGGGGAGAGTGGACTTGAGGTATATCCGTGAAGCTTCTTTAAGTATTGGACGTAGTATTTGTTCTGATGTGGTCGTAGTCACAAAAAGTACAGTGCCAGTCGGGACAAACGAACAAAATTGCATTCTGGATTAACAGAGAAGCGCACGGGAGGGGGAGTGTCTCCGTGGTTTCAAATCCAGAATTCCTCCGTCAAGGTTCGGCGATTCATGATACGTTTTATGCGGATCGGTTGGTGATAGGAGCGCAAGATCAGGAAGCAGGAGACATTGTTGAGTCCCTTTTTTCTCCTCTTCAACTTCCAACAGTCAGAACGGATCTAAGAAGTGCTGAGATGATTAAGTATGCTTCGAACGCTTTTTTAGCTATGAAAATTAGTTTTATCAATGAAATCGCTCAAGTATCTGAACGTGTAGGGGCGGACGTGGGAGAAGTAGCAGTAGGTATGGGAAAAGACAGGCGGATCGGTAGTGCCTTCTTACAAGCAGGAATCGGTTACGGAGGTTCTTGTTTTCCTAAAGATACAAAGGCCTTAGTGGAGATGGCGGCAGAATCCGGGTATTCTTTTAAACTATTGAACGCCGTTGCCGAAGTAAACACCCAACAACAGATGGCTCTCGTTAAAAAGGCCCTTGACCGACTAGGGTCATTGAGAGGACTACATGTTACCGTTCTTGGGCTTAGCTTCAAGCCTGACACTGATGATATGAGGGAAGCCCCGTCCATTATACTTATTCAGCAGTTGATCGAAGAAGGAGCACATGTAAAAGCATACGATCCCGTCGCAGCGGCCACTGCAAAGGAATTGCTTCCTGGGAGCGTAAAGCTGATCCACGATTTGGAAAGCTCTCTATACAATAGTGACATTGTGTTTCTAGTAACCGATTGGGCAGAGTTTAAAGAGATGGACTTGCGAAAGATCAAATGGTATACCAAGCGTGGGATTTTATTTGACGGGCGGAACGTTTTTACTAAAGAAAAAGTCCATCAAGCAGACATCGAATACCACTCCATTGGCAGACCAAGCATCTATCCCTCGATCGCAAGGGGGCAATTGTACGGGGACAGACCCCGCACAATTGACTGAAGAGGGTTGACAATGATTGAAAAGAGGCTGATTCCCAAGGGGAGTCAGCCTCTTTTATTGGACAAATTAAGCCCTCTTCGCATCGGGCAGTGACTCTTCTTCCAAAGGTTGATTGAGTTGATAAAAGATGGGGACCATCCATGCTACAGCAGTAGCGATGAGGATGAAGCCACCAAGGGTAAGAAACAAAATTGTAAAGCCATAGCCCTCTGCAACAAATCCACCGAATACAGCACCTAAGGGAATCCCCGATTGTGCTAATAGTGTTCTCACGGCAAACACTCGCCCACGAAGGTGAGGAGGAACTCTTTGTTGATAGAAGGTGGTGTTGTTTATTGTGAAGATCATGGCGAAGACACCTTGAAACAGGGAGACAGCCAGCGCGACCCATATGGAGGTGACTACACCTAAAACGATCATAAGGAAGCCATTAATCGTTAAACTACCGAGCATCACCACTCTCAAATTCGCTGGTTGTTTAAACACTCCCGTTACTAACGAACCTGCCATCATTCCAAGAGAAAACAAAGAAGTGAACAAGCCAAACATAAATTCTGTTCCGCCAATGTGATCGATAATGTAAGGGAGGAACAAAGGGACAGCTGCGCCTGTACTGAAATTGATTACGGTCATAAGAAGACCAATCCAAAGTAATACCGGAAATAACCGATAAAAGGATAATCCCTCTTTAAACATGAAAAACCAAGAGGGAGGATGATTCGTAGATTTTCGATCTACTTTCGGAACGAAAAGCAGCACCGATCCTGAGCTAAACAAAACGATGACCAGGATGGCTATGAGGACTTCAGGTCCTGCAATGGTGAGTAAGAAACCGGCTAGAGCAGGTCCTGCGAGCATCATCAGTTGCATTGTGCCCTCAAGGACCGAATTCCCCCTTTGAAGCAATTGTTTTGGGAGAATATGTGCGACATAGGACATGCTCGCAGGCCGAAACAATGGCTCGGCAAATCCGATTAAAACGGCAATCACAATGACGAATGCAAAGGAAAGACGGTCTGCCATGACTACGATTCCTAAGATGAAAAATCCTCCGGCACGAAGCCATTCTGAGACAATCATGACTGTTTTATATTGAAGTTTATCAATATAAGGACCGGATATGAGATTGGTCAGGATGCTAGGCAGCATGAATGCAACCCAAACACTACTCATGGCAAGCATAGAGCCGGTCAGATCATACACTAGCCACGACATTAGAAACGCTGCAAAAGTTCCTCCCAATCCAGAACCCGCCTGAGCCATCCACAAGAACACGAACGACTTCTTTATAAATGGACTATTCATGGACGTTCCCCTCAATTAGAAGGCTTATTCTTTGTTCGAAATTCCGTAAACCCTCACTTCTGTAGCTGTACCATACGTGTTTTCCCAGTGGTTGGTGAACGTTAATCAATCCTGCCGAACGAAGAGTCAGAAGGTGGTGATGGACCGTACTTTTGGCTAATGAAAAACAATCATGAATGTCTTTAAACGAACAGGGACCTTTTTCGATAAACTGAAGTATTTTTAACCTGTTTATATCATTAAGAGCTTGCTGAGTCCGTGTATACACAGGGGCTAACTCTCCGTTGTGAAGGGTGATCGTGTCTGCGGCGTACCCATAAATGTGAACCGTGTCTGTCTGTTTATGAAAAAGAACAGGACGACCGTGAAACTGAGGTAAGAGGTAGACGGTCAGGTTTTCCACATCCCCCTCTAGAGTAAGTCCATTCGTAATCGCGTTAATTGCTTTAATTGGTGTTTCTTTTTTCACAAGTACCGAAGATTGTCGAGCCACTTCGGAAAGCTCTTTTGTCAGCTTAGGTTCAACAAAAGAATAGTAAGAGGTGTACCATGTGGATAGCAGTTCATAGGATTGGTCTAATGAAGGAGGGGCTTCGATTTCATATGTGGATAAAAAAGCTTTCCCCATGTGAGAAGGGGAGTATTTCTGAATCCAGCTAAGAAGATCTCCACAGGTTGTTCCGGTATTCACTTCTTTAGCTACCGTACACATGTGGATAAAATGAAGTTCCGTGTCAAGGTTCGTACTCTTGTCCACAAGCCTTTGCAATTCTCCCTCACTTTTTTCGTTTACGTGGTCGGCCCATTTTTTTCCTAAATCAATACGCTTATAGTTTTTCTTATTAACAAAATCGAGCAGGCTGTTCAGGAATTCAAATTGAGGATGGAAGAAAGACATAATTTTCATTTTGTTCGACCCCTATCGAAATAATTTAATTCGATCATAAACGAACAAATGCGAAATGTCTACATGAAACGTTCGACAATACATGACTTTATTCCTAGGTAAAAAGATTTGAATATCAAAGTATATGAATATATCTAAAAGATTGTTTATGAATATGTAATCATTTCTTAAATAAACAGTAAAACCTATTTAGTTATTATTCTATACTATTAAATTGTAAGACTATTTTAGGAGGGAACAGATGAATTTACAACGTGGGTACAAACAAGTGTTGGCAGTAGCGGTAGCGTTTCTTTTGGTTTTTCAAACATTTACAGGGGCAACGGGGATTGGGTTATCTTCCGTACAAGCTTCTGATTCTGAAGGGTTAGAGTTGAAGATTCTACATACGAATGACATTCACTCTGGAATCGATCCTCTTGGTAAAGCATCCGCTTATATTAATGCAGAGCGTAAAGCAGCAGAGTATAGTCTTTATTTAGATGCCGGTGACATTTTCAGTGGAAATCCGGTAGTAGATTTGGAATTTGGTAAGCCGATTGTTGAAGTGTTAAACGCCATGGAGCTTGACGCTATGGTTATTGGGAACCATGAGTTTGATTATGGTCAAGTAGAATTCATGAACCGTGTTGAACAATCCGAGTTTCCTTGGATTAGTGCAAATATGGAAGTGGTTGATGAGAATATTGTAATTGAACAGCCAGAACCATACGTGGAGTTTGATTTGGATGGTCTCACTGTAGGGGTTCTTGGACTTACAGAAACACCACCATCCACAGCACCAGCTGGTATTGTAGGATTAGAGTTTCACGATCCTTTTAAAACAGCGGCTGAATATGCACATAAAGCAGACGAAGTAGACGTGTTTGTTGGTCTGACTCACCATGGGTATACAGAGGACCGTAAGCTTGCTGAAGCTGTGGATTTCTTTGACGTGATTATCGGTGGGCACTCACATACACGTTTAACGGCGCCACAGGTCGTAAACGGAACGCCAATTGTGCAAGCAGGATCAAATGGTTTAGACGTTGGTAATTTGACGATTACGGTTGACGAAGATACTCGTGAAGTGACGAGTGTGGAAGGGTTCTTGCAATCTACAAGTTCACTAACTGAAACAAATGAAGAAGTTCAAGAGATTATTGATTATTGGAACGATAAAATGGACGAGTTACTGGATGTGAAAATCGGGTATTCGAACACAGGTCTTTCTCGTGCTGGACGTACGGTTCGTGACGCGCCACTTGGCAACTTCTGGACCGACGCCATGAGACATGCAGGGGAAGCTGATATTGCCCTTACAAATAACGGTGGAATTCGTGCAGACATTGCAGCGGGAGAACTTACTAAGCGCGACATTTACACAGTGGAACCATTTGCGAATGAAATTATGTTGATTGAAATGACGGGAGAGGCAGTTCAGGATGTTATTGAATTTTCCTATAGCCGTCGTAATTCAGTAGATTTGCAGACTTCAGGTTTGCACTACGAGATTTTAACGTATGATTCAGGCAACTACTATGATTCCGTTTTAACAGTAGACGGTGAGCCGATTGATATGGAAAAAACCTATCTTGTCTCTGTTGCCGATTATATTGGTACCGGTGGTGGCGGCTACGACTTTGATGGGGAAATTCTTGAGGAAGTCGGATTTATGACTGATGCCATGATCGATTTTGCAAAGGAATTAACTGAACAAGGTCAAGATATTGATTACCCTGCAAACGAAGGGCGAATCAGTGTGAGTGTTGCACCTGATGCTCCAGTAGAAGGGAACATCATTGGTGAGACTGAGAGCGGATTAAGCTCTACTAACAACTCAGTTAGCGACAGTGGTCTTGGAAATCTTTACACCGATTCAGTCCGTGCGAAAACAGAAACGGATGTAGCGATTTTAAACGAATCCTCAATCTCAGGAACCATTGCTCCTGGTGTGATTACGGACAAAATGATTGAAGGCCTTGACGGATTCGGAAACGAGATTGTAAGTGTCGATACAACTGGTGAACGATTGAAGGAAGTTCTTTTAACACAAGCAAATTATCATAGAGGGGTAGACCTACAGATTTCTGGTTTAAACTATGAGCTTGTAGAAGGAAGCGGCTCCGACCGTTTTGAGTCAGTAAACCTTTTCTATGAAGATGGAACGGAAGTAGCCGATCAAGATACATTTACTGCTTCATACAACGACTTCATGCACGGTCGAGCGTTTTATACTTTAGGAGACACAAACATTAATGATAACTACGGTAAAGTGTGGGAATCCATCGTTGAATACGTTGAAAACCATGATGGGCCGATCGATTACGTAGAAGGTGAACGTATTACTATTGATTACGCTGAAGGCAACGAGCCAGGTCCGGCACCAGCACCAGGTGATGCATTAACGGTTGCTGAAGCAAGAGACAGCCAAGGTCAAGACGCAAAAGTGGCTGGTTACATTGTTGGACACATTATTTCCGGTACGAATGTAAGTTCAGTAGCACCATTTAATAACGACTTTAATTTTGCCATTGCAGATACACCGGGTGAAACGGATCTTGACAACATGCTTTATGTTCAAATTCCGGCAGCGTTTCGTAGTGATTTCGGTCTGCAAACGAACCCTGAGCACATTGGGGAGCGTGTACTGGTAGACGGAAGTTTGCAAGCTTACTTCCAACGTCCAGGATTACAAGCTGCAAAGTCATTTGAGTTTATCGCTGAAGAACCAGCTCCTTTAGAGCCAGTTTCTATCTCGGAAGCTCGTGAAGCAACGAATGGTGACAGCGTTTCTGTAGAAGGCGTTGTTACTTCTCAACCAGGAGCTTGGGGAGCACAAGGCTTTTACATTCAAGATGACACAGCAGGAATTTATGTTTACCAATTCGATGAAGGTATTGTAAACAAAGGCGATATGGTAAAAGTTACAGGCGAACGTGGTGACTTTAACGGAGAGCTTCAAATTACAAATCTTGAAACGCTTAAAGTGACAGGTGCGTCAGATGTTCCGGCAGCACTTGAGCTGACTCCAGCTGCTGTAAGCTTTGAAAATGAAGCGCAACTTGTAAAGCTTTCAGAGGTAACCATTGAAGAGCTTACACCTCAAGGAAACTTCGGAACGTTTGAATTTCTAGCTGTTTCTGGTGAGGAATCCGTATTAATTCGTGTAGATAATAGAACGGGCCTTACTTATGATGACTTTGCTTTTGAAAATGGTGATGTGGTAGACATTACTGGTCTTTCAAGCCAATTCCGAGGAACAGCTCAGCTTAAGCCTCGCGGTGCAGATGATATCATTCTTTCTGAAGTAAAAGAGGAAGATGAAGAGTCTGACGAAGAAAAGGAAGAAAACACTCGTCCGGGTAACGGAAATGGCAAAGGAAAAGGCCATGACAAAGATAACGGAAACGAGAACAAAGGGCCGGGCAATAACAATGGAAACGGAAACGGTAAAGGTCCTGGTAACAATAACGGAAAAGGGAATAACTAATTCCTTGAATTAAACATAAGAACACTATAATACCCAAAACCCCTCAGGCTGTAACCAGCCTGAGGGGTTTTACACAATTGTTCGTGGGACAGACCCCACATTAACGATGCGCTCGTTTCGCTTTTATTTTATTCTTAGTATTAACTTGACCTTTCTGGATGTATTCAAAAATCTTCGTTACAAAGGCAACAACAATTCCAATCCCTGCAAACATATAAATAATTGTAAAGATCTTTCCGAAATCTGTTTGGGGAGAAAAATCACCATATCCTACGGTAGATAGGGTAGTGACACTAAAGTAAAGAGCATCTAATACACGCAACCCTTCAACGGTGCTATAAAATATCGTCCCTGATAGTAATGTGAAGACTGTTAAGACAAACAGAACTTGAAACTCAGGCTCCTTTAACCCACGAAAAATGGCTCGAACCATTCTCTGCAACGTTATTAAAAAAGATATCATTTATTATTTCCTCCTCCAGAGGTTGCCCCAGCATTGAAGGTCCCTCAATTTAGGACACACAACTCTACATTTACTAATCGTGATGTAGCCGGTATTTTTCTAGTAATGAAATAAACCAACTATGATTATACACCGAATAGGCTTGAAGGAATGAGAAATAATGTCGAATATCAGTATAACGAAGGTGAACAGCTTAAAACGATAAAAACTCAACCCGCAAATCAAAATAGAGGTTGAGTTTTTATGATAGGGCTACAATGTAAGCCAGGATCAATCATATTAACTGTGTGTAATCATTTTAGCTTAATACAAAAAAGGAAAGATCCGAAAACGATGTCTACACCAGTAACTATAGATTTCCCCGTAGACAACTTTAAACATTTCCTCTTCAAGACTCATCCTGTAGTGCAACGCGCTTCCGAGAACCGTAAAAGTCGTCAGAAGCACAAACCAATGTCCACTGATGAAAAGGCAGACCCCGAGCGTCATGAAAAAGAATCCTGTTTGATAAGGATGTCGATGAAGGCGGAACGGCCCGTGACTAAAAAGAGGCCGGTTCTCATCGTATGAGAACCCTCTTGAAAAATACGATTTCGTAACTGCATACGTCCAGTACCTGAGTGTAAGACCGAGTATTAAAAAGAACAGACCACACAATTTTGTCATCCACATCGGTTCTACATGAAGCTTACCCAGATGGAATGCCATAGCAAGAGAGAGTGAAAAGGTTAACAAAACCAATCTTTTAGCCTTCAAACTCCCCCGAAGAACCTCCTTTCTTAACCGTGGACTCTCTTTAAAAATAAACCACTCCGCAACCCATAACGTCAGCAAAGCGATAAAGATCATGGTTGAAATAGTCATAGTCTTACTGTTTCCATTTTTTGCGGATTTACTCAAAAGTTGAAAAACAGCGAAATTCCACGAACTGTTATATAGTAGGTGAAATGTCTGGTTTAAAAATAGGTAAATGTTAACATAATCATTGGTTGACGTAGTAATACCTATCATTCATAATGGTGAAATAAACTAAATATTATAAATATTCTGTATTATAACACATGCACAATTCTACAAAGGGGGATAGCTTTTAATAAGGAAAATATAAAGCGCTTACAAAAGGAGGGAGATCGCACTGTTCACTCTTATCACTTTTTTTCTGATCGTTACGATAAGCATTTACCTGACCGTAAAAAAGCAGAAGCCCGTTTTTTTAGCCTTACCAGTTGTTGTGATCATAGGGTTTATGGTCTTTCAGGTTGCAATGGTACCTGCGCCGTTTTTTGAAACAGTCAGATTTATATTCAGTTTGCAGTAGATCAGTAGGAGTCGCTCAGCCACTGAAAAGGACAAGTCCAAACCAAAGGAGAATTCCTGTATGAAAAAAATCGATAAGTCTGTTGCGGATGCTTATTACCGTGAAAAGAATAAGTATATTTTACTTTTCCTGTCGATCTGGTTTGTTGTGTCGTTTGGCGTTGTATTGTTCGCTGATTCACTACAGTTTGAAGTCCCGATCCTTGGTTTCCCTTTTCACTACTTCATGGGAGCTCAAGGCTCAATTGTAACCTTTATTATCCTTTTATTTATTAATGCGAAAGTCAGTGACCGAATTGATCAGAAGTACGGTATTGATGAAGGAGCGAATGAACAAATCAGCTATGGAAAGACCGTTGACCATTAACGTTCAATCCCATCTAGAGAAAGCTAGCATAAACTCGAAGGATCAATGAAATCGTTCAAGAAACAACAAATGCTTAAGGGAGGACGTCCGGTTGGAGAACTCACAGTTTTTTGTTTCGTTGACGCTGATACTCATTACATTTGGGATATATATTGGGATTGCAATTTATAACAAGGCCAGACAAACGTCAGATTTCTATGTAGCAAGTAGAGGAGTGCCACCGGTTTTTAATGGTATGGCCATCGGTGCCGACTGGATGAGTGCCGCATCGTTTATCGGAATGGCGGGAACGGTGATGCTGCTCGGGTACGACGGTCTAGCCTATATCATGGGTTGGACAGGTGGCTATCTGTTACTTACTTTTCTTCTAGCTCCTCAGCTCAGAAAATACGGAAGATATACGGTTCCTGAATTTATCGGAGATCGCTATGGCAGTCATACGGCACGAGTGATTGCAGCTATTTGTACCATTATCATCAGCTTTACATATTCGGTAGGACAGTTGTCCGGTTCCGGTGTTGTCATCGGACGGTTGCTAGAAGTGGATGCTCGTATCGGAACACTTATCGGGGTTGTTCTCATTGCCTTTTATGCGGCTTTTGGTGGGATGAAAGGGATCACGTGGACTCAGGTGGCTCAGTACATCATTTTGATTACAGCCTATCTCATTCCGGTCATTTTCATGAGTCTTCAGATCACCAACAATCCACTACCTTGGTTATCGTACGGACAAGTCGTATCAGAGCTTGGGGAACTTGACAGGCAGCTTGGACTGTCGGAATACTTTGCTCCTTTCGAGAACGGAACAAGGTGGCAGTTCTTGGCCTTAATGTTTACTCTTATGGCTGGTACTGCAGGGCTTCCTCACGTTATTGTCCGCTTTTATACAGTATCAACGATGAAAGCGGCGCGCTGGTCTGGGGCGTGGGCACTTTTGTTTATCGGTTTACTTTATCTTTCAGCTCCGGCTTACGCGGCATTTTCTCGTTTTATCTTAATGACGAATGTCGTTGGTCAGCCAATTGATGATCTGCCGGCCTGGACAGAGACGTGGCTAAATACAAATCTCTTGCAAATCGCCGATACAAACAATGACGGGATTCTTCAATGGAGTGAAATCATGATCTCGAATGACATTGTTGTAATGGCTACACCTGAAATCGCCAATCTCGGCGTCTTTGTCATCGGTCTTATGGCCGCAGGAGCAATGGCGGCGGCCCTCTCAACAGCAGGTGGATTAATGATTGCGATTTCTTCTTCTTTCGCACACGACATTTACTACCGTGTTCTTCGTCCGAATGCGACTGACTCAAACCGACTTGCCGTTGGTCGAATCACAATCGTAGGAGCAACAGTCCTTGCAGGGATTATTGCACTGGACCCGCCAGGCGCCATTACGCAAATCGTTGCGTGGGCATTTGCGCTGGCATCCGGAACATTCTTCCCGGCATTACTCCTTGGGGTTTGGTGGCGAAGGGCGAACGGGCCTGGTGTTATTGCGGGAATGCTAGTGGGATTGATCGTGACCCTTTCTTATATCTTCGCCGTCCGATTTGGCGGATTTTCGATTGCTGGAATTATTGACACAGGCGCAGGGGTTTTTGGAGCAGCTTCAGCGATCTTCACGATTGTAGTTGTATCGCTGCTAACCAAAACACCATCTCAAGAAGTACAGGATGAAGTAAAAGATCTACGTTATCCGGAACAGATGACTTACAAAAATGGAGACGTATGGATGAAATAACGAAAAGAAGCCGTCGGACTAGCTCCGACGGCTTCTTGTTCTGTATCGGGTGGCGATATCATAAATATTTTGAGCTACGATACAGGATTGTTTTGATTATACGGGAACTGATCACTGTACCCGGTGAACTTTTGGTGGGACTGATCGAGTGTTTGTTGTTGGACAGCATCGAAAGAGTACCACCCTTTTTGGAACATGACATTGAACAAGTTTCGCTGACAGTCTTGGGTTTCGTTGAAAATCGACTGAACATCTTTGTATAGCCCTTCGTGAGAGGCTTCATTAAGAGCTGTACAATATGAATCGGTCATGTATTTCTCTGTCGCGAGCATATCATTAATATAGTCGCGATCATTCATAAGCGGAGAGTCCGGTGTTTGTGTTTGCGGATTTTGAATTTTTTGTGAGCCCGATGGATTCTGATTCATCTTCATTCCTCCTAGTTTATTGCATCTGTGGGTTATTGTTATTCCCTTGCAAGTGAGTGAGCAATTGTTGATAGTGCATATAGTGCATACGCCCAGCTTGATCAAGCGCATCTTTAATATCTTGGTCTTCGCATTGCTGGGATGCTTGGTGTGCTTTTTTCATCGCCATCAAATTCCAAGACAGCATATCGCAAATATAAAGATGATCTTTCGTTGTGACCACTTCTGGTGGTTGAGTCATGACGTTTTTCCCTTGTTGTTGGTGTGGTTGCTGTTGCATACGTTTTCCTCCTTTGATTTATCCATACTCTGGTATAGTTTTTGCGAAAAGCAATGAAATATGCGGAAATTTCCCGGGAAAAGAAGACAAGAATTGTATGGCAACAAAGGGAGGAAGCATGCATAAAGTAGAAATAAAGAAAATTTTCTGTCATTATGGTTGCGTAATGGGAAATTATTTTATATAGTTAAAGATGTAAATGATGTGAAAAGACGCGGAAAAAAACTGCGGATATTTTTTTAACAGAAAAATGAATGAGTATTCATTCAAAAAGAAAGAAGGAGGTCCTTCATGGTTGGGAGAATCGGAAAAGTAGCGGTGTTAGGCTCCGGAGTAATGGGTTCCGGAATTGCAGCTCATTTAGCCAACATCGGTATTCCTTCACTTCTTTTGGACATCGTACCGAGAGAGTTGACGGAAGTAGAAGAGAAAAAAGGACTTACATTAGACGATAAGGTTGTACGTAATCGCCTTGCTTCAGAAGCGATTGCAAAACTACAAAAACAAAAACCGGCACCTTTAGCGAAAAAGTCGAATGTTTCACTGATCACACCAGGTAACATGGATGATGATATGGAGAAGCTTGCAGACGTGGATTGGATCGTTGAGGTTGTTGTTGAAAATCTTGAAATCAAAAAGAAAGTATATGAAAACGTAGAGAAGTACAGAAAACCGGGAACAATTGTAAGTTCGAATACGTCCGGGATTTCTATTGAAGCGATGTCAGAAGGCCGTTCTGAGGATTTCAAAGCGCACTTCTTGGGCACACATTTCTTCAATCCGCCTCGCTATTTGAAGTTACTTGAAGTCATTCCGACAAAATCTACGAAGCCTGAAGTCTTTGAATTTATGAAAACATTCGGCGAAGACGTTCTAGGTAAAGGTGTTGTCGAAGCGAAAGATACGCCGAACTTCATCGCAAACCGCATTGGAACTTACGGTTTATTAGTAACCGTTCGTGAGATGACAAAAGGCGGTTACTCTGTAGGTGAAGTGGATTCTGTGACTGGTCCTGCGATCGGCCGACCGAAGAGTGCCACATTCAGAACGTTGGATGTTGTAGGTCTCGATACATTCTTACACGTAGCAAAGAACGTGTACGACCAAGTTGATGGTGAGGAAAAGGATGTATTCGACCCACCGGCCTTTATGAAAGAAATGGCCGAAAAAGGATGGCTCGGGAGTAAGTCAGGTCAAGGGTTCTTCTTGAAGAAAAAAGGAGAAAAGGGAAGCGAGATTCTAGAACTTGACTACAACACAATGGAATATGTCGAACGTAAAAAATTGAAAGCGCCTTCTGTTCAACAAAGTAAGCAAGCAAAAGGAAAAGCAGCAAAATTGAAAGCGCTTGTATACGCAGATGACCGAGCTGGAGAGCTTGTGTGGAACATTTTAAAGCCGGTTCTTTTATATTCGGCAGAAAAAGCATATGAGATTGCGGACGACGTAAAAGCAATCGACGACGCCATGAAATGGGGATTCGGCTGGGAACTTGGGCCGTTTGAAACATGGGATGCCATTGGCGTTGAAAAGAGCGTTGAGCGATTGGAAGCTGAAGGAGAAACGGTTCCTGCTTGGGTGAAAGAGATGCTTCAGTCAGGGAAGTCCTCGTTCTATGGAGAAGATCAGGAATTTTTCCATAACGGCGAGTACGTGAAACCGGACATCAATCCTAAAGTGATCAACTTGAAAACGCTAAAAAAAGAAGATTCAAATGTAATTATGAAAAATGCCGGAGCTTCTCTCATTGATATTGGGGACGGTGTCGTAAATCTCGAGTTTACATCTCCGAACAATTCAATTGGACTTGACGTTGTTCAAATGATTTCAAAGTCTTTAGATGAAGTTGAGAAGAACTATAAAGGTCTTGTGATCAGTAACCAAGGGAAAAACTTCTGTGTTGGTGCCAACTTGATGATGATTTTAATGGAAGCACAAGACATGAATTACCCTGAAATCGACTTGGTGGTTCGTCAGTTCCAACAGACGATGGCAAAAGTTCGTTATTCAGGAAAGCCGGTAGTTGTTGGAACACACGGAATGACACTCGGTGGTGGTGCTGAACTTTCCATGCCAGCATCCAGTATCCAAGCATCTCAAGAAACCTATATGGGTCTTGTAGAAGTAGGTGTCGGTCTCATCCCTGGTGGTGGCGGAAACAAAGAGCTTTACCTTCGTCATGTTGAAAGCCTTCCAGAAGGTTCGAATATTGATCTTCAAGCTATAGCCAACCAAGTGTTTGAGAAGATTGCGATGGCTAAAGTGGGCACGAGTGCGCAAGAAGCACAAGAGCTTGGTTACCTTCGTCCACAAGATGGTATTAGTGTAAATGGCGATCACTTGCTTCACGATGCCAAACAAAAAGTTTTGCACTTAGCAAATAGTGGGTACCAACCACCGGAACGTAAGAAGATCAAAGTGGTCGGAGAAACAGGATATGCCACAATGCTTCAAGGAGCAAAAGCACTCCACTTCGGTAACCACATTAGCGATCATGACTTGAAAATTGCACAAAAGCTTGCCTTCGTATTAGCAGGAGGTCGAGTACCTAAAGGAACGGAAGTAGATGAGCAGTACTTGCTCGATCTTGAGAGAGAAGCGTTCTTAAGCTTAGTAGCAGAACCGAAAACGCAACAGCGTATGCAATATATGCTCACAAAAGGAAAACCATTACGTAACTAAACGAAACGCCAAAGGAGGGGACAATTTGTGAGAGAAGCCGTCATTGTAGCAGGTGCAAGAACACCTGTGGGAAAAGCAAAAAAAGGAACGTTAGCCCAAGTAAGACCAGATGATTTAGGGGCTTTAACTGTAAAAGAAACACTCAAGCGCGCAGAAGGATTCGATCCATCACTTATTGACGATGTGATCTTCGGATGTGCCATGCCAGAAGCCGAGCAGGGCATGAACATGGCAAGAAACATCGCTGGTTTAGCGGGTCTACCGGATACTGTGCCGGCAATTACGATCAACCGTTACTGTTCTTCAGGCCTTCAAAGTATTGCTTACGGAGCAGAGCGAATCATGCTTGGTCATTCAAGAGCGGTTATGGCCGGTGGAGCAGAATCCATGAGTATGATTCCAATGGGTGGCCATGTCATTGCATTGAATTCAAAGCTAGTAGAAGAAGCCCCTGAGTATTACATGGGCATGGGACACACAGCGGAAGAAGTGGCTAAGCGATTTGAAGTAAGCCGTGAAGACCAAGATGCATTTGCTGTTGAAAGTCACAAAAAAGCGGCTGCGGCGATTGAAAAAGGTCACTTTGTTGACGAAATCGTACCAGTACCAGTGACGTTCCGTTCTGTTAACGAGAAGCACAAATTAGTAGAAAAAGAGATTCTCTTTAAACAAGACGAAGGCGTTCGTGCGAACTCTTCCATAGAGTCTCTTGCAAAACTTCGACCAGCGTTTAGTACAACTGGATCCGTAACTGCTGGTAACGCTTCTCAAATGAGTGACGGAGCAGCTTCTGTTCTTGTCATGGATCGTGAACAAGCAGAAGCGGATGGCTTAACACCATTAGTAAAATTCCGTTCCTTTGCTGTAGCTGGTGTAGCACCTGAAATTATGGGTATTGGGCCGGTAGAAGCGATTCCGAAGGCACTTAAGCTTGCTGGGTTGGAGCAATCAGACATTGGATTGTTTGAACTGAATGAAGCTTTTGCTTCTCAATCTCTTCAGGTCATTCGTCATCTTGGACTTGACCAAGATCGCGTGAATGTTAATGGTGGAGCCATTGCTCTTGGCCATCCTCTTGGATGCTCAGGAACAAAGCTTACATTGAGCCTTATCCATGAAATGAAACGTCGCGGTGAACAGTTCGGTGTTGTCACTATGTGTATCGGCGGAGGAATGGGCGCAGCAGGAGTATTTGAGCTCGTTTAAACATCTTTTATTCAGATGTCTGAAGGTTTATAAAAAGTGAGGAAGCCGGAATGTTCGAGACTCCTGCGGTAGTGGGGGCTAGGGAAGACCCCGCATCGCGTTAGCGAGAGGAGGCTTGCCAGCACCACCGCGGAAAGCGAAGGACATTCAGGCTTCCGGATCCTTACTCACTTAAAACACTGATAAGGATATAAATTTAAATATATTAGGAGGAACAAAAATGGCAACAGCTGATAAAACGTTAAAAGGCGGCGGCTTTTTACTTGAAAGTATTCAAGCAGACCGTATGTTTACTCCAGAAGACTTTACTGACGAGCACGTGATGATTGCAAAAACAACGGAAGACTTTGTTGTTAATAAAGTAGTACCTGAAGTTGAGAAAATGGAAGAACATCAGTTTGACATCAACGTTCGTTTATTAAAAGAAGCAGGAGAATTAGGTCTTCTTGGAGCTGATGTACCTGAAGAATACGGTGGAATCGGGCTAGACAAAATCAGTTCTTCATTGATCACTGAAAAGTTCGCTTTAGCTGGTTCTTTCTCCCTTTCCTACGGTGCTCACGTAGGGATCGGTTCTTTACCAATCGTGTTCTTCGGTTCTGAAGAGCAAAAACAAAAGTACCTTCCGGACCTTGCATCAGGAGAAAAGCTTGCTGCTTACGCGTTAACTGAACCAAGTTCAGGATCCGATGCTCTAGGTGCCAAAACGACTGCAAAGCTAAATGATTCGGGTACACACTACGTATTAAATGGTGAAAAACAGTGGATCACAAATGCAGGGTTTGCTGATGTGTTCGTTGTTTACGCAAAAATCGATGGTGACAAATTCTCAGCATTCATCGTTGAACGTGAATACGAAGGTGTTTCTGTAGGACCAGAAGAGAAGAAAATGGGAATTAAAGGATCGTCTACTCGTACCCTTATCCTTGAAGATGCTCTTGTACCTAAAGAAAACCTTCTTGGAGAAATCGGTAAAGGCCACGTAATTGCCTTTAATATTTTAAACGTGGGTCGTTACAAACTAGGTGTTGGATGTGTAGGCGGAGCAAAGCGTGCGATCGAAGTGTCTGCTAAATACGCGAACGATCGTAAGCAGTTTAAAATTCCAATCTCCAAATTCACTCTTATTCAAAAGAAGCTTGCTGAAATGGCAGCTAAAACGTACGCAGCGGAGAGCTCCATCTACCGTACTGGCGGCTTGATCGATGATGCATTTAACGCATTGAGTGAAGAAGAGCAAAAAGAAGGTAATGCGGTTGGAAAAGCAATTGCTGAATATGCGATCGAATGCTCTTTAAACAAAATCTTCGGATCCGAAGTATTGGATTTCGTAGTAGATGAAGCCGTTCAAATTCACGGTGGATATGGATTCATGAGTGAATATGAAGTTGAATCCATGTACCGTAACTCCCGTATTAACCGTATCTTTGAAGGAACGAACGAAATTAACCGTATGCTCGTTCCAGCAACAATCATGCGTAAAGCAATGAAAGGTGAGCTTCCTCTTCTTGAGCAAGCTGCAAACCTTCAAGAAGAGCTCATGATGATGATGCCACAAGAAGTAGGCGACGAAGCTCTAGAGCAAGAGAAGTATTTACTTGAAAATGCGAAGAAGATCTTCATGATGGTAGCAGGTACTGCTGCTCAGAAATACGGTGAGAAGCTGCAAAAAGAACAAGAGATTCTTGCGAACATTGCAGACATCGTATCCGATATCTTCTCGATCGAGTCTTGTATCCTTCGTACAGAAAAAGCGATTGGAAAAGACGGTCTTGAGAAAGCCAAGCAAAAAGTTCTTCTTACTGAAGTCTTTACACAAGAAGCGATTAACCGAATTGAAGCTGTAGCGAAAGAATCACTTGTGGCACTTGAAGACGGCGATAGTGCTCGTACAATGCTTGCGATCCTTAAGAAGCTTACTCGTCACACACCAGTGAACGTAGTAGCAAAGAAGCGCGAAATCGCAGCACCAATCATTGAAGCTGAGCGTTACGTTCTGTAAAACATTTTTGGGTAAAGGATGTTTTGTACAGAAAAAAGATGTTATTAAGTTTGGGGCATTTCCCCATGCCCCGAAATCATAATAATCCTCCTTTCTAAAGGAAGGACATTCTCCTCTCTTAATGTAAAGAGCTCCTAAATCAAGGGGCTCTTTACTTTTATTTAACAAAAAAACAAGGCGCAACTTGGGAAATACTAAAGGATGTTAAATAGAGTAAAAAGGGGTAACTGAATTTGAAACCAAAAAACGAATTTGTGTATGAAAGTCCCATTCAAGCCGTTGAGGAATTTTCCAGAGAACTGACTCCAAGTGATTCATCTTTTGGCATACAAGAAATGTGGGGAGCGGATGCCAAAGGAAAGAAAAACAGTCGAAAAAACAAGAAAAAATGAGAAGGATAACCTTGAGGCAAAAGCGAATTTGAAATACGGATGGCTTTTGCCTTAAGAATGTAAAAAAAGAAACAATTAAATGAGGGGAAAACATGAAAGCATCTTGGGTTCTTTGGTGGATGACAAACGCTTTTTGGATGGCTCTTTATCTTGCAGGTACACTGTTTGTGTTTATGAGAGAGGTTGATGGTACCGGTGCTGTACAAACACCGGGGATCAAATTCATTTCATTTGGAGTGTTAACCGTTGCTTTTCTAATACCATTAAGTTTTCAAATGGTGTGGCTAGGGATTCATTTATTTGTTGGTAACCAAAAGAAATCATATAAAAAGTCCGCATAGACGTAGAGGTGCAATCACCTTTTGAAAGACATCGGATTACTTATAGTGGAGCTTTCTTACCGGACTGACTTGTGATGTTCTTGTTAGTCATAATAAACAGAAGGGAATTTGCTTTTAAAAATAGTCGCCACCCTTCATAATAATAAACGAAGTGATCTTATAAAAAGGAGGAATAACGTTGAGTGTAACGTTCTATCAATATCCAAAGTGTGGCACATGCCGCAAAGCAAAAAGTTGGCTTGAAGATCAGGATGTAGCGTTTGAATCGGTTCATATCGTGGAAAAACCACCTACAAAGGGTCAGCTAAAGGAATTATATGAAATGAGCGGCTTAGAGCTCAAAAAATTCTTTAATACCAGCGGGAAGAAGTACCGAGAGCTAGGTGTGAAGGACCGCATAAAAACGGACACGGAAGAGGAGCTTCTTGAATTACTCGCATCTGATGGTATGTTAATTAAACGACCAATCGTCACAGACGGCAAGAAAGTAACGGTTGGGTTTAAAGAAGAAACATTTGAAGAAGCTTGGGGATAGTCTGAAGGCATTGAGAAAGTTCGAACGTTACCTTTTTCAATGACTCCTTACCAATGAGCGTAACGGTTGCTTGTTTTTAAACCTGATACGAGTTGTTTTTTCGTACCACGCGCGCAACCAAGTGGAGCCATTGCTATTTAAATAAAGGCACTGATAAGGTGGGCTTTACTTTTTAGTGGTTTCGGATAGTCTCTGCTCTTGCTTACAGATGGAAAAGTATACTATAGTTAATGTAGATTGTTTTACACGTGGCACAAACGTACATAATGATTGCTGTGCCGTAAAATAAGCAGCCAACTTAAACTTGGAGGGAAGCACACATGAGTTTACCAAAAGAATTTAAGTATTCAGAAGAGCACGAGTGGGTGAAAGACGAAGGAGACAAAGTCCGTATCGGGATCACAGACTTCGCACAATCCGAACTAGGTGACATCGTATTTGTTGAATTACCAGAAGTAGGCGACGAAGTAGAAGCTGATGAGCCATTCGGTAGTGTAGAATCCGTCAAGACGGTATCTGAACTTTACGCTCCTGTAAGCGGTAAAGTTGTAGAAGTGAACGAAGAGCTCGAAGACTCTCCTGAGTTTGTAAACGAATCTCCATACGAAAAAGCATGGATGATCGTTGTGGAACCATCTGATGCTTCAGAAAAAGACAAGCTTATGACAGCAGAGCAATACGAAGAAATGATTCGCGAAGAATAGAACGTACTAAGAACTGCCTTTTTAAAAAAGGCGGTTCTTTTTTGTAAATTGGAAGGGCTAGGGAGTCCGACCACCTTTGGATCTGTCTTTACAAGTGTTGCACTATTTTTTACTCATAAAAATAGTGCGATTGTGTCATCCTATAGAATAACTGCCCAAAGAACGAATTGGCAAGGCACTGTAACTTCGAGTTCACAGGCGCTTGTGCCGGATGAAATGAGGAAGGTGGCGCTAACATGAATCCGACAGATTCCAGAGATCAAAATCAAGACAATCGTGTAAAAGAAGACAATCCAACTTTTAATCAGGACAAAATGTACATGGATGTCTCCGACCGAGTGACAGCCCAATTGGACGATGAAGGATACATCACTTTCTATATGGACCAACAAAAAGTCGGTCGATACAAAATGAACGAGCAAACCGATCAATACGAGTTCGCAGAAGAATTTAACGTGTCTGAAGCTTATAAAGAAAAACACCCAAGTAAATCGCCTGCAGAAAAGCCTCAATCATATGTAGACGGATGCGACATGGGTTGGTGTTAGAGACCTTAAACAAGCATTGAGCTAGCTCATTGCTTGTTTTTTTATGGGATTACAGGTTACGTGTAAATAGTGGTGGATTGCTCCAGTCTCTCACGACCACTAAGTCCCCGGTCACGAGCAGTAAGAAAACCATCCTGAGCAACGAAAAACTTCTTTCCAAAACCACCATTTTCCACTATGATTATATTAGTATTTAGGGACGCGAAGTATTGCCTCGATAAAGAGTAGGGAAATTAAAATAGTGATGAGGGAAACATCTGAACATCGGAATAATTAATGAAGCGGATGAAATATACCTAGACTCTTGCGGGATGAAAAGCGAAGATGAGACCCTTGAGGGCAAAGCCCGAGGAGGTTCAGCCGCTTGAAGTGGAAAGGGAAGTATATTTCAGGAGCGATTATTTTCCACATTTGTTCGGATTCTCTTTCATTAGATTCTTTTGTCCTTTTCTCATCATACAGGCAACGAGCGAGACGGGGAGTGGCTTTTGTGGGAAGGTTCGTTGGGGAATGGAAAGACCAGTTTAAAGTGTACAACAAGAATGTACGCTATTTTCTCCTTGCATCGGCATTAGCTAATGTTGGGATGGGGATTTTCATGATCATCTACAACTATTACATTAGAGAGCTTGGTTTTGATGATTCTGTAAACGGTCGAGTCATTGCCATGCAGTCCATGGCGACGGCTCTATTGCTTTTGCCAGCAGGACTAATGAGTGACCGTTATGGTAGAAAAAGAGTGATTGTCATTGGTGCTATTTTTGCAGCGATGAGCTTATTGCTTAGGTCTGTGTTATCCATGGAGGAAATGCTCTTAGCAGCAGCTTTTATGACAGGCATGTTCATGTCCTTCATACAAGTATCGTCGATTCCCCTTCTTGCTGAAAACTCCACCGAGAAGCAACGGGTTCATTTGTTTAGCTTCAACTTTGCGATCATTATGCTTGCGAACGTTGTTGGTAACTTATTAGGGGGAACATTGAGCGACTTTTTGACCCACATAATCGGCTTAAGCGGGCTGTGGAGCATTCGGATCACTCTTTTGGTTGGAGCCGTGTTCTTTTTTACTGCCCTTCTTCCAATCGCAAAGATAAATGAAGAGAGAAAGTTGTTCGTAAGAAACGATCAACAACGATCGTTAAAGAAGTTATTCACGACTCATAAACACGGGATAAAAATCATCTTGCTTTTTGCTGTCGCACAGATGATCATAGGGTTCGGTTCAGGGCTTGTTATCCCTTATTTAAACTTGTATTTCGTCGATCGATTTGAAATTTCGCATTCCCTTGTAGGTCTTATTCTTTCCATGGGGCAGCTCATGACAGCCGTAGCGATGATGATTGGACCTGCTGTAGTTAGGAAGTACGGAGAGGTGAGGGCGGTTGTGATACTCCAGCTTTCTTCCATTCCGTTCTTGTTGATTACCGCTTTCACGGAGAACATATGGTTTGCCGTTTTTGGCTTCCTTTTCCGACAAGCGCTTATGAACGCAGGAAATCCAATCCAGATGTCTCTTATGATGAGAAGTGTTGATGACTCGATAAAAGGTCTGGCGAACTCTGTTGGGCAAGCCGTGTTTCAGCTTGGGTGGGCGGTAATGGGCCCAGTTTCAACAACATTGGTTATGGTATATGGCGCTTATTCCGGATACGCCATTGTGTTTTCCATCACGAGTGTCCTTTATGTGATTGGTACAGTGTATTTCTTCATTGTTTTCCGAAAACCGATAACAAATAAAAATAATCACCAATCTTTGACAGCTTAAAGGTATTTGCATACGGGTAGCGAATATGGACTGTTAGGACGGAAAAATGAGGCGGTGATGGTCCGTGAAAACTCTGCTTACTTCATCGATAAAGCGTATGAGGAAAACAGAAAACCTGTTAGGCCTGCTGGACGAAATGACTCTTGACGTCTGTCTGATTTGCAATGACGAAAGCTGGCTGTTATCGTTGAATGGCAATACCATTTCCATTTCACAATACGATAACGAGATTAGCCAAGTGACCATTCATGGAGATCAAAAGGCGATGAAGACCTTGTTTGATGGTGAAGACTTCTTATTATCTTTGCGAAAAAGAGGCGAGCTGTCCGTGAGTGGTCGGTTGAGAGATTTGCTCCTATTAGAGTCTCTCTGGTATTTGAGTAAAGACATGCGGTTGAATGAAAAGAGTTGACACTCTTTTTTCCCCATGATAACATTCATTTCAGTATCACAGTAAAGCGATAAACTAATTTCATAGATTTCTCTTATCAAGAGAGGTGGAGGGACAGGCCCGATGAAACCCGGCAACCGCTGATTCGCGTGATCAGAAGGTGCCAAATCCTACAAAGCGATTGCTTTGAAAGATGAGAGAAAGGTTCTTTACATTGCAAACCTTTCTGCTCATCTGATAGCAGAAAGGTTTTTTTGTTTATACTCTTCAAATCGATTGCATACTAAAACGAACACAAAGATGTGTCGTGACCGTCATCAAGGCATTGGAGGTTAGCACGAATGATTGAATTAAAAGGAATTCAAAAGTTATTTCAAACCAAAGACGGGCAAGTGACTGCCGTCGACAACGTGAATTTAACGATTGATAAAGGTGAAATATTCGGCGTGATTGGATATAGTGGCGCCGGTAAAAGTACATTGATTCGCATGTTGAATATGCTTGAAAGGCCTACATCCGGAGACGTGATCTTGGATGAAAAAGATATGGGTTCTCTATCGCAAAGCGATCTTAGGTTTGCTAGGCAAGGAATCGGGATGATCTTTCAACACTTCAACCTACTTTGGAGTCGGACGGTGAGAGACAACATTGCTTTCCCTTTGGAAATTGCAGGTGTTTCGAAGGAAGAACGAAATAAACGAGTGGATGAGTTAATCAAGCTAGTAGGTCTTGAGGGAAGGGGGGGCTCGTATCCTTCACAATTGAGTGGTGGACAAAAGCAGCGTGTAGGAATTGCCCGAGCCCTTGCAAACAACCCGAAAGTACTTCTGTGTGATGAAGCAACATCCGCGTTGGACCCGAAAACCACCGATTCCATTTTGGACCTTCTTGTTGATATCAATGAGAAGTTGGGGCTTACGATCGTGCTAATTACCCATGAAATGCACGTAATAAGGAAGATCTGTCATCGCGTAGCGGTTATGGAAAACGGACAAGTCGTTGAAGAAGGCGATGTTCTCGATGTGTTTAAGCACCCTAAAGAAGAAATGACGAAAGAATTTGTGAAGCAAGTAACAGAACCTGAAGAAACGGAAAAATCCCTTGAACACTTATTTGGTGAAAAAGGAATTGGGCAAGTGTTGCAGCTTACGTTTGTAGGAAACGATGTAACAAAGCATCTGATCACCGATCTGATAAGAACCTACAATGTCACGATCAATATTCTTCAAGGTAAAATATCATCTACACAAAATGGTGCATATGGATCTTTATTTATCGGCATTGACGGTGAACCAGAAGAGTTAACTAAGGTGATTGATCATATCAAGAAAGAACAAGTGGAAGTGGAGGTGATTCACGGTGGCTGAAATCTTCTTTCCTAATGTAAACTGGGATCGCCTATGGGATGCAACAGTTGAGACACTGTATATGACCGGGATGAGCGTGGTTTTCACCTTCCTCTTTGGTACGATCCTTGGGTTGGTGCTCTTCTTGACGAGTAAAGACAACATGTGGGAAAACCGTATAATCCATGGAATAACCGCAGCGTTTGTGAACATTTTTCGCTCTATTCCATTTATCATCCTGATCGTTCTATTGATTCCATTTACAAGAGCGATTGTAGGGTCCATGCTTGGACCGTCCGCAGCGTTGCCAGCACTGATCATTGGAGCTGCGCCATTCTACGCACGTATGGTAGAAATCGCTCTTCGTGAAATTGATAAAGGTGTAATTGAAGCCTCTCGATCCATGGGGGCATCCAATAAAGAAATCATATTTAAAGTATTACTACCTGAGTCTATGCCAGCCTTAGTATCTGGAATTACAGTCACGTCCATTGCCCTGGTAAGTTACACAGCGATGGCCGGATTTATTGGAGCCGGTGGCCTGGGAGACATGGCCTTTAGAGAAGGATTTCAACGAAGAAATGAAGATGTAACGTTGATGGCGACGATTGTCATTTTACTGATCGTATTTGCGGTACAGTTCATTGGCGATCGCCTGACTCATAAATTGGACAAGCGATAAAAAACAATTGGGGGTAAAAGATTATGAAAACGTACGTTAAAGGATTATCTTTAGCAGCATTATCACTAGGAGTATTAGCAGCATGCGGGACTGATGAGGAAGGTGGAGACGGAGCTGGAGGAGACGAAGCAGGTTCTTCAGAACTTCGAATCGGAGCTTCAAACATTCCTCACGCTGAAATTTTGGAGTTTGCCGCACCACTTCTAGAGGAAGAAGGAATTGAACTGGATATTGTTCCTTTCCAAGATTACATCTTGCCGAACGAAGCTCTTGCTGACGGTGAAATTGATGCAAACTACTTCCAGCACGTTCCTTATCTTGAATCTCAAATGGAAGACAACGACAACTATGATTTCGTAGATGCTGGCGGGATTCACATTGAGCCAATTGGAATCTATTCTCAAGAATACTCAAGTTTGGATGAGCTTCCTCAAGGGGCAGACATCATCATGTCAAGCTCTGTTGCCGATCACGGTCGTATCCTTATGATGCTTGAAGAAGAGGGCCTGATTACCCTTGAAGAAGATGCAGGTATCGGAGCGACGCTTGATGATATCGCAGAGAATCCGAATGACTTCAACTTCCGCGACAATGTTGAAGCTGCGATGCTACCAGCCTCTTATGAAAACGGTGAGGGTGATGCGGTATTAATCAACTCCAACTATGCACTTGATGCGGGATTAAATCCCCTTGAAGATGCCATTGCTATGGAGTCTGCAGACCTTGATAACCCTTATGTAAACATCATTGCTGTACGTAGTGAAGATGAAGGTTCTGAAGAAATTGCTAAACTTGTAGAAGTTCTTCGTTCTGAAGAAGTTCGCGACTTCATCTTGGAGCAATATGACGGAGCAGTTGTACCAGCTGGAGAATAATCGCTTTTTAACCGCCTTCCTATTTTGGGAGGCGGTTTTGTTATGGGTTGAAGGAAGGGGCGAAGGGAAGGGGCGTTGTCGAATGGTGACAAATTCTCTTTAAATCAGTAAAAAGTCTTCATAAAGTATTGAAAGTTCTTCATAAATGACCCCTAGTTCATCATAAAAGAGTAAAACTTCTCCATAACACACGAACACCCAAACATCATCACCAATTCCTCATAAATTCTTCACCGAAAACTCATACTAAACGATGTGAAATGACATTAAGGAGATGACTGAAAATGGATCAGCAAAATCATCAATCAATGAACACAATTCAGCAAGCGCTACATGATTATAAAATGGGAGTAGGCCATTTCGCCGAACAAATGCCAGACATTGCGCACAAATACAGTGCGTTTACTGAAGCATGTTTTGAAGCCGGTGAATTATCACAAAAAGAAAAGCAACTTATCGCATTAGGCATTGCTCTTTATTCTCAAGATGAGTATTGCATTATTTACCACACAAAAGGATGCCTTGATCAAGGGTGTTCTCAAAAAGAAATCCTTGAGGCTGTGGCGGTTACAGGTGCATTTGGGGGAGGCGCAGCAATGAGCCAAGCAGTTACCCTTGTTGAGCAGTGTTTGACAGAGCTTGATATCCAACCTCACTAACTAAAAATGGAAATTAAATGGAATGGTTCATGAGGAAAACAGCGCTTTTCGGTGAAAAACAGAAGAAATAAAGAGATGTGTACGTTCATCGATCTTTGTATTGAATTTTCTAACAATTTGGGGCGGTATTCCTTCTCAGGCACTTTGGTGATTGTAAATCAACGTGGTAAAATTCGTAGTATGTTAAAAAGATCACATAAAAACAAGTTTACACTACTTCTAAAAGAGGTACTACAACCTTGTTAGATCTTTTGACCAATAAAATGCGAAAGGGTTGATTTATTATCCATCAGATTCAATTGAATCACACAAGCGAGATGGAAAAAGGAATGCACCAATCACACGGAATGAGTTATGCGGAGTACAGTAACAATCTGGATAACCTCATGAAAGTGGAAAGAGCCAGAGAACTGGATCATAAAGCCAGCATTCAAATGGTATCTGACCATCAACAAAAGCTGAACACCTAGAGATAGGGTGATCATAAATATCCATGAACTTACCTTATGAAAGGTCAGTATGTCCCCGCATACTGACTTTTTCTTCATTTTAGGAGGTGTTATGTGATGGAAAAAAAGAAGAAAACGAAAAAGGAGAAAAAAGTGTTTTGGTATTCCCTTACTACAATTTTCATTGCTGTAGTGATTGCCAATACGTTCTTCCAGTATGAATATAGTTTATCTGCAATGCTTATGAGGGCCTTTTTTATGGGTCTGATTGGTATTGCTATCTTCGGGTTTTGGAACATGATTCTAAAAGAGGGCAATGAAAATCAAGAATGATGTTCATTCTCAATTAGAGGTACAATAGTGAGAATTAACTCAGGTTTTTCATAATAAATCTTTTCTACTGAAAATCGTTGATATAATAGGATTTTTCAAGATTGTATGAACAATCGATAACGTGGAAAAATACATAGCGTTAGAAATGGATTTGAAGAATGGTTACAAAATATGTTTGAATAGGTATCAGGGTGTCGTTTTCCCTTGAACTCACTTTTCATATGATATAATATTGTAATGAGAATAAAGTGAGAATGGATTACGTGCATTCTTGTGAGTAAGGCAAATTGTTCACAGCATCTGTTGTGAAAAAAATAAATGGAGGTTAGAACAAATGACAGCACCAAACCTTAAAGTTGAAGATCTTCATGTATCCATTGAAGAAAAAGAAATCCTAAAAGGCTTCGGAATCGAAGTGAACGGCGGCGAGATCCATGCCATCATGGGACCAAACGGTACCGGTAAATCCACGCTAGCATCTGCTTTAATGGGACATCCTAAATATGAAGTAACTAGCGGTAAGGCGACGTTTAACGGCGAAGACTTGCTTGACATGGAAGTAGATGAGCGCGCTCGTGCTGGCTTGTTCCTAGCTATGCAGTACCCTTCTGAAATTAGCGGTGTCACTAACGCGGACTTTATCCGTTCAGCGATTAATGCGAAGCGTGAAGAAGGCGATGAGATTTCTCTAATGAAATTTATCCGCAAAATGGATGATAAAATGAACACACTTGATATGGACCAAGCGTTCCAACACCGTTACCTTAACGAAGGTTTCTCCGGTGGTGAGAAGAAGCGTAACGAAATTCTTCAGCTTCTTATGCTTGAGCCAAAAATTGCAATTCTTGATGAGATTGACTCTGGTCTTGATATCGATGCTCTTAAAGTTGTTGCAGAAGGCATCAACGACATGCGTAGCGACGATTTCGGTTGCTTGATCATCACTCACTATCAGCGTCTTCTTAACTACATCAAGCCTGATAAAGTACACGTTATGATGCAGGGTCGTATCGTAAAATCCGGCGGACCTGAGCTTGCAGAACGTCTTGAGGCAGAAGGTTACGACTGGATCAAAGAAGAATTAGGTATCGAAGACGAGACTGTAGGCGAATAATGAAGCGGTTTTTAAGGAGGAGGAAATAAACATGTCAGTGGACACAAAGCTACCATTTGATCAGGAATACGTGACGAACTTCTCTAAAGACCGCCAAGAGCCCGAGTGGCTAACTAACTTGCGTGTATCGTCTTTAGAGCGTGCAGAAGCAATTGACCTGCCAAAGCCTGATAAAACGAACATTACGAAGTGGAACTTCTCATCATTTGACCACGAGAAAGCTACTTCATCAGATACAACATACGATGCTCTTTCTGAAAAAGTAAGAGAACTTGTCGGTAAAGAAGAGAATGCGAACACGATTCTCGTACAAGAAAACGGTGCAACAGTCTTTGCTCGTACAGAAGAGGACCTTCAAAATCAAGGTGTCATCTTTACAGACATCCACACAGCTGTTCAAGAGCACAGCGACCTTGTTGAGAAATACTTCATGAGTGAAGCGGTAACAGCGGACGAGAACCGTTTGACTGCTCTACATGCAGCTCTTCTTAACGGAGGAACGTTTATCTATGTTCCAAAGAATGTAGAAGTAAAAGTACCACTACAAGCGATTTACGTGCAAAAAGGAGCAGCTGGCCTCTTTAACCACGTTCTTATCGTAGCTGAAGCAAACAGTTCTGTTACCTACATTGAAAACTACGCATCAGAAAACGCTTCTGAAACGGTAGCAAACATTGTAGCAGAGGTTTATGCTGCTGATGGTGCAACCGTTAACTTCGGTGCTGTTGATAACTTCAGTGAAGAAGTAACAACGTACGTAAACCGTCGAGCTCAAGTAATGGGTCGCGACGCGAAAGTATATTGGTCTCTTGGCCAAATGAATGACGGAAATACGGTTTCAGACAATACTACCTACCTTGTTGGTGAAGGTTCTTACGCTGATACGAAGACCGTTTCTATTGGTCGCGGTAAGCAGACACAGAACTTTACTACTTTGATCAAGCACTATGGTAAAAATTCCGATGGTCAGATCCTTAAGCACGGAGTTATGAAAGACTCCGCTACAGCGATCTTTAACGGAATCTCTAAAATTGAGCATGGTGCCACAAAATCGAACGGTGAACAAACGGAGCGCGTACTCATGCTAAGTGAGAAAGCACGTGGTGACGCGAACCCGATCTTACTAATCGATGAAGATGATGTAACAGCAGGTCACGCAGCTTCTGTTGGTAAGATCGATCCGCTTCAAATGTTTTATTTGATGAGTCGTGGTATTTCCCGTAAAGAAGCGGAACGTTTAATCATCCACGGTTTCCTTGGTCCGGTTGTAAACGAGATTCCAATTGAATCCGTAAAAGAGCAGCTGATTGAGGTTATCGAAAGGAAAGTATATTAATGAATGTACTAGACGTCCGTAAACAGTTCCCGATTCTCGACCAGGAAGTCAATGGTCAGCCACTCGTTTACTTGGACAGTGCTGCTACATCACAAAAGCCTGTTCAAGTAATAGAAAAGCTTGATGACTACTACCGCCGCTACAATTCCAACGTGCACCGTGGTGTGCATACCCTTGGAACATTGGCAACGGATGGGTATGAAGGCGCTCGTGATAAAGTGCGTAACTTTATCGGAGCTGCTTCAACTGAAGAGATTGTGTTTACACGGGGAACAACGACAGCGATTAACCTCGTTGCATCCAGTTACGGACGTGCCAACCTCGGTCCTGATGACGAGATCGTCATCACGCCGATGGAGCACCACAGTAACATTATCCCGTGGCAGCAACTTGCCAAAGCGACAGGAGCTACTCTGAAGTATCTTGAGCTTCAAGAAGATGGCACCATTGCAATGGATAAGGTTGAAAATACGATTACTGATCGTACGAAAATCGTTGCGGTCATGCAAGTTTCTAATGTGTTAGGCGCAATTAACCCAGTAAAAGAACTTGCTCAAATTGCTCACAAGCATGGTGCAATCATGCTCGTTGACGGCGCGCAGAGCACGCCACACATGAAAGTAGATGTGCAAGATCTCGACTGTGATTTCTTCGCTTTCTCTGCTCATAAAATGTGTGGACCGACCGGTATTGGCGTTCTTTATGGGAAAAAAGCGCTCCTTGAAAACATGGAACCAGTAGAGTTCGGTGGTGAAATGATTGACTTTGTAGGTCTTCAAGAGTCTACATGGAAAGAGCTCCCGTGGAAGTTTGAAGGAGGGACTCCGATCATTGCAGGAGCCATTGGACTTGGTGCTGCCATTGATTTCTTGGAAGCCATTGGACTTGAAAACGTTGAGAAACATGAGCACGAATTAGCACAGTATGCTTTAGGACGCCTAGAGGAAATGGACGGCGTGACGGTTTATGGACCGAAACATCGTGCTGGACTTGTGACGTTTAACTGTGATGACGTTCACCCTCATGATGTTGCGACCGTACTTGACGCAGACGGCATCGCTGTTCGTGCTGGTCACCATTGTGCACAGCCTTTGATGAAATGGCTTGATGTAACAGCGACTGCTCGTGCAAGTTTTTATTTGTACAACACGAAAGACGACGTCGATGTGTTCATCAAAGGATTAACAAAAACAAAGGAGTACTTCGGAAATGTCTTTGGGTAATCAGCTAGATACGTTGTATCGTCAAGTGATCATGGATCATTATAAAAACCCTAGGAACCGAGGCGAATTGGACGGAGATTCTCTTACCGTAAACATGAACAATCCGACTTGCGGTGACCGTATTCAACTTCAAATGAAGGTAGAAGACGGGAAGATCTCTGATGCCAAATTCACCGGTGAAGGGTGTTCGATCAGTTTGTCATCCGCATCGATGATGACTCAGGCAGTCAAAGGTTTGCCTGTTGAGGACGCCCTCAAGCTATCCGGAATTTTTTCCGACATTATGCTCGGTAAAGATGTGGAGCACGGTGATTTTGACCTTGGCGACATCGAAGCCCTACAAGGGGTTGCCAAATTCCCTGCTCGAATCAAGTGTGCCACACTTGCTTGGAAGGCAATGGAAAAAGGAATCAAAGAAGACGAGAAAGCATAAGAGCTCTGTAAGTGGAGAAGATGCTTGGAATCGTGTTAAGATAAAAGGAACATCTCCTAAAGTCTAAAGAAAGCTTCCCTTTATGACTAAAGGATTACCTGTCGGATGAAGGAAGCGCGGTTTGGTTTTACCAGAATTACAAGGGAGGTTTTTCACATGGCAAAGAAAATGCCAGAAATCGGTGAATATCAATACGGGTTTTCTGATAAAGACGTATCGATTTTCCGGTCAAAGCGTGGCCTGACAAAAGAAATCGTCGAGGAAATTTCTCGTATGAAAAAAGAGCCACAGTGGATGCTCGATTTCCGTTTGAAATCACTGGAGCAGTTTTATAAAATGCCAATGCCTCAATGGGGCGGCGACTTGAGCGAACTTAACTTTGATGAAATTACGTACTACGTAAAACCATCTGAAAAGTCTGAGCGTTCTTGGGATGAAGTACCTGAAGAAATCAAAAACACATTTGATAAGCTAGGAATTCCTGAAGCGGAGCAAAAGTACCTTGCTGGTGTATCTGCACAGTATGAATCCGAGGTTGTTTATCACAACATGAAAGAAGAGCTTACTGAGCAGGGAATCTTATTTAAAGATACGGATACGGCTCTTAAGGAAGACGAGGAAGTCTTCCGCGAGCACTTCGGTAAAGTAATACCGCCATCAGACAACAAGTTTGCGGCGCTGAACTCTGCCGTATGGTCCGGAGGCTCTTTCATCTATGTACCAAAAGGTGTGAAAGTGGATACGCCACTTCAGGCGTACTTCCGTATTAACTCTGAAAACATGGGGCAATTCGAGCGTACGCTTATCATTGCCGATGAAGACAGCTCTGTACACTATGTAGAAGGATGTACAGCGCCTGTTTATACAACCAACTCTCTTCACAGTGCGGTTGTAGAAATCATCGTTAAGAAAAATGCGTACTGCCGTTATACAACTATCCAAAACTGGGCGCCAAACGTCTTCAACCTCGTTACCAAACGTGCCGTGGCTGAAGAAGGGGCAAACATGGAATGGGTTGATGGTAACATCGGTTCCAAGTTGACAATGAAATACCCAGCTGTTGTGATGAAAGGCCGCGGTGCACGTGGTAACATCCTTTCCATCGCGATTGCAGGTAAAGGGCAGCACCAAGATGCTGGTGCAAAAGTGCACCACTTGGCACCTGACTGCTCTTCTACGATCGTTTCCAAGTCCATCTCCAAGCAAGGTGGTAAAGTAACGTATCGTGGAATCTGTCACTTCGGACGTAAATCCGAAGGGTCAAAATCAAAAATCGAGTGTGACACGCTTATCATGGATAACGAGTCCACTTCCGATACAATTCCGTACAACGAAATCCTCAACAATGACATTACATTGGAGCACGAAGCAACTGTATCCAAAGTGTCTGAAGAGCAGTTGTTCTACTTGATGAGCCGCGGTGTTTCTGAGCAAGAAGCGACAGAAATGATCGTAATGGGCTTCATCGAGCCATTCACAAAAGAACTTCCAATGGAATACGCAGTTGAGATGAACCGCCTGATCAAGTTCGAGATGGAAGGTTCTATCGGTTAATTCCTTTAGAAATAATAAGAAGAACCTGGAGATTTGCTCTCCAGGTTCTTTTTTCGTTGGTATGGGGTGAGTTGGGGAGATGCGAGTTGTGGTGGTTGTGTCGATGTTTGTCATTTGGTCGATATATCTAGATTAGAGGTCGATATATCTAGATTAGAGGTCGATATATCTAGATTAGAGGTCGATAAAATCAGATTAATGGTCGATAAACTGAATTTAGGGATCGATAATACCTCGATTATCAACTTCACCACTTCTACTTGGATGACCACGATCTACTTACGGATCCCCCTACATTCTCCATCACTTCATTTGGTGCCGGATTTCTAGTAGTAATAACCGTAAGGCGACGGATAGTACGGATATGGGTAAGGCTGAGGATAATAATAGCTTGGGCCTGCAAGGGTGCTACCTAATGCAGCTCCTAAAAATCCCCCAAAGAATGGTGCGCCGAATCCGAATCCACCGCCATAACCTCCCCAACCTGGACGTGGCCGGCCGCCCCAGCCTCCTCCGCCCCAACCACCTGGTCTAGGTCGTCGGGTATCAAGTCCATGGATCACCTGGGTTTCTGAAGTATAAAAGGGTTGTTGCTCCACTATGTTCATTCTCCCCTCAAATGCATTACTTGTTTTTAACTGTCGTAAAACAGGGTATTCACACATCAGCATATGTACTAAAATAAACTTGCGTATAGTTAACAGCCTATGTGTAGAAAAAGGGGCTGGAAAAAAGGAAGAGGTGTATGAGAACAATGATTAAAATAGGTCTTACGGGTTGGGGAGATCACGACTCTTTATATGAAGGCATCACCAAAAGTTCAGAGAAGTTAAATGTCTATGCAGGTCATTTTCCCACTGTAGAGATTGATTCCACCTTTTACGCTGTCCAGCCTCTTAGAAATATGGAAAAGTGGGCAAATGACACTCCGGATTCGTTTTCCTTTGTGGTGAAGGCATACCAAGGGATGACTGGTCACCAGCGAGGAGATAGCATTCCTTTTTCCACAAGAGATGAAATGTTTGATGCTTTCTTAGCTTCCCTTGAGCCACTTAAAAAGAGCGGGAAGTTAGGGATGGTCCTTTGTCAATTTCCTCCTTGGTTTGAATGTAAAAAAGAGAGTGTTACGTACTTGCGATACTGCAAGGAGAAGTTACAAGACGTACCGTGTGCGCTTGAGTTTCGCCATCAATCTTGGTTTGCACCTGAATATAGGGAACAAACCCTTTCGTTTATGGAAAAAGAAAAGTGGATTCACAGCGTTTGTGATGAACCTCAAGCAGGAGCGAGGTCGATTCCGTTTGTTATGGATACTGTGGGGCAAGATCACGTTCTTTTTCGGTTTCATGGTCGAAATGTAGCTGGATGGAATAAACCGGCGAACGGACAAGAGTGGCGGGATGTGCGCTACCTCTATGATTACAATCAGAGGGAGCTTGAGGAACTGTCGCAAAAAGTGAAGGAAGCTCATCAGTCTGCGAAAGAGGTTTATGTGCTTTTTAACAACAACTCGGGTGGTCATGCGACAGGGAATGCAAAGAAAATGATTGATCTTTTAGGACTTAATTATGAAGGTTTGGCACCTCGACAACTTGGTCTTTTTGATTGATAATAGAGAGTAATAAACAACAGCTACTAAATAGTAGCGGAAAGTGAAGTCATACGAAATGGAATGGATTTTTTTATTAATACTTGGCTTAGTGGCTGCCATTTTAGGAAGTATCATGGGGCTTGGTGGAGGCATCATTATTGTTCCGGCTCTCATGGTTTTGAGCGGTTATACTACTATTTTAGAAGGGATAACCCCGCAGGTTGCTGTAGGAACGTCCCTCCTTGTGATGATTTTTACAGGATTATCATCGACTTTGGCTTATGTAAAGCAGAAAAAGGTGGATATTAAGAGTGGACTCATCTTTTTTATCGGAAGTGGTCCTGGGGCTCTTTTTGGAGTCTGGTTGAATAAAGATATTAACGTGAATACATTTCTCATCTTTTTTGGCATCTTTATTATTATTGTATCCTTTATTTTAATGGTAAGAAAGTATGTAAAGCCCATCAAACTGGCTAAAACGGGCGGTGTACGTCGTACATACATAAACGACTTGGGAGAAACAGTAGAGTACGGTTACAACCCTTTTTTAGGCATTGGTATTGGCTTTGTTGTAGGCATGTGTTCAGGTCTTTTCGGTATTGGTGGAGGCTCCCTCATGGTACCGGCGATGATTTTACTTTTTGCTTTTCCACCACACATGGCAGTGGCAACATCTATGTTTCTTGTGTTTTTATCCGCAATAGTAAGTTCTATCTCCCATATTTCTTTAGGAAACGTGGATTGGCTTTATGCGGCTGCCCTCATACCTGGAGCTTGGGTTGGTGGCATCGTTGGTGCCGGGATCAACCGTCGCTTAGGGAGTGACACGGTGGTAAACCTATTAAGAATCATGTTGATTATTATTGGAATACGCCTCATCTATCAAGGGATAACAGGGGCGTGATGGATAAGAGGTGGGCATCTTGAGCAAAAAAACAGTTAAAATTCTACATACAAACGACTTACACAGTCAGCTTGATCGGTGGCCTGCTGTTGTGGCTACGGTTAATCGGCTGAAGTCTCATGCAACCAAGGCAGGAGATGATGTTCTTCTCTTCGATATAGGCGATCATGCAGATCGTGTTCATCCGATTACAGAAGGTCTCGATGGTAAGGGTAATGTAGAATTGTTGAACCGACTTTCCTACGATGCGATTACGATTGGCAACAATGAAGGAATGACATTTTCAAAAAGGCAACTCAACAGCCTATACGACAAGGCTGATTTTGATGTGCTGGTTGCAAATTTGAAGCATGATAATGGAGAAATGCCAACATGGGCAAAGAACCATCGTGTGTTTACAACGGAACAAGGCGTTACTGTTGGTGTTTTTGGTGTAACAGTGGCTTATAAGCTTTTTTATCATGCGCTAGGTTGGTCAATTGAAGATCCGTTCGAGTCCATCGAACGTCAAGTGGAGGCTCTTCGGGGGAAGGTTGATGTGTTGATTTGCCTTTCCCATTTAGGATTGCATGATGATGAAAGAATGGCAAAGCAATTCCCAGAGATCGATCTGATACTGGGCTCTCATACGCATCATCTTCTTTTAGATGGGGAAAAAATTAACCGAACATGGATTCATCAATGTGGTCGATCAGGGTCCCACTTGGGTGAGGTTTCCATTACCGTCGATGCTGAAAGTCGCGAAATTACGAACCTTAACGTTCACACAATAGAAGTGGAGAATGAATACGATTCTGACACGGTCTCTCTTTTAGAAGACATGAAAAGTCGAGCGGATCGAGTGTTAAGTGAAGTGGTCACAACAATACCTGAAGAGTGGGAACTAAGTTGGGAAAAGGAAACACCACTCACGAAGCTCTTAGTGAAAGGTCTTAAAGAATGGTGCGAAGCGGATGTAGCCATGATTAACGCAGGGATCCTCTTAGAAGGGTTGCCACAAGGGCCGATTACAAAAGGGGCTTTGCACAGAATATGTCCACATCCGATTAATCCTGCAAAAGTAAACATATCAGGAGAGCGGCTACTGGAATTTATTCGTGAAGCTCATAAAAAAGAGAAGATTTATAAAAAAGTAAAAGGCTTTGGTTTTCGAGGCAAAATTCTTGGTATGATGATCTATGAAGGGATCGAGGTGGATGAGTCTGCCAATGGTCCATTACAGCCAGAACATATTTGTATCCTAGGCAAAAAACTAGATCGGGATACGCTGTACAATGTGGCAACAGTTGATATGTTCACATTCGGGTACCTTTATCCTTCTATTAGTACATTGAATGAGAAAACCTATTATATGCCTGAATTCTTGCGAGACGTTTTGGCTTGGAGTTTGCAAAACAGGAAGTAAGATTGATCGGTCAAGCACTTTTCATCTCCCTTTTCATAGGCTATTACGAGCCCTGTAACAGGTTTTACGAGGCTTAGGAAAGCCTGTAGAAGGTAGGTGAACGAAAGTTGATCGAAGTGCAACCGATGTTTATTGAAGGGCAGCCTTTTACTGCCATTACGGTTAAGTTACCAAAAACGAATTTTATGGCCATTACCAATGAAATAGGCTACATTATGTGTGGTGCGTTGGATGTGGCTTTGCTAAATGAAAAGCTTGCGGCAAGAAAAATCGTAGCCGGTAGAGCTGTTGGTGTAAGAACAATTGATGACTTGTTGGAAGCACCTCTTGAGTCTGTTACGTATGAAGCGGAAAGCTTAGGTATTCATCCTGGCATGTCCGGAAAAGATGCATTACTTCTTATGATCGAAAAGGAATAGATGAACGTATTTAGTATATATCAAGCCGATACGCCCTCCAGCCTTTAACGTGAGGGCATACGGCTACTCTCATATTGAAAAAAATGCGTATTTCTTAGCGAAGGCAGGTCAACTATGCGATTAAGATCCGTTCACTCTTTACAAGCAAATGATCGTCTTGCAAAGGCGATCTATAATGAAAAAGGACAAGTTCTAGTTCAATCCGGAATCCCCCTGTCCGCTGCAATGATCAGCCGTTTAAAAGCAAAGGGCATTACTTTCGCCTATGTGGATGACGAGGCAACGAGCGATATTTTGTTTCAGGAAGTGATCACGGAACAAACAAGGCACACCTCCATAAACACAATTAGGAAGTCCTTTCAGGCAGTGACAGCACCTCAAGTACTGCAAAAATCTTTTGAAGTGGATAAAATAAGTCGTCCTTTTGGAAACATTGTGGAGCATGTGTTACGGGATGTTCGTTACCATGAAGAAGCCATTTCTCTTCTATCGAGCGCATATTGCTATGATTCATACATTTTCCATCACTCTTTGAATGTAACAGTGTATGCTCTTGCATTAGGCGAGCGGATGGGACTTCGTGATAGTCAGCTTAAAGACTTGGGTCTTGGCGCACTGCTCCATGACATCGGAAAAATGGCAGTGCCTACAGAAGTGCTACATAAACAGCAAGCCCTAACAGATGAAGAGTTCGCATTAATTAAAGAGCATACAACCGCAGGATATGAGTTGTTAAGGAAAGCCCATACCATTCCATTGCTATCGGCTCACTGTGCGTATCAGCATCACGAACGACTGAACGGTTCAGGCTACCCAAGAGGTATTTCCGGTAATGAGATTCATTTATATGGTAAAATCATCGGAATTGCAGATGTATTCGATGCCGTTACATCAAATAGAGTCTATAGAAAAGCTAAGCTTCCTCATGAAGGCTTGGAGCTGTTATACTCTGGTGTGGGAAGTCTTTTTGATAAAGCAATGGTAGAAGTTTTTGCGAAGACGATTGCCATTTACCCTGTCGGACTTGAAGTGGTATTGAGTGATGGTAGACAAGGGGTCGTATCCAAGCAAAACAAACATATGAATGCCAGACCAACGATCAGAATCATGGAAGAAGATGGACTGGCTGTCGAGCCATACGAGGTGGATTTAACAAAGGAACTGAGCATTACAATTGTAAAATGTGAGGCCAGGCTTTCAGAAGAAGCTTCGTAGGAAGACTGGTGCTAGCTTTTGAATATGGATGGGACAAGTTTACCGAGGAAGGTTGTCCTTTATACAACTTAGTGGGTCGGTATCTTTGGGGGCTCCTGAGGAAATCTAGAGGATTAAAAAAAGATATCAATGTACCATCGGAAAGTGCTTGAAGATAATCGAACAAAGATTAAGAGGAGGCGGCAAAAATGGATCAGTATCTTACACTGTGTAAACACGTGTTGGAAAACGGGACGAAAAAAGAAGACCGAACAGGAACGGGTACCATCAGTACCTTTGGTCATCAAATGCGGTTCGACCTTGCTGAAGGTTTTCCTCTTTTGACAACCAAAAAACTATCGCTACGGGCGATCATACATGAGCTTTTGTGGTTCATTAAAGGCGATACGAACATTGCTTATTTAAAAGAAAATAACGTACGAATTTGGAACGAATGGGCAGATGAAAATGGCGATCTGGGTCCTGTTTATGGAAAACAGTGGCGTAGCTGGCCAACACCTGATGGAGAGTCTATTGACCAATTAAGGAATGTGATTGAGGAAATTAAGAAGAATCCTGATTCAAGAAGACTTGTAGTCAATGCGTGGAATGTAGCTGACTTGGATAAAATGGCATTGAGCCCCTGTCACTGCCTGTTCCAGTTTTACGTAGCGGACGGAAAACTATCATGTCAGTTGTATCAGCGAAGTGCAGACTTGTTCCTTGGTGTACCGTTTAACATTGCATCCTATGCGTTATTAACGATGATGATTGCGCAAGAATGCGAGCTTGAATACGGTGAATTTGTTCACACATTCGGAGATGTGCACATTTACAACAACCACGTTGACCAAGTGAAATTGCAGCTGTCCCGTGAACCGCGCAGCTTGCCAAAAATGAAAATGAATCCTGACGTGACTAAGATTGAGGACTTCACGTTTGATGACTTTGAATTAGTGGAATACGACCCTCATCCACACATTAAAGGAGAGGTGAGTGTATGATTTCATTAATTGCAGCTATGGATGAGAATAATCTCATTGGGAACGACAATAAATTACCTTGGAACCTTCCAAACGATCTTGCACACTTCAAGAGGGTAACGACTGGTCACACTGTTGTTATGGGGCGAAAAACGTTTGTCTCAATCGGTAGACCACTCCCAGACCGCCGAAATATCGTTGTTACATCAAATCCAGATTTTTACCATGATGGAGTAGAAGTGGTTGATAGCCTCGATATCGTAGAAGATTTGGCGCAAAAAGAAGAAGTGATGGTTCTCGGAGGACAAAAAGTCTTTGAACAGCTGATTGACAAAGCGGATAGACTGTACATTACGAGAATTCACCACACATTCCACGGAGACACATACTTCCCACCATTCACGGAAGAGCGGTTTGAAATAACCGAGAAGCTTGAAGGTACGGTAGATAGTGAAAATAAATATGCTCATACGTTTTATGTTTATGAGCAGAAGAGGTAATAATAAGCCCTCTTGTCCATGGGACAAGGGGGCTTTTGGGTGGTGGTAGAGTCGGTTTATGTCGAATGGCCGATATATTCAAGTTAGAGGTGGATAAAACGACAATAGAGGTTGATAAAACAGAATTAAAGCTCGATAAACTTGTAACAAAGACGGATAAAACTCAAATAGAGGTTGATAACCAGGTTAACGCACAAAAAGTTCTTCATAGAAAGACGGCCCCGCACTACCTTCCCCCAAAAAAAACCGGACAAGAACTCAACGTTTCCACTTCACATGACCACACTCAAAATCCACCTACATTCCAACAAGGAAACTAACGACCGCGAACTCCTTCCCATTTAACAAATTGTACGGGGTCTATCTATGTAACTGTTACAGACAATCTGACTTTGACCAAGTGAATAGGTGTAGCCGTAATGTTCAAAGACTCCTGCGGCAGTGGGAGCCAGGAGAGACCCCGCAAGGGCTTTGCCCGAGGAGGCTCGCCGGCACCGCCGCGGAAAGCGAAGAACATTTCGGCTACACCTTTCTTCAACTGATTTACTACACTCAATCCTTAAGTTGACGGCTACGGGGTCTGTCCCCCAACAATTTTGCATAGGTATGTAAGAGAGGAAGGGGTGCTTGACTATGAGACGGGGGTTTCGGGCGTTCAAGCCGATTAAGCCAAAGCGAAGAAAGGGACCGTTACCTTTTCGATATGTCTTTTTAATTTCGTTTTTTATCTTTAGTTTGATGACAGCTCAGGGGCTTGTTATCGTGGAGAAAGGGATTCGTCCGACTTTGATTTCGATTGCGAAGACGGAAACACAAAGAATCGGAACACTAGCTATTAATGATGCGATTTCAAAGCAGATTCTAGAGAATACGAACATGGATGAAGTCATTGAAACAGAGCTCGGACCGGATGGAAGTATTACCTATATGAGCTTTAATCCGGTTATTTATAATAAAGTCCTGCAACAAACGACGCAGCGCGTACAATCATACTTGAATGATATTGAGCACGGGCGCGTCAAGGATATTGGTATTCCAACGGATGTGAATATAGAACGGGAAGGGGCGACCTTTTCAGAAGACGGGATTATCCATATGATCCCTCTAGGTCAAGCGACGAACAATGCTTTATTGGCACATCTTGGTCCACGAGTGCCTGTTCGACTGTCGGCAATCGGTGATGTGAAATCCCAGCTTAAGTGGGAAGCTTTAAGTGTTGGAATTAACAATACATGGGTCAGCATTAGCGTAGAAATTGAAGCGGATGTGAAGATCGTTATCCCGTTTGCGACTGACACTGCCGCTGTGACAACTTCTATCGCTGTAGCAAATGTGTTTATTCCAGGAGAAGTACCTGAGTTTTACGGTACGGGGCTGACACCTGCCGTGATCCGGGATGCTGAAACGGGAGAAGTGAGCGTCTCGGAGTCAGAGCAAGTGAACGTAGACACGGAAAATTTACCAAGCAATTAATGGTTGCATTCATTTACACCCTCTGATAAAATCAGTAACAGTTTGACAATTGAATCGGTTATGATACCTCACCACGATGTGGGTGAGGTAGAGGCGCGAAGTCTAAGAGTATGTATCATGAGAGTAGGACATCTGTGAGTGATACAAAAAGGAGACTTTGCCGAAGCGGGTGTGCGTGTCCAACGCCTCCTGGCTGGGGTTGCATTTAAGAAATGCAACACTGTCACTTTGGGAAACCTGGTGGAGAACTACTCACTCTTTCATGTTGGGGATCATGTGTTAGCTTATAAAGGCAACATTGGGATCCAATGCTGTCTTTTTTTTGTGGAAAAAAAGCAGTGTTATCGTAAGCATGGATGAATGACCTCTTTTCATAGCAAGATAAATAAAAGATTGTCAAGCTGCGAAATCGCACTTATAGGAACGCGATTATCTTACATTTCTTTTTTAGGGGGAATTACAATGGATCACGGAGCATTATCACTACTGCCTCCAATATTGGCATTGATCATGGTCATTATTACCCGACGCGTTTTACTATCATTGGGTATCGGAATCATCGTTGGTGCACTTATGGTAAATCAAAACGAAGAGCTTTTCGTAAACGAAGCCCTTTCACAAATTATCTCAATAGTGACGGGAATCTTTTATGTACCGGGTGAAGGAGTAAACACGTGGGAATTTTACATCCTGTTGTTTCTTGTCATCTTAGGTATGATTGCTTCACTCATTACGCTGACTGGAGGAAGCAGAGCCTTCGGTGAATGGGCACTAAGCCGTGTGAAAACACGTGTTGGCGCTCAATTTGTAACAGCTTTTCTTGGTATTATTATTTTTATTGATGATTACTTTAACAGCTTAACAGTGGGAAATGTGAGTCGTCCTCTAACGGACCGTCATCGTATTTCCCGTGCGAAACTTGCTTACGTGGTCGATTCCACAGCCGCTTCCATGTGTGTGCTTATCCCACTATCCAGTTGGGGAGCTTACATCATTACCATTATCGGAAACGATGTGTTGATGGAGCATGGTGTGACGGAATATGGTGCTCTTCAAGCCTTTCTATTAATGGCACCTATGAACTTTTACGCTGTGTTTGCGATCTTGATGGTATTTGCCGTTGCTTACTTCAAATTGGACTTTGGACCAATGCGAACTCACGAGCTACGTGCTCTTTCTACAGGAGAACTTGTGGATAAAGAAAAAGGAGCCGTACCTGGTGACAGTGAAGACGCTCAGCCTGTAGTATCAGGTCGCGTAGGCGATTTGGTCTGGCCGATCGTGACGTTGATTGCCGCAACTGTTCTTTTCATGGTTGTAACGGGTATTCAAGGTACCGAAGGGGAAGCTGGCCTTCTTGCTACATTTGAAAATACAGACGTAGCCGCGTCTCTCCTTTACGGTGGACTGATCAGTTTAGCGATTACAATCGCCATTGCGTTAATGAGAAAAGTTCCTGTTAAAGATTTTGGATTTGGATTATGGGCTGGTGTGAAGTCCATGCTACCTGCGATTTACATCCTGATCTTTGCTTGGACAATCATTGAAATCATCGGTGAACTCGGCACTGGGGCATACCTTGCTGAAGTTGTAAATGACAATATGAACCTGGGCTACTTGCCGCTTGTCTTGTTCCTGATTGCAGGATTTATGGCCTTTACAACAGGGACAAGCTGGGGAACATTCGGCATTATGCTTCCGATCGCTGGGGAAATTGCAGCACAAACGGACGTAACCCTTCTGTTGCCTGTACTTGCAGCTGTACTTGCAGGAGCGATCTTCGGTGATCACTGTTCACCAATTTCAGATACGACGATTTTATCTTCAACAGGAGCGGGAAGTCATCATATTGACCACGTGTTAACCCAACTTCCATACGCGGTTGCAGTAGCCATTATTGCATCAGCGGGATTCCTGGTGATTGGGTTTACAGGAAGCTTCGTGGCAGCATTTGCTGCTTCATTAGTTATGTTTGTTATTGTCGTCACTGTGTTGAAACTCGTATTAAAGCCTGTTACGGAATAAATACTACTTTTTACAAAACCGGGAAAGAAAGCCTCGTGCTTTCTTCCTGGTTTTTTATTTTTCCCTAATAATGTCATTTGTGAGTGTGGTGGTCCTTTTTCCTTTTAAAAATCTTAATTCCTTGCCTAACAACGGATAAAATTGGTATATTCAGATTACATTAATTTTCTGAAAATACCTTTACAAATTCGACTAGTCTATTTATAATAAGACAACGTAACCACGTCGAATTTTGTCAAAAAAGCAAAGCTGGTTTTTGCTTCTTTTTTTAGAAGGTACTAGTCAGAAAATAATGACAATTATAGTGGGTTATAAGATTTGTAAAAAGAGAGAGGAGTTTTAGTATGAGTAATGGCCGTGAACGTTTTTCAAAGCTCGGATTTATCCTTGCAGCTGTCGGTTCAGCCGTAGGCCTCGGAAACGTATGGCGATTTTCTTATGTAGCAGGAGATAGTGGGGGAGCCGCTTTTTTACTCATTTATATTTTATGTATTTTCCTCATTGGTCTTCCTGTTCTACTTGCTGAGTTTTCAATTGGACGAAAAGGTCAGCAAGACGTTGTAGGATCTTTTAACGTCATCTCACCGCAGAAGCCATGGGCAATCGGAGGTTTCCTCGGTGTCGCCTCCGCCTTTTTGATTTTGTCCTTTTACGGCGTTATTGCCGGTTGGGTAGTCTACTTCTTATATAGTTATGTAACTGGCGCTACGAGTAATGTTGGAACCGGGGAATATGGGGACTTCTTCGGTGAATTTATCGGAGGAGCAGCAGGACCTGTCTTCTGGCAAATCCTATTTATGGTCTTCGTTGTAGCGATTGTCTTTACCGGTGTTAAAAAGGGAATTGAACTTTCCAATAAAATCTTTATGCCTCTTCTTGCTGTCATCATCTTATTCCTTGCTGGATACAGCTTAACGCTTGATGGAGCTGGTGAAGGATTGCGCTTCTTGTTTACACCAGATTGGAGTGCATTTGCGACTCCTGGGGTTTATGCTGCAGCCATTGGACAGGCTTTCTTTACACTATCTCTTGGTATGGGTGCCATGATCACCTATGCAAGTTACTTGCCTAAAGATACGAACTTGCCAAGTGCAGCAGGTACAGTAGTAACGTTTGATACGTTGTTTGCTATTGTAGCAGGAATCATGATCTTCCCGGCTGTATTTACATTCGGCCTTGAGCCGGATGCAGGCCCTGGTCTGATCTTCATCACACTACCGGAAGTATTTAATCAAATGGGTAGTATGGGAACATTGTTTGCTGTATTGTTCTTCTTCCTAGTCGCCATTGCAGCTCTGTCTTCGGCCATTTCCTTGCTGGAGGTAAGTGTGGCTTATGCTATGCGCAAATTCAACTGGACTCGTAGGTTTGCAGCGGTTGTTGTTGGTGCCATTGTTACGTTGTTCGGTATTCCGTCTGCACTTAGCCAAGGTGGACCATTAACGGAGTTTACGATTTTCGGATTGCCGTTCTTGGACGCTGTGGATACACTCACGGATAAATATACTCTTCCTCTTGGAGGGCTAGTTATTGCCCTGTTCGTCGGGTGGGGCTGGAATAAAGTCGATTCCTTGCGTGAAACAGGTCTTACAAATTCACCTCTTGGTATGGCGTGGCTTTGGTTCTTAAGAATCGTTGCGCCTACAGGAATCTTAATCATCCTATTACTAAACATTTTTGGATAATCCAAAAAAGACCGGACTGGCATCGTGCCAGTCCGGTTTTTTCATAGGACAATCATGGAGTTGGAGGTAATTGTGCGGGGTCTGACCCCCGAACTTTACCCCCGAACTTTTTTATTTGCGGCGGGATTGACGTTCGAGCTTTTCCCATGCTCTTAGGGAAGGGTACGGATCGAATGACCATTCAAAGTAACCATTGTCTTTGTACATGCCGTAGTGAAGATGTGGGGGAAACTTCCCTTGGGTTCCTGGCTTTCCGTAACCGGAACTTCCTACATAACCTACGACGGTTCCTGGTTCTACAATCGTTCCGCGCTCTACTCCTTTTTCAAACCCGGTTAAGTGTGCGTAATAATGGTATACATTATTAGTATCTCTGATCCCGATACGCCAACCTCCGAACTTATTCCACCCTTTTAATTCAACGATTCCATACGTCGTGGACCTCACAGGTGTCCCGTATCCGGCAAATAAGTCGGTTCCTTCATGAATGCGGCGCCCACCCCATCCCCGTGAATGGCCCCACGTACCTCGATAACTGTAATTGTAGTTGAGCGGAAGAGGAAAGACGCGCTTTCTCAAATCCAATGTTCCGAACGTGCGGTAGATTTCAGCATGCCCTTTAATCAATTCAATGGCTTTATCACGCTGGTAATAATCCCATAGGCCAATTCGTAAGTTAGTATCATCAGTTCCGAATGAAGCCAACATATGGGCGAATGTATAAAGCAAGTCTTCATCATTCGTTTGATCTGCCAGTCCGTCCCCATTCCCATCCAAGCCGATTCCATTAAATAGAGAAATGGATACAGGGCTCGTATCTTCGCTGTTCGGATTTTCAACCCCAACCCACTTCTCAGAAGGAATGAAAATCCCCACGTATCCCTCTTCATCAGGCAAATCGTTCCTAGCTCTCCTAAGACCTCTCTCATAACTATCAACACCAGCTATGTAGTACCAAGGCACCCCTGTTAACGCTTCCGTCTTTTTGTAAAGAGCCATTCGTTCAGCAAAAATCTCCTCAGATGACTTTTCTTCAAGTACAGACGCTTGGCCGAAAGTGGGAGATATAAAAAGGCAAATGATTAAACAAACACCTATGATATATTTCATATTGGCTTCTCCTTTCATCATGGTGGAAATCCTCATCATTAACACTTGTCTATAGTGTTGGAAAAAACAATGAAAAACCTTCGCGACAAATCCTTCCATTATCTCGCACCTTTGAGATTTCCCGCTTTTCATGTTAAAGTTACTAATGATTCTATACGTTGATTTGCGCATTATATAGGGTTGAAAATCCGAATTCATTTTTTTGAAAAATAGGAAATATGAGCAGGAGAGTGAACCGAATGGCAAAAAAAGAAGAATACATCCGTAAGCCCGATTGGCTCAAAATAAAACTGAATACAAACGAGTCTTATACTGGACTTAAAAAAATGATGCGTGAGAAAAAACTACATACTGTTTGTGAAGAAGCGCGTTGTCCAAACATTCACGAATGTTGGGCTGAACGTAAAACGGCTACCTTCATGATTTTAGGAGACGTTTGTACCCGTGCATGCCGTTTCTGCGCGGTAAAAACCGGTCTCCCAACTGAACTAGACCTTCAAGAACCAGAGCGAGTAGCAGAGTCTGTCCACCTTATGGGATTAAAGCATGCCGTTATCACAGCAGTTGCTCGTGATGACTTAAAAGACGGCGGTGCAGAAGTGTTTGCGGAAACGGTACGGGCCATTCGCCGTAAGAGCCCATTTACTACAGTGGAAGTACTTCCTTCCGACATGATGGGGCGATATGAAAATCTGGAAACCCTAATGGATGCCAAGCCGGATATTTTGAACCACAACATTGAAACAGTCCGAAGCCTGACTCCACGAGTTCGTGCCCGTGCTACATATGACCGCTCTCTAGAATTCCTGGCACGTGCAAAAGAAATGCAACCTAAAATTCCTACAAAATCAAGCATCATGATTGGCCTTGGAGAAACAAAAGAAGAGATCATCGAGACAATGGATGACTTAAGAGCAGCAAACGTAGATATTATGACGATCGGTCAATACCTACAACCAACAAAGAAACACTTGAAGATTAAAAAATATTGGACACCTGAAGAATTCAATGAGCTTAAAGAAATTGCCCTCAGCAAAGGATTTAAGCATTGTGAATCAGGTCCACTTGTCCGTTCTTCTTATCATGCTGATGAGCAAGTTAACGCGGCCCAAAGTTAAAATAACCAGTAAAGCAGATGGCATCCAACGTGAAGCCATCTGCTTTTTTTATAAAATAAAAAGAAGCTCTCTTCAAATGAAGAGGGCTTCTTAGCCATTAATTCATATAGTCGTCATTGTCATCATGCATTTGATCACGGCTAATGGGTTCTCCTTGTGGATAAGCTTTAAACTGCTCAGCCGTTTGTTCAAGAGTATCATTATACTCATCCGTGTCTGGGTAAAGACTGCCGAATCGCTCAATCTCATCCATCATGTCCATGTCGTCACAAACGTACACTTCATAGTAAGAAGGAACAACAGATAAAGCTGTTTTTCTCACTTGGTCAGCAACATCGTTACGATCCATGTCCTCTTGACTGCGATCTCGGTTGTATACCATAAACACTTTGTCGTCAGTTACGAGTGTACCACACTCGTCTACGGCAGGAATAACTGCTGCCATCTCACTAATGCTATCTGCGAGAAGTTCTCTGTCGTAAACCGCATAGCCAGGGTACTTTTTCTCTTGCGCTGTTTGTTTGGATTCGCGAACAAACCCGTACTTTAAGTACTCACTATGATCGGCTTCTCGACGATTAATGACGTTGTAGCCATCAGTCGTATTCCCGGTACTAAGGGAATTCCATCGAGCATTGCCACCCTCAGATTGAGCTGACGGATCATTCATTTGTCCACACGCAGTCAATGCCAACGTGCAAACGAGGGATGCTGTTAGTAATCGCTTCATTTTTTCCACCTCCTAGCCTTAGGTTCTCCAGACTGGAGGAGCTTAAGAGAGGTAATTTGTCCCGTAGATGGAAGTTAAGGTAGAGGAGGTGGATGTAGGGAGGGGCGAGGAGTGATAATGTGATGGATAACGGGAGGAAAGTGATTGATAAATTTGAAAAGTGATGGATAACGGGAGGAAAGTGATGAATAAATCCGAAAGTTGATGAAGAATCGTAGTAAGTCGATGGACAAATCCGAAAGTCGATGAAGAACCGTAGTAAGTCAATGAATAACGCACACCCATTCCCCTTTATCACTCCACGCACACCCCACTCCCCTCCACCAATTCCTCACTTCACTAGGCCATTATCCCTTAACCCCCCTTTCCCTCGCAAAAGCCGTTCCCAATTTACTCTTTCTTTAGGAAAACATTGAATTTTCGTGCGAAGTAAGGCAAGATAAAGAGAGTAAAGAGAGGTGTTTGCATATGATCCGTGTACAAGGGAATCAATACGAGCTGATCGAGAATGTAAAAGACGGTTGGGTAGAAGAGGACTTTAAATCCAGATACAGCGATGTACTGAATAAATACGATTATATCGTGGGGGACTGGGGCTATAACCAGCTTAGGCTGAGAGGCTTCTTTGAGGATCAACACCGAAAATCTTCGTTTGAGTCAAAAATTAGCTCCTTGCCGGAATACTTATATGAGTATTGCAACTTCGGATGTCCTTACTTTGTTATTAAAAAAGTAAAAGAGACGGAGAAGAAAAAGGCGCCTGAAAAAAATAAATAAAAGGAGTGTTCCAAATGTGTGTTGCACATGAGGAATGCTCTTTTTTTTGTCTTAAAAAATTGTTGTACGAAAACAGCCGTGTCTGCATCAGGGATTTGAAATTTTTGAAACCTGCTAGCTCACGGCTCGTACATAAATAACATACAGAGGATCCACTACTACCATCCTCCGTTAAGGAGAGAATGATATGAAAAAAATACTGTCGAATCTTGCGTGGTGGTGGTTTATTTTTACGGTTCTTTTATCCGTTCTCATTGCCCCGGCTTTTGGTACCATGAAAACGATACTTTATGCTGATATACTGTTTTATGTCACACTATTTGGTGTAGCTGTCCTTGTCTCGCTTCCATCTTACCCAGTACGAGCAGGGAAGGTGGAAGGAATCATTTTGAGAATGGTAACAGGGGTTATTGCTGTTTTGATTTTATGGGCTTTGGTTATCCCGTCAATACGAGATTTGCCTTACGTTATTTCTGATGAGTACCAAGTGATCGAAGGCATCGTTGTAGATGTAGAAGCAAAGCAAAGGACTCCAGCAAGTCGCTCGGCTTACACAGATGTGTATTTTGAAACGGTTCGGGTGCGATTTTGGAATACGAGTGAGGAGTTTGATGTCGTAGGTAAAATGTGTAGAGCGACAAGAACTCCCCATAGAAGACTTGGGAGAAGCCTTGACTGCCTCGAAGAAAAAACCTCTCCCTAAGATGGAAGAGGTAAATGACGTTATTGCCGTCCGCCACCGTTATAACGCTTGTCATCGTGAGTTGGGTGGGAGCCGGGATCTTTTCTGTCTAAGCCTTCATGGAGGTTTTTGTATTCGTAGTTGAACGCACTGTAGGAACGTTGTCCTTCATGCCAAGGACTGCTTTTTCCTAAGGGACGCTCGATTGGAGAGCCGTATGGGCCTTCTGGTGTTACTTCAGGGAGAACGAAGTTTTTGTTTTTTTCCACAACCGTAAAGTCTGTATATTCTCGTTCGTCTTTGTCGGGCATGAAAAAACACCTCCTGAATACTGAGATCACTGAAAAAAGTTCAAACCAACTTTTTCAGTGCCTTTCTAGTATGTGCCCAGGAGGTGTTTAGTATTAAATCACTTCGTAGAGAAATTCTCGAAGCTCTTGTGCTTCTGATTCGCTTAGATTATATGCGTGCTCCAAGTAGCCAGGTTCGTCCAGGTCGTCGCTACCGATGATGGCGAAGCGATTGGAGAGCATATTCATAACGAGTTTTTTTCCGTAATAACGGTTGGATGTTGTAATAGCAAGATCGAAACGCTGTTCTTCGCCCATAAAGCTGACGAAACGGGTTTTCGTATCTTCTTGGTCATTATAAAGATAAAAACGCTCAGACATTCGACTCATCCTTTCTGGGGCGTCTTACTCCTGCTCTTGTAAATGAGGCTTCTGGTTTAGACGGTGATGAGCTTTAATATAACGTACTGTGCCTGTTTTTGCACGCATGACAATGGAATCTGTTTCAACAAGGTCGCCGCCAAGGAAGCGAACGCCTTCCAATAGTTCTCCGGTAGAAACGCCTGTAGCTGCAAAAATGGCGTCGTCTCCTTTGACCAAGTCGTCTAATTGAAGGACGCGGGAGGTATCTTCAACTCCCATGCTTTTGCAACGAGCTTCTTCTTGTTCGTTCATTGGAACGAGGCGGGCTTGCATGTCTCCTCCGAGGGACTTGATTGCTGCAGCGGAGATGACGCCTTCTGGAGCACCGCCTGTACCAACAAACAAATCAATACCTGTACGAGGCATGGCAACGGCGATTGACGCGCCAACGTCTCCGTCACCGAACAAGTTTACACGAGCCCCTTTTGCACGGATTCGTTCGATTATTTCTGCGTGGCGCTCACGTTCTTGAATGATGACAGTAACGTCACGGACACGTTTGTTATTCATTTTTGCGATAATATCAATCGTTTTTTCAATTGGATCGTCAAGGCGTACGAGACCTGCTGCTTCAGGACCTACAACGAGTTTTTCCATGTACATATCAGGAGCGTGTAATAGAGTACCACGATCGGCGATAGCAATAACGGCCATGGCGTTTGGGTGACCTTTTGCTACGATGCTTGTTCCTTCAAGTGGGTCAACGGCGATATCAACTTCCGGTCCATTACCTGAACCAAGTTCTTCACCAATGTAAAGCATCGGTGCTTCGTCCAATTCGCCTTCACCGATGACGACGGTTCCTTGCATGTTAACAGAGTCGAACATTGAGCGCATGGCTGTTGTAGCAGCATCATCTGCTTCGATCTTTTTGCCACGTCCCATCCATTGAGAAGAGGCGAGAGCCGCTGCTTCCGTTACACGTACAATTTCTAATGCTAATTCTCTATCCACGTCGATTCCTCCAGTTGTAAAATAACGATATAATATATAAGTAAGGTATGTTTTCTTTAGGCTGTATTTATATGAACAAGCCTGTGGAAAAATAGCGAAAACATGTTTCTGTAAGTAATCCTTCATCATAATAACAAACATTTCATACTAAATAAATCAATTTTGCGATATTTGATGAAAGATTTATTTGGAAACAGGCTAATGTGTTATACTAATTCGATATTAAAAAAGACAGGTGATGGACATGTACTTTGTAGACAGAGAATTAATTGAGAAGCGTTTAACGTACTTGGAGAACTTGTTAGGGGAAATGGCCAAGCAATATAGCAAGGAAGAGGAAGAGGTGCCCTTGGTATTGGAACGGGCCGGTCATATGATCATTGAAACGATGATGGATGTAGGCAACCAAATGATCGATGGATTTATTATGAGAGATCCGGGAAGCTTTGAAGACATCGTTGATATTTTACTCGACGAGCGAGTGATCAACAGTGAAGAGGAAAAGGGGATTAAAGCCCTTTTACCATGGAGAAAAACATTGCTTCAAGAGTATACTCACATTGACCATGCAAAACTTAAAGAAGAATACAAAGAACAGATGCCGATTCTATTACGTTTTCCTACACGGGTTCGTATGTATTTGGAAAATGAACTTGGACCGGTCTCCGCTTTTTTACCAAGTCAGCACGATTAACGTCATCTGGGAGGAAGACAAACATGAAATCATATAAAGGATATCTAATAGATCTAGACGGAACGATGTACAGAGGAACCGAAAAAATCGCTGAGGCAGTCGAATTTGTAGCTGAGCTTGTGAAAAGAGATATACCTTATTTGTTTGTAACGAACAATTCTTCACGAACACCAAAGCAAGTATCGGATAAGCTTGTGTCTATGGGGATCGCATCGACCCCCGATCATGTTTTTACAACAAGTATGGCAACGGCCAACTATGTGGCTGAAAAAAAGCCCGGTGCTACCGTGTTTACGATCGGTGAAGAAGGAATTAAACAAGCGTTAGAAGAAAAAGGATTTGTACCTGGTGAAGAAGAGGCGGACGTTGTGGTAGTTGGAATTGACAGGGACATTTCATATGAAAAGTTGAGTACAGCGTGTCTTGCCGTTCGTAATGGGGCTACGTTTATTTCCACAAACGGAGATGTGGCAATCCCGACGGAAAGAGGACTTCTTCCGGGGAACGGGTCGTTAACCTCCGTGGTGACCGTCTCGACTGGCGTTCAGCCAACGTTCATTGGTAAACCCGAATCGATTATTGTAAACCAGGCATTGGACGTTCTTGGCGTTCCGAAAAAAGACACGGTGATGGTGGGAGATAACTATCATACTGATATTTTAGCTGGCATCCATGCGGGGATGGATACGATTATCGTACATACTGGTGTCACGTCCAAAGAGCGGCTAGGTGACTATGATGAACAACCAACCCATTCGATTAATGGATTGGACGAATGGACGTTTGAATAATAAAAAGCTCGATCAAGTGGTTATCCCATTTGATCGAGTTTTTGTGTTTGAAAGAATTATTCAGCTGATTCTGCGCCATGTGCCAGTCTACTTGAGGCAGCTGCGGCAATGGCACCTACGATGTCATCGAGAAAGGTGTGGCATCCGTTTGATTTATCATTGAGAAATTTTAAGATTCCTGGTTTTTCTTTATCGATATAACCGTAGTTTGTAAATCCGATCGACCCGTATACGTTCACGATGGAGAGAGCGACAATTTCATCTACCCCGTACAATCCTTCGTCTCGGTCAATAATACCTTGAATCGGCTCTTCTAGCTTGCCTTGTTCGGCCAGTTTATCCAATTGTATTCCCGTTAGTATGGCGTTTTGGACTTCTCTTTTGGCCAGAACACGATTGATATTATGTTTACAAATATCCATCGTTAAGTCGGGATAATACTTTACTTGAAGAAAATACACAAGATCTGCTATGTCATCGATTTTTACGCCTCGTTCAAGAAGCCAGCTTCGTGCGGTTTTTTCGACAATATCCATCTCTTTATCTTTGCTCATTTCACTCATCACCTTCTATTACCCTTTGGGTATTTATATGAATTGTTGGGGTGTTTGGTGTACTGGATTACTAACAGTCTTGTCGTTAAAGAGACTTCTTAGTCACTTTGGCAGGCTTTTATCACGTGACAACCTGTTTTTTCATAAATTAAAGAGAAATGTAGTGGAAGGTGAAGGCACTAAAGAAGTTGAGCTTTACTTTTTCAGTGGCTTCGAAGGTAGGAGGGTGTAAGATGCTTGAACGTGCACTGTTTGACCATTACCGAATATATCCGGAACAACTCATGCAGGCTTATCAGGTAACCATTGTGGAATCTAATGGTGAACGATACATGCTGACTCCTGTTCATGCTGATCAAAGCCAAGTACAAGGTCAAGTTGAAATGGCCAATTGGCTTTTGTCACAAGGGGAAGACGGAATACCTGAACTTGTGCCAACAGATTCCGGTAAAGCAACCGTAGAACTTGATGGGACCGTGATGGCACTTTATCGACTGTCATCTGATGATAAAATGATGAGAAGTCATGACCCCGTTGGAAAGAGGCTCGCTTCCTTCCATCAAAAAGGTCAGTTTTACAATAAGGAAGGAAAGAAGAAGGGGCTGTCAGGCGCACAAAGTTGGAAACACAGGTGGGAAAAGAGACTCGATCAGATGGAATCGTGGTATGTTCATATGATAAATGAACGGGGGAAAACACCGTTCGACCAGGATTTTTTACTCACGTACCCTTATTACATGGGGGTTAGTGAGAATGCCATTCAGTTGTTAAATGACATTTCGATTGATGATGGCGTGGCATCCATGGAGCAGGGCAATACGATCTGTCATAGACGTTTTGAGGATTCCACTTGGCTTACAGTCGACTCACGGTATCCTTCAGCTGTGAAAGTGCCGGGCCAATTCATTTATGACCACTTTTCAAGGGACTTATCTGAATGGATGCGTGCTGATTTTAAGGGAGCGCAGTTAAATATGCGTAACGTACAGTTTCCTGACATGCTTACCGCTTACGACCAAGAGAGGCCTATCACTGTCGTGGACAGAAAACTGATTGTGGCGAGGTTGCTGTTTCCTCTTCATTATTTTGATACGGTAGAAGCCTATTATCAAACGGTGGATGAACGAAAGAAGGCAGAGCTTGCAACCGAGTTCCTCTCTTCAGTTCGGGATGCGGGAAACTATGAGAAAAATGTAAACAACGTGCTGTATTATATGTTGGATGAACGTTCAAGAGTGAGGTTGCCTGCTTGGATGGGGTAAATAAGGATGGCTTGGAAGGCTTTGAAAGACCTTGTGAGTCATCTTTTTTTATGTGTAAATCGGTCCATTCGTTCTTTTTTGTTGGATACGTCTCACTTATAATAGAAGAAAGGAGGCGATGGCAATGAAACGGAAACCGTATATTTTTATCACTCGATCTTTACCGGAAAAAACCATTGCGCCGTTGCTTGAGGTGGCCCGAGTGAGCATGTGGGAGAAAGAGGATGAGCCCGTCCCAAGAGATCGGCTAGAAGAAGAAGTGGAACAGGCGGACGGATTACTTACGATGGTAAGTGATCAAATTGATCGTGACTTGCTAGAATCTGCGCCACACCTAAGGGTCGTATCAAACATGGCTGTAGGGTATGACAATATTGATATTGAGGCAGCAACTGAATTGGGTATTTTAGTTTGCAATACACCTGATATTTTAACAGATACGACAGCTGACTTAACATTTGCGTTGCTTATGAGTGTGGCACGGAGAATTCCAGAAGGAGCCTCTTATTTAGCTGGAGGGAAATGGAAAGAATGGGCACCGTTTCTTTTGGCAGGATCGGATGTACACCATAAAACCATTGGAATTGTAGGAATGGGGAGGATCGGAGCGGCAGTGGCGAAACGTGCGACCGGGTTTGACATGAACATCCTTTATCATAACCGTTCCAGAAACAGAGAGGCTGAAGGGCAAACCGGAGCCCGATATGTTGATTTCGATGAACTGGTACAAGAATCCGACTTCGTTGTTTGTCTGGCACCATTAACGGACGAAACGAAGGGAATGTTTACATACAACGTGTTTAAACAAATGAAAAAAAGTGCTTTCTTTATTAACGCTTCTCGTGGAGGATTGGTTGATGAAAGGGGACTTGCCTATGCCCTTGATGAAAAGTTAATTGCAGGAGCAGGCCTCGATGTCTTTCAAGAGGAGCCTATATCCTCTGAGCACCCACTCCTTTCTTTTTCGAACGTCGTTGCATTACCCCATATCGGAAGTGCAAGTGTAGAAACGCGGAACAGCATGGCCCTGCTTGCAAGCCGAAATATTGCTCATGTTATTAAAGGATATCGTCCAAAAGCACTTGTGAACAAAGAACAATAAGTAAGCAAAAGAAAACCCTCAGCCCATATGGACTGAGGGTTTCATTATTACGTGATTTAGAATACCTGTTCTAGTTCTGTAACACCAGGTACTTCTTCAAGTAAGGCACGCTCGATCCCTGCTTTTAGAGTGATCGTTGAACTTGGGCAAGAACCACAAGCTCCCATCAAACGTACTTTTACAACACCGTCTTCGTCGATGTCTACTAATTCAACGTCTCCACCATCACGAAGAAGGAATGGACGTAGTTTATCTAATACTTCCTGTACTTGTTCTTCCATAGTTGTTTCTGCTGCCATTGAAAAAACACTCCCTTTCTTTATCTTTCATTATAATATCCATACGCAAAAAAATCCATGAACGTGCTTAGACAATTTCATTTCCGAACCCATTTTTCTGTAAGTTGGATTCACCATGAGTATAACATAAATCTATGATAAGATAAGGGTGTAAACGTTTTTATCTTGGAATTTTTTGAGGAGGTCTTCATCATGCGTCCTATTATCCTTACTATATATGGTGCTGAAGTCAAGTGTGCCAGCTGTATACATTTACCAACGGCTTTTGAAACAATGGAATGGCTAGAGGCAGCCATTACCCGAAAGTTCCCTGATGAGGAATTTGATTTTGTGTACTGTGATATTGATTCTCCAAATGGAGAAGAGCAAGAGTCTTATGCGGAACGAATTTTGGACGATGAATTCTTTTATCCCCTTGTTGTTATAGATGGGGAAGTCGTGGCGGAAGGAAATCCGAAGCTTTCTCGTATTTATGAAAAAGTTGAAGAGCTTCAAGCTGCTCGCAATACGTCACAAGCTTCTGGTTAAACCAGGAGAAAACTTCTTCTCTTTTATGGGAAGAGGTTTTTTGTTTTTAGAGATTGAGGTGTGGGGCGTAGGGCGCAATCCCGTTAATGCAGCGAACCAGCCTATACCGTAAAAAAGTGAAGGTATCCGTAGAATAAATACGCAGAAGCCGTGAATCCGATCGTCGTCCCGTCGAAAAAGGTAACGCAAGCCGTTAAAACGAGGGGCCAACCGTCGAAATAACAGCTTGAAGCCGATAATGCGGTGAATCCACTTAACCCGTAAAAAATGAGGGTATCCGTAGAAAAAACACCCCACACCCGTGAATCCGATTGTCCCACTGTAGAAATAGATAGCCGCACCCGAAAATCCGAACTACCAACCGTCGAAATCCACAGCTAACACGTCAATAAAAATTGTCACGTCAAAGCTCCCCCCCTCCTTCAGCGACACCAATAAAAAAAGCCCCCGAAAAGGGGGCGTTGACCTTATGATCCTGAGTGATATTTGTACATCCACAAAACGCCTGACTTCAGTACGCGGGGAACGCGTCCTGTTAGTGGTTTTTCTCCCATTAAGCCAAACCCGTGTTTTTTCCCTAATGAACCGAGAACACCTTTAAGTTTAATTTTTGGCAATTCTTTTGGCCACTCTTCGCCATTCCATTTCTTTTGAAGAAGCATGGCGATTTGTTCGGCTTGTGCTTCGGCCAATTGTGCTGAAGGTGCTTGGCTCAAGCGTGCAGAGTCCCCAACAACGAAAGCATTTTCATAACCTGGAATCAAGTGGTGCTCGGTGACGTTTACGCGGCCTTGGTTATCTTTGTCCACATCAAGCTCTCTTACTAGCTTGTTCGCTTGAATACCGGCAGTCCAAATGATCGCGTCTGCAGGAACAGGCTCGTCATGATTGTAAAGGAGGTTTTCTTCTACCTTTGTAATGTTGGCTTTATTAATGATTTCAACCTCGTTTTTAATGAGCCAGTCTGTGACGTAATTATAGAGCTTGGCTGGGAACATGGATAGAATGTTTTCCCCTCGGTCGTAAAGCTTAACTTTAAGGTCCGGACGACTTTCTCTTAATTCACTGGCCAGCTCTACACCACTCAAACCACCACCAACAATGACGACGGTGGCGCCGTTGTTTAGCCCTTGGATAACTTGGTTGGTTTTGCGAGACCTCTTCATCGTTTGAATACTCAACGTATATTTATCTGCTCCAGGAACGCCGTGATATTTATCTTCACAGCCAAGTCCAATAACGAGGTCATCGTATGAGAGCTCTTCACCGCTTGCCAGTGCCACCTTATTTTCATCAAGGTGAATGTCGGTAACGGTTTCATATTTCAGTTCAAGACGAACATCATTCGGGAAAGCAACGCGCAAATGCTTATCGGCAACTGTACCAGCAGCTAGGGCGTAAAACTCGGTCTTTAAACTGTGGTAGGCTTCTTTTTCCACCAAAGTAATGTTAACATCCTTTAAGTCTTTCTGTGCAAGCAGTCGTTGAATGACTCGCAAACCGCCATATCCGCCGCCTAAAATAAGTAATTCTCTCACACGATCAGCCTCCTCATGGATGTGAATATCTCTCTATAGACAAGGACAGTCGTCCTCGATTATAAACACGTTGAAATATATGTAAACGTTTTACTACGTTTAAAGTTTATCAACTTTTTGTCGAAATAACAATATTTTTAAGAATATTTTACCCAAAGGTGAGCGTGCATGTTGACAGGCTAAAAGTGAGACGATAGGATTATGGGTGACCATCGAAGAGGTGATGCAGGTATGAAACCAATTATCGAGTTTTGCGTCAGTAACTTGGCAAGTGGAACGCAAGAAGTTCGTGAACGACTTGAAAGAGATCCGAACCTCGATGTGATTGAATATGGATGTTTAAGCTTTTGCGGACAGTGCTCCAGAAAACGCTTCGCCTTGGTAAACGGCGATGTTGTAACGGGTGACACAAACGACGAGCTTTACGATAACGTATATAAACATTTGGAAGAAAACCCAATGTTTTAGTGGAGAGAAGGTGTCTCATAAGGCGATTGGTGCCTATATGAGGCACTTTTTTTTAGGCTGTTTTCCCATGCCGTCCGTGCTAAAATCAACGCAAGGGAGTGAAACGTAATATGAAAGTAATTCCATTTAGCCATACATGGCCTTATGAAAAGCAAATGGGCGACATTTACTTGTCCGAATGCCCGTTCTGTAGAGAAGAGAATGTACTTACTACGATGAAGCAAAGAGAATTGCAACGAGCGAAAGAACAGGTGAAACAGCGTTTGAACTTGCCTTGTTGTTTGAAAACGCTCGTCATTTTAGAAGCTGACGACGATTATTTTTGGACTTCCGAGCCACTAAGGTGAGACCCCTTACCCTACTAAGATAATACAGGAGTGATACGAGTGAAGTTGCCGTTTACGAAAATGCATGGTTTAGGCAATAATTACATTTATATAAACGAATTTGATGTTTCTTTAAAAGAGGAGCAGCTCTCCTCACTAGCGGTAGAACTTGCCGATCAATATAGAGGAATTGGCTCGGACGGAATGATTTTAATCGGACCCTCAGACACAGCGGATGTGAGAATGAGAATTTTTAACAATGACGGATCTGAGGCGAAAAATTGCGGGAACGGTCTGCGTTGCGTGGCTAGGTATGCTTATGAAAGAGATCTGGTGAAGAAAGCGTCCATGTCCATTGAAACAAAAAGTGGCTTAGTTACAGCCGATGTTCACACGGAAGATGGAGAGGTAAAAGAAGTGACGGTTAACATGGGGCAGCCGATCTTATCTCGTGAACAAATTCCAATGACAGGTGAACCGACTGATCAAGTTGTAGGCGAACCTTTTGATGTAGATGATGAAAGTCTAACCGTTACGGCTATATCGATGGGAAATCCTCATGCAGTATTCTTTGTAAATGACATCGATGAAGCCCCTCTTACGACGCTCGGGCCAGTCATTGAAAAAGACCCGCGCTTTCCGGACTGGGTGAACGTTGAATTTGTAGAAGTGGTGTCTGCAACAGAGCTACACTTTAGAGTGTGGGAAAGAGGGTCTGGGATCACTCAAGCGTGCGGAACGGGAGCCTGTGCTGCAGCTGTGGCAGCTATACTTAATGAACATAGTCGTCGAAATGAAGAGATTACCGTTCACCTTGCTGGTGGAGACTTGATCATACGATGGGACGATCGAGGAGAAGTCTGGATGACAGGTCCTGCCGAAGTGATCTGTGATGGTGTGTATGTTCCGAGGGAAATAAGAAAATAAGTCAACAACTAAACCCTGATGCTAAGTGGCATCAGGGTTTAGTAATGGGATTAATATTCTTTAATCACGTTATAGAACGTGTCACGCTCAACAGGCTTCTTATCCGCCCCTTTAATGAGGTGAATCAATTCCTTACGTGTAAGACCTTGTGACGTTAATGCGCCGGCAGCGTGAGAAATACGCTCTTCAATCAGTGTTCCGTGAATGTCAGAAGAACCGAATGAAAGGGCCATTTGCGTAAGCTGAGGTCCAATGTTGATCCAGTATGCTTTGATGTGATCGAAGTTATCGAGCATCAATCGGCTGATCGCAATGGTGCGAAGGTCATCGTAGGCAGATGTACGACGAGTTAGGTTGGCATTCACACTTCTTGGTTGCATAGCGAGTGGGATAAATACCATAAACCCGTTCGTCTTATCTTGAAGCTGACGAAGGCGATCCATGTGAATCAAGCGCTCTTCTTTCGTTTCAATTGAACCGTAAAGCATGGTTGCGTGTGTTTTAAGTCCGAGCTCGTGAGCAAGTTCATGAGCTTCAAGCCATTGGTCTGTAGAGGCTTTCTCAGGGCTCATTTTCGCACGATAACGCTCGGTTAGGATCTCAGCTCCACCGCCTGGAAGAGTGTCAAGACCTGCTTTGACAAGCTCTTGAAGCACTTCTTTCATGCTTAATCCGGAAATACGAGAGAAGAACTCAATCTCAGCACCTGTATAAGCTTTGACCGTACATTGTGGGTAATGCTTCTTAAGGGTGCGAATCGTATTAAGGTAATAATCGAAAGGAACTTGGTGGTTGTGTCCACCTACAATGTGGAACTCTCGAATGTTATCATTCCAGCGTTCTTCTACGTACTTTAGTAGTTCTTCTTCATGCATCGTATAAGCGCCTTCTTCACCGGGCTTACGTTTAAAACCACAAAACGCACAGCTTGCTTCACAGACGTTTGTAGGGTTAATGTACATGTTTTCGATAAAGTAAACGTTCTTGCCGTTTTTCTTTTCGTTTACCATATTCGCTAACTGAGCTACTCCTAAAAAGTCATCCGTTTCATACAGTTTTAGGCCGTCTTCAATCGTAAGTCTTTCACCATTTACTACTTTGTCTTGAATCTTTTTTAGTTCTTGATCCATCAACAAAATTGACATGGAATTTCCCCCATTCTGATATATGACCATCTATTATGTGTCCCACGACTGGTTTGCAAAAATCCAGACAATGAATTGTAAAAACTCTCAGTCTATCTTATCATCAAGGTGATAACTGTGTAAAACAGTAATGACTGAAGCCTGTTTGTGAATTGATGGAAGGCGGGATCAATACAGAGCTCCACTTCTTAAAACTCTGATAGTGGAGAGAGTGTTTTTTCTGAAGGCTGTTTTCGTAAAGATTGTTGCTTTTTTAATGTAATTCTTCATCGCTAGAATGCTGGTTGAAGCATACGGACCCTTCGCTTTCCGTGGCGGTGCTAGCAAGCCTCCTCGGGCTACGCCCTGTGGGGTCTTGCATTGCCCCCACTGCCACAGGAGTCTTGCGCCCTTCTGCTTCAACTTTTCTTGTAGAAAAGCAACAATTCTTCCGAAAACAGCATTTCAAAAAAAAGTGAAGCAAAAGTGCCAGAGCTTTTTTGTTATGTAAAGGGGAAAGGGAGCGGGTGGCATGAAACGGAGCTTCACATTAGGAATTACCATTTTCAAAAATGATGAGTATGCCCTTTGTCAAAAACCTTTCTATTTTATGTGAAATGCCTTGTCCTATTGTATTGCGTAGCTGAATGTTAGCGGCGACACTCCTGCGGCAGTGGGAGCCAGGAGAGACCTCGCAAGGGCTTAGAAAGCCACTGAAAAAGTACAGCCCGACTTTTTTTCACTGCCTTTATTTGAATGGCAATGGCTCCACTCGGTTGCGCGCCTGATACGAGAAACCCACTCGTATCAGGCTTTCAAAACAGGCAACCGTTACGCTCATTGCTTAGAAGGCATTGAAAAAGTTAAAGATCAAACTTTTTCAGTGCCTTCGGGCTTTGCCCGAGGAGGCTCGCCGGCACCGCCGCGGAAAGGGAGCCGATTGCATGAAGCGGAGCCTAATACACTGGCGCAATGATATACTCACTTTAAGAATACAAAACACCTGGATAAATTGAGCACTAGCCTGTTCCGTTTTTACCTAAGTGGTGTAAAATAGAAGAGAAGTCGCTTTTATTTGTAAGGGAGGGGATGGGAATGAGGAAAAACGAGCAATCGGAAGATAGACTGACATCACTTATGCAGGAGATTGAGTTACTTCGTAAAGAAATGGTGAAAGCAGCCGATGACTATGGCCGTGACCATCCCACCGTTTTGGAATATAGTAAAGAGATCGATCGCTATCATAATTTACTTATGCGATACAGAGAAGAATTAGGTAAGGTGTAGGGATTCTTTACGGTAAAACAAGAACACGATATAATAGAAGGATATGAAAGGAGGGGCAATAATGCTGAATATTACTGAAGCAGCAGCGACCCAAATTAAAGAGATGATGAAAGCTGAAGATAACGAGAACAGCATGCTTCGTGTCGGGGTTAAAGGCGGCGGATGCAGCGGTTTGTCCTATGGAATGGGATTTGAAACGGAAGTAAACGCAGCCGATGAAACCTTCGAGCTTCACGGAATTAAGATTGTTATGGATAAAGAAAGCATTCCAGTAATGGATGGTGTCAAGATTGATTATAAACAAAACATGATGGGCGGCGGATTTACATTAGATAACCCGAACGCAATCGCGAACTGCGGATGCGGCGCATCATTTAGAACAGCAACAAATGCTGGTAAACCTGAAGACTGTTAAATAGCAAACCAACTCCATTGGAGTTGGTTTTTTATTGCTGAGACAGGATAAATGCCGGTTCCCTTTATAGGAAACCGGCATATCGTATAAGTAAGGATCTGGCTTTATTTGTGAAATGATGCACAACTCAAGGGTGCGTGCCATTATTTATTGAGGAAACATGCTTGAGCTATGACCAGGGAACACTCTTGCTTTTGGATCAATGGCTGCCTTTGCATTGTTTACGGCAATTGGTGCTTCACCAAAACCGCACGCAATTAATTTTACTTTACCGTCATAAGTGGCCACGTCACCTGCGGCATAGATCCCTTTAATGTTTGTTTCCATTTTTGAGTTTACGACAATGGAGTTTTTCTCGATATCGAGTCCCCATTCTTTAATCGGACCAAGGGCGGAAACGAAGCCATAATTAACAATGACAGAGTCTACTTCAATGGTTTCGACTTCATCACTGTCTTTTGTTTTAATATCGACCGCTGTAATTTTTTCCCCGTCCCCATGAAGCTTTTCAACGCTATATGGCGTACGGACGTTAATTTTATCCGAATCCAAGAGTTGATTTACGCTATGCTCATGGGCTCTGAATTTATTTCGACGGTGAACGATGGTCACATCTTCTGCGATGTCTTCGAGCATTAGTGTCCAATCGACTGCGGAGTCGCCGCCTCCTGCAAGTAGAACTCGATCTCCGGCAAACTTATTCATGTCGCTTACAAAATAATGAAGATTTTTCCCTTCATATTGCTCAGCGCCTTCGATCTCAAGCTTGCGAGGTTTAAAAGCACCTACGCCAGCTGTGATGACGATCGTTTTTGAATAATGAACTTCTTTATCGGTTGTAAGTGTGAAGATATCATCTTCGCCTTTTTCAACTTTTTCAACAGCCTGCTCCAAGGCAATGGTTTGTTCGAATTGGCTCGCTTGCTCCACGAGGCTGTCCACAAGTTCTTGCGCACGCACCTTAGGAAATCCGGCAATATCGTAAATGAACTTCTCCGGATAAAGGGCTGATAATTGTCCCCCTAATTGAGGCATAGCTTCAATGATTTTCACCTTAGCTTGACGCATCCCGCCATAAAAAGCGGTGAATATGCCAACAGGTCCTCCACCAATAATCGTAATATCATAAATATCTCTTTCACTATTTGACAAAACTTACACCTCCAAAGAAAATTTGCATGGCTACTTTCTTAAGTATAAACGTAACAAACATAGATGAAAAGCGATGTCGATGAATCGTGTTCGGAATCATTTGATAATTTAATAAAAACTCATTTTTCTGGTTAAAAAATAAGAATTAGCGGGAATATAAATACTATATTCCATTGAATCGTTAATATTAGGTGAAATTGTTCGGAAAAAGTTCACAAAATGGTTGAAATATAAACAGGAAATGAATATGATTGTAGTTGGAGTTTAACGAAGGTAAAAAACCAAAGTTAAACTTCTTGGGAATTATTTTTTTGTACTTTATTACGTGAAAAACATCACAAACTTTAAAACTCTCCGTTTTACACATCCACCAGTTGGATAAAATTCACATGCTTTTTTATTGATGAACCGGGGAAAATGGAGAGTAATTAAGAAATTGGAGTGAGAACTGTGGAGAGAAAACCAAGAATTGTCATTTTAGGTGCGGGTTACGCTGGAATTATGACAGCTTCACGTCTAACTAAAGCCGGGATGCATCAAGAAGCGGAAATTACGTTAGTAAACAAGCACAACTACCACTATCAAACAACGTGGTTACATGAACCGGCCGCAGGGACGTTGCACCACGATAAAACGCGTATGCGTATTGACAGTGTCATCGACACAAACAAAGTGAACTTTGTTAAAGGCGCTGTTAAAGAAGTGAAACGTGAAGAGAAGAAAGTTGTTCTTGAGAACGGTGAACTGGAATACGATTACCTCGTTATCGGGCTTGGATCTGAGCCTGAAACGTTCGGAATTCCTGGTGTTCATGAGCATGCTTTCGCAATCCGTAGTGTAAACTCCGTTCGTTTGATTCGTGAGCATATTGAATATAAATTTGCTAGCTACAACAATGAAGACGAAAAACATGATGAGTACCTTACGTTTGTAGTAGCTGGAGCAGGATTTACTGGTATCGAATTTGTCGGTGAACTTTCAGAGCGTGTACCGGAACTATGTGAGGAATATGACATTGATCGTGAAAAAGTACGCATTATTTCCGTTGAAGCTGCTCCGACAGCTCTCCCTGGTTTTGATGAAGAGTTAGTGGAATATGCCATGAACCTTCTTGAAAGCCGAGGAGTGGAATTCAAAATCAACACGCCGATTAAAGAAGTAACAGAGAATGGTGTACTTCTTGATGATGGTGAAGAAATAAAATCCCACACTGTTGTTTGGACAACAGGTGTACGTGGAAGTGCGATCGTAGAGAATAGTGGATTCGAAGCGATGCGTGGCCGTGTGAAGGTTGAAAAAGACTTACGCGCTCCACATCACGATGACGTGTTTATCATCGGTGACTGTGCCCTTATTATTAATGAAGAAATTAACCGTCCATACCCACCAACAGCACAAATTGCGATTCAGCAAGCATATACGTGTTCAAACAACTTGAAGCATTTGATCACAGGTAAAGGTGAAATGGAAGAGTTTAAACCAGACATCAAAGGTACGGTAGCCTCTCTTGGAGGAAAAGAAGCAATCGGTCTTGTCGGATCCCGTAAAGTATACGGTTCTTCAGCTTCTGCTGTTAAGAAAATGATCGACAACCGTTACTTGTTCCTTCTCGGTGGAGTACCGCTTGTTCTTAAAAAAGGAAAACTAAACCTTATTTAATTAATGTTCGTTACAGTTTGATCAATATAGTTGAAGAGGGGAATTGCAGTGACTTGGTATTCACATACACGCGAGTTTCATTGCTTCCCTCTTCATTTGAAATGTTCAGGAGTATTTCTCCTGAACATTTTTTTGTGCTTTGATTAATAGAGTAAATAGAAGAAAAACAAGCATGATTACGCTTACATGGTCTAAAACGGTTGTTTTTGACGCTTTGCATAACTAAAGAAACTTGTTATATTATCAGAAAACTCAGATATATTTGAGTTAAGAACAAAGGGGGAGAAAACCATGGCATATCCAAAGCGTCGATTAAAGCCAGGTGAGTGTGCGTATTGTGTTGGTAAAGGCTATTTTCAATTATTGCTCGGTGGCTCGGAAACATGTGACCATTGCCACGGTAGTGGAAAGCATTATCAAAAGCATTAAGACACTCCCTGCTGGAAGAGAAAACGTAAGTGACTTGAACATTTTGGCCCTATCTACACTTGTAGATGGGGTTTTTATTTGCATCTGTATTAAATGGTGCAGTTGTAAAAGCAAATGAATTGACGATAAGTGCCTTACCAAACCATTCCTCCTTGTTCAAAGAAAATTCATTTGACTCTATCCGCTTTCTACAAGTAAACTAAAGTTTGGTTATACTGCTGGTAAGCGGAATTGTATGGGGGTGAGAGGTTTGAACATTGCGCAATTGCTCATATCGATCTTATTATTCGTGGTTCTGTTTTTCGGAATCGGTTTTATATTAAATATGCTACTACGCTCTACTTGGGTGATGGCTGTACTCTATCCACTAGTCATTATTTTTATTATCGACGATGTTGGTTTCTTTAGTTACTTTACTTCTCCAGGAATGGCATTTTCTGAGCTAGGTCAAACCATAACCAATTTACATTTGGTTGATGTGGTCATTCTTTCTTCAGGGATGGCTGGGGCGATCCTTGCGGGAATCGCCATTAAGATGTTACGAAATCGAGGATATCGAATGTTTTAACGGACAAACCTTCCTTAATGATAAGGGAGGTTTGTTTCATTTTATAGATGGGTATGTTGAATGTTGGGGACGGGTTGCCCCCGGTGAATCGATAGACCGAACTATTCATTGTAAATTTTGAACATTTACTATAGTTTGGATATTTTAAAATCGATTCATTATTCAGCTTAAATTTCGTATAATCGAATTTGTCTATTATTTTTGGAATTTTAACTAACATATTGAAAGGGAGATTCAAAATGGGGAAGAACAACAAGAACGGTCTTCTCATGAGGTCTTTAGATGGTATAGAGCGTACGGGTAACAAGTTACCGCACCCGGTCACACTCTTCGCTTTATTTGCTCTCATGGTTATCATTGCATCAGGGATTTTCTCTGCTCTTGGTACATCCGTTCAACATCCGGATCCTGAAGAAGGCATCATTGAAGTCAATAGCTTAATGAATGCAGAAGGGGTTCGATATATCTTTGAAAGTGCCGTTGACAACTTTGTTGGCTTCGCGCCACTTGGAACGGTTTTAGTTACAATGCTCGGTATTGGTATTGCTGAACGTTCCGGGTTAATTTCCGCAGCCCTTCGCGGTCTTGTTATGAGTGTACCTAAACAACTCATTACAGCTGCACTTGTATTTGGGGGAATCATGTCCAGCATGGCAGCTGACGCTGGTTATGTTGTACTGACACCACTTGGAGCTGTTTTGTTTGCAGGACTTGGGCGGCATCCGCTAGCTGGACTTGCGGCTGCTTTCGCTGGGGTATCGGCAGGTTTCAGTGCCAACTTGTTGCCGACTTCCTTGGATCCTTTACTTGGGAATTTAACGATTGCAGCAGCTGAAATCGTAGATCCTGCTTACGCAGAAGGCATGAACATCGCCATGAACTACTACTTCATGATTGCTAGTGTGATCGTACTTACACTTGTCGGTACGCTTGTAACTGAAAAAGTGGTTGAGCCACGTTTAGGTAAGTATGATGGTGGCATCGGTGATGAGCCGGACAAGCTAACTGCTACTGAAAGAAAAGGACTAATGGCCGCTGGAGTTGCCTTTGTTTTAACATTAGGCGCAATTGCGCTTCTTGTTGTTCCGGAGTGGGCACCATTACGTGACCCTAATAACGACTTGATTGTATCTTTGGCACCATTCCTTGAATCTCTCGTTCCTATAATCCTGATTATGTTCTTTATCCCAGGTTATGTTTATGGACGTGTAACAAAAGAAATTAAATCGGACAAAGATGTTGCCGATCAAATGTCTGACACGATGGCGGCAATGGGGATGTACGTTGTTCTTGCGTTTGTGGCTGGACAATTCGTTGCATACTTTGCTGAAACGAACCTTGGTCTCGTTATGAGTGTTAAAGGTGCCGAACTACTGCAAGGCCTTGGTCTTGAAGACGCAGGTATTCTGTTATTGATTGCCTTTATCATCGTAGCTGGATTCATTAACTTGTTTATTGGAAGTGCGTCAGCCAAGTGGGCTTTAATGGCTCCTGTTTTCGTACCGTTAATGATGATGATGGGAATCTCTCCGGAAGCGACTCAGCTTGCTTACCGAATTGCTGACTCAACAACCAATGTTATTTCACCACTCATGCCGTATTTTGCAATAGTGATCGCCTTTGCTCAAAAGTATGATAAGAAGGTCGGAATTGGAACGTTAATCGCGACGATGCTTCCATACTCCATTGCTTTCACCATTATGTGGATGATAATGTTTGTGGTTTGGATCTTGACTGGTATGCCTCTTGGGCCTAATGCGCCGGTTATGTATCCATAAATAGAAAAGGCTGTTTTATTGACGAACATTTAAAACAGCGAATAAAAAAGAACCTGCTCATCAGTAGCAGGTTCTTTTCGTTGCTATTTGAGCGTTTTTTTATGAGTGGGGTGGAGGAGTGTTATCGGTTTGTGTCAAATTCTCTTTAAACCCTAAAAAGTTCTTCATAAATTGGTGTAACCTCTTCATTCCCCAAAATCATCTTAAATGCTCCAAAACTCTTCATAAACCGTAAAAAGTTCTTCATACTCCGCTTCACCATACTACTCAACCAAACATTTTTATCTCCATTTCGTTCATGTCCTTCAATGAACTTCCTTCTTGATGTCGCATATTCATCCTCTTATCTGGACATCCTTATAGGTGAGAGGAGTGAAAAAGATGCTTACTGCTATTAAAAAAGCAGGAAAGGGTCTGTTTATTACAACCTTACTTATTGGTGCGCTTATTGCCACATTTATAAACGTATCGAATTTACAGCCACAAGACATTTTTCGTTTTTTTGAACATAGGCAAGGGATACAAGTAGAAGAAGTGATGGATTTTCAAGAGAGACATGCCGATTTCACCACGATGAAAGAGCTTTCTTCCGTTGAGGCTGCGAAAACAGTAAACCTCTATGAAACGATTGGTGGAGCGCCAACCGTGACTCTTGAAAATTCGAGGGATTGGACCGAATACCCGTCTCATTCGGTAGTGGCTACAGGCTACACTGCTGGAATCGAGTCCACGGGGAAAACACAAGAACATCCCCAATATGGGATTACGTATAGTGGTGTGAAAGTGAAAAGAGACCTTTATTCGACGATCGCAGCTGATCCATCGGTTTTTCCGATCGGTACCATCCTCTTTATTCCTGGCTATGGATTTGGTGTAGTTGCGGACACAGGATCGGCTATTAAAGGAAATAAAATTGATCTTTATTACGAAACGGTTGAAGACGTGTATGCTGAGTGGGGTAAACAAACGGTGGATGTCTATGTAGTTGAAACCGGAGATGGACATTTAAGCGAGCAAGATCTCATCAATCTTAATGAAGATGAGGCAGTTCAAGTGTTTCGTGAAGCAAATTAATAAAAACGGTCCTGAAAGGTTACGACCTTCAGGACCGTTTTTGTATTTTTGTTTAAAAAACGACGGCATGTAGAATGAATGTCAAAATAATTCCTAATACCCCTCCAAAAAACACCTCAATAGGCTGGTGACCAAGAAGCTCTTTTAACTCTTTTTGCTTATCTTTCTCTTCTTTTGTAGGCCAGGCTTTCATTTCTTCCATAAGCTTATTGAAGTCCGTTACCAATTGGTTGACGACAGTCGCTTGTTCTCCAGCGTGCCAACGAACGCCAGTGGCATCAAACATGACGATAATTCCAAAGATAGCTGCAATTGCGAAGAAAGGAGAGCCAAGACCTTCTTCAAGAGCGATGGCTGTAGCTAACGCTGTTACGGCACCTGAATGGGAACTTGGCATCCCACCTGTACTCGTCAGCAACGTCCAATCAAATCTTCTCGAAGCCAGATATTGTAGCGGTACTTTTATAAACTGCGCTAAAAGGATCGCACTTAAAGCAGCCCAGAGAGGAAAGTTTGTGAGTAATTCTGTCAATTGGATTATTCCTTTCTTCGTTCAAATTTGTTTGTATTTTAACCTTTTTTCGCTTGAAATAAAAAGCTTTGTAGTTATTATTTTTAACCATAATTATATCATAACTCATGGAAAGCGAGTTGTAGATAAGTTTATTAAAGTTGATGAATGAATTACAAAACCACTTTTCTTACGGTAGCCTTCCCATAAAGAAATGTAGAGGAATTTCCATTCCCGTAAAGAAATGAATATAAACACAAAATCGAGGAGTGGATGATATTGAAGGAATTAATATGGATTGACGAATTACAAAAAGAAGAGCATGGCGTTTTTGCGATCGGTATTTTTGAAGATGAACAAAGACGATTCTCTGAACTGAGTCGAACGTTAACATGTGGATTGCAAAAGACATTGGACAAACATACAAGTTGGGCAAAGGAAAAGTGTTTACATATCGTCGCAACAGAGCGAGAAGATGTAATTGTTGTCGGGCTTGGGAAAAGGGAGTTGTGGGATAGGAAAAAGGCGGAAACGGTGGGCGGAATGCTATATCGTTTTATTGCAAAAGAAAAAATAAATCAAAGTGTCATTCATCTAGACTCTTTCGGGGATGATGAAGATCTTCTACAATCATTCACTACCGGGCTTACTCTAGGGTCTTATGTTGTTGAGACGTTTAAGACAGATCAAAGAAAACGGTCATTACCGCAAATCAAATTCTATAGTGGCTCTGGCTCTCGAACTTCTGCAATAGAAGTGGCGTGTAACCGGGGTGTTGTACAGGGGTTTTCGACGAATGAAGCGAGACGACTCGTTAATACACCGGCAAACTATATGACACCCACTGTTCTGGCTGAGGAGGCAATGCGGCTAGGGGAAGAATTCGGGATTCATGTAAAAGTATTCGAGAAGAATGAGATGGAAGAAATGGGAATGGGAGCATTGTTGGCTGTAGCCAAAGGGTCTGATGAACCACCTAAATTCATCACAATGGAATATAAAGGTAACGTGGGTTCGGATGAATGGGATGGAGCCATTGTAGGAAAAGGGTTAACGTATGATTCTGGTGGATACTCCTTAAAAACGGGAGAAGGGTTAAAAACGATGAAGATGGACATGGGAGGAGCAGCTTCTGTACTAGGGGCCATGAGGATCATTTTAGAAGAGAAGCCCAAGGTAAATGTGATGGCGGTGATCCCCTCCACTGAAAACATGATTAATGGTAATGCGTTAAAGCCTGGAGACGTGATTCACTCCTTAGGTGGGAAAACCATTGAAGTGTTAAACACGGATGCTGAAGGAAGACTTATTTTAGCTGACGCAGTCGCGTACGCAAGAAAAGAAGGAGCGAAGGCCATTATTGACGTTGCCACGCTTACAGGATCAGTGGTGGTCGCTTTGGGTGGAGTCATGACAGGGGCTGTTACTAATAACGTGGAACTCATGGGATTAGTGCATGATGCGAGTGAAGTGTCAGGTGAGCGAGTATGGTTACTTCCAAACGATGAGGAATACGTGCAGATGGTTAAAAAATCAGATGTCGCAGATTTAAATAATTCACCAGGTAGGAAAGCGGGAGCCATTACGGCTGGGCTGTTTATAGGGGAGTTTGCAGAAGACACGCCTTGGGTCCACTTGGACATTGCGGGCACCGCTTGGCAGGAAGGGGTCAATGCCACTGGTCAAAAGGGTGGTACAGGAGTTATGGTAAGGACGATTGCAGAGACAGTCCTTGGTATGGATAAGCGATAGTAGATATAATTGAATTCGATTTGCGAGCAATATTTTTTGCTCGTAAATCGATTTTTTTATTGAGCTAGTTCACATTTGCGTTTAAACGCTTATGAAAAAGGGAATCGAGTATCGTCCTTACGTATGCAGGAAGAAATTGGCGGTGTAGCTTGTATATGTACATTGTGTGTAAGTGAGTGGCGTAGGTGAGTGATTCTTCGTGAAAATGCTATAAATTACAACAAACTCGTCTTTGTGTGAAAAGTCCTACTTCGGTATCATTGGAACTGTCTTTAGTCGTTTATACATAATAGAAAGAGTCATAAACGAGTTTTACTAAAATCCTAGTAAATCGATTGGAATACTAAAATAATTAATGAAAGGGGGGGAAGCGGTGTCCATATTTAAAAAAGCAGATGCCATTTTATATAAGATAGAAAGGTTTATTTTAAGCTGGTCTATTATTGTCATTTCCGTTATGACGGTGGGGAATGTGATTAGCCGTGAATTGACGGGATCAAGTTGGGCGTTTTCCCAAGAAATCAGTAGGATGGCAGTGATTATGGCTACCTTTATGGGAATTAGTTATGCAGCTCGAAAAGGAAGGCATATTACGATGTCCGCCTTTTTTGACCTATCTCCAAAGCGTGTGAAAAAGGCACTTTCTATTTTTAATCCTCTTGTGTCAGCTTTGGTTCTCTTCGTGGTTGCTTACTTTGCATATCAATATATGCTGTCTACATACAATTCTGGTCGTACAACAGCGGCTTTGCAAATTCCCATTTGGATCATGGTTATGTTTGTACCCTTGGGGCTTTTCTTGGGAGGGATACAGTTTCTAAGAAACATGTGGGTCAATATTGTAAATGAAGAGGTTTACTTAGCGCAGGACAAAAAAGATTACGACGAACAATAAAATGTGAATAGAGAAAGGAAACGGACATGGTTTGGACTTTGCTCGCCATTATGGTGGTTTTACTTATTCTAGGCTTTCCGATGATGATTCCTCTCATTGTTGCTCCGCTTGCGGTCATGATGATTTACTTTGATAACTTGGACCCGATGATGATGGCAGGGCAACTTGTAGAAGGAGTATCAGCCTATGTATTGCTCGCTGTACCATTGTTTATATTTGCTGCTGATATTATGTCAACAGGGAAAACGTCAAGAAGACTCTTGGATTTTATAGGTTCTTTTGTAGGTCATCTGCGCGGGGGATATGCAATTACGACGGCTGCCGCTTGTACGTTGTTCGGCTCGATTTCCGGCTCAACGCAAGCAACGGTTGTTGCCATTGGTAAACCTATGCGTGAACGTTTATTGAAGGTAGGATACAAAGACTCAAGCGCCATCGCATTAATTATAAATGCTAGTGATGTAGCGCTGTTGATTCCGCCAAGTATCGGAATGATCATTTATGCCCTTGTGACGGGGACGTCTCCTAGTGAATTGTTTATTGCGGGTATTGGCCCTGGGTTACTGATTTTTATATGTTTTGCCATCTATGCTTACATACATGCACGAGTGTTTAATATTCCCCTTGGAGTGAGGGTCCCGTGGAAAATGAGAGCCTTACTCACAAGAAAAGCTCTTTTGCCACTAGGGTTTCCTATCATTATCGTTGGAGGTATTTATTCAGGGTATTTTACACCAACAGAAGCTGCTGGGATATCCGTGTTATATGCTTTGTTACTGGAGGTCGTGATTTATCGATCCATTAAAATAACGGACATTCCACGCGTGGCACTGTCAACTGGTTTGGTTACATCGGCAGTTTTTGTTTTGGTGGCAGGTGGGCAAGCATTTTCTTGGGTGATCTCATATGCTCAAATTCCGCGAATGCTCACAGAAGCTGTACTTGGTACAGACCCTACGGCTCTTTACGTTCTGCTTATTATTGCCCTTTTCTTCTTTGTAGGGTGTATGTTTGTAGATCCTATCGTTGTGATTTTAATATTAACGCCGATTTTTTGGAGGCCTGCTCTTGAAGCGGGGATCGATCCAGTTCACTTAGGTGTCGTCATTACATATCAAGCAGCTCTAGGTTCAGCTACGCCTCCCTTTGGAGTTGATATTTTTACGGCTAGTGCTGTCTTTAATAAGTCTTACCTGGATGTGATAAAGGGTACTCCGCCGTATATCGTTATTTTAATTCTAATCGGTATTTTGGTCATTTTATTTGAAGAAATTTCACTCTTTTTACTGCGCTTTATGTAAAAGGTGAATTTCATATAGTTAGTTTTTAAAAAATAATGGGGGTTTTAACATGTGGATGAAAAAAAGCTTACTTACCGGAGGCGTCTTGTCTCTTGGATTGGCCATGGTCGCTTGTGGCTCGGATGAAGATGCAGGTACAGATAATGGAGAGAGTGCGGGGGACGGGGAAGAGACTTACGAACTTCGTTTTGCCACAGAGGAATATGAAGGTCAATTGCAATACGAATATGCTCGCGAATTCTCCGAGATGCTGGAAGAAAAAACCGACGGCCGTATAACGACTTCCGTTTATGAATTCGGTGGTTTAGGAAGTGAAGTAGACCAATTTGAAATGATTCAAAATGGTGGCGTTGAATTTGCCATTGTCTCTCCTGGCTTTACAGGAACGACGGTTCGAGAAGGTCAACTCTTCGCATTACAGTTCCTTTTCTCAGATGATGAAGACGTGAATTATGACGTGTTAAACAACAGTGAGGCGCTAAACGAAGATTTAGCAGCAAAATATGAAGACCGAAACGTAAAACCGTTGGCTTTTTGGTCTGAAGGTGGAATGCAGTGGACTGGAAACCGTGAGCTTCGTGAGCCATCAGACTTTGAAGGGTTTAGAATGCGTACTCAAGAATCCTCTTTAATTTTACGTTCTTATGAAGCTTATGGCGCTGATCCAACTCCTTTAAGCTGGGCAGAGCTTTACTCCAGTTTGCAGTTAGGTAACGTGGATGGCCAAGAAAATCCAATTTTCTTTATTGAAGATGCTAATTTCCATGAAGTGCAGGATCACATGACGATCTCTGATCACAACATTTACGTAGCAATGACAACAGTGAATGCCGACTTCTACAATGATCTTCCTGACGACCTTCGTGCGGCGGTAGACGAAACGGTTGAAGAAATGCGTCCGGTTGCACAAGAAATGCAACTTGAAATGAACGAAGAATTACTAACCGCGATTGAAGAGAATGATGAAAATCCAACTGAAATCTATACCTTGTCAGAAGATGAACGCGATGCGTTTAGAGAGCTAGCCATTCCAATGCAAGATTATTTCCGTGAGGATGTAGGGGAAGATGGGGCAGCTATTCTTGATAAGCTAATTGAAGAAATTGAGGAAGCAGAAGGAAACTAACTTTTTACTCCTCTCTATAGGTAGAGAGAGCCCGGGGCATGATGCATGCTCCGGGCTTTCGTATGCATACTACATTAAAACGATAGTTGACATGAAGAAATAGTGGTGTTAAAGTAAGTGATGTTTTCATACGTTATTGATTTAGTGAGATAAAGAAATAAAGCATTAAAGGAGACTGGGAAGATGAACGCGGTTGTAATAGCAGTTTTAGTTATGATCATACTTAGTTTAATGCGTATCCACGTGGTGGTCGCTTTGATTGGTGGAGCGATGGTCGGTGGTCTTGTAGCTGGCTTTTCTGTTATGGAGACGGTCGATATTTTCACGTCAGGCCTTGGAACAAACGCAACTGTAGCTTTAAGTTATGCGATGCTCGGTGCATTTGCTGTTGCGATTAATTACACTGGGTTGCCAAACTTATTGATTAAGTGGGCGGTTCGGATCGTTGGAAAAGAAGGAGAAACTAGAAGAAAAACATATTCCAAAGTATTGCTCTTATTTATTATCGTCATCATTTCTTGTATGTCACAAAATGTGGTCATGGTGCATATTGCCTTTATTCCATTATTAATTCCACCGCTTTTAAAGGTATTTAACGAATTGGCTCTTGATCGTCGAGCTGCGGCAACAGCGTTAACATTCGGATTAAAAGCGCCATACATTTTAATTCCTGCAGGTTACGGTCTAATCTTCCACGAAATTGTTTTTGAAAACATGAGAGATAGTGGCATGTCGGTGGAGATGTCCATGATTCCTCAGGCGATGCTTTTGCCGGTGTTAGGGATGGTCGTCGGACTTCTGGTAGCGATCTTTATTACTTATCGAAAGCCTAGGGAGTACGAAGACCGTGATATTCGTCGCACGGATGATCATACAGATGGTCACTATACTACTGGCTCCATCCTCATTGGACTTGCGGCAATCATAACGACTCTGGTTACACAAGTAATCACCTCATCAATGATTTTCAGCGCTCTCCTAGGATTAGGGGTATTGTATGTCTACTTTACGGTTCTTCACTTCGCAGGAAGATTGTCGCTTAATGAATCGGAAAGTTTGATGACAGATGGCATGAAGATGCTAGCGTTTATCGGTTTTGTAATGATCACGGCTGGAGGCTTTGCCGAAGTGATTAGGGAAACAGGTCACGTAGATGCACTTGTTGATACCGTATCCGGCTGGGTCGGGGACAGTAAGGCGCTGGCAGCTCTACTTATGCTTATTGTTGGATTGTTTATTACAATGGGCATTGGATCATCCTTTGCAACCATTCCGATAATTGCAGCGATCTTTGTTCCACTTGCGGCAGCTGTCGGGTTAAGTCCTTTAGCTACAATTGCGTTAATTGGTACAGCAGGCGCATTAGGTGATGCGGGATCACCAGCATCCGATAGTACACTCGGGCCTACGGCAGGTCTAAACGCTGATGGTCAACACCACCATATTTGGGATACATGTGTGCCGACTTTCTTGCACTTTAATATTCCATTGATTCTGTTTGGTTGGCTTGCAGCAATTATCTTATAATAAGTATTGCTCTTTACTTGCGTTGCGGGTAAAGGGCAATACTTTTTTCTTTGTCCTGCGCATGGATCGTTTTTCTGTGTAAACCTCTTACTTCTCCAGGTTCAACGCTTACGAACTAGAGGTCGCTTCATACCATGATTTTAGACTTTATATGGTGTAAATAGTCACGTTTTTTTTGTTTCGGTAAAAACCAAGACACTTGAGCATTTATGATTTGAAAAAATGGTAGAAAAATGAAACTTCCTGTCTCCTTGATTCGTCTATTTATATAGAGGTTTTAAAAAGGGGGAGGAGTTCCAATGAATAAGATTACTAAAAATAGATTAATTACAGCCTTAAGCCTAATTGCCATAGGGGGCGTGCTGTTTTTCGTCTTTAACAATACAAATCATGTTTCTGATGAGGAACTCTATAACCAATACATGGAGACCGTTAATGAAGCACAGCAATTATTTCAAATGCACAAAAAGGTTGGATCCTATTATTCAAATGAGCAGTTCGCGAGGGAAGAGGATGTATATCAAGCCTTGGATGAGACGTTTACTGATAGTGGGGTGGATTCACTATTATCGTCCGTTTTTAAAAAAGTAGAAGGGGATTTAGTTTATAAACAAAAGTATCAACAATATCTAGAGAATCTACATTCACCAGGGGAAGGAAACATTACTTACTATGAAACAGTAAAAAATACCCTCCTTAACCCAGGGCTTCCATTGATTAAAGAAGACGACGTGGCCATTTACCGTGAAGACAATAAAGTGTATTTGGCGGTGGAAGATGCTTCTGTAGCCTATTATGATGATAATAGCCCTAACCGTAACTATTTGAAGCGCTATGGCTACCCTTCAGGTGATCGACTATCGATCGAAATTATTTTCGTGCGTCATGATAATGGATTGTTAAAAGTAAGTGATTACAACGTGGAAAGCAGTCCACCTTCTTAATTTCTGAATGTTTACCTTCTTTATCATTGGTTTGTTTGTAGGTGCCTAGTAGTACAGGTGAAGTGGGCGTATTCGTTAGAGAACTAGAGGAGAGCCATTTGTATTGAGTGTGGTAGTAGGGAGAGTCTCATTACTGGAGCTGAGGCCACTGAAAAAGTACAGCCCGACTTTTTCACTGCCTTTATTTGAATGGCAATGGCTCCACTCGGTTGCGCGCCTGTTACGAGAAACACACTCGTATCAGGCTTTCAAAACATGCAACCGTTCCGCTCATTGCTTAGAAAGGAACTGTAAAAAGTTAAAGATCGAACTTTTTCAGTGCCTTCGGAGCTAAGCTTTAGTAATGAATTCAATGAAAAAAGCATCCCTTTTTTAGGAATGCTTTTTTCTTCTCTATTTATTTTATGGGAGAAACAAAAGTTAAGAGGCCACCTTCTCTGGCTGAAGAGGTGTGCGTCTATTAATAGCGTTCGCAACCTGTGGGCAAATGGAAGCTGCAAAGCCGGTTAACACTAAATCTTTCACTAAAAATGGCCCCATACTAGCAAATGTTGCTACGTATGAGATGTCAGGCAGTCCAAGTACAAAGACCATATGAAAGTATAGGTAAGTGACTCCGAACAGATAGTTAACTGCCAAGCCACTCATACAGGCCGTAATATAAGATAATAAGGAGCGATTGGAACGCTCTACAATTTTACCCGTTACAAAAGCGAGAAGAATAAAGGATAAGATAAAACCGAACGTAGGCGAAACGAACACTTGTGGTCCACCTGAAAATTGAGCAAAGATCGGAGCGCCTACTAATCCCAGAATGGTATAACCGATCATTGAAAAAGTACCTAACCGACTTCCGAGTATGGCCCCTGCTAGAATAGCGATCACGGTTTGAAACGTCATAGGTACAGTGCCAACCGTTATAAATGCGGTGGCATTTGCTCCGATTGCCATCAGCGCGATGAACATTGCGGCTTTAGTAATATCGACAGCTTTAAAGGTGGTTTTCTTTTGTGTTGTCATTATGTACACCTCAATTTCAATTATGTTAACCATTTTTATTTGTGGTTAACAATAATATATCTTGGCCTTTAGATAATTGTCAACGTAAAAATAAAAAGGTTTACAAAGGTATTTGCATAGAAAACTTTCATATAATCTACAAAAATTAAAATCAGGCAAGCATTTTTATGTGTTAAAGTGAAGTTGCTTGAACAAAAGGTTAAAGGAAGGTGATCGTATGAATCGCACTCGTACATTGCTTCGGTTTGCTGCTCTTTTTGCGTTGGTGGGGACCTTTATTGGATCTCATATGGCGGGAGCAGGGAGTTATGCTCTAAAACCGATGCATGCTCACATATTGGTAGTAGGGTGGCTATCCCTCTTTGCTTTTGCTGTCTTCTATAGAATGTTTTCAATTCCAAAAAAATCCAAGCTGGCAAACATACAAGTTTGGACTGCGATTATTGGGAGCGTTACGTTGCCAACCGGGATGTATTGGGAACGAATGATAAACGAAGGGCCGCTTGCAGCTTTTGCACTAATCTACTATATAGTGGGCGGAACCATTTTACTTGTTAGTTTTGTATTATTCTTCATTATGACGTTTGTGTTCTCGGATCAGATTAACGATAGAGAATAAACATACAAAGTCAATGCCGCTGGCGTTGGCTTTTTTTATTCGTTGTTTTGAAAAGAGTTGTTGCTTCTAGAAAGAGAAGTTGCAGAAATGTCTGAGACTCCTGTGCTAGTGATGGCATATACATCTTGAGTGAGCTTCGAGGGTACCCCTACCTGCTTGCTAGCACAATACGTAAAGCGGGGATTTCAAATATAAAAAGAGAATAATGAATAAAGCAACACTCTATATACGCAAGCAGCTTCTTATTACAACGATTCGTATAAGTTGGGCTATTCTATATGAAATGTTAGATCAAATACTACTTTGAAAAAAAGATGGTGTCTCCTCCTATGAGGGGACGTTTGTCAAGAGAAGGAAATTCAATAGGAACTACGCTCATACTAAAGACGATCTTACTTAAGTGGCGTTTTTCGTGTATTGGAATTGTTTTGCTGCATGTTGAACTGGTAGCTTTTATTCTCGCTCTCCTAATATAAGTGTAGGAGTTAGATGATATGCTAGCTGACGGGTGAGTTGGTCTTGATAGATCTCATGTTTAATCTTTCTAAAAAAGGAGATAAAGATAGAGGTGAAAGTTTTTCAAGAAAAAATCTAAAACATCTTGACCCTGTCCGCATTACCCACTATAATAAATCAGGTCCCCAACAAAAGGGACTAGCAACGACAGAAAATTTAAAAAACTTTTTTTAAAAAGTTGTTGCACTAAAGAAGTTATCGTGATATATTATTACTTGTCGCCGCGAAAGACATACGGCAGACACGAAAGACAGTGACCTTTGAAAACTAAACAAAAAGCCAAGCGAAACGTGGGATAATGACACATTATCCCGTCAA
>NZ_AUCJ01000011.1 GCF_000429705.1 Alteribacter aurantiacus DSM 18675
GTTTTTGCCTTCGTGCCGTGTTCTCAACATCTAATCAAAAGGAGGTAGGGTATCTAAGAATATTTCCACCCTTTAGCTTTATAAGAGTCTCAACCCTTTGAATGGCAGTCAAGGAGAGCACTTGACAACCATTCAAAGGGTTGAGGAAGAATGATTAGCTAAAGGGGGACAAAATCAGACTGAATATAAAGGACAACCAAGTCAAGAAGCCCAGAATAGCTTTCCTTCTTAAAGTTGCCCAAAAACAGGATCATAATCAATATTTCAGCGGGGCCTTGAAAGTTTCGTTCATATCAGGAGGCTAAGGCGATGCCCGCGGAAAGCGTCCACCTGTAACGGAATATATCCTTGTCAAAAAAACTTCCGAAAGGAAGCTTCTTTGTCATGTGAAAAAATGAGAGTGAATGATCAATAAGATAAAGAACCAAATAAAAGCCGCCAATTTTGCTTAACTTGACGACTATGCTACTACACCGACACACGAAAAGTCATCGTGCAGAATAAGACAAAACAGAGTGGAACTCAGTGTGTCACTCTGTTTATTTACTAGATTATGACCCAGGTTTATTAGAAAAAAACTCGGAGGCACTTCCTTTTTTCACCCAATTCGCGTCCCGTTCTCAACTGGGTCATCCACGTTCATCAACACCACATCTCCATCACCTGGCACACCGCCCATCACAAGGACTTCGGACTTGAACCCAGCTACGCGCATGGGTGGAAAGTTCACTACGGCTACAACTTGTCTACCTGGTAGATTTTCCGGTTTGTACCGTGTTGTGATCTGGGCACTTGATTGTTTAACCCCAATCTCACTACCAAAATCAATCCTCATTTTGATTGCCGGTTTCCTCGCCTCTGGAAAGGGCTCTGCCTCTATGATTGTTCCTACTCTCATATCCACTTTTAAAAAATCGTCAAACGAGATTTCCATCCTTACACCCCTCCTTGTACAACGTCCTATACAACTACATTCGCCTTGTATAAGCTATTCCCTCTATTGGTATTTCTCAACAATAATTTAACCTCAATATTCCATTTGAATAGGAGTAAAATACTATTTTTCTTTTAAAAAGGGTTATCTTTTGACGAAAATTAAGAAGCATTTTATATTTATCGTATAATCTTTGTTCAACAAGTGTTTAACTATTTTAAAACCCGGGTACTTGATGAACAGGAGATGATCCTAACAAAAATGAAGGAGTGGTTGTTTTGAAGTTAAAGCGTTTGATGATGTCAATGTTGGCTGGTGTAATGGTCTTTTCCGTATTTTCAGTAACGGCGTTCGCTCATGATCATGAGAGCGACGATGCTTGGGTACGTATTGTACATGCTTCCCCTGACGCACCGGCTGTAGATGTAACGGTTAACGGAGATGTTGTAGTTGAAGGCGCTGAATTTAAGGCGGCTACTGATTACTTAGAACTTCCTGCTGGTGAGCACGATGTAGCGATTTTCCCAGCTGGTGAACATGATGAACCAGTCATTGAAGCAACACTTGAGGTAGGTGCTGGTAATGCGTACACGGTAGCAGCGATCAATACTTTAGAAAACCTTGATTTACATGTTATTGAAGACGAAACGTCTACGACTGACGGCATGGCTTGGGTTCGTGTAGGACACCTATCCCCTGACGCACCTGAGGTTGATGTAACAGCCGGTGGCGACGTCTTGTTTGCAGGGGCTGAGTTCCCATCTGTAACAGGTTACGAAGAGGTTGAACCGATGACGGCTGACCTTGATGTACGTGTAGCAGGTACGGAAGACGTTGTACTTGAGTTACCAGGTACGGAGCTTGAAGGCGACATGCTTTACACGGTTCTTGCAGTAGGGTTTGCTGATGGTGAGCCGGGACTTGATACAATTATCCTAGCTGATCCATCACATGATGCGATGCCATCTGAAATGCCTGCAACTGGCATGGGTGGAACAGCTGATCAAAATTCAAATTACATGGCTGCTGGAATGTTGATTGTTCTCCTTGCATCTGGTGCACTGTTCTTCTTCTTCCGCAGACCAGCCTTTGAAAATCAATAAGCTCTTCCCCTTCGCTGTTCTCCTCGCATTGATAACAGCGTGCGGAACCGAGGACCCTTCTTCTGCTCAAACAGAAGAGGGGATTTCCTCTTTATCCGAGGCAGAGACAATTGAACAAATGGAAGAAGAACCAAGTGACCAGACTGCCGAAACGCTTGAACAAAATGAGGAAACTGCGACTCCAATCGAAACAGTACAAGGGACGGTCACATCTGGAATCACACCAACTTCAGTTGAGATTCCTTCGTTAAACATTAACGCCCCTATCGAATCACTCGGCCTAACTGAGACCGGCGCAATGGATGTCCCTGAGGACGGCGAAACGGTTGGCTGGTATAACCGCGGAGCAAAGCCCGGCGCCAGAGGAAATGCGGTCTTAGCTGGACATGTAGATGATTACACTGGACCTGCTGTTTTTTTCGATTTAAAAGAGTTGAACATCGGTGATGAGGTGGTTGTTTACGGAGAGCGTGACGAGGCTCTGATGTTCGAAGTGGTCAAAATGGAACGGTACCCGTATGACGATGCTCCAATCAGGGATATTTTCGGATATACAAATAGTCAACGTCTAAACTTGATTACATGTACCGGTGAATTTGACCGTGTGGAACGTACGCATCGCGAACGCTTGGTAGTCTATACGGAGTTAAAGGAGTAGACTACCTCGTGTTTGTTTATATAAAACGGGTCCTGTGATGAAACGGTTCATAGGACCTTTTTCGCGCAAAAAAATCGTACAACTACTCTATTTTTACCCCTCTCTGAAAGGCTCTCCCTACCGATTGGTTCTTTTTAAAGATGGTAGACGATACAGTAGATGCCCGAACCACCCTTCCTTCAAAGAGGACATGAGGGTCTATGATTCTCGGTTTCACACGATGCACAAAATCCCCTTCTTCACCCGGATACGTGGCTCTCACTGCAGGAAGGTACTTTATGATTCGATCAATACTCCTCCTGGCAGGTTCATGGCTCCGCAACTTTTCAAAAAAAACTTGTCTGTGAGAAGCCAATCGTCCTTTAAAATCGCTCCTGCATCCATCGCTTCAAGCAACACCGGCTTCAACGCTTGATTCACATAGATGTTAGTCGGGTGTAAAAAGAACTCAATCACTTCCTCGTAAAAAAGCTCCACAAACCACTCCGCCTGTTTAATAGTCGTGATGTAAAGAACTCCTTCGTCTGATTGGGCAAGAGAATCAACAAAACGAACCACTTCTCTTTTATGCGTGGAAAAATACGTATAAGCGTCCCTTAACGTATAATCAATACGATCGGCACACAAGCTTGGTAACGGTTGTTCAAGTATTGGAGAACGGTCTGTCATGTCTATTACGTTTTGTACGTTTATATTGTGCCTCTCCAAGATTGCAGGTATATCGGAGGCTAAAACGAGTTGTTCGAAAATGTCTTCATGATAGTCTTCACCGTCTTTTTCATACACCACATCTACGAAATGTGAAAGAGCAGTGTGTGAAACATCGTGAATAAGAGCAGCCACCTGCTCTTCAACACTCCCCCCAAGCCTTCTCACGATCAGCATAACTCCAACCGAGTGATCAAATCGTGTAACGTTTCATTCTTTCTTAAAAAGAGCGACAGCCCCTGCTTGGTGTACCCCTTTTAGCCTTTTTAGCGGCATACTCTCTATTAATTCAATCAACACAGGATCAAGTGTTGATTCGCCATAAAAAATATCGTTGTATGTCATCGTCTTCTCCTCCTTTCGTTTATCGTACCTCAAAGATTAAACTGTTTGTTTGATTCTTTGTGTTTAGGGGAAAGTAGGAATAAGGAATTATTCGATTGAATCCTATCTTTACGTTGGAATGAATGTCTGATATTCTCAACGTTTCAGAATTTTGAAAGGAGGATCATCCGGGAACGTACCGGATGAACGTACATGTGAGCAAATTTGAATACGAAACAAAAAAACCTAGCATTGTTTTCTACATCTCAGCAACACTAGTAGCCCTTTTCGTATTATGGGGTGCTTTCGGACCGGAGTCCCTCGATGCTTTTTCAGGACAAGCTCTTGGCTTTACTCTAAATAACTTCGGTTGGTTTTACATGCTCTCCACCGCTTTTTTCATCGCCTTCGTCCTATTTTTGGCGATTAGTCCATTCGGAAAGCTACGACTTGGTAAACCTGATGAAAGGCCGGAATATACCTTTTACACCTGGATTGGTATGCTCTTTTCAGCCGGAATCGGCGTAGGGTTCGTATTTTGGGGTGTAGCAGAGCCTGCCCTTTACTACTTGGATCCTCACCCTGATTTTGCCGATCGTGACGTCGCTGCCCAAGCGAATGCTGGGCTGCGCTACGCTGTTTTTCATTGGGCGTTGCACCCATGGGCAATTTTTTCTTTAGTTGCCTTAACCCTTGGTTATGTACAGTTTAGAAAAGACCAGCCTGCCCTTATTAGCTCAGCGTTTCAACCGATCTTAGGGGACAAAACATACGGTGCTTTTGGCAAAGGAATCGACACACTGGCGGTTCTCGCAACCTCAACAGGTGTAGCTACGACCTTTGGTTTAAGTGCTCTTCAAATTACAGGGGGACTTTCATACTTAACAAACGGCACGATCCCGAATACCGGGATGACCAACTTTATCATAATCGCGATAGTGACAGTCTTGTTTATTTTCTCTGCTGCTACTGGGGTTAATAAAGGGATCCGTATTTTAAGTATTATTAACTTAACAATCGCGGCGATCCTGCTCATCTTTGTGATCGCGATGGGACCAACTTTGTTCATTGCAGAAAGTATTGTAACCACCATTGGTGGATACTTGGCGAATGTGGCCCAAATGAGTTTGGACCTGGATCCGTTTGGTGACGGTGAATGGTTAGGAACGTACACCATCTTCTTCTGGGCTTGGCATATTTCATGGGCTCCGTTCATGGGAATCTTTATTGCTCGAATCTCTCGCGGACGAACCATTCGTGAATTCGTCGCTGGGGTCCTGATTGTTCCATCTTTGCTAGGTGCCATTTGGTTTACAGCCTTTGGTGGAACCGCTCTTGATATGATCCTTGGTGGAAACGAACAGCTCGGTGACCTTGTGTTGGATGAAGTGGAAGTGGCCCTTTTTGCCACTCTCGGTGAACTCCCACTCGGAATGATCATGAGTATTTTGGCTGTTGCGCTTATCCTCATTTTCTTTATCACATCCGCAGACTCGGCTTCCTATGTTTTAGGTGCCATGACAAGTAACGGAAGCTTGGACCCACGCTTGTCTGTCAAAGTGATTTGGGGATTCTTGATTGCTGGTACAGCAAGCGTACTTCTCATTAGTGGCGGATTGGAAGGATTACAAACTGCCTCCATTGTTGCAGCCCTCCCGTTTGCCATCATTATGGTCGTGATGATCTTCTCCTTATTGATCATGATGGGGAAAGACTTGAAGCTTGAACAAAAACGCACGTCCAAACGTCAGACCAAACGGGTAAAAGAAGAAGTGTACGGTGATATGCACGATAAAATGAAAGGTCGTGTGTATGACGATATCAAAGAAGACGTATACGAAGACATTAAAGAAGAAGTGTATGAAGATATTAAAGAGGAAGTATACGAGGATATTAAAGAAGAAGTGTACGAAGAATTTAAAGAACGGGTATACGACGATCTTCGTGAAGACTTAGGCGATCAGTTAAACGGTGAATTGGATAAAAAACCGAAGAAGCCGGATATTGACCCTAAGGATAAAAAATAAACGAAGGAAAAGACCTCATCCAACGTGGATGAGGTCTTTTTTTGTATCATTCTGACGGATAGATGGAGATTTCTACGTTACTGTAAGACCATCGCTCTTCGCCGAATGCTTCCCTGAGTCTTGTTTTCGTTTGATTTGTCTTATGAGCCGTTAGAGAGTACTCAGGATCATTCTCCCAAGACGTTCCCGTAACGGATGACTCATTTGATGTGAGCAGGTCCCAAACCATTGTTCTATAAGCGTTATCTTCATAAAAAATATCATCATAAACGTCTAACTCTGTTTCCCCACCGTGTACAGGCTTCGACTTTGAATGAAAAACAGGGTTGTTCGCTGTAGGAAGATACTTGTCTCCATGGTTCAAATAAGTTGATTGAATACCACTAATTCCCCAATTATCACTTTCATCAATGGACACCATTGACTGTGAAAGATCGAGAATCTGAACCCCATTCTCACCAACCACTTCCATTTTTACTGAAGGGTGGTTCGCGTTTTCAACCACTAAAGCCGTGGTCTCATCAATTCCGTACACCATGTCTACACCTGTATCAGCTGCGAGACGTATCATTCTACCTTCACGTGCCCATTGGGTGAAATGAGAATCGATCAAGCCATACGTGAAAAATCCTAGTCCTCCCTCTTTGTAATAACCTAAAACCCTTGCACTATCGTGATAACCTTCAATGGATCCATCCCTAATCCCTTGATAGCTATCCCCACCTGTAATCATGTATTCACTCACTTGAACAGCAGCTCCTGCCGAGGATCCGGCAATCATAAGCTGTCCACTATCAAAACGTTCTCGGATAGCTCCTAAGACTGCTGAGTCCTCCCAGTCATCTCCTCGAACAAGAGATGTAATATAGCGATCTTGATCACCACCACCAAAAAAGAATCCGCTAAATTCTCCTGATCGGATTCGCTCCGCCCACTCTGTGTCATCGGCTACATCAGTATTAGCAATATCAACGGGAATCCATTCTGCATCGATACCATAATCTCCAAAAGCTTTAATATAGTAATTTGCATTCATTTTACTATTGCTTGTATTAGGGTTGTTACAGACAGTCTCGCCTCGCTCCTCACAATCCCAATCATAAGGATAACTACTGGCAGTAATCACACCGATCTTCCCGGTTTCTCCGCCGGATAACGCCACCATTTTCTCGTAAATGGCTTCTGCTCCTTCAGATGACCCCAGAGCGCCACCAATCATGACTAAATGACTGCCTCTTGCAGCCTCCCCATTGTTGGGAAAAGAAAAAAGTCCTGTTATCAATAACACCACGAGTAACCATTGTCCTGTTTTTTTCAAGAAAAGCCCTCCTTTAGTCAGATGGCTTTAGTTTAACGCGATAAAAGGATAAAATGTTTGAGTTTTCAGTAAAATAGGAGTGGAGAACTGTAAAGTCAGATGTCATTTAGGACAATAGACATACGGTTAGTTTGCCGGATAAAGGGACCTTTTTCCTGAACCTGTCTGAAAGAATCGAATGGTGGCATTTTAAACAAACGTTTATTTAAGTAAGGGGATTTCGACATAAAGGGTGGCGAGTCGATGAACAATTGGGAAACTCGATCGATAAATCTCAAACTCGATTAACAAACCACACAAGTCGATTAATAAATTCCAAACTCGATTAACAAATCAACCAAGTCGATGGATAAATCCCAAACTCGATGAATAAATCACCTAAGTCAATTGATAATTTCCAAACTCGATTAACAAATCAACCAAGTCGATCGATAAATTCCAAACTCAATCAATAAGCCACCCACTCACAGGCTTAACCGGTGACCGTCTCCGCCCCTTCATTTCCCTCACCGATCAAACAAACATCCACCCTCATAAACATACCGAGGGTGGATTAGTTATCTTGTTTCTTTTGTGGAAAGGAGTCATTCCAGTTGTTGTATTGAATAAAGCGGATATAGTTTCTCACTTCTTCTTTGCTTACGCCACTTTCCTTCGCTTCTTTAATGAGCCCTAACCACTCATCATCGAGCACTTCCAATATGGATTCTCTTTCCTCATCTACCATTAAGAGTTCTAGTGGTATCTTTAATACTCCGGCAAGCTTTTTTAACGTATCGACAGACGGGTTTTTCCGCTGATCACGCTCAAGAAAACTAATATATGATTTAGCGATGCCACTTTCCTCAGCCAACCTTGAAATGGAATAGCCTTTTCTTAATCGGTATTTCTTAATGCGATTCCCTACTTCGCCCATGCGTCACTCTTCACCGCCTTAGTTTAGACCCAAATCTCATTTAGTTCATTATAACGAACAATAATCCTTTTGTCTATTCTTTTTCGTTCGATATAGGAAACTAACTATAGATAAAGATATGACCCTTAAGGCTTGTTTTTCCCAATCGTGTCAACGCATATACAAGAATGAATGTATCGTTTTTGGTTTGTCGTAAAAGGGTTTTAACCAATCTTCAGACACCAGGAGGTAGCATTTTAATCGATGCTACCTTTCACCGATAATCACTGTATCTCCAAACAAGAGCCTCTTTTTCAACTGTTTTAATGAACGGATCTTTCCCATCCATATAATCTTCCAAGCTCTCAGGATGCTTTTTAACCAAAAGGGTCTTCAATGTCCCATACTCCTCTTTCACATCTGGGTGGCTACGTAAATAATCACGAAAAGCGAGGTGACGTTTCGCTCCGTCACTGCCTTTTTCAAAGGTGTGAATATGAAGACTCCTTTCTTCCCCTTCTCCTTTATAAAAGAACCGTCTTCCGGGGATGCCATGCTCTCCTCTTGCTACATATCCGTGATGCTCCATTCGCTCTGTTTCTTCATCTGCTCGTTCAATATGATCCACTTCAATTAAAATATCAATAATCGGTTTAGCTGATAACCCTTCAACAGACGTGCTTCCAATATGATGAATGTCCCCTTCCTCAAAAATGGTTCTAAGCTCCAACTCCGCCTCGGCGAATGTATCTTTCCAAGCCGGATCATAAGTAACAACTCTTACTTTACGTTTCACCGATAACCCCTCCTTTCCTATCACTATAACCGAAAAAAAGACCCTAAAGGAATGATCCTTTAAGGTCAGAAGTTCGAATTACGCTTGTCCGTCCATTTCTTCTTTCATTTTATCAGTGTACCCGAACATGTACGTAAGGGCGAACGCTACACCTGCTGCAATTAGGTTTGCAAGAAGGTAGAGTACAATTTCAGGTCCTAAATAAAGGAGAGTACCAGGAATAACAGTAACAGCCATACCTGATCCTGCAAGACCTACTAGTGATGCGAAGAATCCACCAACAGCTCCTCCAATCAATCCCATTACAAACGGCTTCATGTATCGAAGGTTTACCCCGAAAATCGCCGGCTCTGTAATCCCTAAGAAAGCGGAGAAGGATGATGGTAAAGCAAGAGCTTTTAGTTTCTTTGAGCGCGTTTTAAGGCCAACCGCTAAAGCCGCTGCGCCTTGAGCAGCAATTGCCGTAGAGATAATCGCGTTAAACGGGTTCTCCCCAAGTTGGTTCAGTAACTGGATCTCAAGGAAGTTAAAGATATGGTGCACACCTGTAATTACGATTACTTGGTGAAGACCACCGATGACGAGTCCACTAATACCAAACGGTAAGTTTAGTAGTGCTGTTGTTGCTGCCATAACCGCTGCTTCAACTGCGTGGAAGACAGGGCCGATTACAAACAAAGCAAGAGTGATCATCACAAGCAAGGTTAAGAATGGTGTCAAAATCAGATCAAGAGCTTCAGGTACACGCTTTCTGATCCATCTTTCAAGCTTTGCCCCAACAAAACCTGCAATAAATGCCGGTAGAACAGATCCTTGGTAACCGATAACCGGAATAAACCCTAAGAACTCAAGAGCAAGGTCCGGGTTTTCTGCTACGTCCCAAGCATTCGGTAAGGCAGGACTTACGAGCATTAACCCAAGTACAATACCAATGATCGGACTTCCACCGAATACCCTGAATGCGGACCACGCAACAAGGGCCGGTAAGAAAGCAAAGGCCGTATCCGTTAACACTTGAGTAAATAATAGGAAGTTCTCTGAAATATCTTCAGGAACAAGTCCTACTAAAGCAAGGATATCTTCTTGTGTAAGAAGACCTCGCAGTCCCATGAACAAACCTGTCGCAACAAGGACGGGGATAATCGGTACGAAAACGTCACCAAACGTCCGGATCGCACGTTGGAACGCGTTTCCTTGTTTCTTTTGCTGTTCTTTTTGTTCACCTTTGGACGACTCGGAAACACCGAGGTTCGTAACCTCCTCGTGAATACGATTAACCGTTCCTGTACCAAAGATGACTTGGTATTGTCCCGAGTTATAGAAAGCACCTTTTACTTTATCAATCTCTTCTACTCGTTTTTGGTCAATCTTATCTTTGTCATTGACCATAATGCGTAACCGTGTAGCACAGTGAGCAACCGAATCAATGTTTTCTTTTCCGCCAATGGCTTCAATTAACTCTTCTGCAATTTTCCGATTTTCTGACATGGTTAGGCTCCTTTCCTATCATTGAAATTATGTCCATTTCTTTTAAATCCATTCAGTAGGTAACTTTTAGTGGAATCGATTCCACAAAAGGAAAAAAGGATGGAAGCGATTTATGTAATCGATTCCATAAGTTATCTTAAACTATCTCTTACGATAAGTCTATAGTCCATAGACAACTTTCTCATTTTTTCTTCGGAACCATTTAGTTGATCAAGAAGTAGTCTTGCTGTTTCCATTCCCGCATTTTCATTATTGTAATCCACTGTTGTTAGTCGCGGGCTCACATACTTGGAAATTTCAGATGCACCAATGCCTGCTATCGCCATTTGATCGGGAATGACAATCTGCTTTTCTTTTAAGTATTCCATCGCTCCAATAGCTAACCGGTCAGTCACTGCAAAGGTCGCTGTTGGCGTATGGTTGCTATTGGAAAGGATCTTCTTCATAGCGTCGTAACCTGATTCAATATCGAACTTTCCTTTTTGAATCCACGCCTCTTCTATGACAAGTCCATGATCTTTCATGGCATCCATATAGCCTTGTTTCCTTACCTTTCCAACCGCCTCGTCTGTTTCATACACACCTATAAAGCCAATGTGCTTATGGCCTTTTGAAATGATGGTCTCTGTCAATTCTTTGGCTGAACGGTAATCATCATAAACGATTGAAGGGATGCCTGGTACATCCTGACCAAGGGCAACCAAAGGAACGTTAAGGTCTGCAATTGCTTTTAACAGTTTTTCTTCTAAATTCGTGGCCAATAAAATAATACCATCCACTCTTCTGCTTTCTAAGAGCTTTAGTTGTTCAATCTCCTTTTCCACCTGCAAGTTCGCATTGGCTAAAAGAATTTGGTAGCCTTTTTCACTTAACACATGATCAATCCCGTCCACCACTCGACTGGCTGTCTCTGTGCTGATCTTGGGGAGAATCACACCAATGACCTTCGTTTTCTTAGTGCGTAACGATTTTGCCTGCTCACTCGGCACGTACCCTGTCTGCTCAATAGCCTCCAACACTTTGACTCGCGCTTTGTCGCTAACATAACCAGAATCATTCAACACCCGCGAAACCGTTGTTCTGGAAACCTCGGCCAGCTTAGCGATATCTAAAATCGTAACCATTCTATTCACCTCATTCTGCACCCATTATAGCCACTCCCCCTTCAATAGTAAACTCAAAATGTGAAACACCGAACAGAGGGTCAGACCCCAATTAGTCTAGACCCCAATTAGTCTCCTGCCCCAACTACCTTGCCCCTTTAGGAGGTAGCCGTTCACCCATTCTCCAAAAAACAGGCATTTCACCTCCATCACTTGTCCAGACTCTTACGCTCTATTTACATACGTTATGAGTGAGAAGCAAAAAACTTCTCAAATAAACAATTAGGAGGAGAAATCATGAGCTACTACAACGGCAACGGATTCGCGCTAATCCTTGTATTGTTTATCCTTTTAGTAATCATCGGCTGCTCTTGCTTTAACTAAGAATAAGCTTTATGCCCCCAACTTCACTTGCCACTAAGTATAAGCAACCTCCTTTGCTTCCTTTGTGATGACGACCTTGCAAAACCGGACATTCGTGGTATTCCTTTAACTCTCAAGTGGACGCCAACTTGAGAGATCCCCTCAAAAATTGGTGTAAAGGGAGTGATCAAACATGTACAACACATTTACATTCGTCGTTGTCATCTTTATATTGCTAGTTATTGTAGGATGTTCTTGCAACTTCTAGTTAACTGACCCTTCCCACCATATAAAAAAGGCCCGCTCCCCCCAGCGGGCTTTTTTACATAAATAAGTATGCCTTGTGTGCGTAGCTGAATGCTAGCAGGTACAGTTCTGTGGCAGTGACGAGCGTTTACATCGTGAATTCGCTGCCTATTGCTTCGACACAGAACACTATATGAGTTACTAGCAGAAGAAAAACATAGTATTTCTACTGGCTCGCCGGCACAACCGCGGAAATGGAGCTGATGGTTTAAAGCGGGGGCTTATACATTGAAATGCACGATCATCGAACGGCAATCTATCACAATAACAGCGTGAATGAACCCTTCTAAGCACACTTGTATCTATAAAATAAAGAAACACCCTTCCCACAAATGAAGAATCACCTCCTCATCTATGAAAAAAGTACCCATACAATATAACGATTCTTTAGGATCTTTCTACTTTTTCATAGCCCTTTTTAGCCAAATTGATTGAGTTTTCTTTCATTTATAAAGGAATTTTTATACAATTAGGAAAGCAGTAAAATCCGGACTATATAAAAATGAGGGATTGGATGAACACAGTTATTTCAAAGTTTGAACAGTTGACATCTTTTTTAAATCACCTAAAACAAATCGATGATGAAACATTCTATGCTCCTATAGGTGACGGGAAATGGTCAACTGCTGCCATCGTTGCACATTTTCATTATTGGGATCAAATTATTATAGAAGAGAGACTTCCCGATATGCTTAATGGAGACACCCTTCCAAGCTTCAACGAGCGTATTCACTTAATTAACAAAGATGCAGAACAATTTTCTAAAACGATTCCGAAACATACACTCCTTAATAAAGCTATTATATCGAGGTTAAAGCTTGCGGAGAAGCTTCATACTTCAAATCTGTCCGCCTCGTTTCAATTGGACAATCACTCTTATTCATTACTTCAGTATATTGAAGAGCTATGTACTCACGATGAGCGACACGTTAAGGAAGTAGCTAGCTTCTTGTATTCTTCCTACATTGGTGAAAGTATCCACTCTCTGCAGATGAAACCCTGAACTTCTCTTTTAAAGAGAAGTTTTTTTGTTTAGACATTCTTTCTTTTCTAAGCTTTTACCACCACCTAATCCCTACAAAAGTATATTTTCTCTCTCACGTGGCGGATCACGACACCTCTTTCTTTTTTCCTCATAGACTATCTAGTACCGACCCATTTCACTAGAAGGCCCTGAAAAAGTTCGATTTTTAACTTTTTCAATGCCTTCGAAGCAATGAGCGTAACAGCTGCTTGTTTTGAAAGCCTGATACGAGTGGGTTTCTTGTAAAAGGCGCCCAACTAAGTGGAGCCATTGCAAGTCAGATAAAGGCAGTGAAAAAGTCGGGGTGTACTTTTTTCACTGTTCTCATTTCACTAGAGGAGGTGTCCCTATGGAACCTAGTAAGCCATTACTCCGTATTCTTGTTGAACAGACGTTTGAAAAACATGGCATCTCAAAAAGGAAGTTGACTCCAGAGCAAAAAGAGAAACTTCAAAATATCGTAACCGACTTGGAACAGCAAGTGCATAATTTTACTGACAAAGCGAAAGAAAAGCACCTTCTATCACCAATGAAAACAACTCATGAATCAGAGAAAACCGTTGTCTATCAAAATAAGAAGAAGAAGAAGAAGAAAAAATAGATAAATGACCTCATGGTTTGTCCAAACAAAATACCTTCCTTTCCATACTCTAGAAGAGAAAGGAGGGAACGTATATGCGAGCATATTATTCCGACACTGGTAAAGCCGTTGTAGGAGGGTTTAGTCATGGAGTCGTTTATTGCGGTAAAAGAGGCTTTAAGCCCCTAAGCTGTAAGTGCCATCGATATAACCATCACGATACGGACGAAACCATCCAAAACAAATCCATTCAACTATCCGAAGAATCGATTACCATCAGGAACTCTCGTGACATCACAGTAAACCTAACAGATACAAAAGCAGCCGCCAACCTTCAAGCTACTCTTCAAGAAGCAATCATCGTCCTTATCAGCAACTCTGGTACAAACCGAGCCCAAGCAAAACTCATTGCCAATGACTTGTTACAATCGGCAAAGACGAAACAGATCTCCAATCGCCATATCAGAATCGAGGGCTCCAGAAACGTGGAGATTACTTCTACAGATACACAACTCCTCATCAACATTCAATTACTCTTACAACTTTTGGTTGCCGTTTTTGTGCAGTTGAATAACGGGTAAAACCCATTCACTTCTTATGAATTTGCCAAATCATAAGAAGTTTTTTTCTTTAAAAGAAGGAGAATGGCTCCCCTTTCCTTAAATTAATGAGAGAGTGGACTAATTTAAGGGAGTGATGGCGTTGAAGATAGAGCAAATAACCGTTCGTGATTCCTTTTTGTCTTTGTTAAAAGAAACGTTTGAAGGTCCCAGTGGCACGAGCAGCTTTTATACGAACCCGAAACCTGATAGCGGACTCCTTGGAACGATCGAGAGAATCAATGCTCGAGAAGCTTCAATGATCCTTCCTTCTTCCGAGGCTTCGATTGCTGCACACGTCCACCATACCCTCTATTATTTGCAAGTATCCGGGGCCAGGTTGCTTGATGAAAAGCGCCGCGTGGATTGGGATTTAAGCTGGCGAATCCACGAAGTCGATGAAGGAACATGGCAAGCGTTTAAGAGTCAGCTTCGAGAGGAGTATGAGAATTACATGTCTCGATTAAGAGACATTTCCTTCACTAGTGAACAAACAGCGACCGTAAGTGCAGCTTTGGCTCACTCCGCCTATCATTTGGGGGCATTAAAACAACTCATTAATCAACTAGAATAAACAAACGGGCTGCCTCTTTTGAGACAGCCCGTTTTAGCTTTATTTATAGAACCAAATCGGCTGGTGCATCTTTTACAACAACAATTACTTTTCCTTGATCAAGCTTTTCTTCTAAACTATGTGCTTTATCACTCGTAAAGCCTAATTCCTCGAATTGGGCACGAAGCTCGTCCCCTTTTTTACGAAAGACGTTCTTAACAGATGTATCAAGCCCTTCTTCCTTCATACTCACCGTGTTCGCATCTGCATTATCAGCAACACGGTCGGTACGGTCATCATCATGAGTGAGGATGTACACGTTATCTTCGTTTACACCTTTACTCTTCAATGAATCAACAGCGGTTACGACTTCTTCGTCATTATAAAACTCTTTGTATAATGGTTCCATCTAATATCGCCTCCTGGAGTTTGAAATACCCGCTCTGCTTTTCTTTTAAACAAAAGAGTTGAATTACTTTTTCTTTTTGTCGTACTGCATGTATGCCACTGTTGTTTGCAAGTACTCTTCCACGCCGTATTTTCCATCGGCCCCTCCAAGACCCGACTGTCTCCATCCAGCGTGATAGCCTTGCAGAGCCTCGAAGTGTTCACGGTTAACAAATACTTCACCAAACTTCAACTCATTGATCGCTCTCATGACTTCATGATAGTTCTCAGAAAAAATAGAGGAAGACAGGCCATAAACAGAGTCATTCGCAAGGGCAATCGCGTCGTCTAAGTCTTTGTAAGTGGCGATCGGTAAAACAGGACCAAAGATCTCTTCTTGCAAGATATCCATTTGCTGCTCCACGCCTGTAATGACCGTTGGCTCAAAAAAGTACCCTTTATCCATGTCCGCTCGTTTCCCACCAGTTAACACACGCGCTCCATCACTTTTTGCTTTTTCCACAGCCTCTTCCACATCTTTCACTTGGTCTTCGCTCACAAGTGGACCAAAATCCATCCCCTCTTCCAATGGGTTCCCATAACGGAGCTCACTCATTTTAGACGTGATTTTATCGATAAATCGATCAGCAATGGATTCATGAACATACACACGCTCTGCATTGGTACACACCTGTCCCGAGTTAATGATTCTTGACTCAATCACCTTATCTACTGCCAAGTCTAGGTTTGCATGCTCGGTTACGATGGCCGGTGCTTTTCCTCCCAGCTCCAAGTTTACTTTCACAATCTTTTTCGATGCTGCTTCCATCACTTTTGATCCCGCCGGGAAGCTTCCTGTCAAACTGACCATCCCTACTTTTTCATTGGAGGCAAGCTCGTCTCCAACTGAAGATCCGGAACCGGTCACAAGGTTGAAGACCCCTTTTGGCAGGCCTACATGTTCGTGAAGAAGTTCGGTGAATTTGATTGCAGTCAGAGGTGTCTGCTGACTCGGTTTAATGACGACCGTACACCCGGTTACAATGGCTGGTGCCACTTTCCTGGCAAGCACCATCATAGGGAAGTTCCACGGAACAATGCCTGTCACGACGCCAATTGGTTTCTTTAAAACAATGATATTCTCATTCGGGCTGTCACTTGGTACAACATCGCCCTCCACTCTTCTTGCAAAGCCTGCCATGTATCGAAAATACTCTACCGTTGTTTCAATCTCTTCTTTTGCAAACGCCAACGTTTTCCCTTGTTCGTCTGTTAATAATCGTGCGAAGTCGTCCACGTTTTCTTCAAGCTTATCGGCTATGACATTTAAATACGACGCACGCTCAACTGCCGGCGTTTGTTCCCAGCTTTTTTGTGCTTCAAACGCAGCTTCGATCGCCTTTCTAGCATCACTTTCGGTCCCTTTTACCACTTGTGAGATCGTTTCTTCTGTTGCAGGATTAATCACGTCAATCATGTCAGTGGAATCGCTCTTTACAAACTCGCCGTTAATGTAGATCGTATTCGTCAAACCTAGCACCTCCGCATATTTACTTACTAAATGTTAGACACCTTTATCAATACCCGATTAAGAGCGGTTAAAACAGCAAGGGATAACTGCATAGCCATCATCGTAAGGATGGAGTGTAGTAAATAAGTTGAAGAAAGGTGTAGCCGGAATATTCTTCGCTTTCCGCGGCGGTGCCGGCGAGCCTCCTCACTTCGCTTGCGGGGTCTCTCCTAGCTCCCACGGCCGCAGGAGTCTTCGAACATTCCGGCTATACCTATTCACATGTCCTAGTTCATATCGCTTGTGATTAATAATTGCTTACCGGTTCATACTGTCGGGTATCTTCCCTTTCCAAGATAAAGGGAGGTATTTCTAATGAAGAAGAACATTCTAAAGAAATCAAAAAAGCCAGCTCTAAAGGACTTGTCCTTTAAAACCAGCTTCTGTTCAGAGAATCTTCTACACTCATTTAACAGTCATCGTACAACTCTTTCAATGTCTCCATGTTCATGAAGTCTTTCACTGCCCAATGGCTCTTTACGTTAAACTCTTCGCAAACCTTTTTGATTTTCGGGTTATCTAACGTTCCCCCTTCTTTTTCAAGAAGTTGCTTGGCACGGTATAGCATGCCGCTTCGGACAATGGTTTTTGAATTGATTCGGCTTGAAATACGTTTGACACTTTCCAAATCGCGAATCATTTCAATACGGTTGTAAATCGTATACTGACTCACCTTTTTTGCATGCTTGCGGTTGGTCTTCCCTGTTTTTAAAATAAACTCAGTCTCCCGAGAATCAGGCATCTCAACTGTCGTTTTCACATTTTTCGTCTGTGTCATTTTCCCGTTTTTCTTCACGTATTCATTCTCTTCATAAGCCTCTTCAATAAGCGCGATCGTTTCGTCGTCCAATTTCACACGTCGAGGTTCATCCGGATGCTTATCATCTGTGACGACAACTTCCTTTGCCAACTTGTCTACATCGTGAATGGTTAAATTGCGAATCTCTGATACTTCTGTTCCTTGAACACTATTGAACAATAACTTAATAATAATGGCATCTTGTTTATTAACAAGATGACTGACAATCACATCAATCTCGGCTTTTGTTAAAAATTTTACTTGTTTTTTTGTTTGAACGAGCATCTCCATATTATTATTCCCCATAAAACCCCTAACCCTTATTCATAATAATCTATTCTTCTTTCATTATTTCATGTTATCCCTTTTGTTTCCACATAAATGCCCAAACAGGAATATCATACCTTTTCTAACGGCTTTGAACGATTTGATTGGAGCAAATGAAAACACTTTTCTTTTACTAACGGTTTAGAAATATAATAACCTTGAATTTTTTCACAACCCATTCGTTGGAGCATCAGAAGGTGCTCCTTCGTCTCAACCCCTTCAGCAACAACAACCAACCCTAATTTTCGTTTCATCGAAATTAAAGAATCTACAAGTGTATAGTGCTCATTGGCTTGCTCCATCTTTCTTAGAAAGAGGCGATCCAGCTTGACCCCATCAAGAGGTAAACTATTCAAGTAGTTCAGGGAGCTATATCCCGTGCCAAAGTCATCTAAATAAACCGTTACGCCCATGTCTTTTAGCTTTTCAATGGACTGCCCAGTCTCTTTTTGACGCCTCATTAGGGTTGTTTCAGTGAGCTCAATAATGAGTAATTCCGGGTCAAAATCCGCGCGTTCGATTCTTTCTTTTACAAAATTGTGAATATCTGTTTGCTCCATATGCTTCATGGAAATATTCACTGACAGCATCACCGGTTCATGAAGCTTTCCATTCCATTTGGCCACTTCTCTACACCCAGTATCCATGACCCATTCTTCAAGGTGGGCAATCTCTCCGATGTCTTCTGCTATCGGAATAAACTCTGCGGGGGAGATTAATCCAATTTTAGGATGATTCCAACGGACGAGAGTCTCAACAGCACAAAAATCATTTGATTTGGTGTTTAAGATTGGCTGATACACTAAGAATAGCTCATTGTTTAAAATGGCATGAGGGAGGTCTTGTTCGAGTATCTTCTTTCTCTCCAACTGGTCCCTCATCTCCGGCTTAAAGATTTGGATTTGATTTCGTCCATTGTTTTTTGATTTGAACATTGCGTAGTCTGCATAGTTCACAATGGTTGATCGCTCTTCGCCAGTGATGGCGTGAGCAACCCCCATACTCGGGGTCATGTAGCAAAGCCTTCCACCTACATGAATCGGCTCAAAGAAATCTTGAAGAAATTCCCGGCACTTTTCAAACATGAGATTGTGGTCATGACCTTGATAAATCAAGGCAAATTCATCGCCACCAATTCGAGCAATCGAAAACCCCTTCTTAAATCGATTTCTCATTCTCCTTGCCAGTTCCTTTAGGAGTAAATCACCGTATTCATGGCCATAAATATCATTGATTCGCTTAAAGTGATCGAAGTCGATCATAATAATGGAAAACGGTTCTTCTACCTTATCCAATTCGTCAAAAAATCCTCTACGATTTCGTAATCCCGTAAGATCATCGTGGTATGCAAAGTGTTGGATTTGTTCTTGGGATTTTTTCGATTCCGTTTGATCCTTCAGTATGGCATAAGCAGCAGTTTGGGACTCGGCTTTTAGTGGAAGAAGTGTCACTTGGAAGTATCGATCATCAGCTGTATAAAGGTGAAATTCGCTCCCTTTTCCCCCAAACGCTTGCTTTAAGTATTTCGTTACTTGAACGTATGTACGAGACGTTAAAACATCTTTTAACAGCAAAGGGGAATCTGAGGTTAACCCTGTATGACGAATTGTCTCTTTGGCTTTTTCATTCATCCGGATGAACCGCTCTTGTTTATCAAGAGCAAAAACAGCGTCAGGATGATTGAAAAATAAAGAGTGGTATTCCGCACGGTTTGTCAGCAAATCAAGTTTGGTTTTTTTCCTTTGATTATCCCCAAACAAATCAGGAACGAGAATAAGAACAATCAAAGCAACAATGTTTACCAGTAAGGAAAAGAAAATAGAATCAAAGCTTAAAGTGAAATTCGTCAGTTCTTGACCTGCAGTTAACGAAGCTTTTATCACATTCGGTATGCTTGTAAGTGCAACACCGATTGTAATGGCACCGACAATGTGCCACCTTCTTATTTCATCCTGCTCCGTCTCATTGTTTAAGATGAGAAGAAACCTTAAAACGGCTCCAGCGATGCAACAAACCAATAGATAGCTATAAATCAGAATGAGTCCATTTGCGTCCAAGGTGTCTATAAATGCCAATGCGTACAAAGAAACGTCCAATACGTAAATCAACGTACCTATCATGGCGCTGCCTATTAAAAACTGCGCGGATGATATCTCAACCTTCGCCCCCATAGCTAGAGCAACCCATAAGGCAGAACACGTTAAAGGAATGGTCATAATCATTAGCAAAACAGCTGTTCCTGACAACGACACTGTTCCTTCAGACAAAAGAGTTAGAGGATGTACAATCCAAAAAGTCACCCCATATTTCGTTACAATGGCAAGCTGCTTTTTTTTCGTATAGTCCTTAAAAGCCAGGCGGTGCTTGATGCACATAAAGCATGTCCAAATACATAGAAGGTAAGCTGTTGCAAGAAAGGAGACGGCAATTTGATTTAGAATAGCAACATAGAACATGACTTTCCTCCTGATTCTTAAGACATAATATAAGATACATTTTACCACAAATTTCTCCATTATTTGCGAGCAATTTCAAACTTTAAAATTCGCTCATTCCATTCCTTTGTTATGATAATCCCATAAACACACGGGGTTTCTTACCGATATGGATAAGGACCAATGAACGCTTTCGTTTCATGGCTTTTATAAACAAAAAACAACGCATATGAATGAGAAAAGGAAAGATTGGCAAGGCTACTCTTGATTAAATGTTTGATCTTTTTTTTGAACGGATATAAGACATACATAATCTTCATTTTCTTTGCTTACAGGAGGTTGCATGCGAGCATTGGTGTTCACTCCAATTGTGGAAATGAACAAATTGAAAACATGGTTACGAAATTAACCTTACAAAAAAGGAGAATGCATGATGACAGGAAAAGATGACGCTCCAAAATATACGGAGCACATGGAAAAAGGATTAAGACAAAATCACGGAATTGGGCATGATAGTTTAAATGCCAACTTGGATAAGAAAATTGAAGTAGAAAAAAGCCGTGAAAAAGATCACAAAGAAAGTCAAAAAATCGTGAGAGAGGTCTCAAATGACCTTCACCACTCCAGAGAAAGATAAGCTCCCCCCAAGCTGTCCCGATTAAAAGGACAGCTTTTCTTTTTTTATCTCATTAGATGTTTAGCTACCCGAAAAATCAGGAACAAGCAGAGTAGAATCACATTCTAATCTTGGAGGGATTGTAAAATGGCAAACACACAGCAACAAGCAGAAGAGAAAGTACAAGCCATGCCCGAACAAAAGAAAGAAGAGATTTTAAGTAGCTTCGACCGCTTCCAAGGATACCTGGCTGATAAGATTGAAAAAGGAGAAAAAATTGGCCTAAGTGAAGAGCAGATTGCTAAAGGAGCAGAACGTGTAGCTGAGTATTTAAAGAATCACGAAGATCCAAAAAATACAGAAGAGAAGTTGCTTCAAGAAATGTGGAAAGTAGCCGACGATGACGAAAAGCATCAGATGGCTCACGTCCTTGTGAAATTAGCAAAAAAAGAAGGCTAATAATCGATTAGAGGCTGAGACATAAAGAAAGTGTTTAGAGTTGGATCCGAACAATTCGCTAGTAGAGCGGATGAAATATACGTAGACTCCTGCGGGATGAAAAGCGAAGGTGAGACCCCGGAGGGCAAAGCCCGAGGAGGCTCAACCGCTTCCCGCGGAAAGCGAAGTATATTTCAGTAGCGGTGTATTAGCACCGCATACCATTGTTCGGATTCATTCATAGTTAACACTTCTGTCCCAGCCTCTACTCTTTTCATTACAATGTATTGGTCTCATCATTTAAATGATCCGCTGTTACAGCAAGTTGATGGACAGCTTCGTTCATCTCATCAATCACAGCTGAAATGAAAGATAGCTCTTTTTCTACGTTTGAATTTTGTTCTCTCGCCCTCTCCGTCTCCCCAACAATGTGAGTGAAAAACTCGTTCGCTTCGGATAGTCCTCCGTTACTCGTTTCTACAAGTCCGTCGATTTTTTGAGCGTACTCAGAAACAGTCCCAACTCTTACTTTTGTTTGGGCAACGAGTCCAGATACATCACTTACGGATACTTTTGTTTGTTCCGCAAGCTTTCTCACTTCTTTAGCAACGACATTAAACCCTCTGCCCGCATCACCTGCTCGGGCTGCTTCAATTCCTGCATTTAAGGCTAGCAGGTTCGTTTGATCTGCAATGGACTGAACGATCGTGACGATGCGATTGATTTTTTCTGACATGTCTTTTAGCGATTCAATTTCAGATGATATTTCTTCCATATGATTTCGTATCGTTTTAATCAGCTCGTACTGTTTACCAAGCTTTAACTGCCCTTCTTTTGAAAGGCTGTCCACACGGCCGGATGATTCAGCACCACTTCGGCTAAAGTCTACAACATCTTTCACCTTGCCTCTTAAGTCATCAATGGATGCACTTGTTTCCTGTGATAAAGCTGCCAGTTCTTCTGATGTACCACTTACTTTTCCCTTTAAAGCCTGTTCTGCCGCAAACCCTTCGTTTCGAATTCGTTGATTCTCCACCTCGTACGCTTCTAATACGAGCTGTTGCTCGATGTTTAGGATTTTGGACACAACCAACAATGTTTGAAACCTTTTATTCGGTTCAGCAATCTCTTCTTCCAACACGCGTCCAATGGATTGCAATAAATCTTGAAACGCACACATATACCACTTTGTATCCAGTCCGATTTTCACATGAACGCGGGCAATGGTTATTCGTTGATCAATGAACGCTTGATCAATCGTACCTTCGAACATCTCTTCAATGTGTTTTCGTAACGTACTCTTTAGTCTCGAAAATGAACTATGAGTATCAATCGTCTTAGTAAGCTGACTGTTCATCGAAAGGTTTTTATAGAACTGATCTACAATAGTCTCAATATGCTTCGCTATATATGGTTGGACCCCTTTTATAATGGCAAGGTCTTCTTCCTGCAAATCAATCATTGAAAGCTGGAGCTTCACTTGATCTGAAACGTCGATCTTCCCTTGATGGAAAGAAACCTCTTCCCTTTGTTTTGAATTTGCTTTGAACAACTGTGGAATTTTCATCATCATTGCCCCTTAACCGTTTTGATGGTCTCAGCCATCCCCTCTCCTAAACCTATCGACAAGGTACACCCTTTTATTTAGGAATACAGGTAAAACGATCATCCCACAGTTGATAGTTGTTATTATTAAACAAAAATAAGACTCGTAAAAAAGGCTGTCTCCTTCTTTACGAGTCTACTTCTCTCTTAATACATGATTTCTTCTCTTGTATGTGTTTGATTCAAAAAGTCTTCATCAGGGTCAAAGTAGTCGTCAGTGTAATTGAACACAAATTCATCGGTTTCTTCATCAATGTATCCTGCACCCCAAGTCGGGTCCATTTCGATCCATTCACCGTCAACCTTCACTTCTATCCATGCGTGACGCTCGCGAGTCAAAAATCCGCTTCCTGCCATCCCCGCCACATAGTTTGCTTCCATATCAATCGCTCTGAGCAGGGCGACACCTAAGAAGGCATAATCTTGGCATACCCCTTTTTGAAGCTCTAAGGTTTTTACAGCACTATCATCCATTTCAAATAGACGATCATTAAACTTTTCCACATCGTATGCAATGTTCTCAGCTAAGTAATCGTAAACAGCTTTTGCTTTCTCCCGATCAACTGTAAGACCACTTGTAAGTTCATCGGCAAGAGACTGAATATCTTCATGGTCGGATTCAATCCCTCTCGAAGGAAGAAGGCTTCTTTCATCTTCCACGCCGGTTACTTCGTGAGTAAATTGCGCCACCCCACGGTACCTAAAAAAGCTTTCTTCATCGTCAGTAAGTTCAGGGACACTGATTGTGATTACGTATTCTCCTTCACCAAAGCGAAGCCAGACATCACCGTCAAAGGAATAGTCGGTAACCGGAATATAATAAGTAGCTTCTTCCTCTCCTTCATATTCCGTTGTTATGATCATCTGTTCAATCTCATCAGCTCCCGGGATCGATGAATCCAACTCCCCGGCAAATCGATACGTATTCTCTGTATGCTCAAGAGGGGTTGTAACCGTCGGTTGAGACAAGGTCACACCTCTTTCAAAATAGTCTATAAAAAGTTCTTTCCCTACAAATCGGTCATTCGAACGGTTGTCTACATATAGAGTAGCTGCTTCATAGTACAACTCGTCTTCAGGATTAAACACTTTCAAAATGACTTCATGATAGGCCTCCCCAAAATAAAGAGGAATGTCACTCTGGAAGGAGCCATCTTCAATCTCTACCTTCACATCTTCACTTTCACCTGACCCTTCTCCCTTCACTTCAACTATCATGCTATGATCGTCTTCTGCCAAGGGCAATTCTCCCGAAAGGACAAAGGTCCCGTCTGCCGTTATGATCCCTGTTTCCGGCTGAGTTATCATGAGTTGATGTGAAGCACCTGTGGAAGTAACCTCAATGTCTCGAATCAATTCCTCTTCCACTTTCGTTACTACCAAATTAGACACATCATAAAACCGGTTGTCCTCTCCATCTGTGGTACTCGGTGCACGAACTACAATTCGGTGCTCCCCCATACCTCCATGTAGAAAGAAGTCTTTTGTAAAAGACCCGTCCTCTTCAATTGCTACATAATGATCCATCGTATTGTCATAAGGCAAATCTTCGTCCCCACTGTACCTGACATTGACCCACAATTGATCACTTTGAAAGTCCGCTGTATGTTCGATCTGGCCTTCAATCGTGACTTGGTTGTGTGTCGCATAACGCTGATACACTGGGGAAGTTAGGGTAAGTCCGATCTCTTCAGCATAGCCGGTTAGGCTATGGACTTCTGTTTCTACGCCAACCTCTGCACTGAGTCTATCAATTTCTTCATCTAATACGTCCCCATCTAAGGCATCATTTTCGTTTGTTTCTTCTACAGCTTCTTCTGTTTCTGCTGCTTCATTTGCTTCTTCTTTAGATATCGTTTCCTCTTCATCCCCACAAGCTCCCAAAACAAGAAGGGATGCCATAAGTACCCACACATTTCTTTTTACAAATGCCATCGTCCCACTCCATTATGTTGTTTTCGTTTATTTACTCCTTCTATTGTAAGGGGGATAGGCCTAGTTTTGTACCATCTTTTGGTTCATTTTTCCCATAATTTCCTTAGGATAAGGAGTAAATGCAGAAGTGAACTTGGTCTGAGCTCAAGAAGAAAACACAAAAAATAGAGGCTGGGACAGAAGTGTTTATTAAGAGTAGAAGTCCGAACACTGGTATGCGGTTCGAATAAACCGCTACTGAAATATACTCCGCTCTAGTAGCGAAATGTTCGCACTACTCTAAACACTTTCTTATATGTCTCAACCTCTAGTCATGTTATTTTGAGCTGTGCTGTTTAGCAGCTTCCAGGTAGGGAGTAATATCTACCTCAAGCTTTTCTGCGAGCGTTTTACCTAATTCTTCATCCGCTCGGTAGAAGTTGCACACGGCTCGAAGTACTGTTTCTTCGGCAACATCGCCTAAATCATTTACAATATTTTTAATCGTAGCTTCTTGTTCTTCTTTTGAATAACGGCGCCACACTTGACCTGCTTGGCCGAAGTGATTTTTCTTTTCGATCGGCTGACGACCGGTTACCCCTTCAAGAGGTGCTCGATATTCAGACTGGGATTTATCTTCTTTTGGCGTATCCTCATATCGGTTAGGCTCATAATTGATAGAATTCGTTTGCTGACCAATTGGCATGAAACCGTCACGCTGATTGTTATTTACTTTTGCAAACGGACAGTTAATTGGGAGCTGTAAATAGTTCGGTCCTACACGGTGGCGCTGTGTATCACTGTATGAGAACAATCGTCCTTGAAGCATTTTGTCCTCAGAAGGTTCGATTCCCGGCACTAAGACCCCAGGGTTAAACCCTACAGATTCCGTCTCAGCAAAAACGTTGTCCGGGTTCTTGTTTAACGTCATCGTTCCTACATGATGATATGGGAAGTCTTCTTCAAACCAGTCTTTTGTTGCATCCAGTGGATTGAAGTCGTAATTATCGAGATCTTCCGGTGCTAAGAATTGAACATACAGATCCCACTCAGGGAAATTACCCTCTTCTATCGCGTTGTAAAGATCAAGGCTTGCATGGTTGAACTCTTCTGCTTGAATATCCGCCGCTTCCTCTTCAGAAAGGTTTTTGATTCCTTCTTTCGGAACCCAACGAAGCTTCACATATGTCATGTTTCCAAATTCATTCACCCATTTAAAAGCATGTACACTTGATCCTCTCATATTGCGGTAAGAAGCAGGAATTCCTTCATCGGACATTAGATGAAGCATCATGTTCGTTGATTCAGGACGTAGGCTCATAAAATCCCAATAGCGGTCAGGGTCTTGTACATTTGTACGTGGGTCGGGCTTTAAGGCATGAACCATATCAGGGAACTTCATGGCATCACGAATAAAGAAAACAGGAAGGTTGTTTCCTACGAAGTCGTAGTTGCCTTCTTCTGTGTAAAATTTAACAGAAAACCCACGAGGATCTCGGAGTGTCTCCGGCGAATGATTGCCATGGATGACCGTAGAGAAGCGAACGAATACAGGTGTTTCTTCCCCTTCATTTTGAAGGAATTTCGCTTTCGTATGACGCTTCATACTATTTTTCACTTTAAAGACACCATGAGCTCCTGCACCACGAGCATGAACAACACGCTCAGGTACTCGCTCTCTATCAAAGTGAGCCAGCTTTTCGATTAATTGATAGTCTTCTAATAATGTAGGCCCATTTTGCCCAGCTGTTCGGGAGTTTTGGTTATCCTCAATGGGAACACCTTGATTTGTAGTCAATTTTTTATGATCCATAATGGATTGCCTCCTTAAATAGTGTAAACCCACACGCGCTACCTAAAGTGGGTAACTAGTTTAATTAAAATTACTTTTTAATTATAATTATTTTAATTTAATAATGCTAATCATATGCTCAAAATCAATCGCACGTAATCCAATTCATTAACCAGAACACACTTCTCTCTTTCCTTCTTTCCAGCACGTTCAAACTAAATCCCGTTTTCTACTGAATAAAAAAACCCCGGAGAGCAGCTCTCCGGGGCACACATGGTTTAGCTTTTTGGCAGAGGGGACTCCAAGATCACTTCAACACCGAAGTGATCGGAGACGACAGGCTTGTTTTTACTGTTAAAAATGACATTCGAACCATGAACAGGTAACGAGATGTTGGAGAAAATGTAGTCGATGCGAAGACCCTTTTCATTTCCATCCCATCCGGCAATGTCACCCACAACGGTCGTTCCGTCATCTGTAGCCATGGCCAAAGTGTACGTATCCACCAGTTCTTTTGATAGAAGGTAATCGTACCCTTCTCCTTCTTTACCTGCATCATTATTGAAGTCACCAAGGAGGAAGTACACCTCGTGGTTACCGGCTTTTTTTACGAGCCGGTCCACTTGGTCTTTATAGCTCTCTTCTTCGTCATCCCACCAGCCGAGGTGGCAGGAATAAAACGTCATTTCTTTTTCAAGGTAGCGGATCGTTGCCCCTACTACTTTTCTTGTTTTCCAAAAAGACGTATCTTCACTCTTTGTAATATAAAAGCTTTCGGTTGAGACAACCGGGTGCTTCGTTAAAATCGCAAGGCCTTCCTCGTACACGTCGTAACCAAGGTGGGCCACATCCCACACCATGGAATAACGATCGTTCCCTCTTTTTTTTAACTCTTCTACCAACACATAGGCAAAATTGTCGTCTTTCACACCACCATAAAGTTCGGTAGAATCCACGTGCTGACTTACTTCTTGAAGGGCAATCACATCGTAGTCATTTTCATCAATCACTTGTGCGATCGTCCTGATTTTTTCCCACTGGTTCTCTTCCTGCCATGAATGACAGTTGAGAGTCAATAGCTTCATAGATTATTACGCTCCTAGTCGATCTTGAATATCAGATTTCAATACATCGGCTTTTGGTCCGTAAATCGCTTGAACACCGCGGTTCTTACGAATTAAACCAAGAGCACCGTTCTTTTTCCAATCCCCTTCATCTGCAACTTTCTCAAGATCTTTTACCGTTACACGAAGGCGAGTCATACATGCATCTACATCTTCAATGTTATCACGACCACCGAGAAGTGCAATCACTTGTGCGGCTTGACTGTTATCATCTCCGTCACTACCTTTATCTTGAGCGTCCGTTTGTCCTTCTTCACCGTTGTCAATGTAGTTCCCATTACGCCCTGGTGTTGGAAGGTTGAACTTCTTAATCATAAAGGTTGCGACACCGTAGTTTAGAGCAAAGAACACGGCACATGTAATCACAAAGTTAAACAAGTCTCGTCCGATACCTGCATTAATCATAAGCGGGGTACGAGTGAGAAGCTCAATGATCCCGAATGAGTGAACACGAAGGTCAATTAAATCTACTACAGCAAACGCCATTCCTGTCATAACAGCGTAAATAATATAAAGTACAGGAGCTGCAAACATAAACATGAATTCAATCGGCTCTGTTACACCTGTCAAGAATACAGCAAGACCCGCTGATAAGAAAACAGATTTGTATTTCACTTTTTTATCTTCATCCACATTTTTATACATGGCATAAGCAATACCAATCAGAGCTGCAGTCGATGTAATAACTTGCCCTGCTTTAAAACGAGCTGGTGCTACGTCTTCTTTCAAGTCGTTGTATGCTTCCATATCCCCTTGAGCTAACCAGTTGTTAAGGTCTGTAATCCAAGCTAACCAAAGAGGGTCTTGTCCGGCTACGATACGACCGGCTGCTTCTCCGGTTTGAATCATATACGTTCCACCAAGCTCCGTGTAGTTCATCGGAACGGTAAGCATATGGTGAAGTCCGAATGGCAAGAGAAGTCTCTCTAGTGCACCAAAGATAAACGGTGCGATAACTGGCGCTGTATCACGAGAAGTTGCGATCCATTCACCAAAGTTATTAAGAGCTGTTTGAATCATCGGCCATACGAGTGACAAGAGGAACGCCACGAATACAGAACCTACAATTACGGTAAAGGGTACGAAACGTTTACCGTTAAAGAAGGCCAACGCTTGTGGCAAACGATCAAAATTATAGAAACGGTTAAAAAGTGCTGCTCCTAAGAAACCGGATACGATCCCGATAAATACACCCATGTTAAGGGCAGGAGCTCCTAATACACTAATGAAATAGTCAGATACGACAAGTTCACTACCAAACATTGTTTGAACTGTTGCTTCAGGGTCGTTTAACATTCCTTCGTTAACCCCGAAAATCGCACCGGTAATTCTGTTCATTAAAATAAAGGCAATCAATGCTGCAAAAGCACCGCCGGCTCTCTCTTTCGCCCACGAGCCACCGATGGCTACCGCGAATAAGATATGGAGGTTCGTAATGATAGCCCAACCGATATCTTCCATAATCCGTGCAACCGCTTGCAGTAAAGCTAAATCAATATCGATCATGGCAAGCGCTTTACCAAGTGAAATCATAATACCTGCTGCAGGCATTACCGCAACTACTACTAATAAAGCTTTTCCGAACTTTTGCCAGAAATCAAAGGATAAAATTGGCATGTTTTTGAGTTTGTCCATTGTACGTCTCACCTTTCTGGATGACTGAATCTTTTGTATTGGAATTCTTTGAATCGTTAGTTATGTGCAAGCGTTTGCACTTAATGTATATACTTATGGTAAAGGAAGTGCTTTCAAAATGCAAGTGGGTAATTTAGGGGATTTTCATTTGCAGTGTTAGGACGAGTTTGTCCGGTCATTCTATTAAAAAATCCCTGTTCGAATAAAACTCGAACAGGGATTCTTTTTGCTTAAGATGAAACAGCTTCTTTCTCCAATACCGGCAGATCATCTTCTTTCGTTCGTATAAGAAAGAGTCGTCGATCCCGATACAAAAGAGCAGCTGATAGAATGAATGCCAGTACATCTGCTATAGGAAATGCCAGCCACACTCCTGCTACACCGAAAAAGTGAGGCAAGATAAGAACGAGAGGGATTAAAAACAACACCTGTCTTGCCATAGATAAAACGAGAGCCTCTTTCGCTTTCCCAAGCGCTTGATACAGACCGCCACTCACCACTTGCACCCCGATTAAAACCGCTGCGGCAAACATGATTCGCATACCTTCTGCTCCAGCTTCAATCGTAGCAGCATCGGTTGTAAAGATCCGCATAAACCAATGAGGGAACACCATCACCACTATGAAGACCATCACTGAAAATACCGTTACTACTTTTAGTCCAAGCCAGATCGTATCTTTTAATCTACCATACTGCTTGGCACCGAAATTATAGCCAATGATCGGCTGCATTCCCTGAAGAATCCCCATCATTGGCATGAGGGTAAACATGGCTACACGTTGAACGATGCCAAAGACGCCTACGTGAAAATCAGTACCAAAGCGTAGCAACATAGCATTGATAGCAATCATCATCACACTACCTGCAACTTGACGAACAAGAGCCGGCATACCAATAATGGTCACTTCTTTGATGACACTGTAAACAGGTTTAAAGTCGGATAAGGACGGCGTTAACGTACTTTTTCCTAACATAAAGTAGCGAATCACCAAGATTGAAATGGACGCTTGTGAAATGACAGTCGCAATCGCTGCACCTTGTACCCCCATATCCAACCATACGATAAAAACGGGATCGAGGAGAATGTTAAGTACAGATGGAATAATCATCGTCATCATGGCAAAACGGGCGTTACCTTCAGATCGGATGATGGCGTTCGTTGTGAACGCAAAGGAAAAGAAAATCGTTCCGAGCATGATCGGAAACATATAATCCATTGCATATCCAAGCGTTTCCGGCGTGGCCCCGAATAAAGACAATAACGGCTCGAGGTACGTGAACGCACCGATAAAGGCAAAGGCACTAAATAGGATGATCATCGTCAAAATGTTACCAAATACCCGATTTGCCTCGTGCCCTCGCCCTTCACCAAGGCGCCTGGAAATAACGGAAGCTCCACCGATACCTACAGCAGCGGCTACGGCCATAATAATAAGCATCACCGGAAAGGCAATCGTTACACCGGCAACCCCTTCAATCCCTACAAACCACGATATGAATATCGTATCTACAAGGTTGTAAAGAGCCATGACGAACATTCCGATCATCGCTGGGATTGATAAGTTTTTAAGTAGCTTCGGAATCGGTTCCGTCCCGAGGCGTTTACTCTGTTCTTTTTGCGTCATTCGTAATCACCTCTTTCTTTCCTTCGTTAAAACTACGTTGAAGTTTTTTCAACCAAGAGATGAGGAGCTTTTGCTCTTCGTCTGACATTTCACTTGTTAGATCTTCTTCAAGCTCATTAATGATTCTCCATATTTTCTGTTCGTTTACACGGCCTTTTTCAGTGAGCTCAATCACCTTTGTTCGACGGTCCTCCGTGCTGTCTTTTTTTATGATTAACTCCTGCTTTAGCATAGAATCCACAATCCCGTTCATGGTCGACCCTTTTACGTAAAGCATTTTCTGAAGTTCAGATTGCGTTCGCTCTCCTTGGTCAAAAAGGATAAAAAGGACTTTCGCTTGAGACATGGTTAACCCAAGCTCAGAGAGTCGTTCGTTGTATCGGTTTTTTAAGAAATGTGAAACCAAGTTCACGTGATGTCCCACTAATTGGTCAAACTTCCTAAGCATTTAATTAGCCCCCTAAGTATTATGTAGTTTATTTAACCATATTTATCGGATAATATCTATATATAATTGTTAGTTGACTAATATTCCGATTCAAGAAATAAATCTATCATTGTTTACCGCTTTTTTTATAGGGGTAAAATGAGTTTGTAAATATCTTCAAGTACACTGGAGGAAAGAATATGAAAAAATTTGCACTTTCACTAACAACAATAGCACTAGCAATTGGCTTAGTGGCTTGTGGAACAGCTGATGATAACATGGATGATAATGGTACGACTGGTGACAACGGATCAGATGATATGGACGATGATCTCGGCGAAGATGATGAGCTCGACAACGATGACATGGACGATGAAGCTGGAGACAACGGATCAGATGACTGGTACGAAGACCTTGCATTTTATGACTTTGAGCTAGAAGTCGAGTATAGTGATGGTAGTTATGAAGCTGAATACGAGTACAACGATGGATATCCTGAAGCTGAAATTGAAGATACTCGTGCGGATGTGAATATTGAGATGTCTGGACAAGAAGCGCTCGATGAGATGGAAGGACCTCTTACAAGCTTAGACATTTCAAGTGACATGTCTGATGATGAGATTCGGGATGCCGTTATGGATGCCTTTAGCCTCGATGAAGGTTATGAGGAGTTTGAAGTAGAGATCGATTTCTTTGACGAAGACGATGTTGAAGTGGAAGATGAGTAAATAGTAAAAACCGGTCGGGCGCTCCTTGTGTCCGACTTTCTCCTATTGGATGAAATCTTCCAACACGTATGCCATACTAGAGGGAATTCTTTAAAGTAAGGAGCGTTTCACGTGAAAAAAACGATGAATGAAGTCGAAGGAAAGATTACACCAGACGCCCCGGTGTACAACCTTGAAGATGTATCTCCTAACGAAATGGCCATACTTGACCTGGCATTACAAGATCGCGCAGACATCATGCGCCAAGTGGCAGAAATGGAAAAGGATGATACGTATTTGCAAATGGCAGAGGAAGCAGAGCAACTTCGAGATTTAATTAAAAAATAGACATGGTGACCTCGGCCTTAGTGTCGGGGTTTTTTTGTGGAGCGGGGACGGGCGCCTTCCTTAAGGTCATTTAGGGTGTTTTAATGGCTTGGGATTAAGAGTTTTTTTACTAGACTCCAGTCTAGTGTTTAAAGCTCTAAAAAAGCCAGCATAAAGTTATGCTGGCAGGTATAATTATCTTTTCTGAATTTTAATAAACTCTAAGTACATTAATGGAAATGTCACTAGAAGCATGATAAAGAAGCCTATTATGACATTTAATATCTCTTTATCTTTAGTGATATATTGGGATACCAAATAAGAAACTATACAGATTATAATAAAATATATAAAATACCTTAAATATTTCATTGTGTTATATCTATCCAACCGTTATTTCTATACCAATCTTTTGAATCTATAAACTTAGCAACAGCTACCCCAATATCAGCATAATCCAAGGTTACATATACAGCAGTTCCAACTACTGATGCTATAGCAACTCCTCTAACAGTTTGGATTTTTAGTTTCTTGGCTTGTGCTGTAACAACTCTTGATAACGTATCTGCAGCTGCCTTTTTTCCTTTCTTTTTAATATAGCTTTTAACTGCACTTACACCTCCACCGACGATACCGCCTATTGCCACATTAAAAACAGAACCAGCTAAGTATACACCTACCCTTACTTTGCCTTTGTTTTTATTAGAAGCATAAACTTTATCAGAACCTAAAAATAATATTTTAGAAAAAGAAATTAAAGCTAGTTCTTCAGATTCTATTTTTTCAACATATTTTTCTTCTAGTACTTCTTGTGTAGCTTCCAGGTCATTAAATGTTTCCGATTCACTATCAAAAATACTAATAAGAGCTTCTTCTAGTAATTCTGTTTCTGTAGTACCAGAAATAGCCGCTGCTTCTTCAATAATTTGAAGGAATTCTTCTCGTTCTTCTTCATCCATTTTCGATATATCTAAATCATATACAGCATCCTCAACATCAAAATCTTCAGCAAGAATATCTTCATTAAAATCCTCAGCTTCAGGATGCACGGCTACACCTAATTCTTTTAGTTCATCAACACCCAATTCTTCTAAATCTTCGAACAGTAAGTGTTCTAAAGATGATTGATCTTCAAAGAAATCATCTTCAAAGTTCACTTGAGAATTACTGTTTGCAAAAGTTGAAAACGAACTACCGATTGAAGAAAATAATAGGACAAAAACTGTAAAGAGAATTATTTTTGACGTAAATCTTTTTTTGATGCTCATAAGCCTCCTTTATCAAGATGAAAAAATTATATATTAAAAGTCATTATATTTACAACATTTATTTTATTTTGTTTATTTTTCTAATTTCGGAAGACTAAATAACTATGAAAAGAGAGTTATCTATGGTGTATGTCAACGGCACAAGTCTGACTGGAGCGAAAAAGGAATTCAAGGAGTTGATAGACCAACTGCATCCAAACCCTCTTGGCATTGAAGCAAATAAACGGTACTTGACTTGAATTAACGGGTTCGCTATTTGATTTCGCGGCTCACTCCTCTTTTTTTACGGTAGCACCACTCTTATTAACCGGTTAGCCCCCCTGCTGACTTCACCATAAAAAAACGCCATTACCATCGTTTAACTCGTGGCCAACGAAGGGAATAATAACTCCAATACAAGGAGGGACGCCCGATGGCTTTTGATTATGACCTGGACTTTGACAATATTGACTTTAGAAAGGAACCAGACAAGTACCGTGTCGGTCGCGGTGAGCAAGGGGTTCTTCTAGTGGAACCTTATAAAAGCGAGATCCTCCCCCACTGGCGCTTTAAAACTCCAGAGATCGCTAAAGAATCCTCCGAAAAGATCTATGAGCTCTTTGAAGAATATAAAACGAACGATGATTTTGTAGGAATGGACATGGCAAGGAAGTTTATTCAAATGGGCTATACGAGAGCGAGGCGTTACGCTAACTATAAAGGCGGGAAGAAATATGACGACGATGGAGAAATCAATGGGCGGGACATCGACGAAGAGAAAGCCGAATCCGCCCGTATATTTGAGGAAAAGTGGAAGGTTGTGCGCTCAGACGAAGAATACTTAAAAAAGAAAAAAGCGCATCAAAAAGAATACGGGTAAACAAAAATGGTGCCAGGCACTGCGTGATCAAGTGATCACAGGGCCTGGCACCTTGTGAAGATGTTCACTGATTTTTAATGAGTAGAAACCCGTGAACCATCAATCCGACGCCGATTCCGACACCAATGCCCATGAGAGCGCCTAACCAAACGGCGTTGATCAGATTTCCTACAATGAGTCCAACCACTTGCCCGAACACTAAAAATAAAACGTAAAAAAGGACCGGTGACTTCTGCAATAATTTCATCGCTCGTTTCTCCCTTACTTATAACTCCGAAGCTTTTTCATATCAAAAGAAGGAACGATTCCTTCTTTTGCGGCGCGACCTAGTAACGCTTCAATGGCCTGATACCCTTCTTCACCTAAATCTTTCGTAAATTTGTTCACGTAAAGATTGATATGGGCTTTAACCACATCATCGCTCATTTCTTGAGCGTGCTCCAGTACATAATCACGAGACACCTCCGGATGAGCCCAAGCATACTCTACAGATGAACGAATCCATTCCTCTATCTTTTCAAGGTTTAGAGATCGATGAGCAATGATCGCTCCAAGGGGGATAGCAAAACCCGTGTCTTTTTCCCACCACTCACCTAAATCCGTAAGCATAGTCAAGTTATAGTTTTGATACGTAAACCGAGCTTCGTGTATGACGAGACCGGCATCTATCTTCCCGTCCCGAACGGCTGGCATGATTTCATCAAATGGCATAATCTCAATTTCCCCAACGCCTCCAGGTACGTGATCGGCCGCCCATAACCTGAATAGCAAATAGGCGGTAGATTTTTCACTTGGAACAGCTACCCGCTTTCCTGATAAAGAAGCCGGATCCGTCGTACCGCCGGCTGTGAGTACCAACGGACCGCACCCTCGGCCTAACGCGCCACCACAAGGAATTAGGGCGTAGTCATCTAAAACCCATGGAAGAGTGGCGTACGAAATCTTCATCACTTCAGGACCTGTCCCGTCAATGGCCCAGTGATTCGTAATATGAATATCTGCATACGTGACGTTGATGGGCTCGGCACCTGGGATTAGATCGTGAGCCCACGCGTGAAACGTAAACGTGTCATTCGGACATGGTGAATACGCGATTTTCATTAAAATACCTCCTTCATGACTTCACTGGCTTCTGTTAGCCGGGAAAGTGCTTCTTTAATCTTCCAAGCTTCTCGGTCTCTTGGTCCAACCGGGTTTGAAATCGCTCGAACCTCAAGGAACGGTACACCGGCTTCCTTCGCGGCCGTTGCCACACCAAACCCTTCCATGGCTTCACATAGGGATTTTGGGTGTTTTGTTCGTAGCTTGTTTGCTGTTTCTTCCGTCCCTGTGACAGTATTTAATGTCAGCACATCCCCAAGATGAACATTACGATTGCAAGCGTGAAGTAGAATTTCTCCTTTTTCTTGATCTCCTTCAATTACCGCGGACCCGAAGCCTAATTCATCTATAGGGATGAATCCGTTAGGTAACTCTGCACCCAAGTCAGCTGCAATGCTCTTCGTTCCAACCACGAGGTCTCCTACTTTTGCAACTTCTTTAAATCCCCCTCCAATCCCCATGTTTATAACGAGGTCGTATAAGCCCGAAGCAAGTGCGGTAGCTGTATTGGCTGCGGCCGCTGCCACTCCAACACCACCGCAAATGACTTGAAAGCGAGGGTCTTCGGATAACCCTTTCTCAACCGCCGCTTTTTCCACTTCTACAGATGTTACGATCAGTATGTTTGTCATCACCGTTCTCCTTATGTACATGCTTCTTTAAGTTTATCAGTAGTAAAGCTGATTTAAAAGGTTCGAGGTCAGGCGCTTTGTGAAACAGTGAACGAAGGGTCAGACCCCCAACTTGGTTGCGAAGGCGCAAACAACAAACTCACGCACATCGTTACAGGGAGCGACACATTTCCTAAGTTAAACAAACGTTTATTTACTTTGCGAACGATGGCGAATGGCGTTACATCACGTATAAAAGGATCGTATAGAGCCCTACACCTGCCGCAAAGGCCCAGAAATTACTCTCCCTTTCTTCCGGCAACTCTTCTTTTAACACGTTTAGAATCATTGTGCCTGCCAAAATTGAAAACAAGAGCGCGATGCCGTGCTCGTTCACTTCCACAAATACGCCGGTCAACCATCCAACTACAACAGCTGCCGCGAGTAAATACCGTCCGTAAACGTCATACTCTTGCTTGTGGGTTTGCCGAAGGGCGTGATCGTTTGAAACGAAGTGAACGGATAATGCAAAGAAGTATAAGAACAATTCGCTCGGCTCCCGATTCTCTCCTCGGAGCAACAAATAACCGATCAAGAAATTGTAAAGAAAGAATGATAAAATATGGATTCTAAACACCCATGGATTTTCATCTTCCCCTCTCTTTCCTTTCTCTATCGCACCTTTCGCCATCCTCTCCAAGCCATAAAAGGCAGATAAGCCAAGAAGAGACGCGAGATAAACGTGATAATCCCCCAACCCAAAGAGCTGGAACTCGTTTGTATGAAGCTCGTCTTGGTACATATGAAGCTCAGGCAAGATATGCATGAACACATAAGCAATTGAAACCCCGCCTGCAACAGAAAGGACTTTACTACGAGGAATCGTGTGTAAAAAGGTCACATGCCTTGAAAATAAATGAACAACGATAAATCCGACTACACAAAGAAAACTCACGAGATAGAGCATCCCCCGTCCCCCTTTCCTTTGCGTTTCTATTCCCTCCTATGAAAAACGAAAACGGTGCCAGGCACTGTGTGATTTAGTACACACAGGGCCTGGCACCACTTAGATCCACTCCAATATTTCAAGACGGTTACCGAATGGGTCGTCCAAGTAGATCCGTTTTGCCCCCGGCAAGTCCTCGTCTTTTTTATACGAAACAGCGTGATGATCCAAATGCTCAATTAACCCGTCAAGGTTATCAATTTCAAAGGCTGGGTGAGCTTTCTTAGCAGGAGAAAAGGATTCTTCAACCCCGATATGTACTTGAATAGAGCCGAATTCGAACCATGCGCCTCCTCTTTTTCGTAATACCTCTGGTTTTTCTACTTCTTCAAATCCTAACACGCCGGCAAAAAAACGACGAGCCTCTTCTTCACTTCCTTTTGGTGCAGCTAATTGAACATGGTCAATCCGTTTAAATTCAAATGGCATCTTCGTTCCCTCCACGTTTTTTATCATATGAACACAACCTGCTTCGTACCGTTCCACACTGTATCCACTGTTTTGATATAAAGATATGGCACTTGTCCAGTCATCGTTCGTTTCAATGACCATTCTCTTATACCCCATCCTCAAGCCATGTTTTTCAAGCTCATGAAGCATTCGTTTGGCACACCCTTTTCTGCGGTGACCTTCACTAACACTCATCCGTTGAATCCGTCCTACACCTTCGCACTCGTTAGTAATAGCGCCGGTACAAACGATCTGTCCCTGTGATATTCCTGTTAAAAATACATAGCCTGGCCGATTGTAAAAGGTTCTTATCTTCTGTAGGTCTTGGTTAAAAGAGTGGTCAAGTACCCCGAATCGTTCTTTCATCCCAGCCAATACGAGGTCCCTCGCTTCCTCTTCCTGACCATTCTGAACCGCTGTAATTCTCATCACTCTCTCACCACGGCCTGCCAGATCGTCCAACGATCTTTTTCAACAATCTCCCCTTCAGGCAGCTCCATTTCCAAGTGACGAATCAACTCTTCCATTTCGTCGTTACTAAGCTCATGCAAAATAGACCGTCCGTTTCTTGCACGAAGGTCTTCAAATAAACGCTCTTTTGAAGGATATCGATGTCTTGTTTCCCAAAGCCGATGGACGCTTACTTGTTGAAACCCTGTAGCCTCTAATTCATGAACAACCCTCTCACTCCTATGGCGTCTGTTCACCTCTTGGTCTACAAGACGAGGAAACAATGAAAACAAGTACCCTCGAATATGCTCCTCACTTCCTGGCAAGAAACAATCTTCAGGTGTACGGTCTTGGACGATGACTACTCCACCCTCTCTAAGCAATCGCCTCGCTTCAAGAAAGCACGGGTGAAGGTCTTTCATGTGATGAATAAGCGCTCTTTGCAAGACCATGTCACTGCATCCATCCTCCAAACCAGTGTCCTGAGCGCTTCCTTTTTGTAATGTAAGCCTACGATCAGCACCGATCTTTTCACGAGCGCCAGTAAGCATGGCTTCAGAGAAATCCACTCCCGTTACTGAAGAGACGCCAAGGTCCGCCAACGCCTTCGTGTAAATCCCGCCACCACAACCAATGTCTACCGCATGCTTCCGAGTGGCCGGACGTACGAGCCTCTCCATGGTTTCCTTCCAAGTTTGATCTGCTTTCCTCGTCGTATAACTGTCTTTGTTCCTTCTGTCATGAAAATTGATGCCCATACAATCAACCCCATGTGTGAGATACTTTAATTTTAGCATAATATTCCATAAACATAGAAAGAACAAGCACTATGTGAACAGCTGAACACAGTGCCAGACCCCGTGTGAATTCCCTCACATGGGGTCTGGCACTACTAGTTCCTTCAATAGTTGGCTAATTTTTTCTGTAATGTTTACTTTCATGTTATTTAGGCAATCACTCAGGCCAATGTGAAACGCAAGTTGTTCTGGCTCTATGCCAATGACTATCGTATCTTTACCTGTTTGTTGCAATACGTGAAACAGGTGGAGGTTATGAGGAGATATAGGGAGTGTTTCCATTGCATCCAGTTCAGACAAATGGGAAACGGTTATTTCTCCAGGCTTCTTTCCCCCAAGCATGGCATCGATCACGATGACTTGGTCTGCCCCTTCCACCCTATCAAGGCAATACTCGATGTCTGACTCTCCGATCACGTAATCTACCATTGGTATGGCCAAATCTTCCTTTAACGCTTCAACAACGTAGATTCCAATCCCATCGTCCATCATCAGTTGGTTACCGATCCCCAATACCATCGTTCTCTTCATCTAGAACACCTGAATAGTTTTGACTTTTTTTCCCGGCACAAATACATGTGTGGCACATGACATACATGGATCGAAGGACCTAAGGATCCTTCCGACTTCCGCAGGCTGATCGACGTTTTGAATCGGCGTTCCCATCAGTGCTTCCTCCGCTATACCACGATACCCTTGATCATCTTTCGTTGAAAAATCCCATGTGGAAGGTGTAATAATTTGATAAAAAGAGAGTTTCTTACCCTTTATTTTAAGCCAATGACCTAGCGCTCCCCGAGTCGTATCCGTCAATCCTCTCCCCTCAGCCTCATTAGGAAGCGTATATTTTTTCTGGACGTCAACACCAGGAACAACTTGACCAAGAAGGGTTTTCATAATGCCGGCAATCTTTTGTGCCTCCAATGCTCTAGCCAAGGTTCGATCCATAGCTGAAATTCCATTCGTATACTCATTGCTTAAAATAAGCCTTGCCAGAGGCCCCACTTCCATCGGTTTCCCATCATACCTTGGAGCTTTAACCCATGAATAGGACGTTTTCTTGCCCCTATCCGGTTCAGGCATCGTTTCGTCAGGCTTGTATTCTTCATCTGTAGAACGGTACCAAGAGTAGTCAATTTTTTCTTTGATTTTTGTTTCATCAAATGGCTCGACTCCCCTGCTCATCGATACTAGAGGATCTACATATAACGTCCCCAGCTCCTTATACTGATCGAAGGCCCCAAAAGTAAGTAAATTTCCATACCCTCCACCAAGACGATAATATTCAGGGTAGTATGCTGCAATTTCATAAACGTCTGGTATCATTTTCTGTTCAATAAACTGTGTCACTTGTTTTAAGATGGAAGCTAATTTGACAACAATGTCCGCGTTTACCTGTGTCGTCACACCACCGATAAAAACGCCGTGGTTGTGAGGGGCTTTCCCGCCTAAAACAGCAAGCATCTGATGAGCAAGGCGACTGATCGTAAGGGATTCAAAATAATGTTTAGATATACGATCGCTGGCCGTCTTTGGAATCCGAAAGTCATCATGATCCGATTGAAAGAGAGGGTTTTGCTCAATTTTCACAAAATCTGGCACCGTGTATTGATATGTGTGGCGGATATGGTTTTGTAAGAACTCACAGCAATGGATAATGTCTCTTAAATACCTGCCTTGTTCAACGGCTTCAATCCCTAGAGCATCTTCCAATGCCAGTGAAGATGCCATGGAATGGGCCGCTGAGCAGATGCCGCATATCCGTTGTGTAAAATAAACAGCATCGAAGGGGCTTCTTCCTACGAGCATTTGCTCAAACCCACGGAACATGTTTCCTTTCGTTTTCACATCTACTACGTTATTTTTTTCTACGGTCACATCTACTTCCATAAAGCCGCTAATCCTGGTTAAAGGATTAATGATGATTTTTTGTTTACTCATCCTTAACCACCCTTGTCGTGTCATAGGTAATAAAGGGGGCCATCGCATCGGGAAAACCGAATTGTGTACACCCTATGCAAGGCGTGTTCGCACCAATCGGCCAGTTTACGTGGCCATTCCACTGCCTGGTGGGACAATCGATCCTCGTTACCGGACCTCGGCACCCGAGTTTAAACAAGCACGTTTTATCACCTAGCTTCTCTGCGAAAATGCCTTTATCAAAAAACGGTCTCCTTGGACAACGATCATGAATGAGGGTGCTGTAAAACATAAGAGGGCGGCCCAGGTTATCTGTTTCCGGCACTCCATATAACAGAAGGTGAGCCAAGGTTCCTAAAAACCAGTCCGGATTTACAGGGCATCCAGGCAATTTAATAATCTCTTTTTCGGGCAAAACCCTCTGAAGGCCAACGGACTCAGAAGGATTGGGCTTAGCGGCTGACACGCCCCCATGTGTGGCGCATGCCCCTACAGCTAAAATTCGAGATGCTTTTTGACCGAGCATGGTTACCGCTTCTAGACCTGTGAGTGGTTTTCCGTTTAACGTGCCAATCACGTTGTATAACCCGTTGTCTCTTAGAGCCACGGCCCCTTCAACAGCTAGAATATATTCATCTTGGGACGCAGCAAGCAATTTCTCCATCGCTTGCTCACCTTCTGAAGCCATTAAACTATTACTGTAGCGGAGATTGACCATGGAGTTTACCATATATTCAAAGTCAGGGTTTTGACCATTCAACAACGAAATAATGTTGCCGGAACAGCCATTTAGCTCTAAGTAGATCAAGTTTTGCTTTTTTATAAGCCCGTTTTGGATTCTTGATACGGCAGCGTTGGTTAACCTTTCAGCTACCGCTTCATTGGTCATCGGTTCCGGTGGTAAGATATATCCGCTCATAGTAGTCTCCCCACTACAGGAAGTGTAGCTAAAATCGCTTGCTGCCCTGCATGACAGGATGCAAATTCCTCTGTGTACTCTTTTCCTGCTGTTAAACCAAAGTGAGTTGCGGCTGCCCACGTTCGATTATTTGTCACATCATAAACCGTACCGTTCACGGCCACATAAGCTGCTCTTCCATTTTTCCCATCATAATTAGCTAGCTCTTCCAGTGTAAACGTTCGGTCATTGGAGGGAGTTGAATTTGGTAGCTGATTTAATGTCATCCCATTGGCAGCTAGCATCGCTGGCTGCATCTGAGTAAGATGACTCGCTGGCTGGGCATTTGCCTGATTTGCCAGCACCTCACTAATGAAATGAATCTCGGAAAGGGTATCCCATAAGCGCTGGAGAATCGGTTGTTTTTGAGGACTTTGATCGGTTAGTCCAGAAAGAGTGTAAAGGTCATAGCGGGCCTGAGTAACCAGATGATTCATCCTTAACCTCTGTAGCTCAATGTTCGTCATCCTATTCTCCCCTTCTTATGCATTCAACCTATTCCTATGCAAAGAAAAAGAGAATCATTAACATATCCGGGGCAACAGCATTCCCGAAAGACGGTCCATACGCCGGGTTGTTCCTACTGGTGTTTTCAAAAGCAACTTCCCTTTATCAACAGAAGTGACCTCCCCAATCGTTCGCGCTTGTCTTCCTAGGGGGTCTTTGCCCAAAATCTCTAGTATTCTTTCTTCTTCCGTTGCATCGGCAATGATGACAACCTTCCCCTCATTTGCCAGATAAAGAGGGTCGAACCCCAATATGTCACACGCCCCTTCCACTTCTCTTTTAACAGGAATCTCTCTTTCTTGTAATTCAACGGTCATTTGCAGGTTGTCACACAACTCTACCAGCGTAGTGGCCAATCCTCCCCTGGTGGGATCTCGCATAATACGGATACCGTCTGTCTCACTTAGAAGGCGATCAATCATATGATTCAACGAAGCACAGTCACTTTGAACTTCCGTAAGTAAGCCCAATTTCTCTCTAGCACTCACGATCGCAATGCCGTGGTCACCAATGGTTCCACTGCAAATAACCACATCTCCTTCTTTTACATTTGAACCATTCACTTTTTTGGATCCGAGCACCCCAAAGCCAGTTGTGTTGATAAACAAACCATCTGCCTCACCTTTTTCAACGACCTTTGTATCCCCGGCGATGATCCTCACACCGGCATGCTTCGCTTCCTCAGCCATACTTTGAACAACTTTCTTCAAACCACGAATCTCAAATCCCTCTTCAAGAATGAATCCAGCTGTTAAAAAAAGCGGGGATGCTCCGCTGACGGCTAAATCATTTACTGTACCAGCGACAGACAGCTTCCCTATATCTCCCCCAGGAAAGAAGATCGGCTTCACAACAAAGCTGTCCGTCGTTACCGCTATCTCTTTTTTCTCACAGGTGACAACTGCGGCATCAAGGTGCAATTGATCATGGTGACAAAAAGCATTGGCAAAAAGATCTTCAATTAACCGGTGGGTAAGCTCTCCCCCTTCTCCGTGAGCCAAACTGATCACGTCTTTCATTTTCAATCCTCCCTCATGTACTGATAATGAGCGGAACATGTCCCTTCTGTTGAAACCATACAAGGTCCGATGGGGTTTAGTGGCGTACACCCTTTGTTAAACAACACACACTCCTCGGGTTTTATCAAACCGCGGATGATCTCCCCACAGCGACATTTTGTTTTCCTTGGTTGATCCATTGAAATTTGGAACTTCTTTTTTGCATCGTACAGAGAAAAGCGATCTCTCAACACAAGACCACTGTCCGGAATCACCCCCATCCCCCGCCACTCCTCACCAAACGGTGTTAGATAGCGGTCCATCATTTCCTGAGCGAATCGATTTCCCTTTTTTGTCACAACGCTTTGATAATCATTAATGATGCCTGGCTTCCCTTCTAAAAGAAGCGCCATCAATTTATACATGCCGCTCAGTAGTTGGACAGGCTCAAAACCACTTATGACCCCTGACATCCCATACTCCTTTGGTAAAAAACCATACTTTTCTTCCCCCATGACGACAGATACGTGCCCGGGTAAAAGAAACCCGTCCAATTTAACCTCTCCTGCATCTAACAAAGCCCTTATTGCAGGTTCCACCAGCTTGGTCGTCATCCACACCGAATAGTTCATGATCCCTTTCTTTTCCGCTTCTCTAATGGCGAGTGTAAGAATCGGGATCGTTGTTTCAAACCCAATCCCTAGAAATATGATTTCCTTGTCTGGGTTTTCTTCTGCAATCTTGACACTGTCCAGTGGAGAATAAACTACTCGTATATCGTTTCCCGCGGCTTTTGCGGTCATCAAGGAATGCCTCGATCCAGGCACCCGCATCATGTCTCCGAATGTACACAAAATTCGGTTCGGTGATTCCCCTAGCGTAATCATGGCATCGATGGATTTTTGGTCTGTTACACATACCGGACACCCAGGTCCTGATATGAGTTCCACGTGATCATTCAATCGCTTTTTAATACCAGACCTTGCAAAAGCCATCGTATGGGATCCGCATACCTCCATAAATACAGGCGCTCTTTTGTACTTTTCCTTGAACTGCTCAGCGACCCTAATGACCGCTTGTAATGATTGGAGTGTCAGATCAGTGTCAGAGAACAGGTCCATCGCTCTCACGAATGATTTCCCTCCATTCCTTTATACTTTCATTTGCGTACGTCTCATCAACGACTGTCATCGCCTGTCCTGCATGTAAAAGAACATAGTCTCCAACCTTCACTTCCGGAACGAAGAGGATACCCACATACATCTGAGAACCCAACACATCCACAAGCGCTTGTTCTTCAGTAATGGTAATCACTTTAGCTGGGACTCCTATACACATCTTTTTCACTGCCTTTCTTTGCTGATTGCCTTGATATCCATTCAGAAGCAATGATGAGTTGTCCTACCGAAAGTCCTCCATCATGACAAGGAATTAATCGATGAGTGAATACCTCGAAGCCCCTTTCTGAAAGCTCCTTTTTCAACTCATCTCTTAAGAAGAAGTTCTGAAAGGAGCCTCCGGATAAAACAACATTCCTGTTCAAGTCAGGTCTTTTTTTAACCGCACTCATAACCATTTGAACGGACATTTCTACAACTGTTCTATGAAAAGCTTGTGCAATTGTTCTGGTAGGCTTCATTGAAAGTCTGTCCGATGCTATTTCGTATAGACCTGAAGAGAAGTCGAGCTGTATCGTCCCGTTCAAGTCATGAATCTGGAAGGGATAATGTTCTCCTTTTTTAGCTTGATCTTGGCCAAATTCCGCCAGTTTAATCGCTGCTTCACCCTCGTATGTGGAAACAGAACACACTCCAAGCATCGCACTTACAGCATCAAAGAGCCTCCCGCACGTCCCTCCCAGCGGTGTGTTCACGCCCTTCTTCACCATGTTCTCAATAAGGTCGATCTCACGTTTTCGATCAGGAAAAAGGGCACAAGCCAGCTCTCTCCCTTCTTGAGAGAAGGAGTTGATCAGCATACCAACTGCATTTCGCCACGGCTCTTTCACCGCCTTCTCTCCCCCAGGAAGCGGGGTATAGCGTAGGTGACCGAGCCTTTCAAAGCTTCCCTTGTCTCCATATAGGAGTTCAAACCCCCACACATGGCCATCGTTTCCATAACCTGTTCCATCAAGAATGATCCCTAAAGTCGGCTTTTTTAAACCGTGTTCTTCCATACAGGACACGTGATGAGCATGGTGATGCTGCACCTTTAACACGTTGGAACCAAGCTCTCTTGCTAATCGGTTTGTCTCGTATAAAGGGTGTTTATCAATGACCACATACTTTTCCTTAAAGCCAAGCCATTTCTTATAATGAGCAAGGTGTTCACGAAAAGCCCCTACCATTTCTTCATGATCAAGATCTCCAATATGAGGACTCACAAAAATATGGCTCCCAACCCCTAAAGCAAACGCATTTTTTTGATTTCCTCCTAAAGCTAAAATGGAGTCAACCGGAGCATATGTTTTTAAAGGATCTGGAGCATATCCTCTAGCACGCCTTAAAAGGGTGATTTGGTCTCTTTCACACTGAACGACCGAATCATCAATAGGACGATAAATAGGTCGATCATGAGTTAAGATCGCATCACTAAGGGCTCGAAGTTGATTAAAGGAACAGTCATCATCCTTGTAAAGAATCGGGGACCCGGACACATTGGCACTCGTCATCACAAGGCCATTCAACCCTTCCCTAAACAAAAGGTGATGTAACGGTGTGTAGGGTAGCATCACCCCTAAAGTGGATAATCTAGGTGCAATACAGTCAGAGAGTGGGTAACTTGGCTTTTTTTTGAGCAAAGTGATTGGCATTTCCGAACTATTAAGCACGGCTTCTTCCACATCTGTCATTTCACACATCTCCATCACCGTCTCCAAACAGTCCGCCATGACAGCAAAGGGGCGTTTGGGTCTGTGCTTCACCTTTCGAAGTTGATTGATAGGTTCTTCAGCCCTTGCATTGCATGCCAGGTGATAGCCTCCAATCCCTTTTACAGCCACAATTTTATTGCTTTTTAATAGAAGGATCGCCTTATTGATCGCCTCCTCACCTTCACAGACTTGTCCGTTTGACATGCGGAGCTCTAAACGAGGCCCACATTGGGCACAGCATATCGGCTGAGCATGATGACGGCGATTGGTTGGATCGGTGTATTCTTCACGGCACACTGTGCACATATGAAAGGACGCCATTGTTGTATAAGGACGATCATAAGGCAGTTTATGAATAATGGAGTACCGTGGTCCACACTGGGTACAGTTGATAAAAGGGAACTTGTATCGCCTGTCTAAGGGGTTGTTCATCTCATTTATACAATCTTCACAAACCGCCGCATCCGGTGAAATCAAAGAAACTTCCTTCCCTGTTGCTACACTCGGTATAATTGAAAATTCTTCGTATCCTTTGTACGTTATGTCATCAACCGCCACATATTCTATTCTCGAAAGTCGTGGTGCAGATTCCTTTATTTGTCCATTAAATTGGAGTAGATTGTTCCATTCTCCTTCTCCAATAATGATGACACCGTCAACGTTATTTTGAACGGTTCCTTTTATGTTAAGCCTACTTGCCAAACCGTAAATAAACGGACGAAAGCCGACACCTTGCACCCTCCCTTTCACCACGACCCTTACTGCTCTTTGCATGACTTAACTCCTTCTCTCAGCCAGTCCAACCATTCCTCCATCCCTTCTCCTGTTTGAGCTGATACGCTCATAAGACGAGCTTCAGAGTTAATCGTAGCGAGGTCTGCTTCTGCTTGTACAAGACTAAAATCAACATAAGGTAGCAGATCAATCTTGTTTATGACTGTCATGTCCGTTCGTTTAAACATGACGGGATACTTAGGAATCTTGTCATTCCCTTCTGGAACGCTTAAGATCACCACTTTTTTACCCTGTCCTAGATCGTAGCTTGAGGGACAAACAAGGTTTCCGATGTTTTCAATAAATAATAGGTCTATCTCCTTCAAATCGAACTCAGGCAATGTTTTGGCAACCATCCTTGCGTCTAGATGACAGCCTCCCACCGTATTAATTTGAACCGTTGCAACACCGAGCCTTCGCAACCTGAGGGCATCCCGCTCTGTTGCCAAGTCTCCTTCAATCACACCAATGGTGTATTCCTGCTTAAGAGCTTTGACCGTTTCTTCCAATAAGGTTGTTTTACCTGCACCAGGGGAACTCATCAGATTCACAACAAATAAATGGTGAGCGTTAAAGGTTTTTCTATTAAATGACGCCGCCAGGTTTTGATTTTTAAGTACATCTTCTTGTAGCTTCACTTTCATCCCTATCACTCCCTTCGTAAGATTCCACCCTGAATGTTTCCCCTGATACAAGAATGGCACGAAGCAGCCCACACCGAGGACATAACGCAATCCGGTAATCAGGGGTAAACGTGTGGTCACAGCTTTGGCATATCGCCTTCGCTTCTTCTCTTATCAGTTCAAGTTCGGTGGTTTCGTTTATAAGCGTCACCTCTTGTGTTCTGAGAAAAATAAATGCCAACTCCAATGCATCAGGTAAGACATTGGACAAATCACCGACAATCATCGTTATTTTAGAAATGTGATTGATGTCTCTCAGCTTTGCATCATCACTCACAAGTTGAATGACATCTACCATCAAAGACATTTCATGCATGGAATACACCTCACTATTACCTATGCGCGCAAAAAAACATAAGACCTCAAAAAAAAAAAGAGCACCTCGTAAGGTACCCATCACGGACCTTTTGAGATGCTTTCTTTTTTTACACATTCCCTATCTGATCCGGGTCTTTTACGATCCCCGGATCTCCCGGCTTCCAATTGGATGGCACAGCCTCCCCCGTTTCAAGGTTATATTGAATCCCTTGCAAGATCCTTAGCGTTTCCTCTGCATTTCTGCCTACTTCCGGTGGATACAAAAGTCTTGCTTTAATTACACCGTCCGGGTCTACAATCAGTGTCGCTCGGAAGTTCGCACCTTTAGCAGGGTCTAGTACCCTATAGGCACGACCGATAACTTGGGATCGGTCAGATACAAGAGGGTAAGGGACTGCCGACATGGAAGGAGAAATTCGGGTGGCGACTTTTTGTGTAAACACACCTTCTGTAGCAATCCCTAACACTTCCGCATTGTGGTATCGAAACTCCGGATACAACGCAGCCATAGCCCCGTGCTCTGTTGGGCATACAAATGAAAAATGATTACCGTAAAAGAAGAGTACGACCCACTTCCCACGATAACTTTCTAAATCAATCGTCTCAAAGGTATCAGTCGATGGAAGATAAGCTTCAGCGGAAAAAAGAGGTGCCTGATCATCAATTTGTGCACAAAACGGCGGTACACATGAGTCGATGTCGTAGACCGTAAGTTGATCTTCGTGCATCTCATCACCTCCAACTATCACACTGTATGCGTAAGCTCCTGTCTACTTTCTCTTTTTCATCAGCCAGCAATCACGCTTCTTCCCTTCATGCCACTCGTGTTCAGGTAAAAAACGGACTTTTTCATAACCGCATTTCGTGTAACAGGCAAGGGCTCGATCGTTATCGGCGTGAGGGTCCATCACAACACAATCCGCACCCTTCTTCTGGATCAAAAAATCCGTCATCCCGGACACTAGTAACCGTCCAATTCCTTTGTTCCAGTATTCAGGCTCGCCAATAAACTGGTCGATACCATACCTAATTGATCCGTCTTTTTCTAAGTGATAAAGGGCTCTCGTATCATCATCAATCTCGTAAAATTGAATGTACCCGATCGGTTCATTTCTCCACCTCACGAGACAAGGATGAACCCCCCGCTCTCTTTTTGTGAAAAACTCTGACTCTACCTTCTTCTCATCAAAAGGTTGGTCCCTTCCTTCATAGAAGGCCAACACTCTCGAGTCTGACAACCACTTAGCCATAAAAGAAATATCAGACTTCTCTAACTCCCAAACAGTTAACTCATCATTCTCAAATAGGTACATCTCCATCCCCCCTTTTCGGTGCCAGGCACCATGTGAACCCCTGAACACAGGGTCTGGCACCACGTGAATGATTGAACACAGTGCCTGGCACCCGTTAACCTTCTTCTCTTTTACAATGAAAAACCCTGCTATCGCTTTTCGAAAGCAGGGTTTGGTGTAAATTTATTCTTCTATTCTTACGTCGCCCAAGTAAAAGAAGCTGGATGGGTGAATGTAGAAGTCTTCAATATTACTCTGTAATGCAGCTAAATGTTCTGTATGGTAGAGTGGCACGAGCGGTGCGTCATCTACAATCAGTTGCTGAGCGTCATGATAAAGTGCTGCTCGCTCTTCTTCACTTCCGCTACGAGCATCTTCAAGTAGTGCGTCCACTTCGGCATTTGCATAAAACGTACGGTTACCTTCGATTCCGTGGTTACTGGAGTGGAACATTGGGTAGAGACCATAATCAGCATCCCCTGTAACCGTACCCCAAGAACCGAGGAACATGTCCTGATTGGCGTTCGTTACGATATCAATATAAGCACCACGCTCACGAGTATCGATGTTAACGTCAATTCCGATTTCTTCAAGCTGCGCCTGAAGACTTACTGCAACATCTTCACCGATTTGAGACGTTTCCACAGTCAACGTCGTCTCAAAACCATCAGGGTAGCCTGCATCAGCTAAAAGCTCCCGTGCTTCATCGAGGTCTTTTTCAATGGCCTCAATATCGTCACTTGAACCTGCTACAGGTGGCGCAATCGGACCTTTCGCAGGAATACCTGCTCCGTTTAACAAACCATCAATGATCGCTTCTTTGTCTACCGCTTTAGCAATCGCCTGTCTTACTTTGGGATCGTCAAACGGCTCTTGCTCCGTGTTAAAGCCAAGGTAAAACATGCTTACGCTTTCCTGCGTGGCTACTTTAAGATCGTCATTATTTTCAATACGTGACAATGAGTCTGGACTAAGGTGAGAGATAATTTGGGACGTATTCGTTTCAAGCTCGCCTACACGTGTATTGTCTTCAGGAACGACCTTAAACGTGATGGATTCTACGTTTGGCACGTCACGCCAATAGTTTTCGTTTTTTACTACCTTAACGGATTCACCAGGCTTCCATTCCTCAAGAATGAATGCTCCGGTACCGATCGGGTTCTCGTTTATATACGACCCTGGTTCAGCACCCTCTTCCATCGCTTTATAATCCTCTTCAATAGCAGAAGGCGCAATCATGTGTCCTCCCGGATGAGAGAAATGAGCGCGAAGTGGTGAGAAAGGATATTCAGTATGGATGTGAACGGTGTATTCGTCAATGACCTCAACATCTGAGATCATGTTAAACATAAAAGCAACAGGTGAAGCCACATCCGGGTCAAGCAAGCGCTCAATGTTCATTTTAACCGCTTCAGCATTAAATGGTGATCCGTCGTGGAATTCTACGTCCTCTCGCAACGTCACTTCCCAAGTCGTATCGTCTGTTTGATCAAAGCTTTCGGCCAACCTCATATGCATGTCCATGTTGTCATCTGTAAATACCAATGTATCGTACATCGTTCGTCCGACGTTCAAAGTGGAGTGCTCGTTCCCGCCTTGTGGATCGAGTGTTTGGGCATCAGCCGGCACCCCAATGACAAGATCGTGATTCTCAGAAGGTTCCGTATCCGATCCTAACTCCCCCACATCATCGCTAGCACAAGCAGTAACCACCGCGAACACCATCAAAACTAGTAAACTCACAAACCCCTTTTTCATCATGCAACCCCCTAAGATGTCTATTCAATATAGTTGATTATAGTTAAATTTTGTTTAAAGTCAAGTAAACAGGTAGGAATTATAAATAATAAAAATATGGTAGAATAGACCAAGAGATTTAGGGGGTATTATATGGGCAACAAAGCTTCCAAACTATTTATCATACTCGTCATGTTACCGATCATGGCCACCTCTTTTATTTGGCTGAGGGATGTAAGAGCAGGCGAGGCCATGAGCGTCATTCAATATGCACCGATACTATTAGTGTGGATCATTGTGTTTTATATCTTATTGGAAATTTACAGGCAGGTACGTGGGTACGTGGAGAGGCGTGGGGAGTAAAGTGAAAGCAGCATGTCGGTATTGACCGGTTGCTTTGAAGATTTAACGGCTTCGAATCGTGGATTTGCGGCTTCGAAAACTGAATTAACGGGTTCCTCGTTATTATTGACGGCTTCCCTCACGGAATTAACGGGATAGCACCAAATGCACAAAAAAACCCCCAGATCACCGCTCCTGATCCGGGGGTTGCTTCATTATCCTTTTTTCAACCAGAATGTGAATACGCCATCTTGCTCAGCGTCGTCTACTAATTCATGCCCTCCGGCTTTAGCCCAAGCAGTTAGGTCGCTTTTCGCTCCCTTATCTGTTGCTTGAACCTCTAGGATTTCTCCGCTTGAGAGTTCTCCCATTGCCTTTTTCGTTCTTATGATTGGCATTGGGCATGCTAGTCCTTTTGCGTCTAATACTTTATTTGCTTTCATTTTTCATTCCTCCTGATTTTTTAAAATGGCTGTTTTCGTATAGATTGTTGCTTTATTATTATTTTCTTCATCACTTAGAATTGTTGTTGAAGCATTCGGGCCCTTCGCTTTCCGTGGCGGTGCTAGCAAGCCTCCTCGGGCTGCGCCCTGTGGGGTCTTGCATTGCCCCCACTGCCACAGGAGTCTCGAGCCCTCCTGCTTCAACTTTTCTTATATAAAAGCAACAACACTTCCGAAAACAGCGTATAAAATTTATCTATCCTCATGTCAGTGTATAGTCTCCACTGACTAAGACACACGATTTTATCTTGTAATAATAATTTATTTGCAGGGAGTTGCATGTGAAGTGCCCTCCCTACAACGAACAGGTGTTCATTACATTCTTTAGCTTACCGCACAGCGGTTTGGACCGATTTCCATTTCTGTTTCTTCTGCTGGGTCCGGGCTTATTTTACCCATATTCGTCTTACGGATTTCTTGGTAGCTGTTTGGCTGCGGTGGAAGGTTCTCAGATACGAGACGACGGAACTCGTCTTCGTCTTCCACTTGAAGACCAGTATTGACTTTATACAAGTCACCTAGACGTGCCAACACACGGCCTTTCTCATCGAGCTCGCTCAACTTTGCGAAGTGAGCAGGCATCACAAGTAGATCTTGATCCATTTCTTTATAGCGAACGTATAAGGACTCTCGTAAGTCACTGACCCAGTCTTCCGCTTTACCTGCAAGGTCCGGACGACCAATAGAGTCAAGGAACAAAATGTCTCCAGTGAACAAGTACGTTTCATTTACGATTAGAGACGTACTTCCGATCGTGTGACCCGGTGTGTATACCGCTCTAACTGTTACATCGGCACCACCAAACGTGACTACCTTGCCATCTTCAAGAGGCTCAAAGGAAAACGTCACTTCGTCCGCGTCTTTTGGCGGTAAGTAATACGTACCACCTGTAGATTCTGCCAAACGGCGTCCACCGGAAATGTGATCAGCGTGAAGGTGCGTATCGAACATGTGAAGAACCTTAATTCCTAGTTTTTTAGCAAACGCATCATACTGATCAACAAGGCGTAAAGGATCGATCATAGCTCCTTCATCGCCAGAGACGATCATGTAAGAAAGACATCCTTTACCAAGACGAACAAATTGGTAGATCTCACCACCGTTGTCTAGGTCGCCAACTTTTACCGGCTCCAAATGTTCGCTCCACGTTTTCATACCACCTTCAAGATAACTTACGTCACGTCCTGCTTCTGATAGAAGCTCCGCAACCATAATCGAAGATCCTTCTTTTGCACATACAACAAGGACATCACGGTCTTGTGGAACGTCGTCTAAGATGTCTTCAACGCCGTCAATCAAGTCAAAATACGGTACGTTCAAATAGCTGAAATTCTCTCCATCTACTTTCCAGTCAGTAAAGGCATCTTCATTACGCACATCCAAGATAAATAATGGCTCTTTGTTAATCACTTTTTTACTTAACTCGCTTGCATTCATTGCTTTTACAGTCATTTAATATACCCCCTATAGTATGTTGGTGTGTAAAATTTTTTGGTTCCCTCGCCGAAGGATCTGTTTCTCCCTTCGGCTTGAACGCCACTTATACGCTTTTTTCTGTTTCTCCTGTCCACTGGCTCATGCCAGGAACAACATTCGTCACTTTCGTAAATCCTTTTTCAGTGAGCTTTTGTGCTGCTAAATCACTACGGCTCCCCGTTCGGCAAACGACGTGAATGTCATCTTCTTTGTTAAGTTCATCCATACGTGCAGCCAACTCTCCCAGTGGAATCGATACGGCACCCGGAATGTGGTTAAAACGGTACTCCGCTTCTTCACGTACATCTACTAATACGATCGTGTCAGCTGCTACTTTTTCAGAAAGTTGTTCGTTATCAATGACATGAGGATGCTTTATTTCTTGCTCAACATCATCGTTACCTGATTTACGAACGTAATGCTTTAATACCTCTCCCTCTTCAACGGTACCAAGGTACTGGTGGCCAATACGGTCAGCCCAGGCTTTTAAATCTGCCGTTGAGCCTTTATCTGTAGCTTGAATTTCAAGAACAAACCCTGGCTCAAGTTCATTCATGACTTTTTTCGTACGAACAATCGGCATCGGACAAGCCAAGCCTTTTGCGTCAAGTACTTCGTTTGCTTTAATCATAATAAAATGCCTCCTTAGAACTTTTTATAGGTGAGACTAAAAACATAATGTTTTTAATGAGTAGTCCCTAGCCTCAGTTTATAAGGCTCCGCTTCACGCCATCCGCTCCCTTTCCGCGGCGGTGCCGGCGAGCCTCCTCGGGCAAAGCCCTTGCGGGGTCTCTCCTGGCTCCTTCTGCCGCAGGAGTGTCGCTTCTAGCGTTCAGCTACGCATAACATAAGGACACGGTACTTCACGTAAAATCGGTTTTCTGAGTAAGAGGTATACCCTCTTAGATAAACAAGTTCACATTTCCCTCAGATGCTTCACCTAAATACGCCGCTACGCCGGCATATTCGATGTCATCTAAAAGTTCTTCTTTTTGAAGTCCCAAAAGGTCCATTGTCATTGTACAAGATACGAGATTCACGCCTTGCTCTTGTGCCATCTCAATAAGATCCGGCAATGGCATAGCGTTGTGTTTTTTCATCACTTGCTTGATCATCTTCGGTCCCATACCAGCAAAGTTCATTTTGGATAGACCCATTTTGTCTGCGCCACGTGGCATCATTTTTCCGAACATTTTCTCCATAAACGTCTTTTTAACCGGTACTTGAGCGTCTTTACGAAGCGCGTTCAATCCCCAAAACGTGTGGAAGATCGTCACCTCATGATCATAGGCTGCTGCTCCGTTCGCAATGATATAGGCAGCCATCGCTTTATCATACTCACCACTAAATAGTACAATCGTTGTTTTCTTCTTTTCCATTTTTTCAACACTCCTTAGATTGGCCTGGTACATATACCTGTATGGGTATATAACCATTTAAAATTTTTTACTTCTTTCTAATCCAAAACGTATATACGCCATTTTCTTCTGTATCTGCTCTTAGTTCATGTCCGCCAGCTTTTGCCCATGCGGTAAGATCACTTTTCGCACCGGAATCTGTTGTTTGAACCTCAAGTACTTCACCTGAAGCAATGTCATCCATAGCCTTTTTCGTTTTTACGATTGGCATTGGACATGCCAGCCCTTTTGCGTCTAATACTTTATCTGCATGCATGTAATCGCTCCTTTAAATTACCCTAAGGGGTATATAGATACTCAAAATTTTTTGATGTGTTCAAAATACCTATAGGGGTATATTAACACCCCTTATTTCTTTTGTCAACACTATCTGCTTTTTACTAAAAGTTGTACAGCTTCTTGAATCATCTCTTCCGTGTCTTCCCCTTTTTCAATCTGCTCTCTTACGCAGTGCTCAAGGTTCGTACTTACGACAAGTCCGATTGTACGATCCATTGCATTTCGTGCTGCGGACATTTGCACAATCAAGTCTTTACAATCCTTTTCTTCTTCCATCATACGAAGAATGGCTTTCACTTGTCCTTCAATACGTTTGACGCGGTGTTTCATTTTATCGTTATATTCCATGTACTTCACGTCCTTTCTTACAATGGTTTGGTAAAGAGAATCCTTTTACGTCTACTCCTTTTCGTTTAAGGAAACGAGCGGCTAAGTGGACGTCGGTCATATTTGCAGCCACAAGGTAGATGGAGTTTCCTCCAATGTCTTTATAGTGCCGGTAGATATAAGCCATCGGCATATTAACTGCACCTTCAACAGGATCGTGGTGTGAGGTTTGAAAATCACGAAGGTCGAGAACAGAGTATCCATCTTCTCGCCTCATGTCCTCTACTCTCATACATGAGACCCCTATGACAGGTACATAGCGTTTATATAGAAGTCGGGCAGCCAATAGGACTGCTGAGATAATCACAATTGTTTGCATGATGTCACCTCGTTACTATCATCAGTATATACCTATAGGGGTATGCTGTCAACAACCTGACTTTTACTTTTTTTATCCTAAGGGTATACTCTCCGATGATGAGTGTAACACGAGTACTCTCATGCTCCCAATAACTTGACTCGGATAAAAGACAGGAGGATCTTTCCATGCGCATACCCGAGGAATTAGCCCGCCAAGGTCAACAGAGAATTGCCCCTTATCCAGTTGAAGGGTTTGTTTATGGGGGAGGTCCAAAGCACCCACAAATGATGCTTGTAGGAGAAGCGCCAGGTGAAACCGAGATTCACAATGGGGTTCCTTTTACAGGTCGTGCCGGAAAAGAATTGATGGCTTTTATTGATCGGCTCGGACTTACCCGTGACCAAGTCTATATTACAAGTGCCGTGAGAAGCCGGCCATACCGGTGGGGAGAGAAAAAAACGAGGGCTGGAGAACGGGTGAAGCGAAAATACAACCGGCCTCCAACGTCAAAAGAAATTCTTGCTCACGCTCCGCTACTCGACTACGAAATTGAACATGTCAAAGCCCCGATCATCGTCACCTTAGGCAATGTAGGCCTTAAGCGATTGGCAGGTTCGGATAAAAAAATCGGTGACTGTCACGGAACACTTCTTATCCAGCCCGTTCAAAAGCTCGATGAAAACAACCATTATGTATGGACTAAAGAGGAGTACCGTATTTTCCCCACCTACCACCCGGCATCCATCTTCTACAATCGAAGTCTTCTAGACGTCATTCATCACGATTTGGAGGAATTAAAAAAATGCTTCACCAAATAGGCCTTGGATAGGTGGCAGGGTATATTGACCACACAAAAGGAGCTCCCCATTGCTGGCAGCTCCTACTCCTTTTATGCGGTCTTCTCTTTGTCTCCCACTTTTCGAAACACCCATGAGTTAAGGTAAAAGAAGAGGGTAGATATGCCTCCAAAACGGATCATACGATTGGCCACACGCTTGATTTCAGGATCCTTTTGAACCTTTTTATCAGCCAAGTAAATCGCGATGATCCCTTTATTTATTAAGGTATGAAAGCCAGGATCGGGCATCTCACTCAAACTCGCCTCGGCCTTCTCCTTAAACAAGCCCATTCGCTCAACCATGTCTTCTTCATTTTTGTAATACGTACAGAAGTTCAGTTCATCGTCAGCCAGATCTTCTTCTTGATCAATGAAATAATCAAGAAGGATATGTAATCCTTGTGCGTAAGGGAAATAGTTCGACTTAATCCCTTCCGCTTGCTCTTTCGTGAGTGCTTCTTTAGATGCGTAAGCAGCAAGGGTATAAACCCCTAAAGTAGATCCCGTGCTCGCAGCGAACTCGTACCAGCGCATCTGTGAAAGAGCCGGATCTTGTGCCACTGTTTCCTCATACCACTTAATTAAAAGAGGCTCTCTATCCTCTTTTTTCACGTGCTTATAAACTTGCAGGTTTCGGTAGTGCAAAGACAGTTCTTCCATAGACCCCTGCGCGCCTTCAAATCCTGGAAACGTGGCAATCTTCTCTTGGCACTTGGCCACTAGCTCTCGTAAAAAGCCATTGTCATTTTTCTGCTCACGGTGTTCATAATAAACCGTCTCATCCAGCGTTCCCGGATGGAGGGCTTGTTTTAAAGCCTCGTGTAACGAACGAAAATCATTTGGATCAAGGGATGCACTTTGGTCACATAAACTATCCAAGTAATCACAAATCACTTGATAAGAAACAATAAACCACAAGACATCTTTTCTCGCTTCCTTTTTTGTTAAAAGAGAGAATACCCCTCCCCCTTCATTATGGAACGTATTTTCGTTCACACTCTCAAGGGCGAACGCCCGAAGCTCCTCGTCTTCAATCGTTTCCGCTTTTTTACGCCATTCGTCCAAAATCTCGTGAACCTCAGGCACAACCTCTTTGTACACTTTATATACCATCGTCCACATCGTCGTCGGTGCTTTCAACGTTTCTGCCTCCCAAGGTTCAAATTCTGTTCAGTATCTTCTTCTATTATCTGTCGTAACCCCACTAGAATGCAAGTACGTAAGTCTCATAGAAAGTGAATGTGAAATTGTAAACACAGGGTCTGGCACCATGTGAACCTTTGAACAGCGGGTCAGACCCCAATAAACGATTCTGAATTGACGGACTTCTACTGATTTTGTTTAATGCTGTTTTTCCTGGGGTAGAGACACTTGTGACATAAAAATAATCATACTACTTACTCGGAGGTTTTTTGACATGAAGAAATTCGGACTATCTATTGCAACTGTAGCACTTACATTCACAATGGCTGCTTGTGGGGATGCTGAAGAACAGCAAGACGACACAGCAACAGATGAGAATGGTGAGGTAGAACAGCACGAAGAAGACGAAGATGATGATGACGAGCTAGGTCTTGACGATGATGAAGCTACTGATGACGCAGATATGGCAGACGAAGCTTCTGACGCTTGGTACGAAGACCTTAACTTTATAGACTTCCAGCTTGACGCTCAGTACGAAGAGGGAGATTACAGCGTGGAGTACAATTATAATGAAGGAACTCCAGAAGCAACGATCGAAGATAACCGTCACGAAGAAGAGCTTACAATGGAAGGTGACGAAGCACTAAACGAACTTGAACAAAACCTTCCTGAGATGGATCTAACTGCTGAAATGAGCGAAGATGAGATTAGAGACGCAGCAGTTGAAGCTTTCCAACTTGATGAAACGTATGAAGAATTAAACGTAACCGTTCAATTTAAAGATGACGTTCCAGGCGAAGACGATGGCCTTATGGACGACGAAGATGAAATGGACGTAGAAGACGAGAACGACGAAGAAGACGATCAGTAATTTGAATGAAAGCCAAGTGCATACGATGCACTTGGCTTTTTTATTTTACGGTGCTTAACACATCTATACCTGTTTATCGTTCTTAAACCTGCTCTAACGTGCTTTTTAAATCAGTTAACACCTTTTCTCTGTTCTTATACTCTTCTTCTCCAGCACCTTCCCACATCTCAAGATCTGCCCCACCTATTATTAACTTTATTGTTGTTACTTTTACATCTTCCTGAAGACAGTTCTTCTCCAGTTGAACAGCCGCTAGACCATAAAAAACGAGAGAAAGAATTTCCTGATCCTCATCAAAACTGTACTCTTCCAGGTAATCTTCCAGTACAAATTCCGTTGCTTCCTTTGGAGAATGTCCTTGCTCCAAGTAATCAAGAAACTCATCCCTTACATCACAAGCGGTATCATCATCAAAAATCCCCGTGTCCCAGGCTCCCACTCGTACATTCCTCCTATTAATCGTATAAAGACAACTTATAGATTCAATTCAACGACGAGATAAACCTTCTTTTGATGGTGCCAGGCACTGTGTGAGATCGCGAACACAGTGCCTGGCACCCGCAAAAAGAAATTATTTGTGACATATTGCGACATTATCTTCTCTCCATTTTTGCTAGAATAAGACAAGTTCTTTAAATACTGAAAAAAGGAGCGTGCGTATGAACGAGTTATCAACGGGATGGAAGATTCGACACTCCCTCTATTTTTTATGGTTTTTAACGGTCTTCTTCTTTTTTATTGCGTTTCTTCACATCGGATTGCGAACGAGAAATAAGCGGTGGATGCTCTATAGTTTACTTTACTTTTTACCTTTACTAGTTAGTTTTATCTTCTTCATCTTAGATGTGTTGCCTACTCTGGAGTACATGCTTTTTCTCTTATTTTTTGTAGGACTTGTACTCGGTCTAGTCCACGCCATTGTCATTCGAAAAGAGTATCTCCATGCTTTGGCTAAAAGACAGAGAAAACTGGACGGCAGTTCAACGAAGCCCGTCAATACTCAAGAAACCATCACTAAAATTAACGAGGATCCTGTAAGAAGAGAAAGTCTAATCGAAGCTAAGAAAAAGATGAAAACGGGTTGGACAGCAGGTTTTATCCTTGCTTCTCTAAACATTGTCATTGTCTTGTTTATCCTATTTTTCAATCCTAACTTCCTCGGAGTGCCTTGGGCTGAGAGTTTCATTGATATATTTATCTTGTTTTTGCTCAGTTTTGGCGTGTACAAAGGAAGTAGGGCGTGCGCAATCATTTTGCTCGCTTATTACTTGTTCAACCAACTTTTTCTTCGACTAACAACGGACCTTACAAATGTCGGATCCCTTATTGTAGTAGCCCTGTTTTCCTACCTTTTTATACAAGGGATCAGAGGTACATTTGAATATCAGCGTCTAAAGAAAGAGTCTCTTCAAGAAACGAACGAACATTCATCACAAGGGGTATAACCTGATTTGGAGGTTGAGCAAAAGGACAAGCTTTCTTTGCGATCAACCTCTTTTTTTACCATCACTAATACTTGCTAATAGACAGCATTACTTGAAGGCATTGAAAACTTTTTGCAGTGCCTTCTCACCTTACCTGGAGGCCGCATATGAAACGATTAACGAAACGTTTGATTCTTGAAGCGTGCAACGAAGATTCCCTCAATTATAAAACAGCAGAGGACTTTTCATTTCGCCCTCACATCCTCACTTATACTGAAAACGCCAAAAGCGATTCCTCACTTGCCGGTTGGGGGCCATGGCTGATGATCGATCGCGAGACGCACACCGTCATTGGTGACGGAGGGTTTAAAGGCAAACCGGACAGGAGTGGCTCTGTGGAGATCGGCTACGCCATCGTCCCTTCTTATCAAAACAATGGATTTGCTACTGAAACAGTCGCTGCCTTGATTCAATGGGGTTTTGCAACCGGCCACGTAAACGAAATAAAGGCCGAATGTCACTCCGATAACGTCCCATCGATCCGTGTACTGGAAAAGGTAGGGATGAGGCGGGAAAACGAAGCAGAGCAGATGATTTATTGGACGTTAAAAAAAGACGGGTAAAGGATTGTATCCCTTGACCCGTCTTCTCTGCCTTTTATGCTTTAAAAAACTGTTCAATGGTCCCTTTTCCTTTATCTACAGAAACCGTTGCATAGGCACCATTAACGAGGGTCACTTGAGGAGGAACATGACCGCAGTCCACGTCATAGATCACTGGAACACCTAACTCATGCGCCATCTCCTTATAGACATCCTCCGCCGTATAGTTCTCCACCGGTGTGTTAGACGCACTTCTCCCGAACAAAATACCGGAACAATGATCAAACCACCCTGCCATTTTCATCTGAACCAAACATCGCTTTAGATCCGTTGTGCTCAAATCACAGTTTTCAAAGTACCAAAGAATCGGTTCCCCGTTGATTCGCTCCGCCTGGAAGGCTTTCACATCACCAAATGGTGTACCTACGAGGTGATGAATCACATCAATACATCCCCCAAGTAAACGCCCTTCCACCTTCTCCTTCGAACCCGAAACCGTCTTCCACTCTGTCTTTTCGTCCAAGTGAAAAACCCATGGTGTCGGGTTGTCAAACTGCCACTGTGTTTGGTAAAAATCAGAAGAGTATTGGACAACGGATTCACCCGTTGCTGTTTGAAGGACTCGCTCCCACATGGCGGTTGTTTTGTCTGTTTCTTCTCCTCGAAGATCAACAAAGTTTGTCCCGTGAGCAGTAGCCAGACCCGTGTTTACGGTAATTGCCAGTAAAAGAAGACTGGTGTCCGAATAGCCAAGAATCCACTTTTCTTTCACTCTATCAAACTGAAGATGTTCTAGGATTTCAATGAGTAGCTCGCCACCCCACGGAGGGATGATGGCACCCGTTGTCTCATCTTTTAACACCTCGTTCAGTTCTTTTGCCCTCTTCTTTGCAGGTGCCGACTTTGCCTTGTCCTGTGTCCAAGCGGTATTGCCGCACGTCACACGATATCCATTCTGTTCAAAGCGTGCTACGGCTTCTTTTAGAATCGGATGAAGCCCTTTATCCACACCCGATGACGGTGCCGTCACGGCGATCGTGTCCCCTTTTGTTAATACTGGATAAATAATCATACGTACCCTCCCCATATCGTCATCGTCCCCCTTATATCAACATCTTTTTCATTTCAAATAAACGTTTAATTAGTTTGTGAAAAAGATCGAATCTAAGGAATATTTATCCTATTTTATCACACCAAAATAAAAAGAACCGCACCTCATTGTAAGGTACAGTTCCTATTTTAGATCTTTTTTACAAACTCAGACTTTAGCTTCATGGCGCCAAAACCGTCAATCTTACAGTCAATATCGTGATCCCCGTCTACAAGACGAATGTTCTTCACCTTCGTCCCTTGCTTTACAGCAGAAGAACTACCTTTAATCTTCAAATCTTTGATGACGGTCACCGTATCTCCGTCTGAAAGAACGTTTCCATTCGCGTCACGAATGACCGTCTCTTCTTCCGTAGTCGCTTGATCTCCCGCTGTCCATTCATGAGCGCACTCCGGACAAACAAGAAGGTTTCCATCTTCATATGTATATTCAGACCCGCACTCCGGGCAATGTGGCAGTTCGGTCATTTTTCAACCCTCCGGTTATGTAATGAGGTAAAGAAGAACCCCTTCAGATATCATATCCGAAGGGGAAATCCTGTGCAACAGGCTTTATTAACGTTTAAGTAAACTGCTATTGGCTTTTCAGCCTCTCTTCTTTTTGCAAGAATTCACGGAAAACAGATACTCTATCTGTATTACGCGCACGTAACTTTTTCAAAAAAATCTTCTTGTCTGCTTTTGAAAAGTAGACACTCGCTTTTATCCTTTTGCGAATATGCGCCAGCTTTTTAACTTGGGCAATTCGTTTTTGATAAAACGCCTCTATGAATAGAGCAATGCTTAATGCCCCAATAATCGATTGTACCAGCTGAAAAAGTTGTTGATCTGAGATGGCCAGTGGATTAAATACCAAGTAGTACAAGCAAAGAAGTGTATTGCAAAACAGCAACGTGGCGAAAACACCGAAAATAAAGGCATTCCTGTAAAAAGACCGGGATACTTTTCTCATATAGCGGATCTCGTGATTAACGTGCAACTCTGTATAACCCACAAACAATCATTCCTCTCAGAATCAAATTAGGAGACAATGCAACCTTTCAATTCATCAGTAAATATTACTTTATAGGAGGTATGAAATCAACGTTAAGTTTTTCCTAATAAGAACAAAATCGAAAGGTCACTAGTTACGAGCTAGCTAAATCAGGGTCATAAAGAGATTCGCCCTAAAAAGTGATCTTCATTACATATATGCTAGACAATGAGAAAAACCCCGCTTGAGTTCATACTCAAACGAGGATTTTCCGTTACGGTCAAACGACCTTATTTCTCTTCTTCACTCAATACTTCTAGGAGTTGATAAGCCAGCTCAGAGAGCGTGGTTTTGGCATCTTCTTCAATCGATCCTTTGTCTTCTTCAATATGATTAAGGAATTTTTCTCCGAACTTCTCAGCTTGCTTGATTCTTCCCCCATCGTAATGGTGGCTCGCTTGTCTGAGCGTGTTCGTTAGTTTGTTCGTAAGCGGTCTTTGCACTGCACCTTCGTCGATGTATCCATTCAGCTTCTCATCCAATTCTGCCAAGAGCTCGGCAGCTGAAGGTAGCGTTTCTTCCTCTTCCTTTTCTTCTGGTTCACCGGCAAGGAAGTCTCTTACTCCCTGTACCTCTACTCTTACATTATCGATCACCACGTCGTGGGATTCTGAGATTTGTTCATCTGACACGTTTCCAAGAAGGAACAGCAATCCGACGTTATCATCTGCTCCCATCTCAAATTCATACGAGAATGTTTCAGGTGAATCGGACAGCTCTACAATGGTTTCAAAGTGCCTGTAATACCCACCTGCAGCGCCGTTGTCTAGAGCCACTTCAATAGAGCGGTCCGTTGTTGACCTTGCGTCAAATTCAACCACATACGTTTGACCTTCAAACAAGTTCAGGCCTGCCTGGAACAGCTGAATGTCCCAAGGGTTTGCTCCGGTATTTCCGATCGTAATTCTAACTTCTTCCTCTTCCACATCAAACGTTGCACTTGATTCACCATCATAGTCACCCTGAATGTGGGTACCCCACTCCTCAAGGCCACGGGAGAAGTCTCCGTTATTCAGTGGAAAATACTTTTCTCTTTCACCCTTCGCCTCAAAGCGAACATTCTTTACAACCACATCATGAGGGTCGCTTTCAAATGCCCCAAGAAGATACTTAAGGCCGACGAGCTCGTCTGCACCCAGCTTAAATTCAAACGTATACGTCTCCAATTCTCCTGTTAAAGAAATCTCTTCGGATAAGAAGCGTTCGTAGCTTGCATTTTCTACAATCACTTCAATAGGGCGGTCAATCGTAGATTTAGCATCAAATTCAACAATATAGGTTTGTCCCGCTTTTACAGACAGGTTATCTTGGAAGAACATGATATCCCAAGGGTTTGCACCGGTATCTTCTACCGAGAAACGTGCTTCCCCATTTTCGACTTTAAATGACCCGGCTGAAGAGGAATCACCGTAATCCCCTTGAATGTGAGTGTTCCAATGTGACGAACCATTCGTAAAGTCCCCATTCTTTAATGGAAAAGCTTCTTCGAGTGTCAGATCTTCACCACCGGACAAACGGATGAGTTCAATATCGTTCAGTACAACATTACCGTTGTTTCCACCAGCGTAAAACACAAGCTGTCCCGCTGTATCTGTTCCATCAGCCTTTGTAAATGTGAATCGATGTTTCTCTTGATCTTCTGATAGAGTTAACATTTCTTCGTGATAAACCTCTTCCCCATCCTCGCTTAAGAAAGCGACTGTCATCTCTCTTTCTTCAGCTGCTCTTCCGTTAAATGACAGCTCATATTCAGCACCTGCAAGTAGATTCATACCCACTTGTTTTAAAGAGATCGCTTCCGGGTTTTCACCACCATGGGTTATATCAATCTCCAGCTCTCTTGCAATCGGATCTACAGAAGCCGAAGCATTGGCTCCGTCAGTTTCAAACGTCCAGAATGTCATTCTGTCCATGTTCCCCTGATCAAAGGTGCCGTTGTACACGTGGTTTCCGTTTACTAACGGACGTTTCGGAGCAGACTCGTTATATGGATCCTGCGGGTCTACTTCTTCCAATACAACATTGCCAACCCAGACACTGTTAGTGTTTAACCCCAGGTTGTATTCCAGACGGGCTAAGGCGTCACTATCATGCTGCATCTGGAACGTCATTTCATAGGATTCTACGTCTGTCGTTAACCCAAAGTCCCGGCTTGGTGAGTAGGCGGTATAGCCTCTTTCAGGACCTCCACCTAGTTTCACATTCATTGAGCGGTCCGCTGCTGCTTTTGCATCAAAGCTTAGCTTGTACCATCTTCCTTTACCAAGCGTAACGTTTTGAATTAATTGAACCGCATAGGTCTGACTTCCGGCTGCATTAATGTCCACTTTAGCAAAAGTGTCTTCTACGGACACTGACGCATCGCCGTTAAACTCACTTAAGTGAACCAGATTCCAATAATCATCCGTCCAGTTATTTTCCAGATCGTCATTGGTTTTTATATTGGTAAAGCCCTCTTCAAACTCAGGGTCATACACGTAGTTTCCATCCACCGCTTCTTTCGCGCCTTCCGGAAGCTCCTCAGCCTCAAATACCGGCTCTACAGGCTCCATATAGTCTCTGCCTGTCAATTCGTAGGCTTTCACATAATCGACGACAACCTCTCCCGGAAACGGCGTCGTTTCATCCGGATCACCACCGTACCATCCGCCTACAGCAAGGTTTAAAATGATGAAGAATTCTTGATCAAATGGAGCAGGATACGAGAATTTAGCCGGGTTCCCTGCACCTGTAGAGCTCCAATTATTTAACGTCTGATACAATTCACCGTTTACGTACCAGCGGATTTCACCAGGCTCCCACTCCACGCTATAAACATTAAAGTCTGTAATGTCTTGCCCTTCAGGAAAGTAGTAGTCTTTTGCTGTATACGTATTGTTCGGCCATTGACCACCGTAGTGAATCGCTCCTCCGATGTGGTCAGGTCTTCCTCCTGCTGCTTCCATAATATCAATTTCACCGGATGCAGCCCAGCCCCCATACACATCATCTTCAGGCATCATCCAAAATGCCGGCCAGTACCCTTGCCCTTCAGGCAACGCCATTCGCGCTTCAAATTTGCCGTATTTCTGACTGAACTTTCCTTGAGAATGAATTTTACCGGACGTATAGTTATACGTTCCCGTCTCATCCGAAACCGTTTCTTCACGCCCTTCTAAAATGAGTTTTCCATCCTCTACTCTTACGTTATCTTCTTGATAGGATTGAAGTTCCTCGTTTCCCCAACCAGGAATCCAGTTTCCATTAGCATCATAAAACCCGTTTCCAGTGTCGATTGTCCACTTATCAAGATCAAGTTCGTCCCCTTCAAACTGATCTTCCCACGTTAACGTCCAATCATCATCAGAAGTCTCATTCCCTTGATTACCGCCTTCTACGTTAGTAGTAAATAAAACAGGCACCATCAACAGAACCACCATGATTAACCCTATACTCTTTTTCACCATTCGTTTCCCCACCTTATTCATTAGTCATTGACGTGCAGCGTGTGTGAGACATTCACCTCCTACAAATCAACTGTCCAAGTACGAAAGCGCTTTCGTTTTTGCCATAAGTAAACCTAACAAACGATCAAGAAAGACCTACAATGTACAACCCTTATACATTTTAATTACCAAACTTGAGATACACCCCGAAAACGAAAGCGCTTTCGCTTTCGTGTACAACTACTACATACACGAGTAATGGTCGATGATATTTCCGATTCGCGCCGTTTAGAAAGCGCTTTCGAAAACATTAAAAAAATAAAACCCCTTACTTGCATTTACTTACTACTATACCGTTAATTTTATCTACCAAGTAACGAAGCTGTCAATACGGCATTGACAATTATCAGATTATTGGGTATTTAGCATTAGCATATTCATCTAGTCATAATTATAAAGACCCGTATCCCCCTTCACCTAAGTAGAACTTCTTTCTTAAAGCATTCAAGGGCATGAAAACAGGGCTATAAATACTCCTTGATAAAAACAAGCCGATAGCATTGGAACCTCCGGCTTGTTCACTTGGTTAACTTATGTGAATGGTAGTCGTAGATGAAGGTCGCCATCGTTTAGCTTACATGTTCCTTTATCCCTTGTGCCAATCCATTAGAATCTCATTTTCTCCCGTTTGTTCATCCAATTGCTCTTCTTTTATTACAAACCCTTGTTTCAAATAAAAGTGAATGGCTTCCTCATTTTTTTTGTAAACTTTCAATTGAATCTGATCTCTTTGTTCTTTTACTTTATTCAATAATTGTTTTCCATAGCCCTTACCTTGGTGGTTCATATGAACAAACAATGCAGCTAAATAGTGATCTACCATTGAAATAAAACCAACGATGTCTTTCCCGTTGTCTATTACTAAGCTTTCAGCCATTGGGAAGTATCGTTCTTTCATTTCCATTCGCTGAGATTTCCAATACTCTTTATCAATAAAGTTATGTGCGATTAAGGAAGACTCGTACCATATTTCTAGCATATTATTAAAGTCTTGTTCCCTACTTACTCTTATTGCCATAATAACTTCCTCCTACTAAAAAACGAACTCCTTTATTAGGTTGTTCTTCACCTAGTTCTCTATTACATTTAGTTGACTACCGTCTTATTATAGAAAGAAGTCGAGAGAAGTTCCTCTCGACTTAATTATACTCGTTTATTCAACCGTCACACTCTTAGCAAGGTTACGTGGCTTATCTACGTCACAGCCACGGTGGAGCGCTGCGTAGTAAGAGATAATTTGAAGTGGAAGGACGCTTACAAGCGGCGTCAAGTATTCGTGAACACGAGGGATCACGAGCGTGTCTTCTTCCTCATCCATTCCCTCCATACTGATGATGCAAGGGTAGGCTCCACGTGCAACAACTTCTTTGATGTTTCCGCGGATGCTTAAGTTTACGTGCTCTTGAGTAGCAAGACCGATGACCGGTGTACCCTCTTCAATAAGAGCGATTGTTCCGTGCTTAAGCTCACCGCCGGCAAATCCTTCAGCTTGAATGTAGCTGATTTCTTTTAGCTTCAGTGCACCTTCAAGGCAGACATGGTAGTCCATGGCACGACCGATGAAGAAACAGTTGCGTGTTACACTCATGTATTCACGGGCAATTTGCTCAAGAGCCTCTTTTTGATCGGTTAGTGTTTCCATCGCGTTCGCTACAATCGCAAGTTCTTGGAGAGGATCAAAGTCCATTTGAATACCAGCAGCACGAGCTGTGTCTACAGCAAGAATCGCTAGAACTGCCATTTGCGCTGTGTAAGCTTTTGTAGAAGCTACAGCAATCTCAGGTCCGGCATACGTGTGTAGTGTGTAATCCGCTTCACGGGAAAGTGTAGATCCTGGTACATTTGTGATTGTTAATGATTTATGGCCAAGCTTCTTGATCTCAACAAGGACGCCACGGCTGTCGGCCGTTTCACCACTTTGTGAGATGAAAATAAAGAGTGGTTTTTCGCTTAACAATGGCATGTTGTATAGAAACTCACTAGCAATGTGTGTTTCAACCGGTTTGTTAGCGATCTTTTCAATCAATTGCTTTCCTACAAGGCCCGCATGGTAGCTTGTTCCCGCTGCAATAATATACACGCGATCAGAATCAAGTACAGCTTGGCGGATCTCTTCGTCCAGTTTGATTGTGTCGTTTTCGTTCTGATATTTCGTAATGATATTTCGGATAACATAAGGCTGCTCATCGATTTCTTTGAGCATGTAATGAGGATACGTGCCTTTTTCAATGTCGCTTGCATCAAGCTCCGCTGTGTATGGCTCACGTGAAACGTCTTCTCCGTCTAACGTTTTCACTTGAACGTTTTCGCGAGTGACAATCACGATTTCTTCGTCCATCAATTCGATGAACTCGTTCGTAACTTGTAGCATAGCCATAGCATCACTGGCTACAACGTTCACACCATCAGCTACACCAACAAGAAGGGGGCTTTTATTTTTACCCACATAAATGGTGTTAGGATCTTGGTTGTCTAACAGAGCCGTTGCGTAAGAACCTTTTAGAAGGCTAAGCGTTAAACGAAACGCTTCTTCTGTGGTTTTCCCTTCACTTGCGAAGCGCTCAATCAGTTGTACGATGATTTCCGTATCCGTATCACTGACAAGCTCTACGTGTTGAAGGTGTTCTTTACGAAGCTGTGAGTAATTCTCGATTACTCCGTTGTGAACGATTGTGAAACGCTCGTTGCTGCTCTGATGTGGGTGTGCGTTAACTTGGCTAGGTGCACCGTGAGTCGCCCAACGAGTGTGTCCGATGCCCACTGTCCCTTTTTTGTTCCCATCAACAGCATCACGAAGATTGGCGATACGTCCTTTTTCTTTAAATACGCTAACGCCCTGTTCGTTTGCAACCGCAATCCCAGCGGAGTCATATCCTCGGTACTCAAGCTTTTCAAGACCTCTTAGTAAAATCTCTTTTGCATCCTCTGTTCCGATATATCCAACAATTCCACACATAAATCCATTTCCTCCCTATAGCAGGGCAAGAAATGCGCAGGGCACTCTCGCCCCACTCTCTATTATCATTTTTATGGTCATCAGAATCCCGGCTTTTGTTCAAAGAGTCACCTCTTTGTTTTAGGCCCGAGATTTTCGGTTGTGATGATAGCAACCGGGAGGCATCCGCCGAAATGCTCGATAAACCTCCTCCTCGTCAACTACCCGTGTTTTCCGTCCACAAGGGTAGTTCAGGCGCTTTATAAATAAAATTGTCCTTCTTCCATCCACCTTTCCATTTTTGAATACCCGCTCATCATACTATAAACGTGAAATTTTGGTCAATAGTAAATCTGAAAGGGCTACTGTTGGGATTTCCCCAGTGTGTGTATACGTAAACGTTTCTTTTTCCTTGCTCCTCACCTCCTTAAAAAGTGAAGCCAAAGCATCTTAATAAAGACCGTAAAAAAGAATGGTCTCTTATATCCTGTGAGGTCTTCTGGTTTTGTCTAAAACATCAACTAAAACAAGTGAACCATCACAATTAGAATATGCGTGGATGACACGCTCTGTGTCACCCACGCCATCCTACGTTAGTCCAGAGATCCGAGCTCTCTTTTCACAACGTCAACGATTTTTTGTACATATGTGTCACACAACTCTTCCGTTGGCGCTTCTGCCATCACGCGTACGAGAGGCTCAGTACCTGAAGGTCTTACTAGTATACGACCGTTACCGTTCATTTCTGCTTCAACAGCATTGATTTCATCTGCAAGAACTTGGCTGTCATGTAAAGCGTGCTTATCGGCTACACGAACGTTCACAAGCTTTTGAGGAAACTTTTTCATTTCAGACGCCAACTGGGAAAGAGGCTTGTCTGTTGCTTTCATAATGTTAACGAGCTGAATAGCAGACAGAAGGCCATCTCCTGTTGTGGAGTAATCCAAGAAGATAATATGACCACTCTGCTCTCCACCTAGGTTGTAGCCGCCTTTACGCATCTCTTCCATCACGTAACGATCCCCAACGGCCGTTTGTTTTGTGTTGGCACCAATCGTCTCCAACCCTTTATAGAAACCAAGGTTACTCATGACTGTTGAAACGATTGTGTCTTCTTTCAAGAATCCTTTTTCTTTCATGTACTTTGCACAAATAAACATGATTTGGTCCCCATCAACGATTTCACCATTTTCGTCCACCGCGATTAATCGATCGGCGTCTCCGTCAAAAGCAAGGCCGATATCGGCACCTTTTTCTTTAACTAAAGTCACAAGGGCTTCAGGGTGAGTCGATCCGACACCTTCGTTAATGTTAACACCGTTCGGTGATGCGCCAATTGTAGAGATCTGATCTGCTTCAAGATCTGCAAACAAATGTGTCGCAAGTGAAGAAGCTGCTCCGTGAGCACAATCCAAAGCGATATGTAAGCCGGTAAAATCTTGATGGATCGTCTGTTTTAAGAATTGAATATACTTTTGACCACCTTCGAAATAGTCATTTACTTGACCAAGCTCTCCACCTGTAGGACGAGGAAGGCCATCTTCTACTCCTTCTTCTTGGTTAAGAAGCGCTTCGATCTCTTCTTCTTGACTATCCACAAGCTTGAATCCGTCCGGTCCAAAGAATTTAATTCCGTTATCTGCGACCGGGTTATGAGAAGCCGAAATCATGACACCTGCTTGGGCACTCAATGCTTTAGTAAGGTAAGCCACTCCAGGCGTTGAAATAACACCGATTCGCATAACTTCCGCACCGATAGATAATAACCCTGCTACAAGAGCTCCTTCAAGCATATGACCCGAGATACGCGTGTCTCGACCGATTAATACTTTTGGTTTCCCTTCACATTCTTTCGTAAGAACGTGTCCCCCAAAGCGCCCGAGCTTGAATGCAAGCTCCGGTGTTAGCTCTGTATTTGCCACTCCTCTTACCCCATCAGTTCCAAAAAACTTACCCATATGAATCTCTCCTTGTTTTTTATATCCAGATCTTTAATCCTGATGATTCAGTAGAAGAGGACTCTTCTTCACCTTCATCTTCTTCTGTTTCGTCCTCTTCGTTATCTTCATCTTCTTCATCAGGCTCTTCTTGCTCTTCTTGTTCTTCTAGTTCTTCATCTTCTCTATTTGCTTCTTCATCCTCTGGTTCAGTAGAAGAAGGTTCTTCTGAATCTTCTTCGGGTTCTTCACTTTCGCCTGGTGAAGACCTCATCGCTTGTGTGGCTTCCTCTTCATTCTCTTCATCATACACGAGGACTTGTACTTCGTTTAAACTTTGGTTAAAACGAAGGTTGCGAGGTCCGTTTAGCACAAGAGGAACTTCGTGTTCACCATCTTCAAGCCCTTCTAAGTCAATAAAGGCATCAATATCATTTCTTCCTAATTGGCTGAGTAAGCTTGGCGCTCCAAGCACTTGAAGGTCAAAATAGGCGCTTTCAGGTGAAACAAGCTCCACTTCTTTCCCCTCTTCAAGACCTACAATATCGAATGGGAAGTTCCCAAAGGTTCTTGTTTCTTCTTCTTCAATCTCTACATCCACCGTGATTGTTGATGGCTCCACTCTTTCAACACCATCAGGAACCGGAACGTCCAACTCAAAGGACGTATCTTCTGTAATGTCATTCAAATCAATGGTTAAGTCATCAATAGAATCGATGTTATTTAACACATCGGACGGTCCAAACAACGTCACTTCACTTGGTGAAGCTTCAATCGATGCTACCGCACTGCCATTTGGAAGACTGCCTTCACGTCCAATGTTCACTGGCACATCTTTTCTCGGAGAAGCAGTAATCGGCACTTCTACTTCAACGTCCGACGGCGTAGTTTCAAGCTGTATTTCGTTACCAAAAGAATCAAACAAAACCACATCAAAGCGATCTTCTATCGTTTCCGTTTCCCCTCTAATATCAACAAAAGTACGAGCATACGCAATTTGGTTGATCAGGCTCTCCGCAGCCGTCACTTCCACAGTGGAAGGCTCAACCGAAGGCTCTCCGATCGTATACCCCGGCTCTACATCTTCTTGGTTCAATAATTCAACCTCAACAGGGAAGGAAGCCGTTTGTTTCTCTTCCAATGTCACTCTCACGGTCATAGGAATAACCGAAACGTTCAAGTCACTTGAGAATCCTCTATGTTGGACCCGTTCATAGTGCTCACCCGGCTCTTTCCCTCTTAAATCAATAAATAGTTCATACTGCTGGCTTCTAAACTGCAGCATAGTTAACACGTTTTGCGGCCCTCTCACATTCACTTCCACGGTCTGTGGAGCGTCTGTGACGATATAGTCCTCATCATTGTAGTAAATTTGAAGATCTACCTCTTCTAAAACACGGTGGCCATCCGTAATACCCGGGATTCCACCCGGCTGTTGGTTCACGTTATCGATACTCACCATCATATATAGCATAACAGCAATGAAAATGGAGATTCCGCGGATGAACCATTTGTTGTTAAACCATTTATCCATTCTTCTTGCCCCCCCACTGCCAACGAGATGTAGTGGAGCCAGGGTCAGATATCATCTCTTTCATAAGCAACTCTCTCAACGAATCTTCATCCAAGTTACGGTGAAGCTCACCGTTCTTCGTAAGAGAGATACCACCTGTCTCTTCAGAAACAGCTAGGGTAATGGCATCTGTTACTTCACTTACCCCAAGAGCGGCACGGTGTCTGGTACCCAGTTCCTTTGAAATAAACGGGTTTTCCGACAGTGGTAAATAGCAAGCAGCAGCCGTTATTTCACTTCCTTTAATAATAACAGCACCATCATGAAGAGGCGTATTCGGAATAAATACGTTGATCAAAAGTTCCGAAGATAGCTTCGCCTCCATAGGGATCCCCGTTTCCACGTAGTCATTCATCCCCGTTTCTCGCTCAAGGGAGATGAGAGCACCAATGCGGCGCTTCCCCATATAGTTCGCTGCCTTCACGATATGATTGATCGTCGTTTTCACTTCTTCTTCCTCGGCCGATGAACTCTTCGCAAAGAACTTCCCTCTTCCCAGTTGTTCTAAGGCTCTTCTCAGTTCAGGCTGGAAAATAATAATAATTGCCAATAAACCATATGTAACAGCTGTGCCCATGATCCATTGGAGCGTCTGCAAGCCCAAGAAACTGGAGATGAACCATACCGCTAAAATAACGATAATCCCTTTTACAAGCTGAACGGCCCTCGTACCTCGAATGACCATAATCAACTTGTATATCACAAATGAAACTAAAGCAATATCTAAAATAATACCTAAAATACGTAAGATTTGAATATCGTCGAACATGGCTTTTCCTCCATGAAGTATTTCCTCAAGAAACGTCTAAGGCTGGATCTTTTTAGTATTGTAATAACTTACCTATTATATCACAGAACGTTTACTTTCGGTTTGACCCATTACTGTTTTTTTCCCTTATTCATATCGATGTACTCCCCTTTTTACAGACGACGGAACTCCTTTTTTGTTACATAAAAAAAGAAGCTGTCCGGTTTTTACCCGGTCAGCTCCTTTAAATAATCAGGAAACCCAGCTTTTTTCTTTTATAGTCACAGTGTCGAACAGATCGCGGAGTTGAGCACTCATCACGTTAACCACCGCAATGTTATGAAAAAGGCGCAGAGTTCGTTCTGGCTTCTTCTGACTTTCCATTAAAAACATTCACCACTTCACCAAAGAAGGATTTCGTCTCATACCATATCCAGCTTAGAATTTGATTAATTTCATTCGTTTCTCCCGCAATGTATCCTGCAGAAGCTAGGTACGGCTCTCCATTAATGACCGTAACGTTTCCGAGAACTTCTCCTTCAATCTCAACATCACCATTACGAATGATCAAATCGCCTTCAATGGTTTCGCCCGCCGGGACGACAACGACGTTTCTCGTTTCATCGATATGAAAATTGCCTTGTCCTTGTACCGAAATATGCGAGCCTCCTCCGGACCACAAAGACGAAACACTCGTCACAAAAAGAAGCATAAACACAGCCGCCGCAAGGATAAAGGGGTGTTTTCTCATCCATGTCTTATATTTCTTAGATTTTTTTTGTGCAGGCAATTTGCCCATCACATTAGCTGTAAAATCAGCGGGGGCCTCCACATGAGATGTGCTTTGAACGAGGGCAATCGTTTTCCGCAGCTCCCTGAGGTGCTTTTCACACTCTCCACAAGTAACCAAATGTTGTTCAAACTGCTTCTTTTCAAGAAGAGTCATTTCTTCGTCGAGGTATTTATGAAGGTCTTCCATTTTTGTTTTTTCACAAGCCATTGTTAGCACCCCTTTCTTACGAGTTGCGAAGTCGCTTACGCAACGCTTCTCTCCCCCGGTGAATTCGCGTTTTTACCGTAGCCACCGGCATATTAAGGATTTCAGCGATTTCCTTTAAAGATAAATCCTCTAAGTACTTTAAAATGATCGCTGAGCGATATTTTGGGGGAAGAGCTGCAATTTCATTTTGAATCCATTCTTGCATTTCATACTGAACCACTTTATCTTCAGGCAGTTCCTCATCTGCAGCAATTTGAGAATAATATGTGAGATCTTCTGTTCCACCTACCGGATCGTCAAGATGAAAATCCGGCTTCTTCTTACGTATACGATCAATCGATAAATTGGTTGCAATCCGAAACAACCAGGTTGAAAACTTCCGGTTCATATCGTAACTGTCAATGTTCGTATACGCCCTCAGAAATGCTTCTTGAGCCACGTCTTGTGCTTCGTGGACATTACCAAGCATGCGGTATGAGATTTGATAAACTTTATCTTTATAGAGTTCAACTAGTTCAGCAAACGCCTGTTGATCTCCTTTTTTCACTTCCATTATGATCTTTTTGACCACCGCATCCATTGTTTCCCCTCCGCTTCTTGGCGGCTACCTTCATTACGTACCAGGGTATAAAAAGGTTTCACCTAATTTCCAATTAACATTTTATCACCTAAAAACAGAAAAATCATACAGTTTTTAAAAAAGAATATGTTTAGAATAGCTTTACTTAGGGTATCCTACACACAATTAAGTCTAATTTATGGGAGGGCGTACATGTTGGAGCTTGAACAAAAAGACTTGTTAGAGGAAATCGAATGGGCACGAGAGAAGATGTACACCCTGTCATCGCAACTAAACCGGACCTCTCACGAAGTCGTAGCAATTAGTTCATACTTAGACAAACTACTTAACAAATACCAATCCACTTACTACAAAATAGAAAACTAATATAAAACGATACTATCCCCACCCGCCGCTTAGATGCTACGGGTGTTTCTTTTTGTTTTTGGGGAGAGTCAAGCTGGGGATGGGAGGGAACGCGACAGTGGCAGGCGGATCTTTCAGCGCCCGTATGTATGATCGACTTATTAATCACTGTAGGAGTAGTCCACTTATTTTACTTTTGCTTCATCGGAAATTGTTTCGGATGTCGTAAAAACCACTTATTATTTTTTTGTCTGAGATAATTGAGTGATTGTTCCAGTAATTTTCGGATTGAACCACTTATTTTGAGTTCGATCCATTTATTAAAGTTTCGTTCCAGTTAGCTCTTAATCCTATTGATCCTCACTTCGTTTGAGGAGGGTGATTAGCTTAAATTCCAATATCTTCGGACAAAGTTTTAAAACCCCTCTAAAAAACAAAAAAATCCGGCTTAAATAAGCCAGAGTCGATTATAAGTATGGTGGAGCCTAGCGGGATCGAACCGCTGACCTCCTGCGTGCAAAGCAGGCGCTCTCCCAGCTGAGCTAAGGCCCCAATTGTGGTTATCAAAATAAAAATGGCAGGGCTAGCAGGATTCGAACCTGCGCATGACGGAATCAAAATCCGTTGCCTTACCGCTTGGCTATAGCCCTATGCCTAAAAAATATGTAGTGGTGCTGGCCAGAGGACTTGAACCCCCAACCTACTGATTACAAGTCAGTTGCTCTACCAATTGAGCTAGGCCAGCAAAAAAGATAGATTGAAAATGGTGACCCGTACGGGATTCGAACCCGTGTTACCGCCGTGAAAGGGCGGTGTCTTAACCACTTGACCAACGGGCCTCCTGGAGCTTCCTAGCGGGCTTGAACCGCTGACCTCATCCTTACCATGGATGCGCTCTACCAACTGAGCTAAGGAAGCATGGCTCCACAGGTAGGACTCGAACCTACGACCGATCGGTTAACAGCCGATTGCTCTACCACTGAGCTACTGTGGAACGGTACTAAATTGCCAATAGGCGGCGAATCTCTTCGTCTGCTGCGCTCATTCCCTTAGTCACGTACTTGGGTACGCTCCTTCGGTCATTCACTTGCTTCCTCGACCTTCTTGCCTCTTGGCAATTCAGGATTTGGAAACGGCGGCGAATCTCTTCGTCTGCTGTGCTCATTCCCTCAGTCACGTACTTGGGTACGCTCCTTTGGTCATTCACTTGCTTGTCCGCTTTTTGACTTAACCCAGAAGGGTAATGCCTAGCGACGTCCTACTCTCACAGGGGGAGAGCCCCCAACTACCATCGGCGCTGAAGAGCTTAACTTCCGTGTTCGGCATGGGAACGGGTGTGACCTCTTCGCCATCGTCACTAGACATGTTTGAGACATTTGATATCATACTATATTTTCTTGCGTTCTTGCAAGAGGTTTTATAGATTTTTTTATCAAAATGTTCAATTTCGTTTTTTTACCCTGAAGGCCCGTATGTATTTGTGGTTAAACTATTATTTTGACTTGCGTTCGGTTCCGTCCGCCTTTGACGTTTGACGGTGCCTCACATACTTCATATATTCTTTCGGATTTACAAAACGTTTATACATCCGAAAAATAATTTGGTACCTTTCTTCCATCGCTCGTTTTACAATCCCATCAATACGGGAGTCGGTTAAATCGAGCAGCAATTCTTCGAGTTCGCGTTTTAATAAATACTCCATTTCCTGCGTTTCTTTTCCGGTCAGCATTAATCCAAACATAGGTCACCTCTGTCATTAACATTTGCAAGCGATTATGTCTGTTCTAAGGTGGAAGTTGTACCAAGCGTGTCATATTTCCCGCTCTCCATGATTATTTTCAACTTCCTTCCTTTTTATTCATAAATGCTAGTCCTCCGAATACATATAGGGTAACAATGGACAAGGAGGACTCCGGATGAATTTTTTTTGGATTTGGAACGCGAGTCGGATCAAACGCTATTCAGTTATCGTCCTTGCTGCTCTATTCACAGCCGGGATCTTGTATGTAGAGCGTACGCAAATCCCTGTTTTCTCAACCGGCGAAAAGCCGGTGGCCATCTATAAGGTGGAAACGGAAGACAAGGATATCGCACTTACATTCAACATCAGTTGGGGCGAAGAACGTGCGTTACCGATTCTTGATACCCTAAAAGAAAACAACGTCTCAAATGCCACCTTCTTTATCTCTGCCGCTTGGGCTGAACGGCACCCCGAAGTCGTTGAACGCATCCTTGAGGATGGTCACGAGATCGGCAGCCACGGTTTCCGTCATGATCACTATACAAAGTGGGAAGACGAAAACATTAAAAAAGATATTTTAACCGCTCACGAAATTATTAAAAAGGTAAGTGACACCGCCCCACAATTTCTACGTCCCCCTAATGGGAACTTCGACAATCGTGTTCTAACAATCGCTGACAAGCTCAATTATGATGTCGTTCATTGGAGCGTCGACTCCAACGATTGGGTAAACCCTGGGGTCGATCAAATCGTTGAAAACGTCGTCGGTAACGCAGCACCGGGAGATATTGTGCTCATGCACGCCTCAGATTCGGCCAAGCAAACCGCCGAAGCACTCCCTCAAATCATTGAACATCTTGAAAAAGGCGGTTTCACTTTCGTCTCCATTTCAGAACTTATGACCGGCGCAGAGTCAAGCGCACAGGAAGTCAACTAAGAAGGCACTTTTTGGGGGTCTGACCCCGCACAATTTTGTGTAAATCATAAACATTTGAAGGATTTAAAAAAAGCTTAGCGACGAGGCTAAGCTTTTTTAGGTTCTTTTTTATTCGGTTGCTGATGAAGGCGATGAAGGACCATGATCTGCCACGTATTCGCCACTAGAAGAGGCACAAGGGCCGTCCACAGGAATGTTGGGTCATTTTCACGAAGAGCAGGAATCCACTCAATCGTCGTCACCACAACCATGAAGAACAACGTTGGAATAAAGGCGGTAAAGTTCGTATCTTTCGCTTTCAGGTAAGAAACGATTACACTATATCCAAGAAGAAACAGTGGTAATATTAGATAGCCAACGAACGATTCCCCATCGTCTGCAAAAGCAAGGTGCCTAAAGAAGACCAGATCGAACAACACAAATGCAATTAAAACAACCTGGACACGGTTCCATAGCTGTGTGCTTTTAAAAATTCCTAATCCGAAACGGTGAATCGTTAAATAAGCAAAGAAGCCCATTTGAGAGATGATTGTCCAAATTCCCGCTCCTACAAAGAGCATGAACATCCCGCCTAGGTTCCCTTCCCGTAAATCTTGCATATGGGTTCCAAAATCTAAAAACAGTCCCATTAGAACCCCCGCAGTGGTTCCGATGATAAACGTACTATAAAATAAAAAAACGACTTTTCGTGTATTCACTATTCTGCCCCCGATATTGTATAGATGCCACCCAACATTGTACCAAACTCCAGGCACCAAATTCCACTTTTTTTCATTACCTGAACTCTCCATTCGTGCCAACGAGATGCAACTTCCCTTCTGTCGCATAAACCCCCTCCTTTTTACGCATATTAAGAAAAAAGACAGAGAATAAAGGGGCTGACACAATTGAATCGTGTCTTAAAAAAAGCGGCCTATTCATTTTTTATTATGTGTATACTCGTAACATCCGGTTGCGCAGCCATGGAAGACCAAGGCAGTCAGCCCGATTATGAAGATACAAAGAAGATGATGGTCGATATGTTGAAAACCGATGAAGGAAAACAAGCCATACAAGAAGTACTCCAAGATGAAAAGGTTAGAGGTTCCGTTGTTATGGACCAAGTGTTCGTAAAGGATACGATTGAAAACACACTTACTACCGCCCAAGGAAAAGGATTCTGGAATGAAATGGTCAAAGATGCGGAGTTCAAGCAAACCTTAGCCGAAAGCATGCAACAACAAAACGAAAAAATCTTAAAAGGACTTATGAAAGACCCTGAATATCAACAGATGTTCGTAGACGTCATGCACGATCCTGAGATGGAAGAACACTTTCTCGAACTCATGCAGAGCAAAGAATATCGCCAGCAAGTGATGAATGTAATGGCTGAAGCATTTGAAAGTCCTTATTTCATGGCGAAATTAAATCAAATTCTAGGTGATGTAGCAAAAGAACAAATGGAAAAACAAGATGAAGAAAACAAAGAACAAGAAGAACCCGAACAAGATGATAGCCAGAAACCAGAAGAAGAACAGATGGGACAAACATCCGGCCAAGGCGGCGGAGGTTAAAGCGGTAGTACCCAAAGTAGAACAAGGTCAGATCAAAAGCAGCGGGTCACCGCTGCTTTTTTACTTTTCTTTATTCTTCTTTTACATCTACCTGACCAACAACATCAACATGAACGTCTTCTTTTTTCACTGGAACCTTTACGGTTTCCAGTTCTTCGACTTGCCGCTTTGACACATCCACTTCCGCTATTCTTACTGGGTGTTTTGTTATCTCCACTTCTTCTTCTTTAACGGGTATCCGGAGTTCTTCTTCGTCCCCAACCTCAATTACCATTTCCTCACGTCTAACCGGTATCTTGAATGTTTTCTCTTCCTCAACCACCTCTTTGCGAACAGTAACATCACCTACAGTCACTCGTTCTTTTTTTATCTCCAACTGTTCTTCTTTAAGTTTAATTAGTTGTTCAGAAGACCCTTGTTTATTTTCAGCCACACTATTTCTTCTCCCTCTTATCGCATTAGCAAGAAGAACACCGACCACTCCCCCTACTACCACACCGGCTAAAAGATACCCTGTAACCCACCCAAACAGTCCCCCTGCAAATAACCCCGTTATAACAAATCGTCCCATACCTTTCTCCCTTCAATAACGTTTTTTCTATTTTGCCCATTGCAGAAATGAGTATGAAAAAAGGTATCCAAGGCACCGTCATTAGACGGACTGATTGGACACCTTTCTTAGCACTACTTGTTATTCATATCGTTTACAACGTCTGCCTTACCATGTGTTTCTACATCCGCTACTTCCTTGTGAAGAACGTCATGGACTTGTTCTGTTTCTTCAACAGAGCGCTTATGAGCAGTAACTTCTCCAGTCACTACAGTATGTTTTTCAACATCCACCTCTTCTGCTGTAACTGGAATATGAACAGTTTCTTCTTCTGAGATTGGCTCATCCGTCGGTTCGTGGTCTACAGCTTTTCTTTCAATGACAACTTGGTCGTGGGAAACAGGAACATTTACCGTTTGTTCCTCTTCAACGATATCTTTATGGATTTCCACATCCCCTGTTTCGTCTCTGTGTTTGTGGATATCTAACTCTTCTTGTCGAAGATCAATATGCGCGTCATCTCTTGCGAATTCCGTATCCCTATTTTCCTCATTCACATTCTCACGCTCATCACGCTTTTTGTTATCTTTGTCATTAAAAAAATCAAAAAAGCCCATCATACACCCTCCTTTGGAAGTTACGTGGACATTGCCCACCTATATATTTTTGCCAAAGGGTCTAAAACCATTCGTTAAAATAAAGGTTCTCTTGGCTTAAAATAGGTAAAAAAAGCCCGTAGACTTATTGTCTACGAGCAACAAACTATTTTCCAATCTTATCAATAACAGAATCTGCCAGATCCGAATAAATCTGTCCAATTTGATGGTCTTCATCATACACAGACGGCGCGAAATTATCTTCGTCAATTTCCGGCTGGCCGAGTGGAATCTTCACAAGAATTTCGCTACGAAGTTCTTCTGCCAATCGTTCTCCCCCACCGGTACCGAAAACGTATTCTTTCTCGCCCGTAAGTTTGCTCTCAAAGTAAGCCATGTTTTCAACAATTCCAAGGATTTCGTGGTCCGTCTTTAGAGCCATCGCACCGGCACGAGCAGCAACAAACGCAGCTGTAGCGTGTGGTGTTGTAACGATGATCTCTTTACATTGTGGAATCATGGAGTGAATATCCAGTGCCACATCCCCTGTACCTGGTGGAAGGTCCAACACGAGGTAATCAAGGTCGCCCCATTCCACTTCGTTGAAGAAATTGTTTAGCATTTTACCAAGCATCGGTCCACGCCAAATAATCGGCGAGTTGTCTTCTACAAAGAAGCCCATGGAGATGACCTGAACACCAAAGCGATTAACAGGATAAATGCGCTGGCCCACGACTTTGGGTCTTTCTTCAATACCCATCATATCAGGTACGCTAAATCCGTAAATGTCCGCATCAATGATACCGACTTTTTTCCCTTTTCGAGCAAGGGACGTGGCTAAGTTTACGCTAACAGTAGACTTCCCTACGCCTCCCTTACCGCTTGTGACTGCGATAAACGTGGTTTTTCCACTTTTAGCACGGTCAAGGATCGTTTCGTTTTCCTCTTCACCATCCCCGCCACCGTGTTTTGCCAATACTTCATCGGATAGCTTTTCAAAACGAAGACCGACCGATTCAGCTCCAGCTCCTTTTACTGCGCTTACGATTGCCTGTTGCAGTTGCATTTGTTCAGCTGTACCCGGTTGAGCAATCGCCAATTTCAGGCTCACGAGATTATTTTTAATCTTCACTTCTTTTACAGACTGAAGTTCGATTAGACTTTTTCCTAAGTGCGGCTCTTGCACGTCTTTGAGTGCATCAAGCACTTGTTGTTCTGTAAGCATGGTAACACCGCCCTCTATGTATTCGATTACATTTCCTAGTATAACACAGACCAGTCCTTCTTCTCGCCCGTTATACACTTGATTTTTAGGAACAAAAGTACAAGCGCCTGGATCACGAGTGTTAAAGAAAACACGTGCTTCGCCCACAATGGCGAAAGCCTAAGTTGCGCTTATGCTGGAAGTACAAGCATTTGAGGGAGGCCATCAGTTCGAAGCGGCTACGCAAGCTTCATCTGATGGAATGAAATGACCTCGAGCTCGTTGGCGCTGAAGCTAGACGAATAAAAGAAGTACAAAGAGTCATGTAAGAAGAATTATAAATTCCTAAACAACAAAAAAAGAAGCAGGTCATCACTGACCTGCTCCTGGTATTGGCTCATCATATGAATAGCGAAGAATCCCTTCGTATATGGACGCCGCTACGCTTTGTTGATAATCCTTTGACTTTAACAATTCCGCTTCTGTTGGGTTGGACAAAAATCCGACCTCAACAAGTGCTCCAGGAATCTTCGACTGTTGCATTAAATAAATGCTGTTGATTGGCCTTGCATCTCGGTTTGTATTCTCCAAATTCCGAATAATCTCTGCTTGAATTTGTTTAGCAAGTACATCGCTTTTTTCCACAGCACGGTTATAAAAGGTCTGGGCACCGCTCCACTGCGGAGTCGGAATGGCGTTTAAGTGCAGACTGATAAACAGATCCGCATCCGACTCATTGATTAAAGCCACACGTCGTTTCAAATCTTCCACTTTTCTCGAACGAATACGCTTCGTCCCTTCAGCTGCCAAGTCATGGTCCCCTTCTCTTGTCATCAAAACAAGAGCTCCCGATTCTTGCAAATAATCCCGCAAGATAAACGTGATCTGAAGAGCAATGTCCTTTTCCAAATCTCCTGCACGAGATGACGCCCCTCCATCTATTCCTCCGTGCCCCGGATCCAAGACGATGACCTTCCCAGACAAAGGCAAACTCAACCCTGCTGAATCCTTGCTCGTAAACGCATATTGTACAAGTATAATAATGCCGATTAAGCCCACGATACTAAGTCCATACATCCACCACTTACGCACAACGGCTCCCCCCCTTGTCTACACCATAACTATATGGGACAAGAGAGGGGTTCAGAACTGAAATTGTTTAATGGAGCTTCATTTTGTACCGTCTCATTCCTTCGTTAAAACCTCTTTCCCACCATTGATGGACAAACGTCTCACTCATCTGTTTGTAACGCTCCTCGTCGGCCTCAGAGCCTCCTAGCCATGCCAAGAACTGTCCACTGGCCTGTTCAATGTAAATATCAATGTCATCGATGCACCGCTCTTTCGTTATTTCAGCGGTCTCGCCGTAATAACCGAAGCGTCCGTATTCGGACCCGAGCAAGAACGCATCGATCCCTACATCTACACAAAAATCCTCTAAATACATGTTGCTCACTCTGTCCATATAGATCGTTGTCATAAAGTGCTGATGCACATCTTTTCTAAGGTCGCTTATGGATAAACTGCGGAGTACCCGCCGTTCATAGTTCCACTGCTTCGTCCGTCTTTTCTCACTAAAGGATGTAATTAAATTCATGGTCTCCGCCTCTTTTTTAGTTCTATTTTTTGCAGTGGCGACGTCTTCACACCCGAGAAATGATGGGAGCTTACCCAGAGGATTCACAGACCCCACAGCATAGTGTGTGAGAGACCCTTTGAGTTTTATTAGAGAACGATGAGAGGGAAATGAAGAATGATTAATGTTGTCAAACACAAAAAAACCACCCGCATAAAATGAGTGAGGTTTTCTGAAAATAGTGATCTAACTTTGCCAGATGAAATAAACGGCAAAATAATTCTTCCCTTCAAAAACACATTTGTATCCACTAAAAATCAAAAAACCACCTGACCAATTACCAACGATTGTATTAGAAGAGCACAAGAACATCGGTTAAAAACAAAAACCATCCGATAAAGGATGGTAAGGATATGCTTTATTGAGGTGGGTTAATAAGGGTAATTTTACATAGGGAAATAGCCGATTCCACAAACTCACCAAAAATGGTTTGCTGACCGAAAACAATACCCAAACCTGTTGCAAGAACGGTGAAGTCTTCAGAAACAAAATTCTGTTGAAGACGAACAGCAACCGTTTGGCCTATCAAGGCATCAAACAGTTCTCGTAGTGGTCGTTCCTGACAGTTACACTCGCCAGGAAAATCCACCGGAGGCTCAAGTTGAATATCTGTTCCCGGCTCAAAGGCTACGACTAAAACATCCGCAATACTCACAACGGAAGTGCCGCTTTCACCTTCTACAGTCACTAAAAAATCATTTACACTTGTAATCGTTACGTCGGTTAATAACGGTGCCATGTTCGGTTGATCCGAATCAGTGGAAATCGTCACCACCTGATTGACCAGTTGCTCTAAGATACTTTGCATCGGAAATACACAACAATCACATACGCTAAAATTGTCTCCTGGCGGTCCTGGTGGCCCCGTAGGTCCAGGTGGCCCTTGTGGTCCCGGTGGTCCCGGTGGTCCGGGAATTCCGTTATGTCGCCCCATAATCTCAACTCCTATTTTTAAGGATCATTTATACTAAACCCCTACTCAGGTATGTCATGAATATCAACCAATGTTATCTTACATAGAGAGACTAAAGTGGTTAAAATAAACTCATTGAAAAACGGCTGAGTAGCCGCTACAATTCCTAGTCCCGTTCTCTCTATTGTCACGTTTTCAGCAACGAAATTTTGTTGCAAACGAATATCAACAACTTGGTTAATTAACCCATTGAACTCTTCCCTTAGAGCCCGCTCTTGGCAGTTGCACTCTCCGGGCAAATTTACCGGAGGTTCCAATTGGACTTCAGGACCGGTACCTCGTATATAAGCAACTCCAAGTGTGTCATGAATACTGACAATGGATATCACATCAAAAGCGTCCCTTACCGTGACCAAAAAATCATTTACTTCCTCAATCGTTACGATAAATAACAATGGCGGCTCATTCACTTGATCAGCTACTGTAGGGAGAATAACTTCCACACCTCTAAGTTGTTCCAAAATCGCTTGCATCGGCTGTACACAGCAGTCGCATACAGAAAACTCTGGACCGATTGGCCCCTGAGGTCCGGCAGCCCCAGGCGGCCCTGATGGTCCTGTTGGTCCCCGTGGCCCTGGTGGTCCCGGGATGCCATTATGATTACCCACCTTCTCATCCCCTTGAAAAAGAATAGTCATCTTATTACATGCACACCCATTATTAAGGTGCTTGCCCAAAAAGACATTTAAAGAATTCTTTAATAATTACTCAATATTCTAGGCACTTCCCCATTCAGGCATCATTACAAAACATAAAATAAAGGAGTGAAATGGGCGGAGGAATTAAATTGAAATTGAAAACGAATACACTTGTAGGCATCTTGGTAAAGGGGAAAAAACAAAGGAAAAGAGCCTTAAAATTATACGAAGGTAACCAAAGTAGGAACGTACAACTTTTTGCATTTACACAAAAGGATGTTCTTTGGGAAAAGAATCGAATCATTGGTCTTCACAAAAGAGGGGGAAAGTGGAAACAACGTCACTTTCAGTTTCCTGATGTGGTTTATAATCGTTGCTATAAGAAGAAGTTCAAAGCGTTACAAAAGCTCGAAAATCAGCTAGGTAAAGCGAAATGTTTTAACAAAATTACTCGATTCAACAAGTTGGAGATCTATCAATTTTTGCGACGCTCACGTTTAAAGCCATTTTTACCTCACACCTATACCTACACAAGTGAACGATTACAATCTTACTTAAAAAAATACAAATCTGTCTTTTTAAAACCTGTTTTCGGCTCCAAAGGAAACAAAGTATACCGGCTTACCTTACAAGATTCAGGTGAAGTCCATATCTCCACTCACACGACATACCCTACACAAATATGCACTTTAACGGACCTGCCGAAAAAGATTAAAAACCTTTGTCGGGGAAGGTCATATATAATCCAACAAGCCATTGAACTTAAAGTCCTTGAAGATCGTATTTTTGATATACGGTGTCTCACACAAAAGAACAAGGAGGGAAAATGGAGCATTTCCTCTATAACCTCCAGGGTCACTTATCCTCAGTGTTACAATACGAGTATGTATGAATCCATTCATCCAACAAAAGAAATTCTTGAAACATATTTACCTAAAAGCCAACGGCGTAAACTCATTCAACGTGTAAAGAAAATTAGTAAGCTGGCTGCAAAAGAAGTCGAACAACATTATGGCTTGTTGGGAGAATTGAGTGTCGATTTCGGTTTGGATAAATATAACAAATTATGGATTATTGAATTGAATGGAAAGCCCCAAAAAACCATTTATAATGACATAGAGAACACCAAAGGGAATAAAAAGATATACAGTAATCCTCTCCTTACGCTCTCTTTCTTGCTAAAAAAGGAACTAGAAATGGTTAAAACTCTTTCTGCCTCCCTAATTCATAAACAGCAAAACCCCATCCGTCTAAACAGCGAATGAGGTCTCGTCTTATATTTTATTCTTCCACAACGCCAATCTCCTCATAATAACGCTTCGCTCCTGGATGCATATTCACATCAGGATCGACAAGCCCGTGGTATCCAAGCTCAGGATCGAAATAATCACCCCGATTAGGCTGTTCTTCTTGGAAACGACTAAGATTGTCCCATAGCGCTTTTGTGAGCTCATAAACCGTGTCTTCGTTCATGTCTTTATTTACAATAATCATGGCATCTGTCGCTACTGTAGGAACGTCTACATCCTGGTTGTTGTAAGAACCAGCGGGGATAGCCATGTCAATGTTATACCCGTATCCTGCTTCATCAAGTACTTGAAGGGCTTCGTCTGGAATCGGTAGCGGTCTAATCGGATTTTGTGTGTCAAGCTCTGCAAGACCCGTTACAAAAGGAGATCCCCCTTGCACGACCATATCAATTGTTCCGTCACGTAATTGGTTGTTCGCGTCACCATACCCGTTGTATGTGACGCTTCCTCCATTCGCTTCGATGTCTTCAATGGAGTAACCCATGGCTTCAAAAACACGGTGAGCGGTTTGGGAGCTTGCATCGTTCGCTTGTCCAGGGATAATATCTGCTCCCCCTTCAATTGCCTCTTCAATTGTCTGGTAAGGGCTCGAGTCAAGGACAGCAAAATTCCATAGGGTCGGATAAAGAACGGCAATCCCCATCACATCTTCTTGTGGTTCACCATCAAAGGAACCTCTCCCCGCCACAGCATCCGCAAAATCAGAAGCAAAAGCCATACCAGTTAGCATATCGGTTCCCGTATTTACTTCACGGATATTCCCGATCGCTCCCCCTTCTACTACCGTGATGTTGGAACCATCCAACTCATCCATCCAAACATCCGTTAATAAGGTGGATAAGGGATACCAACCAGAGGCAGTCGGGCCGGAAATATGAGAGTGTCTTAGATCCCTATCATCTCCGCCGGCACTTTCTTCCCCACACCCAGCAACCATTAACAACATTGCAGCACCTACAAAAGCTCCCCACTTTTTCATCGCGATCCCTCTTTCTGTTTTCGATTTTGTTCAGCTTCATCTCTCAATATCGTCTTGAGTAACTTTCCAACACCTGACCTTGGTAACGAAGTTCTGACGTCAATATGGGTTGGTACTTTATAATTGGCAATACGCTTTTTTAACCACTTTTTTAGTTGACTAGGATCGATTGACGTCGCCTCATGAAAAACAATGGAAGCATGGACCGTTTCACCTCGGTAGTCATCGTAAACACCGTAAACGGCCGCTTCTATTACCGCAGGATGTTGATAAAGAACATCTTCAATCTCGGTTGGATATACGTTGTAACCGCTTGCAATAATGAGGTCTTTTTTCCTGCCTACGATAAAGAAGTACCCATCTGGATCCATATAAGCTAAATCGCCTGTAAAAAGCCAGCCGTCTCTAAGTGCCAAGCGAGTTTCCTCTTCTTGGTTTAAATAACCCTTCATCACTTGGGGGCCTTTAATCACAAGCTCTCCTATTTCTCCTACAGGCATGTCACAGTTCCCGTTTACTTGATCCACAATGCGACAGTCGGTATTTGGAACGGGGATGCCGATGCTCCCAACTTTCCGCAAACCCCCTACAGGATTGCGGTGAGTAGTAGGCGATGTTTCAGAAAGCCCGTACCCTTCCAGAATGTCAGCACCGGTTTTTTCTTCAAAAACCCGAATCACATCTTTAGGCAATGGTGCTGAGCCGGCCATGCAGAGCTTTAACGACTGCATCGTCTCAGGTGTCGCCTCTTCTTGTTGCAATAGTGCCATATACATTGTTGGCACACCGGAAAAGAGAGTCGGCTTTTCGTTTTTAATCGTGGTTAAAAGATGCTTAGGGTCGAATCGGCGGATACAAATCACCGTCGAACCTCGATAGACAGCCAAAAGGAGGACGGCACTCATCCCGTACACATGATAAAAAGGTAAAACACCTAGGAGTTTTTCGTCGGCTTTACTTAGATTTTTTACCGTGAAATGCTCATTCTGACAGACGTTCGATAAGATGTTTTGATGGCTGAGCATGGCAGCTTTGCTTTTCCCCGTTGTGCCTCCTGTATATTGAAAAACAGCTATGTCACGTTCAGGATCAATGTTCACATCAGGAACTCGTCCACCTTGTCCTTTTCGAACCATCTCTTCAAAGCATAATGCTCCATTCCTAATCGAACCGTCACACGTGAGGATTGATCTCACCGTTTCCTTGTGTTTACTTGCTTCATGCACCTTTTCCCACTCTTTAGCCTCTGTAACGATCCACTTTGCTTCTGAATCATTCACCACTCTTTTTAGTTCTTCAATGGAGTGTAAAGGATTGGCCTGTACGACCGTTCCTCCAAGCTTCATTACGGCAAAGTACGTGATGATGTATTCTTTACAGTTAAATAGCATCAACACGCATCGGTCACCTGGTCTAAATCCCTTATTCCATAACGATGAGGCAAAAGAAACAACGTTCTTATATAGGTCTCGATAGCTCCAACGGACCTCCCCGTCCACTACAGCGAGACCATCAGGTTGCTCTTCCCATGCCCGCTTCAATAAGGAGAACAAGGGCATCGTTGGAATGACAATGTTTGGTTCGACAGACGGTGGATAAAACGTTTTCCAAGGTCTCTCCATTCCTTCTCACCTTTCTCTTCCGTTAACCCATATGGCTGTTTGTGGATGGTAAGTCCCGGCTACTCTTCCTTTGCACTTCCATAACCGTGCTTTTCTTATTTTTAAACCACTGAAACAAAAATACTGCCGCAAAGAGGCCAACTCCAATTCCATCCGATATCGGTTCAAAAATAACAAGTGAAATCGCGGAAACCAATAATACGCTTCTTTGTAAGATCGACGTCTTCGTTACCATGTAGCCTTGAACCACGCAAGCGAATGCAATTAAGCCTACCGTGGCTGTAGAAACACCCAAGATAATTGTTGGTACACTTCCTTCCAACAAAATCGTTGGATTGTAGATGAACATATATGGCAAGATAAACGCGGCAACCCCCACTTTTAATGACTGAAACGATGTCCGCATGGGATCCCCTCCGGCTATACCTGCCGTAATGTAAGAGGTAATGGCCACTGGCGGCGTAATGCCCGAGAAAATCCCGAAATAAAACACAAACAAGTGAGCTGCAATAACGGAAACGCCTAGCTGAGTTAAACTACCTACAGCCACTGTTGCAAGAATGACATACGCTGAAACCGTCGGCATACCCATACCAAGAATAATAGAGGCAACCATAATCATTAAAAGCATCGGTAACAGTTCTCCACCAGAGAGGTCAATGGCCATTCGAGAAAACCTCGTCCCAAGACCGGTCATAATGACGGCCCCGGTAATGACTCCCGCACCAGCACAGGCCATAATCGTCGAAATGGACCCTTTAATGCCTGATTCAATGGCGCCGAGCATTTTAATCCAAGAAAGGCGCGTTTCCTTTCGAATAAAGCTAATTAAAATTAACGATCCAATCGCCCAAACCCCAGCTCGCATCGGACTATACCCTTGAACCATAAGTACGATAATTAAGATCAGAGGAATCATAAGGTAGCCTCTTTTTAGAACTACTTCCCAGAAGTTCGGAAGCTGCTCTTTTGGCATACCTTGAATGCCTTGTTTTCTTGCCTGAAGGTAGATCATGACACTGGCCATGAAAAAGTACAAAATGGCGGGTATTAATGCATATGCTGCAATCTGGATAAACGGAATTCCCGTATACTCAGCCATGATAAACGCCGCGGCTCCCATAATCGGCGGCATGATCTGACCACCTTGAGATGCGACAGCCTCAATCCCTCCCGAGAAGTTCTTCGAGTAGCCTACTTTTCTCATTAACGGGATTGTAAAAGGACCTGTCATTGTGGCATTAGCCACGCCGTTACCAGTGATTGTCCCCATCATCCCACTGGAGAGGACAGACGCTAATGCTGGCCCTCCCCTCATGCGGCCTGTGATGGAGAAGGCAAAATCGATAAAGAACTGTCCTGCCCCTGTTCTCAACAAAATCGATGCAAAAAGCAAAAACAAGATGAGAACGGTGGAGGCAATATAAATCGGATCTGAAAAGATCCCGTTCGTCGAAATAAACATCGTATCGATTAATCGGTTGTAGCTGTACCCAGGGTGACCAGCCAATCCAGGAAACCAAGGTCCAATAAAGACATACACGGTAAAAAACAAGGTTAATCCTGCCATGACGATACCGATTGTACGTCTAACCCCTTCAACGATCAGCGCAATCATCAACGTACCGAAGATTTTATCAATTGTAATGACATTCCCTACCCGCATAGCTACATCTGGATATGCTGTATACGTAAAAACCACAAGTGCCCCGGATAAGAGGAGAGGTACGATGTCAAAGAGAGGATGCAGTCTCGTTCTCCCTTTTTTATATGGAACAAAACTAAAACACAGGAAAAGTGCAACAGACGTAAAAACTGCTCTATGTTGCCATGCCGGCATTCCTCCAAACGTAGCTGCGTACAACACATACAATGCCAGACCAATGCTTATTGCAGAAAGGAACAGTCTCCAGGTTCGGTATAACTTTGACCAACCGTTTGTACGATCCAACGCTTGCTCAAAGTTACTCCTTTCTTCCTCTTCAACTTCCAAACTAACCTTTCCCTCTTCCTTCTTCATGTTCTTCCCTCCTCTTTCCGTGGTCGTTCTATACTCTTTCAGGTTACTGAATAATCAGAAAACACACTCCGGACTTTTTTAAACGGTTTCGACCATCATTGCCATTCCTTGTCCTCCACCTACACACAAGGTAGCAATCCCTTTTTTCTCTTTGCTCCTGATTAACTCGTGAACAAGTGTAGTTACAATTCGAGCTCCCGTAGCCCCTAATGGGTGACCAAGTGCAATGGCTCCACCGTTTACGTTCACTTTTTCCATCGGTAATTCCAGCTCTCTAATGACCGCTAAAGCTTGTGAGGCAAAAGCTTCGTTTAACTCGATTCTACCAATATCCTCAATCCGTTCCCCTGTTGACTGCAATAATTTCTGAACGGCTGGTACTGGCCCAATCCCCATCACTTTTGGAGATACGCCGGCTACACTCCACCCCGTTATCTTAGCAAGTGGTTTTAATCCTAATCCCTCCGCTTTTGATTGCTTCATAAGAACCACCGCTGACGCACCGTCGTTTCGCCCGCAAGCATTACCGGCCGTTACACTTCCCCCATCCCTAAACGCAGGCTTTAGTTTTTCAAGCTTTTCTAACGTCGTGGATGGACGAGGATGTTCATCTGTGGCAAACTGTTTCACTTCTTTTCTTTCCCTAACCTCAATGGGAACGATTTCGTCATTAAACACCCCTGTTTCTTGGGCATGCTTTACCCTTTCCTGACTCTGAACGGCAAAAGCATCTTGGTCTTCACGAGAGATGTTATATTGTTCAGCTACATTTTCAGCTGTTTGTCCCATTCCCAATCGATCCCCGAACACCTCCATCGGTTGCTGACCGTTTTCAGTATTCGGATCTACTAACGTAGGAGCCCCACCAAATCGCGCCCCTCTAAGATAGTGAGGAGAATCGCTCATATTCTCCGTCCCGCCAGCTATAATAACCTCACCATAGCCTGTCATAATCTGTTGGGCACCGGACACGATCGCTTGCATGGACGATGCACATAGCCGGTTAATTGTATAACTTGGTGTCTCTTCCGGGATTCCTGCTCTTAAAGCGGCTACTCGGGCTACGTTTGATGATTTCGTCGTTTGCCTTACTTCTCCCATAATCACCTCATCCACAAGGTCCGCTGGCAGAGAACTTCTTTTTAGGGATTCCTTTATTACCTCCGACGCTAAAAACCCTGAATCAATATTCCTAAGTGACCCACCGTATTTTCCGATTGCTGTTCGAACCGCACTTACGATCACGATATCATCTCGACTCATGTTTTCACCCCTCTTTTTAATCTACATACACCTATGTAGAGCGCTTAACTTTAAACGTACCCGAACTTTTAGCTACCACTTGGTTATTGCTATAGATCTCTCCTTCGCACGTCACAATTCGGTACCCTTGTTGAAGGATTGTGGCTTCTGCAAAGAGCTCCCCTGCTTCCACTGGTGCTAGGAAATGGATGTTCATATTCACTGTCACAATGTCCTCTTGAATCGCGTTTCGTACAACCATGCTCATAATGTTATCGAGCATGGTCGCGTATACGCCTCCGTGAACGGTACCGTTTGTGTTTATGAGATGCTGTTGAACCGGTAGTTTTAAAACTACTTTATCTTTTTCATAGGTTTCTATTTTAAAACCTAAGTGAGCAAAAAATGGGCTTGTTTCAAATCGTCCTTTTAATGATTCTGATGTTCCCGGCATCCCGTTCACTCCTTTTTTGTTTTCTTTTAGGTTGTAGCTTCTTTGTATATTCTATTTGTCACTAAAATGATAGTATCCTTGTTTGGTCTTGCATTGCCCCCACAGCTACAGGAGTCTCGGGTTCTTCCGCTTCAACCTTTCTTGTATAAAAGCAACACTCTCTTCGACAACAGCGTTTCATCACTAGCTGTATGAATAAAATCCTTTACCTGATTTTCGGCCAAGCTCTCCTTTTTTTACTTTCTCTACAATGATTGGAGACGGTTTATCTTCTTCATTTCCGGTTTCCTCAAAGCGGTGCTGCCTCACGTTGTAATGAACATCCAGCCCAGTAAGGTCGATTAAGGCAAAAGGCCCGATTGGGTGGTTCAAAGCTTTTGTACAAGCAAGGTCAATCTCTTCTGCCGTAGCAATTTCATTTTCATATAAATACAAAGCTTCGTTCATTAACTTCCCTAAGATTCGATTGGCTACAAATCCTGAGATTTCTTTTTTCAACAAAATTGGTGTTTTGTTTAACCTCCTTGCCAGTTCCATAGCCACATCGGCTGTTTCTTCAGACGTGTGCGGCCCTTGTACAACTTCAACCATCTCCATCACCAATGCAGGATTGAAGAAGTGAAAGTTGCACACTTTCTCAGGACGGTTAGTAGCATCAGCCACTTTTGAGCTCACAATGGTTGAACTGTTCGTTGACAAAATCGCGTGTGGCGGAGCAAGTTGGTCAACATCTTTAAAGAGCGTTCGTTTGATTTCCAAGTTTTCTACAATCGCTTCAATGACAAAGTCCGCATCACGAACCGCTTCCTTTAAGGAAGTGGTAAACATCATGTTCGAAAAGGCTTCGTCCACCTCTTCTTGGGATATCTTTCCTTTAGCTACTCGTTTTTCTAACCTGTCTCGTAACGCTTGTTTTGCTTTTGCTACACTTTCTTCTTGTATATCTTGTAATGTCACATTGTATCCCGCTAAGGCCGCTACCATAGCGATTTGAGAACCCATCGCCCCTGAGCCGATGACACTAATGGTTTTGATTTGATCTGCGTTCATTCAAACCCCTCCGTTTTATGGTTATCGTGCTACCTCATTTAAAATGTGCTTCGCTACAATGATTCGTTGAATTTCGTTAGTCCCTTCATAGATCTTCGTGATTCTCGCATCACGGTAAAAGCGCTCCACTGGGTATTCGGCAATGTATCCGATCCCTCCGTGAATTTGTACCGCTTGGTCAGCTACTTTATTGAAGACCTCAGAAGCGAACATTTTCGCCATAGACGCTTCTTTAATGGCTTTTTTCCCTTCATCGATCAGTCTCGCCGCATTCATCGTTAGCTGTTTGGCAGCTTCTGTTTCCGTTGCCATATCTGCAAGCATCCATTGAATTCCTTGGTTATCGGCGATTGGCTTACCAAACTGCTTTCGTTCCATTGCGTACTGGGCTGATAGCTCAATTAACTTTTCAGATGACCCAACCGCTCTAGCGGCCAGCCCTACTCGACCTTCTCCAAGAATCGTTAGGGCAGACACATACCCCATACCCACTTCCCCAATTACATTTTCGTCAGGTACTTCACAGTCTTCAAAAATGACTTGTGATGTATAAGAACCTCTTAACCCCATTTTCTTGTCTTTCGCTCCTACGGAAAATCCGGGAAAGTCCTTCTCTACCAAGAAAGCGGTAATGCCTCCTTTAGCACCTTTTTCTTTATCCGTCACGGCGAAAACGGTAATCACATCTGCAATTGGTCCGTTGGTGATAAAGTGCTTCATCCCATTTAAAATCCACTTGTCTCCGACTTTTTCTGCTCGTGTAGACAAATTAGTAGCGTCCGATCCCGCCCCTGGCTCTGACAGCGCGAAAGCTCCAATAAGGTTACCTGATGCCATCGCTGGTAGATACTTTTGCTTTAGCTGTTCCGATCCTAGCTTTACTAAACCCGTACTCCCAATCCCCGTGTGAGCACTGATAAGAGAGACATAGCCGTTATGGGTTCGTCCTAACTGAGCGAGGACTCCTGCTTTCCCAACCGTATTGAGTCCGATTCCGCCGTATTCTTCTGGGATGCTTAATCCGAATAACCCTAACTCTTTCGCTTTTTCAACTAGGTGATCAGGAATACGGTCTTCGTCTTCAATTTGTTGGGCATAAGGCTCAACTTCCTTTTCTACAAAATTACGGATCATTGTTGTCATTTGTTTTACTTCACTTGCTGTTGCTACCATGTGATACACGCTCCCTTTAATTTGATACTGTATAGATAAGCAAGAACCGTGCCAAAAAAGATAAAACGCTTACATTTTGATAAAAAATAAGGGCTAAGCAACTCTATGTACGAATGTGATGGTTGTTCTAATAGGTTTCATCTTCTTAATGAACGGGAATTTTTCTTTACCTCTCCGTCACAAAATCCAAGTAAGCAAGTCAACTTGGCATGGTCGTTACTCCTTTGTATCATCTTCACTAATTCAATCATGACTCTTGATTCATATTTGAATTAACTCGATTGAACGTATGATCAAGGTCCTTCGATACATACGAGAGGGAAAGAAAAAAGCAATGATGATACACTCCACTGAAAAAGGCGTATGCCTTCCTCAGGTAGTGGCTCTCATCATTGCTTTGTCAACGTCTCCTTAACTTAAGAAACTACCTCGTTGACGAAGGAGCTCGCGGTTAAGCTCTGTGTTTTTCTCGAAGGCAGCCCTTCCGTGTAACCAGAAGGCATTGTTTAGTACGACAAGATCTCCTACAGGTAACTTCAACTCAATTAGTGACGGATCATTTTCCATTGATTCAGAGAGTCCTTTTAAGTAGCTCGCCTCTTCAACGCTCTTCGGATAAGCAAATTGATCAATAAAGCTGATACAAGGTTTATTGTTTTGCTTAAAGAACGTGGTCCGGTTAATTTCTTTCGTCACGTTTTTACTTGCAGGCGCTTTGTACGTAATTTTCTTTGTGGCTAGAGGGTGATTTAAATACGTATCAAGCTCATCCCAATCGTCTAGGTGCAGAAGTCTCGATTCTCCCCCTGTAGCGTTTTCCTCTTTCATCTTCATCATCAAGAGCCAATCCGTTGCTTCATCGACGAACGTTCCGTCTGTGTGAAGGGTAAAAAGACGATAGGGTTGTCTTAGATAGGAGTCACTATTGTCTTCATGCTGAACCGTGAATCTTGCATAGTATTTTCCTGACATGGAGTCAAAGTTCGGCTCACCAATCATATGGGTGATGGCTGTTGAGAACTTGACGTAATCATTTGGGTCAGAGGTTAGGTTTTTTGTACCGATCGTATACCCTCCTGTTTCCCGGTCGTACAAGATATCAGTGAGCACTTGTTTTAATTGATTACCACAAAGGGTGTTCAACTTGTCAGCAACGATAAAGCGCATGTATGGAACATATTCTAATTGTTGAACCGATACGTCCTTCACTTCGTTTAAGAATTCTTCAATGACTTCTTTATTAATATCAATGTGGAAAAGCCGTTTGCTTTGCGAATGCTCTGCTACCTCAAAATAGTCCGTTTTTTCTACTACCTTGCCTTCGTTTGTTTTAACAACACTCATGTGTCATCCTCCTTGGGAATTTGGTTTGCCCACAGTGTATACAAGGCGTTTGTTTCGCCATCCATGGTGGTTATTCTGTAAAGGTCGTTTAGCTAACAGGGCATCGTATCATCGTGTTTTATCAATGTGCCCCGCATCCATCCTTCACACCATTTATGCGAAAAAACGAAACAAAAATAGCCGGCCATATTATGAAACCACTCATAATATAACCGGCTATATTTACATTCCTGCTCTATTGTGGATAGAGTCATTGTAAATGATACAGTTATTGTTATTATTCCATTTAATTATAGGTTGAGGATGATTGCGAGATTGGGAAGGCAAATTCCCAACGGCAATGATTCATCTACATACATTGTAATGAAAAAGGAGAGAAAAGTCAATAAATTGTTAGATTATTCCGAATTATCACCTTGACTTGATTTGCTCGTACTGCAAATGAAGATCTTTCAATGCAGCTACGAGGGCATTATTCGCTTTTCCGTAATAGGAGGATTGGATGGCTTGAATGGACGAATCGATGCCATCTTTTAAACTCACACCTTTTAGGATCTCGCCGATAAAGGATCGCCCATGTTCTGTAGCTAGTGTACATGAAGCTTCTAAAACCACCCCGTACCTCGTTTCCACCTCGGCAGTAATCGTGAGTGTGTCAAAAATACTTTTGGCGGCCATCCCTTGTGGCAAGCGCGCGTGTCCTGCAATAAATACGATATTGGGCTTGGTCATTTTTTATCCTCCCCTTCTTCTCGACCTCAAGGCGTGAGGACGGTTGTCGTCTTTTCAATCGTAACATTCATTTGGTTCACAATGGATTTTCCGATTTCAATCGAAGCTGTCGCAGCAGGCGAAGGTGCGTTACATACGTGAATCGTTCGGCTTCCTTTGATGACATAGAAGTCGTCCACTAACTGGCCATCGTCTTTTAACGCCTGTGCCCTCACACCTGCAGGAGCCTTGATTAGATCTTCTGATTGGATCTCCGGGATCAATTCTTGAAGACTCTTCGTAAAGCTTGATTTACTAATGGATCTTTTCATTTCACCCATACCTTCACCAAGGTACTTTCCGGCAAGCTTCCAAAATCCTCGATTCGTAAGGACTTCAGCCATGTCTTTCATGGAGAAGTCCGTTTTTTTATACCCTTCTCGCTTAAAACTCAAAACCGCATTTGGTCCTGCTTCCACTTCTCCTCCGATCATCCGAGTAAAGTGAACGCCTAAAAAAGGAAAGTCCGGGTTTGGTACAGGGTATATTAGATGCTTAACGAGGCTTCGCTTTTCCGGTTTGAGCTTATAGTACTCTCCTCGAAACGGTACAATCTTCACATCGGTCACGTATCCTGAAAGGTTCGCAACACGATCGCTTTGTAACCCGGCACAATTGACGATGTACTTCGATTGGTAATTCCCTCGGTTTGTTTCAACGGTTACCACATCCTTACCCTCATCAATGTGTGTGACTTGGGTGTCGAGAAGGATCTCACACCCTTGCTCTTGTGCGATCTTCGCAAATGCCAAGCTTACCTGTTTATAATTGACAATCCCGGCTCCAGGTACATGAATGGCTGCGACTCCATTTACATGAGGTTCAATCTCTTTTAGTTCACCTTGATCAATCATACGAGTATTCAATTGATTTTCAACGCTTCGATGATACAAGGCCTCCAGTCGTGGTAGCTCTTCTTTTTTTGTCGCGACGATCACCTTTCCGCAAATATCATGCTCTATGTCATGTTTCTCGCAAAACGCTTTCATGGATTGGCTTCCTTCTCTCGCAAATCGAGCCTTGAAACTTCCCGGCTTATAGTAGATGCCTGAATGAATCACACCGCTATTATGACCGGTTTGATGCGTTGCCAGCTCCTTTTCTTTTTCAATCAGCAACACCTTTGCTGATGGATACTTCTTGTACAATGCCATGCTCGTCGACAGGCCGACAATGCCGCCTCCAACAATGATAAAGTCGTACATACGCATCCCTCTTCCTATCTTTTCACTCGATTACGACCTAACTTCCACTTTCTTCAGTTCGCCCAGCAAGAGAGGAACAATTTCGAACAGATCCCCTACAATCCCATAATCGGCGATTTCGAAAATGGGAGCGTCCGGATCTTTGTTAATGGCCACAATCGTTTTCGCGTTGGACATCCCGGCTAAGTGTTGGATCGCTCCGGATATTCCAATGGCAAAGTAAAGATCAGGTGTAACCACCTTTCCCGTTTGACCGATCTGCAACGCATAATCACAATAATCCGCATCACACGCACCACGAGAAGCACCTACTGCCCCTCCTAGATAGTCGGCCAGTTCTTGTAACGGCTCAAATCCCTCTTTACTTTTAACGCCACGTCCCCCCGCTACAATAACATTCGCTTCAGACAGGTCAACTCCTGCTGTTGCTTTTTGGACGACTTCTTTAATCACCGTTCGTAAGTCCTTTAACACGACATCAAAGGTTTCAACAGCCCCTGTTCTTGACTCATCTTGCTCTTTTGCCTCGATATTGTTGGGACGGATCGTTGCCATCACTTTTTCTCCTACAGGCGCTTCCTTCTCAAACGCTTTTCCTGAATAAATCGGTCGAGTAAAGACCACTTCTTCTCCTGAGACTTCAACAGCGACGGCATCAGATATGAGTCCTGCGCCAAGCTTCATAGCCAGCCGCGGTGAAAGGTCTTTTCCAATCGATGTGTGCCCCATTAGGATGCTATCAGGCTTCTCTTCGTCGATCACCTGTAGAATCGCTTGCTGATACGCGTCAGTGGTATATCCTTTCAGTTGTGGGTGGTTCACCGCAATGACTCGATCTGATCCGTAAGAGATAAACGGCTCAGCTAATGATCTCACGTCTTCTCCTAACACCACTGCAACGACCTCTCCACCATTCGCTATGTCCACCCCTGCTGATACAGCCTCATAAGAAACGCCGCGCACATCCCCGTTACGAACTTCTCCAATTACAAGTACCTTTTTCCCCATGGTATCTCCTCCAGCTCTTTTTTGTGTTAAATCTTTAGCGCCGCAATCAACGTTTTCACCTGTTCAGCAGGCTCTCCATCAATCATTTCCCCCGATTCTTTCTTAGGAGGAAGGAACACTTCTACATTCCTTGTCTTTAATTCAAAATCTTCTTCATCAAGATCAAGGTCATCCAAATCTATCACCTCAAGAGGTTTCTTTTTCGCCTTCATAATACCCGGCAAAGACGGATAGCGAGGGTCATTTAATCCTTGCTGAGCCGTAATCAAAACCGGAAGTGACACTTCCACTTCTTCTTCATCTCCTTCAACATCTCGACGAATCGTTACCTGACTTCCATTAATCGTGATCGCGGTGGCAGTCGTCACTTGTGCAATTCCTAAACGCTCCGCCACTCTTGGTCCGACTTGACCACTTCCTCCATCAACGGCTACGTTTCCACATAGAATCAGGTCATACTCTTGTTCGGACAAGTACGTGGATAAAATAAGGGCAATACCTGCCTGATCAAGTTCCTCGATTTCTTCTCGATCAATAAGCACTCCTTTGTCCGCCCCCATAGCCAATGCCGTGCGGAGCTCTTTTTCCGCTTCTTCGTCTCCGACCGTCACGACCGTCACTTCTCCTCCGTGCTCGTCCCTCTGTAAGATTGCTTCTTCAATCGCATATTCGTCGTAAGGATTAATAATAAATTCCGCACCTGACTCATCAACTTGTTCGTCTTTGACCACAATTTGTTCTTCTGTATCAAACGTTCGTTTCATTAGTACAAAAATATTCATGGTTATCCCTCCAAAAAAGTTATGTGAAAAACAAATGAATCACGTAAATAAAGAGTGTATATAGGCTGATCATTACGAGAATAAACGCCCCATTAAACGTAAATGCAATCTCTTTATATCCCCGTCCGAGTAAGTTCATGACAATGACATTGGCTGCTGATATGGGAGAAACAATCGTTGCGAGCGACCAGGCAGACATGAGGGTCAAAGCAAAGATAAGGGGGTCTACGCCAACCTCCAACGGCCTGACCGTTGTAGCCAAAGCCGTAATCGTCACAATCTGGTGCACACCACCTAGTGCCAGTAATGCTGTAATGACGATGATGGATAGAATGAGAAAGAAGACCGAGGACTCACTAATCGCTAGGACAAACCGGTTAATATAAGTCCCCACCTCTGTTGTAGCTATCACAGCTCCGAAAAAGCCGGCTGTTGTAAAAAGAACCACCTCGTTTGAACTTAGGAGAATGGTCTTCCCGCTATACTCTTTCACATGACCAACGAACTCTGTGCCAACTCTCAAGTACATACTCCAAATAATCGCTACAAATACGGCTGCGAACGTGACGCTAATAATCATGCTAATACCGAGGAGTCGATCAATAAGAAAGACAGCACCAAAGAATAGAACAAATACAACAATCAGCTCATAGATTCTTCTCATCCTTACGGTTTGGATGCCTGCGGAAGAAAAAGCAGTGTCTTTGGCGAACTGGGAATACAAGACATTTGCTACGAGAATATGAAGAAGGGCAATCCCCAGACCAAAAGGCAGATATGTGTAAAGAGAAACACCGACTAAATTAAGGACAAGCAGTAACGATGCAAAAAAGGGAGACCATAACAGAGTGGAGGTAAATCCTTGCATGTAGCTTCTCGCAAGCAGGCCCTTAGCTAAGGAAAGCTTCTCTACCAAGTTGTTCATTAGCTTAATTGAGCCCATGTTAATCACCGGTCCAATAAGAAAAAAGACGCTTGTTATGGAGAAGAACAGTCTGTTATTGTTTCGGCCATGTTTTTTAACAAAATGACTCAACTGTTCATCATATTTTCCTAAACGCAGAGGAAAACCCATAACAGGAACCGTCACCAATAACACAACCAAAGGAAGGTTAACCGTTAGACTGCTCTTGATTAATCCAAGGTTTCCTGTTGCGAAAATGATTAAAAATCCGGTCACCAGCATAAAAGCGCTCATCACTCTCGAAAAACCTCTTAAATGACTAAGCAATAAAACGACCACCACAGCTGTTAATGTCGCCAATATCGTTTCACCATAAGGGATGATCACTAACGTATGAATCACATAAATCCCGATTAAAAGCTTGAGTACCCATGTTTTCAATGCATCCATTTCAAAACGTCCTCATTACTTCAGATTGGTACCTCAGTGAATGGTGATTCGCATTTACTTACCTCCCCCTCTTTTTAACTCTCCGGCAATAATGTTTCGCTGTATTTCCGATGTTCCTTCATAAATTTTCGTGATTCGCGCATCACGGAAATAGCGTTCGATCGGATAATCCTTCATGTATCCTACTCCCCCGTGAATTTGAACAGCTAAGTCAGCTACCTTGTTATAGACTTCCGATCCGTAAAGTTTGGCTATAGCCGCTTCTCGTACCACTCGTTGCTTTTGATCGGTCATCCAAGCGACTCGATACGTTAACGACCGCAACGTTTCAATTTGAACGCTAATGTCGGCTAACATATGTTGAATCGCCTGCTGTTCGAACAACGGCTTTCCAAACTGCTTTCTCTCAAATACATAATCCATACAATGTTCAAGGAGCTTTACACACGAGCCTAGATTCCTTGCAGCCAATCCCGCTCGACCATTCGCTAGGATCTTAAGGGCATTCACATATCCTTGCCCCTCTTCCCCAAGAACATTTTCTACTGGTACTTCCATATCCTCAAAAAACAACTCGGCTGAATGAGATCCTCTTAACCCCATCTTTTCTTCCACCGCCCCAAGTTGAAAGCCCGGAAAATCTTTTTCAACGATAAAGGATGTTATGCCTTTGGCACCTTTTGTCGGATCGGTTACGGCCATCACTGTAAAAACGTGACCATCAACCGCATTGGTGATGTAATGCTTGGAGCCATTTAGAATATATTTATCTCCTTTTTTCTCGGCTCTCGTTTTTAGATTGGCAGCATTGGACCCTGCACTCGGCTCCGTCAAAGCAAAGGCACCTATCCATTCTCCTGTGGCCATCTTAGGTAAGTATTTTTGTTTTTGGTCTTCGGTGCCAAGTTCTACAATTCCAACCGAGCCGATACCAGTATGGGCGCCAATCAAAGTCGTATATCCGTTATGGGTTTTTCCTAATTCTTCATATATGGCACATTTCCCGACCATATCGAGGCCAAGGCCACCGTATTCTTCAGGGATGCTAATCCCGAACAAACCTAATTCTTTCGATTTTTCTTTTACGATTTCAGGGATTTCATTGGATTGTTCAATTTCCATTGCAACAGGCTCAACTTCCTCTTTAACAAACTTCTGAACACCTTTACACAGAAACTTTATTTCTTCTGTTAATGAAAAGTCCATGGCGCTCTCTCCCTTTCAAGCTATATTGGAAAACACAATGTAAGTAGTGACTTGTTCGTTACTATACATAATGCAATATTCATGCCATGTTCAAAAACCGACGAGCCACGCACCTTCATCGAAATAGATAAGGAGGTGCAATGCACGTAAGTATTAAATGATTCATTTTTGAATTACTGTGATGTCTCCCACATAAAAGAAGCACCTGCGAGGTGCAGGCGCTTCTTTTATGATTTTGGTCCTCCTGCTACATAAAGGACTTGGCCGTTTACAAATGACGACGATTCTTCAGCAAAGAAAACAGCCGCATTGGCAATGTCTTCTCCTTTTCCCGTTCGCCCTACGGGAATTTGAGCTTTGCTCGCCTCGACCAACGTCTCAAAGTCGATTCCCAATCGCTTCGCCGTTTGTTTCGTCATATCGGTTTCAATAAACCCCGGGGCAATGGCATTTGCCGTAATCCCGTATTTACCAAGCTCCAATGCCAGCGTTTTTGTAAACCCTTGAATACCGGCTTTTGCCGTTGCATAATTGGCTTGTCCTCTATTACCAAGAGCGGAGGTTGATGAGAGATTGATAATGCGACCATATCCCTCTTGGACCATGTATTGTTGTACAACTTGGCTACAGTTGAATGCGCCCTTTAAATGTACATCCAACACGTCGTCCCAATCGCTCGTCGACATTTTATAAAGCATCTTATCCCGTATAATGCCTGCGTTATTGACTAAAATGTCGATGCGTCCATACTTGGTTACAATCTGTTCACACACCAATTTGATTTGCTCTCGGTTACGAACATCCGCTTGAAAAACAACTGGCCCTTCTAGCGCATCGCTAAAAGCCTGGTCTACCTTTTCATAGTCTGCCACACATACTCTGGCCCCCTCCGAAAGAAACCGCCTAACAATTGCTTGACCAATTCCTCTACAACCCCCGGTCACGAGTGCAACTTTGCCGTTCAATCGCTCCACGTTAAACGCCCCTTTTCACTACTTCCCTACGAAATTGGCTTTTCTTTTTTCCAAGAACGCTTGAGTGCCTTCGTCTTTATCTTCCGATGAAAATAAGATTCCTTGAGCGAGCTTCTCAATGAGGAGGCCGGTTTTCATGTCTGCTTCAGAGCCCGCATGAACGGCGATCTTCGCCAACTTTAACGCTAAAGGACCTTTAGCGAGCATCTGGTGGGCAGTAACCATAACCGTCTCCAACAATTGCTCAGGCTCAGCAACTTCAGATACAAGTCCGATTTGTTTTGCTTCTTCTGCTCCAATTATTTTTCCTGTTAAGATGAGTTCTAGGGCTTTGCCTTTGCCCACAATGCGAACCAATCGTTGTGTTCCACCTGCCCCAGGGATAATGGCCAAGTTCAACTCAGGAAGTCCCATTTTAGCGTTCGACGACGCAATTCGAATATCACAAGCCATTGCAAGTTCACAGCCTCCACCTAGGGCAAACCCGTTAATCATGGCTACCGTGGGCTTATCATACGCTTCAATTTCATCGTATACTTCCTGCATACCGCCGGCCTTAAACACATCGATCGTTGATTTCTCTCTTAACTGGGCAATGTCTGCCCCCGCAGCAAAGGACTTTTCCCCTTTTCCGGTAAATACCACGCATCCGACATCACTGTCATCGTTTAATTCTTTTAACGCAGCAGAGATTTCTCCCAGTGTCTCTTTATTCAATGCGTTACGAACTTCTTCTCGGTTAATTGTAATAAAAGCGACCCGATTGTCTTTGACTACTTCAATAGTTGAAAACATTATTCTTCACGCTCCTTTTTTTGATTGCCCATCTCTTCTTCGACCAATGACCGTTTTAACAGCTTCCCGACCGTGTTTTTCGGAAGGGCATCTCTAATTTCGAAATCCTTTGGTACTTTATAGCGAGTCAGGTTTCTGTAACAGAACCCTTTCAGTTCTTCTACATCGGCAGTTGCCTCTTCACGTAACACAATAAAAGCTTTTATTACTTCCCCTTTTTCTTCGTGGGGGATCCCAACAACAGCCACTTCTTTCACATCTTGATGTTCGTATAATACATTTTCTATTTCCCTCGGGTACACATTAAACCCGCCAATTAAGATCATTTCTTTTTTCCGACCGACAATGTAAAAATAGCCGTCTTCGTCTACCATGGCCAAGTCTCCCGTATAGAGCCAGCCGTTTCGTAGCGCATTCTCCGTGTCGGCTTCATTATTCAAGTATCCCTTCATAATTTGAGGACCTTTAATAATTAATTCACCAACGCATTTCGGTGGCAGCTCCTGGTTGTCGTCATCTACTATTTTGCTTTCTGTGCCAGGTAAGGGAAGACCCACACTTCCAATTTTTCTGATCCCTTCAGCCGGGTTACGGTGTGTCGTAGGTGACGCTTCAGACATGCCAAATCCTTCACCAATGACTGCCCCTGTTAATGACTCAAACCTTTTAATAATCTCAACCGGGAGCGGCGCAGACCCGCTTGAGCAAAACTTCAAACAATCAAGTCCGTATTGTTCCACGTCAGGGTGCATGACAAACGCTGTGTACATCCCGGGAACACCGGGAAAATAAGTTGGCCTGTATTCCTTAATCCACTCCAACGCTTGTTGAATCTCAAACTTCTTCATTAGTAAAATCGTCGCTCCAATTCGGATCCCCAAATTCATCCCAGCAGTCATGGCATAGACGTGATACAGAGGTGTCGCCACGAGAAACACTTCTTCACCTTGTTTCATCTTGCTCCCATACATCGTATAACTCTGTTCCACGTTCGCCACCAGGTTGTAATGAGTGAGCATGGCCCCTTTCATTTGACCGGTTGTCCCTCCGGTGTATTGAATGACGGCTACATCTTCTTTTACATTTACAGTTGTTTCATGGGAGACGTTTTCCCCTTCACGGATTTGCTTTTCCAAACAGAAGAGCTCCTCTACGGCGCTTGACTCTACCGTACCTGTAACGATGATGTTCTCGATCGGCTCGAGACCATGAACGTGTAGAACCGTCTCCACATTTCGATTTGAGACCACAACATGTTTTACCTTGGCGCTATGAATGATCTGGACAAGCTCTCTAGGTGTATAATTCGGGTTAATTTGGACCACAGTCATCCCGAGCGCCTGTGCTGCATAAAAACAAACGATATATTCAGCCTGATTAGGAAGCATAAGCCCCAGCATATCTCCCTTTTTCATTCCTCGCTTTCTCCAAGAATCTGCCAATCGATTGACTCGTTCAAGAAGCTCGTCATATGTCAGCTTCTCTTCTTCTGAAATGACGGCCACACGCTTTTCGTTTTTCTTTACCGTTCTTCTTAGCATGTGGTAAAGGGAGTTCTCAGGTACGTTCAGACTTCTTGATCCCGTACCTGCTTCCTCACTCACTTGATGTGACATCTCTCTCACCCCTTCTTTTACACATGTATGAACACCTCCCATTTACAAGAAAATGGGTCCTACCTTTCTATAGATGCAATACTCATGCCAAAATTTTTATTTTTCGATTCAACCAGTTCATTCCGTGGGATGCTGGTGGTTTCGATTTAAATCCTTGTCTTTTAGATTCACATCCTGGCTAAAGTCTTGATTCGAAAATAACTTGGTCATTCATGAATGAATTAAGAAAAGAGGACCTACCGGATAGGACCTCTTTGTTTTATCTATTGACCTGTTTTGATGTTGTACTTCTTTAATTTCCGCACGACGGTCGGTTGACTGGTTTCTAGCTTATCTGCTATTTCATACGTATTGGTAAATTCTTTTGCCGCTGATGCGAGTACCTCTTTTTCAGCAAGCTCGACTGCTTCTTTTAATGTCATGGACGTTGAACTTCCCGTGACAGGAATATCACCTGTGCTTAAATAATCTTCCGGCAGATGCTCAATATCGATCATCTGCCTGTCTGTGACAAGGACAAGTCTTTCAATTAAATTGGACAGTTCTCTTACATTGCCGCTCCAATTGAAGGAAACAAAGAAGTTCTTCAACCTGTGACTCATGGTTTTTGATAAATCATACTTCTTGTTCACTTTATTCAAGAACATGTTTACGAGAGGAATAATGTCATCTCTTCTCTCCCTTAGCGGTGGAATTTGAATTGGAATGACATTGAGACGGTAATACAAGTCTTCTCGGAACGTTCCTTCTTGCACCATTTCCTTTAACTTACGGTTCGTAGCGGCAATCACGCGCACATTTATTTTTTTAGGCTTCGTTCCTCCTACCCGCATAATCTCTTGTTCCTGTAAGGCCCGTAGCAACTTTACTTGCAAAGCCAAAGACAGCTCGCCAATCTCGTCCAAGAACAAAACACCTTTATCAGCCAACTCAAACATACCGGCTTTTCCGTTTTTACTTGCTCCTGAAAACGCGCCGCCTTCATATCCGAACAGTTCCGATTCAAGTAGCTCCCCAGGGATTGCGCCACAGTTCACTTTAATAAAGTTCCCTTCTTTTTCTCTGAAGCTGTTGTTGTAAATGTATTTAGCAAGTACATCTTTTCCGACACCTGTTTCTCCTAAGATAAGAACCGTAGCATCCACATTTGAAATGCGGTTCGCCATTTCGTAAATGAGTCTTAACTCTTCACTGGCTAAAACGATGCCATCATCGTCCATCTTCTTTCCTTTTAACGTCTCCAGTTCTTTTTTGTACGTTTTGTTTAGCTCTGTGGCTTTGCTGAGAGCCGCCTGAAGCTCATTGAGCTCCGTTAAGTCTCTTGCGTTCGTGACAATTTTTTCGATCTCGCCATTCGCGTTAAAAACGGGATTTCCCGTGATGAGCATCTCTTTTCCCTCGTAATTGGACTGAACAAAAGAGACCGTTCGTTTTTTCTTTAGGACATGATGTGTAACGGAGTTTTTCAAGATGCCTCTTTTAATCAGTTCATCCACACGCTTACCAACAAAATATTCTTTTGGTATTCTAGTGACCCGCTCGATCGCCTTATTCGTTTTAAGAGTCATGCCATTTTTATCCGTAATGTAAATCACATCGTAAGAGTTATCAATAATCGCGTCCAACTCTCTATTCAACTCTTCTGTTCTCTTTAAACGACTCACCAAGTTTTTGACACCGGCTGATTGCACACCCATATACAAAAACTCTTTTCGAGGGTGATCCATGACCTCTTTTTTGATAAAGAGATAAGAGGATCCGTCGATCAGAATATGCAAGATCTCTCCTTCAAAGTACTTTTTGATCTCATTTTCTTCAGCACTCTCTTCAAGTGTATTCTGTTGATCAATCTCAACAAGTTGTTTCATTTCGTTATTGGCATCAATAATCCGACCATCTTCATCACCAATGAACGATGGAAAGGGTAAAAAATTCAAAAGCTCTTCGCGACTAATATCCTGAAGTTTCACCTACGGCACCGCCTTTTACCCATACTATATTTTGATATTTCAGATAATTAAACTTATATGTAAACGTTGTCATTTCATTTTATTGTATCATTATTTGACAAGGTTTTTGGGTTTTCTTTGAAAAAGGTGGTGAGTGGCGCTCTAGAGCTAGCTACGCCAAATTATAAATAACTTATAATGGCCAACGGAACTCCTCTCCACAACCAATTACTACCGCAGACCTTTCCTAGAAACACAAAAACCTCACTCGCATAAAACGAGTGAGGTTTGTATAAACAATATTAACGCTTAGAGAACTGAGGAGCACGACGAGCTGCTTTAAGACCGTATTTCTTACGCTCTTTCATACGAGCGTCACGAGTCAAGAAGCCAGCACGCTTAAGAGACGTGCGGTACTCAGGATCTGCTTCTAGAAGCGCGCGAGAGATACCGTGACGGATCGCACCCGCTTGTCCTGTGTAACCACCGCCGTGAACTGTTACGTGAATGTCATACGTACCTTCTGTTTCAGTCTCAGCTAGTGGTTGTTTTACGATAAGTTTTAAAGTTTCAAGGTCGAAGTACTCATCGATGTCACGCTTGTTGATAGTGATTGCACCATCACCAGGTACTAAACGTACACGTGCAACGGAGTGCTTACGACGACCAGTTCCGTAGTATTGAACCTGTGCCAAAGTGGATAACCTCCTTCTTTATTAACCGCGTAATTCGTAGTTTTCAGGCTGTTGTGCTTGGTGTGGGTGCTCATTGCCAGCATAAACATGAAGCTTCATGCCTTGCTTACGGCCTAGAGAACCTTTTGGTAGCATCCCTTTAATCGCTAGCTCAAGCATTTTTACTGGCTTGCGATCGCGCATCTCTTGAGCAGTCATGCTCTTAAGTCCGCCTGGGTGCTGAGAGTGACGGTAATACATCTTGTCAGCAAGCTTATTACCAGTCAAGTGAATTTTTTCTGCATTGATCACGATTACGTGATCTCCAGTGTCGATGTGTGGTGTAAACGTTGGCTTGTGCTTTCCACGAAGAATTGACGCAACTTCAGTTGAAAGACGACCAAGCGTTTTACCTTCCGCGTCTACAACGTACCATTTACGTTCTACTTCGCTAGGCTTTGCCATATATGTCGTACGCATCAGATTATTTCCCTCCTAATACTTCAATACCAAAATCATAAACTACATTGTTACAAAACGATTCGTCTGCCCGGGGCTAGTGGGCTTTAGAATACCATAGATCATCTTAACGTATTGGCACTTGAATGTCAATAGAATGTTACACCAGGATTCGTTGTCACGTGAAGTTTTTTTCTTCCAGTTTGAAACAAACTATTCTTACAGCTTTCCCCTTAACATATATAATGGTTTATTCCTTTACCATTTAAGGATTTAAGCTACGTTGAACGGAATAGGCTCCCTTTCCGCGGACTCGCGCTGAGCCTCCTCGGGCTTTGCGAAGGTACTGAAAAAGTTCGATCTTTAACTTTTTCAATGCCTTCCTTTGCCCTGTGGGGTCTCACCTGCTTCGCATTTCCGCAGGAGTGTCGCATATTCCGTTCACCTTCGCATCACTAGATAAAATAATGACTATCGTGCGTGCTCTGGGGATGTGTTTCGTCCCCGCACGAAAGATTGTCGATCGCTCATCATTCCTTCTATGAAAGCAACATCTTTCAGAAATTGAATTTCCTAAAAATGTAGCAAAGGTTAGAAATCACTTCACCTGATGGAATCTAGAGTAATGCCATCTACTCAAGCTTCGCCTTCACGTTTCTTTTTTAAACAGATCGGTTTCATAGAAGACATCCCATAAATAGAGGCCTTGCCCCGGGGCTGTGGGGCCTGCGGCGTCTCGGTCTTTTGCTTGGATGATGTCTTTTAGTGATGCCGGTGTCCGTTTACGTTGACCTACTTCAACAAGGGTCCCTGTAAGAATCCTTACCATTTGGTAAAGAAAGCCGCTTCCTCGAAAGCGAAGCAACAGTTCATCCCCGTGCTCGGTAATCTCAATTTCTGTGATCGTCCGTACTTTGTCCTCTACGTCCGTTCGAGGAGAGCAAAAGCTCGTGAAGTCGTGGCTGCCAAGAAGGTGTCTGGCAGCCTCTCTCATCCCTTCCACGTCGTCGATCAAGGGAAAAGGCTGATACGTGTAGTTCCTCTTAAACACGTCCCTCTGACGGCCTCTGAGGATTCGATAACGATATTCTTTGCCTGTTGTATCGTAACGTACGTGAAAGTCGCTAGGGACCGTTGCAATGTCCACTACGGCGATCTCAGGTGGGAGCACAGCATTTAGCGCGATCGGCCACTTATCAAGAGCAATGCCTAAATCGGAATCAAATTGAATCATTTGTCCTTTAGCATGAACCCCGGCATCGGTTCTACCCGATGCCTTCGATTCCACGACGGCACCTTTGTGAAGTTTTTTCAAGCTTTGCTCAAATGTCGCTTGGACCGTTCGCCCATTCGCCTGTACCTGGTAACCTGAAAAGTTGGTTCCGTCGTAGGCAACACGGCATACATAACGTGTCATCGTGACCACCTGCTTTCGTTATCCTCTGAGAATTAATATCATCACACCTGTAAGGATCGTAACCATAAGCATGAAGGTGTCCGATCTTTTCCATGTCAACTCACGATACTTCGTTCGCTCCGAGCTCCCATCGTACCCTCTGGCTTCCATAGCCGTAGCTAAGTCCTCAGCACGTTTAAACGATTGAATTAACAACGGAACTAAAAGAGGAATGAGTGCCTTTGCCCGTTTAACAAGAGACCCTTCTGAAAAGGACGCGCCCCTCGCTAGCTGTGCTTTAACAATCTTCTCCGTTTCCCCCAGTAGGGTCGGGATAAATCGCAAGGCAATACTCATGGTAAGTGCCAACTCATGTGCGGGAACTCCGATTTTTTTCAAAGGACCGAATAGTGTCTCTAAGCCGTCGGTCAAATCAATCGGCGTTGTGGTTAGAGTAAGCATCGATGCTAAGATCACTAAAAGAAAAAGCCTTACAGCGATTAAGGAAGCCTGAGTTAAAGCCCCTTCATAGATCGTTAGCCAGCCAATGTCGACCAGCACGTTGCCTTCTCGTGTCATAAACAAATGCAAGATGAAGGTAATCGTAATGATAATCACAATTAACCGAAGTCCTTTTGCGAAAAAACGAAGAGGGATCTGGGCTAACCAAAAGGCTACAGCCACAAAAAGGATCCCAGGGAGAAGAGCGATGATGCGATTGCCAATAAAGAGGACAATCATAAACAGAAAGAGACAGACGAGCTTTGCTCTTGGGTCCATCCGGTGTATCACGGATTCCCTTGGTACATATTGACCGATGATGAGGTTATCAAACATCCCTCTTGTCCCCTTTCAACAATCTCACAATCTCTTTTGCTGTATCCTCTACAGAAAAAGAGGCGACATTGATTGGGGTATTCGCCTTCTTTGAAAGTTCGATTAATAGCTTTGTTGTTTTTGGAACACCTAGTCCCCACTGCTGCAACCGCTCTTCATGGGAAAACACGACTTCAGGACTTCCTTCAAGCACAACGGTTCCTTGATGCATCACAAAGATGTAGTCAGCATAGGTAGCCGCATCCTCCATATGATGAGTGACTAACACGTAGGAGCGCGCCTCCGATTCTTTTTGCCAGCCGGAGAATAGCTCCATCATCTTCACCCGACCTTCAGGATCCAAACCTGCTGTCGGCTCATCAAGAATAAGCATCTCCGGTTCACTGGCCAACACACCGGCAATCGCCACTCTTCGCATTTGTCCCCCACTAAGCTCAAATGGAGACTTCTTATAAAGGCTCTCATCGTGAAGGCCGACTTTTCGAAGAGCGTCCCTTCCTCGACCACAGGCTTCCTCACGGGTGAGACCGAAGTTCATTGGACCGAAAGCCACGTCTTTTTCTACGGTTTCATCAAAAAGCTGGTGTTCCGGGAATTGAAACACCATGCCTACGCGTTGTCTTAGTTTACTTAATGTTTTTTGTTTTGTGCCCGGTCGTATCTCCATCTCCCCTGCAGTCAAAGAACCTTCAGAAGGAATGAGCAGACCGTTCATGTGTTGTACGAGGGTTGATTTGCCGGATCCAGTATGTCCGACAATCGCCACTCTTGAGCCCTCTTTGATCTCAAGATTCACCCCATCGAGTGCTTTCTTCTCAAATGGCGTGTTTTTCATATACGTATAGCCTAGGTCTTGCGCTTTAATGTGCATATGGCATCCACCATCTCTTTTTCAGTACGTATGCGTTTAGAAAGAGCAACACCTTGACTTTCCAGTTCGTGGCGCAACTGAACAATAAACGGAGCTGTAAGCCCTGCTTCTTTTAATATTGTACGTTGTTCAAAAATGTCCGTTGGCGTTCCATCTCCGATGATACTACCTCGCTTCATGACAATCACGCGATCGGCTAAGATCGCTTCATCCAAATCATGAGTAATGCTAATAATCGTTTTGTTTCCTTCACGTTTTACCTCATGCATCAACTGGTGAATGTCTTCACGCCCTGTCGGATCGAGCATGGAAGTAGCTTCATCCATAACAAGAATAGCAGGCTCCAATGCTAAGGCTCCTGCAATCGCGACACGTTGTTTTTGGCCGCCTGATAATTTATGAGGTTCTGCATTTTCCAGTCCCTCTAGGCCGACTTTTTTGATATGCGCTATTACTCGTTGTTTCATCTCTTGTGGTTCTACACCGCTGTTTTCCAGAGCAAAAGCCACATCGTCTTGAACCGTTGGCGCTACGAGCTGATTATCCGGGTTTTGAAACACCATCCCGAGCTTTTTACGGATCGTTTTGATATGACGTTCGTTTCCTGTTGTCCATTCTCCTATTGATACAACGCCTTCCTGTGGTAAAAGAAGGCCGTTCAACATTTTTGCCAATGTTGATTTACCAGAACCGTTATGGCCGACAATGGCGAGCCACTGTCCTTGTGGAACCGTTAATTGAACATGATTAAGAACCATTGGATCCTCTTCACGATAGCGAAATGAAACACGATCGATGTTGATGTGAGCATTTCGTTGATCCATACTAACCGTTCCTCTCTTACATTTAGGTTCTGAATTGTATCGTACTGTGTGTTTGCTTTGAAAAACAACCTGAGCACGTTCAGCATGTGTCAGGTATTCGATCTTGACAAACCATATTGCACAAAAGGGGCGTTGGGAGAATCGATCCCCCTTGCCCAGCCTTTTGTACAAAAAAAGGGCATAGAAACAGAACCTGTCGACTGCCAGATTCTGTGTCTCGCCCTTTAACAATCACTTATACAAGTTCGATGATTGCCATTTCTGCGCCATCCCCACGGCGAGGTCCTAGCTTGTGTACACGAGTATAGCCGCCTTGACGGTCTTCATAACGTGTTGCAATGTCACCAAATAGCTTTTGAACAGCAGTAGTGCCGTTTTCCTCATCAGCTACTTCGTCACGAACAAATGCAGCAGCTTGACGACGCGCGTGAAGATCACCACGCTTACCAAGTGTAATCATTTGTTCTACGATTGAACGAAGCTCCTTCGCTTTAGGCTCAGTCGTTTCGATTCTTTCGTTGATAATCAAATCAGTAGTCAAGTCGCGGAACAATGCCTTACGGGCTGAGCTGTCACGACCTAATTTTCTGTATCCCATGTGAGTCCCTCCTTCTCTAAAGGTTGTCCGTATCTAATAGAAGAGGAAGTGCTGCGAATAGAAGTCTTTTTGGAGACTATTCTTCGTTGCGTAAGCCAAGGCCTAATTCGCCCAGCTTTTCCTGAACTTCTTCTAACGATTTGCGTCCTAAGTTACGGACTTTCATCATATCTTCTTCTGATTTTTGCGTTAGCTCTTGAACAGTGTTGATTCCAGCACGTTTCAAACAGTTGTATGAACGTACAGAGAGATCAAGCTCTTCAATCGTCATTTCAAGCACTTTTTCCTTTTGGTCTTCTTCTTTCTCGACCATAATCTCGGCGTTTTGTGCCTGATCTGTTAAACCGACAAAGATGTTCAAGTGCTCAGTCAAGATTTTAGCGCCAAGAGATACCGCTTCTTCCGGACGAATGCTTCCGTCTGTCCATACATCCAGCGTCAGCTTATCGTAGTTCGTAATCTGACCTACACGTGTGTTCTCCACTTGGAAGTTTACACGTGAAACCGGAGTGTAGATGGAATCAATCGGAATCACACCAATTGGAAGTTCGCTAGTGTTGTTTCCTTCAGCAGGTACATACCCGCGTCCAGTGTTGGCCGTTAGCTTAAGGTGGAAATTCGCACCTTTAGATAGGGTTGCAATGTGAAGATCAGGGTTTAAAACCTCCACGTCACTATCATGCATCAGGTCAGCAGCTGTAACAACACCTTCACCTTGTGCTTCTACTTCCAATGTTTTTTCCTCATCGGAGTAGATCTTAAGAGCTAGCTTCTTCAAATTCAGAACGATTTCAGTTACATCTTCTGACACGCCTTCAATAGTTGAAAATTCATGAAGTACCGTATCAAACTGTACGCTTGTTACTGCAGATCCTGGCAGAGAGGATAATAGGATTCGGCGCAGAGAGTTTCCGAGCGTTGTACCATATCCTCGTTCTAACGGTTCTACGACAAACTTACCGTAAGATGCGTCTTCACTAAGTTCAACCGGTTCAATCTTTGGCTTTTCGATTTCGATCATTACACAACCCCTCCTTCAAAACGTCGAAACCCCGGACGACCGGATTGAGGTCTTCCGGAATCCCTCATTGGGCATATTCCGATCTGCAATGAATCGTCAATATTCCCAAAAGAGTCTTCTTTTATTCATGACTCTTAACCATTATTGACACGGGTACGAAAATCCATACCCTCATCTGTCATTATACTCTACGACGTTTTGGTGGACGGCAGCCGTTGTGAGGAACTGGAGTTACATCTTTGATCATGTTTACTTCCAGACCAGTAGCTTGAAGGGAACGAATAGCTGCTTCACGTCCGGCACCAGGGCCTTTTACGGAAACTTCTACGCTCTTCATGCCGTGCTCCATCGCCGCTTTTGCAGCAGTTTCAGCAGCTGTTTGTGCTGCGAAAGGAGTTGATTTACGTGAACCTTTGAAGCCTAATGCACCAGCACTAGCCCAAGAGATTGCGTTACCGCGAAGGTCTGTGATCGTTACGATCGTGTTGTTAAACGTTGAACGGATGTGTGCAACTCCAGATTCAATATTCTTACGTTGACGACGCTTTGAACGAGTCGTTTTTGGTTTAGCCATAACAGTACATTACCTCCTTTACTTCTTCTTGTTCGCTACAGTACGGCGAGGTCCTTTACGCGTACGTGCGTTGTTTTTCGTTTTCTGACCGCGAACCGGTAGGCCACGACGGTGGCGGATTCCACGGTAAGAACCGATTTCGATTAGACGTTTGATGTTAAGAGACACTTCACGACGAAGGTCACCTTCTACTTTAATGCTATCTACTACTTCACGAATACGGCCAAGCTCGTCTTCAGTCAAATCGCGTACGCGAGTGTCTTCAGATACACCAGCTTCTTCAAGAACTTTAGCAGCTCTTGTTTGTCCGATACCGTAAACGTAAGTCAAAGATACGACAACTCGCTTGTCACGAGGAATGTCGACTCCAGCAATACGTGCCATTTACGTTACACCTCCTGTTGGATTAACCTTGTTTTTGTTTGTGTTTTGGGTTTTCGCAGATTACCATGACGGTACCTTTACGGCGAATAACTTTACATTTTTCGCACATTGGCTTTACAGATGGTCTTACCTTCATGCTCTTTACCTCCTTGTGATACGGAGTGCGGTTTCGCTTTCCATCAGCTTATTTATAACGATACGTGATGCGACCACGGGTTAAGTCATAGGGAGACAATTCAACGGTCACTTTATCTCCAGGTAAAATACGGATGAAGTGCATACGAATCTTACCGGATACGTGGGCAAGAATTTTGTGTCCATTCTCTAATTCAACACGAAACATCGCGTTAGGAAGCGGCTCAATAACCGTTCCTTCTACTTCAATTACATCTTCTTTGGCCATGAATTTACTCTCCTTCCTTCAGTAAATTGTCATTCATATATGATGAAATTGCAAATCGCAATTTTGCATTGGTGACACGTCCCGTATCGACAATGCTATTTTTCACTTCAGGAGAAATGAGATCCGTCCGCTCCAGGTGCTGAATGTTCTTTTTCTTTGCGCGGTCTACCTTACGTTTATCCCCGTCGGCAATCCGAACAAAACGTGTATCAAGAACTTCAATGACACAGGCATATTGATCTTTATCTCTTCCTTTTACTATTCGCACGAGCTCACCGAGCTCAGGAACGGTTTCAGGATCTTTCATTTAGTGACCGACCACCTTTAGTTTGCTAGGCTTTTGTCAAAATTTCATATCCTGTTTCAACAATAGCAATTGTGTGTTCGAAATGGGCACAGCGTTTTCCATCAGTGGTGACCACTGTCCAGTTATCAGATAGTGTTTTAACGTGTCTTGAACCGGCGTTTATCATCGGCTCAATCGCTAAAACCATCCCCGGTTTTAGACGAGGGCCTTTTCCTGGTGGACCGAAGTGCGGGATTTGTGGATCTTCATGTAGATCCTGACCGACTCCGTGACCGACATATTCCCTGACAACAGAGAATCCATGAGATTCTGCATACGTTTGGATCGCATGTGAGATATTGGACAAACGTTCTTTCGGTTTTGCTTCTTCCAGACCTTTAAAGAGGGAAGCCTCCGTCACGTCTAAAAGCTTTTGATCTTGTTCAGAGATCGTCCCGACAGGGTAAGTCCAAGCTGAGTCTCCATGGTAGCCATTGTACTTGGCGCCAATATCAATGCTGATAATGTCACCTTCGTTCAAAACGCGGTTGCCCGGAATACCGTGTACCAATTCTTCATTCACTGAAGCGCAGATGCTACCAGTAAATCCATTATAGCCTTTAAAAGATGGAATCGCATCATGTTGACGAATAAACTTGTCTGCGATGTTATCCAATTCCTTCGTAGTAATACCAGGCTGGATGTGTTTTTTTAGCTCTTGATGCGTTAAAGCAACGATTCTTCCGGCAACACGCATAATGTCAAGCTCTCGCTCGGTCTTGCCTATAATCATCGATTGCTTCCTTTCAACAATACATCAAGATCTTCAAAGACGTTTTGAATGTCTTGGTTACCATCGACATTACGAAGGTAGCCTTTATTCTCATAGAAGTCAATAAGTGGCTGAGTTTGTTCGAGATTAACCTGTAGGCGCTTCTCTACTGTTTCAGGCTTATCATCTTCTCGTTGAATCAATTCGCTGCCATCTTTGTCACATTTGCCGGCATCCTTTGGAGGATTGAAGATCTCGTGGTAGGTAGTACCACATGTTGGGCAAACCCATCTACCAGTAAGACGCTTAAACAAGTCCTCTTCAGGTACCTTAATGTAAACAACATGGTCAAGTTGACGATCGAGTTCAGCGAGAATCTCTTCTAGTGCTTCAGCTTGTGCAACTGTTCTTGGAAATCCATCGAGTAAGAAGCCCTTCTTACAGTCGTCTTTAGCAAGACGCTCTTTGACGATTCCAACAGTAACTTCATCTGGAACAAGGTTTCCAGCATCCATGTAGGATTTTGCTTTCAACCCGAGCTCCGTTCCACCTTTAATTGCAGCACGGAACATATCCCCGGTTGAAATGTGCGGTACACCGTATTTTTCAACGATTTTATCGGCTTGAGTACCTTTACCCGCACCCGGAAGACCCATTAAGATTAAATTCATCGATTATCCCTCCATCGTTCTTCATTCACGATCGAAGGCAAAGGGAGGAGCTTACACGCAATCTCCCTCTCCTTATTTAATAAATCCTTTATAGCTACGTTTGATCATTTGACTTTCAATCTGCTTCATCGTATCAAGGGCAACCCCTACTACGATGAGAAGACCCGTACCTCCAATTTGAACGGCAGGAGGAAGTCCCGCAGCCTGAGTGAAGAAAACCGGGATAACAGAAACGGTAGCCAAGAATAGGGCACCTACAAATGTCAGACGGTATAGGATTCGTGTGATATAGACTTGCGTTGTTTTACCAGGACGGATTCCAGGGATATAGCCGCCTTGCTTTTTCAAGTTGTCGGCCATTTGTTCAGGGTTGACTTGGACAAACGTATAGAAATACGTGAACCCGATGATTAACGAAGCGTAAACGACAAGGCCGAATGGCTGCGTATAATCAAAGTTCGTCTGGACCCAGCCGGCAATTGCATTATCATCTCCGAAGAATCCTGCGACCGTAGGCGGGAAAATGAAGAGTGACATAGCAAAAATAACCGGAATAACCCCGGCAGCGTTCACTTTAAGTGGCAAGTGAGTAGACTGACCGCCTTGTGGTTTTCCTGATACTAAACGCTTTGCGTATTGCACAGGGATTTTACGAAGTGCTTGCTGAACAAAGATCACTCCTACTACGATGAGTAGTAGTGCTAAAAGTAGCAGTAGCACCGTAACGATATTAATGAACAATGCGTCTCCGGCATCAGCAATCTGTGTAGCATAGATCTGGTTGACACCATTTGGAATTGCAGCAGCAATACCCGCAAAGATTAAAATCGAGATTCCATTCCCTACACCTTGTGCCGTAATTTGTTCACCGAGCCACATTAAGAATGCAGTACCTGCAGTCAATGTAAGAGCGATAAGCAAAAACGTTACAACGCTTGGGTTCGGTACAAGACCCGGGAAGATTCGGTTAAACCCGATCGACATTCCAAGTGCTTGCATAAAAGCAATGACGATTGTTCCATAACGAGTGAATTGTGCCAACTTTCGTCGACCCGCTTCTCCTTGTTTAGCCCATTCTGCGAACTTAGGAACAACGTCCATTCTTAAAAGTTGCACGATAATCGATGCCGTAATGTAGGGCATGATCCCTGTAGCGAAGATCGAGAAATTTTCAAGAGCTCCGCCACCGAATGTATTTAGAAAGCCAAAGGCATTCATCTCATCCTGAAAGTTCAGGACGTTTGGATCTACACCCGGTGCAGGGATATGTGCACCAATACGGAATACAACTAGCATGGCTAGGGTGAATAATACCTTACGTCTCAAATCACCAATTTTAAATATATTGGAGATGGTTTGAAACATTAGACCACCTCTGTAGTTCCGCCTGCAGCCTCAATTGCTTCTTTAGCAGAAGCAGAGAATTTGTTGGCTTTAACTGTAAGCTTATTCTCAAGCTTTCCATTCCCTAGAACTTTGATTCCGTCTTTAGCGTTGCTTACAACACCGGACTCGATCAATAGCTCAGGAGTTACTTCCGTTCCAGCGTCGAAACGGTTTAACGTTTCAAGGTTTACAATAGCAAACTCTTTACGCGTAGGATTTGTAAATCCGCGCTTTGGCAAGCGGCGGAAGATTGGCATTTGGCCACCTTCAAATCCTGGGCGTACTCCGCCTCCGGAACGAGCGTTTTGTCCTTTGTGTCCACGACCGGCAGTTTTACCGTTACCAGTAGCGATACCACGTCCAACACGTTTGCGAACCTTACGGGAACCCTCTGAGGACTTAAGTTCGTGAAGTTTCATGTCGGCACCTCCTCAACTCATTATCTTCAAGTTACGCTTCGATTTCTTTTACAGTAACAAGGTGAGATACTTTGTTCACCATACCGCGAATAGCTGCGTTGTCTTCTTGTACCACTGTGTGGTGCATTTTACGAAGACCTAGCGTTTTTACGGTTACGCGCTGATCTTCAGGGCGTCCGATCAGGCTGCGTGTGAGGGTAATTTCAAGTTTTTTAGCCATGTTAATTCCCTCCTTAACCTAGTAGCTCTTCTACTGATTTGCCGCGAAGTTTTGCAACCTCTTCCGGGCTTTTTAGTTCAGTTAATCCTTGTAGAGTCGCACGCACCATGTTAATTGGGTTGTTTGATCCTAGGGATTTACTTAGAATGTCACCTACACCGCCAAGCTCAAGTACAGCACGAACAGGTCCACCAGCGATGATTCCTGTACCTTCAGATGCAGGCTTTAGAAGTACACTTCCTGCTCCGAATTCACCAGTAATTTGGTGAGGGATTGTTGTACCTTGGATTGGGATCGTGATTAGGTTTTTCTTAGCGTCTTCAATCGCTTTACGGATAGCTTCAGGTACCTCAAGTGCTTTACCCATACCGAAGCCAACGTGTCCGTTTTTATCTCCTACTACAACTAGTGCAGCGAAGCGGAAGCGACGACCACCTTTAACCACTTTCGCAACACGGTTAACAGTAACTACTCTTTCTTCAAGTTCAAGTTTGTTAGGGTCGATACTACGCAATGAGTTTCCCTCCTTTTGTGGTTAATTAAAACTTCAGACCAGCTTCACGAGCTGCATCTGCAAGTTCTTGGATTCGACCATGATAAAGGTATCCTCCGCGGTCAAATACCACAGTTTCAACACCTTGCTCAAGGGCACGTTTCGCAACCAATTCGCCGATTTGACGAGCCGCTTCTTTATTTCCGCCGTTATCAAGTTTAAGTTCTTTGTCTAAGCTCGATGCACCAGCAACTGTAACGCCATCGACGTCGTTAATTACTTGCGCATAAATGTGCTTATTAGAACGGAAAACATTCAAACGAGGACGTTCAGCAGTTCCCGTGATCGAGCGACGAACATGTGCGTGTCTTTTCTTACGTACCACGTTCTTGTCAGCCTTTGTGATCATTGAACGTCATTCCTTTCAATCCGTTATTTAAACTTATTTACCTGTTTTACCTTCTTTACGGCGTACGTATTCGCCTTGATAGCGAATTCCTTTGCCTTTGTAAGGTTCAGGTGGTCTTACAGCACGAATGTTAGAAGCAAGTGCTCCAACGCGTTCTTTATCGATACCTTTTACGATAATTTTCGTGTTTTCAGGAACGTCAAGCTCAAGACCGTCTTCTGGATTAAACTCAACAGGGTGAGATAGTCCAACGCTTAGAGTGACTTTGTTCCCTGACTTTTGAGCACGGTAACCTACACCGACTAGCTCAAGCGTCTTTTCAAATCCTTTAGTTACACCTTCGACCATGTTGTTGATCACGGAACGAGTAGTACCGTGAAGTGCGCGGTGATCTTTGTGATCAGATGGGCGCTCAACAGTGATCTGGTTGTCTTCTTGTTTTACGACCATGTCAGCGTGAAGTGTACGAGTTAGTTCACCTTTAGGTCCTTTGACCATAATGGTAGTACCTTCTAGTTTCACTTCAACACCGGATGGAATCTCAACAGGTTTTAAACCAATTCGAGACATGCCTTACACCTCCATTCTTCCGTTCATATTACCAAATGTATGCTAGTACTTCGCCGCCAACTTGCTTTTGACGAGCTTCTTTGTCTGTGATAATGCCAGTTGATGAAGAGATTACTGCGATTCCTAAACCGCCAAGTACTCGTGGTACTTCATCAGCTTTTGCATAAACACGTAGACCTGGTTTACTGATTTTCTTAAGTCCAGTGATAACGCGCTCGTTATTTACACCGTACTTAAGGAAAATACGAAGGATGCCTTGCTTGTTGTCCTCAATATATTCAAAGTCGCGAATGAAACCTTCACGCTTTAAGATGTCAGCAACTTCTTTCTTGATCTTGGAAGCAGGAAGCTCCAAGCTTGTATGACGTACAGTATTCGCATTACGAATACGAGTTAGCATATCTGCAATAGGATCAGTCATGACCATCGTATTTACCTCCTTCCCTACACGGAATTACCAGCTTGCTTTTTTAACGCCCGGAATTTGACCTTTGTGCGCGAGATCACGGAAACAGATACGGCACAATTTAAATTTGCGAATGACACTGTGTGGACGTCCACAACGTTCGCAACGTGTATATTCTTGCACATTGAACTTCTTAGGCTTTTTAGCTTTAGCGATCATTGATTTCTTTGCCAAGGTTCAAACCTCCTTTTCGGCGAGATCTTATTTTTGAAACGGCATACCCATTTGAGTGAGTAGTTCACGAGCTTCTTCATCCGTTTCAGCCGTAGTAACAATGACGATGTCCATTCCACGAACTTTATCTACATTGTCATACTCAATTTCAGGGAAAATTAACTGCTCTTTAACTCCCAATGTATAGTTACCTCGTCCGTCAAAGGCTTTCTTTGAAACCCCGCGGAAGTCACGTACACGCGGCAAAGAAACAGCGATAAGTTTATCAAGGAAATCATACATGCGCTCACCGCGAAGGGTTACTTTCGCACCGATCGGCATACCTTCACGAAGCTTGAAGCCTGCAATAGACTTTTTCGCTTTAGTGATGATTGGCTTTTGACCAGAAAGCTCAGTAAGTTCTTCAACAGCTTTGTCTAGTACTTTAGAGTTCTGAACCGCATCACCAATACCCATGTTGATTACGATCTTATCGATTTGTGGAACTGCCATTACGGAAGAGTAATTGAATTTTTCAGTAAGAACTGGAACAATCTCTCCATTGTATCTTTCTTTAAGACGACTCATAGTGGTGAACCTCCTTTCAACCTAAAACTTGTTACTTATCTAACGCTTCGCCGGATTTCTTGGCGATACGAATTTTTTTACCGTTTTCTACTTTATATCCAACACGTGTTGGTTCGCCCGATTTCGGGTCGATCGGCATTACGTTAGAAACGTGAATAGCCGCTTCCTGGTTCAAAATACCGCCTTGTGGGTTCGCTTGAGATGGTTTCGCATGTTTTTTCACCATGTTAACACCTTCTACAAGTACGCGGTCTTTGCTCGGATATGCTTCAAGGATTTTTCCTTCCTTGCCTTTGTCCTTACCAGAGATTACCTTAACGCTATCTCCCTTTTTTACATGCATGAGGGGCACCTCCTTAACAGACATTTCGTGTCCATTTATGATTAAAGAACTTCAGGAGCCAAGGATACAATCTTCATGAATTGGTTTTCACGAAGTTCACGGGCAACTGGTCCGAAGATACGAGTACCACGTGGGCTCTTGTCATCACGTACGATTACCGCTGCGTTCTCGTCAAACTTAATGTAAGATCCGTCTGGACGACGCGCACCACTCTTAGAGCGTACGATTACCGCCTTAACGACTTCACCCTTCTTGACAACGCCACCAGGTGTTGCTTGTTTTACGGAACAAACAATAATGTCACCGATGTTGGCTACTTTACGTCCGGAACCTCCGAGAACTTTGATACATTGTACTTCACGGGCACCTGAGTTATCAGCTACTTTTAAACGACTTTCTTGTTGGATCATGGATCAATTTACCTCCCTTCAGGTAAGCAAACGTCAGTCTTTATCTTTTATTAAACGATGACAGCTTCTTCAACGACTTCTACAAGACGGAAGCGCTTGTCTTTTGAAAGCGGACGAGTCTCCATTACGCGGACGATATCTCCAGCTTTCGCAGTGTTATTTTCATCATGTGCTTTTAACTTTTTGGAGTATTTAACGCGTTTGCCGTATAGCGGATGCATTTTGTACGTTTCTACAAGAACAGTGATCGTTTTGTCCATTTTGTCGGATACAACACGACCTGTGTAAGTCTTGCGGTTATTACGCTCAGCCACAGTGCAAACCTCCTCTCAGTATTAATCGTTAGTAATTCCAAGCTCTCTTTCACGCAAAACTGTTTTCGCACGTGCAATAGCTTTTTTAACTTCACGGATGCGGGCTGGATTGTCTAACTGTCCAGTCGCAAGTTGAAAGCGAAGGTTGAAAAGCTCTTCTTTAAGAGACTTTGACTTTTGTTCAATCTCAGCAGTGGTTAGGTTGCGGATCTCATTAGCTCTCATTTGCGTCACCACCCACTTCATCTCGTTTTACAAACTTAGTTTTGATCGGTAGTTTGTGAGAAGCAAGTCGTAGTGCTTCACGCGCAACTTCTTCAGAAACCCCCGCAATTTCAAACATGATTTTCCCTGGTTTTACTACTGCAACCCATCCTTCAGGAGCACCTTTACCGGAACCCATTCGAACTTCTAGAGGTTTAGCAGTGTAAGGCTTATCTGGGAAAATTTTAATCCATACTTTACCGCCACGTTTCATATAACGTGTCATAGCAATACGAGCTGACTCGATTTGTCTGTTTGTAATCCAAGACGCTTCGAGAGCTTGCAGGCCGTATTCACCAAATGCAACTTCTGTGCCGCCTTTCGCACGACCGCGCATCTTACCACGGTGCTCACGACGGAATTTTACACGTTTAGGCATTAGCATGATTATTTTCCTCCTTCCTCTTGTTTCGTTCCTTTCGTCGGAAGGACTTCACCACGATAGATCCAGATCTTAACACCGATTTTACCGTAGGTAGTGTCTGCTTCTGCAGTACCGTAGTCGATGTCCGCACGAAGTGTGTGTAGTGGTACAGTACCTTCGCTGTAAGATTCAGAACGAGCAATGTCCGCTCCGCCTAGACGTCCTGAAACTTGGGTACGAATACCTTGTGCTCCAGCACGCATTGTGCGTTGGATTGTTTGCTTCATAGCACGACGGAAAGAAATACGATTTTCTAGTTGGCGAGCAACGTTGTCAGCAACAAGACGAGCATCTTTGTCCGGAGACTTGATTTCGTTAATGTTGATGTGTACACGCTTGCCAGTAAGTTGGTTAAGAGCTTTACGTAAAGCTTCTACTTCAGATCCACCTTTACCGATAACCATTCCTGGTTTAGCAGTATAGATCGTAACGTTCACGCGGTTAGCGGCACGTTCGATTTCGATAGTGGATACGGATGCGTCTTTTAGACGCTTCTCAAGATACTCACGAATTTTAATGTCTTCGTGAAGTAGATCAGCATAGTCTTTATCTGCATACCATTGGGACTCCCATCCGCGAATAACGCCGACACGCAGTCCGTTAGGATTCACTTTTTGACCCACTGCTTATCCCTCCTTCTTTTCTGTAAGAACAACTGTAATATGACTCGTACGTTTGTTGATTCGGCTAGCTCGACCCATCGCACGTGGACGGAATCTTTTAAGTGTAACACCTTCATCAACGAATACTTGACTTACAACCAAGTTGTTTGGTTCCATTTCGTAATTGTGCTCAGCGTTAGCGATTGCCGAGTTAACAAGTTTCTCAACGATTGGAGAAGCTGATCTCGGAGTGTGTTTAAGGATTGAGATGGCTTCGCCAACTTCCTTACCACGAATTAAGTCAACCACTAAACGTGCCTTGCGAGGAGCAATACGCACTTGTTTCGCTACTGCTTTTGCTTCCATGGAAAGTACCTCCCCTCTTTATTAGCGTCTTGTTTTCTTGTCGTCAGAAGCGTGGCCTTTGTAAGTTCTTGATGGTGCGAACTCGCCAAGCTTGTGTCCAACCATATCTTCATTTACGTAAACCGGTACGTGTTTACGACCATCGTAAACTGCGATCGTGTGACCGATGAATTGTGGGAAAATTGTAGATCTACGAGACCAAGTCTTGATCACTTTCTTGTCATCATTCTCGTTTTGTACTTCAACTTTCTTCATTAGATGTTCATCGACAAAAGGTCCTTTTTTTAAGCTGCGACCCATGTGTGTACCTCCCTTCGTGATTGACCTACGGTTCTTCTTAACGAGAACCGTAGTACAATCCCGTTATTTTTTGCGACGACGCACAATATATTTATCCGTGTCTTTGTTTTTCTTACGCGTTTTGAATCCAAGTGTTGGTTTACCCCAAGGAGACATTGGTGATTTACGTCCGATTGGCGCACGTCCTTCACCACCACCGTGTGGGTGATCAACAGGGTTCATAACAGAACCACGAACAGTTGGGCGCTTGCCTAACCAACGAGAACGACCGGCTTTACCGATTGTTACAAGTTCGTGCTCTGCGTTTCCTACTTGACCGATTGTAGCGCGGCAAGTAGCAAGGATCATACGAGTTTCACCAGAGCGAAGACGTACAAGTACGTAATCTCCTTCTTTACCAAGAAGTTGAGCTTCAGCACCTGCTGAACGCACTAGCTGTCCACCTTTACCAGGCTTAAGCTCGATGTTGTGGATGATTGTACCCACTGGAATGTCTTTCAGTTGAAGAGCGTTACCGATTTTGATGTCGGCGTCTTTTCCTGAGAAGATTTCCATACCAACTTTAAGTCCTTTTGGTGCAAGGATGTAACGCTTCTCTCCATCAACATAGTTGATAAGAGCGATGTTCGCAGAACGGTTTGGATCGTATTCGATCGTAGCAACGCGGCCTGGAATTCCATCTTTGTTACGCTTAAAGTCGATGATACGGTATTGACGCTTATGTCCGCCACCTTGGTGACGTACAGTAATGCGACCATGGTTGTTTCGACCAGCTTTTTTGCTAAGTGGAGCTAGTAGAGACTTTTCCGGTTTGTCGGTCGTGATTTCTTGGAAGTCAAGAACAGACATTCCACGACGACCGTTAGTGGTTGGTTTATACTTTTTAATAGCCATCAGGGTTTCCCTCCTTCTTTAAAAAATAATTCTTATACACCTTCAAAGAAGTCTAGTTCTTTGCTATCTGGTGTTAACTGAACAATGGCTTTTTTGCGCTTGCTCTTGTAGCCTGTATAACGTCCGAAACGACGGAATTTACCTTTGTAATTCTGTGTGTTGACTTTTTCTACTGTTACACCAAAGATCTCTTCGATAGCGACTTTGATCTGAGTCTTGTTAGCGCGAGTGTCCACTTCAAAAGTGTACTTTTTCTCTTCCATCAAGTCAGTAGAACGTTCAGTGATTACGGGGCGCTTAATAATATCACGAGCGTTTGCCATTATGCAAGCACCTCCTCTACCTTTTTAACAGCGTCTTGAGTGATCACAAGGTTGCTGTGGCTCACGACGTCTAACACATTAATACCATCTGCAGTAACTGTTTTTACTCCAGGTAGGTTGCGTGTAGAAAGAGCGATAGCGTCATTGTAGTCAGCTGTTACAACAAGTGTTTTTTCTCCTGAAGTAAGACCGGCTAAAACGGCTTTCATCTCTTTTGTTTTTGGTGTTTCTAGGCTCAATCCTTCTAGTACGCGAATTTCTTCAGCTTGTACTTTAGAAGAAAGAGCAGATTTGATCGCCAAACGACGAACTTTTTTCGGTAATTTGTAGCCATAGCTACGAGGTGTAGGACCGAATGCGACACCCCCGCCAACCCATAATGGTGAACGGATTGTACCGTGACGGGCACGGCCAGTACCTTTTTGTCTCCAAGGTTTCTTTCCGCCACCGCGAACGTCTGAACGTCCTTTGACAGAGTGAGTACCTTGTCTTTGTGAAGCTTGCTGCATGATAACAGCGTCATATAGAACACTTTCATTTGGTTCAATACCGAAAATGCTATCGGATAGCTCGATATCGCCAACTTGAGAGCCAGTTTGGTTAAATAAAGTAACTTTAGGCATCAGGGCTCCTCCTTTCCTAATCGATCTACTTATTTAGCTTTTACAGCAGATTCTACTGTAACGAAGCTTTTCTTAGCGCCTGGTACATTTCCTTTTACCAAGAGCAGGTTACGTTCTGTATCAACACGGACAACTTCAAGGTTTTGAACCGTTTTTGTTTCTCCACCCATTTGTCCAGGTAAGTTTTTACCTTTACGTACGTGGTTCGGGTCTACAGGTCCCATTGAACCAGGGCGACGGTGATAACGTGAACCGTGGGACATTGGTCCGCGGGATTGGTTATGGCGCTTGATCGCACCTTGGAAACCTTTACCTTTGGATTGTCCTGTTACGTCTACAACGTCTCCAGCTGTAAAAGTATCTACTTTGACTTCCTGACCAACTGCATAATCCGCTAAGTTCACATCGCGAATTTCTCTAACGAAGCGCTTAGGGGCAGTGTCAGCTTTAGCAGCGTGTCCTTTTTCAGGTTTGTTAGCGCGGTGGTCTTTCTTGTCACCGTAACCAACTTGAATAGCTTCGTAACCGTCAGCTTCAACCGTCTTCTTTTGAAGAACAACGTTTGGAGTCGCTTCGATTACTGTTACTGGGATGACCTCGCCGTTTTCAGCGAACACTTGAGTCATTCCTAATTTCTTACCTAAGATTCCTTTGGTCATGAGTCACACCTCCTGTTATTAAACAATCATTTATAGTTTGATTTCAATGTCAACGCCTGATGGCAGGTCTAATCTCATTAGAGCATCCACAGTTTGTGGTGTTGGCTCAATGATGTCGATTAAACGCTTATGAGTACGCATCTCGAACTGCTCACGAGAATCCTTGTATTTGTGTACCGCACGAAGAACCGTGTAAATAGACTTTTCAGTTGGTAGTGGGATTGGCCCCGCTACACTTGCACCTGAACGCTTTGCTGTTTCAACGATTTTCTCTGCAGATTGATCAAGAGTTCTGTGATCGTAAGCTTTAAGACGAATACGAATCTTTTGTTTTGCCATTTGATTACCTCCTTCTTTCGCCCATTTTTGGAAATAGACTTGCTCCGCGGAAATTGTCCTCGCACCGTCCCATGGCAAAGGGGCCTGGTGTGTCGGTAACCTCCCACATCTACGCCTGTCATGTGACCAACATTATTCAGTATACATGAATCCAACTCAGGAATCAAGTTTTTTTCATAAATAATATGTTCAATCACAATTATCTATTATATAGATTATCGCCTTGTATTTCAAGGGTTAGACAGTGTGGGAATGTTTTCTTTTTAGAGTGGTTTCGATTGGGAAGTAATTCGGAGTATTTTTCTATAAAGCATAGGATCTATTCTGAGATTTACTTGTTGAGTAAAAATCAAGAATGCTAAAAAACGTTAGTTGATTTAATCCTAAAAAAAAACCATAGTTGATGGAAACGGCATGACCTTCGCTTTCCGCGGTGGTACCGGCGAGCCTCCTCGAGCTGGCGCTCTGCGGGGTCTCCCCTGGCCCCTACTAGAAGGCACTGAAAAAGTTCGATCTTTAACTTTTTCAGTGCCTTCGAAGCAATGAGCGTAACGGTTGCCTGTTTTGAAAGCATGATACGAGTGGATTTCTCGTATCAGGCGCGCAACCTGGAGCCATTGCCATTCAAATAAAGGCAGTGAAAAAGTCGGGGTGTACTTTTTCAGTGGCTTCCTCCTACTACCGCAGGAGTCTTCGGTCATGCCGTTTCCATCTCATCTCTTTATACCAAGATTCATATTTCAAATTAATATATTCATTATTAATAGCTGCCTGTTCTGTTGTCGTTCACTACAGTTGCACCTCTCATAATCAAATGTCAGCCAAGGGTTGTGAGTCTAACGAAGACAACTTTGTTTTCCAGGACATATAATATAGAAGAAACACGTACAAATAAATATAAAAAACAACCCTTGGGAAAATCCCAAGGGTTGTTTGAAAGTTATTACTCAGTGATTTCAGCAACAACGCCGGCACCAACAGTACGTCCACCCTCACGGATAGAGAACTTAGTACCTTCTTCGATCGCGATTGGGTTGATAAGCTCAACTGTCATCTCGATGTTGTCACCAGGCATTACCATCTCAACGCCTTCTGGTAGGTTACAGATACCAGTTACGTCAGTTGTACGGAAGTAGAACTGTGGACGGTAGTTAGTGAAGAATGGAGTGTGACGTCCACCCTCTTCTTTAGATAGTACATAAACTTCAGCTTTGAACTTTGTGTGTGGAGTGATTGTTCCTGGCTTAGCAAGAACTTGTCCACGAGTGATGTCGTCACGGGATACACCACGTAGTAGCGCTCCAATGTTGTCACCAGCTTCAGCATAGTCAAGAAGCTTACGGAACATTTCTACTCCAGTTACAGTAGTCTTCTTAGACTCTTCTTCAATACCGATGATTTCAACTTCGTCACCTACGTTAAGTTGTCCACGCTCAACACGTCCAGTTGCAACAGTACCACGACCAGTGATAGAGAATACGTCCTCTACTGGCATCATGAATGGCTTGTCTTTGTCACGCTCTGGAGTTGGGATGTAATCGTCAACTTGTTGCATTAGGTCTACGATCGCTTGCTCGTGATCAGCGTCGCCTTCTAGTGCTTTAAGAGCAGAACCTTTAACTACTGGGATGTCATCGCCAGGGAAGTCGTACTCAGAAAGAAGGTCACGTACTTCCATTTCTACTAGCTCAAGTAGCTCTTCGTCGTCAACTTGGTCAGTTTTGTTAAGGAATACTACGATTGAAGGTACCCCTACCTGACGAGAAAGTAGAATGTGCTCACGAGTTTGTGGCATTGGGCCGTCAGCAGCGGATACTACAAGAATAGCTCCGTCCATTTGAGCAGCACCAGTGATCATGTTCTTAACGTAGTCAGCGTGTCCTGGGCAGTCTACGTGTGCATAGTGACGGCTGTCAGTTTCGTACTCAACGTGTGCAGTGGAGATTGTGATTCCACGCTCGCGCTCTTCAGGAGCTCCGTCGATTTGGTCATAAGCCATCGCAGTACCTTTACCGGATTTCTTATGAAGTACGTGAGTGATTGCAGCAGTTAGTGTTGTTTTACCGTGGTCAACGTGTCCAATAGTACCAATGTTGGCATGCGTCTTGGAACGATCAAATTTTTCTTTAGCCATGATCTAATTCCTCCTTGAATTTCATAGAATTTTTATATTAGGGAGAATGATGAAAAGCAGTGCCGTTCACCACTCTAAGCTTACAACAAACTTAGCTTACAACAAAATGACCTGCGAGACAATAACAGATTACTTACCAGACTGTTTTTTGATGATCTCTTCAGAAATACTCTTCGGTACTTCTTCATAGTGGTCAAAGTGCATAGTGTACTGTCCGCGTCCTTGCGTGTTTGAACGAAGGGAAGTCGCGTAACCGAACATTTCGGAAAGTGGCACCATCGCTTTAACGATTTGTGCATTACCGCGGGCTTCCATACCTTCAACACGTCCACGACGGGAAGTTACGTCACCCATGATGTCACCCATGTACTCTTCAGGAACAACCACTTCTACTTTCATGACTGGCTCAAGAATAGCTGGGTTACATCTTTTCGCCGCTTCTTTAACAGCAAGGGAAGCAGCAACTTTAAATGCCATCTCGTTGGAGTCAACATCGTGGTAAGACCCATCAACAAGAGTAGCTTTTACGTCGATAACTTCGTAACCGGCGAGCATTCCGTTTTTAAGAGACTCTTCAAGACCCTGTCCAACAGAAGGGATGTATTCACGAGGAACAACACCACCGACGACTTTATCAACGAATTCGAAGCCTTTGCCTTCTTCGTTAGGTTCGAACTCAACCCAAACGTGACCAAATTGTCCACGACCACCGGATTGACGTACGAATTTACCTTCAACTTTCGCCGCTTGACGGATTGTCTCACGGTAAGAAACTTGAGGTGCACCAACATTTGCTTCCACTTTGAATTCACGCTTCATACGGTCAACGATGATGTCAAGGTGAAGCTCACCCATACCAGCGATGATCGTTTGTCCTGTTTCTTCATCAGTGTGTGTGCGGAATGTTGGATCTTCTTCTGCAAGTTTACCTAAAGCGATACCCATTTTATCTTGGTCTGCTTTAGACTTAGGCTCTACAGAAAGGGAGATTACTGGCTCAGGGAATTCCATGGATTCAAGAATAACCATGTTCTTCTCATCACAGATTGTGTCTCCTGTTGTTGTGCTCTTAAGTCCTACACCCGCAGCGATGTCACCAGCGTAGACAGTCGGAATCTCTTCACGGTGATTGGCGTGCATTTGTAGAATACGTCCCATACGCTCACGCTTGTCTTTTGTTGAGTTCTTAACGTAAGAACCAGCGTCAACAGTACCAGAGTATACGCGGAAGAATGTTAGTTTACCTACGAAAGGATCCGTCATAACTTTAAATGCCAATGCAGAGAATGGCTCGTCATCACTTGGCTTACGTAGAACTTCTTCTTCACTATCCGGCTTCAATCCAGTCATTGGAGGTACGTCCAATGGAGATGGAAGGTAGTCGATTACAGCATCTAGCATTAACTGAACACCTTTGTTTTTAAAGGCAGATCCGCAGATGACAGGGTAGAATTCAACGTCACAAGTACCTTTACGGATCGCAGCTTTGATCTCTTCAGTCGTAAGCTCTTCACCTTCAAGGTATTTCATCATTAATTCTTCGTCAAGTTCGGAAACCGCTTCTAGTAACTTTTCACGGTATTCATTTGCTTGATCCTTATACTCATCTGGGATTTCACGTGCTTCCGTACGTGATCCAAGATCATCTAAGTAGTAGTAGGCATTCATTTCAACAAGGTCGATGATTCCTTCGAAGTCATCTTCCGCACCGATTGGCAACTGGATCGCTTGTGCGTTAGCACCAAGACGATCGTGCATTGTGCCTAGTGAGTAGATGAAGTCTGCACCGATCTTGTCCATTTTGTTTACGAAAACAACACGTGGTACGCCATACGTAGTCGCTTGACGCCAAACTGTTTCCGTTTGTGGTTCTACACCGGACTGTGCATCAAGAACAGCAACGGCACCATCAAGTACACGTAAAGAACGCTCTACCTCTACAGTAAAGTCTACGTGCCCTGGAGTATCGATGATATTAACACGGTGTTCTTTCCAAGCGGCTGTAGTGGCAGCAGAAGTGATCGTGATTCCACGCTCTTGCTCCTGGTCCATCCAGTCCATTTGAGAAGCACCCTCGTGCGTTTCACCGATTTTGTGAATACGCCCTGTGTAGAAAAGTACACGTTCAGTCGTCGTCGTTTTACCAGCGTCAATGTGCGCCATGATTCCGATATTACGCGTCTTTTCCAAGGAGAATTCTCTAGCCATGGTCAATTTCTCCTTCCTTAAGTGAAGATGTTAGTGTGTTGAGAGAATATGAGGAATGGCCGGTCACCCGGCCGCCTCACGATATCTTCTCGAATAACTGTATTTGAATTATCGTCGACCTTAAGAGGACGTTGATATTCCTACCAGCGGTAGTGAGCGAATGCTTTGTTTGCTTCCGCCATACGGTGAGTGTCTTCGCGCTTTTTAACAGCGGCTCCCGTGTTGTTTGCAGCGTCCATGATTTCATTAGCAAGACGCTCTTCCATCGTTTTTTCACCACGAAGGCGAGCATAGCTTACTAACCAACGAAGTCCTAGAGCAGTACGACGCTCTGGTTTTACTTCGATTGGTACTTGGTAGTTTGCACCACCAACACGGCGTGCTTTTACTTCAAGAACAGGCATGATGTTTTTAAGTGCTTGTTCGAATACTTCTTGAGGATCATTGCCGGTACGTTCTTTTACTAATTCAAAAGACTTGTAAAGAGTTGTTTGTGCTTTCCCTTTTTTACCGTCGATCATCATACGGTTGATCATACGAGTAACAAGCTTCGATTTGTAAAGTGGATCAGGTAATACATCTCTTTTTGGTACTGGTCCTTTACGAGGCATGTGGTCCCCTCCTTCCATCCATTATTAGTCATTTCTATTGGTGTTAATCAATTATTTCTTAGGACGCTTCGTTCCGTACTTGGAACGACCTTGTGCACGGTTTTCAACTCCCGCAGTATCAAGCGCACCACGTACGATGTGGTAACGTACCCCCGGTAAGTCTTTTACTCGTCCACCACGGATAAGAACAACACTGTGTTCTTGTAGGTTGTGTCCGATTCCTGGGATGTAAGCTGTAACTTCAATTTGGTTCGTTAGACGAACACGAGCATATTTACGCAATGCGGAGTTTGGCTTCTTTGGTGTCATTGTACCAACACGAGTACAAACGCCACGCTTTTGCGGTGAGCTCAAGTCCGTTTGAGACTTTTTGAAGCTGTTATATCCTTTATTTAAAGCTGGTGAGTCGGACTTTTTTGTTTTAGATACGCGACCTTTGCGTACTAATTGGTTAATTGTCGGCATGGTATTTCCTCCTTTCATATCAACTATCTTTAAGTCCACTGGTCCAGGTGGTTCATAAAAGTGCAAAAGTAAAGTTTTTGCCGCAGAAGGTAGTCCCCTTAAGCAAAAACTAATTTACTTTTTAATTGCTACAATTGCTGCTGATACGTCGATTCCACAAGCTTTTCCAAGCTTTTTCATAGAGTCAACGGTTAAGATCGGCACCCCTTGGTCTTCAGCTAATGCCAAAACCTTAGCGAGGACACCTTGATCAGCATCGTCGGCAATGATCAATTCTTTAACCTGCTGTTCTTCCAGTGCTTTAAGTGTTTGTTTCGTGCCCACTATTCTTTCATTCGCCTGCACTACTTTTTCATAAGACATGTTTGATCCTCCAAAGCATCAGGTTTAGGCGCACTTTTATATATTATCACCCGTGATAATTTGTGTCAACAGCCTAATGAATTTTTTCTTATGAGTATACCCTTGCTTAAGTATCCAAGGCTCCGCTTCACGCTATCCGCTCCCTTTCCGCGGCGGTGCCGGCGAGCCTCCTCGGGCTATGCCCTTACGGGGTCTCTCCTGGCTCCTACTGCCGCAGGAGTGTCGCAGCTAGCATTCAGCTACGCAACCAATGAGACACGGAATTTCGTAAGATGAAAAGGGTACCTGAACTAAGAAGCGTACTCATTTTTTAAAGGGTAATGCTGGGACAAAAGTGTTTCAATGAATGAATTAAATCCATTGAAACACGATCTTTATATGTCCCAGCCCGCTCCTTAAATTAATCTTGAATCGTCGCTTCTTCAATCGTTGGCATTTCGCCTTGCTTGTCATCTTCCATCGATACGTTAATCTTGCGGTAACGTTGCATTCCTGTACCAGCAGGAACAAGCTTACCGATAATAACGTTCTCTTTCAGTCCTACAAGCTCATCTCGCTTACCTTTAATTGCTGCGTCTGTCAGGACACGCGTTGTCTCCTGGAAGGATGCCGCAGAAAGGAAGGAGTCTGTTTCAAGAGATGCTTTTGTAATACCAAGAAGAACTGGTTTACCTGTTGCTGGTGTGCCACCACGCAAGAGAACATCTTTGTTTGCTTCGTTAAACTGGTGAATCTCGATGAGAGAACCTGGTAGTACTTCTGTATCTCCAGCATCAAGGACGCGGATCTTACGAAGCATTTGTCGTACCATTACCTCAACGTGCTTATCACCAATTTCTACCCCTTGCATACGGTAAACTTTTTGTACTTCACGGAGAAGGTACTCTTGTACACCTTGTACGCCTGAGACAGTTAGAAGCTCCTTAGGATCAATTGAACCTTCAGTGAGTTCTTGACCTGGTTTTACTTCTGCTCCTACTTCAACTTTCATACGGGAGCCATATGGCGTCGTGTAAGAACGTGTTTCAAGGTCACCTTTAACAATAACCTCTTTCTTTTCATTCACATCTTTAACGTCGGTTACAACACCTTCGATTTCAGAAATGACAGCCTGACCTTTAGGGTTACGCGCCTCAAATACCTCTTGGATACGCGGTAAACCTTGTGTAATATCGTCTCCGGCTACCCCACCTGTGTGGAAGGTACGCATCGTTAACTGTGTACCTGGCTCACCGATAGACTGGGCAGCGATAATTCCTACTGCTTCGCCTACTTCTACTTCCGCACCTGTTGCAAGGTTACGTCCGTAACAAGACTTACATACCCCGTGCTTTGTGTCACACGTAAAGGCAGAACGAATGATCAACTCTTTAACACCAGCGTCTTCGATCATTTTTGACGTGTCTTCGTCGAGTGTTTGGTTTTTCTCAGCCAGTACTTCCCCAGTTTCAGGATGAAGAACAGTCTGGAATGTTAAACGACCAACTAGACGATCATACAATGGCTCGATGACTTCTGTTCCTTCCTTGATCGCGGCTACTTTCAAACCACGGTCTGTTCCACAATCTTGTTCACGTACGATAACGTCCTGTGCAACATCAACCAGTCGACGAGTAAGGTAACCCGAGTCGGCTGTTTTAAGGGCCGTATCGGCAAGACCTTTACGAGCACCGTGAGTGGAGATAAAGTACTCAAGTACTGTTAGTCCTTCACGGAAACTGGATTTGATCGGAAGTTCGATGATTCGTCCGGATGGGTTTGCCATCAGACCACGCATACCCGCAAGCTGCGTAAAGTTCGATGCGTTACCTCGGGCACCGGAATCACTCATCATAAAGATTGGGTTGGACGTGTCAAGTGTACCCATCAACTTGCTTTGGATCACATCTTTAGCGGAACTCCAAATTTCAATAACCTTATCGTAACGCTCTTCTTCCGTGATTAAACCACGACGGAATTGCTTTAAGACTCGGTCTACTTTCGTTTCCGCATCGTCCAAGATTTTCTGCTTGTCTTTAAGTACCACGATATCCGATACACCAATTGTAATACCGGCTTTTGTGGAGTAATAGAATCCTAAGTCTTTCATCTTATCAAGCATGATTGACGTTTCGGATACTTTAAACTTCTTAAATACTTGCGCGATGATGTCACCTAGGAAACCTTTTTTAAACGGTTTAATAATGTCACGCTTAGCAATTTCCTTTTTCACATCCGTGTCTGTTGGCACGATGTAATTGTCAGGCGTTTCTTCCTGAAGGTTGTATGCTGTCGGTTCATTAAGATAAGGGAATTCAGGAGGCAGGATTTCGTTAAAGATAACCTTACCAACTGAAGTTAGAATCAGCTTTCCTTTTTGGTGATCCTTAAACGGTTTATCACCTAGAGAATCTACCGGTACAGCAATTCGAGTGTGAAGGTGTGCGTATCCGTTTTGATATGCTGTAAGCACTTCGTTCGGACCATAGTACACATTACCTTCTCCGACTGCATCTTTTCGCTCAAGTGTAAGGTAGTAGTTACCAAGTACCATATCCTGGGACGGCGTAACAACCGGTTTACCATCTTTAGGGTTCAAGATGTTTTGAGCTGCAAGCATGAGAAGACGAGACTCGGCTTGTGCTTCTGCAGAAAGTGGAACGTGAACGGCCATTTGGTCCCCGTCAAAGTCGGCGTTATAAGCTGTACACACAAGTGGGTGAAGCTTAATAGCACGACCTTCAACAAGTGTTGGTTCAAACGCCTGAATTCCAAGTCTGTGAAGGGTAGGTGCTCGGTTAAGAAGCACCGGGTGCTCCCTAATTACTTGCTCTAATACATCCCATACTTCAGGTTGAACACGCTCAACTTTACGCTTAGCGCTCTTAATGTTGTGAGCAAGTCCCTTACTCACAAGCTCTTTCATAACGAACGGCTTAAATAGTTCAAGTGCCATTTCTTTTGGCAGACCACATTGGTACATCTTTAAGTGTGGACCTACTACGATTACAGAACGACCGGAGTAGTCAACTCGTTTACCAAGAAGGTTCTGACGGAAACGACCTTGCTTCCCTTTAAGCATGTGAGAAAGAGATTTTAACGGACGGTTACCCGGTCCGGTTACTGGACGACCACGACGTCCGTTATCAATCAAAGCATCGACAGCTTCTTGAAGCATACGCTTCTCGTTTTGTACGATAATGCTTGGTGCACCAAGATCGAGGAGTCGCTTCAATCGGTTGTTACGGTTAATTACCCGGCGATAAAGGTCGTTCAAATCGGAAGTCGCGAAACGACCACCGTCCAACTGAACCATCGGACGTAATTCCGGTGGAATGACAGGAAGAACGTCTAAGATCATCCAATCTGGGTTGTTGCCTGAATTACGGAATGCTTCAAGAACTTCAAGGCGCTTGATCGCACGTGTACGTCTTTGACCTTGAGCTGTAAGCAATTCTTCTTTCAGCATATTTACTTCTTTATCAAGATCAATGTCTTGAAGAAGTTTGCGAATCGCTTCTGCACCCATTTGGGCCGTGAAAGAACGTCCGTATTTTTCTCGATACGTACGGTACTCTCTCTCAGAAAGCAATTGTTTTAATTCAAGTGGTGTATCTCCTGTTTCCGTTACTACATAAGAAGCGAAGTAGATAACTTCTTCAAGAGAACGTGGGGACATGTCAAGGACAAGCCCCATTCTGCTTGGGATCCCTTTGAAGTACCAGATGTGGGAGACAGGGGCAGCAAGCTCGATGTGCCCCATTCTCTCACGACGTACTTTCGCACGAGTCACTTCAACACCACAGCGGTCACAAACGACACCTTTATAACGGACACGCTTGTATTTCCCACAGTGACATTCCCAGTCTTTTGTTGGACCGAAAATGCGTTCACAGAACAAGCCGTCTTTTTCAGGCTTTAGCGTTCTATAGTTAATTGTTTCAGGCTTTTTAACTTCTCCTCTTGACCAAGAGCGGATTTTATCCGGAGAAGCCAAGCCGATTTTCATATACTCAAAGTTATTAACATCTATCAAGGGGCCAACCTCCCTTTCGACTTTCAAGATCTGCCATTAACTGTTCGATTCAGTGGACTCTAAGTTTAGATTCAACTTGTCGTTGTTCTGATCTTCTTCGTCATCTAGCTCCAGCAGTTCAATCTCTTCTTCATTACTGGAGAGCATCTTCACGTCCATACCAAGACTTTGAAGCTCTTTGATAAGAACTTTAAAGGATTCAGGTACACCTGGTTCTGGTACGTTTTCTCCTTTAACGATCGCTTCGTACGTTTTCACACGCCCGACGACGTCATCGGATTTCACCGTCAGGATTTCCTGAAGTGTATAAGCAGCACCGTATGCTTCAAGTGCCCATACCTCCATCTCACCAAAACGCTGTCCACCAAACTGGGCTTTACCACCAAGTGGTTGTTGCGTAACGAGTGAGTATGGTCCTGTAGAACGAGCGTGAAGCTTGTCATCAACCATGTGTGCTAGTTTGATCATGTACATTACACCAACAGATACACGGTTATCAAATGCTTCCCCTGTTCTTCCATCATAAAGGACTGTCTTCGCGTCTTCAGCCATGCCAGCTTCGGCGATTGTAGCCCATACATCTTCCTCACGAGCACCGTCAAATACAGGAGACGCAATGTGGATACCGAGGGCTTTTGCAGCCATACCCATATGCATTTCAAGTACCTGTCCGATGTTCATACGAGATGGTACCCCAAGTGGGTTTAACATAATATCGATCGGTGTTCCATCTGGAAGATAAGGCATATCTTCTTCCGGAAGGATCTTCGAGATAACACCCTTGTTACCATGACGACCGGCCATTTTGTCACCTTCGTGAATTTTACGCTTTTGCACGAGGTATACGCGCACAAGCTGATTCACGCCTGGTGGTAGTTCGTCCCCGTCTTCACGGTTGAAGATTTTCACGTCAAGAACGATTCCGTCTCCGCCATGAGGCGCTCTGAGTGACGTATCACGCACTTCTCGAGCTTTTTCACCAAAGATCGCATGTAGAAGGCGTTCTTCCGCTGTTAGTTCTGTTACACCTTTAGGCGTTACTTTACCAACAAGGATATCTCCGTCTTTTACTTCCGCACCGACGCGGATAATCCCACGGTCGTCAAGGTTGCGAAGAGCATCTTCACCGACGTTAGGAATGTCACGTGTAATTTCTTCAGGTCCAAGCTTCGTGTCACGAGCTTCAGACTCATATTCTTCAATGTGAATGGACGTGTAAACATCGTCTTTTACAAGACGTTCACTCAAGATGATGGCATCCTCATAGTTGTAACCGTCCCATGTCATAAATCCGACTACGACGTTACGACCTAGTGCCATTTCACCTTTTTCCATTGATGGTCCATCAGCAAGGATCTCACCTGGTGTTACGATGTCCCCTTCACTTACGATCGGACGTTGGTTGTAGCAAGTTCCCTGGTTGGATCGGATGAATTTTTGAAGGTTATAGCGAATGGCATTCCCTTCAATTTCTTTTCCGTCCACTTCTTCAAGACGGCGAACTTGAATATAGTTACCGGACACGCGTTCAACGCGGCCTTTTGCTTTCGAGATAACAGCAGCACCAGAGTCTCTAGCAGACACATACTCCATACCTGTTCCCACAAGTGGAGACTCAGGGTTAAGAAGCGGTACAGCCTGACGTTGCATGTTCGCTCCCATTAGGGCACGGTTGGAGTCATCGTTTTCCAAGAACGGGATACACGCGGTCGCGGCAGATACTACCTGCTTTGGCGATACGTCCATGTAATCCACGCGGTCTTTAGGTACAACGATGTTCTCACCACGGAAACGACAAATGATGTTGTCATCGACGAACAATCCAGTCTCGTCAAGCTTCGCGTTAGCCTGGGCCACTACATAGTTATCCTCTTCGTCAGCTGTCAAATAGTCAATTTGTTCGGATACGCCACCGCGTTCATGGTCAACCTTACGATAAGGTGTTTCCATAAAGCCGAACTCATTTACTTTCGCAAAGCTGGAAAGAGAGTTGATTAGTCCAATGTTTGGACCCTCAGGTGTTTCGATTGGACACATACGACCATAGTGAGAGTAGTGAACGTCTCGTACTTCAAAGCCGGCACGCTCACGAGTCAGACCACCAGGTCCTAATGCAGACAGACGACGCTTATGTGTAAGTTCTGCAAGCGGGTTTGTCTGGTCCATAAACTGAGATAGCTGAGAGCTACCGAAGAACTCTTTAATGGATGCAATAACCGGACGAATGTTGATTAATGCCTGTGGCGTAATCATATTCGCATCTTGGATCGACATACGCTCTCGAACAACACGTTCCATACGGGATAGCCCGATACGGAATTGGTTCTGAAGCAACTCACCTACAGAACGAAGACGACGGTTACCCAAGTGGTCAATGTCATCGGTGTTGCCGACGCCATGTAATAGGTTAAAGAAGTAGTTGATGGAAGAAATGATGTCTGCAGGTGTGATGTTCTTCACACTGCGGTCCACCACGCCATTGCTGATCACACGGATCGGCTGAGCGTCTTCTTTACCGTTTTGAGGATGAATAAGAACAGATTGAAGCTCTACTTCTTCCTCTTCCACTACACCACCATTTAGAGTGTAATGACGGAAACCAACGTTATTCTCCAAGTAAGGAATCAGACGATCAAGAAGACGGCGATCAATCATAACCCCTTCTTCTGCAAGTACTTCGCCTGTATCCGGATCAACGAGCGTTTCAGCTAAGCGCTGGTTGAAAAGGCGTTCCTTAATATGAAGTTTCTTATTCATTTTGTAGCGACCAACATTAGCCAAGTCATAGCGCTTCGGATCAAAGAAACGAGACTCTAAGAGACTCTTGGCATTATCAACAGTTGGTGGCTCTCCTGGGCGAAGGCGCTCATAGATTTCAAGTAGCGCTTTCTCTGAGCTGTCCGTGTTGTCTTTGTCAAGTGAGTTACGTAAGTATTCATCTTCTCCCAGTAAGTCAATGATCTCTTGATCAGTTCCAAACCCGAGAGCACGGAGTAATACCGTAACCGGGATTTTTCGTGTACGGTCAATACGCACATAAACGACATCTTTAGCATCGGTTTCAAGCTCCAACCAAGCACCGCGGTTTGGAATCACAGTAGCTCCGAAGCCTTTCTTACCGTTTTTGTCAATTTTGTCGTTGAAATAGACACTTGGAGAACGAACGAGCTGAGACACGATAACACGCTCTGCACCGTTAATAACGAATGTCCCTGTTTCGGTCATAAGTGGGAAATCTCCCATAAATACTTCCTGCTCTTTTACTTCTCCTGTCTCTTTGTTGATCAAGCGGACCTTGACACGAAGAGGTGCAGAATAAGTAACATCCCTCTCTTTTGAATCTTCGACAGAGTACTTTGGCTCTCCTAAGCTATAATCAATAAACTCTAAAACCAAATTACCTGTGAAGTCTTCGATCGGGGAGATGTCTGAAAACATCTCGCGAATACCCTCATCAAGAAACCATTGATAAGAAGCCGTTTGAATCTCGATTAAGTTTGGAAGCTCCAAAACTTCGTTGATTCGCGCATAGCTTCTTCTCTGGCGGTGACGTCCATACTGAACTTGTTGACCTGTCAACTGATTCACCCCTCAAACCTAACGTTTTTATTAAGAAAAGCGCAAACGTCAATCCAATTAGCAACAGACGCAGCAAAATAAACAATACTACTATCCTCGCCATCATGACGCTTAAGCTAAACATAGACATGAAAATGCTTTCCTATCTATGAGCTAATGGGCATACGTTTGATCCCCATTAAACATAAAATAGGTCAATCTACAGGTTCGTGATTGTTACCTTTGATAAAAGGTGAAAAAACCAAAAAAGGGTATTTTCAAAGTCTTTTATCACAAAAGCATAAAAGACGTTACTAGTTTGTCCAAAATTACCCTTTTTATTCACGGATCCTATATTTAAACGCATTGACCCTATTTTCATTTACATACGCATTAAATAACATTAACACAACCGAAAAACAGAGTCAATGTTTTTTGGCGCGCAGAATAAAGTACCCTTTTTCTTTTAGAGGCACGTCCACTTCACCAACACCGAAAAGCTCTTCAAGCTTTTTCTTCGCAGACGGTGCACCCTGTTTTTTCTGAATGACCACCCACAACTCGCCGCCTGTTTTTAATTGAACATATGCTTCTTCAAGAAGTTGGTATACGGTTTCTTTTCCAGCGCGAATGGGAGGGTTCGTTAATATCGCCGCGAACTCTCGGTCTTTGATCTCGGAAAAGAGCATGCTCTCTTTAATTTCTACATTACTCACTTGGTTATTTGAGGCATTTTCCTTCGCGAGCTTAATCGCACGCTCATTGATGTCGACCATCACAAAGGTACGTTCGGGCATTTCTTTAGCCAAAGTAATTCCAATTGGTCCCCATCCGCAGCCAATGTCCCCAATCGGTCCATCTATTTCAGGAATCGTAAAGGCCTCAAGTAGCACACGAGTTCCAAAATCCAAGCCCCCTTTTGAAAAGACGCCTCTGTCAGACAAAAAGGTCAGCTTGTGTTCTCGCACATGGACTGCTACTTTTTCAGGTTGACTCGCAACATCTGGCTTATCAGAATAATAGTGACTCATCGTTTCCACCTGCCATGATTGAAAGTGTCGGTAGTTCCTTTACTCACTAGAACAAGAGACTACCTTTTATCGTGTAAAAAAACTCGCCTTGGATGAACCAAAGCGAGTTTTTAGAGCGTTCATTATTTAACTTCTACAGAAGCTCCAGCGTCTTCAAGCTTAGCTTTCATTTCTTCAGCTTCGTCTTTAGAAACGCCTTCTTTGATTGGTGCAGGAGCGCCGTCTACAAGAGCTTTCGCATCTTTAAGACCTAGGCCAGTGATTTCACGAACCACTTTGATTACGCCGATTTTTGAGCTTCCAGCAGACTCAAGTACTACGTCGAATTCAGTTTGTTCTTCAGCAGCTTCTCCAGCTCCGCCACCAGCTACAGCTACAGGTGCAGCAGCTTCTACTCCGAATTCTTCCTCGATCGCTTTAACAAGATCGTTTAGTTCTAGTACAGACATTTCTTTAATTGCATCAATAATTTGCTCTTTAGTCATTTGTCTTTCCTCCTATTTATTATAAGTTTCTAGTTTATGGTCAAGCCGATTTCAGGCATGTAAATGTTACGCGCCTTGTTCTTCCTTTTGTTCTGCAACAGCTTTTGTAGCCAATGCAAAGTTTCTGATTGGAGCTTGCATAACGCTGAGAAGCATTCCAAGCAAACCTTCGCGGGATGGTAGTTCCGCAAGTGCTTTAACTTCTTCGAGAGATGCAACGCGCCCTTCAATGACACCAGCTTTTAGTTCCAATGCATCGTGATCCTTCGCGAATTTGTTAAGAATTCTCGCAGGAGCGATAACATCGTCGTTACTAAATGCAATAGCAGTCGGTCCTACTAGTTGCTCGTCCAATTCACTTAGACCAGCTTCAGCAGTCGCACGACGAGTCATTGAGTTTTTGTAAACTTTGAAGTCTACGTTTGCTTCACGTAGTTGCTTACGAAGTTCAGTTACTTCTGAAACGTCAAGTCCGCGATAGTCAACAACAATTGTTGATTGGCTTTCCTTAAGTTTCGCAGCAATTTCCTGAACAACCGCTTGTTTTTTCTCAATAATTTTGCTCATCCTGTTCTGACACCTCCTATAGAATGAATGGTTCATACCGGAGAAATAAAAATGCCTCCACGTCGTAGACATGGAGGCACACGTATCGAAAACCTGTATAAACAGGGATCTGATCATGATTTCACCTAGGCAGGATATTAAGCGACATGTCGCTCCTGCTGTCTACGGTATGAGTGTTTATGAAAATCACTATTGAACAGTATATCCTCCTCAAAACGAGAAGTCAATACCTTGATTAAAGTTTATATGCGGAAGAATTTACCTTAACGCCAGGTCCCATTGTAGAAGCAACGGAAACATTGCGCATGTAAGTTCCTTTAGCAGCTGCAGGCTTCGCTTTTAACAATGTATCAATCATTGTTTGGAAGTTCTCTTGCAACTTCTCAGTATCAAATGATACTTTTCCGATTGGTACGTGAATGTTACCGGATTTATCAACACGGTATTCCACTTTACCAGCTTTAATTTCGTTCACAGCTTTTTCTACATCGAAAGTTACTGTGCCAGTTTTAGGGTTTGGCATTAGACCTTTTGGTCCAAGCACTCGACCTAGTTTACCAACTTGAGCCATCATGTCAGGTGTAGCAACTACAACATCAAAGTCGAACCAACCTTGGTTGATTTTGTTGATGAGTTCCTCTTCACCTACGTGGTCTGCTCCAGCAGCTTCTGCTTCTTTCGCTTTGTCGCCTTTAGCGAAAACAAGTACACGTTGTGTTTTACCTGTTCCGTTTGGAAGTACGACTGCTCCACGAATTTGCTGATCTGCTTTCTTTGGATCTACGCCAAGGCGCGCAGCTAATTCAACAGTTTCGTCAAAGTTAGCTGTTGCCGTTTTCTTTACTAACTCGATTGCTTCTTGCGCGTCGTACGCTTTTTCGCGATCAACGAGCTTCAAAGCATCTTCGAACTTTTTGCCTTTCTTAGCCATGTTATTTCCTCCTTGATTGTGGTTTTAGCGGTTAGACCTCCCACTAATAAAGGTTGCGAGCCCGGAGTGTAATGGGCTTGTTCACCCAATGCATTCCAGGCGGGAGAAAATCATCCCCGCATCGCAACCTCACTTACACTTCATGGGTTTAATTAACCTTCGATAACGATCCCCATGCTACGGGCAGTACCTTCAACCATACGCATTGCTGCTTCAACATCAGCTGCGTTTAGATCAGGCATTTTCGTTTCCGCGATTTCACGAACTTTATCACGACTTAACGTTGCCACCTTAGTCTTGTTCGGCTCACCAGAAGCCGTTTCAATTCCTGCTGCTTTCTTCAACAATACTGCAGCCGGTGGAGTTTTAGTGATAAATGTAAATGAACGGTCTTCAAATACCGTGATTTCAACTGGAATGATTAAGCCCGCTTGTTCCTGTGTACGAGCGTTAAATTCTTTACAGAATCCCATGATGTTCACGCCTGCTTGACCAAGTGCTGGACCAACAGGTGGTGCTGGGTTTGCTTTACCAGCTGGGATTTGAAGTTTTACAACTTTAATGACCTTTTTAGCCACGCGACACACCTCCTTAAGTCCGTGATGTGGTATACCGGGCATTTGCCCTCCCACTCATATGCCTGCATGTTTGCAGGAAAAAACGTGAACATGATGTTCACGTCATTAACAACATTCAAATTTTATCACTTATAAAAATGAATATCAAGTCGAATTTAAAATTCTATTTATTGGCAGACGATTAAATCTTCTCAACTTGAGTAAATTCGAGCTCAACAGGTGTCTCTCGACCAAACATATTTACGTGTACTTTAAGCTTACGCTTCTCCACGTGAATATCTTCAATCGTCCCGATGAAGTTAGCAAATGGACCCTCTTTCACCTTAACAGGTTCTTTGATTTCAAAGTCCACTGCCGCTTTAGGCTCTTCAACGCCCATTTGACGTAAGATCGCGTCTACTTCTTCAGGAAGAAGCGGTGTAGGTTTAGATCCCGCACCTGCAGACCCGACAAATCCTGTTACTCCCGGTGTGTTACGAACAACGTACCAAGAGTCATCTGTCATTACCATTTCAACGATAACATAACCCGGAAAGACTTTTTTTGTTACTTGCTTGCTCTTTCCATTCTTCACTTCTGTCTCTTCCTCTACAGGAACGAGTACGCGGAAGATCTTGTCAGTCATGTCCATAGACTCCACACGCTTTTCAAGGTTCGTTTTTACTTTGTTCTCATAACCTGAATATGTGTGGACAACAAACCAATTTTTCTCCATGACGATCAGGACGTAATGTCCTTCCCTCCTCTAAAAGCAGCTAAAAACCGATGTTACTAATTAAGAATCATACGAATCAATTCAGAAATACCCGTGTCGATAATTGCGAAGAATACTGCGATAAATGCTACTGTTGCAATAACGACTCCCGTGTAACGCACAAGTTCCTTACGTGTAGGCCACGTTACTCGCTTCATTTCCGTCGAGACTTCTTTTAGGAACTTCACTGGTTTCTTTGCTGTTGATGTTGTTTCTGCCATACAAGCCACCTCCAACCTTCATCTATACTTATATGCAATTACTTCGTCTCCACATGGGTTGTATGCTTTGCGCAAGTGTTACAGTACTTCTTCTTTTGCAAACGCTCCGCTTGGCTGCTTTGCGTTTTAGTGGTTGAATAGTTTCGGCATTTACATTCCGAACATGCGAGAACGACTTTAGTTGACATAGTATACTCCTTACGTGTGCAAAAACCTATGTGCACAGATGTACATACCTTACAAATTTATCATAATAAAAGAAGGGATGTCAACGTCCCTTCCCTCACAGTCTCGCCGCTTTTCCTTTATTTCATAACAAGAGGATGAGAAAGTTCACTACACAACATGAGGTCTTTTTTGTTGTTTTTTTGCTTCTTGTAAGTCGAGTTGCTTCCCTACTAAACTCTTTATAAATGGCTAACTTCTTGGTTGAAGTCTACGCGTCCTTTACTCGGATGCGGTGCTAATTACTTGTTAATTAGCGTAGGCGGTCGTACCAACAGGCGAAGCAACTCTGATCTTGCTTTAAAGGGTGACTCACCAAGATAGGATTTCTACCCTAGTAAGTCACCCTTTTCTTATAGGCTGTTTTCATATAAAGTGTTGCTTTTTAGAGTATACCTACGCACCAGTTTGCAAGGCTCCGTTTCACGCTATCCGCTCCCTTTCCGCGGCGGTGCCGGCGAGCCTCCTCGGGCAAAGCCCTTGCGGGGTCTCTCCTGGCTCCACGGCCGCAGGAGTGTCCCCGCTAGCGTTCAGCTACGCAAAACACATGGACACGGCACATCACATAAATGAGTTTAATAACTAAAAGGCATACTCATATTCTTGTACAAAAGCAACAATCCAAACGAAAACCAGTTCTTATAACTTAACACCTTTTATTTCTACATATCGCTCGAGCTTCCTTTTTACACGTTGAAGTGCGTTGTCAATCGATTTCACGTGTCTGTTAAGATCTGCCGAAATCTCCTGATAGCTGCGTCCATCCAAATAAAGCATGAGCACTTGACGTTCGAGTTCGCTTAAAATCTCTGTCATCTTCAACTCGATGTCATCAAATTCTTCTTGATTGATTAATAGTTCTTCAGGGTCACTTACCCTTGAGCCACAAATAACATCCAATAACGTCCTGTCCGACTCCTCGTCGTATAACGGCTTGTCCAAGGATACATAAGAATTGAGAGGTATGTGTTTCTGCCGCGTAGCTGTTTTAATCGCTGTGATGATCTGGCGCGTAATGCAAAGCTCGGCAAAGGCCTTAAAAGAAGAAAGCTTGTCTCCTTTAAAGTCTCGTATGGACTTGTAAAGACCAATCATCCCTTCTTGGACAATGTCTTCGTGATCTGCCCCAATCAGGAAGTATGATCTCGCTTTCGCCCGTACAAAGTTCTTGTATTTATTAATCAAATACTCGAGTGCCGAGCTGTCGCCTTCTCGGACATACTCCACTAGGGTTTCATCGTCCAATCCTTCAAACTTGACATTCCGTCCAGCTTCCATGAGGTCTAAAGCCACCGCGATCCCTCCGACCCTGTTTTTCTGCATTAAAAAGGGGCGTTGATTGCACCGACCCATCTTGATGTAAGCGCATAAGTTTTTTTAAGTGGTTGTCCTTTTTCAGGAGATGTTATGGCATTATTATATGCCACACCTAAGTGAGCTTTGGCTACGACCTCTTGTTTTTGGTCATATATGCCTTTCGCACAAGCTTCCTTCAGAACAAACACACTTAACCTTTTTAAACAGATTGAATTGTCTAAATATAGAAACATTATACTAAACAAAAACAAATGGCGTCAAGGTGCTCATTGCTCACCTCGACGCCATTTTTCGAAAATTTCAGCCATCTCGTCCGTAATAGGTAGCTTCGACCTGGCTGTTTTCTTCTTTACGCTTAATACCTCTTTCGCAATCCCTTTTTCAATCGCCTCTACTTCCGTTCGCAATTCCCTGGCCGATTTTCTAAGAGCACCACTGGCAAAAATCACCCGCTGCTCAACGAAATCCGACGTCGCTACAGAAATTTCCGTGTCTACACGTTTGAGGGATCTTACGAGCTTTTCGATCCGCTCATCGGCTGTTTCTTTTTCTTTAGTGTATACAATCTCGAGTCGATAGTTAGTATATTTCTTCCCGAGCCCCGGTACCATGTGTGCATCAAAAACAATGATCACTTTCGTTCCCGTGTACCCTTGGTATTCGGCCATTTTTTCTATTAAGATATCCCTGGCATCTTCCAGGTCGTGTTTTTGCATGTCTCGTAGCTCCGGCCAGTCCCCAATGATGTTGTACCCATCAACAAGCAAGAAGCGCCTCATGTTAGGCTTGTCCTTTTGGGTTGCGCCTACGGTATACTTCGTACATGAGCAACGCTGCAGCAACGGAAGCATTCAATGATGTCACATGTCCGACCATTGGAATCTGCACTAAGAAATCACATTTTTCTTTTACAAGGCGGCTAAGCCCTTTCCCTTCACTTCCGATCACTAACCCTACCGGCATATCAAAATCTGTTTCACGGTAGTCTTCTTTCCCACTCGCATCCGTTCCGACAAACCAAAGGCCTCGATCCTTTAACTCATCCATCGTTCGGGACAAGTTCGTCACCCTCGCAACAGGAATATGCTCAATCGCACCAGTAGACGCCTTGGCCACTGTGGCCGTCAAGCCTACAGATCGTCGTTTTGGAACAATGACACCATGAGCCCCTACTGCATCAGCCGTTCTCAAAATCGACCCTAAGTTATGAGGGTCTTCCAATTCATCTAGGAGAAGGAAAAACGGCGGCTGTCCACTCTTTTCAGCGGCTTGGAACAAATCATCAATTTCTTGATATTCATATGCTGCTACTTGGGCAATGACCCCTTGGTGTTGAGCCGTATCAACCATTTGATCGATTTTCTTTTTCGGAACGAATTGCACATTTACTTTTCTTGACTTGGCAAGGTCGAGCACCTTCCCCATTTGTCCTTTTTGGGAACCTTCAGCGACCCATATTTTATGAATGGGTCTTGGTGATTTCAAAGCTTCAATTACAGGATTTTTCCCTGCTATCATATCGTGTTTTTCAGACATTTCGTTACCTCCCTTCTTCTCTTTCGTCAAGAATGTCAAATGCAGACGTCATGAGCGCATCCAGACGTTCATGATCTTCTTTTAAATACAAATAACCACACAGCGCTTCAAACCCAGTGCTGTATCGATACGTTGAGACATCTGTGTTTTTTGGAACAGTCGCTGATTTTGCGTTTCGCCCTCTCAAAGCAATCGACCGTTCTTTTTCCGATAGCGTATCGCCATCAAGGAGCTTCGTGATGACCTTGGCCTGAGCTTTAGCCGAGACATACTTCGTTGCCTCTCGGTGGAGTTGGTTTGGTTTTACTTGCCCGGAAGCGATGAGGCGATAGCGGACGTACATCTCCATCACCCCATCTCCCATATAAGCAAGGGTAAGACCGTTTAATTGGTCAACTTCCTTCACGTCTTTATTGAGCTTCAATCATTACACCCTCTTCCAACGGGTGCCTTGGGCTGTATCCTCTAGAATAATCCCTTTTTCTTTTAGGTCATCTCGAATCTCGTCCGCTCGTGCAAAGTCGCGATTCTTCCTTGCGTCGATACGCTCTTGGATCAAAGCATCGATCTCTTCATCCACCATCTCAGCCGTTTCCTTCAACACTACCCCGATCACGTAGGCCATCTTCTCTAACGTTTTCAGGATGTGACTTAGAACAACCTCACTTGTATGCTTTTCACGAAGATAAAGGTTCGCTGTCTTTACAAGATTGAACATAGCCGCTACAGCATTGGCACTGTTAAAGTCATCTTCCATTTCACGGTTGAACTCATCGTGATGAGCATCTACCTCTTTTGTCCACTTCTCTTGGTCTTCACCGAGATCTGCCGTTTCAGATAAACGATACTCCACGTTTTGGTACGTGGTTTTAATTCGGTCTAAGCTACTTTTTGCGCTTGCAAGCTGGGAATCACTAAAGTTGATTGGGCTCCGGTAATGATTGTTAACAATGAAAAAGCGAACCACTTCAGGATCGAATTTTTTAATAATGTCATGCACAAGAATAAAGTTCCCAAGGGATTTGGACATTTTTTCGTTATCGATATTGATGTAGCCATTATGAATCCAATAGTTTGCCATCTTCTTCTCGTTTAGTGCTTCTGATTGGGCAATTTCATTTTCATGGTGAGGAAAAGAAAGGTCTTGACCCCCTGCATGGATATCAATCGTGTCACCAAGGTATTTTTTTACCATGGCGGAGCATTCAATATGCCAGCCTGGACGTCCTTTACCCCACTTGCTATCCCAAGAGATTTCTCCCGGCTTCGCACTTTTCCATAGTACAAAATCAAGTGGATCTTCCTTCTTTTCTCCCACTTCGATACGGGCTCCAAGTTGAAGATCATCTACAGACTGGTGAGAGAGCTTCCCGTATCCTTTGAACTTGCGGGTTCTAAAGTACACGTCTCCACCGGACTCATAAGCGTAACCCTTCTCTTCAAGTTTTTCCACAAACTCGATAATTTCAGGCATCGTATCCATTACCCGTGGATGCTCATCTGCCTTTTTCACACCAAGGGCGCCTGTATCTTCGTGATAGGCTTGGATGAACTTCTCTGCAACAGCGGTTACGTCCTCGCCCATCTCTTCTGCCGCTTTAATGATTTTATCGTCTACGTCTGTAAAGTTCGATACATATTTCACATCAAATCCACGGTATTCAAAGAAACGACGTACCATATCAAAAACAACAGCAGGTCTTGCATTACCGATATGAATGTAGTTGTAGACAGTCGGTCCGCACACATACATCTTTACCTTGCCCTCTTCAATTGGTTCGAATGTTTCTTTTTGTCTCGTAAGTGTGTTGTATAGCTTAATGGTCATGAGAGACGCCTCCTTTTAAGCTTGATTGGTCCTGCTTTTTTAGCTCTGCAATTTCTTCTTTTAGTTTAGCCATTTCTTCTTCTAACTCCCTGAACTTATCAGAAACGGGGTCGGGCAAATTGATATGATCCAAGTCATGACCGACTTTCACTCCGTCTTGAATGACGACTTTTCCGGGAATTCCCACAACAGTCGAGTTCGGTGGGACTTCTTTTAGTACGACAGAACCGGCACCGATTCGGGAGTTCTCTCCGATCCTCATGGAGCCTAAGACTTTCGCTCCCGTTGCAATGAGAACATTATCTTCCAACGTCGGATGGCGTTTGCCTTTTTCTTTCCCTGTTCCTCCAAGCGTCACACCTTGATAGATGGTGCAGTTGTCACCAATCTCACACGTTTCCCCGATAACGACGCCCATGCCGTGATCGATGAAGAGACGTTGACCGATTTTCGCTCCTGGGTGAATTTCAATGCCTGTAAAAAAGCGGCTGACTTGAGAAAGAAAGCGAGCCAAAAAGTAAAATCTTCTTTTCCAAAGTCCGTGGGCAAGTCGGTGACTCCAAATCGCATGGACCCCGGAATAATTAAAAATCACTTCAAGTCGGTTCCGAGCTGCGGGGTCTTGGTCCATGACGACATCAATGTCGTTTTTAAATGTTTTAAACAACGGTCAAGCCTCCTTTTTCCTTGTGAAGGTTTATTTGCGAATATGAATATACCCTTGTTTCAGTGTATAGGCTCCGCCTCACGCCATCCGCTCCCTTTCCGCGGCGGTGCCGGCGAGGCCAGTAGAACCTCCTGCTTCTTCCTCTGCAAGTCATGCTTCGTAGTAATCTGCGTCGAAGCAACTCGTAGAAAACTCACGATGCAAACGCTCGTCACTGCCGCAGGAGTGTCGCTGCTGGCGCTCAGCTACGCATACAAAATGGACACGGCACTCCAAAAAAGTAAAAGTCCTACTGACTAAGAGTCATATTTTTTTCGAATGCTTCATTCGTAGCGGGCACCGCGATGTTGGGAAAAGAAAAAGCGCCCCTGGGTCATTAGATGACTCAGAGACGCTTCTTATGCGCGGTTCCACTCTGCTTGAGCTAATCATTAGCTCCGCTTGACCCGGGTAACGGTGGGTGCCGCCCTTACCTACTGCACGTGGGTTCAATAAGGGGCTCAGAGGGGCATGTTCAAAGGCTAGTCTTTTAAGCCGCTTTCAGCCAGGGCAGCTCTCTCTGGAGAAAAGACTTTACCTTTTACTTTTCCTCTTCAATACTTTTATTTATCCATTTAATACGCTATTTAAACGAGTAACAATCACGTCTTTACCGAGAAGAGAAATCGTATCCGGAAGATCGCGACCATGCATCTGTCCGGTTGTCGCTACACGAATTGGCATAAACAACTTCTTGCCTTTATGTCCTGTAGCCTTTTGAACGGACTTGATTGCTTTTTTAATCGTAGCAGGCTCGAAATCTTCTAGTGCGAGCACTTCTTCTTTAAATGCCGCCATGACTTCAGGTACCTGTTCTTCAGCTAATACAGCTTTCGCTTCTTCATTATACTCGATTTCATCCTTGAAGAACAAATCAGTAAGCTCGACGATTTCTGCTCCGAAGCTCATTTGCTCTTGATAAAGGGCAATCAGTCTTTTCGCCCACTCTTGCTCTTCTTCCGTCATCTCTTCAGGAAGTTTCCCTGCTTTTACGAGATGTGGCAAGCTAAGCTCAACTACACGATCAAGATCCGCTTCTTTCATGTATTGATTATTCATCCATGCCAGTTTGTCAGTATCAAACACCGCAGGCGCTTTATGGACACGCTCAAGGTTGAATTCTTTAATCAATTCATCTTTTGAGAAGATTTCCTCTTCACGACCGGAAGACCAGCCAAGAAGAGCTAAGAAATTCACGATCGCCTCAGGTAGGTAACCTAGATCACGATATTGTTCAACAAACTGAATGATTGACTCATCACGCTTACTCATTTTTTGACGGTCTTCGTTCAAAATAAGAGAGGCGTGAGCAAACGTCGGCACTTCCCATCCAAATGCTTGGAAAATCATCGCTTGGCGAGGGGCATTCGATAAGTGCTCCTCTCCACGAATCACGTGAGAGATCTTCATGAGGTGATCATCGATAACTACCGCAAAGTTGTACATTGGCACACCGTCTTTACGGGCAATAACAAAGTCGCCGATCCCTTCATTTTCAAATGTTACATTTCCTCGAATAGCATCTTCTATCACCACAGAGTCGTTTTCCGGAACGCGAAAACGAACGACCGGCTTCTTGCCTTCTTTTTCATACGCTTCACGTTGCTCTTCTGTGAGGTCACGATCTCGTCCAGAGTACTTTGGCGTCTCACCTCTGGCACGTTGAGCTTCTCGCTCGGCCTCAAGCTCTTCTTCTGTCATGTAGCAGTAGTAGGCTTTTCCTTCGTCAAGGAGCTGCTGAAGGTACTTTTTATAAATGTCGATTCGTTCCATACACTGGTAAGGACCATAAGGACCTCCGACATCAATGCTCTCATCCCATTCAATGCCTAGCCATCTCATGCTTTCCATCAGCTTCTCCGTTGCTGTATCCACATTACGAGCTTGGTCTGTGTCTTCTATCCTTACGATAAATTTGCCGTTTTGGTTACGTGCAAATAAGTAATTAAATAGGGCGGAGCGTGCTCCCCCAATATGCAAGTGCCCAGTAGGCGACGGCGCAAAGCGCACACGAATTTCTTGACTCATTGTATGACACCTTCCATTCTTTTGTTAAAGCTGTATTCGTATCAATTGTTGATTTTTTATTACTATCTTTATCAATAGAATTTTGGTTGAAGCATACGGGCTCTTCTGCTTCAACTCTTCTTGTATAAAAGCAACAATTCTTTCGAAAACAGCGTTTATTTAAAGCGTTCAAACATTTCTTCTATTGTCCGCTCATTATTTTACCACTAAAGCTTGTGGACTAAAACAGCGTTTTCGATTTAGGTGGTTATGGCTTTTCCTACATTCGTTAAGAAAGCTAAGCATCTGTCCCAGCCGTACTATGACCGTTGTGTTAAAAGAACGACAGCTTGGCTTGCAATGCCTTCTCCTCTACCTGTGAATCCGAGCTTTTCTGTGGTTGTGGCTTTTACATTCACTTGCGCCATGTCTGCTTCCAAGAGCTCACTAATTTGGCAACGCATCGCCTCGATGTGTGGAGCCATCTTTGGCATTTGTGCCATGATGGTACAATCCACGTTTCCGAGCTCATATCCTCTGTCTTTTACGAGCGCCCACACGTGCTTTAACAGTTCCTTGGAATCGGCATCTTTAAACTCCGGGTCCGTATCAGGAAAGTGCTTGCCGATATCCCCTTCTGCAATGGCTCCAAGGCATGCGTCGGCTATTGTATGTAAGAGCACGTCGGCGTCCGAGTGCCCGAGTAGTCCCTTTTCATAAGGAATCTCAATTCCCCCAATAATGAGCGGTCGCCCTTCTACTAGTTGATGCACATCAAACCCTTGTCCAATTCTAAGCATTGGTTTCTTCCTTTCTCATTTCCATAATCGCTTTTGCAAACCACATGTCTTCCGGTGTGGTCAGTTTGATATTTTGGTAGTCTCCTTCTACGATGCGGACAGGCTCGTCCATCCATTCCACTAAACTAGCATCATCGGTACCTAAAAACCCCTTATATTCAGCCGCCTCGTGAGCACGCACAATAACAGAAAGACGAAAAGCCTGCGGCGTTTGGATAGCCCACAAGCTTGATCGGTCTACTGTATTCGTGACCTGTTGGTGTACAACCTGCTTCATTGTATCTTTGACAGGAACGGCGATAACCGCCGCTCCATAGTCAAAGGCAGATTGTACGAGCTCTTGGATATGATTGTGTTTAATAAACGGTCTGGCACCATCATGAATAAGAACAATGTCTTCATCGTTCGAACGTGTCGCCTTTAATCCGGCAAAAACACTGTGCTGCCTTTCCTCACCACCACAAACGACCTGTTCCACTTTTTTTATACCGTACTTTTTGGCTAAAGCGGACATCTCGTCAATCTCTTGTTTGTTTACAACAAGAATAATTCCTTTGCAATGAGGATCTTGTTCAAATACAGACAACGTATGAATAATGAGCGGTTTATCATCGAGAAGGAGGAATTGTTTATTACGCCCTGCAGCCATCCGCTTTCCTTGACCGGCCGCCGGGATAATGACCGTATACTTCTTCATACCTTTTCCCCCATCATCTATACAAAGACTTACAGTGCTTTTTCCATAAGTTTGGGCTTAGCAAAAATCATACGCCCGGCAGATGTTTGTAAAACACTTGTGACAATCACTTCAATTTGCTTTCCAATATAATTACGTCCGTCTTCAACAACAATCATTGTACCATCGTCTAGATAAGCTACTCCTTGGTTTTGTTCCTTCCCATCTTTAATCACTTGAACAGCCATTTCTTCACCTGGTAAAACAACCGGTTTAACTGCATTTGCCAAGTCGTTAATATTCAAGACAGAAACACCTTGAAGATCGCACACTTTATTTAAGTTAAAATCGTTTGTTACTACATAACCATCAATGACTTTTGCCAGCTTAACAAGCTTAGAGTCTACTTCTTGAATTTCTTCAAAATCTCCTTCATAAATCTCTACATTGATCGGAAGTTCTTTTTGAATTTTGTTCAAGATGTCGAGCCCTCGTCTTCCTCTGTTGCGCTTAAGAACGTCTGAAGAGTCGGCAATATGCTGGAGCTCTTCCAAAACAAACTCAGGAATAATTAACGTTCCATCCAAGAAGCCTGTTTGACAAATATCCGCGATTCGTCCATCGATGATGACACTCGTATCGAGGATTTTAATGGATCCTTTATGAACCTTTTCATCTTCATCGTCTTTTCTCTTCCCGTCTCTTGAGCCTAATCGACTTGAAATAGCCGTTAGCCCCATAAGTTCATCTCGCTTTTTAAATCCAACTTGGAATCCGAGATAACCTAGGAAAAATGTTGCGAAAAGAGGCAGATACGTGCTTAGAACAGGTATTCCTAACGCATCAAGTGGTAAACCAATCAAGAAGGCAACAATCAAACCTACAATCAAACCCATCGTACCAAACAACAAATCGGTGACCGGTGCTTTTACTAATGATTCCTCTACCAGCCTGATCAGGCCAACAAGGTCATCGGTAAACCAATACGTTGCTATAAATAATATAAGTGCACCTATCAAGGCACCCACATACGGACTTTCAAGCCACTGGGCATTTCCAACATTCAATAATTCCAACAAATCAGGTATAAATATAAATCCTACCGCGCCACCGACAATGATGATAAATAACTGTAAAACTCGTCTTAGCATCGCCTTCACCTCCTTTAATCATTATAGACAAGTCACTGAATTTGAAACATTATTCTAAAAAAATCACAGAAACTTACATACTACAAATTCAATAAATTAACAATATCAAAGGGTTTTTTTATTGTCAACGAAGGAAAACAAAACATTATATCGTTAAACCCAGATATTCGTCAAGGTCCGATTTTGTTTGACAGGATCTAAATATGGCGGTCAATAAACAACTGTTCCTGTATTCTTGTCAGTCCTTCTTTAATTTTGCGGGCCCTTGCTTCTCCGATCCCTTCTACCTCATCAAGTTCTTCCGTGGAAGCTCTCATGATATGAGGAAGGTCGTCAAACTTTTGAATCAAATTCTCGACAACAAGCGGTGGAATCCTAGGAATCTTGTGAAGAATCCTAAAGCCCCGAGGACAAACAGCAAACTCCGAGAGATTTGGACTTTTACTATACCCTAATAGCTTTACAATAATCTGATCGTCCAATAGTTCATCACTGGACAGCTTCTTAAGCTGTCTTAAAATTTGAAGAGGGTCACTCGTTCGATCTTTCATATAGTCCTTAATGAGTAGTACCGCTTCTTTTTCCGTATTGGATACTAGCTCCTCCAACTGCATGGAAATGAGACGTCCTTCGTTCCCTAATTCATTCACATAGTTTAAAATTTCACTTTTAATTCGAAGAACCATCTCCACTCGGTGCATGACCTGAGAGACTTCTTGTATGGTAACAAGCTCTTCAAATTCGAGTGCGCCTAGATTTGTAACGCTTTGGTCCAACACACTTTTGTATTTTTCCAACGTTTGAATGGCCTGGTTTGCCTTTGTTAAAATTACGCCAATATCTTTTAACGAATAACGGTATTCCCCTTGATACAAAGTAATGACGTTACGACGCTGAGAGATCGAGATGACCAAGTTGCCCGTTTGACGAGCGACACGTTGGGCGGTCCGGTGACGAATGCCCGTTTCCGTTGAGTCGATGGCATTGTTCGGGACAAGTTGGGTGTTTGCATATAGAAGGCGTTTGCCGTCTTCACTTAAAATGATGGCTCCATCCATTTTAGCCAACTCATATAAATAGGCCGGAGAGAACTCACAATTGATAAAGAAACCTCCGTCTACAATATGCATCATCTCGTTATTATATCCAAGGACAATCAATCCGCCGGTTTTCGCACGTAAGACGTTATCAATCCCCTCTCTAAGGGGTGTCCCCGGCGCAACAAGCTGCAACACATTACTTATGAAATTAGAATCATAGCTTGAACGTGGATCCATCTGAAGATGCACCTCCTAAACATTCTTCCAACGCTTCGTTTACTGTATTTACACCTATTACTTCAATACCATCAGGAATTGTCCAGCCCCCGAGGTTCTTCTTCGGAATGATTGCCCGCTCAAAACCAAGCTTAGCGGCTTCAATAACCCGTTGCTCAAGTCTTGCTACCCGGCGAACTTCTCCAGTAAGGCCAACCTCTCCAATAACCACATCGGCGGGTCTCGTCGGTACATCTCTAAAGCTCGATGCAATCGCTACAGTGACAGCTAAGTCGATTGCCGGTTCGTCAAGCCTTACACCACCTGCCACCTTTACATAAGCATCGTGGTTTTGTAACAGCATCCCTACCCGCTTTTCAAGTACTGCCATGAGTAAAGAGATACGGTTATGGTCAAGACCTGTGGCCATTCTCCTTGGGTTTCCAAAGCTCGTCGGGGATATAAGGGACTGGATCTCAACAAGGACCGTTCTCGTTCCTTCCATGGATGGGACAACAGTGGATCCCGCTGATCCTACCGTCCGCTCTTGTAAAAAGATTTCCGAAGGATTCAAGACTTCCGTCAGCCCTTCTTCTTTCATTTCAAAGATACCCATTTCATTTGTAGATCCGAATCGGTTTTTAACAGCTCGCAAAATACGAAAAGTATGATGACGTTCTCCTTCAAAGTAAAGAACCGAGTCAACCATATGCTCAAGAAGACGAGGGCCTGCAATGGCTCCCTGTTTCGTCACGTGACCTACAAGGAAGATGGCAATGCCGCGGGTTTTTGCAATCTTCATAAACGCCGCCGTACATTCCCTCACTTGGGATACACTTCCCGGTGCACTCGTGACCCCATCTAGGTAAACCGTTTGAATGGAATCGATGATCACAAGGGTCGGATTCATTTCTTCGATTACTTTCTCAATGTATTCCACATCTGTTTCGGCAAGAACAAACAAATGATCTTCTGCAATTCCGAGACGATCTGCCCTAAGCTTCGTTTGTTTGACACTTTCCTCCCCAGAGATATAGAGGACACGCTCTTGTTTCTTTGCCATCTCTGAAGAAACCTGAAGAAGAAGCGTGGATTTTCCGATTCCCGGGTCTCCTCCGACCAGCACCAATGATCCTGGTACAATACCACCGCCAAGAACTCGGTTGAGCTCTTTCATGTTCGTACTAATGCGCGGCTCCTGCTTTCTTTCCACCTGGGTTATCGCTTGTGGCTTTGATACGCCACCTTTCGCACTTGTCACAAAGCTTCTTGAATTAGCAGCGGTTTGCTTTTCCTCGAACTCTTCGACCATGGTGTTCCAACTTTGACACCCTGGGCACTTCCCCATCCACTTGGTTGACTCGTATCCGCATTCTTGACAGACATATTTGGTCTTTCGCTTTGCCATATATTTCCCCGTCCTTTAATCCTATATGTATTGCTTTTATTTTATCACGTTTTTCATTGGACAAGGTAAAGGGTGCATGGAGGTAATGATTACGTTTTTTGGAAGGAGCGTTGAATACAGCGAGCCCGCCCTTACTTCAGTGTGTAAGGCTCCGCTTCCTTTCCGCGGCGGTGCAGGCGAGCCTAATCGGGCAAAGCACTGAGGGAACTGAAAAAGTTTACTGATGACTAAGAGCCATCCACATTTTAAAGCCTAGTACTTACCTTCTAGTACTGGTTGTCTTACCTATAGGAAAACCGGGGAGGTCTGTAGACAGACTTCCCCGGTTTTGCAGGAGGTTTATTTACTTTGCTTACTTCCTGCTCCTACAGTTTCAACAACGTAATCGCCATCTTTTACATCCAGCTTTACGTTTTGGCCTTTGTGAATGTTACCTCTGAGCAATTCTTCTGACAAGCGGTCTTCCACTTGTTTTTGAAGCGCTCGGCGGAGTGGTCGCGCTCCGTAATCCGGGTCGTATCCTTCATCGGCAATTTTCAACTTCGCTTCTTCGGAGATTTCGAAGCCGATTTCTTGCTCGTTCAAGCGCTTCGTAAGCTGATCTGCCATAAGCGTCACGATCTCTTTAATGTGAACTCTCTCTAAGGAGTGGAACACAATTGTTTCATCGATACGGTTCAAGAACTCAGGACGGAAGGCTTTCTTGAGCTCACTCATGACTTTGCCTTTCATGTCTTTATAGTTCTCACCGTCACGCTCTGCAGTAAAGCCCATGCTCTTGGACTGACGAAGCGTGCTTGCACCGACGTTTGAAGTCATGATAATCGCTGTATTACGGAAGTCTACTCGACGACCTTTAGAGTCAGTCAAGAACCCGTCTTCTAACACTTGAAGTAAAATGTTGAATACTTCAGGGTGTGCTTTTTCAATTTCATCCAACAGAATGACAGAGTATGGTTTACGACGTACTTTTTCAGTTAACTGTCCGCCTTCTTCGTGACCGACATAACCTGGAGGTGAACCAACGAGACGAGAAGTCGTATGTTTCTCCATGAACTCGGACATGTCGATTCGGATGATGGAATCTTCATCACCGAACAAGGACTCGGCTACCGCTCTCGCAAGCTCCGTTTTACCTACACCAGTTGGTCCAAGGAAGATAAAGGAACCAATCGGACGCTTCGGATCTTTCAACCCGGCACGAGCTCGGCGGATCGCTTTGGACACCGCTTTTACTGCCTCTTCTTGACCAATAACGCGGTTGTGAAGAATCTCTTCCATTTTCAACAGACGCTCGGTTTCTTCTTCTGCTAGCTTACTTACAGGAATTCCTGTCCAACTAGCTACAACCAAAGCAATGTCTTCTGTCGTAACTTCGGAGTTCTCTTGTCCTTGCTTTTCTTTCCACTCTTTTTTCATCGCCTCTAGTTCTTCACGAACACGCTGCTCACTATCACGAAGAGAAGCTGCTTTTTCAAACTCTTGGCTTTGAACCGCTGCGTCTTTCTCTTTTCGTGTTTCTTCAAGCTTTTGCTCAAGCTCCTTCAAGTTCGGTGGTGCAGTATAAGAACGAAGGCGCACTTTGGATGCAGCTTCATCAATCAAATCAATGGCTTTGTCCGGTAAGAAGCGATCGGCAATGTAACGATCCGATAGCTTAACAGCCGCGTCGATCGCGTCATCGGTAATGGTTACTCTGTGGTGAGCTTCATAGCGATCACGAAGGCCTTTCAAAATTTGAATGGACTCATCGTTTGTCGGCTCTTCTACGCGGATTGGCTGGAAACGACGCTCCAAAGCAGCGTCCTTTTCAATATATTTACGGTACTCATCAAGCGTCGTAGCTCCGATACACTGAAGCTCCCCACGGGCTAGTGACGGCTTTAAGATGTTCGATGCATCAATCGCACCTTCTGCTCCCCCAGCACCGATTAATGTGTGAAGTTCGTCAATGAATAAGATGACATTGTTTGCTTGACGAATCTCCTCCATCACCTTTTTAAGGCGATCCTCAAATTCCCCACGGTATTTTGTCCCTGCAACAACGGTTCCCATATCAAGTGTCATGACTCGCTTGTTACGAAGGGTTTCAGGCACTTCATTGTTGACGATCTGCTGAGCAAGACCTTCTGCAATTGCAGTCTTACCAACACCTGGCTCTCCAATAAGAACCGGGTTGTTTTTCGTACGACGACTAAGGACTTGGATGACTCGTTCGATTTCTTTTGAACGACCGATCACCGGGTCAATCTGCTCTTCTTTCGCGATTGCCGTCAAGTCACGAGCAAGGCTATCGAGGGTAGGCGTGTTCACGTTCGCCCCAGCCCCGCCAGTTTGCTGCTGACTATTGGAAGATTCACTGCTACCTAGTAGCTGAAGAACTTGCTGACGGGCTTTATTTAAACTCACACCTAAGTTGTTCAGTACTCTCGCAGCGACACCTTCCCCTTCTCGGATAAGTCCAAGGAGAATGTGCTCAGTGCCCACATAAGAGTGACCAAGCTTTCTTGCTTCATCCATGGAAAGCTCAATCACCTTTTTCGCACGAGGGGTGTAATGAATCGTCTTCGATCCTTCTTCCCCGCGGCCAATCAGCTGTTCCACTTCCGTTTGAATTTTTTCAGGGCTTAGGCCAAGTGCAGATAACGCCTTCGCAGCAATCCCTTCCCCTTCTCGTACAAGTCCAAGTAAGATATGCTCTGTTCCAATATTGTTATGACCTAGTCGTGTTGCTTCCTCTTGTGCTAATGCCAATACTTTTTGTGCTCTCTCTGTAAAACGTCCAAACATCATATTCCTCCACCTCCGATAATGATTAGTTATCCTTTTTCGTTTCTAAACGCAACCTGTCGCGAATCAGTGTCGCTCTTCTTTGATCCCGCTGTTCGGGGGACAACACTTCGCCCGCGTATTGTTGCAAAAAGCCGGGCTGTGTCAGAATCATAAGTTCATTTAATATATTCGCACTTACGTCTTTGATGATTCCCATGTCTATCCCTAAACGTACATCAGACAACCGTTTCGTCGCTTCTTTTGATTCCATCGTTCTACTATATGCCAAAATCCCGTAGGACCTGTAGACGCGGTCTTCCATCTGAACCCTCGATTGCTCGAGTAGCGCCTTTCTTGCTGCTCGCTCCTGCTGAATGAGTTGCAACACCACACTTTGCAAGTCCTGAACAATATCTTCTTCGGTCTTTCCAAGAGTGATTTGGTTCGAGATTTGAAACAAGTTCCCCTGGGCTTCACTACCTTCTCCGTATATCCCTCTCACAACAAGGCCTAACTGGTTGACGGCGGGTAAAATACGGTTCATCTGCCTTGTTATGACCAATGCGGGTAGGTGCATCATCACCGAAGCGCGAAGCCCTGTACCAACATTTGTCGGGCAGCTTGTGAGGTACCCTCTTTTTTCATCAAAAGCAAAATCTAATTTATCTTCAAGCCAATCATCTACCTCATTGGCTAACTTTAACGCCTCTGACAGCTGAAAGCCGGACAGGAGGCACTGAATCCGGATATGGTCTTCCTCATTGATCATCACGCTAAGGGATTCATCTTCACTAAGCAAAACAGCGCCCGCTCGCGACTCGTCTGATAGAGCCGGGCTAATCAAATGCTTTTCAACAAGCACCCGCTTTTCATTTTGCTTCATATCCCCTGTGTTTAACAGCTCAATGGTTCCAAAACGGTGATGGCTATGTCCACTGTACTCCGATTTAACCCGATCAGATAAAGAAACTAACGATTCTGTCGAAGCCAACATCGGAAACGGAACATCTTGAATGTTGCGGGCCAACCGAACCCTGCTGCTCAGTACAATGTCGGAGTTGGGACCCTCCTTTTTCATCCAAGGACTAATAGCCTGACTGATAAATTGCTGCAGTGACACGGTTTACCCCTCCTTCTTTTCCGCTAAGGATTTTTCCAGGGAACGAATGCGATCACGCAGTTCTGCTGCCTGTTCAAATTCTTCTTTCGCAATTAATGCCTGAAGTTCCTGCTTACGCTTCTCAATTTCTTTATGCAAATGCAGATCCTTTCCGATACGCTTCGGCACTTTACCCCCATGAACGACATTTCCACTGTGAATCCGCTTGAAAATCGGATCGAGCTTTGACTGGAAAGTCTTATAACAATCCGCACAACCGAACCGGCCGATTTGTGCGAACTTGTCATAGGTCATCTCGCATGACGGACACCTAAGCGCCTCTCGCCTTGATGTACCACCCTGAGAAGTGGGATGAGATACAGGCTGTTCAAAATCCAACAGACCAGATAGCAGTTGATGTATGGAAAAACCCTTCGAGCCTGGAATGTGATCGCCTTTTTCTTTGGCACAAACATCACATATATGAATCTCTGTTTTTTCACCATTGATGATTTTTGTAAAATGCAGTGTAGCCTGTCGCTCGTTGCATTCTTGACAAAGCATCGTCACCCCTCCTCAACCTATTCATAAGTGTTTATCGGTACTTTAACGACGTAATCATCGCTTTTAAAATGGCAGCCCGTACTTCATCACGAACTGGCAAAGGCAGTGTCAACACTTCTCTGTCCACTGCACTAAACATTAAGTTTGCTTCGCGCTTCGAGATGGCTTCTTCTTCCAATAGCCGCCTTACCATGTTCGAGGCTGGGCTTTGAGCAACCCTCTTGCCAATCATTGAAACGGTGTGGTCAAACAGCTCTTTTTGATTATCAACCTGCACTTTCGTAATGCGGATGTAGCCGCCTCCGCCTCTTTTACTTTCTACAATGTACCCTTTTTCAAGTGTAAATCGCGTACTGATCACATAATTAATCTGAGACGGAACACATTGAAAATGCTCAGCTAATTCGCTTCGTTTAATTTCAATAATCTCGTCTTCACTTTGATCAATGATCCCCTTCAAATAATGTTCAATAACATCAGATATATTGCGCATCGCATCAGCCTCCTCGCACTTGTGACATGGGTTTGCTGCTCAAGATAGTTTGACTTTGACTATCTTTGACTTTAATTTTATTATACCCAAATTCCGTCCCTTTGCAATCATTTTGCTTAAAAATTTCACTGGCCGATCCCTATGTAAAGTAGAGCTGATAAGATGAATGTTCTGTGCCTTATCCCATTATTGCCTTCATTTTTTTCATTCATTCCAAAAAACGTAAAAGCGACAGAATCCTACGAAAAACCCCACGATTAAACACTTTTAGGAAGGGAGAGGGAGAGCTGGTGGTGACCTTTCGACTTACGTAAGACGGACTTATTTTCAAATTAGCGGAGATAAATGTGTAATTGGCGTACTTATTTTGAATTTAGCGGTGGTAAATGTGTAATTGGCGTACTTATTTCAAAATAGTAGGTGTTAGCTTTTCGAAAGGATCATTCCTTTAATACAAGAAAAGCCTTCCATTAAGTTTTGTTGCTCTTCAAAAACGTCACACACATCAAACAAAAAGCCATTCTTACAAACGACTTTCTTCCCTTCTCTCCTTATTCCACAAAAAAGCGATATTCAATCATACATGAATATCGCTTCTTCTTACTTTTCCTACGTAATATTCTCTACTTCTACTTGTTCCACATTCTCAAGAGACTTTATCGCATAAAAGATATCCGTAGTATAAGACTTCTTATCCGTCACAATCACACACGTAAGAATAATCTTATCTCCCTCTTCTTTTACTTTCACTCGCTTTAAGCCCATCTCTTTTTGCTTAATGCTTTTTAGTAACTGTGTTAAATCCGTACTGGTTTTTACAACAATCTTGCTACGAACTTCTATCTCATTGAGCTTTTTCAACCCTAGCCACTCAAGGAAATCAGGCAAGATACGTACACCTAAAATTAAGAAAAATACACCTATTATCGCCTCTACATAAAAACCGACACCAATTGTAATTCCAAGTCCCGCAGAAGCTAATACGAGTGCAGCTGTAGTTAAACCAGAAATGACATCATTGTTTCTTCTTAAGATTACCCCTGCTCCCAAGAACCCGATCCCACTAATAATGTACGACGGTATACGCCCTGGATCCATAGGTCTTGAATAGGCCTCAGAATAAATCATGGCTGACTCATATGATACAATTGTCAGCAAACAAGCCGTCACAGAAACAATCAAGCACGTTTTTAACCCAAGCGGCTTCCCTTTTAACTCTCTCTCTAATCCGATGATTAGCCCTGCCAAAGCGGCAAAGCTCATCTTTACCAAAGTCCCTGCTGCAACTGCAGCTATAAATGCTTCGTACATCCCCTAAACCCCTTCTAATTTGGTTTCTGTCTCCTCATCCCCAATTACTTCTTTATAAGAAAACTGGTCTCGTATAAATAATTCTATTGATCATGACTAAAAACCAGATGAAGTCGACAAGCTTCACACGTTTAGTGTTACTAGCATTCTTCTACTGTCACTAGTGAATTCCCCACACTTCTACAATCGTAATGTAGCCGCTCCTCAATACAAACAGATATCTCAGGCCATCCGGCTTTTATTCCTTGTAAAGATCAACCACATATAGTAAGGACAAGGGCTCTTCTTCACTCTTTCTTTTTACCCTACCTTAGTTATTTACTACATCGGGATTGAAATAACCTCTGTTTCTCGTCATTTATTCACTTTTGCACCATCTTCTTTATGGTGGAACGGACACCTTTGTGTTATTGGTTCACAGTCATCACCAATAAAAAACTGTTTCCACTCGTGATGTGTTTCATCACCGTAATGGCTGATGTCCGGATGTTTCGGAAGTTGATCCCAGGCTTCAACTCGCCTTCTAACAGCTTCTCTTGAATTAACTCCGCTCGGTTCCGTCCCTTCCAACCCATGAAAAATCGTACGCGGTTGAAAACCAATTACCAGTCCATTTCCTAGGTTTCTTGTTTTCCTTTGAATATAAGCTGGAGCATTCCCAAATGCAAAGATAGGTTCTCCATCAAAGCTAAATGTCCACAAATGATGCTCAGGTTCTCTAGGAATCTGCTTTGGCCAAGGCTTTGTGTCCTCATTGTGGAGGAATTGCAAAACCTCCCAAAAGTCTCTTCGAAAATCCTCAATGGTTTCACTTTCGTTTGGCTTAACAAACAAAAACAACCCTCTTCTTATGTCCGGATCACTTTTTAATAGCTCTAAAAAAGAGCGTAACGTGTCAGGTAGGTGCTCCCGTTTGTCTTGTTCAATATACGAATACCTCAACTCATCTTGAAGCAATCCATGCCTGCCAAAGTAGCAAGGAAACGTGGAGTCGGAGACGATCGTTTCAAAGATCTCAAATTCTTCACGTAGCCAAGCAGGCACATGCTCCTGCTCTTTAATTTGCTGTCGCGTCAATAAGTACGTATCCATCATTTTACCTTCTCCTTATCTGTATAAATATATTGTTTTACTCATTCCCCTATATTCTATTTCCTTACCCTAATGCATGTACTCTTAATAATGAATACGATATTGGAGGAAGTTTCATGAGCGAAAGCTGGTTTTATTTTATTTTTCTTGGGATTACACTAGCTGCTCCAATTGGACCCATCAGCTTGGAAATGTTGAAAAAAGGGTTAATTTTAGGGTTTTGGGGTGCTTTGGCTGTCGGTTTAGGAGGCCTATCCGCCGACTTTGTTTTCATGGGGTTGATTTACGGAGGGGCCGTTGCTTTATTCACCAACCCTTTGATTCATGGTACCATGATGGTGATTGGTGCTGTAATGCTTCTTTATCTCGGCTATCAATCTTTTAACAGACCTCGATTTTCAATGGCAATTGGAGAGAGAGACCATGAAGAGGTCACCTGTGTGAAGAGTTACTTAATTGGTTTTGGTATCGCTATTTTAAACCCTCTCAATATAATGTTTTGGTTTGGCATTTACGGCTCCACTCTCAGTCATTTAAGCATTCACCATACTAATACAGCCGTACTGTTAAACAGTTTTTATATTTTGTTGGGGGTGCTAATCTGGAATATCCTTATTTCTATTCTTATTCATGTTTTAAGGACGAGCATTCACGAAAGAGCGATCTACCGCATCAACATTGTTGCCGGCATTTGTTTGTTGTTTTTTGGTCTTACCTTTACCTATCAGGCATTCGATTTTATCTATTTAGAGAGCGGATGGTTTGATTGAGTCGGTTGCTAGGGAGCGTATCAAGAAGGGATTGATAGCAACAAAAGAAAAAAAGGTAGGTGAAAGTCCGTTTATAATGGGTAGAGGGCTAACCTGATTCGTCTCTCCCCCTACTCTATCAACCCTCTGCGACATGTTTGTCTATTAATAAGGGACTGTGAAGAACTTTTTAGTTGTTTAACTCTACCCTTAGGAGACGAGCTTCATCATAAATGCTCGAGGATTCATTATATATCCCCCAACATTCATGATAGCCTCTTTAAATGGGTGGATTTGGGTAAAGTACTCCAGTTTGAGCTAACTTGATTAAAGGTACCTCTAACTCGACTAAAGCCACTACTAACTTGATTAAATCCC
>NZ_AUCJ01000012.1 GCF_000429705.1 Alteribacter aurantiacus DSM 18675
CGCCGCGGGCCCATCTCACAGTGTTAGGTAAAACCCAACTTTTACAAGGGAACCATGCGGTTCCTTTGATTATTCGGTATTAGCCCCGGTTTCCCGGAGTTATCCCAATCTGTGAGGCAGGTTGCCCACGTGTTACTCACCCGTCCGCCGCTGACGTCAGGGGAGCAAGCTCCCCATCAGTCCGCTCGACTTGCATGTATTAGGCACGCCGCCAGCGTTCGTCCTGAGCCAGGATCAAACTCTCCATAGAAAGTTTGATGTCTCTGACATCATGTCTTGCTTTATTGACGGGATAATGTGTCATTATCCCACGTTTCGCTTGGCTTTTTGTTTAGTTTTCAAAGGTCAAAGCTTTTCTCGGTGTCGTTTTTCGGCGACTTAACTAATATATCATGTAGCGAAGTTCGCGTCAACACTTTTTGAAAAGTTTTTTTGATTCTCTTTTTTCGTTGTTGCCACAAACGTTGTTGTGTCAGCGACGAATAATAATATACCATGGTTTATTTCAAAAGCGCAACCCCTAAATTAAAAAATACAACAAAAATATTATGAACCGATCAATCTACCTGTATCCATTATATTTTAAAAGGGAGGGTGCCCCTTTAAATAACATGTTTGAGTATACAACGAGGTCATGGAAAGAGCAATACTCCGTCACTCTCAACACGACAAAAGAAGATACCATGCTCTTCTTCACCTTAAGACAACTTTTTCAACCATCACCACTCCTGCAGTTTCATCAGATCGAAAGCATTTACGCTAGCACTTCGCAAAGCTACTCTATAAAGAAGAACATTCAAAACAAAGTTTTCAACCTATAATGATTATTACCCTTACCACCGGGTCCGCCCCACGCTCTTCCCTACTCTAAAATCTTTCTTCTAAGGATGATGATTAAACTCGTCACCTTCCCGTACCACACCTCAACCTCACACCCTACCATCTCCACTTCAAGCCCATACCGATGTTAATCAAAGCCAAAGCAACAAAAAAGCACCTTCTGCCTAGTGGCAAAAGGTGCGATTCTTTACGAAATTACTCTTCTTCAGAAGATTGTTGACGCATTTGTGGGAATAAAAGGACGTCACGAATAGACTGTGCATTTGTAAGGAGCATAACAAGACGATCAATACCAATACCTAGTCCACCTGTTGGAGGCATCCCGTACTCTAATGACTCAACGAAATCATCGTCCATCATATGAGCTTCGTCGTCTCCTTGCTCACGCTCGACAAGCTGAGCTTCAAAACGCTCACGCTGATCAATTGGGTCGTTAAGCTCCGTAAAGGCATTCGCATGCTCTCGACCAACAATGAAGAGTTCGAAGCGATCTGTGAAACGAGGGTCTTCTGGGTTTTTCTTCGCAAGTGGAGAAATATCCAACGGATGACCATATACAAATGTAGGTTGAATAAGCTTCTCTTCAACAAATGTTTCGAAGAACTCATTTACAACGTGACCATATTTCATAGTTTCTTTCACAGGGACATTGTGTTCTTTTGCAAGAGCTCGGGCTTCTCCGTCGCTCATTTCCTTCCAGAAGTCGACGCCGGTATGTTCTTTAACCGCATCAACCATGTGGACTCTTGTCCATTCCGGCTTCAAGTCAATTTCTTGGTCGCCATACATAACGGTCGTTGAGCCAAGAACATCTTCAGCGATGTGCGCGACCAGATTCTCGGTTAGGGACATGATGTCTTTGTAATCTGCGTACGCTTCGTATAGCTCAATCATTGTAAATTCAGGGTTATGTCTTGTAGACACTCCCTCGTTACGGAATACTCGTCCGATTTCGTATACTTTCTCTAATCCACCTACAATAAGGCGCTTCAAGTGGAGCTCAATAGCAATACGCATGTATAGTGTCATATCAAGTGTATTGTGGTGAGTAATAAATGGTCTCGCCGAAGCTCCCCCTGCAATGGAATGAAGCATTGGTGTTTCTACTTCAAGGTATCCGTTGTTATCCAAGTAACGGCGCATCGATTGAATGATACGGCTACGAAGTACGAACGTGTCACGAACTTCGGGGTTCACTATCAGATCAAGGTAACGTTGACGGTAACGCTGTTCAACATCTTTAAGACCATGATATTTGTCCGGTAACGGGCGAAGGGCTTTTGAAAGAAGTTGAAAGTCTTTCACTTTAATTGATAGTTCTCCTACCTTTGTTTTGAACGCTTCTCCTGAAATACCGACGATATCGCCGATGTCGATTTTTTTGAAGTGCTCGTACTGATCATCGCCTACAGCATCTTTACGCACATAAATTTGCACTTGTCCTGACAAATCTTGAACGTGAGCAAAACCAGCTTTTCCTTTTCCACGCTTTGTCATAATACGCCCGGCTAATGTCACAGGAAAGCTTTTCTCTTCCAATTCTTCTTTAGAATACTCGTCATACGCTTTTAACATTTGGTCAGCTGTGTGGGTTCGTTCAAATCGTTTACCGAAAGGATCGATACCAAGGTCCATCATTTCCTTCATTTTTTCCCGTCGCACTTGTAACTGGTCGTTTAGTTCTAGCTCTTGACTCACCGTCACCATCTCCTATTTGTATAAGTTTGGTTTCTATTGAAATCACACTGACATCCTTTATTTATCATGAAGAAAACTGCCAGCTTAGGCTGACAGTTTCCGTTTATCTCATGAGGTATTATAGGGAAATGCCCCTGTAATGTCAACTTAACCCGCTTGTTCGCCAGCCATTTCGGCAATGCGTTCTTTTTCTTTTGCTTCAACGACTTCTACGACACCATCAAGTGCCGCTGCCAATTCATCTCGTTTCGTAACTTGGTTAATTTTATCACGCATAAGCCCTGCGCCTTTAAGGCCCTTAATGTACCATGAAGCGTGCTTGCGCATTTCTCTTAACGCTACACTTTCACCTTTAAGTTCAATGAGGCGATCCATATGGAGAATAGCCACATCCATCTTTTCTCTCGGTGTAGGTTCAGGAATGTTTTCACCAGTCTCTAAATAATGAATGGTACGATAGAGCATCCAAGGGTTACCAAGAGCTGCACGACCAATCATGACCCCATCAACACCTGTTGTATCAAGCATACGCCTGGCATCTTCCGGTGTTTTGACATCTCCATTTCCGATCACAGGAATAGTAACGGCATCTTTTACATCCTTAATGATATCCCAGTTGGCTACCCCTTCATACATCTGTACTCGCGTACGACCGTGGAGAGCGACTGCGCTTCCGCCAGCTTTTTCAATCATTTGGGCGTTTTTAACGGCATAAATGTGATTTTCATCCCAACCCATACGCATTTTTACCGTTACAGGTTTATCGACGGCTTCAACGACATAAGAAACCATGTCGTATATTTTATCCGGATCGAGTAGCCACCTTGCTCCAGCATCACACTTAATAATTTTTGGAACCGGGCAACCCATATTAATATCAATAATGTCAGCATTCGTTTGTTTGTCGACTACTTTGGCCGCATCTACAAGAGTGGATTTATCCCCTCCGAAGATTTGAAGACTGAGTGGTTTTTCCCGCTCATCCACATATAGCATTTGTAATGATCGTTCATTCTTATGGAGAATCGCTTTATCACTTACCATTTCAGCACATACAAGCCCTGCGCCGAAATCTTTTGCGATAAGGCGAAACGCCGGGTTACAAACGCCAGCCATTGGAGCTAAGACAACTTGGTTTTTCATCGTGATATCACCAATTTTAAGCACGGTGTACACCTCTTTATTTAATCGACGTTAATTCTTCTATCGTGATACCAAGTGTGTTTGCAACAGAAGCAATCAACTCATCGGACGGTTTACGGTTTCCCCGCTCAATTTCACCAAGAACAGATACGGAAATATCAAGCTCTTTAGCAAAACTCTCTTGCGTATATCCTTTTAGCTTTCGAAAGGCGCGGATTCGTCGGCCCCAGATGATCTCTTCCATTTTCGCACACCCTCTTTATCTGTTAAGTCACGTACATAATGTTGAAGATCTTGTCCATTTGGAAATTGAAGATTCTGATCAACTTCATATAATGGAACTAATACAAAACCACGTTCAAACATTCTTGGGTGAGGAACGTGTAACCGTTCCAACTTAATATTTTCTTTATTATAGAGCAAAATGTCAAGGTCTATTGTTCGAGGTCCCCACCTTACCTCCCTTGTACGACCGAGCGTGTCTTCAATTCCTTGGAGTACATCCAATAATTCAAGAGGTTGAAGTGTCGTAGTAAGTTTAATCACCATGTTTAAAAAGGCAGCTTGATCGGTGTAACCTACAGGATCAGTCTCATATATGGAAGATTTTTTCACTATAGTAATGTTTGGGTGTGCGTCTAGTTGTTGGATGGCACCATGCAGGTATACATCTCTTTCTCCAATGTTTGATCCTAACGCTACATAAGCGTCATGCTGATCTGTCATTCTGGGCGCTCCCTTGTAATTTCAACTGCTACGCTGTCATAATGCCCCGGAATAGGCGGATCGGGCTTGATGACTTTCACTGTGCAGGATTCCACCACTTCAAAGTGCTCGAACATCCGAGCAGCAATACGTTCGCATAACGTTTCAACTAGCTTTACCGGGTCGCTTTCCATCACATCTTTCACATGGTTATAGACGTCGGCATAGTTAACCGTTTTGTCCAAATCATCGGTCGTCCCAGCTGGTTTTGCATCCATCCCTAATGTCACATCTACATACCATCGTTGTCCGAGCTTGTTCTCTTCAGGAAACACACCATGATACGCAAAAAATTCCATACCGGTTACATAAATGTTATCCATTGTATCCTCCCTTGCCGATCATCGCATCCATCATCTTTACCATTCTGCTGATCGGTTTAATATCATGCACACGCACAATGTCACACCCTTTATCAATTCCGTAACAAACTGTTGCTCCTGTCCCTTCCATCCGTTCGTCCACTGGGAGGTCTAGGGTTTTAGCAATAATCGATTTTCTCGACGTACCTAGTAAAACGGGGTACCCCATGTCTGTTACTCGACTTACATGACGCATCACGAGAAGGTTCTCTTCATAGGTTTTTGCAAAGCCGATACCCGGATCCAAAATAATTCGGTCCTCTTTCACACCAGCTCTCAAACAAATCTGGATACTCTCTTCCAAGTCATTTACAATATCGGTCATCAAATCGTTATATTGTGGTGTTTCCCTGTTGTGCATGAGAATAATCGGGACATCGTAAGCCGCTGCCACTTTTGCCATATCCGGATCATATTTCGCTCCCCATACATCATTGATGATATTCGCTCCTGCTTCAATCGCAGTTTTTGCCACGTTCGCCTTATATGTATCAATTGAGATTGGTGCGTTCACGTGTTTTCTAACTTCCTTTAGTGGCTCGAGCACACGCCTCATCTCTTCTTCTTCGCCTACTTTTGTGGCTCCCGGACGTGTGGACTCTCCTCCAACATCAATGATATCTGCTCCTTCTTCAATCATGGAAAGAGCGTGCTCAACGGCGCGAGAACTTCGGTCATATTGGCCACCATCAGAAAAAGAGTCCGGGGTGACGTTTAAGATCCCCATCACATACGTCTTTTCGGAAAAATCTAATGTATAATTTTCCCATTTAATCCGCTCTATTTTTTTCTTTCTCACCTTTCATCACCTCTTTGGTCTAACTTCATTAGTGAAGGCTTTGAAAAAGTTAAAGATCAAACTTTTTCAGTGCCTTTATTTGAATGGCAATGGCTCCACTCGGTTGCGCGCCTGATACGAGAAACCCACTCGTATCAGGCTTTCAAAACAGGCAACCGTTACGCTCATTGCTTCGAAGGCAATGAAAAAGTTAAAGATCGAACTTTTTCATTGCCTTCTTAGTGTAAGCTTTGGTGACCTCTTCATACACAGGCCCACCCATGCCAGGGAATGTATGTTCCCCCACTTCAGAAACAGCCACTATTTCTTGAATGGAATTGGTCGCAAAGACCTCATCAGCTTGAAGCATTGCCTCTAGTAGATAGCGACCTTCATGGACGTGATAGCCTAGTGATCGGAACAGATTAATTACAAACTGCCGCGTGATGCCGTTTAAAATACCGCACTCAACGCTCGGCGAATACACATCTCCGCCTTTTCTCCAGAAGACATTCGATACTAGCCCTTCAGCTACATGACCATGTTCCGTTAAAAATAAGCCCTCGCCTTTAAGGTTCTCCCCCATTTCATACTTACCGAAAATGTTGTTTAAATAGTGATGGGATTTTAAGCGCTCTTGCCCTTCCGGAGTATTTCGAGGTTGCTTTAGGATGTGTAGTGCCTTTTCTTTAGCCCTTGTTTGTGGAAGTTCTTTTACAAAGACCATGACATTAGGATTTGTATATGGCTTCGATGGTAGGCCCACCGGTGCTATTCCAGCAGAGACATTCCACCTAAAGTAAGCATCAGTAAGGTCGTTTGCTTCAAGCAGTCTCTCGATAATATGTAGGACTTCCCCTCGATCGTATGGGGCTTTCACAATCCGAAGTTGGTCGAGTCCGCGATGGAGCCTAGCAAAATGGTCATCCAACAAAAATGGATGACCATTGTAAGTCCGAAAGGTTTCAAAAAGACCAACTCCATAAATAAATCCATGATCAAACGGGGAAATCACCGCTTCTTCTTCTTGGAGAATCAGCCCATTCAAATACATTAACATGAGTATTCAAACTCCCTGTATCGTTCAATAAAATTCTTAAGAAGCTGCTTTCCTTCAGCCGTCATAATCGACTCGGGATGAAATTGCACCCCTTCAACCGGAAGTGTCTTATGACGAATAGCCATAATTTCCCCTTCTTCCGTTTGCGCACTGATTTTAAAACAGTCCGGCAACGACTCACGCTCAACAATGAGGGAGTGATAGCGGGTAGCAACCATAGGGGAAGGCAAATGTTTGAACACGCTTTGTTCATCATGATAAATTTCGGACGTTTTCCCGTGCATCAATCGCTCCGCACGAATGACCTTTCCCCCAAAAACCTGGGCAATGGACTGATGGCCCAAACACACACCGAAGACTGGAATCTTACCAGCAAAATGCTTGATCGCTTCCATGCTGATTCCCGCTTCATTCGGAGAGCACGGTCCAGGGGAAATCATAATAAATGCCGGGTTAAGCTCTTCTATTTCTTCTATCGTAATCTTGTCGTTTCGCTTAACAACAAGCTCTTCACCTAATTCTCCCAAATATTGTACCAAGTTGTACGTAAATGAATCGTAGTTATCAATCATTAAAATCATCTAAAAATCCTCCTCAGCTCAAACTCAATTTTCGGCTCAACTCATCTTCGCTCATCTCTTTTGCTTTCCATAACGCTCTAGCTTTCTTCAATGATTCTTTGTATTCTGCTTTCGGGTCGGAATCAATAACCACTCCCGCCCCTGCTTGAACATGTGCAGTCTCGTCTTTAACGACCATCGTTCGAATGGAAATGTTAAGCTCCATGTCTCCATTAAAACCAATCCATCCGAGGGATCCGGTGTAGACGCCTCGACGTACCGGTTCCAATTCTTCAATGATTTCCATCGTTCGAATTTTTGGAGCCCCTGTAATCGTGCCCCCAGGAAACGTAGCTGCAATCACATCAAAGACGGAATGACCTTTGGCAAGCGTTCCTTTCACGTTGGACACAATATGCATCACGTGAGAGTACTTCTCGATTACCATAAGCTCGTCCACTTCAACGGATCCGTAGCTACACACTCTGCCAAGATCATTACGCTCAAGGTCCACAAGCATCACATGCTCTGCTCGCTCTTTTTCATTGTTAATCAGTGTGTCAGCCAAGCGCTGATCTTCTGCTTCATCTCGTCCACGTGATCGCGTTCCAGCAATCGGCCTTGTGCTTACTTCCTCTCCGTTCACTTTTACCAAAAGTTCCGGGGATGCACTGACGAGCTGAATCTCTCCCGTTTCAAAGTACCCCATATAAGGCGATGGATTAATTTTACGGAGACAGTCATAAACGTGTAAAGGATGTGAAGCGAGCCCTTGAGATTCTCTTACACTCAAGTTTACTTGGAAGACGTCTCCTTGTGCAATGTAATCTTGGACTCGTTTAACTGCCGTCATAAATGCCGGTTCAGAAAAACTTCGGATGGAAGACCCAGCAGCTTCGAATGTGCTTCTTTCTTTATACCAGTCTTCAGGTTCTTGGGCTGCAAGCTCCCATGCGTTCTCCATTTGGTCCAACTTCACGTCTTCCGCTTTTGCCGATTCATCAGTCACATGAGTGATGATCCAAAATATGTCTTCTTGGTGATCCAGGATATATAGGTCATCAAAGGCTAGGAAGTGTATGTCGTCGGTTTGAAGATCGTCCTCCGACTGGGTAGGGATTGATTCAATTTGTCGAATCAAATCATAGCTTACATACCCAAAGAGTCCTCCTTGGCAATCAGGAAGTCCCGGTACTTTATCCGTAACGTATTGTGACAGCCACTGTTCAAGATTTGCAAGAAGTGGGCCGGATTTTTCAACCTTCTCTTCGTTTGTCTTGATGACCAATGTATCGTCTTTTCCTTTAAGCTCTGCCCACGGATTTACACCAATGATGGAATATCGGCCTCCGCGACCGCTTTCGAGAAGAATATATTGTTCGCTCGAACGGGCTAATGTCGTAAATGTATGAAACCAGTTCTTTTTAAAAGGAGTAAGCTTACGGGATCGCCCCACAGCTCTTCGTTGAATCGCCACTGCTGCATCACTCTTTTCCGAAACTTTTGTACTTGTTCATCATTATACGTAGCCTCCGCCGGAACTGCAATCATCCAGATTCCTCTGTATTGTTCCATCAGTGAGGGACAGATATGTAGAAACTTGGTTTAGAGAGGGGTTTTTGTGGGGCAAGTGGAGGTGGGGTTTGGGGGGGCATTGAAATAGCTTGGGTTTGGTGTTCGTGGACGTTGGGAGTTTTGTTGATTGATTTGCTCGGGATCTTCATCGACTTTGGGATTTGTTCATCGACTTCCTCTCGTTCTTCATCGACTTTGATTTGTCAATCACTCCCCCCGTTATCCATCACTTTCCCCTCCCCCTCTTGCCACGCCCCATTTAAAACGACAAAAATCCGGCAAGCTCTTCGCCTGCCGGACTTCTCGTTATTCATGTCCTTCAAATTGATACAACGGCGTACTCAAGTAGCGTTCCCCGTTACTCGGAATCACTGCAACCACTTTCTTTCCTTTGCCTAGTTTTTTAGCCACTTCCAAAGCGGCATAAATGGCTGCACCAGAGGAGATCCCACCTAAGATCCCTTCTTCTCGCGCTGCGCGGCGGGCATACTCAAACGCATTTTCCGTCGATACCTTCATTACTTCATCGTATAATTCTGTATCAAGGATGTCTGGTACAAAGCCTGCACCGATTCCTTGTATTTTATGAGGTCCACCTTTGCCACCTGACAAAACCGGTGAATCTTGAGGCTCAAGAGCAACAAGGTTCAAGTCAGGAAAGCGCTCCTTCAATATTTTTCCGGCACCTGTAATCGTTCCACCTGTACCAATCCCTGAAATGAAGGCATCCAATTGATCGCCGACCTGTTCAAGCAGCTCTTTTCCCGTCGTTTCACGGTGAACTTTCGGGTTCGCTTCGTTTTGAAATTGTTGAGGCATAAAGTAGTCATGTTCGCGGGCTAATTCAGTTGCTTTACGAATTGCGCCACCCATTCCTTCAGGTCCCGGTGTAAGGACAAGCTCTGCACCGTAGGCTTTTAAAAGGTTTCGCCGTTCCATACTCATGGTTTCAGGCATCACCAAAACGGTACGGTATCCTTTTGCGGCTGCCACCATCGCAAGGCCGATTCCTGTGTTTCCACTCGTCGGTTCAATAATGGTGTCCCCGTCCTTTAATCGTCCACTTTTTTCTGCATCCTCAATCATGGATAAAGCGATACGATCTTTTACACTGCTTCCTGGGTTCATAAACTCCAACTTCAAGTACACATCTGCATGATCTTCTGTGACCAAACGGTTAAGCTTAACAAGAGGTGTTTCTCCAATCAGTTCCGTTATTGAGTTCACTACTTTAGCCATCAACGATTCCTCCTCGTATTGGGTATACCCGAGTATTTCTCTATGTTTAATCGTGTTGAAACCATCGTAGCAAAAACCAATCTTGCGGGCAATAGTTACGTTGGATTATTTTCCCTTTATCTGTGCCAACGTAACACTAAGGATGTCCCCGGTCTAAAGGGACCACAAAAGTCGAATCGGCATCTTCCTCTTTTCTATGAGGTCTCACTCATCGGTTTTCGCGTTCCCTACAATACTCCCCTTCCCATTACTGAGGTTCGTTACCCGCTCTTTTTTCATCAAGAATGTCTTGCAAATCGGTCTTGTCAAACATATATTTTTCGTTACAGAAATGACACTGGGTTTCTGCGCCTCCATCTTCTTCAATCATGGCGCTAATGTCGTCTTCGTTTAGACCCATGATGGCGTTGGAGATACGCTCTTTTGAACACTGGCATTGAAACGTGACGCCCATTTCGTCTAAAATGCGGACATTATCTTTACCAAGAATCGTAAACAGTAACTCTTCAGGCGTCAGCCCGTCTTGAATGAGCTTTGAAACAGGCTCCATCGTGTTGAGTTTGTGCTCAATATCGTCAATCACATCATCTGTAATACCCGGCATAAGCTGGATGATAAACCCGCCTGCGCCAGCGACAACCTCATCTTTATCGATAATTACACCAAGGCCTACCGATGCCGGTGTTTGCTCTGATTTAGCGAAATAGTAAGTGAAGTCCTCTCCCAGCTCTCCAGAAACAATCGGTACACTACCTGTAAAGTTGTCCTTCAGTCCTAGATACTTTACAACACTAATTGTGCCGTTTCGTCCTACTACCTCAGCCACATTTAGCTTTCCTTGGCTGTTTCTCTCAGGATCCACGTGAGGATTTGACACGTATCCTCTTACTTCACCGTTGGCGTTGGCATCAACAATAATCGGTGTAGCTGGTCCGTCACCTTCCACTTTTACGGTAATTTTTTCGTCACCTTTAAGCATGGCTCCCATCATGGAAGCGGCTGATAATGACCTTCCTAAAGCTGCTGTGACGGTTCTCCATGTATCATGGCGTCTCGCAGCCTCCTGTACCATTTCTGTTGAGCGTACGGCATAGGCACGCACTTTTCCGTCATAAGCTAATGCTTTTACTAAGTAATCCGACATATCAAACATACTCCCTTCGTTCCTTATCCATTCTAGTGTGTATTGTTTTTTTCATAAATTTCTTTTAATCCTTTTAAAGAAAGCAGAGGATCCACCTGGTCAATAACCGGTGTTTCATAAGCAATCAGTTTGCACAATCCACCAGTTGCAATCACATGTGGATTCATCTTTGCCTGTTTCTTTATTTCTTCTACAATCTTCTCCACTTGTCCTACATAGCCGTAAATAATCCCTGCCTGCATTGCATGAACCGTGTTCTTTCCAATAATCCCGTTCGGTTTATTCAACTCGACTCGTGGCAATTTAGACCCATGCGTATAGAGCGCTTCTGTCGAAATCTTTATACCTGGTGTAATCGTGCCACCCTCGTACTGAGCATGCTCATTAATGTAACAAAATGTCGTGGCTGTACCGAAATCTACAATGATAAGGGGACTTTGGTATTCTTTAATGCCACCAACTGCATTAGCAATACGATCGGATCCTACTTCTTTTGGGTTGTCGTATCTGATGTTCAACCCCGTTTTAATACCAGGACCAACGACGTTTGGTTCTACCTTTAGATAGTCTTTACACATTTGAATCAAAGCGTACATGACCGAAGGCACGACAGAACTCATCATCGCACCTTGGATGTCTTTATAGTGTATTCCAACTTGAGAAAAAAGACTGCCAAGAAGGACCCCATATTCATCTGATGTTTTACGAAAATCGGTCCCAATACGCCAATGATGCACAAGTTTATTTCCATCGTAAACGCCTAGAGCAACGTTTGTATTGCCTACATCAAGAACTAAAATCATGTCAGGCTTCCACCTTTCAAAAGGTTTATGCAGACGAAAAGGGTCCCCTGAAAGGTTATTCGTTCACCTTTCAGGACACCCCCTTAAAGAACATTATTTGTTATCTTTGTCTTTATTATCATCATCAAAAGGTTTTTCAACTTGGTCGTCAAGGTAGCTTCTGCGAGGTTTCTCCTCGTTACTTTCCTCTGTTGCTTCGTTGTCTGTACCTTTTTTACTCTGGATATTCACTTTTGGCTCATCATCTGATTCACCGTTAAGTTTATTGGACATGTGATGCCCTTCAGGCATTTTTCCATCTTCAACAAGGGACTTAATTTGTTCTGCATCAAGCGTCTCATATTCAAGAAGCATTTGAGCAACAAGTTCAAGCTTATCCTTGTGTTCAACCAAGATTTGACGACAGCGTTCATACGACTCTTTAATGATACGCTGAATTTCCATATCGATTTCATGAGCAATGGCGTCACTGTAGTTCGGCTCATTGTTAATGTCTTTGCCTAGGAAGACTTCTCCTTGTGGCTGACCGAATTGTAGTGGTCCGAGCTTTTCACTCATTCCATATTCCGTAACCATTTTACGAGCAATGCCAGTGGCCCGCTGGAAATCATTGTGTGCTCCGGTACTTACTTCACCGAACATCACTTCCTCGGCTACACGTCCACCAAGAAGGCCTACGATCTTATCAAGAAGCTCAGGCTTTGTCATGAAATAACGGTCTTCTTTTGGAAGCATCATTGCGTATCCGCCAGCTTGACCACGAGGTACGATGGTTACTTTGTGAACCATGTCTGCACTCTCGAGCTTCACCCCTACCACCGTATGACCGGCTTCGTGGTGGGCAACAATGCCTCGTTCTTTCTGGGAAATAACACGGCTTTTCTTCGAAGGGCCCGCAATGACGCGGTCAATCGCTTCTTCAACCGATTCCATGTCGATCTTGTTTTTGTCTGTACGAGCAGCAACAAGGGCTGCCTCGTTAAGAAGGTTCTCTAAATCTGCACCAGAGAAGCCTGGGGTACGATGGGCAATGGTCTTAAGGTTAACGTCGTCAGCCAATGGCTTGTTCTTCGCATGAACCTCAAGGACTTGCTCACGTCCGATCACGTCGGGACGACCTACCATAATTTGACGGTCAAAACGTCCTGGACGTAGAAGGGCTGGGTCAAGAATATCAGCACGGTTTGTTGCAGCGATGAGGATAATTCCTTCATTCGCACCGAAACCGTCCATTTCTACTAGTAATTGGTTAAGTGTTTGTTCACGCTCATCGTGTCCGCCACCAAGACCGGCACCACGACGACGACCAACTGCATCAATTTCATCAATAAAGATGATACATGGCGAGTTTTTCTTTGCATTTTCAAACAAGTCACGTACACGGGATGCACCGACACCGACAAACATCTCAACGAAGTCGGAACCACTGATTGAGAAGAACGGCACGCCGGCCTCTCCTGCAACCGCTCGTGCAAGTAACGTCTTACCCGTACCCGGAGGACCTACCAACAGGACACCTTTCGGGATTCTTGCACCGATCTCAGAGAACTTGCGAGGGTCTTTAAGGAAGTCAACGACTTCGACAAGCTCCTGCTTTTCCTCTTCTGCACCGGCTACATCTTTAAAGCGGGCTTTCTTTTTGTCTTCACTATAGAGCTTCGCCTTACTCTTACCGAAGTTCATCACACGACTTCCGCCACCTTGGGCTTGGCTGAGTAAGAAGAAGAACAAGATAAAGATAATGATAAATGGAATGATTGCGGTAAACACCGTCACCCATCCACTTGGTTCTTCAGCTTCTTGGAAAGAAACTGAATCTGCTTGGTTCACCAAGGTCACAACTTGACCTATCATCTCTGGTGTATCAGGAACATTTACAATGAAGGAAGCTCCTTCTTCAGGCTCCTCTTCATCATCCGTTGCACCAGGGACTAAATTCCCACGCAGGATATATACATCTCCACCCGGCTGGGCAGTGACATTTTCTATTTGACCATTTTCTAAGTACTCCTGGAATTCATTGAATGTAATCTCTTCGGTGCCGTCAGTCTCACCATTAAAGAGGCTTACAATTCCTACAATGACCAGGAAAATTAATAAATAGAAGATTGTATTACGAAAAATCCGATTCATTGTTTACCTCCTCCCGCGTACAAGTACACTTAAAATATAGTACCATACAACCATCCTTCATCACAATGAATTAACCTTGGTATATTTCCGGCTTCAAGATGCCGATAAATGGGAGGTTGCGGTAGCGCTCTGCAAAGTCAAGGCCATATCCGACAACAAACTCATCAGGGACTGTAAACCCTGCTACGTCAGGGACAAGGTCCACTTTACGGCCTTCCGGTTTGTCGAGGAGGGTTACAATTTTGACAGTCTTTGCTTTACGATATCGGAACAGTTCCACTAAGTAGCTTAAAGTAAGCCCACTATCGATAATATCTTCAAGGATCAGGACATCGCGACCTTCAACAGATGTGTTTAGGTCTTTTACAATCTTAACTTCCCCTGAAGAGACCATTTCATTACCATAACTTGAAACATCCATAAGATCGAGTTCCACATGTGTATCAATATGTTTGATCAAATCCCCCATAAATGGAAGGGACCCTTTTAGTACACCAACCACCAATGGAAAGCGACCTTCATACTCTTCTGTGAGCTGTTTACCTAGCTCTGCGACCTTTTCCTGAATTTCTTCCTCTGAAATCAATACTGACTGAATATCATCTCTCATAATGTACGATTAAGCCTCCTAGAATATAATCCGAACTTTTCCCATATAACAAACGACCATTATGTAACAAAAGCTTACTTATGTGACTTCCCTAAAAGGGTCATCATCTAACTCGCATTCCATATAAAGCACTTCCCCAATGTTTGAAGTAGCACTTCCGTAAACCGTATGCACTAGTCCCGGCACCCATACAATTCGATCTTTTGCATCGGTGACAATAGGCCATGTGTCACGGAGATGACGAGGAACTTTTTTATCAATGAAGATATCTTTCATCTTCTTGCTCCCGGTCATTCCTTTTGGAAACACACGGTCCCCCGGCTTCCTTGAACGTACTGTCAAAGGCAAGCACAAATCAAGCAGGTTACACTGCAATACCCATAAACCTCTTCGGTGATCCGGTTTATATGGAGAAACAGACGCCTTTATCATACCCTTTTTAAGCATAACCATGCCAGGTACAGGCAATCGTTTTTCCAACATGTCTTCATCAATATCCGCTGTTATTGCTTCGGTTGAGATCAGACAATGATCATACGATCGGTCAACAAAAAGATCCCCCGGCAAATCAAGGTGACCGGAAGGGTGTTCTTGTACAAGCAAGTCCATAAACGCTCTCTTATGTACACTTAACGATGGTACGTGATCGTCCTTTATGGAAAGATAGTTTAATATTAGATGAAAGCCCCTCCTTTGTAAAGGGATGGGCAAATCAAGAAACCCTTTCACCGATAATCTAATTTGCTTTTCATTTTGCTCTAAAATCACATCGGAAAGTCTCTCTTTTGCAAGATCGGTTAAAAACGCTTCATCTTCGTGCAGCCATTCACTTTGGCTTTGAAACCGTTCATGAACATTTGGGTTTTCTTCTTTAAAGAATGGAAGAATCCGTTTTCTGAATCGGTTTCTCGTATATTTATCTTCCTCATTGCTCAAATCCACTTGGTAAGGAAGTCTGTGCTCTTTGCAATATGCCAAAATGTTTTCTTTACTTACATTTAAAAATGGCCTCACAAGAAAGCCCCCGGCAAATGTACGTTTCACAGGTATCCCCTTTAAACCGGCCCCCGCTCCTCGCACTTGCCTCATAATCATCGTTTCAATTTGATCGTCCCCGTGATGTCCCATTGCAAGGACATCACCATCATGTGCACGCATCGTTCGTTCAAAGAAATCATAGCGGCACACTCTTGCCGCTTCTTGAACAGAAGCGCCATACTCCTGCACGTAAGCTTTCACATCCAGCTTTTCTGTTACACACTCGATATCGTAATTACGGCATCGTTCAATCACAAAAGACATGTCACTTTCGGATTCCTTCCCGCGCAGTCCATGCTCGGCATGCAGTGCAATCACACAAAGATCCATTTCCTCTTTCTTTTCCATTACGTAATGGAGTAAAGCCATGCTATCAGGACCACCAGATACAGCAACAAGCACGGTCTTTTCTGGCAAAAGTAATTGGTGGCGCAAAACAAATTGATCAACGACTCGTTTCATAACGGTGACCAATCCCCTTTCCAAAAGAAAAAACAGCAAGTGCAAACACAAGACCGGCTGCGATCGCTCCGGCTCTTAACATCGTTTCAACCCCATACTCAAGCCCCGTTAAATATTCACCATCTACAAAGGCAAGCATGGTGAAGTAAGCACGACTTCCCGGCACGAGTGGCAATATCCCAGGAATGGCAAGGGTCGTTACAGGGATCCTCACATACCTTGCCAAAAAGTGAGCGATTAACGCTGCTGTTAAGGATGCCATGGCCGTTGAAAATACAGGTGAAGCGCCAAAATATAGGCCTCCACTTAACACGGTATAAGCAACAACTCCGATTCCTCCACCTAATAAAAGCGCTCGCTTTGGTACACTGAAGATCACACCGAACCCCACTGTTGCAATAAAACAAATAATTAATTCAATAAAAAACATGCGTCCCGCTCCTTTCGTCAAAGATAATGAAAAAATTCAAAACCCAATTTTTTCATTATCTTTCATCAGAGAAATAAGGAGATGGCAAATGCCACACCACTTGCGATCGACAACGATGTAAGAAGCGCTTCCGCACCTCTACTTACTCCTGCAACCAAATCACCACTCATCAAGTCCCTTACAGCGTTCGTTAACGGAACACCTGGAACAAGAGGCATCAATGATCCGATGACAATTTGGTTGATATTATCTCCCACTCCGAAAAAAACAAGAGCAATAGCAACTGAACCACCGATAAAAGCCGCCATGAATTCAGCCGCAAAACGGACTTTTAAGTAACGCTCAAACTCAACGACCGTGATGCTCGTTAAAATCGCAGCGATAAAGGCGGGTAACAGGTCTGGCCAATCACCGCCAAATAGAAATGAAAAGCCGCTTCCCGCAATTCCCGCGCTCAAATGAATGAGCCATAACGGATATGGAACCGAAGCTTTGGCGATATCCTCGAGCTTCGCCTCTGCCGTTTCTACATCAAGTTCGCCCGAAACGAATTCTCTTGATACTTGATTCACTTCAGTCACTTTGTTCAAGTCTTGAAGTCTGTCATCCACACGCACCATCTGCATATGGTCATCTTTTCCTTCTTCCTCAAAGGAAAGGAAGATTCCCGTCGTTGTAGCAAAGCAGTGCACGTTTTTCATAGATGCTGCTTTTGCCATCCGTTCCAACGTCTCCTCTACCCGGTATGTTTCAGCTCCGTTCGTGAGCATGATTTCACCGGCTAACAGGCATATGTCCATGACTTTATCCGATTTCCCCATGGTTTGCCTCCTTGCACGATCTTCTTTGCTACATGATTTGTCCAACTAAGTATAGAACATAAGCAAGAAGAAGGAAAGAGGCTACAAGGACGGTTTCACCTATACCAGATGAGCGCTTCTGTTGGCGCCGGACTCTCTTTTTATAAGATTTGCGATTGACTGTCGCACTTTCTTTATTTATAACCGGACTCCTCTTCTTAACCATGTGTTTTTCAGGTGAAAAAGACGTGTGTCCGATGAGCTCTGTTAGGTCTTTTCTCATGTGAAGCGCATCATGATAGCTTCCGGTAAGGGCTTTTTTAATCACGCTCGAATACGCTGTGAGCATGGATGTTTGACTAACTTGAGTAAGCAAGTACTTGAGATTGTCCTTATCCTTCCTCTCTAGCCTAGAAGGATAAGCGCAGTTAATCATAATCATACCTACTGCAAATAAGTCGTACGTAGGCTCTGCTTTGCGGCTCCCAAGCCCCCAGTATCCTCGATCAAAAAACTCCGTATATTCTTTAATTGATCGACCAAGCTTTGTCGTTCCACCTACATCAAACCACCGCACCCTAACCGGTGGTCCTGTCATAAGTAAATTTTCAGGTTTCAAGTCCCCAAAAGCCCACCCTGCAAGGTGAAGGCGATCAAGGTCTCCAAGCAACTGAATAATTGTGATCCCAATCCATTCCCCACCACGGCTTCTTAAAAAAGGGATTACTTCTTCCCCCTTTATATACTCCATGACATAGAAAGGATATGTCCCGCTAGTCGTTTCAACATCATCCACATCGATGAGAGAAGGCCCAAGGTGATCTCCTTGGACCTTTGAAAAGTGCTTTAATACATTCACTTCTGATGTGATGGACATGGCATCTTGTCCCACTTTAAGCGCAGCCAAGCCAGCCTTTGTATCAGCGAGGTAAACAGTACCCGTGGCCCCCCGTCCCAGCTCCTTTATAATATGATACTGGTTTTTATGCCACTTACCGATCAATCTTTGATCATTATATAGTTTACATCCCTGTTTCTTCGAGATCGGTTCTCTCATCTCGTTCGACCTCAATTCTGTCCATCCGCTTATAGAAGATATGAAGCGCTTCTTGAAGTGCCGGTCCTGTCGGTGTCAATCCGCCTGGAGTAAGCTTTTTAAACACACCTGAAAGGGAGTCCAAGTGCGGGGTCCACCCTAATCTCTTCTCCACATCTTGTCGTTTTCCCGGGAACGAATAAAGGGAGAATTGATTAGCCCCTGTTCGGGACCGCAAACTTACGCTCAAATCAATCAATGCTTCTTGCACCATCGGCAACTTCTTGGTCATGCTCGCACTCGTATCTACTAATATGAGCACTTCAAGGTCCATCGTTTCACCAAGATCATCAACCACTTCCACAACCTGTCCCCTTTTTGCCGGAGACAAATCTTCCAACTCATGCTCTTCACCTAGAATTTGCTGAAGCTCCTTATTCACCACCCCTTGAATGGTTTGCGTCATCGCTTTTCGAGTGACCATCTGAACCGTCTGCGAGAGCTGTTTCGCATAAACGATTTGACTAATGCCACCACCGGACGAAGCGATCTGCTCCACCTCATTTAATCCATGCTCACCATGCTGAGACTCTTCTAAAATACCAATTACATTTACCGTAATTCCTTGCTCTTTCATAAGAGCTGCAATGGCAACAGGGTCTCCCCCTGCGTTTGAACAACCGTCCGTCAACAACAATACCTGCCTAAGCGTACCTTTCTTCATCTCTTTCCCCTCCAAATGATAAAACTAGTATCATCATTTACAAGAATGAAAGAGAATATACAACGAAAGGCGGAATCAAGCGCTTAGCTCCGTCAGGCGTTTTAGGACGGCAACGGAAGTCGCTTCTCAGACTTCCTTTGACGGCATCAAACGACCCCGAGGAGCTGCTTGATGCAGCCGGACATGAGAAAGGTGTAATCGGCTTGCTCACGAGCGATTAAAGAAACTTGACTTATCGCCAATTGGTGGCGAAAGTCATAGTTGATATTATACTTTTATCCATTTTTATTATTTCAAGAAAGTACAAGCACTTTGGACCGGCTGATTGAAGCCGCTTTTCAGGCTTCTTCAGACGTGACAAAGTGACCTCGAGCTCGTAGCCGATGGAACCAGACATCACTTCCGAAGTAGTAACGTGATCCGTCAGACGTTTTAGGACGGCAACGGAAGTCGCTTTCCAGAGACTTCCTACACTGGAGCATTTCTGATTGAGAGGCTGACAAAAGGACGTCTCCTTGTGCCTTCCCACTACCCCATCATGCTCGCCAGATAAAGAAGAGGAATAATCCTTATCGCAAATGCTGCCATTTCTCTCGGTGGTCCTACCGGCCATATCACAAAAAGGCGGTACGTGCCTGGGGCAATCACGTCACTGAACCTTCCTTTTACGTTTAACAGATTTTCCTTCACCGATATGGCACTCACCCACCCGGGGTAAACCGACAGGGCTTTTTTGCCCTCCAGCGACACTCGTAATCTTTTCTCCGGGCTAACGTTGGCAAACACCGCATACGTCCTAAAAGCAAACACTCGAATCAACCATTCTCGTAACGTTAGAAACATGTTGGATTTTTCCATTATTTCTTCCACCTCCGAAGGTTTTTCCGCTCATTAGCGGCCATGCTGTTTGCTTTTCGTGGTCGTCTTGATTTGCATTAATTATGAATTATGATCCTACTTATAAATGCCTATTTAATTATTTGCCAATAAAGAGAGATCGCCACAAAACGTTTCGTTACCCTGAATCACCGGCCACCCCCGGGATTCTCCGGACTCTGTTTCTCTCGTCGATTCTCTTTGTTCGTTTATATTGCCCTTCTCACGCTAACCTGGCTCATAGTACCTTGACATGCAGATTTCACCTCCTGTATCTGATCAAAGACCCGCTTTTCTTTAACATCCGTTGGCTCGCATCCTTAGCTGGATGATTTAGCGAACGCCTTTTCTTCAAAGGCGACCGGAATGGTAGCCCATTTTGGTAAATGGTGGTCAATTCGGGCTACGACCACCGTCATATCGTCATGAATCCCTCCTCCTTCTCGAATGACACGTTCCATCAGCAGATCAGCAACTTCCTGAGGGTCATTCGTTTTCATTTCATTAATCACGCGCTTCATCCACACCTCCCTGTTTTCAATATTCGCAGGACCATCAAAGATGCCGTCACTCATCATGATGAGAAGGTCCCCGCTTTTTAATTGCTCATTAACCACATCCACCTCCACGTCAGTAATCATTCCAATTGGCAAATTACCCGATTCAATCATCTTCACCTGCCTTCCACGTTTTAAGAAACTAGGAATGGATCCTACCTTTAAGAACTTAGCTGATGCATCTTGCATATCTATCATCACCAGATCAAGAGTCGAGAACATCTCCTCTTCCGACCTGAGTGCTAACACAGAGTTAATCGATTTGATGGCGACCGTTTCTTCAATCCCGGATCGCAAAATATTTTTTAACAGCTCAATCGTGTCGTTACTTTCCAGGTGCGCTCGTTTCCCGTTACCCATCCCGTCACTGATGGCAAGAGCGTATTTTCCCGCACCAAGCTCCATCGTTGAATAGCTGTCCCCAGAAATCCACTTGCCCCCTTTTGCCGTTTGTGATGCACCTGTTGAAACAACGTATTGCTTGGCCGAACCAAACACGAGTCTCTCCGCTCCACCTGCAAGGGAGGCCTTTTCCGTATGTTTAACCACAATGGTTTCTTTCAATATATGGGAAAGGAGTGGTGCAATCACCTTTTCTCCTTCGTTATATTCGTTATGAGAAATGATCATCTCGATATCCACGTTTCCATTATCGAGAGAGTACACTTCCACTTGCTCCACTTCGACGCCGGCTTTTGTGAGGGATCGGCTGATTTGTTCCTCTTGAAGTTCATGGGTCTTTTGTTCTCGTTGAATATCTTTTGCAAAGTCCTCCATGACCTTTGACACACCTCTTAGCTGATCGGCCACAAGCCTCCTGCTCTCGATAATTTGCTTGCGAAGCTGCTTGTTGGCATGAATCTGGCCAATTTCATCTTTCACAGCCCGAATCACTTTGTCGTGCTTAATACAATGATTATGGAGATCACTCATGAGACGCCGATCATGCACGTCATTATTGGTCTCCACCTCTTGCATCGTGCGTTCCATAATGTTGTACGTCTCCGAGAACTTACGTGTCCAACATTGATGTTTTTTCATACACGTTTGACACGTCTTTTCCGTTACTTTACTGAGGAAAAGATCGACGTCACGCCCCTGCTCTTTTCCAGGATCCTCTGCACTTACGTCTGAAAAGCTATTTGAAAGCGTGTAAAAAAGCCGGGAGAACTGCTCTACTTTACCCGCTGTTAAATCACGGATCTTTCTAAGGTATTGCTGTTGCTCCACCGCATGCTCTGCCGTTCCTGGTATATAGCGCGCAATGTGCTCGATCCACTTCTTCGGTGTAACAAGGAAGATCGCAATGGCAACACCCGTTTCCATCATGGAGATACTCAAGGTACTCTGATTGTCACCGTACATCCCCATCAATCCGGTTCCAATTAGCAGCCCCATACACACCCCGATTTTTTTACCCTCTTTCAAAAGTCCACCGAGCAGTCCGGAAAAGGCCAGTAAGCTCATATGAAACAAATTCGCCACATTTGCAAGGCTCAAGATAAGCCCGACTACCACCCCTACGGTGGATCCAATCGCTGCCCCACCTACGAAGGCGAATACGAGAACAAGGTATCTCGCTATAATGAATTCAACAGATAGATTATATAAAAGCCATCCGACGGTTCCCGTCATGACTGAAGCAAGGAAGATCACAATACTCACAATTTCCTCGTGTCGTAAAGACATCTTGTTCTTTCGTTCAAACAAGATGGGAATACTTTGGAAAAAGATCAAGGTTACTACAAGAGCAAGACCCGCTTCTACTCCTGCTATCATGGCGCCATAAGAAGAGAAGCCTTCTTGAATGGATATAGTAGAAAACCTCACTGTGGCCACCGTGATAAAAACCGTTAATGGAATCAAGTTACTCTGTGGCCTCATGGCTGTTATGATTCTGTGTAAAATTAAGTAGGTCATCGTCGCTCCTATCGCATAGGCAGCAAACGTAATCGAGATCGTTGCCGCTCCCGCCCACAGAGCAAGAAGCGCCCACTTCGCTTTCGACTTTTGCCAATGAAGCATCACAGCCAAGAAGGGAACAACAAATGGTAGTAAGTGCATTAGAATTACAGCTCGTCCGAGCAAGAATCCGATTAATATAATCCAAAACGTTCTCTTTGCATCTTTTACACTCGGCTTTTCAAGAAAGGCTACCATCCTCTTGGAAAGGCGGGAGAATGGTTTATTTGGTATTGGGATCGCCGAGGTTTGGCTGGTTGCACGATACGTAAGTCGTCCTAACATGTGTAAGCACCACCTGTTCCATATAGTGGTAACATTATAAACATGTATTTTCTGAAGAATTTGTCAAAAGAACCTAAGTGTCAAAAAAAAGTGTTCGACGGCTTTCATTCCTAAATCCACTTCTTTTTCGGTTTTTCCCCACGCTGTACATTCACTCCGTCATTTGCTCAATTGAACTGAAATCGACCTCGCTTCTATACGCACCATGGATTTTGTGGAGTTTTAAGTAAAATGAAAATTCTGACAAAAGTTGGTGGAGATTGAAGTACACTTCTCATCTTTCTCTCTTTTTAGCAGAAAAAAAGAGGGTTGTTTTTCTTGAAAAAGGGTTTTTTTATCTTTTTAATTGTTCGGGGGGAGGTGGTTGATTCGGTTTTCGGGGTAGTAGGTGGGGGGCCGGATGGCGAGTTTTGATTTATCAATCACTTTTTTCTCGTTATTCATCACTTTTAGATTTTATCAATCACTTTCATCGCGTTATCCATCACTTTCACAATTTATCAATCACTTTCCCCTCGTTATCCATCACTTTCACAATTTATCAATCACTTTCCCCTCGTTATCCATCACTTTCACAATTTATCAATCACTTTCCCACCCCACCTACACCCATCCACACAAAAAAACACCTACACTCGTGTAGGTGTTTCACTATTATATTTAATTAGCAGCAAGAGTTAGCGTTTCGTGCCACGACCCCCACGCTTTGATTCTGTCTGACGCTTCAAAGAAGTTAGACGTTCTTCACTATCTTTTAGGAAACGGTTCATCTTGTCTTCAAAAGACATGGATCGTGGTCTTTGTTGACGCGGACCACCACTTCCTCCACGGCGAGGTGGACGTCCTGAACCTGAACCCGATCCTGAACCTGAACCTGGTCCTGGTCTTCCGGAACTGGAGCTTTGTCCAACCGGCTTGTCTACTGCCTTGCGGATCGATAAGCCGATTTTCCCGTCACTTTCCACATTTAACACTTTCACTTCTACTTCGTCACCGACAGTGAGATGCTCATTGATGTCTTTAACATAGTTATCTGCCACTTCACTGATGTGGACAAGACCTGTTGAGCCTCCTGGGAGTTCAACGAACGCTCCAAAGTTAGTAATACCAGTGACTTTCCCTTTCAGCTTGCTGCCTACTTCAATCGACATGTAAAAAATGCTCCTCCTTGTATGTTGAAAAAATTCATATAGTTACATTATACCGATGAGAGAGGAATTGTGTCAATCTGATGAAGATCGCGGCAACTGAAAGAGGGTTTCACCCGGTTTTGTTAAAAAGTAATCCCGTCTTGCAAGTTCTGCAATGTAATCATAATCTTGCAGTAACTCTATCTCTTCTTTCAGCTCATTTTCCTCTTGCTCTAAATTAGCCAGGTTGGTTTCCAGCTCACCTTGCTTTTGCTGCTGATCCTGAATCGTACTATGTTGAGAGAAAAGTGTAAAGACAGTGAAAATGAACATCGCAAACATCAGGACGCCAAAAACGGACATGCGGCGGACGAGTCCTTTTCTTCTTCTTCTCTTTTGATCTTTCAGTCTTTCCTGTTCTTCAGCATACTCAGAAGCGAGTCTCTCGAAGTTGACTCTGCGATGATCATGCACGTTCTTCACTCCTTTCTTTTCTTAAACCAGTTCCTCACTCGTTTAAATTGACTGTATAGCTTTTCTGAAAATAAATAAAGATTTTGTTTCCATTTTACCAAGAACGTAAATCGTACACCTACTTTAGCCAAGGTCCAACGTAGGGGCGCGATCAATACTCTTAGGAAAAAGTAAACAATTCTCCATATTGTGGATAATATTATCATACATAAGGCCAGTACAACTTGCAATAACCATTTTATCGGCGTGATGATGAAGATGACGATCAGTCTGACAATAAATCGGTATAAAGCAATGACGAAACGGATCATCCATTCAAGCACACTCTTATAAATGTTTTGCAGTAAAGCGCGATAAGTAGAATAACCAAGCAAAAGAGCAAGCAAGACGTAGAATCTCATTTCCCCTTCGTTGACCTTAAGTAAAACATAAAACAGAAAAAGGCCTTGGGCACACCAAAAGAATAAATCATTCACGAGGTGAACCCATTTAAACTGACGGGGGCTGCCAAGGAATCGATGATATGTGTCCACAGCCACCCCAAGCCAGATGCCCATCACAGTCATGACTAGCATCGTTTCGAATTGTACTTCAAGGGTCACTTGAATAACTTCCCGAAGAACCCTTTGGATTTATCACTGTTATTTTGGTCGAGGTAAACAAGATCGTCCACCCGCCCTTGAATAGAGACGTTCCCTTCATCTACATCAAGGTTTTTCATCTGTAAATGCTGGCCCCGTATGGATAAGAAACCCATTTCGGTTTCCAACAGGAATTCTTCGTTATCGAAGCTTTCCACTTGTTTTACTCCTGTAATTTCAAGGGTTTTTCGACCTTTCATCGAGATGTTGTGGTCTCTTTGTTGCCGTCCTTGTCCACCTGACATGAATTCATATGATTGATTCATAGCACTACCCTCCCCAGACTCTTTGGTACAGTCTATGTGGAGGGTTAAGTGAATAGAACAAGCCCTGTTTTGCACATTATGTAAGACATTCCTTTGTTTGTTTACCCTGATTCAAAAGGGACGAAACAAAGGATGGCATTTTATCTTTTCCTTCAATGGTAAAACTAAAGATCTTTTCGTCCCTTAGGAACGGTGGGCCTTTAAAAATCGGACTGTTCGTCTCGAAGTGACTCTTCTTTAACTAATGTATAGAGAGTAGCAGCTTCATCTTTTCGTGTAGACTCTTCTAGGCGGTCTACAGTTACGGTTACGATTTTTTGACCAAAGCGGATTGAAATTTCATCCCCTACTTTAACATTCGCGCCAGCTTTGACAGTTTGACCGTTGACTGTGATTCTTCCTTGCTCAGCTACTTCTTTAGCCATCGTTCTTCGTTTGATGAGTCTTGAAACCTTTAGATATTTATCGATTCTCATATGGAATCTCCTCTCTCTTTTGTTTACGCAATATTCGTATAGATTGTTGCTTTTTTAATATTTTCTTCGTCACGAGAATTGTTGTTGAAGAATACGGGCCCTTCGCTTTCCGTGGCGGTGCTAGCAAGCCGGTAGAAACACCCTGCAGGATTGATTAAGCACAGAGTCTACAACCCTCGCTCTTTCGCTTCGTTCCAAAATACATCGAGTTCGTCTAAGGATTTTTCTTCCCAATCAGACCCTGTTTCTTTTAAGGTCTCTTCAATATAACGGAATCGGCGAACGAATTTTTCGTTTGTGGTTCGTAGCGCTTCTTCCGGTTCAATTTTATAAAAACGGGCAATGTTTACGATTGTAAAGAGCACGTCTCCGAACTCTTTTTTCATCGCTTCAGGATCACCGTTTTCCAGCTCTTCTTCCCATTCGCGGAGTTCTTCTTTCAGCTTTTCGCGCATCGGCTGTGCATCGTCCCAATCAAAGCCAACTTTAGCCGCTTTCTTTTGAACGTTGTATGCACGTAGTAAGCTCGGCAATGATTTTGGGATGCTGTCTAAGAGTCCCTCGTCAGAGCCTTTGTCCCCTTTTTCTTCTCGCTTAATCTTTTCCCACTGCGTAACGACGGCTTCAGAGTTGTCTGCATGGGCCGTATCAAACACATGGGGATGACGACGGATCATCTTTTCAGTTATGGACGTAATCACATCCGAAACTGAGAAGTAGCCGTCATCTTCACCAATCTGTGCATGAAGCATGACCTGCAGTAACACATCACCCAGTTCTTCAGCGAGGTTCTCTTCATCTTGTTCGTCGATGGCTTCTAGCACTTCATACGCTTCTTCGATTAAATAAGGCTTAAGAGACTCGTGGGTTTGCTTTTGGTCCCACGGGCAACCACCTGGACCGCGAAGAGTGGCAATCACATCTCTAAGCTTTGTGAATTCGTGAGTAAGAAGGGCATCGTCTTTTACCGGCGGCACGTAGACTGCAGTAAGGTTATTCAACGTGGTTACTCGGTCTAGTTCATACAAAGGAACTTCCGTTAAGGTTTCCTCTTTACTTCCTACAGCTGTTGCCACGGTTACAAGATAGTCATCAGGGAGAATGTCCATTAAAGTGAGCTTCACTTCTGATGCCACGAATGCATCATACACTTGGCCAATGAGAATATGGTGTCTTAACTGCAATTCGTCTCGCTTCAAGGCTGTACCGTCTACCAATTGAAAGCCTTCAATAGGATCGATCTTTAAAGATGCAAATACCGGATCTAGGAAACTCTGTCCACCTTCGACCTTAATGGTGACACCGTATTTATTCGCGCCTTTTATGAGGCGCTGCACGGTTTCCTCCGCAACAAGGGGATGACCGGGCACGGCATAAACCACATCTTCTTCTCTTGCTTTTTCCAAAAGAATTGCTGTGATTGATTCATATACGCTCGAAAATTGGTCGTGTTGCTCATATATATGATCAAAACTTTCAGGGTCGATGCCCTCTTCTTTTAACTCGTGCAGGACAGGATGGTCTTTTGTGCGCACATATAATGAAGAAACTCGTTTTAGTTTTTTATAAATCCCAATCGGTAATTGGTCCAAGTCCCCTGCACCAAGTCCTAAAATTGTAATCGTATGGGCCACGGTTTGTCAGCTCCTTTTCTTACGTTCCAGTTTTTTTATCATTGAAGGTAGTTTGGGTACTTCTTGCCAATCTTCGTACTTAATCACATTTAACTTTACGCCTGATATTAGAAACGCTACTGCACCGGCACCAGATGCAGTTAGAGCAATCACGACGGATCCGAAACGAGATGCATCCGCTACTGCATAAAACCAAATGGCCTGACACACCAATGCAGTCACCCCGGTTAGGGTTAGAGCAATCATCAGTTTGATCCCTTCTCCCACTCCCGTTCCCCTTGCATTCCACACTCCCAGTTTCTTCATATATATAAAGACAATGAAGACCATGGTTACGTAACTGAGCAGTGTGGCTATCGCTGCTCCGTTTATTCCGTACAGAGGAACAAATATCCCATTAGAAATTGTTTTAACTACAATCCCTACTGCAACGGAAAAAAGAAGTACCTTCCCTTTCCCAACACCGTGCAGGATCGCTGCAGTCGTTAAAAAAAGAGAAGCAGGCAGAACGACAGAACTGATCAGCATTAGGGCATGTTCACCTTGACGGTCTGTAAAAAGCATGGGGTTCAAGGTCGGCATCACGGTAACCAAGCCAACTGCGGCTGCACCACCAAGGAATGCCCCCGTTTTTACGGCCCGAGCTGTGTAAAGGCGCACCTTGTTATGATCCCGGTTAAAAGATGCTCTTGCCACTAGTGGGACGAGACTCAAGGAGAAGGAGGTCGTAATCACGGTTCCCATTTGTACAATAGGCCATCCACGATCATATATTCCTTTTAAAACAGGGATCATGTCCCTTTCCATGCCAGTCATACTTAGCAAGCGAACCATCGTTAATGAGTCAATGAGCTGCATCAAAACCATGCTCATTGCGCTTATGCAAACATAAAATCCACCAATCACGATCGCTTTTGTATATCGCTTCCACTCTCGATCTTTTTTTACAGAACGTATGTGGAGCCTACTTTTTTTCAAGGGGAACAACAAGGAGAACAGCGCAGCCATCCCTCCGAAAAAGGAACCCAAGGCCGCCGCTGCACCTGCTTCATAAGGGCCGTATTGAGCCATTGCCCAAGCGGACAAAAGGAGGATGGCAACCACTCTCACACTCTGCTCAATCACTTGAGACACGGCAGACGGTGTCATCCATTCCATTCCTTGATAATAACCTCTTAAGACAGATACGAATGGCATCACAAGAAAAGGGGCAGCCATAACCTGCAGTGGAAAAGCTAGACGTGCATCGCCAATTCCAGCTGCAAGAAAAGGGGCACTCCAATAAAGCATGAAGCCAAGACTCACATTGACCGCACCAATCACGACCGTTGACACAACAAGCAAGCCTCCAATGTTTCCTTTGTTTCCCTTTTCCCGTTCATCAGAGATTAATTTTGACAAGATGACGGGAAATCCGTATGTAGCAAGTACCAAGGCAATACCGTAAAAGGGATACACTTGCTGATATACATAAAACCCTACGTCTCCCGTTATGTTTTGGTACGGCACTTTGTAGACGGCACTTAAGACCTTGACGATGATGGCTGCAAGGGATAAATAAAGTGCCCCTTTAACAAAGGATTGTCGCTTCGCGTTGTTATGGTCGTTGTTCTTCATTGAGACTTCTTTTTCGTTCCCCATCATTGCACACCGTTTCTCTCATCAGGGAACTTTCCCCTCCGGACTTTTATGACGTTATTATAGCATAACTTAATCGCCCCTTTGTAATGAGCAGGTTCCTAGCGAATCAGACATAAAAAAAGAAAGCCACCTCTCAGGCAGCTCCCTTTTTAACAAATATAAATGATTATTGTTCCATTTGACGTGCGAGAAATCCTGCCGCTGTTTCAGCGAGCTTTTTCTCCACATCTCCCATTTGGGCGCCTTCTTTTGCAAGAAGTACAACCGCCCCAATTGGATCACCGCTGGCAATAATAGGGGCAATAACGTACCCACTCAGATTGTCTTTTGCTTCTCCGGCAATGTTGTACTCTCCTGAGCTTGTCTCTAGGAGCGTTTTGCGATCATTCATGGCCGATTCGATAATATCGCCGATACTCTTATTCGCGTAATCCTTCTTCGATCCGCCTGCTACGGCGATATACGTATCGCGGTCTGCGATAAGTACAGGATGATTTAGGCTGTCGTATAGCGCTTCTGCGTATTCCTTAGCAAAATCACCCAATTCAGAGATCGGAGAATACTTCTTCAAGATTACTTCGCCGTCACGATCGACGAAAATTTCCAAAGGGTCTCCCTCACGAATCCTCAATGTGCGTCTAATTTCCTTTGGGATTACGACCCGGCCTAAATCATCAATGCGACGAACAATTCCAGTTGCCTTCATACATGCGTTGCCTCGCTTTCCTTGATGTAATCACGTAGATGTTGTGCAGGCAATGTTTCTTTGCCAGCTTGAGCTTGTACTTATTATCCAACTAAAAAAAAGAACTATTCACCAATTAAAGAATAAAATTGCGTATCTCCCTGCTTTCATTGGAAATCCCCTTCCAAATATGGGGTCTGACCCTGTGTTTAGTCATTCACAAGGGCCCTGATACTAAGTCATCTTTTCACACTTCACCTTATATAGAGAAAAAGCACCGATCAACGGGATCGGTGCTTCAGTCTAGTACATGTTACCCTACAGGTTCTTTTCGTACTTCATCAAGATTCGCCAACGCTTTTTCAAGAGCGTTCAAATATTCTTCGTCTTTTAACGTTTTTCGCTTTATATGGATCGTAATTGACTTTCCTGTCATGGAAAGATTCATTTTCCGGGAAATTTTATTGACAAGGTTAAACAATTTCGACCCATCGATACCATTTGTGGCCTCTTCAGTCAGAATGACCTTACACTCATTGTTCTTCTCCACAATGGACTGAACACCCTCTTGATAAGAGTATGCTTTGATCTTTGCCACTTGGAACAAGAAACCAACTTCTTTTGGATAATCACCGAAGCGGTCAATCATTTCATTTTGCAGATCGAGAATATCCCGCTGTGAATCAAGCTCCTTGAACCGTTTGTACATGTCGATTTTTTGCTTTGAATCAGGGATATACGACTCCGGAATATAAGCATCCACTTTGATATCCAAATCAAGGTCCGGCTTCGTCTTTTTCTTCGTCTGTTCTCCCTTATCGCTACTTACTGCTTCTTTTCGCTCATCGATCGCGTCTTTCAGCATTTGTGAGTAAAGATCGAAACCAACCGAAGCGATAAACCCGTGCTGCTCGGCTCCAAGTAGATTACCGGCACCTCGAATGGACAAGTCTCGCATAGCAATTTTAAAGCCAGATCCGAGCTCAGTGAACTCCTTAATGGACTGGAGCCTTTTCTCCGCTACTTCTGTCAGTACTTTATCCCGCTGATGGGTGAAGTAAGCATAGGCCACTCGATTAGATCGGCCTACTCGTCCGCGGAGCTGATAAAGCTGTGACAGTCCCATACGATCGGCATCATAGATAAGAAGGGTATTTACGTTAGGAATGTCGACCCCTGTTTCAATAATTGTCGTCGTAACCAATACGTCTGCGTTCCCTTCTAAGAAGTCGAGCATGACACTTTCAAGCTCTGTTTCCGTCATACGACCATGAGCAAAGCGGACCGTAGCGTCGGGAACGAGCGTGGCAATTTTGTCGGACATCGTCTCAATATCTTCTACCCTGTTATACAAGAAGAACACTTGCCCTCCCCTTGCCAACTCCCTCTCAATCGCTTCACGTGTTAGAGCTTCGTTGTATTCAACCACATACGTTTGAACGGGGAAACGGTTCTCAGGCGGGGTCTCAATGACCGATAGATCTCGCACGCCAAGCATGGACATGTGAAGGGTTCTAGGGATCGGTGTAGCAGTGAGTGTGAGTACATCCACATTCGCCTTCAATTGTTTAATCTTCTCTTTATGTGTAACCCCAAATCGCTGTTCTTCATCCACAACAAGAAGACCGAGGTTTTTAAACTTCACATCTTTTGATAATAGTCGGTGGGTACCGACCACAATGTCCATGGATCCTTTACCCAGTCCTTCAATGGTTCCTTTTTGTTCTTTCTTTGTACGGAATCGATTCATGAGGCCAATATTAATCGGGAAGTCTTGAAATCTCTCTCGAATCGTTTCGTAATGCTGCTGCGCGAGGATCGTTGTTGGTACAAGAAACGCCACTTGCTTTCCATCCATGATGGCTTTAAAGGCAGCGCGAAGAGCCACTTCCGTTTTGCCATAACCTACGTCTCCACACAGAAGACGATCCATCGGACGGTCTCTTTCCATGTCTTTTTTGATTTCCTCAATAGCAGAAATTTGATCTTCCGTTTCTTGGTACTGGAATGAATTCTCAAACTCCCGTTGTTCCGGTCCATCTTCAGAAAAGGCGTGCCCTTTACTCGACTCTCGTTCAGCATAGAGCTTAATCAGATCATCAGCGATATCCTCTACAGAAGAGCGAACTTTGTTCTTCACTTTCTTCCAGTCGCTTCCACCTAAAGCATAGAGCTTTGGCTCTTTATCTTCTGAACCGACGTACTTTTGGACTTGGTCAATTTGATCTACAGGCACATAGAGCTTGTCATCTCCCGCATAGGTAATGTGCATGTAGTCTTTATGAATACCACCGATGTCCAACGTTTCAATGCCTAAATACTTTCCGATTCCGTGGTTAATATGAACAACCCAGTCCCCGACTTTCAGCTCTGAATAACTTTTGATTCGCTCGGCATTAGACAGTTTTTGACGGTTCCGTTTCGGACGACGGGCTTTTTTTGTAAATACTTCTTCCTCTGTCACAATCATAATCCGTTGCATAGGAAGGTCGAATCCTGCAGTAACCTGCCCAGTCGTAATAAGGGCTTCCCCTGGCGCTGGACGATTGTCAGGAGATGTAATTCCCGCTTCAATGTCGTAATCCGCGAGCACCTGTTTCATTCGCTCCGCACGATCTTGGTCACCAGCGACAAATAAAATGCGATAATCCGATTCTTTCCAACGGCTCACTTCCGTTTTCAACAAATGGAGCTGCCCGTGAAAGTTCTGCATCGACTTCGCTTGGAAATTTACGATGTTTTTCGGTGCTGTAGACGGAACGTGTCGCAAGAAGAGACTCATATAAACACGAGGAACACTTGCCTTTTCAATCAGCTCGCTCCACGTTTTTGAAATGACCAAGTCGGATACGCTCGCTCCTTGGCTGAGCATCGTCGTCTGCCACTCTGCTTCTTCTTTTTCAAGACTTTGAGCCATCTCTTGTACTCGGCTGATTTCATCAACGAAGACAGCACCGCCTTCAGGTAGGTAATCCAGAAGCGTAGCTTTTTGATCATAGTAATAGGCCATGTATTTATACATAGCATCAAATGGCGTTTTTTCTCTTAGCCAGCCAATCTCCTCGCCTACTTTTTGGGAGGTTAATTCTTTCGCTTTCGCATCCTTCATTTTCGACAATGTTGCCGACAATTGTTGCTCAAGACGCATAGCGCCATTTTCGTAATGGCGATCCTCAAGTAACACTTCTTTAGCAGGGCCAATCCACACGTGCTCGGTTTGATTTAAAGAACGTTGTGTTTCCACGTCGAAATGCCGAATCGAGTCAACCTCTGTATCAAAGAGCTCAATTCGGATCGGATGCTCTTCAGTTAGTGGGTAAATATCTATAATACCGCCTCGAACACTAAACTCTCCCGGTGACGTGACCATATCGGTTCTTGAGAAGCCCATCGAAACAAAACGGGTAAGAACACGATCTAGATCGAGATCTTCTCCTACCTTTAGTTCCACTTGACATTGTGACCACACTTCCTTTGGCGGAAGCAGTCGTCTTAAACCGGCCATCGGCGTAATCACGATTCCTGGCTTATTGTTGGTCCAGTGGTTTAAGGCCTCGATGCGCTGTCCTCTCATTTCCGGTGAAGCAACAGCGATCTCAGAAGCAATTAATTCATTAACGGGGTATAAAAAGATGTCCTCTTCTCCCGCTAAAGAAGATAAATCCTCATATAGCTTTTGGGCTTGATATAGATTATGGGTCACAATCAGCTGTGAACCTCTGGTTTTTTGATAGATTGAAGCGAGTAAAAGAGACCTGGATGACCCTGTGAGACCAGCTACCATTTGTTCTGATAGCCTTGCCTCAATGCCATCTGTAATGCTCGTTACATCGTCCCCTCGACTAAATAAGTCTATTAAGCCTTTCAAGGTGTTTCCCCCCTTGCTTTTTTCTAATCTAGTAGTATGACACCCTTCTGTATATCAGCAGAAAAACGCTTTGGCATGTCGCTTGCCAAAGCCTACTGTCATTTAAAACCATCCATTATTGTAAAAAAGACTCAAATTGGTGATAATCAGGATTTTCAGTTAGTGCTTTCTCGCACTCTTCACAGATCGCTTTCACGTGTGTTTCTCCACGATCGTCATAATTGATCATGGTTTCCCGTTCCTCTTCGTTAAGGAGATGAAACCCTAATCTTTCTTCATCTGAATGATTAATTGAACCTAGTTTCGTCCGACAATGACGACATTCATAATGTATAGCCATGATATATCCTCCTAACAAACCTATGCAAAACCTTCTTGCAATAGTATGAACGGAGAAAATACCGGTTATTCACTTGTTTTCGTTAATTATAGTCATTCATCACTTGAAGAAACGGCTGTTTTGTCCATGATAAACACGCATCTGTGGCTTTTTCAACCGATTCATCCATAAGTTTTCGTTCATCAGGTGCAAAGCGACCAAGAACATGATCCGTTACCGCTTGTCCTTGCACGGGTCTACCTACTCCAATTCGAATTCGTTTAAACTCATCCGTGCCAAGGTGTTGAATAAGCGATTTAATGCCGTTATGACCACCCGCGCCGCCCTTTTGACGTAAACGAATCTTTCCAGGTGCAAGATCCAGGTCATCATACACGACTAGCAAATCTTCAGGCGTCATTTTATAAAAATTCATGAGAGGTGCTACCGCTTCACCGGATAAATTCATATACGTGAGAGGCTTTTGCAAAAAAATCTTTTCACTTCCCATGCCGGCAGAGCCATGAATCCCTTTAAACTTACTTTCTGTGAGCTCAATCGATAGCTTGTCTTGGCAGCGGTCAATCACTTCGAATCCAACATTATGTCGAGTACCATCGTATTTCGCCCCCGGATTTCCTAGTCCTACGATTAACTTCATAGCAGTAACCTCACTTTCTTCTTCCCTATCAGAGCGGGTGAACCATTTTTTGAAAAACATTGTCGTCCCCTCTTCCTGATTTATGTATGTTTTTTGTCTATTTCGTACGGTGTTTGCTTTTTATTATGGCTGTTTTCGTATATATGTTGTTTTTTTATTTTCTTTATCACTAGAATTGTTGTTGAAGCATACGGGCCCTTCGCTTTCCGTGGCGGTGCCCTTCTGCTTCAACTTTTTCTTGTATAAAAGCAACAATACTTCCGAAAACAGCGTATATTATTTTCTGCATCACTAGAATTGCGGCTGAAGCCTATGGGCCCTTTATTTTTCGTGGCTGTGCCAGCCAGTCTCGTGAGTTATCATGGAAGCTTGAGCGCATCTTTATCTTAATTGCTTTTCCATTCATTATATAACAGAACGATTCATCATAAAACGTAGTATTTTTTGTTTAGTTGAATGAACGGTGGCTTTAGTCGAGTTAGGATAGAACTTAGTCGAGTTAGCAACCGCTTTAATCAAGTTAGCAGACTGCTTAGTCGAGTTAGCTTCCTATGAAGACAAGTTGCCTCCCTTTTCACCATTAAATCCAAGGCGAAAAGAGGCATAACCTCAGTGGGTTATACCTCCATTTCATTATCGATATTATTCTTCTTTTTCACCTTGTGAATTTTCTTCGCCATCTTCAGCAGCTACTAATTCAGGCTCTTCGCCTCCTTCAGTGGCTGGCTCTTCTGGCTCCTCTGTAGGAGGCAATACGGAGACAACAACTTCTTCAGGGTCGTTGTTGAATTCGAAATCTCCCACGCCTTTAATGTCCTTCACTTGGATGGAATCATTCACATCTAAGTCGGATACATCAAGGTCGATGGAATCAGGAAGGTTCGCCGGAAGTGCTTTAACGGACAATTCGTATGCCGCAAGCTGCACCACGCCGCCTTCTTTCGCTCCTTTTGATTCTCCAATCAAGTTCACAGGAATATCAGCATCAAGTTCACTCTTCATGTCTACTGCGTAGAAGTCTAAGTGAACAAATTCATTTTTAATGCGATCCACTTGCATGTCATAAATCATCACATCGTATTTTTTACCGTCTTTATCAAGCTTGAATACGCCTGTTTTACCAACTTCACGGTAGGTTTTAAGAAATTCGATTTCATCTACTGTGACTGGTGTTGTGTCTAGTGATTTTCCGTATAGTACGGCCGGAATGCCTCCTGATTGACGAATCTTGTTGAGTCTTGAACCTCGCAAATCCTTACGATCTACTGCTTGCAATACTGTTACCATGTCTAGTCACCTCATCCTATTCGTATAGTACTGTTTTACCCTACTTTGAATGATTTGAAACCATACTTTAAACCTTATCGCTGTTCTTTCTCAGCTGTTTCGCCGCCCTTGGGCGCACACCTTAATCAAAAAGCTTACTTACAGAACGTTGCTCATGGACGTGAATGATCGCTTTCGCTAACAATTCACCTACTGAAAGCATGGTTACTTTTCCTGTTTTCTTTTCTTCAGGTAGGTTGATTGTGTTTGTCACAACCAGCTCTTTGATTTTTGAGTTTTCAATACGCTCCATAGCAGGACCGGAGAGTACTGGGTGTGTACAACAAGCGTACACGTCTTTTGCTCCCGATTCAACTAATGCGTTTGCTGCTAGGCTCATTGTACCTGCAGTGTCAATGATATCATCAATGATGATCGCCGTTTTGCCTTCTACGTTACCAACGATGTTCATTACTTCAGCCACGTTCGGCTTTGGACGACGCTTATCAATGATAGCAATCGGTGCTTTTAAGCGATCCGCCATCTTACGGGCACGGATAACGCCACCGTGGTCCGGAGATACAATAACCACGTCATCGAAGTTCTTTCCTTCAAAGTAGTCAGCCAAAATCGGAACACCGACGAGCTGGTCTACTGGGATATCAAAGAACCCTTGAATCTGTGTTGCGTGAAGGTCGAGTGCAATCACTCGTGTAGCACCGGCTGTTTCTAGGAGGTTTGCTACAAGCTTTGCTGTTATCGGCTCACGTGAGCGGGCTTTTCTGTCTTGACGGGCATAGCCATAGTAAGGCATAACCACGTTGATCGTTTTCGCAGATGCACGCTTAAGAGCGTCAATCATAATGAGAAGCTCCATAATATGCTCATTTGCCGGAGAAGAAGTGGACTGAATGATGTATGTATCACAGCCACGAATACTTTCTTCAATATTAATTTGGATCTCACCATCACTAAATCTTGAAACGGAGCTTTTCCCCATTTCTATTCCAATGTGATCCGTAATCTCGTGAGCGAGCTCCGGGTTTGAGTTCAATGTAAATACTTTAAGCTTTCCATCACCATATTGGGACATAATTGCACTTACCTCCATAGTAGTTAAAAGTTTTAAACACAGGCTTATTTATCTTTTTTTACGTAGTTTTCTTTGTTTGTTTGACGCTGGCGAGCGATAGCCAATGCTTCTCCCGGCACATCATCTGTAATCGTAGAGCCCGCCGCAACATATGCGCCCTCGCCTACGGTTACTGGAGCAATTAAGTTTGAGTTACAGCCAATAAACGCTCCATCTTCAATCTTTGTAAGGTGCTTGTTTTTACCGTCATAGTTAACCGTAATTGACCCGCACCCTACATTCACTTCGTCTCCAATCTCCGCATCGCCAAGATAGCTCAAGTGAGACGCCTTGCTTCCTTGTCCCATTTTTGTTTTCTTAATTTCTACGAAGTTTCCAATACGAACATCATCAGAGATATCCGATTGTGGACGAATGTGAGCGAATGGTCCGATGGCTACGCCACTTCCCACTTCACTGTCATGAACGACGGATTGTTTGACTGTGGTTTTGTTACCGATACGGCTGTTTTTCACTTCCGTGTGAGGGCCGATTACGCATTGGTCGCCAATCACAGTCCCGGCTTCAAGAACAACACCTGGGTAAAGGAGTGTATCCTTACCGATTTCAACACCGGCTTGGATGTACGTGCTCGTTGGGTCGATCATGCCGACACCCGCTTTCATATGCTCTTTGTTAATACGCTTTTGCATGAATTGCTCAGCTTCCGAAAGAGCAACACGATCATTTACACCCATCGTTTCCTCAAAATGCGGTGTTTGATAGGCTGCAATCAATTCCCCTTGTTTTTGGAGAATCTCAATAACGTCAGGTAAGTAGTACTCTCCTTGAACGTTATCGTTATTGACGTGGGTAAGTGCTTCAAAAAGTGCTTCATTATCAAAGCAATACGTTCCTGTGTTAATTTCTTTCACGCTTCGCTCTTCAGTATTTGCATCTTTATGTTCAACGATTCGTTTGACAGCTTCGTTCTCATCTCGGAGCACACGACCATAACCTGTTGGATCTTCAGCTTTTGCTGTAAGAACAGTAACTTTAGCCCCTTGAGTCTCGTGGTACTCAAGTAATTCATTGATTGTGTCCTGAGTAAGCAACGGTGTATCTCCGCATAAAACAACGGTAGTTCCCTTTTCACCCGCAAGTAAAGACTCAGCTTGCATAACAGCGTGACCCGTTCCTAGTTGTTCTTCTTGTAAGACGTACTCGGCGTCATTGCCAAGTCGATCTTTTACAAGTTCAGCTCCATGACCAATTACAGCGATTGTTTTTTCAACCTCACAGCCCTTGAGCTGGTCAACCACATGCTGTACCATTGCTTTTCCGCAAACAGGGTGCAGCACCTTGTACAAATCAGACTTCATTCGTGTTCCTTTACCTGCGGCTAAAATAACCGCGAACCGTTTACTCATAAAATACCTCCAGGGTGCGTTTTTCCATTATTGAATATATCTTAAAACTAGCGATATTTCAAGGAAGCTTACTAGATTATCGGGTTTTCCATGATATGCTAATTCGTTGGTTAAAGTGAGCTTGCCTTTTGCAAACACAGCCTTTAAAGCTTCTTTTTAGCAATGGTTTATTATTCTATACCACAATATGGGATTGTGAATCCTCTGTTCCTTCTATGTAAAGCTCCGTAGGTCGCCATTCGCTCCCTTTTCTTGGTGGACCAGGGGATAAGGTGGGACACCGTGCTTCTCACTCTGATCGTGAAGCCTCTTAGTCTCTGCGTCGTAGGAACTTGAAGCGCCATCTTTTCGAAACCTAGCTAACACGATAAAAATGAACACAAATAAAATAACCCGGTCTCCTAAGTGACCGGGTTATATCCATTGTAAAATTTAAGAAGCGCCTGCTTCCTCGTATTCTACTTCTTCCTCTCCAGCCCGTTCGTACTCTGCAAGAACAGCTGTCTGGATTTTCTCTCTCGTTCGAGAGGAAATCGGATGCGCGATGTCTCTAAACTCTCCGTCTGGAGTACGCTTGCTCGGCATTGCTACAAACATGCCATTATTTCCGTCGATCACGCGAATGTCATGCACGACAAATTCATCATCGATGGTAATAGATGCGATAGCGAGCATACGACCTTCCGTGTTTACACGGCGCAGTCTCACATCTGTTACTTCCATATCTGCCACCACCTTTTCCGTATAATAGATTCTTGATTAACAAATTCAACGTTTGTTGGAAAATTCCTTCTATTTTTCTGAGAAATTTTAAAATTTGTAATCGTTATATTCAGAAGTAGCTACAACCTTCCTCCTGAGGCCTTTTTCCTAATTTAGAAGATGTGTGCAAAAAGCATGACGGACAGGGATCATTTACTGGACCGCCGGCGTATTTTGAGGGGGAAAACGACTTCATAGAGCTACCTTTTATTACAAAACAAAAGCCGCCCAACATGGACGGCCTTCATCATTCCTTCTTCAAAATAATCTTATCGGTGCCGCAAATGGGGACGTCTTAAATAACAACCCCGCCATCCACACTGAGAATTTCACCTGTAATGAACCTTGCTTCGTCTGATGCGAGGAACAAATAGGCACTTGCAATGTCAGTTGGCGTAGCAAGATCCTTCAGCACGGCCTTCTCCTTCATCATGGTTAACACTTTTTCAGGCATCTTTTCAGTCATAGGTGTCAACACGAATCCTGGAGCTACGGCATTCACACGTACTTGATAGCGCCCGAGCTCTTTCGCCCATGTTTTCGTCATGCCATTGACTCCCCACTTCGTCGCAGCATAGTTGGTCTGTCCGAAATTTCCGTACGTACCCACAACCGAAGAAGCGTTAAGGATCACACCGCCACCTTGTTCTTTCATGACGGCAGCGGCTGCCTGTGTCACATTAAATACTCCTTTTAAATTCACATCAATCACTCGGTCCCACTGAGACTCTTCCATTTTTAACAACTGAGCATCTGCTGTAATACCAGCGTTATTTACGAGAATATCAATGCGATCAAATGCTGCTTTTGCTTCCTCTACTAATGTTTGTATACCTTCACGATCAGTTACATTGACTGACACGGCAATCGCTCTACCGCCCTCCGCCTCAATTTCTTGAACGGTTTGCCTTATATCGTCTTCATTTAAATCCGCTACAATAACGTTTGCCCCTTCTCTTGCAAACACTAACGCTGTTTCTTTTCCAATGCCTCGTCCGGCACCTGTAATGATGGCTGTCTTTTCTTTTAATCTCATGTTTATGTCTCCTTTAGTTCACATATAGTCTGTCTAGCCACATGACCGATCGAGCCTGCGCTAGGCTACTTTCTTCAAATGGCTGATTATGTCTTACAAAAATCCAATAATGGATACCAAGATCGCAACAAATACAGAAATGACAGGAATCACAACCCCAACCACAAAGATATCTTTATAGGCTTCTTTATGACTCATTCCTGTAATGGCCAGGAGTGTTAATACGGCTCCGTTATGAGGAAGAGCATCTAAACCACCAGACGCGATAGAAGCGACTCTGTGGAAGGCTTCAGGCGGAATCCCTGTAGCCATACTAATTTCGTAATACCTATCTCCAAGGGCTTCAAGAGCAATTCCCATCCCGCCGGACGCAGAACCTGTAGCCCCGGCAAGAACATTGATCGCCGCCGCTTGTGAGATAAGAGGGTTTCCAGGAACACTTAAAACGATCTCAGTCATGCGCTCAAAGCCCGGAACCGCACGTACAACAGCACCAAACCCTACCGCTGCACTCGTATTAATAATGGCAATAATTGAACCATTCGCTCCACCATTTATCGCTTTTGTAAACTGTTTAAACTTCGTAATGTTTAAGGCCATTATTGCGAGAATACCGATGATAAGGGCAATGACAATGTCTAGGTTAAAAAGGTTCAATGTACCAAGGACAATCAAGAGCGGAAGTACCGATAAAATAACATGAGGGACTTTTCCACCCTCATCTTCAGCCAATACTTTTTTATCTTTTGGTTCGGTATAGACCTCCCCTGTAGCAGTAAGTTTTTTCTCACGCCATCGAAGGTATAAATACCCTCCTACTGCCATAACAACTGCGGCTGAAATCCCCATTACTGGAGCAGCCATCGGTGTTGTCTGATAGTAAGGCATTGGGATAAGGTTTTGAATTTGAGGTGTACCCGGAAGAGCCGTCATCGTAAAGGTAAAAGCACCTAAAGCTACTGTTGCCGGAATTAAACGTCTAGTAATGTTCGCTTCTCTAAACAGAGCCAATGCAAGTGGGTAAACAGCAAAGACAACCACAAACAAACTAACTCCACCATAGGTAAGGACAGCAGCCGAAACGAGCACGCCTAATATAGCTCGTTCAGTACCAATGACCTTCGTTAATGCTAAGGCCACAGACTTTGCCATCCCCGTGTCTTCCATCAACTTCCCGAAGATCGCACCTAGCATAAAGACCGGGAACCACGTCTTCGCAAAATCAACGAAGCCTTGCATGTACGTGTCCGTATAAGCATCCAAAAGATCAAGTCCACCGGTTAACGCCACCACACCGGCTGCAATTGGGGCCACCCAAATGATTGACCAACCTCTGTAGGCTAAAAACATGAGTAATGCTAAACCTAGTAAAATACCAAACATGTAAATTCCCTCCTCTTCTTATACTTCAGTAAGTGTTTTTTTAGCGTTGTTACCAAGCTCCATTTTTTCCTGTCTAAAAATCCGAAGATCCATTGGCTTCAATTCATCCGATACAATTGGTTCAAAATCCATTTGGTCTAAGATATCTCGCTGTAAGTCCACACCAGGCGCGATTTCTTTTAAGACAATACCGTTTGGACCAAGCTCGAAGACCGCTCGCTCCGTTACATACATCACCGGCCGCTTCGTCTCGAAGGCATACGGACCGTTAAATGTGATCTGCTCTACCTCGCGGATAAACTTCTTAATCTTTCCTTCTTGTAAAATTGCCAACTTTCCGTCTTCGATGGAGACATCTAAGCCCCCTGCTGTAAACGTGCCGCAGAAAACGACCTTCTTTGCATTTTGCGTAATGTTAATAAAGCCACCGGCACCGGTTACTTTAGAGCCGAATTTACTTACATTGACATTCCCATCTCGGTCGAGCTGAGCCAGGCCAAGAAAGGCTAGATCAAGTCCGCCTCCATCGTAGTAGTCGAATTGGTAAGGTTGATCGATGATCGCATCAGGGTTCGTGGAAGCTCCAAAGCTCAACCCTCCTGCCGGAATTCCTCCGATCGGCCCGGATTCTACTGTAAGCCTCATGTTAGAAATCACACCTTCCTCACTGGCTACAGAAGCAACCCCTTCTGGTACACCTATGCCCAAATTAGTAATCGCATTTGGAATCAACTCCATAGCAGATCGACGAGCAATGATTTTTCGCGACGATAAAGGAAGCGGCTTTAATTTATCAAGAGACACTTTAATTTCTCCTGAATACGTAGGGTTATAGTCTTCAGCGAAGGTTTGCATATGGTTTTCTTGTTTCGCTTCTATGACTGCATCCACGAGGATCCCCGGCACTTTGACCATCCTCGGGTCGAGCGTGCCGTTTTCCACTACCTTCTCTACTTGCATCAAGACTATTCCACCGGAGTTCTTAGCTGCTTGTGCCATGGATAAAATCTCAAGACTCGCCACTTCTTTTTCCATGGTAGCGTTTCCAAATTCGTCCGCATAGGTGGCGCGAATGATGGCTACATGAATCGGGAAAGTATGATAAAACAAATATTCTCTATCATGAATCGACATGAGCTCCACTACATCTTCTTTCGTGCAATCGTTGATTTTTCCTCCATCTTTTCTCGGATCAACAAAGGTTCGCAACCCCACTTGAGAAATTGTACCGGGCTTTCCTGCCGCAATATCTCTAAAAAGATGCGTAATAACCCCTTGAGGAAGGTTATAGGCTTCGATTTTGTTGTCGATTGCTAATTTCTGTAGCTTCGGGGCCAGACCCCAATGCCCTCCAATTACTCGTTTAACAAGTCCTTCGTGTCCAAGGTGATTAAGTCCTCGATCTTTTCCGTCACCTTGACCGGCAGCGTATACCAAGGACAAATCTCTCGGAGCACTCTCTTCAAGAAAGCGCGCTTCCAATTCTTTCGTCAATTCTTCCGGGTGTCCGTTGCCTACAAACCCACCGGTCGCTACCATGGATCCATCTTTTATTTTTTTAACGGCTTCTTTTGCTGTCATCACCTTACTCATACTCACATCAACCTCCAAGTTCGATTTTCGGTATGACGTTTTAAAATGCAAGAACGATGCCAACAAAATAGAGGAAAACTCCTCATAAAACCGCCTTATATGTATGCGCTTTCATAATCGGTTGTCTCTTTTCTCTCTTGATTGTAAGGAAACCCGTACACAAAAGAACACCACCTTAGCCCTAATGTAAACATAAACTTACAGTTCGTGGTCCATTTAACAGTAGTGTTCAGTAAACCTTACAAAATACGAGTGAGAAGGACTGATTATTACACAAGAATGGTACAAAAAAACTCAAAAGGCGGCACCTTTTGAGTCTAATTTGCGGATGATAATCCCAGCTTAGCTATTTTTTCATACAAAGCTGTTCTGCTTAAACCAAGAACCTTCGCTGCCTTCGATTTATTCCCATTCGTATAACGAAGGGCGTTCGTTACTGCCTTCTTTTCAGCCTCAAGCATTTGTTCGGCATAAGATTGAGGCTTTTCTCGTCGCCCGGACACTCCGGTCAACTTTTCCGGCAAGTGGCTCTTTGTAATCGTTTGATACGAATCGACGACGTTCACCGTGCGCTCCACCACATTTTCAAGCTCTCTTGTATTGCCCGGCCAATGATAATCAAGAAGAGCTCCCTTCGCTTCATCTTCAATGGTTCGCACTTCTTTTCCTAATGTGCGAGAGAGTTTCTTTAGAAAGTACGGAATAAGTTCCTCGATGTCTTCCGGACGACTCCTTAAAGGTGGGATGGAGATGGAAAACACATTCAGACGATAGAAGAGATCGAGCCTGAAGTCACCTTCATCGATCATGTTCTCTAAATGACGATTGGTCGCAGCGATCACCCGAATATCCACCGGTTTCGCTTTTGTCGCTCCCACTCTTTCCACTTCCCGCTCTTGAAGTACTCTTAGTAACTTCACCTGCATATGTATTGGCAGTTCTCCGATTTCGTCCAAAAAAATGGTTCCCCCATCAGCGGCTTCGAACTTCCCTATTTTCCCGCCCCTTTTCGCACCTGTAAACGAACCTTCCACATAGCCAAACAACTCGCTTTCGATCAAGTCATTAGGAATGGCTGCGCAATTTACTTTTACAAAAGGCCCCGGAGCCCGAGGACTAGCGTTATGAATAGCGTGGGCGAAGAGCTCTTTTCCCGTTCCACTCTCCCCAAGAAGAAGCACGCTGGAGTCGGTAGACGATGCCTTTAAGGCCAACTCTTTTGCCCTGTTCCACTGTTCACTTTTTCCAATGAGCTGATCGAATTGATACTTCGCCCGATTCGTTTCCTTCCATTCCCCTCGAAACGAGGCCAGCTCCTTTTCGAGCTTTTCCATTCGTTTTTTGAGCGCTTTAAAGCCTCCCAAGTTTTTAAAAAGTACTTTTCCGACTGCCCCTACGAGCTTCCCTTCTTTATAAATCGGGAGTCTCGTGGCAATCATGTAGTCCCCTTTAATCGGCTGAATATCTGCGATTTCGGGCTTCCCTGTCTTGGCCACAATATGCATGCGCGTGTGCTCAATAACATCTGTGACGTGGCGGCCGACGATCGCTTCTTCCTCCATCTCCAAGAAAGAAGCATATTCTTTACTAATCATTGTAATCATCCCTTGAGTGTCGACAATAATGATGCCGTCATAGGTCAGCTCAAGAATGGTTTCCATTTGCTCGGCCTTTTCTTTCCACTCCCCTTCTCCTTGGGTCAGTGAGGGTGTGGCTTCTTTGAACCGAAACACGTAGTAACTACCTTCTCCACAAGAGACTGTATACTTCTTGATCCGCATTTTTTGTTTCTTTATAAAAAAAGAGTAGGTTTCTTCATCCAATCCATCAGAAATCATATCAACAAAGGTGCTTTTCTCTATAAGATCTGTGACGTTCATTCCGGGTAAAAGACCGTACACGTCCTTTGCCTGCTTGTTAGCGTAAACAATTCGCTCATCATGTTTTGTGACGAGCAACATGTCCTGTTCACAATCGAGCAAGGATCCTAATAGATCCACTCTCTCCATTCGTTTCGCCTCAGCTAGATTGAACCAATCATCCGAGTACAAAATCCCCGCTAACTCTTGGTTGTGATTAACCACCAACAGGCTTGAAGGGTGGTAAGTAATCTTTTGGACGGGGGTTTCCTCTTCATATACCGTAAGCACTTGTCTGTCCATAATGTCCTTTACTAACGTTTGAGGTGGAAGCCCTTTCATTAAGGCGGACAGTAAAGAATCCCCGGACAAACTTCCTACAACACGCTTCATGTGGTCAATCACCGGTGCGTGCTCATGTTTAAACTGATACATTTTTCTTGCCGCTTCTTGTATGCTCTCTTCTTTTAGCAATACGACGGGCGCTTTTTTCATCGCTACTTTTGCCGGAATTTGCTCATGTGTATGCATGCTCCCACCTCCTTCTACTCTTAAACGTTAGTATAGCAAACATTCATCCATTCATGGTCCGATCTTTTCGGTCCGTTACCGACTAACGATCAATGACGTGCCCTGGCCTCCGCCGATACATAAGGTAGCCAATCCTCGCTTTGCGTCCCGTCGCTTCATTTCATGTAGCAAAGAAACCAAAATACGCGCGCCTGATGCCCCAATTGGGTGACCAAGGGCTATGGCCCCTCCATTTACGTTTACCTTATCCGGGTCCAGGTTAAGATCGTTAACCACACTTAATGCTTGCGCAGCAAACGCTTCATTTGCCTCAATTAAATCAAGGTCATCTGTGGTCAAGTTGGCTCTTTTTAATGCTTGAATTGTTGCAGGTACTGGGCCATACCCCATAATGTTCGGATCTAATGCTGCATTTCCGTATGCCGTGATCGTGGCAAGAGGCGTTATGCCAAGCTCTTCCGCTTTTTCTTTTGCCATGACAATCACCATGGCCGCTCCATCGTTAATACCTGACGCCGATCCCGCAGTAACGGTACCGTCTTTTTTAAACGCAGGGCGGAGCTTCGCAAGCTTCTCCATGGTCATCCCATGCTTTGGGAACTCGTCATCTTTTACACGTTTTGCTTCTGCTTTCCGTTTCGGAATGTCAACAGGAACAATCTCTTCCTCAAACCGACCAGCTTTTTGCGATGCTTCTGCCCGTTGCTGGCTTTTCAATGCATAGGCATCTTGATCTTCTCGAGATAGCTCCCATCTGGTCGCGATATTCTCTGCTGTTATACCCATATGAATGTCTTCAAAGGCATCCGTAAGACCGTCCCGTAACATTGTGTCAACCATTCGCCCGTCTCCCATTCGTTGTCCGAAGCGTGCCTGTGGCAACACGTAAGGGGCGTTGCTCATGCTTTCTGTTCCTCCAGCTAAAATGACATCTGCATCACCAAGAGCGATAAACTGAGCTGCCATACTCACCGTTCGAAGACCCGATCCGCATAGCTTGTTAATGGTTGTGGCCGTAATCGTATCTGGAAGTCCTGCGTGAATGGCCACTTGTCGTGCTACATTTTGTCCAAGGCCGGCTGAGAGAACGTTGCCGATCAACACATCATCAATCATGTCAGGGGTAATCGTTGCCCGCTCAATGGCCCCCCTGGCTGCGATTGTTCCTAACTCCACTGCCGACTTCTCTTTTAAAGCACCGCCAAAATTTCCGATTGGTGTTCGAGCAGCGCTCACAATAACGACTTCTCTCATTTCTATTCCTCCTCATGGTTTGAGTGATTCGTTTCTCACCCTGTATTTATGCAAGTTTTATGCCAGTGTGGAGGTGGTACTCGCACGTCTTTTTAATAGGAATAGGGAGGCACGAAAGCAAAAACAAAAAAACCGCTCCATTAAGGAACGGCCTTCACTAGTTAAAAGAGATTTCCAATTTCTGCTTTGATCGTTTTTGCTTTTGCATCTACTTGAGATATCTTCGTAAGCGATGTGTATTCATCTACAAGTGGTTCTTCTTCATGAACGGCTTCTGTCAGGACACCGATTCCCGCAACAGTGGATTGAAATTCATGCACGAGCTCCATCATGCCGCGAATGGTTCCCCCAGCTTTCATAAAGTCATCAATAATCAACACGTTCGAGTGAGGCTTCAGACTCCGCCTTGCCAATGACATGGTCTGGATGCGCTTTTTGGACCCTGACACGTAGTTAATGCTCACAATGGACCCTTCTGTAATCCGATGCTCGTGCCTAACGATGCTTACCGGCACGTTCAATTGAGAAGCTACGGCGTACGCGAGAGGAATCCCCTTGGTTGCCATTGTCATGACCGCATCTACGTTTGCATGTCGGTAACGGGAGGCAAAAATTCGCCCGATACTTTGTACAAGTGTGGGGTCTCCAATAACATCCATCATGTAAAGGTAACCACCTGGTAAGATCCGATCCGGATCTTCCAGTCGCTCACAGAGCTCTTCGAGGAATGTTGTAGCGGTTTCTTCATCCACGCTCGGAATAAACGTCACGCCACCGGTGGCTCCTGCCGCCGTCTCAAGCGTTCCGATCTTTTTTGCTTCAAACATTTCTTTTACGATCGTCAAATCTTCACTAATCGATGATTTGGCCGATTGATAACGTTCTGAAAAATAAGTTAAAGGCACTTGCCGATGAGGATTGTCCATAAAATAGTGGGTCATATCCACCAGCCGCCCGCTCCTGCGAAATTTCATCCGTCAACCTCCGTGTAAAATCCGAATATTTAAAGTTAATATATCATTATTGTCCGGATTTTACAAATCCATACCCTATTCGTGACGAGTACCTAAAAGGCGAACGACAAAAACCTGATCCACGAAACCCTTAAGACCGTTATTGATCCGGTCTGCACGAGATTGGTTTTGCACAAGGGCGTAAACGGTCGGTCCACTTCCACTCATAAGAACACCATCCGCTCCAAACCCTTTCATTCGGTTTTTTAAATGAAGGACTTGGGGATGGATAGAAAAAGTTGCGTCTTCCATAGCATTACCAAGCTCACTACAGATTCCTTTAAAGTTCTTTTCTTCAATGGCTTGAACCATTTTCTCTGTATTAGGGTGTTGCAAATCTTCCAATTTCAACTTACCGTAGATGTCTTTTGTTGAAACACCCATAGGCGGTTTCACAAGGACAATCCAACACGGAGGTGGTGTGGCGATGTGCTCAAGCTTCTCGCCCCTACCTCTAGCAATGGCTGTTCCACCATGTACACAGAAGGGAACGTCCGAGCCGATCTCCGCCCCGAGATCGGCAAGCTCATCAAGGCTTAGCCCCAAGTTCCACAAGTCATTCAGTCCTCTAAGAGTGGCAGCTGCATCCGTGCTCCCCCCTGCAAGGCCTGCTGAAACCGGGATGTTTTTCTCAATAAAAATATGTACGCCTTTTTTTACGTTGAAGCGCTTTTTCAACAGATTCGCTGCTTTGTAAGCAAGGTTTTGTTCATTGCTTGGTACAAACCCTTTGTCCACATCAATCGTAATCGCGTTCTTGTCTTTTACCGTTAAATGAATGCGATCGGCTAAATCAACCGTCGTCATGACCATTTCCACTTCATGATAACCGTCGTTTCGTTTATTTAAGACATCAAGGGTTAAATTGATTTTCGCTGGTGCTTTTACAATCCGCTGCATCATTTCCACCTACTTTTTCTAGCTTTTCCCCGAACATTGTCGCTTTCGCTATTTTACCATTACTCTTGTGAGGGAACCAGTTTTGGCAGAAAAATGTCGCTATTTTTATGAAAGGCTTAGCTAATCTCCTTCTTTAGAGGGCTAGTTCCGGAAAATGAATATATCCCTACCTCAATTGTAAAGCTTCGTTGCACGCTATCCGCTCCCTATCTACGGCAGTGCCGACGAGCCTCCTTGTGGGGTCTGAAGGCACTGAAAAAGTTTGATCTTTAACTTTTTCAATGCCTTCGGGTCTATCTTGGCTCCCCCCACCTCAGGAGTGTCGCTTCTAGCGCTCATCTACGCATATCAAAAGAACCCAGACTTGCACATGAAATAAAAAGGTTCACTGAGACGTTGTTCCGGAAAGAAAAAGGCCCAAAAGGCATATCGCCTCTTTGGACCTTCCGTCACTGTCACGTGATTTATTGTTTGTTCTGGTACTGCTCGGCCATTCGTTGTTCGGCCATTTCAACTGCACGCTTGGTCATGTTGCCGGCGTCCCGTGAGCGGATCCCGCCCCAGCCTTCACGTTGAACAGTGTCATAGAAGCCTAAATCCTTTGCCAGCTCTACTTTAAATCCTTCTGACATCGTGCCTCGTCTTCTTCTGCCCATAGTTAAGCCCTCCCAGTAACAGTGACACCTTTAGTGTTACCTTGAGGCAGGGATTGTTTCTATGAGGAAAATGGCGTTTTTGGGAAATGTTGATGATGGATGCGGGATATATCTGACACTTCGTTTTCCCTGTTAAGCTGGATCGTCTACAGGTCCATCAATCATCAAAGCACCAGCACAATACAAAAAAACGATTATCCAAAAAACTGCCTAAGTTCGTTCCGTTAGACGTTTTTTTGAATAATCGCATCGTAAAAACCAAATGACTGTTAAACAGACTCTGTAGTCGTTGTTACTTCTTCTTCCGGTAGTGACAGTTGAACCGTATCTGTCAAAACATCCGTATAGCTGTATGATACGCGTTCGAATGCGTGGGCATCCTGATCTAACTTAATGATAAATACTGAAGGGTACGTACCTTCCAACAGACCAGAACGTTCAATCGTCTTTCGTCTTCCGCCATTTGCTTTAATCGTGACTTTTTTGCCTACGTTTGCGTCTAATGTGCGTTTAATTTCAATCAACGTTTTTGCCATTCCACTACACCTCACTGTATATACAATACCATCATTCGACAATGTTGTCAAATTAAAATAAAATTTAAATTATAACAATGTATGATGGTGACTGTCAATAAAAGATTCCCTTGTCATTTCGCCATTTTTTGCAGGCAAAATTGCCACTGAAACCCTTCTGTCGGTAGTTTGTACAGTTTTCTCATTTTTATGTAAACCAGATAGGGAGGCTGAAGGTTTGAGTATAGATTAGTAAGGCAAGAGAGGGTCTTTCGGGTTTCGGATCATCCACTTATTTTTGGTTTAATCCAGTTATTCTTTTATAGGTCCAGTTAATGTCGCTTTGATCCAGTTATTTTGTATTTGACCCACTTATTCCTTTTTTAATCCAGTTAGCTCCACTTCGCCACGCGCCCCCTATCTTTAAACACAAAAAAGAGCTCCAGGCTCTCGCTCACCCGCAACTCTTACTAAATTATTCTTCAATGTCTTCCTGCTCAATTGGAATGCCTCTTCTTAAGGAACCTCTCGATTCAATACCACCCATGCCCCGTTCTCCGGTTAACGTATGCTTTAGCATATCCCAAAGAGCTACCCGCTCCATGAACGGTGTAAGGCTAACCTTCGCTACCACATAGACCGGATCGAGTGCGTGAATGTTAATTCGTTCCGGAGAGCTGGCAAAGTTGGCACCGGCCTTTAAGATAGCTTGGAAATAGGATTGACACGCCCCTGCAAAGATCACAAGGTGATCCATGTACGGAACGACTTTTCTTGCTTCTTTCACTGCGTCCACAAAATAACGAGAGTTTCTATATGCTTTCATGTCTGTTTTAGACCCTTTGTTTTTCATGTAGGCATCGTGACCTGTGATCACTAAGATGTCCGGTCGAACCATTTCAATGAGAGAGGCCACTTGAAGAGGCATTTCTTTTTCAGCAATATGCACACCATACACTGGAACACCTAAGCGGTCATAAACCGCTGTGCATTTCTTTAAGTAAATCGGGTCTCCATCAATATGAAGGATTCGTCCCGGTAACTCAAAAAAAGACTGCTTCTCCGTATATCCTGACGTAATTTCATATTCCGTTTGTTCACGTATGAGCTTACGGTCTTGTCGAAACAAATGATAACAACTTTCTTCCTTTTCTTTATACTGTTCCAGGTGACGCTTTCGATCTGTTTCTTCCATGACGACCAAGTCGTCCATCGGGGCATCTGCCACTAAACGCATCTCTTCCCCAAAAAGTTCGACAATGTCCCCATTGATTGCCACAACCCTAAATAAGACATCGCACTTGTAAGATGCCCTACCTACTACCTGGCCGAGTTTAATCCCTCGCATGACAAACGCCTCCTCACACGATAACGTATGCGAGAGGAGGCGTATCAGTTCCGGTCATTCTGTGTTTAAGTTACTCGTTTCCATAGCGTTCAACAAAGACATCACTCAACTTGGCAAACTCCTCCATCGACAAAGATTCTCCTCGACGTTTAGGATCAATACCGGCTTGTTCACATAAGGCAACCACTTGTTCTTTTTCTTTTTTGGCATCAAAATGGTGCACGAGATTGTTTAAAAGTGTTTTACGACGCTGGGTAAAAGATGCTCGAATGATTCGGAAAAAGAAAGCTTCGTCTTTTACACTCACAGGTGGCTCATCCCGGATCGTCAGCCTTAAGACAGCCGAGTCCACATTTGGTTGTGGAACGAAGACCGTTTTAGGCACAGTCAGAACTGTTTCAGCTTTGGCATAATACTGACATGCAATCGACAATGAACCGTAGTCTTTCGAATTCGGTTTAGCAGCAATTCGCTCGGCTACTTCTTTTTGAATCATAACCACAATCGCTCGGAGCGGCAGCTTCTCTTCTAGTAGCTTCATCAAAATAGGCGTAGTCACATAATACGGCAAGTTCGCAACCACCACCAGGTCATCCTTCTTCTTGATCTCTTCGTTAATTAACGTGTGTAGATCAGCTTGTAAAACATCTTTATGAATCACCCGAACGTGAGGATATGGTGACAGTGTGTCATTTAAAATAGGTAAAAGGCGTTGATCAATTTCAAGGGCCGTAACGGAACCTGCTTGCTTTGCAATCTGCTCGGTTAACGCTCCGATTCCAGGACCTACTTCAATAGCCGATGTCTCTTTGGTAATGTTTGCTGCAGCGACAATATTTCTTAGCACGTTCGTATCAATAAGAAAATTTTGCCCAAGGCTTTTCTTGAACGAAAACTTATGTTTTTGCAGGATTTCTTTCGTTCGTTTCGGGGTGGCAATGTCTTTCGTCATGAGTGTCACTCTTCTTTCTCTTGCGTATAGTTAAGGGCTTTAATAAACTCTTGTTTTGAGATGCGGAATTGCACCAGTCGCCTGTGAAGCTGTTTTCCGTTCGCATAACCGATCTTCAGCTTTCGACCAAGGTCTTCCCGCCGCTGCCTTGCACCTGTCCCTGCAATTAACCCTGATGCGATCAAATCATCAAGAGTAATTTGCTCCTCTGCCACTTCTCCAGGGCTTCGAACCGCTTCTAATGCATCGAGAAGCGCTTTATCGGATGCATTTTCTACGCCAATTTTCCCTCTATGGTTTTGGGCCAATTCCTTGGGTAAAAAAGCATGCTTACACCCGGGCACAGCCGCTTCAATTGTCCGGCGAATTTTCTCGCCAGGATAGTCGGGGTCTGTAAAAATAATCACCCCTCTACGCTCTGCTGCAAGTCGGATCTTTTCAATCGTCACATCGTTGATGGCCGATCCGTTCGTCTCAATCGTATCGCATTTAGCAACTCTCGCTAAAGCTTTCGTGTCATCTTTTCCTTCTACTACAATCATTTCTTTTATAATCACAACTAAACCTCATTTAGTTTAGCTGCTTTCGTTTAATTGTTGCTTTTTTATTATTATCTTCATCACTAGAATGGTGGTTGAAGCATACTGGCCTTCCGATTCAACTTTTCTTGTGTGAAAGCAACAAACCTTCCGAAAGCAACATTTAGTTTTACTTTTAGTCGGTACGCTTCGCGGTTTTTGTTCATATTTCTATTAATGAGCCTACCCTTGCCTCGGTGTATAAAGCTCCGCTTCACGCTATCCGCTCCCTTTCCGCTGCGGCGCCGGCTAGCCTCCTCGGGCAAAGCCCTTGCGGGGGGTCTACCCTGGCTCCCACGGCCGCAGGAGTGTCACTACTAGCGTTCAGCTACGCATAACAAAAGCACCCAACACTTCAAATAGAATTAAAAGCTTACTGACTCATGTTTCTCTATATAAAATTCTCAATACCTCGAAAACAGCATGAATAATGAACATTTATTTTATCATAAAAATCAAAAACAAAAATAGACACAGATCTAACCCCTGTGTCTATTTAGTATAACACTGAATCGACTATTCTAAAATTCGCACTTCAACTGACCTGCGTCCAAATGAATTGGCTCCGCTGGGCATGAAAATATCGATTTTTCTCCCTTTAATAGCCCCTCCAGTGTCCCCTGCAAGATATGTCCCGTATCCTTTTACTTCTACACGAGACCCTAAAGGAATGACACTAGGATCGACAGCCACCACTCTCGAATTCGGGTTCGATTTCAAGTCAATTCCCGTGGCTGTAACACCTGAGCAGCCGGTACAGTTTGCTGTATAGGCGGTTGCCTCAAATGTCTGCCAGCTTTCCGCACTAGATCCACTAGAAGAGGAGGCTGAACTATTATTTGATGAGCTTGACGAGCTTGATGAACTTGATGAACTTGACGCAGAACTGCTTGAGTTCGAGTTCGATGAAGCTGATGCAGAACTAGAAGAATTCGATGAAGCCGAATCACTTGAACGATTTGAGCTGCTCGAGGAAGATGATGGGGAAGAGCTACGAGAAACGGTTGTCACAGGTGTCGGTGTTTTTGTTCCAATTGTGACAATGCGGTCTTCGCTTTCTTCCACGACTTCTTCTTTTACAAGTTCACGGGAAACTTCTTCACCGTCTTCAAAAATAACTTCATAATGTTTTTTCAATTTGCCGTCTTTTCCACTGTTCACGACTTTTTCATTCCCTAGCTCAAGGGAGGAGTCGCTCTTTCTTACAGTGGCGAAATCGACAGCTTCTTCCACGACATCGGTGACTTTTTCTACACGGACTACAGTTAGGTCCGCCTCGTTGGTTAGTCGCTCATCGACAGTTGGCTCTATTTTATCCAAGTCGTTAAGCTCTATTTCATGATGCTCTAAAAAGTCAGCGACAGTCGTCGAAGTGGTCATGATCTTCTCTTCTTTTCCGTCTATGTATACCGTGACACCAAAGGCGGCTTCATACACAATGTCGGTTTCGGAGTTAATTTTTGTTTCAGGTGAGTGGGAAAGATAATCGTGTTCGCCCACCTCAAGATCGATCTCTTGAAGAAGCTCTTCTACATTTTCCGCTATGGTCCATGTGACCTTTCGCTCTCCATCGATCGTTAATGTAACGTGGTTCGCTTTTGTTATGGTTATGTGAGTCTCATCTGTGAGTTTGGTATCAAGTGCTGGTTCAATGTGATCATGAAAGCCTATGTCTATTCCTTGTTCTTCCAAAGCCTCTTCTACTGTGGTTGCATGCGTTTGGGCCTCGCGTTCAAGATCCTCAGCATAAATCGTGACGGTTGTTTTCGTAATTTCATAGAATACGAATCCAACGGTAGCAAGCACAATAGTAAGGCCGACGCCGGATATGACCAACTTTTTCCACGTGAATAAACGTGAAAGAAGTTGCTTCATCCTATCATTCATAGTCAGAACGCCTCCTTCGATTTTCACATTTTACCCCTATCCACCTTTCTTGTCAATTCGGCTCTAAGAACCATTTCCTAGTATTATCGTCCACGTTTTATGGAAATGTAAAGCGTTTCCCTTCGACAAACCCTACAAAAGACAGAAAAATCGGTGTCGAAGAATAGGACCAGGTTCGTTTCTTGGACACCATGGGATTTCCTTCGACACCGAAAGTTGTCAGCTTATGTTAAATAGTTTTTTCGCATTATTTCGTGTTTGTTCTATTAATTCCTCATAGGAGACCTCTTTTAACTCTGCCAATTTCTCAGCAACAAGTGTCACGTATGCCGGTTCATTTCGCTTTCCTCGATTTGGGTGCGGTGCTAGAAACGGACAATCGGTTTCGATCAGGAGACGATCCATCGGAATCTGCGTAGCTACTTCTTTTGGTAGCTTGGCGTTTTTAAACGTCACCGGGCCTCCAAAAGAGATGTGAAAATTCATGTCCAAGCATTCTCTTGCCATGTCCATGTCTCCTGCAAAGCAATGCATGATGCCACCTACTTGTCCTGCATCTTCTTCTTTGAGTACGTCAACGATATCTTGATCCGCTTCACGATTATGGATGATAATCGGCATGTTTACCTTTTTCGCAAGACGAATCTGTTTACGAAAGACTTCCTTTTGAACGTCTTTCGGTGATTTATCCCAGTGGTAATCGAGACCCATCTCCCCGATGGCAACGACTTTCGGATGAGCCGATAGCTCTTCAATCCACTTCAAGTGTTCGTCTGTCATGTCGATTGCATCTACTGGATGCCAACCGACTGATGCGTAAAGAAAGTCATATTGTTCAACAAGAGCCATGGCTTTATGAATGGTTTTCTTATCAAATCCGACAACAACCATTTCTTTAACGCCCGCTTCTTGAGCTCGTTCAATGACATCTGTCAGATCATCTTCGAATTGATCGGCATTGAGGTGTACATGAGTATCAAATAGCATGTTAATCGTCCTTTCCTTTTGTTAATTGAAGGTGTGGTGGAGGGCTAATGCGGTACTAACCAGTTTAAGTGTGTCACTAACCTGTTTAAACGCGCCTCCAACCTGTTTAAACGCGCCTCCAACCTGTTTAAATGCTGCTCTGACCTATTTAAACGCGCTCCCAACCTGTTTAAGTGCTCCCCCAACCTGTTTAAACACAAACCATCCGGCGCAAACACCACTCTTCTTTAAAAAAAGCCCGGCAACTGGTGCCGGGCAATTACTTGTTTTATTTCACTTGAGCACCATTTGGCAAGGATTGGTCAATCGTTGCCAACTTTAAGTCTTTTCCTTTAGACCCGGCAAGAACCATCCCTTGAGATAGCTCTCCACGAAGCTTAACCGGTTTTAAGTTGGTCACACAAATCACTTTTTGCCCAACAAGCTCTTCTGGCTTGTAGTGTTTAGCGATTCCTGAGACGACTTGTCGTTTTTCGTAGCCTAAATCGAGCTGAAGTTTGAGCAGTTTGTCGGCTTTTTTCACCGGTTCTGCATCAATGACCTCCGCGACACGAAGTTCTACCTTTGTGAAGTCGTCAATCGTGATTTCATCGACTTCAGGTACGTTCTTCTCTTTGTTTTCCGCTTCTTTCTTCTGATCTTCTTCTGTAAGGACTTCCCCGCCCATTGATTTGACGATATAGGCAACTTCATCCTTCACATCAAGACGTGGGAAGAGAGGCTCGCCTTTTTTCACGACACGGGAACCATTTTTCAGGCGTCCGAATTCATGAATGGACTCCCACTCTGTGTCTTCTTTGGCGACACCGAGTTGATCCCAAATCTTTTGTGGTGTTTCAGTCATGAACGGCTGAATCATGATGGAGACGTTTCGAAGAGATTCAGCTAAGTGGTACATCACCGATCCGAGCTGTTCTTTTGCCGTCTCATCTTTTGCTAAAATCCAAGGCTGTGTCTCATCAATGTATTTATTCGTACGACTTACAAGCTGCCAGATGGCTGTTAATGCAACGGAAAACTCCATGTCCTCCATGGCCGCTTCCACTTTATCAACCGTCGCCTTCACAAGGTCCACAAGAGACTCATCATATGGCGTGGCATCCTTTACGTAGTTTGGCACTTCACCGTCAAAGTATTTATTAATCATGGCAACCGTTCTGTTCAAAAGGTTTCCAAGGTCGTTTGCCAAATCATAATTCAAGCGATCCACAAACCCTTCCGGAGTAAATACTCCGTCAGAACCAAATGGTACTTCACGAAGAAGATAATAACGAAGGGCATCGAGGCCGTAGCGATCAATTAATGGAACAGGATCGACGACATTCCCTTTTGATTTGGACATTTTTCCGTCTTTCATCAATAACCAACCGTGACCGAAGACTTTTTTCGGTAATGGGAGATCAAGGGCCATTAACATAATCGGCCAGTAAATCGTGTGGAAACGGACAATCTCTTTTCCTACAAGGTGAACATCCGCCGGCCAGTGCTTTTGATAAAGGGAATCATCGTCACTTGCATAACCAAGAGACGTAATATAATTCGACAACGCGTCAATCCAGACATAGACAACGTGCTCAGGATTGCTCTTTACTTTAACGCCCCAATCAAATGACGTACGAGATACTGCGAGATCTTCCAGTCCCGGTTTAATGAAGTTATTGACCATTTCCTTTTTACGGGATTCAGGCTGGATGAATTCAGGGTTGTCTTCATAATACTTTAACAGTCGATCCGAGTACTTGCTCATTCTAAAGAAGTAAGACTCTTCACGAACCTTTTCTACCGGTCTGCCACAGTCAGGACAGTTCCCGCCTTCCGCTTGACGCTCTGTAAAGAACGATTCGCATGGCGTACAGTAAAGGCCTTCGTATTCATCGAGGTAAATATCCCCTTGATCGAGAAGCTGATCAAAAATCTTTTGCACAACGTCTTTGTGTCTTGGTTCTGTCGTTCGAATAAAGTCATCATAGGAGATATTGAGCTTGCTCCAAAGGTCCTTAATGTTCTCGGCCGCCTCATCTACGAAAGCTTGAGGACTTATACCTTGCTCCTTTGCTTTTAGCTCAATTTTTTGCCCATGTTCATCTGTACCCGTTAGATAACGAACATCGTACCCTCGTAAACGCTTATAACGAGAAATTGCGTCACCTGCTACTGTCGTATAAGCATGGCCAATATGCAACTTGCCACTTGGGTAATAAATCGGCGTCGTGATGTAAAACGTTTTGTTTTCACTCATCTTCTATTCCTCCTTCACCTTAAACGGTGTTTTTGCCCATAAAAAAAGCACCCCTCCCATAATTGGGACGAGAGCAACATACTCACGTGGTACCACCCACATTCCCCTGAAAAAATCCAGGGCTCAGTTCGTTACACATGTAACGATCGTCCATAACGCAGACCTGCGTCGCTCCCTTATGGCTGTTGCCACTCGAAAGCGGAATCCCTCTCCGGACCATCTTCAAAAGTGCTGTTCATGCCGGTTTTCAGCTCCTCCGGCTCTCTGGTAATGAACGCGATCTTTTTACTCATCCGATCATTGGAAATATCATCATTCACTCTGTAAAAAATATACCGAATCCCACGTGCTAATGTCAAGGAATACTAGGGTTTATCGCAGTAATCAGTATAAACATTTCTCTTTAAAACTAAACCTTCTTGAATGACATAATGAAATCCTAGAACAAAATTCCTTTTTTTATAAAAAAAGGTGTCAATATCCGACTTTATGGGTATAGAATACTCAGGTGACCATTCACCGCAGTAACGTCCCATAGTCCATAGAATGTGAGGTGGTCAGTTTCTCTCACTATTATCATCTACGGAACTGTCGTCATGTTGGGTCAACCGTCATTAATCTTTCCAAATGTCGTTAATTATGGACACAATCAGGAAGCTGTTGTCGAACCGTTTACTAGCTTAATAGAGAAGTCTTTTACATTTTCGAAAATGAACGTATCTTTTTCACTTCCAATAATCGGAGGTTTTTAAAAGTTATTCCAATTGAAGCTAGAATCCTATTAAATATAGTGGTTTCTACTAGGTATTCACTACGAAAATCTAAAATATTGACAAAAACTTTGGATATAAACGTTTTCACGTTGACTTCTTTTGGAAGACTTGGTATTCTAAGTTTGAAAGATTTTGTCGAAGTTTGACTGCTCTTTAGTTTAAAAATACGAATTTTTCTTTATGGGAGGAGAATGATTCATGAAATCAACAGGTATTGTAAGAAAAGTCGACGAACTAGGACGCGTGGTTATTCCAATCGAATTACGCCGTACGTTAGACATTGCAGAAAAAGACGCACTTGAAATTTACGTAGATGACGATCGCATCATCTTGAAGAAGTACAAGCCTAACATGACTTGTCAGCTTACAGGAGAGGTATCTGATGATAACCTATCCCTTGCAGGCGGTAAGATCATCTTAAGCCCACAAGGTGCTCAAGAGATCGTAAACGATCTTCAAAGCTACCTAGAAAAGCAAAGCAAGTAATGGTTTAACCATTATTAAAGCCTGAAACCAACGTGGTTTCAGGCTTCTTTTTTTATGAACCGTCAACGTGGTAAAGCTTGTACACTTCACGCTTGTTCATGTCTCGATCTTTTGCTACTTGCTTAATGGCGTCTTTTGATGAATTGCCTTTTTCTATATAAGCATCGACATGTTCACTAATACCTAACTCTGTCCACCACGTATCATCTGTCACATCGCTACTGCCTTCAGGTGCTCCTTCAACATAGAGTACACATTCCCCTTTAAGAGGATTTTCCTCACAGTAATCATGGATTTCTTCTAGCGTTCCACGGACAAATTCTTCATATTTTTTCGTAAGCTCTCGGCACAATACTCCTTTACGGTTTCCAAGAGTCTCGATCATCTCTTTCAATGTCGCTGTCACGCGGTGAGGAGATTCATAAAACATAAGCGTAGATTCATGATTTTTCCAAAAATCCAACGTTTCCCGCTTTACTTTCTTCTTCCTGTTCAAGAATCCGACAAAAGTGAACGAATCTGTCGACAAACCCGAAGCAATTAGTCCTGTTAATGCTGCATTCGCTCCAGGGAGGGGCACTACGGTAATCCTTTCAACGATACACCTCGCTACCAGCTCTTGACCGGGATCGGAAATGGCAGGCATCCCTGCATCACTCACAAGAGCCACGTTACTGCCTTCCGCGAGTTTTTCAATTAGCATCTCTTCTCGTTCTGATTTGTTATGTTCATGATAGCTCACAAGCTTGGTTTCAATATCAAACACATGGCAGAGCCGCTTCGTATTGCGCGTGTCCTCCGCTGCAATCAAATCTGCTTCTTGTAATGTCGAAACCGCTCGATACGTCATATCATCCAAATTGCCAATGGGCGTTGGAACAAGATACAACGTCCCTTTTTCACTGTCCCCTTTAAAGCTCTTTTGAACAAACATCTTGCACACCTTCTTTATTCTTTAAGATTAAAGCTTCTTTTTCACTTCTCTTTAATTGTTTAATGCGATATTCTCCTTGAAGAGCTTCACGCTTGGAAGAAAAAGCTTCTTCATACACGACTTTCAGTGGGGCACGCCCTCTGGTGTATTTTGCCCCAAGCCCTCTCTCGTGAGTTTTTAAGCGCTTTTCCACGTCTGTTGTATAACCCGTATAGTACGTCCCATCGTTACATTCCAGTATGTACACATAATGGTTACCATGATTCATAATGGTCCTTAAACTCCTTTAAGTACTGCCCGTCTTCTCCATACACTTCAATTGGGAAGAGGGTTTTCAGTCCTGGACTTCCGCTCTTCATGCTCTCAATCAACACCATGTTTGCCTCTTTCCCTCTTTTTCCATGAACATATTGAACACGTTTAGGCTCCATGTCGTACGAACGAAGAGCGATCATAATATCAGCCAACCGCTCAGGACGATGGACGAGAGAGAATTTCCCTCGGTACTTTACAAGCTTTGAGGCAATACGAACCACATCGTCAATCGTACACGTCACCTCATGGCGCGCCAAGGATATGGTTTGGTTTTCATTTCTATCTCGGTCATTTACAGTCATCGGAAAATACGGAGGATTACACGTCACCACATCGTATCTTCCCCATGTGACTTCATCTTCAAGCTCTGTAATGTCTTTATGAATGATCCGAATTTGATCATCAAGATGATTGTTACTGATGTTCCTTTTCGCCAAGTCGACTAAAGGTTCTTGAATTTCCACCGCATCAATCGGTGCATCCGTCCGTTTGGTGAGCATCATTGGAATCGCACCGTTCCCTGCGCCCAGATCAATCATTTTCCCGCCTCGTTTAGGAAGGCTCGTAAATTTAGACAAAAGGACAGCGTCGGTTGAAAATACGAAGACGTCCTTTCTTTGGATAATGCCTAGGTCCGTACCCGGCAAAAAGTCTACTCGTTCATCTTTGTGTCTTTTATCCATATTCCTTGAACTCCCTTATTGCTCTAATGGAAAAAAAGTCTTTCCGACACGGGACGGAAAGACTCGAATGTGATTATTTTTTATTGAGAAACGAGAGGCAAAATAAACAATCCCCTTCTTTTCGGATGCTTCCGTAATGCAGGTTGCAAATGTGAAAGCCTTCCTGATAAAGACGGGCGAGGTTGTCGTACCCTTCACCAAACTCTGTTTGTTTTGCTTCTTTTCGACTAGGCTGTGATGCTTTTTGCTCGGGTTTTCTCCTCTTCCCCTTCGCCTGAGTGCTGTCATCGAGGCGTGTTCGTAAATGCTCATTTTCAATGGAAAGATGATGATTCTCTTCGAGCAAAAGAGCGAGCTGCTCCTTTAACTCCCCAAGCTCATGGTGCAGACCGCCTATGCGTTCTTCCATATGGCTCACTCGTGCAAAAATCTCTTTTTTATTCACGATTCCCACACCTCATTAATTCGTGGTTTCGTTGGCGATAGCTCCTTCTTTCATGAGTTCATCCAATGTATATTCGACGACACGCTGCGCTTCGAACAATTCCACTTGTACCAAACGCTCAAGCATGTTGAGACCAACCACTTTTCCTTTTCCATAGCTTGTTTTAATGTGCTCATTAATATCCGGCAAATCTTTTTTTGCGCTCTCATACATGTCGTTTTCATATTTCAAACAACACATCAAGCGTCCGCAAAGACCGGAGATTTTCGTCGGGTTAAGAGAAAGGTTTTGATCCTTTGCCATTTTTATCGACACAGGCTCAAAGTCTCCTAAAAACGTTGAGCAACAAAGCATTCGACCACAAGGTCCAATTCCACCAAGCATTTTCGCTTCATCTCTTACACCGATTTGGCGAAGCTCGATTCTCGTTCGGAAAATGGAAGCCAAGTCTTTGACCAACTCTCTAAAGTCAATTCTTCCATCGGCCGTAAAGTAGAATAAAATCTTGTTTCGATCAAATGTATATTCAACGTCCACAAGTTTCATTTCCAGCTTGTGATCGTCAATTTTCTTAAAGCAAACATCAAAGGCTTTTTTCGCTTCTTCACGATTTTCCTGTACGACAAGCTTGTCTTTTTCAGTCGCTAGTCTGAGGACATTTTTTAGTGGGAGTACGACATCGTTTTCATCAACCTCTTTAGGGCCAATGACCACTTTTCCGAATTCCACACCTCGCGCCGTCTCAACAATCACGTAATCGTCTGTCTCTATATCTATTGTACCTGGAGAAAAATAATAAATTTTCCCCGCTTTTTTAAATCGGACACCTACTACTTGATGCACGTTATCCCTCCTGTAACCGAAGGAGCAATTGCTCCATAACTAACTGAGGACTGGTATTTGCATCGAGACGTCTCTTCGCTTCAAGAATCGCAGTGAGGTTATTTCCTAGCTTCATTTGTGAAGCCATCAATGCCTCATCTTTGAGCCGTTCTTCCTGATCAAAAAAGACAAGTTCATTTTGCTGATCAAGTTGCATGCGAATCACATCTCTATACCAAATCATCAAAAGGTCGAGACCGGTTTGCATCTCGCTTTTTTCTTTAAAAAAGCCCAGCCAGCCATCCTGAAGCATCAAGTAAGCGTACCTTGGACGCTTAGATACTTCATCTGTTAATTGTATCACTTTGGTTCTTGCCTGTGCAATCCAATTCTCCTCACAAAGGTCCTTCGCTTCCTCTAAATCAGAGGTTAATTGGGCCACTGTTTGTGCCTGTGCTTCTGGGATGTCTTCTTTCACAAGTTGTTTGACGAGCTTGTCCGGTTTTAAAGGAGCAAAAGAGAGTACTTGAGAACGGGAGACGATGGTTTTTAAAATCCGGTGGTACTGTGTCGTCATTAACACAGCCAGCGCTTCACCGTCTGGCTCCTCAAGAAACTTTAAAATGCTGTTTGCAGCGTTAGGTGTCATTTTTTCCGCATCTTCTACAAGATAGACCTTCTTTTTGGACTCTACACCCCGAAAGCTGAATTCTTTTTTCAAATGACGAATTTGATCGACCTTAATTGTCTGTCCGTCCGTTCTGATCCAATGCACGTCAGGGTGATTGCCTGAATGGACCCGTCTACAGTCCCCACACTCGCCACAAGGCTCTCCCTCGACTGAATGAGCGCAAAAGAACGAACATGCCAGCTGCTGTGCTACCTGCCGCTTCCCCGTTCCTCTTCCCCCTTCAAACAAGTACGCGTGAGCAAGACGGTTCTTCTTTAAACTATTTGTGAGCATTTTTACAACCGTTGGCTGTGAGTGTGATAATTGTTCCCAAGTCATGAGAGGCCTCCACTAAAACTTTTCAAACTGGTCAACCGGAAGAACAAATACCGTAGCTCCTCCTACTTGCACCTCCACCGGATATGGCACGTAAGAGTCTGCGTTGCCGCCCATCGGTGAAATAGGTGCTACAAGCTGTTCTCTTGATTTGCAGTTATCTTTAATGATCGTTAATACGTCATCCACATTTTCATCTTCGGTACCAATCATAAAGGTGGTGTTTCCCGCCTTCAAAAATCCGCCTGTGCTCGCCAGTTTCGTTGCCTGATAATTATGATCAACAAGCGCGTCGGAAAGGCGGTTGCTGTCTTTATCTTGTACTACAGCTACAATTAACTTCATCGTAAACGTCCTCCTTGTTGTGTACCGTGCAGGCATGGAGCCTACGTTCTTTTCTATATTATAACAGCTTGCACATGAATCTGTGCCAGACCTATTTGTCTTTTTGTTACTTAATTTTAAAATGAGTTTACTATTGTGCCAGTGTTTATGGCTTTGCTCCCTATCCGAGGCGATGCCGGCGAGAGTCAGTAGAATCACCTTGCTTCTGCCTCTGCAGTAACGGCTTCGTCGTGTTCTGTGTCGAAGCTACGCATAACAAAAGGACAAGGTACTTCACATAATTGTAAGTTTAGTGAGTAAGAGACATACTCATAATTTTTAATGAGTACACCACTACCTAAATTGATAAAGCTTTCCTTGAACAAGGTCGTAGATTACCCCTAGTCATCTTCATTTTTTATATTTTTGACGATCACCTTACTTCTTGTTTTCTAAAAAAGCTGCAATCGTCTCCCACGTCTGTTGAACAACTTGCTCAAGATCCCCTTCGGCATCAATGGTCTGGATTCGCTCCGGTTCTCTTTTTGCCAAAGATTGATAAGCCTCTCTTACTCGATAGTGAAAGTCGAGCTTTTCTTGATCGAGGCGGTTGTTCTCTCGTCCATTATTGCCGGAAATTCGGGCCAACCCTACCTTTGGATCCAAATCGAACAACAGTGTGAGGGACGGCATAAGCCCTGCAGTGGCAAAAAGGTTCATTTGAAGAACTTCATCTACTCCAATACCTCTGGCAACCCCTTGATAAACAAGACTACTATCAACAAACCGATCACATAATACAAGCGTTCCTTTCTCAAGTTCAGGTAAGACCGTTTCCACAAGGTGCTGTCGCCGTGCAGCGGCATACAAAAGAGCTTCGGTTCGCTTGTCCATCTCCGTATGCTCTGGGTCAAGAATAATCTCTCGTACCTTCTCAGCAATAACGCCACCACCTGGCTCTCGTGTACGAATCACGTCATATCCTACTTGCTCTAATTTTTCTTTTATGGTTTGAAGGACGGTGGTTTTACCTGCTCCTTCTCCCCCTTCAAATGTAATAAACGTTCCTTTCACAGTTCAAAACTCCTCTTTTCATCTATATCGTTTCATACCCTCTTTGAGCCAATGAGTTCCTGTTTGAAACTTCGCCCCCGAGCGGACAAGCTCCTTTAGACGTTCAATTTGGGCCTGTTCGATTCGTTCACCTCTCATAATGAGAGGAATTCCCGGTGGATAAGGGACTATGTCCTCTCCTGCTAGGTGCCCGGCACCTTGTTCCCAATTAACAAATTCCGTTTCCATCGTCTCAAGTTCTTTATACGTAAACGGAAGCTCTGTGATTCGTTCTCTCACAGGTTCTTTAAACGCTATTAGCTCAGAGCCTGCCTTCTCGACGGAAAACGCCTCAACCGCTCTCCTCATTCTCTCCACATGTTCCTTTGAATCATTCCAAGAGAGCGACAAAGGTAAAGTCAACACCAAATAGCGGTCGTTCGCAAGCTCCGGATAAATCCCATGTTTGTTTAACGCTCGTTGAAGCTCTAGTCCCGTTGCGTTCGAACGACTTCGCAACACTATTTTTAAAGGGTCCTGCTTAAAACCGCTCAGCTGTAGAGGTGCCAGTTCCCATTGTGGAATGATCCCTAGCTCTTTTCGAAACGCGATTACTTTCTCATATAACCGGTTATACGATTCAGGTGTAAACCCGGCCAAGTACGCTCTCGCTCCATCAAGAGAGCCCATAAGAGGATAAGAAGGACTACTTGACTGAAACATCCTCAAGTACCTCCTGATGGCCTGTTTGTTTACTCTAGACCCTTGTATATGTAAATAAGCAGTCATCGTCATGGCAGGTAGCATCTTGTGAGCCGACTGCACGACGGCATCAGCTCCCGCTTTCAATGCAGAGCCTGGCCATTCAGTACCTTCTGTTATCAAATGAGCACCATGAGCTTCATCCACAAGAACAACCATTCCCGCACGGTGAGCCTCATCAACCACAGAATGCAGAGGCTGCACATAGCCTTCATAACTGGGTGATGTGATTATAACCGCTTTCGCCTGAGGATAGCGGCGGATGGCTGTCTTTACCGCTTCGCCGTCAATGCCAAGCGTCATACCAGTATTTTCATCAATTACAGGTTCAATAAAGATCGGCTTTGCCCCTGATAATACGAGACCGTGAAAAACAGATTGGTGACTATTTCGTTGCACAATCACCTGGTCCCCTTCAGACAACGTACCCATAAGCATAGCCAAGTTCCCTGCCGTCGATCCTCCCACAAGAAATGCTGTATCCTCCACATTATATAGGGCCGATGCCAGGTTCTCTGCCTCATGAATCACCCCTTCAGGGTGATGCAAGTCGTCCATTCCTTCAATTTCAGTCACATCAATAGAAAGGACATCTTGGAACAAGGTCCTCACATCCTCTTGAAAGACCAATCCGTTTTTATGCCCGGGTACGTGGTAAGATATAGAGTTATTTCGCTTATATTCAATTAAACGCTCCATTAAAGGCATGCGTCCCTGATCCATTCATTCATCCACCTTCAGTATTCTTTGCTTTCTTCATTATACTAGAGATGGAAGAGTTTTTGAATGTATGGAGTAATGTGGACGAGTGGAGATGATGGACGAGGCTTCTTTTGGAACTAAGGTTTTAAGATTCGCTTTTCGCATATGTAATATAAATTAAAAAGTTGCATGTCTTCGCTCGAGAGCTAACTCCGCCTATAATAAAATAAGTACGTCAATTACACATTTATCTCCGCTAATTCGAAAATAAGTACGCCAATTACACATTTATCTCCGCCAAATCAAAAATAAGTGGATGATACGTAACCCGAAAGACCTCCCTCGCCCCACTTCCTCTCCCTCACCCTCACCCATAAAAAGAACAAAAGCGCTGGAGCTAGCCGAATAAAAGATTTTACACAGCGTTGTTATCCACATGTAAAAGAATTATAAACAAATAAAAAACAGATACCATTGCGTCAGCACACGGTTATCTGCTTTTTTTATTCGTTCTATTCAATTTTGCACCAACCCTTTAATGGATTCTACGTTTGTTTTGAAACAATGAATCTCGTACTTTTTTAAGTTTGTCTAAATACTCGCGATATTCCCCATCTGAAGTGTCTGATGATACCAATGCACTCTCACACGATTCACAAATAAAATACTCCAATAGATGAATTCCATTTTCTTTTTCCTTCTTACAAATCAAGCATTCTTGTAATTGGTTTGTTTGTTTCGATGCTAACATTCCTTTCATCGCTTCTCCACCTCCATTCCCAGTATGGACGAGAAAAGGTAGATTTATTCGTACGTTTTTAACTGATGCTTCACTATATGCTACGCTCTTCGTCCTTGTGCCCAATTTTAAAAAGGACAAAATAAAAAGGAACAGGGTATAGTAGATACAAAGACATTACATGAAGGCAGTGAAAAAATCGGGTTGTACTTTTTCATTGGTCTCATTTCATTTAGAGGAGGTTTCTATGAATAAAGTGTTTTTGTTTGTTTGGCTTGGCTTACTAGCCTACACGTTCTTCTTGGCTCCTGGAGTATCCCTTGGTGACGATCCGATCGCTCAATCTTTAATATCCGGGCAGTTTGAAGGTGTTGATCCTCTTGTTGTTACGGTTTTCAGTATGCTAGGTCTTTATCCCGTCATTTTTCTTATGCTGTTGATTCCAAAGGATATTTACCGTTGGCCAGCTTGGCCATTCGCTCTTTTCTCATTCGGCTTAGGGGCATTCACAATCTTGCCTTACTTGGCCTTTCGAAAAGAGGCTGTTCGCGAAACCACCCGGGGGCCAAAGTGGGTCAGAAGTGTTCTTGTAAATCCTGTGACGATCATTCTTGCCTTACTTGTTGCTGTAGGCTTGTATTTTACAGGGGTTAATGGCGGGTCCCTCACGGCATATGGCGAAGCGTTTATGAATTCCCACTTGGTGAGCACGATGACAGTAGACTTGCTCGTCATTTTGTGGGTTACATATTGGCTTGCTAAATATGAGTGGCGCCTTCGTTTTTCATGGCTTGCTTTTATTCCAGCGATCGGAATTTTAATTCTGTTGTTGCGGCGAAAACAGTTAGGTCCGGAGGCAATAGTAGGTGGAGAGCACGAAAGGGGGCCTTAGTAGGCTGCTTTTTTTGTGTTTTGATATAGAGATACTGTTTTTAAAATTGTCGGAGGGCGAGGGTGGATCGGAAAAGGTTAAATGGGAGGGGAATTCATTATATCCTCTTTGAAATAGTGGGTTTGCCTTAAGTTTGAGCTAACTTGATTAAAGGTTGTGCTAACTCGACTAAAGCCACAGCTAACTCGTTTAAAGGTAGAACTAACTCGACTAAAGCCACTACTAACTTGATTAAATCCCAAGTCCACAGTGTCCCAGTCCACACAAAAAAGCACCCACCAAAAGGTGAATGCTTTTTCTCATGTTGCCTAGCGACGTCCTACTCTCACAGGGGGAGAGCCCCCAACTACCATCGGCGCTGAAGAGCTTAACTTCCGTGTTCGGCATGGGAACGGGTGTGACCTCTTCGCTATCGCCACTAGACAAATATGAAGTTAGAGAGATGTTCTCTCAAAACTAGATAACAGCTTCGACACTCTTCACAGAGTTTCGTTAGAAGACTAAACAAACATCAATTTTTGGATAAGCCCTCGATCGAT
>NZ_AUCJ01000013.1:0-953 GCF_000429705.1 Alteribacter aurantiacus DSM 18675
TAGTTTTCAAAGGTCAAAATTGGTGGAGCCTAGCGGGATCGAACCGCTGACCTCCTGCGTGCAAAGCAGGCGCTCTCCCAGCTGAGCTAAGGCCCCGTAAAGTAATGAAATTAGATGGTCGGGAAGACAGGATTTGAACCTGCGACCCCTTGGTCCCAAACCAAGTGCTCTGCCAAGCTGAGCTACTTCCCGTAAAAGAAATAATGGCGCGCCCGAGAGGAGTCGAACCCCTAACCTTCTGATCCGTAGTCAGACGCTCTATCCAATTGAGCTACGGGCGCATATATTATATTGGTGCCGAGGGCCGGACTTGAACCGGCACGGTAATCACTTACCGCAGGATTTTAAGTCCTGTGTGTCTGCCAATTCCACCACCCCGGCTAGGGTTTTAATGGAGCGGAAGACGAGATTCGAACTCGCGACCCCCACCTTGGCAAGGTGGTGTTCTACCACTGAACTACTCCCGCTTAATCTACGCAAACCTTACAGTATATCGTTTTCACTCATAATTTTAGTGGTGCGGGTGAAGGGAGTCGAACCCCCACGCCCTAAGGCACTAGATCCTAAGTCTAGCGCGTCTGCCAGTTCCGCCACACCCGCACTAAAAGAATGGTGAGCCATGAAGGACTCGAACCTTCGACCCTCTGATTAAAAGTCAGATGCTCTACCAACTGAGCTAATGGCTCTTAGTGGTGCTGGCCAGAGGACTTGAACCCCCAACCTACTGATTACAAGTCAGTTGCTCTACCAATTGAGCTAGGCCAGCAAAAAATATGGTGGAGGATGACGGGCTCGAACCGCCGACCCCCTGCTTGTAAGGCAGGTGCTCTCCCAACTGAGCTAATCCTCCATTGTAACTGCCTAGCGACGTCCTACTCTCACAGGGGGAGAGCCCCCAACTACCATCGGCGCTGAAGAGCTTAACTTCCGTGTTCGGCATGGGAACGGGTGTG
>NZ_AUCJ01000013.1:963-53054 GCF_000429705.1 Alteribacter aurantiacus DSM 18675
TAGGTAAAACCCAACTTTTACAATGGAACCATGCGGTTCCTTTGATTATTCGGTATTAGCCCCGGTTTCCCGGAGTTATCCCAATCTGTGAGGCAGGTTGCCCACGTGTTACTCACCCGTCCGCCGCTGACGTCAGGGGAGCAAGCTCCCCATCAGTCCGCTCGACTTGCATGTATTAGGCACGCCGCCAGCGTTCGTCCTGAGCCAGGATCAAACTCTCCATAGAAAGTTTGATGTCTCTGACATCATGTCTTGCTTTATTGACGGGATAATGTGTCATTATCCCACGTTTCGCTTGGCTTTTTGTTTAGTTTTCAAAGGTCAAAATTAAATGGTGGGCCTGAGTGGACTCGAACCACCGACCTCACGCTTATCAGGCGTGCGCTCTAACCAGCTGAGCTACAGGCCCTCAAGCAACTTTTCAATCATACCGTTTCCGGCAAGGAATTGCAAGAGGTTTTTTAAAAGTTTTTTTGGAGCGGGTGATGGGAATCGAACCCACATCATCAGCTTGGAAGGCTGAGGTTTTACCACTAAACTACACCCGCATACATTTTAAATTAAATGGTCGGGAAGACAGGATTTGAACCTGCGACCCCTTGGTCCCAAACCAAGTGCTCTGCCAAGCTGAGCTACTTCCCGTATAAAAATAATGGCGCGCCCGAGAGGAGTCGAACCCCTAACCTTCTGATCCGTAGTCAGACGCTCTATCCAATTGAGCTACGGGCGCCTAGTTATATAGGCGTTTATGTCATTCGTTACATTTGCAACAAATATGTATGGTGCGGTCGAGAGGAGTCGAACCTCCACGGGGTCTCCCCCACTAGGCCCTCAACCTAGCGCGTCTGCCATTCCGCCACGACCGCTAAATAAATGGTGCGGGTGAAGGGAGTCGAACCCCCACGCCCGAAGGCACTAGATCCTAAGTCTAGCGCGTCTGCCAATTCCGCCACACCCGCACAAAAAATGGCGGTCCCGACCGGGATCGAACCGGCGATCTCCTGCGTGACAGGCAGGCATGTTAACCGCTACACCACGGGACCATCATTTGTGATTAAATGGTGGAGGATGACGGGCTCGAACCGCCGACCCCCTGCTTGTAAGGCAGGTGCTCTCCCAACTGAGCTAATCCTCCGCTATAAAGTTTTACGTGTCTTGTAAACTTTGTAAATGGTGACCCGTACGGGATTCGAACCCGTGTTACCGCCGTGAAAGGGCGGTGTCTTAACCACTTGACCAACGGGCCAGTTTAAAATGAAACTGGCGGAGAAGGAGGGATTTGAACCCTCGCGCCGCTTGCGCGACCTACACCCTTAGCAGGGGCGCCTCTTCAGCCACTTGAGTACTTCTCCGTATGGCTCCACAGGTAGGACTCGAACCTACGACCGATCGGTTAACAGCCGATTGCTCTACCACTGAGCTACTGTGGAATAATGTTTGACGTCGTTAGCGCGACGTTTTATATCTTAGCACAGCCAACCTCTCTTCGTCAATAACTTATTTGTTATTTTTTAAGAAGTCGTTGTGTGCCGCTTGTCCGTTTCAGCGACTTTTATAATGTACCACAGTTAAAAATCACCGTCAATATTTTATTAAGAAATTGTTTTTATTTTCTCAAGCTTACCTTTACAACGCCCACAAACAAATCTCTTCACATTAATAAGACGCTTCCTTTTGTATTCCAAACCACACTTTGTACATCTATATAGATGTACAGTCTTGATTTCTCTTCGCATTCCCGGGACTACATTACAGTACCTCGATCCCCCTACCTTCCGAAGAAGTGTCTTGAAATCAGCATCCTTATGTTGATACCCCTTCCCCTCTAGGTGCAAGTGGTAATGACATAACTCGTGCTTAATAATCTTCATAAACTCCCCTTCCCCGAAAAGCTCAAGTTGCTTCGGGTTCATTTCAATATTGTGGGATTGGAGCATATAGCGTCCGCCCGTCGTACGCAAACGAGCGTTGAATGTGGCTTTATGTTTAAAAGCTTTGCCAAAATGTTTTAGAGATACACGCTCCACAAGAATTTGCAACTCTTCATTGTTCATAAGAGACCCCTCCCCTACCTCATATAGGACAAGATTACTTTATTACAATAACACAGACAACCACCTGCGCATATAGTATGTAATACTACGAAACCGTCCCACGATATCAGGCTCATCTCCATGTAAAGGAGGACCTTTTATGCCCGCGTGGCTAAAAAAACAACTAAAAGAAGCCTATTACAAAAAGGACAGACGAAGGATTAAGGTTTTAAATCAGTGTTGGTTTTATTACAAAAACAGCGATCAGGAGGCCTGATTTATTGAACCTTTCTTTACTCTCCTTCTTTTAAAAGCAATTTACACAATATTGTGCGGGGACAGACCCCGATCTAAGACACTCAATCTACCCAATCAAAACCAAATCTCTAGCCCCAGCCCTACCACATAATCTGTCGCCATCTCCTACCTTATAAAGAGATAAAAGAACCCGCTGCTTCGTGGCAACGGGTTTACTTTCTTCTATATGAAGGATAGTGAATTACGTCGTTTGTTTTTCCGGTTGGAGCATCGTTAAAGAGATGCGACCTTTTTGTGTGTCCACATCGCCTACCCACACGGTTACAACATCCCCCACAGAAACAACCTCCATCGGATGCTTCACGAAACGATTTGTAAGTTTGGAAATGTGAACGAGCCCATCTTGTTTTACGCCGATGTCAACAAAAGCTCCGAAATCAACTACGTTACGAACCGTCCCCTTTAACTCCATCCCCTTCTCCAAATCTTCCATAGACAAGACGTCTTGCTTGAGTACTGGAGGTGGAACGTCATCACGCGGATCCCTTCCCGGTTTCACAAGAGCATCAAGAATATCCTTCACCGTCGGTTCGCCTGCCCCAAGAGCTTCCGCAAGCTCACGAGCATTGACTCCTTTTAACTTCTCAACGGCTGCCGGGGTTCCCAAGTCTTTAGGTCCAACACCAAGCTTCGCCATGATCTCTTTTGTTACAGCGTAACTCTCTGGATGAATACTTGTTTGATCAAGCGGTTGCTTCCCGCCTGAGATTCTCATGAATCCAATGGCTTGTTCATAGGTTTTCGCACCTAATCGCGGTACTTTCTTCAGTTCTGTACGGCTAGTATAACGCCCTTCTTCTTCTCTTCTTTTTACAATATTGGTCGCAACGGATTTGGACAGTCCTGAAACATATTGCAATAATGAAACAGAGGCCGTATTGACGTTTACACCCACTTTATTTACGACGGTTTCTACAACAAAAGAAAGGGAGTCGTTAAGTTGAGATTGAGAAACGTCGTGCTGGTATTGGCCAACACCTACGGATTTAGGATCGATTTTCACAAGCTCCGCTAACGGATCTTGCAAACGCCTTCCGATGGATATAGCACTTCTTTCTTCTACTTGAAGATCAGGGAATTCTTCTTTCCCTAGCTTTGAGGCGGAATACACACTCGCCCCCGCTTCATTAACAATCACGTAAAACACTTCTTCTTTTACCTCTTTGATCGTATCGGCTACGAATTGTTCTGTTTCACGAGAAGCTGTTCCGTTTCCGACAGCCACAACACTTACACCGTGCTTGGCGATCAGTTTTTTTACTACCTCTCGAGATTTGTCCACTTCATTCCTCGGTGGTGTTGGATAGATAACGGTAATATCCAGAACTTTACCCGTCCCATCTACTACCGCCAACTTACATCCTGTTCGATAGGCCGGGTCGACGGCGAGGACAATTTTATCTTTTAATGGCTGTTGCAATAGGAGGTTTCTTAAGTTTTCAGAGAAAATATGGATTGCCTGCTTTTCAGCAACCTCCGTGGCTTCTTTTCGTATTTCTCGTTCCACAGACGGTTCGATCAATCGTTTGTACCCGTCTTCGATCGCTTCTTTTAACTGGTCTTCCGAAACGCCAGCCTTTGTAATATACTGCTTTTCAATGAAAGAAAGGATCCGATCTTTTGGTGGGCGTATCCCTACTTTAAGGATCTTTTCTTTTTCTCCACGGTTCATGGCAAGTACTCGGTGAGGAACAATCTTCTTAACCGCTTCTTCGTATGTATAATACATCTCATAGATGCCCTTTTCATCAGCGGCTTCATCCTTCACTTGAGAAACAAACCAACCTTCGGCACTCGTTAGCTCACGGGCCCTTTTGCGGACGTCAGGATCATCAGAAACCACCTCACTGATAATATCACGCGCCCCTTGAAGAGCATCGTCTACCGTGGCAACTTCTTTTTCTTCATTAACATATGTCGTTGCTTCTTCGATTACGTTTCCAGTGGTAGGGATCGAAAGGAGCCATTCAGCCAGTGGTTCAAGGCCTTTCTCTTTTGCCACTGTCGCTTTCGTTCTCCGTTTTTGTTTATATGGACGATAGAGGTCCTCTAACTCCTGAAGCTTAACCGCAGCTTCAATACTCGCTTTAAGTTCTGGTGTAAGCTTTTGCTGCTCGTCAATGAGCCTTAGCACTTCACTTTTACGGTTGGCAAGGCTGTTTGCATATTCCCACTCTTTAAGAATGGCACGAATTTGCTCTTCATCCATGCCCCCTGTTAACTCTTTACGGTACCTCGCAATGAAGGGAACGGTGTTTCCCTCTTCAGATAAATCAATGACGTTCTTTACACGGCTCTCTTTAAGCTTGACCGCGCCAGTTACTTGGGTGAGTAACGTTTTTTGTTCATCAGTCCAATCCATGTGTTCATCCTCCTGTCCCTATTCTAGTCTTTATTTTAGCGAACTACCAAGTAAAATACCACCGGCGATAGGCCTCCTTGTTTAAGAACACCTGACTTCATATAGCCTCATCAGCCTTCATACAATTGAAGCCCTACACCTTCGTCTTGTTCCCCAAAAACGGGCTAGCTTCAAAGCTTCCCTTTGATAAGCTCACCTTGGGTTGGAATAGAAGTCACGCCATGCATTTCGGAGCGGCGCACTCCACTTACAGTCATCGTTACGAAAAAGAAAAACAAAAAGGCGCCCCCTACTCTTTTACGAGCCTAGAGACACCTTACCGATCAGTATTGTTGTATCATCAGAGGAATCGACCATCCCCCCAACCACTTGTTCCATTGCCTTTTGCGTGGATGGTAGCTTGGTCATGTAATGATGAAAAACCGGATCAAACTTCAACCCGTCAGAGTAAAGGATAAAACTCATTCCATCTTCATAGCTGATGCGCTGAGCCTTAAACTGACGCTTCTTGCCCGACATGTAACCCCTTGAGGGGATGGGCCGGACCAGCTTCCCAGTGGGAGGGTAGAAGATACAACCGATGTTTCCAACGTTACTATAAACAATCTCTTGAGCATCCTGATCAATCTTAATAATGGTTAAAACAGCGCCACGTTTATGCCATAATGCCTCATTGCATTTATCCATCAGGGTTTCAACAGGGTCTTCTTTACATTTCTCAATCACCCTAACGACTGCCGACGAAGCTTCCATGGCCTCTTCTCCACTACCAAGCCCATCTGCAATCGCGCAGATCACATAGCCATCATCTTTCGAAACATAGAAGGCATCTCCTGAACACCAATTACCTTCCTTCGCGGTATAATAAGATGTAATTTCAATGTCGTCAAGTTGGTGGTATTTGATCATTTATAGACACTCCGATGGTTCGATACGAATCGATTCTCTTAATTTCTGAAGTGCTCTCCTTTGCAAACGAGATACATGCATCTGTGAAATTCCCAGTTGCTCACCGGTTTCTTTTTGACTCATGTTCTCGAAGTACGTGTAATGGAGGATTTGGCGCTCTCGCTCAGTCAGAACGTGGAACGCTTTTTGAAGAAGCATTTGCTGATCTGTTTTTTCATAGCCTTCTTCATTTGAGCCCACGAGATCGAGAAGGGTGACCGCACTGCCCTCATCGTCCGCTTCAATGGAGCGGTCGACCGATAAGGCTTGATAGCTTTTCCCCATTTCCATCGTTTCCAGAACTTCCTCTTCACTTACCCCAATGTGGTTTGCAATTTCTTCAACACGAGGTGAACGTTGGAGGTTGACAGTCAACTCTTCAACGGCTGCTTTGATCTTCGGACCAAGCTCTTTGATCCTTCTCGGAACATGAACGCTCCACGTCTTATCCCGAATAAATCGCTTGATCTCACCTACGATTGTTGGAACGGCGAAGGACTCAAAACTTCTTGCAAAAGCAGGATCAAATCTCCTTAATGCTGCAATTAATCCGATCATCCCTACTTGAATGAGATCTTCATCGTGCCGTTGCCCTTTGGAGAATTTACGTGCCAAGGAGTGAACAAGACCTTCGTATTCCATGACAAGCTTGGTTTGCACTTCTTCTCCACCATGCTTTTGAAATTCGTCTATCCATTCGTAGATGTACTCTTTATTATTGCGTTGCCGATGTTGAGATTCCGTCGCCATTTCGTTCCACCCCATCTCTATGAAGGAACTTGGTCATCACAATAATGACCCCTGAATCGCCGCTAATCTCCACTTTGTCCATCAAGGTTTCGATCAAGAAGAGGCCAAGCCCTCCTTCCTTAAGTTCTTCGACAGGTTGCTCGGCATTTACCGGACCCAGGTTTTGTTTTAGTTGATCCACGTCGAAGCTATTCCCTTTGTCTGCAACCATAAGTTCAATACGATCTTCGTATACGCCACAGCCAATCGTCATTGCCGCTTCATGGGATGCATCCTCTTTATACGCATGATTGACCACATTTGTACACGCTTCTGCTACAGCAATTTTAATATCTTCTATATCATCGTAGGAATAACCAAGTCGGTTTGCAATTCCTGATACGGTTAGTCGAACAACGCCAACATACTCCGGTTTCGCCGGAAGCTTCATTTCAATGAAATCAGGTTTCGTAGTAGACATGCTCTTTTACGCCTCCTCTCTTTCATTAACTTCAATATCTATCACTTCATCAAGACCAGTGATTGTAAACAGGCGTCTGACACGGTCATTTACACCTGTGATTTTTAACGTGCTTCCGCTTTGATCTGTTGCTTTTAAAGCGCCAATAAAGACACCTAGTCCTGTACTATCTATATAGTTAACGCCTGAAAGGTCCACAATAACGTGTTTATTCGGCTCTTCTGTTACAGGGATCAACTCTTCTTTTAATTTCGGCACAGTATATACATCAATTTCACCTTTAAGTGATACGAGGCTCTCTTGTGCTTTTTCTTTAATATCAATGTGAAGATTCATAACTACCCCTCCTGGAATACGAATATAATCATATTATTGCTATATACCCGATCTAAATACAGGCTAAACCTTCCTTCTTAAGATCAGTAGAGTAAAGTCGTCTTTCAGTTCGAAGTCCTGCATCTTTTCAAGCTCACGATAGACTCGATTCACAATTTCTTGCGCAGGCAGGTCAATGTGCTTTCGAATCATGTCCGTAATTTGCTCTCGTTCAATGAAGCCATCTTCCGTTCGACACTCTGTGACCCCATCTGAAAGCAGAACAAAAAAGTCTCCCGGTTCTACGTTTTTAACGTATTCCTTATAGGAAACCTTTTGGGACAAACCAAGGACCAGACCCTTAGTGGTCAATTCTTCAAAGGAATCGGTTTTCTTGGAATAATAAAAACCCGGCTCATGACCTGCACCTGCATAATAAAAGCGGTGACTACGAGGATCATAAGAGCCGTAGACCATCGTGATAAACATGTTGCTGTCGATGTTGCGTTCCACCACGCGGTTTAAACTCTCAAGGAGAGCTGCCGGTTGTAGGCGTTGTTCAGGTATACTGTCCATCGCATATTTGATCATGGACATACACATGGCAGCCGGAACACCTTTCCCAATAACATCTGCCACCGCCAATCCGATGCACCCGTGGTCGTCTTGGATATAGTGATAATAGTCCCCGCTCATCTTTCCTGCAGGGACACTTAACACACCAAGATCCACGTCTGGCGCATGGATTTCATCTTCAGGTAGAAGAGCCTGTTGCATCCGTGCCGCAACATTAAGCTCGGACTCGAGCTGTCTCTGTCTATCTCTTAAACTCTGATGTTCTCGGTACGCAAGACCATAACCGATCATGACCTCAAGCAAGAGGTCAAACGAATCGACTACTTCCTCAGGAAGTTCAGGAACCATTTCCTGAAAGACCGACATATGCAAGCTAACCATTTCTTCAGGAGACATGTCTTTTTCCATCATCTCTTTACTGAATTGCTGAGCTGCATAGAGAGCATGTTCACTTTTACTGTCTAGATACGTATTCAACATGTCTTTGTATAATTGATACATGGATAGCTTTGTTTTTTCCAAGTCTTAGAACCTCCTTAACGGAGCCACTTAATTGCACTAATTGTTGTGCCTTCGTTGAGTTCTGAGTCAATCTTGAACTCGTCCATTAATCGTTTGACTCCGGGTAACCCAGCGCCTAATCCTCCAGAAGTTGTATATCCGTCTTCCATTACTTTACGAATATCCTTAATACCAGGTCCTTCGTCAGTAGCAATGATTCGGATACCGCGCTTTCCGGAAGAGGTGGCTTCTTCAATATAAATTTGTCCTTTATTTGCGTATAGGTAGATGTTTCGTGCAAGTTCAGAAATCGCCGTCGTTACTCTGGCCTGATCCACAGATCCAAACCCGATTTCTCGGGCTAATTTACGACCAGCTTGCCGAGCAGCCACGATCCCCCACTCACTATGAATATCTACATGGGTTTGGACTTGCATTCATCACCCCTCCAATTCATGCTGGAGTCTCTCTAACCCCTGCTCAAGATCTAAAGCTGTCGGCACCTCATCTAATACTATTCCCATATCAATTAACGTAATGGCAACGGCGGGTTGAATCCCCGTTAAAACGACCTTGGCCCCCATAAGGTTGGACATGTCCACCACGTCCCCGAGGACTTTGGCAATGAATGAGTCAATCATATCAACCGAAGTCAGATCGATAACGACTCCCTTTGAGCCCTCTTGATGAATTTTATTTAACACATCTTCCTGAAACTGAAGAGCGGTCTGATCGTCTAAATCCACTTGCACGGAAATCAACAGATAATCATGAAGTTTTAAAATCGGAATCCTCAAAACGCGTTCCTCCTTACTCGTCGATCTCTACAATTTGTCGTGATGTCATTTCTAATGCTGCTTCTATTCCTTTTTTCAAGCTGCTTTTCGTTGGGAACTTCCCTAAGTCAATGCCCAAGTTAACAATGGTTTGAGCTATTTCAGGACGAATTCCTACTAATATACATTTTGCACCAACAAGGCGCACCGCTTCTGATGCTTGAATAATGTGGTGGGCCACCATCGTATCCACAACCGGGACACCGGTAATATCAATGAGAACCACTTGGGAACGGTGCTCAATTACACCGGTGAGTAAGTTCTCCATGATTTGTTTGGCCCGCTCCGTATCAATCGTTCCGATGAGCGGCATCACACTTATATTGTTGAAAACCGGGATAAGTGGGGCAGATAGCTCTTTAAGGGCCATCTTTTGTAAAAAGAAGGTGTTCTCCCACGTTCCCGAGTAATGACTTACAAGGATATTTACAATTTCGTCTGTCCAGTCTTCAATCTCTTGGTAAAACTCAAGAGCGCGACCTTCTTCTTTTTTAATCAACGTGTCGACTGTTGCTTTGCGGAACTCTTGAAGGCCTCTCGTAATATAGTTTAACGGCCATCCTAACTGAATGAGGCGATCAGTGTATTCACTGATTGAGGCTTTTACGTCTTCTTCTTCACGATCCAACGTTCGAAAAAGCATGTCCACGAACTCTCGGTTTGTATTTTGGTAGACAGTATCAGAGATGGTTTGCAAGTAATTCTCCCCGCGAAACTTCTCTACTTCCTTTAGCCATTCATCCGTTATGGTAGACCGGTATTCATGAATAAGAGCACGTATCTGGTGATTCATTTACACTTTCCCCCATTTTAAGCATCATAGTTAAATTCATTATTTCACTGATTACTAGGGATTGCAATGATTCCGTACCTACTACTTTATGTCAAAGCCCTTCAAAGGACGTGTTAATGATAAAAAAACACGGTTAATTCCCTTTTAAAATAAAGATAAACTGTCATTTTTACAAAAAAATAAATTTCTTGAGGACTCCCAAACAACCATGTTCAACTTCGAGCTTGCCTATTAGTCAGCACTCTGTGCAAAAGGCACGTATCACTTAGGAGACCGATTTGTACAAAGATGATTCAATCGAAAAGCACATGCTTTCCGTCCACGACCAATCATGTGTGCTCTATTTTAATATACGACAAAAAAAGTTGCTTTCCTCTTTGAAAAAGCAACTTTTCTCATATGATCTCCTACCTAGAAGTCGATTAGGCCAAGACTGATCATCAACGCATCATTCACTTTTAACATCATGTCGTCATCCAGATGAGTAATCTTGTCTGTTAGACGCTGTTTATCAATCGTTCTAATTTGTTCCAATAATATTACGGAGTCCCTGTCAAAGCCGTAACGCTTCGCATTAATCTCTACATGAGTAGGAAGCTTGGCTTTTTGAATCTGAGCGGTGATTGCAGCGACAATCACGGTAGGACTGAAACGGTTGCCGATATCATTTTGAATGATTAAAACCGGGCGAACGCCTCCTTGCTCCGAACCAACGACGGGTGATAGGTCCGCAAAATAAACGTCCCCGCGTTTTACAATCAACCGTTACACCCCACTAACTAAGCGATCTAAAGTGTGCTCGGCCTCCTCTTCAACAAGAAAGGCTTCCGTCGCAATGTTAAGATTAATTTTTGCCATCTCCATGTACCCTTGTTGCATGGTTTCACGAATCTTGCTTTTCTTTCTCTCACGCAGGTACATCTTCGTTGCCTGATGAATGATTTCGCTTCGATTTACATCTTCTTTGTCTTCCAGTAATCCGTCCAATTCATTCACTAGATGTTGTGGTAAACTTACCATTATTCTTTTTGTGTTCTCTTCAGACACAAAAAACACCTCCAACGCAGCTAACACCCTGATTTTAGTCCTATTCAATCATATCACTAGCCAGCGGCCTTTGCAAAGTGGCATTTGTAATTTAACAGAGAATCGTGTTTGTCGCATACCGGGTTTTTCCATCAACAACAGTCGCAGTCGTTCCCTCTCGATTGAAAAACAAGCACTATAAATGATATTCGCCGCCCCAATTACTATTCCTCTTTTTATTTTGTGAAATTTGTAGAAGTTTAGTCATAAATAACCAGATTGTTGTAAGAAGATTATAATACTCCGTTTTGGAGGTGAATCCGTTTCCCTTTTTTATAGGTTGCTTTTGGTACTCGGTAGCCAATCATACAAGGAATTTCATAATTGATTGTACCTAGGCGCTTCGCAACGTCATCGACTGAAATCGTATCTGTTCCTTGGGAGCCGATCAAGGTCACTTTCGTTCCTACTGGCACCTCTCCTTCCAGTAGCACCATCATTTGATCCATACATACTCTTCCGATAATCGGTGCTCTTTTACCATTCACCAGAACTTCCCCACCGTTCGCATTCGCTCTGATCCAGCCATCTGCATACCCGATCGGAATCGTAGCGATCCACTCTTCAGAGGAAGCACGATACGTTGCACCATAGCTCACCCCGTCTCCTTTTTGGAGCTGCTTCACATGGGTTATCCTGCTGTGCAAAGAGAAGGCTTGTTGCAATGAGACGCCTAAGCGATCTTTCACTTCCTCTGAAGGAACAAGACCGTACATAGATATGCCTACCCGAACCAGCGTATACGCATACTCTTTGTATCGAAGGGCTGTCGCACTGTTGCCGGTATGAATATAGTCGGGTAAAAAATCAAAGGAACTCTTAAGCCAGTTAAGAAAGGATGTAAACCGTTCATGCTGAGCATCCAGATACGTACGATCAACCTCATCCGCCGTGGCGAAGTGTGTGTACACCCCTTCAATATGAAAAAGTTCAGAATGGTCTTTGACTTGATCTAACAAAAGCTGTCCGTCTTCTGTGGATCGAAGCCCGAGGCGCCCCATCCCCGTGTCGACTTTGATATGAAGGTTGACCTTCGTTTTTTCTTTACTTAAATAAGGTGCGGCCTCTTTTACCCAATCAGCCTGAAAAACCGTAAGTGTGAGAGCATGCTTTTGAGCTAGAGCTACATCGCTTGGCCTTGTGTAACCTAACACCAAGATAGGAGCCTCAATTCCCGCCTGCCTAAGAGCCAAGGCTTCATCCAGTATTGCTACCCCTAAGTATGATGCCCCTGCTTGAAGGGCTGTTTTTGCTACTTCTACAGCCCCGTGACCATAGGCATTTGCTTTTACTACAGCCATGTATGTAACGCCATTAGGTAAGCTCTGTTTAATTGCTTTTACGTTGTGTTCGATCGCGTCCAAATTGACTTCGGCCCACGTATCGCGGTAAAACTCCTGTGATTCTCCCAAAACCGGCACCTCTTTTCTCCGTCATCGTTCACTGTATTCCATTTTAATTGGTTTTAAAGGTGTGTCAACAGAAGGGAGTGATTGGAAGGAGGGGAGAAGTGTTTTTCGAGGTTCGGATGATCCACTTATTCTTCGTTTGATCCACTTATTCGGAGATTGATCCACTTATTTTTCAATCCTTCCAGTTATCAAAAGGTTGCTCCACTTATTTCAGAATTGTTCCAGTTAGCCCAAAACCCACTACGCCGCCCCCACCTCAAACTACACCACAAAAAAACCTCGGCAGCATCACAGCCGCCAAGGCCACATTTTTATTTCTCTTCCGTTCCGTACACGCTTCGTGCGATACTCATCATTTCTTCATCGCTCAAGTGCTGAGAAGCAAGGAAGAAATCCGTTCCTTGATAGGACCAAGACACGTTCGTTGTTTCCCCGTCCCTTGAAATCGCTCCAATCGTAAAGCCAAGATCAACGGGTGAGCCATCAGTAATTTGTACTGGTGTACTCGCTGTTACCGCTTGGCTTCTCTGTTGCACAAGCGTAAACGGCTGATCCCCTTCATAAGACAGAATCACACGTCGTCCGTTTTCCGTTTCAAGCTCTCGCGACTCGCTATATTCCGTTCCTTGTGGAGAGTACATTGGGAAAAAGACCGTGAACATCTCTGCGTCCGCTTCTTCATCCCCCTCTTCCGTTACAACAGATTCCCCATCTGATTCTTCGCCCATCGTTGGCACTTCTGAATTCAGCTGAGCTCCTGTCATGTTGCGATCCATATCGAAGTCTCCATCATCAAACGTCGTGTTCAGTTCGAACTCACTGAAGTTGACTTCAACGAGGACTTTTAGGTCCACATCCATGATTCTGACGGACGTCGGTGTAAGGCTCTTTTTATCAAGCATAATTTCCTGTTGGTTCAAGTTTTTGTTCGTATAGTTCGTATTCGTTTGGAAAACGTAATGATCGTCCGTTGCTGTAAACGTGCGCTCCGGATCCATTAAGATATCATTGACCAGGGATTCGTACAAATAGACTTGACTGTTGTTTTCAGGCCAGTCGCTTTGGAAACGGAAGCTCTTGTTCAAAGCCGGAGTCAATACAAAGACCCCTTCATCGTTTCTTAAGATTATCTGGCTTTGATCGCTTTCAGCATTGCTAAGGGCCACTCTGTAGAAGGTTGGATAGCGATACCACACATCCACTTCGTACGTTTGTGGTTCCTTTCCTGTCTGAAGTGTCATGGAAGCTGTCGCTTTGTATCCTTGGAGATCGTCCAAGTTTTTATCCAACGCGTCAATCACATCTTCTTGACTTTTTTCCCCACAAGCAGCAAGCACCATCGCAAGTGCTGCCAACAATAGAAGAGACATGATCTTCTTCATTTACTCAACCCCTCTGTGTCATTTCGACGACAAAGGAGGGATACGTATTAAGGGTAACGGAGTGACAAGAATGCCGTTTGCAACTGATGAATCACATCTGTTGCCGTAACGCTCATCTCGTCCGCCTTTTGAATAAGCTGGTCTGCTGCATGTCCGTGTACGTACACCGCATTCAGAACGCCTTCGATCGGGTCTTGGTGCTGGTGAAGAGATGCCAAGATCATTCCCGTCAGCACATCGCCACTGCCCCCTTTTGCAAGAGCCGGGTTCCCTGAAAGGTTTACCCATTGCCTCCCATCAGGTGCAGTTGTGATTGTATATGCTCCTTTTAAGACAACGATCATTTGATAGTCTTTAGCGAAGGTACGGGCGATTTGAAAACGATTGGCTTCTACTTCTTGTATGGGCGTGTTCGTCAACAATGCCATCTCCCCCGGATGTGGAGAAATGACGGTTAACCCTTTGCGCCCACCCTTCCAATGGTCTATCTCTTTTGATAGATGGTAAAGGGCATCTGCATCCATGACAACTGCCCCGTCAAAATTCTGAAATCGTTCATACAAATCATACCGGTGGCTTCTTCCCATTCCCGGTCCGATGGCTACGCTATCGTAAGGTGTGAGGTCAAGTCCCTCAAGTCCACTCCAAGGAATCTCCCCGTCTTGTGATGGCATGTTCACCAAGGTCGCTTCAGTAGCAGTCTGGGTCACTAGTAATCGAATGTCTTCAGGCAGAGCCACCGTTAAGAGGCCAATGCCTGTTCTAAGAGCCGCTTGTGTAGTGAGACTCAGCGCTCCTGGCATCTTCTTGGAACCACCAATCACAAGACCTTTCCCGTTCATCCCTTTGTGAGCATTCTTTTTGCGTTTCGGAAGTGTGTGACTCACTTGTTCTTCAGACCATACGAACCGTTTGATCATCGTCTCCTTAAACGAACAGGACGGAATCCCGATATCAAGTACCTCCCATTTTCCATAAGCTTCTGCATAGGGATACAAGAATGTCGTCTCTTTCGGAGATTGCAAAATCAACGTTCGTTCCGCCTGAATATAAAGGTCAGCTTCAACACCTTCATCCGCAGGAACGCCACTTGGGATGTCCACCGAGATAACGGCACACGGGCTATCATTGACCCCTTGAACCACCTCGTCATAAGGAGCTCTCAGCTCGCCGGTCACACCGGTTCCAAGTAAGCAGTCCACAATGTGAGTAGAAGAAGCCAGCTTTTCATAAAACAGCTGGGTATTCTTTTCGTAAAAGGAAAGGTCATATCCGCACAAAGAGAAGATTCGTGCATGCTTTTTCGCTGCCCCTCGAAGTTTCTCTTCAGGTGCTACAACCCACATATCCACATTGAACCCCGCTTCAAGAAGCCTTCTTCCGATAACGAAACCATCTCCACCGTTGTTTCCGGAACCTACCACAACCATGATACGACTGTTAAACGATAGGATGTCCTTTAGCCTTGAAAAAACGGCGTTACCCGCATTTTCCATTAGCATCACGTCACTCAGACCAACTTCATTCATGGCATATGCATCGATTTGGCGCATTTCATCACCCGTTACCACGTACATGTTTGCGTACCCTCCCATCCGCAATAACACTATATGAGGCTGTCCCCAACAATATGCAGACTAGCCATGACAAGCTACACTTCCCATATCACCTGAGCTGCCGCGATCGTTTGTGTATGTGTAATCGAGATATGTACAGTGCCCTCTATACCTTGATGCAACCTTACGTGAGGCTTTCCTCTTTCATCTGCTAAAATAGACGCATCTTGAAAAGAAAATTGCTCTCCAATCCCACAACCGAACGCTTTCGCCAACGCCTCTTTTCCCGCAAACCTCCCTGCTAAAAATTCAATCTGCCGCTTCCCGTCAAGCATATGGAAGACCTCTTTTTCTTCGCCAGTCAATATCCGATCCGCAAAACTCTTTTTTCTTTTATATAACGATTCAATTCGCTCAAGTTCAATGACATCCAACCCGATCCCTTTAATCATTCTTTTTCCTCCAACGTTTTTTTCTAGTGTACCACCAGTAGCCTCATAAAGGCACCGCACCTGTTCATATGATAAAATAAGGAGAAATCATATTGAAACGGAACTTCATTTTAAAGGAGTATTGCCATGTTTATTCGCAATGAAAGCTTTCAATCTTATACTCGTTCTTACCCCATTGTAACGGGATTAATCGCCATTCATATTCTTTTGTTCCTATGGATGAACATCTTCCCTACCCTAGGAGGTAACTTCATCTATACTCGCGGGGTTGGTTACAACCTGTTTGTGATGATGGGAGAGTACTGGCGATTGGTTACACCTATTTTTCTTCACGTGTCCCCTATGCACATGCTCTTTAATTCGTTTTCACTCTTTTTGTTTGGTCCGGCTCTTGAACAGATGCTTGGAAAAAGCAAATTCATTGTCGCTTACTTACTTACAGGAATCCTTGCAAATATCGCCACACTTATGATTGGTGGTGTCGAATACCCACCTCATTTAGGGGCTTCCGGTGCCATTTACGGGTTGTTCGGATTATACCTCTACATGGTTTTACAGCGAAAAGACTTGATTGATTCGTCTAACGGCCAGCTTGTGATTACGATTTTGTTTATTGGATTGATCATGACGTTTCTCAATCCACAAATCAACATCTACGCCCACGTATTCGGCCTTATTGCCGGCCTTGCTCTTGGTCCGTTGATTCTTCAGAATGTGCAACCGTTCAATCCTTGGGCAGCTGCCGCACGAAGGCGTGAGCGTCTTGACGATGACGAGATTGGGTTCGACCCTGATCGCTGGGGAAAAAAAGCTAGAAACAAAGGGCGCACGCAAAAAATACTCTTCGCCATTATCGGTGTCCTTGTCGTCATTGGAATCTTATCGAGATTCTTTTAATCCTTAACTAAAAAAAGGTGCGATTTCACATTGAAATCGCACCTTTTTGAATGCGGTCACCTTTCCCCTTGACAAATCATTCTTTATTTATAATAATTATAAACAAGTAAATATTATAAAGATTTAAGAACCTAAAAAAGCACTTACCCTCTTCATCGTTACAATAAAGGGGTAAATGCTTTTCTAAATACATTAGCTACTCCACAAGAGCAACCAATTCCGGCTTAATATCAAAGGATACGATCGCACCAATTTCAACATCTTGCTCAATAGGGGCATAAAGAATCATCGGCTCTTCTGCAGACAATTCATCTGATTGGAGACGGACGTATAACTCTTGGTATTCTCCACCGTAAGTGACACGCTCGACTTTTCCGCAATATTGCCCTTCTTTCGCAAGGCGGCACCCTTCAGGACGAATAGATAATTTCACGCTATCGCTTTGCAGTCGCTCTTTCCATTGTTCCGGAAGGGCAACTTTACCGATATGAGTATCAATACACTTCTTCTCCATGTCCATCGTTCCTGTGAGAAGGTTTGTCTTTCCAACGAATTGCGCAACGAAACAGTTTTTCGGACAACGGTACATCTCTTTAGGCGCTGCAATCTGTTGAATGACTCCTTCATTCATGACGACAACGCGGTCGGACACGGCAAAGGCATCCTTTTGATCGTGTGTGACGATAATCGCTGTTGTGTTCGCTTTACGCAAAATGTTCGTTACATCAAAGCGCATTTTTTCACGAAGGCCCGCATCCAAGTTACTGAATGGCTCATCCATCAACACAACGTTAGGCTTAGGTGCTAGAGCACGAGCTAACGCCACACGCTGTTGCTGACCTCCAGAAAGTTCGGTAGGATATCGATTGGCATACTCCTCAAGACCAACGAGCTCCAATACCTCTTTCGCTCGCTTTTTCTTCTCACGTACACTCCATCTATTTAACCCAAACATCACGTTTTTTAAAATACTCATATGTGGAAACAGGGCATAGTCCTGAAACACCATACCAATTCCTCTTTTTTCTGGAGGAAGGGATTGTCTGTGGTTGACTACTTCTTGATCGTCAATGACTAGCTCTCCCGTGGACGGTTGCTCAAACCCTGCGATCATACGTAGCGTCGTTGTTTTCCCGCAACCACTTGGACCGAGGAGGGTAATGATTTCCCCTTTCTCAATCGAGAGATCAAGAGAGTCAACGGCTGGCTTTAATGTACTTGGAAAGAATTTCGTTATTCCTTTTAGCTGAATGAAACTCATATGTGTACCTCCAGTTCGCTCAATTCCAACACTCGGTCCCCACATTAGGGAACGTCTGAACTGTATGTGAATTCGTGATCCGTGCTTATTTAGAATCATTATTAGTTAGTTGAGAATGATTTTCATTATATATTGGAATTATAGCACACGACTTTTTTTGACGTCAACGAAGGAAGCGTGATTCGTCGAACTATTTTGTATACGCTTCACTTTTTTTGTACGATTGATTGGTTTCACTCCTGATAAGAGCTCCTCTATAGTGTATTTCTCCTTCATTTGTTTATGTTAGTGTCCTCTTTCCCCTCTAAAAACAGCAATCTTTTTTACTTTGGAAGAATAATGCATAATTCCCATTCTTCGTCGCACGATATAAAGAGCTTGTACGAAAGAGGAGCGGTGAAAGATGGATGAAGTGTTGTTAGCCAGAATGCTATTTGGGTCTTCCATGGCGTTTCATATTATTTTTGCCACATTAGGGGTGGGCATTACCCTGATGATTTTAGTAGCTGAAATTGTGAGGGCAATCAAAAAAGATGATCATTATGGCGTGATGGCGAAGCGTTGGACGAAAGGCTTTGCGGTCCTTCTAGGGGTGGCCATTCCGTCGGGTACGATTGTTGGCGTTATGCTTTCCCTACTATGGCCAGGGTATATGGCTATTGTTGGACGGGTTATTGCCCTTCCATTCCAAGTTGAAATCTTCGCTTTTTTCCTTGAGGCTGTATTCATGTCTATCTACGTATATGCAGCAGATCGCTTGTCTAACACGATGAGGATCATCAGTGTGGCATTGGTGGCACTCGGAGCAACCGCTTCTGCTGTGTTAATTACCGATGCTCATGCATGGATGAACACCCCTCGTGGATTTGACATCATAAACGGTGAAATTACGAATGTCGATCCGTGGGCAGCCGTGTTTAATCCGAGTGTGTATGTAACGGTTCTTCACGTTGTAAGTTCCGCTTATATGGCTGGTGCCTTTGTCTTGGCCTCCATTGCTGCTTTTAAACTATTGAAGAAGGATATCACGCCAGATGAGCGGTCTTATCACCGCAAGGGTCTGACCATTGCGTTAATCATTGGTGCCGTGATGAGCCTTTACACAGCATTGAACGGCCATGATACGGCAAAAATGCTGTACGAACATCTCCCTGTTAAACTGGCAGCGGCTGAAGGTTTGTTTGAAACACAAGACAATGCTCCGCTTGCTATTTTCGGTATTCCGGACCCTGAACGTGGCGAGGTTGTAGGAGGGCTTGAGATTCCCGGCATGTTGAGCTGGCTTGCGTCAGGCTCAACTGATGGCGTTGTGCAAGGTCTCTATGATTTCCCTGAGGAGTACTGGCCACCTCTATTTGTTCACACCTTATTTAATATCATGGTTGGAATCGGGTCTCTTTTGCTTGGGCTCTCTTTTGCAGCCCTCTTTTGGCGCTTTGTGTTCCCGAGAAAACCATTACCAAAGTGGCTTTTGGTCATCCTCGTGACTACGGGACCACTGGCAATGCTTGGTATTGAAACCGGATGGATTTTCAGTTGTACCGGTCGTCAGCCTTGGACCATTTACGGTGTACAACTTACTTCAGAAGCGGCGACCAATTCCGGAAACCTCGGATTCTTGTTCGCTTTATTTGTGACCCTGTACGTCACGCTGCTCGTGTTAACGGGACTTGTACTTAAATTCTACTTTGGGCGTAACCCCGTTCGAACGGAACTCGAAAAATTACAAGGATAGGAGGAAACGGGTATGACAGAGCCATACATTGCGATTACTATCATTTGGGCTTTCCTGTTTGTCTATGCCATCGCCGGGTCCATCGACTTTGGCGCCGGGTTTTGGGCGATGTATTACACTCGTAAAGAAAATACAGAAGCATCCGTTATTGCAAACCGTTACCTCTCCCCGTCTTGGGAAGTGACGAACGTCTTTCTTGTATTACTCGTCGTTGCCCTCGTCGGTTTTTTCCCGGGAGCTGCTTCGTATTTGGGTACGCTTATGATCTTGCCTTTTAGCTTCGTACTCATTTTACTTACCATTCGGGGGACGTTCATGGTGTATGCCTATTCGTCCAAAAAGTATTCCCGAATGCTTACGATCATCTCGGGTACGACAGGGTTGTTTATTCCAGCTTTACTTGTTGCTACGTTACCGATTGCCATTGGTGGATTTGTTTCCATCGGTGGCGATCGTGACTACTTGCTATTTAATGAAATTTTTACTTCACCCACTCTTTACACTCATATCGGCTTCGGGTTGAGTACGGAGTTGTTCTTAGCCGCTCTTTTGTTAAGTGACTATTCTCGAGAAGCCCAAAATGAAGAAACGTACTTGGTTTACCGAAGAAACGCCTTACTTATGGGACCAATCACATTGTTGTTCGCTGTGGCCGCTACATTTACCCTTTTACCGGAAGCAGGCTGGATGGTCGAAAACATGATGAACGTCTGGTATTTATTCGCCCTTTCCCTCGTGGCGTTTATTATTGGATATGGCGCCCTGTTCCTTCCTTCTCGCAAAGAAAATCCGGGGAGACCAAGGCTTGCCGTTATTTTCATTGTCATCCAATTCGGGCTCGCAAGTTTTGGGTACGGGTTCTCTCACATGCCATACATTCTCTATCCCGATCTAACAATCCAAGACGCCTTTACTGATCCAGCTATGTTTCGTTGGCTGTTAGTCGGGTATGGTGTTGGACTGGCTATTTTAGTGCCTGCCTTCGTCGTGTTCTGGCGTCTGTTCATGAAAGACAAGCGCTATTTGCAAGCAGAGAAATAAAGGAAGGCACTGAAAAAGTTCGATTTTAAACTTTTTCAATGCCTTATGGAGCTCGCTCATTCGTGTGCGAGCTCGGTTTTTGGTTTTTTGTTTAAACGTGCACAAAAGTAATGCCGCCGCTCACGAACAATGATACGATAAACAACGTGTCACACATTATTGGAGAGGAGCATGCGTAGTGGATCCCACTCGATTAACCGTGTTAACGATCAAATATTTAAAAGAAGGAAAGCGAAGTGCTCTTCAAACCATTTTGGAAGAACTCCATCCCTTTGACTTCGCTGAACTTTACCGTGCTTTACCGGAAAAACATCATTATAAATTTTTGACGTACCTAGACCCTGACCAGCTCGCCGATTTGATCGGAGAACTAGAGCCCGAGCATCAAATGGAAGTGTTACATAAACTGGGCATTGAAAAATCATCCAAGGTCATGGACATAATGGACAACGATGACTTGGCCGATATGCTCGGAGAATTAAGCGTCGAGCGCCTTGAAGAATATCTAGCTACCATGAAAAAAGAAGAATCCAACACTGTTCAGCAACTCATGAGTTACGAACCGGAAACTGCCGGTGGAATCATGACCAATGAATTTGTGTGGATTCGTAATCACTATACGGTTCGTGATGCCGTTGAAAAATTCAAGACCTTCGCGGAGCTTACAAGAAACATCTATTATTTGTATGTAATCGATGAAGACAAAAAACTCGTAGGGGTTGTTTCTTACCGCGACCTTCTTTTAGCAGACATGGATGAAAGAATCAGTGACATTATGTTTAACCGTGTTATCTCGGTCCCGGTGGAAATGGACCAAGAAGAAGTGGCCCAAATTATTCAACGTTACGACTTTCTCGCCTGTCCCGTCGTGGATGAAAAGAATGTTTTAAAGGGTATTGTTACAGTCGATGACGTCATTGACGTATTTATTGAAGAAGCAAACGAGGACATCGAAAAGCTTTCCGCATCCGGTAAGTCGATCGATTTTAATACGAAGTCCTACGTGGCTGCTTATCGACGTTTGCCATGGCTTGTCTTACTCCTTTTTATCGGACTCATCTCAGGAAGTATCCTTGACGGCTTTGAAGACACGTTGAACCAAGTGGTCGCTTTGATCTTCTTCATGCCGATGATAGCCGGCATGACCGGAAATACGGGAACACAATCGCTGGCCGTTGTCGTACGAGGACTCGTAACCAATGACTTGGATAAAAACACCGTCTTAAAACTCGTCTGGCGTGAGTTTAATGTAGGAATTATTATCGGAATTACTTGTGGTATTTTAGTTTTTTTAATCGCTACCGTATGGCAAGATCCAATGCTCGGTTTTGTAGTAGGTATTTCTTTATTTACAACCTTAATTATTGGAACACTAGCAGGTACGATCATCCCATTAACTTTATATAAGTTAGGGGTAGACCCAGCTGTTGCATCAGGACCATTAATTACAACGATTAATGATATCTTTTCACTCCTCATTTATTTTGGAATTGCATCGGCTTTACTTTTTTATTTGATCTAACCGAATTTTCCGCCGCCCTAAACGGGCGGCTTTTTTATGTTTGAAAACCTGACAAACTCCGCCTGTTCGATAAAGAAATGAGATATGATGATTGTTATTGGATGCTTATTTTTTCCTTTTTCAGGGTATTGAAAACCATCATAGATTGACCACCCTCATACATGATGTAGGAATATCATTCTTGAAGGAGGCTTCGGTTCATTGAATAAGAACGAACCATTACACATTTACTCTGAAATCGGACAATTAGAAACGGTCATCGTTAAACGCCCTGGTTATGAAGTGGAAAACCTTACACCAAATACGTTAAAACGGTTATTATTCGATGACATTCCTTACTTACCCGCAATCCAACGAGAGCATGACGCCTTTACAGATCGCCTTCGAGAACGAGGAACCGAAGTATTATATTTGGAACAGCTTCTAAGCGAAACACTCGATGACTCCATTGTACGCCACCAGTTCCTTGACCAATTGATTACAGAAAGCCAAGCGGATTTATCTTGTTCAAGGCAGACCCTGACCGAGTACCTCAGTTCTTTTCCCGTACCGGAAATGGTCGAAAAAATCATGGGCGGAGTAAGAAAGTCAGAAATTAGCGAGGAACGGAAAACCAATTTATACGAACTCATGGAAGATCACCATCCCTTTTACCTCGATCCTATGCCTAACCTCTACTTCACAAGAGACCCTGCTTGTGTGATGGGAAACGGCATAGCCATTAACACGATGGCAGAACCTGCGAGAAAGCGAGAATCCATGTTTATGGATTACATCATGAAGCACCACCCTTCCTTTGAAGGGAATGCACCTGTGTGGTATGAACGAAACGCCCCCTACTCCATTGAGGGAGGCGATCAATTAGTATTAAATGAACAGACCATTGCCATTGGCGTAAGTGCCCGAACGACACCTCAAGCGATTGAGCAGCTGGCTTCAAACTTGTTCGCCGATCGCCCAACATTTACGCGCATCGTGGCCATTGAAATACCTAAATCTCGTGCTTTCATGCATTTGGACACAGTTTTCACCATGGTCGATCACGCTCAATTTACGATTCATCCGGCCATTCAAGGCCCTGATGGAAGAATGAGAATTTACTTAATTGAAGCGGACCAAGATGAGCCAGGGAAAGTCACGATCAAAGAACGACACCATCTAATCGACACGTTAAAGGAAGTGTTGGTTCTCCCTGAAGTGAACCTTATTCCGTGTGGCGGTGGAGATGAAATCGCTTCTGCAAGGGAGCAATGGAATGACGGGTCGAACACGCTGGCTATTGCACCAGGAGTGGTCGTCACCTATGACCGCAATTACGTGTCGAACCGATGTTTACGTGAAGCTGGTATTGAAGTCATTGAAGTTCCGAGCTCAGAGCTGTCTCGCGGACGGGGTGGACCACGGTGCATGAGTATGCCGATCCGACGGTCTTCGGTGTGACTTTATATCATGAAAGAGAGGGTTCCCGAGTGTGGGAGCTCTTTTTTTGTAGGTAAGGTTGTGCTGAGGTACATGGTTGTGGTTGGGAAGATCTTTCGAGGGTCGTATAACGTACTTATTTTTGGTTTGGCGGAGATAAATGTGTAATTAGCGTACTTATTTTTCAATTGTCGGCGATAAATATGTAATTGACGTACTTATTTAATATTTAGCGGCGTTAGCTCCTCGCGCTCCCTCCCCTCCCACAAAACACCCAAATAAAAGAATAAAACACCCTGCTCTCCACTCTCATGGGAAACAGGGTGCTTGTCCTATGTGTCATCTTACAGTAGCTTTTCTCCAAACAAAGAACCGATTAACCCGACAGCAGCTTCAGCCGTTTGGTTCTTCGAATCCAAAATTGGGTTTACTTCTACAAACTCCACGCTTGTAAGTAAGTCTCGTTCAGCCAACATTTCCATCGCAAGGTGAGTCTCACGATAAGAGGTTCCACCAATAACAGGCGTACCTACACCAGGTGCATCATGTGGGTCGAGGGCATCAAGGTCAAGACTCAAGTGAACGCTGTCCGTGTTTTTGGATACATGTTCAATGGCTTCTTCCATCACTTTTGTCATACCCATACGATCGATCTCATGCATCGTGAACACCTTTATTCCTTTTTCACGAATCAACTCGCGTTCACCTTCGTCCAACGAGCGGGCACCAACGATAACAAGGTTTTCGGGCTTGATCTTCGGCGCGTATCCTCCGATTTCAGTTAGAGAAGGATGTCCGATTCCAAGGCTTACCGCAAGAGGCATCCCATGAATGTTACCGGATGGGGAAGTTTCCCCTGTGTTTAAGTCTCCGTGAGCATCAAACCAAATTACGCCGAGGTTCTCACATTTATTTGCCACACCGGCCAATGTTCCAATGGCAATACTGTGGTCTCCTCCAAGGATTAACGGGAAGTCTCCCTCGTCTACCGCTTTTGTGATTTTATCAGAAAGCTCCTGATTGGCTTTTACTACTTCATTTAAATCTTTTAGGTTGCCTTCTTCAACGACGTCATATTTTTCAGGGCGGCCGATCTCAACGTCTCCGCGATCTTTCACATCGTACCCGAGTTTTTCAAGTCGCTCTACCACTCCTGCATAACGAATAGCGCTTGGTCCCATATCCACGCCACGTCGACGTTGGCCCAAGTCCATTGGTACACCGATGATTGAAATTCGTTTGTTGTTCATTGACACTGCACCTCACCTTTTCCATATGTTTCGAATGTTACTGCGCTCTAAAAACGATCATTCCATTCAACTGAACGACCGCTCGGGAGAAAGCGCCTTCCCGAGCAACTTGTCAGGTGAAGAATGACCGTTTCAATCTACCTACTTTAGTATTACGAAGTTCCACGTCTTTTAGCAAACGGGATAGAGCCATGTATGGGCGTATAGCCCAAGCTTGAAAGGGCTCATATGCGTTCTGCTCCCGTATTCATGGCTTTACTTAGAAAAGAAGCCTCTAAGGGCAAATGATACGTTTTGGGGACGTTCTGCAAGACGCCTCATGAAATATCCGTACCAGTCTTCGCCAAATGGGATGTACACTCGCATTTTGTAACCATCATCGGCAATTTCCTTTTGCAGTTCTGCGCGGAAGCCATATAACATCTGAAATTCAAACTGGTCTCGTGAAATATTATGTTCTTTCACAAACGCTTTAATTTCATTGATGATGTTATGATCGTGTGTAGCAATGGCGGCATAGCTACCATTTAATAAGTGAAGTTTGATAATGTTCAGATAATTTTTGTCGATGTCTTGGTCTCGTTGGTACGCCACTGAAGGAGACTCTTTGTAGGCCCCTTTAATCAATCGGATGTTCGTCCCTTCAAGAGCATTTACGTCTTTTTCAGCGCGGAATAAATACGCTTGGATCGCCGTTCCAACGTTGTCGTATTGTTTACGCAAATCATTTAATAAATCGAGAGTAGGCTGTAAGTGGGTGTAGTCTTCCATATCAATGCGAACGAAATTGTCGTATTTCTTTGCCGTATCTAAAATACGGATCATGTTCTCGCGACAAAGGTCCACATCCACATCAAGACCGAGCTGCGTCAATTTTAGCGAGAGGTTACAGTTAACCCCTGTCTCTGCAATCGCTTCCAAAGTTCGAATACAATAATCAGCTGAGTCAATCGCTTCCTCACGGTTAAAAACAAATTCTCCAAGATGGTCGACTGTACAAACAAGCCCATCTTCATTTAACTTCGCGGCTGTTTCCATTGCTTCTTTAATGGATTCACCGGCAATCACTTGTTTGGCACCTAATCTTGGTCCCCATTTTGTTGCTTTATTTTTAATAAATTTGTTTTGCGCCAGGAAGAGAAAGAAATTTCTTGTGATCATCTCCATCCATGAGCCCCCTTACCCTTCACGCCCAGTGCGTGAAATCTGATGTTTTGACACTACTACCAGCATATTTGCGACTAAGAAATTTAAGCACGGCACCTGCCTACTTATCCTTTTCACCAAATCGCTCAAAACTAAACCCGTCTGCTTTCCCCGTAAGCAAGTCGGTTTAACTAGAGCCGCTGCTCTCTTTAATAGGGGGGATTCCCCTACCGCAAAGAGCAGGCCTACTCTAGATTAATAAAACAATGACGTTATCGGCATTATGCTGATAAGACTTTACGAATGCGCTCCAACGCCCACTCCAGATCCTCTTCAGAGATCACTAGAGGTGGGGCAAAGCGAATTACATTTTCGTGGGTTTCTTTACAAAGAAGACCCAGTTCTTTTAGTTCTTCACAATACGAGCGTGCCGGTTCCGTTAGTTCAACACCAATGAACAACCCTTTTCCGCGCACTTCTTTAATTTTCGGATTGTCAATCTTATTCAGCTCATCCATAAAGTAATTCCCTAGGTTTAGAGAGCGATCCACAAGTCCTTCTTCTTCAATTACTTCAAGAGAGGCAACGGATACGGCACAAGCAAGTGGATTTCCTCCAAATGTAGAACCGTGAGAGCCTGGCTCAAACACCCCAAGCACGTCGTCGTTGGCACAGACAACACTGATTGGCATGACGCCCCCTCCGAGTGCTTTACCGAGAATATACATATCCGGCTCAACGTTTTCCCAATCACAAGCAAACAACTTACCAGAACGCCCAAGACCTGCTTGAATTTCATCAGCTACGTAAAGAACGTTGTTTTCTTTACAAATGTCGTAAGCTTCTTTCAAGAAACCTTCAGGTGGCATGTTGATTCCCGCTTCTCCTTGAATTGGTTCAAAGATAAACGCTGCTGTATTCGGTGTAATCGCATCTTTAAGGGCTTGTGCGTCCCCGTAAGGAATTACCTTAATCCCTGGAAGCATTGGTCCAAAATCCGCTTTGTATTCTTCGTTTGAAGAAAGAGACACAGCTGTCATCGTACGGCCGTGGAAGTTCTCTTCACAAACAATGATTTCTGCTTGATTCTTCTCTACACCTTTTACACGGTAAGCCCAGCGACGTACAGCTTTAACTGCTGTTTCAACCGCTTCCGCCCCTGTGTTCATAGGAAGGATCATGTTTTTGTTCGTCATTGCCGTCACTTTTTCATAAAAAGGACCCAGTTGATCGTTGTGAAACGCGCGAGACGTCAACGTGATGCGGTCAGCCTGGTCTTTTAATGCTTGAATGATCTTTGGGTGACGGTGACCTTGGTTTACTGCAGAGTAGGCGCTAAGCATATCGATGTAGCGGTTGCCTTCCGGATCTTCAACCCAAACACCCTCTGCTTTTGAAATGACAATCGGTAGTGGATGATAGTTTCTCGCACCATACTTCTCTGTTAAGTCAATAATCTCTTTGGTTTTTGCCATTTAGACGCCTCCATTCTGTGATAAACGTTTCAAAAAGACCGGGGATGAGCCGGTCTTTTTGATGCTCTTTTCGTAAAACATTCTCTTACAAAGGCATTGGGGATCTTCAGTTTATGTCTTTCGTTTTGCTTCGTAGATCCTCCAAACTCCTAATTGATGCTTTCGCGCGAGTATTTCTTTGCGTAAAATTAAATGTTAATCACTTGAAGCAACACTACTTCTTTATTTAGCAACTGGTCAATTAAAACTGATCTGTAACTGTTTTTGGCTGTAGGAAGTGCAAGAGGTAGTCAGGTCCTCCAGCTTTGGAGTCTGTTCCTGACATGTTGAATCCACCAAATGGCTGATATCCAACAATTGCTCCTGTACATCCACGGTTGAAGTAAAGGTTTCCAACATGGAAATCTTCACGAGCTTGCTCTAAACGTGCACGGTTGTTTGAGATTACCGCACCAGTCAGGCCGTAATCTGTGTTGTTCGCAATCTCAAGGGCGTGATCGTAATCTTTCGCCTTAGTGAAGGCAACAACAGGTCCGAAGATCTCTTCTTGCATGAGACGCGCTTCTGGGTCAATGTCAGCAAAGATGGTTGGTTTCACGAAATAACCTTCGGAAGCGTCACCTTCTCCACCTGCCATGAGACGACCTTCTTCTTTTCCAATCTCAACGTATTTCATGATTTTATCGAACGCAGCTTGGTCGTTTACAGGACCCATGAAGTTGCTGTTGTCGTTGAAAGTTGCTCCAACTGCTAGCTCTTTCGTAAGCTCTACAGAACGCTCAAGAACTTGATCGTACACATCTTCGTGAATAACCGCACGGGAACATGCAGAACATTTCTGACCCGAGAATCCGAACGCAGAAGATACGATCGACTGTGCCGCAAGCTCTAGATCTGCTTCTTTATCCACAACGATGGTGTCTTTTCCGCCCATTTCAGCGATAACACGCTTTAGCCACTTTTGACCTTTTTGTACTTTAGCCGCACGCTCGTAAATGCGTACTCCAACGTCACGGGATCCCGTAAAGTTGATGAAGCGTGTGCGTGGGTGGTCGACGAGGTAATCCCCGATTTCAGCACCGCTACCAGGAATGTAGTTTACAACGCCTGCTGGCATACCCGCTTCTTCCAAAACTTCCATGAACTTGTATGCGACAACAGGTGTCGTTGTTGCTGGCTTAAGAAGGATCGTGTTACCTGCAACCATCGGACCTGCCACTGTTCCTGCCATGATGGCGAAAGCAAAGTTCCAAGGCGAAATCGTAACACCGACACCTAATGGAATATAGTTGAATTGATTATCTTCAATGTCACGTGAATTGATCGGCATGCCGTCTTTCAAACGATTAATTTGACGAGCATAATACTCTAGGAAATCAATCGCTTCAGCAGTATCAGCATCCGCTTCATTCCATGGCTTACCTGCTTCGTACACTAAGTAAGCAGAGAACTCATGCTTACGGCGACGAATCATGGCTGAAGCACGGTAAAGAATGTTGGCACGGTGCTCCGGCTTCCACTTTCTCCACGTTTCGAACGTCTCATCGGCAATTTTGTGCGCTTTTTCAGCATGATCTTGTGTTGCTTTTGAAACATAACCGACAACTTCTTTATGGTTGGCCGGGTTTTCTGATACGAATTTATCTTCAGTCATTACGCGCTCTCCGCCAATAATCAATGGATACTCTTTACCGAGTTCTCCACCAACTAATTTCAACGCTGCTTCCATCTCTTTACGGTTTTCCTCTACTGTGAAATCCGTGAATGGTTCGTGTTTGTAAGGTACTACCATGGAAAATCCACTCCTTTTAAAAAGATTCATCAAAATATTAATGTTTACACTTTTCTAATAATGCAAGAACCGTGCCAAAACGAAAACCCTTACATGAGCGGGCGCTCAGTTCTCCTATGTGCAAAAAATGATGGCGGTGAAAAATAATTTTGCGGTTTTTCCGCAAAATGTGTTTGCGCCTCCTAAAACGGGAAGGGTAAACTATAGCTATTGGCTATGCAATCAGGTGAGGGGGGTTTTTTATGTACGATGAGCGTTTGTTACCAAAGCTTGACTATATTTATCATCAGCTTCTAGATGCGGTAGACGTGGGCATTCACATTGTTGATCATGAAGGTGTGAGTGTTGTTTATAACCGGAAAATGAGTGAAATCGAGGATATGGACAAAATTGATGTTCTCCATCGTAATATCATGGATATTTTCATGTTCACCGGTGAAGAAGAAAGCCGCTTGATGCAAGCCTTACGTAAAGGAGACCTTCGAAAAAACGCCAAACAAACGTATTTTAACTATAAAGGACAAGAGATTACAACGATAAACGATACGTTTCCCCTTCGAAGCGAGGGAGGCGATATTATCGGAGCCGTTGAAATCGCGAAAGACATTACTCGCCTTGAACGACTGACTCGGGAAAACGCTCGGGAAAAACCTGACGCTAGATACACGTTTGACCAAATTATCGGAAAGAGCGATGCAATCATGGAGGTCATCTCCAACGCAAAACGAGCGACCCGAACAACTTCCTCTGTGTTAATTACCGGAGAAACAGGAACAGGGAAAGAGCTTTTCGCTCAAAGCATACATAATGGAAGTGAGCGCTCGTCCAAACCATTTATCAGTCAAAATTGCGCCGCACTTCCGGATACACTTATTGAAAGTATTCTGTTCGGTACAGTCAAAGGTGCGTTTACCGGGGCCAATGAACATCCCGGTCTTTTTGAACAAGCAGACGGCGGCACCTTACTTCTTGACGAGATCAACTCGTTGAGTGCTCCTCTTCAAGCAAAGCTATTACGCGCGTTACAAGAGAAGAAAATCCGGCGTATCGGCGACACAAAAGATAGACCTGTGGATGTACGTATCTTGGCTACTGTAAACGAGGACCCCCTTGTTTCCATAAATAAAAACGACCTTCGAGAGGACTTGTACTATCGATTGAGCGTTGTATCCATCGTTGTTCCACCTCTTAGAAAAAGAAAAGACGATCTTGTACACTTGGTCGAACATTTTATCGAGAAATACAATTACCGTTTTCAGTTGAAAGTTCCCTGCGTATCGCTAGGCGTTATGGAGCTGTTCAACGAATATGACTGGCCTGGTAACGTACGTGAACTAGAACATATGATTGAAGGCGCTATGAACCTGATCCAATATGACGAGGAGATCGATTACACGCACCTCCCTCCTCACGTGAGACACAAGTTCCCTTTATATGCGACGTACTCTTTCGCCCCGGTTCAGGCTTTTCCTCCAGCCGTGGAAAAGAAACCGAATCGCACTCTTCAATCGTTTATGGAAGAAGCGGAACGAGTCTATATTGAAGAAATCCTGCAACAATGTGAATGGAACGTTACACAAGCTGCAAAAGAACTTGGCGTAAGCCGACAAAGTCTTCAGTATCGTTTGAAGAAATATGGGATTAAAAAGTAATCTAAGAATCTAAAAAGGCTGTGATAAGACAATCGTCTTCCTCACAGCCTTTTAAAGTTAAGCCAGCTTCTGCTGATTCACAAAGCTCTTATAACGCTCATTTGACTCGTACAATTCCTCATGCGTTCCTCTTCCGGTCACTTCACCATTTTCCAGTACGATGATTTGGTCCGCACCAAGCACCGTTGAAAGGCGGTGTGCGATGACCAACGTCGTTCGATTTTTCATGACGTTGTCTAACGCTTCTTGAATTTTTTGTTCCGATTCACTGTCCAAACTAGACGTTGCCTCATCGAGCATGAGTAAAGACGGATCCTTGATTAACGCACGCGCTATGGCGATACGTTGCTTCTGCCCACCAGAAAGCTTAATTCCTCGCTCCCCCACTTCCGTATCGAAGCGATCGGGTAAGGATAGGACATATTCATCGATATTGGCAAGCTTTGAAGCTGCAAGTAGTTCATCATCTGTCACCGTTCGCTCTACACCATAGGCGATATTCTCTCTAATCGTCCCTGCCATTAGTGGACTCTCTTGAGACACATATCCGATGGATGTGCGCCACGACTGCAAGTCCAATTCATGAATCGCCTTGTTTCCTGCTTCAATGGTGCCTTCCGAAGGGGTATAAAACCGTTCAATAAGAGAAAACAAGGTCGACTTACCACTCCCGCTCGGACCAACAATTGCCGTCACTTGATTTGGAGGAACTTCAAACGATACGTTACGCAAAACCGAATCGTTCTCTCCGTAATGAAAGCTTACATCGCGAAAAGCTAGGTGCCCCTTCTCCCTTTGTTGGTTATGACCTCTCCGGTAATCTTCCTCTTCCAGATCATAGAGGGCACGAATTCGCTCTGTTGCACCCATCGCTTTTTGTACCTCGGCAAAAAACGAAGCGAACCGACTTACCGGTACCACGATCATGAACAGATATAAAATAAAAGCGACCAATTCACCAGCCGAAATCGCCCCGGAAGCGACGCGCACGCCTCCGTAACCGATAATAAAAACAAGCATCCCCATCATGGCAAACGAAATTAAAGGGTTCAGAAATGCAAATACCTTTGCCTCTTTTAAACCAAAGGTAAACAACCCGTCCACTCTCTCTTCACCGCTCAATGCTTCTTTTTTCTCTGCACTATAAGCTTTTACAAGACGAATCTCTGATAACACTTGGGTAAGAACCGTTGTGAAGTTGGCCATCTCCTTTTGTATCGACTTTGAAATGCGATACATCTTTCTCCCCAAAGGAATGATGATAAACAAAATGACCGGCACAACAGAAAGCATCACAAGGGTCATTTGCCAATCGAGAAAAAGCAAGATCACTACTGCTCCAATGATGGAGATGATCCCTGTCACAGCTGAAACGAGATGATTTGTAATCAGTGCTTTTACAATATTCGTGTCATTTGTAATCCTACTAATCGTTTCCCCTGTCCGATTCGTATCGTAATACGATACAGGCAGCTTCAACACTTTATTCCAAAGTCGAATCCGCAAACTTCGTACGACATATTCACCGACATAAGTAAGGAGGTATATGGAAAAACCTGTAGAAATCGCCTGTACAATAAACAAGGCCACAAATCCTAAAATTAAGCGTGTATCAAGAGCACCTGTAGCAAGCTGATCCACAACGTTTTGCGTAAATAAGGGAATGACGAGCCCTACTCCAGTTTCAATCAAGCTAAGAAATAAGGCAATCGCAACAATCCATTTCGGCGGTTTTGTTTGCTTCACCATTTCCCAAAAAGCGCGAAACGTCACTTTTTCATTCTCATCTTGTATGTCCTTCTCTTCAACCGTGTCGTTTTTCATCTTATTCTCCTCACTTGGCCTTTCGACATGAACATTTCCCGGGAAACACCCTTCGACTTCTCTTCATTCCCGCCGTCGTTTCTCGTAACATAACGGTGTCCTTCGTATTTTTTCCTATGATTCGCCACGAACATACATGAAGGGAAATGTTCATGTATTTCCTACGGATTAAAAATGGATTGGTTTCATAGTAAGAAACGAATTTCTCCTTAAGTACTGATCTTACCTTATTACAATAAAAATGAGTTTCCCTTACGTCAATTTCCAACGCCCCGCTGAACGCCAGCAGTCCCCTATCCGCGCGGTTCCGGCGAGCATTCACAAAAAAAGTAGCGCAATAAAAAAAGAGTGATACTCACTAATCATTAGAGTACCACTCTTTCTATATTACCTGGTTTAGACCCAGCTTGTTCATGTTATTGCTCATTAGGCTTGCGATCTTCTGGACTCACTTGTTCTCCAAGCGTAATTCCGTCCACTTCGGTTGCACCTTCACCTTCAAAAACGACATAATCATAGCCGTATTCTCCCGCGGTATAAAGAAGTGCTTTTAGCATCATTCCTTGTTCTTTAGACCCTTCTTCAAAGGAGTACGCTTCATCAAAGGTAATGATAAGACCACCATTCTCTTCCTTAACCTCTGAGATCAGCTCTCCTTCTTCGGAATACTCCGGAAGTGGGGAATGAAGGTTAGCATTACCTTCCATCTCTTTCATCCACTCTACTGTTTCTTCGAATGTCCCCAAGGATTCGTCTTCCGAGAGCACTTGAGAACTGTGAACAAGGACCGTTTCGCCGGTTTCTGTTGTGTACAGTACATATCCTAATGGACCTTCACCGTTACGTAGATCCCAAGATTCTACAACTCCCTCGGCTCCGAATAAAAATCCGTCTTCACCTTCTGTCGTTAGAACGACTTGTTCATACCCTAAAGAAGTAAATACTTCCATTATACCTTCACGATAATTATTCGTTTCGGAGCTAGAAAGACTCGCATAACGCTCTTCATCTTCTTCAGTGAAATCCAGTTGTACCGTTTCATCATTGATAAACGTAATTTCATTAAGACCCGGAAGTGTCAGTTTTTCCGTTTCTCCCTCTTCTGTTAAGAGTTGTGCCAGGAGCTCTTCTAGGGGCTCAGTTGTTTCAACTGTTTCGTTCTTGATAGCAACAACGAAATCCGTTTCCGTACTATACACGTAAGGAACTGGGAGCGTGACCATTCGCGTCTCTTGCTCTTGTTCTTGTTCTTCCTGTTCAGTTTCAGTATCATCGTTTTCTTGGAGGTCTGCCGAATTGACTTCATTTTCCTCATCACGCTCAATAGAGTCTGATTCTCTTGTGACATTTTCTTCATAATCTGCCTCTTCACCTGCGCTGTCATCTGTAGCCGGGGCTTCGTGACTTTCAGGTTCCGTTTCCATATCGTCTGATACTTCCTCATCTTCTTCTACGTACATAGCCGTTTCATTATCTGAGGATGAATCGCCCTGATCAGAGGAATTCAAGATCAAAGACTGCTCATTTTGATTGGATAAAAAAGATGGCACAATGAGAACAAGGAGAAAAATCGCAGCCGCACTTGCCATGACTGGGTAGAGCCATGGTTTTTTCTGACGGATAGCAGCCCTTTGCGGTGCAGGTTGTTCAGCTGCGCGCTTTTCAATTTTGGCGAACAAGTCATCTTTTGATTGGCGGTCTTTTATGGGGGGAAGATCTTTTAACGTATTTTCAATGTCTTGTTCATCCCAGCGAGACTTTTTTGTCATGTTCTGGCCTCCTTCTCTCCTAAATGCTTCTTTAACGCTTTAATTGCTCGGTGTTGTGTGGTTTTTACTTTACTTTCCGTCCAGCCAAGAACAGCTGCCGCTTCTTGTATGGACATGGATTGAATATATCTTAGAATGAGCACTTGTTTTTGATCGTCCGTACAGTGCTCCATCATTTCATATACGTGCTTGACGTCTTCATTTTGTTCTACAATCTCGTCAGGAAGTGGTGAAGGATCGTGGATTTCGAAGGCTCTCTCTGAAAGCTCATACTGCTTACCGATCCACTTTCGCTTCTTTCTGTTTTGACTTCGCATCCAATCAATTGCCACATGCTTCGCAATGGAATAGAGCCACGTCTTTTCAGAGCTCTTTCCTTCAAACCCTTTGTAAGAATGAAGGACTTTTATATACACTTCTTGAACCAGTTCTTCCGCCGTTTCACGGCTTCGAACCATGTAAAACAGGTACTGGAATAACGCGTGATGATAGGTTTCATACAAGCGTTCGAACTCCTCCCGCACAGTTTCCCCTCCCTGTCATTATAATTTGTCGATATAAATGAGTAGATGTTACATGTTTTTTCACATTTAATTGTTTTATTTTGAAAATACCCAAACCCAATATAACGAGCCGGCTATAAATCCAATAATGGTCAACAAAATAAATAATTGAATATTCTTTTTACGCATACCCTTTTCCGCCTTCCTACATTAAAAAATACGATACTCGTTATTATACCAAACGATATTTTAAGAGGACAGGCTAGCCTTTTAATAACCATAAAAAAAGAGGTTGATCCAAGTCGTAATGGATCAACCTCCCATGAACGTTTGAGGCACTCTTTTCTGTTATTTTCTCACTGTCCCTCTCGTATGCGAATCGCAAGCTCGGGATCATCAGTGATCACTCCGGCTACAGGCAAGCTCAAAAAGTATGCAAGCCACTTCGGATCGTTTACCGTATAAGGACGAACAGGAATTCCTTTAGACTCCATCTCTTCTATTTCTTCTGTCGTAAACATTGGGAAATAGTAATGAAAACTGTCGAACCCATGTCGCTTTATATAATCAACCGTATCCAAAAGCGTTCCGTGCACGAGGGCCGCTCGCTCCACCTCAGGTGCAACTCTCTTTATCTTCTCCAGTGCCATATGATCAAAGCCGTTTACTCATCTTTTTTACCTTTAATCCAAAAATGATATTCTCTGCTTCGAAGTAATGTACTCTTCCCGCACCCCGAAGGACCGACCAAAATAAAGAATTCACCATCTTCTATTCTTACGTTCACGTCATCTACAGCGAACGACTGATGATCATAGCTTTTAGACAGGTGAACTAAATCAATTTGTTTCATACTGTATCCTCCTCACTATCGCAATTCCTCCCCTATACTAGCAGTCATATATTGACCGAATATGTAGGTTGTGTAGTCGTTTTGTGTATTTCTTTTCGACCTGTTCACGTTCTACGCTTTCAATTTACAAACCGATTTCTTATGTAGGGAATGTAAACGATATTATTTTTCCATATCAAATAGTCACAGGAGAAGGTGCGTGCCTCCCGTGACTTTCGACATGTTTTCGCATTTTTTTCAGAAAATATGAAAGAAGATGTGATAATCTTGTAACGGATTTGAAAAGGAAACGACTAACTCAATAACCAAAAAGATGAAAGAAGGGGTCATTATGAAGAGAGCAAAATGGTTGTTTGTGACGTTAAGTGCAACATTAGTCTTGGCTGCATGCGGTCAGGGGGAAACCGACGAGGATGTATCTGGAACAGATGGAGACTCTGCAGAAGAAGTGGTAGAAGATGACGTAGAGGACGGCGACGAAGAAGAAAGTGCCGACGATGAAGCAGAAGACACAGAGGTTGAAGAAGCGACTGAAGAAGACGACGCTACGGAAGATGAGGCTACCGAAGAAGAGGAAGAAGCCACAGAAGAGGACGCTTCTACTGAAGACGAAGCTACTGAGGAAGAAGCGGCTGAAGAAGAGGAGGTTGCAGTCTTGAACGGCGTAACTTACTACTACAGTGACGATCAATTAATGGATACGTACCGCGTGTCCACAAGCGACTCCGTAACGATGGACGAGGCAGGAGCAAAGGAAGTTGTTCAAACGTGGATTAATGGGCCTGAGAAAGACGGGTTGATGGGCCTTTTACCAAGTAACGTATCGGTTCAAAGTGTTGAGTTTTCTGATGGTGTTGCCCATGTCTCATTCTCTTCAAACATCAAGGAAACAAACCTTGGTTCTTCAGGAGAATTGATGTTCACTGAACAACTATCACTCTTAATGACTCAGTTTGGATATGACCGCACTCAGTTGCTTATTGATGGTAACGTGCCTAATGAATTTCTCGGTCACATGGATGTAAGTGAACCATTCCAAGCACCTTCATCGGCTGAATACAGCGAATATTAAAGGAAGCCAAAAGTGCCGCACTCACCTGAGTGCGGTTTTTTTGTAGCTATTTCGCTATAATAGAGTCAGAACATTCACGAAACACAGAAAGGGAGATCATTCATGCTTAAAAGTACAGATCAAACAATCATGCACAGTTACCCAGGTCTCGTCGCCTTAGTAACAGCTAAATATGAAGACACTCAAAATATAATGGCTGCCGGCTGGCATTCGTATATTTCGTTCGATCCACCGATATATGGTGTGGCAGTGGCAGAAGAACGGTTTACCCATCACCTCATGAAGGCTTCTGGCAGTTTCGCTATTAACTTTGTGCCTGCGGAGTACGCCAGGTACATCGATGGAGCGGGCAAGAAGTCAGGAAGAGACGGCGATAAGTTTGAGGCATTGGGCATTGAATGGAAACCCGGGGAAACGATTGAAGCCCCTATTTTAAAAGAAGCGTATGTGGCCTATGAATGCAAGATTATGGACGTAAACCGCTACGGAGATCATGACTGGTTTGTTGGGGAAATGACGTGTTTTCACCGAGACGATTCGAAATTTGGAGCCGACAGACTACCTGACTTTGAAAAAGTAAATCTCCCTCTCTACCTCGGTCGATCACAATATTTGATTGCTGACAAAAAAACGAGCACGCTCAAGCTGGAGAAGTAAACGGGGAGATTGGTGCCAGGCGCTGTGTGAAGAAACGCACGTGGTGCCTGACACCATGTGAGAAGTTGAACACAGTGCCTTTTGTTATCTGTTCTTTAATAACCTTAAACTATTTAACGTTACTAGAAGCGTGGCGCCGATGTCTGCGAAGATGGCAATCCATAAGGTAAGTAAGCCAAAGGGGATAAGCATAAGGGCCGCCATTTTCAACACGAATGAGAAGATGATGTTTTGTTTTATGATTCTCATCGTTTTTCTACTGAGGCTAATCATATAGCCTACTTTTGAAAGGTCATCCCCCATAAGAGAAATGTCCGCCGTTTCCAAAGCGGCGTCTGTCCCGCCCTTCCCCATTGCGATCGAAATGTTAGCCGCAGCCAGTGCCGGAGCATCGTTTACACCATCTCCAACCATCCCTACTCTGAATCCCTCTTTTTGAAGTTGCTTCACAATCGTAAGCTTCTCTTCAGGCAAGAGTCTTGCCCGCACGTCGGTTATTCCAGCTTGGTTTCCGGTTGCCTTTGCGGTTTGAAGATGGTCTCCTGTAAGCATGACGATTTTTTTCAATCCGAGAGATTTTAGTTCTTGAACCGCTTGTTTTGCCCTGTCCTTTACCTCATCTTGCAAAGCTAGAAATCCGAGAATTTTGTTATCGGTACCGACTACAATAAGGGTGTTTCCGGCTTCGAGTAACCGTTCCCCTTGTTTTTTAACCTGCTCATCGTAAAGTCCTGGATAGGTTTCCATTACATACTCGGGGCTTGAAGCGAAGGATTCCACCCCTTTGACGACACCACGGATCCCCCGTCCTGGAAGGTTTTCCAATTGTTCAACGTCTATATCAGACTTAGAGAAATCTCGTTCCTTCGTGTAACGTACAACCGCTTTTCCAATGGGGTGTGTGGAATATTGCTCTAAAGCCTGTGCAACAACGAGCATCTCACTTTCCTCTACAAACGACACGACCTCCGTCACCACAGGCGCCCCTTTCGTTAACGTCCCTGTTTTATCAAACGCGATCGCCGTCATATTACCCGCTTGCTCTAAGTGAAGGCCACCTTTTATGAGAATCCCTTGATTAGCACTATGACCAATGGCGGTCACAATGGCTACTGGTGTTGAAATAATGAGTGCGCACGGACAACCAACAACGAGTGTGGCCAGGCCAAGGTAGATCCATTGGCTCCATTCCCCTTGAAACACAATCGGCGGGATCGTGGCTACCAATAAAGCGAGTACCATAATCGCGGGGGTATACACCTTTGCAAAGCGGTCAATAAACTGCTGTGCCGGTGCTTTTTCTTGCTGTGCTTCTTCCACTAGATGAATGATCTTTGCTAATGCTGTCTCCTCTGGTCTTTTTGTTACTTTCATCTTTAAAAGTCCATCTTCATTTAATGTTCCGGCAAAAACGTTGTCTCCTGTTTTTTTATAAGCAGGCATACTTTCGCCGGTGATCGGGGCCTCATTCACAGTGGACGCGCCTTCAATCACCGTTCCGTCCACGGGTATTTTCTCTCCAGGCTTGACGATCAAAACGTCAGACAACTGAACGTCTTTTACTGGAATAGTCACCCTTTGATCTCCTTGGATCATCGTGGTGTAACGGGGTGCCAGATCGATGAGATTTCGCAGGGATTTCCTCGCTTTGTCCATCGAGTAACTCTCTAGCGCTTCACTGATGGCAAACAATACGACCACCACAGCCGCTTCCCCCCACTCCCCAATGAAGGCAGCCCCGATAATGGCAACTGTCATCAATGTACGCATCGTAAACTCGAGTTTCACAAGGTTTTTGAGCCCTTGCCAAAACAAGCGGTAGCCGCCGATTACGATTGCAGAAATAAATAGGGCCAAAGTAAATGGATGGTATTCGCCCAGCTGAAACAAGAAAACCCAACCTGCAATCGTGAGAAGAGAAGCAACGCTGACTCGGACGTTTTTTCCTTTTTTCCAAAATGGCGTCGTTTCTTCTTCCAAGCCATACTCTGCTTTCTTGATCCGTAAATCCTCAAAAGAGCCGGCCTCTTCTATCTCTTGAACCGAGGCTTCACCTTCCACCACAATTTTACTTGCTGCAAAATTGACTTTTGCACTGGTCACTCCTTTTATGCTCTGAACGTTTCGCTCGAACTGCGTTGCACAATTCGCACACGTAAACCCACGAACGACGTACTCTTCTCGTTTAGTCATCACTTTTTCCTTCCCGCTCATGAATCATGGCGAGTGTAATCACGTCCTTCACGTGGTCATCGTCCAAGCTGTAAAAAACGAGCTTTCCTTCTTTTCGGTATTTCACAAGTCCTTGTTTGTGCAACGTACGAAGATGATGGGACGCGGTCGCAGTGGAGGCATCTAGCAGATTTGCTACGTCACACACACACAATTCCTCTGTTAATGTTAATGCGTAACAAGCGGTAAATCGTTTTTCGTCTGCCAACACCTTAAAGATTCGGCTCGTCTTTTTCATGTCATGCTCATTGATTTGTTTTGTTAACGATTCAACCTTCTCTTGATCAAACGTATAAGCTTCACATATGTCTGTTTGCTTCATTCTCCCTCACCCCTATAGCCAGTATATTCAAACCTTTATTTGAATATACTTTAAATCAAGCAAATAATCAAACGAATGTTTGAATGAGTTTTGATGGTGCCTGACCCTGTGTGCACAGCTGAACACAGGGTCAGGCACCACGTGAACAGGTGAGCAAAATACCGCCTGTACTATTTCTCTGTTTCAGTGAATAAAGGTCAGTATACGATCAAACCGGTAGGGGGTATTCGTGAGATGATTTTGCTGTTTTTACTTGTTCCACTTGGACTGTTTGTATATAGTCACTGGAAGTACGGGGATGCTCTTTCTTTGATGGAGCAAATGATGAACGTCATGGCCATCGCCATGTTAGTGGGGGTTGCTACAGGCTTTTACTTTGGAGGCCTTTTTCACGGGACATTTACCCACTCTCTGGTGGCATCCGTTGTTGTCGCTGCTATCTTGGGTATGATCTTGGGATTCCCATTCAAAGGTCTTCCCGTCATTGAAGGACTGTTTTCAGGGGCGATGGCGGGGATGATGGGGGCCATGACAGCGGAGATGTTGCCACTGTCATTCGTTTCAACGACGGTTGTTCTTTTGCTGATGGTTTCTGTAACGGCTATCCTTTGGACTGCCCAGAGAACCATAAGGGAACATGCGTTGTCACAAAACAAAACAAGCCACGCATATAACTACACGTGGCTTGTCTTCTCTCTTGTTTATTTAGGGTTTTCATTTATGGTGATGATCACAGCGCCTGTTTATGTGGAACCAGGTGGACATCAACCACCAGTTGAATCTCATCACCAAAATCACTCTCATACCCCGTAACCCATCAACCTAAACCTTTTCGAGTAGGAGTTCACAAAATTGTGCGGGGTCAGACCCCACCAAGATGCGAAGCGGTTCGCCGGAGGTAAGGGTGAGCTGATCTCGTATTTCTTTTGGCATATAAAATGAACCGTTTTCGTTGATGTGACTTTGAATATCTAGTGTTTCATCTATGCTTTTCGTTGATAGTAGGATGCTTTTATTATCGACCACGAGAATGATGGTATCCATTGGACTTAATCCAAGTTTCTCTCGTAGTTTTTTTGGAATTGTAACGGCGAATGCCTTATTCATTTTACATGTCCGGTTCGTATCGACCCACTCTTGAGAGGATTTAACACAAGAATCTGTTCCCATTTTAGGATACCCCCTTATGTGTCTTTTTCCAAAATGAACGATGTTAAACATTTCTAACCGTAATAGAGCTACTCAATGACTTACGTTGTGACAGGCGAGACCGTTTTAAACTTCTTTAACCTTAACGTATTTAATACGACTGAAACGGAACTGAAAGCCATGGCAGCTCCTGCGAGCATTGGGTTGAGTAACAGTCCGAAGAACGGATATAATAGGCCAGCTGCTACCGGAATCAATATAATGTTATAACCGAACGCCCAGCCAAGGTTCTGCCAAATCATCCGCATGGTTGATTTTGATAAACGCAAAGCAGTCACAATGCTTATCACGTCTCCGCGCATGAGCGTAATGTTGGCCGTCTCCATGGCCACGTCCGTTCCGGTCCCGATCGCAATACTGATGTTCGCTTGAGCTAGGGCCGGCGCGTCATTGATTCCGTCACCAACCATCGCTACTTGCTTACCTTCTTCTTGCAATGTCTTCACGTAAGCCGCCTTATCTCCTGGCAAGACCTCTGCTTCAAACCGAGCAATGCCAACTTCTTTGGCAATCGCCGCAGCTGTACGCTGATTATCTCCTGTCAGCATGACGACTTCGATCCCCATCCCTTGTAATTGACGAACCGCCTCTTTGGCATCGTCCTTTAACGGGTCCGCAACAGCAATGATGCCAGCAAACGTCCCTTCTGAAGCGATAAACATTGGCGTCTTTCCTTGCTCTGCAAGTGAGTGTGCCTGATCCAAAAAACTCCGAACCTCTATACCTTCTCGTTCCATCAAACGCTCATTCCCAACCACGACACGCTTTCCTTCCAATTGCGCTTCAAGACCAAATCCTGTGATCGATTGAAACGATTCTGGCTCGGTTAAAGAAAGTTGCTGCTCTTTAGCCTGACGAACAATCGCCTCTCCAAGAGGATGCTCTGACGCCGTTTCCACAGAGGCGACCGTCGTTAGAAGACGCTCCTCTGTCCATCCAGACGCAGTTAAAACGTCTGTGACAGCAGGTCGACCTTTCGTAATCGTCCCCGTTTTATCGAGAATGACCGTGTCCACTTTATGAGCCTGCTCAAGACTTGACGCATCTTTGATCAATACGCCGTTCTCTGCTCCTTTTTCCGTACCGACCATAATCGCAGTCGGTGTTGCAAGCCCAAGTGCACACGGACAAGCAATGATCAAAATGGCAATGAACGTCGTTAAGGCAAAGATAAAGGACGGATCTGGTCCAAAGATAAGCCACACAAGAAAGCTAAGAGATGCTAACGCGACTACTGTAGGAACAAAATAAGCGGATATCACGTCGACCATGCGCTGGATTGGCGCCTTTGATCCTTGTGCGTCGTTTACCATTCGAATAATCCCTGCAAGCGTCGTGTCTTTCCCTACTTTTGATGCTTCCATCGTAAATGAGCCCGTTTTATTGATCGTTGCCCCAATCACCGAATCAGCCTCTTTTTTCATAACAGGAACCGATTCGCCTGTAAGCATGGATTCATCAACGGAGGAAGACCCCTTGATTACCGTACCATCTACGGGTATCCGCTCTCCAGGACGTACCACAATATGATCACCGACACGGACGTCTTCCACTGGAAGGTCCAGCTCTTTTCCGTCTCTCACAACGCGAGCCGTTTTTGCCTGCAAATTCATGAGCTTTTTGATTGCCGTAGACGTTTGCCCTTTTGCTTTCGCTTCAAAATAGCGCCCAAGTAAGATCAGCGTTGTAATGACTGTCGTCACATCGTAATAGAGCTGATACGGAAATCCCGCACTTGTAAGGGGTCCCGGAAAAAGGGTCATGGCAGCGGAATACGCCCACGCCGATGTGGTTCCCATCGCTACAAGTACATTCATATCAGCGGACTTGCTTTTGAGTACCTTATAACTGTTCTTGTAAAATCGCCAGCCCGGCACGAGCTGAACATACGTCGTTAGAACGAGAAGGAAAAAAGGATTGGACAACCATCCAGGTACCCACGTCCCCCACGTATGCATCATGTGAGGAATACTTCCAATTAAAACGATGATCGTAACAACAGCTGCGATTGAAAAGTCTCGTAATAATTTCTTCGACTCCACCTCTTGTTTTTTGGACAAGTCTTCCTCTTTTTCGTCGGTTATCGGTTTCGCACCAAAGCCGATTTTCTCAACTGATGCAATAATATCATTGACCTGTTGGTCAGTGATGTCACCTGTGACTTGCGCTTGGTGAGTCGCTAAATTGACGTTAACGGACTCCACCCCATCGACTTTGGAGATTTTCTTCTCCACGCGATTCACACACGAGGCACAGTGCATCCCTTCTATTCCAAAGCGTACTTTTGCCATATGAAAGTACCTCCTGTAAAAAATTTGATTGATGACTCTCTACGCCCAATATACCTCATGGGGGTATTTAATTCAAGAGAAGAAACTCCAGTTTCGGGGTCTGACCCTGTGTTCATTCATTCACAAATTCACAGGTGGCAAAAAAAGGACAGGGAAACGCCTAACGGGTTCCGTTCCCTATCACAAAACGTCAATTTGCAAAGGGAAATGCAAAAGGTATGAGAATTCATAGGCGGAGAATTTCCGCCTAATGTAGGTAAAGGAGGTTAAGAAGCCGAAGATAAGCGGAGATATTCCGGTTAACAGCTCTAAACAAGACAAAATCTAAAGATTCGGATAATATAAGCGGAAAAACTCCCCTTATTATTAAGGAAATATGGGTATTTCTAAATTTAGCCGGAATTTCTCCCTTTATTTTTTAAACCCAGTGAAATGATCATCCATTTATAACAGTGCTTACCCGATATTTTCTGTATATCAATTTGTAAGTGTCTTTTGCTGCGGTACACTGGCTATTGTATCCCCGCATTTTACTAGACAAATGGCAATACAAATCCCCCCAAAAAAATGATCCAAATCCCATTATATCAACAAAAATGACCTTCAAATTTCCATACAATTTGAAGGTCATTTAACGGTACCCGTTAGGAAACGCTCCCGTCCTTTTTGTAGCCTATTCTTCTGAAACCACGTTGCCTTCATCAAGAATATGTGTCCAATTGTCTCCCCCATCATGAGTGATAAAGCCATTCCCAAAGAAGGTTGTGTAGACAATCTCTTCTGTATCCTCAGGATTCACAGCAACGTATTGAATAAAATCTTGTTCGTGGAGATCAGGCACATCCAATACAACCGTTTCTTCCCCATCGAACCTTATTAGCTGTATTTCACCGGCCCAAATCCCTGCATAAAAGTCCTCTTCAACATACGCTCCTGCAAGAACAGGCGTCTTCAGCTCCGTTTCTTCAAAGGTTTGACCGTAGTCCTCTGATACAAACAGCCCTTCCGTTGTTCCCACAGACACTCTGCTTTCTTCCGTCGGATGTACAGCGATCACGAAGTTCGGATACCCTCCTGCATCATAAGACGCTTCCGGCAATCCGTCCCCCTCACTTTTTTCCCACGATTCTGCATCGTCCAACGTATAGTAAAGTCCTGTTTCCTCAAGCCTATCGGTTTCCTTCGGGTTATAAACATAGATGGCATTTGAAAAATAACCGGTTCCCTTTACATGAAAGTCCGTTTCCCCCAAAAGGTCTAAAACTTCAAGGGTTTGCCCACCATCTTCACTTTTCACCAGGCCAATCGGATCCACTTCAAAAGACGATGCCTCACCGGGATGACCGCTCGTGTAGAAACCATCTTCTACAGGGCTAAAGCCCATGTAGTCATTGCGTTCTTCTCCCGTTTCATACCATGTGCCATCCTCAAAAAGGGCTAAACCGTGATGAGTGGCAACGTACACAATTCCTTCATTTCCTGCATAGCCCAAACCGTGTATGTGGGTGACTTCCAACTCGCTATTCTCCACATAAAAGTCGTCATTGGCTAAATCTATCACTTGTTCCGCTTCTTCGTTTTGTTCTTCCGCTTCTTCTGGCTCTGCTGCAGGTGCTTCTGGCTCTTCTTCTGTTTGACAGGCAGCGAGTACAAAAACACCAGCAAGCGCGCTTAACCATACTGCTTTTTTCACTTCATTTTACCCCCTATAGGTATGTCCAATGCCTCTAGTGTATGCCCGTCAATTTAAATAATCAAGTCGGTTCACAACTTTGCTACATATGAAGGCACTGTAAAAATTAAAGACCGAATTTTTACAGTGCCTTATCTACATTCGACGAGGGGCTTTCATCCCAAGGAGACGCATTCCTTCTTGCAAGACCGTTCCTACCGCTTTGGTTAACGCAAGGCGATCACCCATCTCTTGGCCCTCCTCCAAAATCTTAACCTTACCGTAGTACTTATTATAAGAAGAAGCCAAACTCACCAGATACTTCGCAATCACGGAAGGCTCATAGTCACGCCACGCTCGCTCCACCGCCCTCGGAAAGTAGTGCAACTCTTTAATAACCTCCCAAGACCCATCGTCCATAAGCCCTGTATTTACCTTCGCCTCTCCACTCCCTTTTTCAAGGATACTTTGCGTTCTCACATACGTATACTGCACATACGGCCCAGTCTCTCCCTCAAAGGTAAGCATGTGGTCCAGGTTAAATTCAACCGAATTCATTCGCTCATTTTTCAAATCATGAAACACAACTGCACCTACACCTACAGCTTCCGCCACTTCCTCTTTGTTCATCAAACCAGGATTTTTAACCATCATGTTTTCTTTCGCACGCTCGATTGCGTCCCGAAGAACTTCCTCCAGCAATACGATCTTCCCTTTCCGAGTACTCATCTTTTTCCCGTCTTTTAAAATCAACCCAAAGGGAACGTGAACCATGTCTTGTTCCCAGTCGTGTCCCATCTTCCTAAGAACTGTCTTGATTTGGTTAAAATGAAGCTGCTGTTCTGCCCCCACGACGTATACGCTTTTTGAAAAATCAAAGCGTGTCTTCCTATACATAGCCGCCGCCAGGTCTCGGGTCGCATAAAGCGTGGTACCATCCGTTTTTCTAATCAAGCACGGGGGACTATCTGCCCCTAAGTCCACCACATGAGCCCCCTCAGACTCTGTGAGGAGCCCTTTCTCGGTCAACTCATCTACTACAGAACTCATTTTATCGTTGTAAAAGGATTCTCCTTGAACGTGATCAAACGTGACACCTAACAAACGGTACACACGCTCAAACTCTTTCAACGATTCATCACGGAACCAAGTCCAAAGCTTCGTCGCTTCCTCATCTCCCAGTTCGAGCTTCTTAAACCACGCTCGCCCCTCATCAATGAACGACGGATCATGTTCAGCTTTTTCGTGAAAAGAAATGTAGTACTTCATAAGCGTAGGGATCGGTGATTCTTTGACCTCTTCTTCTGATCCCCATCTTGTATACGCACACATCAGTTTGCCAAATTGCGTACCCCAATCTCCTAAGTGATTAATTCGAATGGAGGTGTATCCGCTTTTTTCAGCGATGTTTGCCAGTGCTTGACCAATAATCGTAGAGCGAAGGTGCCCCATGGAAAAGGGCTTTGCAATGTTAGGAGAGGAAAAATCAAATACCGCATTCTCTTTCTTCCCAAGATTATTCGAGCCATAACCTTCTTCCTCGGTTAAAATACGATTCAATACATTCGTACTAAAGATCGTTCGCTTGAAAAAGACATTCACATATGGACCTGCCGCTTCTACTCGATCTATGTGCTGCGACTTTACTTGTTGAGCTAACTCCTGAGCGATTTCAACCGGAGATTTCTTCATTTTTTTCGCCAATTGAAAACAAGGAAAAGCCAAGTCTCCGTGAGACTCATGCTTTGGTTGCTCAATTGATGATCTGATTTCTTTTTTCGTCAACACTCCTTCTAAATGAGGAGAAAGTGCCTCTGTATAAACGTTGTAGTCCATTAATGAAAACCTCCTTATTTTTTAAAAAGCTACTGAAAAAATACAAGTACGCTTTTTCAGTGCCTGTAAAAAACTAAAAAAGTCCCGCCTCTATTCGTAAATAGAGACGAGACTTTGCCCGCGGTACCACTCTGATTGTTATAAAACCTCTTGACTTGATAACGGGGTTCTCCCGAATGTAGACATACATTTTCTCCGAAGTGCGGTTCACAAGTCTGGTTCCACCGGGCTCTCACCATCCCCGGCTCGCTTTGGGCTTCTTTCTTGCTACTCTCTTCATCACAGAATGTCTGATATACCATTTTTTGTATCATACACAACATTCCTGCTAGTAGCAAGTTATTTTTAAAAATTAGATTTATCATCTTTTCAAAGGCAACTCATGTGAATACAAGTGCAATCGTGGTAAAATAATGTGGATTATGAAAGGGGCAAGACGATGAGTGAGAAAAGCTTTGGTCAAATGATGACCACTGAAAAAAACAAAATTGAGCAAGAGGTTACTATAAATCAATCGTATTACATGAAGAAATGGGGACAGTCAAAAGCACCGGAACGTTTTTCCGGTTGGAACTGGTCCGCTTTCTTGTTATCTCCATTTTGGTTTTCCTATAGACGCATGTTTGGATGGACAAGCGCCTACTTTGCTATTTTACTTCTATATAGCATTGTGGATAGCTTTATTCCTTACCTTGGATATATTTTGGGGATAGAATCAACGCTTTTCCAGGTCAGCGGTTATGTGATTGTCGTGGCTACCTTACATGTGGTATCCGGCATTTACGGCAATGCTTTTTATGCTAAAAAAATCAAAGGAAATCTACTTGCAAAACATAATCAAAAGCCGGATCGAGCACAGGTTCCGCTGTTCTCACAACCGGGGGCGAGCGTCATCTCTGCTATTGTCGCGCCTATCGTGATCATAATTTTCGCCATCTATCCGTTTTTGTCTTTAACTGCTTGGGACTACTCTCCATCTCTTCCTAAGGGTGCGTTTGTTTACCTTGACGAGGAAGGGACACCGGATACCATATGGGAGCTCGACCGGGAGCCAACCTTACCTTTATTTAGCTCAAGCATCATGCTCTATTATGAAAATAAAGAGCCCATTGGTCGTGACGGACTTGAGATCGAAATGTATAAAGTAAACGGAGACGATCGAGAACTCATTCTTGAACGATCGGAAACGTTCTTCCGTTCAAGCACCGTGAACATTCCTCTTCTCGACACCGGTCATCAGGACATTTCTTCCGGTGACTATGAAGTGGACGTTTACGTGGGGGATGAACTTCAAGATACGGCTGTATTTACGATGGTATCTCCTCATTCTTCATAAAAAATGGTTCCCATCGCATGTTGTCGATGGGAACCATTTTCTATCTCATTAAGTAAAGGGCGAAAAATATAGTGTAAGTCCATATCCTTTCCGACTGAACAAAGCACAAAATGTCGGGAAGAATAAGGATTTAGCACTTATCATTTGAATGGAAGGGAGGCAAGTTCATGGATATGTTAAAAGGTATGAACGCCGCACTACAGTATATTGAAGAGAACCTGAGTGACAACATCGATTTAAAAGAAGTGGCTAAGGTTGCATGTTGTTCTGAATATCACTTTAAGCGTCTTTTCTCGCTTTTGTCAGGAATCACCTTAACCGAATACATTCGAAGAAGACGTTTGACATCAGCAGCATATGAATTAAAGGATTCAAGTGTAAAGGTGATTGATGTAGCACTTAAATACGGATATCAGTCGCCGGATGCATTTACACGTGCCTTCCAAAACTACCATGGTGTAACTCCTTCCACAGCCCGTCATACAGAGCAGAGCGTAAAGGCATATCCAAGAATGACCTTTCAATTAACCATTCAAGGGGGAACGGAAATGAAGTACCGTATCGTAAAAAAAGAAGCATTTAAGGTGGTAGGTGTAAAATACGAAGTAGAGATGGTTAACGGTCTACTCACACCTGATTACGAACAAATGATGTCTGCTATAAGTGATGAGAAGATGAAAGAATTACAGTTCAACTCAACAAGAGAGCCCCGTGGTGTCATTCATGTGACAGCCAACTATTCAGAAAACACGGAAGGAAAGGCAACCTTTGATCAATTTATCGGGGCAGCTACAAATCAAACTCCGTCAGACCACGATTCCACTTTAGAAGTACCTGCCTTGACATGGGGCGTATTTGAAGTAGAAGGAAACTGGGAGGAAGTCGAAAACCACTGGCAGCGTATCTATTCTGAATGGTTGCCTTCATCATCTTACGAATTGGCAAACGGACCGGAAATACTGGCCAGCGAAGATGAAAAAAGTGAAATTTGGATCTCGATAAAGGAAAAGTAAAAACGTTTGTATGACAAATGTTTATGTCACAGAAGGTTGTCTACCCTACTACACCGCATAGCCGTGGACTTAAGGATTAAGTGTAGAAAATCAGTTGAAGAAAGGTTTAGCCGGAATGTTCTTCGCTTTCCGCGGCGGTGCCGGCGAGCCTCCTCGGGCAAAGCCCTTGCGGGGTCTCTCCTGGCTCCCACGGCCGCAGGAGTCTGCGAACATTCCGGCTACACCTGATCACATGTCCAAGTTCATATCATTTGTATAAATAAGAGCTTATCGGTTCAAGTTCCCTTTACAGAGTGATTTGAATGCCACTTGTATGGCCAACTCATTACATTTCTAATGTGAAGCCTGATTACATTTGAAGCGCGAAGTACGTTATATGAAAACGAAGAGATTGAAGTCAGTGAGCTGAAATGCATGAAAGAATTACGTGAGAGTGCAGAAGAGTCCTTTCAAACAAGTGGATCACCAATTAAGATAAATAACCTATTTCATCAATACACAGAAGCCATTCGAAGACGATGAAGGAGGAAGAAAAGCTGATACTTTTACAGACTCGAATAAGCTGTTAGTTTGTTTTATAAAGATTACCTTTTGTTAAAGTAGAAAATGGAGTGGAAGGTGGCGACTCCAGCGACGAGCGTTTACATCATGAGTATACTTCGAGTTGCTTCGACGCAGACGCTTCGGAGCATTTGCTTGTAGAGGAAGAAGCAGGAAGCTCTTCAGCCGAAGACCCCGCAGGGCGCCTTTCTCGAGTTATCATGAACGAAACTAGCCCCTTACACGTAAAGTCGTAGGTTAATTTGGTAAGAATGTTTATTGACTAAATAAAACAAAAACCAAATTAGAGCTACATTACGGAAGGAGCTAGTTATTATGAAGGATACCTTAAAATTTGTAGGTTTAGACGTGTCAAAAGATAAAATTGCAGTCGCAATTGCCGATGAGGGACGAGAATTGCCGAGATATTATGGCATGATTCCTCATACACCTGAAGCAATTAAAAAGTTAATTAAGTCAATAGGAGATCCCCACACGTTGCGTATGTGCTACGAAGCAGGCCCAACAGGTTACTCGCTTCAAAGGCTACTTCAATCTCTAGATATACAGTGTGAAGTTATTGCGCCGTCTTTGATTCCTCAAAAACCAGGTGAGCGTATTAAAACAGATAGGCGGGACTCGATCCGTCTTGCACAATTATATCGAGCTGGAGAATTGACTCCGGTATACATCCCGAATTCAGATGATGAGGCTCTTCGTGATTTGGTGAGAGCACGTGAAGACGCCAAAGAAGATGAATTACGTGCCAAACACCGGTTATCTAAATTCTTGTTGCGTAATGATATTAAGCCACCTAAAGGTGTAAACAAGTGGACGAAGAAATACCGCGATTGGCTCGACAAATTAACATTTGAACGTTCTTCATTACGAGTTGTTTTTCAAGAGTATTATCATCAAATTAAAGAGTTGGAACAACGAATCCTTAGATATGAAGAAGAGGTGAAAGTTCAAGCGAACGAAGGTGTCCATGCCCCAATGATTCAATCGTTACAAGCATTAAGAGGTATTGCACTGATTACTGCGACAAGCCTAGTAGCTGAAGTTGGTTCCTTTAGGCGATTCCCTACCGCAGGTCACTTTATGTCCTACGTAGGTTTAATTCCGAGTGAATACTCTAGTGGCGACAGAAGGCAACAGGGGGAAATTACGAAAACAGGAAATCGTCATGTTCGTCGTTTGTTAGTTGAGTCTGCATGGAGTTATCGATATAAGCCTGCGGTGAAAGGAGAATTGAAGAAGAGACAAAATGGACTTTCTCCAGCCATTCAGGGCATTTCATGGAAGGCTCAAAACAGGCTGCACAATAAGTATTTTAGGTTACTATCTAGAGGGAAAGAAAGTGGAAAAGCCATCACTGCAGTAGCTAGAGAACTGGCTGGGTTTATATGGGCTGTTACTCAAGAAGATAAAAACGCTCTTAAGTAGAGTTCGTTGAGATAAGAGTCGTAAGACTGTAGAGAAATGATTTTGGTGTTGATATGCAATAAAAAAAGATGGCTGAGAATAGGGCTCGAAGGCAAAGAGTAATACCGGGAAGGAAAACCCACGTGCCTCCTCTGTGCTACCCTTGTCAAAGGTTAACGCACGCTCCGAGTTAGTGGAAATGTCCTTCATACGGAAAGATAAAATGTGAAAACCCACGAATATCAGAATGCTAACCGCAGTAGAGTTTTTGCCTTCGTGCCGTGTTCTCAACATCTAATCAAAAGGAGGTAGGGTATCTAAGAATATTTCCACCCTTTAGCTTTATAAGAGTCTCAACCCTTTGAATGGCAGTCAAGGAGAGCACTTGACAACCATTCAAAGGGTTGAGGAAGAATGATTAGCTAAAGGGGGACAAAATCAGACTGAATATAAAGGACAACCAAGTCAAGAAGCCCAGAATAGCTTTCCTTCTTAAAGTTGCCCAAAAACAGGATCATAATCAATATTTCAGCGGGGCCTTGAAAGTTTCGTTCATATCAGGAGGCT
>NZ_AUCJ01000014.1 GCF_000429705.1 Alteribacter aurantiacus DSM 18675
ATCCAAAAATTGATGTTTGTTTAGTCTTCTAACGAAACTCTGTGAAGAGTGTCGAAGCTGTTATCTAGTTTTGAGAGAACATCTCTCTAACTTCATATTTGTCTAGTGGCGATAGCGAAGAGGTCACACCCGTTCCCATGCCGAACACGGAAGTTAAGCTCTTCAGCGCCGATGGTAGTTGGGGGCTCTCCCCCTGTGAGAGTAGGACGTCGCTAGGCAACATGAGAAAAAGCATTCACCTTTTGGTGGGTGCTTTTTTGTGTGGACTGGGACACTGTGGACTTGGGATTTAATCAAGTTAGTAGTGGCTTTAGTCGAGTTAGTTCTACCTTTAAACGAGTTAGCTGCGGCTTTAGTCGAGTTAGCACAACCTTTAATCAATTTCGCCCCCCATCCGCTTCAATCACTCTGTTCAAATTACTTCTTCTCCTCATCACAGCACCACCGCAGTGTCTTTCTACAAAGCTATTTCACGGTTTTCCATGAGAGAGTATAATGGAAAGAGATAAAAAAAGGGGATGTGACTTGAGATGGAGAAAAAGAAGCTCGAAACAAGATTAATACACGGAGAATATGATCGGAAGAAACATTATGGCAGCTTAACACCGCCATTGTATCAAACATCTACATTTACATTTGATTCAGCGGAACAAGGGGAAGCTCGTTTTGCTGGAATTGAAAGCGGTTACATTTATTCAAGATTAGGAAATCCAACAGTAGCGATCCTCGAAAAAGCGATTGCTGATTTAGAAGAAGGAGAAGAAGGAGTCGCCTTTGCTTCCGGAATGGCAGCTGTTTCTTCAATCTTACTTGCCCTCGTCAAACATGGAGAACATATCCTTGTTTCAGAAGGTGTGTATGGATGTACCTATGGCTTCTTACAGTTAGTCGATGATCGATATGGGATTGAGCATGATTTTATTGAAATGAGTGATGAGGATACGATTCGTAACCGGATTAAACCGAATACGAAAGTTCTGTATGTGGAAACACCGATCAACCCTACTATGAAGCTGATTGATTTGAAGATGGTTATCCGAGTTGCAAAGGAGAGTGGTGTCACAGTAGTCGTAGATAACACCTTTTGCTCTCCTTACTTACAACAGCCACTAACGTTAGGGGCAGACGTCGTCATTCACAGTGCAACAAAATACATTTGCGGACATGGAGATGTCATTGCAGGATTAGCTGTAGGTAAGGCTGCATTTATGCAAGTTGTTCGGGGGACAACGTTAAAAGATATGGGCGGGGTCATGGCGCCTTTTGATGCTTGGCTATTACTAAGAGGGCTAAAGACATTATCTGTACGTATGGATCGTCACTGTAGCAATGCTAAAGGGTTATATGAGAAGTTGAAGATGCATCCGATGATTAAATCTGTCGTATACCCAGGTGATCCTGACTATACACAATTTACGTTAGCTGAAAAACAAATGAAGCAGCCTGGGGGTCTAATCACATTTGAAATTGAAGGAGGTAAGGAAGAAGCTCAATCCTTCATGAATCATTTGAAGATGGTACAAGTAGCAGTGAGTCTTGGGGATGCAGAATCTTTAATTCAACATCCCGCTACAATGACCCATGCGGTTGTACCTTCAGAAAAACGACTGGAGATGGGAATCACAGAAGGCATGTTACGGTTATCCGTAGGGCTTGAAAATGTTGAAGACATTTGGGAGGATCTGTCCCAAGCCCTTCAAAAAACGGCTAGTGAGTTTACACCATCTAAGTAATACAAATATAAAGCCAAGATCTTATCTCAATGCTAAAGGTCTTGGCTATTTTTTTGTCCTCCCTGTAAGTAAATCTTCAAACAGAGAAGGAAGCTTTTGTTTTGATATAGTAAGGAAATGTTCAATGCACGGGAAGTCGTTTGACGAGAAGGAATGGAGAAGTTCGCACCACCATTCTGTTTCGTATCGACAGATCATGCTTAAGTTGTATAAAATCACATAATGCGCTAATAGCTCGGGCAGGGGGAGATAAGAGTCGCGGTCATTAGGCAAATAAAAGCGTTCGCCGTCTTGTAGGATCAAGTAAGGGTGTGAAGAGATTATTCGTCCATTTGAAATCACTGCACATTGATCTTTCACCTCTCCCTCAGCACGTATGTTCGACTCCTTTAGTAAAGCAAGAAATCGTGGCAGTTCCATCTCTAAATGACCAAGAGTGGAAGTGGGGATGGTAACATGGTCATCTGAAAAGGTGACTTCAGTTAGAGGCTTTGATCCATATAGTTTTTCAAATAGGCCCGCCATTGCAGGAATACGCTTTAGAACATGGTTTAATTTGTACTTCTCTCCAGTTAATTGTTTCACATGAAACATCTGTTCAGAAAAGTATGGAAAAAGACCTTCTTTTTGAACTTTTACTTCATCTTCCAAAAACGAATAATCTTGTTTTTTTCTCTTTCGGGCCGTTACACCGTGAGCAAGGACTTGTGTCGTGCCTGGGTATTCTGGATCTACCGTGAGTAGTGTTGCTTTCATCCATTGAACACAGCCGTAAAATAAAAGAACAGGCTGTGTTGATAGAGGGGCAATCTCTGACTGACTGACGTATTGTTTTCCCATTTCAAGATAATATAAAAAGGGATAGCCGTTTTTATAAGCAAGAGTACCGGCGTTTGGGACACCTAGTTCCTCATACTTTTCAGCTAGAAATGATTTTACGTAATCAATGGATTGAAAAGGGAGTAAAAAGGGATGTGATGTCATGGCTTTGACTCCTTTGTAAAAGACGCTGGAAATAAGAACACAAGTAGGATTGGGTAACTTTTGGAACCTGGCAATATTTCTTGACAGTAGTGTGTCCACTTGTTAAGCTACTAATAATATTTTGGGAAAATATTAAGGAGGAGTACGTTCATGTGGGAGGAAAAGTTTGGTAAAGAAGGGTTAACGTTTGACGATGTCCTGTTAATGCCGGCTCGATCAGAAGTTTTACCAAGAGATGTTAGCGTGAAAACACAGCTTTCCGATAAATTGCAACTTAACATTCCGATTATCAGTGCGGGAATGGATACTGTAACAGAAGCGGCTATGGCTATTGCAATGGCACGTGCTGGTGGACTAGGAATCATTCATAAAAACATGTCGATTGAAGAGCAGGCCGAACAGGTTGATCGCGTAAAACGCTCCGAGAATGGCGTTATAACAAACCCGTTTCATTTGTCTGCGGATCATCAAGTATTTGACGCAGAGCATTTAATGTCAAAATACCGTATATCAGGTGTACCGATTGCAGACGAAAACCAGAAGCTAGTAGGGATTTTAACTAACCGTGACCTTCGCTTTATTGATGATTATTCTATTAAGATTAGCGAAGTGATGACGAAGGACAATTTGGTAACAGCTCCTGTAGGAACCACGTTGGACGAAGCTCAAAGCGTGTTGCAGAAATACAAAATTGAAAAGCTTCCTTTGGTTGATGATGACGGTGTGTTAAAAGGCCTTATTACAATTAAAGATATTGAAAAAGCAATTGAGTTCCCTAACTCTGCAAAAGACAGTGCCGGTCGTTTAGTGGTCGGGGCAGCTGTTGGTGTCGGCGGAGATTCTGAATCTCGTACAGAGGCTCTAGTAGAGGCTGGGATCGATGTTTTAGTTATCGACACTGCTCACGGTCATTCCAGAGGTGTGTTGGATAAAGTGCGTGAAGTTCGTGAAGCCTATCGGGACCTTGATATTATTGCCGGTAACGTGGCGACTGCAGAAGCGACACGTGATTTGATTGAAGCTGGAGCAACGATCGTAAAAGTGGGAATTGGACCAGGATCTATTTGTACCACTCGTGTCGTGGCGGGAATTGGTGTACCGCAAATTACAGCTGTTTATGACTGTGCTACAGAAGCGCGTAAGCACGGGAAATCGATTATTGCAGATGGAGGTATTAAATACTCCGGTGATATTGTAAAAGCTCTTGCTGCCGGTGGACATGCTGTGATGCTCGGAAGTCTTCTTGCTGGTGTATCAGAGAGCCCAGGTGAACGAGAGATCTTCCAAGGTCGTCAGTTTAAAGTTTACCGAGGTATGGGTTCTCTTGGAGCTATGGAAAAAGGCAGTAAAGACCGCTATTTCCAAGAAGGTGAACAAAAGCTTGTACCGGAAGGAATTGAAGGACGTACCCCTTATAAAGGACCACTTAGTGATACGATCCATCAGCTTGTTGGTGGAATCAATGCTGGTATGGGCTATTGCGGAACACCGACGATTCAAGACTTACAAGATAACGGTCGCTTCATTCGCATTACAAATGCGGGGTTAAAAGAAAGTCACCCTCATGATGTACAAATTACGAAGGAAGCACCAAACTATTCCCTTTAAGGAAATAGGTAGAAAGATATAGATAGATAGGGGACTCCCCTATCTATTTTTTTATGTTCTTATGTGGTAAAATGACGGTTGTTACTCACGTCGTAACGGTGGTTCAAGATCGAAATAGAAGTGATAGCATAGCCTCTCTTGATTTTGGGGGGAGATTGGTTTTACTACTTAGCATGTATTCTTGAACGCGCACGTTTATTATAAATAGTTATGCATCAAGGAGAGGAAGAGAAAATGGGGAAGTTTAAAGTAACTGTAATGTCGTTTATGGCTTTTGTGCTCCTGTTCTCGAGTGTGTTCACATTCGCAGATTCAGCTGAAGCAGGCTATGACCCAGGGGTTGAGACTGCAATTTTATTGGATGCCGATTCAGGTAAGATTTTATTGGCCAAAAATATTGATCAAGCTTTGCCACCGGCAAGTATGACAAAAATGATGAGTGAATATTTGATTTTGGAAGCGGTCAACAATGGAGACATCTCGTGGGACCAAGAAGTACCGATTAGCAATCAAAATGCTGCTCTGTCCCATAGTGGGAGTTTATCAAATGTGATGCTTCGTACGGACGAAAGCTACTCGGTAAAAGAGTTGTATGAGTCAGTTGCGATTTACTCAGCAAATGCGGCAACAATGGCGTTAGCAGAATTAATCGCCGGTTCTGAAGGTGCTTTTGTAGAAAAAATGAACGAAAGAGCAAAAGACATCGGGATGGGTGAACCGATGCGCGAAGCAGGGAGCGGAGATCTTGAAAGTCTTTTTGAGCAAGGTGTAGGGGACTTTCAATTTGTTAACTCAACAGGCTTACCGAACAGCTTACTTGGGGACAACTACCCTCAAGGAACCGAGCCTAACGATGATAACTACATGTCAGCTCGCGCAGCAGCAACATTAGCATTTCACTTGGTAAATGATTATCCTGAAGTGTTGGATACAGCAAGTATTCCTGAGAAGATGTTCAAAGAAGGAACATCAGATGAAATCCGTATGCAAAACTGGAACTGGATGATCGAAGGAACCATGTATGCCGATCTTGATTATGAATATGCAGATGGTTTGAAAACCGGCTTTACGAATGCAGCCGGATATACGTTTACAGGAACAGCTGAACGAGATGGTAAACGTCTAATTTCCGTTGTCATGGGTGCAGATTCTGAAGCCCATCGTTTCCAAGAAACACAACGATTGATGGAGTGGGGATTTAATCAATTCTCAACAACAGAACTCTTTCCTGAAGGAATGGCAGCTGAAGGAGAAGAAACCGTACCTGTGTCTAAAGGGAAAGAAAGCCAGGTAGCTGTTTCAACCGAGGAAGCTGTATCTCTTATGATTCGTAACGGTCAAGAAGAGAACTACTCTTATGAAGTTGAATGGGACGAGTCTTTATTGAATGAAAATGGTGAACTACAAGCACCGATTGAAGCTGGGGAAGTAGTAGGTAAGCTCCACGTAGTTGGGGATGAGAATGATCCTGGATTCCTTGACGGTGAAGGAAGTGCCAGTGTAAACATCGTTACTGACGAGGCGGTAGAGAGAGCCGGATGGTTCTCATTACTCTTTAGAAGTATTGGTGGATTCTTTGCAGGCGTATGGACGTCTGTTTCCGATACTGTAACTGGTTGGTTTTAATACAGTTGTTCATAAATAATGATGCCCGGCGCGCGTAATGTGCCGGGCTTTATTTTAAAATGATACGGACTAAGTTAGTAACTCTTTTTATGTGACATGCTTTGTACGATTGGTAAGGGTAGCTGAACGCTAGAGGTCGTTTTAATACTAGTTATTTCCTAATTCTTTTCCATCGATATTTTGGGGTGTTTTCCGTTATAATAGATAAGGATAATCAGAATCCGAATTATTTGAAATTTAAGGTAATCTCGAAGGGGGATCATTCACAATGAAACAAACAGGTACAGATCGAGTAAAACGTGGGATGGCAGAAATGCAAAAAGGCGGCGTCATTATGGACGTCATTAACGCGGAGCAAGCTAAGATTGCAGAAGAAGCAGGCGCAGTTGCCGTAATGGCACTTGAGCGTGTGCCCGCAGATATCCGCGCTGCAGGTGGGGTTGCCCGTATGGCCGATCCATCAATCGTTGAAGAAGTAACAAATGCAGTAAGTATTCCTGTAATGGCGAAAGCGCGTATTGGTCACATTGTGGAAGCAAGAGTACTTGAAGCGATGGGCGTTGATTACATCGACGAGAGTGAAGTACTCACACCTGCTGACGAGGTTTACCACCTAAATAAACGTGATTACACAGTGCCGTTCGTGTGTGGAGCGAGAGACCTTGGAGAGGCTTCCCGTCGTATTGGAGAAGGGGCTTCCATGATTCGTACAAAGGGTGAGCCAGGAACAGGAAACATTGTAGAAGCGGTTCGTCACATGCGTATGATGCAGTCTCAGATCAAACAAGTGGTTGGCATGAGCGAAGATGAAATTATGACAGAAGCGAAAAACCTAGGTGCTCCGTATGATGTCCTTATGGAAATCAAGCGCACAGGCAAGTTCCCTGTTGTAAACTTTGCAGCCGGTGGCATAGCAACACCTGCAGATGCAGCGCTTATGATGCAACTTGGTGCTGATGGGGTATTTGTTGGTTCTGGTATCTTCAAATCCGACAACCCTGAGCGTTTTGCACGTGCTATTGTAGAAGCGACTACGCATTATGAAGATTACAAACTGATTGCCGAGCTTTCAAAAGGTCTTGGTTCTGCTATGAAAGGGATCGAAATTTCAACTCTTGAAGCAAAAGATCGTATGCAGGAGCGCGGTTGGTAAGTAAAGGAGCGACATCATGATCAACATTGGAATTTTAGCTCTTCAAGGAGCCGTTCGTGAACATGCGAAAGCTCTTGAAGCATCGGATGTAAACGTGATTGTTGTAAAAAGGACAGAGCAGTTGGACGAGCTTGACGGCCTTGTTTTTCCGGGCGGTGAAAGTACGACAATGCGACGTCTCATTGATAAATACGATTTTTTTGAACCATTAAAAGCCTTTGCAGAATCAGGCAAACCGATGTTTGGGACTTGCGCGGGAGCGATCCTAATGGCGACGGAAATAAAAGGACAAGACGATCCTCACCTTGCAGTGATGGATATGACAGTCGAGCGAAATGCCTTTGGTCGTCAGCGGGAGAGTTTTGAAACGGCCTTGAATGTGAACGGTGTAGGCGAAGATGTCCACGGGGTATTCATTCGTGCGCCGATCATTGAACGGGTTGGTCCTTCAGTAGAGGTTTTAAGTGAGTACGAAGGGGACATTGTGGCGGCGAAACAAGGTCAATTCCTTGCATGCTCTTACCACCCTGAACTCACAGATGATGATCGTATGCATCAGTACTTTGTACAGATGGTGAGAAAAAATCAAGTCCTTGCTTGATTAAAAACTCTCCGATCGGTTATGATAGGAATACAAATTATATTGAACGACAGTGAAGGGAAAAAGTAACGAAGCATGTTTTGCCCAGAGAGTCGGTGGTGCTGCAAACCGATCAAAACCGTTTCGAGAATCCATCCCGGAGTCAGGTAGTTGAACACGAGTAGATTACCTCGGTCTCGTCGGCCGTTACAAACGATGAGTGGAAAAGAGGATTAGAATGCCTTTTTTCAACAAGGGTGGCAACGCGGGTGAACTCTCGTCCCTATTAGGGGACGGGGGTTTTTTGTGTTCTCATTTCCTTTCACTGTTATTACTGCTGTTTTCGGATGCTGCTATAAAACAAGTTAGAAGGAAGCCGAAGCCCCGAGACTCCTGTGGCTGTGGGAGCTAGGCAAGACCCCACAGGGCCTCGCCCGAGGAGGCTTGCCAGCACCGCCACGGATAGCGAAGGGAGCATAGGCTTCAACAACATTGTAAGTAAATGAAGAGGATATTTATCCGAATGAATCAATCCGAAACCAGCTTAAAATAAGAGGAGGAATCACGCATGTTAGATGTAAAACTGCTGCGTAAAGACTTTGAAAACATTAAAGAAAAACTAGCTCACAGAAATGAAGACATTAGTGACCTTGATCGCTTTGAGGAGCTAGATGTCACAAGAAGAGAGCTCATCCAGAAAACAGAAGAGCTCAAAGGCCGAAGAAATACGGTCTCTCAAGAAGTATCCCAATTAAAACGAGAGAAAAAAGATGCCGATCATTTAATTAAAGAAATGAAAGAAGTGTCTACAACGATCAAAGAGCTTGATGACAAGCTTCGTACTGTTGATCAGGAACTTGAGCAACTACTGTTAACGATCCCGAACATTCCTCATGAAAGTGTTCCGGTGGGTGCCGATGAAGATGACAACCAGGAAGCTCGTAAATGGGGAGAGATTCCGAACTTCACCTATGAAGCGAAGCCTCACTGGGATCTTGCCACTAACTTAGGAATTTTAGATTTTGAAAGAGCATCAAAAGTGACAGGAAGCCGCTTTGTTTTTTACAAAGGACAAGGTGCGAGACTGGAGCGAGCTCTGATCAACTTTATGATGGATCTTCACGAAGACGAGCATGGTTACGAAGAAGTGATGCCTCCTTATATGGTAAACCGCGACAGCATGACAGGTACCGGTCAACTGCCGAAGTTTGAAGAAGATGCGTTTAAAATCCGAGAAGAAGAATACTTCTTGATTCCTACAGCTGAAGTGCCTGTAACAAACATGCACCGTGATGAAATCATTGACGGAGATCAGCTTCCGATTGCATACACAGCATATAGCGCGTGCTTTCGTTCTGAAGCTGGATCTGCTGGAAGAGATACAAGAGGGCTAATTCGCCAACACCAATTCAACAAAGTCGAGCTTGTTCGTTTTGTAAAGCCAGAAGAGTCTTATGAGCAGCTGGAGCTTTTAACTTCTCATGCTGAAAAAATTCTTCAGCTTTTAAACCTTCCATACCGTGTGATGAACATGTGTACGGGAGATCTAGGCTTTACAGCTGCCAAGAAGTACGATATTGAAGTATGGATCCCAAGTTATGAAACATACAGAGAGATCTCTTCTTGCAGTAACTTTGAATCTTTCCAAGCTCGTCGTGCCAACATCCGTTTCCGTCCAGAGGCAAAAGGAAAGACGGATTACGTTCATACACTAAATGGATCTGGTCTTGCGATCGGCAGAACTGTCGCTGCAATTCTTGAGAATTACCAACAAGAAGACGGAAGTGTCATCATTCCGGAAGTGTTAAGACCGTATATGGGTGGAAAAGAAGTGATTAAGTAAATACAATAGACCTCCAACGAGCAGGATCTCGTTGGAGGTCTATTTTTATAGGAATATAAAACTCATGTTTATACGAAAGGTGAGTCTATTGTGCTACCTGCTATGTTTTATTAAGAAAATATTAACGAAAATCAATTTCTCATATTAGCATACCAAAGTGAAACCTATAAATAGAAGCATTCAAGGGGAAAATCAACTAGTCATAAAGACATAGAAGAAAAGAAAAGCCGATGTCGAAAAAGAGATATTGAATTGATTGTAAGGAGATGTAACATATAAATTTTTATTCATAAACTTGAATTTTAATTTACAAAACAGTGCAAAAAGTCGCATAAATTATAAATATACGACAGCATCTATATCATAATTATTCCAATACCTTCGATTTCCGAAGTATTTAAAGATAAAAAATTTTTAGAAAACTCTGTACTTGTTGTTATCTATATGATACATTAATGTCATTAAATAGAGATATGTCTGATACATAGATTTACCGGTTGAATGTCTTTAGAAAATTTATACTCATATCTGTATAAACTATCACTTTATATCAAATCTGTTATTTTGATATAAAAAGACGGAGCTACTGGGAAAAAGATGGGGTGAGCTTGTGCAGCGTAGTGAGCATTTACTAGAAGTGAAAGGCCTTAAAACGTATTTTTACATGGAAGGTGACCGGGTAGCGAAAGCGGTTGATGGTGTAGACTTTTATATTGATCGTGGAGAGACGCTGGCTTTAGTAGGAGAGTCCGGGAGTGGTAAAAGCATTACCTCTCTATCTGTCATGAGGTTGATACCGGAACCTCCAGGTAAAATTCTTGAAGGTTCTATCAAGTTGGACGGGAAAGAATTACTTTCGTTATCGGATGGGGAAATGAGAAAAGTCCGAGGAAACGACATGGGTATGATCTTCCAAGAGCCAATGACTTCGTTGAACCCTGTTTTTACAATCGGAAACCAAATTGCAGAGACTCTGATCAAACATAAAAAGATGACAAAAAAACAAGCCTATAAAAAAGCGGTTGAGCTACTCAAAATCGTTGGGTTTGCAAGGGCCGAGGATATTGTGAATGAATACCCTCACCAGTTATCAGGTGGGATGCGTCAGCGTGCCATGATTGCCATCGCCATGAGTTGCGATCCGAAACTACTCATTGCAGATGAGCCGACAACGGCACTGGATGTAACGATTCAAGCGCAAATTTTGGACCTTATGATAGATATGAAGGAAAAGTTCGATTCTTCTATTCTACTCATTACGCACGACTTGGGTGTCGTAGCTGAAGTAGCGGACCGGGTTATGGTTATGTACGGCGGTCAAATAGTAGAAGAAGCAAGAGCGGATGAGCTGTTTACAGATCCGCAACATCCATATACGAGAGGGCTTTTGGGAAGCATCCCGAATATCGATGCAGACGTAGAGCGGTTGGAGTCGATTAAAGGACAAGTTCCCCCGGCACACCGATTCCCACAAGGCTGTCGATTCGCACCTCGCTGTGAACACGCCATGGATATCTGCCGTGAATCCAATCCGGAGTTATTAGAAACAAAATCAAAACACAAAGTGCGTTGTTATCTCTACGAGCCATTGAGTGGAGAAGGAGGACAAAGTCATGGAACAACATCGAGAGAAGCTATTAGAAGTACGAAATCTTAAAAAGTACTTTCCTGTAAAAGGGGGAGTCCTTCAACGAACAGTAGGTCACGTCAAAGCTGTTGATGATATTAGCATTGATGTCTATAAAGGTGAAACGTTAGGGATTGTAGGCGAGTCCGGTTCCGGGAAGTCTACGCTCGGTCGTACGATCTTACGCCTTCTGGATCCTACTGAAGGCGATGTAATCTTTGAAGGAAACAGCATTGGTGACCTTAAACAAAGCAAGATGAGAAAGTATCGTCAGGACATGCAGATGGTCTTTCAAGACCCGTTTGCTTCACTTAACCCTAGAATGAGTGTCGGTGAAATCATTGAAGAGCCGATGGTTGTCCAAAAAACAATGTCAAAAAAAGATCGCAAACAAAAAGTAATCGACCTTCTTCACAAAGTCGGATTGCCTGCTGAAGCAAGAGAGAAATATCCTCACGAGTTCTCAGGAGGTCAACGACAGCGGATCGGAATCGCGAGAGCGCTTAGTATGAATCCGAAGTTCGTCATCGGAGACGAGCCAGTATCCGCTCTTGATGTGTCGGTTCAATCTCAGGTTTTAAACTTGATGGAAGACCTTCAAGAAGAATTTGATCTTACTTATTTGTTTATTGCCCATGATTTGAGTGTTGTTAAACATATTTCTGATCGAGTAGGTGTAATGTACCTAGGTAGAATGGCAGAAATCGGTCCAAAGAAGCTCATTTATGATAATCCGCTTCACCCTTATACAAAGGCGTTGTTATCTTCTGTACCCGTTCCCGATGTCACGAGGAGACGAGAGAAGATCAAGTTAAAAGGGGAGCTTCCGAGTCCGTCGAATCCACCGACTGGGTGCTCATTCCATACACGATGCCCTGAAGCGCATGAACGTTGTAAAGTTGAACGTCCCGAGTTGGTCGATCAAGGTGAAGGTCAATACGTCGCTTGTCACTTATACAGTAAAGAAAAATAAAGAACGAAGGCGCTTTAAGGAGGTGAGGTAAGGGAGAGGAGATTTTTGGGTTTTGAGTTTTTGTAATTTTAAAAATATTAAGGGGGTAACACAATCATGAAGTTTAGTAAATTTTGGCTTATGTTAATCTTGTCTTTATCACTTGTGTTTGTATTGGCTGCATGTGGTGACGACGAAGAAGCTTCCGGTGATACGGAAGAGGATGATACTGCAACTGAAGACGATGCAACTGAAGATGATGGTGAAGATGCAACAGAAGAAGATGATGATGCTGAAGAAGGAGATTCAGGAGAAGCCCAACAAGGTGGAACAATCACTGCGGGTATGTATTCTGCTCCAGGTCACCAATTCAACCCATTATTCTACTCCGATGCTTATGAAGCTAACATCTTAAGCTTCACGCACGAATCCCTAGTTCAACTTAATGAAGAACTAGAATATGAGCCATCCCTTGCCCACGATTGGGAAATTAACGATGACTTTACTACAATCACATTCCACCTTAACGAAGGTGTAAAATGGCACGACGGTGAAGATTTCACTGCTGATGACGTTTACTTTACTTATGCAACAATCGCTGATCCTGACTACGTTGCTACTGGTGGAGTTCGTACAAACTACGTAGTTGGATTAAAAGGTTATGAAGAGTATGTAAATGGTGAAACTGACGTATTTGAAGGTGTAGAAGTCATTGACGACCACACTGTAGCATTCCACTATGAAGAAGAAAACATCAAAATGCTTTTTGATACAAGCTTTATCATTGTACCTGCTCACCCATTTGAAGGTATGGAAATCTCTGAGATTCCAGACTCTAGCGCTTCTCGTGATGCTGGTGAAGTTGTAGGTACTGGACCTTACCATCTTTCTGACATGATCGAAGGAGAGCAATATGTCCTTACTGCTTTTGAAGATTACTGGCAAGGAACGCCATACCTTGATGGCATCACTTGGCGTGTCATTCAGCAATCTGTAATGCCTGGCCTACTTGAGAGTGGCGAGCTTGACATGATCGCTGAGCCTAACGGTGTACCTGCTTCAGACTTTGAGCGTGTTGATGGTCTTGAGAACATCACAACGTTTGAAACACAAGACTTTGGTTATCAGTACATGGGCTTCAAGTTCCACCACCGTACAACGGAAGATGTTGAAAGTGGAACAATCAACCCTGACAACTGGGTAGAAAACGAAAAACTATCTGACGTACGTGTACGTCAAGCAATTGTAAGTGCAATCAACCGTCAAGGGATTGTAGACGGACTTCTTTATGGCCTTGGTTCTGTAATGGAAGCTCCATTCCCAGAAGCTTCTTGGGCTTATGACCCGGATGCTGTAACTGAGTATCCTTATGATCCAGACCGTGCAAACGAACTTCTTGATGAAGCTGGATATGTTGACGTAACTGGTGACGGTATGCGTGAAGATCCAGATGGTAACGAGTGGGTTCTTAACCTTGACTACCCAACTGGAAACGAAGTGCGTGAGCGTACAGCTCCAATCATCGCTGATGAGCTTGGTGAAGTTGGAATCAATGTTAACCTTCGTCAACCACGTGAAGCTGGTCCTCACTTTGACGCAATTGAGCAAGATAACAATGACTTTGATCTTTACCTAGCTGGTTGGAGCCTTGCTGTTGGTGATCCGGACCCTGCGGGAATCTGGCAATCCACTGCAGCTTACAACTACACTCGTTGGAACGATGAAACATCTGATGAGTTAATCCGTAAAGCTGTAACTGCACCGGATGCATTTGAGCAAGACTACCGTGCAGAAGTATATAACGATTGGGCTGCCCACGTATCTGAAGAGGTACCAATGGTATTCCTATACTCTGCTGACAACATCTATGCTTATAACTCTGCTTTACAAAACGTAAAAGAATTGCCAGCTGGAATCTACCAAGATTCTCACCTCTGGTATTTAGCACAATAATTGTAGTGTCATGGTAAAGAGGTGTGCGGCCCTCGGTCGCACACTTACTTTTTACCTGGTGGGAGGAATTTTGAATGCACAAATATATCATTCGTCGAGTATTGCAGTTTATTCCGATGCTCTTCCTTGTCACAGTTCTTGTTTTCGGACTAGCTAAAGCAGCTCCCGGAGATGTGTTATCAGGTGAGATGTTGGATCCTAATATTCCACACGAAGTGTTGGAGCAACGAAGAGAAGCTCTTGGCTTAAACGATCCGATTCATATTCAATATTGGAACTGGCTTTCAGCTGTTGCCCAAGGAGATCTTGGAACGTCTATGCAATATGCGAACAGACCGGTTATGGATTTGATTCAAGCGAGGGTTATGAACACCGTTTATTTAGCTATATTCTCTCTTGTTGTTACGTTGGCAGTTGCGATCCCGATTGGAATTTATTCTGCACAAAGAAAGTATTCATTGTTTGATTATGGAGCTACGACCTTTGCCTTTTTAGGTCTGGCCACACCGAACTTTTTTGCCGGATTACTCGCCATTTGGTTGTTAAGCTTCCAATTTGGTTGGTTTCCTGCACAAGGAACCACCTCGGCCGTGGGGTTAAGCGGGTTCGAACTATTTGTAGATAAACTCAGACACCTGGTGTTACCTGGATTTACATTAGGCCTGGCCAGTACTGCTGTATACATGAGGTATATGCGTACCGAAATTCTAGAAATCAAAGGTAGTGACTTCATTCGAACCGCCCATGCAAAAGGACTTACGAAGAATTCAGTGTTGTACAAGCATACGCTTAGAAACGCACTTATTCCAATTATTACGTTACTCGGATTTGAATTCGGATTCTTGCTCAGTGGAGCTGTTATTACGGAAGCGGTTTTCAACTATCCAGGTATTGGAACGTTATTCCTAAACTCCATTAGTAATCGGGACTATCCGGTAATAATGGCAATCAACTTAATTCTTGCTGTAACGATATTACTTGGAAATCTTTTAGCGGATATCTTCTATGCTGTTGTCGATCCGCGTATTCGCTACGATTGAGGTGAAAGCTAAATGGAAACACAATCAAATCAACAAGTAGGAACGGCTGTTCCTCCAGCAAAAACAGAAGCAGAAAAAAGCTTAAGCCCTTTTCAACTGGCGATGCGGAGGTTTTTAAGAAATAAGCTTGCAATTGCCGGGCTTGTCGTACTAGCATTCTTTATTATTGTGGCTGCGTTTGCAGATATCATTGCACCGCACAGTCCAACAGCTCACAACTATTACAATATTGAAGCAAAAGCGTCATCTGAGCATTGGCTTGGTACAGATAGTTCGGGAAGAGACAACTTTTCCAGACTCGTCTATGGCGCAAGAGTTTCCTTAACAATCGGATTTTTCGCCATGTTGTTTACGGTAGTAATCGGAGTGATACTCGGATCTCTAGCAGGATACTATGGTAGATGGGTTGACGGACTCATTATGAGAGCAACGGACTTGATGATGATCTTACCGTTCTTGCTTTTAATTTTAACAATCATCGCCATTGTTCAGTCGGTATCCATAACCTTGTTTATTACGATCATTGCAGTGACAGCCTGGCCAAACTTGACGAGGATTATCCGAGCCACATTCTTGTCTCTTCGCGAGAAGGAATATGTACTTGGTGCACGCTCGATCGGAGCATCCGATTTTAGAATCATTTTTAAGCACTTTTTACCGAACGCAGTAGGACCAATCATCGTTAACGCGACACTTATGATGGCAACGATGATCATCTTGGAATCCGGACTAAGCTTTATCGGTTTCGGAATTCCACAGCCAACACCAACATGGGGGAACATGATTACCGAAGCTAACAGTCTTCGAATCCTAGAGAACAACTGGGAAACATGGGTTCCACCAGGATTGGCGATCTTACTTACGGTGCTAGCCATTAACTTTATCGGTGATGGACTTCGCGATGCGTTCGATCCAAAAAGTAACCAATAAAATCACAAAGAGAAGCTGCCTGAATATCAGGCAGCTTTTTCTTATGAATATAAATGAAATGAAGTGTATGTCACTTTAAAGGGACAAAGTAAATTTACGAGTGAACGACCGTTATTTTTGTAATTTTATGTTATATTTTGTAGGTAATATGGAGTGTTTTAAGAAAAAAGACCGTTAAATTGTAAAAAAATTTAATTAAATTCATGCGTAGAGTATGTAATCCGTGTATAATATTCCGTGAACTGTAAAAAAGTCTCGTTTTATATCATTGAGATTTCCTAACCATTGAAGTAGATACAAAGGGGAAGGCTGAAGAATAGGACTTCTTGTTTAAGAGAGTCTAAGACTTTTATCTGTCTAGATCTTAAAAAAGAAGGGCAAAGGAAAGGAATCTGTCTGGTCATAATTATTTCGAAATAATTGTTAGAAATAAAAAAATGTTAAAAAAATAATTTCTTATAAACCCTTAGTACCATTGGGTTTCAAAGGAAATGGAAGTATCTTCATATTAAATTTTCTTTACTTTTATTTATCTGACAATTAAAATAATTACAAAGAGATTCCAATTGAGTTAGGGACTTGAAAATGAAATAAATCGTGACATAGGTTTTAATACTATATTACTATTAAACTAATTATTATTTTCAGAAAATATTGAAGGGTTTGATATCCTATGAGCAAAAACCATGCTCTTTTAGAGATAAAAGACTTACATACGGGTTTTGATATTGGTGGTGAATTTCATCATGCAGTAAAAGGAGTATCCTTTGATGTCAATCCGAAAGAAGTCGTTTGTGTAGTTGGGGAGTCAGGTTGCGGTAAGAGTGTAATGTCCTTATCGGTTATGAAGTTACTACCTAAACACAATGGGAAAATTGATAAAGGTGAGATTTTATTCAACGGAAAGAATCTAGCCGATTTATCAGAAAAAGAAATGAATCGTGTACGTGGAAAAGACATCAGTATGATTTTCCAAGAGCCAATGACAGCGTTAAATCCTGTACTTACGATCGGGTTTCAATTAGATGAGGTCCTTTTGAATCACTCGAAAGCATCAAAAGAGCAAGTTCGTAAAAAAAGTATTCAACTACTTAAAGATGTAGGGATTTCGAGATCAGAACAGGTTGTTCATGAATATCCTCATCAGCTTTCTGGTGGGATGCGTCAACGTGTCATGATTGCAATCGCAATTGCTTGTGAACCGGCTCTTTTAATTGCAGATGAGCCGACAACGGCATTGGACGTAACCGTACAAGCGCAAATCTTGGAGTTAATGAAGAAAATTCAAGATGATAAAGGTATGGCTGTTTTAATGATCACTCACGATCTTGGCGTTGTTGCTGAAATGGCGGACAAGGTTGTTGTCATGTACGCCGGACAAGTCGTCGAACAATCGGATGTAGATCGAATCTTCCACGATCCAAAACATCCATATACAAGGGCGTTGTTGGATTCCATTCCTAAAATGGAAGAGCGAGTAGATGAGTTAAACACCATTAAAGGAATTGTACCGTCTTTAAAGAACATGCCACAGCAAGGCTGCCGATTTGTCGATCGTTGCCCTTCTGCTATGCCAGAGTGTAAACAGATTGATCCTCAGCTCGGGGAAACAAACAAAGGTCACGCCGTTCGCTGCCTTCTTTATGAAACAAGTCAGCCTGGAGCAAAAACGGAGGTGAGATCATGACGCAAAAACAAAAGTCAGAACATTTGCTACAAATAAAAGATTTAAAAAAATATTATCCTGTACGCGGTGGTTTCTTTCGCCGCAAAATAGGCGATGTAAAAGCAGTAGATAATATCTCGTTTGAATTGAAGCGAGGAGAAACATTTGGCTTAGTAGGGGAGTCGGGCTGCGGGAAGTCTACAGCAGGCCGAACGATCACTCGATTGTTCAAACCAACAAGCGGGAAGATCTTTTTCGAAGGGCAAGACATTACAAATATTTATGGGTCAAGACTTCGAAACATGCGTAAAGACATTCAAATGGTCTTTCAAGATCCATATGCTTCTTTGAATCCGAAGATGATGGTAGGAAGCATCGTATCAGAACCTATTATTAACTACCGTAAAGTATCAGAGAAAGCGGTACGTGATGAAGTGATGGACCTGCTTACAAAAGTAGGGTTACCGGAAGATGCTTATTTTAAGTATCCTCATGAATTCTCAGGTGGTCAGCGACAGCGTATCGGCATTGCCAGGGCCCTTGCCTTAAAGCCAAAGTTGATTGTAGCGGACGAGCCTGTTTCAGCACTTGATGTTTCTGTGCAATCACAGGTATTAAACTTGTTGAAAAGTCTACAAAAAGAATTTGATCTTACATTATTGTTTATCGCCCACGATTTAAGTGTTGTTAAACATATGAGTGATCGCATCGGGGTTATGTATTTAGGTAACTTAGTGGAAGTGGCGGATGGCGAAGACTTGTATCGCAATCCGATGCACCCTTACACGAAAGCTTTGATTTCTGCGATTCCAATGCCTGATCCGAGGAACAAAAGTAAACGAATTATCTTAAAAGGTGACGTGCCAAGTCCGCAGAATCCACCTGTCGGCTGCCCGTTCCATCCACGCTGTCCAGAAGCGATGCCACAATGTAGTGAGAGTAAGCCTCAGTTGAAGGAGGTGAATCGGGAGCACCGCGTTTCGTGCTTACTTTACGATTAACCGACTTTTCACTGAGTTAAACACACAATTTTAAGGGGGATTTATCACATGAGAAAATCATTATTGCTGCTTCTTGCAATGCTACTTTCGATTTCCATTTTCGTAGTAGCTTGTGGAGGAGACACAGACGAGCCAGCTGAGTCAGATGCTGACGCTGGTGAAGAAGGAACGGACGAAGAGGGTTCTGATGAAGAAACAGCTGAAGGAGATGTACCACAAGGTGGAACGGTAACGTACGGTTACACTCAAGCCTTTGAAGGTATCTTTGATATCGCACACTACGGTGGAGCGAATGATGGTGTACTTCTAAACCTTATCACAGAAGGTTTAATTACGTATGACGAAGAATTAATGCCACAGCCTCACTTAGCTGATTGGGAAATTGACGAAGAAGGAACAACTATTACGTTTAACATTCAAGAAGGTGTTTACTGGCACAATGGTGAAGAATTGACTTCTGAAGACATGGCTTTTGCATGGGAAGTTATTGCTGACCCAGACTACACTGGAACACGTTATTCTAACGTAAATATGATTGTTGGTGCTGACGAGTATCGTGCAGGAGAAGCTGACGAAATCGAAGGAATCAATATTGTTGATGACCACACACTTGAAGTAACAGTTGTTGAACCACGTCCAAACACATTACTAAACCTTTGGACTAACCCAATTCCAAAAGCTCATTATGATGGAATTGCAGTAGCAGACCTAGAGGACGCTGATGAAGTAAGACGTAACCCTATCGGTGTAGGTCCATACAAAGTGGAAAACATCGTACCTGGTGAGCAAGTAGAACTAGTTGCGAACGAAGACTACTGGCAAGGTGCACCTAACCTAGACAGCGTAGTATACAAAGTGGTTGACGGTGCTATGGCCGCAGAACTTATGATGCAAGGTGAAATTGACATTGTTCAATTACCACCTAGCCAAGCAATTCAAGTTGAAGGTGACGAATCAGTAGTATTAGAAGATGTTGAAGCTCTTTCTTATAGCTACATTGGTTTTAAGTTAGGTCAATGGGACGGCGAGCAAGTACAGATGGATAACCCTAAGTTCGCTGATAAAAATGTAAGAAAAGCATTTGCTCATGCTATTGATCGCCAAACCATCATTGATTCATTCAGCGAAGGCTACGGTCAAGTGATTAACGCACCTGAATCAGTTATTTCTTGGGCTTACCCAGATGAAGCTGATCTTGTAGATTACAACTACGATCCAGAACTAGCTGAACAATTGTTAGAAGAAGCAGGGTATGTAGATACAAATGATGACGGATGGAGAGAAGATCCGGACGGTGAAGAGTTCACTGTTAACTTTATGGCGATGAGCGGTACAGATATCGCTGAGCCAAGAGCAGAATTTATTGTACGTAACTTGCAAGAGGTTGGAATTAACGCTAGCTTACAAGATGGAAGACTTTATGAAATGAACCTTTTCTATGACTTGGTTGAAGAAGATGACGCAGACATCGACCTATTCATGGGTGCTTGGGGATTATCACCAGACCCGGATCCAACTGGTCTTTGGAAGCAAGATGACTTCTGGAACTTCTCACGTTGGTCTAACGATGAGTCTGAAGAATTAATTGAGCGTGGTTTAAGTGAAGAAGCGATGGATATTGATTACAGAACTGAAGTTTATTCTGAATGGCACCAGCTTGTAAATGAAGAGCTACCAATCATTCCAATGTTCTCTCCAACAGATATCTATGCCATTAATTCTGAAGTAGGCGGAGTATCACCATTTATGCGTGACGCAACTCGTGATTCCCACCTATGGTACAGAGAGCAATAAGACGTAAGTTATTCCTTACTATGTTACAAATAAGGAGAAATGATCATGTTAATCTATACAATTAGGCGAGTATTCATCATGATACCAATCTTGATCATGATCTCCGTAGTGGTATTTTCCCTGGCATTAGCAATGCCAGGGGATGCCCTTTCTGGACAAATTGATCCAGCTATTTCAAGCCCAGAGTATATTGAAGAAAAGAGAGAAGAATTAGGATTAAACGATCCTGTTCACGTTCAATATGCACGTTGGGCCACAGGTATCCTTCAGTGGGATTTCGGACGGTCATTTATCCATCGAATGGATGTCACAGAAGTAATTGGAGAAAGACTACCGAATACCATCTTGTTATCGGTTATGTCTTTAATGATTACCTATGTTTTAGCTTTTTTTATGGGTCGCTTTTCGGGAAGGAACCCTTATACGGTTGGAGATTATAGTATTCAAGGAATTAACTATTTGATGTTAGCCATCCCAAGTTTCGTTGCAGCAATATTTGCTATCTTCATATTCTCATTCCAGTTGGGCTGGTTCCCTGCTACAGGAAGTGTTGGTTCAGGACTAACACCGGGAACGTGGGATTATTGGATGAGTAAAATCCATCATACTGCATTACCTGCACTCGTTTTAGGTGGGCTAACAACAGCTAGTTATACGCAATTTTTACGTAATGATATTATTGAAAACTCGCAAAAAGACTATGTAAGAACGGCACGAGCAAAAGGAACACCAGAAGGTCGTATCTATAACAAGCATATCTTGCGTAACTCCGTCATTCCGATCATTACACTGTTTGGATTTGATATTGCAAGCATTATTGGAGGGGCTGTCATTATTGAAACAGTATTCTCCTTTCGAGGTATTGGTGAACTATTGATCAGTTCGATTGACCGTCGTGATTACTCTGTAGTTACGGCTATTACGTTGATGTTATCTGTGGCAACCCTTGTTGGTAACTTACTGGCAGACCTTATCTATGGCGTTGTCGATCCGCGGATTAGAGTAGAATAGGGGTGAGGAAATGTCAGTGGCTTTAAAACAGAATGAACAAGAATTAAAAAAATCAGCCAAAAAACAATCTCCTTGGTCTATTGCTCGGCGGAAATTATTTCAAAATAAATTAGCCATGCTAAGTTTAGGCTTTCTAGTATTAGTAACTGTCCTAGCATACTTAGCACCTTTTATTACAAGTTTTGATCCAAGGGATGTTGTACCAACAAATCGATACACTCCTCCGGGTGGAGAACATATACTAGGCACGGACGGTGCTGGGCGAGATATCATGACGCTATTGTTATATGGTGCAAGAACATCATTAACAATTGGGTTTGTATGTATGTTCATTATTGTAATCATCGGCATGACAGTCGGTTCAATTGCCGGTTATTATGGTGGTTGGGTAGATGCTGTTCTCATGCGTTTCACCGATTTTATAATGAACTTTCCTTTCTTAGTATTCGTTATCGTTCTAGCATCCATTTTCCGGGATGCGGGTATATGGGCGTTGATTGCAGTACTTAGTCTTTTAGGATGGACTGGTGCCGCTCGTGTGGTGCGTAGTAAAATCATGTCTGAGAAAGAAAATGAATATGTGATGGCTGCCATTTCAATCGGTGGTACGCCATTTAAAGTGATTCGTAAACACCTTTTACCGAATGTCATGACGACTATCATCGTACAAGCAACCTTATTGTTGGCAGTTATGATTGTAGCTGAAACGGCCTTAAGTTTCTTAGGTTTTGGCGTTCCCTCTGGAACACCGAGTTGGGGGAATATGATTCAAGAAGCAAGACAACCACACGTTATCAGAAACTTCTGGTGGGTGTGGATGCCTGCAGCATTCGCAATAACATTTACGATTTTGGCAATTAACTTCATCGGTGAAGGGATTAAAGATGCCTTTAACCCTAGATCACTCAAATAGTATAAAAAACACGTACGATTTCTAGATGAAATCGTGCGTGTTTTTTTGCTATAAAAACGAAAACGAATAGATGAAAATACATACCAGTGATTTTTCTAAACCAATATGAAATCAAATATGAATAACATATACGGTAGGAATAAATAGACTTTGTGAAGAAGTAAGGAGCAGTGCCAAAGCACAAAAGGGATGGTGTAGACAATTTGAAGCCTGAATGGAAACGAATCATGGAGCTACAAGGTAAAACACTTATGGGTCTACTGGGCAAGCGTTTCATCATTAGAAAAGATCAGAGTGAGAATTATTTAGAAATTATGTGTACAGAGCCGTTCGTTCAATGGAGAGATAATTCGGATGATCATTTTCATAAGAATGACAATGGCTTTTGGAGATTTGAGTGGTCGGAAAATAAATATGGTGAAAGTATTCTGCTATTACATGAACAAGTGACACCGGAGCCACTTAACTATCAGTATGTGGTGGATACTGATCCGCCCTTCATTAGTGTACTTGAATCTAGCTACTCCCCTACTAGTATCTTAATAAAAGAGGTAAGTGGATACGGATTCGTTACTGAAAGGGAAGAGTTCCTCTATGCAATACAGTTGGAAACGGAAAAAGAATATATTTATATTGATGGTTCTCCGGGCCTTATGGAGATGAGAATCTCAGAGAAGGAACTCAATATCTATGCAGATCATTATTATCTTATGTTTAGTACAAAGATCAAGTAGGGTTTTGTTTTATCACCATCGATATAAGAGAGAACAATGTTGGGAATACAATCTTGGTGTGAAACCGTTATATCACTTATCTATCATAAATCGGGTAGCGATATGTATGATATTGTGTCGGTATTAATCTTCTTTTTTATATGATACCTACAACCTCGCAAGGAAGGTGAACTTCTCTCTTAAGGAATTTCTATTTTGAGGATCGGATAGTATAAATTCGTCACTATTCCATTCCCCGGGAAATGTTTTGACAAAACCTGACGGTGGTCGATGTTGTAGACAAGAAAAAGATCGGTTACAATCTAATCAATATTGAATGACAGAAAGAGGACATATCATGGATAAGCCGGTGTACGATCATGACGAACAATGGATGGAAGAAGCGATTCATGAAGCGCAAAAAGCTGAAGAAAAAGGTGAAGTACCCATTGGTGCTGTCATCGTCAAAGACGGTGCAGTAATCGGCAGAGGCTATAACTTAAGGGAATCCATTCAACAGGCCACTTCCCATGCAGAGCTTACTGCGATCCAAGAAGCGTGCAAAACAGTGGGGAGTTGGCGTCTGGTCGGTTGTACCCTTTATGTTACTTTAGAGCCTTGTCCGATGTGCGCAGGAGCGATTGTCCAGTCGCGGATTGAACGTGTCGTTTATGGGGCGAGCGATCCAAAGGCCGGATGTTGCGGGACATTGATGAATTTAACCGATGAGCCCCGGTTTAATCACCGAGCGTATGTGACATCAGGTATAATGGAAGAAACATGTTCTTCTCTTTTAACGAACTTCTTTCAAAAAATCAGAGAGCTGAAAAAAGCGGAGAAACGAAAAAATAAAGAAAAAGGGTGATCGTCTGTGCAACCAAATAAATTTTCATTAGAAACGGCTAAGGTTTTGTCAAAAAAGCTAAACATGCCAATTGAACATATTATGCATACACCTCCTCATATCATTATGGCGAAAATCGCAAAGCTTGAAGAGGAAGAAGCTCAAAAGGGTGAATCCGAAAAGGAGTAGACAGATTACAGATATTTACAAACCCTATCTATTGCAATTAAACGACAAACCGATTATACTAGTAATTGCGTCGCTGATTGCGATGCAACCTAATATGTTATCAACTTTGCCGTGCTAGACGGGGAGGTAGCGGTGCCCTGTACTCGCAATCCGCTATAGCGAGGTCGAATTCCTTCCCCCGGTTTTAGCATCGTGGGGTCTGACCTAAGTAAGTGGTGTTGACATCTGGGTTCCACGCAACGGAAATCCGTGAACCGTGTCAGGTCCGGAAGGAAGCAGCACTAAGCGGTACCTTCCGTGTGCCGTGGAGTCGCCTGGATCGAGCTAACTGCTTAGGTAACGCCTGGGGTGTTAATCCCAAAGGAAGGTGCACGGCTATATACATAAAAGATGAAACAGTCGCTTTTTAGTGGCTGTTTTTATTTTGTCTAAAAAAGTCACGAAGCTCTTTACGTTCATCTCTTGAGACTTCAGTCGTCTACTTGCGACGAACAAAGTCGTTGAAAAGAAGTGAGGATTAAAAATAATCTTTACAATGCCACATAATCGTTTTGAAAAAGGCGAGGTTAGTCGGTATAATGGAGTAGTATGTAAATAGTAGTAAACAGCGACGAGCCCTTATCTTTAGGTGCTTGTAGTCGCTTTACCTTTTTGCTTAGGTTAGATGAAGGGGGAGAATCATGAGTTACCAAGCGCTATACCGCGTCTGGCGTCCTAGAATTCTTTCGGACGTAGTTGGACAAGAGCACATCACAAAAACATTAAAAAATGCCTTGATCCAACAAAAGCTCTCCCATGCTTATTTGTTTACAGGACCTCGAGGAACCGGTAAGACGAGTGCGGCCAAAATTGTGGCCAAAGCCATAAACTGTGAGCATGCACCTGTTGAAGAACCGTGTAACGAATGTGCGGCCTGCCTAGGAATTACAGACGGTTCCATTGTGGATGTCATGGAGATTGACGCCGCTAGTAACAACGGTGTTGACGAGATCAGAGACATCAGAGACAAAGTAAAGTTCGCTCCAAGTGCAGTGAAATATAAAGTGTACATTATTGATGAAGTACATATGCTTTCTACCGGAGCCTTCAATGCGTTGTTAAAAACGCTCGAGGAACCACCGAGGCACGTGATTTTCATCTTAGCTACAACAGAACCTCATAAAATTCCGCTTACGATCATTTCTAGATGTCAACGCTTTGACTTCAAACGCATATCATCGGAATCCATGATCAACAGGATGAAAGAAATTATTGCAGCTGGTGATATCGACGTTGAAGAAGAGGCTTTATCCATGATTGCCAGAGCGTCTGAAGGTGGTATGCGAGACGCACTGAGCCTTCTTGATCAAGCCATCTCTTACTCAGAAACGACTGTCACCCTTCAAGATGTTCTTTCTATTATAGGAGCCGTTTCTCAACAACTCTTGTTCGACCTGGCTCAAGCCCTGAAAGAACAAGATGTAGCTAAGGCTTTGACATCCATTGACTCTGTCGTCAAGGAAGGGAAAGACCCTAATCGCTTTTTGGAAGATATGATTTACTTCTATAGAGATCTGTTGCTATATCGAACAGCCCCATCCTTAAAAGATTCCATGGAGAGGGCGACGGCAGATGAGGCATTTACCTCTCTTTCTAATGAGCTGAGCTCTGACTGGATATACAAAGTGATGGACTTACTCAATCATTTCCAACAAGAAATGAAATGGTCCAACCACCCTAAAGTCTTTCTCGAGCTTTTTGTGGTTCGAGCGTGCAACGAGAGGGAGAAAGCTCAATCTGAAGCTCTTGACTCACAAGAGGTACAATCGTTAATTAAGAAGGTCAGTGAATTGGAAAAGACCATCAAGGAGCTACAAGCAAATCCAGGAGCCGTAGCTAGTGGAGGGCAAGGGCAGTCCGAGGCGCAACCTCAAAAAAAGCCGGTCCCCAGAAGCCGGGCAGCATCTGCTAGCAAAAGTCGCAGTCAGATGGGGAGAGTCAGAGAAATGCTCTCCAGTGCAAGTAAATCTGATCTGCAAACCTTATCAAGCAAATGGGGTCAAATTGCAGAACAAGTCAAAGGACAAAGTGTACCAGCGTCCGCTTGGCTCAGTGACTGCAAACCTGTCGCGTGCTCGACTAATAAAGTCGTCTTAGCCTTTAAAAATGAAATGCATCGCGATATGATTGATACAAAGTTTCGATCTACAGTAGAAGGTGTCCTCACATCAGTGATGAACAACGACATCACGATCCTGACCCTTCTCATGACCCACTGGGAAGAAACGAAAGACACTTTCGTTAAAGAACAGCGCGGTGATGAAGAGGAAGTGGAAGAAGATCCACTAGTTGATGAGGCCATTAAGCTTATGGGCGAAGACTTGGTTGAAGTGAAAGAATAGATTGTATTATACAAAGTAGTTTTAGAAAATAAGGGTATACCTCTTAGTCAGTGAACGTGATGGGATCCCCATTTTAGAAAAAAAGTAAAACAAACAAATTTAATTATATGAAGGCGAGGAAATGAACATGAAAAACATGGGTAATATGATGAAGCAAATGCAAAAGATGCAAAAGGAAATGACAAAAGCACAGGAGCAATTAAAAGAAGAAACAGTAGAGGCAACTGCAGGTGGCGGCATGGTCACGGTTGTAGTGACTGGTGAAAAACGCATCGTTGATATTCAGATTAAAGAAGAAGTAGTAGACCCTGACGATGTTGAAATGCTACAAGACCTTGTGTTAGCTGCTACAAACGAAGCGCTTACTCAAGTGGATGAACTAATCAATGAAAGAATGGGTAAATTCACAAAAGGGATGAACCTTCCAGGAATGTTTTAAGTAATTGTACAGGGCTGGCTCGAAAAAGGATTGATCCTTTGAGCCGGCCCTCTCTTTCTATAGAAGAAAAAGCCGGGTTAATTTTTACGGCTACAACTAAACGAGCAAAGCTGTTCGTATCGAGGTGAATGGAATTGCAATACCCAGAACCGATTTCCAAGCTTATTGAAGGATTTATGCGCTTGCCCGGTATCGGTCCCAAAACCGCTGCAAGGTTGGCTTTCTATGTATTAGATATGAAAGAAGACGACGTACTAGATTTCGCCAAAGCGTTGGTAAACGCCAAAAGAAACCTCACCTACTGTTCTGTTTGTCATCACATTACAGACACGGACCCGTGCCGCATCTGTGATGATAAAGCGAGAGATCAGTCGATCATTTGTATTGTTCAAGAATCGAAAGACGTAATAGCGATGGAAAAAATGCGTGAGTATTCAGGGCTATATCACGTTCTACATGGAGCCATATCTCCAATGGATGGAATCGGACCTGAAGACATCTACATTCCCGATTTATTAAAGAGACTTCAAGATGACACGGTACAGGAAGTCATCATAGCAACAAACCCAAACATTGAAGGGGAAGCTACTGCCATGTATATATCCCGCCTTGTCAAACCTACCGGAATAAAAGTAACGAGAATCGCCCACGGCCTCCCTGTAGGTGGAGACCTTGAATATGCAGATGAAGTAACGCTTTCTAAAGCAATCGAGGGAAGAAGAGAGCTCTAGGATAGGGGAGATCAACATGTTTTTTCGGAAAAAGAAGAGAAAGGTTCGTAGACAGGGTGACGAACGACTACTAGAAGAGATTGATACGTTAAAGGACAGCTTGGATCAACAAAGAAGCATGCTTGCACACAGTTCTGATTACCAAGATCATCTTCAATACCAATCTAAGCTCACAGAAGCGAAGTATTTATTCTTACTAAAAGAAGTCAGGAAGCGTAGAGCATCCAAAATGAAGTGAATGTTCTGATGGCTATGATGCGTGCATAAAGTAGAGGTAGGCTTGTCAATATTGGGCAAGCCTTAATATGTAAAGAAGGTGGCAAGATACGATGGAACCTATCTTTGTATTATCTCTACTTGGGGCAGGCATTTTTTTGTTGCTTATTTTAGGTGCGCCAATGAAGCCGTTACGTTTTGTTGGTCAAGGTGCAATAAAGATCTTAATCGGTGCGTTAGTTCTCTTCTTTTTAAACGCCTTTGGCTCTCTGTTTGACTATCATCTTCCGATTAATGCCTTCACGGCAACGGTAACTGGCTTTCTCGGTATTCCTGGAATTGTCGTGCTTGTTCTCATTGATTTGATGATTCTCCCTTGAAATTAATAATTAGCTATTGTTTTGGGGCGACTCGTCTGATATATTATTTGAGCAGCAAAAAAAGTCAGTTCAGACCGAAAAAGAGGTTTGAAAATAAAAAAATAAAAAAGTTTTTAAAAATCGTTGACTTAAAAAACTGCAGATGATATATTATTACTTGTCGCCGCGAAAGACACACGGCAGACACGGAAAACACGAAAGTTAGTGACCTTTGAAAACTAAACAAAAAGCCAAGCGAAAC
>NZ_AUCJ01000015.1 GCF_000429705.1 Alteribacter aurantiacus DSM 18675
CGCTGGTGTACCAGTTGTTCTGCCAAGAGCATAGCTGGGTAGCTACGTGTGGAAGGGATAAGTGCTGAAAGCATCTAAGCATGAAGCCCCCCTCAAGATGAGATTTCCCATTACGTTAAGTAAGTAAGATCCCTCAGAGACGATGAGGTTGATAGGTCTCATGTGGAAGCGTGGCAACGCGTGGAGCTGAGAGATACTAATCGATCGAGGGCTTATCCAAAAATTGATGTTTGTTTAGTCTTCTAACGAAACTCTGTGAAGAGTGTCGAAGCTGTTATCTAGTTTTGAGAGAACATCTCTTAAACAAATATTTGTCTAGTGGCGATAGCGAAGAGGTCACACCCGTTCCCATGCCGAACACGGAAGTTAAGCTCTTCAGCGCCGATGGTAGTTGGGGGCTCTCCCCCTGTGAGAGTAGGACGTCGCTAGGCAACATGAGAAAAAGCATTCACCTTTTGGTGGGTGCTTTTTTGTGTGGACTGGGGGGATTTAATCAAGTTAGTAGTGGCTTTAGTCGAGTTAGTTCTACCTTTAAACGAGTTAGCTGCGACTTTAGTCGAGTTAGATTCTCCTTTAGTCAAGTTAGCACCAACTTTACAAAGACAAATACCACTCAATTGGACAAAAGAGGATTTTCTAGGCAGAAGCAGAATAAGTTATTTGGAATACTTAAGGGCCTAAAAATTAGGGGGTTGAACAAAAGTCATTGTTTCTCCTATAGGAGGATTAAAATGTGAACTATAACTAGGATCATGATGAGGTGGAAAGTTATAACGCTAACATAGGAGGAAGAGGAAATGTCAGAACATTGGGGTCACTATTTTGGGCTTATGGACAATGAACCAGCGTCAGTTGTGTTAGACATGGAAGTTTCTGAGGAAGTTGATCCGAAAGAATTTAAATATGCTTTTGTGATAAATATTAGCCTTAAATGTCCCAATGAAGATGGGTTTGCCACAGATGATGAGGCGGAAGCGCTAAACGAGATTGAGACCGCTTTTAACGAATTTGTACGTGATCGTAATTATGTATTTGTGGGTCGCATCACTTGTAGTGGAGAAAGAGATTTATTTTTTTATTACAACAAGGTGGATAAGCAAGTGTTGTTTGAGGCTACCAAACGATACTTAGATCCAGAACACTATAAATACAATGTTTATAGTATAGATGAAGATGAGCCTTGGGAGATCTATTATACCTCTCTATATCCTAACCTATATCAACTGCAACATATGGGGAATGCGGACGTTGTAGAAGCATTAGAGGAGTCAGGTGATCCATTGGAAGTGGCGAGGAAAGTAGAGCATTGGCTGTTATTTGAAGACTCAAGACTTATGGATAAGTTTACGCGGAGGATAAAAAAAGAAGGATTTATTATTGAAGAAAAAAGTAGGCGAACGGATGAAAATGATAAATACACACTTGTTATTTCTCGGAATGATAAAGTTGATTTAGATTCTATGAATGAGATAACTGATTTCCTCATTGATCTATTGGAGGATTATAATGGCGAATATGATGGATGGGAAACTTTTGTAGTAAAGTAATAACGTTTAGCGAGTACTTGAGAGAGGGAGAGGATGTTCTCAGTTCTGTTTCTCTTAATGGCAGCTATAGAAAGAGGCGATCCGATGGTGATTGATAAATTAATGTCTGCTTTAATAATAAGTATTGCAGTCTCCTTGGTGGTTTCGTTTATTTTTATGGGAGAATACTCATTGTTTATTATCATTTTCATTTATGCCTCTCCTGTTATTTTCATTTCAGGTCTCATATTGTCAAGACTAATAGAGGGCATCGTAAAAAAGTTGGATTTAAACTCCAAGAAGTTAAGGTACCTCACTTCTTTTACTCTATTTGCTATGGGAGGGTTGCTAACGAACGTGTTCTTATATCTAGATGTCTTAAACAATGGACTCCATGGAGAGTCATTCGTATTGGTGGCTTTTGGCATTATTGTATCTCTTGCTTTTTATCATACTACTCTTGCTATTAATAGACTTTTAAATACATTTGCTTAACTCACATGGATGGAAAAGGGAGTGTGTTTACAAGGTCACCAATTATAGCATTGGTCAATCAACACGAAGAAAGAGCTTGGATACCCAAGCTCTTTCTTTATATTAATAGTAATTCCAATTACATATGTAACGTATACAAGCTGCCAGCGGCTTCTTTCCCGTTTAAGTTAATAGGGTTTATAAAGGGGTAATGATTTTTTATTAAAAAGAAGTCGATAAAAAAATGTAACTTTTTTTACAAGTCAATCGTAAGAAAGGTAAACAAGGCATGTGAATGAACAAGGGGGATGGAAAGAATGAAGGCAACTCTATTGGGATTGTTAATTTTGTTTGGTATTTTATTGCTTGTCAGTTGCCAAAGTGTAGAGCGTAATAATGATGGGGCGGTGGCTCAGACAATAGATTTATCATGGGGAGAAGCAACCGAAATAGAAGGGCTAATAGTAAAGCCATTAGATAAAGAAGTAGTTTATGGTGATAAACAAAGTGCCTACGGAATGCAAGTTGAACATGGTATTCAACTTGCGTTCATTGATCTCAGTTTAACAAACCAGTCTAAGGATTCAGTGTTATTAGATAGAGATTTTTACTATGAATCTTTTGGGATTTGCGTTGAAGGTGAGTCAGGCGTTGGGAGGATGGACACAGATCTTTTTCCATTTGACGGCGTATTTGAAGGCGAACTAAAAACAGGTGACACGATTGATACTCGTCTAGCTATTTACCAAGTAGAAGGTGAAATGGACTTAGTCTTCAGCTTGGCTGGTGATGTGGAAGATGGGTATCAAGCGAGGTGGAAGATAGACGAAGAAGCTTTAAAATAAAGGTTGATACTAAATTGGGGCGCAAAAAGATCTTAATTGACCGCTGTTTTCGGAAGTATTGTTGCTTTTATACAAGAAAAAGTTGAAGCAGAAGGGCACAAGACTCCTGTGGCAGTGGGGGCAATGCAAGACCCCACAGGGCGCAGCCACGAGCATTTACTTCATGAATTTGCATCGAGTTGCTTCGACGCAGAAACTACGAAGCGTTACTAGTAGAGGAAGAAGCAGGGTGTTTAGGCTTGCTAGCACCGCCACGGAAAGCGAAGGGCCCGTATGCTTCAACCAGCATTCTAGCGATGAAGAATTACATTAAAAAAGCAACAAACTATACGAAACCAGCCTAATTGAATGAATATATATATTTTACAAAAGAACCGTCTATAAGGTAAATGATACTGTGTATCCAATTTGAAGAGGTGTCGAGTATAGAGGATGAATAGTATGAAACGACACTAAAAAGAAAGGTCATGTTGTGGTCGGTCTAGATAAAGGTAAGAGTGTTAGGGAGGAAACTGAGTGAATAAATTGGTTGTGGTCTTATCATGTTTTATCATTATCATTGGAGTAAGTGGTTGTAATTCAATTGAACAAAATGAACCTGAAGATCTTTTTCAATTTAAAGATTCGTATGTTGGTGATGCGGGAGTTGTTGGAAGTATCACTAGGGAACTTCCGAACCCAAACGGGGAACAGGTACATGGTTTGGAGCTTGAAACGACAAATAAACCTTACGGAGTTATACTCAATTACATTGAGTCAGAAAAAAGTGAGGGTATAGCTACAGATTACAATGAATTGGCTTTGTATAATGCCAGTTTTATACTCGCATTAGTTCATAATGCTGATTGGGTTTCATTTAAGTTTTTAGATCAAGAACTTACCATCACGAGAGAAGACACTCAAAGTTTTTTTGAAAAAGACATCACACAGTTTAATAGCGAACAAGAACTTAGTTCGTTTATTCAAGAAACTCTTGAAAATAAAACCTTTCAGATCTTAGATTGAGGACTTGGCCACTAGTATCTTTGGGTGACCATGAACCAATTCTTTCTTTTAGATAGGTTATTAAAGGTGTTGCAGTGTTTAAATTGAGCTATGGAAAAGTCCACTAGCACTTGCGATTAATAATATAAGTAGTAATCGCGAAATGCACTTTCTAATATGCGAGTTTATAAAAAATGTCTTGGTGGTTTTTCTATCATCAGGGCATTTTTTGGTAGGGAGTAAAAGTACATATACGTTTAAATGATCTATTTTCTTCTTTGGCGATAAATAATGATTAGTCCCCCGGGCAGCCATCTCTCTAAAAAAGGAGGGAAGTAGGTATTAAATTATATCCGGGGTCCAATCCGCCATTATATACTTTTAAAAAGTTCATTGTGTTTGCGGAGTGAAATCGATATACTAGAATCTGTTGTGAATTGGACAAAGAGAAGAGATCTAATAAGATATTAAAAAAACCTTTAAATAAAATTTGAGATTCTTTTTTTACTACAGCGCTGTTAAAAGCCTGATATAAGTGGGTTTCTCCATCTAACTCTCTCTTTGTTTATCGTTTCTAGAAAAAGATTATAAAACTTTTTTCGAAAAACTATTGCGCTACTGAAATCACCGTGGTATATTATTACTTGTCGCCGCGAAAGACACACGGCAGACACGGAAAACACGAAAGTTAGTGACCTTTGAAAACTAAACAAAAAGCCAAGCGAAACGTGGGATAATGACACATTATCCCGTCAATAAAGCAAGACATGATGTCAGAGACATCAAACTTTCTATGGAGAGTTTGATCCTGGCTCAGGACGAACGCTGGCGGCGTGCCTAATACATGCAAGTCGAGCGGACTGATGGGGAGCTTGCTCCCCTGACGTCAGCGGCGGACGGGTGAGTAACACGTGGGCAACCTGCCTCACAGATTGGGATAACTCCGGGAAACCGGGGCTAATACCGAATAATCAAAGGAACCGCATGGTTCCCTTG
>NZ_AUCJ01000001.1 GCF_000429705.1 Alteribacter aurantiacus DSM 18675
AAACAGATCCTCGCAGCTCCCTGTTGGCCATCATTTTTCGTTTCCGCTTCTCCTCAGCAGATATAATCGTTCGAAGCTCCGTCTGTTCTTCAGCGGTGATATCCAGCCACATAATCAGCTTTTTGTTGCTAATGTTATATCCTGCACCCGGGTACCCTTTTTTTATCGCAACGGCATTGGCTTCCTCGCTGTTTTTTGCCTTCCAGGCTTTCTCAGCGCTCCGTGTAGCGCGTTCAACCTCTTTTAGGGGTAAAGGTTCTCGGAACTGTAAATTAAGCGTCTGCGTTTGATTTAACGCTTCTGCGGGGGCATTTGTATAACAACAAAGCCAATACCGGTATAAAAAACAAATCGTTTCACGGTAACCGGTAACATCATAGCTTCTCATTTCCACCAGCTTCACTAAATCCAAAAGTCTCGCGTAGTGCAATTTGTATGTAGTAAATAAGTGCGCAACCTTTTTCTTTCGCCCGCGCTTTTTAACCCCGGGCTGAATTTCCGGTGTAAGATCCGGTAAATAATCATGCTGAAGATCTCGTAATACATAACGGTAATCATGGCGGTACTCCGCTTTTACCATTTCGCCATTTTTACTGTTAATGCTTCCGGCGATCCGAAACACTCTGGCTGCGTCAGACGCTTTTTCGTCTCCACCCAGGGTCTTTAACGTTCCTAAGAAATGATTCTGAACAGCCTGCCATAGTGGTAACGCCTGTTGCGGAATGGGTTCTAAAAGCCAGATCAAGACGAGCCCCTGACCGCTGAAGATCAAAATGTTCGGTTCTGGGACAGCTTGGCCAAAGTACTCATACTCAAGCTTTCCAAGAATCCAGTCCGGTTCATAATTAAATAAATAAAAGTCCAAATCAATATATAAAGAGCGTAGCTGGCGAATGTTTTCTATATTTCGTTGTGGTTTAAAAAACGTGTTCTGACTGAAGTACACATCTTCGCCAATCCAGTTCGCCAGTCGATCGGCCAGATCCTCCGGCTTATAGTGATACTGTTTCCAATCTTCTTGGCCGTTTCGCTTGGCGACGGTTACCCATCCGTCACCGCCGTTGTGGTGAAACCATGCGTGATATTGCGCTTCTTTTAAAGCCAGTCCATCTATGCCTTTCATTTTTTTCCTCTCCTTTTCTCTTGGAAAGGAACATATGCCTATGGTATATTTAAAATACAATATATGAAAAGAGGGTATCTTACCCTTCATATGAAGGCATTTGTCCTTCCTTTTTCTTTTTGAAAAGCCCCGCCGTCGCCAAACAGTAGGGGTTTTTCTTATGTCTATTATTCTAGCACTGATTGTTTTAAGAAGGAATGAAAGGATTTATATAATTAAAAGATACTTAAAAAGAAGAAAATACAAATGTAGTTGTACACTTACACAAACCTTCGAAGGTGATAGTTCTTAGTACCTAGGTAAATTGTATATTTTTATATATTTATACATAAATTAACGTTTTTTGTCTTTTTTACCATATTTTCATGTTAATGTATTTAATATATTACATAAAAAGGATGTGTGAAGATGAAAAAGTTAGTTTGCAGTTTCTTAGTCTTAGTTATGTTTTTGGGCACGATGACTCCTCCAGTTTTTGGACAGGAAGGTAACTCATCAGCAAACTCTAGTAAAGTCGATGTTTTAAATTTAGTAGAACCTTATGTTGAGTTACAAGAGGATGGGACATTAGCTTTAGAGGGTGTACCTAGAGGGTTGTACCAAGCTTTCGATCTTGAAAATCTAGAAAGTCATTTTGATCAGATTAATAAAGAAGTGTTAGAAGGTAATTTAGTAATTGATGAAGATCTTAACATTAGTGAAACGGGGTTTTCAACCTTTCACCATGCTGGTTATGGTAGTTGGTCATACCATTGGTGGGGATATCAAAGGTTGTTTAATAATTCGCAAGCTAATGAATATAGACTTCGATTACTTTCGCAAGCTGCAGGGGCCGGAATGGTGACTGGTGTAACTAAATGGTTTCCACCGGTAGGTGGTATCGCAGCGGTATCAGGTGGTTATTGGGCTCTTTTAGCAACTCGTGTCGAAGCTAATAACCGAGGTAATGGTGTAAAAGTAAGTGTTACTTGGGTAAATGTTTTTTCAGTAGAATCTCTTTAAAAAAAATAAAAGCAATGCATAATATTATGCATTGCTTTTTATACGTTTTCCAAAACTAAAAATAATGAATATAACTATAAAAAATCCTACTTGTAAAAGAACAGGGATACTATCTAGCATAATTAAAATCCTTCCTTTCAAAAATGAGTTTAATAAACTTTAGATAAAATTACTTGAGATAAAAAAACAGTAATTATTGTTAAAGCACCTAGTATCTGAACCAAGGAAAATGCAGTTACATTTATAAAGTCATATCCAATTAAAATAATAAATATTAAATAAAAGATCATAATAGCAAAATAAGAGAAATACATTCCTTTTTCTTTAATCATTCTTATTCTTTCGTCTTCACTTTGATACTGAGGGAATAAATAACCTAAACATAGAAACATAATTGATACTGAAAAAAGTAAAAAACCAGTAGCATTTAATTCTATATCGGGGTTAAATACTTGACTAAATATAATATAGATACTAGTTATCAATACTGTTAAACCTATTAAAAAATTTCCGCTTCTGCTTTTCATTTTAATTTTCCTCCTTTATTTCTATCCTTTTCCTCTAATAAGAAGATATCTTCAATATTCTTTTTTAATAGCTCAGCAATATGCATTGCTAATGGTAAAGAGGGATTGTATTTTCCTTTTTCAATTGAGGAAACAGTTTGTCGAGAAACACCCAACTTTTCAGCAAACATATCTTGTGATAAGCCACTTTTTTT
>NZ_AUCJ01000002.1 GCF_000429705.1 Alteribacter aurantiacus DSM 18675
CCCTGCCATATGAACATTTGTTATTCCAATTCTACCAGCATTACCCTTAGTAGTCCAATACATTCCAGTAGAACTTTAAACACTTCAGACGTTTACAATTACGCCTTACATAAGTATTATGCCCATAATTTTCATATATTCATTTATATTAGAAATTAATAGATATTTTTTATTTAAATACTCTCTTGTATTATTGCAGTCTTTTGTTAATCTATTTTGATCCAAAGAGCTTAGACCAGAATCCTTTTTTCTCATTTTCTCTTCTTTTAGCTTCTTCTTCGGCAGCAGCTGCTAAAAGCTTTTTCTCCTCTTGAAGTTCCCTTAACCCCTCCATCAACTGGCGATCCCGATTCTCCAAACGCTCGTCCACTTTATTAAGTAATTCTTTCACTTCCTGCTTTCCTTGCTCTTTACCTTTCTTGAAAGCACGCTCAACAGCTTCATCAATGAATTTCTGTACATCTTCCTTCATGAACGCTTGGTTATCGTGTTTTTTATCAATAACGCTTAGTGTCTTTTCTGCGTTTTCTCGGTCTTTATACAGCTTTGCTACGGCTTTTATCGCGTCACCACGACTTCGTTTCTTTTCAATTAATTTTTTAAGTTCAAAGAACATACTGATGTCGCGATCATAATAAATACGCTGTTCTTTGTCATTCCTTTCAAATTTATAACCTTCTTCTTCTAGTGCTAACGCCCATTGTCTTAGTGTGCTTGCTTTAATATCAAGCTTTAATGCGACTTCCTTGGCAAAAAAGCCATAATTATTACTTTCGCTCATAACGCGTTCACCTCTTCTTCTTACTCTATCAATACGAAACAAGAACAACAAGAATATTCGTTCACCATTTAGTGACGAATTACGATTTTAAAAAATGTAATAAATCAAATAAAAGCATACATTTTATTTATTGATTTATGTTGTTAGTTGCAGTAAATCTCCGTTAAAATGTAATAATATATAGGAAAGGACACAAAAGAATACATATAAGAGGGTGAACGCAATGAGAAGATTAGTGAACGTTGAGCCATTAAGGAGTCAGGACGAGATTAGGGAAATGCTTTTGGCCATAAAAAGAGGAAACAAAGGCAAGCCGAAGAGAGAGGGGCTTGCTGAACGGGATGTCACGTTATTTTTAATGGGGATCAATACGGGTTTGCGGGTGTCTGATTTATTGACTTTAAAGGTAGAGGACGTGAGAGGACGCGATCACTTTGTGATTCGAGAAGGAAAGACGAAGAAAAAACGAAGCGTTATTATCGCATCGATTCGGAAAGAGCTTGACGAGTATACAGAAGGTAAAGACGATAACGCTTATTTATTTCCCTCCCAAAAGGGTCAAAACGCTATGACGACCACGCAGGCGTATAGGGTGTTGGAAAGTGCCGGCGATTATATTGGACGCGATGATATCGGTACACATACGATGAGAAAGACGTTTGGGTATCACTATTATAAAAGAACGAGGGATATTGCGATGCTTCAGGATATTTTTAATCATTCTGCGCCATCGATTACAAAACGGTATATAGGAATTACACAAGATGAAATTGACAAATCCCTTAAAGGGTTCCGACTCGGATAAAAGTGATCCAATAGGCTCAAGTAGCTTACAAACAGAAAAAACAGAGAATAAATTAGATTTTGCTAGAAGACTTATTGACGTAAAGCTACCTTTACATATATAATGTAAAGGTAGCTTTACATTATATATGTGTCGAAAGGGGGGGG
>NZ_AUCJ01000003.1 GCF_000429705.1 Alteribacter aurantiacus DSM 18675
TTAGAAGACTAAACAAACATCAATTTTTGGATAAGCCCTCGATCGATTAGTATCTCTCAGCTCCACGCGTTGCCACGCTTCCACATGAGACCTATCAACCTCATCGTCTCTGAGGGATCTTACTTACTTAACGTAATGGGAAATCTCATCTTGAGGGGGGCTTCATGCTTAGATGCTTTCAGCACTTATCCCTTCCACACGTAGCTACCCAGCTATGCTCTTGGCAGAACAACTGGTACACCAGCGGTGTGTCCATCCCGGTCCTCTCGTACTAAGGACAGCTCCTCTCAAATTTCCTACGCCCACGACGGATAGGGACCGAACTGTCTCACGACGTTCTGAACCCAGCTCGCGTACCGCTTTAATGGGCGAACAGCCCAACCCTTGGGACCTACTTCAGCCCCAGGATGCGATGAGCCGACATCGAGGTGCCAAACCTCCCCGTCGATGTGGACTCTTGGGGGAGATAAGCCTGTTATCCCCAGGGTAGCTTTTATCCGTTGAGCGACGGCCCTTCCATGCGGTGCCGCCGGATCACTAAGCCCGACTTTCGTCCCTGCTCGACCTGTATGTCTCGCAGTCAAGCTCCCTTATGCCTTTGCACTCTACGAATGATTTCCAACCATTCTGAGGGAACCTTTGGGCGCCTCCGTTACTTTTTAGGAGGCGACCGCCCCAGTCAAACTGCCCACCTGACACTGTCCCCGAACCGGATCACGGTCCTGGGTTAGAATGTCAGTACAGCCAGGGTAGTATCCCACCGATGCCTCCACCGAAGCTGGCGCTCCGGCTTCCAAGGCTCCTACCTATCCTGTACAAGCTGTACCAAAATCCAATATCAAGCTACAGTAAAGCTCCATGGGGTCTTTCCGTCCTGTCGCGGGTAACCTGCATCTTCACAGGTAATATAATTTCACCGGGTCTCTCGTTGAGACAGTGCCCAAATCGTTGCACCTTTCGTGCGGGTCGGAACTTACCCGACAAGGAATTTCGCTACCTTAGGACCGTTATAGTTACGGCCGCCGTTTACTGGGGCTTCAATTCAGAGCTTCTCCCGTAAGGGATAACCCCTCCTCTTAACCTTCCAGCACCGGGCAGGTGTCAGCCCCTATACATCGCCTTGCGGCTTGGCAGAGACCTGTGTTTTTGATAAACAGTCGTTTGGGCCTTTTCACTGCGGCTCTTCCAGGCATACACCC